>CAXXGZ010000003.1:0-2386482 GCA_963663595.2 Chloroflexota bacterium | reverse complement strand
ATCGGAAGTATCGGCTCCGTATGCACGTATGAGGAACATCGCGGAAAGGGACTCGCCACGCTTCTGATGCACGACTCCGAGAGGCATATGCGAGCCGAGGGCGTGGATCTCGTGATCGTATCCGGCGGTCGCGGACTATACGGAAGAATGAATTACGAGCCGGCGGGGCAGGTCGGGCATTACGCCGTACCTGCGGTCAATCCTCCGCCCGGACTCGCTTGGCGGGATGCGGACGATGAGGATGTCGAGGCCATGGCTCGGCTATACGTTCAAAAGCCGGTTCGCTTCCGCCGTCCTCTGGAGGATTTCCGAGCTACCCTGGCGGCGTTCAGGATCCAGGTACGGGCGGGGCCCGGACGTACTCTCGTGGCCGAGGCTGGGGACCGAATCACCGCCTATTTGAGTGCGCTGATGCGGCGCCGTGATGGAGTTCTCACGCTTGAGGCGAGCGAAACGGCAGGGGATCCCGAGGCGACCATAGACCTGGCGGCGACGTTGGCGGCGGGACCAAGGAACTGAGTCTTTCGACCTGGCCGTGCCTGGCGCACACGAAGATCTGAGTGACGCTTGTGAACGGCGTGGACTTGCTCGTGTAGACAAACCTGAATCAGGAACGTTCAAGCTGCTCGATCCCGAGCGATTCGTAGACAGACTTCGGCCGCTGCTCGCTGAACGCGCAAGCTCGGAGGCGGCTTTGTCGTTAAGGGCGGTGAACCGAGTAGGGGGCTGCGCGTTTCAACTCAACGGCGAGCGTCTGGACATCAACAGCGAGGCCGACCTGCTCAGGCTGGTGTTCGAACCGGGGTGGGAAGCTGGCGAATTGCCCGCCGGTCCGCTTGGCTCGTTCCTGGCGTCGGGGTTTCCGCTGCCCATGATCATGCCCGGCTTCAATTACGCATAGGCAACCGCGTTCGAGTCGAGGCTCGGTATCCCGATGCTGACAACCCGCCCAGCCCGTTACCGACATTCGTATCACCCACAACGCAAGTGTTCATCGGGCCCTGATTCCAGTCGATACCCGCGACCGTTCCATTCGATTCAGATCGTCGCGGCCGATCGGTTCGTCTTCAACCGGCGAGAATCTCACCCAGGACATGTATGAACCCCCTCAGCAACTCGCGGTCGTGGGCGCCGTACGCGGTCACTCCCGAGGCACGACCTCGAAGAATACGCCTTCCACGCTCAAGACCCGGTAGCGGCTCTCGTAGTCTTCCCTGCTCCGCTGTAGGTACAGGCGCCGCCCACTCCCAGGATTTTGTCCGCCTGCTCGATCCCCATCGTCCAGTAGTCGGTCGTCTTGACCTCCAGGCCCGTGTTCAGCCCTTTGACGTATATCACGTACCGTGGATACCACGACGACGTCCAGTTGGTCATGAACACGCTGTTGGGAGCGGAATGACGCACGATTCCCTCGCCAAGGATGTATTGCTCCTCCGCATTCTCTCTGTGACGCTGGATATTGAGGGCGGTGGGGCCCGAGAGCTGTTCCCACGCGCGCAGGCCCGCGATCACCAGCAGAATTGAAAGTGCCATCGGCATGACCATCCTCGCCGGACGCGTTCCCCGGAGTCCGCGCGCGAGCCTCCGTACGAGCCGGAGAGCGAATCCGAGGGTCACGGCGAGGCAGATTGCCGCTACGCAGTAGATGACGACGAAGTACCGATCAACGTCCCAGCAGCGGACTTGTGGACAGCGCGAACCACAGGGTGGTGGCGGCCGTCCAGAGGCACCAGGCCGCAAGCCGAGACCGGGTTCGCGACCAGCAGGAGCCACCCTAGACCGGCGGCGCCCACCCATATCCATCCGAATTCGCGCAGCGCGTCGTGCGCGAAGCGGGGGCCACTCCGCCAGGATCGCCTGACTTCCCTCTGCCAGGGGGTTTTCAACGGCGTCGGTGCTGGAGACCCACAGCAAAGGCTTGCGCACAACGAGATAGACGGCTTCATCGAAACTGATGCGCCGCCAGTTCTCCGGCCGGGATATCGTGACGTCCATGAAAAGCGCCCTAAGGAAGTAAAGCCACGGCAGCAGGCCCAGCAAGAAGGCCCCCAAGGACAAGAAAGCGCTTTTGGGCCTGAGCAGACCCCGGTAGGGCTTCAGAGCAATGAACCCCACCGTCGCCGGAACCATGAAGAGGCTGATTCCGTGGTTCGTGAGGGACAGTCCGGTAGCGAAGGCAACCAGGGCAAGGCGGGACGCGGAAGGGCGCGAGTCGTAGCGAAGGAGCGTTACAACGACCCCGAGCACCAGCGCCGCCTGCAAGCTCATCATCTCGGCCTGGACAGCATGCTCCCAGACGCTGTAGCCGGTAGCGAACACCGTCGTTGTAAGTAACGCGGCCATCCAAGAGCCTGAGAGCTTCCAGGCCGCCGCAAACAGCAGGACGCCCGCCGCGGCCGCGAATGTTCCATTCACGACGTTGGCGGCGTGGGTCGGCTCCAGAAACTTCAGCAGATGAGTGCCGAAATAGATGCTGGCGGTGAGAAGCGGGAATCCAGGCGAATGCGGGATGCCGCCCTGATATCCGAAAGTCTGGAACTCCCCCCAGTTTCCCCCTCCGACGGTCGTCACTGCGCTGATCCAGTAGAAGGCCAGGAGGCCGACGGAAATCGGCAGCATGCCCAGAAGGAATGAGCGGGTAGGCGTTTTCACGAACGTGCTTTCCGTCGCGGACCCGCCCTCAGATGAGATCGCTGATTTATCGCCGGTGTCGCAATGTGACGGATTGTGGCATCCGCCAAAGCCTGCAACAAGCAGGACATTCCACTCTCGACGGGCGGTTTGCAAGTCATTTGCTTCAGCGATTGTGACGGGGGTGCGTACGAACCGTCGAGATGCGATCTGCGGATCCTGGGGCCCGCCGCCCGCCCCCGAGTCCACATTACAGATAAACTATCGCAACACCAGCGCGGAACAGACCGATACCCGTCTACTCGACGATCGACTCGCGACTCATCCTGGAGGTTCCTTCACCAAGTTCGGGGCGCATTGACTCGCGGACCGCTGATCTTAGCGTCTGATAACACCAATTCAATCCCCGGCTCTTGCACGAATACGGCGGAATACGTCATGGCGGGCCTTGGAATGCGATTCGATTCGATCAAACTGATTGATTCCGCCACCTCTCAAATAACTGTCTGAGGATACGGCTGATTGATGAATGGCAGGACGAAGCTCGGCCGGTTCTTCCGGTCGCGTCTGCTTCCGGCGTTGCTGATCGGCGCCATGCTTGTCTCAACGTCCGCTCCCGCAGCGATAGCGGAGGCGCCTCAAGACTATGCGGTCGCCGGAGGGCGATTTTTCCCCGAGACGGGCGGAGGCGATGGTCGGGGCTATTCGGTGACGGATACGGAGGATATCGCCTTCTGGTCGACTCTTCGCGAGATCGGGGGTGTAGAGCATATCGGTCAACCGATTTCACATCGATGGACAGTCGCAGGCGTTACCTATCAGGCGTTTCAACGAGCGGTGATGCAGTCGATCGATGGCGGGAGCGTCACGTTCCTGAACATCTACGATGAACTGGCCAGGGCTGGATTTAACGCCTGGTTGGAAGCCACACACGGCGTGCCTCCCACCACACCAAATCCCGGCGATTCCCCCGGGGGCATCGCCGAACTCAACGCGGAGCAGATAGCCCTCTTGGATGACGCCGGAGCCATTCGTCAGGCCTGGTTCGCGCAACCGCGCTGGCTCGACCTCTACGGCTTGCCCGTTGTAGGTGTGAACCGTTTCGGCGTGCGGGTGCTGCGTGCTCAGCGCGCCGTCTTTTTCGAGTGGTCGGTCGATACGTCCGTAAATCCGGTCGGTCGGGTGCTTCTCGCCGACGCGGGAAAACACTTCATGCAGGCGGGCATGATCCCGGCGGACGCAATGACTCCCGAAGCGGCGCGAACGCCGGCCGGATCGACTGGAACCATCGCCTTCGTCAGCGACAGGGGCGGTCAATGGGATCTGAACGTAATGGCGCCTGATGGGAGCGATATCCGCCGCATAACCGACCTGGGGCTGGTGTATGGACGGCCAAGCTGGTCATCCGACGGGTCCAAGCTCGCCTTCGGCGCCATGGTGAACGGCTCGTACGAGGTATTTATCGCCGACGCGGATGGAGGCGGATTGGTCCAGCTTACGGACCAACCCGGCATCGACTGGGAACCTTGGCTCTCGCCGGACGGCTCGCAGGTCCTTTACGTGAGCGATCGTGAGGGTGGTCAATTCGCCCTGTACCTGATGAATTCCGACGGCTCCGATTCGCGGCGGATTTCGAACATCGCGGGATCGTATTGCTACCCGGCATGGTCGCCCGACGGTCAGATGGTGCTTTACGAACTATCCGGAGTGCTGGGGGTCATGCGGGTCGACGGCAGACCGATCGATGGAGTGCTGCAAAAACAACTGGGACCTGGTACGGACCCCGTCTGGTCCCCCGATGGCAGCCAGATCGCGTTTGCGCGCTACGTCGACGATAACTTCGAGGTGTTCATTGCCGACGCGAACGGGGGCAACGAACTGAGGTTGACGAAAAACCCGGCGGCCGACGTGAACCCAACCTGGTCGCCTGACGGGACGACGATCGCGTTTGCCAGTTTCCGCGACGCGAACTGGGAGATCTACACGATCCTGGCGGACGGTTCCGATCTTGGCCGCGTCACCGACGATCCCGCAACCGATTTCCTGCCGACCTGGGGCGCGTAAGACCATGGCACCCGACGCGATCGCCGTCCAGATGGTTCGTTTCGGCACGCCATGAGAAATCAAAGCGCCGCGGCCGAGCCGTCCCACCTCTGATCGCAGGCCGCGAGATAGGCGCGGCCATCGTCTGACTTCTCGATTGCGACCGTACGCGTCCCCGCCCCCCAAGCCGGAATCACATCCACCGAACCGCACGATTCCACGAAATGGCGGCGTACGTCCGCTGGTAACCTCGACTCCATGAACGTGCGATCGGTGTTCTCGGCATGGCCCCAGCGCGGGAAGTCGATGGCCTGCTGCGGGTCCATCCCGTGATTTAGAACGCAGTTCAGAAATTGGAGGCTTGTCTGGGGCTGATAACCACCGCCCATGCTCGCGCCAAATAGTCTTGTGGAACCGTGATCCTCCACGAAGTAAGTCATGAGCGTATGGAGGGGCCGCTTACCCGGCGCCGGCGCGTTGCGAGACGACGGATCGCTGGAGAAACCGTTCATTCGATTGTTCAACAAGACGCCTGTTCCAGGAACCACGACCTGCGAACCCCAGTAGGCTGCCACGCTCTGTATGAACGTGATCTCATTGCCCCCTGCGTCGGCGGCCACAAGACAACTGGTGTCGGCCGAGTCTATCTCCACCGCGCTGGGTTCTTCGACGGGCAGTCCCGCGAGCAACTCCCGGCGCCTCGATTCGATGTGGCGATCCGAGAGCATGTCGCCATCCAGACACTCCCCCACCGCCGGGTCGGCGATGAAACGGCGGAGATCGGCAAAGGCCAGTCGCTTCGCGCCAACCATCAGGACAATTGCTTCCGGCGAGGCCGGATCGAAGTGCGCCCAGTTCGTGTCGTCGAGGATGCGGATTTCCTCCAGCAAGGCGCATCCCTGCGAAACCGGAGGCTGGGCGTAGATGGTGTTTCCGTTGTGCTCAACGCTGATCGGCGCGCGTTCCTCGCACTCGTATGACTGCAAATCCGCCCGGCGGAGGCAGCCGTTCTCTTCCCGGCTGTATTGTTCCAGCCTGTCCGCGAACTCCCCCCGATAGAAGGGAGCTGCCCCATCCTCCGCGATTTGGCGAAGCGTGCTGCCGAGATCGGGCTGGACGAGGATGTCGCCGGTCGCGGGAATCGCGCCACTTGGCATCATGGCGGCGACGGTCGATGGGAAACGCCGCAACTGGCTCTCGAGTCGGTCGTACACGCCCGCCAGATGACGACATACGACGAATCCCCGGTCACACAGTTCGATGGCGGGCTCGAGTACCTTCGCCAGCGGCCACGTTCCATACGAATTGACGATTCGCTCCCAACCCGCCACGGCCCCGGGTACTGCCGCCGACCGGATACCGGTCACTCACGTCCAGCCAGGAGTTCGCCGGCATCAGGGAGCATTGGGGCCGGTCCGCTGGCATTGATTGCCCTGACGTCCCCGCCCGCAGGCTTCAGCAATGCGAACACATCGCCGCCCAGATGGCTGGTGATCGGTTCGACGACGGCCAGGACCGCGCCGGCCGCAACCGCCGCATCGAAGGCGTTGCCTCCATGCATCAGCACGCCCAGTCCGGCCGTCGTCGCGCGATGATTGCCTGTGGATATGACGGCGAAGCCTCCAACCGTTCCTCGCTCGGTGCGGTAGCCTCTATCGCCGCTTTCGTCCATAGGGACCATCCCATCGCTCTCGTAGTCATACTTCATGATTGGAGAAGGGTAGGTCACGGAACGATGGCGATCCACACGGGGCGTGTAATTCGGTTGAGTCAATCGCGGGCGCGGACGGGACGATCCCCAATCGCCCCGAACCCCGGCCGCGGATTCCACGGTCATCCGCCAGATCCCGTCGAATCGCGTCCTGGTACGATTTGCATCGGCTCGGTAACGGATCCAGATCAGCATCGTTTTACACGCCGGCGGGGAGTCCCAGCCGCGACATAGCCGCAAGATCCCCAGCGGCCTCAAACTAGGAAACGGCGGCCTATGAAATCATCCCGCAGGCGATGGTCCGTTACGAGGCTGGCGCTCATCGGGGTCGCCGGCGCCGTCGTCCTCGGCCTTTTAGTTGTGGTCGCCCTGGCCATGGCCATTTTCCCCATTTCCAGGGAAAGTTCAACAGAAGGGTCGACAGCCCGAGACGCACAGGTGGTTCTAGGAGCCCCGGTAGCCAAGCGCGGCGCGATCGAGATAGAGGATTTCGCACCAGCTCCCGCCACCGCAGACGCGGTAGTGGTCGAACGGGCGGTGGAGGCGGAGATGGTAGCGGAAGCGTCGCCCCCGCAGGGTGCGGGTCAGAAAGCTCCGGCGCCTGGGGTCGTGGATCGCAAGATCGTTCGCAATGCCACCCTCGAGATGATCGTGGCCCAAATCGCGGTGGCCCTCGACCGCATAGACGCGGTCGTCAGCGGCATATCCGGGGCCTACGTGGCGGATTCCGACGTCAAGGACCAGGACTCCAGATTGCCGAGCAGGGTAGTGCTTCGGGTGCCGTCAGCGAGCTTCCAGCAAGCCGTGGCGGACCTGAAAGCGCTGGCCGTCGAGGTACTCGACGAAAGGATCGGGACCCGCGACGTTACGGAGCAGTTCACGGATCTGTCTTCACAACTTAGGAATCTGCGCGCAACCGAAGACCAATTCTTGGCCCTGCTCGAGCGTGCCGACAAGGTGGAGGACATAGTTCAAATCCAAGATCGACTGAGCCGCGTTCGCGGTGATATCGAACTTCTGCAGGGCCGGTTGAACCTGCTCGAGAACCAGGTGGATCTCTCGACGGTCACCGCGATCCTGCACGCGCCACCCGACCTTACGATCGAATTGCTTCCACAGGGAGTTCCCGCTTCGGGACATTCCTTCACGACGGTCATCGAATATGGAAACGAGGGCAGCGTTCGGGCCCCGAGACGTTGTGATCAGGCTTTCGGTCCCAGATGGACTACGGTTCGAGACGACCAGCTCCGGTGGGAAGTACGACTCATCTGCTAGAAGCGTCACATGGGAGTTGGGCGAAGTCGCGCCGGGCGTCAATGGCCGGGTCACCGCGGCATTCCTGGCCGAACCCGGGGGCCGGGCGCTCAGTCCGGTGGCCTTCATCGAATCGTCGACCGCTGAGAAAAAGCCGGAGAACGATACCGATCAGGTCAAAATTGATTTCGTTCCCGATCTCACGGTGGATCTATTCGGCCCATCGTCGCTGGCGGAAGGCAGCCACGGAGATCTTTTCCTCCGACTGGAAAACCGAGGGACGGGTGACGCGGAAGACGTTACCGCCACCCTGGCCGTCCCGGCTGGAACCACCTTTGTCAGCGCCGACGGCGGCGGGGCCTACGACGAATCAGGCAAAGAGATCGTCTGGAAGGTTGGTCGCCTGGCCCCGAATCGGAGCGAGGACTTCGCGGCCACGATCAGGGTGGACGTGCCCGAGGGAAGACTCGCCTTCGAGGCGTCCGTGATGTCGACCATTGAGGACGCATCCGAGCGCGACAATGCCTCGAGCCTGTCGATCACCGCCATCGAGGAGGATGTGTCGGAGCGGGACGTCCTGGCGGCCCGGCGGCACGCTGTCGAACAGCGTCGAGGCTCTAGGCTCGTTCACCCAAGCGCTGGTGGACGCACTAATCTGGATCGCGACGTTCGCGGTTCCGCTGGCCGTCGTCGTCGCGGTCATCGCAATACCTGTGATTCTGGTCAGACGGCGACGGGCCAATCGCTAGCCCCAACACCAGCCGCCTTGCAGGTCCGAATGGGACAGAGTCTCAGGCTCGCGAAAACGCGCCGTCCACCGTTGGCCTTATCCGAGCGGGATCACTACGATGGACGAGCATCGGCCACTGGGATATAAGCGTAAATTGGGGCCTTGCTGGAGCGAGTAGATCATGAGTCAAACGAGACGCTTTAAAGTCGTAATCGCCGGGTCCGGATTCCCAGACAGCGAACCGGAGACCGAACACCTCGCCGAGATAGCCAATGTGGTCACCGACGACGCTTCCTCACGCGAGGCGCTCCTCGAAATGGTGTCCCGACGCCGACGCGATCTTGGTCGATTCCGCGCAGATCGACGACGACGTGATGGCGGCGGCGAAAAGCCTGAAGGTCATCGCCGGCTATGGGGTGGGCGTCGATCAGATCGACGTTGAGGCGGCAGTGCGACGCGGGATCGCGGTGTGTAATTCGCCCGAGGCCATGTCGAACGAAGTGGCCGAACATGCCATTGGCCTCCTTTTCGCGCTGGCCAGGCAGTCACAATTCGCCGACGCCGACGTTCGCCTCCGTCAGACCTTGGGATCCGTTCAGCCCCAGCTACAGGCCAATCCTCCTCCGAGGAAAGAAGCTTGCCATCGTCGGCTTTGGGCGGACAGGCAGCCGAACGGGCCGAATCGCCGCGGGCATCGGGATGAAGCTCCTGGTTTACGACCCCTACATCGATCCGGCGCGGCTGGGTATCCCCGACGATTGGGACATCCACTTCGGTGCTTCTTTGCAGGAGGTGGTTGGAGAGGCCGACGCGGTCATCCTGCATGTTCCGCTGACCGATGAGACGCGCCGCATGATAGACGCCGAGGCCCTGGGAAACTTCAAGCCCGGCAATTTACTGATCAACGTGTCACGCGGGGGCGTTATTGACCAGGCTGCGTTGCACGGTGCATTGAAGAACGGCCGGTTAGCGGGCGCGGCGCTCGATGTGTTCGATCCGGAGCCTCCCAGCTGGGACGAATCGCTGTTGACGCTACCAAACCTGATCGCCACGCCGCATATGGCCTGGAGATCGGAGAGCTCCGGGCGACGCATGCAGACGGACGCGAGCAGCGAGGTGCGTCGTATCCTTCTGGGAGAAACGCCAAAATGGAGAGTCGGTTGAACACTCCCTTCGCTCAGACCGCCAAAGAATAGTTTCGACATTAGGCACATTCCGGCTGCCTGATCCGGATTTCCGCCAGAAGCCTCACATGGATCCTCGATAGCGCGCACTCCCTCTCAATCATGCGAGCAGTCAAGGCGTCGGCCCCCTGAACGAAACCGACAGTCCGATTCGCGAACCGCGGATGTGCGCAGGACGTCGCCGGATCGGCCAACGCCGAGACGCTGATTCACGACAATGTGGGTCGCACCAGCCGTGTTGCTACGCTCTTTTCCTACGACCTCCATCCAGTATTAGAAGGACCGCCTCACTCCGTGGATGATTCCGAAAATCGCGGGCGGATGAGGACCTCTTCCACCGACCAGATCGCGATGTTTCTGGCGCTGCTGACCATGTCGATGGGTGTGGCGATCGTGGGTCCGGTTCTCGACGATATCCGGCGGGATTTCGACGTCTCCTTCACGGAGTTGGGCCTCATATTCGCGCTGCCTACCCTGGCGCGGGTGTTCTTCACGCTCCCATCGGGCTATTTAGCCGACCGATTCTCGGCCCGCTCGCTGACATTCCTCGGCGCGCTATCCGCGGCGCTGAGCGGCGTTGGAATGGGTCTGGCCCCGAGTTTTGAGCTGTTATTGGCGTCATCCATGATTGCGGGCGCTGGGTCCGCCCTGGCTTCGACCGCGGTGTTGAGTCATGAGTTGCGATCGGGAAATGGAGCAAGCCGAAGCAAGGGCGTCGGACGGCTCATGTCGAGCTACATGGTGGGCGGGGTTGCCGGCCCTGTCTTGTCGGGCGCGCTCGCCGATTCGGCGGGCTGGCGATCGGCGTTCATCGTCGTGGCGGTGGTGAATCTCGTCAGCGCGGGGATCGCCTGGGCATTTATCAGCGCGCGGCGTCCGCGGGGCCGGGTACACCGGCTCGGCCACTGGTACAAGCCGTCCTCCCTGGGATTGAGTAAGCCGGTGCTGGACGTTGTGAGCGTCAGCGCCCTGCTGTGGGGAGCGGCGATGGGTTTCCAAATGATAGTTCTGCCGCTTTACGGGAGCGTCGGCGTTCGCCTGGACGCGGCGTCCGTGGGGCTTGTCCTCGCGGTCTCGACCGGGGTCCGGGCACTATCGATATTCTTCAGCGGGGAAATCATCGAACGAGTCGGACGCGTCCCCGCTTTCGCGGTGTGCGCCGGTGCGGGACTTGTCGGTTCGATTCTCCTGCTCTTGTCGCCGAGTCTCGGCGCGTTCCTCCTCGTCGCGGCGGCCTTCTCCGCCGTTCTGATCGTCGGACCGTTTACCACCGTGCTTGTGGCGGAACGCGTTCCCGCGGGCGAACTCGGAAGATCCATGGCGGGCATGCAGTTCCTGACGGACACCTTCATGCTGGGCGTGCCACTGGGATTGGGGTATCTACTCGATGCCAGCGGATTCGGCCTGGTGGGCTTGGTCTTCCTCGCGACGTACGCGGTCATAGCGATCAATGGTCTCAGGGTGTTTCGCAATGTTCCCGGGAATGCCTCAGGCGAAGCTGTCGAACCCTAGGCACTCTTCTGATGGCGGACCGACGATCCCGCAATGATCCGAGTTTCGGGGTCGTTGAGCGCCGCGGTTCAAGCCCGAAGTAAGATGACCGGCAGCCCCACACCGCGGCGGAGCCGCGCATTTTGAGGGCGGTAGCGAGGGAGCGTATGAAGAACTACGGTACGTTCGAGCGGTACTTTGTCCTGGAGTTTTACGACGACTATCGCGACGGCCTGATAGACGGCCGGGCGCTTACGCGTCGGGTCGCGTTTATCACTGGAAGCATGGCCGCCGCGGCGGCAGCCATGGCGGCGGTGGGCTGCACTCGAGACGAGGTTCCAAGCGCGGACGAGCCCATGCCGCAGGCTAAGGCGGCAGCCCCGACATCTCGACCCACGGGCCAATCGACCGGCGAATCCGGCCGGGCCGGCACGGCGCGTGCCACCGTAGCATCCGTTCCGGAAGGGCTCAGCGAGTTTTCAGTTTCGGAAGACGATCCGGCCATCACGGCCGCCGACATACTCGTTACCTCGGGCGGCCAGGAGATTTCCGGCTACCTCGTTCGCCCGGCGCAGGGCAGTCCCGTGCCGGGAATCCTGGTGTGTCATGAAAACCGAGGGCTGGTTGAACACATCCGAGACGTGACGCGACGGTTCGCCAAGGCCGGCTACGCCGCGCTTGCCCTCGATCTTCTCTCGCGCGAGGGCGGGACGGCGGCATTTGACAGGGACGCAGTCCCTGGGGCGCTGACCGCCGCCGGTTCCGAGCGCCACGTCGCCGATTTCACCGCCGCGTTCGAGTATCTGCGAAACAGCGAGAACGTGGACGCGGGCCGAATAGGGATGACCGGCTACTGCTTCGGCGGCGGAATAACATGGCGCACGGCCACGGCGGTCGCCGACTTGAAGGCGGCCGTTCCCTTTTATGGGCCCGCGCCAGATCTCGAGGACGTGCCAAAGATCAACGCCGCCGTGCTCGGCGCTTATGCCGAACTGGATAACCGCATCAACGCCGGGTTTGAAGCTCTCACGGAAGCGCTCGTCGCCGCCGGGACGGTCCATGAGATGAAGGTCTACCCCGGCGTGAACCACGCCTTCCACAACGACACGGGTCCCCGCTACGACGAGGAGCAGGCAAGAAACGCGTGGAATGACACGCTTGCCTGGTTTGAACGGTATCTGTAGAGCGGGTCGCGCCGCCCGGCATTATTAATGTCTACACCGCCAAATTGGAGTCGCCGCGCTAAGGCGGCCGATTGCACGCCTCATGCACGCTGATCTCCGGGGAACCGCGATCAGGTTGCGTCGCGCCTGATCCAGGGCTTTACCCAAAAGGTGTGGAATTTAGTTAAAGGCGGTGTACCTTCCTGCTGAGTTTTAGGTGCCGGGCAAAGCCTGGCGCAGGAAGGAGGACACCGCCATGAGGAATGAGACCATTGGGGGCGATGCGCCGTCAAGCGCCGCCTACGAAGGGCTGGAGGCGTTCGTACGCCAGAAGGTCCAGGGCTTCATACAGGAGGTCTTGGAAGAGGAGGTGACGGCGCTACTGGGGCGCAGGCGCTGGCAACGGCGCCGAGGCGTCGACGAGGTCCCTGGCTACCGCAACGGGTACGGCAGGCTCAGGAAGCTGTCACTGACTTCGGGGACGGTTGAGGTGCGCCGGCCGCGGGTGCGGGGGCTGGAGGAGCGGTTTGAGAGCCGGATCCTGCCTTTGTTCAAGCGGCGCACGCGCGAGGTAGGAGAGCTGTTGCCGCAGCTCTATCTGCATGGGTTGGCGGAGGGTGACTTCGATCTGGCATTACGAGGTCTGCTGGGTGAAGGGGCGCCGCTGTCGGCATCGTCCATCGCGCGGCTGAAGGCGGGGTGGCTGGCCGAGTACGAGGCGTTCAAGAAGAGGTCGCTGCTGGACTCAGAGATCGTCTACCTGTGGGTTGACGGCGTCTACGTCAAGGCGGGCCTGGAGAAGGAGAAGGCGGCGTTACTGGTGGCCATAGGCGGGGTGCGCGACGGGCGCAAGCTGGTGCTTGCGGTGGAACCTGGCTACCGCGAGTCCAAGCAGAGCTGGGCCGGGATGCTGCGCGGTCTGAAGGAGAGGGGCATGAACTGCCCGTCCGTGGTCGTGGGAGACGGGCACCTGGGAATCTGGGGCGCGCTGGCAGAGGTGTTTCCGAAGGCAAAGGAGCAGCGCTGCTGGAACCACCGGATCGTAAACGTGCTGGACAAGCTGCCGAAGTCGCGGCAGGCGGAAGGCAAGCTGCTGCTGACCGCGATCCCCTACGCGCAGACCAGGGCGGAGGTAGAGCGGTTGAAGGGCAGGTTCCAGGACTGGTGCAAAGGGAAGGGGTTCGAAGGCGCCGCAGAGCTCATCGAGTACGACTGGGAACGCATGGTCACCTTTTATGACTTCCCCAAAGCCCACTGGAAACATCTGCGCACCACCAACATCATCGAGTCGCCGTTTGCCGCGGTGCGGTTGCGGACGGCCGCGGCCAAGCGTTACAAAAAGGTCGCCAATGCCACCGCGGTGATCTGGAAGACCCTGATGGTGGCGGAATCGCGATTCCGGCGCCTCGATGCGCCGCATCTGGTGGCCGAAGTCGCGGAAGGAGCCGTCTTCGTCGACGGGGAGCGTTTTTTGAAGAGCAGGAGAGAAAAGGTCGCCGCCTGAGGCTATTTACACACCTTTAGGGGGAACCCCAGAACGAGTATTCCTTCAGCGCTTTGACGATCTGAGAGATGCGGGTCGCACTCTGACCAATCTCATACAAGAGCGCGTATACAGGGTAGGTCTGTCCCACCCATCCGATCACCGAAGCGAATCCCTGCGCCGAGAAATCGACTTGGAGCTTGTCCAGTCGGGCTGTTCCAATTCCGGTGTCCACGAGCGGCGCGGCAAGTTCCCAGGCGTTTTCCACTCCGTTCGCCTCGAGCCAGTCCTCCAGCTCAACCTCGAGGTCGCTCCGCGCCAGCGGGTCCAGTACTTGTGGATTCGCGGCGCGTTCTCGCACTTCCTCATCGAAGCCATCGAGGCGATCTCTTTGTTCCGGGGAAAGCTGTTGCCTATTGAGCTCCGCATAGGCGCGTTGAAGGCGCGTGAATGCATCGCGCAACTGTTCGGCGCCTCGTTGCGTAGCGGCAGCGGGGTTGTTGAGTTCGTGGGCCACCCCCGCGGCGAGCGTGCCGAGGGTCGCCATCTTTTGGCTCTGCGCCAGCGCCTTCTCAGCCTGTTTCTGGCTGCTCAAGTCGGTGCCATATACGAATACGTACTCGCTATCCTCCCGATGAGTGTGGGCGAACAGGAACACCTTCTGGCTGATGTTGGCCTCGTGCTCGTACGGCTCCGGGGCGGCCAGTACGTCAATCCACGTCCCGGGGCTCATTCCCGGGCAGAGATCCGGCCAGCTCTTGCCGGCCAACTCCTCTTTGGGGAACAGACGCCGGGCGGCCCGGTTCGCGAGGACGATCGTGCCCTCGTGATCCGTTCTGAAAACCGGTCCCAGATTCATGTCCGGAAAAGTGGCCATTTCTTTGACCGCGGCCGCGCTTTTTTCCAGTTCTTCCTCAGAATGTTTGCGATCGGTAATGTCGCTCCCGAACACGAATACCAGCTTCTTCTCCGCTTGGCAGCGGTAGACGAATTCAAGCCAGCGCCCGTCGATCGCGCTCTCATGGCGCACGGGCTTCCCGCGGGCGGTGCAGTCTTCCCACATTTCAGGGGTTAGCTCGGGGCAGACCTCGAACCATGAGCGGCCGACCAAGTCGTGACGGCCCAGAATGTCCCTGGCGGCCGCGTTCGCTAGCAGCACCACGCCTTCAGGATTGATCCGACACACTGGACCGGGATTCATCTCGGGGAACGTGGCCATCTCGGCCATCGCAACGGACGATTCCTCCAGTTGTTGGGCGTACCGCTTCCGCTCCGTAATGTCGTGAAACGCGCATAGCTGGGCGGATTGACCCCGGTACGAGATTGGGCTTTCCGTAACCGCGAGCCAGACCGGCGATCCGTCGCCGCGGCTCAGTTCGATCTCCATATTCCGTGAGGACTGATGCCCGCCCATCATTTGCACCAATGATGACCCGCCCGGGTGATCCGTTTGGAGATCGGAGACGTTTTTCCCTATCAGGTCCTCAGCCGCCACGCCCGCCAGGGTTCCAAAGCTGGAATTCGCATAAAGGACTTTTCCGTTCGATTCGGCTGTTATGAGGAGCGGTACCGAAATCGCCTCTGGAAGCTTGGCGACCCAATCGTTCATCTCATCGCGGTCACGCTTGCCGAAGAGTGATCGTAGAAACCGTTCCATACCTGAATTGCCTTATATATTCAGGACAAGAGCATGTGCCCTGGTTCCGAGTTGCGACGAGTGCTGCGGCGTTTCCCGAGGCGGAGCACGTCGGCGCCGCTTGCTCCGTGGACGATATTCTATATTCCAGTCTGGTTTCACATGACGCACTGTCCGTGAAAAAGCTGTACGGCTTACTTGCGAGTGGGCCGCAAACCGCCGCTCGGGGCCATTGCCGGACGCGAGAACAGAAGTTTCGGAGGGTTTTGGATCAAGTAAGCGAGATTCTCGGCTTGGGAGTCGCATAGACGATTTGGCGATTTCAGAGCTGACTGAGGTCTGGTACGTCTTTCCGGTCGCAGTGGCAGTGTCGGTGATAGCCATCGGGGCCGGTGTCGGGGGCGGTCTTTTCTTCGTCCCCTTTTTCAGTATCGCCCTGGGCTTTGGTATCGAGGAGGCAATTGGAACGGCCATCGTGGCCCAGATGGTTGGAGCCACGGGCGGCACGATCGGGCATGGATGGCGGCGGACGATCGACTGGAAATACGCTCTTCTGCTCGTGCTGATCGGGGCACCCGGCGTCGTGGCCGGATTCTTTCTCGGTCAGGCCATGAACCCCGTTGCTCTGAGGTTCGCCTTCGTGGGGATTCTGCTCGTGCTTGCCGTGGTAATCCTTCGTCGGCCGTTCGCTAGTTCGGGAGCTGCGGGTGGGTCCACGGACGAGGATTGCGATGGCGACGAGCGCCGACTGCGCGATCGCTACGGCAAAATCTATCGGTACTGTATTCGCGGTCGAATGTTTGGGGTGATGGCGGGCTTTCTCGCGGGGACGTCGGTGGGTCTCGCCGGCCTCGGAGGCGGCGAGATAAATACTCCGTCGCTGGGGACCAGGTGCGGAATGCCCTTACGGGTGGCCATCTCCACGAGCACGTGCATCATGGTTGGAACTGGATTGGTCGCGGCGGCCACGCGTCTGCCGGCGTCAACGATTGTTTGGCCGGCCGCAATCGTGGCGAGCGCCGGAACCATTCTCGGATCTCACCTCGGCGGGCATCTGGCGTCTCGGGCGTCCGCCAAGCCGCTGGTCATCTTCTTGTTTGTCGTCTTCGTTGCGATGGCGGCCATGATGTTCGTACAGGCGGTTCGGCTCTAGCTCAACGCCTTGTCCAGTTCTGGGAATTCAGCGTTGGCTCCGGCTCGATTGGAATTAGCACGACAATTCGGATGACGCCGGCCTTTGTGTAGAGCCGAATCCAGCCACGCTGCGCGCATGCCAACCGCCGCCCGCCGGCGCTACGGAATCGGCAGCGTGCGTCCCTCTTCGGCCGACTGGCGGGCGTACAACGTGACTCGACTTGCCTCCAGGGCGTCCTTTGTCGTGAGCAGCGTCTCGCCGTCGCCCCGCGCGTTGTTGAGGAAATCCTGGATCATGCCGTGTGGTGGATCCACCGGTTCGACCAGCTCGAAATCGGCGGTGTCGGTAGCGTAGCGGACATGCTTGTCGGGGCCGTCCCGCACTTCGAGAGCACCGTTCGTGCCGGTGAGCGACAGGAAATAGTCCATGAAATCACCCGCTCCGAGCGCGCTGAGCCAATCGGTCCGGACAAGAGCGGATGATCCGTCCATCAATTTCAAGAGGAGCGCGCCGTTGTCCTTGAATTTCGGAATCTGCGGGAACTTGAGGTTCGAGTGGTGGGCGGTGACCTCCGTGAATTCGCTTCCCGTGAACCAGCGCACGATGTCCACGCTGTGACAGCCGAGATCCACGATAGCGCCGCCGTTTAGGTCCTCATCAAGCTTCCATGGCTCCATCCCCTCGTGGCGGAGCTTGTGCGGGTTTTGGATGAAGCAATTAATCATCGTGCCTACTCTTCCCTCGGCGATGGCGCGGCCGGCGGCGATGAAGATTGCGTTGAACCGCATGGTGAACCAGGGATACACCACGAGCTTCGTGCCTTCGAGCGCGCGTTCGACTTGGGCAAGCCCTTCAAGCGTGGTGACGACCGGCTTGTCCACCAGAACGTGCAGGCCCCGATCGAGAGCCTCGGTTATGGCGTCCGCCTTCTCATTGTTCGCGTTCGTCACGATCACTGCGTCCACGTTTTCGGCGTCCATCATCGCGCGATAGTCTTCGTACGAAGAGAAATCCCCGAGGGCGCGAAGCTCTTCAAGGTATGACGGCATGTCCTCCGCGACAGCCACGATTTCGCATTCCGGATGGGCCATCACCTGTTTGGCCATTCCGAGCACGTGGCCGTGGCGGTTTCCAACAATCGCGAATCGCATTAGGTGTTCCTCCTTTTCCCCTGTCGGAAGGGCCGGACGATCCCGACCTGCACCCAGGTCGGGCCACCTGGGTAGACTGGGGTCGATCGACAGAAAAAGACGCCGAGCCCCTGGCAAACGGAAGAGGTAAGCATAACCTTCCTCTTTCGTCGCTGGACCAAAGGGGACAGAGCCTACTCCTTCATGAGTACCGCTTCAATGTCGGACTCGTTGGTGATGTGGCTCTGCAACACTTTCAGGACCTCAAAGTAGGTCACGGCGTCCTTCTCTCTAATACCATCGAGAAACTCACCGTAGGCCCTGATGGCTAGGCGTACCTGTTCCAGGATGTACGACAGGATCCGCCCGACATCCGAATTACTCGGCGGCAGTGAAAACCGCTCGATTGGAGAGACGTCGACGAATTGGGTTGGATCGCCGGTCACTGCCCCGCCGAGCTGACCGATACGGTCCGCAAGGGTCTTGGCATGTCCCAGGCTTTCCTCGGCTTTCTCATTGAGCACGTCGTCCAATACGAGGGCCGCCTGCCCCTCCAGGCGATTGTGCACAGCGAGGTTGAAATGCATTGCTAACATTTCATACGCATAAAAGCTGTCGAGCTTGTTGATGACCTCTTGTGTATCTATGCCCTTGATCAGGGAATTTCCGATGGCGACCATTTTGACGACCTCCCTCTACCGTGATTTGGACCGAGCTTACTAAAATCCGGGCTCCCTCAACGGCTGCGAAGCTGCGTCATGGCGTCCGAGACAGGGTGCCGCGGCTATTGGAGGTCTTAGCCTCCGATACTCAAGCCCGCACATCCTTCCCACTGACAAGCTCCCGTCCTCGGGGAAGTTAGGATGTCAGCCGATCAGAGGGGCACAGAACGCAGGAGCAGTTATGAATCCGTTCAGCCACATTGACCTGCGGGTAGCCGACATCGACGCCGCGCTGGCGTTCTACGAAGTTCTGCTCCCTGCGTTGGGGTTCACGAGCCATCGCAGCGGGCCGGAATGGAAGGTCTTCGGCACCGATGGCGAGCTTCCCTCCGCGGCGTTCTTTTCCATCGTCGAGGATCGTGACCACCGGCCCAACGGCAACCGCATCGCCTTTTGGCGCGAAAGCCCAGAGGAGGTGGATCGCATCGGGAATGTGCTGAACGGGATTGGAGCCAAGATCGAGAGTGGGCCCTCCGTCGTTCCGGAATACCTGGGCGATTACTATGCGGTTTTCTTCGAAGATCCCTCGGGCAACTTACTCGAAGTCGTTCATCGAGTCGTGTAGCGGAGCGCTGGGCCTCCCCGACTACTAAGCTGGGCTAATGCCTTTGACAGCCAGCGGGGCGGCGGCGCCGCCGATTTCGATGGCCGTATTGGACGGACGTAGCAGGACTCTTTATCCGTGGATCATGGGCTCTCTCAACCGGGCATGTGACCTGGCGTTTTCGGGCTGCTTTGGCGACCCCCTCCCCGCCGGTGGCGTCCCATCGTCGGGGACTAATCGGGTCATCATTTCCAGAATGTTCGCTTGTTCGCATCGGGGATCGATGTTGAGATTGGGAATGCCCGCCGGCTGTAATGCGGAAACCCAGCGGGGTCGTGTCGTAAACGAAAGGCCGATGGATGCTGACTGCCGAAGAGCTTGAGCATTTCGATCGAAATGGCTATCTGGTTTTCCCCGGTCTTCTGGGCGGGGCCAAGCTGCAGAAGTACGTTGCAGTTTTCCGGGAATTGGTCGAAAGGGCCAAGGCTTTGAAAACGGACCGTCCGCCGACGTGGAGCCTCGAACGAGACAAAGATGGGAACCCGATGGCGGGTGTGCTGCACAAAGTCCAGGGCGTGTGCGTGGTTGAGTTCCGCGCACTCGATCTGGCGCAGGAGCCTGAGATTGTCTCCCGCGTCGAAAGCCTGATCGGTCCACGGATGGCGATCTTTGGCACAAAGTTTTTCCCAAAGCTGCCGGGCGTCGGGACCTCGGTCAATTGGCATCAGGACAACTTCTATTTCAACACCGAATCAGGCCAGATAATCAGTTGCGGGATCTATCTTGAAGAGTCCGACCAATCCAACGGCTGCTTGCGAGTAATTCCCGGTAGCCACCAGCAGGGCTTATCCCAGCATGGCCGCGGAGCGCCGGGAGGGGTCAAGGCGTACGAGGTCGACGTCGATGAGTCGAAGGCTGTGGATGTCGTCTGCCCCGGCGGGACCGTCGTACTGTTCTCAGCAAATCTGTTGCATGGGACGACCGACAATGAATCTGACGTTTCCAGCGGCAAGAGTCGCTATAGCACTGCATGGCATTACCTGCGGCCCGATATGGATCTACCGCCGTATAGCAGTGGTAGCTACGCCGATTGGCACGTGTTGTCTTAATTTGGATTGAGGGCCGGACCCGTCCCCGATCGATCGGGTCTCGGAAGGCTGCGGAGCCTGGCTGATACACGCCACGATGTGGTTATTCGAGCGGGGCGTGTGCTTTGCCCATCCACCGGTGTGGACGGGCCAGGTCTCGTGGCAATCGACGGAGGTCGTATCTCCCGGGTCCAACTCGACCCTTCGCAATCCAGTGAGATTCCCGCGAGTCGGTATGTCGACCTGTCCGACTGTCTGCTGCTCCCAGGGTTGATCGACCTCCACGCGCATCCCGGTGCGGGCCTTTCAAAGTACGGCGTCGATCCCGACTCCCATTTGCTCCCTCGAGGGACCACTACCATCCTGTCCCAGGGCGACGCCGGGGCGTCCAATTGGCGCGAGTTTCACGCCCGTGTGGTTGCCTCCGCCCGCATGCGCGTTCTTCTGGCTATCAATTTGTCGGCCGAAGGCGAGTCGATGCAGCACGGTTGCTTTGAGGACATGGACGATGTCGACGTGGACGCGTGCGTGGCGGGCATCGGCGAATCCGGTGATTGGGTCTGGGGAATCGCCGTCAACATTGGCGGGAGCAGCTGCGGCCGGAACGACCCTCGGGAGATCTTCCGGCGCGCGCTGGCCGCGGCGGAACGCACCGAGAAACCTCTGCTTTTCGGGGCCCGGCGGGATGACGAATGGGCTCTCGACGACCAGCTCCAGCGACTCCGTCCCGGGGATGTCATTACGTACTGTTTCAGAGGTGATCCAGAGTCCATCGTAAGGGACGGCCGGGTACGTGATTGTGTATGGGAGGCTCAAGAGCGGGGCATCGTATTCGACGTCGGTCATGGCTATCAGTCATTCGACTATCCGATCGCGGAGACGGCGCTGGCGGACGGATTCATCCCGGATGCCATCTCCACGGACTTCTATCGCCGTCACCTCGATACGGGAACGCCCCACGACCTGCCGCTTACGGTATCCAAGCTGGTGGCGATCGGCCTGGACCCAAATGATGCGTGGCCTAGGGTGACATCCCGCCCCGCCGCGATTCTCGGGTTGGGGGCGGAGACCGGCGCTCTGTCCGAAGGGCTATGCGCCGATCTCTCCGCGCTCCGATGGAATGCCGATCCCGGCCCGCTCTCGGATGTATTCGGCAACGTTCGCTCGGGCGGTCGGTGGGAGCCCGTACTCACGGTCCGGGCTGGTGAGGTAATCGAGAGCGAGACGTAAGGCTTCAGGGGCGGCGGATCTTTGCTGGAAATTTGGACTGCCGCGGAGAGTGTGCCCGTTCAGCGGCGGAGCGGCTCGCGAGTTCCGTTGCGCGCGGATCGGACGGCGGCTTCGATCGCCCTCATCGCCTCCACGCCGTCTTCGCCCGTCACCACCGGGACAGAGTTCCCTTGGACGCATTCCAGGAAATGGGCAACCTCCCGGCGGAACCGGTCGATTCGTTTCTCGTCGGTTTCGAGCCAGCGGGTCCCGTTCGGATCACTGATCCGCGTGCGCCCGGAGTTGTGGTCGATGACTATGGCGCCGAGTTCACCATGAATCTCGATCCGGTTCTCCGAGTCTGGCGACGACCAGCTTTGCTCGACCATTCCAATTTCACCGCTCTCTCCCTCTAAGAGCATCGCTATCGTGTCAGCCCCCTTCACGTCCTGCGCCCTGGTCGCGCCCGTTGCGAAGACGGCGGCGATCTCGCCCACCAGAAACCTGAACATGTCGACCGAATGCGCTCCGCTCTCCCAGAAGAGCCCTCCACCCCGGTCCGGGTCGCCGATCCACGATTGCTCGTAGCTGGTTTTCTCTCCTCGCCGGAACCGAAACTGGTGCACCTCCCCCAACGCGCCGGCGCGGATCAACTCCCTGGCCGCGATTACGTGCTCGAAGAAGCGCTGGCAAAAGGCCGTCATCAGGATGACACTGGATCGGCGCGCGGTTGCCACCATCGATTCCCCATCCGCAACGCGCGTTGCCAGGGGCTTCTCGCACAGAACATGCAGGCCCCGCGCGGCGGCAGATTCAGTGATCTCCCGGTGGGATGGTGGAGGAGTGCACACGCTGATCGCATCCAATTCTTCCTGCTCCAGCATCTCCCGATAGCTCGAGTAAACGCTGCTGACACCAAATTCCCCGGCCCGACGATCGGCTGCCGATCTCATGGAGTCCGCGACGGCCACAACGGTGGCCCTTCCATCCGATCTGTAACCCTCCAGGTGTGATGCCGAGATGTCGCCGCACCCGATCACGCCCACGCGCACCCGTCCGGAATCAGCCATTAGGAATTACGCGAACTGGGAGCGGGACGTTCAACGTATTCGCGTCGCGCCCGCTGCATCATGCGCTCGAACCGTATTCAACGGGCACGAAAACCCGGTGGAGGATCACGGGATTGGGAGATCCATTCAGCTCCTGGTCACACCAAATGCCGAGGACGTTTTCGCCAGACCGTAGAACGCCGCGCGGGACCGTTGCCTCTACCCACTCACCCCGTCGCGTGGCATCCAGAAGAGTGTGGTTAAGGCGGAGCCAAACGTTCGTGCTATCCGAGCCCCCGGTCAGATAGGCCCTGACACGAGTTTCGGCGTCCGGGTTGTCGCCGTCGGGGCCGATCTGTAGCGGCAGCGACCGCTCGAGCGAATCCAATGCGATCGGGAGCGGCGCGGGCCCCAACGCCTGCTGATGCATCGCCTGATCGGTATGGGTCTGGATGGCGTAGAGCTTGTCCTTGCCCAGCATTTCAACCGGATCGCCAAGTTCCAGCAGCGGCGCGTAGATGTAGTCGAGGTCGAGACCGCCCGGATCCTCGACGTTTTGCCAGTTCCGCTGGCAGAAGTGGTTGAAGATGTACTGGCCGTCGGCGCCGGCGGACCAATAATGGGCGGAGATGGCCCTGAGCGCCTCGTGATATGCGGGCGCGCTGAGCATGGGACGCCAGTCCTCGATGGTGTTCGTGTTGAAGGACGGGTAGACGGGTACTTCGTGAGGCATGGCCAGATCAAGCCATTCATCCAGGTCGAGGATGTAGGGCAAATAGCCGGTGCCGACGACGAGAGCGTCAACGAGCCCTTCATCTACCCAAGTCTCGACATCAAGGCCGAGATTTAGCGATGTCTCGATCGAATCAAAGACGTGAACGGCGAGGGTGTAATGCCGGTTGCGCTCCTCCGCGACGCGGTCGAGCGAACGCCTCACGCGCCGCACCAGATTGGTCATGAGGTGCGCGAGCGAACGCTCCCGTCCCAGCGTGAAATACCAGGTGAATCGGGTGAAGTCGAGTTCAAATCCGTCCAAATCATGCTCGCGAGCCGTCTTCTCGATGTAGGCCAGCCGATAGTCGCGGACCGCGGGTAGTTCGAAATTAAATGCCGACCATAAGTAATGCTCGGAGACGCCGTCGGCAAGTTTTCCGTAGGGACCCGATTCCTCCGGGCGAAGTTCCTCAGGCTCGATCATCCATTCCGGATGCAGAGCTTTCATGGGATCGCTCGTTTCATCCAGGCTGCGTGACCTGGTGGCGTCATGCAGATCATTCATGCGGAGTGAGCCCCATACGTCGACGCCGTGCTCGTGACACGACCTCACGATCAGGTCGGTCGCATAGCCATTCGAGGGTAAGCAGGAAAAAAGTTCGGGGGTTCCTCCCCAGGGTGGATCCGCGCCGTTTCCAAGGCACCAGACGTAAGTGTCGACGTGCGTGTCGAACGTGGGGGTGGTGCGCGCGTCGAGAAAAGACTGATCGTCCACTATTTCGTAGCCATATGACTCACGCGACCGCACGTACTGCTGGTCCGAGTCATCATTGTAGAGAACACGCCGGCGGCGATGCTTGGGGAACATTCAGGACCTCCAGCCGTAGGGCGAATGGAGACGGAGCGACTAGATGGTAGGCCCCTGAGTGTCAGGACACGTCTACAGTTGCCCCCGGTTCCAGCGAACGTCCGTTCCTGCACTGTTCGATTAGGCGTGGGGACGCTTAGCGGTGGTGGATTCCGTCCGGATCAGAGGCTGCTGGCCAGCAGTGGCCAAGATGGGACTCGGCCTTAGGGAGTGCGGCCCAAATGGGCGCATCTGAGTTCTTCCAGGGATAGCTGTGAGATCCGACGTAACGCGGGTCACTAATATCCGTCAGTGAGGACAATCAGGCTCAGCTTGATGGGCCCCGCCAGATCCTCAAGGCGCCGGCGAGGTTGGGTGTCTGGTCCCTCACATTCGTAGCTCTGGGCGGCTGCGCAGCGCTACTTAGCCCACTCCACCGAAATCCTATTGCCCCAGAACGTGCGCGGCGCAGGAGTGACCTTCCATGGCTCTGATCGGCGACTCAAATCGGGACCTTCGATTCATACTTCGACCTGTCCGTTGAGCTTGGCCCTGACAATCGTTTGATTGGCCGCGTCGTGCGGCGATCGGTCACCAGAGTACCGGAGCGGAAGTAGCAATCGGGGCGCGGAGCCCGCTTTTACCTAATATAAAGACGCGTCCGCACGCAACGACGCCGTGAGACGCTTTCGTACACGTCTTGAAGGCGTCCCGCATCCCATCCACACCAGATGGATTCATCTAGATGTTGTGCCTTCCAGCTGATTCGTTTTTCGGATATCCCCGCGAAACACTCCTCACCAAAGACGATCGATTCAGGGCAAGTCGGGGTTGAGTGCGGTCCGGATTTCTTACCGGTCCGCAACGCGGCCGCCTCCCGAAACGGTAGATAAGTAGACGCCACAGGGAATAGTGCGGACGAAAAAGTGCGAGAATACGCCTTTATTGTTGATCGTTGTCAGACGACCAATCGGTCGCGGAGAATCCAAAGCAGGTTCCGTAAGACAATATCGGCGGATACCTGACGTTACGATCTTCACATGAGCACTTCGTTGAGCGAATAGTGCCACCGTGAAAAAGTCTTACTACATGCCTATGCCTGACCTCGCCACCGCTTTGAGATCGGTGGTCCTCATTGGCGCGGCCGTTGTAGTTTCCACGTGCGCCCAAACGTCGGGACCAAACGCCGGCCGGACGCCGGTTGCATTTACGCCGCCGGCAGCGCGCTCGGAGGCCGGCTCCCCGCTTTCGCCGCCTTCTCCAACTTCGGCTGCCGCGTCCACCGACCAGGCGGGACTCGGGACCGTCACTGGCTCCCCACAACCTACTCAGGTCGATGTCACACAGCCACCGGAGCCGGCCCAATCTCCGAGGCAGACCGTTGTCGGCGCCGTCCCATCCCCCGCGCCGAACGCTACTGAGACGTCGCTCTCAACACCCAGGCCTTTACCTCTGCCCCGGCCTCAGGAAGGCGAGGGTGGGGTGTTGGGCGCGCTGAAGCGCGGCGCCGGAGGAGCGCTATCCAAGGTTGTGCCGGACTGGGACGGGACGGACCGTGTCAACGTATTGCTCCTGGGCGTCGACAAGCAAGACACGACTGTCGGTAACACGGACGTCATGATGCTGGTAAGCGTCGATCCGGCCACGAAATCCGCTCTCTTGTTATCAATCCCCAGAGACCTCTGTCTAAACGATTGCAAGATCCACCGGGATCGCATCAACGCAATTTATCGATACGAGGGACTTGAAGCGCTCAAGGAGAAGGTTGGGGGAATGCTGGATCTGCCGGTGGATTACTACGCCTTGGTGAACTTCAATGGCTTCGCCGAGGCGATCGATCTGCTCGGTGGCGTCGATATCTGGGCCGAGCGCGATTTTGACGAGCTTTTCGAGTTCCTCGAGACGAGGGAACAGCTCCGGCTCTACCTGGAGCGAGGCTGGAACCATGTCGACGGAAGAATGGCTCTGCTCCTGGCGCGCTCCCGGAAGTTCGACACAAGAGGCGACTATGACCGTATCTGCCGCCAACAACAGATTGTCCGAGAGCTGCGAGGCAAGGTCACATCGTTCGATATCGTCCCGCAGATTCCTCAACTTCTCAGCAAGCTCGGTGAATGGTTCGAGACGGATTTTCCCGTTCTCAGCATGCCCTCTTTCGCTGAACTGGTGTCCTCGATTCCGCGCGGGCGAGTACATTCCTATGTGATAACCCCCTGGGATACTCTCAGCGACTACGTCGTCGGTGAGGATGGCGCCGGGATGATGCGTCCCGATGTCGATAGGATCAGGGATTTTGTCCTCCGAGCGTTATTGGACTCGACCATCGACCGGGGCGGCGAGGCCACGAGCTACTGCCCGTCGCCACCGCCGCGGTAGGACCGTGTCGACGATTCACCCGCTCTTCCAGTCGCGTTCCTTGGGGCTGATTGTTGCGGGTATCTGTATTTATTTTCTTGCTGTGGGACCATTGATTCGGCGGCCTTCGAACGTAGCGGCCGCGTCGCACCCGCCGGATGTCGCCGGCCAAATCGAGGGATTCAAGCGCCCTCGTGGCGTTCACGTCGACGCTGCCGGAAACATCTACGTGGCTGATACCGAAAACCATGTGATCAGAAAACTCGACCCTGCGGGTAAGTTCCTGCTGGAGTGGGGCGGCCTCGGAAAGGAGTTGGGCAAGTTTCGGTACCCAAGAGACATCGCGGTTGGGCCCGATGACCGTGTTTATGTGGCGGATACGCTCAACGACCGGATTCAGGTCTTCACGCCGTTCGGCACGCCCCTTTCCGTAATCGACTCCGGGCGTGGGTCGCGGGCCGATCAACTCGATACACCGAAAGCAATTTCGGTGGACGCAGGCGGCCGGCTTTACGTGGCCGATACGTTCAACAATCGCATCCAGGTGTTCAGTGCCAGCGGGATACGCATTTTCAGCTGGGGTGGCTCCGGCGGCGAAAGTGGCAAATTCCGCAACCCGAGCGGCATCGCGGTTGCACCCTGGGGCGACGTCTACGTCTCGGACACTTATCACGATCGCATCCAGGTCTTCAATGCCTCCGGCGGATTCATTCGCCAGTGGGGCGTCACAGGCAGACGGCCTGGCCAGCTTCTGAGCCCCAGGGGCATCGACGTGGACCGTTTCGGCCGGGTCTATGTAAGCGATTCGGACAACCACCGGATCCAGGTGTTCGCGCCCGACGGGACGTTCCTTCAAACCTGGGGCAGCGAAGGCGAGGAACCCGACCAGTTCCGTAGCCCCAAGGGACTCGCGCTTGGTCCCTTTGGCAGGATCTTCGTCGCCGACCAGATTAACGACACCCTCCCCGTGTTCACTGCTCTCCCTGAGGCTGAAGTCGCACCCGACCGAGTTGCGATCAACAACTTCTCCATTGGCCCCGCCGCCGTCACCGAATTACGTTTCGATTCCGACACCGGACACAACATCCCCAACCTCCGAATCCTCGGATCCTGGGGGCTGCTCGAGGCCGGATTCCTTGATTACTACCTTTTCACGGGTGGAAAGGAGCGCTGGGGCTCAACTCTTTCGGAGGTTTTCGAGGAATCGCCCGGAGTCTTGACTCAATACTTCGAGCGTGGCGTGGTGGATTGGCGGCATCGAGCCGGCTCGAACGTACAAATTATTGAGCGGCGTTTGGCGTGGGACTTCATTGGGGGCGCCGGCGCCCCCACGGACATGGGCTACGAGGCTGAGGTGCTGAATCCCCATGCTGGAATCGTCTCTGGCCCCTGGGGCCACAAAATTTCAAACCTTGCCGTCGATGGCACCGAAACGGGGTTCCTCGACTTTTATCAAAGCCACGGAGGCGAGGTCAGTTTCGGCTTTCCCAAGACAGACGCGCGACCTGACTCTGACTTACCCGGTACCGTCCGTCTTCCGAAGGGATCCCCCGGCATCGTGAGGCAGTACTTTCAAGCGGCGGTCTTTGAGTTTCGCCCCGGCGAGCCCGCCCCTGTCGTGCTGGCGCTCATCGGTTACGAAGTCCTCGCCCGTCTGTATCCGGACGACGCCTGGAGGGAGCTGGCGGCGTTCGCTCCAACGCCGGGGCTCGATCCCGGGTCGGCCTTTTCGGAGCCGGTCCTGCTTGTGACGCCGTGAGGCTTTAAATCGTGACAGCTACCTCACCAACGAGACGCTAGACTCGCGCCCTGTTGCCCTGGGTCGGCCGAAGGGCCTTGCGCAGATCTGCCAGGCCCGGTCACTCAGCACGCCTGAACGATGCGGCCGCGACCGGAAACGTCAGGCCCGCATGATGGGTTGGCGGCTAACGCACATGGACGACCACCATCCGCCGCTCCACAGTAACCGGGAACGTATCCACCGATGGGTCATCCGCCGACTCTTCAACGGTAACGTTATAAGACTTGGTTCTCATTCGATGGGGGTTGAAAACCGATCGGCCGTTTGTAATGTCAAACTCCCATCCGTGCCAAGGACATCGTAGGATTTCGCCCTCGCGTTCTAGCTCGTACTTGTATGGCTCGGGACCGACCACGAGGCCCCGGATTAGTCCCGCGCATAGCGGACCGCCCATGTGCGGGCACCTGTTTAACAGCGCATGGAATCGGCCGTTGACGTTGAACACGCCGATGCTCAATCCGTCGATTTCCACGATCTTGCGCTCGCCCGGCGGCAGATCGGCCACGGGACAGACTTCGAATCCAGCCGTTGCTGAGGCCATCCAGCTATCTACTCGGAACCCAGCTGGATGGGGTACGGCTTCGCGCCGCTCCAGCTACCCTGCCACGCTTGCTGGATACACCGATCCGGAGGCACTCGGCCATGCAAGCGACGACGCAGGCTAGACCGCGGGAACCGGTATCCCGAGGTTGAAGGTCTCGTGAGCGTTCTCGACGAACACTCGCGCTCGAAGGTCGTCGGGAGCTTCAATCAAGATCTCCTCGGGAGTGTCCCAGTCCCAGTGAGGATAATCGCTGGAGTAGACGAGCGTTCGCTCCCCTTCCATCCATTCGATCGTCTTCAATAGCGCGTCGGGAAAATCGGGGTTTACACAAGGCTGCGTGGCGATTCGCACATGCTCGACGAGATATTCACTCGGCAGCCGCTTCACCCACGGCGTCTGGTACCGCAGGGCCTTCCAAGACTCATCCATCCGCCACCTGAACGCCGGCACCCATCCAAAGCCGCCTTCGATGACAACAACCTTCAAAGATGGGAACTTCTCGAATACGCCTTCGAAAATAAAGCTCGCCAGATGCGCCTTATAAAAAGCCGGTCGCGCGACGCGGCTCTCGGCATAGTAGCTGGGCCAGCCCGCGGCGGTCGGTGGTGGATTGACCCCCTGACCCTCGCTGCCGAAGTGTAACTGGACGGCGAGGCCGTTTCGCTCGCACGCCTCATAGATTGGATGGTAGAACCGGTTGCCGAACGGGCGCGGCGCGCCGCAGGGCATCAGGATCGAGACGATCTGCGGATGGTCGCCCGTTCGATCTATCTCCTCGACGGCACCGGCGGGGTCTTGCGTGCAGATGGCCATTGCATATCTGAATCGTTCGTCAGCGGTAAGCCAGTGCTCCACTGTGAATTCGTTGAAAGCACGGCAACCGGCGCTTGCGTAGTCAACGTCGGTTGCTGAGCTGGCGGCGTACATCGGAGCACCGGTGAGAATGGCGATACCCGCCCCATATTTGTCCAGGTATTCGACTCGGGTAGCCTCGGGATCGACCACGCCGCCGGCGTATTTCGGATTGTCATGATCGAGAAGGTCGGAGCGGCCGCCGCCGAATCCGCCGTTGGATAGGTAAGGAGCCCCCTGAGCGCCTCGGCCCGGCAGGCCGAATTGCTTGGCGCGATCTACGAAAACCTTGGAAAGATAAGGATAGATCTGCGAATTCTCAAGGTAACTGTGATGCAGGTCGCAATCGACATACGGGAGAGCCGGTCTCCGGCGTGCGCTCCTTTTCGGTCCGTTAATGGAGACTGCGGTTGTTTGCATGCGACCTATCGTCCTTCGGAAACGCTTCGGGGCACAGCGCGGGGCACCGTCGGCGCTACTTTCTCACGAGCTTCACTTAGGGTCAATCACTGAGCCAGTGTATCCCTCAATAGCGGCCGACTTGACCCTAACGGGTTGGGATCGAATCGAAGTTGGCGAATCCGGCGCCAATCGGCGCCGCGAGTGAGTCATCGTTGTGGCGGAGTCGAGAGATACTCGCGGCGCGAACGAATAATTGGAACGATGCATTTAGACAGCCGTGCGCCGCCGGCTGGCTTACGATTTGCGGCCCTTGGGCGCCGACGATTTGCGCTTTGCCATCATGATGTCCGGCTTGCCTGGTCCGTTGGCTTCGGGGATGACGCCTACAACGGAAAAACCCACTTTTTGGTAGAAGCGGAAGGGGTGGCCGCGCAGGTCCCGAACGTTCGCGAGGTGGGCGGGCAGGTCCTGGTAGAGGTCGACGCCGGCGAGGGAGGTCATGCCGTCCGTGTCGTCCGTTCCGAGGTAAAGGCTACTGCCGCCTTCCGCCCGGACTTGCTCCTCGAGGTCGGCGACCAGCGCCCGGCCGATGCCACGCCGTTGAAGATCGGGGCGAACCAGCAGCGGGTGGAGTTGCCAGGTGTGCCCCTGGTATTCCCGAATGGCTCCGATCCAGCCCACCACCGTGCCGCGGCCCTCAACGGCGACGCGGCATATGCGATCCGGGTCAAGGGATTTTTCCACCTCGCGCAGCCCGGAGTCGATGTCCGGCCACGCGTACGGCCAGTGCTCCGCGAAAGCGTCGACGAGCATGCGAGCCGCCTGACGCACGCGTTTTTTGTGATGCGGCAGCAGGTCGACGATGCGATAGTTTTCGCGAGCGTATCTTCCTTTCACCGTTGACTACCAGGCGAACGTGGCGGGTGCGCCATGGCGACAGATTCCCGGCGGCCTCGAGAGAATTTCTCGAGCTCTGATAAGCGATAAAACAACGATCGAGCTCGCGATTTAGAAGTTATTGTTTGGGTGGTGTCCGAAGAACCCCACCGTCTGAGGATTTCGAGGCTGCCGGAGTCCAAAACGGTCACCAAGTGTTCAGTTATCCAGCCGGTGAACACGAGTGAGCCGCCCGGATCAGCCCAGACCCAATACGCGGACCTGTGCCGCGGAATCGTGTCCAGCTCATGGCGGCCGTAGATTTTTGCCAGGGCGATAGTGTCCAATTTGCGACCCACCAGAGATAAGGGCCGCCCAGTCCGGTCGACGCTCACCCGGGTCGCGCCCGGTACGTCGGCGATCGGAACTTTCAAGGTTCTCGGGACTGTATCAATTTGGAATGTGCGTCACCGCGATAAGGTCAATGGGAAACGTATCCTCCGGCAGGCCCGACCGAGGCATGGTTTCGCCGCCGTGTCCGTAGATCCGGAGCACCCACTTCAAGTCGCTACCGTCGAATTCATCGGCCCTGCGGCCACGCTGCTCATCTCACGTTGACGACGCTGGCAGGCTGAACGGCGATTTGGTCCGTCGACCGCCGCGAGTACCATGCTCCGAGAACGATCCACGGCAAGAGCGCTATCGGCGGCTGGGTCCACCAGTAGTGGTCGAAGAAACTGGAAACGAGAATCACCGCTGAGACTGCCGCCACCGAGCACGACGGGACGAATCTCCTCCTCCGCATCGAATCGATCAGCGATTGGCCGACCGGTAGGACGCTGAGGAAAATCCACGCCGCGGCGCCTATCAGCCCTACCTCCGCGGCCGCCAGCAGAGGGACAGAATGGGGCGGCTCGAAGGTAACCGGCGCCTCCGGCCGGGACGCGGCGGCCAACAGGTAATTCCCCACACCGCTCCCAAGCCATCTGTTTTCACTCACCAGTTCGGCGGCATAATCCTGCAGCATTTGCCGCTCCACAAGGGACCGCAGCTCCAATACAGAGTCCGATGTCAGACGGGCCGCGACCTGCTCCCGAAGCACAATTGCCAGTACTGCGATTACGACCGCACATGCACCTCCGACAATCAAGGTTCTGAGAGCGGAAGTTGACAACAATCGGCTGGGCGACCAGCAGAATGCGACAAATAGGAGCCCCCCAATTACGGCCAACCAGCTTCCGCGCGAGAAGGACAAGAAAAGGGTAGCGACGGTCACAGGAATCAGAACACCGAGTCCGACCGCGGTTGCGCGATTGACGATCCGAAATCGATTGATGACCAAGACCAACATTGCGGCGACGTAGCCCGCCAGAATGTTGGGGTGTGGAAACGAGCCGTAGGCCCTCAGGAATCGGCTACCGTCGGCTAGTTGAACGACGCTCGCCCCGGCGTCGGCAGCTTCGAGATCCCGGGGCCAGCTTGAAATTAGCGCGGCGAGCGGAGTGGTCGTTTGGCTAATGACCTGCCATCCCGCGATTCCCGCTTGCATCGCCAACGCCACTACGATCGCGGGCAGTGCCCAGCTCAAGAAGCGCGGATCATTGACGATGTACAGGTACACAAGCCAATAAAGAACCAGTCGACCAACCCCTGCAAAGGCAATTGCCTGACTTGGCGCGCCAATTGCGGCCGCCACGCTCGTCGAAACCAGCAGCAGGGCCGCGAAATTTGCCGACCGATCTCCCCACCGCATCGACTGCCACCCGCCGCGTTTCGATACGCGCGCCAAAAGCCACGCGAGGAGGCCGAATGCGACGATTATGTCGGTCGGATACAGGACTACAGTTCGATACGCGTCCCATAGGTCGGGAGCTGAGACCCTCAGTAGCGTCCAGGAATTCCAGAGCGTGATGGAAGCGACGACGCTGCCCATCAAACCTTGCGACAGGAGCGTAAGGTGCGCGCTTAAGTCCAGCGTCGCATAACGCTTCACAAATGACTCCGGCTTCGAGATGTTCCCAAATCACGCCTCAAATGGGGCAAACACATTGGGCAGACCCGTCATATTGCACCGCATCGGATTACGCCTACCGCGATGCCGGCGCGGGCCTCTTTGAAAGTCCGATTGGCGTTCGAATGCGTGGCCTTCGCGGTAGACCGATGAGCGCGAGAGCCACCGAAAGCATGGAAAGTGGAAGAACGCCCGAGATCGCGTCTGTGGATCCGCCGTCCCGGACTGGCGGATCCACAGACGCGATCTCGGGAACGTCCGCCCTGTCCCAGACCCACACGCCGTTTTCAAGAAGTGAAATGCGTTCCCAACCGTGCCGAGCCAAGTATGGCTCGTAGCGACGTTCGTTCGAGAACACCCAGCGCAGACTGTATTTTCCTGAAGCGGCGAGAAACCTGTCGAGGGACTGTCCGTCCGGATTCCACCATAGGGCGTAATCAATATGTCCAATTCCGCTTTCCACTAGCTCGCGTATCGTTCGTGCAGTGTGATATCCGCCATCGACACTTTGGGCTTCCGTCCGAGCCGTAACGAAAATCATTTGATCACCGAGGCCCAATGTCAGATAGCGCCAATTCCGATGGTCGGGCTCATCCAGGAATTCCACGATCGGGTTAAGGTCGATCGGCTGCGGCTGCAGTCGGCCCAGCAATGGCAACATGGCCGCCGACGCGGCAAATATGAATTGGGCGACTACGAAAGAGACAAGTGCGACTCGTTTGAGATTCAGAAGCTCGCGGACGCGCACACGACTGCTTGGCGACCCGGCGGCAAGTGTGGCTAAAGTCGCTCCTACAGGTGGCAGAGCCGCTAGGCCGGCCCACAGTGCAAACCGGTCGTAGGTGAGCCACTCCCATCGTGCGCCGAAGATCCAAGACGGCAATTGCGTCGTGCCGCCCAGACTGAGCGTAAACAGAAATACGGTAGCCACGACCGCGCTCAAGTACGGCCGCCTTCGGACCATGAATCCCGCACCCAGGGCCGTCGCAAACAAGACGCCATAGCTGGCCCAGAAAAAAAGCGCCTGGGCGTCCAAGTCTGTCAACAAGTTGTGCCGGGAGAGATGATCGATTGGGCTCTGATCGCGGAAGTTTGCTGCCCACATCCAGAAAGGTGCGATAGTGACGCCGCCAGCGACAATCGATGCCCCGGCTGCGATCGCGGTGCGTACCAGAATGGTCCGCCACAGGAAAGACCGCTGCAGCCAGCTAGCTCCAACCACCGCGCCGAAGAATACCGGCAGCGCGAACATAAACGTAGCGTGATGTGCGGCTGCAACGGCTCCAGCTAATGCCACTGTCACAGCCAAGTCTCTGGTGGCGCCCGATTCTAGGTAGCGGCCCAATCGACCGGCGCCAAGCAACATTAGGACCGCTGCGATTAACGTTGGAAGCTGTCCGAACGTATGCCCGGCCAGGGCGATTGAAGGCAATACAACCGCCGCCAGTGCGGCCCATGCAGCCGCGCGAGCCTCCAAATACACGCGCGCGTACGTGTAGACCGCGACCGGCATCGCCAGCAGGGCGCCGAACAAGGTAATGCCAAACGCCGCCTTCAGCGGCATCACGGTCCCGAGTATGGCGAGGATCTGGTGAACCAGCGGTGGATATGAAGCCACACTGAAGCCTGTATACCATCGTGGTTCCCAAAGCGACCACCAGCTTTGAGCATAGTGATCGGCAAAGAAAATGTGCACGGCCGCATCGAAGGAAAAAAGGAAAATTCCCCCGACGACAAATGGCAGATGAAACCAGAAGGCGAGCAGCAGGGGCCGGCGAATCAGTTGATTCAAGCCAGCGGGCTCCACCGCTCCTTTACCGCCGCGCGAGACACGCTGTCGAAGTCCGGTGGCTGGGTTAGTAGAGCCGCATATCTGCGTGCCGTGTCTGCCATCGTAAGGCCGCTCATTTGTCGCAGATTTTGTCGACCCATTCGCATTCGCTTCGCGGGATCGTCGAGCAAAGCCTCGATGCTTGTTTCTAGCGCTTCCATGTCACCCACTGGGACGAATTCCACATCGAGCCCGTGGTCAGCGATGAGAGCGCGATGCTCGGGCAAGTCGCTCAATATCACGGGCCGTCCCGCGGCGCCGGCCCGGTGGACCACGCTTGACGAGCCCGTTGTCGCGGTGGATGGAACGACGACCAGTGCCACCGAGCGCAGAATGCCCTGCAGTTCCGCTTCCGGGACGTAGCCGCGCCAGTCGACCCCCGGTACGTGAGCGGCCTCGCGTCGAACGGATCCCAGGTAGCCAGGAAAGCGTGGATGATCTACGCCGGCGACGATAAGCCTTCGCCCGGGATGCCGGGTTGCCATCCGTCGAAATGCCTCGATGAGAATGGGTAATCCTTTGTAGGGACCGAAGGTCCCGAATGCCAGAACGTCCTGACTCTCGGGTGGAGTGAACAGGTCATCGGGATCGGTGAGACACCCGTGGGGCAAATGAATGACGTTCTCTGCCCCATAGCGATCGCGGAGCAGAGCCCGATGCGTTCCAAGGGTCACGCAAACGACGTTAGAGGCGAGGACCGCGCGCAGTCCGAGATCGACCGCAAATTCAGTGCCGGGTCGATACCGGAGCCCAAGTAACTCCCAGCGACTGCAGTCCGGAACTTCGTGAAGCGTGGTTATCGTGCGAATTCCCAGCGCGCGGAGGGCAGGACTTATCGCGAGTCCAGCGGCCGCGGACAAAAGCCGGGCGCCAAACATCCCAAGACTCAGATTGATCCAAACGCCGTCCGGGCGCTCACGCGCAATCCAGCGCACGATTTCCCACGTGCTTCGGGGGTCATTGACCCGCCAGATACGGCGGACGCTCGTATTACCGCTCTGGGTTGATCGCTGATCGTGATCAGTCCTATTTGCAAGGATGGTTATCCGTTCATATTCAGGGCGCCGCGCAAGCTCCGCCGCGAGCCGTTCTCCGTACACGCCGACTCCTTGCACCGGCGGTCGGAACGGAGAAATGACGACAAGATTCATCGCCGCGGCCTCGAAGGTGGACTGATCGACAGTCGAGTGCGACTCGCCGCGAAAATAAGCAATGCGATAGTAAATGTGGTGAAGACCGAGGCTGCGATCAACGACGCGGCTGGGGGTGCAAACGGTGGTGCGCTTCCGGCACCCTTGAGCCCGCTGAGTCCTGGGAGGACCAGGAAGAGCAACGCCCCACCCCAAGCGATTCCTAGCGTGGATAGCCCCGCTATCTGAAATCTCGCCGAATGGCTCCGACGCCCAATGTTCGATTTCCAATGAATCGCATCCATGGCGGACCCAGCCAAATAGAGGAGCCAGACTCCGATCAGCGCCTCGGAAATGAGCAGCGCGAAAGCCGCCCCGTGTTCCGCCCAAACCGGGACGAATAGCAAATTCGAAACTAGATTCACGAGCGTTCCGATTGCCAGGACCACTAGAACATCGCGTTCCCGACCCCGAGCGTACAGAACATAGCCCGCAAACGACCGCACAAACAGAAACGGTAGATACCAAACAAGTATGCGCATCACCTCGGCAGCTCCGGCCCCTGAGTTGCCAAAGAGCGCAGCCGCCGCGGGCCCTCCCCAAAAGAAGCCAAGTATCGCCAGTAGGGTCCCTGTACCACCCAGTAAGAGCGTTCCGCGCATGAAATCCCTGCGATTCCTGGAGGGCTCTGAGGGGGCGCGGGCCTTGCGGACCATGGCGGGGAACGCCGCCGCCATGAAGGTGGCCGGGACGAGCTGGAGATTGTCTAGGAGTCGGTATCCGACTCCGTAGGCAGTCACAGCAGCCTCGTCTTGGAGGGCGCTGAGGATTATCACGTCGGCTCTCAGGTAGACGATCGCCACGATTGAAATTCCACTGAAGGCCATTGCCGCAGGCAGTTGCGCACGCCACTCGCCAGGTGCCCACGTGATTCGAATGAGTCCGAATCTGCGTCGCGATTCGACGAACAGCCATGAGGCCCTGATCGTTCCCGCGATGACATATGCGCCCAGCACGTAGGTGAGGTCCAAGCCTCCCATGAGTGCCGTCATCCCGAGGAGCGTTGCGCCGAATCGTGAGGCAACCGTGGCTCGGGCAGCCGGTTTAAAAGAGTCAAGTCCACGCAGCGCGTAAGCAAATAGATTCCCCATGGAATCAGCCATGATCGCGCCGGCCACGAGCACAATTGTGGGACCCGCGGGCAGGGACGGCGCGAGCTTCGCGGCCAGAATTCCCGCACCTATCGCGATCGGAATGCTCAAAGCCAACCGCAAGGTGAACGCCGCGTTGACGAGCCGGAGGCGTTTATGCGGCCACGGACTTCGAGCGATTTCTCGCACGACAAGCTGCGAGATGCCCAGGTCCGCCAACGCGCTTCCGATAAGGATTGCCGCGAATGCAACGATGTAGGCGCCCAGGAGTTCCGTCCCAAGGCTGCGTCCAACCAGCAACAATGTGACGAAGCCGAAGAGCCTGGATATCGTTTCCGATCCGAGCAGCCACGCCGCATTCGCGCGAAGCAAACCGCTAATGTCGGACCAGGCGCGAATCGTCATTGCCCGCGCCTGGAGACCTGTCGACTCAGTAGTCGCCGAGCAACATTTCGGAAGGGGATCCTGCGGAGGATGCCTGAGATCCAGTCGCGCCGTGTTCTAAAAGTGAGGGTGTCGCTTCGCCACATCCGCCCATTTGAAAACTCCATCTGAACCCAAAACTCGATGCGATTACCTGCCTGGAAGGGAGGCATTATTCCAACGATTTGACCGGCGTGGGCGACCATTGGTACCTGCCGCGATTCGGCCTCGCCAAAAAGACGAAATTGCAAGATGGCTGTCTCCACGGCCACGATTGGAATGACTTGGCATCGAACGTCGGCCGCGCGGCCGGCCAATGGATGACGAGGAGAAAGATCGACGCTTTCGACGTTTACCTCCAAATCGGACGGACTTGAGTCGGGCGTCGCAACCCTGGGCCTCCGAGGCCGAGCCGGCACAGGCGATTGGCATTGCAGGCCAGAGTGCCGCGCTTCTCTACGAAACATCGGCCATTCCGCGCCTTCCCGAATCTTGGCCGAGCCGCGGCCTGAGAAAACGTAAAGGAACCCATCCCAAGAACCCACCCAGATTTCGGGTTCTCCGAGTCGGCCGGTGTTGGCGACGGCGGGTGAAGAGAATATTTTGTCCTCGGTCTGGACGGGAAACCCGGGAAGGGGCGATCCGTCGCAATGCACCGCGTTTAGGCGGCCAAGCCAATCTCCGTAGACGATTTCCATCTCGTCGCTTCCGCCCAGGTTTGCGATCGCCGGCGATGACCACACGTGGCATCCAATGCTCACGGGGAATCCGTCGACGAGTTCGCCATTTGACCGAATGCCATTGAGACCGTCGCCCCCGACAAATATTTCGAGGTGGCCGTCCGAATCGATATCAGCCAGCGCCGGCGAGGATATCGTGTAGCTGCGCTGGTCCACCGGGAACCCCGGAAGTGGTTCACCGCAGCCCGTCAAAGCATGTATACGGTCAGTCGCGACAACGATTTCAAGTTGGCCATCGCCCTGTATGTCGCCCAGCGCAGCCGACGACCATACGATGTGACCCAAGTCCACGGGAAATCCGGGTGTCCGTTCACCGCGGCCGTTCCAGGAGTAGATGCCGCCGTCCCATGATCCCACCACAATCTCGGGTAAGCCGTCCCCGTCGATGTCTCCTATGGCCGGTGATGCGGATATAAAACCTCCGGTCTCGACCGGAAATCCGGGACGCGGCTTTCCGTCAGAATCCCAGGCGTGCAGGCATCGGTCGTCAGAACCTACTACCACGTCCAGTCGGCCGTTACCGGTCAGATCGACCAATGCGGGGGAACTGTACACATCACCCCCAGTCTCGACCGGAAATCCGTCCAGGGATGAGCCGTCGACCCGAACGGCATGGACAAAGTTGTCGTCGCATCCGATCACTATCTCTGCCAGCCCGTCGCCATCGATGTCGCCAACCGCCGCGCTGGATGCGAAAGCGTTACCACCCCTGAAGGGGAATCCTGGGAGCAGGCTCCCGTCCGCTCGGAATACGTATAGCTCGCCTGCCCCGACGATCACTTCAGGCAGCCCGTCACCATCGACATCGGCGATCGTGGGGGAAGAAGAGATAGCAGCCCCAGCGGCAACACGGCGCCTGAGGGACGGAATGTTATGCCTCTCCTCTGCGAAAAAGCAGTAGAAGATGGTCGCCCAAGTGGGAGAACGGTGCTCGATCCGCCAGCGCCTTTTCCAATTTCAAAAGTGCCGAAAACGTTCGTCGGTGTTTGCTTGCAAATCCGCGCATATAAGGCGGTGGAAGAAAGACGTTTAGACGTACGACCTCCCGCAGTTCAAATTGAGGTGCAAATGCTCGCTCCAGCTCTCGGGCGGTCAGGGCTCGAACCGGCACGCTGACGTCCCCGCTCCGCGAAGCCAGCGACCCACGCGACCAGTGGCGCCGGATCCGCCGGAGACCTGTACGGAATTTCATGTGCATTAGGTGCCACACAATTTCGAATGCGCAGAACCTGTTGGCCACCGACGCGATGAACGGGCATCCGGGTGCCAGGAGTTCACTCAGCCCATCCGCCACCGCGGGGAGATCACGCTCGCAGTTCAAAGGGCCAAAGCTCGAGTACGCTCCAACTTGCGATTGTGCGGAATACGTGTCGACCAGCGTTCCGATATCGCGAGCAGCCAACTGATGGAATCTGATCTGACCGTCGATCCCCTGATTCACCGCGCGCACGCGTGCGGCGCAGAGCATTCTCTCCGAAATGTCTGTGGCTACGACGTGGCGTGAATTATTCGCAAGGACCGCTGCCTCAATACCTGTACCACACCCGATCTCGAGAACAGAGCCGACGGTCGGCAGATTCGACTGTAAATACCGAAGGTTCCGATTACGGATGGCGCTGATGACAGGTTCGCCGTCTCCGTCATATTTATCGTCGTAGTCCGCGGCAATCCGATCGAATCCCGAGGCAACCGATTCATAATGCAGATCCGAGGCTGGACCAGGTTTCATTCAACCGTGCCCTGAGAGCCGGGTGACACCGCGGTTCGCGTCACATGCTTCGTGCTTTGCACTCTACGGGGTGGGATGCGCCTCCACGCCTGTGCGGCGGTCCAGCTCACCCATTTCTTGAGAAGTAGCGGCAAGTGCCGCCGGATCGAGAATTTGTTGCGCAACCTCAGGCGTGCTATCTCGACTTCCTTCTGCATCAGCCGCTCCACCCACCGGTAGTACGACGTTCGATACTTGGCGTAGCCGTGCAGAACCCTGTTCTCCCCCGAGTGACGCCAGTCATGATCGGAGAGAAGCCTATCCGCAACCGTGTCGTAGAACTCCGTGCCCGCAAGCGGATAGGCAACACTGACGCTGAATTCGTCGGGTAGTGCTTTGAGGAGCATCTTGCGTGTGAGTTGCACATCTTCGTGCGTCTCTCCCAGGTAGCCGAGCATGATAAAGAAGTAGACTTCGATGCCCAGTTTTCGTGCCAGATCGGTCGCTGCATAAATCTGCTCGACCTTGGTCTTCTTCTTCATTTCGTCGAGCACGCGTTGGGATCCCGACTCCACTCCAAAGCAGATTCGGCGGCACCCGGATGCAGCGAATAATGGGGCCGTCTTCTCCGTGAAGAGATCAACGCGGGATAGGCAGTCGTACGGAATTACGGCATCATGCGCGACGACCAGCTCGCGCCACTCAGCGAGCCACCGTCTGTTCAAACCGAATATGTCGTCGCAAATGCGAACGCGATCCGGCGCGTACTTTTCCTTGATGTGGAGCATTTCACGCACTACGTCGCCAGGGCTTCGCATGTTGTACGCCCGCTCAAAGACCGGCTTCGCACACCATGTGCACTCATAAGGACATCCGCGCGTCGTAATGATCGACAACGAAAAATCCCCGTGCTTCGATTCCCACAGTTCGCGATAGGCATCGATATCCACATAGTCGCGGTCAGGAAATGGGAGCGAGTCAAGCTCCATCAGCAATCGCCGCGACGCTGTGCGTTGCACGACACCGTTGGCGGACGGGTAAGCGATTCCGGGGATTTGCTCGAGGTCCTCGGAGTCGGGTCTCGCAGGCCAGTACTCAAGTAGAGTGTGCATCAGATCACGCATCGCGGCCTCGCCCTCGCCCAGCACCGCCGCGTCCGCGGTACCCACCTCATCGCCGCCCGGAAACAGATACGACTCGGGGCGCGCCGTCACGTCGGGTCCACCGAACACAACCGCGGAACCGTGCTCGTGTGCGATCCGCGCGAACTTTAGGGCCATCGCGCGGGTGGTGTTCAAGGTCGAAATGCCCACCACCTTCGGCAGATAAGTCCCCAGTGCGTTTGAGAAATCTTCGGGGCCGTCGCCGAGCAGGGCGTCAAATACTTCGACCGAATAGCCCCCCTGGCGGACGGCCGACGCCACGTACAGTGGACCGAGAGGAAAATATGGCTCCATGACTCTGGTTTCCACCGGATCGTTTTTGAGAACAAGTGGATTGGCGATCAGCAGATCAACAGTCATTGAGGCCTCGTGGCTTTAGATAGGACGCTTCTCCAGATCCGCACCCGAGTCATCCGCATGTGGCACTTCCCCATACACTCCGCACCCCTTGCGATCGACTTTGGGTCGATCAATCAGGACGTGTAATGCCACCCTTGAATACGGTCAAAAGCTGCAAACGGTTCAGCCTCAGCCAATCATTCCCAGGTCGGCGGGAGTGATGTCGCGATGTCGGCCAAAGTCGATTGGACGACGGCCCGGCGTCGATCAAACTCCTTCAATATGCGCTGATCATGCGCCTCGAAGTGGCCTTTGCATTCATGCTGGGTGAATGACGCGCCCGATGCGGCGCGAACGCGGGCGATTGCAGCCAGGCGCCGGATCTTGCGACGGCTTTCCCACCGTTCGACAATGTCAAGCATCGGTAAGCCAAGCACCACTTCCGCCGCGCGTTTCAACCACTTGAGACGTGTGGCTTCGAATTGCGACGATCTGACATCCGACTCCGGCCAATTCGGTAGGAATTTTCTCCACCACTCGTTCGCGTTCATCATGCGGCCGAACGTTTCCACGCCGAATACAGGTACCATTTGCGCCATTTCATGAGCGCTGTACAAAGTCCGCTCGTCCAGCGATAGCTGCCGGATGGTGAGAAAATAGTTCGGGCAGACTTCGAGCCCGCGGATCGCGGCTAAACGGACAATAGCGATTACGGTCACACGGCACATCCACAGGCGACGCGGCGCAGTCACCACGAACAGATCAACATCGTCACCGGCTGTCGCATTGTCTACTGCCAGCGCTCCGGTAACAGACACCATCCGGACGAAAGGCAGGGCCCCGATGGCTCGGATGAAGATCGCCGCACGCCGCCGCAGGCGATCCGAATCAACCCGGCGCCGTTGGCGGATTCCTACCAGCCGCTCTCGTTCAGGCAGGTGAAAAATACCCCTGCGTCTCCGCAAGGGATCCTGACCTCACGAGCGTTTGCAACGCATCAGCCGCAGTGGACCGCGACGTCGCACGAGCGACCATTCTGCGATGAATCTCTTCGACCGCCAGAGCCTGGTCAAAAATGTCGGCGTAATGGACCGCAAGAAGTACCGACTCGTAGGTTGTGTTAACGGATGGCTTCATTTATCCGTCTGAGACCATGACGCCGCTACGCAGCGATCGAGAATCAATGACCAGCATGCCGGAAACCAAAGACGGTGTCCCGGGCACCGACCAAGCCGCGTTGGTGACATGTACCGGTTCCGTAAACGCTGCCTAGCGAAAACAGTCGGGGGCGGGTGCCGCCGCATTGGTGTATCTATCCAGTCCGATCCTAATTTGCACTTGAAATAGGAGCCTGCGCTGCAGGCGTCACTTGGTGATACGTCAGCAGCAGGTGCACCGTCTTTCCGCACGAATCCCGGAGGTGACAAATCTGAAAATGCGCTCGCCACCGATCGGCTTGAAGTCGCTCATCGAATACAGGCCGATGATTTAGTCCGACGATAGGATCAACTGACTGTCCGAACCGAATCTAAATCCCGCAGGGTCGGCGAGCTGCGATTCGATTTCGACGTTGACGTCGATCTGGATTTCGTCACCGACCTTCGGGGGATGCTTCGCCATTGTCATAGTCGTGGGTGGGGCGTTGCTCGTCCAATCATGTACGCGGGACGGCATTTCCAGAAGAAGCCGGTCGTACACCGCATGTGAAGTAAGTCCCCTCTGAACTGGCTGACGCGGCCCGAGAGCGACCCCCGCGTTGAGCGAGGATCGCCCTCGGGTCCCGCAAGCGGCCTAGCTTGCGCTGACCAGAGCCAGGGCTTCCTCATCGGCGGGCTCGCCGTTGCTGGCGACGAGCTGTTGTGAACGGTCACCAAGCCGGCTGGTCGCGTCGTCCGTTGAGTCTGCATCCAGCTTGAATTTGCCCACGGCCTCGTCAAGGGCCGTCGCAAGCCCTGCCAGCTCCTCCGACGAGGAGGCCATCTCCTCGATCTGCGCGTTCATCTCCTCGGTAGCGGCGCTGACCTGTTCCGCGGCGGCGCTGTTCTCCTCAGAGATTGCGGACACGCTCTCGAGGCCCTGGTTCACCTCGCCGGCTTGCCCGGTCATCTCCTCGGCTGCGGCGGTGTTCTGCTCCACCACCGCCATCACGTCGGTCATGGCCTTTTCGACCTCGGTGCTGTTGAGCGCCAGCGCCTCAGCCGCCTTCGCGATATCGTTGATCTGGTTGGCCGTCAGATCGACGGCCGATTGGATCGCGTCGATCGACTCACCGGCTTCGGCGGCCACTTCGGTGCCGGCCTGCACCTCTTTGGCGCCACTCTCCATGCTGGCTACCGCCTCGTTCGTGCCGTCCTGGACGGCGCGCACCAGCGCCACGATTTCCTGGGTCGCGCTGCCGGTGCGCTCCGCAAGCTTGCGCACTTCCTCGGCAACCACTGCGAAACCGCGGCCCATCTCACCAGCGCGGGCAGCTTCAATAGCTGCATTCAGGGCCAGCAGGTTCGTCTGATCCGCTATGTCGTTGATGACCCCAACGATGTCGCCGATCTCCTCGCTGCGGATGCCTAGGTCCTTCACCTTCACGGCCGCGTCGGACACGGTATCGCTGATGCTCTTCATCCGCTCCACCGTGCGGCCGACCGCGTCGGCGCCGGACCCGGCCGCCGCCTTGGTCTCGGCGGCGACGCTCACAACGTTTTGCGAGTTCTCGGCCACTGAGCCAATCGCCGCGGCCATCTTCTCCATGGTCTGCTGGGTCCCCTGCACCTGGTCGGCCTGAGTCTGCGCACCTTCGGCGACTCCTCTTGTCGCATCGGCGAGCTGTGAAACGCCCTTGGCCGCCTTCTGCAGCGACTCAGAAGCGGTGTTGGTGCCCTTGGCCACGTCCTGCATGGTCCCCGAAATCTGCTCAGTGGCGGCTCCCGCCTGATCTGAGAGCTTCGAAAGCTGCCCACTCGCATTGCCCACGGCGGCTGAAGAATCCGCCACCTGACCCACGATCGCGCGCAGGTTCAGCACCATCTGGGTGGTCGCCTGCCCGGTTTCGTGCAAGCGCTTGCTCATGGTGTTGAAGTTATTCGCCATGCCCCCGATCTCGTCGCTGGAGTTGACGACGACTTCTTGACCGAAGAATTCAATGTCCGCTCGGGTTAGGTCTCCGTTCGCCACTGCCTGCATCCGCTCCAGAAGCTGCGGCAGATCACGCTCCGCGATGATCGCGGAGGCGTCGGCCACCTTGCCGACGGCGCTCGAGATCTGGCGCGACAGCAGCCACCCGATCAGGACGGCCAGCGCGGCGGCGGCCAGGCTGATGATGATGAGCAGCTGTGTCGATGACGCGGCTGATTCGTCCGCGTGCTGCTTCTTCGCTTCCGCGTCCACCTCCAGCTCATGGATGAACTCGCCGATCACTATCTTGAGGTCCGCAAAAGTGACGTTCACCTCGGTCTCGATGACGTGCGACACGCCGGCGTGTCGCCGATCTCCACCAGGTGCTCCACTTCCTCGATCTCGGCCTCGAACTGGAGGAAGTCTTCTTCCATCCGCGCCAGGAACGCGCGCTCCTGGTCAGTGCGCACCTGCGTGCCTATGTCGGCCAGGTGCTCTTCGACGAGAATGACCTGCTCGTTGAGCTCCTCAATGTGGCGGGCCTGTATGGCCGCGTCTTCCGCCTCGGCCACCTCCAACAGCAGCACCTCGGCTTCCAAGGCCTCTATGAACACCTCGTCCACCGCCTCCACCAGCTTGAAGTCCTCTTCAAACAGCTCGTCGAGGTCCTGGTCGATGCCTTGCATGCCGCGGATGCCTATCACCGCCACCACCGCCAGCATGGCCACCACGGCCAGAAATCCGGCCATCAGCTTGAGTCTTATCGTCATTTGCATTGTCTTTTCCTCTCGTCCTTTAGGGTTGGGTTTGATTCGGTCGCTTACTCGTGGCCGCCTGCTTCGCCGCCGCCGCCGCCGTAGCCGGTGGCAAGCTGGTGGTTTACGTGGATCACGCCGGCGTTGATGGTCGCGAACCCGTAGTCGGGCGTTATGACCGGCAGGTTGTCGGCGTCTTCCTGGGATGTCAGGATCATCCCCGCCGGCACATACCTGCCGTCGGCGACGGTTACCCCTATCAGCTTGGCGGCCGGCTCTATGACGCAGCCGTTGCCCACGGTGGCCTTAAAGACCAGCGCCTGCATGCCGATAAACGTCTTGTCGCCCACCTTGGCGGGTCCGTGCAGGTGGCACTGATGCGCCAGCGACGTGTCGGAGCCCACGTAGACGGAATACTTTTTGCCGTTCGCCTCGACCTGGTTTTTCTCGATGTCGCCCTGGTCGCTCTCAAAGGTTTCCAGGCCGTGCAGCACCACTCCGTCCTGTATGTTGGAGCCGGCGCCCACGAAGATGGGTTCGCCTTCGTCGCCGCGCACGGACGCGGACGGCGCCACGTACACGCCGTCGGAGAGGATCACCCTGCCGATCACCGACGCCTTCTCATCCACGTAGGCGCTGGCGCTGATCTGCGGAGTATCGATCTCCGGGTTAAAGGATGCGGTCACGTTGGAGCGTGGAACGGCTCGGGGGTGAGTCCCGACCGGCTCCGGGTCGTGCTCCTCGGCGACCGAGCCGGCGGCAAGCTCCTTCTTGAGCCTGCCGTTCTCCCGTTCCCGCTTGCGGTTTTCCGACTTGAGATTCTCGGCCTCGGAACTGGCGGCGTTGAACTGCTCCTCGCTTACGCCGCATCCCACCGCGCCCAAAGCCAGGGCCACGCCGGCCATCGCGAGCACCCCACGTCGTTGCTTGTTGAAGGTCCGCGGGCTATCGCCACCGTTACCGGCATCCGCCCTACCAGGACCGGATGCAAGCTTCTCCGATTCACCTTCAACACCAGTGGAGCCTTCGGGTTCCACAAGCACCGTGCCAACGGCTTCAGCCGCGGCCGGCTCGTCAATGCCAGTCATCAACGTTCCCCTGAACTAGGTTCAAATACATGCGAGAAACCATGGGAATGAACGTCAGTGAGTGTGATGCCGAACCATCCATAAATTTGGTTCTCACCGCTGGTTGAAGACCGGATCCCATCGTTGCCTCTTTGTCGTCACGCAGCCTGCAGACGCACTTTCGCGAGCCCGCTCGAATTCCGAACGCTGCAAAAAGACCCATGGCGCTCCTTACATTCATGGCCGGCTAGAGGCCCGCCTCAATCCGCGGAGATAGTTTCCCAAGCTGGGGATCAGGAGCACATCTGGATACCGGCCAGATATCCCCGGACAAACGGTCGGGATCTGATTGAGGTCGACCCTCGACTGATGACGGGGCGATGTTTGGCCGATCGGCTAGGTTGCGGTCCGGGGGCTGGCGCTCGGCCCAAAGGAAATACGGCCGCGGTCGTCTGGGTGACAGGAAATACGGCGAGCGAAAAGCCCCGGGCCGCAGACAAAACGGCCGTGCGGTATAGCGGGCGACGGATGCCGCCCTACTGAGTCAGGAGACCAGCCCCTTTTGAATGGCGTACACGGCGGCCTCGGCGCGGTTGCGCAGATGCAGCTTTGCCAGAACGTTGCTCAAATGGTATTTCACCGTTCCCTGCGCTATGAACAACGTCGCGGCGATTTCACTGTTGGTGTGTCCCCTGGCGACTTCTGACAGCACTTCCAATTCTCTGTCGGTGAGCCCTTCCGATGCGCGTTGGCGGTCATCGCCGCGCACCTCCGAACCCTCACGGAATTCGGAGATCAGTCGCGAAGCCATGCGGGGCGAGACCGCCGGCTGGCCCTGGGCGATCTGCTGCAGGAGCGAACTGAAGTCCTTAGCCGGCATGTCCTTCAATATGTAGCCATCCGCTCCGTGGCGCAGAGCTTCAAAGAGCATCTTTTCGTCGTCGAAGGCCGAAAGTATGACGACCTTCGTGTTAGGCGAAGCACGCTTGATTTCCTTTGTCGCTTGTATACCGTCCATGTCCGGCATTTTTACGTCCATGAGGACAATGTCCGGAGTCAGCGAAGCGGTTTTCTCAATGGCTTCGAGGCCGGTTGACGCCGTTCCCGCCACGTCGACACCGCTTGCGCTCAGCAGTTCTCCTATCGCTTCCGCGAACGAAGCATGGTCGTCGACAATCAGAACGCGCGGCTTTGCCATTTACGGCCCCCCTGGTCGTTTATTGGAACTTCTACTAATACTTTGCAACCGTGGCCCGGTGAGGTTCTCACCCGTAGCCGCCCACCGAACGAGGCAGCTCGCTCGCGCATCGTCGGAAGGCCGTAATGTCGACCTTGGCCACCGCCTAACTCTTCGTGCTCAAAGCCGCGACCATTATCCTCCACCGCCAGGCATAACATCCCGGCAGATGAACTGAACGACACCCGCGCCTCGCTTACGTCCGCGTGCTTAAGTACGTTCCGCAACGCCTCTTGGATTATCCGGATGATCTGGGACTCGATCCAACGATGCATACCGAGTTCGCCGACCAACTCAAGCCCTTCGACCTGGATGTCGAAATCGTTGGTGTCGGAGAATACATTGAGGTAATCCGTGATCATTTCATGGAAGCTACCAGCCGCCAGCGTGGCAAACCGTAGGTCGAATATCTCCTCCCTTACCACGTCGGTAAGACCGAGTGACGCTTCCCTGAGAGACTCCGACGCCGCTTTCGCCTCGGAATACTTTCCGTCCGTGACAAGAGCGCTGATAGTAGCCGCCTTGACGCTGGTTATCGAAAGTGACTGAACGAGCGAATCGTGCATTCCGTGAGCTATGCGGGTCCGCTCTTCCACCATGGCTTGGTCGGCAACCTTGGTATGCAAATGGCTGTTCTCCACCGCAAAGGCCACGATCTCGGCGATTCCATCCAGAAGTCTCCGTTCGAAGATATCCAGATTGAGCTTTCGGTTCGAACCCACGATGAGCACACCCACGAGAGATTCTCCACGCATCATCGGGATGCCGCAGATCGCTACCATCTGAGTCGAATTCAATTCGGCTCTGGTCACGGACGCGATATCCTCGGGATCGGAGATCGCCCGCCTGCGCGAATTCCTAGCCATCTCTCCTGGAAAACCTTCCCCGAACCGGAAGGTGGACTGTCCAAATATCCCATCGACCGGCAGGCCGGCTTGAGCCTCTAACGAAACGCCTTCGCCCTCATCATCAAGAAGCCATATCTCGACTGCCTCAAGGCCAGTGAGTTTTGCGGTCAGATCCACCGCCCGCTCTAGGATCTCGGACAATGTGAGGGATGAGGCGACCGACTTACTAACGGACAAAAGGGACCGAATTGAATCCATTTCCCGTGCTAGATCGAGGCGGCGAGCCCCTTCCAGAGACACCCCGACCTGGTTCGCAAGTAGTTGGAGAAGCTCGATATCGAGTCCCGCGAATGCATTTGGCCCCCTCGCGCACACCTGAATTGCACCGGCGGTGGACCCTTCAACCTTGATGGGCACGACCGCCACACTACCCATACTCGATTGTTCAAAAAACTCCATATCGGCCATCAGGGAACCAGTGTGATGAGAGGAACCGCGATCAAGGTCGGCGCGGGACGGCAATCGCTTCCCAGGTGGCAATCCATGCTCGACGGCATCTGCGCAGCCAAGCCAATTAGTTACCCTCAGCTCGCCGCTGTCCTCATCGACCATCGCGATCACGGCTCGATCGCAGTCGATGACCTGCAATACGCCCTCGAGGCAAGCTTGTTGAATCTCGTTGCTGGTGGCGTGCCTCGATATCAGCGCGGCGATCTTCGCCACGAGCCGAAACCGGTCGGCTTGGTTAGCTGCACGACGGGCCAGATTTTTAAGTTCGCTCTGAGCCTTTATGGTCTCGGTTACATCCATGAGTATGGAGCGGCTGGCCACGACATCTCCGTACCGATCGAAAACCGGCGTAACGGACAGCCGGACACATACGAATTCCCCGTCTGGCCTCCGAAGATCGAGCAGCTGGTCCTTGATCTCGATCCCGCTGAGAAATCGTTCAAACAGGGCCTCCGCCTTATTCTGACTGGCGGGGACTCCGTCATACAGCTGCACGACCGGCTTGCCCACCAGTGCCCCGGGAGGGTAGCCAAGAAGTGCGCTAGCGATCTCATTTACATGCTGAATCAAACCGTCCCTGCCAACCTGCACGTAGGCCACCGGCGCCTCCTCGAACATTCCCCTTAATTTACGTTCCGCCTCGATTCGGCGCTCCAGAGAGGGAATCCGGGCCTCCAGGTTCTCAAGGGCCATCGGTCCAGGGGCCACATCATCGACGCCAAACTTGAAAAGCCGATCGGCTTCGACCGTGGGCACGCCCACAACGACTATTAGGAAGCCGCCGTTCAATCGCACGGCGACAAGCGACTTATAGACCCCGTCGGCGCGGGACTCAAACGACGGGTGATCGACAAGAACAAGCTGCAGGCCGCGGTTCCGAATCGCGAGCTCGGCGGCCTCCAAAGTATCGGCCTCAAACACGTCATAGCCACGCTTGAGCAGTACCTGGGAAATGCGTTCGCTCGCAGCGGGCCTCGACGAAATTACGAGTCCGTTTTTCGGCTGATATTCCATTTGTAGCGCTTGACCTCAGAAAACTGGTGGGCGGGAAATTTTGCAACCCTCACGCCGGGGAGTGGGGGCGTCGTTCCCTGCGTTCGTCTCGTACCCGGATCGGGTGTCATTCGCGGACCGGCGCCGCCGCGGCATATTTCCTCGCCGGGAGAATTTCGCGCCATTTGGCCACGATTCGCCGCAAGAATTGGTCATGTCCCCTGGCGGGTTGGTCCCGCAACAGAACGTGGGGTCTCCAAGATTTCTAGTCCTCCCTGATTTCAGCTTCCATCAGCGGTTGTCTGCGGCCGGGACTTCAGACGAACTTCAATGCCGGCAAGTGAACGTATTGGCCGCGCAAGTTCGATCCCCGCAGCCTTCTGGGATCCGCTCCTGTCAAGCGGCGCGCCCTGGTCGGCCGACCGGATTTCTCCCTGACATTATGTTGGTCCATATCCTCGGGTTGTCCTGGCGCCCGTCTGGTCGGCGAGATGGCGCTCGTGGGACTTGAAATCTATGCCCGCTAGGAATCTCGGGCATGCGGGTTTCCACCGATTTTCAACAGCTTGTTCCCATCCGATTGGCCAGTTATGACTGGCTGAACGCACGCCCTTCATCTGTAAATCGTCCGGTTACAGTCGGAACTCCGACCAGTTCCCTTTCGAAGGAAACCTGGCCATCGCGCCGCCAATCCCGTAGGTTCGACCCTCCGATAGATCGATGTCGACGCGCTTACACGCCCGGTAGGTCCCGAACAACTCCGGTCGATGACAATGGGAACGGCATAGAGTCGTGTTGGAAAAGCGAACGCCCCCATGAGTGCCCACGATTCGAGCATCACAAAGGCGTTCTTTTCAACGTCATTCCAATCGCGCAAAGCATGCTTGTCATTTCTGTATGCCGCAACTCGACACACGGTTGTGGATCGAGCGTCTGGACCGCCCTGACTGGATATATGCGGTCGTGAACTTCAAGGATTATCGACTCCGGAATGGCGCGCGCACATCTGCGAATCCGCCAAATCTCTTGGACCGATCCGCACGCACGCCCTCGCTGGTGGCGTAGGCGGCGATTAGGGTAATGGCCCGTGCGTGGGATGCTTCAGGGATCGAGATTCTGGGTATTGACGCCTGTCACATGCCAGTTCTAAGCGACACTCGAATCACGCGTTCGCCAGGTCCGGCGGTGTTCCCACACGGTCATGCGTGCGTCGATTGATCGTTCCGAAACAACACTTCGATTAGGTCAAACCGAAAGTGCAGGTCAGTCAGTTATTCCCGCTCGCACCGCGAACGCCGCAGCTTGGGCGCGGTTGCGCAAGCCGAGCTTGCCAAGTGCGTTGCTCAGGTGATGCCTCACAGTCCCCTCGGAAATGCTGAGCTTCGTCCCAATTTCCGTATTCGTAGCACCACTCGCCAGGGCCGCAATCACGTCCATCTCGCGCACTGTCAAGGTCTCAAGTTTGGAGGCCGCGTACTGGCCGTTCGGCAGCCCCTCGCCGAGAGCCTTTTTTCCGGCGGTTATTCGTGTCCGCGAGGAGAGCGCGGCATGGCCTTTATTGACTCGAATCATCGAAGCACCGAAATCGTGCTCGGCCTTGTGTCGTTGGTTGATTTCCACTGCAACACAACGACTGCCGACCAATTCTCCATTCGGGTCGCGGACTTGCCGAGCGGTGAGTTTGATTGGCAATGGCCTGCCATCCTTACGCATCATCATCAGATCTTCGTCCCTGATCGGAGAGCCCTCCAAGTACCGAGAAAAGGCTGCCTTGGCTTGGCTAAGCGAGTCGGGGTGGTACAGCTCCAGCGCATGTTTGCCGTTCAGTTCATCTTCGCCATAGCCGAGCGCCTCCCGAGCCCGCGCGTTGTGCGCGCGCACGTGGCCATCAGGGCTAGTGCAAAAGACCATTACAGGAAGTTCATCGAAGGAGTCTGGCAATGCAGCTCCGTCAATTACAGCTGGTGCAATCGGGCTATCCACGCCACCCAACTCCAATCACGGGCCTCGACAGAGGCGGAGGTCCGTCCGCAACGAATTCCGGCGTCGAATTGAATTTAGTCCAAATGGACTACGTAGAGTGTTAGATATAGTCCATTTGGACTAAATAAACTGGCGATCCAACGGCACGGGCGGCGGCCGCCTTCGCTCAAACGCCGCGTAGAGGATCAGTCAAGTTTCAAGGCATCGAATATGTCGGACGAAGTGCGCCCGGAGGCCGCCTAGTCTCACGCCGTGGTCATGTCCGCGATCAGGGACCGCCAGCGCTCGACGAAGATCCGTCGTGCTGCACCGAACGGGACGTGATTACCCCGCCGATGCCGCACGCGACATTGCTGCCGCAACTCGTCAAACGCCCTGCATAATCGTGCTGCCGACTCGAAACTCCCAAAGCCCAGCATCAGGTAGCACGGTTGTTTGATGGCGCGGTGGTCTGCTAGGCAATAATGGCATCGACGATCGCCCGGGCTCCCCCGTCCACGCATCGAAACGACCAGAGCGAATGTCGTCGACCGATACGTTCACACCGTAGGCGCCGTTCTCCGAGCAGCTAATCCGATCGCTCGACACGAGTCCACGGGCGTTGATACAGAATGCCAGCGTCCGACCGGCGCCCGCTAACGTCCGCTGCTACGCGTCCGTAGCTGCTACTTCGGCGGGCTGAAGTTGCGGCAGGGGCGCTCCTCCGGTGAAAAGCGATCTGGCCTTTCCGAATCCGTCCCAGGCCATCCCTGAGTCCTGCCAGATGGCGTCGCAGTTCCGGCACAGGGAGTAGTCATTTAGGCCTCCCCCGACGTGCGCCTGCCGGATCGCCTGGAACTCGGGACCGTTCCAGATTTCAAGCAGGGAGTTCTTATTGAGATCGCCGACGATCTGCTCGCTCGTGAAGTCGGCGCAGCAGGCCGGGACGGTGCCGTCCCAGTAGATCGCCATCGACTTCCAAAGCCAGTTGCAGGGGTAATAGTTCTGGCCATGCGGCGCCGCAGTGAAACCGTCCTTGCCGTTACCCATTGTGCCGGCCCACCCGTGCGCCCAAAAGGTGTCCCACTCATCGACCGGCAAGCCCTCGAATCGCTCGGTGAAGGCACTCGGGACGCTCGGATCGACGCTCCGATCACCGCCGAATAGCTGGATCACCTGCATGGCGACGTACGGCTTGCTAGATTCTCTGCGCAGCTTTTCATGCAGAAGCATCAGTGTGTTACGCAGCGTGCGCTCGAACTTCGCCCCTTTCCGCATCTTTTCGTAAAGCTCTTTTTGGCCGGCGTCGAAGCTGATGGTCAGCTTGCTCAGGCCCGAGTCCATGAGCTGCGAGATGTAATCCTCCGTGAGCATGGTCGCGTTGGTGCTGATGTGCGCGACGATCCCGGCATCCTCACAGATCCGGATCATCTCGAATATCCGCTTGTGGAGGAACGACTCGCCCCGAAAGAAGAGGTTTATCTCACGCACCGTGCCCGTGGCTTGATCGATGATGCTTCGATAAAGGTCCAAGTCCATGAAGCCGGTTTCGGATTTCTGAACTTCGTCCAGCGACTGCGGGCACATTATGCAGCGGAGATTGCAGAGGCTCGTCGGCTCGACGTGAAGCTTGATAGGAGCGTAGGGGAGGTCGATGGAGCCCTTCATCCAGTGAAGGGCGAACTGGGCGGTGGTCGGATGGAGGATCGCTCGGTGCCGCCTGATCTTGGTCACAAGCTGAGTGGCCGACTTGATCTTATTCATTCAGCCGAGGCGGCGTTCCTCTCATCCTCGGGAATCGGCTCGGCCTCGTCGATGAGCATTATGGGGATGCCGTCGCGTATCGGATACCGAAGCTGGCTCTTCTCGCAGTAGAGCCAGTTCCCGCGTTGCTCCAGTGCCCCATGGCTCTTGGGACAGACCAGAATCTCCAGAAGCTCGGGACTTATCTCTTCGACTTGCTGCTCAGATTCGCTCATTGATGCCATTCGATTGGTGCTCCACCCCTTGAAACCTAAAGCATGAAATGTAGGGTGTCAAAGGCCAGAAAGCCGATCGCAAGGGCGGCCAGTCCAGATACTCTCAACCGACGCGGCACCGAAGTCGTTACGGCCGGGGTTCGAAAGAGCAGCCCGAGCGCGACCAGCGCCAGGAGCTCCACACCCACCAACGCCGCCATCACGATCCCCACCAGGTACTTGTGATTGAGGTAGTTGGCCCACATCGTCATGCTCCAGAAATCGAGCCCCGTCGCATCCTGTGGCCTTTCGGGAGGGGCGTCGATCCCAAACCGAAGCCACGGCGTCCTCCCCAGTGCGTCCTCGATCAAATCGAGACGGTCGGGCAAGATGAGTTCGGTAACGTCGGCGCGCAAAAGCCAGAGATGGCCCAATAGCGGAGTGAACTGCGGCGCAAAGAGCACCGCCGCGAGATCGCCTTCCGGCTGGATCGACGACCATCGCTGATACTCACGGCCGCCATATATGCCGCCATTTTCCGGCAGCTGCCAGACGATCTGATCTGCATAGAGGCCAAGATACTGATCGAAGTCCTTTGAAACCCCGAGCAGCTGAGGGATGACGCTAACGCCGACCAGGGCGGTAAGGGCGACTGTCAGCCACCGTCGACGCTGGGAGCCGATCCATTCGAAAGCGGGCGCCGATAAGCACAACAGAAACGGCAGCGTCGGCATGAGGTAGCGCGGCCCCCAGCTATTACCCCCATACCAGACCTCCTTCTTCGAGTAGAGCAGGAGATATGCAATCGGGATCGCCAGGAACACCAGGGATTTCCACCCGTGCCTGCGAACGAACCAGAACCCGGCTGGGATGGAAAGCAAGAGAATTGGGTTATATAGAAATAAGCCCTTGCCCCAGCTCACGAGCAGGCCCTTCATACCCAGCACTATCGGGACGGCGAACCAGCCTCTCTGAATACCTCCCAATAATTCCTTTTCATACAGGAGCCGGAAGTCCAGGACCACGGCGAGCACCAGCAGCGCCGGAACGACGATCACGGCCGACGGCGCGACGAATGCCAAAAGGGTTCGCCACGAGTGAAGCGGCAATTGCGACCATCGCACACCAGAACGCTTGTGCGATAGGAGCAGCTGGAGCGCAAGGCCTGGAAAGACGATGACCGCGACGTATTTGGTGAGAACCGCCCCAAGCACGAGCAGTCCGGTTATGGCGGCGTACCGCAACCGCAGGTTCCGCCCGAAATGCAGCGAGGCAAGCGCCGCGCCCGCTAAGAAGAAAGTCACCCCGGGCTCGGAGAAGTCGAACTTCGCGTACGGCCACGCCATGGTCGCCAGTCCGAAAGTGAGCGACAGGGAAGTCGCCACGCCTCGACCATAACCCAGAATTTCGACGATCTTGAATACGAAAACGGCGGAGCCGGCCATTAGGAGCACGCTCAGTACGGGCGACCAGAATCGAAGGAAAAACTCCTTGTTTTGGCGTTCAGACCAGACACGGCCCCTGCCGGGCACCTCAACGATGTTCCCGGTCACGGCATCCCGGAATCCGGCCGAGTCCAAGAAGAACTTCCCGGGCGGACCTGTATAGACAATCTCGCCGGATCGTACGTTCAATGGGCGGTCGAACATATACCGCGCGAAGTAGTAGTTGGCGCGTGTGTTTCCAATATGAGTCCCTACAAAGCGGGCACGCTCATGCTTGATGGTTCGCTGAACGTCCGCTCGCTCGTAGGCCCACTCCGCCGACTCAATCCCCGCCCGAATAGGCAACGTGTGCACGACCCCCGATGCGTCGGTCAGTCGGATCGATGCAACCTCCGCTCGCTGCGGGATCTCCTGGCTCAAACCAAGGTGGCTGATAATGGTGAATTCCGAATAAGCACCTTCCGGCACCCCGAATTCCATTGAAGGCCGGGCATCGGGAATAGAAGCGTGCCCGATCGATCTGAAATGGGATAGGAGATATTCGTGTCCGTCTACTTCGAGCCGGTCACGCTGCGGCGCAAGGTCGGAGAGCGGGTCGGCAAACCGGACGAAGGGCGCGAGCATCACGGCCATTGCCGGCCCCCACCGGGAGAAATTCCTGTAGTTGTCACGCAGGTACCGATGTTTACCGTCGAGTACGAGACTCTTGGCCATCTCGAACGAAAAGGTGCCATCGGGGCTATACCCGAATCCCCCGCGGTTGACCCCCATGGTCAATACGTAGATTGAAGCGAGGAAGGTGAAAATCAGAACGAGCGGGCGCTGTTTCACGGCGTTGACCAGCCCAAATACGGCCCTCACTCCAGCCAGACTCTTCGCACCGCAACACCCAGTTCGCGGGTGTCGGACTCTCCACACAAATCCGACGGCGTCCAGGACTTGTCCAACGTCACCTGGAGCTCGAGGATTCCCTTTTCAAGACCGTCGGGAAGTTCCAGTCTCACCGTTTCCCACCGTCCCGGATCGACAGAGAATCTGGAGGCCACGCCGGCGGTTGCAAGCTCGCCTTCGATTGGCCCATTGAGTTCCGCCGGACCCGAGAAAAAACGAATCGCCGCGCGCCGATGGCCATTCTCCAATCTCAGCCGGAACATTGACTCCCGCTCGGTCCAGCGAACCGGCGGCGGCCAGATTTCCCGCTCATAAACCCCACGTCCAAGTTGAGATTCAGGTGCGCTCTCCATGTCGAGCACCGACTCCGACACGCGGCCGTAGGCCTGAACGTCGAAGAACATATCGGCCGGATACGCGTACCTCGCGGGACCGCGCTTGAACGCACGGACGTGGATGTTATCCAATAGACCCTTGCCCACGCCCGCGCTATCGAGGGAACGGGCGACCCACCGCAAAGCGGGCGCATACCGATATCCCGGATCGGCGTGGCTGGTGTTGGTCTCCACGGTGAAGCCGTTCGCCTCGAGCAGCCGTCCCAATTCCGAGCACGTGAATTCTCGGTTGTGCCGGCTCGTAACCCCCCACCCGGAATAGGGCGGATACAGGTTCCGGCCGCGAATGATCTTCCAGAGATTCTCCAGACGGAACGCGTTCGGGGTGCTCAGAATGAGGCTCCCCCCGTGCTTCAACACCCGGTTGATCTCGTTGACCGCATGCACGGGATCGTGCGCCAGGTGTTCGATCACCTCACATAGGAAAACGACGTCAAAATAGGCATCGTCGTACGGGAAGCGGTCGAACTCGATGTTGAATCTGTCGTATTCAATCGCAACGGGAGCCGTCCACGACCGGTGCCGTAAGTCGAACCTACCATCCTCACCCCCTCCGCGATCGTCTTCGTTGACGGCCTGAACCTGCGCGGGAAAGTGCCTCTGCAGCAAGGCGGTCATCAAATAGGGCTGCGCGCCGATCTCCAGAATCCTAGACTCTGGTCCCAGGGGAGGGACCAGCGAGAGGCTGGTCAGGATTCGATCCACCGCGGAATCGAGGAAATCTTGCACCCCAAATCCCGAGACGTGAGCAAACCCCGCCAGGTACTCACGTGCCGCGGCTGGGGTTGGAAGGGGTGGTCGCATGGGAGGCTAGTTCAGCGAGTTGACCAACTCAAGGAGCCGCGTCCGAAACCGATCCTCGCTGAATCGTCCGGCGGACACGATCGCATTATCCGAGAGCCGCTTCAGCAGATCGGGTCGTTGGATCAGATCCAATGTGTTTTTGATCAGGCCGTCCCGATCGTCCCAAAGCAGTCCGTCGTCTCCGTGCGAGACAAGCTCCGGCTGCCCACCGCTGTTGATGACCACCGGAACGCACCCCGACGCCATTGCCTCCACGGTTGTGATTCCAAAGTGCTCGAAGTTGACCGGATTCTTGGTCGGATTCTGCCCATAGCCGCTTGCGTGCCAGTAGATGGATGAGCGCGAGTAGAGATCGCGCAGGTCACCGAACGACAGATCGGGATGCAGGTCAACGGGAAGGCCCTGCGTCTCCCGTTCCAGGTCCTCGAAATACTTCCGGTCAATTGGTCTCGATCCCCTGTTGCCCGCGAGGTGAAGCACCCAGCCCTGCAATCCTCCTCGAACCATTTCGCCAAATACGCGCACCATGAAGTTATGCATCTTGGGGTGGCCTCCGGCGCCGAAAAAGCGGCCTACGCTCAGGATGATTGGCTCCTTTTCCGCCGCATGGTAATCGCCTACGGCCACGGGCGGGTAAAGGATCGGGCCCTCCCGATTCCAATAGTGACGCATCCAGCGAAGAGAAAACTCGGAGATCGGGCACACGAGCTGATATAGCTCAAGAAAATCGAGGCTTCCGTAGTCGGGAAGCCCTTCCAGTCGGAGACCCAGCCGTGGAAAGAGCCTCCGGAAGACCGCCTCGTAGAGGCGATGTCGGAGCGTCGGGGCCGCCACGTCAGCGATCGCCAGCCCGATGTTTCGGTTGTCGTCCTCGCCGAGATCAGCCTCGGGATTGTAGACGTCGGATCGTATGTGCAGATCAACCGTCGCATTCAGCTTGATATCGCGCGGGATCGAGATCCTCCAACGCCGGTAGGCGCCTTCTTCGGGCTCCATTGTGATCTCGCCGACATCTCGCCCCGCGATCGAACATGTCGCGGCTATGGCGCTCAGACCGGGTGGCCGGAAATTGCCGCAAATGATGTCCACGTGGCGGGCCCGCATCCGTCTCGGAAGGTGAACGCGGACAATCGCCTGGTCCGAAACATACCTGAACCACCCTCGCCCAACTTCTTGAACGTCGTAAAACCCGTCGAGGTATTCCGGGCGCAGCAAAAGATCGGTAAGAAACAACCCCACCGCCCGACGAAAGCCGGCCAATAATGATAAATCCACCGGCGATGGGAACAGGACCAGCATGATGCTTCGACGGGCCTGCGAAGGCTGCGATGACATGAAGGAAGCGTTGACGAAGAGGTCGTAGTCGCGGGTGAATTGGACAAAGCTATTTGGGGGCAACGCCGGAATGACCTTCAGATCCACTTTGGAAAGATCGACGTTCAGCCTCGAGGCGAGCTCACCTAGGTCAACGGCCCGGTGAGTCACCAGGTCGACGGAATGGGCGCCGGCCAAGACAGACGCGGCCACGCACGAATGGCGCTCACCGCCACCCATCGTATGTAACCAGCGGTTATAGACGGCCACCCTCACGGATCGGCAAACCAGGGCCGGAAAAGATCGATATCCAGACCCCCCGCGCGGCGCTCGGCACTCCTGGCCGCCAGCGCGGAGGGGAGGTCGAGCAGAAACCGCCGTAGGGCGCGAATTCGCGGCAAGAACTGGCGAAGTTCGACGGGCCGCGTGGGCGGCCACCGCAACATCTCGCGGGACAGAAGCAGGCCGGACCGGAAGGTCTCGACCGTGTGCTCGGCGACGGCCCGGATCGCCACATCGAGAGGCCAATGCTTGAGAATCACGTATAGGCGGCTGCGGGCCACGTTGTACGTGAAGAGCGGCGACCCCTCCACCGCGACAGCGCTGTGATGATGCCGGATGACCGATTCCGGCCTGAAGACCACCCGCCACCCCCTCCGCCTGGCGCGGATCGCGAGGTCAGTGTCCTCGTAGTACAAGAAGATGTGCTCATCAAGGTAGCCGATCTCCTCGAGCATCGATTTTCGCAAGAGCACTCCAGCCCCGTTGAAGGAGAAGACCTCCCTGGGGGACGCGTAGCACGGCCCGTCCCAATCGCAATAGACATTGCCCCAGGATACGATCGTGCCGCGATCGCGCGACGATCCGTCGGGGAGCGGAAAGCTCCCCGCATTTTGAACGACCGGCCCGGCGTGTCGCCGCGCCTCGGCCGGAATCTCGATGTCGAACTCTTGGCTGGCGGAGCCAACGACTCCGCGGCCGAAACATTCGCCGCCGACGAATGTTGAAAAATCCACCTGCGCGTCTTTCCTGCCGCGTGCCGAGAGGGTCAGGCTAAGCTTCACCGGCCCGTTGCCAATTGCGCCGATACCAAGCTCCGCGTCGCCCAAAGCCCAGCGAAATTCCGCTCCCCGTTCGTCGATTTCCGGAGCGCCGAAACCGGAGCGGAAGTCGATCTGGAGGGGCCGTCGATCAGCCGCGGCGGACGCCTTTTCGACGCGCACGCCCAGTTTTCGCTCGTCGGCGCCCATTCCCGCATCTTTGGGTACGAACGTTGACGACTGGATTCGCAGCGGTATGCGGTCTTCATGGAGCAACAGCTTGGGTTGGGCTGCGCCCGCCCACACATCCGCCTCCAGCGCATCCACCAACGGCGTCAACCACCCGGGGTCCGCTTCCGTGTCCGGATTCACGAGCGCCACATATGGCCCGGGCGCCTTTCGCATGGCAAGGTTGTTCCCAGCCGAGAAGCCGAGATTGGCGCCCGCATCGATCATTCTAATGCTGGGGAACTTGCCGCGGACCAACTGTTGCGAACCATCGCTCGACGCGTTGTCTACCACGACGATTTCGATCGCGTCGCCGGGGTATTCGGTACGCAGCAGCGATTCCAGGCACTTCCCTATGAGAGGCCCGGCGTTGTAGTTGAGTACGACCACCGTTACGAAGGGACTGCTCGGTCCTCCAGCGGCCCTGTCCAGGCGATCGCTCATTCGACCCGGATCTGGCGAATCGCGAGTCCAAGCTCCCGGGTGTCCGGGTCGATGCCGACCACCGCGGGCACGAACAGCTCCTCAATCCTGAGTTCGATCTCGAGCGAAGTCGGCTTCACCACGGGATCCAGCGGTACAACGATGTCCTCGAAGTCCATTCCGTTAACGCGAAAGGTCGCCAGGTCCTCACCGTTGATCTTGACGTGGCCAGTCGCGCCGACGTCGGAATGAAACGGTCTGCAGGCCGACATTACCAACGCGCCCTGCCCCACGTCCTGGGTGAGGAACACCGTGGCGCTGCGTCCGATCCACCGAACGGAAGGAGGCCAAAGCTCGACTGGATGCCAGCCTTCGCCGAGGTACTCTTCCTCGCCCTCGCCCATGATTATCGCGCCGGGCGCGCGGGACCAAGGTACGACGAGTCCCGGCGTAACCATGTCCGGCTGCAGAGTATCTTCGGGCTTCGAACTCTCCGCCGGATCTGGCATCGCGGATCTAAAACGCCATGCGTTCGGTATGAATGCGATTCCACGTTGATCGACGGTCGCCTTCCCGACGTAGAGCGTCACCGCGTCGTGAAGCAGGTGGTACGGCCTGGACTTTTCGTTCAAAGGCCAGGCGCCGACGGAAACGTGATAGATTCCCGGGCCGAGCGAAATCGGACCCAGATTGCATTCCACGACGCCGCCGTCCGGCTGAACCGAAACCGGCCCGTGGCTCGAGGCCGAAGACGCGTCGTGGATGTACAGCCCGTCGCTGCGCCGTATCGAGCACCCGAACGCGGCTTCATCGAGATATTCCTTACAGGCGTACTCGATCACAAGCTTCACCGACTCGCCGGGGATAACCGAGTGAGAGCGGCGGCGTGACGCGTCCTGAACGTAAACGTCGGTGATCGTGAGCGGGCCTTGTCCTGCACGCACGGGATCTTCGCCCGGTGGATATACCTCGTTAGATACGGGGGCGAGCGTGGTCTGAAGGTAGTCCTGAATGACCTCTCTGGTTGCACCGATTCGACGCGTGCGACCTTCATCGATCCAGAGTACGCGGTCACAGAAACGCCTCACCTGGATCGGATCGTGGGAGACAAAAAGCATGGTTCGTCCGGATTTCTTGACTTCCGCCAGGGCCTGATAGCACTTACGGGCGAAGGCCGCGTCACCGACTGCCAGAACCTCGTCGATCACCATCACGTCGGGACTGACCGCGATGGCTATGGCGAATCCAAGCCGCATATACATCCCGGACGAATAGTGCTTTACCGGCGTGTCTATGAATCGCTCGAGTTCAGCGAACTCGACGATCCGGTCATACAGCTGCGCCATTTCGTTGCGCCCTATTCCAAGGAACGAGCCATTCAGGAAAACGTTTTCCCGGCCGCTAAGATCCGGATGGAATCCCGCGCCCAACTCAAGGAGGCCGAAGACCTTCCCGTTGCTCTCGATGGATCCCTCGTCGGGAAAAAGGGTTCCCGTCAGCAGCTTGAGGATGGTGGTCTTACCAGAGCCGTTGGGGCCGATTATCCCGATCGTCTCGCCCCGATCGACCTCGAAACTGATATCCCTAAGCGCCCAGAATTCCTCGGTTTGCTTACGCCCGAGACCGAGGATCGATCCCATATGACCGAAGACGGATCGGCGCGTGGGGTGCACCAGTTCGAATCGCTTGGAAACGTTTGTAAATCGAACCGCCGTCACTGCTCAGACGATCTCCGCGAACCGTCTCGAAAAGCGGCGCATGAGCCACCAACCGAAGGCCAGGGCCGCGAAGGCGGTGACCATCGTCACGGCGGTGTGGCGAATCGGGAGAAATCCCTCCAGCGCAACGTAGCGAAAGTCCGTGACCAGTGTCGCCATCGGATTAAGTGAGAAAACCCAGCGGTGCACGTCGAGGCCCAGGAACTGATCGTTGGGGACGACCGCCAGGGCGTAGAAGATCGGGGTCAGAAAGAACCAGGCCAGCAGCCCGACATCGACCAACTGCTCCAGATCACGAGCAAGCACATTCGCAGCCGCGAGAATCATGGCCAAACCTGTGACAAGCACCAATTGAAGCAACATAATGACTGGAACGAACAAGATCGTGGGCGTAAATTCCACGCCGAAGGCGATCATTCCCACGAGTAGAAGCGCAAAGGCAACCACGAAGTGAATGAATGCGCCGAGGACCGCTGACAAGGGCAACAGCTCCCTCGGAAAGTAGACCTTTGTGATAAGACCGGCGTTCCCCGTAACGCTTCGCAGCGCAGTCGATAACGCCGAATGCGTGAAGTTCCAGGGCAGAAGACCCGTGAGCAGGAAGAGCGGGTAGTTGGGTATCTCAGTCCTGGTCAGTACTTTGAACACCACCGTGAACACCAGCATCATCAACAACGGCTGCAGGAGCGACCATCCAAACCCCAGCACCGAGTTCCGGTAGCGAACCTTCAGATCCCGGACCACCATATTGCGGAGAAGGTCGGTAAAGGAGCCCAACTCGACGGCCGCATCCCAAACGGAGGCCGGGAATGGTTGGCGGGATTGTGCAGCTACATTTCGCATGCGGAGCGCGTGAGCGCGAACCTCAGCTTTTCACCCAAATCGGTTGCCATCTCAGGTGAGCCGTTGGCCAGCGGGACCAATCTTAACCACGCCGAGACGCTGCTTTTCTTATGCTAGAGTGTAGTGGCATTCGACCAGGTCGAAACGGTCTCAGATAGGGGCGGAATGGAGATAGCCTGGTTCGGACGCTCCTGTTTACGGCTTCGGGACAGAAACACAATAGCAGTAGCCGACCCCTACCTCCCCGGTCCCGATTTTCAGAATCTCAAGATCAAGACCGACCTAGTAACCCTCAGTCGCTCCGACGGTAAGCTGCGCACAGTCGTGCCGAACGTTAGATCGAAGCCCTACACGATTGACGGACCCGGCGAATACGAGGTCGGTGGAATCTTCGTCACGGCAGTGTGGAATTCATCCACTTCGCGGGATATGAACGGATCGGATCGCACCAGACCGCCGAGCCTGATCTGTACGTTCGTCGTCGACGGCGTGGTCGTATGCCACCTTGGGCAAATCGAGGAACCGCCTTCGGACCAAGTGCTTGAATCCATAACCCCCTTCGACGTGCTGACGATCCCGCCCGGTGGCCGTGGCGCGTTTACCCGCGTGGAAGCGGCGAAGCTGGTGGCGACCACGTCTCCGAAGCTGGTCATACCTATGGCATACGGCGACGGGGCGGCAAGCGATGACGTCGCCGCGTTTCTGGAAGAAGCGGGACTTGAGGCTCAGGAGCCGACTTCCGCCATAACGGTGACCCGGAGCAGTCTTCCGGAGGACAAGATCGAGACGGTGATACTGGAATCGCGGACAAAAGAGAAGAAACCCTCCGGCGCCAAGTCGGCGGCAGTAGGTACAGACCTGGAAGGGTAATCCTTGACAGCCGATACGCTCGATGGCGCCGTCACGCAACAGACTCTCGCAAAAACCCCGCCAAAGTACATCTTCATAACCGGCGGCGTCGTGTCCGGCGTGGGGAAGGGCGTGACCAGCGCGTCCATCGGCCGGCTCCTCAAGAGCCGTGGAATGAAAGTGCTCATCGTTAAGCTCGATCCGTATATCAACGTCGATCCCGGGACGATGAGTCCCGGTCAGCACGGTGAAGTCTACGTGACCGACGATGGCGCCGAAACCGACCTCGACCTGGGTCACTACGAGCGGTTCATCGATGAAGAGCTCACGCGCAGCAGCAATGTCACGACGGGCCAGGTGTACGAATCCGTAATCCAAAGCGAGCGGCGAGGCGACTTCCTGGGCGGCACCATCCAGGTGATTCCGCACGTCACCGACGAAATAAAGCGTCGGCTCAAGTCTGTTAACGGCGGTGACGGCGCCGATGTGGTCATCGTCGAGGTCGGCGGCACGGTTGGAGATATCGAAGGACTGCCGTTCCTCGAAGCTTTGCGCCAGCTTCGGCGGGAGTTGGGTCCGGGCAACACCCTGTTGGTGCACGTGACGTTTCTACTTCACATCGGCGCCACGGGCGAGCTGAAAACCAAGCCCACGCAACACAGCGTTGCCGAGCTGCGGAGCATCGGAATCCTTCCCGACATAATCGTGTGCCGGTCGGATCATCCCTTCCAGCCGGACACGCGCGAGAAAATCGCCTTGTTTTGTGACGTTGACGAGCAGGCCGTTATTTCGCTCGAGACCGTTAATAACATCTATCAAGTCCCGCTGAAGCTCGAACAGGCGGCGACTGGCGATCTGATCTGCGAGCGGCTCGGGCTCGACGTCGGAAGGGCTGATCTTCAAGACTGGCGCCAGATGGTTGACGCTATGGACAGTCTCCGACGTCCAATTGACATAGCCCTAGTCGGAAAGTACGTAGACGCGACCGATGCCTATATCAGCGTCGAGCATGCGCTGCTGCATGCGATGGTGAAGAATGACCGGCGGCTTCAGATCAGGTGGATCGATTCGGAATACCTCGAAGCCAGGCCCGTGGAGGAGGCGCTGGAAGGCGTTCACGGGGTAGTCGTTCCCGGCGGCTTCGGCCCCAGAGGAATCGAGGGCAAGATCGCCGCCGTAAGCTACGCGCGGACACATGACGTTCCCTATCTCGGCCTTTGCCTCGGGATGCAGGTCGCCGTCGTCGAATTCGCTCGCAACGTCTTGGGGAAACCGGCCAACAGCTTTGAGTTCGATGAGGACTGCGAGAACCCGGTCATTTGGCCGATGCCCGGCTACTACGGACAGATAAACATCGGCGGTACTATGCGGCTCGGCGCCCAGCCGTGCGTACTCATGCCAGGCACCCTTGCCGCTGAGGCGTACGGCGTGGAAATGGTCCGAGAGCGTCACCGGCATCGAATGGAATTCAACAACGAATACCGACAAGCCATGCAGGACCGCGGTTTGGTGTTCAGCGGCCTGTCCCCCGACGGCGAGCTGGTGGAGATCGTTGAGCTTCGCGATCATCCTTGGTTCGTGGGGGTTCAGTTCCATCCGGAATTCAGGTCGCGCCCAAACCGGCCACACCCTATATTCAACGGGTTTGCTGGTGCCTGCGTCGAGAGGCAAGCCTTGGTTTTGAAAAAGGCCGCCGTTGCGCAGGAATCCAGAGCCTCGTGATGGATGCCTCAACATTCGCCAATTTGAAGCGTAGCGCCAGCGGTTACAGTCGGCGTCCTTAGCTCGGGCCGCGAGATAAGCATGTTGCCGTCGGGTTGTAGCGCGCCCTATGAGGTATTGAGATGAGCGTAGTTTGCGTCGTCGGATCCCAGTGGGGAGATGAAGGCAAGGGGAAGATCGTGGACTTCCTCGCGCAGCGGGCCGACTACGTTATCAGATTCCAGGGCGGCGACAATGCGGGGCACACGGTCGTCAACGATTTTGGAGAATTCGGCCTTCACCTGCTTCCCGACGGTATCTTCTGGGACCGGGTCGTAAACATCATGGGGCCGGGCACGGTCGTCAATCCGGACGCACTGCTGGCCGAGATGCAGGACGTAAGCAGCCGCGTGCCCGGTTTGGAATTCGAAGGCCGACTCTTAATCGCCGAGCGGGCCCATGTCGTGATGCCCTATCACGTGGCGCTCGACGAAGCCCTCGAGGTCAGCCGGGGCAGCATGCGCCAAGGAAGCACGAAACGCGGGATCGCGCCCGTGTACGCGGACAAGGCGGCTCGGTCGGGGGTCAGGATCGGTGATCTCGTCGATCCGGACTACCTACGCCAATTTCTTCCACATATCGTCGCCGCGAAGAACGACCAACTGAGGTCTGTGGACGGCTCGGACGTTTTTGACCTGGATACGCTCATCGCCCAATGCGTGGAGTGGGGTGAAGCGCTAAGGCCATACATCGCCGACACGTTCCCGATAGTTCAAGGTGCGCTCGCGGAGAACAAGAATCTATTGTTGGTCGGCCAGCTTGGAATAATGCGCGACCTCGACTGGGGCCACTATCCGTACGTCACATCGTCCACCCCCACGGCGGCGGGCGCCTGCGTCAGCTTGGGCATACCACCTAACCAGATGGATACGGTGATCGGGATCGTGAAGGCGTTCACATCGTCCGTCGGCGAGGGGCCATTTCCAACCGAGCAAAAAAACGAGGTGGGCGACAGGCTGCGAAGCGAGGGCGGTGAGTATGGCGTCACAACGGGGCGCCCGCGCCGGTGCGGCTGGCTCGATCTGGTGGCCGCGCGGTATGCATCAGCGATCAACGGCTTCGCCAGCATCGCGCTAACAAAGATCGACCTCATGGATAATTTCGATCCCATCCCGGTCGCCACCGGCTACCGGCTCAACGGCAGAACGATCGACTCAGTACCCGATACGCGTTTATTGGAGCAGGTGGAGCCGATCTACGAAGAGCTGGCGGGCTGGAGCGCCCCCACCAGCGGCGCAACGTCTTGGGATGATATTCCTGCAAACGCGCGCCGCTACATCGAGCGGGTGGAGGGAACTATCGGGGTTCCGGTTTCGCTGGTCGGAACGGGCCGGCACCGGGACGACATCGTAGTCCGCAGCCTGCCCGAGGGATGGTAAGCGTACCCAGGACCGAATCCTTGGCCGCGCCGTTCCCCGCCTTTCCGGCGACGTGGTGACGTGACGGGGATGTAGACCCGCTTATTCAGAACGTCACAGAAGCGTCTCAGCGCGATCGTTGGGAAAGGGCCCTCGTCCTCCCTATAATCTCGTCGATCCTTTAATCCTGCCCCGCGAGGCGGAAAGGTACGATTGAAAGCCTTGTCTGCTGCTGCCCCGGTCGGCGCTTTGGCCTCCCGTGTCCATGCGGGAGGTTTTTTGTTCCCCCGTGGCCGCTGACACCCGTCGCGCCGCGCGCAAGATCATGGACACCGACGAAATGCGGCGCGCATTGACTCGGATCGCCCACGAGATCGTCGAGCGCAATGGCGGCGCCGAGAATCTCGTGTTGGTTGGCACGCACACACGAGGGATTCCGCTGGCCAAAAGGATAGCCAGTTCGATAGGCCAGATAGAGGGGCTCGAACCTCCAACCGGCAGGCTGGACATCACCATGTACCGAGACGATCTGGACATGAGGGTCGATGCTCCAGAGGTCACGCCGACCGACATTCCCGTGGACGTGGCGGATCAGGATGTCGTTCTGGTCGACGACGTGCTCTATACCGGCCGCACTGTCCGCGCGGCCATGGAGGCGCTCAACGACCTAGGCCGGCCGCGGTCCATTCAGCTGGCCGTGATGATCGATAGGGGCCACCGGGAACTGCCGATACGGGCCGACTACGTGGGCAAAAATCTGCCCACCGCGCGCAACGAAGAGGTGCTGGTGCATTTCAAGGAAAGCGACGGTGACGATTCGGTATCGATAGCCCGCACCGCCGAGTCAACGGGACGCTAGCGGATGCCATTGCATCGTAAGCATCTTCTCGATATCGACGATTTTTCCCGCGACGAGATAACAACGGTGCTCGACACGGCGGAATCCATGTCCGAAATCCTCGCGCGCCCGATATCACGGGTTCCAACCCTTCGCGGGAAGACGATTGTCAACGTCTTTTACGAAGCCAGCACCCGCACGCGAGTTTCGTTCGAACTGGCGGGAAAGTACCTGAGCGCCGATGTGATCAACATAACGGCGTCGGGAAGCAGCACGCAAAAGGGCGAGTCGCTCGTTGACACGATGCGGACGATTCAGGCGCTGGGCGCTGACATGGTGGTGATGCGACACCACGAATCCGGAGCTCCATACCTGGCCGCCGCCGAACTCGATTGCTCCGTAATCAACGCGGGCGACGGTTGGCACGCCCATCCAACCCAGGCGCTCCTCGACTTATTCACCGTGCGAAAAGAACTCGGCGAACTTGAAGGCAAGAAGCTCGTGATCGTCGGCGACATTCTCCACAGTCGGGTTGCGCGGTCGAACATCTGGGGCTTCACAAGGATGGGCATGCGGGTGGTGCTCTGCGGGCCGGCCACACTTCTTCCATCGACCTTTCAAAATCTCCCCGACGCAAATGGACTCCTGTCGCTGGAACTCGACGCGGACGCGGCCATCGAGGGCGCCGACGTCGTGATGGCGTTGCGCATTCAAAAGGAGCGTATGCAGGCCGGGCTGCTACCGGATCTAAGGGAATATGCGGCGCTCTACGGCGTCAACCGGGCTCGCCTGGAGAAAGCCAGCCCCACTGCCATCGTCATGCACCCTGGACCGATGAACCAGGGCATCGAGATTTCCCCGGAAGTGGCCTACGGCTCCAGCTCCCTCATTGAGAAACAAGTGGCCAACGGGCTCGCAATTCGGATGTCCATCTTCTACCTGCTGGCCGGGGGGAGATAGACCGCTTGCCCAAGGAAATGCGAGATCTCCTGATCCACGGCGGCAGGGTAATCGATCCCGGGTCGGAGCGTGACCAGGTCTGCGACCTGCTTATCCGCAACGGCCGTATCGAAGATGTCGGCAAGGGCTTCGCGATCCCCGATGGAGCCGAGCAGATGGACGCGACGGGGCTTGTAGTGGCACCCGGATTCGTCGATCCTCACTGCCACCTTCGCGAACCAGGATATGAGTACAAGGAGACCATAGCCACGGGCACGGCGGCCGCCGCCGCCGGCGGGTTCACGACGGTCTGCACCATGGCCAACACCAATCCGCCGGTGGATTCCAAGACCGCGCTGGAAACCGTTCAGGAGATTTCATCGGAAACGGCGATTGTGAACGTTTACCCTCTGGCGTCGATTACGATGGGCCTCCGAGGAGAGCAACTCGTCCAGATGGGCGAGTTGAGCCAGGCGGGAGCCATCGGCTTCTCCGATGACGGTGTGCCGGTATCGAGTTCGAGGCTGATGAGGCACGCTCTCGAGTACGCGCAAATGTTCGACAGACCCATCTGCAACCACTGTGAAGACCCGTCGCTCACGGACGGCACCTCGATGAATGAAGGAGCAATCTCGACAAAGCTCGGACTCCCAGGGACCCCCGTTCAGGCGGAGGAGATCATGTTGGCCCGAGACCTTGCGCTGGCCGATCTGGCCGGGGGGCGCTATCACGCTCTGCACCTGAGCGCGGCGCGGTCGGTGGATCTGATCAGAGTCGCGAAGGATCGCGGACTTCGGGTAACGGCTGAAGTCACCCCGCACCATCTCACGATGACCGACGAGACCGTGGCGGGACGTTGGGAACCGGTGAGCGCCGCGCTGCGGCCGTACGATCCCGTGACCAAGGTAAACCCGCCCCTTCGAACTGAAGCGGACATCGAAAACCTGCGCGCCGGGCTCGCCGATGGGACGATCGACTGCATAGGCACGGATCACGCCCCGCACGCCGATCACGAGAAGCGGGTTGAATACGCCGTCGCCGCGGCGGGCTTCTCCGGTCTGGAGACGGCCTTCGCGGTATCGACGGAGCTGGTGCGCGACGGCGTTCTGGGACTTCCAGCTCTCATCGCGCGTCTCACCGCCGGCGCTCGGGTTTTCCGCCTCCCGCACGGCACTCTCGCGAAGGGCGCCGCGGCGGACGTGGCGTTGTTGGATCCAGATTTGGAATGGGTGGTGGACGCGGCGGGATTTAAGTCGCGGGGTAAGAACACCCCATTCCACGGCCAGACCGTTATCGGCCGCGTTCTAATGACAATCTGCGGCGGAAATGTCGTGTTCGACCTGAATCAAGAACGTATTGAGACGGCCGGGGCGCTTGGCTCGTAGCCGCCGAGCGATCCTTTCTCTGGAGACCGGCGAACACTTCTTCGGATTTTCGTTCGGCGCCGATGCGGACGCCACCGGAGAGCTGGTTTTCAACACGAGCATGACCGGATATCAAGAGATCACCACGGACGCCTCGTACAGCGGCCAGATTGTGACGCTCACATATCCGCTGATCAACAACTATGGCGCCAACGATATCGACGTTGAGTCGAGGCGACCCTGGATCGCGGCTCTGGTGGTTAGAGAGCTATCGAGCACTTTCAGTAACTGGCGGGCCACTGAAGGCCTGGGTACGTCGCTCGCGAGGGCCGGTATTCCGGGACTGGCGGGCATAGACACCCGCCAGCTCGTTCGGATCCTGCGAAGAGGCGGCGTGCGGCGCGCGATCCTCACGCGCGTGGCCGATGCTGAAGTTCCGGCAGCCGGCCAATTCGAGTGGATCAGTGGACGCACGCCCGACATCCAGCCGTTGCTGGCGGAACTCAAGAACAGGGCCGAAGCCGTTGTCCCGCTGTCCGATCAGCGACTCGTGGAGGACGTGACCACGCCGGATCGATACATATTTGAGGACCGTACCTGGGAGCCCTGGCCGGCGCCGCCGGCCAGAAAGTCGAGGCCTCGAATCGTGTTGCTGGATTGCGGCGTTAAGGAGAATATCCCGCGGTCGCTGACAGCCCGTGGGTGTGAGGTGTCGATTCTCCCGTATGGATCTTCCGCCGGCGACGTATCGGCGCTCGACCCCGACGGCGTGCTCGTCGCGAATGGACCCGGCGACCCGGAACAGGCCGAACAGGCCGTGTCGACGATCGCTCAACTCATCGGTCATTACCCTCTGGCCGGAATCTGCCTGGGTCATCAGTTGCTCGGGCTGGCCATCGGGGCCACGACAAGCCGGCTCAAGTTCGGGCATCGAGGCGCCAATCACCCGGTGAAGGATCTGACCACCGGTCGAGTTCACATCACTTCCCAGAATCACGGATTCCAGGTGGATGCCGATTCCGTACCAGTCGATAGTGGATTTCGAGTAAGTCACGTCAACATGAACGATGGCTCGGTTGAAGGGCTCGCGCACGAGTCGCTGCCGGTGTTTTCGGTCCAATACCATCCCGAGGCGTCGCCCGGACCACAGGACAATCAGTACCTGTTCGAGCGGTTTCTGGACATGATCGACGGTCGGCGACCGTGAAGGCGAGCCGCGAATGGCGTCGCCACCATGCGTCCAAATTTCATTAGATTGCGGCACATCCAACGATGCCTGACCTAGGTAAGGTTCTCATCATCGGGTCCGGCCCAATCGTGATCGGTCAGGCGGCGGAGTTCGACTACGCCGGCACTCAGGCGTGCATGGCGATGCGCGAGGAAGGCGTGACTTCGATCCTCGTGAACTCGAATCCGGCGACCATCATGACCGACAGCGGCATCGCGGACATCATTTACATCGAACCCCTGACCGTGGAAGTCCTTGAGCGGATCATCGACAGGGAGAGACCCGACGGGTTACTGCCGACCCTGGGAGGTCAGACCGGGCTCAACCTCGCCAAAGCCCTAAACGACGCCGGCGTGCTCGGCAAATACGGAGTGCGGATGCTGGGCACGTCCATCGAGGCCATCGAACGCGCGGAGGACCGCGATCAGTTCCGCAGTCTGATGGGAGAAATCGGCGAGCCAATTCCAGGGAGCGGCAGCGCCGAATCGCTCCCGGAAGCCTGGGAGATCGCGTCGGAGCTGGGATTTCCATTGATTATCCGACCCGCGTATACGCTCGGCGGCACCGGCGGCGGAATAGCTCCCAATGCGGATGAGTTCGACGCCGCGGTTACACGGGGCCTCGAAAACAGCCCGATAGGCCAGGTCCTCGTGGAGCATTACCTCGACGGTTGGAAGGAGATCGAATATGAGGTCATGCGGGATGCGGCGGACAACTGCATAACGGTGTGCAATATGGAGAACCTCGACCCGATGGGCGTCCACACCGGCGATTCGATCGTAATAGCGCCCAGCCAGACCCTCAGCGACAAGGAATATCAGATGCTCCGCGCGGCGTCGCTGAAGATCATCAGGGCGCTGAAAATTGAAGGCGGCTGCAATGTGCAGTTCGCTCTCGATCCAAAATCGTTTTCGTACTGCGTCATCGAAGTGAACCCGCGCGTCAGCCGGTCGTCGGCGCTGGCCTCCAAGGCCACCGGTTACCCGATAGCTCGGATCGCGGCGAAGATCGCCGTCGGGAAACGACTCGACGAGATCGCGAACCCGATCACGCAGGAGACGACCGCAGCGTTTGAGCCCGCGCTCGACTACGTGGTCATCAAGATACCCAGGTGGCCGTTCGACAAATTCCCGGCCGCGGACCGGCGGCTCGGCACGCAGATGAAGTCCACCGGCGAAGTGATGGCCATCGATCGAACGATCGAGTCCGCACTGAACAAAGCGGTTCGTGCACTCGAACTCGGTGGCCGTACGCTCCTATGGGAAGACCCCTCGTGGGGCGAGGAAAGCGCGATATGGCGGTTGGTCGATACCGCGAACGATCTGCGGCTCTGGGCCATCATGGCCGCTCTACGCCGGGGCGCGTCACCAGACGAGATCAGCCTGCGCGCCAGAATCGATCGGCTCTTCATAGAAAAAATGGCCAACATCTACCTAATGGAACTCCGTCTGCTCGAAGAACCGTTGGAACCCAATCTCGTCTGGGAAGCGAAGCGCATCGGGTTTTCCGATGCCATGATCGGCGAGCTAAGCGATGAACTGCCGATGCGCGTACGGGAGTTGCGCCACCAATGGGGTGTGAGGCCGATCTACAAGATCGTGGACACGTGCGCGGCCGAGTTCGAGGCCCGTACCCCGTATTACTACAGCACCTACGAGCAAGAGAATGAGGCCGAATCGTCTGATGAGCCTGCTGCCATCGTAATCGGCTCGGGACCGATCCGAATCGGCCAGGGAATCGAGTTCGACTACTGCAGCGTACATTCGGCGTGGGCACTCCAAGAGGCCGGCTATCGAAGCGTGATTATCAACAGCAATCCGGAAACGGTGAGCACGGACTTCGATACGTCAAACCGCCTCTATTTCGAGGCCCTGGACGAGGAAAGCGTCGCCGACATAATCGAGAACGAAACCGCGCGTGAGCCGCCGGAGGTGGTCGTGCAGTTTGGCGGGCAGACCGCCATCAACCTGGCATCTCCCCTTTACAACCTGGGAACGAAGATCGCGGGGAGCGGCCTGGCAACGATCGACACCACCGAGGACCGGGAGAAATTCGACGCTCTCCTCGAGCGGCTCGGCATCCTGAGGCCGCCCGGGGCCACGGTGCGGCGTATTGACGACGCCCTGGAGGTCGCGGACCGGCTCGGATATCCGGTGCTGGCCCGTCCGTCGTACGTGCTCGGCGGCAGAGCGATGGAGATCGCAACCGATCGCGAAAGCCTGGAACGGTACGTCACCCGGGTCACGCAGCCAACCCCGCGGCATCCGGTGCTCATCGACAAATACCTCGAGGGCAAAGAGGTCGAGGTCGACGCGATCTCGGACGGCGCCGAGGCGCTGATCCCGGGGATCATGGAACATATTGAACGGGCGGGCGTCCATTCCGGCGACAGCATGGCCGTCTTTCCGGCCATCGACGTTCCACAATCGGCCCAGGACAAGATAATCGAATATACCGAGACTATCTGCCGCGCAATCGACGCCAAAGGTCTGGTCAACATCCAGTACGTGGTTTGGCAGGGCGAGGTCTACGTAATAGAGGTGAACCCGCGCGCGAGCCGCACGGTACCGTTTCTGAGCAAGGTAACGGGCGTGCCGATGGTTCGGCTGGCAACGAACATAATGCTCGGAAAGACGCTGCGGGAACTCGGCCATTCGGGTGGCCTGCTTCCCTCGCCGGAGTTGGTCGCAGTCAAAGCCCCAGTTTTCTCGATGGCCAAGCTGTCCGGCGTAGACACATTCCTGGGCCCTGAAATGAAATCCACGGGAGAGGTGATGGGGGTCGATCGCGAGTTCGCCCCGGCCCTGTATAAAGCGATGGTCGCGGCCGGACTCGAGCTGGCGGCCGAAGGCTCGGTGCTGCTGTCGATCGCGGACCGGAACAAGCCTGACTGCCTCGACATAGCCGAGACGTTCGCAAAAATTGGTTACTCTCTGCTCGCCACCGAAGGCACCGCGCGATTCCTTCAGCAGCACGGACTCGAAGTGGGGACCGTAAGCAAGCTCAGGGCTGGGAAGCCCTCGGTAATGGACGCCATCAGAAGCGGCTCGACCGTTCTCGTCATTAACACGTTGACCGGTGTTCGGGAGATTCTGCAGGACGGCTTTCACATGCGAAGGGCAGCCGCCGAGTCGCAAGTGCCCTGCCTCACGTCGCTCGATACGGCCGGCGCCCTCGCGAGCGCACTGGCCAACGGGCGCGGAGGATATAACGTGCTACCGTTGGCCGCCTACGTCGGCGCCGGATCCGCCGCGGCAGGCTGATGCCCGTTCTCGCAACCGCCGAGGTAACGAGCAATGCGCGTCTATCCGAAGTCCTGCGCTGGGTGACGTTTCGGTCGCCCGAGCTGGTGGCAACGTCGCGGCCAGGCCAGTTCGTACACATGATCAACTCCGAATCTCTCGACCCGCTTCTGCGGCGTCCGTATAGCCTGTCGGCGATCGACCGGGAGGCCGAGACGGCATCGATCCTTTACCACGTCGTGGGCAGGGGTTCCGACTGGCTGGGCGACCGGGGACCCGGCGATACGTTAGATTCGTTGGGCCCCTTGGGAAGCACGTTCGAGATCGACCCCAATTCCCGTCATCTCTTGATGGTCGGCGGAGGCATCGGAATGGGCCCGCTGATCGCGCTCGCCCATGAAGCCGAGAGCCGGGGACTCGAATGTGTGGTGATAAACGGCGCGCGCTCGTCCGATGGGCTGGTTCCGCCCGAATTCATCCCGGTATCGGTGGAGTTGCACATGGCAACGGACGACGGCACGTCGGGCGTGATGGGGAGCGCCGTCGAGCTGGTTCCGGATTGGTACGGCTGGGCGGATCAGGTCTTTGCCTGCGGCCCGAATCCGATGCTGCAGGCGTTGCAGGCCACGATCGTTCGCTTGGTCCCGGGCAGACGTTCGCGGCGGAAGCCGGTCCAGTTGGCTTTGGAAGCGCGAATGGCCTGCGGCATGGGGGTTTGCTACAGCTGCGTCCATCCCACGCGCCGCGGTCCTAAACGCGTATGCACCGAGGGTCCGGTCTTCGACATGGACGATCTGCTGTGGGACTGGGACTCCGGCATCTGACGAGCCCGAGGCCCCCTCGACCTGGAATCTTCATCAGACGCAGCGAATCCGATCGATCCGTTGAAAACCGTCGGCCGGCCCATCTCGAACCCTGAAATTACGTCTGGAAAACGACGGTGGCCACCGTACCCGCGTCGGACCGGATGTCGAACGACCCCGACAGGTCGCGCGTAACGAGCTGTCTAATGATGTCCAATCCAAGGCCGGCATCCCTCTTCATATCGAATCCTGGCGGAAGGCCCGGTCCGTCGTCGGTGACTTCGACGCGGGCGAGATCGCCATCCCGTTCGACTGAAATCCGAATCGAGCCTGTTGTGCGTTCCGCAAACGCGTGGCTAATCGCGTTCCAGATCAATTCGCTCACGACCAAGCCGATGACCATTGCTCTTTCAGAGTCGATCTCCACGTTGTCGCCGGCGACGTCCAATGAGATGTTCTTACCCGCGGCGGACAGATCGGATCGCACCATGTCCATGATTGCCTGAACGATCTCCACGATCGTCGTGACGTTAAGTTTCCGGCCGGACAACAGATCGTGGACGGCGACCATACCCGCGATGCGACCGGCGCTGAGGTTGAGCAGATCGGCGGCTTCGCTGGACTCCGTATGCCGGGCCTGCATGGAGAGCAGGGACGCGACCGTCTGCAGATTGTTCTTGACGCGATGGTGAAGTTCTCGAAGCAAAAGGCCGTTCCGCTCGAAACCATCCCGCGTTTCCTGGTAAAGCCGTGAGTTCTCCATGGCGATCGCGGCCTGATCGGCAAACGCTTGCACGAGCCTGAGTTCGTCCAGCCTGAATTCGCGGATGTCACTGGTGTACACGCTGATGCCGCCCAGCACCCGACCTTTTGCAACCAGCGGCACGCAGAACATCGACCGGTAGCCTTCCTGGTGAATGAGTTCCTTCGACACCGCCAATCGGGTGTCTCCGAGCGCGTCGGGCACGATAATCGGCCGCCGAGTCTCGACCACCTTGCCCATTACGCCCTCGCCAACGGCGAGCGTGAGCTTGACGTAATTTTCGCTCAGTCCGGACGCCGCGACGATGAAGAGCCGCTGGGCGACTTCGTCGAGTTCGAAAATGGATGCCTTGTCAGCATCTATGATGGCGGCGGCACGATGGACGATTGCGTCAAGAACCTCCCGGTAGTCCAGGCTCGAAGTGATCGTCTGACCGGTGCGCTCGAGCGTAGTAAGTTCGTTGACGCGGCGGCGGAGCTCGGCGTCCGTCTGCTCGTAGACTCGAGCGTTCCAGATGGCCATCGCCAGCTGTCCAGCGGCCGTCTCGACGAACTCGATCTCGTGTGCGGTGAAGTCGCGGTACTCGCGACTATGCATGCTCAAGACTCCAAGAAGCCTATTCACCGTGTAGAGAACTATGGGCACAACCAGAATGCTTCGATACTTCTCCTCGTACAGTCCGGGGATGAAATGGAACCGGGGATCGTTCCACGCATCGCGCACCGCGATCGGCTTGCTGAGTTCCGCCGCGACCCCGGTGATTCCCTCACCGATGCCCAGCGACACCTTGTCCACCAGCTCCGGGTTGAGACCAAAGGTCGAATGAAGCACGAGCCTGTTTGACTGCTCGTCGAGCATGAACACAGAGCACTCGTCAACCTGCATTACCTCTGTGATCGCCTTAGCCGTAAGTTCCGTGGTCTCTTTCAGATCCAGGGAAGAGTTCGCGGCCGCGTTAATCTTCTTGATGGCCTCAAGGCTGGCCTCGGCGCTGTACGGCGCAGCATCGTTCGCTTTCCCGTCGGAGTCCCCCGAACGCTTGTAGGCGTTCTTGATTGCATCGTTAACGGTGCGGGTCAGGTTCGGGATGTTCCGCCCAAGCTCGGCTATGAAATCGGCGCGCGCATCGTCGCTCAGAACCCGCCCGAGCGCGGCCGCCATCCGCTCTCCGGCGTCCGATATGAGATGCTCGACGGATTCTCCACCTCGGGCACGATTGGAAGCAGCCAGCTCCAGGGCTGTTTGGAAATCCGCATCTTCAAGTCGCTCCAGAGCTAGCACGATCGGATTATCTGATGTGTCGTCCTCGCGCACCGGGCTGGAGCCCATCAACCAGGCTGAAACCCGCTCCAGTTCCCGGCCCTGGGCATCGGTCGATATATTCGATGCTGCGGACATGCGGCAAACTCAGGGGATGGCGACTCGCGGCGCAAAATGCAAGAAGTCGCGGAGTCAGTTACCGATTCGTTGTTAGCCTACACCCGAGCCGTCGGCAAACGGCCGCGGCCTATTCGTTGCGGCTGCGTCTGCGGATAAAAGCGGGGACTTCCGTGTCGTTCGGATCGGCCACGGACCCGACGTCCATTTCGTGCAAGATGGGTTGCGGGGACGCAGGCTCCAGCGGCGGCGGTTCCACCCGGTCGAATGTTTCGGCCACTCGATCGACCGGTGCGGCCGCACCGGTCTCGGACCTATTGCCGTTTTCGGTTGACGTTCCGCGCGGCTGCGTCGAGACCCGGCGTCGCGGCGCCGCCCTCACAAGCCCCGGGCCGGCTTCGCTCAGCCCGGTGGCGATAATCGTCACCGTGAGCGTTTGCCCAGGTCTCGGATCGACAACGGCGCCGAAGACGATTCTGGCGTCCGGTCGGGCCACCTTCGCCACGCCTTCGACTATGCTCTCGACTTCGTGGATGCCGAGGTCCTCGCCGCCGGTGATATTGACGAGAATCCCACTCGCGCCCTCAAGCGGAGTGTCGATCAACGGCGAATGTATGGCCTCTTCGAGCGCGGCCTGAGCCCGCGACTCGCCGGAAGCCGTTCCGACTCCCAGAATGGCCAAGCCCGCGTCTTTTACGATGCTCTTCACGTCGGCGAAATCGACATTGACGATACCGACGTTCGTAATCAGATCGGTTACACCACGCACGCCGCTCAGCAGCATTGCGTCGGCATGAACAAACGCGTCGGCCACCGTCGTGTTTTTGTGAACGGCGCCCAGAAGACGATCGTTGTTGACGATCACCATGGAATCAACGCACTGGGATAGATTCTCGATACCTTGTTCAGCGATCTCGCGCCGTCGTGAGCCTTCGAACGAAAATGGACTCGTGACGACGCCAACGGTCAGCGCGCCGGCGTCCATCGCCAGTCTCGCGATCACGGGCGCGGCGCCGGTTCCGGTGCCTCCGCCCATGCCGGCGGTTACGAACACCATATCGGCGTCGGCGACCGCCGCCTCGATTTCAGCTTCGTTCTCGTTGGCCGAGCGTTCGCCGAGAGCCGGATCCCCGCCGGCTCCCAGGTGACGGGTCGTCCGCTCACCGATCGCGATCTTGCGCGTCGCGTGGCACAGCGTCAGGTCCTGGGCGTCGCTGTTGACGGCGACGAACTCCACTCCGGATAGTCCGGCATCCACCATGCGGTTGATGGCGTTGTTTCCGGCGCCGCCGACCCCGATAATTCGTATTTCGGTGAGCCCGTCACGGCCGCTGCCGTTCTCACCGAACATCCTGCTGACGATGTCCCCGGGCCGCTGGCGGTCCTCAAGGCGGCGTGGATCAAATGGGGCGTGACTGCTATCAGGCACGCGCTACGACCTCCTCGACAAGCGCATCGTAGACACCCGCTGCTTTCCGAGCGCCCTTATATGCATATACCGACAATCCCGCACTGGACGCTTCCAAGATCTTGCTGTTCACCGGCACAGGGGTCTCGAATACTGTTGGACCCCATTTCTGACGCAGGAATTCACTGACGCTCGTCTCCTCCCGCAGTCTCTTGTCGAACTTGCTCAATACTATTCCCAGGACTTTCAGCTTTGGATTTAGATATAAGACTTCGCCGATGCTCTCATCGAGCATGTCCAGGCCCTGCATCGAGAAGAATCGGGCTTCCGTTGGGATGATGACCCAGTCGGCGGCGACCAGGGCGTTTACCGTCAGGACTCCGAGCGACGGAGGTGTGTCGATGAGGATGAAATCGTAATCCGATACCACCTTGCTCAACTGATCGCGGAGTCTTATCTCCCGGCCGAGCTTGGTCACCAGGTTTGTCTCAACCGATGCCAGCCCGAGGTCGGCGGGAATCACGTCGATCTCAACGCCTATGACGTCCGCGACCCGCAGCACCGGTGGTTCGACGTTCCGGTCCATGAGCGCGTCGCCGACGGTTGCGTCGATACTGCGTTCAAGCCCGAAGGCGGAGGTGAGGTTCGCTTGAGGGTCCATATCGACGAGAAGAACTTTGTAGCCCCGCAGAGCCAACCCCGAACCGAGGTTCGCCGTCGTGGTAGTCTTGCCGACGCCGCCCTTTTGGTTGGCGACCGCGATGATTACGCCCACCTATGCGGCCCGTAATGAAGTGACATTAGACGCTAACGACCTCACAGGTGGGGATGTTAACATAACGTCCGCCTCAAGCCCCCGTTTCGATGCCCAATCACTCCCCATGTCGGCCTCGCATCCGACGTTGCGGTTGCAACTACAATATGTTGAATTTCGCGCTAGTTTGTATGGCCCGAACGACCAGCGATGGTAGGCCCCCGATCTCGGATGCAGTCCGAAACTAGGATCGAGCGGTCGCGATCGGATTGTAACGACATATCACTTGCCATAAATATTGCGCCGGCCCACGGCGATGGACTCACCATCAAAAATCCCGTAATGACCGCATCGGGGACGTCCGGATTTGGGCGGGAGTACGCCCCGGTCATCGATCTTGCGCGATTGGGAGCATTCGTAACCAAGACGGTCACCCCGCGGCGCAGGCGGGGAAACCCCACGCCGCGGACCGTCGAAACCCCGTCGGGAATGCTCAACTCGATCGGGTTGCCGAATCCAGGTGTCAATAAACTGCTTGACGATGAGGGCCGGGCATGGGCCTCCCTCGGTACTCCGGTCGTGGTGAGCATTGCTGGAGAGTCGGTTTTCGAGTTCAGGGACCTTGCCGCCGCTCTGGAAGGTTATCCGGGCGTTTCGGCGATTGAAGCGAACCTGTCGTGCCCCAACGTCGAGAACGGGATGGAGTTCGCGACCAACGAGGACCTTTTGACCGAAGCCATTAGCTTGATACTCGAGGCATCAAGCCTTCCCCTGTTCGCCAAGCTATCTCCCAACGTCACCGACATCCGGCCGCTCGCGGTTGCGGCCCAGGCCGCCGGAGCGCACGGTCTGACGATCATGAATACCGTTCTCGGAATGAAGATCGACGTGCAAGGCCGCCGCCCGTTCATCGGCGCCAGGTTCGCCGGACTTTCGGGTCCCGCGGTGCGACCGATAGGCATCCGGCTCGTATACGAGGTTTGGCCCGAGGTGGATATTCCGATCGTCGGCGTCGGCGGAATCACCAGCGCGGACGACGCCCTGGAATATCTATTCGCGGGAGCCTCCGCGGTTCAGATTGGCACGTCGAGCTTCGTGCGTCCTACCACGGCCCTCGAGGTCATAGAGGGGATCGAGGGCCACCTCCAACAATCCGGTCTCTCACGGGTCGGCGATCTCGTGGGCATGGCGCACCCGAAACCTGCCTAGCTCGGCGCAAAGCTTTACCGAGAGAAGAGAACCTGCACGACATCTCCGTCTAAGACCTCGTAATCGCGTCCCTCCTTTCGCACAAGTCCCTGCCGCCGGGCGGCAGCGTAGGACCCGGCATCGACCAGATCATCGAGTTGGATCGTTTCCGCGCTGATGAATCCTCGCGCAATATCGCTGTGGATCATCTCGGCGAACTCGGACGCTGTCGCCCCCTGCGTCACGGGCCACGCCTGAACCTGCTGCTCGTTCCATGTGTAAACGGTCGAGGTTGACGTGGCCTCGTACACCGCTGCACACACCCTCGCCAGCGCGCTATTCGGGATTCCATAAGCGTCCAGGAAATCGCCTCGATCTCCCGGGTCCAGCTGGTCGGCTTCCCTCTCGACCTGAGCCGAGAGCCCGGCGGCGGCCGTATTCGGGTACGGCCACAGCGTGCCCAAGCGTTGCATCCAAACTTCCCAGCTAGCGACCGCATTCTCGTCGGTGTTGAGAAGAGCGACCACGGGTTTTAGGGTCAGAAATCCAAATCCGGCGAGTAGCCGCCGATCGGATTCGCTTAGGGTCATCCCGCGGGGATGTCCTCCCTCGCTGAGCACTTCGCGAGCCACCTGCAGAAGCTCACGCTCGCGTTCGAGACTCGACCGCGTGTCCCGCGGGGCGCGTTGCAGATCGACGTCCAGGCGGCCCAGGCGCGACTCGGTGACCACAAGGTCGGCTATGACGAGCTCGGTTGATATCTCATCGACTCGCGAGTCAAGTTCGGCATCGGCATCGCGCCGTCGAGGAACGCCGGAATGACGACCAAGAGCAGGTCGACCGTTCGAACGACATTCAGCCATTCCGCCTGCCGCTCACTCGACTCCCCGAAACCGACCGCCTCGAAATCAACGATGGTGAACTCGGCCGGAGTTAGTTCGTCGGCATCGACGATCCGAGCCAAGACGGAAAGGCGCTCATCGGGTGGAGTGATTTGGGCCACGGTCTGGCGAACCCGTCCCCGCGACGCCGCGAAGCCCGCGCCGGCCGCGAGAAGATCGAAGATCTCCGTCCGGCCCGAACCCCGGATCCCGACGAGACCGCCCACTTTCACGTGAACGAGTCTACTCTCTTCACAGATGTTTCCGACGGGGCCGAGTTCATTATCATCCGCACAAACTGGGGGCTTTGAGTGCCGGCCGAGTGGTTCGAAAAATACAAAATCGCGATTCTCGGAGTCCTGCTGCTCGCCATCATTGGTCTCGAGATCGGACAGCTCATAGGCGGCCGTTCCGATTCCCCGGCGTTTGTCGCGACCCCGGCGCCTTCGGGCTCGGCCTCAGCCAAGGTTTACGTGTCGGGCGAAGTTAATTCCCCGGGTGTATTTCAATTCGGCCCGGGCGCACGAGTGGAGCACGCCATCGAACTGGCAGGCGGAGCCACCTCTGACGCAGATCTCGATCAAATCAATCTGGCGATTCTGCTCGTGGACGAACAGCACGTGTTCGTACCCGCCAACGAGGATCAGCGAAATGTTCCAGCGCTGGTCGATGTCAACAGGGCCGAAGTTCGGGAACTCAGCACGCTGGAGGGAATTGGCTCCGTGAGCGCGGAAAAGCTGATCGCCTACCGGAGAGTGAACGGTCCGTTCAGATCCATGGACGATCTACTTGCGGCCGGACTCACAAGAACTCAAGTAGAAAGCGAATTAGATACTTGACAAACCCAAATGGGCCAAATACCATTACTTTATGAACTTGACCGACCCCATTTTCTCAGATCCCGACAAGGCCAGAGACCACTTGGAGCAACTTCGGTGGCCTGATGGTCCTATTTGCCCACATTGTGGAGCTATTGGTAACGCTTACCGTCTAAACGCAAAGAATACATCAAAGAAACCGGCGCGAAAAGGGCTTTTGAAGTGCAAGGATTGCCGCAAGCAATTCAGCGTCACGGTCGGCACGATCATGGAGCGCAGCCACATTCCCTTGAACAAATGGCTTTTAGCGATCCAATTGCTTTGCTCATCCAAGAAAGGAATAAGCGCCCATCAACTGCACCGGAGCCTGGATCTCACCTACAAGTCGGCATGGTTCATGGCCCACCGGATTCGACATGCAATGAACGAAGGACCGCTGCAAGACAAGCTACGCGGAATTGTCGAGGTTGACGAGGCGTACATCGGAGGACGTGAGCCGGGCGCCGGTGGACACCCTAACCCCAATACGTCCAACAAAATCCCTGTAGTCTCCGTGCTCGAACGTGGCGGGCGGGTGAAGTCGTTTCACGTTGGGCGCGTGACGCAGAAGAATCTGCATCGCATCGTGCATGAAACCGTAGACACGTCGGCCCGCTTAATGACTGACAAATCCCATGGCTATCGCGGGCTGGATCAGCACTACGCCAGTCACGAAACGGTGGACCATGGACGGAAAGAGTACGCGCGTGGCGACGTGACGACTAACACGGTCGAGGGCTATTTCGCCCTATTGAAACGGGGAATCGTCGGGACGTTCCACCACGTCAGCCGACAGCATTTGCACCGATACCTCAATGAGTTCGATTTTCGCTACAACGGTCGGAAACTCAGTGACGCCGAAAGGGCAGTCGTGGCGATTCAGGCTGTCGGAGGGAAACGCCTAACTCTCCGTTGACTGATTCAACGTGAATCCCAAGAAGTATCACCTTATTTTCATCAAAGGGTGTAGGCAATTACGATTGCGGGAAGCTCAGCGTTCACGGCTCAGTAGGAACCAAACGTCAGAATCGCCGTAAAGACGCTCTCCGATCGTAGGCTTCTTGCTGATTAGATACGTAACTGCCTTAAGAAACTCATCAGATCGCCGAACATCCGGCTCAAGCTGCTGAAGTTGAGCTTTGTATTCGAGTGTCTCAACCAGCTCGCGCACCCTAGGTTCTTGTTCCTCCAAGGTACTCACCTGCGGCTGTAGGTTCCAGTGATTCCACCCATTCTCGCTCACTTGCCGAAAGTTCAAGCGATGCCCACATGAAAGCGCATGTGGTAGGGGATCGTCCTCGCGAATCTAACGTCACCAACCATCCCAGCGCCCTGTGGGAATGTGGCTGATTTCACTGGCGTCCAAATGCTTGTATCGCTCAATGACTTCATCTATCAGGGCCATTTCTCGCCCGTGAAAACCTCGAGATCGGGGGCCGCCACGAATCGCACCGGTCCTGCTTATGACCGTAGTATTTACTCTCCGAAATGACAATTTCCCCCGCGTCCGTCACCTTCTTGCGGCGGGGCACCATTTCCCGCGGAGCCGGTCCATTTTCCAAGTGTTGGTACTCCGCATTCGTAATCGGGCGTCCAAGTCGAGCGTAGGCGTCAAAATCGCAAAAGAACAGAAGCTTATTTAGCTTGGTTACGCCGAACTTCGATCTCCCATGGACCTTAGCGCGAAATACAGGATCAGCTCGCGGAACTTATCCACGTTACGGTCGGAGTCCTGAATCTCTTCGGTCATGATCTACTCCCTTCCTCGCGAGTCAGCATCATCGGTCGATTCGGGAGAAAGCTCGCCCTCATCCTTGGTGGATTTGGGTTTGGTCCCGAGCAGCGCCGCCAAAGCCTCGTCTAGCTTGAGAGGCCAGAGTGAGATGCGCTTCCCGTTGCGGCCTGGATGATCCCCTGTTCGGCTTACGTTCAGCATGTCAATTATGCCTAGTGACTAGCACACCGTCAATGCACAATGCAACTGTGCGGCAACTGTGCGGTAAGTTGAACCGTAGGAGTGTAACAGTTGCGTGCATTTCTGCACGCTCCATTGCGGTCACTCCATTCTCCCGCTAATGGCTGGGTTTGTTAAGTATCCAATTCGCAGTAGAAAAGATAAAAGACCGCATTTTGCTTCGCTAGCAACCAAATGTCGGCAAATCCGGTCAATCCGCACCATCGCCTGTGATACGGTCCCTATCTGGACGCCCTATATCCAAACGAACGAATTATCAACGATGGGGATCACATGGAGAAACTGCTAACGACCGAGCAGGTTGCGGACTTGCTTCAGCTCAGCAAATTCACGGTCTATCGGATGTCCGTAGATCAGGTCATACCTGCTTTTAAGATCGGAAAGGTATGGCGAATTCGAGAAGCCGACCTCGAAAAATGGATCGACGCAAAGGTAAAAACCCAAACTGGTCGAAAGCGCGCGCCTGACATGAGGTGCGCCGACGCCACCGAATCACTCGCGACGGACAGTGCGAACGGCTGATCATCCCAGCCCGTCCCTGTAGCATTTCAAGCACTCGATAGAAACTGTTGCGGGTCCTCCGCGGCAGACCGTTTTCGGGCGCCGAATCCGCAAATACTTCTAGCGATCGGGGTGATGGCCGGCACCGCGATATGGGTCCGCTGGGGCTCGATCGGCGGGCTGGTACCGGCTTTGACGCTGGGCGCCATCTTACTTTGCTCGCTGCGCAGACCCCGTGCCACCGTGAGCGGACTGACACTGCTCGCGCTTGCTCTCGGTCTGTTACGAGCAAGCGCAGACAGCGCCGCCCAGCCACCAAACATCGCTACGTTTGGCGAAGGAATAGAGCTGCGGGTCGTAGGACGTATCGTCCGTCTTCCCGACTCGGACAATAGGCGACCGCTCACACTCGAGATCCAGTCGGCGGTTCCGAGAGACTCGGCCGATCTGAACGGCGAGGCCGCCACTCTGCCCAAGGTCGGCGGCCGGCTTCACGTGTATTCGTTTTCACGGGCCTACTCCGTCGGCCAAACGCTGCAAGCCACGGGAACGTTGAGGCTCTACGATCGGGCCCCCACTGATCCAAAACGCTTCCCCATCGGCCGGCTCGACCGACCCTTGGTCGAAGCCAAGTCCGGACCGGACGCGGGAGCCCAGGGCCTGTTGGGGCAACTTCGCCGCCGTCTGGCAGACGCCATCGCGAAGGCGCTGCCGGAACCTCACTCAGCACTGCTCTCGGCAATCCTGCTCGGGATCAGGTCCGAAATCCCCCGGCAACTTTTGAACGAAATGAACGCGGCCGGATTGACCCATCTAATCGCGATTTCCGGCTACAACATCACTCTGCTGGCGATCGTGATCCGGCGCGCGGCCGGGGTCCTGCTCGGCCGGAGATCGGTTCTCGCGGTCATGGTCATATTGCCTCTGTACGCCGTGCTCGTGGGAGGCGATCCGCCGGTCGTCAGAGCAACGATCATGGCGGAATTGGTACTTCTTGGGTGGATCCTCGGCCGGGAGAGCCATTTGCTCACCACGCTTCTTCTGACAGCCGCGGCGATGACGCTCATCGAGCCCGAAATCATCGGTCACGCCAGCTTCCAGCTTTCGTTCGTCGCGACTCTGGGACTGGTCGTTCTTGCGCCCAGGATCGCGGGCGCGCTCCACGTTCTGCCACGGATCGTTGGTGAAGCATTGGCGGTGACGGTGGCCGCTCAAATACTGGTTTCACCGCTGCTGGCCGCACACTTCGGTAGGTTGAGTCTTCTTGGCGTTCCGGCGAATGTAATGGCCACTCCCATCTCACCTTGGGTGATGGCCACCGGAGCAGTCGTCACGCTCTGGTCGCTGGCGGGCCTCCCGGGTCTGGAGCTGGTGGCCTGGACGGTCTGGACCCCGCTCGAATACCTAATCTGGCTCTCCCGCGCAGGGGGCAACATATCGATTTCGGAGATTAGGTTCTCGACAGTGCCGGACTGGGCCGTCGTCGTATCCTACGCCGCAATCGCATGGGCGGTCTGGTTTTCTTCGAGACGCATCGTGCGCGAGTCGGCAAGAGCCCTAAGGTTGAGGCCGTGGGCCGTACGCTCGGCGGCGGCCATAGCTCTATTCGTGCCCGCCTCGGCGGCCACAGTTGGCGATCTCGTGCCTGCGCCGACGGAGTTCAATCTCGTCATCCTTCTCAACGGCGCGTCTCCAACCGTCTACGGTAGGACCGAGGCCGGCGGGAACTTCGTGGTTGCAGGAGCATCACACGATAGAAGCGCCATGGACGATCTGTTTCCCTTCCACGATCCGACCATAGACCTCCTGGTGTTGAGGGACATCGAACCAGACACAATTTCCATGACCGCCCCCATAGCCGGCCGGCGTGAAATCGACGAAATCTGGGCCGCGCCCCTGGACGTGCCCATCGAGATCGCCTTGGCCGAAGATATGGGACGACTCACCATCGACCAGGACGCCGCCATTTACATTCTTCAGACCCCCGGACGGCCCCAAGACCCCGCCCTCCGAATAGTGACGCCAGGTCTCTCCATACTCATACCACCTCGGGGAGAACCCCCGCTCGATCCGCCTTCGAGCTGGAGGTCCAACGTATTGCTTCTCCCGGCTCGGCACAATCCTGGATTCACCGCTCCCACCTTTCTAAAACGAATCGGCATCGAAACGGTTCTCGCGGGCAACGGCCCCGGCGGTGCGCCTGTCGTCGTGCGCGCCCGGACGATCGGCGATCGCGCCGCCATCGAACCTCCCAGCGCCCAGGGGGAGCCCGACGCTGCTGTAGCATTTACCTGGAACGGAGAGATTTACACCGTGGATTTCCTCGACTAGAACTCGCCGTAGCCGCGCCTGGCAACCAAGACCAACCGGAGGCATCTTGGCATCGAAGATCTGCTTTGTCGGCGCGGGGGCCATGGGCAGCGCTGCCATCCGCGGCCTGTTGAAGAACGAGGTTTACGCCAAGAGCGAGATCACGGCGTGCGATCCTTCCGATGAGACACGGACCCGCGTCAAGTCCGATCTCGGCGTGGCGGCAACCTCAAAGTACGAGGACGCAACCGACGCCGCCGACACGATCTTTCTCGCCGTAAAGCCGCAGGATCTCGCAGCAGCGTCGGAATCGCTGCGGCCGAATTTGCTACCACACCAATTGGTCATATCGATCGTCGCCGGCGCGCCGCTGGAGACGCTTCGCGACGGGCTGGGAACGGACCGGATCGTACGGGCGATGCCTAACACCCCCGCGCAGATCGGACGGGGAGTGACGCTTTGGACGGCTGCGCACGGCGTCGACGAAGACGACCTCAAGCGCACGATTCGCATCTTGGGGTCGCTGGGAGCTGAGATATTCACGAAGGATGAACGGCATCTCGACATGGCGACGGCGGTCAGCGCTAGCGGCCCCGCCTACGCGTTTCTCGTCCTCGAGGCATGGGTCGACGCTGGAGTGAACATCGGCCTACCGAGACCCATCGCGCAGAAACTTGCATTGGAGACGATCCGTGGATCGCTGGCGCTTGTCGAGGCTTCGGGCAAGCATCCGGCGGAGCTTCGCGCCGAAGTTACATCCCCCGGAGGCACCACCGCGGCGGCGCTACACGAACTCGAACAGGGCCGGCTGCGGGCCACGTTCACGAAAGCGATCCGGGCGGCCTACCGCCGTTCGCGCGAACTGGGCCTGGGCTAGGGGCGGGCTGCTCCACACGCGCCAAGATAAGATCTCGCCGGATGAACGTCACTCCGCGGGCGCATCCCGATCCATCCGAGCAGCCGGCGCGATGCCGACACATGGCCCGACCGCGGATACCTGGCCGCCCCGAAATCCCGAGCGACACCGCTCCCGCCGCATCCCTACGTCAGGAGGTCGTCTTCCTTGAGCATCGTCAGACTATTGTCGAAGGCGTCGATCACGAAGTCGATGTCTTCCTCGGTGTGGGCCTCGGAAAGCATTCCACCGCTACCCATCAAGTGAACTCCGTTGACGAGCATCGCGGTGAAGTATGAGCGACCCGCGGGGCCTGAGGCGCCCTTGCCCATCTTTCCGGTGAAACTGGTGTGCCAGAAGGAGTGCGAACCATAGGCCATGCCTTCGATGCCGTGGCTCTGGAACGCACCGTTGATTCCGGCCCGCAGTCTGTCGCCGAGGTTGTTGACGTGCTCATGCACCTTCCCGTTCGAGATGTACTCCAGGCAGGCCGCGCCGGCTGTGGACGACACGGGATTCGCGTTGTAGGTGCCGGGATGCGATATTCGCCGGCCGCCCGGCCAGTTCGCCTCGATCTGTTCAATGAATCGCCGCGCGCCTACCACCGCACCGCCCGGCATACCGCCCGCGATTATCTTGGCCAGCGTGGTCATGTCCGGCGTGATGCCAAACTCAGCCTGGTAGCCGCCGGTTGAGTATCGGAAACCGGTGATCACCTCATCGAATATGAGGGGAACGTCCATCTCGGTACAGACCGCGCGAAGGTCGCGCACGAACTCAATGCTCGTGGGGTGAGATCCCCAACTCGCGCCGGATGGCTCGAGGATCACGCAGGCAATGTCGCCGTCCGCGGAGATCGTGTCCCTCACCAGTTTGGCGTCGCCCTGCGGGATCGCCACCACAAGGTCCTGGAATGGCTGCGGAACCCCGCCTGAAGTCGGGGTGTCGTAGGGCGCGGACACGGCAACCGTCGCCAGGTCGTGCCATCCGTGAAAGTGCCCCTCGAACTTCAATATCTTGTCTTTTCCGGTCAGGTTTCTTGCGATGCGCATGGCCATCATCGTGGCCTCGGTGCCCGACGAGAAAAATCGGACCATTTCAGCGGACGGAACCAGCTTGCAGACCCATTCACCCCACCGAATCATCGCCTCGTGGCTTGCGCCCAGATGAGTTCCGCGCTTGATCTGCTCGGCGACCTTCCCCATCACCACCGGATGTCCGTGCCCGAGGAGCAATGCGCCATGACCGACTACCAGATCGACGTAGCGGTTGCCGTCGACGTCCCATTTGTGGGCTCCCTCGGCGCGCTCGACGTAGATGGGGAAGGGTTTGTGGATTCGCTGATCGTGCTCGACGCCGTCCGGCAGAACACGCTTCGCGCGCTCGTTCATTGCCAGGCTCTTCGCATGTGTTTCGGCGAAAAGACCTTCGATTTTCGACACGGACTTTACTTGAGTAGCAGCCATCGGTTATCCCTTTCGCCTCCGCGAGATAATTCGGTCCCCATCGTGCGCCGGAGGCCATGCTCCCCCGGTCGGATGGAAACTATCACAGGGAAATCGAGGGGTCAAAGCGGGCAATTCACCGGCACATCGACCGTCCCAGCCGGATGCAAGCCCAAGAATTTTCGCACGTTGACGTGAGAAATTGGCAGGACGGAAACGAGCTGACGCTACAGATGGCTCGAACGATCGCCCGCGCCATCGACTGACTCCAAAAGGCGCTGACCGCGTCGCCGGACGCCACGGGGATTAAATCCATGGGTTCAGGACGCGGGTTGGCGCTCTGCCGCCGTCTCTGCCTCAACTTCGACGAAGTCATCCTCGGGCGCCTCTACACGCAGGTCAGGCAGCCAGCGCAGCCATCGCGGCAAGTACCAGTTGCGGTCGCCCAAGAGTTTCATGCTGGCCGGCACAAGCACCGAGCGGACTACAGTGGCATCGAGGAACACGGCCACGGCAAGACCGAGCCCAATTTGCTGGAACATGATGAGGTCACCGGTGGCGAATCCACCGAATACCGCCACCATGATCGCCGCGGCTCCAGTAATGAGCCCGGCTGTCGTCCGAAGTCCGAACGACACCGCCTCGGTGTTGTCGCCCCGCTGGTCGAAGCGCTCTCTGATCCGGCTGAGCATGAACACGTGATAGTCCATGGAGAGGCCGAAGAGCACGGCGAAGAGAAACATTGGGATCCAGGCTTCCACGACGTCTAATTGCTGAAATCCAAGCAGATCCGCCCCCACTCCTTTTTGCGATACGAGGACTATCACACCGTAGGCGGCGCCAACCGATAGAAGATTCATGAAGATGGCTTTGATCGGCACAATGAGCGAGCGAAACACCACCATCAGCAAGATGAAGCTGATCGCCAGAACGAAGACGATCACGATGGGCGTGTAGCGGTCGGAAATGTCGAAGAACTCAACGTTCTCGGCCGTTGCGCCTCCGACAAATACGCGGGCGTCCACGCCATCGAATGCCTGAGGAATGATGTCGGTCTTCAAGCGCTTGACGGCCTCCGCCGCCGGGCGGCTGGTGGGATCGCCGGCGACGGGAACCGTGATCAGCAATGCGTCGCCGGCGGGCGCGGGCGCAAGTCGCAGGGCTCCAAAGTCGGCGTCGGAGGCCAGAGCCGCGGAAAGACGCCCCACCCCGTCCTGGACCCTGGCGGATGTCGCGTCCCCGTCGACGACGATCTGCACGGGCGAGAGGAGACCGGCGCTGAATTCATCTTGCAGGACTACCAGACCATCTCTCGAACGCATGCCCTCGGGAAGCGTGCTCACGCCCGCGGCCCCCGTTTCAATGTCCAAAGCCGGCGTCGCCGCCGCTATAAGAATTCCGGCCGCGATTACCAGGCTTACGATCGGCCGCGCCATGACCGCGCGGGTTATGCGATCCCAGAATCCGCCTTCGAGTTCCTGCCGCCCCCCTGCGCTGGCACGTCCGAAAATCGGAATCCGGAGCGCGTTGATGCGATCGCCGACAAGGCTTAGCACGGCCGGGAGAAGGGTGAGCGACGCCAGAGTCGCGGCGATGACCACGAAAATCGCACCTATGGAAAGGCTGCGAAAGACGTTTACGGGTACCAGCAGCAGACCTGCCAGCGCCACCACGACCGTCATCCCGCTGAAGAGCACCGCACGGCTTGCCGTACCCCCCGTGGCCACGATCGCGCTCTGTTGATCCCGACCCCGCCTGCGCTCCTCGCGGTAGCGGGAGACGATGAACAGCGAGTAGTCGATGCCGGTGGCAAGTCCCATCATCGTGATCATGTTGACCACGAAGAATGACAGCTCGAAGGTCTGACCCAGCAGCGCCGAAGCCCCCGTCGCCACGACGATCGCGACTCCCGCAAGCAACATAGGCACAACCGCCGCCGCCAGGGCGCCGAACACGAGCACTAGAATCACCAGCGCTATCGGCAGGGCGATCAGCTCCCCGGTCAGGAGATCACGCTCCGAGGCCTCCTGGAAGTCGCTGCCGGCTGTGGCTCGGCCAGTCTGGAACACTTCGAATTCACCGGATTCGCCCGCCGCATCGACGATCTCGTGCAGCTTGTGCGCGTTCGCGATGGCGTCGTTGCGCGAGCCGGCCATGATGACGGGCACGATCGTCGTGTCGCGATCGGCTGAGACCAGGTCTTCGTCGGCCAGCAGGTAGTAGTTGGCCGTAGCCGCGACCACTCCTGGCCCAAGCGCAGCGATTTCGGACGTCAACCGCTCCACGAAACCGCGGAACTCCGCGTCGTCAATGGTCGCTGATGCCGACCGCACGATCACAAGCTCGTTTAGACCGTCGGGACCGGGGAAACGCTCGGAGAGGATCGCCCGCGCGCGTGCGTAATCAGGGTCGTTGGTCATCTCCTGATTGGTCGTGAGCGCATCGGCAAGCAACGTCGACACAAGCACGAACGAGCTGATGAGCAGCACGATCCATGCGGCGACCACACGCCAGGGATGCTCGGCGCTGGCCCGGGCCAATGCTTCCGTGGATAGAAGTCGTGAAACCAAGTCAGAGTCTCCTTCGCCCGAGATACTCCCGTCGGGCAGTCATCTGTGCCGGCCGAACCCGATTTCCGTGCATGTTCCCCGGCCTACGAGATCCCAATTCCTTTATCAATGAGTGTTTCCGATTTCTCGACGTGACGGCCTTCCCAAAACCGTCCCAACGACATTGCCAGAACCGTTTCCACGAACGACCAAACGTCGGATTGCGGTCTCGTGGACCTCAGGACCTCCAATCCAATGAAGCTCGACATCCAGACCATTGCCACCGACTCCGGATCGAGGTCTTTGTTGACGTCACCGCGCGCCTGCGCCGCACGCGCGACCGTCGCCAGCGACGCCAGCACAAAGCCGGTCGTCTCTTCCATGATTTCCTGCACCGCCGGATTGCGGATCGCCTCGGCCCACAACTCGACCTCCACCGGACCCACACAACCCGCGAATTCGGGGTCGTCAAACTGGCTGTAAAAGATTGTCGCAAGATCCCGGAACAGAACCGGTGTGTCGGCCTGCGTATCGACCGCGGCGAACGCCTCTTCGTTTCGACGGCGGTGTTCCTCGGCTATGGCCTCGATGATGTCTGGTTTGCTCGCGAAATAGCGATAAAACGCGCCGGCGCTGAGTCCCGCCTCGTCGGCGATGTCCTGCATGGTGGTCGCCCGGAACCCGCGCTTGGCGATGCTGCGCGCTGCCGCGTCGAGGATCTGATGCTTTCGCGCCTCGACGTGCTCTTCGGTAACCCTCGGCGCCATCCGACCTCCTCAGTACCCTTACCCTGAGCATCACTAAATGAACATTCATTTACATGAATGAATAGTCATTCATTATAGATATCGACGCCGGCGCGTCAAGTAAAAGCTTTGTGGTTCGTCCGGTAGGGCCGACTTCGCGACGCTATCCGTTCCAACCTGGCGGGGGCAGAGCGAACTAAAACGCTAACGGTGACGGTTGGCGAACGGCAGCTTTCCAGTTGCGAGTTCGAACGCCCCCATAAGCCTGCGCTCACGATCACGTTGTTCGGGTCGGCCGTCAGTGGGCAGCCATCCCACCCGGAAATACTCGTATCCCCTGAGCTGCCACAAAATTTCGCCTCCCTTGTGTGGCCCACGATCAGTAGTGTTGCCATTGTCATGACTCAGCAAATCCCGCAGGCGCTGACAGAGCGTCCTGAATGAACGCGTCCCAGCGCATCCGATGTACAACACCTCTGAATCGGGCACCCATTTGGCTCCCAGGCGGGAGGTCGACCAGGGCGCAATCACGTTCCCATTCAGTCTTGCGTAGTTTGGTTCGATGAATTGAGGCCGGTACGTGGAATCCGCCACCACGACATAGACGCCGCACTGAGATAGTGTGGCATCGTTTCCGGGCAAGCCGTTCTGCGAGTAGTAGCTCATGGTCTCGAAGCCGCGAAAGTCTGCTCTCTGCGCGTCAGCCATGGTGATCAGTACGCAATCGGGGCTGGTGCCACCACTGTTGGAATGACCAGTTTCTCGATTCTCGCTTGTAACCTGAAAACGGGAGTTCTCAATGCCCGAAACGTTTCTGATGTACCAGAATCTCTTCGACTCTTGATATGCGCCTCCGATAAGTCGACTGTTTGCCCTTAGGAGATCTCGCAGGGGCTTGCCTCGTCGGCTACAGCTGTCGGTGAGGAATCCCGCCGCATCTAACCAGCCAGCCGCCTTGACTGCAGTGACCCTGACGAGGCCTTCCTCACCAAGACGCTGCTGGATATATTCGGAAATCTGGTTTACCTGCCAGGTGGCCCGACTTGCTCGGAAGTCGGGATCCAATGATGACCGATCGGTCGGATGCCGCGGGGTCAGGATTCAACCTGGTCAGGCGCCAGGTGGCCCGACTTGCTCGGAAGTCGGGATCCAATCATGACCGATCGGTCGGATGCCGCGGGGTCAGGATTCAACCTGGTCAGGCGCCAGGCGGCCCGACTTGCTCGGAAGTCGGGATCCAATCATGACCGATCGGTCGGATGCCGCGGGGTCAGGATTCAACCTGGTCAGGCGCCAGGTGGCCCGACTTGCTCGGAAGTCGGGGGCCAATCATGACCGATCGGTCGGATGCCGCGGGGTCAGGATTCAACCTGGTCAGGCGCCAGGTGGCCCGGATTCTAGGGGCCGGTTCCAGTCAGATTGCAGGTCCTCCAAATCTGACGATACCAGCGGATTCGCCGTGCTCCACGGCCAGTCCCGCTCGTCTTCACACAGGCCCGACTCCACCGGGTTCCCGTGGATATATGCGACCACGTTGCGAAGCTCTTCTTCATCGCGAATTACCCGGTCATAAAACCGCTCCTCCCAAACCCTCCCCGTGTGGCCCGTCCTCCGTATCCCGGCCGAAGAAACCCGCTTCACGAACGCCATCAGATCTCCGATAGGCGCACCGTCCCGCGGACGCAGGAGCGCGTGGATGTGATCGGGCATGACGGCGTAGGCAAGAACGTCCGCCCGGTTATCAGCCCGCACTCGCTGGAACGTCGCCGAAACGGCGTCGGCCGACCGGGCGCAAAAGATGGTAGTCCGACGTCGCGTGGTCGCAGTAACGAAGTAGATCGCGTCGGGAACGTGGATCCGGCGGAGCGTTTTGAACTTTTTTGCACGTCTGGACTGCATGGGGTGGATGCTAACGGCATTCGAAGTGCCCTATGGCGCGTTGGGGCCGGGAATTGAAGGATCACACCCCGATCCCGACCTCCGGGCAGGTCGGGCCACACGGCAGGTCGGGCTACACGGCAGGTCGGGCCACGTGCCCTGTCGTCACCGGGAAATGAAGATTCATAACCGGATCCCGACCTCGGGGCAGGTCGGGCCACTGGGCCAGAATCAGACGGCTATTGGTGACCGTCCGTATCACCGTTTTTGTAAGCCTCGTCGAGAAGTTGAGCGATGTGGACGATCCGCGCATCCATGCCTCGCGCCTTCATCCCGGTTCCGATGTGCATCTGGCAGCCGGGATTCGTGGTGACAACCGTCGTCGCTTCCGTGGCGGCGATACTGTCGAGTTTCTCGTCCAGTATTCCCAGCGACACTTCCGTATTCAGCGCGCTGTAGATGCCCGCGTTGCCGCAGCACAGGATCGAGTTCCGCATCTCGACCAGTTCAACGCCCGCGATCGACTCGATCAGTTCGACCGGCTCTGAAACGATGCCTTGGGCATGCCTGAGATGGCACGCCTCCTGGTACGTCACGCGGCCGCTCAAGGCAGCGGAATCCGCATCAAAACCGATCTCGACGAGCCATTCGGAAAAGTCCTTCACCTTGCCCGCCACCGCCGCCGCGCGATCCGCGTAGACCGGATCATCGGCGAGGAGCTCGCCCCATTCCTTCATCGTCGAACCGCATCCGGCCGAGTTGACGACGATCGCGTCGACCTCCTGCTTCTCGAACGCCTCGACGTTCGTGCGCGCAAACCTTCGCGCGGTTTCACGGTCGCCGTTGTGGAGGCTCAGCGCGCCGCAGCAAACCTGTCCCTCCGGAACCACGACGTCGCAGCCGTTCCGCGCAAGCACCCTGAGCGACGCCTCGTGGACGTCGGCGAAGGAGACGCTCATGATGCAGCCGGTGAGGAATGCAACCCGGTGCCGCGCCTCGCCTTCCGCGGGCACGAAATCCACTGAACCAGCGTCCACGAACCGGTCGGAGATCGCCGGCGTCATCGACTCCGCATTTGCAAGCGATTTCGGAAGCGCTCGGAGCAATCCGGACGCGCGGACGAACCGCTGAAGGCCGGACTTCGCATAAAACCGGAGCGATCTCGCGAGCAGCTTGAACAGCGCTGGCCGGCCGAAGACGTGACGGAGCACGAAGTTGGCCACCTTGATACCCCGGGGGATGTTTCCCACGACGGTGGCCTGCGCCCGCGCGGCCTCCACGAGCCGGCCGTACTGAACGCCGGAGGGGCAGGCCGTCTCGCATCCTCGACAATCCAGGCATAGGAAGATGTGGCGAGCGAACGATTTATCAGCGAGCGAAAGCCTGCCCTCGTCGACGGCTTTGATGAGCTGTATGCGCCCCCGGGGTGAGTCCATCTCGACGCGCAGGACCCTGTAGGTCGGGCACTCATTGAGACAAAGACCGCAGTGGATGCATGTGTTGATGAGGCGCGGGTCGGGAGCATCGATTTCGGAATAGCCGACCATGTCAGCCAGCTTCATGGGACTCTCAGCAGCCAATCAGATTCCGCCCACGAAGCGGCCCGGACTGAGGGTCCCGCCCGGATCGAACTTAGTTTTTATGGACTTCATGATGTCGAGGGCCACCGGATCGACGGAATCACCCCAGACGTCGAAGTCCTCCTTTACGAACGGTGGACAAGACTCCACCACCGTTGCGGAAGCCGAACCCAATCCGGCCCGTAACGACGTGACGACCGACCGGATCGCCGACGCGTCGGATTCTTCTCCTTCGATCGAGGCGTAGCAGATCCCGCTGACGGCCCGCGCCCACAGCGCCACCGTCAAGCCCGCCGATTCGGAGGCCATCCGCGCCCGCTCAAAGACATCCGGCACTTGTGACGAGAGCACCGATATCTTGCACAACGTCTCTCCCCGATCAGCGGATCCAGCCTGCAATTCTCTAACCGATTGCCACAAGGAGTCCTGCTCCAGGCCCCCCAGCGCGTCGACGCCGGCCGCGTCTGCGCAAATGGTCTGGAGGTCGGACACCTGACGGTCAACCGCCTCGATTCCGCCGCCGAATTTGACCAGCAGCGCCCGACCGCCCGCTGGCGCGCCGCCTTCCGTGACTCTGGAAAGCGCATTGGAGTCCAAAAGCTCCACGGAATTCGGCATCAGCACAGAATCAACTAGTCGATCGACCGCGCGGGCAGCGGCTTCCGCCTCCCCAAAAACGGCCAGCACGGACTTCTCAACCGCAGGCAGCGGGTACAGCTTGAAATTCGCCTCGACTATCACGCCCAAGGTCCCGAGGGATCCCATGTAAAGCTTATTGAGGTCGTAGCCGGTCACGTTCTTTACGACCATGCCACCGGCCTTGGTGACGACTCCGTCGGGATGAGCCACCCTGATACCGATCAGCTGGTCCCGCGCGGTGCCGTAACCGGCTCGCAGCGGCCCGCTGCTGTTCGCGGCCAGGATTCCGCCGATTGTCGCGCGATCGCCAAACGGAGGATCCAGCGCGAGGAATTGGTTTTCGCCAGCCAGGACGCGCTGCAGACCGGCCAGCTTGATGCCTGCCTGAACCGATACGGTCATGTCGCCGGGCTCGTACTCGAGAACATCGCCCAATCGCGCCGTCGAAATCGAAACGTCATAGGCAGCCGGGAGGTTTCCGAGCGCCAGCCTGCTGCCCGAGCCGCGTGGAATCACGGCCGCACCGGCGCTGTCGCAGATGTGCAGGATTTCCGCCATTTCTTCCGGCCGGTTGGGCTCGACGTAGAACCTCGGAGTTCGACCATCGACGGATGAGCCGTCAAGGTCCGCCCGGGACGTAACGTCCTGTCCGCCGACCGCCTCTGATATGGATGCTTCGAGGTTTGCCGTGCTTGTCGACATTTCCTTGGACTTCATCGCTGGCCGCTATCTTAGGAAGTCAAGTCTAGTTCCGCAGACCGAATTGCGCCGAGGGCACGTACCCATCGACGCAGGCTATCGTTCTACACCCATGGAGATCGCCCAGACCAAAGCGCAGATAATCGAGGCCGTTCGCGGGTTGCCGGGCCGGATCGGCCTCGCGGCCACGATGGGGGCGCTGCACGCCGGCCATGTGGCTGTCATTCGAGCCGCGAAGGCCGAAAGCGACAGCCTCATCGCCAGCTTGTTCGTAAACCCGGCGCAGTTTGGCGGCGCGACCGACTTCGACGACTATCCACGCAGGTTCGATCGCGATATGGAAGTCTTCGAGAAAGAGGGCGTCGATGTCGTATGGGCGCCCTCGCTGGACGACGTATATCCCGAAGGATTCGGGACCTACATCGATCCCGGTTCCATCGCACGCCCGCTCGAGGGCGCTTTCCGTCCCCGGCATTTCCGGGGCGTGGCGACGATCGTGGCGAAACTGTTCACCCTATTGCGGCCGGACGTTTCGGTATTCGGCCAGAAGGACTGGCAACAGACTCAGGTAGTCGCAGCGCTCGTCGGAGACCTGGATTTCGATATCAAGGTTTTGGTCGTTCCGACTGTAAGGGACGAACAGGGCCTCGCGTTGAGCAGTCGAAACCGCCGGCTATCCGGTGACGCCCGACGAGCTGCGAGGGTTCTCTATAAAGGTCTAAAGTTGGCCGCGGACGATTACGCCGCCGGGGAAACCGACGCCGCCAAGCTGCGCCGCCGCATGCTTACGATCATGGCGAAGGAGCGGCGATGCCGGCCGGAATACGCAAGCGTCGCCCACGCCTTCACGCTCGAAGAACTCGAACTGGCCGCCGAGCCGATGGTCTTGAGCTGCGCGGCATACGTTGATTCCGTCCGGCTCATCGACAACGTTGTTATCGGCGTCGAGCTGTATGGGGGCAATCGTGCCGTTTAGACGGGCCTCGTGTCCTGGCGCGGGCAGGAGGCGAGCATCCAGCTGGAACCCCGGCGACGCCGGAAGATGCAATTGGCCGTGGAACCATGAATCAGGTTAGGTTGCAGACCCATGCGCGGGCGGCGGTCTGCCGCCCCGGCAACTGGAGGTTCGCATTGTGACGCCGGATGGAAAAGTGGGACTCGGATTCTTCGGCTACGGTTTTATCGCGGAAGCGCATCTCTCGGGACTGGACCACATAGACGAGGGAATCGCGCTGGGCATCTTTGGTCCCAACGTAGAACGCGCGCGGGAGACGGGATCACGCCACGCGATCGACTTCGTGACGACCGACTCCAATGAATTGCTGGCTCTCGACGGGCTCGACGGCGTCGTGGTGGCCACCCCGGATCACACTCACTACGAACTGACCATGAAGGCGATCGCGGCCGGCAAACACGTCTTCGTGGAAAAGCCGATCGCCAGCAATGCCGAGCAGGGCCGCGAGATGTACGCCGGCGTCAAATCCGGCGACCTCCGGAGCATGGTGGGATTCACGTTGCGGGCGAATCCACTCGTACAGCGGGTGCGGAGGATGATCGATGACGGGGATATCGGGGAAATCCTCAGCGTTTACGCCGAGCGTTATAGCGGCGGTCTGCTCCAGTCGTCGCCGAAGAAATCCTGGAAAATGGATCCGGCCAGCACATCCACGGGAGTCGTGGGAGACCTGGGATCTCACGCGATAGATCTGATTCAGTTTTGGGCGGGACCGATAGTTCGGGTGTCGAGCGCCCTCGACACCCACATACGCGAGGGAACCGATCCGGCGACCGGCGAGTCGTTTCCTCTCGAACTCGACGATGAAGCGAACCTGCTGGTCAAGTTCGCGTCGGGCGCAAATGGGGTTGTTATAACGAGCCGGGTTGGGCTTGTCGACGGTCACAAGCCGCTAGGTCGCAGCAATTTCACGATCAACGGCTCCAAAATGGGATTTGTAACCGACGGCATCATGGAGGCGGTCCGTCACCGACCGGGACACGACCCTGAGATCGTGGACCCGGGGCTGTCGCTGGAGGAGGCCGATCACGCCGGGGTCCTGGCATTCTTCGGGGAACGCATGATGCGCAATTTCGTAACCTCGATTCGAGATGGTCGCGACATCCCGCCCACGCTGGCCGACGGATTGCGAACCCAGGAGGTCATCGACGCCGCGGTGGAGGCTTCAAGGGAGGGAACATGGATGGACGTTCCGCAGGTGGAGTAGTGCCGATTGATCTTCAGTGCGCGGTGAGGCCGACCGGCGCAGAGATGACTATACGAAGCTTGAACATTGAGACTCACTCAGGCGTCGGAGACCAGACAAACGATCGGGACGATACAGAAGTCGGCTCGCCAGTATCGACAGGCTCATGATCCTTGATCTCTTCCCCCTCCAGACTGTTTTGTTCCCGCGATCGAGCATGCCGCTGCACATATTCGAGCCGCGCTACCTCGAGATGATCACGACGTGCATCGAGAACGAGACGCCTTTCGGAGTAATCCTGTTGAAATCAGGCAGGGCGGAAGGCACGGAGCCAGTCGAGATCCACCGTGTGGGCACCACGGCGCACATCCTTGCGGCCGATCACAAGGACGACGGCACGATCGACGTTCAAGTGGCTGGAAGGGAGCGCTTCGAAGTCGTTGACATCGTCGCGTCGCAACCACGAATGAAGGCGGAGGTCCGAAAGCTGCAGTGGATTGGATTGAACGATGCCGGACTCGACGATCTGACCAACCGCCTATCGTCGAGATTCACCGAGTATCTCGAGCTTCTCTTGGCTCTCACCGGCCAGTGGGTGAGAAGTTTGGACCTCCCAGATGCGCCCACCGATATCGCCGAATTCGTCTCCGCTGGGATACAGATCGGCAACGAGATTCGCCAGGACCTGTTAGAACGATTTGGCGTGGCGGATCTCATCCGGCGGCAGCTTGAGATCTTAGACACGGAGATTCCCCGGCTCGCAGGAGCCGTCGATGGGATCGGCGCCGGTCACTCCAACTGAAAGCTTGCGAACCAGGCGTGGGCCTGCCGACGTGAAACGGTAGAATTGGCCCGACCATTCGGATTCAACCAACTACCTCCGAAACACTCGGCGCTCATATGGCAGCTGTAGCCTCCGACGCAATCGACAGAAAACCCATGATCGCGGATTTGGCGTTAGTCGTTGGAGCGGACAACGTGCTACATGCCGACCAAGACCTGCTGCTATACGAGTACGACGGATCGGTGGCGCGTAGACGGCCCGATGCCGTGGTTTTTCCCGAAACGGCCGCTGAAGTCGCCGATATCGTGAAGATCGCCAGTTCGCGCGGAATGCCGGTCGTCGCGCGCGGAGCCGGGACCGGACTGGCCGGCGGGTGCATCCCGGTGCAGGGCGGGATAATCCTAGCCACCTCCCGCATGAATCGAATCCTCCACATCGACTACAGGGATAGGTACGCAGTGGTGGAGCCCGGAGTCGTAAATCTTGATTTGTCCGAAGAAGCCGTGGCCCACGGGTTCCAGTACGTTCCAGACCCTTCAAGCGAAAAGGCGTCGACAATAGGCGGCAACGTCGCCACGAACGCTGGCGGCCCACACACCCTTGCCTACGGCGTCACGACGAACCACGTGCTCGGTCTGGAAGCGGTCTCTCAGGAAGGTCAGATTGTCAGGACGGGTGGCCAGGCGCGCGACATGCCCGGCTACGATCTGACGGGATTACTCACCGGGTCCGAAGGCACGCTCGCCATCGTGACGCAAATAGTGGTTCGGCTCGTGCACATACCCGAGTCCGTGCGGACCCTTCTAGCCGTCTTCGAATCGGTGGATGATGCCACAACCACCGTATCGAACGTGATCGCGGCAGGTATTGTTCCGGCGGCAATGGAACTTATGGACCGGACCTGCACCAAGGCCGTCGCCAAGTGGCTGCCTTCGGCGAATCTACCAACCGATGCCGGGGCCATCTTGATAATCGAGGTTGAAGGAATCGAGGACGGACTCGATGAACTCGCGGCGAGCGTCGAGTCGATCTGCCGCCGGCAAGGCGCAACGGAAGTCCGGACGGCGCGGGATGGACCAACGAGGGACAACCTTTGGGCCGCGAGGAAGGGCGCATTCGGGGCGATCGGCGTGCTGGCGCCCAACTACTACGTGCAAGACGGAGTGATTCCGCGAACCAAGCTGCCTGAGGTGGTTAGGTCGGTTAACGAAATTGGGCGCAAATACGGATTCGAAGTGGCGAACGTGTTCCATGCCGGTGACGGGAATATTCATCCTTTGATCCTTTTCGACGAGCGCGACGACGGCGCGCTGGAGCGGGTCATGAAGGCCGGAAAAGAGATCCTGCAAGCATGTTTGGATGTGGGCGGTACGCTCACCGGTGAGCATGGGATCGGTATGGAGAAGATCAATCAGATGAGTGAGTTGTTTAGCGACGCGGATTTGACCGCAATGCTGAAGGTTCGCGACGTGTTCTCGGCCGATCAGCTGCTCAATCCCGGAAAGATCTTCCCCAGCGGCGAAGCCGCGGCTGACGCCGACACATTTGGGACGGCGGCCGTGAACGTGGGCCCGAAGTAGCCGCATCGGGCTTGAACGCGCACGAAAGCCATCAATTCTGACCCGCCCGCTTCGCAATTCCGCCACGCCAGTTGTCGCCAGCCTCACACTCTCACTAATCATTGGCGCGGCCGTGTTTTGGGCGCTCACGTCGATCGAATTCGTCGTGCCAATGGGTCCGGAGCCGCGGCTGGACTTCGAATTCGGTCCGATGGAGCCCGGGATTCCGGCTGTCCAGACCCTTGGGACGATCGGAAGCGGATTTACTGGTGTTTCCGTTACGGCCATGCAGAAGGACGGCGAAGCGGCGCCGGCGTTCCTGACCATGCGGCTGCGTGGTGGGGAGCCCCCTCAAACAGTGCGTGAACGGACGATCGAAGTGCCTCGCGGTCCCGAATTCGGCACGGTTCACTTCGACTTTGAACCAATCGTCGACATGCCGGTAATGTCTCTCGAGATCGTGGCGCTGACATCGGGCGATGCGAAAGTTTTCCTGGGTGGGACAAAGAACGACAGGTATCCAGACGGTCTCTTACGCTACCGCGATGAACCGCAATTCGAAGACCTGGATCTCGGTCTCAACCTCTATCGCCATACAACCGTCTGGCGGCTGTTGACGGAGCTAAGGTCGCGCGCCGTTACCGGTTTTGTGGCCGCCGCGGGCGCGGGAGTCACCGCGGTGGCGCTTGTCTCCGTGCTCGCGGTTTGGGCGGCGGGATCGGCGATCGGGTCACTTCGACGGGGCGGCCCGCGTTAGGCGCGATCCAGCTCTCCCGCTTCGAGCATTGAAACCGCCCGATCGTATTCAGCGGGCGTGTTGAACCCGATGCAGGCATTGGCACTTTCCGTGGCCAATTCCATTATGCGGGATGTCCGCCTGCGAATCACCGAACGCAGTCCCTCCGCAGCTTCGGAGACAGTCAGTACCTCCTCGTAGAGATCTTTGCGTATCAGAATTGGATGACCGCGTGCTCCACGGTAGGTGGGCACCGCGATCGGATAGTCCGGAGCCTTTTCCGCTCCGCTTGTAAGATCGCTCACGAGTCGTGCGGATAACGGCTGGTCGAGGTTGCAGAACATTATCGCTGCTCGCTTCTTCAACGCGAGCGTCGCAATGGCGACAGAACCGCTGCGTCCCAGATTGTGCAGCGCGTTCCATACCACTCTCACGCGGGAGCGCTCGATAACAACATTCTCCAGATCGTCAACGGCCGCCCCCAGCACAACGACGATCTCACCGACGTCCGCTGCCAGAAGCACGTCGATCTGATGCTCCAGCAACGCCTTTCCGGCCCAGGGCAGCAGGCCCTTGGGAGTTCCCATTCGCCTAGACGACCCTGCCGCCAGGAGCGCCGCCCCAATCCCGCCGCGGGCCGCGCGCCTCGCCGCAGTCATTCCGAAATCGACCTGAATCTCAGGCTAACCTCGCCGTCCCCCACGACGAGTTCTTCGACCGCTGCGTCTACCGGCACCCGAGAGACTGCACCCTGCACGAAGATCGAACCAACGAAAGCGAGCAGTCTACCCACTACACGGGGCGCCCGGCCAACTTGAACGTGTGTGATGCCGAAATCTAATGTCCCCTGCACGTACTTAAGCTCTGTCAATAGTTCGATCGATGTCGGACGGAATGAAATGAAGCCAAAAGCAGAGGGGATTAGCGTGTCAAGTTCGCCGGCGGCCGTGGGGTCGATCACGAGGTAGGTGCTCACCTCGTCGGGAGCCAAATTCACTCCTACGGATCGCACAGCGCCCGCCTCGCGCTGACCGAATACGAGCTCCGCCACGATATCGGCGACATCCTGTTCCGTAAGTTTGAAATCGCCCGACTCCGGTGCTATCCCGTATTCGAAGAAATCTCTTAGCTCGCTTCCAAGCGTGCCCATCCGCGCCCGCCTTTCCTCACCGAGATCACTCGGAAAAGCGTAGTCCCGTTCGGCCTCCGGGATCGTTCGGAACACCACGCCGGTCACTAGCGGCACCGCGACCAATCCCGTGGACGCCACCAGCGCAACCACTCCGACCACGACCGCGATCGGCACCACAACAAGTCCGACGAACACCCCGAGACAGCCAACAGCGCACCCCTTCAATTTCCTACATCACCTTTCCAAGACCGTGCACGCGAATATGCCAATTTACTCTGCAAGTTAGATTTATAGACCCAAATCCTATCTGCCTCGCCCGTGAACTGAGGTAATCCCGTCCGGAGCCTCAACAGATCCGACACACCGTTTACCTTCCGCACCGCACCTGGCACGAGAACTTCCACGCTGCCGAAACGACCCGACCCGCGCAGACCCCAAATATTCCGCTCAATCCAAGGCCGCAATCCAATATCGAGCGCCGCCATCCACTTCCCAGCCCGAACGCCGGACGTGCTCCTACAGCACTCCGATCCCACGTCCGGGCGGTCTCGAATCTCGTTACCGTAGGCCACTGCGACATAACGCGAAGGCTCCTGCCACCTCCTCCCCATTGGAGCGCCGACCGCGGATAATGACCACCTAATCAGAACGTCGTACATCCGCCGCACGTGCTGGTCTGGTCATACAAGACTGACGATCATCCGCCCTGGCTCATGATCGAGTATTCGACGAAGCATGGAGCATCGCGTTTCGCATGGCCGCCCGCGACTGCACGGCCATTGAACGACGACGGAAAAGCAATCGTCCGCCGATCAACAATCGGCCGCCTACGGCTGTTAATACTTCCCACTACCTTCACGGACCTGCATAATCCCAGCCTATGCAATCATTTCCACGGCTGTTTCGTGTTGCCCGCTCGACTGACGGTGACGGTAGGTGGCATCCAACTCATTGACCGACGGCTGATCCGGTCAACCTAATCATCGCAAATTGATGGTCCTACAAGCCCCGTGCCACCATCGTTCCAATACGCTGGCCTGCCGTCCCGATGCAGCCTTTCGGCACTCTATGCTTCGCCCGCGCTACACACGATCAACCTCGACCAACACGTCGATTCGACGGTTACCGGAAAGATATGGTTGCCGCGATGATCCGCTGCCCGACCTTCCCTGCAAGTCATCTCATACGTCAGACACCCGAGATATCCGGCTCTCCTACTTCCGAGACGACCTGTTCCGGCCCAGCACTCCAATCTCGCCAATTATCTGATCCTCATCACACATCTGTGTCGCGATAACGTTCATCTATTTCTTGCGACCCTACCGCGCATCGATGCCTACATTCACGCTGTTTCCATAGACCTGCAATATATTTTCGTGCTAAGGAGGTGACGCCCTAGATCGTCAGCGGCAATGGCTATTGCACCACGCTCGGCATGTTCGGCGTGGGGTCCTTCAAGCCCGACCCCGTTACCGCAACCATCACCGAATCCCGGCTGCCGATGACATTCCGCTCTCGGAGAACCCGCAGCCCCGCGAACGCGGCCGCAGATGTCGGCTCGATGAACAACCCTTCCATTTGAGCCAGGTCGGACCATGAATCCCACACGTCACGCTCACTAACGGCAATTGCCGTGCCCCCGTAGGTCCGCAAAGCCTCCAGTACCTGCTTTCCACGCGGCGGCCGTGCCACGCAAATCCCACCCGCGATGGATGGACGAGAATTGACTCTGACCGGCTGCGACTCACCAGCGTCGATGGACGCGACGATCGGCGGACACGCCTGGACCTGAGCAACGTGCATACGTGGCATGTCGAAGTCGCACCCGGCCTCCATGAGCTCGCGGAACCCCTTCAATGCTCCAAGGAACAGGCTCCCGTTGCCCACCGGGATAATCAGATGATCAGGCAAACGGCCATCAAAGTGTTCAAACATTTCATAGGCAAACGTTTTTGTTCCCTCAAGAAAGTATGGGTGAAGATTATGTGATGCGTAGGTGGTATTAGGAGCGTTCGCGGCGCGCTCGGCGGCCGCGGTGACATCCTCTCGGGTACCGCCAATCAGATGCAGCTCGGCACCGTAGACTCTGATTTGTGCAAGCTTCGCCGCCGGGGCGGATTCCGGAGCGAATACGACGGCCTCTATACCCACCTTGGCACAATAGGCTGCAATGGACGCGCCGGCGTTTCCCGAGGAATCCTCCACGGCGGTCCTAACCCCCAACTCCTGAAGCCTCGTCGCCAACACAGCCGCTCCGCGATCCTTGAAGGACCCAGTCGGTGACAAATGCTCCAGCTTGGCAAAGGTTTTGGGTATGCCGGCGGCGCGACCCCACTTCTCCAACGACACAACGGGTGTGTCTCCTTCGCCGAGCGTTACCGGCTCAACGTCGGAAGCAAACGGCAGCAGCCCGCGATAGCTCCAGAGCCCGCGGCGCTCCGGCGATTTCAGCGCATCCAACGCCCCTTCAACATTGGGGATCTCGACCCGCACCTCAAGTGGACCGTCGCACTCGACGCAACCAAGCTCAAGATGACCGTCCGGCTGGGCCACGCCGCACGCGGCGCAGATCAGCTCGCTCAACCTTGCACCCGAGCCCAGCCCTCAAATTCATTGCGCAGCGCGGTCGTCATACTCATTCCACCGCAGTCCCAGTCCCGACCTAGGACGGTCTGGAAGCCACATCGAACCGTCGGCGGCAAACGCCTGTGTGAGATTCTCAGTCTAACGATCTAGATACTGCGGGTATGCGCGATCGGCCGCAATTCATCGGCGCAATGAGGATCTGAACTTCCGGTCCATGCCAAAGGTGGACGGCCGAAGGAAGGACTCCAGCCAGAGCCAGAGATATCCGCGCCGCACCATCTCGCGCAGGCATGAAGGACCTTGATCTTTGGGCGCGGGAAATCGAGAAAGGAGTTCTACGCGTCAGCTGGCACGGCACCCGGGTCCCAAAGCTCATGCTCGGGATCCAGCTCGGCAAACAGCCCTTCCCGCAATTTCGAAATCTCCCCGACCGCCTCATCCAAGTGGATCAACGTCGCCTCGCGCTGCGTGCGCTGCTTTAGCTCCACAGAACTCCGTTCAAGCGACCGCGGACTCACAGTCATTCGCAGCGGAACACCAATGAGATCGGCATCCTTGAACTTTACTCCGGCACTCTCGGCGCGATCGTCGCGCAATACGTCGAGACCGTTAGCCTCAAGTTCCTCGTGAAGTTTTCCGGCCGCGCGCGACACTTCGTCTGAATCGCCAAGTTGGACGATATGGACATCGTATGGTGTCACGCTGATGGGAAACTTGATCCCATCACCGTCATTATGCTGTTCGATCACGGAGGCCAGCAGGCGGCCGACGCCGATCCCGTAGCTGGCCATGATTGCCGGCTTCTGAATTCCATCCCGATCGACAAACGTAGCTCCCAACTTTTCCGCGAAGTCGGTGCCGAGCTTGAATGTATTGCCCATCTCTATGCCGCGAGTTTGAGTCAACGGCTCTCCGCAGTTTGGGCACGGATCGCCGGCGCGGGCTACCGCGATGTCGGCCACGATATCCGCCTGGAAATCGCGCCCGTAGTTAACGTTTCGCAGGTGGTAGCCCTCTTCGTTGGCTCCGGCGATCAAGTTCGACGCCGCCAGAACGCTACGGTCCACGACGACTTTGGCGTTCTCAATGCCAATGGGCGACGCATAACCGACGACTATATTGGCACGATCGAGTTCCTGGTCCGAGGCCGGTTCGAGATCGGCGATTCCCAGTGCTGCGGAGAGCTTCTGCTCGTTGACGTCCAGATCGCCGCGGATGGCAACGAACACGATCTCGCCGCCAGCCTGATAGAAGACCGCCTTGAGGGTCTTGCATTTCGGTACGTCAAGATACCCGGCGACGCCCTCGATGGTGGTTTGACCCGGAGTCGCAACCTTTTCAAGCGCCCTTTCCGCTTCCGGTTCGGGATCGGGCAGAGCTCCGGTGGCGACATCGCTGTTGGCGGCGTAGTCGCAGCCGCTGCATATGATGAGAGTGTCCTCCCCCGTGTCGGTGACAAGCATGAACTCATGCGCTTTAGAGCCACCCATCATCCCTACGTCGCCCTCCACGACCAGCGGCTCGAGGCCGCAACGTCGAAAGATCCTCACATACCCACGAACCATTCGCTCGTAGAAGTCTTCAAGGTCGTCCTCGGAGGCGTGGAAACTGTAGGCATCCTTCATCACGAATTCGCGCACCCGGATTAGCCCGCCCCGCGACCGTGGCTCATCGCGGAATTTGGTCTGAAGCTGGTAGACCATCTTCGGCAGGTCGCGATACGAACTGATGTGGTGTGCCACCAGATCGGTCACCACCTCCTCGTGCGTCAACGCCAGGAGCATGTCGCGGTCATCCCGATCGCGAAAACGGACCATCTCACGTCCAATAGAGTCCCAACGTCCGCTTTTCTGCCACAGATCGGCCGGATGGACCACCGGCATGCCGATTCGCTGGCCGTCCACACGATCCATTTCTTCAGCGACGATCGCCTCTATCTTCGAGAGAGATCGCCAAGCCAAAGGGAGATAGCTATAGATTCCGGCGCCGAGCTGATGGATCATCGCCGCGCGCAGAAGCAAACGATGGCTGGGTGTTGTCGCGCGGGCAGGAGCTTCCCGGAGCGTTCGTCCCAGCAGACGGGACATAAGCATGTAAAGCATGTCCTTAATCGGTGTGCCTGAGCGTTGGTGGATTATAGATACGGGCCGCACGTCGTCGGCGAGTTATATTTCTTCTGTAAGGGGTCAGGTTCATACCGGCGGAAGTCATGCGAGCACCAAACCGCCTCGGATCGCGCCTCGCCCACGTCCTTGAAATCCGGATCCTTGCCCTCGCCACCGCCGCGGCGGCATCAGGATTCGCACTAATGCTCCTCGGGCGGGGATCAGTTTTCGCGCCCATCGGAATCGCATTCTCAACCTTGGGTTTGCTGGCGATGATTAGCGAAGCTGTGTCTTGGCGGCGGCGAGCCGCCGAGGCCACCGTCCGCACCGAATTTCTCGAAGCTATCAATCGGGAATTCACCGACCGCCTCAGCTTGAACGATGTGCTGGATCGGGGGGTTCGTCAGTTCGCGGAACTCGTCAGGGCGCCCCAAGCTCTGGCGGTCATCCGCCGAAGCGAAAACGAGGAGTTCGATATCGCCGCCGATTGGCGGACCAGCGCCGAAATCCTCGGAAACGGGGTCGTAGGGCTCATCGATCCAAAAGTGCTCGACTCCATTGTCAGGAGCGGACGTACGGTGATCGTCGATTTGCGCGAGCGGCGATTCGCCGGAGACTCGTTGCTCGCCGCGGGCTCGGATTGGGTATGGATTGCTCCGTTCAAGGCCGGCGTGTTGGATGGCGCGCTTCTCGCCGCCGGCAGCGGATCGGACGACGTCACTCCTGATCCCATGCTAACTAAGGCACTGATGCACGACGTGTCGAGGGCCGCGGACACCGCGCTCATGTACGAAACCGAAGCCGAACGCGCCAGGCTGATGTCGGCACTCGCCGACTTTGGGAGCATAGCGGCATCGCTCGGGGACGAGACCAACGCCAGACAGGCCGCAATAACCGCGCTCAAGAGGCTCTTTCCGGAGGAGGGCGGCTATATGACATCACTTGACGTTAGTAGTGGCAGATTGAACGTAACCCAAGTGTTTGGCGGCCGCGGGGACGGTGTCGAAACCTTGGAGAAGTTGATCGCGACCGAGGAGTGCGACAGCGCGCAGGGATGCCGGGCGATCAGCCGAGGCGGCGTCTACCTGGGATTGGGCAACGATGGCCTGTGGGACGCCCATACCGAAAGAGCGAGGACATCGCCGCCACGTTTGCCTGCGTGCCGATTGCGGGGACTAGCGAGGCACTGGGGGCCATTCACGTCGCGAGAACTTCGCGTCGATCCTTCGCCGAGGACGAGATGGAGGTCCTTTCAGCGCTAGGTTCTCAGCTTGGTCTTGCGCTCTCGAATGCCCGCCTCCTGCAGGCAACTAAGGAGCAGGCCGTGCGTGATCCAATGACCGGGCTCTTTAATTATCGATTCCTGGTCGAATTTCTCGCCAACCAGGTGGCGGCGGCGCGGCGAGACAAGAAGCCCGTATCGGCCCTGATGTTGGATATAGATCATTTCCGCGACTTCAACAATAACCACGGACACGCCGCGGGTGACCACGTTCTCAGGATCCTGGCGCGCATACTCGAGAAGCACGTTCGCGCGAGTGACCTTGCAGCGAGGTACGGAGGGGAGGAATTCACGGTGGTTCTGCCGGGAACCGGTTCAAGCGGCGCGATGCTGGTAGGTGAAAACATAAGGGCCGATGTCGCAGAGACTTCCCTGGTCTTCGGTGGAAGGGACTTAGGCAGCCTGCGCGTTTCGGTGGGCGTGGCGACGATGCCCGATCATGCCAAGACGCCCGACGAACTACTCAAGGGAGCCGACGACGCGTTGTATACCGCCAAAAGAGAAGGGCGCAACATGGTGAAGTCGGCATGACGGCGGCATTTCGGGCCTAGTGTGAAACACGCCGACCCAGACGCGCTATATCCGATAGTCGGTCCCTCGATAACCCGACGGGACCTCGCTTTCCTGCAGCCGCACGTCTTTGACGCGCTTGCCTTCACGCACCAGAAATGAACCCGGACGAGCTATTACAACCGATTTCGGCGGCACATCTTCCAGCACGAGGCACATAGCGCCGATCTTCGAGTCGCCGCCGATCGTCACCGGACCAAGCACGCTGGCGCCAACCCCTATCGTGACGCGATCCTCAATCTTCGGATGCCGTCGCGCCCTTCCGTTGTTGAGGTCCTTCCACCAGCCGGTGGCACCGAGTGTTACCTGGTGATAAAGCATCACGTCGTCGCCGATTTCCGTGGTCTCCCCGATGACCACGCCGGATCCATGATCGATGAAGAATCTTCTACCGATCGTCGCCCCTGGATGGATCTCTATCCCGCCGGTAAGCAGCCGGGCGAGCTGCGAGATCAGCCGCGGGATCACCGGGAGGCCCGCAACGTGGAGTCGATGTGCCAGTCGATGCAGCACGACGGCATGAAGGCCCTGATAGAGGAAGACCTCCAGGATGTTCTTCGCCGCCGGATCCTTGTCGAAGACGACCTGGATATCGTCGGGCCATTGGAACCGCCGCTTCAGGATTCGCCGCGCCGAGGGTGCCCCTAGCCCGAGTTCGCCGTTCGATGGACCGTCCGATCGCGCCGAATCAGCCTTCTGCTTAGTGCTCAAGTTTCAGCCTTTAACGTAAGAAACCGCCCTCGGTCCAAGGGCGGGTCAGGCGACCGCGGTTCCACCTCGGTTCGCCGAATCCTTGCGAATCCGGCCTCAACGAGCACCATCATGCTCTGGTTCTATAACGGGAACCTTCCGGCACGGCCTACTGATCTAACTTCGGCGTGCGGCTCCGGAGCGCACTTCACCAGCGATCGATCACCGGTCTCACACCCTCACCGGCTCGCTTTGATCGTTTTCCGGCTGGCTACTCTACTCTTTCGCAGCCTTTGTCAACCTGCATGTCTACTATGTGTATATGAGTCTAGCGCGGTATCTGTCAAGGGGAGGCGGAAGGGCGGAAATGCTCCGCTCCGCTGTTTGCTAGGGTTACGGATGGCCCTGAGCGAGACCTACTTCAAGGCAAAGCCCAAGGCGTGGGACCTATTCGCACCGCTGGTGGACGTGAGCGACGTTCCCCGCGCCTACGACCCCGAGGTAGGCAGGGCCATCTACGGCTACTATCGCGAGTCAGACCGGGATACCGACGCCGAAAAAGCCTCATCAGCCATAGCCAGCTATCTGCACGCCTCGCATTTTGCCGACGTCCTGCTGGAATTGAAGCCCGCCGACTCGCTCGAAGTTTCCATCAGCGCCAGCGCTTTCTTCCATCACGTGGCCACGTCGCTCGATTCCACCGCTCTCTGGCTCGCCGATGTATTTGAGATGATGCTCCCTCGCCGCATGCGTCCAAGCTTGACCAGCGACGAGTTCTCAGCCCGCTTCGCAATCATCGATCTGGGTGCGCAGGGCACGCTCAAAAAACAGCGTTCGTGGATTGATGAAGCGCGGGCCTATGACTGGCGTGCGCGGTTCCGAAACGGCCTTCTTTGGTCGAATGAGGGCGGAGAGATTGTAATCGCCTCAACCGTCATCAGGAGCTCCGACGGTCCGACCCTCGGAGGCCAGTCGGGCCGCGCTACCGATCCCCGGCCCGCACGCGACCTCTGCGGCGACTATCTCGACCGGTTGACCATCGTGTTGCGTGCGATGTTCGAGTCCGGCGGTCCGCGGCTCGGTGAAAAGTCGGAAGACTAGCGCCCTTTTTCCGATTCAGCCCCCCAGGGTCCATCTCCCGCGGCGATTTCATAGGATCGGGCCCACGGTTCCGCCCGCAGCGTCGACCGGATCCTGGGCCAGATCGAAGCGAACAGTGAGCTTTTTCTGTATTCGTCCAGCGCTTCGTGGGATGTCCAAAGGCTGAGAGTCAGGTATTCGAGCCCGTCGATGGCGTCACGGACCAGGGCGAGATGCGCGCAGCCGGGCAATTCGCGTATTCGAGGATAGGCGTCGTCGAATGCACTCTGAAGTTCGGCCTCCCTTTCCACTTGGACCGGCAGGCCGACGATTCTCAAGATCAAATGACGCGCTTACTCTTCTGCCGCAGCGGGTTCCCCAGCCCCTTCTATGCCCGTTGTATCCAGATTGCCCTTCGAATCAGGACCCACTTCCCACCGGGCGGACCATGCTCTGAATGAAGAATCGAACCGATCCTCAAACAGCAGTTTTTGGTCCGCCCATACCTCTCGCCCAATCCCGGCATTCATGCCCCAGACCGAGTAGTCAGTCTGGATTTTCTCGCCCGGTCCCAATTCCGCGTTCGCCACAATGCGCGGAGGTGGTGGACGGACCGCCACGCCGCGCCAGGACGACACCTTGACCAATCGCCGCGGTCCCCGCCCCATGATGCGGAACCGAAGCCGCGCCTTGTCGCGATCGAAGTCCGTTCGAATCATCAGGAAATTATTAGTGTCGTTAACGAATTTCAAGTTAAGAACGGGCTGGTAGATCGAGGCGTCGAATCCCGGAGGATTGCCTCGCCCAAGCTCGTAGTAGCTCACCCGGTATACATGCTGCCAACGTTCGGTCACGGGAAGCCCAGATAGAAACGCCGCGCGGAACATGGTCGTCGAGACCTGACAGATGCCTCCACCGATGCCAGGGATCGTCCGATTGTTGATGATGATCAACCCATCGACGAATCCGGTCTCGTAGTCGATCGACCCGAGACTTTCATTGAAGTCGAAGGTCTGGCCCGGCTCGATGACTTCGCCGTCGAGTTTGCCTGAACCGACATCGATATTGTGAATTCGGTTTTCGGTCGAGCCCTGGAAATTCGATTCGCCGATTCCAAAGGTCCAATTGAGTCCCAGCGACGCAGGGGTCGCCGACACGAGACTCGGTTCAACCGTCTTGATAGGAATCGACACCGACGGCTTCGTGTCGCGCAGCGCGCTCAGGATTCGCCTGCGAAGCTCCGGACCGTCGACGGTCTCCCCGGTCACCGGCGCCGACAGGAAGTCAAACTTGTTCGACTCGGCGTTGAATTTGATCTTGGGCTCCACAGGGCCGCGATTCAAGTCGGATGCGATCTGACGAATCAGCGGCGCAAAATCGGAATTCCTCACATCAATAACGGGCACCGGGCCATCCGCCGTTGCCTGCAGTTTCAACCTGCTCTTGAACGCGTCCCGGTCAACCATCCACGAGCGTCCTTTTCCGTACACGGAAATCCGCCCGGACGTCATGCTTTCAGCCTTTGCGACCGTGTCGAGCATCGCCTGGGTTTTTAACGTCGGCGGCACCTGGGAAGGCTCCAACTCGATCAACTGGGCCCGACGTCCTTTGAAATCGGGCTCGAAGGATTTCAGCTCGTCAGTCCTCACTAGTGACAGCCCTTCGATCGACGGATCGACGACGAATCGGCGCCGACTCCCCGAACCTTCGATGGCTAACGACGCCTGCACGGGCGCACGAATGATCGCGGTCAATACCGCACGCACGAATTCCGCGTACTTCGATCGGTCGAACGACGTTACGACCGGCCAGTCGCGGGGGGCGCGCGCGGTTGCGATCTGATCGATCGTCCGCGCGGTCAGACCGCCGTCGCGACCCCACGAGTACGCTTCGCGCAGTGGTGTCATGAAATCGACGTGGACGCCGATTTCCTCGCCAGACGGGCGCCATTCGTGTTCTCCGGCCTTGACGATGAGCGGATTTTCGAGAAAAGGACCCCACCGAGACTCGAGCGCCGCAACCGCCGCGTCCCAATCCAGGCCGGAAAGGGCCACTCGGCCAACGGACACCCCAGGGAAGAACCGCTGCGAATGTCGAACCTGGAACGTTCCGGCCGCCGCCGCGACGCCCGCGAGGCCGCCGAGAAATATCGTTCCGGCGCCGACGGTCGAAACCTTCAGGAGACCGCGTCTTGTGATCATAGGAGTCAGTTACGCCTGGTCCAAGAATAGAACATTGATTATAAACTCGAGATTTTGCCTGCCAGAGTCGCCCGGGTGATAGAATTTTCGGTCGTCACGATGCCCACGATCATTGTGCGCGGTTCGTGGTGGCATCGACAGACCGACACCTCTGGAAATTCAGGAGACCATTCTTGTCCACGTTAATCGACGAATTAACCAAGGACTACCTCAAGCAGGACATTCCTGAATTCGGCCCTGGAGACACCGTGAAGGTACACGTAAGGGTTCGGGAGGGAGAGCGCGAGCGCATTCAGGTATTCGAGGGCATAGTCATAAAGCGCCGCGGATCCGGCATTCACGAAACCTATACCGTCAGGCGCGTGTCCCATGGAGTGGGCGTCGAGCGCTGCTTCCCCTTGCACTCTCCGCTCGTTCAGAAGATTGAAGTCGTGCGACGAGGACGGGTGCGTCGCGCCAAGCTTTACTACCTGAGAGACCGCGTCGGACGCGCCGCGCGCGTAAAAGAGCGCCGCCGGCGCTAGAAGCTCTCCGGTCCAATGGCAGGTCGTAGGAAAACCAAACCTGCCCAGATTCCAGACCCCGCGACCGAACGCAAGATCATCGCGTCGGGTGCCCGCTACATCGTCGGCGTCGACGAAGCGGGGCGCGGGTGTTGGGCCGGACCGGTCTATGCCGCAGCGGTGATGCTGGATTCCGGGGCCTTCACCAACCCCAGCCCGCTGGAGGGAGTGAGGGACTCCAAACTGCTGTCCCGAGCTTCTAGGGAGCGGCTGTTCGCGAAGATCGACCGCAACGCCATTGCCGTTTCGGTCGCACGGATCGAGGCCAGGATCGTCGATGGCGTGGGTATTGTTGAGGCCACGCGAGAGGCCATGCTCCAGGCTCTCGACGGCCTGCCAATGCGGCCGGATTTTGTCTTGGTCGATTCCCTGCAGTTGCCCGCCACATCGGAGTATTCGGCGAATCACCTCGCATTCGATCATGCCGACCGGCTCTGCCTGAGCGTCGCCGCCGCATCGATCTGCGCCAAGGTAAGTCGCGACCGCGACATGATTCGGAGATCTGCCAGATATCCTGGCTATGGGTTCGAGACGAACATGGGGTACGGAACCCCGCAACACCGAGCCGGATTGAAGCGGATTGGCCCGTGTCCGATTCACCGCAAGACGTTCAGGCCCATCAAGGAGAGTTTGCTGCGTGGCGAAGGCATGGCTGCGTTGGATTAGCGACCGGCTGCGGTCCCCCGATTCCGACCTCCAGGACCTGGGCAGCTACGGCGAGGCTATCGCGGAGAAGGAACTCCGAAAGCGGGGCTATCAGATAATCGAGCGCAACTACCGCTGCCGGCTCGGCGAAATCGACATCGTCGCCAAGCAGGACGATGAGACGGTCATCGTGGAGGTCAAGACGCGTTCGTCGGGGACATACGGAGATCCGCAAGACGCCGTTACGCCTCAGAAGGCCAGGCGGCTGGTTGCTCTGGGGATGAACTATCTGGCCGAAAAGGGCGACTCCGATGCCCAGTGGCGCATCGACGTGGTGGCGATTCGGCTGGATGAACCGGGCCGTCCGACGATTGAGGTGATAACGAACGCTGTGGAAAACTAGACCCGTCCATCGACCTCATTCGCTCAAAACGGCGTCTACAATCACGGCATGTTGCTTCAAAACGCTGCAAAATTGCTGATCGCAGGTATCGCGGCCTTCGCCGTACTAGTTGGGACCCCTAGCGACCGCGAGGCGCTGGCGGAGTCGCTTGCTCCCGACTACGACATTCCTAACGGCCACTTCTTCACGCAAACGGCCACCGGTAGCGAGACTTCGGGAGCAGGTTATTCGGTAACTGACGACGATGGGATCCCGTTTTGGACTGTCTACCAGCGCGAGGGTGCACTTCTCCGAATCGGATACCCGCTGACGCGAAGGTTCGTACGGGACGGCTTGACCACGCAGGTGATGCAGAAGGCGGTTTTGCAATGGCATCCCGGAACGGAGCGAGTCGAGTTCGTAAACATCCTGGATGAGCTAAACCTGTACGGGCGGGACGCCTGGCTCGAGGAACGGCTCGTGCCTCCGCATCTGATGACCGACGACGGCCATCTGTCCTGGCCGGAGATTGTGCGAACCCGGCTGTCGCTTTTCGGTTCAGCGGTCGAACTCCGCAAGATGTACGAATCCGCAAGCGACCCGCTCCGCATATACGGCCTCCCCACGTCTGGAGTCGTCGACTACGGTGGGATGGAAACGATCCGCCTGCAACGCGGTGCGCTGCAGCTCTGGAAGGTCAAGACGGAGTTCGCCGAAGCGGGTGACGTCGTCGTGGCAAACGGGGGCTATCTCGCGGTCCAAGCCGGATTATTCCCAGATTCGGTGCGCGAACTCGAGCAGGCCCCGGCGAGTGCGGGACCTCGGGCTGTGGCGCTCACGGGCGACGGGGTCATCGACAGGATCAACCAATGGCGAGCCGTCGCGGGGCTTCCAAGCATCTTCAAAAGCCCCGAACTCATGCGCGCGGCCCAGAGTCATGCGGAGTACTACGTTCGATACGCGGACCATCCATCGATGGCCGCGATCGGGGTCCATCGCCAAGATCCGGGATTGCCCGGCTTCACCGGTAGATCGATCTACGACCGCGCGAAGGCGGCGGGATATCCCGGAAACTGGATTGACGAAGACATCAATTTCAGCGTGGACGCGGCCCAGAACGTGGATCTGTTCATGGCAACCGTGTATCACCGGTTTTCACTCGTTCACCCGAGCAGCGTGGCGGTGGGATACGGGATTGCGAGCGGAGACGGACATGAGATCACCGTCATCGACATTGGCCTGGATCCGTCGCACGATCCAGGCGTAGCGCTTCCTTCAACCTATCCCGGACAGGGACAGCTCGACGTGCCGCGCCTATGGCATGCCTACGAGTCGCCTGATCCCGTCCCGGGTCTTCCCCGGCCCGTGGGGTCGCCACTTACCGTCAGCTTCTTATTGCGCCAGAACGTCGACTGGGGTCCCGCGTCGCTCACGAGGGCCGACGGGCAGCCGGTCGAGGTCGTGGTCGTTGAGAGCGGTTGGCGCAAGTCGATCGGTGTGACTCCGGCCCGGCCGTTAGATCGCGGCACTCGCTACACGGCCACCGTCATCGGCTCCGTCGACGGGGTGGCATTCACAAAGACCTGGAGCTTCAACACCGCCGAATAGCGTGGGCATCATCAATGAGCGGGTCGATGCGCCCCACTGCGCACCCAGATCGTGCGGGAATTCAGAAGCGCAGCTCATCAAGGCCGGCAACGCCTCACCTTGCCGTAGAATCTCAGGGTCGCGGTTGCCGTCGCCGCCAGACGATACGGATACCATCCACATTCACGCACGACGGCTGCGCGCGCGGCGGACCCGCGGAAGCAGCATGCGAGGCCTTGCTTGGAGATCATCCACAACCTGGCGGAATGGGTCATCGGCTGGGGCGAATCGCCCTTTGCTGGCTTAGCCCTTTTCCTGATTTCATTTGCCGAATCAAGTTTCTTCCCCATACCGCCCGACGCCCTCCTCATCGTGCTCGGCTCGGCAAACATTTCATTCGCATTCGGATTCGCCGCGATCACAACGATCGGATCGCTTCTCGGCGCACTGCTGGGCTACTACATAGGACTGAAGGGCGGACGTCCGCTGCTGGAACGCATGTTCGATCAGCGAAAGATCCGTTTCGTGGAGAGGCAGTATCAGGAGCGGGATGTCTGGGCCGTGGCGATCGCCGCATTCACGCCAATCCCGTACAAGGTATTCGCCATTGGGGCCGGCGTGTTCCGCCTCGATCTGAGGCGATTCATGCTGGCATCGCTGGCCGGTCGGGCGGGGCGCTTCTTCCTCGTGGCGGGGCTCATCACCGTGTTCGGCGACGCCCTCCAGACGGCGATCGAGCAATACCTGGATATCCTGGCACTGGCTTTTGTCGCGTTGCTGGTGGCCGGCTTCATTGTGATCCGATTCATCACCCGTCAGCGCGACCCGGAAACCAAGGCCGCAGGCGAATAACCGTCACCGCGTTGGATCGATGCCGCCTTCCGCCGCAGGGACTCACCAATGCCCGTTCCTGAGCGCTATTTCGTCACCGTGGACGCGGTTGTCGTCGCGCAGATCGGCGATGCCAAATCGGTTCTGTTGATACGGCGCGGTCACGAACCTTTCGCCGGATCCTGGGCGCTGCCCGGGGGCTTCGTCGATATCGATGAGGACCTCGATGACGCGGCCCGGCGCGAATTGCTCGAGGAAACGGGCCTGCGAATTGGCGAGGTCATTCAGATCGGCGCCTTCGGCGATCCGAATCGCGATCCCCGGGGAAGAGCGATCAGCGTGGCCTTTTTGGCGATCCTGGACTCAGATCCAGCCCCCCGGGCAGGTGACGACGCCGCCGAGCCGCGGTGGTTTCCGATCGATCAGCTGCCGACGACGCTGGCGTTCGACCACGAGCGAATCCTGGAGAGCGGTCTGAGGCGGCTTGCCGACGGCCCGTGAGCCGTCTACAGCATAGGCAGATCGTCGTCGGGTTCGTCGGACTTGACTCCGACTACCGCTTCGAGTTTCTTGGCTATGTCGGCGAACGCTTCGGCCAATGGGGTGCCTCCCATCGAACTCACCGGCGTCCCGTTATCTCCGCTTTCCCGGATCGCAGGGTCTAGCGGGATCTCCCCAAGGAAGGTTATGCCCAGCTCGTCCGCTGCCTTTCGAGCCCCGCCATGGCCGAAGATCTCGATCCGCTCGCCGGATCCCGGGTGAATGTAGTAGGACATGTTTTCCACGATCCCGAGAATCGGCACGCTGAGCCTTTCGAACATACCGATGCTTCGTCTGACGTCCTGCAACGCCACTTCCTGGGGAGTGGACACGATAACGGCGCCGCTCAGCGGCAACATCTGCGCCAGGCTCAGGCTCGCGTCACCCGTACCGGGCGGCAGATCCAGCATCAAGTAGTCGAGCTTGCCCCAAGCGACATCGTTTACAAGCTGCTTCAACGCGCCGGCGATCATAGGTCCGCGCCAGATCACCGGAGTTCCCTCTTCCAGCATGAATCCCAGCGACATTAGCCTGATGCCGTGTGCGGTGAGCGGTTCGATCCGGCCGTCCAAGGTAGCGACGTCGCCCTTGGCTCCAAGCATGATCGGGACATTTGGACCGTAGACATCCGCGTCCAGCAGCCCGACCGACCGGCCAAGAATCCCAAGTGCCACCGACAGATTGACCGCGAGCGTGCTCTTACCGACTCCACCCTTGCCGCTGGCCACTGCTATCGCGTCGCCAACGCCTTCCAGCGCGGGAGCCGGGGTGTCCGGAGCCATATCGGATGCCATATGACAAGCCTAAGTCAGACGGCGTCCCGTAATCTAGGAAGATCGGTTCCCGTCCCAAACGCTGCTTGCGATTCGACCCGGCCTTTAATTGCGTTCGGGAGGAGGCCCGGCGGCGCGATTGGGCCATGCCGTGAACGTCGGATCACCTATAAGCATGGCCCGGCGGGTGTTAACATTTCCCGTCATTTGGTAAAGCAGACGCGAGAGATTGTCACTTTGAGCACCGATCCTAACTGGGGCAGCCCGCCGATCGTAAAGGCGGCCGAGAAAACCGGCGCGCTCGACATACTCACCACCACGATCGACAAGCTCTTCAGCTGGGGGCAGGCGAACTCACTCTGGCCGATGACGTTTGGACTCGCGTGCTGTGCCATCGAATACATGTCCTCCGCCGCGCCCATGTACGACATGGACCGATTTGGGGTGATCCTCCGCTCGTCGCCGCGTCAGTCGGACGTGATGGTCGTGGCGGGCACCGTCACCAACAAGATGGCGCCGGTCGTGCGGCGACTGTACGAGCAGATGCCGGACCCGAAGTGGGTGATCGCCATGGGAATCTGCACCATCGCTGGCGGGCCGTTTCGAACCTACAGCACACTGCAAGGCGTGGATCGGATCGTTCCTGTTGATATCCACGTTCCGGGATGCCCGCCAAGGCCGGAAGCGCTGATAGACGCGGTGATGCTCCTGCAGCGGAAGATCAAGAAAGAGGGAATGCTGCGCTGGAAGCCTCGTCCGTTGCCACCCCGGCCGACGGGCGTGGGACACGGAGTCGAGCCAGCCGACTCCTAGAGGCCGGGATAGCTGCCCCGACGGGCCGTCGGTCGCGAACGTTCGGGTTATGCCAGGCGCAACACACGGATTCCACAGCGACGGATACAAGCCTTCTGGTCCGTTCAATAATATTGCCTTCGACACGAGAAACGGCCCGGCGCCCCCTCACGGAGGACCGCGGGTTCAGGACGCAGTGAAGACCATCCAGCACCGCGAAGGCATCAAACACGAGCGAATCTAGCCCCTTGAGGTTTTGATCCGGCCCGCTATTAGGTTGGCCAATTCAGCCCGTACGAGAAAGAATGGGCTTCGTGAATTCGGATTCCTGGCCGCGCTTTACCTGATATATCTCCTGACGCGGATCCGGTCCACCGGCGCAGTCGACGAAGCGCTTCGGAACGCCCGAGACCTCGCCGACTGGGAACGCCGATCCGGCTGGCTCGTGGAGAGAGCGGCTCAGGATTTAATAACGGGGCACGCGGCCGTGGCCGTCCTGTTCAATCTCCTTTATGTAGTTCCGCACTTCCTGGCCGTCCTGGGATTTCTATGGTGGGCGTACCATCGCCGCCCAACCGCATTTCCCTTCGCGCGCAATCTCTTCTACGCATCCAGCCTCGTGAGTTTCGTCATGTTCGTGGCATATCCAGTGGCGCCCCCGAGCGATGTTCCCGAGCTGGGCATCGTAGACTCGATGGTCGAATACGGACCTGTGAGCTACGAGATGGGGGCTGATCAGCTGAGGAATGCCGTCGCGGCCATGCCAAGCGTACACATCGTCTACGCAATCATCGCCAGCATCGGATTTGCCGCGCTCCTCCGGTCCTGGTGGAGGCGCGTTCTTGCATGCTTGTATATCCCGCTCTCGATCTTCGTGATCATGGCCACGGGCAACCATTTCCTTGCCGACGCCGCCGGCGCGGCCGTGCCTATCTTGGTGGGCGCTCCACTCGCATGGTTCGCGCCAATGATCTGGAACCGGTCCCGGGCTCGTGCGAGGGTGCGGGGCGCGACCTGACCCCACGCGAGCGCGGGCATCCGTCCCTAGGACCCCGACCTTGATTCGGACCACATCGGGCGAATTGGCCACGCCGGCGGACGGCTCGATACTCCCCCACGAACACATCCACACAGACTTGCTCCCGTTGAGCGAAGGCGGCGACCGGAAGGTATCCGCAGACGTAATCCATGACGCCGTGCTTCCGAAGCTGGTACGGGCGAAAGCGGCCGGCGCCAGCGTGCTGATGGAATGTACTCCGCCGTACGTCGGTCAAAATGTCGAAGCCGTGCACTCGGCGTGCCAGGCGGCGGGCCTGGCAGCGGTCGTACCGACCGGGCTGTACAAGGAGGCGTTCCAACCGCCGTGGGCACTTGACGCCTCGGTTTCCGATCTGGCCGATTGGATGACTCGGCACCTAGTCGACGGAATGGATGGAACCGATCGTCGGGCGGGGTTCATCAAACTGGCGGTCACGGACGAAGGCGTCACGCCCCAGGAAGATAAGGTCCTAGAAGCCGGGGTTCGCGCCTCGATGGCCACTGGCGCACCGATCGCGTGCCACAGCCCCGTGGGCGCGAACGCGCTGCATCAGATCGACATGATCGAAGATTTGGGAGGCGATCCATCCCGCTACATCCAGGTTCACGCTCATGCGGAATCTAACTTCGATACACATCTGGAAATCCTGCGGCGGGGCGCCTGGATCGAGTACGACGGGATCGGCGGCGGCGAGCCGGATTCGTTTTTCATTGACTTGACGCGGAAGGTCTTCGACGCGGGCTTCGGCGGCCGGATCCTGCTTTCACAGGATGTCTGCGGCTACCTGGTGGATCGAGAACCGCACACCGACGATCGTCAGTTCGCCTACCTGATCGAGACCTTCGCGCCCTCACTGACCAAATACGGATTCGGCGCGAAAGAGATCGACGGGTTGATACGACTGAACCCCGCAGACGCGTTCTCGATTCGAAGCGGCGCCCCTTAGGAACGTCTGCCCCCGGAAAACAGGTGCGCCGGTTCCATCCGACCGGTTACCCCCGGCGACTCGGAATCGCCTAGTCGGGTGCGACTATCCGCAATTCGGGCAGCGCCCGGAAGTCGCGGATGTTTCGTGTGGTCAGAATGAGATCGTGGTGGATCGCCGTCGCGCCGATCAGAGCGTCGGCGATCCTGGTCCCGTGGCGTCGCCGCAGGCGCCCGGCCAGCTCGGCAATGTCTCTGTCGACGGCAATCTCCCGAAAGGGCTCGAGCAACAGTTCAATGGTTTCCAGGTTCGCTCGACGTCCAGCGAAAAGCTCGGCGCGGGTAATCACCGAGTACGCGATTTCGTTGCCAGTCGGCGTCAGCCGCCGGAATCCACGTAGGTGATCGATGAACACATCGGTGTCGATCAGGAGGTCAGCCACGATCCCATTCATCTCGTGACGGGACCTCGAAGCCGGGCGCGCTGCCGAATGAATCGTCGAGTGCCTTCGCGCCTTCCGGGACCGCGCCGGAAAGGAATTCATCAACCGCGGCTCGAATCAACTCAGCGAGTGATTTCCCCTCGCGCCGTGCAATCATGTCGAGCCGCTGCCGCTGTTCGCGAGTGAGATAGATCTGGGTCCGGAGTGATGCCATATACAGCGGAGTATACAGCATCCTTCCTCGCTTGCGACGGCCCGGAGACGTTTATTGCTCTCTGGCCCAGAACCCTTGAAGCCCGTCTCCTAGGCGCTTTCCGCCTTCCCGCTCTCTGCCAGCAGAATGGCGTACTCGAAGCTGTCGGCCAGCGCCAGCCACGACGCCTCCACAACGTTGGTCGAACTGCCGACGGTGCTCCAGTGTTGCTCGCCGTTTGTGGACTCGATCAGCACCCGCGTGCTGGCGTCGGTGCCGGAGTCGCTGTCAATGATCCTCACTTTGTAGTCGACCAGGCGCACTGATTCGAGGATCGGATAGGCGGTGAGCAGCGCCTTTCGCGTTCCGGCGTCGAGCGCGCTTACAGGACCGTTCCCGTCGGCAGCCGTATGGAAGATATCGTCGCCGACGCGCAGTTTCACCATCGCTTCGGATGTCGCGATATCGCCACGGCGCGTCTCGACCAAAGTTAGAAAGTCAATCAACTCGAACGGGGCGACATAGCCGGGTTTCTGGCGCCGGAGAAGCAGTTCGAACGATGCTTCGGCCCCCTCGAACTGGAAGCCCTGTGACTCCAACAATTTCAGGGCGCTTGCGGTTTCCGCCGCCGCCTCCCGGGACTGTTCAATGCCCAACTCGCTACCGCGGCTGACTATGTTGCTCGCACCTGAGAGTTCGGACACGAGAATACGTTGACGATTGCCGACCAGTTCGGGATCGATGTGCTGATAGGCCTGTTCCTCTTTGGCGGTGGCGCTGGCGTGGTATCCCGCCTTGTGGGCGAATGCGCTGTGGCCGACGTACGCCGCCTTTGAATCCGGCGATAGGTTCGCGACCTCGGACACGAAGTGCGATAGCTCCGTCAATCTGGCGAGACTGCCTTCAGGGAGAACCTGGATTCCCATCTTCAATTGAAGGTTCGCGGCGACCGCGCAGAGGTCGGCGTTTCCGCATCTTTCGCCGATCCCGTTGATCGTGCCCTGTACCTGGGTCGCCCCGGCGGCCACTCCCACCAGCGAACCGGCGGTGGCCAGATCGGCGTCGTTGTGGGTATGGATACCGATCGGAACGTCCGTTCGCTCAAGGGCCGCCTTGATCCCGGCGCGGATATCGTCCGGCAATGTGCCGCCATTTGTGTCGCAGGGAACGATCCAATCGGCGCCCGCGGCCGCTGCCGCATCCACGCACTGAAGCACGTAGTCGCCGTCGGCGTCGAATCCGTCGAAATAGTGTTCGCCGTCGACGATCACCTCTAGGCCCAGATCCTTCAGGTACCCGACCGTATCGCCGATCATGCGCAGGTTCTCATCCGGGCTGGTTTCGAGAATGTTATCGACCTGCCAGCGTGAGAATTTGGCGACAAGCGCCAAGGCGGAGACACCACTCTCAACCATCGCCGTCACGGCCTGATCATCTTGGACGGCGGTGTTTTTCCTGCGCGTGGCGCCGAATGCGACGATCTTGGCGTTTTTCCAAGGATGCTCGCTCGCGTTTCGGAAGAACTCCACGTCCTTCGGATTGGCGCCTGGGAAGCCTCCCTCGATGTAATGAATGCCGAAGTCGTCCAGCCGGCGAGCTATCTTGAATTTGTCGGAGGCGGAGAATGAAATTCCCTCACCTTGGGAACCATCTCGTAGGGTCGTGTCGTAGAGAAGCACGTCGGACATTTGAGCGTCGAACTCCTGGATAATGGGTAAAGTCGGCTGGGACGCTGGATAACCCGCCTAGGCCCCGGCCCTTGGCTGCCTAGGAGGTCAACTCCGCAATAACAGCGTCGCCCATGCCGGTCGTGCCGACACGGAGCGACGTTCTACCCTCCATGATGTCCCTTGTTCGATAGCCCGATGCGAGGGCGGCGTCGACGGCCTCCTCAACCGCTCGGGCTTCTTCCTCCAAACCGAATGATAGTTCCAGCATCATCCCGGCGCTTAGGATCGTGCCGATAGGGTTCGCTATATCGCGACCCGCGATGTCGGGCGCGCTCCCGTGTATGGGCTCGTAGAGTCCAACAGTGCCGTCGCCGAGGCTCGCCGATGGCATCATCCCCAGGGAAGCGGCCATCACCGCCATCTCGTCCGTGAGGATGTCGCCAAACAAATTGCCCGCCACCACTACGTCGAAGTCCCTGGGCGTCAGCAACAGTCTCATGGCGAAAGCATCGACAAGAACGCTCGCGAACTTGACGTCGGGAAACCCCGCGGCGACATCCTCGGCGATCTCTCTCCAGAATCGCGAACTCTCGAGCACGTTGTACTTGTCCACCGATGTAACGCTGCGTCGCCTGATGCGCGCGTGCTCAAAGGCCCGGGCCACGATCCGGCGGACTTCGTGCTCGCGGTAAAGAAGGGTGTCGAACGCCGTCTCCTCGCCGTCGGTCCGGCGGCGGCCCTTTGGCTCCGCGAAGTAGATCCCGCCCGTGAGCTCGCGAAACACGACCAGGTCCACGCCTTCGATGACGGTCCGCTTCACCGGCGAGGCGTCCGCAAGTTCGGCCCGAACCTTGAGCGGCCTAATGTTGGCCCAGAGCCCCATTTCCTGCCGCAGGGTCAATACGGCGAGCTCGGGATGGCGTCCATTCACGGCCGCGCCCCCCGCCACCCCACAAGCGCCCAGCAGGACGGCGTCGGAAGACTTGCAGAGGTCGATGACCTCGTCGGTCAATTCGATGCCGTGCTTCGCCACCGAACAAGCGCCGACGAGCGCCTCGCGACCGTCGAATCGGTGCCCGAACCGCGCCCCAACCGCGTCCATCACCCGGCGCGCCTGATTAACGACCTCCGGACCAACCCCGTCTCCGGGCAGAAATGCGACGCTAAATTCGCTCAAATGCGCTCCCTGAGTTCAATGTGTTCGCGGCCGGACATTTCGGCTGCGGTGATGTGGGACGGCCGCGTCAAATGAGACCGGCTACGAAATCCCCCACCTCTGAAGTGGACATTCCCATGGCCCCGGCGCTCATCGATTTGATGCGACCGCTTTCCAGGGCCCCGACGAGCGCACTTTCCACCCGTTGGGCGGATTCTTCTTCTCCCAGATCGGCGATGAGCATCTGCATGGCGCTTATGGCGGCCAGTGGGTTTATCACGTTCTGGCCAGCGTATTTAGGCGCGGAGCCGCCGATCGGCTCGAACATTGACACGCCATCTGGGTTGATGTTGCCGCCTGCCGCAATTCCCATTCCGCCCTGAATCATTGCCCCGATATCCGTGATGATGTCGCCGAAAAGATTGTCGGTCACCACCACGTCAAACCACTCGGGATTCTTGATGAACCACATGGACGCGGCGTCGACGTGAGCATACTCGCGGCGGATGTCCGGGTAGTCGGCATCCCCAACTTCGTTGAATGCCCGCCACCAGGTGCCCTGAACGTAGGTGAGCACGTTCGTCTTGCCCACCATGTGCAGTTGGTTGTCCTTGCCACGGCTGCGCGCCAGCTCGAAGGCATATCGAATCGCTCGTTCGGCCCCACGATAGGTCGTCATGTGGATCTGGGTTGAGACTTCCCACGGCGTCCCGCCATATTGGACGCCCCCCATCCCCGAGTACAGCCCCTCCGTGTTCTCCCTGACGACGACGAAGTCGATGTCCTCAGGGCCTTTGTCCCTCAGCGGCGTCTCGACGTTCGGATAGAGCTTCACGGGGCGGAGATTGATGAACTGGTCCAGCTCGAACCGAATCCGCAGCAATATGCCCTTCTCCAGCACGCCGGGAGTGACATCCGGATGCCCTATGGCTCCCAGGAAAATCACGTCCATCGAGGAGAGCTCTTCCAGGACGCCGTCGGGCAAGGTCTCGCCGGTGCGTAGGTAACGCTCTCCGCCGAGGTCGTATTCGGTCAGTTGAAACTTGAAGCCGCCGGCCGCGCCCGCCGCCTCCAGAACCTTCACCGCCTCCACCGTGACCTCCGAGCCCGTGCCATCGCCGGGAATCAGCGCGATCTTGTACATGGCTTTTCCTTCATCTCAGAGACTCGTAGAGCAAAATCGCCCGCAGGGGCGGGTCAAACTGGAGTCGGACCAGCCTATTCGTCACCGAATCCATGCAGATACGGCAGCCGGTCGTGAACGGCGCGGACCGCGGCCTCGTTCTCCACAAGCTCGGCTATGGCGTCCCACCGGCCGCTAACGAAGCCGTTGCGAACGGGTTCGGGAATCATGAAGGGCCACTCTCGGTCCCCGGCCCGGACCGAACATTCTTCGACATCCACCGCAACGGCTACGGCGGGGTCGGACTCAACGATATTTTGGACCTCATAGATTTCCTTATTTGGCAACACCGCGCACACGACTCCCAGGGTGTAGCAGTTCCCGAAGAATATCTCGGCGAAGCTCTCGCCCACGATTGCCGCGATTCCCCAGCGTAGAAGCGCCTGTGGGGCGTGCTCGCGGGACGATCCGGACCCGAAATTTCGATTCACGACCAAGATCTTGGCCCCGGCGTAACGCTCATCGTCAAAGGGATGGACGCCGACAGCCGCCCTTCGGTCATCTTTGAATACATGTTCGCCGAGCCCGTCGAAAGTGACCGCGCGAAGATAGCGAGCGGGGATGACGCGATCCGTATCGATGTCGTTCCCACGAAGCGGAATGGCGGTTCCATCGACCCGATTGATCGCCATACCGGCCTGCATCTGAACTCCCATCACTGGTTAGTTGAAGTCGCGGACGTCGACGACCTGGCCCGCAAGGGCTGCCGCGGCGACCATGGCCGGGCTCATCAGCATCGTTCGACCCGTGGGACTCCCTTGCCGTCCCTTGAAGTTCCGATTACTGGTCGATGCGCAGATCTGATCGCCAACCAGCTTGTCCGGATTCATGGCCAGGCACATGGAACAGCCCGCTCCGCGCCACTCAAACCCTGCCTCCAGGAAAACTTCGTGCAAGCCCTCTTCCTCGGCCTGCCTGAGCACTTGCTGAGATCCCGGCACCACAAGCGCCGTGACGCCGGCCGCCACCTTGCCTCCGTGCGCAACGTTGGCCGCTTCACGCAGATCGCTTATCCGCCCGTTCGTGCAAGATCCGACGAACGCAACCTCGATCGGCGTCCCGGCGATGTCCGCGCCCGGCCCGAATTGCATGAAGTCCAGAGCCTCCTCAACCGACGCCCGATCGGCGCCCTCGAAATCTTCGGGACGGGGCAGCGACTGGCCAACGCCGAGCACCTGGCCCGGGTTGATCCCCCAGGTGACCATGGGCTCGATATCTTCCCCATCTATTTGGACCACGGAATCGTAATCGGCGTCCGGGTCGCTCTTTATCGACTCCCACCAGGTGACGGCGCGGTCGAACTCGTCCCCGCTGGGCGCGAATTCACGGCCCCGGATGAACTCGTACGTGGTCGCGTCAGGATTCACGTAACCCACGCGGGCTCCGCCCTCAACCGACATGTTGCACACGGTCATGCGCTCCTCCATCGAGAATGCGTCGATGACATCGCCAGCGTATTCATAGCCGTACGCGACGCCGCCGTGCACACCGAGCGTTCCGATGATGTGCAAGATCACGTCCTTGGCGAATACGCCCGTGTTGAGCGCGCCGTTGATCTCGATGCGACGCACTTTCGGGCGCGCCGCGGCGACGCAACCGCTGGCGAGCAGGTCGCGGATCTGCGACGTTCCAATGGCCAGCGCCACCGAGCCGAGTGCGCCGTGCGTGCTGGTATGGCTGTCGCCGCAGGCAATCGTCATACCCGGCTGCGTCAGGCCGAGTTCCGGCCCGACGACATGAACGATCCCCTGACGCCCGCTCGCCTCATCGAAGAAATCCAGCCCGAACTCGGCCGTGTTGCGTTCGATGTGGACGAACATCTCCTCCGCCATTGAATCGTTGAAAGGCCGCCGCGCGTCGTCGGTCGGGATTATGTGATCCACTGTCGCAAACGTACGGTGCGCATACCTGACGGACAGATCCAGCTCACGCAGCATTTGAAACGCCTGAGGGCTGGTCACCTCGTGGACGAGATGCAGCCCGATGAATAACTGCGTTTGCCCAGAGGACAACTCTCGGACGGTGTGGGCGTCCCACACCTTGCTCAGCAAAGTCTGGCCCATCGCCTAAACCCTCGTGCCGTATCCAGCGGGCGCCGCTACGTCCGCATCCTCCTGCGCCTCGGCGCCCGGAGCGCTGAGAAGGCGGTTGAGGGCATTGACGTAGGCCCTGGCGCTCGCCACGATGATGTCGGTGTCGGCGCCGTGTCCGGTAAACGACCTGCCGCGGCTCTCCACCTTTATGGTCACCTCGCCCATCGCGTCTATCCCCTCTGTCACCGACTGCACAGAAAACTCCGTTAGCTCATTTGGAACGTCGATAATCCGGTTGATCGCCTGATAGACGGCGTGAATGGGCCCGTCGCCGAGGGCGGCGTCTTCGAGGACCTCGCCGTCGTCGGAGATTAGACGCACCGTGGCCGTCGGGACGCTGCTGCTCCCGCACATCACCTGCACCATCTCGAGCTCGTAGGTCTGATCGAAAGCCTGATATAGCTGATCCTGGAGTATCGCCTCAATATCCCGATCGGTGACCTCCTTCTTGCGGTCGGCAACCTGCTTGAAGGCCAAGAATACCGACTCGAATTCGTCCGCCGCGACCTGGGCTCCCAACTCCTCGAGGTGATTACGAAAGGCGTGCCGACCGGACGTTTTTCCGAGCACGATCTTGCTTCTGCCCTGACCAACATCCTCGGGACGCATGATTTCGTAGGTCGTCCGCTCCTTGAGCATTCCGTCTTGGTGCAATCCCGACGAGTGCGCGAACGCGTTGGCGCCGACCACGGCCTTGTTCGGCGGCACGACCATTCCCATATGGCTGCTCACCATGCGGCTGGTCTTGAATAACTCTTGATGCCGAAGCCTGGTCTCGGCCTGGAAGTAGTCGGCCCGGGTGCGGATGGCCATCACAATCTCCTCGAGCGACGCATTTCCGGCCCGCTCCCCGACACCGTTGATCGTGCATTCGATCTGGGATGCGCCCGCGGTTACGCCGGCCAAGGAATTCGCCACGGCCTCGCCCAGGTCGTCGTGACAGTGGACCGACACGATCACCTCGTCGATGCCTTGGACGTTCTCCATGCAATATCTGACGAGCTCCGCGAACTCCGCCGGCATCGCGTACCCGAGCGAGTCCGGGATATTTACTACGGTCGCCCCGGCCTTGATGGCCGCGGAAAACACTTCGCATACGAAATCCCGGTCGCTCCGAGTTGCGTCCATGGCCGAGAACTCAACGTGCGAACAGAGTTTCCTGGCGTACTTCACGGTCGCGCCCGCGAGTTCGAGCAGATCGTTCCGCGAGATTTTCAGCTGCTTCTCGATGTGGATGTCGGAAGTGGAGATGACCGTATGCAGCAGCGGCCGCTCCGCGACCTTCAGAGCCTCCCAGGTGCGATCGAGCTGACCTTCGCGAAACCCGGAAAGCGCTGCGATCTCGATGTCGCGCAGCTCCCTTCCCATCGTCTCCACGGCCGTGAAATCGCCCGGCGACGTCGAAGGGAATCCGGCCTCGATCACGTCTACGCGCAGCTTCTCGAGCTGACGTCCGATGTCAATCTTTTCCTCGAGCGTCAGCGCACCACCGGCGGCCTGTTCGCCGTCGCGCAGCGTCGTGTCAAATATTCTTACCTGTCTCAACTTTCATGCTCCTCGAATGGAAATCGCCTGCCTGGTGGCCGCCGCATCAAGGTGACGGCCCTCGGGGGCCACCCCTCCTCCCCTATCGGGGGGAGGGGAGAGTAAGCGCGAGGTCCAGGCCCGTTCGGCGCCTCGACGATCGAGTTGAGAACAGTTTCCTCATTCGCGTGGCTTTCCAATGTGGGGCATCGTCGCGCGCAGCGTCGCCCCCACTTCCTCTATCGGATGTGCGCTATCGCGTTCGCGTATCGCGTTGAACGACGGCTTGCCAGCCTGATTCTCCAGAATCCACTCGCGGGCAAAGCTGCCATCTTGGATGTCTTGCAGGAGCCCCTGCATTGCCCTGCGCGATTCCTCGCCTATGACGCGCGGACCTCCGGTGTAGTCGCCATACTCGGCCGTGTCGCTAATTGAGTGGCGCATGTACGTCAGACCGCCCTGGTACATCAGATCAACGATGAGCTTTAGCTCGTGCAGGCATTCGAAATACGCAAGCTCGGCCGCGTAACCGGCGTCGACGAGGGTCTCGAAGCCGGCCTTGACGAGACTCGATACACCACCGCAAAGGACGGCCTGCTCGCCGAAGAGGTCGGTCTCCGTCTCGTCCTTGAACGTCGTTTCCAGGAGCCCGGCCCTGGTGGCGCCCAGCGCCTTCGCATACGCAAAAGTGATCTGCTTGGCCCGCCCGCTGGCGTCCTGATGGATGGCGTACAGGGCCGGAACTCCCACGCCTTCCTCGAACTGATCGCGGATTATGTGTCCGGGACCCTTCGGGGCGACCATGGTCACGTCAACATCAGCAGGCGGAACGATCTGCCCGTAATGGATGTTGAAGCCATGAGCAAACATGAGCATATTGCCGGGCTCTAGGCTCGGAGCGATTTCGGTCTTGTACACCTCGGCGGCGTCTTGGTCGGGAACGAGGATCATCACGATGTCGGATTCCTCGACGGCTTCCCGCGTCGGCAGCACAAGCAGGTCCGCGCCTTCGGCCCGGCTTCGCGAAGAGCTGCCCTCACGCAGACCAACGACCACGTCCGCGCCACTGTCCTTCAGATTCAAGGCGTGGGCATGCCCCTGGCTCCCGTAGCCGATCACGGCGATTCGCTTGCCTTCAATTTCACTCAGATCGGCGTCCGCGTCGTAGTAGATGTTCGCCAAGCGGCTACTCCCTGTGATTCGAACTGGGGCGTCTCGCCGGAACGTTAGATTTGTCCAAAGTCCCGCGCACCATGGTAACCACGCCGGTGCGGGAAAGCTCCAGCACACCGAAGTCTCCCGCCAACCGGAGGAATCGTTCGATCGTGTAAGGAGAGGCTGTCAGCTGGACGACTACCGCGTCTTTGCTGACATCGACGACCTCGCCATCGAACGCTTGGGCAAGCCCGACGACTTCAGCGCGATCCGCCCCACGCGCCGCGACTTTGATCAGCGCAAGTTCCTTATCCACGCGATCGACTTCGGTGAGATCAAGAACCTTCAGAACCTCAACCAGCTTGTAAAGCTGCTTCTCGCAGTGCTTTATTTCGGCGCCGGTGCCTTCGATAACGATCGTCATTCGCGACACGCCGGGCTCTTCCGAATGGCCGACGTTGAGACTGGCGATATTGAATCCGCGCCTGCGAAACAGGGTGGCCACCTTCGTCAGGACGCCCGGACTATCGGCAACGAGCGCAACCAGGGTGCTTTGACCGTTCATGCTCCCCGCTCCACCGTCTCGGCCAGGCTGGAGCCGGGCTCGACCATGGGATAGCAGTCTTCCAGTTCGTTAACGATGAAGTCCACAAGCACCGGTCCATCCGTTGCCATGGCCTCGGATATGGCGTCCTTGGCATCGTCCTTGGTCTCCGCCCTAATGCCTCTAATCCCGAAGGCCTCGGCAACCTTGGCGAAGTCGGGATTCTTCAGTTCGGAGCCCAGGTAACGTCCATCGTAGAAGCGCTTCTGCCACTGCCGGATCATTCCAAGGTTCGAATTGTTCATGACGCCGATTTTTACGGGAATTTGGTATTCGGCGATGGTCGCCAGTTCCTGAATATTTATCTGAAATCCGCCATCGCCGGTTACACACCAGACGGTTTCCTTCGGTCGGGCCACCTGGACCCCGGTCGCGGCGGGCAGCGCATAACCCATCCCACCGAGACCACCAGCGGAGAAGAACGTGTACGGCCTGTCATAGAAGAACATCTGCGATGCCCACATCTGGTTCTGACCCACGTCGGCGACCACGGCGGCGGCCCCTTCGGTGGCCTCATATATGTAGCGAACCATGTGTTGAGGCAGGAACCGCTCATCGTCCGGCGGCTCGTGGGACGGATGTTCCGATCTCAACTTATCCAGCTTCCCCAGCCACTCCGGGTGATCGGACTTATGGACCAGAGGATTCAGGATCTGCAGCGTGGCCTTCACGTCACCCACGATCGGGACGGCCGTCGGAACGACCTTCTCGATCTCGGCGGGATCGATGTCCACATGAATGATCTTGGCCCTTTGCGCGAAGTCCGAAACCCTGCCCGTGACCCGGTCGTCGAACCGCAGACCAAGCCCCACGATGAGGTCGCAGTCGCTCACTGCCAAGTTCGCGTAATACATCCCGTGCATGCCTATCATCCCGAAGGAGAGTTTGTGCGTTTCTGGGAAGTCGCCGACGCCGTGCAATGTCGTGATAACGGGAATCCTGGCCTTTTCGGCCAGTTCGCGCAGTTCGTCGAACGCCGCCGAGATCGCCACACCGTGTCCCGCGAGAATCACGGGGCGATCCGCATCGTTTATCAGCTCCGCCGCACGCCTGATCATCCCGCGATGCCCGGCGCCGGCGGGTTTGTATCCGCGGATCTTTATAACTTCAGGCACGGGCGCGTCGGTCTCAGCCAGAAAGACATCTTTCGGCACGTCGACGTGCACCGGGCCCGGCCTACCCGTCTGCGCGAGATAGAAGGCTTCCTTCATGACGCGCGGAAGCTCGTCCACGTCCTTCACCAGGTAGTTCTGTTTGGTGATCGGAATGGTCACACCGGTGATGTCCGTCTCTTGGAAGGCATCCGTCCCGATAAACGGAGTCGCAACCTGGCCGGTAATGAATACAACTGGAATCGAATCCATCATCGCACTGGCGATCGGCGTGACCAGGTTCGTCGCCCCGGGACCGGACGTGGCGGTCGCGACGCCCACCGTGTTTAGCGCGCGTGCGTACCCATCGGCCGCATAGCCGGCGCCCTGTTCGTTGCGGAACAGGTAGTGCTTTATTTGTGGATAGTCATAGAGCGCGTTGTAGAAGGGGAGACTGGCGCCTCCCGGCATGCCGAAGATGGCGCTCACACCTTCTTCCAGCAGGACATCGCATATGACCTGCCCGCCGTTTCTCATTTTTCTCTCGGTCATGTTGCCTGGTTTTGCTCCGGATTGGTTCCGCCGTATCGGCGGGGTTGAGTGATCCTTGGGGTCTGGTTAGCGGGGATAGTCGCTGAGCGATTCCCCGCCAAGTACCAGTACGCACGGCCCTCCCCAAGCTGCAAGGACGATGCCAGGGCGCCCCAAGAAACCTGACTGTCGGCTCCCTATTCTCGTGAAGTTCATCGCGCCCAACCTCGGACTCGTAGTCCAGTCAATACTCAAGTAAAAAAGCCGCCCTACAGGGACGGGCCTCTGCCCGCGGTACCACCCTGTTTGGCGGCTGTCGCGCCCACTCAATTACCAATAACGGCTGGCTACCGTCCGCCCCTACTCAGGCAATCCCTTCAGGGCGAAGGCTCTGGGGCGAGTTCCGCGGATCCGCCAACCGGGCTCACACCTTGCCCCGGTTCTCTTGGTGGCGGAGGGCTCGCTTACTACTCCCCGTCTCGGCCTCTGTGCATTACCCATCATCGGACGCCCCCGGGCACACTTCACCCCGAGGCTCCCGATCAGGGACGTCAATTATGCGCAGGAGAATCGAACGGTGTCAATGACGTGTACGGGTCCAATACATGCCTGGCAGTGACGAGGTACCTGCTGGGCAAACGGGGATCGGTTGGAGCGAGGTCACCTCGAGGCATCCCTGAGAAGGATTCCCATAATTGAGATCGCATCCTTGCGTCGCCAATTACCGGCACCACCTTGCCCGTGTGATTCGCGGCGATGGGAACGGATCGCGGGCCTCAGCTGTAGGGAAATAACCGCCCTGTGGTCTTGGCTGCGCCCTCAGGGGCCAGCAACGCGTCCGCATCTTCGTCGATTTCGGCTCCCATGCCCGGGCGGCTCGGGACCACGAGTTCGCCATCCTTGTAGACGATCTGTTCCGTAAGGAGCTGGTTCTACCGTTTCAGATTCGGATAGAAGAACTCCTGGATGGCGAAGTTCGGGATTGAGGCGTCGATGTGGATCGAGGCGAGGGTACTCAACGGGCCGCCGGCGTTGTGCGGCTGCCCAGCAAGAACGGGTCCCGTTTTCGTGACCTACGACCGGTCCTAGTTGACCCTGCTAGCGATTTGGATATCCGGATGTTTCCACAGTTGTATTTCTGTACGTTTCGTCTGCCGCCCTTGAGGATCGCGTAAGATCCGGACAACCGGCCTGTCGCGATGGTGCGCTTTTACTTCCTTAACGATTCCGCAAAATCCGCAAAACCTCTTGAGTTTTCCCACTGTGAACACGACATCTGTTCCAACCGGGAACGGGGCAGTTGTCAATAAAAACCGCTTGACGATCTCGGCGTTCCATAAAGCGCCCGCTTCTTCCTCCATGATGGCAACTGCGGTTTCGGGCGGTTTTGCATTCCCCCAGGGGCCTGGTGTAGAGAGTTCCGCAAAGCGTCTCGCGATCTGAGCGACTTCGCTAGTAACAGTGATGTACTCTCCGCTCGTACGCTCGGCGGCGGTCTTCAACACTGTGCCGGTGCCTCGCAGGCCTCGGGGGTAGCCCGAGCCGTCCTGGCGTTCGTGATGCTGGAGCGGGATCTGAGCTATCAGCGGATCGTTCGGAAACAGCGAGCGCACAATCTTGAATCCGGACTGAGCATGGTTCTTGAACTCGGCTAGCTCCTCCTCGGTCATCTTCTCTTCGCTCTTTTTCGCTAACGACATATCAATCTTTGAAAGGCCGACGTCCTGCAGCATCGAACCGGCTGCGATTGTGTTCAATAACTGGCGATTAAGTCGGAGCTTCTGGCCGATCACAACCGCCACGACCGCAGTGTCGATTGAAATGTTCACGTCGGATTTAATGGTTCCGTTCACTAACGACATACCTTCAAGCAATTCGGTGCCGAGGATTTCGTCAATGATGTTCTCTACGCCGCGGTACATGTTTCCGGCCGCAGCGGCTGAATCGTCTTCCTTGTCATCTTTGGCCCCGGATTTTCCAGACCCTGTTTTCTTAACGACATCGTTTAGCCACGCCACGTCATTCAATGCGACGTTCCGAGTTCGATCAGTAACAACGTCAAAGATTTCGATCCCTGCGGACTCTTCATCTTCGATCATTAAGGTAGTAATGCCACGCTCTTCCAGCAATTCACCCATACGCACAGTGAGTACTGCGTCCGCTGCAACGAGCACACGTCCAATATCATCGTGGACTGCCTTTGCGACCTGCATTCCGGGCTCGATCGACCCGATACTGATGCGTCGCACGTTGATGGAGCCTCCTGTTCAGCGCCTGGTTTGAAGAAGCTGGACGGCAATTATACGTAGGTTCGGGGCTGGAAATGGTACGAAAAGACTATGAGGTCCGGCGCTCAGGACGGCGACCGCCAGCTCCTGCAGTGACGCTGCCGCGGTGAAGGATTGGACGAGCCGGCACTTTCTCGGAATAGTGAGCGTCCGCGCGGCCTGCTCCGCCTACTCCCTCCGGCGGGCTCCCCGCGTGCGCCGCGCGGCCGGACCCAGCACGCCGCTTCCCGATCGGCTAGCTACTCAATTTCCACTAGTTCCAGGTGTGTTGCATCAAATCGCTCGAATCGCGCGCCCGGCATCGTAAGCACGTGGTCGGGCTTCAAACCCTTCACGAATTCGCGGTCGTGGGATACCGCGATCACGCTGCCTCCGTAACCGTCCAGCGCCGCCAGAAGTCGTTGCTTCGATGCGACGTCGAGATTGCTGGTCGGTTCGTCCAGGATGAACAGGTTGGAGCCGCGCAGCATGAGCTTGGCCAGGGCAAGCCGGACCTTTTCTCCACCCGAAAGCGTCCGCGCCGGGCGGAAGGCGTGATCCGCCGAGAGAAGAAATTGGGCAAGAAAGGACCGAGTCTTCGATTCACCACCCGCCATAAGCGGCTCGATCTGCTGAAAGGGGGTGAGGTCCGCAAGCTCGTCCTCAACCTCCTGGGAGTAGTACCCCGGCACGACGTTGTAGCCGAGCTCAACCACGCCAGAGTCGGCTTTTGCTACGCCGGCGACGATCTTAAGGAGAGTCGTTTTGCCGGCGCCGTTTACCCCTATGACGGCCATCCGTTCGGAACGTTCCAGTCGGAAGCGAACATCCTTCAATACGTGATTCGACCCAAAGCTTTTGTTGAGGGCGTCCACCTCCGCCACCATCCGGCCGCTGCGGGGCGCCGGCGGTATCTTGACGCCGATCGACTTCGGGTCCCGCGAGATATCAGGCAGGCCCGCCCGCATGCGAGCGACCCGCCGATCGAAGACCTTCGCGCGCCGCGCCATCTTCTCGGTTTTTCCCCTGAACCGGTCCGCCTGAGTCTTGAGCCGGGCGATCTCGGCGAGCTGGCGCTCGCGCGATTTCGCTGGGTCGCCTTATCCTTCTCGCTCGCCTCGAGGTACTCGCTGTACGTGCCTTTGTACTGATTGACCAGGTGCTTGACGGAATCCACCTCAAATACGCGTGAAATGGCTCCGTCGAGAAGGCGCATGTCGTGCGAGACGAGTAGGACCGCTGCGTCGACCTCAGCCAGGTAGCCCATGAGCCACTCCACGCCCCGCTCATCCAGGTGGTTGGTCGGCTCGTCCAGCAGAAGCAGATCGGCTTTGGACATCAGCACGCGGGCCATTTCCAGCCGCGTGCGTTCCCCCGATGAAAGCGTCCCGACCTCGCGGTCGATCTCCAGGTACCCCATGCCGAGACCGTTGAGAATCACCCCCGCGTCCGCCTCCACCCTGTACCCGCCCTCGTGCCGGTACCGCTCTTCCAGCCTGCCGTAGTGCTCGACCGCGAGATCGAGATCTTCGGCCTCGGCGTCGTTGAGCCGTCGTTCGGCAGCCTCCAGATCCTTGGCCAGCACTGCGACTGGACTCCCGGACACCGCCACATCCCGAATCGTGGATTGCTCGTCGAATTCGCGTCCGAGCTTCGGCTCCTGCGGAAGATACGCCAGAATTTTGGGTCTGGTCACGCTGCCCCGCTCCGGCTTGAGATGGCCGGCCACGATTTGAAGCAGAGTGGTCTTGCCCGACCCGTTTACGCCAGCTAAGCCCGCCTTTTCGCCTGGACCGACGAATAACGAGGCGCCTTCAAGAACGCGAAGCGCTCCACGTTGGATGTGAATATCGTGCAATCTGAGCATTGGTTGTTAGCAGTCGCGTGCGAATCGCCACCAGCTTTGAGTTTATCGAGCGATCCAAAGTTGGGCGGGGCGGGGCCGCGCCCAGCCCAGTCCGTTAGGCGTCCAACAGGCAGAGGCTGATGTGGGATGGATGCTCGGCGTCGTGGTGGATCCGATTATGAGCCACCACCGTCCGTGCATGGCGACCCAGCGGCTCACCGGTGTTCGGATTCACATCGAACCGGGGGAAGTTGCTGCTCGAGACGTCCAGTCGGATCCGATGGCCGGACGCAAACAGGTTGGCGACGGGATACATCACGATCTTGAATTCGTAAATCTCTCCGGGCTCCATCAGCTTCGCCGTCTCCCTCGAATCCCGGTAGCGGGCGCGGATGATGCTGTCCGTTAGATTCAGCGCGAAACCGTCCGGATAATCGTCATTTGGCGGGTATTCGTCGATGAGCTTTACGGTGAAATCCGTGTCAACGGCGCTCGATGCGGCCCATAGAGAAATCTCGAGCGGACCGACGATCCGCAGCGCAGACGTGAGGGGCTGCGACCGGAACACGAGCACGTCGTGGCGGGACGCTAGCGGCAGCGTGTCATGACAGCCGAAAAACCTAATATCGCCGCGCTGATCAAACCCGCCCGCTGATAGAACCGGTTCGCCCGCCGACAGATTGCCGCCGATGGTCGGCACGGGGTTCGCGGGGTCGAAGCTGTATGCGGTCGGCGATGCTTGCCCAGCCACGTCCCAGTCGAGCCGGCCGCCCGCAGCCAGGTACAGGTTTCGGAACGAAGTGTTTGCCGGCGGCCACGAATCGGCCGTCATCCAGCTACCCCCGTGGTCCAGCCGCCCATCAAGGTTCCTCCGCCCCGACCCCCCGCCCATCATGAACAGGTTCGCTGGCGGCTCATCATCGATTCCGGTCCGCAAATCCTTCAAGAAACGATCGAACCACCGGAGACGGAAACCGTTGTAGTCGTCCATCGACGCATCGAGGCCGAAATCGACGTCGCCCGAATAGCTGAGTTCGAGTGGCGTCGAGCCATGGGTCCATGGGCCCATGGTCAGATTTAGCCGGGCGCTCTGGATCTTCCCTTGCTCGACGAAATTCTCCGTTGTGGCGCGGGCGTAGGAGTCGTACCAGCCGCCCAGATAGAGCGTCGGCACATCGGCATGCGATTCGCGAAAATATTCCGGACTGTATCCGGGACGTTGCCAGTATTCGTCGTAGTCGCCGTGGGTCAAAACGTCGATGTGCCACTGTTCATAGGAGGGAACGAGCCTCAGCGGCGACTCACCGGGCCTTAGCGGCGCCTTCGCGACCCATTCGCCAACATTTGCGTAGGCGTCATCGAGAATCGCCTTCAGACTCGGGTCCGCCTGGGCTTCCCGACTGTCGGTGGCCATACGGAACGCGTAAACCATGAACCTAAGTTCGCAGGCGCCGTTATGCCGCATGGAACACGTGTGATAGTTCGACGCGCCTTCGAGGACGATCATCGTTTTGAGGTGCGGCGGATTCAGGCAGGCGAGGGCGCTCTGGTCGCTGCCGCAGTACGAGCCGCCCATCGTGCCTACGCTTCCATCACACCAGTCCTGGACGGCCAACCATTCAAGGGCGTCAAAACCATCGGGCCCCTCGTTCGCGAATGCGTACCAGATCCCCTCCGAAGCGTGCCTTCCGCGCACATCCTGGACCGCGACCGCGTAGCCGCGTCGCGCGAAATAGCGGCCATTCGCGTTGTTCGCCAGGCTCGATTTGTTGTACGGCGTTCGCTCCAGAATCAACGGCCAGCGTCCCGGGGCCGGAGCATCTTCCTCGGCCGGTAAATAAATGTCCGTCGCGAGGCGAGTTCCGTCGCGCATGGGGACCATCACGTCCCGCCGGAGGCTTACGCCGTGCTGCTGCCAGGAGCCTTCGTTCGCCATGTTCGATCTGCCCTCCACGGCCGCCGTCCGGAATAGACGGGGTCAGGTCTACGCTTCTAGTCGAGAGTCTCGCCGGGTTCCAGCACGTGAACCGTCAACCCGTCGATCTCGCCAGTCGCCTCAACGAACGAATCGGCCGATTGGACGAGCGCGGGAAAGGTGCCGAAGTGCATGGGGACCGCATGGCTCACGCCCAGCATGCGGCAGGCCCTAGCCCCGTGCAGCGGTCCCATGGTGTAGTGATCGCCTATAGGCAATAACGCCAGGTCTGGCTCGTAAAGCTCGCCGATCAGCGTCATGTCTCCGAAAAGGCCCGTGTCACCGGCGTGATAGATCTTGAATCTGTTCTCCAGCTCGATCACGTAGCCCACGGGAACGCCGGCGTAGACCGGGCCTGATTCTCCATCCAAACTCGACGTGTGCTCGGCCTTGACCATGGTCACCTTCACACCAGCAACGGTCACCGTTCCGCCCAGGTTGAATCCGATTGTGTCTTGGACGCCTCGTAATCCAAGCAAGGTGCATAGCTCGACGGTGCCAAGCACCGGACATGAAGAAGCTTGGGCCAGCCCGACCGCATCGCCGCTGTGATCGAAATGGCCGTGGGTGACGAGAATCGCGTCAACGCGGCCGACGTCCTTCATGTCATCGGGGCAGGCAGGATTTTCGGTGAGCCAGGGATCCACGATAAATCGCTTTCCACCAGGCGTGACTATGAGAAAGGCCGCATGACCGAGCCACGTAATTCGCGTGTCGTGATCCAAACTCATGATCCGCTCCTTTGCGGCAGCCGTTCTCGCTTGGAAGCCCCTTCCCCGCTCGTATAATGCGCCCACAGACGCCGAATCTGAAACGGCATCGGCCCGAGTCCGCTGGTCATGGCCGAATCCGAGCTCGGAGGCCCCCATGTATGGAACCAAAGGCAGGATCGGGTTGTTGGTCCCATCCGTGAATACGGTCGTCGAACCCGAGTTCAATGCCGCGATCCCGGAGGGCTACTCCATTCACGCGACGAGAATGCGGAATGAGTCGGCCAATGTGGAGGATTCGATCGCCATGCTGGCCCACGTCGAGCGCGCCGCGGACGAGCTCGGGAGCGCTCATGTGGACGTTGCGGTGTTCGCGTGCACGGCCAGTAGTTTCGTGGAAGGGACCCGAGGCGAAGCAGAGCTCCGCGATTCAATCGCTCGCATTGCCGCCGCTCCAGTCGTCACGACGTCGGACGCCGTGCGCGAGGCGCTGCGCTCAATAGGCGCTCGGCGTATCTCCATGGTCACGCCCTATCCGAGCGAGCTCAACGCGCTCGAAGTCGACTTTCTGAACGCCGCCGGAATCTCCGTGTTGGCCGAAGTGGGAATGGGGGTCGTCGACGCCTACTCCATCGCGGAAGTGGATACCGAACGCACGGTTCGCGCGGCTCTCGACTCGATTGCGCCCGAGTCCGACGCCCTGTTCCTCAGCTGCACGAATCTGAGGACGTTCGAGATCGTGGAAGACCTGGAGAAACGCGCCGGAGTGCCAGTTATCACAAGCAATTCCGCAGCCTTGTGGCTCACGCTGCGCACGCTCGGACACAGCGAGGGAGTCCCACACCTAGGTCGCCTGCTCGCAGCGCCGGTGCCCGCCTGAGCTCGCCGCGGTCGTCCAACTCCCTTTGATCGGGCACGCATCTAATAGGAGCACGCTGCCTGCATGAGGCAGACGGACCTCAGAATCGGCGTTGACGTCGGCGGGACTTTCACCGACGTCGTCGTTTTACGGGGCAGCGAAATCGTTTCGACCGCGAAGGTCCCCTCCAGCCTGCCCGACTACGCCGAAGCCGTCGTCGAAGGAGCGCTTCGAGCGCTCGCCGGCCTATCGCCCGCAGATATCAAGGACGTTATCCATGCTACGACCGTAGCGACGAACGCCATCCTGGAGAACCGCGGGGCCAAGACCGGACTCATTACGACGAACGGGTTCCGCGACGTGCTCGAAATCGGCCGCCTGAGGTATCCCCGTCTATACGACCTCACCTGGCGGCGCCCACCCCCGTTGGTGCGCAGGGCTAACAGGCTGGAAGTGACCGAGCGCGTTGATCACCTGGGAGCGGTGCTGACCCCGCTCGATCGAGATGAATGCGAATCCGCGGCCCGACGCCTGGTTAAGAGTGGAGTCGAGTCCGTGGCGGTCTGCTTCATCAACTCGTATACGAACCCGGCGCACGAGCGCGAATGCGGGAAAATACTCGCCAAGTATTTCCGGCTGGAGGCGATCTCGCTCTCCGTTGACGTACTCCCACAGATCCGCGAGTACGACCGCACGAGCACGACGGTGATAAACGCCTTCATCAAGCCGCTGATAACCGGGTATCTGGGAAATCTCACCGGGAAGCTTCGGGACGTGGACATCGAGGCTCCCTTGCTCGTCATGCAATCACACGGCGGCGTGGTCGATTCGGCCGGAGCCTCCGAACTCCCCGCGCAGATAATTGAATCCGGGCCGGCAGCCGGCGTCGTCGCAACCGCAAGGCTCGCCCGGCAACTCGATCTGCGCCAGGTGATCAGTCTCGACATGGGAGGAACGACCGCCAAGGCGGCGGCAGTCGAGGATTTCCAGCCGCGGCTCAGCGCGGAGTACGAGGTTGGATCCGAGATTAGCTGGGCGTCGCGGCTAAACCGCGGTGGCGGTTACCTCCTCCGCCTGCCATCGATCGATCTTGCCGAAATCGGCGCGGGCGGTGGCAGCTTGATAAGCGTGGACGCCGCCGGAAGCCTGCACGTCGGACCGCAAAGCGCCGGAGCCGAACCGGGGCCGGTGTGCTACGGCCGCGGCGGCGCCCAGGCAACGCTTACGGACGCCAATGTGGTTCTCGGCTACCTGAATCAAGATGCTCTGGTCGGTGGAGATCTCCCGATCGACGCGGACGAGTCCCACCGCGCTATCGAAAGCCAAGTCGCTCGACCCCTTGGGGTGGGTCTCCGAGAGGCAGCGCGGGGCGCTCACCTGGTGGCGAACTCCACCATGAGTCGGGCCGTGCGAGCCGTCTCGACCGAGCGCGGCCGGGATGTTCGCGACTTCACGCTGGTGGCATTCGGAGGAAGCGGCCCCGTGCATGCCGCCGAGATGGCGACGACGTTGGGAATCTCCGATGTCCTCGTGCCTCCGAATCCTGGGCTATTCAGTTCCGTGGGTCTGCTTACGACCGACCTGGAGCGTCATTTATCGCGGAGTCTCCTGGGTGTCGTGGGCCAAATGGACGCCGAGCGATACGGGCAAGCGGTTTCGGAGCTTGAGTCAAGGGCACGTCCAGCCTTCAACGACATGGGACACGATTGGAACTCCGTTCACCGAAGGATCGAACTGGACCTGCGCTATTTGGGCCAGTCGTTCGAATTGACCGTTCCCGCGGAAGGGAAGACATCAACCGCGCTGGCCCAGGCGGCAGCCGCGTTCGAGCGGGAACACGAGCGAACCTATGGGCACCGGGCCCACGATACGGACGTGGAATTGGTGACCGTCAGGTACATAGGCTCGGTGGGTACCGGTTCGGAGACTCCGCTGGAGGTCAGTTTGCGTTCCTCCGCACCACCGGGCACGCGAACCGCCTATTTTGGTCGGGGCGAAGAGGGCCAGACGGTCGACGTGCTGTCGCGGGCCCTGCTACCCATGTCGCCGACCGCCGGTCCGTTCATCATCGAAGAGTATGACTCCACGCTGGTGGTTCCCCCCGGCTGGTCTGCGTTGCGCGACGATCTGGGAAACGTTCGAATGACGAAGTTGGACGGCGCCGAGTGACCTCACGGCTCGATCCGATCACGACCGATCTTGTCGGCCACGCCCTGTCGTCCATCGCCGACGAAATGGCGATTACGATCGTGCGCACGGCGCACTCGAGCAACCTGACGAACTCGATGGACCTCTCAAGCGCACTGTGCGACTCGCACGGCCGGTTGCTCGTGCAGGGACTCACGCTGCCCCTGCACCTGGGATCGATTCCCGACTGCATGGCCGCCGTGTTCCGCAGGTTTGGCGGCGAGATCCGCCAGGGGGACGTCTACATTCTGAACGATCCCTACGACGGTGGAACTCATCTGCCCGACATCTACCTCGTGCAACCCGTGTTTCGCGACGAACGGCTGCTCGGATACGCCGCCAGCATCGCGCATCACACCGACATAGGCGGCAAGGTGCCTGGCGGTAACGGCTGCGACGCGACTGAGATTTATCAGGAGGGTTTTCGCATTCCTCCAACTCGGTTGTTCGACGGCGGTGAGCGCAATAAGTGGCTAGAGGAACTTCTATCGCGAAACGTGAGGATTCCTTACCAGGTTCTTGGCGACCTGCGCGCTCAAATCGCCGCGTGCCACGTCGGCCATAACGGTTTCCTGGAACTCGCCGCCGAACATGGCGAAGAGATCCTCGAGCGGTACTTTGAGGAAATCCTTGACCGAACCGAGCGTCTTGCCCGCCATGAGATAGCGCGGATGCCCGATGGCGTATACGAATTCGCCGATCAAATAGACGACGACGGCATCGATCCGGGTCCGATCGACATCAAAGTGAAGCTGACCATCGACCGGGACACGCTGACCGCCGACTTCACGGGAACGTCGCCCCAGGTCAAGGGCGGCATCAACTCGCCCATCCCCTTCACGAAGTCCACCGTGTATGCGTGTGTCCGCTGCGTGATGGAAGGCGCTATTCAGAACAACTCCGGTTACTTCAGGCCGATCAAGGTAATTGCGCCGGAGGGTACGATCGTCAATCCGCTTTCCCCGGCGGCGGTGGCCGCGCGAGGTCTCACGGCCTTCCGGATCGGCGCCGCCGTCTTCGGCGCGCTTGCTCAGGCCCTGCCGGACAAGGTGCCCGCGTGTGAAATGGGTGGGGATACCGGGGTCAGCATCGGCGGCTACCACCCCAATGGCGACGCGTTCGTATTCCTAGAGTTCCTGCATGGCAGCTGGGGCGGCAGGCCGTTCGCGGACGGAATCGACGGTTGCGCCAGCGCAATCGTGAACTTCTCAAATAACCCGGTCGAGATGATTGAAGTGAGTCAGCCGCTGAGAATCGAGAGATACGGCTACGTGGCGAACTCCGGCGGACCGGGCGAGTTTCGCGGCGGGCTCGCGATCGTTCGCGAATACCGATTCCTGGCCGAGCAAGGCATTCTTCAATTGCGTACCGACCGGTACGATTCCCTGCCTTACGGGCTCGATGGTGGAGCTACCGGGACTCCCTCGCGAAACGTCCTTGTTCGAGACGGCTCCAGGCGCAAGCTCGGTGGGAAGGTCACGCTCGAACTGCGGGAGAACGACCTCTACCGGCACGCCGTCGCGGGCGCCGGTGGATTCGGAAATCCAAGGGACCGCGATCCAGAAGCCGTGTTGCGCGATTTCGAGGATGGCAAGGTCACTCGCGCCCATGCGCGCGATGCGTACGGCGTGGTCATCACACCCGGCCGGCCGCGGGTTGACCGCGTTGCGACGCGTCGGGAGCGATCGCGAAGAAAGTAAGCGCGAACCGCCGACGTTTTGGGGGGCCGCTGCTACCATTCCGTGGAAGCCTCTTTGGTCAGATCAAAGCTGGTAGCGGAGAGCCGAATTAGAGCGCATGAACGTATGGAGAGAATCGCCTGATCGCCTGCGGTTAACTGCTGGGACCTTCGGCCCTCGAATTCAATTCATCGTTATCGGGGCACTGCTTGCCGCCATCGTGGCGCAGACCGGCGTAATCGCCGTCTGGTCGTATCCGATTCTGCTGCCGCTCATCCTGTGGCTCGCCGTAATCCTCTGGCGCGGGAGCGTATGGGTCGAGGTGGACCGGGCCTACCAGAGGGTAACGATCGAGTGGCGCCGACTACTGGGATTCGTCACCTTCACGAAGGCGGTCAGGGAACTGCGCGAGCTTCGAGCCATCCCCGTAACCACCAAAAATCGCTATCCGAGCTTCGGCGGCGAGACCACGTGGACCATCCACCTGATGTTCGGCGACGATCAGACGATACGCATCGGATCGGTGGTTAATGACGCGAGAAAGGTAGAGTCGGTTCTGGACGAGATCAGCGGGATCGTCGGACAGGGAGTGACGGCTGCACCCTTCGATATCACAAAAGTCTTACCAGCGAGGCGCAGCCTATTTCTAGAGATCTTGGACACCGATTCCATCGTAAGGGTTGGGCAGATCTTCTGTCTGCTCACGATCGCATTGGCGCTGTACGCGGCCCCCACGATGTCGCTGTTCTACATCGGCCTGCTTGTATTCGGAACTCTCGCGGACTGGTTCGCCCGCCGAAGCGACGAATAGGCCTCCACGCCTAGTCGCTTACGTAGATCGGGCTCGTCCAGGCCATTTCGCAATCCTTCTGAACCACTCTGAGGTAGTAGGCTCCGGCCTGGGCGTCGGGGCCACGAATCGCGTGACTGATCTCCATCGAATTCTGGTCGAGTTCGGGGTTGACCCACTCAAGCTCGATCCAACGACCGACCGCGCCGCCGTCGAACCGCCACGGCGCCCTTCCAATCTCGTCCAGGCGCTTGTCAAAGTTCGCCGGACCCGCCGCGAAGGACAGCACGACTCCGTCCGAGTCTTCGAGCGTGAGTTCAATGCCATCGAGATCGCCGGCCGTTCCTGAATTCCAGGCGACGCTGGATGAGCGCCGATCGGTGATCCGCTCGCCCGGATGATCGAAACCAACAGTCTCGACCGCGCCAATGCGCCCGCCGGTGAGTGACAATCCACCGTCCCAGTTTGTCCCCCGACGGCGACCCCGACCATCGGCTCCAGTCCACGTCACGCGCAGTCGCCTCGAGTCCGGACCCCCAGATCGCGGCCTCATCTCGAAGACTGGTTCCCCGGCCCGCAGTATTTCCAGAGATTGAATCGGAGACGTCCCGTGCACGGATCCCTCGAAGGACAAGCCGCCAACGGAGCTAACTTCGCCGCCCATCGGCTCCCCGTCGCACTCGAACCATATGGCGATGCGGTCGCCGGTCGTGCCATAGCAGCGGCGAGCCTTGAGGGCCTCCCAAAGCGATTCCCTGGTCAGCGACTCGGCGTATATCCCTCCCAGGCCTCCCCGCACCCCAAAAGATTCCATGCCGGTGCCCGCGCTGGGGCGGCTGGCGCCCGGCTTGCCGGTGTGCACGTCGCTGGCGCAGATGAACCCAACCTTGTACCCCCGGCGTAGGGCGTCGAGTCCGAACCATTCGAACGTCCCGTGAGAGGAGTGAATCTCGACGACATGCTCGAGCGACGGATCGAAGAAATCGAAGTTTGCGCGCCTCCCGCCTACGTGCGGCACCAACATCACGTCATCGCGACCGGCAAACGTTTCATAGATACGGCTGACGGGACAGCGGTCTGAATCCGAGTCGGACAGATCGTCGATCAACGCGTGACTCGACCGGTGCAGATCGCCCTCGTCGCCCAGGAAATGCACGTTGCGATCGCCGCCGGCCGGCGTATTGCCCGACCATTCATACCCGAGGAATGTCACGAAGCGACCCGGGTCATTGAACTCCCGCATGAGCCCGGTAAGCTCGGCCCAGAACTCGTTGGTGATCTGGAAGTCGTTTCCCTGGTGACCGATGAAATCGATACGCGCCTCGTCCCTCGCGAACCGCAGATAATCTCGAGCCGGATTCACGCCCACCGTCTCCATGGTCTGCCCATGCAGGTCTCCCCAGTAGAGATTCCAGCGGTGATCCGAATCGTGGAACCTGAGTGCATTCGACACGGCCGAGCAGGCGGGATCGTCGCTGGTGGCTTCAATCCGAAGTTCTCCGTGCTCCTTCGCGACGATCCCCTCCACCAGAAGGACGCCCGCGTCCGCGACCGAGAAACTCGCATCGGCAGGCAGACCCTTGACGGCGAGATTCGCGCGCAACGCCACGTCGCCCGCGAATCGCTTATCGGTGTTTCCCCAGGCGTCCATTGCCCGCACGCTCAGGGTGAACGCGCCGCCCTGTCGAACATCCGACGGGCCTATCACCTCGAGCGCAACTGCGCTCCCCCCAATGACGGGTACCCAAGGTTGCTCGGCGACCGGCTCATAGCTGTTGGCCCCAAACGCGTCGACGAAGACTCTGAATTCAGATCGGAGCTCGACGAACGACTGCGCGCGCAGCCCGGGTGAACCTGAGCCGGTTTCGCCGTATGTGATCTCGATCCAGTCGCCGGGCGCAAGCGCTCCGTCGTGTACGTCGACCTGCAGCGCCCGCCGGAACGGCCGCTTGTGCACATTGTGAAACGCATGCGGCTCCAGGGTGGCGCTGGTATTCGAGCGCACGGTGGTGAACCCGGAATCAGAAGGCTTGTCAAACTGGGGCATCTCCCAATCGCTCACCTGACGGTGGGCCACGCGAATGTGGCCCCCGTCGTCGATCCCGAATCCGCCGACGACGTAGCGGACCTTCCACGTGCCCATCTTCGCCGCCACAACGGGCCCAGTCGGGGTGATCGTCGCGGTTCCGATGTTTTCCGGACCGAATGCTTCCGACATCACCTGCCCTCCTCGCGGCCAGTCGCCGCGGCGTTTGTTCAATTAATTACGGAGTTTTACAATTGATTTAGTAGTATTAGAACCCCGTTAGGCGGATCGCCAAGCGGCGCTGGTATTAAAGCATTGGAGAAAATTGTGGCAGCTTTCGATACCTCGGACCTTGGCAATGATGAGGCGCAGGAGCTAATTGACAGCACCCCTAACCTGGCGATCATCGACGTCCGGGATGAGGAGAAGTACGATGAGGCCCACGTGCCGGGAGCGGTCCTGATCCCACTTCCGGAGATTTTGGCCGACGCCCAAAGCAAACTGCCGAAGTCCGACATCCTCTTCGTATGCAACGTGGGGCAGATGAGCGGAGTGGCCGCGCAGATGGCCGTGGCGATCGGATGTACGAATGTGTACAACCTGGCGGATGGTACTAAGGGCTGGCTGGCCGACGGTCGCAAAGTCGAAGGCGCCCTGGCCACGGAGTAGCGGGCATAAACTAGGCCGATGATCACGGCTCTTTTCAGATGAGGTAGGAATTGTTCACTCCAGATCAAGTACGACGATACAGTCGGCACATGTTGATTCCAGAGGTTGGGGCCCTGGGGCAGCGCAAACTGCTGGATGCGAAGGTTCTTGTCGTGGGAGCAGGCGGTCTCGGATCGCCCGCGGCCTACTACCTGGCGGCGGCGGGCGTTGGAACCCTTGGCATCGTCGACCACGACCTGGTCGACGAGAGCAACCTTCAACGCCAGATCCTGCATAACACGGCGCGGGTAGGGAGACCCAAGGTTGAGTCAGCGGCGCAGACCATTAGGGAACTCAATCCCGACGTAGACGTGGTCATGCACGACGACGTCTTAACATCCGATAACGCGCTGGAAATAATCGGAAAGTACGACGTGGTCGTCAACGGTTGCGACAACTTCCCGACCCGCTACCTGGTGAACGACGCATGCGTGTTCCTGCGCAAGCCGATGGTGGACGGCAGCGTTTTGAAATTCGAGGGCATGGTGAAGGTTTTTCTGCCCGATTCCGGCTGCTATCGCTGCATGTACCCGTCGCCACCGCCGCCCGAGATGGCTCCAAATTGCGCCGAGGCCGGTGTTCTCGGAGTCGTTCCAGGTGTAATCGGATGCCTGCAGGCGACCGAGGCCGTCAAGCTCATCTTGGGGATCGGGAACACGCTCGAGGGCCGCCTGCTCACTTGGGACGCGCTCGAGATGGAGTTCATTACCTACAAGACGGCGCGCCGGCATGACTGCCCTGTGTGCGGCGATAATCCCACGGTCACCGAACTGATCGACTACGAGGAATTCTGCGGAGTTCCGGCCCCGCGAAAGGAACCGGCGGCGGCGGCCTAAACGGTCTGAGCTAAGTCCCGGCTAACTCCCGACGTTAGCCCGGTCTAACCCCCGCCGGAAGCCTTGTCATATTTGGCGTGCGTCGCCTATGTTGACGTTGTGGGGGGATTACCGCCAACGGCCCGATCGACCACGGCGCCAGAGAGGAGACCCAGCGTGGCAAGTCGAGAAGAGATACTCGCGATGCTTCAGGAGGACCTATCCGACGAAATGGGGGCCATAATCCAGTACATGTGGCAGCACGTATCGGCCCGGGGACTGGAATCGGCCGAGATTCGAGATCGGTTCCACGCAGCTTCAATCGACGAGATGAAGCACGCTGAACAGATCGCGGAGCGGATCGACGAGCTTGGCGGCACGCCGAACATAAACGTCGGGCCTATCAGCTCGGGCGGCGACCTCGAAAAGATGCTACGAGACAACCTCGCGGCGGAAGAGGAAGCCGTGGAACGCTACACGAAGCAGATTCAGGATATTGGAATGTCAGATCCGACGACCCGGCGTCTGCTGGAGGATATCCTGGCCGAGGAGGAGCGCCACCTCAACGAATGGCGCACACTGCTGGGCGAGTAGCCGCCTCGGATAATCGACGCCCGCCGATTTGCGAGAACCGGCCCGCCAAAACAGGTCGCGTACCCCGCATCGTGTGCTCGCCGTCTTACAAGCGCTTTCAATCTCAGCCTTGGATATCTCGGTTAGTCGCGATCCGCCCGACGGTCTAAAGTCATGCCGAGCACGTTGCGGTTAATAAACGCCAAAGGCCCCGAATCGAGTCGCCGGGAGTGAAACCATGACGAATCTTGAAGGCAAGGCGGCCCTCATCACGGGGTCGGCCACCGGCTCCGGAGCATCGATCGCCCTCGCCCTCGCGGACAGAGGCGTAAAGATCTGCGTCAACTATTCAAAGTCGGAGGACGATGCCGTCGAAACTCTGGAGAGGGTCCGTGCCAAGGGGGTCGAAGCGACGATTTTCCAGTGTGATGTCGGCAACGACCAGCAGGTCATGGCGATGGCCGCGCATACGGTTCAGACCCTGGGGCGTCTGGACATTCTCGTAAACAACGCCGGCATGACCCATTTCGTCCCTCACACGGACCTGCCCGGACTCACGGAATCCATGTGGGACGAAATCATGCAGATCAATGTGAAGGGTCCGTTTTTCGCCACCAGGGCGGCGATGCCACACCTAAAGGCTTCCGGCGACGGCTGCATCGTGAACATCTCCTCCATCGCCGGGCTGATGGGAACTGGCAGTTCCATCGCCTATGCGGCATCCAAGGCGGCGCTAAACTCGCTGACCAAATCTCTGGCCAGGGCCTTCGCCCCGGAGGTTCGCGTCAACGCCATCGCCCCGGGCGTCATACTCACCCGCTGGGTCGAAGGGAAAGAGGAATTCATCGAGCGCTACGTACAGAAGACGCCGCTGCACAAGAGTTCCGAACCCGAGGACGTAGCGCACATGGCCCTGTATCTGGCCGAAGCCGACGGGGTCACCGGGCAGATCCTCGTGATTGACGGCGGCTACACGCTGGGGTCGTAAATCCCGGCCAATCGCCATCCTGGTTCAGGCGCCAGGAGCCGTGTCAGAAAACTTTCAGCCAGCGAATCCGCCACGGTGCTCGATCGGTCTGAGTACCGGCCCTGGAGTCCGCTAGGGCTCCAAGCGGAATGGCGGGTACCGATCGATGAGCGGCCGGAGGGCTGAATTTGCAGCCCATTACGACGGGCGCCCCGGCACGGCCCGCATCATTCCTCCAGGTTGTCCATGACTTCACCCTTGATGCGGAAGCTGTGGCGTTCGGTGGGGAATGAGCCGGCGCGAACCTCGTCGACATAGTCCGTCACGGCCTTACTCAGTTCGCCGGCCACATTCGCGAAGCGTTTTGAATGTTTGGGAAGAAAGTCGGTATTCCAGCCGGCGATGTCGTGGATCACCTGCACCTGTCCGTCGCAGTCCGGTCCGGCCCCGATGCCGATGGTGGGCACGGCGACCCGGCGCGTTACGAATCCCGCCAGGCGGTGCGGGATCGCCTCCAGGACTATCGCGAACACGCCGGCGCCTTCGAGTGCCAGCGCCGCGTCCACGAGAGATCGTGCGCCGTCAAGGTCTCTGCCCTGGGCGCGATAGCCTCCGAGCTGGTTCACCGACTGCGGAGTAAGACCGATGTGACCCATCACCGGAATTCCCGCGGCCGTTATCGCTCGAATCGTGGCGGCGAGGTGCGCGCCCCCCTCCAGCTTCACCGCCTGCATGCAGCCTTCCTGGATCATCCGGGCGGATGTGGCGAGCGCCTGATCCGTCGAAACCTTGTAGCTCATGAACGGTAGATCGCCCACCAGCAGCGGATTCTGAGCGCCCCGGGCCACGGCCCGGGCGTGGTGGACCATGTCGTCGAGCGTCACCCGGGCTTCCGAATCCAAACCGAGCACGTTCGTACCCAGGCTGTCACCCACGAGGATCATTTCAACGCCCGCCGCGTCGACGATCCGCGCCGTGGGTGTGTCATATGCCGTAACCATCACGATCTTCTCGTCCGAACCCTTTCTGGCCCGAATGTCACTCGTCGTTACGGGCATGGATCGATCCGTATCAAGCCTGGGTCCAGTCAAACACGATTCCCATCCAGTTCCCCGGGCCTTCGTGGATCATCGAGAAGATCTCGACCGCTTCGTCCCAACGCGGACGATGTGTGATGAGGTGATCTACGGTCACCGCGCCGTCGGGGAGCAGATCGAGGAAAGCCTTACGGTTCCGCCGTTGCGTAAACGGGTTGTACGGATGCGCCGCAGTGGGAGTAGCCGGCTGGAACACGCCCATCAGACTTAGCTCTTTGATCTGAAACTGAGTGAAGAAATCCGTCTCGACCGTTCCGGGAAGACTGCCCACCACGAGAATCTTCGCGAAGTGGGCGGCAGCATCCATCATGGCCGGAATGGTTTTCGGTGACCGGGTCGCGTCGAAGAGGAGCTCGGCGCCGGTCCCTCCCGTCAGTTCCATAATTCGATCGGTGGTGTCCTCTCGGGCGGCGTCGATAGTGTGGTCGGCTCCGCTGATCCGTGAATTCTTGAGGCGCGCGTCAACGAGGTCGACACCGATAACGGGTCGGCAGCCCGACGCCCGGGCCAGCTGCAGGATGAGCTGACCCACGACTCCCTGACCGAATATCGCCGCCGAATTGCCGAGCTGGGGCGCTGCGCGCCGGATACCGTGGATCGCCACCGATCCCAAAACGGCGAAGGTCGCATGACTGAGATCGGCATTCTCATCCAGCTTCTGCGCGTATTCGGGCCCGAGTGATCCCGCCGGAGCAACCATTTCGGGCGGCCCGGCGCGATCCGGATTCAGATCGAGAATGAAGTGGGACGCATGCCGGCCCATCGAGAGCACGGACGTCCCCGGCGGATACTCTTCGTGGACCGCCTTTCCGGCCTCCCGCACGATCCCGACGTTCGAATATCCGGGATATACCGGATGGTCCCGGGAACGCATCGCGCTCACCAGGGATGTCATTTCCGTCCCCGCGCTGATCAGGCTGTATTGAGTCTCAACCAGGATTTCGTGATCCGACGGGCCGAGAACCTCGTATTCCTCCAGCTCCGTCACGCCCTCGGCGGGAAACACGATGCGATGTCCATCTAGTTTCGCCACTGCTCGAAGTACCTCCTCAGGCCGTCGCGGGCCCGGCTATCTGAGAGCTCTGTAGGTGTTTCCCTCGAGCACAGACGGACTGAGCTCGACGCCAAGTCCCGGCCGGTCGGGGAGATCAAGATAGCCCTCTCGATGATGCGGCTCGTACGCTCCCTCGACGAGATCGTAGTGGCGTTGGTCCTCGTACGGGAACCACTCCTGGATTATGAAGTTGGGGATGGAGAAATCCGCATGTACGGAAGCCGCCGTCGCCACAGGACCGTTGCAGTTATGAGGCGCCACACCGATATGGTACGTCTCGGCGTGGGCCGCGATTTTCCGCAACTCCGAGATCCCTCCGCATGTGCCGATGTCCGGTTGCAGGATGTCCAGCGCCTGCTTCTCGATGAACTGTCGGAAGCCATGCCTCGTGTAGATCCTCTCGCCGGAAGCAATCGGGATCGCCACGGACTCGGCCACCTTCTTCATTGCATCGACGTTTGACGGCTCGATCGGTTCCTCGTAGAGGAGCGGCTGAATCCGCTCAAATTTCCTGCCGAAACGTACGGCGGTCCTCACGTCGAGCCAGCCATGAACCTCAATTAGGATGTCGACATCCGGCCCCACCGCCTCCCGTACGGCGTCCACGCGTTCGACGATCGCTCCGTCCACCGAGTGCGGGATGTCTTTTGGAGGTATGCGCTCATTCAGATGCTTCGTGTCCATGAACGGATCGAATTTCAGCGCGGTGAAACCGTCGTCAACGACGCGTTTGGCCGAATCCACGTAATCCTGAAGCTCGCCTGATTCTCGCGCCGCGGAGTACCAACCATTTGCATAGAGCCGGATCTTGTCCCTGCACTTGCCGCCGAGCAATCGCCACACGGGTACGTCGAGCGCCTTGCCGCTGATGTCCCACAGGGCGTGCTCGAGGCCGCTTATCGCTCCCATCAGGATCGGCCCACCGGGGCTGCGTCCCCAGAAACTCTCGCGGTAGGCCCGGTCGTAGAATGACTCGATGTCCACGGGGTCGTGGCCGACCAGGTGATACGCGGCCATCTCGCTAGCCGCGGCCTCCACGGCTTTGGCCCCGGTGCCATAGACGGGAGTGCACTCTCCCGTTCCCACGATCCCGGCGTCTGTGTGGACACGGACGAACACCAGGTTGCGCCAGGTGGAATTTATGATATGGGTCGTGACCTCGGTAACCTTCATTCACATCCCTCCCGGTCGCCATGACTGGACGTTGGGCGAAAGTAACAGAATAGAGACTCAATCGCACGGTCCTGGCCAAAGCGATTGCGGGACGACCCACTCAGGACCGTTCATGCCGAATTCAGAAGCGCTCCGGCTCTAGCGAGCTGGATTCTCACGTCTCGATGTCCGCAAGGCCGACTACCCGTGGAAGTCTCGGCGATCGCATCAACGTGGTGGGCCTGATGGGGTCCGGCAAGACCACTGTCGGCAAGCGGCTGTCCGAAATGCTGTGCAGCGCCTTTGTCGAGCTTGACGCCCTCTTCTGGGAACCGGATTGGACTGGCGCCCCGGAACCCGTTTTCCGAGAACGGGTCGAAGCGGCCGCAGGCGGGGATCGTTGGGTGATCGACGGGAACTACGGCCGAATGCGAGACGTCATCTGGGCGCGCGCTACGACCGTGGTCTGGCTTGACTTGCCACTACGGACGTCCTTCTGGCAGCTGCTCCGGAGAACGGTCGGACGGGCTATAACAAAAGAGGAACTGTGGTCCGGAAACAGGGAACGCTGGCTGACTTCGTTCGCCTCGAGAGATTCGATTCTCGTGTGGCTGTTCAGGAGCTATTGGCGCCGGCGGGGACGCTATTCGCGATTAATGTGCGATCGGCGCTACTCGCGCATTAATTTCGTTCGACTCAGATCTCCGGTCGCCACCGATGATTGGTTGCGGAAACTGTCCGTTGAGTGACCGTTTCCGAACCTTCATGGTTCGATTGAGCCGTCTGGCTACGGCCAAATCCTCGGTTTGGATCATCATTCGGCTCTTGCGCCGCCTTCCGCGAAGACGTGAAATGAAGGTCGGCGCCGCGGCGTTGATCCTTATTTTCATCGCCGTAGTCTCGGCATGCTCCCAGTCGGACACACCCGCGGATGGCCGATCCACCAGCCCGACACTAACCGCGAAAGCGGGCGCTGCGGCGCGGCCGCCCGATCTTGCGAAGCTTCTCGACAGGATCGGACCGGAGATTGCCGCGCTCCGGGGATTACCCTCCTGGGACGTGCCGGCAGATCTGATCACACGCGACGAATTGCGAGTGCAACTGGACCGCGATTTCGCGGAGGACTACACCCCCGAAGAGGCTGGACTGGACCAGCTTGAACTCGAACTGCTGGGTATTTTGACCCCCGACCAGGACGTGAGAGAACTGCAGCGACGCCTGCTCGGCGAACAGATAGTCGGCTACTACGATTCCGAGTTGGAGGAGATGGTAGCCGTCGGTGACGAGAACAGCTCCGAAACGCTACTCATCTGGACGCTGGCGCACGAGTACGTCCACGCTCTTCAGGACCGTAAGTTCGATCTGGATGCGATTGAGGACTCGATCGGTGACAACCAAGACGCGTTGCTTGCGTTCTATGCTCTCGTCGAGGGCGACGCCACCCTGGCCGGAAGTCAATACACATTCGCGGCCCTCGATCCAGACGACATCCGGGATCTGGAATCGGACTCCTCAAACGGCGATGACGCGTTCCTATCGACTCCGCGAGCGATAACGCAAATCTTGATCTTTCCGTACGACGCCGGGTCGGGCTTCGTGGCGTCGCTGATCGGAAGCGGCGGCTGGAACGGTGTGGACGATGCATACGCACGGCTGCCGTCTTCAACCGAGCACGTGATGCACCCGAGCAAGTACAGGTCAAACGAACAGCCGCTGGCTGTCGAATTGAAGGACCTGAGCCGAGTTCTACCGGGCGGCTGGACCGAGGTTCGCCGTAATGTGACGGGCGAATTCTTTCTCAGGGTCCTGCTCCAGGAAACGCTGGGCAGAGAGGCCGCCGCCGCCGCCGCGGCGGGGTGGGGCGGGGACGCCTATTCCCTCTATCGCAACGACAGCGGCCAGGGCCTGATGACAATGAAATTCCGATGGGACTCCGATTTGGACCTCGACGAATTCTGGCTTGCCATTGTCGATTTCATGACTGGCGGTGGGCTGGGATCAGGGAGCGCCGAGTCTAGCTCGACCCGGGCGGAATGGGCCGGAGAGGATCGCACCGCACAGGCGGCGCTGTTGCCGGATTCAGTCCTGATCGTGATAGGCCACGATGCAAGCGCCGTTGAGGCGGCCACTGAATTCCTGAGCGCCGGCTAAACGTGGTTCAGCTCAGAAAGTCTCTCCATTCCGCCTCCACTCGCCGCGTGATGATTTCGATGTCTCCGTCGTTTTGGATCGTCACGAGCGGGGTGCCCGGACGGCGCCTGGCGAACTGATCCGCAACCGTCTCGGGCGAAGATTGGGCGTCGATCCGCCTGGCCGCCTCGTTCGGATCGAGCGAGGCGTTTTCGACGAGCCGCGCAAGGCGCACGTCGCGGTCCGCGTCAACGATCCAGAGACGATCTGGCAAAGCCACCAGATCGCTTTCCACCAATTTGATGGCCTCGATCACCTTCGCAGGCGCCTGGCTGGGCATCGAGATCAGCCGGCGCGTTTCCCGCACCACCGCCGGATGAACGATGGACTCCAAATCGGACATGGCCGCGGGGTCCGCGAACGCGATGCTGCTCAGCGCTTTCCGGTCTATTCCATGGCGGCCCTCAACCGACTCGCCAAATCGATCCACGATCGCGCGGTGGGTCGGGGTGCCGGATCGGTACAGTCGATGGACCACCGAGTCCGCGTCGATTACATCGGCTCCGAGTTCGGCCAGGATTCCCGCGACGGTCGATTTACCCGAGGCGATATTGCCTGTGATCCCCAGGACTTTCATCGGGCTTCGAAGGCGTCACATCGCCCGGGAAAGGGTCGCAATCCCGCCCAGATTGGCCCGATCGGACTATTGCTTTGCGAGCCCGACCGTGATTCTGTAATCAAAACCGTGGACCCCCCCCCCCCCTTGAAAGTGCGCTCCAAAATCGAGAATCTTGAGAAAACGGACGCTGCACTCGATGCTGTCCTCAGCGGCAAGTCGGTGAAGAGGATAAGCGTCCCGAAGTGCGGTTCACTTCCCATTAAATTCGAGGACGGTGTGACCTTGACCGTCAATTTGTACTTGGATGATGGAGAACCCGTCCAGTCATTCGCCTTGACCACGACGAACTCCGTAGATGAATGGCACTGAGGAGCGTCATACCGGATTCCGGGGGAGTCGGCCGGGCGCGGTAGGAAATCCGACGGGCTCGCTCAAGCGCTGACGCCCCACATCGTTCCTCCGTTGACGTGCATATTTGCGAGTCATATATTCAATTAGGTACGCGCATGCGTCTTCGGGGCAGGGTGAGGCCGGTTACGGCCGATTCCCGACCGGTGGTAATGCCTTTACGAGGCCAGCCCACGAGCCCGCCAGGGTGGGCAGGACTCCGGTGAGATCCCGGGGCCGACGGTAGAGTCCGGAAGGGAGAAGACGCCGGGCGTTGTCTCGTGTACCCATGCCCCGAAGACATTCATACCGGGGTAGATGCGAATGGGCGCAAGCTCCAAAACCGCGTCGCGCCCCAACGCCAGCGTCCCTGACCACGCGCTGCAGCTCATGGCGCGCGCGCGCGAAATCGCCCGGGACAGGCTGGGCGGAGTAAGCCCGAGGCCCGCGGTCGGGGCGGTCGTCGCGCGCGAAAGCACGGTGCTCGGCGCCGCCGGCACTGAGGCAGGAAATGGGCGCCATGCCGAACGGGCCGCTCTCGACCTGGCCGGCGACGACGCTCGAGGAGCAGACTTATACGTAACGCTCGAGCCCTGCGCCCATCATGGCAGTACGCCCCCATGCGCCGACGCGATCGTCGAAGCCGGGATTTCGCGCGTTTACATCGGGACCAGGGACCCCAATCCCGCATCCGGCGACGGAGTCGCCAGCCTAGAACAGTCCGGAGTCGAGGTCCACGAGGACGTGAGTTCCAACGAAGGTTCCGCGATCAACCAGGGATTCTTCAAATGGATTGCAACCGGCCGGCCGTACGTGACGGCGAAGTGGGCTATGTCTCTCGACGGCAAGATCGCCACCCGCTCAGGCGATTCGAAATACATATCAGGATCGGAATCGAGGCAAATCACGCACCGGCTGCGCAAGGAAACGGATGCGATATGCGTTGGTATCGATACAGTGATCGTCGACGACCCGCTGCTCACGTGCCGTCTGCCGGTGGACGATGAATTCCAACCCTTGCGAGTGGTCCTCGACAGTGCGGCCAGGATGCCGCCCGCGGCGACGATGCTGGCCGAGCCGTCGGGCGCGGGAGTCCTAGTCGTGGCCTCCGCTACGGCCCCGGACGGGAGTGTTGAAGCCCTGCGCGACTCTGGCGCGGAGGTCATGCTGGTACCCGATTCCGGCCCAAGAGACATCGGCGCCGTGCTCGATGCGCTTGGTCGCCGTGGGATCCTCAACCTGCTCGTGGAGGGTGGCGGCGCCGTGCTGGGCTCGTTCTTCGATCTAAGGCTTGTAGACCGGGTCGAGGCGTTCATCGCACCCATCGTGCTAGGCGGGTTGGAGGCTCCAGGACCCGTGGGCGGTGTCGGATCGGAGATGCTGGCCGACGCCTTCTTGCTCACCGACAGCGCCACGTCGATATCAGGCGATGACATCCGCTTCTCCGGCGTTCTCCGCGAGTACGGACCGCTGGCCGGATAGTCGGAGGAACTGGCACCGATTGTTCACAGGCATCATTGAAGAGGTGGGACGCGTGGTTGCCGCCCGGAAGCGGCCAGAGCTAGCCACGTTCGAGATTGAGTGCCACAGAGTGCTGGACGGGGCCAGTGTCGGGGGAAGTATCGCCGTTAATGGCGTCTGCATAACGGTGCTTGCAGCTGAAGAGGGCCGATTCAGATTCGATGCGGTGCCCGAAACGCTCGCTCGCAGCAACCTGCGGCTGCTCGAGATCGGCGACAGCGTAAATCTGGAAAGGCCCTTGGCGGTCCAGTCGAGATTCGACGGCCACATCGTGCAGGGGCACGTGGACGGGCTCGCCGAGATCGCTGCCGTGGACATGGATGGCGAGTCGCTCCGCTACGAGCTGGAAACCAGCCCGAATATAGCTCGCTACCTCGTGGAAAAGGGGTTCGTGGCGCTTGACGGGGCAAGTCTCACCATCACCCACTGCAACGGCGTCCGATTTGGGGTGGCGCTTATCCCGCATACAATCGCCAACGTGGTCATGGGGGCGAAGGGTCCCGGCTACAAGGTGAATGTGGAGGTGGATGTGGTGGCGAAATACGTGGAAAAGCTCGTTGGGGATCCTGGAACGCGTGAATTCGAAAAATAGAGTCCCGACCGATCTCTACTCCGACGTTGATGCGTCGATACGGAGCTTTGCGGAAAACGAGCCTGTAATCGTCGTGGCCGAGGGCAGCGGAGTGGAGGCCGACATAGCCGCGCCCGGCAGTCTGATCACCGGACAGATATATGAGCGCCTGTCGAGCCTGGGCGACGGGCGCGTATTCGTGAGCGTTCACCACCAACGCCTGGCCCAGCTGGGAATTCCTCTGGTTGCGCGTGCGGGCGAGGATGGGGCCAATCTGGGGCCGTATGTCGCCGCTTCGGTGGATTCGCGGCAGACGGGGGCCGACCCGGGATCAGCGCGAGGCATGGCCGCTACGATTCGCGCGCTTGGCGACGAAAGGTTTGGTTCCGGCAACTTCGAGTCGCCGGGCCACGTCCAGCCGCTGGAGGCCCGGGAAGGGGGAGTCCTGCGCCGCGCGGGGCATACCGAGGCCAGCGTCGATCTGGCGCGGTTGGCGGGACTGCCGCCGGTCGCGGTCATAACCCACCTGGCCCGCGACGATGGCTCCGACATGTCCCTGCAAGGGGTTCAGCAACTAGCCGAGCGGGAAGGCTTTGCAGTCATCAAGATCGCTCAACTCATCGCCTACCGGCGCAAACGCGAGAAGCTCGTTTCCTATGTCGCCACGGCCCGTCTTCCGACCGAGTTCGGGGAATTCCGCGCCGTCGCCTTCCACGACCGGACGACGAACGACGATCACATGGCGCTCATCATGGGGGACATATCTGGATCACCTCCGCCTCTGGTGCGGGTGCATGATGAATGCCTCACCGGGGACGTATTCGGCTCCCAACGATGCGATTGTGGACCACAACTGAGAGCCGCCCTCAAGCGCATCGCGGAAGAGGGACGTGGGATGGTTCTATACATGCGCCAGGAGGGTCGTGGAATCGGACTTGCCAACAAGCTGCAAGCGTATTCGCTGCAGGACGAAGGCATGGACACCGTTGAGGCAAACGTCCATCTCGGATTCCAGCCGGATCAGCGTGACTACGGGATCGGGGCACAGATTCTGGGCGAACTCGGGCTATCCAGATTTCGTCTCTTGACGAACAATCCCAAGAAACGAGCCGAGATATCGGGCTACGGACTGGAAATCGTTGAACAGGTTCCGTTGATCATCGAACCGACCAAACAGAACGAACGCTATCTGGCCACGAAAGCGGCCAAGCTCGGCCACGAGCTCGGCTGAGCGAGAAGCAGCCCGAGATTGTCTCCCACGTTCGAGGGCGACATGGATGGCGCGGGTATGCGATTCGCCGCCGTCGCGGCTCGCTATAACGAGGCATACACCAGCAGCCTGCTCGACGGGGCTCTGTGCGCATTGGAGGAATCCGGCGTCGATCGCGATGACGTTGACATTGTGTGGGTTCCCGGGTCATTCGAGATTCCGCTGGCGGCAAGGCATCAGGCCGAAAGTGGCCGGTACGACGCCGTCATTTGCATCGGCGTAGTGATTCGAAGCGATACTCCGCACTTCGAGTACGTCGCCGGCGAGGCGTCCCGAGGCATCATGGACGCCGGATTGAAATCAGGCGTTCCGGTTATCTTCGGCGTGCTTACGGTGGAAAACGAAGCTCAGGCGCAGGCGCGAACGCTGCCCGATGACTCCAATCGGGGCTACAACGCCGGCCAGGTTGGGATTCAAATGGCCAGCCTCATGCGAAAGCTGCGCTAGGACTCGGGACCAAGCAGAAGCTGCACGGCCTCCAATAGGTCGGTCGCCACCGGCACGTCGTCGGCGCGGCTGCATCCAGTCCGATCCAACAGCACCGGTGTCAGGTTCCCGGCCCGCGCGCCAATCACGTCCTCGTCATAGTTGTCGCCAATGTGGGCGGCGCGCGACGGCGCCACGCCGGCTCTACGGACGGCTTCGGCGAAGATCACTGGATCGGGCTTCTCGACGCCGACTTCCGCCGAGTAGACGACTACATCAAATAGTCGAAGGAGTCCAAGATCTTCAAGAATCAAGGGCAGCAGATAGCTGAAATTGCTCAGCACACCTACGCGCACGCCAGCGTCGCGCGCTAGGCGAACGGCAGGCTCAACGTCAGGGAACGCGACGCTCGGAAACGTCTCAACCAATATTTCCGCGACACGGGTCTTTGGAAGCGGGCAGGCCGCGGGTCCGCCCAACGCCTCGACAACGATGTCCGCGCATTTCAGTCTCAGGCGCTCCAGTTCTTCGCGGGTACGAACCGACCGCTGCTGCTTGCGGTAATAGGTCGCTTCTTTGGCGATCGCCTCCCGCGCAAGTTCGAGCGGCGCCTCCACACCTGCGCCCGCGAGCAAGCTCCGCAGGGCTGCTCCCGGATCGCTCGATCCGCCGATGTGGATTACCGTGCCGAAGGCATCGAAAAAAATGAACTCGGGCGCCGGAGGTCTAGGCAACGTCAATGGAATGGTCCAAGAGTGGATCGATAGCAAGCATAATTATCCAAGCCCCACGGGGTAAATGCCAGAAGCGAATCCAGCGACGGCGAGTAATTTGGACCAAGTAAGGCCAAAATCCGCCTCGCAACAACGAAGCGATCCGTGAGGTTCGCAGCGCTGCCCCAGCGTATGACGCCCCAACGGTTCGGCATCCCCTTTGGGGGTGTTTGCATGTCGCGGACTCAGGGAAATCGCACGTTTGGACTCTTTCGCGGTCCCGCGGTCATCTGCCGAACGTGAGCCTGCGAATAGAATCCGGCCGGAGGAAATACGGGGCAATCAGGTGGAGCTTGCTCGTTGAGCAGTTACAAATGATAATTATTAGCAGAAATCAACCCCCTCCCCAATCAATGGTGCAGCCAATTCGGCGGATAGGTGACTGCGAGTATCGATATCGCCGGTGAAATTTCGCTAAGGTAGTTAGCCGGGCCTGTCTCGGGTCCGTTCAAGATCAGGATTCTTCTACATGGTGATGTTTTCCCAACGAATCTGGGCCGTCATGCAAGGCTACCGGCTCCTTTTCGCGGTGTCCGTGCTGGCTGCGCTCGCATACACGGCCGTGAGCGTCGTGCCTCCCATTTTCATTCGCCAGCTCATTCAGTGGGTCACTGAGGGAGAGGGAACGACAGCCGGTCTGGCCTTGATCGTGGCAATCCTCACGCTGCTGTACATCCTGCGCGCCGTCTTCAACTACATCGACCGGTACTGGGCGCACGTGGCCGCCTACGGAGCGTTACACCGGATGACTGTAGGTCTCTACGGCCGCATGCAGAACCTGTCGGCGCGGTACTTCACGGATCAGCAAACCGGTCAGATGATCTCCAAGGGCGTCAGCGACATGCAGGCGGTGGAGAGCTTCATCGCCCATGCGGTTCAGATGATCATATTGAGCATCACGATCCCGATGGGAGTGATCGTGGTTCTCTTCTTCATTAATTGGAAACTCGCGTTGCTCGTCTTCGTGCCCGTTCCTCTCCTGATCTGGATGACAGCCTGGATGAGGCCGAGGCTCAGGGCCATGTGGGGGGAGTCACGCGACAAACTCGGCAAGGTCACCTCGACTTATCAAGAAAACCTTCAGGGCATGACGGTCATTCGATCGTTTACGCGCGAAACCGAACGCATGGATGAACTCAATCGCGTAAGTGAGGACTTCCACACCGACATAGTCCGGGCGAACAAATTCACGACGTGGCCGAACGCCGCGGTCGAGTTCGTTTCCGGTGTAGGAATGATTCTTTTGCTGTGGTTCGGCGGACGGGCGGCCATGGCGGGAGATCTCTCCGCCGCCGATCTCTTTTTGTTCATCTTTTATCTGGCTCTCATTTATAAACCGGTGCTCGATCTGGCCAAGGCGAATGAACAGCTGCAGACGGCGCTGGCCAGCGCAGAACGCGTATTCGAGGCGTGGGATCAGGAGCCCGACATCGCGGACCGACCGGGCGCGATCGCTCCGTTGCACCCCAGATGGGACATCGAGTTTCAGAATGTCAGTTTTGCGTACAACTCTGGTGAGGCCGTGCTGCGCAACGTCGATTTCAAGGTGACGGAGGGCGAGGTCGTGGCCCTCGTCGGACCCACGGGCGCAGGCAAGTCGACCGTCGCGAACCTGATTCCGCGGTTTTACGATCCGGACGAAGGCCGTATTCAGGTGGGTCGCGTGGACGTCCGTGAACTCCCGCTTAAATATCTGCGATCTGGCGTCGCGATGGTCATGCAGGAGGTGTTCCTTTTCAATGACACAATCCGAAAGAACCTTTTGATCGGACGGCCCGACGCGACCACCGAGGAAGTGGTGGAGGCTGCCAGCGCGGCCAACGCGCACGATTTCATCACGGGCATGCCCAGCGGCTATGAAGCCATAATCGGCGAGCGCGGCGTAAGGCTCAGCGGAGGAGAGAAACAGCGTCTCTCAATTGCCCGGGCGATCCTAAAGGATGCGCCTGTGCTCATCCTTGACGAAGCCACGTCCTCCGTGGACGTGGAGTCGGAGTATGAGATCCAGCAGGCGCTTAGCAGGCTCGCCGAAAGTCGGACGACGCTCGTCATCGCCCATCGACTGTCCACGATTCGAAACGCCGACCGAATCATTTTCCTCCGCGAGGGGCGGGTCGTCGAGATGGGCACCCACGATGAGCTGCTCGCGCTGGATGGGTCGTACGCGCGGATGCATAACTCACAGAGTCTCAGCCGAGAGTGGAGGATCAGGAGCGATCAGCCGGTCGGGTCGCCGGCCGGAAGCGATTAGCGCGCCGGCGGAAGCTTGCTGATTTCCTCCGCTGAGCTGGCCGGCCGCCTCGGCGACGGTTCGACTCTAGTCCTCGATTGCGGTCCTGAAGGCAGCTTCGAAATCGGGCACATACCAGGTGCGCGAGCGATCGACGTCTACAGCTTTTTTCTAACGGACACTAGCGATGCCGGTCTCCGTACGTTCCTCCACGACATGGTCAAGCTGGTTCAAGACGCTGGTGTGAACGGGGATGAAACGGTGGTGGTCTACGAGGAGACGAGCGGAACCAGATCGGCCCGCGCCTACTGGCTGCTGCGGTTCCTGGGTCACCCGAACGTGAGACTTCTGGACGGTGGTCTGGCCGATTGGAGAAGCGAGGACGGCGAAATCCATTCGGGTGATTCATCGATCGGGGATCTGGGGTCGTTCTCCGCCGAGCCCGACCACGCGACCCTCGCCACCGCCGAATTCTTGCGCGATCGGTTGGAGTCGCCAGAACTGGTGGTTGTGGACGTGCGCGATGCGAGTGAGCACACGGGCGAATTCGGCGATTCGTGCTGCGATCGGGCCGGCCGCATACCGGGTTCAACCTGGATCTACTGGGAGAACTTGCTCACCTCGGCGGGTATGTTCAGAGAAGGGTCGGAGATCCGTGCCGAGTTCGAGTCCCACGGAATCGGCGCGGGGCCGGAAATCGTGACCTACTGCCACCGGGGCGCTCGGGCCGCGAACACCTTCATGGCATTAAAACTCGCCGGATATCCGAATGTGCGAAATTATGTGGGTTCATGGCACGACTGGTCTCGACGCCTCGACTATCCCATCGAGACTGGCGTTCCCTGGTAAGACGGGTCAGACCAGAGGCCCGTCCGGCCGACAACGACCTCCGCTAACCAGCTTGAACCGCCGCGTTGACGGCGGAATGAAATTTGGCCCGCAGGGATTTCTGCGCGGCTCCCTCGCGCACTGGATGTACGGCGTTCGTCAATAGGACGGCGCACAGGTCAACATCAGGATCGATGTAGATCGACGTGCCTGTGAAGCCGGTGTGCGAGATGGCGTTGAGTCCCGCCGAACCGGCGGACCCGAAGTAAGGATTGGGAGACCTGGTCCATCCAAGGCCTCTTGCCGTGCCGAGATGCGCCGTCTGATTGGCGATGACCGTCGCCACGGCGGACTCCGCCAGCACTCTGCATCCTTCGAGCTCCCCACCGCCCAGGATCATCCGACCGAATCGCGCCAGGTCCCGGGCGGTCGAGAACAGGCCCGCATGCCCGGACACGCCGCCGAGCGCATACGCATTCTCGTCGTGCACCTCCCCGGTGAGAACCCTCCCTCGCCACGGATCGTCCTCGGTCGACGCGCACCGAGCCGCCAGGTCCTGGGACGGCAGGAAACGCGTGTCGAACATCCCGAGCGGATCGAATATCTCGGCGATTGAGAACTCATCCAGTCGCAGCCCGCTCACCCGCTGAACGATCTCACCCAGGATGATGAAGCCCAAGTCGCTGTACACCTCGCACTGTCCAATCTCTCGCTGGAGAGAAGTGGCCAGCACTATGGTCATGGCTCGTTGAGGAGATGCCGCATACTTCCACACGCGGCGATGGCTCGGCAGCCCGGAGGTGTGAGTCAAAAGATGACGCACCGTCACGAATTCCCGTCCGCCATCGGAAAACTCGGGGATGGTTTCCGCGACCGTGCCATTCAGATCGAGAAGGCCGCGACCGTTGAGGATCATCACCGCCGTGACCGTCGCCACGACCTTGGTCAGCGAGGCCAAATCGAAGATTGTCGTCATTGAAATCGGTCGCTTAGAAGGGACTCTCTGAGCGTAGCCGCTGGCCGACTCCAGGACAGATTCGCCCTGCCAGTAAACGCCAGCGACGATTCCGCAGATCTCTCCACTGTCGGTTGCCTGAACGAGAAGCTCGCGGGCTTCTTGGAACCCGCCACTTATGTTCATCTCACCGGCAAACTGTGCCTCCTCGCGGCGCTGGCTACGGACCGTCGACCGCGGGCGGGCGCCTCAAGATGCTCGCTCCTTATGGCCGCGTTTACGGCGCCGACGGAACATCGGTGAAACCCCTTGACCGCCCGGACCGCGCTAGCCTTCGCCGTCTTGGAGGCGCACGTCCCTCTGTGCGCGAGCGAAATCCAGCACAAACCGCTCCTGCTCCCGAGTTTCGATGGCGCCCGGTCGCGCGCGCCGGACGCGATCGATGGCCTCAAAGGGTCCGACACCGCTTTTTACCAGATATGCCGCCAGGATCGTGCCGGTTCGGCCGTAGCCCGCATAGCAATGCGTATATACCTGTAGGCCGTCGTCGAGAGAACGCTGAATGAACTCCGAGGCGCGATCGGCTTGATCGTTTGTGGGAGCCGCCTCATTTTCGATAGGGATGTGGAGGCCGCGATAGCCCAGATCGGCGAGCAGGTCTTCGTTCGGTGAATCGCTTGTCAGCGTGACAATGGCGTCGAATCCTATGAGGTTTAACGCCTTTAAATACCGTTCCTCGTGACCCAACCGGCCGGGATGAGCGCCCGCCGCGAGCCGCCCCTTGATGATCCAGCTAAAATCCAGTGGAATTTTGGGTAAACCGCCGCTTCGAAGACCGTATTTGTTCATCCAACTCCCCGCGGCCAGTATCTGCGTCGCTGGACGCCGGGCATCCAGCTCCCGAGCCCGCGCCGAATCACCTGGAATCAGCCCCGTGCTTTGACCGTTCTTTAAAGGTGATGGTACAGTCGCAGGACTCTGGGGACTGTCGATCGGAGGGAACTCCTGGCTCCAGAGCCATCGCTCTAGTGGGCGATCCCCTCTGGCAAAATACGGCTTTTGCCGAAGAGTTCTGATTTTGCCGGGCCGTCTGTTCCGGTAGCCAGGAGGGAACGATGACGGGTATTTATCGTTTGTCGAACCGGTTTCGATGAACGCAATTCAACTGTAAGGGGATGCCCATATGGCAAGCGTAACCCTCGACCGGGTCACCAAGCGATTTGGCGAAGTGACGGCGGTCAACAACATGACCATCGAGGTCGCGGACAGGGAATTCCTGGTTCTAGTGGGTCCGTCGGGATGTGGCAAGTCCACGACTTTGCGGCTGATCGCGGGTCTGGAAGAGCTCACCGATGGAAACATTTACATCGGGGAGCGACTCGTAAACGACGTGGCGCCAAAAGACCGCGACATCGCCATGGTGTTCCAGAGCTACGCGCTCTATCCACACATGAGCGTGTACGACAACCTGGCGTTCGGACTGAAACTTCGCAAGACGCCGAAAAAGGAAATCGAACGTCGTGTGCAGGAAGCCGCGGAACTGCTGGCAATCGGCGAGCTTCTCGACCGCAAGCCGAAGCAGCTTTCCGGTGGTCAGCGACAGCGAGTCGCGCTCGGACGCGCGATCGTTCGGGAGCCCAAAGTCTTCTTGATGGACGAGCCGCTCTCCAACCTCGACGCCAAGCTGCGAGTTCAGACGAGGGCCGAGCTCATCAGGCTGCATGAGCGACTGCAGACGACCGTTGTCTACGTCACCCACGATCAGATCGAGGCCATGACCATGGGTTCGCGAATCGCGGTGCTTCGCGACGGCGTACTCCAGCAGCTGGGCGACCCGCAGAACGTCTATGACCACCCGATCAACATGTTCGTGGCCGGGTTCATAGGCAGCCCGGCGATGAATTTCTTCGACGCCAAGGTCGTTGGCACCGTTGACGACATGAAGTTGGAACTGTCCGGCTCCATTACTCTCGCGGTTCCGCCCGATCGGCGCTCCATGTACGCACAGTACCTCGACAAGGACGTGATCTACGGTCTCCGACCCGAGGACATGTTCGACCCGGCGTTTGCTCCGAGCCGCGCCACGCTCGATCAGCGTGTACGAGGTCAAGTGGATGTCTTGGAGCCGTTGGGCAGCGAGGTGTACCTGTACATGATCATCGGTGAGAATTCATTTATCGCCCGGGTTGACCCGCGATCGGAGGCCACTGTCGGCACTGAATTTGAGCTGGTGTTTGACATGAATACCATGCACATCTTCGATCCTGCCACGCAGGAGTTGATTGGCTCGGCCGAGCAAGCCTAGTTACGGAAGGCGAAGCGGGGTCGGGGGATTCCCCGGCCCCGCTTTTTATTTGTCACGCGGACCGGCGGGCGAACAGGGCTCGATTGCTACAGATTGGAAATGATGAAAATCGGCCTTAACGCGTTGGTGATGTTCACCGGAGGAGGACTTCGGAACGCCGGCGTAAGCCGCTACGCCAGAAACTTGATTAACAGCGTGATCGGCGGCGGCGGTCATGAGTACGTTCTTTTCGCGAACAGTTCCGTCGCCCGGGACCCCTTCCCTGGGGCCGACAACGCATCATTCGTACGTGTGCGGTTGCCAACCTCGCGCACTTCCTCGCGGATCTTGTGGGAGCAACTCGTTCTGCCGTTCCACTCGGCATTCCGCGGCCTCGACCTCGTCCATTCGTTCCTAAACATTTCGCCGCTCATGAGCCAGGCCGCCCAGGTCGTTACGATTCACGATCTTTCCTATCTGACCACGCCATGGGCCCATCCGCTCAGACGCCGGATGTTCCTGCGGGTAATGAGTCAACGATCCGCGGCCATCGCCGCCGCGGTTCTTGCCGACTCCAAGGCAACCAAGGGGGACATCCACCGCCTCTTTAAGATCCCAAAAGACAAGATTTTCGTCGTATACCCAGGCGTCGAGCCCGATCTGCACCCGGCGGCCTCATTTGCGGAGGTCGAAAGATTCAGGGCGAGCAAAGGCCTGCCCGACCGTTTCATTCTGTTTCTTGGGACGTTGGAACCTAGGAAGAACGTGGACAAACTAGTCCGGGCCTTCGGAATGTTAAGAAAGAGCGGGGCCTACGGCGGCTCGCTCGTGCTCGCCGGCGCCAGAGGTTGGGGGTTCGAGACCGTGGCCGCCGCCATCGAAGCAGAAGGGCTTGCCAACGAAGTCCACGTCGTCGGGTACGTAGACAGAGTGGAACAGCGTCTTTGGTACAATTCGGCCGAAGTTTTCGTGTACCCGTCGGCATACGAGGGTTTTGGAATCCCGGCGCTCGAAGCGATGGCCTGCGGCACGCCAGTCGTTACGTCTTCAACGTCTTCTCTGCCGGAGGTTGTTGGCAGCGCGGCGATTACGGTGGATCCGGATTCCGTCGAAAAAATCGCCGCGGCGCTCGGCGAGCTTGTCGGATCCGCTACACGCCGGGAGGAACTCCGCGAGCGCGGGATCGCGCAAGCGTCTCGATTCTCCTGGGAGATAGCAGCGGCCCGATGTCTCGAAGCCTACGAGTACGCGCTTCAGAGCAGCTAGAAGACGGCACCGCCGCGCCGGAACCGGCCGTCCCCACCAACAAGGTGAACCGCGGAACGTCGCGCGCGCGCTGGGCGTGGCTCGGCTTCGCGGGTGATGCGGGTGTTCTGGCCGGGGCGTTTTTTCTTGCCTACTGGTTGAGATACGGCCTGCGAATAGGTCCCGAACTCACGGAGTTTCAGCTGGCGCCGTTGATTGCGTACTGGCCCGTTGGATTGGGGTTCGGCGCGGCGGCGATAGTTCAGCTCTATCTTCGCGGCGTATACGACCAACGACGCCGGTTCAGATGGCTCGATGAGGTCCCCAAGCTGTTCAACTCCACCCTCTTCGCAACCGCGGCGGTAATCGTCGTGTTTTTCCTGTTCCGGCCCGCGTTCTTTTCCCGGCTTATGTTCGGCTATCTATTCGTCCTGGCGCTCGTGGGTCTGTCCACATGGCGGCTGCTGCTTCGTTTCGCCGCGAACTGGCGCCACCGCCGGGGCAAGGACCTGGAAAACGTGCTGGTCGTAGGGTCGGGCAATGCGGCCAAGATGCTCATGCAGCAGATGCACGCAATCTCCGGACTGGGATTGAAGTTGGTGGGCTTTGTGGACGAGGCACGCGAAAACGGACGCGATTTTGGCCGGTTCCAGCGACTTGGCACCAGCGATGACATAGAGGATCTATCCAATCGGCACGAATTGGATCGCGTTTTCATCGCCCTTCCTCCAAGCGATTCCGGAACAATGGATAAGGCAATCGCAGCCTGTCGGCGAATCGGCGTTTCGATCACGGTCGTCCCGGACCTCGTTGAGCTTCAGACGGGCAGGATCGATACGGAGAACATCGCCGGCATTCCGCTCGTGACGCTGACAGCAAGCAAGATCGCGGGACTCCGATTGCTTCAAAAGAGGATTCTGGACGTCGTGATTGCAATCCTGGCGCTCGGCCTTCTTTCGCCTTTGATCTTGATAGTCGTCGCCGCGATCAAGCTGGATTCACGCGGACGGGTGTTGTTTCGGCAGCAGCGAATCGGCAGGGCCGGAAAGCCGTTCCTTCTCTTCAAGTTTCGATCCATGGTTAAAGACGCGGAAGAGCTTCGCGGCGAGTTCTACCCGAACACGCAGTCCGAGCTTCTGTTCAAGCGCCAGGATGACCAGCGGAGAACCCGCGTCGGCCGCATCTTGCGCAAGACCAGCATTGACGAGATACCCCAGTTGCTCAACGTGCTCAGGGGCGAAATGAGCCTGGTGGGACCTCGCGCGCAGGTGCCCGAGGAGGTGGCGCTTTACGATTCCTGGGCGCAAAATCGGTTGGAAGCCCCTCCCGGGATGACGGGGCTCTGGCAGGTAAGCGGGCGCAGCAATCTATCGTTCGAGGAAATGGTGATGCTGGACACGTACTACATCGGCCACTGGTCGTTGGGCCTCGATTTGAAGATTATGGCGCGCACGATCCCGGCCGTGATCCGGGGCGACGGCGCCTACTGACGACACGGCTGCCACTCATGCGCCCGCGGAAGGCAACTTGAAGGTCGCCCTGGTCCACGATTGGCTCAACCAGATGGGTGGCGCTGAGCGAGTATTGCTGACTTTGAAGAAGGTCTACCCCGACGCGCCCATCTTCACATCGATCTACGGGCCCGACTTGGTCGATGACGGTTTCAGAGCCGCCGACGTGCGGACATCGGTGATGCAGAAGCTGCCGGGGGTGCTAAACCGCCACAGATGGTATCTCCCGGTCTTCCCAGTGATCTTTGACAGGATGCGCCTGGACGGATTCGACGTTGTGATAAGCAACGCCAGCGCATTCTGCAAAGCCGTGAGGCTTTCACCAACCAGCCTGCACATCTGCTATTGCCTTACCCCCACCCGGTTCGTTTGGAACCCGTCCGAATATCTTGCGCGGGAAAACATGAGTATCGGGCTGCGAGTTGCGCTCGTACCGGTTCTGTCGGCCCTGCGCCGCTGGGACCGCGGCATGGCCAAGCGAGTCGACCGCTTTGTGACCATCTCCAAATCGATATCCGCGCGAGTGAAGCAGCTGTACGGCAGAGACTCGGAAATCATCTACCCACCGGTCGACACCGACTCGTTCTCGCCCAGCAATGAGGTTGAAGATTACTATCTCGTGGTGTCCCGATTGGCGCCATACAAGCGCATAGATCTCGCGGTGTCCGCTTGCACGAGATTGAATGCTCGCCTCAAAGTCATTGGCGCGGGCCGCGACCGGCCCGCGCTCGAATCGATCGCTGGTCCAACGGTGGAATTCGAGGGACGCGCCGACGACGAGACGGTAAAACATCATCTTGCGAGGTGCAAAGCGTTGATTTTCCCGGGTGAAGAGGATTTTGGAATCGTTCCGTTGGAGGCCCAAGCATCCGGCCGCCCGGTTATCGCCTATGGGGCTGGCGGCGCCCTGGAAACGGTGATTCCGGGACGAACCGGCGAGTTCTTCACCACGGCAACCGTCGAATCGCTGGCGGCGGCGCTAAGGGATTTCGACCACACCCGCTATTCTCGGATCGACATGACCACGAACGCCAAGTGTTTCGCCGAGCCGGTATTCATCGAAAAACTCGCCAACTACGTTCGCGACGCCTACGCGCAACATGCGAGCGGACGGTCGGGCGGTCGCTCAGTCGCCAACCGTTCATTGAGTTAGCCGAGTGCACGCCCGCAGGCTGGGAAACATGCTTCGCCGCGACTGGCTCGTCATCGTCGTCGTACTGGCGGCGACACTTGCGGGTTCGTTAGCTTGGAATATCTGGGGTCCGGGGAATTACATCGCCGAGGCGGAGGTCTTGGTTGCGGCAAAGATCCCGTCCGGCGCAGGGGCTGGTCAGTACGACGTGGAGCTGAGCCGTGCATCGACAAGTAATTTCATCGTTGACGATCTCGGCCGCGTCGTTCAAGGCAATGCGTTTGCCGGGCTGATCGCGCGGCGGTATCAGGAGGAGTCCGGCGCAGAGATAGACCCCGACCGGCTTGCCGGGTCTCTCTCAATCGACCGCAGTCATAGGGGGCTGAAGGTCATACTTCGCTGGCCAGATGCCCACGAGGCCGGACACTTGATCGATCTGACCGCAACGGCGCTGGCCGAGGACTCCAGGCTGTTCTATCCCACAATCGATGAGGTCGCCGATATCGCCATCATCGACTTATCGTCGGCGCCGCGGCGGCCAGGAATGCTGGCCGCGACGTTCGACATCGCCCTCAAGTTGGCCTCCGCGGCGATACTGATCGTCGCGGTGATCGTGTGGCGGGACTACTTTCGCGGCAGGCTCTATTCGGAGGATGTCGACGATCTGTTGGGGATCAAAGTGCTGGCGAGAATCGATTGACCTCGGCGAAAAATGCCGATTCGGCGGCGACCCGCTGGCAGGTGCTCGTTGGGGAGAATCGAATCACAATCATCGGAGTCATTATCGCGGGGGCTCTCGGCGTTCTGGTCGCCGCGGTGCTCTCCCTCGTGCAGGAAAGCCGGTACGTCGCCTCTACCAGCGTCTCGTTCCGCCCCAGAGTCGCGGACGTTGACGCCGCCGAAGCCGCGGATCGCATAGCGGCGAATTTTGCTTCCTGGGTCGAGTCGGAGTCGTTCGCGGAAAAGCTGACTCAGGAGGAGGCCGGAGGCCTGGCGCCCCGTCAAGTATCCGACAAGACGAGGGCCAGGGCCGTTCTCAAGGAGATGAGGGTGCTATTGGAGTTCGAGGATACGCGCGCGGACCGCGCCGCGTCCGTGGCGAACGGCCTGGCGCGCGTCCTGGTCGCGGAGAGCAGACGCTCTATCGAACAGCAAGACGACGAATTCGCCTTGGACATCGAGCCCATGGACCCGGCGCGAGTTTCCGATACTCCGGTATGGCCACGCATGGAAATTGCGATACCGATCGGAGCCACGGTGGGCCTCGCCGTGAGCGCTATCTTCGCGGCCCTTCTCGGCTGGTTCAACCAGCCCTTCCAGCCCGGTGACGTGAAGCCCGTTCAGCCTGATGGAGACCGGGACTAACCATGGATAGTGACAGCGTGCCCGAGTTTCTCGACTCACTGGAAAGTGTGACCGCCTACGGCAACCTTAGGGCGCAGATTCTCGCGTCGCTCGGAAGGGATCGGCCAAAGACCGTGCTCGTAGTACCGGTTTCCGACTCGGAAACCGGGGCGAACGTGGCTACGGGTATCGCCGTTTCACTTGCCGCCGCGGGTAACGGGGTGGTTTTGGCCGACGCGCAGTTCGAGCAGCCGGAAATCCATGAGTACTTCGGCAAGGACCAGGGCCCGGGACTGGCGGAAGCGCTTCAGGATCGATCGTCGAACGCGTCGAATGCGCTTCAGTCCGTGTCACGCGGTATCGACCTGCTTCCCGCAGGCCACGACGAAAACCTCAAGCTGGATCTCCTGGCATCCGCCACGTTGCGCCGCATATTCGAAAATCTGACCGTCGCCGGCAAATGGGTGATCGTGGCGGGTAGCGGTCCCGGAACGGGCGGCTGGGCGGCCACGATTGCACCGTTGGTGGACGCCACCATCCTGGCCGCAACGCATGGGGAATGTCTGAGAGGCGAGGCAGTGGCCGCACGGGCGTCTCTGGATGGCGTAGGCGCCAACATTTTGGGAATCGTGATGGTGAATCCATGCTAACCGGCGCTCCAGGCGGGGGCGCCTGGCATGTGGGCCGCGCGGTGAAGCCGCATCGACCGGCCCGCGGATCGGCGTCCAAACCATCCCGCGGAGCCCAGCCCGCCGTCCCAAACGTAAGTCATCGTCGGGAGGGACCCCGAGGGAGGGAGAGCCTGAATGATTGAGGTTGATCGCATAGAAGAGATTCTGGATCGTGGCAAGCCCGACGTACCCTTTCGCGGTGAGCCGCTCCTCGGCGGCTACTACACCGACGACGAAGTTGACGCCGCCGTACGAGCGATCCGCGACTCCATGGACCCCAACGTTGGCTTCGGTTTCATCACAAAAGAAATCACGGACTTCGAGGAGGACTTCGCGCGGTTCTGCGGAACCGAATTCGCCATCTCGATCAACGGCGCCGGCGGCGGCCTCGATATGGCGATGATGGCCCTGAACATGGAGCCGGGAGATGAGGTCATCGTACCGGCGATCAACTTCCGGGCGGCCCCTCTCTCGGTGATCGGGCAGGGCGGGCAGGTCGTGTGGTGTGAAGTGGATTCACGGACATTTCAGGCGGACCCCGCCGATGTCGAGCGGCGATTGACGCCCCGTACGAGAGCGATCTACCCCGTGCACATGAACGGACTCTCCGCGCCGATGGACGATCTGCTCGACATCGCCGACCGGAACCCGCATCCAAAACACGGCCCGCTCAAAGTGATCGGCGACGCAGCAAGGGCCTGTGGAGGAAAGTACAAGGGCACCCGCATTGGCAAGAAGGGGTGGATGACAGTATTCAGCTTCCACACGCAGAAACTAATGACCACCCTGGGGGAGGGCGGGGCCATCACCACTGATGATCCCGATCTGGCGACCCAACTCAGGAGCTACCGGCAGTTCGGCACGGAAACCGGCGGCTGGGGCACTAATTACAAGCTGACAAAAGTGCAGGCCGCCGTGGGTATCGTTCAACTCAAGCGTCTGGACGAGATGATCGCCAAGCGCGTGCAGCGCGCCGAAGAGCGCACCAGAATGCTGGAGGACGTTCGCGGCCTGACCTTGCCGTGGGAGCCTCCTGATAGCGATCACACCTACTACCTATACACATGCCTTGCGCCGCTAGATTGGGCCGGCGAAAAGCGCGACCGCCTACTTGGAATCCTTAACGATGACTATGGGGTGGGCACTATCGTCGCCAATCCCCCGGTATATCAAACCGTGCCCGTGCTCCGAGAACAGACCGCTGGCCAGGCGCTACCGATCTCCGACGAGATCGGCGCTCGCCTGTTCTGCATTTCCCTGCACCCTCAATTAACTGAGGAGGAGAACGAGTACATCTGCGCGGCGGTCATCAAGGCCATGGACCGTGTGAGGGGCGAATAAGCCCGCATCGGCGAGCCGGCGGCGTGCTCGTCCCGCCGTTGCCAGAGAAGGGTTTTCGGCGCGGGCCGCTAGTTAAATTATTCAGGGAGATGTTGGGGACGGTTCATCTGGCCGCATCCCTGGCTGCAGCGAAGCTCCGTCCCGCCAACCGGCCGTGGATCATGCGGCAGCCGTCAGGCGATTGCCTGCCAGTCAATCACGCGGCCGGACTGAAATTCACGCCGGCTCCCGTCCTCCAATGCCAGGACGAGCCCTCCATCGGTCCCGAATCCCACGGCGGTCCCACGGAATGACTCGTGATCGGTGGTCAGCGTAACCCAACCGCCAAGGATGGCTGAGAGCTCTCGCCATTCCGACAGCAAAGAATCGCCCGCCCTAATGGCGCGGTAGTGGCGCGCAATCGCGATCACAACCGCCGCGATCACTCCTTCCCGATCACAAGATCGGCCCGTCTCATCCAAAACCGTCGTGACGGGGGTGTCGCCGGCATCGATCTCGGCAGCGCTGAAGTTTAGGTTCGCCCCGATCCCGACGATCGCGGCGGAGGGACGGGTCCCGATGGTTTCAACCAGAACACCTCCGATCTTCTTGCCATTTATTACCGCGTCGTTAGGCCACTTGATCTTCACTTCGAGATCGGTACTCGAGCGCAGCCCCCCGCAGAGTGCCAGGCCGGCGATGCGGGTCAGCGCCGGCGGACCGATACCGGGTTCCGGACGGAGGACCGAAGACAGCAGCAGCGCCCCGTTGCGAGGCGCATGCCACGAGCGCCCTCGAGTTCCGCGGCCGCCCGTTTGGAAATCCGTCAGGAAAAGGTTCCCCTCCGGGGCTCCTTCGCGCGCGGCGGCGATGGCATCGTCATTCGTCGATCCGGTATCAGATCTATAAATGATGTGCTTAGCGAGATCGCAGCCGGCGAGAAGGGAGTTAAGACGGTCAACGTCCAGCTTCGCGGAACATTGGCCTTCCGGCCGCGCCATCGCCGGTCGGACCGGCCTACTAATATTTGAGGATTTCGCGCAGCTTGGCGGCGGTCAAACCACCTTGCCGGATCTGCTCCAACATCTTGCCTTCATGCGCATATATGCCGGCCGCCGCGCTTGCTATTTTGTCGGCGGCCTCGTTGGGGATCAGCACCACGCCGTTCATGTCACCGTGGACAAGATCTCCTGGTTCGATGGCGCATCCGGATATTGTGACCGTTACGTTGACATCGACCATCCGGAGCTCCCCGTGAGAAACGCAGACCCCCTGAGAGAAATAGTGGAGTCCCCCCAGCTTTCGAACTTCCTCGATGTCCCTGACGGTACCGTCCGTAACAACTCCGATCGCTCCGAGCGCTTTCACGGTCGATCCGAGCACCTCTCCCCATTGCGAAGCCCGTCGCGGGGTCTCCGAAACGTCCTGGAAAACGCACACCGCCGGCTTCGGCGCCGCCTCCAGTGCATCGAAGAACTCAAACTTCTTGTCGGGGTCGCCCTTTTCCCCGGGCGGCACATTCTCGATCGTGGCCGTGACCGCGAATCCGACCATTGGTCCCATCTCGGGAAATACGCACTCGATCTCGGGCCCGAGATAGCCTTCGAACCGGCCGCGCACATTCAGCGTCTCTATGGCGTTCGATATGGTCGGGCTGTCGATCTTTCGTAGCTCTTCAAGCTGATCTTCCGTGAGTAATCCGGCCATGGAACGGTCCTCCTCTAACTGCAATGCGCTTTCCGAATCGTAGCTACCAGTAGTCTTCGGCTATTACCTGGGACTCGCGACCTTCGGTGCGGAACCCACATTCCGCCAGAATATCGCGACAGTCCGTGATCATGTCGGGGTTGCCGCACACGTAGACCCCGGTGTTTTCTGGATTCAGGCGTTCCGCGAGTGCCTCGCGCTGCTCTTCCGAGACGACCGGATCGACTCGACCGCTCTTGGGGAATCCCAGGATGTGCCTGCAAGTATCGTTGGCCCTGCCACGGGCAATATCCGGTCCCCAATCTGGATCCTGATCCGGGCGGCTTACCGTGGGCACATATAGTAATCCGAATTCCGGATCCGCGGCCATCTCCTCCAGGAGCTTTCGATAGCCGAGTTCACGCGAATACGAAACCCCGTGAACGATCGTCAATCGCCGTTCCAGGGGCCCGTTCAACTTGTATTCCTCCCACATCTCCCGCGCCATCGCCATATAAGGCGCGAGACCTGTTCCCGTGGCTATGCAGAATATCTCCCGACCGGTCGTTCGACCGAGGTCGAATCGCCCTGCGGGACCCATGTACAGGATCTCGTCCCCGATACCGTGATTCCAGAGCGTTCCCGAGAAAACTCCAAGTCCCTCGCCACCGTTCTGGGGCGCGTTTCGCACGAGAATGGCATAGAACTCAAGTTGATCGAGCGACTTTGGCGAAGACGCGATCGAGAATTGGCGCGGACGCGGATCGCGGATCGGCTGATCCCGGAATGCCAGTTGAGCGTACTGGCCGGCCCGGAACTCAAAGAAGGGCTTGCCATCGGGATTCTGGATGCGGAAGATCGCCAAATCGTCACTTCCGACCCTGTCCCAGTCACTTATTATGGCGAGGCTCATCCGGTCGCGGATGTCCCGACGCGGGCGGGCGGCGGGCGGCGGTGAAGACTTCCGCTCGGACGGCTCAGTTTCGATCGGTGAGTGCTCCCAGCGGAAACTTCGGCCTTTTCCAATTAGCGCATCTGGCGCCGATAGCCCGTTACTCGCAATGTTACCCGCGTGGGATCGGGCGATCGACCGCCGCCAAAGGCGGACCGCCCGCGGTCGCGCTGCGAGCGGGCCTCCCGGAGGTGGAAAGCTTCTTCATCTGATCCAGAATCTCTTCCGCCGGGTCGAGAAGTGCCTCCGCCAGCGTCGGGTGCAGGTGTGGTATGGCCACGAACTCCGAAATCGTGGCTCCGTAATACATCGCCACGACGGCCTCATGGATGAGGTCGGCGCCTTCAGGACCGATTATGTGCACGCCGAGAATTTCGCCGGAGTCGCCGTCGGCGATCATCTTCACGAAGCCCTTCGTCTGGTCCATCAACATGGCCTTGCCCTGATCGTCGAATCGCTTGGTGGCGGTGCATATTCTGCGCCCCTCGGCATGAGCCTCGGCCTCGGTCAGACCCACCGCCCCTATGGCTGGATCGGTAAAGACGGCCTCTGGCACCAATCCGCTGTCGAACCGATCCAATTCATCGCCGAACACGTTACGGCCGATTATCTCGCCGTGCTGAACCGCGACATGAACAAGCTGCCGCGTACCGACCGCGGGACCCCCGACGACATCGCCGCCGGCGAAGATGGCAGGATTGGAGGTTCGAAGATTCTCATCGACGACCACCCATCCGTCTTCGCACAACACCCCGGCCGCCTCGCAGTTGAGTCCCTCCACCGCCGGCCGTCTTCCGACCGCACACAGGATCTCTTCGGCGACTAGGCGGCGAGTTCCGGCAGGCGTTCTCACAACGCAACTCTTCAATCCTTCGTGCGGTTCGAAAAGAGCGACGTCCGCCGATGTGACGAACACGACGCCCTCGTCCTCCAGCACCTTCTGGGCCTCTACGGAGACATCCAGATCCATCTTGCTGAGGATGTAGGGACTTCGCTGAATTACGGTGACCTGGACACCGAGCCGCCTGAAAAGTTGTGAAAACTCCACCGCCACAGCGCCACCTCCGAACACGATCAGACTGTCCGGCAACTCTTCCATGGTCTGAACGTCATCGCTTGTCAGAAAGCCGATCTCATGCAGGCCGGGAATCATCGGCTTCCAGACGATCGAACCGGTCGCGATCACGAACTTGTCCGCCGACAGCCGCGTGTCGCCAACCCTCAACGTGGACGGCGAGTCAAATGATGCCCGCTCGCGAATGATCTCGACGTCGGGCAGGGCCTCCGCAGCATCCAGCCGGTCCCCGGCGAATTCACGAACGAGCCGGCCCGTCCTGTCAACAACGCCCGACCAGTCAACTTTGGGATCCGATACACCGATGGCGAGCTCGCCCGCGCCGCGGATCAATTCCATTACTTCCGCGGTTCGAAGCATGGCCTTGGTGGGCATGCACCCACGCAGGATGCAAAGGCCGCCAAAGTCTTCACCGCCTTCAACAAGGGCAATTCGCTTGCCGCTGGCGGAAGCCACCCTTGCCGCGTGATAGCCGGTGGACCCTGAGCCGACGACGATCAGATCGAAGTCAGACATAGTCGCGCATGCAGTTCATCAACTAATCATCGGCCATAGCGTCCGAAGGCCGTTCCCTTCAAATCGAGGATATCAGCCGTATGGCCTTCTCGACCCGCGTCCGTAAAGCCACTAACGCCGCGATCTCCGTACACCCAAATACAAACGGGCGGTACCAAAATTGGTACCGCCCGTTCGCCGGGTTGGGGAGGAGGGGAGATAATCAGATAGGTTGGTGTGGCTTTTCCGTCGTGTGTATAGCGCGGTCGTGCGCGGGGCGATTCTCGGTCGCGCACTCGTCGGCAAGCTTCGGTTCCCACTCGACCTTCATGAGGACGAGCGCCAGCGCCTGATGGAGATTGAACCCGAGCGGTTGAAGCTCGGAAGCCTTCTCTCGGATTCTTTGCATATTCACGTCCAAAACTTCCTACTGAACCAGCACTTGCCGCCACCTGGATGACAGCTGCGCCGAAAATTTATTACTGCCTGCACCGATCAGCCGCGTCAGCGCGGCCAGCATCAAAGGCGTGAGAAACGCTGCAATGCCCCGGAGAAAACCAACGCTGGACAAACGCTCTCGTCCGAACATGAATATCTCTCCGTCACCGCAACGCTGCCTCGACGCCTCGATTCCCGCTTCGTTGCGCGAACCTCATAAGAATTGTGCAGCAAGATCGCTCCGCCATCTGTTACCCAGATCACCAATTGAAGACGAAAATAGTTCGATTCGAGCTAGCCCCGGAAAATGCGCGAGCGCCGCCTGGTCCTACATGTTCAACGGACGGCCCGGGTTGCACGTTGCGGCGCGAGGCGGCGGTTTCGGTCTGTCCGCGGAAATGGCAAACTCCACTCTCCAGGGAGCACCGGGTTTAATGTCAAGCCTCGGACGCCGCGGGGTCCCCGTTGCTTCGGTCGAGGGGTGCGGCATGATGTCGGAACGGCCGACGGACAACAGCGCAGGCGAATACGATCGCCGGGTCGGGGTTGGGGAAGCCAGTCGGCTTCTCGGTGTTAAGCCGGCAACCCTACGGCGGTGGACCCATAACGGTCGCGTCGAGGCCTTCGTCACGCCAGGCGGCCATCGCCGGCACCGCGTATCAGATCTTCTGCGACTCGCGGGCGGCGCGCGGCGCGAAATGCGCTCTGATCGCGCCGGGCTGTATCAGATCGCCCGCCGCGATCAGAGCGAGGCCCTGGCCAGGGCTCGACTTCAACCGTGGTACGCGGCATTTAACGTCAGCGACAAGGAGCAGCACCGAGAACGCGGTCGCACCGTGCTGAGTTTGATGGAAGCCTACCTGGCGAATGAGGACCGAAGACCGGCTCTTGTGCGAGACGTTGATTCGCTTGCGGCCGAATATGGAATCCAGCAATCCAAGGTCGGTCTGTCGCTGAGTGAATTGCTAGCCGCGTTCCACCTGTTCCGGCGTCCGCTGATGGTGTCGATGGACCGGCGGACCTATGAAAACGAGGCGGTTCGAGAAGATCTATTCGCCGCCATGATGGATGTATTCGATACATTCTGCGCCACCATGGTCGACGCGTATCTGACCGAAACCCTCGGTCCAGTCCTGCGCGCGCGATCAGATCGCAAAACCGCCGCGAAGTAGCGGTGTACGAACACCGGCCACCGGCAGTTCCCTGGCTGCATTAGACCTGGCTGCATTAGACTTTTATGCACAATTAAAGTTTCAGCGAGGATCAAAAGTGGCCGGGATCGCCGACAACCCATACACGTGCCTCGATTGCGGTACCGACTATGTGCGCCCTATGGCCTTCATAGACGCGGACCGCTCGTCCGATGGCTGCCCCAGCTGCGGGTCCATTGCCCGGCACAAACGACGGAGATGGTTTCACTGGGCCAGGGACTTCGCCGTCCTCATGAATACCGAGTGAATAACCGGTGGTACGGTCATGGGCATGACCGCAGCGAGATCGGGACTGAATGATTTGGTGTCGTCCGACTAATCTGGGACATAGTTAGTTGATTCGACCTGGATCGCATCGAAAGTTCGGTGTTGACGGTGTTTAGACTCATATTCAAACTCATTCGGACGGCCATATTCATGGCCGTCATTGGCGCTTTCGTGAAAAAGGTGATCGCTCCGCGAGTTCAGGCGCGGTGGAATCGCGGCGAGGAATCAGAGGAGTAGCGCTTCGTCTCACCAGCGATAGAGGCCTTCTACGGCTATATCTGAGTCCTGCACAGCGTCGGAACATCGGATCAGGACAGCCTTGATGCCTCGGAAGCCAACCTTTAAGCGCGTGCTCGAGTCACCGTCACCCGATCCCAATGGCCTGCAATGGTGTGAACACGGGCTTTGGATAGCCGACCAGGGGACGGATCGCGTCTCGCTCGTGTCGCTCCCCGACGGCAAACTGCTTAAATCATTCGACACAGAGGGTGAGAACCTCAGCGGCATCGCATACGGCGACGATTCTTTGTGGCTGGCGTCCAACGGCAGCCCTCTGCATCGCGATCCGAAGCCCACGGATACGGGCGTTTCGAGAATCATCCGCGCAGACCCTGAGACGGGTCGCACGGTGGACGAATTCCCAGTTCCCGGCGGTGGAGGGGTACACGGCATCGAGTGGACAGCGGACGGGCTTTGGATGACGACGCTGCGATCGCAGACCCTGACGTTGGTGGATCTACAGTCGCACGATGAAAAGCGGATCATCCGCGTGCCCGAGACGCGGGCGCATGGACTGGCCGCCGACGGAGGAGCGATCTGGTGTGTCCATACGAGCGCACGGATCATCGTAAAGCTGGACGCAGAGGCTGGCGGTGAGCTTGACCGGATCACCGTTCCAGCGGATGAATTCGAGCCCCACGGCCTGACACTCGTCTGCGGATGCCTGTGGTCCTGCGACCAGGCCACCGGCTACATCTACGAGATCGCCCAATAGCGGATTACTCCGCGGCCTGCCTAGACTGTCGGTGGCTTCCGATCGTGAAAGTCGGTGGCAAGCTGGTAGGCGTGACCCGCCCTCAAGACGAGCCTCTCGGACCACATGGCGCCGGTGAGCATCAGTCCGACCGGCAGCCCTTGACCATCAAACCCACACGGGATTGACAGCGACGGCTGCCAAGTTTGATTGAAGACTGACGTAAACCGTAAAACTCGTCTGTATTTCAGCGTATCCACATCCTCGATCTTTCCGGCGACCGAAGGGGCAGTCGGTGTAGCCACCAGATCGACGTCGTTCATCAGCGATTCCGCCAGAGAAGCGAAACGGAACCGGCGATCGAGTTGCCAATGATATTCGTCGGCGTCACTTGAGGGACCATCACGCAGTCGCCTAAGAGTGTCTTTGCCGAGCTTGTCGGACACGTCCGGATCGTCGATGCGCCGCCGATGAATCGCAACGGCCTCGATTCGCGAAATATTGTTGTCGAATGCTTCCTGCGCCCAGGGGATGTCGATATCAACGAGAACGGCGCCCAAATCCTCCAACGTGATAAGCGCCTTTCGGACCGAGGCTTCGACATCCGCCTCGAGATCGTCAAAGAAATAGCTCCGCGGCACTCCGATTCGTCGACCGCGAATGCCGATGTCGATTCCGGCCGAGAAGACCTCCTGCTTTCCACGGGAGCTGTAGGGGTCGCCGGGATCGAATCCGGCAATGACCTCCATCATCAGAGCGCAGCCCAGCGCACTGCGGGTCATGGGACCCACGGTGTCCAGCGTCATCGACAGGGGGAAAACGCCGCGCCGCGACACGCGACCAAACGTCGGCTTGAGTCCCGTGATTCCGCAATGGGACGCGGGGAGCCGGATCGAACCGCCCGTATCCGACCCGATCGCCGCGGGGACCATCCCCGTGGCAACAGCCACGGCCGAACCACTGCTCGAACCTCCGGGAACGCGATCCAAACCCCACGGGTTCGGCGGCGTTCCGAAATGAGGGTTGACGCCGGTACCGCCATAAGCGAACTCGTGCAGGTTGGTCTTGCCGATGAGAATGGCGCCCGCCTTCCGGAACCGTCGGGCCAATTCGGAGTCCGATCGGGCGGGATCGTCCCCGAGAACCACCGCTCCCGCGGTCGTGATCGTACCTTCGATATCGCAGAGGTCCTTCAACGCAACCGGGATTCCGTGCATTGGTCCTCGGTGGATCCCCTTTGAAATCTCCGATTCGGCCCGGCGCGCCTGCACCAGCGCATCTTCCTCGAGGACCTCAAGGAACGCATTTCCGAATCGATCGAGCGACGCAATGCGGTCGAGCGCGGCACGCGTCACATCCACGGGCGATTTGTCGCCGGTGGCGATCAGGCGCGACAGCCTGCTGATTGGCTGGTAGGCGAATTCATCGGAGTTCATACTCGGAGCACACCTCGTGTCTTGGCGAATGGGCCGCAACTTACCATATCGATGGTAGATCGTGGGCGGTTCAGCTGAGATGAAAGGCTGGCTCCGAGCAGGCAACGAACCGATTCCGGTCGATCTGGCTTCGCCGTCCTGCCGTCGGATCGGAATGACCCAAATCTTTGGACGATACCGCTGACATGAACGATCCCGACTTGCGCCTGCACGTTTTTCTCGCCCGTGCGGGTAAGGGGTCGCGCAGGGCCATGGAGGCAGCGATTGCGGCGGGCCGCGTTCGGGTCAACGGCGAGCCCGTGACCCGGTTGGGCACGAAAATAGATCCGGCATCGGATCTGGTCGCCCTCGACGGCGAGCGCGTGGAACCCGCGATTGAAGCGTATGTCTACGTGGCACTCAATAAGCCCAAAGGCATCGTCACGACCGCAAGTGACGATCGCGGCCGAAGAACCGTTTTGGATCTTTTGCCGCAATCGGTCCTGACTCATCGCCTGTATCCGGTCGGCCGATTGGATCGAGACTCGGAGGGCCTGGTGCTTCTCACTAACGATGGTGAGCTCACGAACCGAATCACCCACCCCAGCTACGATCACGAGCGCGAATACGCTGTCGACATCGCGGAGGCCCCGGAAGCAGCCGTGATGGAGGAGCTGCGATCAGGCATCAGGCTCAAGGGCGTGTTGACCCGTCCGGCGCATTTCGAGGTGCTCTCGACGAGGGACGGGGTGACGACGCTGCGGGTCGTCCTCAGGGAAGGCAGGAACCGCCAGATCCGGCGCATGCTCATGTCCAAGGGCCATGACGTAGCGCGGTTGGTAAGGACACGCCTGGGGCCGATACGCCTCGGGTCGCTAGAGCCCGGCGACTGGCGTTACCTCGACGAGGGCGAGGTATCCGCTCTCGAGGCTCTGAAATGACCACCTGGGGCGGGCCGTGATTCCATTAGGACGCCAGCGCGTACGCTTCTAAAGCTGCCTACGCAGATCCTCCGCGACGGTGACCGGGAAGTTGCACGTGAAGTTTCTGCACACGTAGGCAGAGGCCCGACCGTCGATCCGAGGCCTTCCACTAAGCAACGGCACCGAAGAAATATCGTTCTCCTCGCCCGCGGCCACCACCATGTTCGGGCGGAAATCCTCGAATATCACTGCCAGGAGCTCCCGCGCATCGTCGGCTTCTGGATCGCCGACTATCGCAACCTCGCGAGGCTCGCCGAAGTGATACTCCAGTGCGCTGAGCCACTGACCGAAGGCCGTCGGGTGCTTCTCCATACGGCCAACGACCTGCCGGAAGGCCTGCTCGGCGATATCGGCGTATTCGAGCTGCCCAGTGAGGCTGGCAAGCCTGAGCAAGACCCCAGTGGCGATGGCGCTCCCGGACGGAGTGGCATTGTCCTGCACGTTCTTGGGCCGGGCGATGAGAGTCTCGTGATCGTCGCTTGTGTCGAAGAATCCGCCGTCGCCATCCGCGAACCGGGCGACCATCAGCTCAATTAGATCCCTCGCGGCGACAAACCACTCGGGCTCGAAGGACGCTTCGTAAAGCGCCAAAAGGCCCTCGGCCAAATACGAGTAGTCTTCAAGATAGCCGTTCAGCGAAGCCCGTCCGTCCTTCCACGTACGCCTTAGCCGTCCTTCGTCGGTACGCAATTCCGAAAGCATGAATCGAGCATTGCGGCGTGCCGCTTCTAAGTAGTCGGCGCGATCCAGAATCTTGGCTGCATCGGCGAACGCGGCCAGCATCAGGCCGTTCCACGAAGTAATCACCTTATCGTCGAGTCCGGTCTTTATCCGACCATCGCGGCGATCGAAAAGCGCGGCGCGGCTCCGCTCCAGCACGACTTCCAACTCGTCGAGCGGCATGCCGAACTCGTTCGCGACGACATCGAAGTCAAGGGGCCTGTTGAGGATGTTCTTGCCCTCGAAATTCCCGCTTCTGGAAACATCGTAGGCACGCATGAATACCTGAGCATCGTCGCCCAGGAGGTCCTTGATCTCCGCCTCGTCCCAAACGTAGAACTTGCCCTCCTCACCCTCGGAGTCCGCGTCCTGCGTGCTGTAGAAGGCCCCATCGGGGTGGGTCATCTCGCGCAATACGTAGTCCAGAGTCTCCTCAACGACCCGCCGAAATACCGGATCGCGGGTAATTTGCCAGGCTTTGAGATACACGCGAGCAAGCTGGCTGTTGTCGTAAAGCATCTTCTCGAAGTGCGGGACCAACCAGACCGCGTCGGTGGCGTAGCGATGAAATCCCCCGCCCAGGTGGTCGTAAATGCCCCCGCGAGCCATCTCGCTGAGACTTTTTGTGGCCATCGCCAAAGCGGCGGAATCGCCCGTGCGCGCGTGATACCGGAGGAGGAACTCGATTGCCATGGGTTGCGGGAATTTGGGCGCGCCGCCCCAGCCGCCGTTCGTGTCGTCGAAGCCCGAAGCCAAAGCGTCGCGGGCCTCCGAAAGGGCGGACGCGGAAGGAGCGTCACCGCCGGGTCCGTGTTCCTCCTTGATCGCCTTGAGGAGGGTTGTCCCCGCCTTGCCGATTTCGCCGCGTCGATTGCGGTAGGCGTCAACCACCATCCCCAACACTTCGCGGAACGAGGGCATCCGGTAACGGGGTTCGGGGGGGAAGTACGTTCCGCCGAAGAATGGGACGCCTTCGGCATTCAGGAAAACGCTCATCGGCCATCCGCCCTGGCCGGTCATCGCCACCACCGAGTTCATGTAGATGGAATCGAGATCGGGCCGCTCCTCCCGATCCACCTTGATGCTTACGAACTCGCTGTTCAAAAGCTCAGCGGTCTCAGGATCTTCGAACGATTCCCTCTCCATGACGTGGCACCAGTGGCACGCGGAATATCCGATGCTGAGGAACACAGGCTTGTCCTCGTCCCGCGCCCGCTCCAGTGCCTCGGCTCCCCACGGATACCAATCGACGGGATTTTCGGCATGTTGAAGCAGGTAGGGACTGGTTTCGTCGATGAGCCGATTCGGCACGCGGGCCAGGACCTTTCGAAACCCGTCAAACCGCCACGAACCTAGGATACGATCTTGAGCCTGCCCGTCCGCTACGCTTTTCGAGCGTTCACGAAACCGCGACTGCGCGACCACGAGATGATGCCGTCACCACCACGACCGCAACGATCACCGCCGAACCAAGCTTGGGCGGCGGCGCGACGATGACCGGACCCGACATCCAGGTCACTCGATTCGGGAAACAAGATCTGGGGACGGCGCCGGAATTCCGGCGCGCGCTCGAATCCGACCGGCACCGGGAGGGCCTGCTGCGTGCCATGGATACCGGGAGCTTCTACCTGGCGCGAATCGCCGGCGCCTACGCCGGCGGCATGATCCTGGACACTGGATTCTTCGAACAGGGGTTCGTGTGGCTGATCTGGGTGGAAGAGCGCTTTCGACGGCGGGGCGTGGCCACCACGCTGATACGGCATGCGGAGGAAGCCTGTGGCACGGACAAGCTCTTCACGTCCACCAACGAGTCAAACAAACCCGCACAGCGACTATTTGAGACACTCGGGTTCGAAAGAACCGGCAAAGTCGAGAACCTGGACGAAGGCGATCCCGAGATCTTCTACTTCAAGCAACTAAAGTAGTCCGCCGCCTCGGACTGGGGATCGGCTTATATGAGGCCCCGCGCCGCCCCAGGCTGCGTGTAGCTGGTCCGCAACGCATCCGCTGAAAATTCAGTGGAGACCACGTCCTCCGCCGCGAACACGTATAGCGCGGCCTTGAATATGCCTTCAAGACTTGAGACGATCGCAGCCGCTCCGCCTACCGTCACGACGGCCACGGCGATTCCGGTGAGAGGTGAAATCTGAGCAACGAGGAACGCTGGAATGACTCCCAAGATCACCGCGCCGACAAAGAGCAGTCCAAAGCCGAAGTTTGCGACGAATTGCTCGCCCCACGTTTTCTTGAATAGGGCGCTGGATCTCTTGATTGCGCCGATGGGCCCGGATCCCTCCACCACAATTACAGGCACGACGAAGAAGGTCAGGTAGGACCAAACACCTCCCACCAGGGAGAGGACGATCTGCCCGATCATGTTGTCCCGCGCCGCTTGTCGGAGCAGTCTGAGAAGAAGGCCAACCGTTGCGGATATGAGCGCCCAACCCAATATTTGCGGCAGCCGTCGGTTCGATATCCCAAAGCCATCCGACAGCGTGGGATCCCCGCCGCGTATCCGGATCATCGCGGCTCCCACGAGGGCGGTATTGAAGTAGATGATTAGGAACGACATGCCGAAGTACGCAATGAACAGCAATACCAGATCAGTGCTCGTGAGTTCGCCGGCGTCACCCCCCGATGCCTGGAGACGGTCCATGGCCCCCGTCATGACCCCCAATCCGCCTAGAATGACCGCCCAAATGACCATGCCAATTCCCGAAAGGATCGGGAACACGACCAGCTCACGGTCCTTCTGGAGAATCCCCCAGCAGATCTTGGCGATGCTCCAGGTACGTCCAAAGCTTGCGAACATTTCCAGCCTCCTACCCCAGGGCCATCTCCCACCCCAAGAGACTTTCAGTCAAATGATTGTAAGCGCTTGTACCAAGACACCTTCGTCGCGCCGAACTCGTTACGGTATGAGCAACACCTTGCCGGTGGTCTTTCGTCCCTCGAGGGCGCGATGCGCATCCGCGGCGTCGGCAAGACTGAATTCGTGCTCCATTCTCAGGGTCAACGAGCCGTCCGAAACCCAATTCAAGACATCGCTCGCTCGCCATTCGAGTTCCTTCCGGCTGGCGGTGTAATCCCCGAGCTTCGGTCTTGTCAGAAAGAGCGAGCCCTTGGTATTCAACTCCCGGGGATCAATCGGCGGGACCGGGCCGCTGGACTGCCCGTAGAGGACCAAGTAGCCGCGGAGCGCCAGTGAGTCCAAGCTCATTTCGAAAGTGTCCCTGGCCACGGAGTCGTACACGACGTCCACGCCCCGGCCGTTGGTCAACCGGTCGACCTCCGATTTGAAATCGAGGCGCGCATAGAGAATCACTTCGTCGGCGCCCGCACCCCTGGCGAGCTCCGCCTTCTCGTCGGTGGAGACGGTTGCGAATACCCGCGCGCCAAGCCGCTTGCACATCTGGATCAGTAGAAGACCCACGCCGCCCGCCCCGGCGTGAACCAACGCGGTGTGCTCGGACCGAAGCGGGAACGTGCTGTGGGAGAGGTAGTGGGCTGTCATGCCCTGCAGCATCGCCGCGGCCCCGGATCGGAAATCCAGGGAGTCGGGAATCGCGATCAGACGATCCGCCGGCGTCAGACAATATTCGGCGTAGGTACCGTCGCCATCGGCCACGGCCACGCGGTCGCCCGGCGAGAACGCGGATACCCCCGGTCCGACGGACTCGACCACTCCGGCCGCCTCGACACCGATTGTGAACGGCAGGTCGAGCGGATACAGGCCCGACCGGTGATACGTGTCGATGTAGTTGACCCCCACGGCCTCTACTCGAATCGCTACCTCGCCCGCGCCCGGTGAAGGAATCTCCACTTCGTCGTAGACCAGTTTCTCCGGTCCGCCTGATTCGTGAACTCGTACAGCTTTCATAATCCTGCTCCTGTTCGCTGGGCCGACGCGGCCCGCATTCGATACTCATCGAACATGCCGTGTCTGAAAGGGCTCACCAGCTTGAGATAATTCCGAAGGTTTGTCACCCGCGACGGGGGATCGTGCGTCCGCCGTCCATCAGAAGGTTGTGGCCGGTTACCGAATCGAACGGACTCGCGCAGAGCATGGCCACGACCTCGGAAACCTCCCGGCGCGTGACGAGTCGCTTCAGCGGCGTATCCGCGACGGACTGGCTGGTGAACTCGGGGGTCATATCCTCGTTATCGGCGATCAGCCCGGGCGACACCGCGTTTACCGTTATCTCGGGCGCCAGCTCAAACGCCAAAGCCTCGACCAGGTGGATGAGGGCGTCTTTGGCCAGACCATATACGGACTGTGAGCGGATCCGGGCCGACGACGCCCCAATAGCCACGATCCTGCCCCATCCCTGCCGACGCATCGTTGGCGCGAGTTCTTTCGACAACAGATAGAGGGCTGTGCAGTTGGCTTCAAAGACCTCCCGCCATTTTTCCTCGGGCAGATCTAGGAATGGGCGGTCGTCGTAGGGCCCGGCATTGTGCACGAGGATGTCCATATTCCCGAGGGCTTCCACGGCTGCGGCCGCCGCCTCTCTCGGCCCACCGGACGAGGCCATATCACCGAGCACGGCCGCCGAGCGCACTCCCATGGAACGGAGTTCCACCGCAAGCTCGTCGGCTTCGCGCTTCGACCGGTAGTAGTTGACGGCCACGTCCGCGCCGCGGGCGGCCAGCTCTCGCGCAATGACCCGGCCCAGCGTTCGCGACGCTCCCGTCACAAGCGCCACTCGACCGGCGAGGGGCGCATAGGCGGTTCCTGCCATCCTGGACGGTCCCCCTGACTTAGAGCGTCTCCCCATGGACGCCCGAGCGCGTTGATTCGTCCACACGTAGTTTAGGTCGCAGTGAGACGGGAACCGCTATGCTTTTCGTGCGATTCTTTGACGCCAGTTGCTACATTCGCTAGAGGCACTCGGGGCACGATTCGCCTGACGACCGCACCGACCCGGTCCTTGCGCCGCGGAAGGAGATTGCTGCATGAAGATGTACGTGGGCACCGACTGGGTAGACGCCGCCGACAGCATTGAAGTGCTGAACCCCTTCGATGGGTCGGTCGTGGACACGGTCCCGAAGGCGCGCGCCGCCGATGTCGACCGCGCGATAGCAACGGCCGAGCGGGGCGCGCAGAGCATGGCGTCCCTCACGGGCTACGAACGGTCCCAGATTCTGCATCGTGCGGGCGATCTCATCTTGGAACGGGTTGACGACCTGGCCGCCACGATCACGCGCGAAGAGGGCAAGATCATCGGCGAGGCGCGAATTGAGGCAACCAGAGCGGCCGAGATCATTTACCTTTCCGCCGAGGAAGCCAAGCGTCTCAACAGCGAAGTTATTCCGCTCGAGGGCGGCCCCGGGGTCAAGGGCAAGTTCGGATTCACGCTGCGAGTGCCGTGCGGAGTGGTGGTGGCGATCAGCCCGTTCAACTTCCCCTTGCATCTGGTCTGTCACAAGGTCGGACCTGCGCTGGCTGCGGGGAATTCGGTCATCATCAAGCCGGCCACCGACACGCCATTGTCCGCGCTCAAGCTCGTGGAAATACTGCTCGAGGCCGGAACGCCACCCGACGCGGTGCAGTGCATTACGGGCGCCGGGTCGGATATTGGCGACGCGCTGGTGGCCGATCCCCGAGTCCGGAAGATAACGTTCACGGGCAGCCGGGACGTAGGCGAGCACATCACCAAGACCGCGGGCCTCAAGAAGGTCACGATGGAACTGGGCTCCAATTCGCCCGTCATCATCATGGACGACGCCGACATGGATAAGGTCTCCGACGCGCTCGTCCAGACGACATTCGCGAACGCCGGACAGGTCTGCATATCCACCCAGAGGATCTATGCCGACGGCGCGATTTACTCCGAATTTCTCGATTCGTTCGGGGCCCGAGTCTCGAAAGTCAGCTACGGCGATCCATTCGACGAGAGCGTCATGATGGGACCGCTCGTGAGAGAGACGGATGCGGTGCGGGTGGAGCAGTGGATCGACCAGGCTGTGGCCGGCGGCGCGAAGTTACTTGCGGGCGGTGAACGCGATAAGGGATTCGTTCAGGCCACTTTGCTGGCCGATGTCGATCCCGAGATGCGCGTTTCCTGCGAGGAGCTCTTCGGACCTGCCGCGGCCGTCTCGCGGGTGAGCGATATTGACGAGGCAATTCGACTCGCCAACGACTCTCCCTTCGGGCTGAGCGCGGCGATTTTCACACAGGACATCGACCGCGCCATGAAGTTCGCTCAGAACGTGCACGCCGGGAATCTCCATATCAACTGGGGATCCCAGTGGCGAGTCGACCTGATGCCCTACGGCGGGCTGAAGGAAAGCGGCATGGGCAAAGAAGGGCCGCACTACGCAATTCAGGAAATGACAGAACTGAAGATGGTCGTGATGCACCTCGGTTCGTGAATTGAACGGCCAATTCGGACGTCTTCTCAACGATCAGGCGGCAATCTCCCATTAGCCCAGCCCCGTGGAGTAATCGTTTCGCGGGGTGGGCTGGCAGCCGACGCGAGCTGATATTGCTTCTCGACCTTGCCTGGCGTGCTGCAGTCGTTATAGAAGTGGCATTCCGCCGCTCAGGGCCACTCATTCGACTGCCGCTCGAGCTTGCGTTCTGAGACCGCGACGTATAGTACTTTTGGACCATAGACTGAGAGCGACTGTCGTTTTGGGCCGCCGCTTCGACGGCCAGCCGGGAATCTGCCCTTGCAGCCAAGCAATCGATGATGCGCGCCCGTCGGCGGTCACGTTAGCTTGAAGATTCTGCTCAGGGTGCTTCTGGGGCTCGTCGCCTCTGTCGTTGCCGCCGTTGGCGCCGCGACCTTCTACCTCGCCGCTACCCTCGGCATCATCGACGTCCCGTGGCTGAGCGACGCGGGGGAAGACGTGATTCCGTTGGAGACCGAGCGCGCTGAATCGGTCTCGGATGTGTCGCAGGTAAATCTCGAGAGTGCGCCACTAGGCGCCGCCCAACCACGGCCCGCGCCAGTGCAGGCACGTGCAGTAGCCGAGATCGAAGAGCTGATAGGTCGCGATCTTCAGGACGACGATCATTTCGACATCACCCTCACGGAATCCGAGATCAACCGGCTGCTGCTTTCCGGACTTCCCCGTGATGCGCGCATACGCAATTTGGACGTCGGCCTGACTCCCGATCTGCTCACGTTCGACGGCGAGCTCAAGGGACGGATACCGGTTCCATTCCACGGCAGCCTCACGTTCATCCTGGAGGGGGGCAAGGCGCGGGTCAATCTGCAAGAAGTGAGGCTTGGCGTAATTCCGCTGGCGGGGTTTGCCCGTGCCGGAATGAACACCTTGCTGAACGAGATTAGGGAACTTAAATAAGGCCCTGGCGGAAACAGGCGAGGTCGAGATAACTGAGATCGAACTACGTAGTGGCAGCATGCGGATCGCCGGCCGCAGACGCGGGACCGCGCTTGCCGGCATGCCCAATCTGAACCTGGAACGGCCCGAGGTAGATTTGGCGGTACTGCCAAAGCCGCGCATCAAGGCCGCGAAAACGCCCGCAGCCACCCCTGCGCCGGGAGCGTGGCTTTACCTTTCGTTGGGCGACTCCCTGGCAGCGGGCGAAGGGGCCACTTCAAGCACCCAGAACTATGCCACCGGTTTCTGGCAATACCTCGAGGAAACTTACCGCGTGGCAATTCGTTTCAGCAATCTTGGGATTTCAGGCGAAAGTACCAACTCGTTCGTGCGACGCGCGGATCCTCAGATCCGGCGGGCGATTGCCGAGATCGAGCGCCTGCAAAACGACGGACTAGACGAGACTTTGGTGCACGCGATCACCCTATCTCTGGGGGCCAACGACATCTTCCCGGTCCTGCAGAGCGACGATTGCACCGAACAGCCGATGAGCGCGGACTGCCAGAGGGAGCTCGATCGAGTTACGGACAAGCTCGAGCAGAATATGGACGTGATACTCAGGGCGCTGCGCGAGGCCGCCGGCCCGGACACTCTCATCATCCTTCTTACCTACTACAACCCGTTTGACCTGGGTACCGGTCTGCCCTTTGAGGAAGTCTCCGATCAGACCCTCGATCGATTGAATCGGCGAATAATTAACGTCGCCGCTCGACACAACGTATCGACGGCCAATTCAAATGCGGTTTTCGCCGACTTGGCTCCCGCGCTGACACACATCTTGACCGGAGATATCCATCCGCGAGACTCCGGATATGATGCGCTGCTGCTGGCCTTCCAGGACGCGTACGAAAGAGCTGGGCCGTTCGAGGTCGGATCAATATCACGGCGATGAATGGTCCGAATCAGCACGTTCCGTCGCTCGGATCGACTGCCTCGGAGCCGTAGGGGTTACGCGGAAGGACCGTTGGCGCCGGTCGGGGCAAGCGTGGTGCCCGCTTCGTACAACTCGGCATAGCGACCACCCAGAGCCAGAAGTTCGTCATGATCGCCGCGCTCGATGATTCGACCTCCATCAATCACGAGTACTTGATCGGCGTTGCGAATCGTCGAAAGACGGTGGGCGATAACGAAGGCCGTCCGCCCCGCCAGCAGACGCTTGAGCGCATCTTGAATAAGAACCTCAGTGTGGGCGTCCACACTGGACGTGGCCTCGTCCAGGATCAGGATTCGCGGACTGGCCAGAATCGCCCGCGCGAAGCAGATGAGTTGACGCTGTCCTACGGATATTCGTGATCCACCTTCGCGCAGTTCACTTTCATAACCGTCAGGCAGTCGAGTGATGAAATCGTGGGCTCCCACCGCGCCAGCCGCATCCTCGATCTCCCGCCGGCTGGCCTCGGGCCGGCCGTAGGCGATGTTATCGAGCACGCTACCTGAGAAGATGAACGAATCCTGCGGAACGATCCCCATCTGTCTCCGCAGGGACTTCTGTGTAACCGAACGGAGATCGAAGCCATCGACGGTAATTGACCCGGCGGTCGGATCGTAGAAGCGCGACAGTAGGCTCACGATCGTCGTCTTTCCCGCGCCAGTGGGTCCTACGAGGGCGATGGTCGATCCCCCAGGCACATCGAAGCTCACGTCGGTTAAGACCTCTTCGTCTTCGTATGCGAAGCTCACACCATCGAAGACCACGTTGCCCTTGATGGGCGGCAGATCGACGGCGGACGCGGAATCCACCACGTCGGGTCGCTCGTCAAGCAGCTCAAAGATCCGTTCTCCGGCGGCCATGGCCGACTGAAGCATGTTGTAAAGGCGCGTGAGCTGAGTGATGGGCTGAAAGAAGCGGGTCATGAACCCGATGAAGGCCACGAGGACGCCTACCGTCACCATATCGTTGACCAGTAGATATCCGCCGAAACCGAGGACGATCGCCAGCGCCACGGCGGAGATGGTGTCGACAGCGGGTAGAAACGCCGCTATGACACGCCCGGCCTCGATGTTGGCCTGCATGTATCGGCGGCTCGTATCTTCAAAGCGTGACGCGTTTTCCCGCTCCCTGACGAAGGCCTGCGCCAGCCGCGCCCCGCTTATGTTTTCCTGCAGGTTCGCGTAGACGTTCCCGACCGTCGCTCGAACACCGCGAAAGGCGACACGGGCCCTGGTGCTGAAGTAGCGCGTCACGAGAATCATCACCGGCAAGACCACGAATGTGGCAAGCGCCAGCCGGAAATCCAGCGTCAACAGCCTGACGAATATGTAGGCCAACGTGAAAACCGATAGCAAGGCCATTACCAGTCCAGCCGTGAGGAACTCGTTTATCGCGTCCACATCGTTTGTGACCCGCGACATGATCTGACCGGTTTCCTGACGGCTGAAGAACCGCAGCGATAGGCGCTGCAATTGGTTGAACTCGTCGGCTCGAATGGTTTTCAGCACCTGCTGCCCGACCGTCGTCAATATCCTGAAGCCCACATAGCTCGTGGCCCAGGCCCCGATCGTGGTTGCAACGAATGCCAGCGCGGCCAGATTTAGGACGGTTCTGTCCCCGGCGCCGACGCCATCGTCAATGGCCACCCGCAGCAGGTCCGGGCCAAGCAGTGTGAATACGGCGCTCACCAGAAGAAATATCACCGACGTCCAAACGTGAAATGCACGCGGCCGGAGATAGCCAACGAGTCGCCTAAAAATCCGGGCGTCGTAGGATCGGCCCTCGTCGACGGTCGATCCCATTCGGCCCCCAAACCCGCCCGGCCCGAACGCCATCATTCCCATTAGGCGTCACCTGTCGATTGTCGTCCCGCGCCGACGGGCGCAGCTGCCTCGACCTGCAGCTCGTACATATCGCGGTACAGCCCTGGTTCCAAAATCAGATCGCCGTGCCTGCCTCGCTGCACGATCTCGCCGCTCTCAAAGACCAGGATTTCGTCGGCGCCCGCCACACTGGCGATGCGCTGGGAGATGATGAGGGTGGTCCGCCCCTGCATGAGGTCCGCCAGAGCATCACGGAGAGCCCGTTCAGTCTCCGTGTCAACGCTCGATGTGGATTCATCGAGAATCAAGATTCGCGGGTCGAGCAACAGTGCGCGGGCTATCGCAACCCGTTGCTTCTGGCCTCCCGATAGCGTGACTCCGCGCTCCCCCACCTCGGCGTCGAGACCCTCGGGCAACGTACGCAGAAAATCGTCGAGCTGTGCGGCCTTTGCCGCGCGCATGATCCTGTCATCAGTTGCGCCCGGCCGTCCGTAGGCAATGTTCTCGCGGAGGCTGGCGCCAAACAGAAACGTCTCCTGCGAAACGATCCCGATGGCGGAACGCAACGGCGCGATCTTGAAGTCCCTGACGTCGATCCCATCGACCAGGATCCGTCCACCGGTAACGTCGTAGAAGCGCGGCAGGAGGTTGATGACCGTGCTCTTCCCGGACCCAGTGCCACCGACAATTCCTAAAACCTCGCCGGGCCGGATCTCAAATGACACGTCGCTCAACACTTCGTCGCCTTCGTATCCGAATTCCACCCTGTCGAACTTGACGGTGCCCTCGATGTGATCGGGTTCGATGGCATCCGGCCGCTCCTGGACGTCGCTGCTGCGATCGAGGATCTCGAAGATCCGATCGCCGGAGGCGGTTGCCCGGGCGAAAATGCTCACGGTGAATCCAAGCATCTGTATGGGCATTCGGAGGAGCAGAAGGTATGCGTTGAAGGCCACCAGCTCACCGATGGTGAGATGCCCGTCGAGAACCTGTACGCCGCCGTACCACAACACGGCCGCCATGCCCATGGCGGCGATGCCCTCGAAGAGCGGCTGCCGCAGCGCGAACATCCGCACCACCCCAACCCCACTATCCGTCAGCTCCTGATTCACGGGCTCGAACTTGCCGATCTCGTCGTCCTCACGCGCAAACGCTCTCACCACACGCACGCCCATAAGGTTCTCCTGCAGCACGGTGTTTACCGCTCCCCACGACTGCTGAACCTTTACGAATAGGGGCCTGATTCGATGCGAGAAGACCAGCGCCACATAGATCAGGATGGGCAGGCTGGCCAGAGAAAAGAGCGCGAGCCTCCAGTTCGTAAACATTAAGAGCGAGACGACGCCGACGATCATGAGGGTTATTCGGATGCTGTTCATCAAGCCCATGCCGGCAAGGAACCGAACCCGATCGACGTCGCTCGTCGTGCGGGACATGAGTTCCCCCGTGCGGGACTCGTCGTGGAAGCTAAAGGAGAGCGACTGAATCCGCTCGAAAAGCAGGCCCCGGATGTGGAAGGTCGTCCTTTGGCTCAGTACCTCCGCCAGATACGTCGCATAAAACGTGAAGACTCCTTTGAAAGCGGTGATCGCAACGATCACGGCCCCCAGCACGATGGCGATGCCCACATCGTCCCGCGCCATCGTTCCATCAATGGCGGCCTGAATGAGCCGCGGCACGACAAGATCCAACACCAACGAAACGAGCAGCGTGGCGATGGCCCCGAACGCCAGCTTGCGGTTGGCAAACGTCATCCTCAGGAGGCGGCCAAGGATCGCCAGGTCCTTCTTATTCTTGGGCATTCTTGCCATTTGACCGGGGCCGCCTGTTCGCGCCGAGGCCATGGCGCCGCCACCCATCATTTGACCGCATGCTCCTTTTTACGATCCTCGAAGCCCATCAGCCGCCTCAGGGCGCCGCTTTTCCGCGCCGCCGCAAGCATGTCGTTCAACGCCTCGAGTCCATCGCCCAGTTTCTCGATATCGGTATGCGGAAGATCCTTCAGCAAACCGGTCAAGAGCTGCATTTGAACCGCTTCAAATCTGATCAAGGCGTCCCGGCCGGCATCTGTTATGGATACTTCGACCTTCCTGCGGTCAGTAGGATCGGCGGACCTTGTGAGGAGCCCATCCTGCACCAGACCATCGATGAGCTGTGAAAGGGTCTGCTTGGATGCCAATGCGTTTCCCGCCAGCCCCAGAATGTGCTTGGGGCCTTCGCGTTCCACATGTCGAAGTACGGCAAACTGAGGCACCCCGATTCGAAGCGATGAACTGTCCGCGCGGGCGCGCACTTCCATGAGGCGGCGGATTCTCGGCGCCGCCCGCATTAGTTGAGACGCGGCTTTGTCTAGCGCGATGGAGGAAATTTAGTCAACTTTCCTGACGGTCAGGGCTAAATTCTAGGCCGGTCCCGGCGCGAAGCGCAAGGAGGGGCCGCCGCCAAGACGGGGGCGAATTTTCCACCCGTCCACCAAATTCTCAATTCTGCGGGAATACCTTTCCAGGATTCAGAGCGCCCGACGGGTCGAACGCCGACTTCACATTGAGCATTCTGGCCTGGTCTCCCTTGGAATATGTCCATCCCAAGAAGTTCTGTTTCTCTATGCCGATTCCATGCTCGCCGCTCAGCGCACCGCCGAGATCGACGCAGGTCCGAAGAATCTCCTCGCCTGCCTTCTGGGCTCGGAGCGCCTCATCGCGATCGGAGGCATCGAAGAGGACATTGGGATGGATATTCCCATCGCCGGCGTGAAGATACGTCGCCACCGGCAGCCCGTACTTGGTCGCTACCCTCCCGATCACGTCCAGGGCGTCGGCAATCTTTGTTCGCGGAACCACCCCATCGTGGACGTAGTAGTTCGGCGCCAGCGTACCCAATACACTCCGCGCCTTCTTGCGGCCTGCCCAGAGACGAGCCCTGTCGGCCTCGTCCAGGGCCATGCGCGACATCGAGGCGCCGGCCGATTCGAGGAGGTCCTGAATCGCGCGGATATCGTCATCGAGGCCATCCTCAACGCCTTCAATCTCTACAAGCAAAACGGCGCCTGCATCGCTGGGAAATCCCGCTCTCAGCGCCGTCTCGACCGCGCGTACGGTCATGCCGTCCATGAGTTCAAGCGCGACCGGAACGACTCCGGCCGCTATCACAATTGAAACCGCTTCACCTGCGGTTCTGACATCGGGGAATGCCGCCAGCAAAGTCCGCACGGCTTCCGGCTTTCGGCGCAGCCGGAGCATGATTTTGGTGACGATCCCGAACGTTCCCTCCGAGCCGACGAATACCCCAGTGAGATCGAACCCTTGTGGTTCCCCGAATCTCGAACCCAGCCAGCATGTTTCGCCGCCGGCTGTTATCACTTCGAGGCCAAGGACGTAATTAGTGGTTGTACCGTGCGCAAGACAGTGCGCGCCGCCCGAATTTTCAGCGACGTTCCCGCCCAGGGTGCACGTGGTCTGGCTGGACGGATCTGGAGCGTAGTAGAGCCCAAAGGGCGCCGCGGCCCGGCTCAGATCTACGTTGACGACTCCGGGCTCGACAACCGCCAACCGGTTCCGTGGGTCGATTTCGATAATCCGATCCATGCGCACAAGGCAAATGACCACCCCGCCCGCCACGGGCACCGCCCCGCCGCTCAGGCCCGTGCCGGCGCCTCGGGCCAGGATGTTGGCGCCATGGCTCCGCGCGACCTTTACGGCCTCGGCTATCTCTTGGGTCGACTCGGGAAAGATGACAAATTCAGGTTTGCTGCGCGCCAGCGATGCATCGTATTCATACGATGTCAACGCCGCGTCGTCGCAAAGCACTCGATCACGATCTAATGCTGACTCCAAGTCAGCGCGGAGGCCATCGCTACGCATATTTTCCGGGTTGGGGCTTGGGCCAGACGTCGTCGCGGCGGGTGAGTGTGCTCCTAACCCTCGCCCCGTCCTCCTGAACGTGGGAGCACATATCCCTTCTTTTCAGCGTTGATCCGCTCCCCCAGCTCTGGGAATCTGCGCAACAAATCGCGAAACGCATCCCTGCTCAAAACAATGGTCTCCAGATCGGTTCCGGCCCGCACCGTCGCCTGCCGCGTGTCGTCGCCAAGCAACGCCAATTCGCCAAAGAAATCGCCTTCGTGCAAATGACGCTCGACCTTGGCGCCGTCCGACTGGGTGACTATCACCCTGGCCATGCCACGACGGATCACGTGGAACTCGTTGCCGTAGTCGGCCTGGTAGAACAACACGCTTCCGCTTACGAACGAGCGCCACTCGAAGCGAGCAGCAAGTTCGACGAGGTCGTCGCCGGTCAGCGACGAAAGCAATGGAACCGTGGCGAGCACGTCCACGAGCACCGCGGCCTTGAACGATGCCCAGATCGCCTCGCGCAGTTCAGGATGCCCGCCGGTCAATTTCTCAAATCGTCGCCTCGTCAGCACGAGCAACTCGCAGTCGGTTACCGCCGTCGCCGAAATATGGGCGCGCACGTCCGACAGGAGATGCACGTCACCGAAAAAACTGCCCGGCCCCAGATCCGTCACCTGAGCTTCCCCGGTGGCGGTTTGGATCTCCAGCCGGACCGTACCTTCCTGAATGAGACACATATCCTTGAAGTTGCCGCCCGGCTCGACAATCACGTCGCCGCTCTTCGACGAGCGCCGTCTCAGGCACTTTGCGACTCGATTGGTGAAGGGCTCGTCGAGCCGGGAGAACATTGGGACATCTGCGAGCAGCGTGCCAACAGCCACCGTTGGCCTCCGAAACAAGCTCTGATACAGCGACCTTGCAAACTCCCACAGATCAGCGGGCATTCACTTCCACCCTGGTTATGTAGGATTCGCCGCCCGGCACGGCAACTACGTCAACGCGCTCGTCGACTCCGGATGTTTACCGGTTGAAGACCCAATGCTGTGCGATCCCGCGCGAAAACACCTTCAGAAACCGGACCGGAGTATATCCGGCGACCCCAGCTTAGTCTTCTCTGACGACGCCGGCGTAAATGCTGGCTAACCGGCCAGCAGGAAGTAGCGCACCCATACGTATCCCGTCGCAACCACAAGCGTCGCCAGGGTCACCGGAACACCGTGGAGCAGGAACTGCCGGAATGTGATCTTGTGGCCCTCGCGTTCGGCGAGGGTGATCAATATGACGTTCGCGGAGGCGCCGATGGCCGTGAGATTTCCACCCAGGTCGGCTCCCAGCGCAAGCGACCACCATAGCGGCCCGATCTCCATTGTTGTCCCAAGCTCATGGATGATCGGAACCATGGCGGCGGCGAGAGGGATGTTGTCCACGATTCCACTGGCGATTCCGGCAAACCAGACCATGCCCAGCGACGTCACCAGCGGATCTCCACCGGTCAGGGTTGCGAGCCCATCCGCCAGCGTCTTGATGACGCCGCTTTCGAGCAGTCCGCCCACGATGATGAACAGGCCCACAAAGAAAAGAAGCCCTGCCCACTCCACATCCTCGAACGATTGGTGCGGATCGAGTCTGGCCCACATCATGAGCACCGCGGCGCCCGCCAGCGCGATGGTCGCGGGTTCGAGATGCACGAATCCGTGCAGGACGAACCCAATTACCGTGAGACCAAGGACGATTACGGATCGGCGCGCCAAAACCGGATCCACGATCGCGGCTCGCGCGTTCATTTGCATAAGACCGAGCCGCCCTTCGGTTTGCGAAATTAGGTTCTTGCGGAAGACGATTCGAACGTACACGATCAGAAGAATCATCAGGAGGACCGACATCGGAAGCATGTTGTTGAGGAAATCAATAAAAGTGAAGTTGGCGGCGCTTCCGACGATCAGGTTCGGCGGATCGCCAATTAAGGTGGCCATGCCTCCAATGTTCGACGCGAGGATCTCCGCAACGAGGAATGGGACAGGGCTCATCTTCAGACGCGAGGCAAGGAAAATCGTAATCGGTCCGATGAGAACCACGGTTGTCACGTTGTCGAGGACGGCCGAAGCCACGGCTGTCAGAACGAGCAGCACGGTCATCAATCGCATGGGCTCGCCCCTGGTCCACTTGGCGGATTGAATGGCAAGCCACTGGAATACGCCCGACCTTCGCATCGCGCCCGCGATGATCATCATCCCAAACAGCAGGAATATGACGTTCCAATCAACGTGCTCGAACGCGGTCTCCTGTGAAAGCACACCGAATATGAGCATGACCGCAGCGCCGGCAAGAGCTCCAATGGTCTTATGAATACGCTCCGACGCGATTACGGCGTACGCGATAAGAAACACCGCCGAGGCAGTGATCGCCATGTCGAGCGAAACGAAACGAGCGACACCGTGGGCGGCCTCATCGACGGCCAGGAACACCTAGCCTTCGCCGCCTTCACCGGGCGACTCGCTTCGCATCCAGGCAACGAGGGTGTCGAACAGGTCCAGGTATCCGGTGACCTTGTTACCGGCATCAACCACCGGAATGCCTCGAAGCTTCTTGGTATGCATGCGCTGGATCGCGGTGCCCATCACATCGTCATCGGTCACCGATAGTGGCTCGTCCATGATTTCCCCCACGGATCTATGAACAACGAAAAGCGCTGCCGATGAAATAAGCGCGCGCAAATTGGTCATGTCCGGTAGAAATCCCTCCGGGAAGAGATCGGCGAGTATGTCATCAACCAATGCATCAACCGTGAGAATCCCCACTAGAAGCCGGTCTTCGTCAATGATCGCGAACGTATCGATCTCTTGTCTGGCACTTGCCATAGTCGCCGCCGAACGAAGCGGCAGATCCGACTCCACGACAAGGGGCTCTGTATAGGGGAGGGATGGTCGAATATCCCTCAGCGGTGTGTCTCGAGAAATAGGCTCCATCGCCCGCGTCCCTTCGTATTGAGTTCGGACCATCACTCGATCGGTACTGGGCCGCCCTCGTAGGAGCTTTAGATACTAATTACCGTGGGATTGAGCCAGGAGCAACCACACCCACAGAATGCCAAAAGATACCACCCTGCCGGTCTTTTCGTGGCCGGTTGGTCAGAGAGCTACTTGTCCCAGAGCAGCCCGGGAAGTCTCTGCGCGAATTCCTCGGCTTCGGTCTCGTACCGTTCAAAGGGATCGGCCAGCTCGAGCACATCGCCTCTGACGGCAACCGCACTCCAGTCGATTAGGTACGGAATGATGTCCCAGGCTCCAGAGGCAAAGAGGTCTCGCCAATCCTCGATGTATTGGTAGACCAGATAAACGTTCGCGTCCCAGAGCGTGAGCTCGCCGAGTCCTTGCCGTAGATTTTTCCAGGGAATAAGGGAGTCCGCTTGGTGTTCCGAAAGCGACTGGATCAACCGTGCCCGGCCGACCGCTCTCGTGCCCGCGGGAGGGCTACTCATGGCCTGGCGGATTGCGCCGTCTGGAATGAGAATCTCGATTTCCTCGCGCTCCTTCAGCGTCGTGAAGAGGCTAACGAGCGGATCTATGTGGTGGTAGGCCAGCTCGACCTTGCAGAGATCGTCGTCACCCCACCCCAGAGCAGACCCGTCCGCAAACGATTCCAGGACGTGGAGCTTGGTCACCCAATCAACGATCCCTCTCAAACTCATGGGATCTTCGGCAAGCCCGGTCAGCACCTTGTCCCAGTAGGCCAGTGTCCAATCGGTATCTTCATCCCGGCCGCTGAACCGGCGCTCCGCCTCCTCCAGATAAACGCGCTGGGCCTCGATTGCCGGAATTTCGCCACCGGCCACAGTGGATACGACCCAACCGCCCTCGACGTTTCGGGCGATCTCACGCATGTCACCGACCGGACTTGCCAAATCGATCTCGGGCGACCACCCGGCGTCGGCCATCTGGGCTACAAGAGCTGTTGTCCCGATCTTCAGCGCCGTGGCGACTTCGGATCGATTCGCATCTCCCGCGATAATGTGGAGCCGGCTGCGATTTCCGAGGGGCTCATCGCGGAGATTCACAATCGGCCGGCCCCCGAACCGGACCCGCCTGCTCTGATCCACCTCGACAAAACCGCTTCGCTGGGCAATTTGATACTCGTACTCTGAACTGGAATCCGGCCGGTACACGAGGCCGGCGCCAGCGAAAATCTGCCTCGTCACGAGGAACGGCATCAATGCGCTCACAACATTCGATCGCTGCGGACTTTCTTCGATGCAGTAGTTCTCGTGATATCCGAAGGTATTCCCGAAATAGTCGGCGTTGTTCTTGATGAAAAAGATGCTGGATCGTCGGTCGAGTTGGTTCAGGGCCTCCAGCACCAGCCGCTCGCCCGCAATCTCCTGTGCCACCAATTCCTTAAGTGTCCGGCACTCGGGAGTCGCGTACTCGAGATGACCGGAATCGATGTAGAGTCGACCGCCGTTGAAAAGGAACCCGCCATTCCCCGGAGTCTCGCCCCACTCCCGCGGAGCCGGATCGATGATCCCGAGCTCGGACGTACTGAACACCTGGTTCTTGACGATTACGGCGGCGCGAGCTGGATCAAGGTCTCCCGCGCAGGCGAATTCGGTCTCGGTGCCGAACAGGGCGCCCTGCATTGCCTCTGCCCGTCCCTCAGCCCGGTCTTACTCGCCGCCCGGCTGAGGCGTGGGACCGGGTATCTCGCGAATGATGCGCTTGACTCGCTCGTCTAGGTCATCATCCTCTTTGGGCTTGGTCGGCGTCTGCTTCGGCTTTACCGGCGTCTCCGTTTCCATCACGGTCGCCGAATCGACCGAGCGATTCCACGGATGCGTTCCCAGGTTTACTGCCACTTCACAACTTCCTTTGCCAAGTCTTCGATCGATCTCGAATTCGATACGATTTCTTCGAGTCTCCGAATCTCAGGTCCCTCGATTTCGCTCATTCGAAGCCTTAAATCGCGACCGTTGACCAACAGCGTCACAGAGTCCCATTCCATGTCTTTGATCGACGGACCGAATCGCCTGAGTATTGCTGCCCGTACGGCCGCCCGCGTACCGGATGGCGAGGTCGTCTTCGCCGTCTGCACGGCCTCATCATCCACCAAGCGCCGTATCCGACCGCTGTCGACCAGGGACTGATACAAACTCAACTCGGGGTCCACAAGATGATAGGCCAGATCGAGCCGCTTCAAGTCGGAAATGTCTACCGGCTGCCCGCCGTCTTGAATCTCGCGGTAGAGCCGCCTCTTGGCGGTCCAATCCAGCCGATCGGCCGTTGATTCCGGATCGGACCTGAGTCGATCGAGAAGATCGCGCCACTGGCTTACCGTCCAGGCCCGTTCACCCTCGTAAGGACCACGGTTCTCGATAACTTCGAGGTAATGCTCGAGAAGGTCGAGCGCCGTCCAATATGGCTTCCGCTTGGCGCCGACCTGCGCTCTAAGATCCGGGTCGCGCGAGACGGCGCGAATCGCCGCGACGGGATCTTCCAGCTCTACCCCGAGATGCTCACCGGCCTCCATGGCGTCGAGCACCAGACCGGCCATGCCGGCCTTGAGCGCCGTGGCGTATTCCGATCTGTTCGCGTCGCCTGAAATCACATGCAACCGCCGGTACTTGAGCCGGTCGGCATGGGGCTCATCGCGCGTATTGAAAATCGGCCGCCGGGCGGTGGTGTTGATGCCAACGACTTCTTCGAAGAAATCCGCCCGCTGGCTGATCTGGAAATCCACGTCTCCGGGTTTGGATCCCTCCGATCCAACTTTTCCAGCCCCGGTGATGATCTGCCTTACGACGAAAAACGGGACCATTGCCGACACTAGTTCTTTGAAGTCCACCGAGCGGGAAACCAGGTAGTTCTCGTGAGTGCCGTAGGAGCGTCCGTGGTAGTCGGTGTTGTTCTTGACTATCAGCACTTCACCTTCGTCGGCGGATTCGTTGCGCGATTTCTGACAGGCGAAAAGCAGTAGCTCTCCCGCTTTGTCCTGCGCGACCAGTTCCAGCAGCGACGTGCAGATATCAGTGCAGTATTCCGGGTGATTGTGGTCGTTATAGAACCTGGCGCCGTTTGGGAGAACCGTGTCCGCAATCAGCTTCTCATCTGACAGCTGGGAACTATTGGCGCGAGAGTCCCTGAGATCGTTTGGGTCCCGCGCAAGTGCTTTGGCGCGATCGCCCCGCATGTCCAGCCGGGCGTCTTCGTTGCTGTAATCCCAGCCACGAAACGACGGTTCCCAGTCGGCGGCCCGAACAATCGTCGAGGCTTCGAAGCCGAAATCAACGTCGCCGCTGAACCCCTGGCAGTTCATTCCATATTCGGTCTCGATTCCGACCGGTCGAACCAACGCGAACTCCAGGGCAAACCTCTACGGGCAGGGACGCAATTGTATCTGCCTCTAACGATCCATCCTCTCAGGAACACGCACTTGCCGCCACCGGTGGTTAAGGAATGCGGCGCTGAAGACTAGGTAACGCGTAAGCTGTGCCGGAGGTCCAGGCTTGCGCGGGGGATGTTCGCAATTTACAGGTCCCTGCGGTGGTGCTATCGTCCGAGCCGGATCTACTGGCTGTGGTGGCGGTCCTCAAATTTATCAAACGGATAAGTGACGGATTGCTGTATCTTGTGTCGATTGGGTTTGCACCGAAAGTTACGGACTCAGCCAGCTGGTATTTGCGACGGAACACAGGCGGACCGCCTGTGTTCATATTGGGGGATATGTATGAGCAAGTTTGCTTCGTTGAGCAGACGGAAGTTTATTCGAGCGGGGATCGTCGCCAGCGGCGGCGTGATCGGCGCCGCTGCGCTCGCCGGTTGTGGCGAGACGCAGATCGTCGAGGTCATAAAAGAAGTCCCTGTTGATCGTGTCGTCACGCAAATTGTCGAGAAGGTTGTCGTCCAGGAAAAGATCGTCGAGAGAATCGTGACCGCCGAGGCCATGGGGCCGAAGGAGATCACGGGCACGATTGAGTATTGGGATTGGTGGAACCCTACATCCGGTATTGAGACGAAGAACTGGTTCGAGTGGCTCAAGAAAGACTTCGAGGCTCAGAATCCTTCGGCCAAAATCGAATTCCAGTTCATTCCGTTCGGTAACGAGTACGTGCAGAAGTTCCAGGCCGCCGCTGCGGCGGGCAACCCGCCCGACATCATGCACTCCTCAATCGTTTGGGGACGGGATTTCTTTGACCTAGGGACCCTCGATACCTTCAACGACTTCGTCAAGACCGACCCCGAGATGGCCATGAGCAAGTTCCTGGACGGGGCGTTGTTCTACAACCAGAAGGAAGGGAAGATCTACGGCATCCCCATGGAAGGTCCCGATTCCAGGGTACTTTTCTGGGACAAGGCGGCGCTGCTCGACGCCGGACTGGACCCGTCCTTCGAGGCCATTTGGGAATGGACCTGGGACGATTTTCGGGAGAACTCGCTCAAGCTGACGCAGCGAGACGGCGACGAGATAACCCGCGCCGGATTCCTGGTTGCCATTCTGGGTATGGAGTTCCTGGCCACTTGGATGCACACGCAGGGTGGTGGTTTCTACAACAGCGACCAGACGGCTCTGGCTTTGAGACTTGGCGAGGCCCAAAAGGCGATCGAGTTCAACCTCCAGCTTCTGAACGAAGACAAGGTCTCGCTGCCGCTCGGACCCGAGCGGCAGGACTTCCAGCAATTCCTGCAGGGCAAGACGGCGATGGTGTCCGGCGGCACATGGGCGATTGCCCGCGTGCGCAACGGCGCGCCGGATAAGAACTTCGACCTTGGTCCGTACCCCGAGGGTCCGGGAGGAAGCGGACCCGCGACGACCACGTGGCACAACATGGTGGTAATGCCGAAGAAAGGCAAGAACAAGGAAGGCGCTTGGCGCTGGGCCCAGTATTACGCCGGTCTTCAAAGCTTCAAGGACCGCGTTCGCATCATGAGCCGGTTCGCTCCTCGCAAGGCCCTGTACGTCAGTGATGAGTGGAACGCCGAGGTCAAGCGCGAGCCGCTTCTGCCGCGCGTTCCCAGGATCGCCGACGTCGGCGGAGCCTACCCGTTCATCCGGTACACTGAGACCAACTCGATCTTCACGCCTCTGATCGAGGCCATGTTCGTTCAGGACGCCGACATCGACGAGACGTTGGCGGAAATCGAAGCACAGGCGAACCCGCTGCTCCAGAAAGCGGGAGGCGCCTAGGCATCTCGTCCGCTGCATTGGCCTGGGGCGCGCACGCGCCCCAGGCCAATGCAGCCTAAGCTACTAGAGGCTAGGACGTAGAGGGCGCAGGCAACTCACCGATGGCTGCGATTACAGGCGAAGCGCGCAACCAGCGCCAGCGAAGCAAGTCCGTCCGGGACACTATCACCGGTTACCTTTTCATTGCCCCGGCGGCAATGTTTCTAATAGTTTTCTCATTCGTCGCCATAATCGTCTCACTTTTCCTCAGCTTCTCCGACTGGTCGCCGCTGAAAGAGAACTGGGGCATGGTCGGCCTGGACAATTATGAGACGACCTTCAGCTCTTCGCGATTCTGGAGGTCTTTCCGCAACACCGGTCAGTACGTGGTGTTTGCCGTTCCTGGCATCGCGATAACTTCGCTGCTACTGGCACTCATCGGCAACCACGCGATGAAGCTCAGGTCTCTATTCAGGACTTTGTTTTTCGTGCCCGTCATCACCCCAGGGGTCGTCGTTGCGTTGATCTGGATTTGGATGTTCCGCGACGACGGAGCCATTAACGAGACGTTGAAGCTGATTGGCATCGACGGACCCAACTGGCTGCTCGATGCCGGCACGGCCATGCCCGCGATAATCATAATGACGATCTGGGCGGCCGTCGGCTACTACATGATCATCTTCATGGCCGGTTTGGCCGACATCCCGGACATCTACTACGAGGCCGCGAAGGTCGATGGCGCGAACCGGTTTCAGACGTTCCGGCACATCACACTACCGCTTCTCCGGAACCCTGTGATATTCGTCTGGATCACGCTTGTAATCGCCACGTTCCAGGTGTTCACACAGATGTTCATCATGACTCGCGGCGGACCTGCCGGGGCCACCGAGAGCGTCCAATGGGAGATCTTCCGAAACGCGTTCCTACGGTTCGACATGGGCGTCGCCGCGGCGATGTCGTGGGTTCTGTTCGCGGTGATATTCGTGTTTACTTCCGTTCAACTGAAGATCTTCTTGTCCAGACAGTTGTACTAGGCGGCTGAAATGGCCATAGCAGAGAGACTCAGTCAAGAGCAGGTTCGGACGGACGTCCGAAAGTCACGTCTGCAGGCCGCTGTCAAGAATGGCGCGTGGATGGTGACCGTTTACGCCATATTGACGCTGGTTGCCGTGATCACGATTCTTCCCTACCTGTGGACCGTGATGAACTCCTTCAAGACGATCGACAATTTCTATCAGGATCCATACAACCTCATACCGTGGAACTTCGTCCTTGAACCCTACCAAAACGCGATTAACATCGGCCGGGTAGGCATATACCTCAAGAACAGCTTCGCGTACGCGGCGGTCGTTTTAGCGGTCCAGTTGCTGGTCAACTCGCTCGCGGCGTACGCATTCGCCAGAATACATTTCAAGGGACGCGATGCCCTCTTTATCGCGTTTCTGGCCACGATGATGCTTCCCGGTTCGATCACGCTCATTCCCACATACGTCCTCGTGTACTCGATTGGGCTCGCGGACACGTTCGTGGGGGTGGTTATACCCAGCTTTGCCGGAGCATTTGGAGTGTTCCTGCTACGTCAGTTCTTCCTCAATATCCCGACGGAACTGGAGGACGCGGCGCTCATAGACGGCGCGGGCAGATTCCGCATCTACTGGCAGATAATCATTCCGCTGGCGAAGCCGGCAATGATCACGCTCGGGGTTTTCATCGTTCTTGCGGAATGGCAGTCTTTTATCTGGCCGCTCGTGGTGCTCACCGACTATCAGAAGTACCCCGTGACGGTTGGGCTGGCCCTGTTCAGGGACGAGGGGCAAGTCTACTGGCCCCAGGTTCTGGCGGGATCAGTTATCGGATCCCTGCCGCTTATTGCGATTTTCCTTGTGGCGCAGAAATTCTTGATCGGCGGAATAACGCTTTCCGGACTCAAGGGGTAAGAGTCCGGACAGGTCCCGAACACGCGATCGCATCCACCCCACTCGCAAAGGTCTAGTCACATACACGTGTGAACCCGTAGTGGAGTAACCATCCGCGACGGGGAGACTTCGTGAAATTCCCATCAGGCAGTGCAGACCATCTGGATGGCGCCTACGGCAACATGAACCCGGATATCAGACTTGCCGCGGGATAGGCCCGCAAGCTGTCATCGAGTCTTGTAACGAGCAGGTCCCGGACCTCGGCGGCTCGACGCCGCGAAAGTCCCGGCAGCAAGGAATCGAAATAGGCGATATCGGCATTCATCAGCTTGTCGGAAAGCCGTAGTGCGGCATCGAAATCGAGCGCTCCCCGATCACGTAGTATAGTTGCGAAACCGAGATCGGGATCTTCCAGGGCCGCCTGCCACACAAGGAAGAATGAGATTGAAAACTGCTCATTCTCGGCCAGGTAACGAACCTCCTGGAGCATGAATAAGTCCAGTTTCCTCAGCCAGATGCTGGTAGCCGGGGCCTTGAGTCCAGACGGCAGCGCGCCCAGCCGCTCCAGTCCAAGCAAGAATGCTCGCTGGAATGCTTTGGCCCTCGCTGAAACCACGTCGAGCCGGGTCTTACGCAGAGCCTTGTAAGACTCGTTGCCCATTCGCTCACGCTGTAGGGCGTGGCCCAGTTCGACCCCGATCGCATCTGCGCCGCGAACGAAGGTCGTTGCACGCAAGAAGATATGAATCGCGCCATCGTTTCCGAGTTGGACGTATGCCGGTCCCGTGAGCGTTCCCGTTTCCGCGTACTTGCTCCCGTCCATGAAAGTGAAATCATCAAGGACATCAATACTGATTCGGTCGCTCAGCGCCTCACCGGTTACAAGCTGAAAGGCTGAGCGAACCAGCGGTAGAAAGCTATCCTTGAAATTTGTTGGCGTGACCGGGGCAATTCCCCTCTCGACCGCATCGCCCAAAGGCACGACCGTCACCTCAGGCGGCGACTCAGCCGGGCTGGCTGTCGGCGGCACGGTGGCGTTCGGGGTCTGAGTTTTCGCCCCGTCCACGATGGGCGTCGCAAACGACCCAACTTCTGTCTGGACCGTCGCGGCGAGCGCAGCTTCGGACAGAGTCTCCGCCTCACCCTCGGCAGACGGTCCGCCGCCACACGCCGCCGCCAACAATCCGACGGTCACCACCGCCAGAAGAAATCGAGTCAAAGACTTGACGTCCAGACGTGATCAGCCAACACGTGCAGACCTGATGTTAGCGGTGCGCGCAGCCGCGATTGGGGATAATCATGACGTTCGAGCGAAGCACCCGGTTCTCGGGATCACGCCGGTATCAGTCCAACCGCGCGCCCGGCGCACGCCGATCGCGGCAACCGCTCCCATTAACGGGTCCGGCGCCTACTCGACATTGGTTAGGGTCAGAATCGTTGCACGCGGCGGACAGTTGAATCGCAGTGGCACAACCGCGGTTCCGAGCCCTGCCGATACGTGAGTGAGCACGCCTCGGTGGACCATGAGTCCATACGTTGATGACAGAGGATAAATCGTGTTGGTGACTCGCGGTGGAAGACCGCCCGGACCAAGAATCTGGCCGCCATGCGTATGCCCGCACAAGAAAAGTTCGCATCTGCGGTCCTTCAAGAGTGCTGCGCCATCGGGCGAATGGCCGAGAACGATGGTCGGCCGGTCACCAGAAACTCCGTCAAACGCGACATCGGAGTCGCTCAGTCCGAGATACGGATCGTCCAGTCCAACGAGATTGAAGTTTCCGTCGCCAGTGGCGACAGTCACCGCCTCATTCACAAGAACGCGTATCCCGCGCCGGTCGAACTCGTCGGCATATCGCTGCGGAGACACAAATGGCGCGATGCGACCCGATAGCCGGTCCAGATGGCGCCCGGTCCAATGATCATGATTGCCGGGAACAACGAAGGTTCCCAGTCGTGATTCCAGCGCCGCAAATGCCTCGGCCGCGGCAGCCAGTCCTTCAAGACCGGTTATGACATCGCCGGTCACCGCGATGAGATCGACTTTCACGGACGCGAGCAGGCGAATGCTGGCGAGTACCCAGTGCTCGGGATGCGATGCGTGCGTGTCCGAAACATGGAGGATGCGTAGCCCATGCAGTTCAGGGGCGCGATTCAGGGGGACGGTGATTTCGTCGACAATTAGCCGGCGCGCGGCCACGGCCGCGTATCCAATGACGGCGATGACGGAAGCTGCGGCGAGGATGGCCTTTTGCATGAGAAAAACCTGGTAGTAAGGTCTAGGTTGATAGGGAAGCTTCGAACCGTCTATAACGATCTAGCCTAACCGGAGAGCGCGGCGACCGCGTTAACGTTCAAAGTGCGTCGCGCAACCGATTTCGCCCAGCCTCGCAAGGAGCACGACCGATGTCAGATCAAGAGATCAGCGGCGACGGGCCCCAGAGCGGTTCAAACGACACCTGGGTAGGCGTCCTCACCGGCGGTGGCGATTGCCCAGGTCTCAATGCGGCGATACGGGCGGTGGTTCGCCGGAGCCTCACCTACGGGTGGAAGGTGCTGGGGTTCAAAAATGGCTGGGCCGGCGTTATCGACCGGGACCACGTCGAGCTAGCGTCGCGGTCCGTCTCCGGAATCCTGCAACAGGGCGGGACGATGCTCGGGACATCGAGGACCGATCCACGCACATCCGATGAGTCATTTCAAAAGGTGAAGTCGGTGTTCGCGGATCTTGCTTTAAAGGGTATCGTCGCGATCGGAGGCGACGACACCCTCAGCGTCGCGAACTCGCTCGCAAAGGAACGGCTGCCTGTCATAGGCGTTCCGAAAACTATGGACAATGACATCCAGGGGACCGACTACTGCATAGGATTCGACTCGGCCGTTACTCGAGTCACCGAAGCTCTGGACTACCTCCACACGACCGCGTCATCTCACCACCGCGCCATGGTCGTTGAGGTCATGGGTCGAGACGCCGGATGGGTGGCTGCAATCGGCGGCCTGGCCGGTGGAGCCGACTACATAATCGTTCCTGAAACGACCATCCACATTTCCAGTCTCATAAAGCATCTGGAGAGGCGCCGGGCAAGCGGAAGGGATTTCAGCATTATCGTGGTCGCCGAGGGAGCTGACGTTGACGGCCTCGCCGAAATAGACGCGGTACACGACGCGCGAGATGAGTTTGGACACAAGCTCCTGCGCACGAAGCAGATCGGCCAGCGCGTGGCGGATGCGATTGAAACCGAGTCGGGAATGGAAACGAGGGTCACGGTACTGGGTCACGTCCAGCGAGGCGGTCCGCCATCGGTCTTCGACCGCGTTCTGGCAACCCGTCTCGGAGTCACGGCTGTGGACATGGTGAAAGACCAGCAATGGGGCTTCATGCCCGCGCTTCAGGGCTCCGCCATCGTGCGGGTTTCCCTGGACGAAGCGGTCGCGAGCAATCGCAAACTCGACCTGGATCTGTACAGGGTTGCGGAGATCTTCTTTATCTAGGCGCCCTGGGCTCCCAGCTGCGCTTGCCCGTCGTAATCGCCGACGGCCAGCGTATCGACCACGTCCCGGCCCATCGCGCGGAACTTTTCGTAGCGATCGCTGATCACCTTATCGATGGGCATGCTCGCCAGCGCGTCCAATTCCTCGGTCACGTACGTCTTGAGGATTTCGGCGGCCTCGTCGTAGTTTCTATGAGCGCCACCAAAAGGCTCGGGTACGATGCGATCGACGACCTCGAGTCTGAGAAGGTCCGCGGGAGCGAGCTTCAGTGCTTCGGCCGCCTCAGGCGCGAATTTGTGGTCTCGCCAGACGATGCTGGCGCAGCCCTCGGGGGAAGCGACCGAATAGATCGCATACTCCTGAATTAGGATCCTGTCGCCGATCCCTAGCGCGAGCGCCCCACCACTTCCGCCCTCGCCCGTGACCGTCACGACGATCGGGGTCTTCAACTCCCCCATGGTCAGTAGATTTTCGGCAATCGCCCAAGCCTGTCCCCGCTCCTCGGCCTCCAATACCGGACTTGCGCCCGGAATGTCCAGAAACGTGATGACGGGCAGCCGGAACTTTTCGGCCTGACGCATGAGTCGGAGCGCCTTCCGAAATCCCTCCGGGCTCGCCATACCGAAGTTTCGCCTTACGTTTTCGGTGGTGTTGCGGCCCTTCTGATGCCCAATGACCATGACGCGGCGCCCGTCGAGCTTCGCGGGTCCCCCTACGATCGCCGGATCGTCACCAAAGTGCCTGTCCCCATGAAGCTCAACAAAATCGGTGAAGATACGATCCACGTAGTCCAACGTGTGCGGCCGATCGGGATGCCTGGCCAGCTGGACCCGATCCCACGGACTGAGCGCAGAGAATACCTGAAGCGTCCTGTTCTCCAGCTGTTTCTCAAGCGTGCTGATGCGTTCCAGCCGGCTATCGTCGTCGCCTCCAGATTCGCGAATTCTTGCGATGTCACGACGAATCTTGTCAAGATCCTTCTCAAACGAAAGCGCCGCCATTTAGATATCTCCGTCCGCCGCGGACCCGCCAACGGCCGCGTCGACCTGGCGCGGCGCGCGCAAATTCGCCGGTGGATCGTCTTTGGGTCCGACATAGAGAGCGAGAAGATTGGCAAGCGTGATCTTGAGCGCGCGACGCTGGACCACGAGGTCGATCATCCCGCGATTCTGCATGAACTCGGCGGTTTGGGCGTCGTCGGGCAGTTTCTGCTTGACGATCTGCTCGATGAGCCGCCGACCGGTGAACCCCACAGTAGCGCCTGGCTCAGCCATTATGACGTCCGCAAGCGAAGCGAAGCTGGCCGTCACGCCCGCCAGGGTCGGATCGGTCATCACGGACGCATAGAAGAGACCTTCACGGTGGAGACGGCCGAGCGCAGCGGTGGTTTTGGCCATCTGCATCAAAGAAAGCATCCCCTCCTGCATCCGGGCGCCGCCTGAGCACGACACAATCACCAGCGGCAGTCTCCGCTCGACGGAGGCCTCGATTGCCAATGTAATTTTCTCGCCGACCACCGTGCCCATTGACGCGCCCAGGAATCGAAAATCGATGACGGCGATGGACACCGTTCGACCATCGATCGTTCCGATGCCGCAAATAACGGCCTCCGGCAGACCCGATGAGTCGCGGTACTTCTGCAAATGCTCCTTGTAGCTCACCCCTCCACGCACGAATCCCAGCGGATCGGTCGAAGTCATGCCTGGCGCTATTGGCTGAAAGTCATCGACTGAGTCCAGGAGCATTTCGAGACGTTCGGGAGCCGACACCCGCTCGTGGAAACCACATTTCTGGCAAACCTTGAGCGAGACCTCAAACTCACGGCGATAGCCCATGTGGCCGCACTTGCGGCACTTGACCCATAGGTCGTCCGGCTGATCCCGGCTGGAGCGGCTCCGCCTGCCGAGGATGTTCTTCACAGGACCAGCACCGCCGTATGTCCGTGTACGCTGTCCCCAAGCAGGTAAGGAGCTTGCGAATGCAGAGTATGTTCCTCCCCGGAAGTTCCGCAGATGGTTCCGCGGGCCCGCCCCGATACGGGCAGCCGACTCTCTAATCTATCCCAATTGAGGAGGTTTTTGTTAAGCCACAGGATGCGCCAATCCCCGAGGCTGCCAGATTGCGCCTCCGCGCGGCTACTAGCCGCGAGCAACCACGGCCGCCCTCACCGCAACCGCCCCCGCGCGATTACAGGCTGCAGCGCAGGCTTCAAGAGTCGAACCAGTTGTGGAAATGTCGTCTATGAGCAGAACAGACTTGCCAGCGAACTTGGCTTTACTAGCGGAAAACGCCCCTCTCACGTTCCTCCGTCGATCCGATTCGCTCCGTCCTACTTGCGACTCAGTGTCGCGAACCCGCTCTAGACCATCAGCCTCAAGTGGAAGATCGAGGACATCGGAAACATATCGGGCCAGGATTTCGCTTTGGTTGTAGCCCCTTGACCTCTTTCTCCGCCGGTGGAGCGGCACGGGTGTGAGGATGAACCCTTCGAGCTGCTGAGATCGAAGCCGCCTCACCAATATGTCTCCGAGCGAAGACGACAGGAACCGATGGTTCCCGTACTTGAATCGCGCGATGGCGTATACGCAGCGGCCCGGAATAGACGGCCGCCGCGTATACGCGCTCCAGATTGTGACTCTTCGCGCTGCAGCTGCCGCAAATGTCCGCCACGTCGAGATGGCGGTTACAGATTCGGCAATCCGATTCGACGATGGCCACGATGGCGGCCCGACACCTGGGACAGATTGAATACCCAAGCGTCCCACAGCCGGGACACACGGGTGGGAACAGAAAATCGAGGGCGGGCCCGCTAACCCGCTGGAGCCACCTCTTCATCCAGTGCCTTTTCAACGTCCTCAAGCTGCACCAGTCGAATTTCCCGATCCGAGCAGACCGCCTCGATCTTGGCGCCTTCTGAAACCGCCTCGATGAGGATGTTTGCCAGCGGCTGCTCGATTTCGGTCTCAATCATCATCCGAAGCGGTCTCGCCCCATCGCTCCTCGCCAGCGTCCGCCTGACCAGTTCCTCGAGAACTTCGCCCTGGAACAGCAGCTCCACGCCGTGCTCGGCGGCGCGACCGGCAACCTCGGACAGCAATCGCCTGCCGATCTCCCGAAAGTCCAGGTCCTCAAGCGGCTTGAACGCGATTATTCGGTCGATCCGGTTGACGAACTCCGCCGCTAGGTCCCGCCGCACCTGAGCGACGATCCTGTCCTTGGATTTTTCGGTGAATCCCTCTTGGTCCGTCCCCGATGCAAACCCGATGGAACCGGACGCTGCGTTGGCCGTCGTGGAGGTCATGATCACGACTGTATTCCTGAAATTCACCTGCTTGCCTGTGGCGTCCGTAAGGTGGCCGTCGTCCATGATCTGCAGCAATATCGACTTGACCGCAGGATGCGCTTTGTCCATTTCGTCAAAGAGGATCACGGTGTAAGGATTACGTCGCACGGCTTCCGTCAGCTGTCCCGGATTATCGTGACCGACGTATCCGGGAGGCGACCCTATCAGCCTCGACGTGGAATGCGCCTCGCCATATTCGCTCATATCGATTCTTAGAAGCTTTTCGGCACTCCCCAGTACGAACGCGGCCAACGCTTTCGCGACTTCAGTTTTGCCGATTCCGGTTGGACCGACGAACAAAAACACGCCGATGGGTCTCGACTGATCGTGCAGGCCCGCCGCCGAACGTCGCAACGATCGTGAAATCTCGTCGAGCGCTTCATCCTGTCCTACGATGGATCGCGACAGCGCTGCTTCCATGTCGAGGAAACGCTCAACATCGCCCTGCTTCAGGCTCCCGGTGGGAACGCCGGTCCATTGGGCGATGACATCGGCGATCTCCCTGGCGGTGATTTTGGAGCGAGTGCGCTCAAGGTCCTCATGCCACCGGCGCCGCTCGGCGAGGAGATCTTCCCGCATCTCTGCTTCTTGGGATGCCATTTCGAGAATCTCTTCGGAATCGGCGTCGTCCGCCAGCTTCTCGCGCCGCTTGCGGAACTCGTCGAGCCGTCGCCGCAAGTCGCGCACCTCGATGGGGGGCATCAGCCGCTCGACCTTGGCTTTCGCCATGGACTCATCCATCAGATCGATCGCCTTGTCGGGGAGAAAGCGTTCGCTTATGTAGCGCTTCGATAGCGCGACCGACGCCTCCAGGGCCCCGTCTTCGATCGCAAGACCGTGAAATTCCTCGTATTTATCGCGAAGTCCTCGCAAAACCTGAACTGCGTCATCCACGCTCGGCTCCTCCACCTGAACGGGCTGAAATCGCCGATAGAGCGTCTTGTCGTTGGATATATGGCGTCTGTATTCCTTCCACGTGGTCGCGCCGATAATCCGCATCTGGCCCCGTGCCAGAACGGGCTTGAGAAGGTTTGCGGCATCGAGGGCGCCAACCGCGCCTCCGGCGCCGAGCATCATGTGAACCTCGTCAATGAAAAGGGTCACATTCCCGGCCTCGATCACCTCTTTGATGAGCTGCTGGATTCGCTCCTCGAACTCCCCGCGATATTTAGTCCCTGCAACCATGGATGGCAAACTCAAAGAGACGATCTGCATGTCCTTGAGCGCACCCGGCACCTCGCCTCGTGAAACGCGTTGCGCGAGACCCTCAACCACGGCGGTCTTGCCGACACCCGCTGAACCGACGAGTATGGGATTGTTCTTGGTCCTCCGCATCAAAATCTCGATCATGCGGTCCATTTCCTGTTTGCGACCGATGACCGGGTCCATGGCTCCTTTTCTCGCCTGAGCAGTAAGGTTGCGCCCAAATTGCTGGAGCACGGATTCCTTCTTGCCGCCCCCGAAGAGCCATCGCCGGGAACTACCTGAACCCCCTGACCCACGCGATCGTCCACGGCTTCCCGATCGAAACGCCGAACTCGTCCAATGTCGCGCACTGCCCGCCGACGCCAGCCGCCTGCGTGGCCCCGTGCCTTGGGCGCGACCGTTCCGCAGACGCCGGGCGGATCTTGTATTGGAGAAAAATCTATCCATCAACGTCAACCTGCATCGGCACTTCAGTGCCATTAGGAAGGCAAGGGGAGGGAATCAATGAAGTTTTGCAAAGCCGTGGAGACCCCGTCTCCGATCAGGTTGATGATAGCAACGACGGCGATGATGAACAGCGCTATCACCAACGCATATCCAACGACCCCCTGGCCCCTGTTGGACCACCTTGAATCACTCAATGAGCCGCCTCGATCGCAGGGAGAATTCGGCCTTTACGCAGCCGTCGCCTAACCTTTGTCCGGCCTCGATTGTAACGGTGCCCCGACCGACCGGTCGCGGGGTGCGGCAACTCAAGGATGGCGAGCGCCGAACCGTCGATAGCCCTCAATTCTTGGTAAAATCGAACAATGACCTTTTGCCTCAAGCTTGTTTTCAGAGGGGCGTCCCGGCCCGCGTAGGGCCGCTGCTACGGTGACGCTCACCCATCTGGACGAATCCGGCCGTCCGCGAATGGTCGACGTGAGCGCCAAGCCCGAGACGTACCGTGAAGCGGCGGCCGCCGGGGATCTTCATCTGGAGCCCGCGACCGTCCATATGATCGCCGCCCAAGATAGGGGCGAGCCCACGGAACTAGCGAAGGGAAATGTGCTCGCCGTCGCGCAGGTGGCGGGAATTTCCGCGGCAAAAAAAGTATGGGATCTTATCCCGCTGTGCCACCCGTTGCCGCTGGATTCGATCTCCGTCGACCTTCGACCCGACCCGGAAGGCGCCCGAATCCACATTACGGCGACGGTAAAGACGTTCGCGCGAACCGGCGTGGAGATGGAGGCGCTGACGGCGGTCAGCGTGGCTGCGCTGACGGTCTATGACATGTGCAAGGCCGCCGACAAGAGCATGACCATCGACAACATTCGCCTAACCCGCAAAACTGGCGGCGCCAGCGGCGACTTCGTGAGAGAAGACTGAGCACGCGAGACGCTCGCTGCGATTTGGTCAGCCGGATTGGTCACACAGTGTTATCTGGGAGGCCAGGAGGACTTGAGGCTTGGAAGAAAACCTGATCGGTAGCGTCGAACCCAGAGCTCTCGAGCAGGAAATGGGCGAGGCGTACCTCGATTACGCCATGAGCACCATAGTCTCCCGAGCCATCCCAGACGTTCGCGACGGCCTGAAACCCGTGCAAAGGCGAATCCTCTATGCGATGCAGGCGCTGGGCGCGCGATCCAACGCCCAATACCGCAAATGCGCGCGGATCGTCGGTGAGACCATGGGCAGGTACCACCCCCACGGAGATGCGTCCATCTACGACGGCCTCGCGCGCATGGCACAGCCATTCAGCCTGCGCTACATGCTGGTGGATGGCCAGGGAAACTTCGGCTCTGTTGACGGAGACTCTCCTGCCGCGATGCGGTATACGGAAGCCCGGCTGACTACTGTGGCCGAGGAGCTGCTTTCCGACATCGACCGCGATACCGTGGACTTTGTCGAGAACTTCGATGCCACCACCGAGGAACCAACGGTTCTTCCCGCAAAAGTCCCGAATCTGCTGATCAACGGCGCATCGGGAATCGCGGTCGGCATGGCGACCAACATTCCACCGCACAATTTCGGCGAGGTCGCCGATGCGGTGATACAGCTGCTCGAAGATTCCGATACGTCCGGAGAGACGCTCGCGTCCATCGTGAGGGGGCCGGATTTTCCGACCGGCGGGATAATAAGCGCCGACGGAATCCGCCAGGCTTACAGCACGGGCCGAGGCAGGATCCTCGTACGCGCCGTCGCAAACCAGGAGGAATCGAAAGACGGTCGAACTCTACTCGTCGTAAGCGAGCTTCCGTATCAGGTAAACAAGGCACTTCTGACCGAGAAAATAGCTGACCTCGTGCGCGCCAAGACCATCGAGGGAATAAGCGACCTCCGTGATGAGTCGGACAGAGAAGGAATGCGCCTGGTCATTGAGCTTCGACGCGACGCGTATGCCGCGAAGGTTCTGAACCAGCTCTACAAACACACCGCGCTTCAGACCACCTTCGGCGTCAACATGGTCACGCTGGTCGACGGCCAGCCGCGCACGGTGAGCCTGCGCCAGGCGCTGACGGAGTTCATCAAGCACCGGGAGATCGTCGTTTCGCGGCGCGCGCAGTTCGATCTCTCACGCGCCAGGGACCGCGCGCACATACTCGAAGGATTCCTAAAGGCTCTCGACAACATCGACGACGTCGTCGCCCTCATCCGAGGCTCTGAGACAACTGACGACGCGCGCGACGCCCTCGCGGAGCGATTCGACCTGAGCGAGATCCAGGCCAACTCAGTCCTGGACATGCAATTGCGGCGACTAGTAGCTCTGGAATCGCAGAAACTCCGCGACGAACTTCAAGATGTCCGGGCGAAGATCGTCGAGCTGGAGGCGTTGCTGGCCGACATAACAATCGTTCGCGAAGTGATCAAAGAAGAGACTCTGGCGCTTCGCGAGCGGTTCGCCGATCCACGCAGATCGCGAATCGAAAACATCAGCGGGGATATGAGCGACGAAGACCTGATCCCGGACGAGGATTGCGTTGTGACCATCACTCGCCGCGGCTATGCCAAGCGACAGCCGACCATTACCTTCCGTACTCAAGGCAAAGGAGGGAAGGGGATCCGCGGCCTTGTCGTGGAAGAGGATGAGATCGAACACTTCCTCGTCACCAACAGCCACGATCATCTGCTCACCTTTACGAATCGCGGCCGGGTATTCAAGCTCCGCTGCTTCGAACTACCCAGGATGAGCCGTGAAGCTCGCGGCGTGGCCCTGGTCAATATCCTGCCGCTCGAGCGACGGGAACGCGTCTCGGCGCCCATTGCCATCCCGAATTTCGAAGCCGGAGAAAACCTGCTCATGGGAACCAACATGGGCGAGATAAAGCGGACCGCCCTCACACAATACGTGACCGTTCGCAGAAATGGTTTGCTGGCCATGGATCTAGAGCCAGAGGATGAACTGGGCTGGGTGCGGCTCTCAGACGGTGACAGTGGTGTGATGTTTATAACGCGCCAAGGGATGGCCATACATTTCCATGAGGATGGAGTCCGGAGCAGCAAGCGCACCAGTGGAGGCGTTCGTGGAATTCGGCTGCGCGACGCCGATGAGGTAGTCGCGATGGACCTGACGGAGGAGGGATCACACCTCGTTGTCGTTACAAATAAGGGTTACGGCAAGAAGATTCCGATAAAGGAGTTCCGCCACCAGAGCCGCGGCGGATTCGGGATGAAGGCCATCAACCTTACGGCCAAAACCGGCCGCGTCGTCGCCGCGCGCGTCATAACGGACCCCGACGAGGACATTCTTCTCCTGTCGAGCCGCGGACGCCTCATCCGGCTCAGCCTGGCCGAGGTAAGGCCAATGCGGCGCTACGCCGCCGGAATGATTCTCATGCGCCTCCGGGAAGGCGAGGAAGTTGTAGGGCTCGCGATATCGGGCGACGGCCGCGACGTGAACGGCTCCGATAACGGAGACGAGAGCAACTGACACGGAAGCACGCCGGCGCCGCCGACGGGCGCGGCAACAAGGTAAGGCTGTGTTTGTTCGACCTCGACTACACACTCCTGCGGCTGACCGTGGACCCGGTCCAGGTATACGCCGACGTTCTGACGGACGCCGGCTGGGACATCAAGCTGGAGGATCTATCGGCAGCCTACGGCCGCTCCTGGGAGACGTACCTGTTGCACGGCAACGAATTCGCCACCGAACGGGAGGCATACCTGTTCGGCGCCACGCAAACTCTCAAAGACATCGGAGTGGACGACCCCGACGGTTGCATTGCCGAGAAGGTCATGAAGGGATTCGACGTTCTCGATATTGTCGAGCCATACGAGGATTCGATTCCGGCGATAAACAGTATCCGGGATCTGGGGATTCGGGTGGGCGTCGCCACCGGGCGATGGCACGATCCTTCCGATGACCTTGCCGCCACAGGCTTGGCCACTCTCCTGGATGCCACCTTCTATTCGGGGCGACTCGGTGCACAGAAGCACGAGACCGCGTACTGGAGGCGCGTCCTAGATCTCGAACGGGTGACAGGTGCGCAGGCCGTATTGGTGGATGACAGCGCTGATGCGGTGGAAACGGCGCGCGAAGTCGGCATGGCGGCATATCGGATTCAGCGGCCGGACTCGCCCATGGCCCCGCAAGCGGGGGCGGACCTCGAGAGACTGGACGTGTTGCCGAATATGCTGGGATCCATCTGACAATCCGGATACCGTGCCGAATGGTATCTTCACGTTGCGCATGGTCGTAGGTTTCGTAAGGGGAACGGCACTGGAATTCACCAAGCTGGAGGTGGGCGACCCCAACGCGCGTGTCCGGGAGCGTAAGCGGGAGCGGTATCCCAGGCTGGCGGCGACAATCGCCGATCCCATCGTGCTGACCGTGCAAACGTCAGGCGACGGCCGCAGGCTCAAGCTGCTGGGGGTTCGCGTTCGCGCCGAGCGCCGAGCCGCTCTCCCGTTTGTCGGGATCCCGGTGGGCATGGCGGCGAACCGCCCGGCGGCGGACGTCTCGGCGTTGATCGAATTCCTGGACCCGACAACGCGCCAGGCTCTGTTGCCGCGTCCATTGGGCGGAGTGTGGGCTCCGGACGATCCATCCAGCCTGCTGGACACGGCTGCACGACAACAGTTCGACCCGACCATCGACCCCGGTCAGTCTCTCGATCTGCTGCTGGCCGCCAAGTTCGAGGGCGAATCGACCTTCCACGGACTTGACGCGATAGTTGCCAGTAAATTGCTTATCCCGGACCTGGCCCTAAACGTTCCTGAGGTGTCCGTCCACATGCGGCTGGCCGGACAGGGGGTGACCGCTACGGTCGAATTCAAGCTCCAGAATCCCGGATCGGGCATCCAGGACTTCGTCTTTACGGAAAGCTAGCGAAGCGAATCGCCGTTCCGCCGGATATCGATGAATCGGCTACGGTGCGGCGACGTCCCGGACCCGCTTCAAATACACCATGAGCACCGATATGTCGGCAGGCGTCACCCCATTGATGCGCGAAGCCTGCCCCAAGGTCGCGGGACGCATCTGATCTAACTTCTGCCGCGCCTCGGTCCTAATTCCGTGGGCATCTTGGAAGTCGAAATCCAGCGGAATCTCGGAATGCTCCATGCCTTCGGCGCGTCTCACAATCTCATTCTGCTGATTTATGTAGCCGTCGTACTTGACCGACAATTCCACCTGCTCCGCCACATCCTCCGGGACCGGCCCGGCGCCCGCCAGATCCCTTAGCACACTCAGGCGCATTCCGGGTCTCTTGAGCAGATCACGCGCAGGCATCGTCTGGCTTATGGGCGACGATTCGATAGCTCGCAGTTCGGCGTTCGTCGCATCCGAGGCAGCGATTCTGGCGTATTTCAGCCATTCAAAAACCCGATCGATAGCATCGCGCTTTCGCATCGTACGTTCGGTTCGTCGTTTGGATGCGAGTCCGATCCGCCCTCCGATCGGAGTTAGGCGCAGGTCTGCGTTGTCCTGCCGCAGCAACAGGCGATACTCAGCTCGCGAGGTGTGCAGGCGATAGGGCTCGTCTATCTCCTTGGTTATGAGATCGTCGATCATGACGCCCAGATAGGCCTCGGAGCGGGCCAACACGAGCGGCTCCTCCCCCCGGCAGCTGAGAGCGGCGTTGACCCCGCCCATAAGGCCCTGGGCAGCGGCCTCCTCGTAACCCGTGGTCCCGTTGATCTGACCGGCCAGGAACAGGCCCCGGGCGCGCCTGGTCTCAAGGCTTCGATTGATCTGCTGGGATGGCACGTAGTCGTACTCGATGGCGTATCCGGTGCGCGTCATCTCGCATCTCGCCAATGCCGGAATGCTCCTGAGCATGTCCAGTTGAACGTCCTCCGGGAGGCTGGTGTTGGCTCCCTGTACGTATACCTCGGAAGTCTGGAAACCCTCCGGCTCCAGAAACAGCTGATGCGAGTCCTTGTCGGCGAAACGGACGATTTTGTCCTCGATTGATGGGCAATAGCGCGGGCCTGTGCTCTGGATCGCGCCATTGAACATCGGCGCCCGATCGAGATTCGACCGAATGATGTCGTGCGTCTGACCGTTGGTGCTGACCGAATAGCAGGGCATCTGTACTCGCCAGCCGTCAAGATCGACGTTGGGATACGCGGGATGCGGCTCGCCCACCAGTATTTCCTCGTCGCCAATGCCATCGAAGCTGAATCCCAGCGGAACCTCGGACCCGGGCTGCAGAACGGTCTCCCCAAAGTCGATCGTTCGAGCGTCCACACGGGGCGGCGTGCCGGTCTTGAGCCGCCCCACTTTGAAGCCGTGTGCGGCCAGGTCTTCCGAAAGTCCTTTGGACGCTGCCTCGCCCGCCCGACCGGCCGCATAGCTCGAATCTCCCACGATAATTCGGCCGTTGAGGAACGTGCCCGTCGTAAGGATCACCGTTCGCGATCGGAATTTGTGGCCGTTGCGCGCAACCACGCCGTCCACATGCCAGCCGCCTGCGTCGCGCCCACCCGCGGACCGCCATATCAGACTCGTAACCGCCGCCTGCTTCACTTCGAGCCCGGCCTGGCTTTCCAATACGGCCTTCATGGCGATCCCGTAAAGACGTTTGTCGCTTTGCGCCCTGAGCGCCTGGACGGCCGGACCCTTGCCGGTGTTCAGCTTCCGGATCTGGATGAAGGTTCGATCAGCGATGCGCCCCATTTCCCCACCCAAAGCGTCGATCTCGCGCACCAAATGCCCCTTGGCCGGCCCCCCGATCGAAGGATTGCAGGGCATCCCCGCAACAATTTCCGGATTCATCGTCAGCAGTAGCGTCGAGCACCCCATCCGGGCCGCGGCGAGCGCCGCTTCGCATCCAGAATGCCCCGCCCCCACGACAATCACGTCGTGGATTTCATTGTCCGGCATAGATCGCACGCTCGTCGGCACAGTCCTCAAAGGTATCAGACTGACGGGCAAAGAAGGGTCGCTTTGATATACTCCCTGACGCTGTCAATCGACGAGCGTACCTCAAGCCCACCGAGCACCCACACGGACATATCAGCGAATCCCAACACGCCTACGCTGGATTTGGCCCAGCAGGCGCAGCCTATAAATGCCTTCGTTGTTCCGGTGCCCGATGGAGCTGTGACCTTCTTCGACATTGACTACCCCAAGCTGCAACCACAGAACTCGGCGTTCCGGGTCGATGTCTACAGTCCGTTCGACCTCAGCGCAGGCGAAACCGAATACGTCCGTGCCGAGATCGAGGCCGACATCGTGGCCTACGCCAAACGGAAGACGGCCCGTGAAACCAGGTGGCTCATGGCGTTGTTCCTGGGCTTGGTGGACTTCGTCATCCTGGCATTGCTCGTGGCCTTCATTTTTATCAACAGCGACGCCTCGTTTCTGATCTTCTTCTGGGTGTTCGGCGTTGTTCTGCTTGCGGGACCGTTCGCCGCGATCAGGGCGCTCTCGCAAAGGCAAGTTTTCCGCCGGGCAACGGCGTTGCTTGAATCCCCGATAGAGGGGGCATTCGCAGGCCGGGCCGGTGGCGAAACGGCTGGGGTCCGAGATATCTGGGAAGGTCTTTCGCAGAGCGGAAATCGGCGTGATCTCGCCACCCTGGAAGGGCTGTGCCGGACCGCGGGATGGCGCGCGGGCGTGCGGTTCTACCGACAACTGCGCCAAGGCGCCAGCGGTCCCGATGAGCCCCAATCGATTCTGCAACGACTCGTCGGCCTATTTACGACGCGAGACGAATCGATCCCTTTGCGGTACATACCGTGCCGAACGTCGTAAGACAGGCGGTCTGCCTGGCTATCCCGGTGATCGACGGTACCGTAATTCAGGCTTCGCAAGGCTCACGCCGATTGCTCCGGGAGTTGAGCGACATTTACCGCGGGGAGCCCCCTACGCTGATGGTTGTCGCCGGAGTCGCCGGCGACACAACCACAACAACAGAAGATCTTGAGTTCGCCTGCCGTTTGGAAGCCCGCAGGCACCACGTAAGAGGCCCAGACGCTGATCGATCCCGGCGACCAACCCGCGGCCGCCGAATGGGTCGGATCTTGCTCCCTGCGCTATTGGGAATCGCGCTCCTCGTCGCCTCGGACGGTCACTGGATTCCGGCACTGGCGGGAGCGTGGCTACTGGCCGTTCGGGGCCTCATTGGATGGAAGCCCACCAGACCACGGCGCTCCAAGGCTCCTCCAGTCAACTTCGACATAGCAGTCCGGCGGATCAATCACGTGGGACTGGCGCGACTGCGCGAGGTCATCTCGATCAACCTGGAAGACAAGCTCGCGTACCTGGAAGCCTACGATGAGAGCGTTAGGTCGGGGATTCCAGAGGCGGCCGCCCTTTACACCAAGCTGCTCCAAAAGCCGAATCCCGGATCGCTTTCGCCCGACGACGGGATTTGGTTGCCTGACGCCGGCCAAGCCCGGGAAGCCCTCGGGGCGGGACCAGCCGACGAGCCAGCGGAGCAACTGGACGTAGAATCCGAAATCATTGAAGCCGAGATTGTCGCGGACGACGCGCTTAGCGAATCGACCGGTCCCGCGGAGACCGAGGACTCAGTCGCGGTCGATCCGAGGGAGGATCCATGAGCATCGCGGCGGAAGCGCCCTTCGCACTGAAAATCCCCGTTCACCAAAAGGATGTCTACGCCGGCCTAATCGACGATCAGTCGTGGGCGGAAGAGTTCCCTCGGGTGCGTCCGCCGTACGAAGTGAGATTGCTGGCCGAGGGGCAGATCGGACCCCGGATCTGGGTCCGCCTCACCTCATACACGATAGGCGAGGGCGGCGACGCTGGCTCGATTTGGATCGAGATCGCATCCAGGCGGCCCAGCCCGGCTGAAATCGTAGCCGGGAGAGGGCTGTTGCGCGCATTTTCCGCCGATTCGTCCGAGCGCAGGCGACTGCTCGGCCAGATGCTTCTCCACATCGTATTGCTTGAATACACCGATGAGACCCGGCGGCCGCTGTGGTACGCACCCTCAACCGCGTACGGTGTGCGGGGCGCGTTGGTCGGCGCGGAAACCGTTGGATCACCGGCAATCTGGAAGGCGCTTAACACGGATCTCGCCCGAAGCCGGCCTTCCACCGTGATCGCTCTCCGCGACGCTGGGGGCGTGCCTGGACTCGAAGCGTTTGACGGGTTCGCCACGTCCCCGATCGAACTTCCGGCCGCCGTTAGACGACGGGTTTTGGGCGAACTCGATGGTAACTGGAGTAGGTTCGGCGGTGTGCCGGATCCCCGGCGCGGATTCAAATGGGTACGCAGGCAACTAGGACCATCCCGCGAACTTGAGGCGGCCACTTCGATTTCAAGCCTGATGCGCTTCGGCGAGCGCCGGCGTAAATACGACGTCATCCCGCGGCGGCTTGCCGAGGGCGAGCTAGGGGTGTACTACCCGCGCGACGCCGACGAGGCCGCGACGTGCGCTGCAGCTTCCTTGATCCCCATCGCACCGGGCCTTTTCTGGGATGTGCTCGGAGGAACGGGCGGCGATCCCCAAACGACCGCGGGCCACGCGCACAAAACCCAGGGTGCGTCCTCCTTCACACCGCTTGCTACGGCCATGACGCCCGAGCGCCGGGCCAACTTCCTCCTCGGGGCGGCCGCCGCGGCCATCGTCTCGGTCGCGTCGCGGCAGACTGCATAGCATTCGACCATGGTGGATGAGACCGACCGGGATGAAACACCGGAGCCGCAAGACATTGAGATCGAAGCGGAATTGGTGCCCGCGGACGAGATTCCGAATGAGCCTGACGAGGCGTCGGTCGAGGACGAGCCTGCGGAGCAGCCGAGTCCGCCGGTGGCCGCCGACGTCGTATACGCCGAAGTGCCCAACCCATTCGGCGAAGCTACGCTGCTGGCTCACGATCCAGAGGCGCTGGCGATGGCTCTGGCGGATCGTGATTCTCAGATCCGCGCTGTATACACCGAGGAGCCGGATTCATGGGCCGAGTTTCAGATCGGGCTCCAGCGAATCCATGAGGTCGAGGATTTCGCGGTCAGGCGCGCCAAGAACGCCCGGCGCGCGCGTGGAACGCGAAGGATGTTTCGTTGGATCGTTGCCCTGGGCCTCCCCTTCACCGTCGCTTCGCTCCTCGGCGCCCTGGGACTGTTGATAGAAAAGATTCCGACCATAGGAAGCGCCGTGGGTGAGTTCGTCGGAACTTCCGGATCGTCGCTCGGAGGCCTTCCACTCGGAATTCTTATCGCGGGAGTGCCGTCGATTTGGATCTTTTGGAAGACGAGCGACCGGCCGGCACTTTCGGTTCCGCCGCGGCCGTCAAAGTCCGGCCGCAGGATCACTCCCCGAGTCACTCCCACGGGGGGTCCGGACTACGCCGATTTCCTTTCGGAACTGGAACCGCTGATCGAGGAGTCCCGACAGCTATCCGGGGGTCGACGATACGCTTCGGGAGAAATCGCGAGGCGCCAGGAAACGCTTTCCCGTTCGATGTATCGGGTGGCGCGGCGACACGGAATCCATCCCGCGGCTACGATGTTCGAATCATTCAAGACCCGGATGTGGCGGGCGAGCGCGCACGCTCAGCGGCGAATCGGGTTCATAGCCCTCCGTAGGGCGCCGATCAGATTCGACGCCCTCGTGGCCCCCTATTCGACGCGGGAATCATCTAACCGGTTGGGCACCGCAGCCGCTTATCTTCGCATCCCAGCCGCCGTGGGGATCGCGGCACTACTCTTTCTGCTCGGAGGCCTTTACCGTCTTGCCCCGAACGAGGCGGAGGTATTAAGGACCAATCAGGTGCAGGAATTTCAGCGAAACCTGGATGTCTTCTCCCTCCTGAACTTCACCTGGGACCACCCCACACCTGTCAAACTGGATTCGATCAACACCATCGATGGCCCAGGATGGTACTGGAGCTGGCCGCTACCGCTAACCCAGCGCGAACATTTAGTCCTCTCCGGGCGCACGGTCGAGCTTCACTCGTTCCTCGGGCTGACAGGCACGGGCTCCATGGAAACGGTTTCGGTCAACGTTGTTTTCAGCATCCAGGACACCGGGAAGTGGGTATTTTTGGGCCGGGCGCGCGATGCGGAACAGCAGGCGGCGGATCGGCTGAGCCAGGTTCTCGCGGACTATCTCGCCGTGGAACGAGACGAGAGGGCCTCCGCGCCGGGCCGCACCTTGAACCTGACCGAGGCGCTGAAGGACGATATGCAACTGCTTCTTACCAACTTCATTTCGGATGTTAATACTCAGGGGGAGGTTATCGACCTGGGTATTCACGTGGATTCGGCGGGCTCCTATAGTTTCGCGGTTTTCCCTTCGTGATCCGGTGCGTATCGATCTGAACGATCCCTCGACCGTCGGCTCAATTCTTCGAGCCGGGCGCGAGGAGAAAAGCGTTTCGCTCGACGAACTTGCGTCAATCACTCGGATCCGCCTCAGTATCCTGCGCGATCTCGAGAAGGACGAATTTGAACGCCTGCCTTCCAGCGTCTACCTGGTCGGGTTCATAAACCTTATCTGCGACGCGTTGGAAATCGATCCGCGGCACGCACGGGATGCCTACTACCGACAGACGGCGATTCCCGACGTCGAATTAATGCCGGACACGCGAATTCCTATTGGACTCGGAAGGCGACCATCGTATCGAGCACTCCTCGTCCTAATTGCGATCCTTGGTGCAGCGGTGCTGGGCACGAATATCCTGTATCGGACCTACAGATCGCCCGCTCCGGCGCCCGCGGCAACTGTTGCGCCAACACCCGCCACCTCGGCCCCGAACGTCCTACCGCCGTTCCGTGAGGCCTCCCCTACCATCGAACCGACGCCGGACGCGATGGTCCTAGAAGCGATAGCCGATATGAATGTGAACGTTCGAGTCACAGTTGACGGCAGACCGGCGTTTTCGGGATTCATGAATCCGGGTGAACGAAGGGCATGGTCGGCGGCGGAGTCCATCTCTCTTGTCACCGACAATGCCGCTGGATTGCGCGTGGAGCTAAACGGGCGGCCGCTGGGCCGCTTGGGTGGTGTTGGGCAACGCTTCGAGGGGGAGTGGCATGCCCCACCCTAGACTTCCCGAATCGTCGGGCGGTGGCGTCGATAGCGCGTCCCGTGCCGGACCGACCTCAGGTCGTATTGGGGGCCCCCGATGGCGGATACACTAAGCCCGTCATTCAGCGCGAATCAATCGACGGGAGAGTTGGGGACAATGGGCGAACTGGATGGTCAGGTCGCCGTCGTTACTGGAGCCGGGACGGGGATCGGTGTTTCGGTGGCCCGCCGATTGGCGGAACGTGGCGCATCGCTTATCGTGTCGGCCTTCAGCAGCTTCGACGGCGCTGAATCCCTCGCCAGCTCCATAAACGAATCCGGTGGGCACGCCGTCGCCATCAAGAGCGACTTCCGTAAAGCGGCAAACGCGGCCGAAGTCGTGGATGCCGCGCTGGACACGTTTGGCGGACTCGACATCGTTGTCAACAATGCCGGTTACACACTTGGCAAGAAATTCGTGGATTGCGATGAAGACGATTGGGATGACCTTCTCAACATCAACTTGCAGTCGATGTTCGTGACCTGTTCCGCCGCGGCGCCGCACCTGATCGCCCGCAACTATGGGCGGATAATCAACCTCAGCTCGGTCCACAGCACCCAGCATATCCCTGGCATGGTGATCTACGGCACAACGAAGGGGGCGATAAACGCCTTCACAAAGGCGCTTGCCGTGGAACTCGCTCCGCACAACATCACGGTTAATGCGATCGCCCCCGGCGCCATCTACGTTCCACGTTACGACCGAACCGGCGTCGACAAGGAAGCCATGGCCCGAGGCATTCCGGCCCGGACCTTGGGAAGCGGTGATGACATCGCCCACGCGGTTGAGTTTCTGGCCTCGCCCAATGCCGGCTACGTAAACGGCGAGATCATGTTTATCGACGGCGGTTTGACCTCGCGCTTGAGCATCGGCGATTGATGACGGGCGGGTCTCCGCCGGCGGTCGTCCGCATTTCCTAGCTTCGAGCTACGGTCGACTCCGGCTGCACGATCGGACGCCCCGCAAGGTTCGGACTCCATGAGGCGCCGCCACCGTCGCGACGGCTCGGCCGGATCTGACCAAAGGTCCTAACCGCTCTTCAGCCATTCAAGCTCGTCGAGGCTGAGCTTTACCTCCGCCGATTCGAAAAGCTCTTCCAACTCCTCCACGTTCGCAGCCCACGCCACGGCAAAGGAAGGGTAAGGCTGGCTGATTACGTAGGCGCAGGCAATCTGGACCGCGCTTATGTCTCGCCAATGATGAGCTTCGCCGGCTCGGTGGAAACGCCGCCAGTTATCGTCGCCGTAATACGTTCGGACAATGTCCTTGTGCGTCTGATCCCCGTCCGCTTCATCTTCGGGACTGTACCGGCCGCTGAAAAATCCATGGGCGAGGGCTGACCAGCAGAAGTTCGGGGTCTGCGTCTCTATCTGCCATTCGCGATATTCCTCGTCCATCTCAACGCATTCCCACCACATTGGCTCATTTGCCGCCGCGAGCCCGGCATAGTTGCTGGTTGCCGCGAATCCGCTTAGGCCATTTTCCTCCGCATATTTGTTCGCCTCCGCGACCCGTTGCCGCGTCCAGTTGGACGCACCGAGAACCCGTACGGCTCCCGCCGCCTTATGTTCATTCAGCCATTCGATAATCTCCCCCACGGGCACCGACGGATCGTCGCGATGCAAAAAATAGAGATCGATGTAGTCGGTACCCAGCGCGTCGAGACTCCCGGCAAGGTCTTCATCAAGGTGCCTCTTCGTAACTCGCCGCGTCATCCCGTCTGGATGGCAACCCTTCGTAAGGATGTTGAATTCGTCGCGGATACCCCGTCGGGCAATCCAGTTGCCGATTACTCGCTCGCTCTCGCCATTCCCGTACCGTCGACCGGAATCGACTATGTTCCCCCCGCCGTCAAACCATGCGTCGAGCCGGGCCTCGCAGCTTTCTGATTCCTCTAGTACATAGCCCTCTGTCCCCAATACCAAGGTCGAGAGCGGAAGAGGCAATCCGGGAATGTTCAGATAATCCATAAGCTGCTATCTCCCCACACACATTTTGGCGACCGGCCGTCGCATCAGTTTGACACCCCGGCGAGCAGGTTCAAATCATCAGCCGACAAGTTGATATCGCCGGCCTCTGCGCACGATGTCAGCTCTTGCAGGTTCGCTGGTCCCACCAGGGCGAACGATGTAAACGGCTGATTCAGCACGTACGCGCATGCTATCTGCGTAGCGGACTTTCCAAGGCTTGCCCCGAGATCTCGTGCACGCCGCAGGCGGCGCCAATTCTCGTCGCTGTAGAAAGTGCGCGCGACATCGGGGTCGTTGACTGTCTCGGGTCGGAACCGGCCGCTGAAGAAGCCACGCGCCTGAGAGGACCATGCGAAATTTGGAATTCCCGTCCGTCCGTGCCATTTCACGTGTTCATCGCCCATCATCTCGCAGCCGCGCCAGATCGGTTCATTCGGCACGGCAAGTCCAAAATAGTTGCTCACGGCCACAAAGCCCGGGATGCCACGTTTTGCCGCATGCGCGTTCGCCTCGTCAACTCGTCGCGGGGACCAGTTCGAGCCGCCGAAGGCCAGGATTCGCCCCGACGAACGGTGCTCAACAAGCCAGTCCACCATCTCTCCCGCCGGGATGTTGGTGTCATCTCGGTGGAGTAGCTATAGGTCGACATAGTCCGTCTTCAAAGCGCTCAGACTCCGCTCGAGGTCGGCGTCCAGGTCTGCCTTGCTTACCCGATCGCCGTCGGCGTCGAAGTGGCATCCCTTGGTAAGAACCATCATTCGATCGCGCGCGCCTGAAGCCTCGAACCACTCGCCAATCACCGTCTCGCTCTTGCCGCGGTTATACAGACGCGCGGTGTCGATCATGTTTCCTCCGAGATCCAGCCACGCATCCAGGAGCGCGCGGGCATCGCGCCCGTCCATCCCGGCGAGTGCAACCGACCCCAAGACGATCTGCGAGACGTCGCGTCCGAGGCCGGCAACCGGCAGATATCTCATTGGGTAACCCGACTTATTCCAAAAACAATGTGCGACCCGCCGCGGCGTAAAAATACGGGTATCGTCGATTCGAGGCAACTGCCGCCAACCGCTTGGGGCTCCCGCATGTGCTATACAAGCCGGGCCGCCATATCCGTATGGCGATTCGGATCATTGGAGGTATCGCGTTGGGAATCGACCTGAAGGTGGGGGACGAAGCGCCGGATTTTTCGGCCCCATCGACCAAAGCTGACCCCTTGGCGCTGGCGGACCTACTTAAGAAAAAACGTGTAGTTCTGGCCTTTTTCCCCAAAGCGTTTACGGGTGGATGAACGCACGAGCTCCAGACATTTCAGGAGCTTTACCCTCGGTTCGAGGGAGCCGGAACGGAAATCGTGGCGATCAGCGCCGACGACCTTGAGACCCAACAGCGATTCTCGGACAGCCTCGGAGGCGGACTGCCGTTTCCGCTCGTGGCGGACTCGGACCGCGAGGTTATCGGCGCGTACGGAACCCTCAGCAAACCCGGGGGAAACAGCAAGCGAATGACGTTTTTCGTAGAGCAGGACGGCACCTTGTCGTACGTCAACCAAGATGTCAATCCGCGCGATCAAACGCACTACGACGAACTTTTGGAGATCGCGGGCGCGCCAGACGCGGGTTGAGCAATACTCCGAGGGCGGAACCGGCGAGCAACTCCAGCATCGGGGCGAGAGCCGTAACGCCACTCGTACGCATGGCGAGATACCACATGGCCGGCGTCGGCAAGTTGGTGCTGCTGCGGCCAGCGCCCTAACCCGGAAGCTCTGCCGGGATAGCCGGCACACGCTGCTCGCGTGGGTGCGGCATGCCTCCTGAACGGCGTCACCCGTCAGCCAGTCGGTCAAATGCCCCATGATCCAGCACGGAGTTCGATTACAAACCCCGCCGACTCGCCAATTGGGCCATTGGCGTTCGCCGGCTTCGGCGGCCACTCGCATTAAACGACATGACTCGTTCGAGTAGGATTCGGCGATCGTCCGACAGGCCGGCGAGACGTTCCCGGGCGACTTGATCACGAGCCAAGATCGCCGACACGAACGGCCGTATGCCCAGGAAAGAGGACGGCAAGAACATGACAGGCATTTCGCAAATCGCCGCCGACGGCGCTCACGCCGGGTGTGGAATCCGATCAGAATCCGATGAGCCTGCGCAGTGACATCGAGAAGAGAGCCAAGGTGAGGCCGCCAAGTATTGGGCCGCCCACAGCCCGCATCACGCTCGCGCTCGTCATGGCGATCTCGGCGGTAGTCGCTACCGTGGCGATCGCGTCCGGCGCGGATCAAGAACAGCTTTCCCGGGGTCAGTCCGCCTATGCCGACAGCTGTGCGATTTGTCATGGAGCAAATCTGGGCGGCGGAATCGGGCCATCGCTCGTTGATCCGGGCCTTGCGACGAAGTATGCCACCGCCGGCGACCTATTCGGCTTCACCCGGGCCAGCATGCCTCAGAGCGATCCGGGCAGCCTATCGGACGCGGAATACCTCGACATTACCGCTTTCGTTGTGTCGTCCCTCGGGGTCCAGTACGAAGGTCCGCTGACTATCGACGGCGCGGCCGGAGTTAGGCTCTCCGTGGAATCATCGGCGCCGCCCACCACTCCCACGGCAGCTCCCACGGCCACGCCGGGCGCACCCATCCCCACTCCGTCATCCGAAGGCAACACACGTCCAGGGACCCCTCGGATTTGGGAACCGAGTCCCGACCCCACCACCAACGAGATGAATCCGTATTTCATCAGCATTCAGACCAGTCCATGCCTCGATGCCGATACCAGCGACAGTCACGTTTCCACGGAATTCGAAATTTGGGACGCGGTCCAAAACCTCCGCGTATGGAACGCCTTGGCGACGGACCCGGCGGACCAGGCGTCCTTGTTGACGGGGGCGTTTCAAGGCCCGCTAACCGGTCGGTTCGGGCTATACAACAAGACGGTCTACAAAGTGCGCGCCAGACATCGTGATTCAAGCGGAGATCCTGCGACGGAGTGGTCGGACTGGTCGCCGTGGAAGGTCTTCCTGACCGCGCAGCAGGGCTGGTATCGGCCGAGACCGATGCGCCTCCGGGACATACGGCCGGGATCGCTCGGGTGGTTCGCCGCAAACGGTGACCCGGTGACCCTGGCTCCGGACAATTCGGTGCTGCTCACGGGCGGGCACAGCTCTCTGCTCCTGATCGAAGGAGCAGAGTCGGACAATCGAACGACCGATTTCCCGCCCGCGGAACGACACGTCAACCTGCATTTTCGGATCGAAGCGGGCGATTCGCGGATCGTGATTCCGGAGTCTCGAATGGACTTCCTCGACGGGGTGGGCATAAGGCGCAGCGTGTGGCTGCCGTTTATGTCGCTGGCGCCGGGCGGCGTCCTAAATGCGGCGGCGTCCGCGGCCGGCGCATTCTATTTCGAGCCCGATAACGCCCCGATCGGACAGGCCGACATCTGGCCGATTCTCATTACGCGAACCAGATCTGCTTCCGTTCCCTGGCGCGTTCCGGATGGGTTCGACCTGGAGGTCGTAGCCAACAACCTGGTTCTACCGTCGCAGATCGCGCTCATCCCTAATCCATCAAGCGATCCCGACGCTCCCTACCTATACATCGCCGAACTGCACGGCACGATAAAGGTGGTCCGCCGTGACGGCGGCGCCCAGGTTTACGCCGACGCGCTCCTGAACTTCCGCCCCGGCGACCCGCCGTCGGAATTGACCGGGCAGGTGGGACTCGGCGGAATCGTCGTCGACCCGCTCAATGGAGATGTCTACGCGTCCACGGTGTATCTGAAAGACGGTCAGCTGCTAAACAAGATCCAGCGCCTGGAAAGCGACGACGGAGGCAGAACCGCGGCCCGACGGATCGACATTCTGCGCATGGAGAACGAGACGACCGGACCGTCGCATCAGATTTACGGGCTGCTGTTCGGCGGCGACGGCAAGCTCTATGCCGCCGTAGGTGACGGTCTGCGGGGTGGGCGAGGATTGGACGACAACTACTTTGCCGGAAAGATCCTACGACTGAACCGTGACGGAACGGCGCCGATCGACAACCCACGTTATAGCGCCGAGGGGGCCACGCTTCCCATCAGTTATCAGTGGTCGAAAGGGCATCGCAACAACTTCGCCCTGACTCAGCGTCCAGGGAACGCAGCACTGTACAGCAGCGAAAACGGCCCCGCGCTCGACCGGCTCATCAGGGCCGAGGCCGGCTACAACGCCGGTTACGACGGCACCGATGCCGGGGTTATCAACTCCGGAGTCTGGTTTTTCGGACCGCCGGCCATATCGCCCACGGGAATCGCATTCGCCGTTGGCGGAAATTTCCCCGAGGAGCGAGCCGGGCGTCTTTATATGGGCGCCTACGGATTTAATTTCGTCGAGGGACAGGTTGATAACGGCAAGGAGATCTGGGAGATCGGAATCGGCGCGGATGGGGAGGTCGCTGAGCCGCCCGCCACGTTCTTGAAATACATCGGATCCGGCCGCAGTACGGTAGTGGGAGTGGCGTACGGAGATGGCGGATTGTATTTCTCGGAGCTCTTCGCCGACGACCCCGAGGGTGGGAATCCGGTCGCCGCGGGCGGACGAGTCTGGCGTATTTTTCCGAAGCCGGGTCTCGCGCCCAGGTAGTCTTCCGATGCCGCTCTGATGTGGTTGGAACGGCCAGTATTCTAACTCCACGCCAACCCGCAGCCCTGGGGGATAAACGATGGACCGAGTGGTGCATTTCGAGATAAACGCGCCCGAGCCCGAAAAGGTGCAGGACTTCTATGCGCATGTTTTCGGCTGGGAGATCGCGAAGTGGGAAGGCCCGGAGGATTACTGGCTCGTGACCACGGGTGATGATGGCGCCCCCGGCATCAACGGGGGTTTGATGACCGCTCGAGACGGCACGCCGCGAACGGTGGTAACCGTGGAAGTCGATGATCTCGATGCTTCGATGGCCGATGTCTCAGGGCACGGTGGGAAAATCGTCGTGGACAAGATGGCCGTGCCGGGCGTTGGCTGGATGGCCTACTGCGTAGATACCCAGGGCGGAATGATGGGGATGATGCAACCGGACGAAAACGCGGAATAGACGCGCAAAACAAAACGTCCCGCAGGCGTGCCGCCGGCCGCTCGCCCGGCCGCTAGAGATCGTGTAGAGAGGACGCCGGAAATGGCAAAGTATGAGACCGTCGACGCATACATTGCGACGCTCGACGGCTGGCAACACGATGTCGTCGCGACACTCCGAGGAATAATTAGGGAAGTCGCTCCGGAGGCCCTCGAAGCCATAAAGTGGTCTCAGCCGGTGTACGAGATCAACGGCCCGTTTTGTTACTTGAAGGCGCACAAGAACAACGTCAATTTCGGGTTCTGGCGAGGGGCCGAACTAGAGGATCGCAACGGATTGCTAGAGGGATCGGGCGCAAAGATGCGCCACGTTAAGCTCACGGATACACAAAGTATTGACAGGGACGCGTTCGCGGGACTGGTCCGCGAAGCGGTGAACCTAAACCTCGAAAAGGGAGACCCCACCAAAGGCGGATAGAAGATATTCGCCGCCGCCCGGCTGCGGCGCCTCAGCAGCAGGACGCGCGTTTAGGAGGCGGACCTTAGCCTGCGCGCCACTTCAGGCGCCCAGTAGGTGATCAAGATGTCCGCCCCCGCCCGCACGATACTCGTAAGCAATTCGTTGACCACCCGCTCCTCGTCCATCCATCCGCGCTGAGCGGCCGCCTTGACCATCGAATACTCACCGCTCACGTTGTAGGCCGCAAGCGGGACGTTAAAGCGCTCCCGCGCGGCGGCGATTACGTCGAGATAAGCAAGCGCCGGCTTCACTATGACTATGTCCGCGCCCTCGTCCACATCAAGCTCGATTTCGCGCAGCGCCTCCCGGACGTTGGGAGGATCCACCTGGTAGGTCGAACGATCGCCAAACCGCGGCGCCGATCCGGCGGCCTCGCGAAACGGTCCGTAGAAGGCGCTCGCGTACTTGGCCGCGTACGACATTATCCCGACTTGCTGGTGGCCCTCGACGTCGAGTGCCTCGCGAATGGCGGCCACCCGCCCGTCCATCATGTCCGACGGCGAAACGAAGTCCACACCGGCCCGGGCATGTGACACGGCAACGTCGGCCAGCAGGTCCAGAGTGGCGTCGTTATCTATGTCCCCGTCCATCTCAATTCCGCAGTGACCGTGGTCCATGAAGGCGCAGACGCAGACATCGGAAAACACGGCCAAATCCGGCACGGATCGCTTGACCGCTCGTATTGCGTCCTGCACGGCGCCGTCCTCCGCGTGGGCATCGCTGGCCGCCGCATCCTTGTGCCTTGGCGCTCCGAAGAGGAGAACGGATGACACGCCGTCCTCGAATACGGAGGCAGCCACTTCCACCGCCACGTCAGGCGACAGGTGACGCTGGCCTGGCATGGCCTCGATTGGATCGTCCACGCCATGGCCCGGCACGACGAACATCGGGTACATCAACATTTCTGACGAGAGCCGCGTTTCGCGGACCAGACGTCTCAACGCTGGTGTCCTGCGCAGACGGCGAGGTCGTTTAGGCAGATTGCGGACCCCGCGCCCGGCGGCGGTCTTCGAACCTTCAATTACGCGCAATGAATTCTGACACCGCATTTCCGTGATTGTTGATGGTCCGCCGTTTTCGATGTCCTGTCGGGTGCAGTCCTAGATTGTATTCACGCCTGACGTTCACGAAACCGGGACAGGCCCCGCCTCCTTGGTTATGGAGCTGGCGAGTCCGTCCAGCGTGTGCTCCTCCGCCACGATCGTAACCGTGAGTCCGAGTGACTCGGCGGTTGCCGCGGTGGTTTGTCCGATGCAGGCGATTCGCGTACCCGGAGGCAATCCTTTCGCGCCGCCGGCGGCATCGAGGAGTCGTTTGACAGAAGACGAGCTGGTAAATGCCACCCAGTCAACTTCACCGGCTTCGAGCGCGGCGAGGTGAACGGGCTCCAATTTGACGGGAATGTTTCGATACGCGGGCACCAGGGCCGCCTTATGCCCCGCCGACCGAAGCGTATCTGCGAGTTCAGTCCGCCCCCCAAGCGCCCCGAATATCAATATCGATGATCCGGGCCGGAGCTCGGAAACAAGGGCATCGCCCAGCGACTCCGACACGAATCGGTCGGGAATGAGGTCGGGAGTTATTCCGCGCTCCTCAAGTGCGGCCGCGGTCCCGGGTCCAATGGCGGACACCCTGCAAGGTGCGAGCGCCCTGGCGTCGAGACGATTCCGTTTCAGCGCTTTGAAAACGTATGACACCGCGCTGATACTGGAGAATACGACCCAATCGTATTCACCGATCCTCGAGATCGAAGCATCCAGGACCGACTCGTCTTCGAGCGGCTGAATTCGCAATGTCGGCGCCCCAACGACGGCGGCCCCTTGCGATCGGAGGATGCCAGACAGCGTACCGTTGGCGCCCTCGTCGCGAGTGACCATGACCGTTACTCCGTGCAGGCGGCGCTTGCTGAGCCACTCGATCTTTCCCGACAACGGGACAACATTTCCCACGACAATCAGCGCCGGAGACCCGATTTTCGCGTCAGCGGCACGGGCCGCGATATCTCCCAACGTGCCTTCCACGGTGCGCTGACCTGGCAACGTAGCCGATTCGATAACCGCCACAGGGTGTGATGACGCCAGGCCCGCGTCGACGAGGTCGGCCACAACGGCGTCAATGCGGCTCGATCCCATCAGCACAACGATGGTGTCGCAGCCTCGGACCAGCGCTGCCCAATCGATTGAACGGGTGGGTCCATCCGCCCGCTGATGGGCGGTCACGCACGCGAACGACGATGCCGCTCGTCGGTCCGTGACGGGGATACCGGCATATGCCGGACCGGCTATGGCCGACGTGATTCCAGGAACGACCTCGAAGTCGACTCCGGCCTCGGCCAGCCGCGCGGCCTCCTCACCGCCACGTCCGAAAACGAAGGGATCGCCGCCCTTCAATCGGCAGACCCGACGGCCTTGCAGGGCGAGTTTGACCAGCAACTCATTGATGGAGTCCTGATCCACGGCGTGGGAGTCCTTCCCCTTCCCCACGTAGATGCGTTCCAACGACTCGGTCATCTCCAGGACCTGAGGGCCTACGAGGCGGTCGTAGACGACCACGTCGACCGAGCGCAAAACCTCGACCGCGCGCAGCGTCAGCAGGCCCGGATCGCCGGGGCCCGCGCCAACGAGGTATACGACGCCCTTGTCGCCACCGTTCACGACGCTCACTACGACTCCGTCGTGACCATGGCAGCCGCCCGCCGTCCCATGTCTTCGGCGGTTTCCGGAGCGCCCACGAGGCGCACGGTTCGGGCTTCGGCCGTATAGAGCCCGGCCCAAAGCACCAACTCGCCGTTCTGGATCTCGGCCAGCGCCCCCACGGGTTGAAGACAACCCCCGCCGAGCGCCTTCAGAAACTCTCGTTCCGCCGAAACACAAGCGCGAATGTCCGCATCGTCAAGCCAGCGCGCTTCCTCGGCAGCCGGTTCGTTCCCACCCCTCGCCTCGACCGCCAGGGCGCCCTGTCCCGGCGCGGGAAGAAAGGCTGGAATCTCGAGGGTTTGCGTAATGCGATCGTCCAGACCAAGCCTGCGGACGCCCGCCGCCGCGAGCAGCGCAGCGTCGATCTCACCCTCGTCCACCTTGCGAATTCGAGTCTCCACGTTCCCACGGAGCGGTTCGGTAGCGATATCGGCGCGCACGAGCCGCAGTTGTGCGGAGCGTCGTGGACTGCTTGTGCCAATCCGCGCGCCCTTCGGAAGATCCTGCAGGCCGAGGCCACCCGCGGAAATCAGAACCTCATGGGGATCCTCCCGAACCGGGACGGCCACCACTTCGAGTCCGGGCGCAGGATCGACTGGAAGATCCTTGAGGCTATGGACCGCCAGATCGATATCCCCCCTGACGAGCGCCCGCTGAATGGTGTTTGTAAACGCCCCGACCCCAAGATCCGTAACAAGAGCGACATCGGGATTGTCGTCACCGCGGCTCGACAGTTCCACGATTTCCACATCCAACCGCGGTTCTCGATTCCTCAAAAGCTCTACAACGATGTTCGTTTGAATGAGCGCCAGAGTGCTTCGGCGGGTACCGATTCGGATGTTACGACCGCTCACGCGTCGACCGCCTCACTATCGTCTAGACACACTTGGCAAACATTCATGACGCTCGATGGCCGTAGCTCCTCCAGGTTGAACCCCGCGCAGCTGATGGGCCGGCTCAGTATGCCATTCCCTATTGTTGACTAATCCTAGTGAGTTACTTAGGATTGTCCCGTCGAGAATCGTACCTCAATATCCCGTAGACGGGCCAGTACCGAAATCGCTTTAGGCACATCGAGCGCCCGCCGAGGCGCATCACGAGGGACCTGATGGCTATCACGCAGCAGCAAACTGCAGGGCGCGTCATTCCAATTCTTCCTGAAGAGTTCATCGACTTCGAGACCGAAGCCACGGAATTCCTCAAGGGCAACCGGGAAGAGCTCACATTCATCGGATTCCGGCTGAAGCAGGGCGTTTACGGTCAGCGCCAGGCTGCCAGGCAGATGATTCGCGTCAAGCTGCCGTTCGGAGGCGTAGCCGACGATCAGCTAGACGCTCTCGGCGACGTGGCCGATCGGTACGCAAAGCTGGGCAAGGGCCACATTACGACGCGCGAGAACATTCAGTACCACCATGTTCCGCTTCCGCTGGCGACCGAGGCCCTGAAGCTCATGGCCGAGGTGGGCCTCTCCACTCGCGAAGCCTGCGGGAACACGGTTCGAAACGTGACCGGGGATCCGTGGGCTGGAATCTGCGACGACGAACTCTTCGACGTCACACCGTATGCGGGAGCGTTTATCCGCTATTTCGTGCGGAATCCTTTGACGCAACTGTTGCCAAGAAAGTTCAAGGTGGCGTTCACCGGATCCGCGGCGGACCGCTCTATCACGGGCATCCACGACCTGGGATTCATCGCCCAGGAACGCGGGCTCAACGGAAAGACGGAACGGGGATTCCGCATCGTCACGGGCGGCGGTCTTTCGATCATGGCGAAAAACGCACTCGTGCTGTACGACTTCGTGCCTTTCGACGAGTACCTTCGGATTTCGGAGGCGGTCCTACGAATCTTCGAGCGCTCCGATGAGTTACGTCGCAACCGCATGAAGGCTCGAATCAAGTTCATGATCCACAAGATCGGTATCGACAGATTCCGGAAAATGGTGGACAAGGAGTTGAAGGGCGAGTGGGCGCGCAAGGAAATCCCGCTAAGTGATCTTTTGTTCCACGACGACGAGCAGTCCGACGCGCCCGAGCCCGACGCCACGCTTCCGGTGGCGGCCCCCGCCGATACCGCGGCTTATGGCGAATTTCTGCGAACGAACGTGCGCGCTCAGAAGCAGCCTGGGTACTCCGCCGTTGAGGTGACGGTCCCGCAGGGCGACCTGACCGGCGACCAGTTCAGGGGCTTGGCCGCGATCGTCCGCGAACACGGCGCGGGCCGAGCGCGAACCACGCCTGGCCAGAACATAGTCCTGAGATGGATCCCGACCGGCAGCGTCTACAACGTCTGGAAGAAGTTGAGCGATATTGGCCTGGAGGACGGCGGAGCCTTCGAGATCAACGACGTGGTCAGCTGCCCGGGCACCGACAGCTGCAAGCTGGGCATCACAAGCTCCATGGGACTCAATCGCGCGGTCCGAGCGCGGCTTCAAGAAATGCACATAACGGATCCACTGACGCGGACCATGCTCATAAACGCGAGCGGTTGTCCGAACTCGTGCGGACTGCACCACATCGCCTCGATCGGCTTCCACGGCGCGGCCATCAAGAGCAGCGGCCGGCAGATTCCGGCGTACCAGGTTCTGCTCGGCGGCGAACGGCGCAATGGGAACGTGCGGATGGGAACGGTGCTGAAATCGAGACTGCCCGCGAAGCGAGTGCCGGACGCAGTGGAACGATTTATCCGGTACTACGAGGGGCATCGCAGCGACGGGGAGACATTCAATGACTTATTCGATCGTGTGGGCAAGGTTCCATTCGAAGAGGTTGTCCTCGACCTGACATTGCCGCCGGAATTCTCCGACGAGTCCCAATCGACGTTCGTCGATTGGGAACGAGACCGCCTTTACGTGCTGGAGCGCGGCGAAGGCGAGTGCGCCGTCTAGGGTTTCGAACGCATCTCGCGAAGTAAATCGCCCAGGTTGGAATGCGGGCAAGCCATTGCAGGGCTTTTCGGCCCGCCCTTTGATCTGCAAGACTTCTCCAGGGTGCTGACTGCGTCCCTGCCCATACTGCATCCGATATGGCAGACAAGCTGAGGCGATTTCGATGTTGGAACCAAGGGTTTTCTTCCCCGTCGCGCTTAACTTCAAGACTTGGCGATGCGTGGTCGTTGGCGGGGGCGACGAAGCGGAATTCAAGACGAGGATCTTCAACGATTTCCACAAATTCCCCGATGTCATCGCGGAGTCATTTACTCCGGGGCTCGAGGAGATCGCCGCTGATGGGCGAGCAACCCTCATTCGCCAACGATATTCACCCGAGCTGCTTGACGGCGCGAAGGTCGTCCTGGCATGTAGTGAGGACGAAAGCCTGAATCTGACCGTGGGCGAGGACGCGCACGCAAAGGGCCTGCTCTTCAACATGGTGGACAACGCTGAGGTTTCGGATTTCATTGCGACGTCATACGTGCGCCGCGGAAACTTGACGGTCAATATCATGACCGACGGTTTGAGCCCTGCGTTTGCAAACTCGCTGCGCGACAAGATAGGGATGATGTTGGAGAACGGCTACCAGGAACATCTGGAATTTTTCGTCGAGACCAAGCGACGGATCAACGGCCTTACCGACGACATTCAGGTCAAGAAGGGAATTTGGCGGGAGCTGGTCAAGCATGGCCTGCTCGAGCTGCTTGAGGCCGACGCGGATAGAGAAGCGACGCTAAAGGTTGAGGAAGTCATCGCGAAGCATCTCTAGGGTGGACCTCGATCCAGTTGGATAGTCGCCAAATATCGCCGTTGACAGGCAGCGTATAGAAGTTGCCGCGAGGGAACGCCGCGTACTCCATCGTTCTCGACGTCAGCCAGCTCAACTGCGTGGTCGTCGGGGCCGGAGCCGTCGGCGAGCGGAAGGCGCTCGGCCTGATCGAGGCCGGCGCCATTCCCCGCGTGATCGGGCGCAAAGCGACGGCTCGGGTCCAGGACCTCGCCCGATCCGGCCGGCTCCGGCTTGATCTCGACGATTACAAATCAGAGAAAATCGGCGTAGCGGATTTGGTCATAGCGGCCACCGACGATCCGGCGCTGAATCGCCGCGTAGCGTCCGAAGCCAAGAACGCCGGCGCACTGGTGAACGTCGTGGACGATCCGTCTCGCTCAGACTTCGCCAACGTCAGCCAGATCGCCATCGGGGACCTCCGCATTACCGTTGGCACGCTCGGGCGGAGTCCAGCGTTCACGAAGGCGCTGCGAAAATACATTGAATCCGTTTTGCCCGACGATCTCGATACGCATCTGGGGCACTTCGAGCGCTGGCGAGGCCAGATCGACGAACAACTGACCGATCCGAAGGATCGTCAATGGGTTTGGTCCGAACTGGACCGGCGGGACCTGCTCGGCACGCTCTTCTCGACGGGAAAAGAGGCTGCCGACCGGGTCGTGGACGAGTGCCTCGGCGCGGCATCCGTCGCGTATGATCTCCGGCCAGCCCAAGATCCGTAGGCGTCGAACGCGGCGAGTACGCGCTTTCGTGCGAACCGGTTTCAACCAGGCTTGGGGTCACTGAGCCCTTCCGCGCGTCGCGGCTCGGGCCGGATGATCGATACAATCTCCCACTGCCCCTCAGGCGGGCAACCTAACGATCCAGCGACGGGAGCTGTGGGATGGAATATAGAAACTTCGGAGATTCTGAGCTCAAGGTGTCGGTCATCGGCTTCGGATGCTGGCCGATGGGGGGCACACAGTACGGAAGCACGGATGACGACGAAGAAGTGGCGGCGGTCCACAAGGCCCTCGACGCCGGAATCACGTGCTTCGATACCGCGGCGGGCTACGGTCTGGGTCACTCCGAGGAGCTACTCGGCCGCGCGCTCGGGCCGCGCCGGAATGACGTGGTCCTCGTGACGAAATGCGGCATTGCCTGGAATGAGGAAACAAAGGAGTTTGAGCGTAATAGCACTCGCGAGCACATAACCACCGCCATCGAAGAGAGCCTTCAGCGACTCGGAACCGACTATCTCGATCTGTACCTGATCCACTGGCCGGACCCGAACACCCCCGTCGAGGAGACGATGCTGGCGCTTCAGGATCTCATCACGGCGGGCAAGATTCGCTACGCGGGCGTGTCCAACTTCCTTCCGGACCGTTTGACCGAGTCGAGAAAGACCCTGGGAATTGTGGCGAATCAGGTTGGCTACAACCTTCTCGACCGGCGAATCGAGCGTGAGACCATCCCGTTCTGCGAGCGCGAAGGCATAGGGATCATGGCCTACGGATCGCTTGCCCACGGTCTCCTCACCGGCGCGATGTCGGTGGACACGAAATTTGAGGCGGACGATTGGCGGGCATCGGGCAATGCGTTTGGAATACCGCTCTTCAAGTCCGGCCACTTTGAAAAGAATCTCCAGGCGGTCGAAGGGTTGAAATCAATAGCCGAACGGGAAGGACGCACTTTGCCCATTCTGGCCAGTGCCTGGATTCTCAGAAACCCCGCTGTCACCGTTGGCTTAATTGGATTCCGCAGGCCTGACGAGATCGACGACGCAATCCGCGTTGCCGACTGGACGTTATCCGACTCGCTGATCGAAGAAATTGACGCGGTATCAGGCGAAGCCTTCAGACGCCTCTACGCGGACCAGGATCTCGAACCGGCGGCGGGACCTCCCAATCCGGAAAACCCGAACCTCCGCTAGCGACGGGCTTCGCGGAGGTCAGAAAGAGCCGGTGCTAACCTGGGACTCCCAGGTCTTGAGGCTTCACGACACCGAACCGGAGGGCAGGCTTGTCGTTCTTTGAAATAGCAATTCCGTTCGATCCCAATATCTCTCTCGGACCCTTTACCCTGGCCTGGCACGCTATTTTCGCGGCGCTCGGCATCCTGGCCGGTTACTGGATCACGCGCCGTTACGCTCCGTACGCCGGAGTCACCCCCGAGAACGTAGACGCGATCGCCGTGTGGTCCATCCTGGCCGGCCTCGTTGGGGCCCGGCTCATATTCGTCATTGACAATTGGGACCTATTCGCCGACCGTCCGGCGCGGATAGTCCAAGTGTGGAGTGGAGGCATGGCGATCTGGGGCGGAATTATCGGCGGAGTAATTGGCGGGGTCATCGCCGCGTTTTTCGCCAGGCTTTCGATCCCACGACTCGCAGATGCCGGCGGACTCGGGCTGATATTCGGGCAGGGAATCGGTCGGATCGGCGATCTGATGAACGGGGAACATCACGCGCTCGCCACCGATCTGCCATGGGCCGTCCGCTACACGAATCCGAACACTCTCGCCACCCGCGGCGCGATGGGTAACACGTTCCCTGAGCACCCGGTTTCCACGTATGAGCTGCTCTTCGACTTCGCGATCCTGGGCATTCTCATCGTCTTAATACGAAGGTGGGGAGGCACCGGCCGGGTTTTCTGGGTATATATGCTGCTCTACTCGATCGGGAGGTTCCTCGTGAGTTTCCTGAGGGCCGATCCGGCAATGGGACCGCTCCAGTTTGCGCAATGGCTGGCGATCGGCGGCATGGTTCTTGGAACAGTGGTGTTGGCCCGATCCATCATGGCGCACGGACTGAGGGGGCCCGAGTCGTCACTACCGTCGAGCGCCGCGAAATCCTGAGACGGCGATCCGCCGGCGTGGACAACGGAATTCGGGCGACGCATCGCCCAAGTCTCTAAATGCTCGCTGTCAATCGGCCGTTCTGAGGGCAGGTCTCACCGTCGACAGCAGCACCGCTGAGACAACAACAATGGCGCAGGATGCGTACAAGGCTTGAGGCGCGCTCGCCACCTCCGCGAGCGGGCCAACGACAAACCCGCCCAGGGGGCCGAATCCGATGACGGCGATCGTGCTGAGACTCATCACGCGCCCCATGAACTCCCTCGGGGCGGACAGCTGAAGGATCGTCCTCGTCGATGAGATGAGAACGGTGTTCACGAATCCGATCACGAAGAGGATTACAAGACTTAGGCCGTAGACGTTGGAGGCGGCGAACGCGACAACCAGAACGGACAAGGCAAACATGCTGACGAGGCTCAGGATGCCGTTGCGCGGAATCTTGACGTTCATCCCGATTATGACCGCACCGATAATCGCACCCGCGCCTGGTGCGGAATTCATCAGTCCCAGGCCCTGGATACCGACATCGAGCACATCCTTCGCGAACACCGGCAGCAGGGCTTGGTAGGACCGTCCGAACAAGCTCGTCACCATCGAAAGAATCATCACCATGATCATGATTTCGCTGCGCGCTACGAACTTGAAGCCATCCACGGCTGACGTCACGATTGATCCGCGGGTCTTGGAGGGGTCGAAGGGAGGTATTCGCATCAGCGCAACCGCGACGATGACCGCAACGAAGGTCGCGGCGTTGATAAAGAAGACCCCTGAGAGCGGCAGTCCCACCCCCGCCACTAGAAACCCGGTCAGCGCCGGCCCCAGAAACGCTCCGCCGGTGAACACCGCTGAGTTGAGCGCGACCGCGGGCCGGAGTTCATCACGCGGCACCAGGTCGGGAACAAGCGCCTGCCGCGTCGGCTGATCGAAGGCCAGTGCGATGGCCGAGAGGAAGCTCAGGACAACCAGGTGCCAAACTTCGACGACCCCCGTCGCCACGAGGACCGCCACGAGCACCGCCAGGATCGCCGCGACGGTTTGGGTTATCCAGATCAACTTGCGCCTATCCATCCGATCGGCGAGAACGCCTCCGAAGAACGGGAGAAGGATCATCGGGATGGCGAACGATCCGAACACCGCTCCGAGCGCGAGCGGGGAGCCGGTCATGTCGTAGACGAGCCATCCTTGGGCGGTTTGGGCCATCCACGTGCCGGTGTTTGAGAACAGCAGGCTGAAGAAGAGCAGCGCGAAGTTCTTGTGTCGCAAGACCGGCGGTGGAAAGCCGCGCCTGCGACGCGCGATCGCGGTCGGGGCGTCGGTTCGAGCGCTCGAATCGGCCATGGGCAACCCGGGTTCGACTTACTGAAAAGAAAATCCCGCCGTTGAGCGCGGCGGCCAATGAGTATAGGCGGGGCGGCTAAAGGCTAACGCCGGGCTAGCCGGTCACTCGGGGACTCTTCCCCTTCCCTTCCGTTCGGCCCCCAGCCAAACCTCGTCGCCCATTCCGAAGAACCGGTATCGATACCGACTTTCGTCGAGAAACTCATGGGAAAATGGCATCGTCGTCAGGCAGCACCTGAACCACAACCTTTGCAGCCTGTTCAGATCCGAGATGAAGGCGGACTCCTCCTCACGCATCAGCGCGGGATAGCCTGAAAGCCGCTGCTCGAGCGGCTTGTGGGAACCGGGTTTCGCGGCCAAATCCTCGGAATACCAGCCCTTGAGGCGGATCTGCAGCGCTCGGTATTCGCTGGCGACCACATATCGCCATACAAAGTAAAACAAGCGCTCGATGGAGCACTCGAGAAAAGCCGATTCATATCTCGATACCAGGTCGGGACCGAGCGGCCCAATGATCCGCCATGGGACCGGGACCTGATCCAAATCCGGCTCGTTTTGCGCCGAGATAGAACTCCCCCAAGCGTTCCTCGCAGGGAATATCCTAACGCCCTGCCGCAAGCGGCGAGCGGATGGTCGGGGAGCCGATCAGGCCCAACGGACGAGGCCCATGGCCATGGGGTTTGGCAGGTCGCTGTGGCAAGGAACGATTCGTACGGTGTACCCGTGTCTGCCGCTGCCTCGGCTCCGCAGCTCCGCGACGAATTCCAGGACCCCGTCGCCGCCTATGCCGCGGCGCTCCATATCAACGATTTGTGGATCGATGATTTCGCCCAGCGCGTCTACCAATCCCTCATAGACCTGAGCCACGACATCCTGAGACGATATTGTTCCAGTTTCCACCAGCGCCCGAATCTCAAAAACGTCGCCCTCCGAAAGTTCAGCGGTGATGGCGGTCTCGACGGATCTGATTCGAATTTCCTTCCAGTAGTGGGACACGTGTCCCTTCCACCACGCAAGCCCCCTGGCCCTGGCCGCGTCGTCCTTCAAAAGATCGGCCGAGCGTGTGTGCGCGGGCAGATAGAAACGCTCGTAATACTCGGTGAGCATCCGGTTGGTATTGAAACGTGGGGCGACGGCCGCAATGGACTCCCTCATGCGCTCGATCCACCCGTGCCGCCCTCCATCGGCGGAGGCATCGTAAAACAAGGGAACTATCGAGTTTTCGAGAAGGTCGTATATGGCGGATGCATCGCGGGAATCGCGCTGCTCGGGATCGTCGATTTCGCTGCCGTTCCCGATGGCCCACCCGATTTCAGGTGAATAGGCTTCATCCCACCACCCATCCAAGATGCTGACGTTCAGCGCTCCGTTGGCCGCGGCCTTCATGCCGCTCGTCCCGCTGGCCTCCTGAGGCCGGAGAGGCGTGTTCAGCCAGAGATCCACCCCCTGTACAAGGCACCTCGCGGCGTCCAAATCGTAATTCTCCAGAAACACCAAACGACGCTGGAATCGTGGCTCTCGAGAAAGCCTGTATATGCGTTGAATCAGACTCTTGCCGGCATCGTCCCGTGGATGAGCCTTGCCAGCGAAGATGATCTGCACGGGCCGTTCGCTGTCATTGAGCAATCGATCCAGCCGGTCGGGATCACTGACTATCAGTTCCGCCCGCTTGTACGAAGCGAACCGCCGCGCAAAGCCTATGGTTAGTGCGTCGGGGCTGAGTATGCGGTCCACTCCGTCCAGCGCGACCTCGGAAGCGCCGAGTGACTTCAAATGACCCGTAACCCTGTCGCGGACGAAGGCGACCAGGTGAGCGCGTTTGCGCGATCTCGCCTCCGAAAGCTCGACTGTAGGAATCTCCGAAACACGTTCCCACACCGCCGGATCGGATGGATTCGTAATCCAGCCGGAACCCAGATACCTGTCATAGAGATCGGCGATGTCACTCGAGACCCACGAGCGGATGTGAACGCCGTTCGTCACGTGGTCGATGCTCACCTCATCAGCAGGGACGTTCGGCCACAGGGTCCGCCACATTTGCCGCGACATGCGTCCGTGCAATTTGCTGACCCCGCTGCGGTAATCGGAAAGACGCAGGGCCAGCGCGGTCATGTCGAGCTGGCCGCTATCGTTGTCGGAGTCCTGGGCTCCCAGTTGCATAAGATCCTTGATCGAGATCCCCAATTGCTCTACCTGGACCGACAGGCTTTTGTCGACAAGCTTCCGTTCAAATCGATCGTGGCCCGCTGGGACGGGCGTGTGTGTCGTGAACACCGTTCCAGACATCACCACCTCACGCGCCTCGGCAAAGCTGAGTTTTCGGGTCACCATGAGCATTCGCAGCCGCTCCAGGGTTAGGAATGCTGCATGCCCCTCGTTGATGTGAAAGACCGTTGGCGACGGCCCAATCCTTTCCAGCGCTCTCACCCCAGCAATCCCAAGGACAATTTCCTGCTTGATTCGCGTGTCCAGATCCCCGCCGTACAGTCGTGCCGTTATCTCACGCGTCATCTCGGAGTTCTCTTGCGCGTGCGTGTCGAGGAGGATCAGGCGGACGCGGCCTACCTCACAGCTCCAGATCTTGACGTGAACGTCTTCGCCGCCAATGTCGACGCGCACGGTTTGCTGGATCCCGTCCTCGTCGAGAACAGGTTGGACCGGCATCTGATAGAAATCGCTCTTGAGGAAAACCTCCGCCTGTCTTCCATCGGAATCGAGGCGCTGGCGGAAATAGCCCTCGCTGTAGAGGAGGCCCACACCTACTAAGGGAAGTCCGAGATCGCTGGCCGTCTTCAGAAGGTCACCAGCAAGCACGCCCAGGCCGCCAGAGTAAATGGGCAACGATTCGGTAAGTCCAAACTCAAGCGAAAAGTAGGCAGCCAGGAATGCCCCGGAATCTGGAGAAACATCCACCAACGACCGCTCGGCCTCCATGTAGGAGTCGAACTCGCGGATCACCCGGTCCACGTTTGCAAGGAATGAATCGTTGGACGCAAGTTCTGATATTCGTTCCGCGCCCAGCAGGCCAAGCATCATTACGGGGTTGTGTTCCGTTTCGGCCCAGAGGACGGGATCGACACTTTGGAATAGTGCTCGGGCGGACGGATTCCACGACCACCACAGATTCAATCCGAGCCTGCGTAGAGGCGTGAGCGACTCCGGCAACGGCGGGACGACCGCGAATGTGCCTATGATCCGCAGCTTAGTAAAGCTCCACTAAACTTCGAACCCGGTGCGTGAGCGATAGCCAAATCGCCCCAAGGCCGGAGATTTTTCCTAGCCCTTCAACACAGCGAGCGGACGCAAGCGGCTGACGGGCTCAACCAGATCGCTCTGGTTGCTCATTACTGTTTCCACGTCCTTGTAAGACCCGCCGGATTCCTCCACCAGGCCCGATCTGCTTGCCTTGTAAATAATTCCCAGTCTTCGCAGCTCATCCGTTACCTGCTCGTGCGTAAAGGTCCGTTTGCTCTGTCCGCGGCCCATTATCCGCCCCGCGCCGTGCGCGCAGCTTTGGAAGCTTTCGGGAAGCCCCAAGCCACGGCCGATGAAGCTCGACGTCGCCATGCTACCTGGCACGAGTACATCGTCGCCGGACCGCGCTCGAACGGCGCCCTTTCGATGTATCCAGACCTTCTTTCCGAAGTGCGACTCCTGAACAGCGTAGTTGTGATGAATGTCGATGGTTGCTCCTTCGCCCAACCTTCCCAGCGCCTGTTTGGCGGCCGCCATGATCTCATTCATCATCAGCCGTCTATTCTCGAGAGCGTAGTCCTGACAAAACTGCATTTCCGCGAGGTAGCGGTCCCCATCGGAGCCATCGCCTATCTCAAGCCACGACAGGTTGGCATCACCAAGCTGATTCAGCGTTCCTTCGCGCTTCCGCCGGGCCTTGGCGAGTTTGCTGTAGTGCGTGCAAACGCGGAGCCCGAGATTGCGTGATCCCGAATGAATCATCACCCATAGACGGCCATCAGCGTCCGCCTGAAATTCGATGAAGTGATTCCCCGAGCCAAGAGTGCCCAATTGATGCCGAGCGCGATCTAAGTTCTGCCGCAGAACCGGGGCGTCCGGCGGGTCGTCAAATATCCTGCTCTTGAGCGCCCGCTTGCGCGTTCCCGGCCCAACTGGCACTCGAGCGCTTACCCCATCCAGAAGCCGGCGAAGACGCTCCCCACCAACGTCGGCGACGTTCGCGCCCAGGCTTCGCGCCGAAACGCCGCAGCCGATGTCGTTTCCAACCGCGTACGGGATTAGAGCGCCCTCGATTGCGGCCACGCCGCCAACAGGTATTCCATAGCCAACGTGGGCGTCCGGCATGAGCGCCACGTGGTGGAACGCAACGGGTAGGTTGGCCACGTTGGTGGCCTGACGCACGCACTCCGGCTGTATATCATTCAGCGATGCGAAAATGTGAATTGGCAGCCTAGCCGAATGTACGACCTCTGCCATGACCGCCATCCCTGGATGCGAAAGCTGGAGTCGCCCACCCATTGTGTCACATGGGATCGGCGCTGGGATGCTCTGTCATCGCGGCAATTGACCGGCGATCAGATCGTCGACGCCGACACCATCCAATGACAGGCGAAGGCCGGCCGGACGACTTTGAGCGGTATTTCACTATTGAAGAAGCTCTGGAGGTCCTTGCGGATATTCGACCCGGCCTGCAGCGGATACAAGACGCACGCGCGGAATTCCGTGAGTTACGGGCTCGATTGGAGCAATCGGCTCGGGGCAACGGCGATTCGCGGCCTTCGCAGCCGAAATTCGCCCACCTTGTCGCTGAGCTGGAGCGGCTCGTCGCGGAGATTGACCGGACTGGGGTCATCCTTCGCGACCCGGACACGGGGCTGATCGACTTTCCGTCCATTCGCGGCGGCGAGCAGCTATTCCTCTGTTACAGGCTCGACGAAGAATCCATCGGGTATTGGCACGGAATCAACGAGGGATTCCAACAACGGAAGCCTCTCTGAGGCTCAACTTGAGGCCGCCGCGCCTGCTTGTGGCCCTGGCCTAGGCCAGCAGGACAGCCGCAGTCCCTCTCACCTCCGGTCCGGCCCACCATTGACGTCCACCGAGTTTTGCCCCTCTTGGTAACCTGTAGTTACCGGGTCAGGCACGATTGTTTGGGAAAAATCCGGTACGGAAGGGAGCGAGATAAACCATGGGGCTTTTCTCCAAACTCTTTGGCGGGCGTGGCGACACCGCCCCCCAAACGATCGAGGCGGAACCCGAGCCGATAAAGACGGAAGTCAACGTTGACCAACTCCGCCGCGATGCGAACGGCATGGTGGCGGTGCACCAGGGCCTCCTCGAAGCGAACAAAAACGAGGGGATCGAGGACCGCGGGCAGGTGGCGAAGATTGAAAAATCTCACCGACTGACTTCCGAGCTCGCGGATGGACTCGAGGCAGCGCGGGGCGGCGATGTGAACATGATTGGAGATCCGGCCGAAATCGCCAACAACATGCTGGCGGAGTTCGACTCAACGCTTGACAGCGTGATCGCAGTACTCGACGTCAGGGAAATGGATGTCGAGGATCATTCCAGAAGGTGCGCGTCATACGCCGAGTCCATCGCGAGGATCATGAAGCTGCCGGATGACGAGATAGCCAGCATCAAGCGGGGCGTCCTGCTGCACGATCTCGGGAAGCTGTCGATTCCGAATAGCGTGTTGCGGAAGCCCGGCAAACTGAGTCCCGACGAGTGGACGATGATTCGAGATCACTCGCTGTCAGGGTGGAAGCTCCTCGAGGGTGTGAGCCTTCTAGATAATGCACGACGCGTGACCCTTGAACACCATGAGGCGTTTTGGGGAGGGGGATATCCGGGAGGGATGGCCGGGGAAGAGATATACGTGGGCGCGAGGATAATGGCCGTGGTCGACGCATTCGACGCCATCACATCGCGGCGGTCCTACAAAGAGGCCGCGCCGCCTTCCATCGCACGCGAAAAGCTGCCGACCGAGGCCGGGGAGCTGCTGTGTCCGGACGTCTTGGAAGCATTCGTTGCAAGTTACGAGGACCTGTGTGAAGTGGGGAATTTGCAGCCCTAACTCGGCGAGCCTCAGGGTTCCCGGCTGCACGCCTGGATAAACGCGGCCGAGTCCGATGTCGGAAACCAGCGTTCGAGATCGAGAATCAAGGTCCGCGTAATTAAAAGGGTATCGAACGTATCCCGGGTTTCAATCGCGCTCGTGCAGTCCCTGAGCAAGACCGGTCTGTAGCCGCGAGCGCGCATTGCCTGCAGGCCGTAGTCGCGGTACACGACGCAGATGTTCGTCGCGAAGCCGGCATAGACGAGGTTTACGATTCGGCGGTCCCGAAGCAGAAGGTGGAGCTGCTCGCCGGTGGCGACCACGAAATCGTCGGCCTGAGGTTCGATTACCTCCGCGATAGCTCGAATGTGCCACCATTCGGGCAGGTCGCCGTCGTATCCTGGGATCTTTTCGTTGTAGGGCCGGGCAAGGCTTGAGTATTTGCCTTTCGCGTCCCGATAATCACCGGGAGGCCATTCGTCGTGCTCGGGTCCATCCGGTCGTGCGATCTCTGAACCGACCCCGTATCGTGCCGATTGCGGATATGTTCGCGCGATCCTGGGTGATGGCGCGTAGATTACGGCGACTCCACACGAGCGGGCCGCCTCAATGCAGGGACGGATCGTTTCGGCCATGATGACGCCCGTCCGCTCGTAGTGACTTTTGATGTGGTGCCCGCCCCAGACATCCACAAGGACCAACGCCGTTTCCGAAGGGTCCAAATCGAATTCGGAATCCACGGGCACGATGTTGGCCTCGACGTTGTCGTCCGGGCATGTGCTCTGCATGGCTTGAAATCGAACGGTTAGTTTCAAGAGGCTCTCCGCACCTGGCACCGTGAGACGCAGGAGAAATATATACGGTGCGCGGTGGAGGCCCCGCGCAGCGTGCGCGGGGCCTCAGAATCTACCGCTCGTCGATTGATCCCGATCCCTGGATGTTTTCGGAGACGTTCCCCGGGTTGCCGCTGTAGGCGACGTCGCCGCTCCCTTGGATCGAAACATCGAGCGCGTTGCTTGCGTAAACGCGAACGTCGCCACTTCCGATGATCGACACATCAACGTCGCTGGCATGAAGATCACCGGCATCAACGTCGCCAGAACCATGCACACTAATTTTCAGCGAACCTGTCTCCCCGCGCAGATCGAGACTTCCGGAACCGTCGATCGATCCCTCGAAATCCCGCTCATTCAGCCCTCGCACCCTGGCGTCTCCCGAGCCGTGGATTTCGATGGACTCGAGATCAGGAACGGCGATTCGCACAAGGGTTTCCACGCGGGGCCTGATGTTCCTGTCACGCCCGATGGCCAGCTCGCCACCGTGCACGTCAGTACGGATGAAATTCACCAGGTTGTCGTCCGCCGTTACGCGCACCGACCGTTCGGGTCCGATCGTTACGTCGACATCGGTTGAGCCGTCAACTCGTATGCGGCTGAGCTGGCCAACACTTCGCTCAACCGTGGTTGACACGCCGGACCCGCGAACGCCAGGGCCGAATTCAAAATCAAAACCTCGCGCCCTTCCAGGCATATCGATTCCAAGGGCGGCTGTAACGGCCGCAGCTGCGATCGAACCTCCAACGAGGATGGTCAGAATCCCCGTTCCGAGCATCGCGCTGCGACGCCGGAATAAGACGACCGCGCCGAGGCCGATTACTAGAACCGGCCAGAACGGCCAGAGATTCGACCAGAACACACCGCCTACTACGTCCATGGACGTCAGCAGCAACATAAGCCCAACACCGACCAGCAGAACACCGATGAAGAATCTGCTGCCACTGATACGACCAGTTAAGAATTCCATGCTCACCCCCCCCCCCCCCCCCCCCCCCCCTATTTCCGAACAAGTATCACGGCGCCGGCCGCGATCATCACAAATGCCCAAAATACCCAGCCTCAGATCCACTGGAATACCCCGAAACTGATCGGGAGGAGGACCAGGCCGGCCAGCAACAGAACAAAACCAAAAAGAGCCGCGCCCCGCAGCTTCGGCGTGGTCGACCGGGATCCGGCGCCAGACGGACCATGGGCGCGCCCATGGTCGCTGGTGGCAAACACATGCGATTCAGCCGGCATGACTATCCACGCAACCAGGTAGATAAGCAACGCCGTACCGGCAGAGAAAGCCGCGGCGAGTACCCATCCGACTCGCACCAGAGTCGTATCCCAGTCGAACCGTTCGGCCCTACCGGCGGTCACTGCCCCCCCCCCCCCCCCAAGAATACGATCCGACTGACTCCTGCAAAGTTGCTCGCGCATTCCAGTCCCCCTTCTCGTTCGATCGGCACGATAGGAAATTTACGTGGGTACGGGCGCGCGCACATCCGCTGAAAGCTCTAACCTTCTCAGAGGCAACTAGATCGAAAGGGCTAGTCCACTTTGCCAAGATCGGTCGGTCAATTGGAATTCGACTGAGACCCGGGTATCTTCCGTGGATGCAAATGAAATCCCGCTGCGCGCGACCACGTAGCCGCACGATCGAACCCGTCGGCATCCGCAGTGCGAGTTAGAACGTTTGTTTTGACGCTTGTGCTGATATTCGCCGCGAGTGCGATGTTCATCGGCGCAAACGTTGGAGTGGCAATCCTCGAGCCCCTCGCGATTGAGAAATTTTCGACCCCGGATCGGAACCGCCAGGAAGACCGTGCCTTTGAGCGCGAGCTCGCCTGTCTTAACGGAGGAGGAAGCTGGGTTGTGAATAGGCACGAAGATCCAATAACGGGCGAGACCCGATTTCGGGACGCGCTTAGATTACGACTTGATTTCGTTTGCCAGATGCCGCGGCAGCAAGAGCGAGAGGGTCCGTAAAGAACCACCCGGCGTGACGGTGAAGGGTGGTGGAATGTGCCGGGACCGTCGGTCCCCCCACCAGGACTCGAACCTGGGCACATGGTTTAGGAAACCACTGCTCTATCCTCTGAGCTATGGGGGGTTACAGGTTTGGGGACTCGCTAAATCCCTGATTCGCGTTGATTTGACAGCAACCCGGCTAAGAAGTTGCCCAAATCGATGTCACGACGCGCTCCAATTCCTCGCGCTCAAGGTCGGGTGCAACGTGCGCGTAAATCTCCATTGTCGTACTGAACTGGGCGTGGCCCATTATCTCCATGACCACACGGGCAGGCACCCCTAGTGCGGCCATTAGGGAGGTGGCGCCGTGCCGAAGATCATGGTATCGCATGGTCGGTGGGCCAGCGTCAGCAAGAAGCTTCTTCAACCGGCGGGTAACGTGGAAGCCCGGCAACGGCTCGCCTAATCCGTTTGCAAACACGAGGTCCCCCCATTGATCCCCGACCCATGCAGGCCCCACCCTCAAGCGTTCTTCCAACTGCCGAACCCGATGCCTACGCAGCGAATCCACAATCGGGGACGGTAGCGGAAGAGTTCTTCGACTTCGCCTTGACTTGGATTCCATGAACTCGTATTTACCGTCCTCCCGCTGCAGTGTTCGCTCTACCCGGAGTGTGGCAGCGTTAAAGTCCACATCTGCCCATCTAAGGCCGAGGCATTCTGACTGCGAGGGACCCAATGCGATTGATATCTCAAATAGGGCCTCAAGACGTTCTCCCTTAAATGCCTGAAGCAGGGCCTTTGCATCTTCCTTGCCCAGCGGGCGTATCTCTCGGTCAGAAACTTTGGGAGCATCAACGATAGCCGCCACGTTTCGTCCCACAAGGCCCCACCGAACCGCAGTGTTGAGTGCGTTGCGGAGGACTGCCCGGTGGTCGGCAACGCTCCGGGGCGAGTGGACGCCACCGGGTAGAAACGACACGGGATGTATCCCACAGATAGCCATTCGAGGCTTCTTCTACGGATTCGGGAGGCCGCCGACCAGCTTGGCGTTGGCCGGAGCACGCTGTATGAGCTGATCCAGCGCGGCGAGATTCCTGTCATCAGAATTGGCCGCGCGGTCCGGATCTCTTCCGACGCGCTCCGCGATTGGGTCGCCCGGCAGTCCGCGGCGGCGGAAGCCGATGCTCAGCGGTGACCGCCGAAACGCCACAAATGCTCTCCAGCGGTCGAGATCGACCACCGGCTGGATAGCCAACTGCCAGGCCGTATTCCGGCAAGTGTTCTGAATGCGATTCTCGCTGGATCCTCGAGACGACATGTGGGCCGAGCGCACAATCGTCGGCGCCATCGGGATCTTCACGACGGGTTTCTCAAGGGCCACCGAGACCCTCGACCCCTCGGATTTCGCAGCTGGAAGAGTCCTTCTTGCTGGCCCTCCAGGCCTATCGCCGCAGGCCCGGAACGCTCGACATTTACTGACGAGTGCCGGCACGCTTCGAAGGATTCCTGGCAGTCGAGTTTGGCCGAGAGCTAACGCTTGAGGACATCAGCGCCGACAATGCCCGCGCCTACCTGATCGCGCTGCAGGATCAACCGAAGTATTAGGAACACCCCTTCCGCGAACCCATCGGGAGGATCTCGCCCTCGACGATTAATCAGCACGCGCGCTGCGTATAGGCCGTTGCCAACTGGCTATTCCAGGAGGGCTACACCTCAGACCACGCACTAGGCAGGTCAAATCTGCCGAAGGTACCAACCGTAGAGATGGGCCCAATGAGCGCGGTCGAGGTTCGGCAGATCCTCACTGAGTTGAGCGGTGGAAATCTCAATGACCGAAGAATGGCGGCCATCGTGACATTTCTTTACGACACCGGCATGCGCACAGGTGAGCTAGCAGGGCTGTTCCTGGGCGACGTGAGCTTTAGAACCGGCGAAATCTACGTGACGGGGAAAGGCGAGAAAGGGAGAGAAGTTGTCGCCGGGAAGCTCGCGCTTCGGTCAGTTCGCTGCTACCTAGAAGTTCGGCGCGAGGGGCTTGCCAGAAATGGCGATCGTCTGTTTACAAAGTCGAACGGGAGTCCAATGACCTCCGACGGCATTGCCCATATTTTCCGGCGTCTTCGCGACGACCAAAGTGGACCGGTCGTTCACCGTCGCGTACCTGATCTTCAACACGATATTGAACCTGACGACGCAGGCGGCGCAAGTCGCGTGCTTTCGCAGCGTAGCGACTCATCTTCGAGTCGGCAACTTCGCGGACTCTGGCTAGTCTCCCAGGGGAAACGAACTGGGCATCAGGAAGACGAATGAACGGTTTGAGCCAACGCGGCCGCGGTTCCAACCTACCTGTCAATGTAGTCCTTCAGCATTCGCGCTCTGGCAGGGTGGCGCAGCTTCCGCAGGGCTTTAGCCTCGATCTGGCGGATCCGCTGGCGGGTGACGCCGAACTCATGGCCAACCTGTTTCAGCGTTCGCGGGGGGAAGTTTTCGAGGCCAAAGCGGAGCTTGAGTACCTTGTGTTCTCGATCGGACAAAGTTTTCACGACCGCCTCAACCGCTTCCTTTAGCATCTGAGACGACGCGGCGTCATCTGGGACCACGGCCGAAGGGTCGCCCAAGAGATCGCCGAGGTGGGCGTCCCGTTCGGGGCCAACGGGCGTCTCGAGAGAGATCGGGTACCCTGCGGCGTTCTTTGCCTGCCGGACCTTTTCAGGGCGGATGTGGAGCTCCTTGGCAATCTCCTCCGGCGTCGGCTCGCGACCGTTTTGCTGTGTCAGGCGGTGCGATACTCGGGCTATCTTGTTGATCATTTCTGAAATGTGCACAGGGACACGGATAGTCCGTGCCTGGTCGGCGATCGACCGCGTGACGGCCTGTCGGATCCACCAGGTTGCGTAGGTGCTGAATTTGTAGCCACGACGGTAGTCGAACTTTTCCACAGCGCGCATCAGACCGGTGTTGCCCTCTTGGATCAGGTCGAGCAGCGACATCCCGCGGCCGTAGTACTTCTTGGCAACGCTGATGACCAAACGCAGGTTCGCCCGAATCAAGTGGTCGCGCGCCGCCATGCTGCCCGCTTCCACCTTCTTGGCGAGAACGACTTCTTCCGCCGCGGTCAGCAGGGCCACTCGTCCGATCTCCCGCAAGTAGAGACGGATCGGATCGTCTAACGGGCCGTCCTCGATCTCTTCACTTGAGGATTTTGAGGCTATGGGGATTCGCAGGAAACGGATTCGCTCCTCGTCCTCCTGTATGTCCGCCATCGATTTGGTGAGGTCGAGCTGTCTCTGTTCGTTGTCGCCGTCATCCAGGACATCGATGCCCTCACCGACAAGACGCTCGTGGATCTCGTCCAATTTCTCGAGGTCATCCGCCGTATCGGGCAGAACTTCGACGATGTCCCTGTAGGTTACGTATCCTTGTTTCTTGCCCTTTTCAAGCAGGGCTTCCGTTTCGGTAATGAGAGAAACGCCGCCCGTACCGCCGGCGGACTTCGTATCGTTGCTCAACCGTGCTTCTCCGTCGGCGTCATATTGCCCGCCCTAGGCCGGCATTCGCCGCATTGACCACGCGGCTCATCATGAGTCTCCGCTGTAGCAGCCAGCACGAATTACTCATCGCGGTCATCTAGGCTAAGAACCGCCGTGACTTTCCGACTGACGTTTTGGTCGCTTTGAGTGCAATAGTAGCTGGCGGCGCGAATCTCGTGCGGAGGTCTTCTTAGGGCGCCGAAGCTCGGCCCAATGATGAAGAGACCAGAAAGAAACGACCCTATCCTAGTCGACGGATTTTCATGCCGGATATCGGACAATGGACCGAATCGAAACCGTGATTTGCCCACACCCAGACGGCACGCGCAGCAAAACTGATGAAGGCCCCCGAGTGGCGGTTTATTTGATGACTATGCGAGAAGTCGATGCGCCTGCTCGGTGGAGAGCCGGACGCGTGGCGCGGACTTGGGTTGCTCCCGCGAGCCTTCCCTTCCGCCTGGGATTCTGGAGTTGACCCGGATTGACAGACACATTCACTATGCCGCTTCTCTGGTCCTGGCGTGGAGTTTTGTGCGTCTCCGTTTGTTGTCTTCTCGGGACAGGTATCGAAGCGCTGAATGCAGCTTCAAGCAGTTGTAGAAAGAAACGATGAACTCGAAGAGGGCGCTAGGAGCTTGCGTGCGGATCGGCGATGGGCGCAGGTGAACGAGGTCGGTCTTGAGCGTTGCGAAGAAGTTATCGGCGACGTCGTTGTCCCAGCACATGCAAAGTCGGGACAGAGACGGGCGTCCGCCGTTGGCGTCGATAGAATTGTAATTGCGGACTCGGCGTCCACCGCGGAATGAACCGGGCGAAATCTATTGATGGAGTTTATGACCCCGCAGGCCTACGGCAGACTTGCTCTTATAGGGGAAGTGGGGAGCTTGGCTAGAGAGGTGGTCTTTTCTTCGAATGATTATTGACACCCACGCTCACATCTACAGCCCGGACGTGAATGCCTATGAACCGATCGCCGATTCTACGCGTCCGCCGCCGGGCGCCGGGACCGTAGACCATCTGCAGCGGGAAATGCAAGAAGCCGGTGTCGATCGTGCGCTCCTTATCCAAACTTACACGTTCTACGGATTCGACAATCGATTCATCCGTGATACGGCTCTCGGCGCAAGGGACTGGGCGGCTGGAGTAGTCAACCTGGACCCTGCGAATCCACACAGCTGCGATGCACTTAGCGCATTAGTCAAACGATCCAATGTCCGAGCCCTTCGAATATCGCCAGAGCCATACGGCTATGAGCTGCCCGGAATCGAACTCCTCTATAAAGAGGCAAGCGCATTAGGAATAGCCGTCAACGCGTTGCTTTCTCTGGATCAGGCAAGTCGACTCTCAGACTTGCTCGAGGCATTTCCTGAACTTCCGGTTGTTTTGGACCACTGCCTCGTGTGGGAACCAGGTCTCGTGTTTGAGACCGCCGCCGAAGGGTCGTTGTTCGAGGCAACAATCAGAAAAGTCGTTGAGCTTGCCCGGCATCCGAATCTACATGCCAAACTGACCTTTTTGGCAATGCGTTCTGAAGAGGAGTATCCCTTTCGGGACATGCACGACGCGTGCAAGAGGATTATCGACGCCTACGGGCCGGAAAGATGTGTGTGGGGTTCCGACTTCCCCACTGAGCTTTGGTGTCCGAAGACGACCTACAGCGGACAACTCCGCTTGTTCAGAGAGGAACTGGGCCTCAACACCACTGAGCTCGATGAGATACTCGGACTCACCGCGGAGCGCATCTACTTTTCGACCTAACTAGACCAGTGGTCGCTATAAAAATGGCTTCGGACTTAGATCGGCTCGCTGTCGGAGATCATCTGGAGTCCCCCCTCCGTTCCGTGCGTATTTGACTTCTACGAAGTTCCGAACGACCTCAATATCGGCGCGGCCGTGGAACTCGAGTACGAGGTAGTGGCCTCCGGCTGCAGGTGACCCTTTGTCCGTTTGCGACTTCGGGCCGGCACTCAGGCGCAAGTTGACGGACGTGATTTCACAAGCTCGCGACTGAGCCGGCCGCTGTCGAATTCTCAGGGTTCTACTTCGGGGCCACTCACGCGCCGATCGGAACATCTAAGATATTCATAATGGCTCGGCTGAAACTGACAGACTGAGTCTGGAGGGTGTGACTGATAGAGGTCGAGCTTGTTCTTGACGCGCGGGCCCGGGTCGGCGAAAGCCCGGTGTGGGACGGCCGCAATGGCCGCCTTCTGTGGGTCGACATATTGCGGAGTGAGGTTCATTCGTTCGATCCAGTGACAGGCCAGGACTCGACGATCGACGTCGGGCAGCACGTTGGAATGGTGGCGCTTCGCAAAGACGGCGGGTTGGTACTTGCGATAACGGATGGATTCGTGATGCTGGACGACGACGGCGAGTTAACCAGGGTCGCATACGTGGAGTCTGAACTTCCCGAAAACAAGATGAACGATGGCAAGTGCGACAGCAGCGGCCGGCTCTGGACGGGAAGTGCACCATACGATGAAACCCGGTTTGGCGCCGGATCACTCTACCGCCTCAACACCGACGGCACCGTTCACAAAATGATCGAGCAGGTCACGGTCTCAAACGGACTCGACTGGAGTCTTGACGACACTCTCATGTACTACATCGACAGCGTGACCTACGGCGTCGACGTATTTGACTACGATGCTCCCACCGGCGAAATCAATAACCGTCGCAGGCTTATCAATATCGATCGAGACTTGGGCGAGCCGGACGGCATGACGGTGGATGCGGAGGGATTTTTGTGGGTGGCCATTTGGGACGGCCGTTGCGTAAACCGCTACACGCCGGAAGGTAGGCTCGACGGCCAGATTCCCGTTCCGGCCGGTAGGGTGGCGAGCTGTGCTTTCGGGGGTCCGGATCTCGCAGATCTCTACATCACGACGGCAAGGGAAACGTTGACGGCGGAACAACTCGAAAGCGAACCGCTCGCCGGCGGACTGTTCCGGGCCAGGCCGGGGGTCGTGGGGCGGCCGGCCAATATGTTTGATGGATGAGCCCACCCGGCAACGGGTATCGCTCAAATGCTAGATATGGAGCTTGACCGCGCGCTGGGCCACACGATGAAATCCGGCCGCGAGCATTGTAGGGGCATAAAGGGGATTGATTTATGAACGATGAACGGCTCGTTTACCTAAGCGGTGAGTTTGTCCCTGAATCCCGGGCGGCGATCTCGATATTCGATTGGGGGATCATGTACGGCCATTTGGTGTTCGAGGTCACCCGTTCGTTCGCGCACGAGCCTTTCAGGCTTCGCGCGCATTTGGAACGCCTCTACGCTTCCATGAAGTACGTTGACATCGATCCCGGCATGACGATCGACGAGATGGAGGCCGCTACGAACGAGACGGTTGAGCGAAACAGGGGCCACTTCAATTCCCAGGACGATTTCATCATCAGCCACAACGTTTCAAACGGGCCTCAGCCGCAATACGCGTCGGCATTCTCCAGCGTCGGTCCGGCGGTAGTCATCAACGTCTGGCCGGTGGAGCTCGCCATACCGCCCGAGCGGTACGGCTTCTACGACGTTGGTGTGGACGCGGTCATCACCTCGCAGCGCTCCGTGCCGGCGCGTCTCATGGACCCCAAAGTGAAGAGCCGCAGCCGGCTTTACTACCGGATGGCGGAAATTGAGGCTCAGCGAAGAGTCCCAGGTGGCTGGGCGGTTTTGACAGATGACGATGGCTTCATCACAGAGGGAACGGGCTCCAACTTCATGATTGTCCGCGACGGAGAGCTCATTTCGCCAGAACCCCGAAACATGCTGCTCGGTGTCACGCGGGCGGTGGTAATCGACCTGGCTCTCGAATTGGACATCCCGTTTCGCGAGACGAACTTCAGTGCATACGAAGTCTTGAACGCCGATGAGGCGTTCTTCTGCTCGACGCCATTCGTTATCATGCCCGTCGCCCCGTCGACGGTCACTCTTTAAGGAATGGAGCTCCGGGCCCTCTGACGGCGAACTTGATGGAGGCGTTCAAAGACCTTGCCGGCGTGGATTTCGTGGCGCAGGGCCGTCGGTATGCGGCGGTCGGCGCGAGTCGGCGCACCGCCGTAGCCTAGGCCGGATCGACGCGTCCCAGCTCGCCGCCTTGAGTACACCCGGAATATTGACCCCACTCTGTGGGGAGATCGGCGTGCGTGATACTCGTGAGGGTGTACGCGACGGCCCGGTTTATTCAGCGGCCTCGGCGGGCGCTTGGTTCGGGCGACGCCCATAGCGTTGGGGATCGGTAAACCGCATGGGCGAAAAGTACTCTTCTGGGTGGTTATTAGTCGCGTCGGCTATTCCGAGTATCCGGCGAACGATGGTCTGTCCGGCATTAAACGAGACCGCTGAGCCCGCTCCCGCGAATCCGCCAATGATGTATAGGCCGTTGTCATCCATCGGGCCTATGACGGGAAATTTGTCTGGCGTCGTGGAAGTGGTACCCGTCCACTCATGAGTGACCCGCATGTGACTCGGTTTCCAATTCTTGAGAATCGACACGCAGCTGTAGCGTGTGATGAATCGCGAGGGCTCATTCTTGCCCGCTTCATGTGGCGCAACCGCCGTGTTGTCCGAACCAAATAGCATTCCGCCGTCCGCAACGCGAGTGTAGAAACCCAATGGACCGCTTACTCCGACTCCCGGCCTCATCGAATCCGGCCCTCCCTCGGCGTGCATACCTTGCTCCTTATAGGGGGTGATGAGGTCGGGAAATGGCGCGAGAAAGTCTCTGAATACGACCGGTGTGTGCGACTCCGTCGCGTTTACGAGGAACCGCGAGCGAATCGTTCCCCGGTTCGTGCGAATAGCGTAGGAATCTCCGTCGCGCTCAATCTTCTCGACCGAAGTGTGGGTAAAAAGCCGCACATTTGACGATCGCACGGCGACGCTGAGGATTCCCCACACCCATTTTGCAGGATGCCAGGTGGCGCCGCCAAGAGATTCCGCGCCATCTGTAGACACGTCCACGCCGCTGCGTTCGTGCACCTGTACGGGCGTCCGGCGGACCCAGTCGTCATGACCGAGACGCCGCGCCAACGCAAGCGACGCCTCAAGTGTGTGAGCGTCGATCGAATCCGTGAAAAACACCCAGCCTCTTCGCGCATAGTCACACTCGATACCCTCGCCGACAATGGTCTCCTTGATCATCTCGTGGCTGGAGTGGGTCGCCCGCACGTAAGCGTCGGCGAATCTTTCGGCAAGTTCGCGGCGATCGTGGTTGGGCATCTGTGCCTGATTTCCCAAAAGGTATCTGATCACACGCTCGTACACGTAATACCCATGCAGGTGACCGCCGGCCATGACCAAGATTCCACCGTTGCGGCCGGCCGACCCGCTGGCTGCTTCTTTACCTTCGAGGACAACCAACGGCTCGGTCGCTTGCTTCGACCAGTGGTAGGCCACGGCCGCGCCGCCGAATCCGGCGCCCACAACAACCGTGTGCGCGCGCTCTGGCAGGCGGGAGCGTGGATCGCTCGCCCAAGGGTGGTTTTTTAGAGGATTTGCAGCCGTCAGCCAGTAAGGCGTATTGAAAATTTTTTCGTCGGTTGTCACCCACGGTTGCGAGTCCGGGATCTCACTCCACACTGCGTTAAGAGCCCAACCGAGAAATCTAAGAAAGCGCACGAACGGCAGACCCCGCCCGTAACGAACGTTGATAAGCCGGATAGCCGACTTGAGATCCCGCATTCGCATGGCGCTCAGTAGCCCGAATACAGTCCGGACCCTTGCCAGAACGGTGACCCGTCCAACGCGGCGGCGTTCAGGTGTTGTCATCTCCGCAATGTTCCGTTCATCCGCCGGTTCCCGCGCAAGCATTTGGGTGACAAAACCGCAAATCGCCAAATCAATGAGATGCGCCGCCGTCTAGCACCGACGCGAGACGAAATGAAGACTTCTAATGCGCTTCAATCTCGTAGCCCTCTCGCCCTTCATGTACCACAATCGTCGAATTGGCCGGCACGTTGCGTAGGACCGTTACCTCCCCAGAGCAAGGCCACTCGATTATCACCTCAGCGACGGTTTGCGGTCCCTCCCCCAGACCGAAGTGCTCGGTCAGTTCGCTCTGCCCGAGAAAGTGGCTTCGCACACCGATTTCACGGATTTGGACAGGGCCTTCCGGCGTCGTTTTGAGGGCGATGCGTGCTCCCACGCCATTTCGGTTTGTAGTTTCGCCTATGAGGCGCACTCGCAGCCACGCGAGAGCGTTTCCGCCATCGTTAAGGTAGAGAATTGGAGGACCGCCGGTGTTGGCGATGAAAATATCAAGATCACCATCGTTGTCGTAGTCGAATGTGAGCACTCCCTTGCCGAATTCAGTATCGGTGATACCGAGCATCGTCGAACGTTCCTTCATCCGGCCTGAGCCGTCGTTGACCCACAAGCTCGTGGGATCGTATACGGTTTCGGTTGGGACCTTGGCATTGTGCATTCCGCTAACCATGACCAAATCCAGATCACCGTCGTTGTCAAAGTCAAGGAATACGGATCCCCAGCCCCACCCCCCATCCCGGACTCCAACAGCGTCGGTCGCGTCAGAAAATAGGCGCCCGCCCTCGTTTTTGTAGAGGCGGTTCCCGGACCGCTCTCGCGGCAGACACGCATGTTCCGTCGCGCATTTCCTGTTTATCTGGTAGGTGGACGTCACAAACCAATCCTGGTCCCCGTCGCCATCGTAGTCGCCGAACGCGGACCCCATCCCATGCTTATCCGAACCTACGCCTGCCTCGATCGTGCCGTCCTGAAAGGTGCCGTCACCGTTATTCCAAAACAAGCGCGTGTTACCGAAATCAGAGACCACGACTAGATCCGGCCAACCGTCTGCGTCAAGGTCGTTGAACGCGGAGGCGAAAGCATAGGATCCGTTCATCCCAGAATCCGTCTGGGATCTAACGTCGTCCAGTAGAACACCCGCCGCCGCAGTTACGTCCTCGAAGTGACCTGGAGCGGTCTCTCCCAGGTTTCGCAGCAAGCGTGAGTGCGACGGCGCGGCGCCCTTGGTGATGAGAGGTGCGCCCCACTCGTTTGTGTGGATGTCCAGCCAGCCGTCGCGATCGTAGTCTCCGATGGCCACGCTGAAGCCGACATGGAGTTCTCCCGTTTCAACAGCTGCGTTGCGGGAGATCGCCTCTTCCGTGAATCCGCCCAGTCCGTCATTCATGAAAAGGTAGAAACGGGTGTCCGCGATCGTTGTGACGTACAGATCCTGGTGACCATCGTTATCTATGTCCGCCCAAACGGCGCCGTTGGACTTTAGGAGGAACGCACCGAGACCTGCCGCAGCGGTCACATCCTCGAATGTGCCGTCGCCCTTATTCCGGAACAGGATGTCAGGGGCGTCGAGCCGGGTGACGTATAGATCCACGAAGCCGTCGTTGTCGTAGTCTCCCGCCGCCGCCCCGCCGCTCATTCGCTCGGGGTCGCAAAACGTTCCGCGTCCGGGTCCGTCAAAACCGCCATCCAGCAGGCACGAACCTTCTTCACGCAAGTTCTGCTGGAGGTAAGTCACGCCCGCGGCTTCGGTAACGTCTATGAACCGAACCGACGCAGGACTTGGAGCCTGCGAGCACCCCAGGCCCAAGGCCGTCACACCGCCCGCCAGCACCAGCATCCGCGCACTGGACCCAACGGCCGCCAAGGTTCTTCTCAACATCATTCAGGCCTGTCTCCGTTTAGAGCACGCGGACGGGAGTCATTAATTCGTTCGGCCGTCGATATCAAGCCTCACACCCGTATAGCTGATCGCCGAGTCCAAAAAATCCGCGATGTATCCAATTGCGGGCTCGACTGATTTATAGGCTGCGTATCGACGCTTGGCAAGGCATGGGCTTGTATAATCCGCGCAATTAGTAGGGCTTTGGCGCGAAGGGAGTCGGCATACCAATCAGGTACACAGGCCGACTGAAGGCGCTAAGAATCACAGCCGCCTTCAGTGTGCTGGTCCTGCTGGGTGCGTGCGATGAGCAAGCCGCGGCACCAACCACCATACCGGTTCCGGCGGAGACCCTTGCTCCTTTTGGATCGCCCACGCCTACTCCCGCCGTAAGGCTGCTCGCAGGGATCGAGCGCGTATCCACAACGTCCGAGGTACGCCGAGGGGAAATGGCAAGCCTCACCATCCGAACCGCGCCGGGCGTCGAGTGCACGGCCGAAGTCCACATGGAGTCGGGTCCCATCGAGGCGGACGGGTTGGAACCGCAGATCGCGGACGCCGAAGGCCTCTGCTCGTGGAGCTGGCGAGTCGATGAAGAAACGGTCCCGGGCGACGGGATGATCATAGCCAAGGCAAAAGGCCAGGGCGGACAGGGAATCACTTTTACAGTCGTGGAATAGCCCGCCCGGCGCGATGGCGTGGGCAAATTGTTGGCCCACCGCAGCGATGACGATTCCAAGCCGGCGCTGTACCGCGGCGGCCTAGGCTGAGATTGCGCTCTGTCCCAGCGAACGCCTCCGCGACCACTCCGTTTATTCCGTTGATTTCGCGCGCACCGCTTGCTGGATGACGACAGGAATCCCAATCTCCATTTCCCGGTCGGAGCCAAGCATCCGTCCATTCTTGGTCCGGGGGGCATCCCGAGAGTGGACCTGATCGACACGGTTGCACGCAGTAGCGTTCTAGACTTCAGATATAGTGGGGCTTCCGGACGGGACAAGAATCGGATAGAAAGATTCGGGCGTGATAAGACGATTCGGATTGGCCACTTCACTGTCGTTGGTGGCCGTCGCGCTGACCGCAAGCGTGGTGTTAGCGACTAGCCCGGACCAAGTCGAGCGTGGCGAGGTCCCGTACAGGAAAAACTGCGGGGCATGTCATGGATTGCAGGGCGACGACGGATTCGCCGTGCCGCTGGTCGGTCCGGGATGCCTGAGCCGCTTCGACTCCGTCCGAGAGTTATACGATTTCGTCTCCACGAATGAACCCGAAGGCAAGCCCGGGTCACTTGATTCACAGACCTACCTCGACATCCTCGCCGTCGTCCTCACCTTCCGTGGAATCGCGCCGGATGGCCAGGAGCTCTCTGAGTCGACCCTGGATACGGCCGCACTGGTCGCGCTGGGAGGAGAAGTCGGCCGGCAGCAACCACGATGTGCGCTCAGTTCCGAGGAGCGAGGTGCGGCCATCGGGCTTGGGATAGCAGCTGTGGCCGCCGTGATAGCGCTCATTGTGGTTTTGCTTATCGTGCGCCGCAGACGGAGACCAAGGCTCACCTAACCCTGTATTGGGCAGTTATTCAGGCGCAGCACGCTACCGGCGCCGGGTGCGGCGAGCCCGCCTCCCAGGGTCACATAGATTTCGCCCTCCGACCCGATCGCCAGGCCGGTGGGGAACTGCAGTCCCTCGAGCAGTACCTCGAAACCAAGTTCGCGGACGCGAAGTAAGCGGCCACTGGCGGGCGCGTATCCGCCCGGTCCAGTCAGATCAAAGCCATTGGAAAACTGCAGCACATACATAGCTCCCGATGGATCGAAGGCGACGCCAATCGGCATCGTAAGCCCTGGGACGGATGTCTCCATGAGCCCTTCAGGTGTCAGCCGCACTATTTGCCCGGTCGCCGCATGGTGAGGGAACGGGCTGAAGAGCGCGACGTAGAGATCGCCGTCCGGACCCATGGAAATCCCCGTCGGCACGGATTGAACGTCCCATTCAAAGACCATGCTCATTTCGCCCGCTGGGGTCACCGATATTACGGCGTTGGCGGCGCTGTCCGTTACGTAGAAGCGATCGCGCTCGCCGTGGTAGGTAACACCGAACGGATTGGACGGGAAGGGAGGACGACCCGAACCTCCGCGCAGCAGCTTGACGATTTCAGCGATAGGCATGGCCTCGCCGTCGGCCGCCACCCGAAATATTGAACCGCCGAGCGGCAAGGGCCCCGTTCCCTGGACGCCGTAGAGTTCACTTCCGCGAAATGCCATCCCGGTGCCTGAATGTCCCTCGGTCCCGTGAAGGAAAAATGGGAGACCGGTCACAACGGGAACCAATACGCCGCCCGGCTCGATGCGACTGATCCGACCACCTGACTCCGCCGTGCCGCTTTCGGCAACGTGGAGCATCCCACTCGGGCTCAGCGTCACGCTGCGCGGTTCAGTTAATCCTCCAATGACGGTAGTGACCTCGGCTCGGCAGGCCTGCACAAACCGTTCGCTCTTGCACGCGACGATGAGGAGAGCGGCCGCCAGGACGATACAGATAATGCGAATCTTCAATATTTATTGCACCCAGGTCAGGATGTATCGCCAACCTCGCGACCAAAAGGGCCAGGCTGGGTGATCGTTCTCCGGAGATTGACTACCCAGAAGCCCGTCAATAGTATCCGTGCGACTGATTAGTCGAGAATCCTATGGAGGACGGTCCGGTGACCGAAGTCATTGGGCACGTAAGGGGGAAGAGAATGTCAATGTTCCGCGCGAACAATTTGAGTCGCCGGCGTCTTCTAAGGGGCGTTGGTGTCTTGGGTTTGGGAGGGGTTGCCGCAGCGGCTCTCGCCGGTTGTGGGGAGACGCAGATCGTGGAGGTGGTGAAGGAGGTACCGGTCGAGAAGATCGTTACCAGGGAAGTTGAAAAGATTGTAGTTCAGGAGAAAATTGTCACCCAGGTCGTTGAGAAGATCGTCACGGCCGGGCCGGTGAAGCTACAAGCCGGATCGATCAAGCTTCAGGTCGCGCACACGTGGGACCCCGCGCGGACGCCCGAGCAAGTCGCGTTTGACAACAAGTTCATGGATAAGCACCCCGAGTACGACATAACGGTCACTTATGCCCCATGGGGTGAGCACAACGACAAGTGGCTGCCCCACGCGGCTGCGCGTACGTTGCCCGACATTACTTACAGCGACGATACGTGGGTGGGCATGTGGGCGAAGCTGGGGCTTTTCGTGCGGTTGAATGACTACATCAACAACCAGCCTGACTTCGACTTTGATGACTTCGTTCCCGCTCACTGGGCGCCGGCCAGCATCCAAGGCCACATCTACGGCATCGGCTTCGACTGGAACGGCCCGGCCATAGGCTGGAACATGAGGATGTTCGAAGAGAAGGGAGTGGAGGGGCCTAACGACGACTGGACGTACGAGGACCAATTCCTCGAAGCCGCCTTAAAACTCACGGACGCAGACGCGGGCGTGTGGGGCTTTGACATCGTGGGCTGGGCAAATTGGCCCTGGCACGGGAATTACCTTGTGCCGTGGGGCGCTGAACTCGTAGATGAAAGTGAAACAGCGACGACGATCAACAGTCCGGAGGGTCAGGCCGCCGTTCAGTTCTGGGTCGATCTGCGGCTCAAACACAAGGTCGCGCCGAACATCGCGGAGCAGTCGGCGTTCGCAGCCAATCCGTTTGCGATGGGCCGCGTCGCTATGCGCCACTGGCCGCCGTGGGGCACTCCCGGCATGCTCGAGCTCAACCCGGAACTCCTTGAGTACAACGACATCTTCAAACAGCCCAAGGGGCCGGTGAGAAGGGCCGCACCCGCATGCGGCAGCAAATTCTCGATCACGAGAGACGCCAAGGAGCCGGATGCCGCTTGGGTTTACTTGAACGAATACATGGGCAAGGAGAACCAGGAGTTCATGTGGAGCTGTCGCGGGACGGCCATCACGACCCGCCTTTCTGCCCAACCCTGCTTCCTTACGGCGCCGAACCTGCCGAAGAGCGGGAAGATTTGGGTGGACATGGGCGTCGATTACGCCGTGGCGTGTCTGCCGCTGTCCCCGTCGGCCAACGAGATGCTCCGCGTTTCAAAGGAGCTCTCCGATGGTCTGTTCCTTGGTGACACGGACGTGCCCACCTTTACCGCCGAGCTAGAGAAGCAGCTCTTGCCGCTGCTGGCCGAGAACGAAGGTCCGTAAGGACGATATAGAGCGTAGATACGTTCGGGGCATGTCTGGAGCGATCCAGACATGCCCCGAGCTAGGCCGGTAATAGCCGCGCGGCCCAGCCACCTGCGATTCGCGAACCGTCGTGCGACCGCGCGTCGAAGCCACCTTCCGAGGAGGATCCAATCGCAGTCCCCACGATGAGGCTCACTCGCTCGGGCCGCAGGCGTCTTGAGTTTTATATAGCGATTTCGCCGTGGCTGGCGGGCGTCCTCTTTTTCACCACCGGGCCCGTCATCGGGTCGTTCCTGCTCAGCATGTCCAGGTGGGAAATCGTCAACTCGCCTTCCTGGGTGGGGTTGGACAACTACATGCGGTTCATATTCGATGACCCAAGATCGCGAATCGCGTTGATTAACACGGCCGTGTTCACGCTGGGCAGCGTCCCCCTAATGACGTTGGTAGCGCTGCTGAGCGCGCTCCTGTTGAACCAGAAATTGCCTGGCATCGCGTTCTTTCGTACCGCGTTCTACCTACCCGCGGTAACTGCCAGCGTGGCCATGGCAATCCTCTGGCTATGGGTATTCAATCCCGAATTCGGAATCTTGAACTATCTGCTTGGCCTCGTTGGCATCGACGGCCCTGCTTGGTTATTTCACCCCGTCTGGGTAAAAGTCTCCTTCATTCTCATGTCTGTGTGGCAGATGGGACCGAGCATGGTGATCCTTCTGGCCGGCCTGCAGGGGGTTCCCGAGCATCTTTACGAGTCGGCCTCGATCGACGGGGCCAACGTATTCCGCCGGTTCTGGCACGTCACGTTGCCGATGTTGTCGCCTGCTATCTTCTTCGTGCTGATAATCGGAGTGATCGGCTCGTTCCAGGTCTTCACCAACGTCTATGTGATAACCAAAGGCGGACCCGGTACCTCCAGCCTCTTCCTCGTCCTGTATATATACTTCCGCGCCTTCAAGGACTTCCAGATGGGCTATGCCGCCGCGCTCGCGTGGGCACTGTTTCTGACGATTCTGATTCTCACGGTAATTCAGTTCCGGGTGGCCCGCAGATGGGTCTACTACGAGGGCGCCGACATTAGAGGTCTGGCTAAGTGAAGACGGCGTTGACCGCCAGGGCGGTCCCGGTTATCCGCAAAGGGCGAGCCCGCCGCGTCGCGCGGTCTTCCCTCGGTGTGGCGTCTTTATATTTGCTGATGTCGGCGGGCGCGTTGATCGCCGGTTTCCCTCTGTTCTGGATGGTCACAAGCGCCATGAAGGAGACTCACTTCATCTTCATCCAGCCGCCGCAGTGGATTCCTGATCCCTTCGCTTGGGACAACTTCCCGCGAGCGTGGCTGGGAATTCTGCCGTTCTTCACGTTCCTTAGAAACACGCTGGTAATAAGCCTCGGCAACGTGGTGGCCGTCGTGATCTCATCATCGATCATTGCCTACGGGTTCGCCCGGCTTCAGGTGCGGGAGTCAGGGGTACTATTCATCCTGGTACTTGCCACGATGATGGTCCCCGAGCAGGTCCTGATAATCCCGCAGTTCCTGCTCTACACGAAGCTCGGCTGGGTCAACACATGGCTGCCGCTGATGGTGCCGTGGTGGTTCGGCGACGCGTTTCACATATTCTTATTGCGGCAGTTTTTCCTCACGCTCCCTAGAGAGTTGGACGATGCCGCCAGGATCGACGGAGCCGGATCGTTTGGAATCCTCTTTCGAATCATCCTGCCCCTGTCCAAGCCGGCCCTGGCGGTCGTTGCCGTATTCACTTTCATCTATCACTGGAATAATTTTTTCTATCCGTTGGTGTTCCTCGGAGATCGGGAATCGTACACCCTTCAGCTCGGCCTCAACCTCTTCCGAGGCCGCTACAGCATCCACTTCGGGGAGATGATGGCCGTCTCCAGTCTGGTACTGATTCCCGTTGTTGCTATCTTCTTTTTCGCCCAACACTATTTCATCCGTGGCATAGCGCTCACGGGCATCAAAGGATAGTTGCCAAGTGGCCGAGATCATGCGAACCGACGAGGAAACCGGAATGCGAAAGACGAACTGGTACGGCGACGTCGTACGCAAGCACTGGCTGGACTTCCACGTCAACGATTGGGTGACTGAATACGTGTCAAATGTCGATCCCGAAGAACAGGCAAGAATCTTCGCGGACGCGGGAATTCAGGCCGTGGGAATCTTCTTCAAGGATCACTACGGTAATTGCTCGTATACAACGGATATAGGCCATCGTCATCCAAACCTCGCCCGAGACTACGGGGGGGATATGGCGCTGGCCGTAAAGGATCAGGGCCTCAGGCCTCTTGCATACTTCAGCGTCGGCGTCGACCGCCACACCGGTCTGAAAAACCCAACCTGGCAGATGCGCGACGAAAATGGCCATCCTCGCCGCGGCGCTTGGGTGATGGAGCGCGGAATAGGCGGGTCGCCGTGCATCAACAGCCCCTACACGGAGAAAGTGGTCCTCCCGGAGATAGCTGAGATCGCCGAGCGCTACCCCGTGGAGGGCTTTCTACTCGACATGGCCACCTGGCAGGTCATGATGCCCTGCTATTGCGAGTCTTGCGAGCGGGACTTTAAGAAGGAAACGGGTGAGGAGATCCCAAAGCTGTCGGAGGACCCACTGGCGTTCAATTACCGGATGTGGCGTAACCGTCACCTTTACGATTTCCACGCCAAGGTCAGGCGGACATTGGACTCGGTCCGGCCCGGCATCCTCCTGGCCGACAATATCGCTTACAGTGTGCATTTTCCCGATCCGCCTTCCGAGGATGTGGATTACCTCTTCCACGATCCCGCGTCCGGCGGGCTGTATCCCCTGAACCTCAGCTTCGGGGCACGCTTCTTCACCACAACGGACTACCCCTATGAGCAGGAGAACGTGCCCGCGCAGGGCTGGGGCGATTGCAGCCTGCGACCGACGGCAAGCCTGCAGCTTGAGGCCGCCACCAATCTCATGAACGGCTCGACGCTATCGCTTACCGATCAGCCGTATCCCGATGGCTCCATCGAACCTGAGGTCTACCAGGCCATCGGCGAGGTCTATGCCTACGTCAAGAAGATTGAGGACGTTTGCAGGGACACCACTTCCCAGCCATATGTGGCGGTTCTCCACTCGGCCGCCAGCCACTGGTCCAGAGGGCCCTTGGCGTGGTCAGTGCCATTCCAGGACGCAATAGATGCGGTGGAGGCGCCAGGCCTTCGGGCCGACCGTTCATGGGCACATTACGTGGGTGCCGGTCATCTCGACCCAATCCAGGGTGCGCACAAGGCACTCGTCGAGAGCGGGATTCACATCGACATCGTCAACGAGGACGCGCTAGAGCGCCGTCTCGACGAGTACGCGGCCGTCGTGTTGCCGGAGCAGATCGCCCTTCCGGAACGAACGACCGATCTCCTCCGGGAGTTCGTGCGCGCCGGCGGAGGTCTGGTTGCTACCGGGGCCGTGGGGACCAGGAACGGGGAAAATAGTCCGCTCGACGATTTCGCCCTGTCCGACGTGGTGGGGGTCTCTCTGGTAGAAAAGTCCCCCTATCCGGTCGGGTACCTTAAGCCCCATGCAGATTTCGCGGGCAATAGCCGAATGCACAACATGCCGCTGTTGGTGGATGGCGATTGCTTCCACATACAGGCAGGCTCAGCGGAGGTCGTGGCCGACCTCGTGGACCCGATCCGGTCGTGGCTGGAGACTGATGAACCCGAGCGGTTCTTCACGTCGCAAGACCGGCCCGGACCAGGCAACGTGACGAGGCCCGGGATCACGCTGAATCGATTTGGCGATGGTAGCGCGGTGTATGTGGCCGCCGAGCTTTGCGGCGGCTACAAACGCACCAATGCCGCAGACCTCAAACACATTCTTGCCCGATGCCTCGATTTGGTCATAGCGCCGGAGCGGCGAAAGCTGGAGGTGGATTGCCCGCCGTCGGTGGAGGTATCACTTCGGCGAAAGGGTGAGGACCTGATACTGCACCTGGCGAACTTTCACGCTGAAAAGCGGGACGTCGGCACACCGGCCGTTGAATGGTTGCCAACGGTTGGGCCGATCCCGGTAAAGCTTCGGTGTGCTCGGCCCAAAGCCGTGACCCTGATCCCCGAGGAGCAAGCCCTCGACTGGACGTACGACGACGGCGTTCTCAACTTTGAATTTCCGCCTTTCGACATCCACACGTGCGCAAGCGTGGGGCTGGGATAGTCGCGGTGGGTGGCCGCGAGGGGGCAGCTGAGAAGGGTGCGACCGCCTGGGTCGGCGAACTTGGGCGTAGGCATTACCTCGACTTTCATATGAACGACTGGGTGACCGAGTTCGTCGCCAACGTCGATCCCGACGCGCAAGCCCAGATGTTCGTGGAGGCCGGCATCCAGGCTATTGGATTCTTTTTCAAAGACCACTACGGCAATTGCTCGTATTTCACGGAGATCGGCCGCCGCCATCCTCACTTAACCTGGGACTACGCGGGTGACATGACCATTGCCTCGAAGGCTCGCGGCTTGAAGGTTATCGCCTACTACAGCGTGGGAGTTGACCGTTATACGGGACTAAACCATCCCACCTGGCAAATGCGAGACCGGCACGGCCGGGCACGCCCCGGCGCGTGGGTGAAGGAGCGTGGCATCGGGGGCTCGCCATGCATCAATACCCCCTACACGGAAAAGGTGATGCTGCCGGAGATCGCCGAGATCGCAGAGCGTTACCCGGTGGATGGGTACCTTCTTGATATGGCTACGTGGCAAGTCGCACAGTCCTGTTACTGCCGGTTTTGCAAGCGGGACTTTCGGAAGGAGACCGGCGAAGAGATACCCAAAGACCCCGACGACCCGCTGGCCTTCACGTACCGTATGTGGCGCAACAGGCACAACCAGGAGTTAGAGCGCAAGGTGCGTGAGACGCTGGACGCCGTACGCCCGGGCATCGCCCTGGGTTCCAACGCCGCGTATGGGGTGGGGTTCCCGGAGCCCGTATCGCCTTACGTCGATTTCCTATTCAGGGACCCCGGGCAGTTTTATCCGCTCACGTTCAGCATGTTCGGGCGTTATTTCACCACGCTGGGCATGCCGTTTGAGATGGAGAACCCACCGTCGCTTGGCTGGGGAGACTACGCTCTGCGGCCGACGGTGGCGTTAAAGCAGGAGTGCGCGGTCAACCTCATCGTCGGCTCCACCGTCTCCATGACGGATCAGCCGTATGCGGACGGCTCGCTTGTGCCGGCGGTGTACGAGGCGATCAAAGACGTATTCGAGTTCGTCGAGGAGCGTGAAAGCTACACTCTCGGGTCGAGGTCCGAGCCCTACGTGGCCTTGCTGCACTGCAGCACAAGCCATTGGGCCAAGGCCCCGCTGGACGGAGGTTACTGGCCGCCAGATCACATTCGGGGCGCCCATCGCGCGCTGGTAGAAAGCGGTGTCCATTTCGATATCGTCAACCAGTCCACGTTGGAGAAGACGATCGATGGGTACTCGACTGTTGTAATGCCGGAGCAGACCAGCTTGCCAGAGAGTACGGTCGCGTGCATAAGGGAGTTCGTCCGGGGAGGCGGAGGACTGGTGGCCACCGGCGGGGTAGCGACTCGCGATGGAGAGAATCGACCCTTAGACGGTTCGGCGCTGGCCGACGTGCTGGGCATCGAAATGGGCGGCTCGCTGCCATATCGCAACGTGTATCTTCGGGCGGGAATGGAGTTGCTGGAGGGCGGTCGATTTCACGACATGGCTTTGTCCGTGGTGGGCTCGGGCTTCCAGACCCGACTGGCTGGCGCCGAACTGCTGGGCGCCCTGGTTGAGCCTATCGGATCGTGGTTGGAGGCTGAAGACGAGCCCGAACGGTATTACACGACGCGCGATACCCCACCGCCGGGGTCGAAGAGCGATCTGCCCGGTATAACGGTGAATCGGTTTGGAGCGGGTTTGGCTCTATACATTGCCGCCGACCTCTTCGCGTCGTACGGGCGGGACAACGTAACGGACCTAAAACACCTGGCGAGGCGGTGTCTGGAGTTTGTGACACCGCCGGAGCGGCGGAAGCTGGAGGTGGACTGTCCTCCGTCGGTCGAGGTGTCGCTGCGGCGAAATGGTGAGGACCTGTTACTGCAATTGGTGAACTTCCACGCCGAAAAGCGGCAGGAGGCTGTGCCCGTCATGGAATGGCTGCCGCGAGTCGGACCCATTCCGGCCAGGATAAGGTGCGAGAAACCCGAAAGGATCGTCCTGATCCCCGATGAAACACCGCTCGACTGGGCCCACAATGACGGGATACTCAGCTTCGAGCTTCCGGCGTTCGAGCTTTACGCCGGGGCTTCGATCAAGTTTCAAAATGACGGGCCATAGTCGCCTCGGCGAGTGCGGAAAAGACTAAAAGGTCGGGCCGAATGAAAGCAATTCGGCTTCACGGCGTCGGAGACCAGCGAGTTGAAGACTTGCCAGTGCCGCAAATCGGCGATGGGGAAGTCCTAATCCAGGTGATCGCGTCGTCAATGGACGGGACGGACCTCGAGCGCATACACGGCAGCCACACAATTTCGTCGTCGGACGTCGTTACGGAGGGACACGAATACGCGGGGCGTGTGGTTGAAGTCGGCCGTGGCGTCACCCAATTTGACGTTGGCGATCGCGTGACCGGTCCCTGGGGAGTTCACTGCCGGAAGTGCGAGTACTGCCTCCGCGGTAAATTGAATCTGTGCGCGAATCAGCTTCACTTTGGCATTGACATAGACGGATCGTGGGCCGACTACATGCGCGTGCCCGAATACGTTCTCACCCGGCTGCCAGACGAGATCTCATTCGACGACGGCGCCCTGCTTTGCTGTATTCCACCAACCGTCCTACGCGCCATTGAGCGCTCGCCGATCAAACCTGGAGACTCCGTGGCGGTTATTGGCCAGGGTCAAGTAGGTCTTACCGCCGTGATGGCAGCGCGGCTGGCGGGGGCGGATACTCTAGTGGCAATCGACCCGATTTCGTCCAGACGGGACATGGCCGTCCGACTCGGAGCCACCGCGACAATCGACCCGGCCGAGACCGACGTGGTCGAGGAGGTTCAAGAAATAACTGGTGGGAGCGGCGCGAATGTCTGCCTTGTTGCGGCATCGTCGGTAGTTCGGACCGGCAGCAGATCTTTGGCCGACGTAGCCTTCGAGGTGGTAGCCAAAGGTGGACAAATCACGTTCGTCGGATTGACGGGTGATCACACCGCCAATTTCAATCGCCTGATTAGTAAGGAGTTCAGCGTCGTCGGCGCAAAGGCATTGCTTGGACCCGAGTACGTGGCGCGAGCTCTTAGCCTAGCGAGTTCAGGGAGATGGGATCTTGATCTCTACCGCGAGATCATCACCCATAAGATTCAGCTTGAGAATCTGCCGGCCGCAATGTCGGGAGACGTTCTCACCGGAGCGATTAAGGTCCTGATTCATCCGACGATTTCGATTTCCGATGACTGAAGCAATCGGTCTATCGGAGTTCGCGCGGCCGTCATAACGTGGCGGTCAGCGGCCGCACGGTGTTGGTGACGGGCGCCGGCAGGGGAATCGGCAGGAGTTGTGCCAAGGCGTTCGCGGCAGCAGGCGCCCGAGTGGTTGGCTGCGACATAAATTCCGAAGCCGGAGAAGCGGTAGCCGAAGAGATTCGCGCCGATGGCGGAAAGGCCCTGTTTGTCCAGGCTGATGTAGCGCGATCCGCCGACGTGCGTGGGATCGTGGCGGCTGCGGAGGACGCCTATGACCGGATTGACATCCTGATCAACAACGCGGCCGTGGAGAGCGCTACTCGAATAGAGGACACGTCGGAGAAGGAGTGGGACAGAGTCCTGGCAGTCAATCTGACTGGCTATTTCCTAACCTGTAAGTACGCCTTGCCCGGCCTCAAAGCAACCAGCGGCACGATCGTCAACATCGCGTCCATGGTTGGGCTTGTCGGACAGGGGGAAAGCATCGCGTATACGACTTCGAAGGGCGGCGTAATCGCTCTTACGAAGGCCTTGGCTATCGACCTGGCTCATTCAGGCATCAGGGTGAACTGCATATGCCCCGGAGTGGTTGACACCCCGATGATGAGGGAGTGGTTCGAACTTCAGGCTGATCCGGACGCCGCTCGGAACGAGGTGCTCAAGTTCCAGATGATAGGCCGAATGACCGAACCGGAGGAGATCGCCGCCGCATGTTTGTTCCTCGCCGACGATGACGCTTCGTCCATCACCGGAATTGCTTTGCCAGTGGACGGCGGGGCGACATTGGGATACTGGATGCAGCCGAAGAGTTAGCGCTCGCGGCGGCAGCGCCGCTTCCCTCGGTGATGATCGGAGCGGCGCGTTTTGCCATCTGGCACCTCACGACATGATGCGACACCGGCGTCCGCACACGGCTCCTAATCGACTTCGACGAGTTGGTTCCCTCGAATCTCTGGAACGGTTCTGCGGAGGTAGCCGCCCTCAAAGGTGAATTCCAAATCGACATCCTGAGGCTGGAGATTTACTCGTTCCAGTGCCGAGTTGGAGCGCAACGAGACGTTTACGTCGGTCGCCAGCGCCGTATCCTCGATCACGTCCAGAACCCCTATATTTCATACATAAGGCCACTTACTGACGTGCCCGCGCCGCCGGCTGGCGTGTTTGTCGATGAATTCGGCGATTGTTTACCTGTGCGAGCGTGACCGAGCCGATCTGAACCCGCTCTCGCTCCACGCCAATCCACATCGCTGAGCGAAATCTGGCTGTGGCCTTCTACGACGGCCGCTCGCGGATTCGCTTCGCGACCTGGTCCTCCCAGACCTCCTCGTAGCTTTTTCGCTCGAACGCACGCACCAGCGGCGCCCCTTGCTCGCCCGGATGGAGGCCGCCGGAATGGTCGTCCAATGCACCGAGCAATTGCTGACGAATTGCATTCGATCGGGCAATCAGCTCCGGCGAAGTTTCTTGGCGATCAATGAGTCGTGTCCAAAGCGGCCCGTAAACATAGTAGATATTCTTACGCCGCACATTTGAGATGTTTCGCGCCACCGAATGCCACAGCGCATTGTGAAAGAGCACCGCATCACCCGCATTTACTGTGATCTGGCGGGCGCCTGGAATTTGTTTGTCGATCTCGGCTACCGCTCGAAACCGCGCTGGAGACGTGCCTGTCCAGGAGCCCGGCACTGCAGCTGGGAATCCGTTTACATGACTACCGGGTAGAAGCACCAAATTGCCCATGTCCTGCTCGTTTATGTCCGTCAAAAACCAGCCGATCTTCACGTGCAGCAGCGGCGTGAGCCCATTCGCGTGGGGAAACGGATACGGCTTTGGACCGTCCTCGTGCCAACGACTTCCAGGTTCGGGCGTAGGCGGTCGGAGCATCAATTCCGAGGCTATGAGCTGAATATTCGCACCCAGTAGATCGATAACTACGCCGAGATGGTTCGGATGGTCGATAAGGTCCAAGAAGGCGTCGTCTCGCTCGATGACATTGGGCATCATGAAATACTCGTTGGGGTCCCGACCTTTCCTTTGAGACTCCTCGTCTAGCAACTCAATGGCGCCAACGAGTACGTCGACCTCGGCGGCTGACAATGCGTTCTCGAGAATGAGATACCCGTCGCGGTCCCAGCGTTCGCGCTGAGCACGCGTCAACCGTGTAAACGTCATCGTTGTATCTGGCATCCTCGCGTCCCCTATAGTCGCGAAGCGTACAGCGGTTAGTACGCTTGGCCGAACTCAATCCGTAGCTAAGCCGACTCGGGTCCGCAAGGCAACTACGAGCAAACGAAACTATGACTCTCCGTCGAGCGCATTTTCTTCACCTGACCGACATTGAACCGAGTGATACCGGTTGGTCGCGAAAATGGTCCCACTACCCGTCCACCTCGCCCGCGAACGTGATGCGCCCGGCAAGCTCCAGGGAATCGCCGTCAATCAAGATCAGTTCTTCAAAGTTGTTTGAACCGACGTAGACATAAGGACCCTCGGGGTCGGCCCAGACCCAAGTCGCCGGCGTCTGGGCCGGTACGAGCCGGAATGAGCCACGGGCATCGAGGTCAAGAACGACCAACGAGTTCAGTCCGGGCCCGACAAGGAACAGCCTGCGCCCGTCGCTGCTGACGGAAAGCGAGGTAGCGCCAGGAACGTCAGCGAGTGGTCCCTCAGTGTTGCCAGTCTCAAAATCGGCCCTGAACACCTCTCCGCTCTGAGCTAGTACAAAGACTTCGTCTCCCGAGCGACCGGGCGCAACCTTCGTAACCTGAGAGGGGGTGCCCGAAGCCCTCCCTACCGTCTTGCCGGAACCCAGATCAATTGACAGAAGCTCCCGCGTCGATCGGTCAATCAAGAAATATCGCAGACCGTCATCGGATAAAACAGGGGAGGCGTCGTTTACGGACACATGCTCTTGGAGCACCCTTACATTTCCGGTTCGACTGTCGACTGCTTGAAACCGAAACGACCCTGCGGCGTCCCTTCTTTTGACCATGACCAGCGTTTCGCCTTCGGCGGAGCGTCCGATGTAAATCAGAGCGGGTGAGAACGTGTCCGAAGATCCCGTATTGCCTAGTGCCGCTTGCCGGAGTAGGTACAGAATCGTTTGAAGTTGCCGTGATCCCCCTTGCCCATCCGCACGGTCTGCGCCACCAATGTCTAATGGCACCGAAAAGACAACCGTCCTCGATGAAGGCTCCACCGGGATCTTGGGATCCCAGTCGCCGGTTCTTACCGTGGCATCGGAGCGCAGGCCCGAAGCCCAATCAATCCCGGCCACAGTGGCTGCAGGCCCGGCGTAGAAATGGAAAACGGGCAGATATAGGCGCCGCTGTCGTTGGGCGGCAATCGGGATCGATAGGACCGCGCGCCCCGTGGAGTTCAACTCTATCGTGGTCGAGGCTCGTCTGTAGTTGAGGCGCCGAACACTCGCGGACCACACGCCCGGCCGAAGATTTGAAAAGCGCGCTACCCCGCTGGTGCCCGTAACCAGCTTCAGCGGCGAACCGCCGAATGAGCTGGACAGTTCGACATGAGCACCCTCGATGGAGCTGGCCGATCGAGAATCGATAACGTGAACGGTGAGCTCGTTTGGATACGGCTCGATCCGATAGTCGGTGGTAGCGAAGCTCTCAACCGTCCCAGATCGCGTCACCACTTCCGCTCGGAGTAGGAAGTAGGCCGTTTGTGGGCCTGACAATGCGGCCGGTAATGCAAGCGAAAAGGAAAAGCCGCCTTTTCTGCTGGTCACGCCATTCGCGATGCGGACGAAGGGAGTTGATTCAGCTTCGTTCCCGCGACTCAAATAGAGATCGATCTCCGATCGCGGCGGCCACCTTTGGCCTTTTACAGTCACCTGCGAGTCTGCCCGACCACTTGCCGGTTGAATGCTCATTACGGCGCCAGTGTCATTAGCGTCGATTGGCTGTCCGCCAATCGACGATCCGTACGCGCCCAGGGCGATCACGATCACCACCGGGGCAAGTACGAGCAGTCCTGCCGCCGCGCTTGCCGCCCATGCGAGGCGGGCGTCAAGTTTCACTCGTCCCGGGTCCCGCGGGGAGCTTCCGCCGTCGCTATCATCGTAAATACGCTCGAAACATTCGCGGCACAATTTGACCAACCCATCCACGTCCCATCAAGTGCCCAAACATAACTATCGAGGCAAGGGTGGGCGTCGCAACCTAAGATGACGTGACGACGATTTGTTGGGAGCACTTCAAGACCCATAGGACTCGAACCCGGAGGAACTGACGTGGCAGTCGCAAAAGATCAACTTCCTAAAGTCCAAGTGTCGGATATCGAGCACTCGGCCGACTCGTTGGATCTCGAGAAGATTGTCCGAGATTATGAAGACTATGGAGCATTCGTTGTCCGGGGCCTAATGAGTCGGTATGTGGACCAAGTCCGGGACGACATCGACGCAATAACGGATGAATCGATCGGCATGCTCCATCTGGCGGAAAGAGTGCCGGACGAGGGCTGGACGGTGCCCAACGGAACGTTATTTCTTCCGGCGCCACCAAACTACGTTCGCGACAAGCAGGTAATGGTGGTGGCATGCGACTACACGAAAAGCGCGGCTTTCTTTCGTTCAGCCCTGGACGTGGTCTTGCTGTCGATTGTCACGGCGATCTTGGGGCCTGATGTCGAATTCTTCAATAATGGTCAGGTTATCGTTAAGGAGCCTGTTGGTGGACATCCCAAGGAATTGCATCAAGACGCCGCCTATTTCGAACACAAATACGACGGGCCGCTCGCGGCTCTTTGTTACGCGGTCGACACCGATCTAAACAAAGGCGCCCTTTACGTGGTCCCAGGATCTCACCGGCTCGGGGTCCTGGAGCACACTGATACTTTTAGCCACCTTGGATTTGATAAACAGGACTGGTCGTGGACTGACGCTGTGTCGATCACAGGTGAGGCTGGAGACGTCATCTTCTTCCATGTGAATACAATTCACGGTTCTCAGGAGAATCACTCCGATACCCGCAGACCTATATTCGTCCATCGGTACCGAAGGTCGGACGATTATGTGGTGATTTCCGCGGGAACCACCAAAGAGCGGAAAAAGGCCAAAGAGGCGGTTGATCAAGCGAAGAAGGAAAACCAGCTCGGCCTGTTAGTCAGCGGCAGGCGTTCCTACAACCCTGACAGGTAGGCATCTTGACGCAGGGAGGTTTCAGGACGCCATTCTAGCCATCACACGCTCGGCGGCCGCAAGTGATTCGTCCACATCCGCATCGATATGCGCGAGGGACGTGAACGCTGCCCCGCGAAGGATATAGACGCCCTCCAAGTGCATTAGAGAGCAGAAGTCGGAGTCCAGAGGGTCTTCCGGATCGAGGGGGGCTACGCGCAGCAGAGGCGGATCACCAACGGCACGAAGCTTGCTCCCGGAAGACCCGAAAATCTGATTCAGGCCGTCCTTCAGCCGTCTACCAATATGCCATAAATGGGCTATACCGTTATCGTGTCTCAGTCGGCGGATCGTTTCGAGAGCGGCCGCGATCGAGAGTCCATCACCATGAAATGTAGCCCCCATGTACGGTTCGACGGATTGAAATACGTCTCGACGTCCGACGACTGCGGAACCGGGATATCCGTTCGACATGGCTTTGCCGAACGCAGTCAAGTCAGGCTCGATTCCGTAGTGCTCCTGAGCGCCACCCAGTGCGTATCGAAACCCGGTCTTCATTTCGTCGAGAACGAAGACGGCGCCATTTCGCTGGGTAATATCGCCTACGGCGTCGAAGTATCCTGGTGCAGGTCCGTCAGCCTGTACGGACTCAATGAACACGGCGGCTATTCGGCTGGGATGCTTGGCGAACGCGGCCTCGATCACCCCACGTACGCGTTGGCTGTATTCGTCATTGGGAACCTCGAGGGCGAATAGTCGTTGCAGCACACTCCGAATAAGGTCCGTGGTTAACACGACCACCCCCTCCTACCCAGTTAGATTGCTCTCGATTCTGCCCGATTCAGCGCTAAAAGGTCCGAGTCCGCCAATGCGGTGGAAAACTGCCTTCTCTGCGCACCGTACAGGCGATCTCACGGTGTCGAGAGTTGTGGATACATGGCAAACTGCAGCAGGGGGATGATGAGACCACTACTGCCTGTGCTCGCGCTTTTTGCTCTGATGGTGACCGTATTTACGGCACCGCTCAACGCTGCCCCATTTTGTGCTTCAGGCCAAGATCCTGAGTTCCTTTTCGGCTTCGCTCATCTGAAATCGTTACTCGGTGACAGTATGGGTGAACCGGTCGAATGCGAACACGCAAACCCTCAGAACGAGGACGCGTTGCAGCAGACGACAACGGGATTGGCCTTTTACAGAAATGCCACCAACACGCCCACGTTCACTGATGGATGGAACCACTGGGCGTGGACAGCCGACGGTCTTGTCTACTGGACCGGATCAAGCATCGACCCGCCCATCGCATCCGACTCGCATTTACCGTCCGGGTCGCCGACCCACACTCCCACATCGTCCACGTCGAGTTCGCCACCGTCGAATCTGGCCCTCCCCTTGGATCTTGAGGACGTTGTATACGATGCGGGAGAGTTCCTCAGTCCCTTCGGTCTTGTCCGCAAATCAGTGGACCGCTCGGACCTGGGCCATGGCGGCATCGACGTTCCGCTAGTCGGCCAAGCCCCGATTTATGCGGTCGCCGATGGCACGATCATCTCCGTTGAACCCTCTGTAGATTTCCGGCCGGGCCAAGTGGTCGTTCTGCTCATCGAAGCCGGGGACCGCCAGGGTGAGGGCTGGGTTTTCCTGTATGAGCACATCACTCTGGAGCCGGGTATTGGCCTGGGTGATGCCGTCACAACGGGACAACTCATTGCCCGTAACGCCATGGCGACGGGGATGAGCAACAATCATCTGGAACTCAATTTCTCGTTCAACGACCACCGCTTCTATCGCGACAAGACGTGCTGGGTGGACTATCTGCAAGATGAATTAAAACGGGCGTTCGTCGATCTCTTCGAGAATGACATTCGAGTCTCATCTCAATTCGTTGAGGGTTGGCGACAGGCTACCGATGAGAATATGTACCCGTACCAGCGACTGCTTGATTCCGGACTGTTCCCGGACGGTCCCCAGATGTGTTACCCGCCCGGAACTGATGTTCGGATTCCGGCGTCCTAAGCTCCCAGCACAGCTATCGGACATCGGGACCGCGTCAAGCGGCTAGCTCGGGTCGGCGAAAAAGGACCACGGGCATATTCTGGAACGGCTTGCACGGGATTTTCACATTGTCGCCGTCCACCCGGACTGTGTAGACCACCGTTAGAACGTGATTACTCAATCGACAATCTAACGTCTCAGCGCCATCCCTCGCGACCTAAGAATGCGGATCGGGGGTTAGGGTGCCGGCCTGCCCCTTATTCCTGCCAATGAATTGCCAATGGACTTGCGGGTAACGGCGGCGACCGGCGGCGCACGATTCGCCGGTGCACTCCCAGGCTGGCATGGTCATTCAGATACAAGGAGGTGCACCGTGCTTTCCAAGACTGGCGTTGACCGCGTTTCCGGCATCCTGCTAATCGGCTTGGCCGTTGCCACCGTATTGTCGATGGCTACAACCCTCCTAGACGTTACGGCAGAGTCGTTTTCAACGACGTTTCAAGGCGTCGTGGAGAATCCGCGCACTCAATTTCTCGCTCTCGTCGCCCTGCACGTGAGCAGCGTCCTGGTCCTGGTGCTGGCTGCCATGATGTATTTGGCCTTCCGGCCTTTTGACGCGGCCCTAGCGCTAGTGGGTGCACTCGGGCTGGTCGCGCTGGGCTTCACGTTCGTCATGGCGAACGTCGCGGGAGGCGCGATGGTCAATCTCGCGGAGGAGTATGAGACGGCTTCGGCTGCGAACGTCGATGTACTCCTCTCAAGTGCGCGGGCCATGACGATGCTCCAGGTCTTCGCCTGGTTCTTTGGGGCGTTTACGTTCCTGCCTCTGAGTTTGCTGACTTTCAGCGCCGTTATTACCAGGAGCGGAGCCCTGCCTCGTTGGATGGGATGGCTGGGCATCGCATCCGCAATCGTGATGCCCACCATTTGGCTAAGCCAGCGCCCCTTCGTGATCGAGGTGTTTTATCTCATCGGGATGGTAAGAATACTGGGTGCGTTGGTCTGGCTCCTCGCAGTAGGCGTCTGGCTGCTGGCGCGGGGAACGCAGCAGGATGTGGCGACACAGACTTAGCGGCCTGCGCGGCCAGGGTTCGAGTCATTGAGTTTGAAGAGCTGGGCTAGTTTTCGAGAGTCTTCAGAGACCGAACCACCGGCCCCCCTTCACAATGCCGAGCTAATCTATGACCCATAAGGGCGAGTTAAGGTGTGTCGAAGGTCTCGGATACCTGGCAAACTGCAGCAGGGGGCTGAGTGAGTTCTCGGCTATGAGGCTGGTTTGTGTCGGTCCCCGCTATGGGCTATGTGGCTGGATGTCGTTGCCCCGCGCTATCACTTTGCTGCTGGAAATACCCAGACGCAATCAACTAAATCGGCTTCTCGGGCAATGAAGCCGACACTTCTGCCGATACTAGGGGTGGCTGCGACGTGACCGGAAGCTCAAGGCACGGCGCTCAAGTTAGGGGCGCTCGACCGGCGGCGGTCAACACCGCGACCGACGACGCCAGACGGTGATATCGCAACCGTAATTCCGTCGGGCTGGTGCTGGCAGCGGGCAACGCGAAAGGATCCTCATTCAATGCAGACCCTCAATGCCGAAACACAGTATCTTCCGCGTCGCACCGAAGTCCGGAGCTGGTCGACGGCACAACTTAACCAAATGACAGATCGCGATTTAGAGAAACTAAAGATCGAATATGCAGAGCTACTGGGAGGCGCCCAGGACCGAATTATGGAAGTACTGTGTGTCGACCGTTGGCCGATCGGGAAGCAAATCGAGCTTTCTGAATATCAGGCGGAACGGCTTGTCGATCCTTTCCGACAGTGGGACGCGGCAGAGCATGAATTGATACGCGTTTCCCAGGCGCGGGAACCCGCCCTATGGTAGGAATCTCTCCGCAGAAACCCGGCCGACCAAAACACGTTCAATGTACCGCCGATCCCGCGCGCATCTTGGACTTTTAACGACAAGAAAACTACGTCTGGGCAGCCCAATAATTAGGTATGGTCCTATGCGGTCGCTGTGGACATGCTTCCGGCTTATTTTTGCCAATGAATTGCCAATGGAATCGCGGCTAAGGGCGGCAACCGGCGACGATTAGCTCTCTTCTCCGAGCGGTTCTATTCTTTCTAGTCTGGTACGTCGGTAGTTAGCAGCTCGAGCCTAATGTGACTTATCTGGGCGTCACAATGCTGGCCATAGGTTCGCTGGGTCTTTTCGCCAGTCTCAATGGGCTGGCATCGCTCGGCCTCGGCCGCAACACTGTCCACCGCTACAGAGTACTGAACCTGCGCTGGTCATTTATCGTAGCCGTAGCAGCAGTCCCCCTTGCTGTGCTAGGTCTCATCACCGGCGGCGCTTGAAATATCTCGGACTCCGTCGGGATTTTCATTTTGGCGGACAGCTTCGTCGTAATCCTTGTGGCCACCGTCCTGCTGATTGCATCTGGTTTGCGTAGCGGTGCCTCAAGGACCTGGGTAATTCTAAGACCGACGATGATGGCGCTGGTGGTAGGAGGCTTTATCACGCTTAGTTTCCTGGCCTCCCCGGGGACCGCGCTCGCCGCATTGACCGGTGACTTCACCTCGTCTCTCATACTGATCGGTTTCATACTTCCTCTTTTGGCCGCTGCAACTGGGCTGCTCTGGCTCATAGTCCCGTTGATCACAAGAAGGGGCCGCGTCGGCGCTGTGACATTTGTATGGTCGGCGACGTCTCTCACCGCGCTCGGGGTCGTCGCAACGGCAATCCTGGCTGTCCCAAGCCAAATCGTCGAGACCGACGAACAAGCATTGTTGAGGACCACCTTCCCTTCACCTTCCGGTTGGTCACCTGAACTGCTCAACATGGCCTTGGAGTACGCCCGGGAGCTGAACTCTACGTCCGTAATCGTCATCATGGATGGGCAGCTCGTTGCCGAGTGGGGCAAGACTGACCAGCGAACCGACAGCCACTCGGTGCGCAAAAGCCTCCTGAGCGCCCTCTACGGCATCGCGGTGAAGGAGGGTCTAATAGATTTAAGCAGCACCCTTGAAGAACTGGGCATCGACGACGAAAATCCACCGCTGTCCGCACAGGAGAAACAGGCCCGTGTAGTGCACGTTTTACAGTCGCGTTCTGGCATTTACCACGACTATGTCAATCCTGAGGGCGATCTTCCTGCCCCGGGCACTCATCTACCGGGGACCTTTTTGTTTTACAACAACTGGAGCTTCAACGCCCTGGGAACGATCTTCAAACAGCAGACCGCGCTCGCAATCGGTGAGGCCTTCAAACAGTGGATCGCTGACCCAATCGGCATGCAGGACTTTGAAGCTAGACACGTGAAGTACGAGTCGTCCGACGAGTCCATGCACCCGGCCTATCGGTTCCGGATCAGTGCGCGGGACCTGACTCGTTTCGGTGTCCTTTACCAACAGGAAGGTCAGTGGAACGGCCAGCAGATAATTCCGCCAGACTGGATTCGGGAGAGTATCGAGCCGTACTCAATCTCAAATCAGTTTGGCTACGGCTACTCGTGGTGGCGAATCATCGGTCATCCTGCCTGGTTGGGTAATGGAGCCTATTTGGCCTCCGGTACCGGAGGCCAAAAACTCCTGATCGACCCCAGCCAAGAGCTCGTGGTAGTACATCGCGCCGACACCGGCAACAATTTGACGAGACCTCTCCGGATTAGGTACTCCAGCGTAAACAATGACCAATTCTTGGAGTTGGCGAGGCTGCTTATCGCGGCTTCGCCAGAAGAATGATTGCAACCGGGAGTAATGGCTGGCAGCCCAAGATCCGCTCGGTCGCTTATCGGAAGCGAAGCATAATTTGGCGAGGGGCTGAACAATGCTATCCAACCGAGGGAAGGGCTACGTCATTTGCTCCGGCAACGAACCCGATTTGACAGCAATCGTGACAGCAACGCCGACGGACTGACAGCAACGGCACCGAACCGATACGGACACCAATTGGGATTTCTCAGGTTTGGACAGACGGCTATGGACGGTGGCGAACCCCTCGAATCGGCTTAGGAAACCACTGCTCTATCCTCTGAGCTATGGGGGGTTACAAAGTCGAACGCACCCGTAACCTGCTGCCCCGAGGAAGCCTGGAATCTATTCTGACAGCAACCTGCCTAGGAAGTCGTTCAAATCAACGACGCGCAGCGCTCCAATGCCTCGCGGTCAAGGTCGGGCGCGACGTGGGCGCAATTCTCCATTGTCGTACTGATCTGAGCGTGGCCAAGTATCTGCATGACAACACGGGCGCCCGGTCGCCAGCGGTGTGAATAGTGAGATCCTGTGGAAAATCGCGGCATCACATCGCGAATGCGTCAGCGTGAGACGGTTCCCCGTCAGGCGCCCATAAAGCTGCACGCCGAATCCAGGGCTTTCAGGGCATTGTTGTACTGCATCACGACTTTGAGGTGAAAAGAGATATCCCCGACCTCGGGCGCGCCCGGCAGACTCTGGCCCAAATGACGGATCCAAGGCAGGTGGGTCTCCCGAGCCTCTTCCAGCACTTCGATTGCGGCGTCGGTCTGCTTCACGCAGTTGTTGTGCTGCAGTTCGACAACTACGAGCCCTGCGATTAACACCAGAGCCAACAGCCCGAAGGCGATCTTCGGCAATCCGGGCCGCCGCAGCCGCGCCCCTAACATGAGGCCCGGGGGTCGTCCTGTGCGTTACGCGCGCGGCAACCGCTCCAGGATTCGAATCGCACGCCACGAAGTGGTCCTAATCTTGCCGCAGCCCTTTCACGGGTCATCGAGTAGGAGCTCCATCCTTGATGGCATCGCATCAACAACCGTCAGTATCCGGCCCGACGTAATCGAATCCCGCCGCCGCCGATCTCCCGTCGCGGCCGATCCTGATTCTTCCAACGCACGACCAGCGGTCGTCGCCTGCGACACCCGGGAGAGTCCGTCGCAAAGGGAATTCTAAAAGTAAGGTAGGAATTCGGTCAGCGGTAGAAGAAGAAAGCCCGTGAACCGGGCGGTTTTAGTCCTCGAATCACGGGTGTGGTCTCGCCTCGATCTTACGACTCACGCCGCTGTGAAGTCCGCGCCCCGGTCGGTCGGACCTGTCAGCCGCCGTTGGGAAGTACGCAGCATTCCCTCCGGTAGACCACCGGACCGGTTGTCGCGGATGTGAAATTAGGCTAAAAACGGCACGCACCGCTCTCCAGACAAAAGGGAGATGGATATTTTCGCCGGCTTTCCTATGCGAAGGATTCTCTACTTCGCCGCCGGATCAAGCGGAATTCTCGCTCCGATACTTTGGTTTATCAGCACGAGAATCCGCGACGACGCGCTGGATGACATATCGAGAATCAATCCTGAAATAAACGCTGTCTGGCAGGAAATCGCCGCGCTGGGGCTTCGACAGGGGTCGCTTGTCCTATTCAACTGGATTCAAATCACCGGAATGGCACTGCTTATTGTCGCGGCGCTTGGCGCCTACCGAATGGTCAAACCGTCGGGGTCCGTGGCTCCGCTTGCGCTTGCGGCGATATCGGCAGGGGCCGTTCTGTCCACTTTGGTTCGCGCGATCGACCTGGGAATCCTTTACGCGATCGTTCCGGAATTCACCGGAACCGCCGCGGACGCGCAACGGACTGGGCTAATCGATTCTTATGATTCGATTGTGCCAGTTCAGAATTTCGCCAGTGACCTGTCGCTTGCCCTGAGATCGGGTATCGGCGCACTTCTTGTTGGTTTCGCCGTCCTTCGAAGCGCCACTTTCCCCAAATGGTTTGCGTGGGCATCGTTCGTCGTGGCGATTCCCGCCTGGCTGGAGCTTTTCTCAAAGATCTTCACTGCGGCTGGGGAGCCCCTGCCATTGATCGGCGACATTCGGCTGCAGTTGTTTCGCCTGTGGGTCCTGGCCGTGGGGATTCTCATATACCGATATGCCAGTTCGCTGCGGATCGACCGCCCCGACCCGCCGGTTCGAAGCTAAAGCTGGATTCGACGGCTGTTCACTTCGCCGTCAGAGCGTGGTTGTCTCGCTCATCGGACGGACGAGATGGTCCCAAGATCGGGCTGGCATGAGGGCTCGCCCATTTCGCAGATCCCCAAGACGCGTCAGGCCAGCGCCGGCCTTCGGGTTGAGTCAACCCAGGAGCCAGGCGATGGCGGCCACCCCGGTGCCACCGGCCAGCGATACCGAGGCTACGACGACCATCGCCGACGACCATAACCCTGCCCTTCGCCCGACCAGTGGCCTCAAGGATGACGCAATCGTCACAAGCCAGGCCAGCCACGCGACGAACAGCGCCCCCGCGGCAGCGGGCGCACTCCGCGCAGCCTCGACAAGCATGTGCGCGGCCGCCCTAAATCCTCCCGCACCGTGTATTCGAATTTGAATGGATTGCTCCGGGTGGTATGCGCCATTCACGTCCAGGCCGCCGCTGGCAATCGGTCCCCAGCCGATTCGACGAAAGTTTGTTGCATCCGGGATTATATACTTGACACGGGGTTCACCGTGCCCTACTATTGGAGCATGAACCTTTGGAACTACCATTGTCAGCGTCTTCGGGATCATCCTTTTCGTGAGCGACTTCCTTTAGGCGTTCGCGGACCTTCTTCGGGAACACGCGCTTGGCAAGTTCCTCAGTCGTCATGTCACGCGGCTTCTTCTTCCTAGGCATAGGGGCGCTCCAGTGAAACAGCAAATGAACCTGATAAAGCTGATGGAGACCTACCACAGCGACGAGAAGTGCCTGGAGATTCTCGAAGACTTGCGCTGGCCTGACGGTCCTCGTTGCCCGCGCTGCAACAGCGCGAAGCTGTCTCGCATATACAAGCGCGGTCAGTTCGATTGCGACTCATGCGGCTACCAATTCTCCGTTACGGCGGGCACGATCTTTCATAACTCCCACCTTCCGCTCCGCAAATGGTTTGCGACGATCTACCTGATGGTCGAATCCCGCAAGGGTGTGTCGGCCAACCAAATCAAGCGGACCATCGGCGTGACCTACAAGACGGCTTGGCACCTGTGCCACCGCATCCGGGCGGCTATGGGGCAAGCCAATGGGCACCAACCGCTCCTCAGCGGCATCGTAGAGGTAGACGAGACCTACGTAGGCGGCAAGGCTCGCGGCAAGGGACGCGGGTACGTCGGCAACAAAACCATCGTAGTCGGCGTTCTCCAGCGCGGCGGCCGCATTGAGCTTGGCGTCGTCAGGGGCGTTGACCGCAAGACCCTTCACCGCTTCATCGAGAAGCATGTCGCCCCTCACGCCGAAGCTATTTACACCGATGAATGGCCCGCCTATAAGGGGATCGCGGACGAAGATACGCGGCACGAAACGGTGAACCACAGTGCCGAAGAGTGGGTGCGGGGCGATGTTCACACCAACAGCATCGAGAACATCTGGAGCCTGCTGAAACGCTCGATCATGGGTGCCTACCATCACGTCAGCCCCAAGCATCTGGATGCGTACCTTGGCGAATTGGAGTGGCGGTTCAACAACCGCAAGAACCCGTACCTATTCAGGGACACGCTGATCCAACTGGTGGGGGCCGATGCGCTGGAGTACAAGAAACTCACGGCGTAACCGGCGGCAAGGCTCGGTATTGCCGAATCGTGTCCGGTGCTCCTATCACGCCGACGTTAATGAGCGTGCTGTCACGAATTGAGCATCCGGCGAAAGCAACAACGCCACGCACCCGAGTCTGCCCTTGGTCAAGCGCGATATAGACATCCTCTGGCGTCCCATTGGGGAACGTACAACCTGTAAGCTCCGTGCCCTCAGTCAGTATGATCATCGCTGGACCACGGAGTGTGCACCTTTCAATTGTGCGTCCGCGCACGGTCATTCCATCTTGCACCAAATCCACGATTCGAAAGTCCAAGCCCCTCAGGTCGCCCGCCGGTAATTCCGGGCGGGCCAGCACCGATGGTTCCACATAGGTTGTCACTTGGTTCCCGATGAGTCGTGCATTAGCACCTGAGACGTTGAATACGGCAACCGTCGGCTGAGAGAGGTTATCAATCTGCTTTCTGAGGTCATCGTTCACGGCTTCTAATTGAGCGTAGCGCAGGTAACTAGCTCGAAATAGTAGGTGCACGAACAAAATAGCAACCGGCACGACCGCCCAAAGTCGATGCACTCCGCCCCAATCACCAAGATGCGTAACCCACTCTGGATTGAACAGCAGCGCGAGAAACACGACGAACGCGATTGTGCCCTCGACAATCACGAGTGCACCCTTCGCCGCATCAGGGATTTCTGAGAGGATTCCTCCGTAGTACCGACGCATTTGCCCAACCTAGTCACTGCCCGGTGTATGTCCCAACGCATACTACTCACCACCTTGACCTGCGGCAAGTATATAATCCCGGTTGCATCGACGTAAAGGTACGTTCCCTCTCGGCTCGGTACCGACAACTGGAGGCCGTAGCGTCGCCCGGCCGTGAGGGGTGTCGGCATCAGCGGTATGACGAGCCAGCCGTCAGGACCGGTCTGCGCAACGGAGGCTCCCGACGAGGCCAGTTCCACACCCCGATCGTCCAAGAGGCGCACGCCGAACCGCAGATCCCGGGGAGACGTCTTGGGCGCAGGGCGAATCGCGATAGATGCCAGGGTTTCACCGCCCGCGACTATCCATTGCGTGAGCGCGCCATTCCTGTGTATCGGCCCCACTACGAAGTCACTCCGGCCACCAATTTGAGAGGGATCCGGAGGCTCTGCGATCCTGACGGTGGCTAGAATCAGGACGATGGTTCCCACCATCGTAATCAGAGACAGGATCGCCACTGGTCTCCTCGTGCTGATCAGAGCCAATCTATCCACTGTCCGGCCTCTGGTCGGACGGATCATGGCCGTGGCGCTTCATCCACGTAGGCTCATCGCCGGCGCGCTGGTGTTGCTCGTCGTCGTTCACGTCGGTATGAGCTTAGGAACGTCGGTGCGAAATCGGTATGGTCCCGCTGGAAGTCTGGGGTTTCCTCCAAGGCCGCTCGCCCTCTCCTCGGAACTGAAGCGGCTCGGATACATGCGCGATCCGTTCGTGTTCATACGTGCGATTGAGGCAGGCACGAGTGAGGACTCATTCATCGCGGTCCCCAAGATCTACGAGGGCGGGTTCGTGGAGATAGTCGGGCGTTACTACCTGTATCCCCGGCGGCTGATGACGGGGGATATAGGGGAAGCGATGGAGTCGGGTGCATCGCACATCATCGCCCGCATCGGTGGAGAACTCCAAGGGGCAAGACCGATCCTGACGGTTAGCGGTGAGTACGTCCTTTACGAATTGCCGGGGCGCTGAATGCTCCTGTATTTCGCGGCCATCATCCTGTCGTCGCTTGCCGGTGGCCTGGTCTCCGCCACGCTCCATCCCAAGCTTTCAAAGCTCGAGATGGCCGGGCTCGGATTCCTGCTGGCCTTCGGCGCGCAGGCGTGGGTCCTGCAGATCCTGCACGCTGCTGGAGTGCCACCCGGGGGCGGGGTTCAGCTGACGTTTTCAGTGGCGGCGGCCGCCGGCGCGATCGTGTTTTTTGAGTGGCGCTCGCGTCGAAAAACAGTGTACGGACGCCGGGCGTTCGCCATCACCCGCGGCGTGTTTCGCGCCCTGCCGCCGCCGCGTGTAGCACTGCTGGTCACAATCGTGGCCGTTCTGGCAGCTGGAGCCACATGCTGGCCGGTGTTGGGCTGGGACGCGCAGGGAATTTGGGTCGGCAAAGCGGAGGGGCTCATCATCGCAAATTCGTTGCGGGGCCTTGAGGTGGGCGAGCACTTGCACTATCCCATCGGTCTGCCGATCCTCATGGCCGGCGCCTTGGACCTGGGTGGCGAACCGGCGGTAAAGCTGATCGGTCCACTGTTCGCGGGCTCGCTGGCGGCCGTGGTTGCGGGAGCCTTGGCCCGACAAGGATCCGCGTGGATCGGGACACTCGTGGCAGTGGCCGTGCTTGTGGTCCCGTTTGCCCTCAGCTACACATTCATCGCCTATGCCGACGCACCGATGGCCGCGGCGTACGTGGCAAGTTCCATCTACTTGGTGGAATACGTGAGGAGGGGGAATCGCGGCGCCCTGTGGATTTCGGCGGCATTGATCGGAGTCACCAGCCTCGTGCGTTTGGAGGCGCCCGCCTTGTTCGCCGTCAATCTCGCTGTATTGATTTTGTTCGCGCGGTCAGAACGTTTGCGGAGCGCCGCCATATATCTCGGCGCCTTCGTTCTGGCATGGGTCCCGTGGCAGATAATCTCTCGCCTCGTCCTGGGAATCGAGGGCGGCTTTGCCAATCTCGCGCTTGCCCCGTTTTCGGATTTCGTCACCGGGGAGTTCGATTTAAACCGCGTGGGCGTGATATCCGAATACTTCCTGAATCGGGTCGTCTTCTGGGAGTGGTGGAGCCTAACATTCCCCTTGACGGCGGCCGGACTGATCCTTGTGCTGGTGTGGGAACGCCGAGTAGGCGCGGCGCTGACGGCGCTCATCGCAGGCAATTTGCTCGTGCTCTTGCACGAATATTATTCGTCGGTCTATTACGACGTGGACATTTTCGGCGACAAGCTCGGATATTTCCTCGAGAGCGGATTCGACCGAATGACGCTGCATTGGGCTCCACTAGGGATATTCGGCGCCGGTTTGGCAATCCAGGCGCTCCTCAGCGGCGGAACACGTCAAGCCGAGGGCTTGCCGCTCCGGTCCACATAACCGCTGGGCTCAAGATGCTTACACGCTTGCCATCCCGGGCGAGCAATGCGCCGCGCCATTAGAATGATCCGATTCATCGACCGAGGATGCCGCGTCTGTATCCAAGTCAACGCAAACGACCTACAGCTCACAACTTTCGGTTCCGCAGTAATTGACTGACCGGCATCGTGGGCCTATCGGGGCGCCTCGCGCAACGGGGCACATCGCCGACCGGGCATCCGTAAAACCTCTGCCCCTGGCCGATCTCGACGAATCCCAACTGAACGACGACCTACGATTCCTCGTTCGCATAGCTAAGGCTCGCCGCTATTTGGACTGGATATTCGGTCTGATGATCGCCCATCTGGGGGAGAAGGTACTTGAAGTCGGGCCGGGGATTGGGCTATTGACGGACCGGATCGTCGCTGGCCGAGAAGTCGCCGCGTTGGAAATTGACGCGGACGCAGCGGAAGTGCTGCAGCTACGGTTCGGGGCGCTGCCGAACTTCCGAATGCTCAGCGGCGATCTCCAGAATGAGGACTGGCTCGATCGGGACGCCCGGGGGGCCTTCGATACGGTGGTATGCGTAAACGTCCTCGAACATGTGCCGGACGACGTGGCAGCGATCGAGAATATGCGGAAAGCGCTCCGCTCGGGGGGCACTCTCTTTCTTTTCGTGCCGGCCCTCATGGCCATTTACGGAACCCTAGATCGCGCGGTCGGCCACCAACGGCGCTACTCACTCCAAGAGGTCGAAGAGAAGGTCAGACAGGCCGGATTCGACATCGTCGACAATACGTACGCCAACCTTCTCGGCGCGCCAGCTTGGTACTGGTCGTCGCGAATAACGCGCCGATCCATGCCGAACGCAACCATACTTCGAATCTTCGATCGCGCCGTTCCGATCTGGGCGTGGGTCGAGTCCAAGATGCCCGTGCCTTTTGGCATGACGGTCGTTTGCGTCGCCCGCAATCCATGAACTCGGTCCAGATCAAAACGCGGAAAGTTCAAGGCGGCTGCCACGCAATGCGGTGAGTTTCTGATGTTGTCGGTAAACAGCGTGCCCGACGCCGCCAGTCCGTCGAGATTTAGCGTCCGGACAGGAACGTCAGGATCGCCGCCTGTCCAGTCAAAACGATGTCGATCCGGAAATAGGAAAAGGAAATTCGGCCGGCCGTTCCGAGCCGCTCAGGCTCGTTCCCAACGCTGAGGCGATCGTCCACGCCCATGTATGCCGGCGGGGAACAATTTTGAGATGGCCGTCTCGCGTCCAATCGCGGCTGTGCGCCGAGCCTCCGGGAAAGAACTTCCTCTGAATCTAACGCCTCAATTTAACTCCCGCAGCCTCCTCGTAGAGCTTGGCGACGGCGGTGGCGTTTTCGTCGGCGAAGCCGCGCAGTGACGGGTCGGTCATCATGTGGTGAGCCTGGTTGCCCATCGGGGTGATCGCGCCCAACTCAGAGGCATACGCGGTTGCCAGCCGCAGGTCCTTCTGCGCGAGCTTCGACATGAATCCGGGCGAGTAGTCTCCCCTGAAAACCGAATCGGGATAGGCCGACTCGAGCGGTCTATTCCAAGCCGCGGTGGTCCGGAAGACTTCGTACATGGTGTCAATGGAAGGTCCCGCCTTCACCCCGAGCACCAGCGCCTCCGCGGTAGAAACCTGTATGCACAGCGCGAGCATGTTGTTGACGAGTTTCACCGCCGACCCAGCCCCGACCGGACCACAAAGCTTGATCCCCTTACCCATGCACTGCAGCACGGGAAGAGCGTCCTCGTACAGCGCCTCGTCACCTCCGACGAGTATCCCCAGCGTGCCGTTCTCGGCCTCCGTCGATGAGAGGGTGACCGGCGCTTCGATCATCTCAACGCCGCGGTCCGACAGACGACTGTGAACCTTCCGTGCTGTAAACGGATCGATGGTGCTCATCACTACGACCAGGCCTCCTTTCGGCATGCGTTCCGCGATCTCGTCCCGTCCCAGAACCGCGTCCTCAACGTGCTCGGGATTCGGCACCATTGTGATGACGAGATCCGCCCCTTCGGCGGCGCCCGCGGCGGAATCCGAACTTCGGCCTCCCCCTTGGCGTAGTTCCCGTATTCGATCCGGGTCCAGGTCAAAACCGGTCACCACGTGGCCGCCGCGGATCACGTTCCTCGCCATGGGCAAGCCCATCAGGCCGAGTCCAACAAATCCGACCGTCTTTGCAGCCATATTTCGCATCTCCGTTCCGCCGTCGTCACAGGGGACAGCGAGTCTAGGACGTATTCGGCCGGATGTTGATGTCGAGCCGCCAGCGCGCGCACCCTGGCCGCGCAAGCGGCGGCATCGAATTGGCCTCTTGTATCGGAGGCGGCGCATGCGGGATTCGAACCCGCGGTCTTCGCCTTGAGAGGGCGATGTCCTGGGCCACTAGACGAATGCGCCGATAGATAAAACCTTAACAAACGCCGCCTTTACAATGAGCATGGCGGCTTCGATATCAACGGACCTGACTGCCTGTCCTTTGGGGGGCGATTAACGGATGTTCGAGCGACTCACGGAACGGCTGGATGCAGCCCTCCGCAAGATCACGAAGCGGGGCGTTATTCGTGAGTCTGACGTAGACGAAGCCATGCGCGAGGTGCGGCGGGCGCTCCTGGAAGCCGACGTGAACTTCAAGGTCGTCAAGGATTTCACGGCGGCGATTCGGGAGCGAACTCTCGGCCGCGATGTCGTCGATAGCGTCACGCCCGGACAGCTTGTTACGAAGATCGTTCACGACGAGCTGACGGCTCTGCTCGGAACCGGTTCGGCCGATCTCGCCAAGACGCCGGATGGACCCACCGTGATCCTGATGGTCGGCCTGCAGGGGTCGGGCAAAACAACCAGTGCGGCAAAGCTGGCCCTATTTCTCAAGAAGCAAGGGGGCGATCCGTTGCTTGCCGCCGCCGATGTCAAGCGTCCGGCCGCAGTGGACCAGCTGGTCACCTTGGGCGGGCAGATCGATGTGGACGTATACCGGGAAGGTCCCAAATCGAAGGCCGACCACATCGCCCGCAATGCCGCCGACAAAGCGAAGGCGGCGGGTCATTCAGCGGTCATTGTCGATACCGCCGGCCGGTTGCAGATCGACGATGAAATGATGGACGAGGTCGCGCTCCTGGCGAAGCGCACGAAGCCCAATGAAATCCTGTTCGTCGCTGACGCCATGACCGGACAGGAGGCCGTTGCGGTGGCGACCGAGTTCGGCGCACGCATCGAGTTGACCGGCCTGGTGCTCACCAAGCTCGACGGGGACGCGCGCGGCGGCGCCGCTCTCTCAATTCGATCCGTCACGGGCGTACCCATAAAGTTCATGAGCTCCACCGAACGGATAGAGCCGCTCGAGGTGTTCCATCCGGATCGCCTGGCGTCGCGCATTCTGGGTATGGGTGACGTGGTCACGCTCGTCGAAAAGGCGCAGGAGGTCATTGACGTCGAGTCGGCGGCCGCCATGGAAGAGAAGTTTCGCAAGGCGACCTTCGGCCTGGACGATTTCCTGGATCAACTCGATCAGGTGAAGCGAATGGGGCCGCTCAGCCGCGTGCTCGAGATGGTGCCCGGCATGGGCAAGCTTGCCCAGAACCAGGATATCGCTGAGGCGTTACAGGGCAACGAAATGGCCCGTGTGGAGGCCATCATCCGGTCCATGACCCCTGAGGAGCGCTCCTATCCCGAAATCATCGACGGCAGCCGGAGGCGCAGGATCGCGGCGGGCAGCGGAACGCAACCGCGGGACGTGAACCAACTGCTCAATCAGTTCCGACAGATGCGAAAAATGATGAAGGCATTCGCCAGCGGAAAAATGCCCGACGTTCCCGGAATGTTCGGAGGAATCCCGGGGCTGTAACGGCTCCGAGTACCGGAGCTTGCCCTGTTGGGCGGGTGGCTCCTAGCCCTCCAGTAACCGCAACACGGAGCCGCGGTTCTGGTTCTGCTGCGCCTGGACCGCGATGGCGAACTGGGTCCGAATCTGCGCCGCCGCCCGCCGGGTCGACTCCGCCGCGACATCAGCTCCCCTGATGCGGGACTCGGCCGCGGCCTCGTTTACGGCGGCCGTGCTGATTCGGTTGCTGATTCGCTGCAGCGCGTTCTGCTGTGCTCCGACCTCAGCCCTGGTTCCGCTAACCTGCGCCAGAGCCGCGTCGGCCGCGGCAATAGCCGCCTGGGCGCCACCCTGAGTCGTAACGTCGACTGTGTCGAGGCCGATCGCGATCGCTCGAGTGTCGCTGATATCTATATTGGCCGTCTCACCTTCAATACCCGAGGTGATCTCCACGGCGTTCGCACCCCCGGAAGCACCGGTAAGGAGCTGGCGACCGTTGAACTCCGTCTGCGTGGCCGTTCGGTCTATCTCGGCGCGGATTTGGGTAACTTCGGCCTGAATGGCCTGCCGATCTTCGTCGCTGAGAGTCCCATTCGATGCCCGCACGGCAAGCTCGCGAATCCTCTGAGCCCCCTGCTGAATCGAGTTGAGCCCGCCCTCCGCCGTTTGCGCGAGGCTCACGCCCGCCTGAAGGTTCCGCTGCGCCGCATCGAAACTGCGGATCCGCGCGGCCAGATTTTCGGCGATTGAAAGTCCGGAGGCGTCATCCGCCGCCTGGTTTATCCGGTTGCCTGGCGAGATGTTGCGATTTGCCGACGCGGCATCCTCAATTGATTTGCGGATTGCGGAAAGTGGGCCGCTGTCGTCGTCGCCACCGATACGGATTCCCATGGTCCTTCACCATCCTTTCTGCCGGCTATTCCCTGCCGACACGGCTCACGCGCAGACGGCGCAAGCCACCGGTGGATGAAATTTAGCATCCTTTTACAAGAATGCAAGCCCTCTAGGATCGATCATCGTCATTAGCTTCGTTATCTTTAGCCGCCGGACAGATCAATCCTTGTGTTTGTGAGGCGTCGAGGCGCACGAATATACTCGCACCGCACAAATCTTTCCGAGGAGAAGCGGCCTTAATTGAGGTTCGAAGCGACGAGCACGACCGTCGGATGAAGGTTCTTGAATGGACCGGACATGAGCTGCTTCTCCTGGATCAGACGAAACTGCCTCAATCGGAAGAGCTCGTCCGGTGCGCCGATCTCGAGCAGGTTTGTGAGTCGATTGAGAGCCTTCGCATCCGCGGCGCTCCGGCGTTGGGAGTCACCGCGGCCTATGCCGTTCTGCTCGGCGTCAAGAACCTCGCGGCCGATGACGAGCAGGCGCTTTACGCTGGACTGGACGGGGTCTGCCGGCGCGTTTTGAAGACCAGGCCGACAGCGGTAAATCTCTCTTGGGGCGTAAAAGAGATGCGACGAACGGCCCTCGACTTCCGAGGCGCGAGCCCCCGCGGGATCATTCGCGCCCTGGAGGGCCGAGCGAGGGAGATCGAACGTGACAACGCCGAGAGGCATCGGATCCTGAATGACTTGGGATCAGAACTCCTTCACGATGGGGCATCCGTGCTCCATCACTGTGAAACAGGTCCGCTCGCCACCGTGGACTACGGATCAGCCCTTGGGGTTATCCATGCCGCGCACAACAGCGGAAAGGCCATACACGTATATGTCGATGAGACACGGCCGCTCCTACAGGGAGCGCGTCTGACCGCCTGGGAGCTGAGAAAGTGGGGGATCCCCTACACGCTCATCACCGATGGCATGGCGGGCCATTTCATGCGGCTGGGGAAGATCGACGCCGCCATAGTCGGCGCCGATAGGATCGCCGCCAACGGAGACACAGCGAACAAGATCGGCACGTACTCCGCCGCCGTGCTCGCAGCGCATCATGACATTCCCTTCTACGTTGCCGCTCCACTTACGACGGTCGACTTCGACATCTCATCGGGCGACGATATCCCGATCGAGGAGCGTCGTCCCGACGAGGTTCGAGGCTTCCGCGATCATCTGTGGGCAGAAGCCGATGCAGCCGTGGGGAACCCGGCGTTCGATGTCACTCCATCGGGTCTTATTGCCGCCATCGTCACCGAGGCCGGCATCGCCCGGCCGCCGTATGCCGAGTCCCTTCCTCGACTTCGCGAGACCGCCGTCTCGGTGGCCTGAGGGATCCGATGTCCGACGCTCAGGCCCGCCTCGGTGTGATCGGCGGCAGTGGGTTTTACGACATTGACGGTCTGACAAACGTTCGCCAGATCGCGATCGACACACCGTTCGGCGAACCGAGCGACGAGTACGTGCTGGGCGATTTGGAGGGCGTCTCGGTCGCGTTCCTCCCACGTCACGGTCGGGGCCACAGGATTCCGCCCACAAACCTGAACTTTAAGGCGAACATCTGGGGCCTAAAATCCCTGGGTGTCGAGTACGTCGTGTCGGTAAGCGCCGTGGGAAGCATGAAAGAAGACATCCGGCCGCTCGACGTGGTTGTGCCCGATCAGCTATTCGACCGAACCAGAGCGCGTGACACTACTTTCTTCAACGATCCCGGACTAGTGGTACATGTCGGCTTCGCCGAGCCGTTTTGCCCATCTCTGAGCTTGATTACCGCCGACGCCGCCGAATCCGCTGGCGCCCGCGTCCACCGCGGCGGCACTTACATATGCATTGAGGGACCGCAATTTTCGACGAAGGCAGAGTCGCAGATCTTCCGCGGCTGGGGCGTGGATGTGATAGGCATGACGGCCATCCCGGAGGCCAAGATGGCCCGGGAAGCGGAGATGCACTATGCGACGCTCGCCATGGCCACCGACTACGACGTTTGGAAGGGCGAGTCCGTCAGTGTTGAGATGGTGGTCGCCAACGTCACCAAAAACGTCGAGATGGCCAAATCAGCGGTTCGAAGGGTCGTCGGTAACATTGGTAAGTTCGACGAGTCCTGCGGGTGTCAGGCAGCGCTGGCATCCGCCATCATGACAAGCCCGGATGCCATCTCCGATGAACTTCGGTCGAAACATGACCTCCTCATCGGGAGGCATCTCGGGTAAGTCCACGAGGGCCGCCCAAATCGACAGCCAAATGAAAGCGCTTATCGTCGGTACCATCGGCATCGACGACATCGAGACGCCGTTTGAAAAGGTCCAAGGAATCCTCGGCGGCTCGGCGACATACGCCGCGATCGCCTCGGCGTTTCACGCGCGCACAGCGCTGGTGAGCATCGTGGGAATGGACTTCGCCGATGAGCATCGACGGATTCTTGAAGACCGTCAAATAGACCTGGCGGCGCTCGAGATCGCTCCGGGCAAGACATTTCGCTGGGGCGGGCGATACCACGCCAACTATGATGACCGCGACACCATATTTACCGAACTCAACGTCCTCGCCGGGTTCAAGCCAAAAATCCCACAAATCCATAGGAATGCCGAATTCGTGTTGCTCGGCAACTCGGACCCAATCGTCCAACTCGAGGTATTGGATCAGTTAGAAAAACCACGGCTGGTCGTGCTGGACACGATGAACTACTGGCTCGAAAACGCGCGGGCGAAAGTCGACGAAGTCGTGGCTAGATCGGACGTGGTCGTAATAAACGAGGAAGAAGTCCGTTTATACAGCGGGCAATACAACATCCCGAAGGCGGCCGACCACATGATGGAGAGCGGGCTGCGCGCACTGATCATCAAGCGGGGAGCTTACGGGGCGGCGATGAGAACCGACGACGGATGGTTCTTCGTGGCCGGATATCCGCTTCTGGAGGTCAAGGACCCGACCGGCGCCGGGGATTCGTTCGCAGGCGGCCTCGTCGGTTATCTGGCGAATGCTGGCGAAGTGACTGACGGATCGCTGCGCCGGGGCGTGGTTCACGGCAGCGTGCTCGCGTCGCTGGCGGTGCAGAGCTTTGGCGCCACCGCGCTTGCCGCCGCAAGCCGCTCGGATATCGACAGGAGGTACCGGGAGTTTCTAAGGTTCTCTCAAGTGGACATCGACGAATCAGCTTCATCCAGCAGCAAAGGGGCAATATGAAAAGCACCAATGGGGTGCCGCACGACGTAACCGACCTGTCACTCGCCAGCAGCGGTATGGACATGATCGAATGGGCCGACGCGTCCATGCCTGTGCTCGCGGCGATCAAGCGCCGATTCGAAAAGGAGCGCCCGCTAAAGGGCGTGCGGCTTGGCGCCTGCCTTCACGTCACGACCGAGACGGCAAATTTAGTGCGGACACTTGTCGCCGGTGGCGCCGAAGTTTCAATTTGTGCGTCCAATCCCCTGAGTACACGCGACGAAGTCGCGGCGGCGCTGGTGAAGAATCACGATATCCCCGTTTTTGCCCGGCGCGCAGAAGACAACGAAACGTATTACGGGCACATCGAAAGCGTCCTCAACGCAAAGCCCGGCATCACGATGGACGACGGCGCCGATCTGGTGAGCAAGATCCACTCGTCCAGGACCGATCTCATCGACGGAATCATCGGCGGAACCGAAGAGACAACCACTGGCGTGGTTCGCCTGCGCAGCATGGAGAAATCCGGGGTGCTCGAGTACCCGATCGTGGCTGTCAACGAGGCCGACACGAAGCATTTTTTCGACAACCGCTACGGGACGGGCCAATCCACGCTCGACGGCATCATGAGGGCGACCAATATCCTGCTGGCGGGAAAGAACTTCGTGGTCTGCGGTTACGGTTGGTGCGGCCGCGGTCTGGCGAGCAGAGCGCGGGGCATGGGCGCGAACGTGATCGTCACGGAAATCGATGCCACCCGGGCGCTGGAGGCATCGATGGACGGCTTCCGGGTGATGCCGATCGCCGCCGCCGCGGAGATCGGCGACATCTTCGTTACCGTTACGGGAAACAAGAGCGTCATCGACACAGCCGACTTTCGAAGAATGAAGTCAGGCGCCGTTCTCGCCAACTCGGGCCACTTCGACGTGGAGATCAACATTGCGGGCCTGGATCAAATGTCTTCATCACAGCGCACGATCAGACCGATGCTGGAAGAGTTTCAGATGCCCGACGGGCGGAAGATATATCTTCTGGCGGAGGGACGGCTCGTAAACTTGGCCAGCGCGGAGGGCCACCCGGCAAGCGTCATGGATATGAGCTTCGCGAACCAGGCGCTCGCCGCCGAGTTCATCGTGAGTAACGCCGACGCGCTGGAAAACAAGGTTTATCCGGTACCTCGGGAGATCGACGAAAGCGTGGCTCGACTGAAACTCGACTCCATGGGCATTCAAATTGACACGTTAACCACGGAGCAGACCGACTATCTTGGCTCGTGGCAAGAGGGAACGTAAGTAATTAGCAGTCCAAGCCGGCCAGTGCATCAGGGGGAAATCCAATGTCTACAACACTCATGAGTTCACCAAGCGTCCTTTTCACCTCGGAATCGGTGACCGAGGGACACCCCGACAAACTCTGCGATCAGATCTCCGACGCGATCCTCGACGCAATTATCGCCGAGGACCCCGACGCCAGGGTGGCTTGCGAGGCCGCGGCGAATACGGGGCTCATCCTCGTACTCGGCGAGATTTCGACGAATGCCTACGTCGATATGTCCGCGATCGTTCGCCGCACGATTCAGGAGGTTGGATATACCAGGGCAAAGTTTGGCTTCGACTACGAGACGTGCGGGACCGTCGTTTCGGTCAAGGAGCAGTCCACCGACATCAGACAGGGAGTTGATGCCGAATCGATTGAGAATGTGGGCGCCGGCGACCAAGGGATGATGATCGGATTCGCGTGCACGGAGACGAACGAGCTGATGCCCATGCCGATCACGCTTGCGCATCGTTTATGTCAGCGGCTGGCCGACATCCGCAAAAACACTTTGCACGGAGTTGACTACCTTCGTCCTGATGGAAAATCGCAGGTGACTGTGGAGTACGCCGACGGAAAGCCCGTGAGGGTGGACACGGTTGTTCTCGCCGCCCAGCACGATTCCGCCGTGGGTCAGGAGACGCTGAAGAGCGACCTCGTCGAACACGTCATCGAACACGTGATCCCCCACGAACTGATCGACGAGAACACAACGATGCTCGTAAACGGCACCGGTCGCTTTGTGATAGGCGGGCCGATGGGGGACGCCGGGCTCACAGGTCGCAAGATCATCGTTGACACGTACGGCGGGATGGCGCGGCATGGCGGCGGCGCGTTTTCCGGCAAAGATCCGACAAAAGTTGACCGATCCGCGTCATATGCCGCGCGCTACGTTGCCAAGAATCTGGTGGCGGCGGGCGTCGCCGACCGGCTGGAGCTGCAACTCTCGTACTGCATAGGAGTTGCCAAACCCCTGTCGTTGATGGTCGACACCTTCGGGACCGGCCGGCTCGAGGACGAAAAGATCATCGCCCTGATATGGGACCATTTCGACCTCCGGCCCGGCGTGATCATCCGGGAACTGGAACTGCGGCAACCTCTCTACCGGCAGGTGGCTTCATACGGGCATTTTGGAAGGCCCGATCTTGACCTGCCTTGGGAACGAACCGACAGGGCCGACGCAATTCGCAGCGATGCGCGCCTGAGCAAGTCCGCGATTCAGCGCGAAGTCGCGCTCGTTTAGAGCCGAGGATTGGCGCGGCCGTGAACGCGCCTACGCCGAGTCGAGTTTGGCGCGCGGCGATCCGTTTGCGCAGAGCATCGGTCCGGCAGATTCTTTGGATGTTGCCCATATCGCTCGTTGCCGCGGCGACTCTCGTGGCATCGCTCGGTTGTGGTTCAGCCCGGGAACGAAACGAGATCGTGATCTTCGCGGCGGCCTCGCTCGCGGAGCCGCTGAGACAGATTCAGATGGACTTTGAAGACGCGAACCCGGATGCCAAACTGCTCCTCCACCTGGCGGGTTCCCAGCAGCTTCGCACGCAGATAGAACTCGGCGCGGATGCCGACGTTTTCATTTCAGCCGACGCGAGCATGGTCGATGATCTCCGGCGGCAGGGACTGATAGACGGCGCGACCTTGGCCTTTGCGCGAAACAGAGCCGCCGTATTGATCGCGCCTGGGAATCCAGGCAGCATTCGGAGCATCGCCGATCTCGCGAACGACGACGTTCGGTTGGTAATTGGCGTACGCGCAGTCCCGGCCGGTAGAGCTGCACGTGAACTCTTGAGATTGCTTGAAAACCGCCCCGACTACGGTCCCGAGTTCACCAGACGGGTCGCAGCGAACGTTATTTCAGAGGAGACCAACGTTCGCGCCGTCGTCGCAAGGCTGGCGCTCGGTGAGGCCGATGCAGGATTCGTCTATGTCACCGACGCGTCTACACGATCGGCCAGCGAAATGACCGCCCTCCATTTCCCGCCGGAGATCGCCGTCGAAATCCTGTACGGCGCGGGCGCCGTCGTTCCTGACAGGCTAGGACTCGCGGGCGAATTCGTTCGCTATCTGAGTTCCACGAGTGCGCGCCAAGTCTTCGCAGATCATGGATTCATGGTCGGCGGGCCGTGATGATCGATCCAGAGCGCCGGAGCGTGAAGTGGCACGGAGCCCGGATCGGCAAATACGGGCCATGGATTCCCGCGGCCTTCCTCCTCGCCTTCCTGCTCCTGCCTTTGATCGCGCTGGTTTCAAAGGGTGCTCTTGGTGACGCGATCCCAAACGCGCTGGCGACCCCCGTGGTCCGGCAGGCGCTGATTCTGAGTTTGGCCACGAGCTTCGCCACCATCGTGCTAGCGGTCGCATTCGGGTCGCCCCTCGCGTACTTGCTGGCGCGGCGGGATTTCAAGGGCAAGGAGATCGTCGATACCCTCGTGGATCTACCGCTCGTGCTGCCGCCCGTGGTTGCGGGAGTGGCGCTGCTTATGGCATTCGGTCGAGCCGGATTGTTGGGGCCCGCGTTCGATTTTGCCGGGCTGCGCGTGGGATTCAGCACCGTGGCCGTCGTGCTTGCGCAGACGTTTGTGGCCACGCCATTCTTCGTGCGCTCGGCGCGCGCGGGATTCGCCTCGGTGGATAGGACTCTCGAAAATGCTTCACGAACCCTCGGCGTATCGCCATCCCGGACATTCATTCGGATTACGCTTCCGCTGGCCGCGCCGGCATTGCTCGCGGGAATCGCCATGGCGTGGGCCAGGGCGCTCGGAGAGTTCGGTGCGACGATAATGTTCGCGGGCAACCTCGCCGGCAGGACGCGCACGTTACCGCTCGCGATCTTGACGTCGATGGAGGAGGATCTGGACGAGGCGCTCGCCATATCGCTGATACTCCTCGCCGTATCGTTCGTATTGCTTGTTATTTTTCGCCTGGCCGGTTCGTGGGGGAAATTCGCGGATGCTGCACGTTGACATCGAACTCAACATCGGCGATTTTTCGCTCAACGTTGAATTCCAGTGCGGCCGGGAACTTATATCGCTCTTTGGCTACTCAGGATCAGGGAAAAGCCTGACGCTCGAGGCCATCGCCGGACTGCGGAAGCCAGATCGCGGGCAGATAGCGATCGACGGTAGAACGGTATTCGACTCGACCGAAGGAATCAACGTCCCAGCCCACGAGCGGGGTATCGGATATCTGATCCAGGATGGCGCGCTTTTTCCGCACCTCACGGCCGCCAAGAACATTGCATATGGATTACAGGGCCTGAATCGCCGGGCCCGTGAGGCAAGGGTGCACGAACTCCTGGACCTACTGGAACTCTCCGGATTCGGTGGCAGATATCCGCGCACGCTTTCGGGCGGCCAAAAGCAACGAGTGGCGCTGGCGCGCGCGCTCGCACCGAAGCCGCAGACTCTCCTTCTCGACGAGCCGTTCGCCGCACTCGATTCCACCACCAGCGAGACGTTGCGGCGCGAGCTTTACAAAATCCAGGACGAGCTCCAACTAACAATTATCTTCGTCACTCACGATCTGTCCGAGGCTATCAGCCTCAGCGAGAAAATCGCCGTATATGACGACGGGGCAATCCTGCAGCTGGGCACCAACGCGGACATTTACAGGCGGCCAAACTCCCGGCGCGCCGCCCTATTGACTGGGACCGCGAACGTAATCGACGGCGTCGTCGAATCTCGGTTGGAAGACGGTCTGATCGTTCGCACCAACGATCTGGCCGTAAGAACGGATCCGTACCCGTTTGCCACCGGCGACGCGGTGGTGCTCTGCATTCGGCCGGAGTCGATCCTGCTGCTGAGAAAGGACCGGCCGGCGTCGACGGCAAGCCGCGAAAACAACGTCACCGGAAGGGTAATAAGCGAAACGGCGCGCGGATCCCTGTATAGACTGGAGTTTCGAGTGGATAACCCCAAGGACCGCTTGAACCCCACCGTCCTGGAGATCGAGTTGCCTTCACACGTATACGGAGTAATGCGCGTAGCCGAGGACCGGGAATGGACCGTCTCCCTGCGGCGAGACGCGCTGCACGTCATTCCAGCTCAATAAAGGACCTTCTGGGGCTTGGGCGGTAACGTAACGTCGGACTCGAACCGACGTTCTCAATCTCGGGATCACCAACGGATGGGCCTACCACAATCCGCGGCCGGATCACAGCATGATCTTGACGACACAATTCGGCGAGCAAGCCGGTTGGACAGAGACGCCTTCGGACTGGTCTATCGCGAATTCGCGCCCCGAATCCACCGCTTCGTTGAATACAGGACGCGAAATCGAGAATTGGCCGAGGATCTTACGAACCAGGTATTCATGCAGGCCCTAAAGGCGATCGACCGATACCAGCACCGTTCAGTACCGGAATTCACGGCGTGGCTGTTTCGCATCGCCCGCAACGCGCTATCCGATCATTGGCGGCGCTCGCGCCCTGTCGTACAACTCGACCCGGATATCCATCTCAAGGACCACGTCGATTCCGGCGACTTTCCGGACCGCATAGCGCGCTCGGAGGAACTGGTCGACGCGATGCAGAAGCTCACCCCGGAACAGGGTGAAGTATTGGCATTGCGGTTCTCGCAGGGCATGAGCCACGCCCAGATCGCATCCATCATCGGCAAGAAGGAAACCGCCGTCCGCGCGTTGCAGTTCAGGGCGTTGACGACCCTTCGAGCGGTTCTCGCACGGGAGTCCGCAGAGTGAACGACCGGAGCATCGAGCGGGTAATCAACACCTGCGTAGACCGTTACGCCAGCGGCGATTGGACGCTGGAAGAGTGCCTGCGCCGCTATCCGGAGCATGCCGGGATCATTCGCGACTACCTCGAGCTAGCCGAATCGGTTGCAGACGTTTCGCCCCAGCCGCCGTCGAAAGCGGCCATGGCCTTTGGCGAACGTCTCGTGCTCGGCGAACTCGACCGCATTTTTGATACGCGGCAGTCAAGACCGAGCCTTCGCGGCGTTTCGGCGCGCCTCGTTTCGCTGCTCGCCAAGTCACGGCTTGCGACGGCGACGGCCCTCGTGGCGTTCGCCATGCTAGTCGGAAGTGGAGTGACCCTGGCAGCCACCGTAAGCGGCCCCACAAGCCCGCTCTACGGATACAAACTCGCCCTGGATCAGGTGCGCGTCGGCTTTACGGCCGAAGAGGACAAGGCGGACGTGTACATTGATCTTGCCGAGCGCCGGCTCCGGGAGATGGAGCAATTGGCGGTCTCGGATCGAAGCGACGGGATCGATAGCATCTCCGCCAACTACAAGGCGATGCTTGATGAAGGCATCGTATCGTTGCAGTCGCTGTCAAAACGTGATGCGATTGCCGTCCGGCAGCGATTCGCGAAGACGCGTCAGAACTTCCGAAACCGGCTTGAAACTCATCCTCACAGGCTGGAGTTAATGGCCGGGCCGAGCCGCCCGGAACTCCGCCAGATCGTCGACTCGACCATTCGCAGCGCCGAAGCGAATCTTCTCAAGCTGCCTACGGCGCCACCTGCGACGCTCCTGGCTGAGGCCACCGTTCGGCCAGAGGCGACTCCGGCGACTCAACAGATTCCGGCGACCGCCACTCCATCCGACGAGCAGCCAACGCCGGCTCAGGCGCTCGCGGAAGCGGAAATACAGGCGACCACCGACGCCGCTACCGAGGCCGTCGGCGACGCCGAAATCCCAGACGAGGTAAACAGCGAAGCTCAGGTGGTGGAGGGAACAGCCGAAACCTCACCCGCGCCTGCCGCCGAGCCCGCATCCGTATTGCAGACGCCGCCACCCGAGCCGTCTACCGTGGAAATCGAAGGTGTGGTTACGGCCATGGCGCAATCCGCGCTGGTTGTTGACGGCCGCACGATCGTGCTGGACGAAAATATCGTGCCAAGTCCGATCATAAGGGGCATGCCAGCCGTTGGAGTGTCCGTGAGGCTTCGCGGAATCGTTTTGCCCGACGGTACCGTGGTTCTGGTGGAGCTTCAGACATTGACGCCTGAAGCTGCCGATACCCCGTCGCCCACGCCCAGCACAGCGCCGACCGCAGAGCCGGCTCCGACGCCGCTACCAGGTGATTTACCTGCTCCGACGCCCTCTCCGGCAGCCGAGGAAGAAACTCCAAAGCTCGACTTCGAGATCACGGGAACGGTCAGCGATATCGTCGGATCGATCATTGTGGTTGATGGCCGGACGATCGACACTGAGGCGTGGACCGAGGGCGATGTCGTAATCCTCGGGTCGATTGAAATCGAATCGATCGTTCTGATCAGGGGCTACGTTCTTCCGGGCAACGTACTCGCCGCCACGGAGATAATCGTCCTGGACGGGAGCGGCGAAGAGGCCGACGGCGACGACGTTTCGACGCCAACCCCAGAGTCCTCCCAGACGCCTGTTCCAGAGACGAATGAGGTCGTAATCAGCGGAGTCGTCGTTTCGGTTTCCGAAGACGCCGTCGAGGTGGATGGACAGATAATCCTCATTCGCCGTGACGGCGAAGGCGCCACCGAGATGGGAGTTGAGCCGCTTGCCGGCGATGACGTAACCATCATTGCGCGCAGACAAGAGGACGGCGCCTTAATCGCTCTCGTGGTCAGCGTTGAGTCCGCGGAGGTTACACCCACCCCGACGCCCACAGTCGCCGACGCGGTCAAGACTCCGACGAACGAAACCGAACAGGATGATGGTCCTCCCGAACCGGACGCCGAGGTTTCAGACCAGAACGGCGCCTAGTCGATCACGCGCTCCCCAGGGGTCCCGGCACTCGGCGCCGAGCGGCCTCCGTACGCCGGATCACCCGCTTAGGCCATGCCCTGCCGTCGGCGCTCCAATTGCTCGGCGAATATGTATCGAGTTACCTCGTCCTGTCGGCGATCCGACAGATTCATGAATTGACATTTGTACGAGTACGTCGTTCGATCAACGAGCCGTCGCTGCTGCACGTCGCCGACGATCGCCACGCGAATTTCGAAGGGCATCCGCGACGAGGGCAGCTCAAAAACTAGCTCGACGGTGGCATCGGTCGAAACCGGCAGCCTCTGCGGGATCTGGAATGCCGCCCCACCGGCGCTCATGTCGACCACGATTACCTCGAATCCGCGGTCAATGGGAGGGTCGGCGCTCGGATCGCTGATGTGCAACTTCCCGTCGAGATTGACTTCCATGCGGACGTGCGAACGCTGGTGTCGCCGGAAGAACTCCTCTGGCATGCCCAGCTGCCACATCAGCAGCGGCTCAGTCTGCACGCCAATACGCTTCGTCCTCGCTACAACCAAGGCGTTGATACGGGGGCTGTAGGTGACCAACCGAATTTCTTTGGAAGCGTCGATCGCCACGGCTCCGCCGCGATAGAGAGGCGCCAGGACCGAGATTTGCTCGTCGTCGACATCCTGGATCGTCGTCACCCAGCTCTCGAGATCTCCCTCGGGCGAGAAGCATTCGAGCGTCACCTTGTTTCCAATTGCCATGGCGCCGATGCCCTGATCGTGGGGCATCGGATCTTCTCTGACGCCTCTGCGGGGATCATCGCTGCCTTTGCGCGCATCGAGCTGCAGCATGTAAAGATGGCGCGTGACCTCGCTGTTCGTTTTGGGTGGAGGGCTGGAAAATTTCGCCCTGTACAGGCGGACTTCCAATTCGCCCTTCGCCACCATCTTGCTATCGAGAATGTCGAGTTCGATTTCGAGAGGTTCGTCCTCGGATCGGTGCGGAAGATCCAGGATGAGCGTGTGGACGAGTCCGGAACCCTCCAGAATCTCCACGATGGACTCGAACTGGGTACCGCCGGTGCTCAGATCTACGACATCGACGTTGAACTCCAGCCCTTCGATGTCATCTCGACCTTCATGCTCGACGCGCAGCCGGCTGTGCGGCAGGCTCACGTCCTGCCGAACCATGGCTCGCCCTTTTTTGCGATCGATGGCCGAGGGTCGGTCGATACGCCACAGCTGCTCCGGCTTCGAAATCAGTTCCTTGAGCTGCACGGTGGCTTCATAGCGAAAGCCGCTGTTTTCAGCAACGACTCTCAATTCCGTGCCCGTGGCCACTCCCTGCGCACGTTCCTCGGTCGGAGCGGTGATCCACATACTCTTCAAATCCATGTATTCAACGGTGCTCCTGAACGTACGCGGACCGCGCGCCGTCTGAGCGGTCACCTCAACGGACGTTCCGCGCTTGTAGGCTGCCGCCGCTTCCACTTCCGTTGCGGTCATGTGGGGCTCCCGGAATGTCGTTGCATCTCATGTCTTCGGCGTGAATCGGCCTCTGAAATGATGATAACTCCCCCTTCTCCAGCATTATGTCGCGGACATCACCCAGCGGCCTGCCAGGGGATTGCGACTATCCTATTCATCGCTTCAAACGGAAAACCGCTCGAACCCGTGACATAGGAGGTAGGCCGTGGGCTCAATCCGGATGGGGATCATAGGCTGTGGGAACTTCATGTCGATGGGCCATATTGGCAACCTCCTGGCCATGCCCGAAGTGGAAATAGTCGGGCTGGCCGACACAGAGATCGGATCCATCGAACGGACCAAGGAACGGTATCCCGAGCTTGAGGACATCGCCGTGTATAGCGACCACGATTCGCTGCTGCGCCAGGCGAATCCAGACGCCGTTGAGATCGCCACGCCCCACTCCTTCCATGCGCGGCACATCCTGGATGCGTTCGATGCAGGCTGCCATGTACTCGTGGAGAAGCCGCTGGTGATTTCATCCGTTGAAGCCGAGGCGGTTCTCGCCAAGCGCGATGCGGTTGGCAAAGTACTCCTAGTCTCATATCAGCGCCGGTACACACCCCAATTTCGATATGTGCGCGAGGCCGTGCAGGGCGGCTCCCTGGGAGAGCTCCAATTCGTGGCGGCCGTACTGAGCCAGGGCTGGCTTGAGTTCACGGGCTCATCGTGGCGTCAGAATCCCGAGATTTCCGGCGGCGGGATGCTCCTGGACACCGGGAGCCATCTGCTCGACTTCCTGTTTTACTCGACTGGCCTGGAGGTCGAGCGCCTAAAGGCCTATTCGCGCAATTTAGGGACGCGCGTGGACATAAACAGCTCGGTCGCGATCGAGTTCAAGAACGGGTGCCTCGCCAGCCTCTCGGTGGTCGGGCATGCATCGCGGTCCGTTGTGGAGGACCTGGACTTTTTCGGCAGCAAAGGTTCCCTCTCGCTTGAGTCCAGCTGGAGCTCGAAGGGGTCGAATGCGCGGATACGGCAGGAGATCTACGGTGAAGGGGATGTTGACACTTCGAACCTTCCCGAGGAATCAACGCCAGACGCCAATTTCGTGGATGCCATTTTGGGGGGAGCCGAAGTGGTTTCCCCGGGGGAGGCGGGGCTCAGCGTAGTACGGCTAACCGAGGCAATCCATCGATCGATCGAAGAGGGCGTCGAAGTAGAACTCGCGTAATACGCCGCGATTACTACTCGACCGGCTCTGCCGATTCCAGTACGAACCCGTGTTCAGCGGCGCGATCAAAGCTGGCCGCCGCGTCTTCCAAGCGGCCCAGTTTCTCCAGCACCTCCCCTTTGGTGTAATGAGCAATTCCAAGATCGGGATCCAATCGCAGCGCGGTATCGATGTTCTGAAGCGCCGAGTCCAGGCTGCCTTCGAGCATCCGAGAATCGGCCAGGTTGTTATATAGGACCGCGTTGTTTGGCTCCACTTGAATGGCCCGCAGGTGGTCGGCGGCGGCATCCGCGTACTGTTCCTGCTCGTAGAAGACCATTGCTCGAAGCTCGTACACCATCGCGTTCGGGCCTCCAAGCTGAAGCGCTCGAGCGTAGTCGTCGTAAGCCCTCTCATAGTTTTTGAGCTGGTAATAGGTTTCGCCACGAGAGGATAGAACGACGGCGCTGAATTCGTTTCCCAGCTCCTCTTCGCGACTGGAATCAAGCGCCCGGCTCTGGCTCGCTAGGGCCTCATCGTAATTCTTGAGTTCGAATTGGGCCAGCCCCAGGATGTAATGATCTACCGCCTCCTTCCCGAAGAGAGCGCCCGCCCGGTCGATTTCGCGCGCGACGAGATCGGGCCTGCCAAGTTGCAGATAGACCCAGGCTCGCTGGCGATAGGCAACTGCGTCTCCTGGGCGCAATCGTGCGAGTTCGCCGTAATCTTCAAGCGCCTCCTCGAGACGCCCTGCCGACGTGAGCGCGTCGGCCCGCTCCTCGTAGGCCTCGGGACGATCGGAATCGAGAGCTATTGCCTTGGAAAAATCATCAATGGCCTTCTCCAGTTCCCCGGCTTCAATCTGAGCCCTGCCGCGGCCCAAATACGCCGAAACGTTTTCGCCCTCTTCCTCCAGATGCGCGGTAAACGCTTCCACGGCGCCGTCGAGGTCCCCAAGCCGCAACCGCAAGTAACCCGTTTCGATTAGCGGCTCGGTCTCTAACTCCACCTCCGAGACGGGCGCGGAGGGAGTCGGCACCACTCCCGAAGCGATGGCTCCGGCGATAGACGGCGTGGGATTCTGACCACCACCTGACGCAACGAGTCTGAATCCGTTTCCAGAATCCGGAGAGCACGCAAATAGAACGCTCGCCCCAACGATCAGCAGAATCAACTTTCGCATGGGCACGGCCTCTGATAAATGCCCCGCCGCCAGGGGGCTTCCACTCGTGTTTCGGAGTAGCGAGCCCTACTGATCGGCGGTGGCGTTTCCCGCATTGCTCAGGTGTTCGGAAAGTTTAACAATCCCCGTAAAGCGGCCCATCAAACGGTCTATTTCTTGGCGCCAAGGAAATAGAACGCCGATGCCATCGTTCGCGCCGAGGGCCGGTGGGCAAAAAGAAGATCGAGATACTTGATTGGAAACGTAAGCCACGCGGCCAGGAAATCGGCGACCAGCTTGGCCCGTCGATTGTCCGAGAACCACGTGAATAGGCCCGCGAGATACTCGCGCAGCATCCAGCTGAGAGCGGAACTCGGTCCTACGCAGACGCCCAATTTCACTTCCTCGAAATGCCTGAACAGATGGCGAATTCCAACGTCGGTAAAGCGGCCATAGTCGTTGGGCGCCGCATGAAAAACCTGAAGAAAGGGAATCTCGCAGTAGACAAGGCCGCCGCGCTTTAGAACTCTATGCATTTCGGCCACGGAGCGAACGGAATCTGGAACGTGCTCCAAGAGCGCCAGCGACAGTGCCGCATCAATCGACCCATCCACGAAGGGCAGCGCCGCCGCGTCGCCGACAACGTTAACGAGCGGCGTGCGCCGAATGTCGACAAAAATTGTGGCGTCACGCACGTCGGCGGCAACGTGGTCGGCGGGAAGCGGCCGCCCGCCGCCACCGATATTGAGAATCTTCAGCCCGGCGCCGCCCTTGGCCCGGGAGAGCCGGGAACTGAGCGACCGGAGATTGCGTGCCGAGGCGAGATTCAGCGTAGGGCCAGGATGACGGTAAAGGCGAAGCGCGAGTTGCTTGAGGATCGACATCTACATCAGGCTCGCAACGGCCGGAAGCAGCTGCCGGATATCTTCGATCATCTGATTTGGCCGGATGCCCTCAGGAGGATCGCTGCCGGCGTCCATTCGCTTCCAGATCGCCTTCAATCCCGCGCGCTGAGCGCCGGCTACGTCAGCGATTACGTCGTCGCCGACCATCACGGCCTCGGCGGGCCGCATGTCCATCCGACGAAGGATCTCCCGGAAGGCGCCGGGATACGGCTTCATCCAGCCGATTTCAGTGCTGCAAACCACGCTGTCCATGACGCCGGATATGCCCAACCGGCGCAGCCGATCGCGCAGAATCTCCGCGCCCCAGAGGATGTTCGCGAACAGCCCCAACTTCAGCGACAGCCTTCGAGCAAGCGTCAGAGTTTGGATAACCTCCCCCAGTGGTTCCATTCGCTCAAAATGGTGTTGAAAATAGACGTCAAGCAGAGGGGGGATATCTTGCCGTGGCAAGCTGCAGTCGAGCTGTTCCAATGCGTCGCGCACCAGCGACTCGGTGTCGGGCTGGGCAAGCCCCGAGTCATATGACTCAACCACGGCTTGATGAAGCGTTTCCCCAAGAACCAAAGCGAGATCTTCCGCCGTGAGCGAGCCGCCTGAATGCTCGTGAATTATCGGTAGCACCGCCGCGGCGCCATCCAGATTCGACGGCCCTCCCAGGAGAGGCTCTTGGGTCACGAGGGTGTCGCCGAGGTCGAAGATTACTCCAAGTATCAAGGGCCGGGAGTCTGGCTATTCGGTCGTCGCCTTATGCCGATCTAGTCGATGACTCGACGTGCACGTCGGCCATTTGATGTACGTCGTAGAACGCGTCGGCGGCCAGCCTCAATTCCTCGGCCAGCGACTCTACGAAACAGTAAAGCTCCACGCGAATGCCCTTTTCGCGCACCATTTCCACAACCGGCACGAAATCGCCGTCGCCGGACATGAGGGCCAGTACATCCATCGTATCGATGCGCCTGATGATGTCCACGGCGAGAACTAGGTCGAGGTCCGCCTTCCGGGTTCCATCCGCGAACATCTTCACCGGTTTCGTAACAATGTCGTACCCCTTGCCCCACACCGGCGCCACCGTGCGCTGTTCCTCGAGCCGACCCGCATAATCCGTATAAACAGGGCAGTATGCGCGGGCATGCACGACGCGGCGATCGCCCACGACCCGTTCCAGCAGCTTTTTGTAGTCGAACACTGTCGGGTTTTCATTCACTCGGTCCGTAAGGTTGGCCGTATCGGCGAATACACCGAGCCGCAATGGCGGACCGCCCGCGTTTCCGCCGGAGAGGCTCGCGCCGTTGCTGCGTTGAGCCAAAGATTCGTTGATCCCCTGCAGCGCGGCGATCAGGTCTCGGTCTGACTTGCGCGTCCGTTGAAACTCGCCTTTTAGTTCGTCAATAATTTCTCCAAGGGCGGCCGGGTCGGCGCCATCGCGTCCGTTCATTTCGCCGGAATCGTAGTTTTCCGGTACTGGTCTAAGTCTTCTCATACCTAGTTCACTTTCCTTTTCTTGGTTGGCGACGAGGCAAGTTCCTGCAGTTTCTTGTCGATCGCGGCAACGCGACGTTTCTCCCTCTCCTCAGCCTCTCGCTTTTTTTCGTTGATCGTCGTTCGGCTCTTTGGCGCGATCTCCCCCATCGCGTTCCAAATGGCCTCGATTGCGTTTAACGCTCCTCTGACCTCGAGATTCGTATCGAACGCCACAGACGTCATTTCCTCCATGAATTTGTCGTGGCTGCGGGCGACCTTTTCTAGCTCGTTATGCAGTTTGAAGAGCCGTGCGTCAAGACGTTTCGCATCATTCTTGAGGTCTCGACGATCGGAAACCAGGTCGGCGCGCATCTCGCTTACGTTTTCCAATAGCCCATTCACATTGCGTGCGATCATGCGATGGTGCTCGGCGTGATCGGGCGCCTTTGCCGATTTGGCTCCATCAGAAGCCGGCGCTCGCCCAGCGGCTTCCCCGCCTCTTCCCTTACCTGACGCATTCGTGGATCTGTCGGCACGCGCCTTGGAGGCCCGTCCACGAGCGCTTCGGGACGGCACTTGCTAGCGCTCTCCCAGATAGTTCGCTAGCCGTCTGGCGGAGACGGACGGCTTCGGGGACGATGACTGGATCACAGGTGAATCCAAGATGCGGTACGGGCGAAACACCCGAATCTGAGAAATATGTACATGGACATAATATCTCGCTTTCGCAGGTCGGTGGCAGGCCGATACAGCTAACGGCCAAACCAGCTGATCGTCCCTTCGCGGTCGCGGCGGTTCCACTTCGGGGCCACCCCCCCCCCCCCCCCCCCCCCCCCCCCCCCCCCCCATGGATGGCGGCTAAGCGGGCGTCATCTCTCCCCAGTTTGGTCCCACCGAAACATCGACTTTCAACGGGATTTTCAACTCGAATGCGGAGCTCATGACTTCCCGCACCGCCGCCATGAGCAACGGCTCCTCGTCCGCGGGGAGTTCAAACAGCAGTTCGTCATGAACTTGGAGGATCATCACCGCCCTGAATCCGTCCTGCTCGAGTCGCCGGTCCATGTCGATCATCGCTATTTTCATGATTTCGGCCGCCGTGCCCTGGATGGGCATGTTTATCGCCATCCGCTCGCCGGCCTGGCGCTGGGCGTAGACGCGGGACCTGAGTTCCGGCATCTGCCGGCGCCGATTGAGCAGGGTAGAGACATAGCCGTTCTCGTAGGCCGTGGCGATGGTCTCGTCCATGTATTTCCGTATCGACGGGTACTTCTTGAAATACGACTCGATCAGGTCGGCGGCCTCGGCGCGCGACAGATCCGTTCGCATCGACAGACCCACATTCGTTATTCCGTAGATGATCCCGAAATTTGTCGTTTTGGCCACGCGCCGCATTGAGGCGGTGACGGCATCGGGGTCGACCTCGAACATCTGTGCCGCCGTGGCCGCATGTATGTCCTCATCGTCTCTAAACGCCTGGAGCATCGATTCGTCGCCGCAGATATGAGCGAGAACTCGGAGCTCGATCTGTGAATAATCGGCGGCGAGCAGCACCATATCGGGCTCAGGGGCAACGAAAGCATTTCGAATTCTGCGGCCCCGTTCTTCGCGCACGGGAATGTTCTGCAGATTCGGATTGCTGGATGAAAGCCGCCCGGTCGCGGCAACGGTTTGACTCAGAGTGGTGTGAATGCGACCGGTACGGGGGTTCACCATGCCTGGGAGCGCGTCGACGTACGTGCTTTTCAGCTTCGTGAGTTCTCGATATTCGAGCACACGATTCACGATCGGATGCGCATCACGAAGATCGTCCAAGACGCTCCGAGCGGTGGAATAGCCGGTCTTCGTTTTCTTCTCCGCCGGGAGTCCCAACTCCTCGAAAAGCACATCGCCGAGTTGCTTCGGAGAGTCGACGTTGAACTCGTGTCCGGTGTCGAGAAATATCTCCTTCCGCAGTTCGTCGATCTCGCCGCTCAGCAGTCCCGACATCTCCTTCAACATGCCGGCATCGACCTTGATGCCTCGATCCTCGAGCCTGGCGAGCACGGGCACCAGCGCCATTTCCACCTCATCGAAGAGGTCCAGCTGCCCCTTCTGCTCAAGCTCCTTTTGTAGTTCGTCCGCCAGTCCGAGGAGCGCCAAGGCACGGGCGCCGGCCGCGCCCGGGATGACGTCAGGGTCGAGACCCGCGAATCCACGACCTCGCGGCCAGTCGGATTCAGGTGGGTGTAATTCCACCTGAAAACGCCCAAGCGCGAGCGCGTCAACGGTCTCAAGCCTCTGGCCGCCGGTGAGCAAGAATGCCGCTACATGGGTATCGAAGTCGAAGCCTCGCGACTGAATTCCGAGGGTTCCGAGCGATCGAACCAGCAGCTTTACGTCGTGCGAAACCTTGCGCTTGGCGGCATCCTCGAACCAAGGACGCAATTCAGCGAATACCCGCTCAGCCGGACTGCCGTCGGCGGCCCAGGCCGGCAAATACCAGGAGCGCTTCTCATCGATCGCCAGGGCGAGGCCGATCGAGGAGGGTCCCTCGATTGTGGTTTCAATTACGCCGAACACCCCCACCGCGGCGGCCGCGTTAAGTTCCTTCAGGAGATCGGCAACGTCCGCGTCGTCCTCGACTAGGCGGGTATCCGGAATGCCTCCCTCGCCTTTCGCGAAAAGGCCCAACTGTTTCTCGCCCGCGAGTTGACTGTCGGATACGAAGGGCAGCCGCTGCAGGAGGCTCTTGAATTCCAACTCGAGGAATAGATCGCGGACGGTGCTCAAGTCCGCCTGCCAAATCCTGGCATCTTCGAGATCGAGCTCGATCGGCAAATCCGTGACAATCGTCGCTAGTTCCTGACTGAGCCGCGCGAGATCCCTGTTCTGCTCACTTTCCAAGGCCTTCCGGGGCCTGGAGGAGAGTTCGTCAACGTGATCGAGAATCTTTTCCAGATCGCCGTATTCGGTAAGAAGTTGCACCGCCGTCTTCTCGCCGATCCCGGGCACGCCGGGGATGTTGTCGGAGGTGTCGCCCTGAAGGGCCTTCAAATCGATGATCTGAGACGGCGCGAGTCCATCGAACCGTTCGGCCACCTTCTCGGCGTCGTAGATCAGCGGTTCGCCGGTACGAGGATCGCTTGATAGAACCCGGACATTTTCGTTTATGAGCTGATAGGCGTCGCGGTCGGTTGTCACCAGAATCACTTCGAGACCGAGGTCGGCTCCCGCTTTCGCCATGAATCCCAAAATGTCGTCAGCCTCATAACCCGGGAGTTCGTAACTCGGGAGGCCGAGGACCTCCGTAACCTGCCGTACTCGGGCGAATTGGACCACGAGGTCGTCCTCGGGCGATTCCCTATTGGCTTTGTACCGGTCAAACATGTCGTCACGAAAAGTCTTCCCCGGAGCGTCGAACGCCACAACCACGTACTGGGGCTTCATCTGGTCGACCGTGCGGAAGAGCATGTTTATGAATCCGTAAACCGCGTTTGTGGGCTCCCCCTGGCTGGTGGAGAAGCTCCGCGGCACCGCCCAGAAGGCGCGGTGTACCAGGGACATGGCGTCAACGACGATCAGACGCGGGCGAGTTGGCTTTGGCTGGTTCACAATGCTGACAAATCTGTAGGCCGGAGCAGCAATATTACATCTTCGTTACAAAGGTCTCGGAAGGGCTGTGTCGCGCACGTTCATGCACCTACGATTGACCGACTGCAAAACGGCACTCAAGACATCGCCTGACGCCGACGGCGAGGGAGGCAACATCACAATGGCTTCGCGGTCATTAACGTCCGTCGCTCGGACCGAGAGGTTTTCGTTCTCCGCCCCGGACGGCTCCACGATTCCGGAGGTTCTGGGAATCACTGGACCGGCACCGGAAGGGAGGCAAGTCCACAAGGAAGTGATGGACCTCTCCAAGGGGCAGATGATCTTTGGAATGGGCGACCCGGCCAATGGCATATATGTAGTGAACTCGGGTCCGATAAAAATCTATCGTCTCTGGGAGGATGGCCGGGAGATCACGCTCGCCATCGTCGGCGCAGGGGACATCTTCGGCGAGGAGGCGCTGGTTTCGAGGAACGGCTTTACGACGTTTGCCGAGACATTGGAGCAATGCTCAATCGTGTTCATTCGCAGGGATGACGTGCTATTGCAGATTGCACAACGGCCCACCCTCGCAACCGCGCTGATGCAGCTCACCGGCGAGCGGCTGATGGCCGCCCAGCAACAGGTCGAGAACCTTGCGTTTCGGCGAGTTACCAGCCGGGTGGCCGACCTGCTGCTGCGACTGGCGCAGCTCGAATCCCGTGCAGATGAGGGCGAAATCGCCATCCATCCAGGACTAACGCATCAACAGATGGCAAGTTTGGTTGGAACGACTCGTGAGACGTTTACGTCCACGCTGAGCAAACTGGCACAGATGAATATCGTGAGAAGCAAGCGAAGGACGCTGTACATTCTGGATCTACCAGCCCTGGAGGAGTTCTGCTAGCGTCGTCGGAATCGAAATTGACGGGAGATCAGGGATTCTTGCGCTACGTTTCGGCGAGCTCTCCCTGGGGCGCCTTAACGTAGCGCTCCCATTCGTTCAATCTGAGCGACCGGGCATGCCCACCGCGTTTGACGTTTATCATCTCCGATACGATGGCCAGCCCGATCTCCTCGGCTGTCACCGAGCCAAAATCTAAACCTATGGGCGCGTAGATACGACTGAGGCTACTCGGGCCAAAGCCCTCCGAAATCAGTCGCTCGTAGACCACGAGCACTCGTCTCTTGCTGCCAATCATCCCTATGTAGGAAGCGTCCGAATCGAGCAGCTGCCGCAGCGCCCGCTCGTCGAACGCGTGGGCTCGCGTGACAAGCACCACGTAGGTTGAATCGTCAATTTCGACCTCGCGCAGCCCCGCTTCGATATCGCCCACAATAACACGATCGGCCTCCGGAAACCGCTCCCGGTTCGCGTAGTCGGAGCGATCGTCGATTACGGTTATCTGGAATCCAACGCGACTCGCGATGCTTGACACCGCCACGCCAACATGGCCGGCGCCGACAATGACAAGATGGTCCTGGGGAACCAGTGGTTCGAAGTACACTCCGATCGCCTCTCGGGACCGCCGCCGCCTGGAAGAACCATCGTCGCCGTAGTACCGCAACCCGTGTTCGCGGGTCTCCAGCGCTGCCTTGGCGTCGGCGACGATGGCCCGTTCGAGATCGCCTCCGCCGAGCGATTCCGAGAGCTCGCCATCGCCGCCGAGGAGAGATTTTTGACCCACGCGAAGCGTCGATTTCCGCGGGCTTCTGACAACAGTGAGCAAGACCGCCGGGCTCCGGCGGTCCAAATTGAGAGCGGCCAGTTCAGCGACCGATGACGTCACTCGATACGACCTCCATCGGGTCGCCAGACGTCAATGAACACGTTCACGGTACCGCCGCAGACATCCCCTTCACCCTTGATGTCGTCCACGAGATCCACCGAGATCAAGCGGCTCTCGCCGCTGGCCAGCGCATAGGTAGACTCGCGCCAGATATCGGCCTCCACACAGCCTCCGCCCACGGTTCCCATTCCCGCGCCGTCCTCGAAGATGAGCATCTTCGCGCCCACCTTCTGGGGCGTGGAGCCTCGGGAATCCACTATCGTAGCCATGGCGACGGACTCGCCACCGGCGTTTCGCTGCGAGATCTCTTTGTAGAGTTTCTTCACCTGGGGTATTTGATGCCCTGAGTTATGCCTTCGACCGGCTGATTCCGCGCCCATCACATTCTACTATTGGAGTTGCTCCAGGCCAGCAGGCGCCGCAGGTTGAAGGAGACCGATGCCCGAGCTGCCCGAAGTCGAGACGGTCGTCCGCGGACTCAAAACCGCCACCGCCGGACTGACCATCCACAACGTAAGCGTCGTCGATCCGAAGCTGGATCATCTGCTGCGCGACGAGTCACCCCGCGGCGCGCGGATCGAGGACGTGCGGCGTCACGGGAAGTTCCTGGCGCTTATCTTGAACGGCGACCGGGTTCTCCTCATGCACATGATGATGTCGGGCCGGATTCTGGTGCGGTCCCGCGAGCATGCGCCCGACCCGTATCTGCGACTTAGTCTGGACTTGGATGGACACCTGCAGATTCGCTTTTGCGATCCTCGCCGCTTCGGAACGGCGAGGCTGCTCGAATCGGATGGGTATCGAAGATTCAAGTCAAGGCTGGGCATGGAACCATTTTCCGAAGCCTTTACGACGGCAAACCTCGTCAAGGCGCTTGCTGGAAGACGAACGGCCATAAAAACGGCGCTCATGAACCAGTCAATCGTCGCCGGCGTGGGGAATATCTATGCCGACGAGGCCCTTTGGCGGGCCCGCCTGAACCCCTTGACCGCCGCGGGCGAACTGAACCGGAATGAGGTGACGAAACTGGTCCGCTCCGTTCGCAAAGTGCTGCGTGATGGCATCGAGGCCGGCGGCACAACCTTTGGCCGGTACACAAACGCTGACGGCGATCCAGGCATGAATCAAGTCAACCTGAACGTATTTCGACGTTCGAGTAAGCCGTGCCGCCGTTGCTCTACCACGATCGTAAAGACCATAGCCGGAGGCCGGAGCACCCACTATTGCCCGGTCTGCCAGCCCACCTAGCTAAGAACCAAATCGATGTCTGGCTTTACTCTCAGGGTCCGCTCGCCGCGATAGCTGACCTGCCCCGGCCCGGCGCCGCGGATCCGTCGCACGTTCCTCCGCTCTGTAATGTCCACGTCCACGTGGCTGCTCAAACGGGCCCCGCTGAAACCGGCGGCGGCGGCAGCGGCGGCTAAGACTACATCGTCGGGGACGTCGCTTCCGCCGGTGCTAAGTAAAACGTGCGCGCCCGGACTTCCTCGGGCGTGGATCCAGAGATCGAGCGGCTTGGCCATCTTGAAGGTGAGATGGTCGTTCTGGGCCGCATTGCGACCCACCAGCACTCGCCATCCGTCGACCTCGAATTCGCCGGGCCGGCTTCGCATGCGCCCTTTGGGCCGGCGTCGCTTGGTTTTAAACACGCCCTGATCCGCCAGTATCTCTTCAAGGCCGGCAACGTCCGACTCTGATTTGGCCATTTCCAAATCGGCCTGCGCCTGATTCAGGAATACGGCCTCCAGTTCCGCCTTACGGATCAGGCGCGGAACCTTCTCGGCCGCGGACTTTGCGCTCCGATAGCGCCTGAAATAGCTCTGCGCATTGGCCACCGGCGACAAGGTGGGATCAATTGCGATTTCGTGGCCGCCGAGATTGGCGCTCTTAGCGCCTTGCTGATCCCCGGCCGGGTACGCCAGTAGAAGCTCGCCGGCCCGTCTCAGACAAGCGGCCTCGTTTGCCTTCCGTAGGGACCGCTCGAGCGATGCGATGCGACGTTTCGCGAGGTTCTGCCGATTCAGGATCGCATCGCGAAGACGTTCCGCCCTGCGCGAAACAAAGCCACGATCTTTGTTCACATCGTCATAGAAGCGGTCGGCCGCCTCCGATATGGATTCGAATTCGATCTCGCCGGTGAATTGGAGAAGCTTGTGGGCCGCATAGGCAATCGGCTCGCCGTTATGGAGCGCGACAACCGGCGAGATATGTCCCGATTCGACCGCTGAAAACATCCGCCGCAGTTCGTTCAATGGCTTTTTCCAATTAGTGACCTCCGATACGGCCAGGTCCGGACGTCCAAACGATCGGTGGAGCGCCTCCCTCGCGACGAGAGGACTGACCCCGGCCACGGTTTCGACGAGAATCCGCCAGGACGCATCTTCGGGCCTGCCCGCGGCGACCTGGACCATCAGTTCCAGATCGACGGCGGCGGGGTGCTGCTTGCCGAGCGGTGGAGGCGGACGGTAGGGGATTTGGGGCCTGATCTGCCTGTGGCGATTCATTGACCTGTTCACGCGCTTCAGGGAGTCCATCACACGATCCTGGTCGTCGATCAGGATCAGGTTGCTCTGCCTGCCGATTAACTCCGCGATGAACTGAACCCGTCGAATCTCCCCCGAGCTGCCGTCTCGCGACGTTATCCGCAGCCGGACGATCCGTTCCAGCGGGGGTTGAAACACGGAATCGATCCTCCCCCCGCGCACGTACTTGCGAAGCAACTGTAATAGGGGCGTTCCGCGATCTACGCCACGGCGCGGGGCCCGGCCGCTCAACAGGATTCGGGGAGCGCTGATCGACGCGGACACAATGAGGTTGTGAACTTGGCGATGGCTGTAGATCTCGAACCCAACGGAGTCGGCGTCAGGCAGGACGACCTTCTGAACCCGCCCTCCCACGATTACCGACTCAAGCTCCTGCGTCACGGCTATCGCCGTGAGCGTGTCAAAGCTCATGACCGAGCTTCGTGATCCGACATCCGCTTTCGAACGGCCACTTCGGAGGCCAAGCCGTCTATTCCGGGCCGCTCCACGAGAAAGGACGCGGCGGAGGATGCAAACCGTGCCGACTCCACAGGGGACCCCGTTCTGCGGTACTCGAGGAAAAAGGCGGCCGCGAATACATCGCTGGCACCGGTTGGATCGACTTCGCACGCTGGATAGGCCGGGACTCTCGTAATCCGTCCGTTTTCCACTACATCGGCGCCGCGGACCGCCCTGGTTATCACGGCTAGTTTTGCGGCGTTTGCATATCGCATGGCCTCTTCCGTGTCGGCGACATCATCCTCGCTGAATACGACCGCGTCGGCACGATCGAGCACGGCGCGGTAATCGTGCCACTCCCGCCGGGTCACGAGGCCGTCAGGGAGACGCCTGCGGAGCCAACCTTGTGGAGTAATACCGATAAGGCTGTCGCCGTCTATCGCCGCGGTCATCTCGGACGAAAGCTCACCCGCCATCGGAGCCAGATGCACCACCTGCGCCGATGCCCACGCATCTGGCAGGGCTTCCGGCGATATGTAGGACGCCTCGCTCAAGATGTGTTGGGTCCGCCGCCCGTCCGGCGCATATGCGTTCCGAAAAACCGTGGACTCCCTGGACTCAACCCATTGGATTTCCGCTCCGTGGAGGCTTTCCTCGATGCGCTGCCGATGCTCGAGGCTTCCGGAGGTCAGGACACGGAGTCGAGCGCCCAGCGTGAGCGCCGCCCTTCCGGCGTATCCCACCGTTCCACCAACCCGCAGGCCATCCGCAGCTTCGTCCATGCAGAAATGGCCGATGCACAGGTAATCGAGGGAATCCGCAGAACGCCTCGGGCTCGCGGAAGGCAGCGCCGCTTAGCCTTTGGGGCCGATTACAACCCGGCGTTCCTTGCCCTCGCCGATGCTGTAGGTCCTTACGTCGTCGTCGTCGGAAAGGGCTATGTGAACTAGGCGCCGTTCGTGCGCCGGCATGGATTCGAGAGTCACGGGCTCGTCACTTTCACGCACCGAATCGGCGGCGCTCCGAGCCAGATCTCCAAGTTCCGTCTCGCGGCCCTCTCTGTAGTTGTTCACATCGACGAAAATCCGCACACCACGCTGCGCGATCCTGCCGAGCATGGAGTTGACGAGAAAACCGAATGCCCTGAGAGTGTCGCCGCGTGGGCCGATCAGGCTTTCAAGCTCTTCGTCGTCGTCGGCGCGAATGTTGAACGAAGGCGGATCCTCACCTTTGGTTTCAACCGTAGCGTCGTAGCCCATACGGTCCACCAGTCCCTGAAGCAGCTCCGACGCCGTCTCGATGAGTTCGCCAGTATCGACCGTAACCGTCGCCTCTTCGGTCTTGGGCGGCGTCTCCGCGACATTATCCGCAGGCTTGTCGTCCCGAGCCTCCCTTACCTCTGGTTCGGGCGCGGCGGTAACCGGTTCGGCTTCCTCGCCTGTGTACGGACTGGTTCGACGCGTCACGAGGATCTGTGCCTCGCGCGATCCCAAGCCCAGAATCCTGCCTGGCGTGCCAGAGTCCAGGATCTTGATATCGACCTCGTCCAAAGTCGCGTTGAGTTTGAGAAGGGCGAGCTTCACGGCTTCCTCAACCGTCCTGGCCGTAGTTTCAACTTGATCAGCCACGTCGTTTTCGCCTCCGTCTTCGAGATCGAGTTTTTGGCTGACGCTTCGGGGCACCACCGCTGTCCAGGCCCATCGCCGCCTCGGCCTCGGCGGTGGCCAGCGCTAGCTCTTCTTTGGACATCCGGCGCACTCCGAACCTGCCCGCCCCAAAGCGGGAAGCCGTTTCAACTACAGATTCAGGCAGCAGACGCTCAAACTTGCCGAGCCCGGTGGTGAAATACTGCTGCACCACTCCGAGAATGCCTGAAAGCACCCAGTAGAGCACGATTCCGGAGAAGAAGCTCCAGGCGAAGATCACGATCATGATTGGCATGAACTGCATCACTCGACCCATAGTCGCCTGCGTGCCTTCGGCGTGAAGCGGCGCGGCCATGTACGCCTGAACCCACTGAATTAATCCCGCCATCAGCGCGAGAATCGAGATATATCCGGGCAGCGGAATGGAATCGGCAAAACTCAGCGGGATCGTGCGGTCGATGTCGGCGAGATTGAACCAGAGAAACGCCTGGTCCGTTAGCATGTGGCCGCCATCGGCCTGACAGCTAAGAAAACCGAATGGCTGAGGATCCATCCGAAGGCCGTTTACGTCGAGACACTGGCTTACCGTAAGCAGGGCCCCGTAGAGCGCGAACAAGACGGGCATCTGGACCAGCAACGGGAAGCAACCGGCGAGCGGATTGACTCCCTCCTTCTTGTACAGCTCCATCTGTATCTGGGATTCCTTTTGCCGGTCGCCCCGTGCCGCCTTCTTCGCGGCGTTGATCTTCGGTTGAAGTTCCTGCATCGCTCGCTGAGACTTCATCTGTTTGGCTGTGAGGGGAAGAACCGCGAGCCGGATGATGACCGTGAACAGGATGATCGCGACGCCATATCCACCCACCACGTCGTTCATGGCTATTAGCAGCGAGGACAGGGGGTTGATCACCAATTCCTGCCAAAGGGGCAGACTGGGCATGTTCATCGGGCGCCCGCCCTTTTGGAATTAGTCATCTTCGGTCCCGGGAACAGGATCGAATCCGCCAGGATGAAACGGATGACACTTGACGATCCGCTTCGCTCCCAGCCAACCGCCCCGAAGCGCTCCGTGGCGATCCATGGCTTCGTATGTGTACTGGGAGCAACTGGGATAAAACCGGCAGCTTGGGCCAAACAGCGGCGAAACGAAACGCTGATATCCACGGATCAGCAACAAGATCGCTCTTCTCGGCGTCACTCGTTCGCTCCACGCGTAATGGCGTGCCTGATAGCCCTCCGCAGATCCGCAAAATCGGACTGAAGCGCGGCGCGCCTTGCCACTATCACGAGGTCACGCGAACGCTCACAAGCCGCCAGCTCATGCCAGGACGCAGCCCGGATCCGGCGTTTCATCCTGTTTCGAATCACTGCGTTCCCCAATCTCGCCCCCACGGCAATACCTACCCGGGACCGCGAACCGGCTCCGGGCGACTGGTAAACGACCATCGACTTGAAATAGCTAATGTTCCTTGCCGCCCGCACACGCCTGAAGTCCAGGGCATTACGCAAACGACCGACCTCTGCCAAGTGAACCCTCTAGTTGCTCGGATTAGTGGGCCCGGATCAGGCGACGCCTAGGCCGTAAGTCGCTCACGACCTTTGCGGCGTCTGCGCCGAATAATTGCACGACCCGCGCGAGTACGCATCCGAATTCTAAAACCGTGGCGACGCTTGCGGCGTCTCACCTTTGGTTGGTAGGTGCGTTTCATTTCTCGTTCTAGTTTAGGTCAAGGCACTCGGGTGCCCCGCACTCGCCGGAGAGTAGCGACTATATCACCGGTCGGAAAAGGGGATCAAAGCCTCGGTAAAGATCAGTAGCGGATGTGCTCCCTGAACTCTGGCGAGAACTCGACTTCAGGCCTTGCGCTCGCCATGAAGGCAAGAATCCGGTCCAATACGGAATCGATGTGCGATGGATCGTTCGACACGCAAGCAACGCCGAGGAGGGCCGTGTGATGGAGGTCTTGATCGTCAACCTCCGCGGCGCTCACGTTGAATTTCGACTGAGTTCTGGCCAGCACACCGCGGATAATCCGGCGCTTTTCCTTCAGCGACCGGTTTCCGCGGAGATTCACACGAATGGCAAGAACACCGACTAGCACGTGGCCAGTCTACGAGTTTTTCGGGCGGCCGTCCTGAGAGATGCCAACGGCAACCGCCTGCCGCAACCGGTCCAGCGAGTACGGCTTCGCCAGGCACGCCACGGCGCCGTTTTTCACCGTTTCCGCCATTTCGCCTCTTCCCACATGTCCGGTCACGGTGATGATTGGCACCTGCGGTTTCACCGCATTCATGATTCGGAGCGCATCATTGCCGCCCAGTTTGGGCATGGCGATATCGAGCACCACGAACGAGTAGTCATTGGCAATGAACAGCAGCACTCCCTCGACGCCATCATTGCCTATATCCACTTTGTAGCCGTCCGAAGAAATCTGGCGCGCCACCAGCTCTGCAACGACCGGCTCGTCATCGACCACCAGCACTGTTCCTATCAATGTCGATTGCCGATCCTTTCAGGTCGCTCGCGCCCCGAGGTTTCGAGTTGAGGCCCGATCGGTGCAGACTTGATCGCCTATTCGCGGAAGGTAGTTGAAAATCGTACGCAGCGCGCGCGCCGCACGAAGTAGGAGCGCTTACTTATTCAAGAAACCAAGGCAAGCCTGTGAATTTCATGGAGGGGGCGGCGATTCGCCCCCTGTGTATAATCCTTCGGCCTGTTCCTCATGGGAAGCGGAGGGCTGGTAATGTGTGATTTAGTCGGGGGCTGCAGGCGCAAGCCTAGGAAAAGCCGGGGAAGTCCCATTGCAACTCCGTACTCGTAAGTGGCTCGCGGTGGGAATGGGCGTCAAGCGATACGTGGCGCTCATACTCCTGGGAACCGTATTGGTCGCCCTGGCGCTGGCAATGTTCCTCGCCTACGTTTACCGCACGGTGGACGTGCCCGAGTCGGCGAGCCCGGTCGTGCATACGCTTACTCTCCAGTTCGTACCCCACCCCTGGCGTGAAGTCGGTGTCGGGATTTTCGGATTGGCCGTGGTGGGACTGGGGACGCTGTGGCTTTTCAAGTCCGTGCTGAGCGTCGTGATCGGGCCCGATGAAGACGTTGCCGAAATTATCTATCAGGGACGAATGCTGCGCCGCGGACCTCGAACCGTCGGTATAGGGGGCGGAACGGGACTGGGCGTCCTACTGCGCGGCCTCAAGGAACACACGGCGAACCTTACGGCCGTGGTGACCGTGGCCGACGATGGGGGCAGCTCGGGTCGGCTCCGCCGTGACATGGGTCTGGTGGCGCCCGGCGATATCAGGAGCAGCCTGACCGCACTCGCCGATTCCGAGGCCCTGATGACCAAGCTCGTGGACTATCGATTTGAACAGGGGGACGAGATCAAAGGTCACAGCCTGGGAAATCTGCTGCTGGCGGCCATGCAGGACATCGAGGGCGGGCTTGACGAAGGGATCGAAGGGCTCAGCCAGGTTCTGCGAATTCGAGGAAGTATCGCGCCTTCCACGATGTCCAACGTAAACCTTGCCGCCGAACTCGAGGACGGCAGGGTCGTGGTGGGCGAATCGCTCATCTCCAACAGCGGCGTCATAAAGAGAGTTTTCCTGGTGCCCCGCAATGTCGCCGCGAACGAGGATGCGGTGGCCGCCATCCTTGCCGCCGACTTGATCGTGATCGGTCCTGGAAGCATCTATACGAGCCTCATTCCCAATATGCTGGTCGACGACATAGCGGCGGCGATTCGGGCGTCGGGCGCAGTCAAGATCTACGTATGCAACGTTGCGACCGAGCCGGGTGAGACCGAGAACTACGGGGTGCAAGATCACATCGATGCGCTCGAGCGTTACGTGGGCCCCGGCGCGTTCGATCACGTGATAGTCAATAGCCGCGTGAACCTTGAGTATTCGGACGGTCCGGCACCCACCCTCTTGCGGATGTCGGAATCTGAACGCCGCAGCGCACGAATGGCGGGCACAAACGTCGTGGCGGCGGAAGTAATTGACGAGAGACTTCCCGAGCACCACCACCCCGAGCGTCTGGCAAAGTCGATAATGAGCGTGTACCGGACGGCCAGTAGCGCCGACTCAGCCGCGCGGGTAACGGCAATTAGACCAAACTAGGGCGCACCACCGCCGGCTCGGCCTAAAGCGAGGCTCGATCGCCAGGTTTGCGAGGCGCCCTCGGCAGCCGAACGGAATAGCGCCGCAGCGGCGGCGTGCAAGACACTTTGAGGGGAGTTATGCCAGTGAAGATAGCAATCAATGGATTCGGCCGAATAGGTAGGCTCACACTTCGGGCGATTCTGAAGCGGCAGCCTAACGTCGAAGTGGTGGCGATCAACGATCTCGCTGATCCGGCTACGAACGCCCACCTCCTCAAATACGACAGCAACTACGGTCCGTTCAATGGCTCCATCAACCTGGACGGCGATTCTATGGTCGTCGATGGAAATCCGATTCGAGTTTTCTCCGCACGGGAATGGTCCAACCTGGACTGGGCTGGCCTGGACGTCGATGTCGTAATCGAATCCACAGGGGTGGGCAGGAACCGCGATTTTGCGGCCAAGCATCTCGAGGCCGGAGCCAAAAAGGTCGTCATATCGGCCCCTTCGAGCGACGCGGACGTGATGATCGTTCTGGGCGTCAATCACGAAAAGTACGATCCCGATCGGCATCACGTCATATCCAACGCATCGTGCACCACGAACGCGCTGGCTCCACCCGTTAAGGTCGTCCACGACGAATTCGGGATCGTAAAGGGCCAGATGACCACGGTGCACTCCTACACCAACACACAGAGTCTCCTAGATCTCGAGGCAAGAGACCTCAGAGACGCCAGGTCGGCCGTATCTAACATCGTTCCAGCTGAAACCGGCGCCGCGTGCGCCATCGGCGTGGTTATTCCGGAGCTAAACGGCAAGCTGGACGGCGCCTCCTACCGGGTTCCAACAGCAACGGTCTCAATAGTCGAGTTCGTGGTGCTGCTGAGCCGTGCGGCGACGCCGGATGAGATTAACGATTCGCTGCGCCGCGCCGCCGACGGCCCTATGGCGGGAATCTTGAGCGTTTCCGACGAGCCCCTGGTGTCGATGGACCTGAAGGGCAACGAGCACTCGTCCATCGTCGACAGCGCCGGCACAATGGTCGTCGGCGGCAATCTTGCGAAGGTGGCGGCGTGGTACGACAACGAATGGGGCTATTCATGCCGGCTCGCCGATGTGTCGTCCCTCGTCCACGAGCGGACAACCTCCCCGGCGACCGCCTGATCTCGGACCGGTCGGGACAAATCATCATCCCCCTGCGTTTGGATTCGTGAGGGATCTACGCACGGCCGCCGTCGCCGACGCGACGGTGGTCGTTCGGGTCGATTTCAACGTTCCCACCGGCGAAGACGGTCAAATTACGGACGACACCCGCATCACGTCGGCGCTGCCGACGATCAATTACCTTTCAAAGATCGGTGCCCGGGTGCTGCTGATCTCCCATTTCGGCCGGCCAAAAGGGGCGCCCGATCCATCGTTATCGCTGGCGCCGATCGCGGTGGCGTTGGAGGATTACTTCGACAACGAGGTCTTCTTCGCCGCTGATTGCATCGGCGAACCGGTCGAACGGACTCTTCGGAAAATGAAGCCGGGAGACGTGGCGTTGCTGGAGAACGTTCGATTTCATGCCGGCGAAACCTCCAACGACCCAGATTTTGCTCGAAATCTGGCAGCGTCCGCTCAGGTTTTCGTCAACGACGCGTTTGGTGCGTGCCATCGGAAACATGCATCGGTCGTGGGCCTGGCCGAACTGATGCCCGCGTATCCGGGTTTTCTCGTGGAGAAAGAGGTGGCGGCCTTGCAAAAGGTACTCAAAGATCCCATCCGCCCGCTTGTGGCCATCGTCGGCGGCGCCAAGATATCGACCAAGATTGATGTCTTGAAAAAACTCGTCGGGACGTTCGACGCGCTGTTGCTGGGAGGCGGGATGGCGAACACATTCCTCGCGGCGCGCCGCTTGGACATGGCCAACTCGCTGGTCGAAGAAAACCTTCTAGATGCAGCCCGCGAGATCGAGGCCCGCACATCGGCTCATGGTCGTGATCTCGTGCTCCCGGTGGACGGCGTCATGGCGCGCAGTCTCGCACCGGATTCGCAGGCTGTGGTCCACGCCGTCGACGACGTTCCGCCTGATTGGATGATGCTCGATATCGGGCCAGAGACGGTTCGACTGTTCGACGCCCACATCCACCGCGCGCGGACTATCGTTTGGAACGGGCCTATGGGCGTTTTCGAAAGCGACGCCTTCGCGGAGGGCACCAAAAGCGTGGCGCGCGCCGTGGCAAGTTCGGAGGCTTTTAGCGTGGTTGGCGGTGGCGACTCGGTCGCGGCAATCAAGATGCTCGGAATCGAGGACGCTATCGGCCATATCTCCACCGGAGGCGGCGCGTCGCTGGAAATGTTGGTTGGAAATGCGCTTCCGGGGATAGTCGCTCTGTCGTAGAGGTTCATAATGTGGAGAGCCGCTTTCGTCCGGTAGCGATTTTGCGAGGTGGTCATGGCAAGTTCACGAGTTCGGCTAATTGGTGTTATCCGCGCTGCGTCCGGCGGACCCAAAGGATTTCGTAAAGCGTATCGCCTGTTTCCAAGCGCCCACCGGTGCAAGCACTGCCATGCGCCGTTTCACGGCTTGTTCGCTATTCCTTTTCGCCTGTACAAGATCGGTCCGTCTCGAAAGAATCCCAACCTCTGCACTACCTGATACGAGCTTGCTCCCCCGGGTGGGGAGGAGGCGGATATCTCGGTGTTGTTCGTCGACGTTCGAGGCTTCACATCGCTCAGCGAGCGCACGTCACCCATCGAACTTGCGGGGATTATGAACAGGTTCTATGAATCGTCGACGAACGCGGTTATCGAGCTCGACGGCACCGTGGACAAGTTCGTTGGAGATCAGATAATGGCGTTTTTTGGAGCGCCATTTCGGCCTGAAGACCATGCCCAACGGGCCGTCCACGCGGCCGTCGATATCGTTACGGGCGTCGCCAGGCTTTCGCTGGATCTGAAGGTCGGAGGCGCGGTTGCGACCGGCCGCGCCTTTGTCGGCAACGTAGGCGGCGGCGAAGTGAACGACTTCACCGTCCTTGGCGACGTAGTCAACGTCGCGGCGCGGCTGCAGGGGGAGGCGGCGCCCGGCGAGATTATCGTAGAGAACCGAACGTTCCAGCGCGTCAAGTCAACCTACACATCCGCCCGCGAGCGCAGCTTCCAACTGAAGGGGAAGACCGATCCAACTTCCGCCTGGGTGCTGAAAACGAACGCCTAAACGCGAGCCTTCCCGAAAGTCGGCGTCACGAACCGTATACGGATTCGAGGCTGTGTTGTCCTGGCTCGAAGGCTACAGAGACTCTTCCCTCGGACCTCATCCGTTTCCGCGGGGCGACTACGAGATTCGGCCGTCGCCGGGGGCAGAATGGCGGAAAATCTCCGCGCGCGGTCGGCGGCGAAGTTTTCCTTGCCCGCGAGCTCAGCGGATGGCTTCGACGATGGCCCTCTCAAATTCGGCCGACGGCACCTGACCTACGAAATTGGCCACTATTTCGCCGTCGGCGTCTAGGACGGCGAACGAGGGGTGCGCTCCGATCTGAAACTTCGATCTGTATTCGGTCAAGCCGCGGTCGTCGTAGTCGAGGATCAAGAACTCCACCTTCCCCTGGTACTTGTCCATCAGCCCGCGCACGGTGGGCCGCATCCTGCCGCAGGATGGTCACCAAATAGCGTCGGTAACCAGAACCACAGGCCGCCCTGAAGCCAGCACGACCTCGGCCCGGGCGGCATCCGCCTTGTAGCGATCGAGGATCGACTGTCGATTGGCAGGCATGTACGGCACCGCGCTTGGAATGGACGACGCGTCATCCCTGGTGGACTCCGCAGCCGCTTCCGCCTCGACGGCTTCACTCTCCGGGGTTGGAGATGGGTCCGCTACTTCTATCGGACTCGGCGACGGCACAGCCGCGGCGATCGTCGGGGAAATCACCGGCGACTCCGCAACGGCGGCGGACGTTGACTCCGACACCGCCAGGGACGCAGTTGGGGTCAACATCGGGGGCTCGGTTCGGGTCGTGGAATCTACACGCTGCTCAGGACTCGTCGAGAGGCTCGGCGGTGGTTGAGTTTCGACGGGACTCGAAGTCCGGGCCGCTTCTGGGCTATTGGCCACGGGCGATGTTGTCTGGCCGCCGCACGCGCCGGATGCCGCGGCGATTGCAGCAACGGCGATGCCACCGATGATGGAACGCCGCGTCCGGATTATGTCTCCGGCCGAAGCGGGAATGTTTTTCAGAAGCTCAAATTCGCGATCAGCCATCGCCGGAACGTACGAAGAATCCGGCGGTGATGGATTTATCCAATCTTTTCAGGTGGACCCAGTCGGACTTGAACCGACGGCCTCTTCAATGCCATTGAAGCGCTCTTCCAGCTGAGCTATGGGCCCCGGGATGGCCCGCCGGACGAATCGGCGGACTCGGTATTATCCGTCAATTCTACGGCAATCGAATCTGGATCCCGACCGCCGCACGATCGTCTGGCGCCGGGCGCTACAGGACCGCGCGACCCTACCCGTTCATTCCCGCCGCCCACCGGGCGCCCTGCTGAACGAGACGCTGATAGGCCGGATTATTTACGGCCTCCAGGCCGTGCCCCAGCCCGTTGTAGTAGACCGGACCACCGCCATAGCTCCGGATCCATACGACCGGCACCGAGATCCCCTCCCAGTCCGAATCAATCAACGGCGTGACTCTATCCGTGAACTTCAGGTTCATGAAGAGCTCGATCTCGAAATCCTCGATTCCGTCCACCACGGGATGAGCGCCGGCGTTGACCCGCATCGACAATTTCTGAACCGGCGGGTGACTGGACTGATGCCACTCCCACCAAGCTCCAATGATCTGTGGGTACTCCGGCCAGTCATCGAAGCACCCCGAGGCCGCGTGAAGCGCCACGAGGCCCTTTCCATCCCCCAAGAATCGCAGTATTTCCGCTCGCGCGTCCTCGGAAAGCTCGAAGCCCCACTCCTCGGTCCAGCCGGGAACGGGCACGTATGTGGCTCGGGTGCAGTACAACGTCAGCAGTTGGAATTCGCCCAGACCCCGCGTCTCCAAGATGTCGAAGTCCTTCGTCACCTCCGACTCGATCCCGACCCGCGTGAGAAAGTTCGCGATTACGGGGGCGGTTTGATCGTAATCGTGGGCCGGCCCGCCTGTAAGAATCAGATTCCTGATCATCTTGCCCTCCGATAAACGGACGTGCCCTCGGCGCCAATGTGGAGCCCGGGAACCGCCTCGCTTTAGCGAACGTATCTATGAGCGAGCGCCCGGCGCCAGCGCTAGGTAAAGGCACGTGGGCGACTACGTTAGCATTGCAGTTCGTGACCCACACTTGGGATTCCGCGCAGCCAATTTGCTGGTGACATGGTGTCCGTATTCGGGTACGCGACCGTGGATTGCGGGGGGAGATCGATGCCGCGTGCTGAATTCGGATGTCCCGCCGTTAGGATTGCGCCCATTTCACCCAAAGTCGGTCCGGGCGGGCGCGGCCCCGTCTTCGCTCCGAAGCACCGCCGGGGTTCGAGCTCGCGCATGATCCAGCTTGCATATACGGACATAGGCGCGTAGTGGAGCGACTCAAGCGTATCCGTGTTGTTCTGATAGACGACCACACGATTTTTCGCGAGGGCATGATCTCGCTGTTTCAAGCGATTCATGACATCGATATCGTGGGCGAGGCGGCGGACGGCGCGGAGGGTATCGATCTCATTGAACGCGAACGTCCCGACGTAGCACTTCTGGACATTAATATGCCGGGTCTTAACGGAATCGATGCCGGTCGAATCATCATCGACAGGTTCCCACGGGTGTCGGTCGTCATCCTGACCGCCTACGACTATGTGCAATACGTGCGGGAGGTCGTTCGGATGGGCGCCAAAGGGTACCTTTTAAAAACCGCCTCAGTCGACGAAATCGCGGCGGGCATAAGGAAGGCCCACACCGGGGAACCGGTTCTGGATCCAAGCATAACCAAACAGCTCTTCGAGGCTTTCGGCACCCAAGGAACGGCCCAGTTCAGCAGAATTACTCCGCGCGAACTCGAGGTCCTCGCGTTGATCGCGGACGGGCTCTCCAATGCAGTGATCAGTGAGCGGCTTTTCATCACGCAGAAGACTGTTGAAACTCACATCGGCAGCATCCTCAGCAAGCTGGGTGCGTCAAATCGAACCGAGGCGGTACGGACCGCATCGGAATTGGGACTCGTGGCCGGGGAGCGCCTGCGTTAGATCGCCGAGATTCGGTCGCTGGTCCTGGTGGCCAATTCCCGCGGCGCCGGGCGGGAGTCACGTTCGCGGGGACGCCGGCGGAGAAGCGTCTGGACTAGGCTAGGCGTCGAACGGCACCCGCACCTGGAGGAATCCGGAGAAAACGAGGGAGCAAGAAATGCCGATCAGGGTGGCGATTATCGGGGCCGGAAGCGTCGGATTCACGCGAAAACTGTTCCGCGACATCCTGTCCGTGCCGAAACTGCGCGATACCCACTTTTCGTTCACCGACATCTCAGATCGCAACCTGGAACTGATAACCCAACTTTGCGACAAGGACCTTATTCGCAATGAATTGCCCGCGAGCCTTTCCGCCACGACCGATCGAAGAGAGGCCCTCAAAGACGCCGATTACGTGATCAACTGCAGCCGGATCGGTGGGCTCGAGGCCTTCAAACACGATATCGAGATCCCCCTCGAATACGGCGTCGATCAATGCGTAGGTGACACTATCTGCGCCGGTGGGATCATGTACGGCCAACGGAATATCCCTCAGATTCTGGCATTCTGCGAGGACATAAAGGAGACCGCAAAGCCGGAGGCCCTATTCCTCAACTACGCGAACCCCATGGCAATGAACACTTGGGCTGGGATTGAGTTCGCTGGGGCACGCATGCTGGGGCTGTGCCACGGAGTACGGCACGGATGGGAACAAATTGGGGAAGTGCTCGGCGCCGAGCGCACCGAAGATGTGCGGATCTTGGCCGCGGGCATCAATCACCAGACATGGTTTATTCGGATCGAATACAACGGCAGAAGCGTTTCCGGACAGGAGTTGCTGGTTGCGTTCGAGAAACATCCCGAGTTCTCAAAGACCGAGAAGGTTCGAATCGATGTACTGCGGCGATTCGGCTACTACAGCACGGAATCGAATGGACACCTTTCGGAGTACCTGCCGTGGTATCGGAAGAGACCCCATGAAATTTCAGAGTGGATCGACATGTCCAAATGGATAAACGGCGAAACCGGCGGGTACTTGCGCGTTTCGGCCGAGAGCCGGGATTGGTTCGAATCGGACTATCCACGATGGCTGGCGGCCGACGATCCTCCCATCGCGCCGCAAGGACGGTCCACCGAGCACGCGAGCTACATCATCGAGGCAATCGAAACGGGGCGGACTTACCGCGGTCACTTCAACACTCGCAATGGCGGCACGATTACCAACCTGGCGGAGGATGCGATCGTGGAGGTCCCCGGATACGTGGACGGTCTCGGCGTGCACATACCCAGAGTCGGCGATCTGCCGCTCGCCTGCGCCGCAACGTGTACGGCGTCCATCGACGTACAGCGAATGGCCACCCGGGCCGCGCTGGATGGGGACCTCAACCTGCTCAAACAGGCGATGCTCCATGATCCGCTGATCGGGGCGGTTTGCAACCCAGAGGAAGTCTGGCGAATGACCGATGAAGTGCTTGTGGCCCAGGCCGAATGGCTGCCGCAGTACGCGAGCGAGATCGACGGAGCGAAACGGCGTCTGGCCGAGTCCGGTCCCCGGGATGGCTCTTACGGAGCGGGAGCCGCGAGAATGCCCACGCGCAGCATTGAGGAAATCAGGGCAAGCGGAGAACGGGTGAAGGGAATGCCTCTTGGCGGTTAGCCCGGCGGGCGCCGCCAGTTCGGCGCCCCGTTGGCATGGGCAAGATTCCCGCCCTCGTTTCTATCTCTTCACCATCAGATACAGGATTCGCCCGGATCCCTTGATCTGATCCCGTCGCGAGATCTGAAAGTTTTCGTTGAATGCGGTCTCGAATGCCTCCCCGGTATATCCGGGGAATCGTGGTCGCGCATGGAAAGCAGACGCTGGACCTTCGGATCGCCTTCCGGTACGAACTCGATTATCAATGTCCGGCAGCGGCCGGCAAAGAATGACGCCAGACGCGAAAACGGCACGTTGTTGGAAATCGCCAGATGATGAATCAGAGCCAGCGCCATAACGGTGTCCGTGGGACCCCGGTCGAGCAAGGCCGATCGCTCCCGATTCTCCCACCCTAGAGATGGGCTCGGATTCGTGAGGTCCGCGACGATCGGGTATAGGTTGGACTCCCCCTTCGGCGACGACTTGCCGGTAATTGATGTCAACCGGTCCGGGGTCGTTGTCGATTGAAACAACGCGGGCCCCGACGTCGGTCGCGAGCCGGCTGAAGACCCCCGTATTGGCGCCGATATCCCAGACTTCCTCAGGAGCAAAGCCGCGCAAATACTCGCCGACGATCCGCCGCTTGTCCGCGAAAGCCACTTCGTCATAGCTATCCTGCTCGTAATAATCGGACCAGGCGGCCTCATCGGAGTTCCATTTCAGCCGCTTGATCGTCGACTCGAGGCTTCCGATCACAGCCAATTGTCGGTGAGGGTTCATGCGCCCCCGACCCGCACTCCGATCGGTCCCCGGCCGGGCCAGCCTCCGCTGCGACTTGGCGTGGAAATGGATGTGTACCGCCAGGCCAAATCTCATCATCGTTCGAAACGGCAATAAGCGGGAAGCGAGATCGATCGGGATGCCGTCGATGTGGGACTCCATCATCCGGCCGAGCCGGACATCCACGTGGGCCATCAGCGCAAGCGGAGCCAGAAAGTGCTGGCAAAACTGCCGGTATCCAACCCACGGATAGTCCTGGTCGTGGATCTCAAACGAGAGCGTATCGATCAGAACCGGGCGCGTGTTGTGCAGTTGGATGTTGTAGGCGCTGGCATCCTTGAGCGACAATCCAAATCGCATCGCGCGTCGCTGGATGTCCAAAGTTGCAAGCGCGGAATCGCGGAGCTGAGTGAAGGACCACTCAAACGGCTGGGAGTTGAACCCAAGCGGTTCCGGTCGTATCACGCGATGGGCATCCTTGGCGGCCGGCGGCGCGTCGTCGGCCAATTCAACATGGGGGATCAGCAATCCCGCATCGACCAAGTTTTGATACAGCCCTGAGTCCATCAAGCGCGCGTAGGTATCCGCGTACGGCTCGTTTATCTGTCGATGAACGACCCCGTCGCGTTCGAAGATGAAGCCCGCGGGATCGCGAAACGATCCCGGGTGCCTGGTGTCAGTCGGACCGGTCTTCACGGCCCTGGCCGTTTCCGCCATCGGGACCTGATCCACGCTCACCGGGCGCGTCTCCGGGAGGATCATCCTTGCCTGTTCCGGACCGGCGGAAAAAGCCGCTCACGCGTCCCCACCAAATCCGAATTGAGAGCATCGATCCCAGGACCGCCGCGATAAGAATCTGGAAAATGAAGCTCCCGCTCCCCGGATCGAGGTACGTCGCCGATCGGCGAACCGCAAATCGCAGTAGCAGCGCCAACTGCAGGACCGCCATGAACAGATTTGGCTTCAATCGATCACCGCTCTTTCCGTGTCCAGCTTACCCATTTGAGGAACATGATCTCCCAGTGTTCACAGTGGAATCATCCGGTCTTCAAGCCTTCCAAGTCCCAGGTCAAAGTAATGGTGCAAAATCACCCTGAACGTGTTGACCGGCGAGATTGATGGATACAACACATCCCGGCCGCTTCCCGGCAGTAGATAAGCCGAGAGTATCGCGGTCTCCGATTCGGGTCCTTGGTCCCGTCGACCGTGATCCGCTGAAATCACAATGATGGGCGGCGTCCCTGATTTTTCCAGAATCGCATCCACGGCGTCCAACACTAGGCCGATCACAAAGAGCAACTGGCCAAAGTATGGGTCGGGCACGCCCGTGTCATGCTCCGGGCCGAACCCTTCCTTGGAGACGATGAAATTCCCAAAACGATCAAAGTTGAAGGGCGGGTGCGGTTTGAGAATATGAACGAAGGCGAAAGTTGGCCCTTCAATCTCCGGAATGGTCTTGAGGTACTCAAAGGTTCGCAAAGTCCGCGCCGGATGCCATCGCGGGTAGGGGGAATCTGATTGAAGGTTTTCGCCGCTGCCAATAAAGGCCCTTAGAGCGGTCGTGGAAAGCAACGCGCGCGTGAGGCGACCGAAGCGAAATTTATCGAAATTAAAGATTCCCGGCCTGAACGACACCTGCTCGGTCGTGAGCGTGCCGGATGGAGCGAAATCGACCAACAGGTGCGCGTTCCGGCTCAGGTTCGTAACCCAGTAACCGGAGGCAACGTGAATATTTTGGTAGCCGAGCGCTTCCACGATCCGACCCAATGCGTGGTCGTCGGCCAACTCCTGCGCCATTCCGTAGTCTTCGGGTCCCCAGGTCCCGACATCCGGCAGATAGTCGAGATTTAGCGTGGACGGGATTGATGCGGCGGTCGTCGCATAGTTGCTGCTTGCCTCCGTGGCAATGTAAAAGCCCCGTTCGGCCAGCGACTGCAGGAAGGGCGTATTGTCGAATCCTTCGAAAGTGTCGGCGCGACCGTACTCGTCGAGGATGATGTAGTAGATATCTGGCCGTGTCACATCCGCGGGCACCGAGTCAGCCTTCAAAGCCTCGGCCCGGAAGGAGTCGAGATCAGGAGCGGCCCCCAGAGAAAGCCCGATTGACACGATGGGAATCGCGACGAGTGGAATGCTCGCATAGTTCAGGAACCGGCCAATCCTGTGCATCCGCTTGGGCAGCTTCGCAAAAAACCAGACCACGATAATTGCGAGGATGAGCGTCGCGGGAAGCGAGTATCCGTGGTCGCCGGCATCGCCGAGCGCATCGTACATATGCCCGTAAACTAAGAATAAGACCGCAACAACTGATGTCGTCGAGGCGGCCACAGCCCCGTTTCTGAAAACGAGAACGGCGGCGAGCATCAGGACGGTCGCCACTCCAACCGTGATCCCCACTATCAGCGTCAGCTCCTCGATGTCGATAGAGAAATACGTTATTCGAGAAGAAATAGAGGCTTGGGTACAGGACTACAAGCCACGCATAGAAGAACAAGCCGCGGCGCCTTGCACCGGTTCCAGGTTCGTCTCTGAGGCTCGGAATCGACAGGGCCAACCGGAGGATCCTGGTTCCGGCGACGCGAATCAGGAGGGCGGTCACGATGGCTGCGATCGATCCGAAGAGCCGCAACCGCTCCGCGCCCGCGCCATAGTAGGCGGCATGAAATCCGCTCCCGTGACCCCGCAGCTGATGGGCCAGCGGACCGAGAAAGTCTTGCGGGACGCCGTTCAGGGTCGGTGCGATGAAATCGGCCCCTTCGCCCGGATCGAACGACACGACTCCGAAACTCGCGAAGTTTTCGGCGTTTTCCGCCACGACCAGCTGAATCCGGGTTTCGCCGCCGTCGGGCGGGTCGTAGGGCCGAAATCTAATTTCACGAGGCACGGCCCGGGAACTGGGAAGCGCCTCAAACGATGTTTGCGTCAGCTGTCTACTTTGATCGCCCGTCACGAGAGAGGCGCTGACCCTTACCGGATCGCCCTTCGGTCCGGCGGCCACCCAGATCTTTGCTTCGACAACCGGATTCTGCAGCAGACCGAGTGATTGCTGAACGCCATGTCCCGCGTATACAGGCGAAAGGTTTGTCGCGGGATTGGGATCAGGCGTCGATCCTATGGAGAAGTCGGTCGGCGGCAGCAGACTCGCCAGAAGACCTACGGCGATCAGCCAAATGATCCCAGCAATTCGGCTTTGCAGAACTGCGGCCTGCGCCGCTAACGCCACCAAAGGCCGAAACGCTGACCAAGGGGCCGTTTCGGCCCCAAGCTCCGATTCATAAAGACACCTTAATACAACGTCTTGAGCAGGACCGATGGCATTCCGCCGGCGTCGGGTCTTGCCTCCTGGCCCCCGGCGATCTGGTTTGGATGCTCGTAGAACTCTCTTTGCAGCCCCCCGGTGGGTTAGATACTCATTCCGACCCTCGTAATTTGGATTCTGAAGACCGGATTCGGGCCGACCGAAACCTGGACGTACGAGGGCTCATGTCTCGATCCCGCATCCGCTGTGGCCCCGCGATTGCCCGGGAGACCCAGCGCGCGGGAAAACGATCAAATCGGTTAGCGACGCTATGGAAGCCCGACGAATCGCCACACGGAAGACAAGGATTGTAAGGCCGAACTTCGACGCCGCGAGCAACAAGGGATTTAGACCTATGCCTTACCAATCCAACAAGTGGCAAGCTCCGTCCTGACAGTTGGGTAAGTGCGCCGTTTGGCCTGTGTGCCAGGCGCAATCGTATTGCGAATTGGGGGGAGCTCAGTTGCTACGCAAAATTCTCATAGGTCTGCTCGGGGCCGTTGTCGGCGCCGGGGTAATGTCCGTCGCCTATGCCGCCGTCGGCGGGAAGGGCAATTTCAACGACGGCGACGCCCAGTCCGCCCAGGTGGCAGTCTCACTAAGCGGCCTCACGGCCGGCGCGGCGTATAACGTCTGGCTCGTAACGGACGACGGTTCAGGGAAACTGCCGCTAGGAAAAGTCACCGCGTGTGGCGATGGGACTAGCGGCTTCGCTTACATGAGCGCAGACCGTCAAAAGCTGATCAATTCCTACGCAACTCTGACGGTTACGGACTCGTCCGGAAACGCAGTGGCGTCGGATACGATTCCAGCGGGCGCGCTAGCCCACATCAGGCACGTTGTTTCGAGCTGGGCGCCGTCTCCTGGCGGGACCGGTCTAGCCGAAGGAGCCAGGACTCAGGCTGACGTCGCCTTGGTACACGCGCGCCTCGCGTGGTCATCCGCCGACTCAGGAAGCTTGGCCGGCGCCAAGCAGCATGCGGAGCACATAATCAACATCATTGAGGGCTCGGGCGGCACGAATTTCGGTGACCTAGACGGTAACGGTAGGACCGAGAATCCCGGCGATGGTTTTGGAGTTCTGCCATACGCGAGCGGTGCTGCGAAGCACGCTGGTTTTGCAATGTCGGCGACAGGGGCGGACGCGGAAGTGCTGCTCCATGGAAAACACGTCGTGGACACGTCGAACAACGTTGTCAAGTGGTCAGAGATGGCCCGTGACAAGGCGATGACCGTTCTTGCCGCGACCAGCGCAAGCGCGGCCAAGACCGCCCTTGCCGAGGCCGTGAAATACGCCAAGTGGGCGTCTCAGGGCTACGACGCCAACGGCGACGGGGCTGTTGCTCCGATTACCGGTGAAGGCGGGGCCAATACAGCATACGTGCACGGTCAGCTGATGGCACAGCTCACACTCGTGGCAACGGTCAAATAGGCAACGGGGAGCCCGTGAACGTGAGCGCGATCAAAAAGATCGTTCTAGGCGTTCTTGGCATTTCGGTCGGCGTCGTGGCCGGGCTGCGTTACGGCGGCTCGGTCATGCGTCGGCTAATTCGCGCCTAATCGCTCGCAAAGCGGGCTCTGGTTTCGACCAGAGCCCGCTTCGGGCGTTTTCGGGGGTGCCCGCGTAGGCCGACCCAGCCGGAGCGAAGCGGCGAAGGGGGGACGACTTTACGTTCAACTGCAACAGCCCCAGTACGTAAATAACCGGGATCCGGCATGCGAATAGCAACTTGGATCATCCTGGGGCTTGGGATGTTCATTTTGTTTCCGAGTTCCACGGCAGCCCACCCAACCCTCGTACGATCGGAGCCCGGTGCAAACGCGGTGCTCACCGACTCTCCCCGCAGGATCCGGCTTTTCATGTCGGAACCGGTCATTGCAGAGACCAGTTCGGTAACGGTATTAGACCGCGACGGCCAATTGATCGTCGAAGGTCGACCAACCCCCAGTTCCGAGGCAGGCGCGATCGATATTGAATTACCGACCTTGCCGGAGGGCACGTATAGCGTGGCTTGGCAAACGGTCGGGGCCGCCGATGCCCACCTGATAAGCGGGTTTTTCACGTTTACGATCGCCGGCGCGGGCCGATTTCTGCTGACTTCGTTGGCCAGTCCGGCCTCCGCGAGCGGCAGGACCGCGCCCACACCGATTAATGTCCTAACCCGCTGGGCGGAGTTCTTGGGCGTGGGCCTGCTGGCGGGCGCGGCGGTGGCTTACCCAATAGTATGGGGACGGCGAACGGTGTCGGCCCCACATGATCGAAGATCGCAGCTTGCGCGAATGCGGTCGGCCGCCGGGCTAACCGGCGCAAGTCTGGTACTGGCCGCCAATGGGACGGAATTCGTCGCCGGTAGGCTCTGGCTTGACGCGTCGATCCTTCTATCTGGCCCGCCGCTTCTGAGTCTCTCGCGCGTGTTTGGTTCGCTGATGCTCGGGGGATTGTGGTGGGCGGCGCGGGGGAATCTTCGTTGGCCTGTGGTAATCGTCGTACCAATTCTCGTTCTCGTGGCATTCAGCAGGAGCATCGGAAGTCATGCGGCCGGTGGGGCACTTGGATTTTTTGCAGGCTCCGCCGTGGATTTCGCCCACTATTTTGCCGCGGCGTTGTGGATTGGCGGGCTTGCGTTTCTGCTCTTCGGATTCGCAGCGGTCCGGGGACTGGATACAACGGACCGGATGCGCTTGATTGTCGCGGCGGTGCCAAGATTTTCGCTGCTGGCCGGGACCTGCGTCGTAGTGATAGGGGTGTCTGGGATCGTTAGCGCTTGGCTCCAAAGTACTGAGCTAGTCGCGCTACGTGAAACGCCTCACGGGGTCGGACTGTTGGCGAAGGCCGCCATTGCGATACCGATGATTGCGCTGGGAGCGGTCAACTTCAGTGTCACCGCCCGAAGTCTCGCGAGCTCGGTCGTGTCACCTGCGCGGTTCCAGGCAGCATTCGCACGCGCTCGTAGAGTCATCTCGGCGGAGGCCGGCGTGGGGGTCGCTGTCATATTCGTCGCGGCGTTCATTGTGAATCTGGAACCGGGCCGGGATAGTCTTTCCGAAAGGCTCTCTATCTCGAAAATGCCGGTTGCCATGCCCGCGTATTTACCCCGCTCCGGTCTGAACGCAACCCTTGGAGTATCCCCAAACCAGGTGGGACTCAATACGTTTGTTTTAAGACTCGAGGATAAAAATGGCCAGCCGCCGAAGCTACCGGGTGAGCCTTCAATCCGGTTACACAGGCTAGACAGCCGTGTCTCGGTGCCAGAATTTCCACTAAAGCCGTCGGGGCAAGGCAGATATGTGGGAACGAGCAAGGCGTTGACGGTGGTTGGAACCTGGGTGGCCTCGTTGAGTCTCGGAAACGGGGAATCTGTAGATTATGCATTCCGCGTCGCACTACCTTTGCGGGAAGAGTCGAATCCGGTCAAGTCATTCTGGACATTCATTTCGGGACGGGAACGTGCTGTGCCCAAGACGGCCTCCCTTATGCCTGGGTCGGACGATTCACAGGCCGCTCTAGAAGTCGTTCGAAGCGCCGATAAATCCATGAATCAACTTAAAAACCTCGCTGAATGCAACAACATAAATGGAACTATCACCCGGCTCCGCTACGGTGCTCCGGATCGCCTTTACTACAAAGTCGACGGTGGCGGAGAATCGGTGGTGCAGGGAGGCCGCCAATGGCTTCGGGAGGATAACGGCGAGTGGTCCGAGCGCGCACGCGCGGCCGGTTTTATTTTTCCTGATTTCACTTATGCCCAGGACGGGATCAACGTCCGGCACGAAGGCATTCACTAGATCGACGACCGCCCGCATCATTTAATTTCTCTATACAGTTTGCGTGACCGAGCTGAGTATTGGTTTTGGATCGATCTCAGCACCCATTTTCTGAGACGCCTTGTGATGAACATCACGCCCAGCTATTACATGGTCAGTGTGTTCTTGAACCCTGCGAAAACCGAGCAAATTGCCCCGCCGGAGCGCGGCGAACGAATAGCTGACTACAGATCGCTAGTTGACTTTGCAGAGCAGTGCGACCGGTATCTGCCCTAAGAGGCGCATTTCTGCTTTTGGCCCCGGTCCTGCTCATGATCGTGGGCTGTAGTGGAGGCTCGCAATCCGACGAGCCTGTGACGGCCGCCGGAAAAATCTCCGACGCCCTTGAGGTTGTGGTCCAAGGCCGCGCCCTTTTGAATTTCCCGTTGGAGGGTTCGCAGGAGACGGTTGCACAACAGTATGAAGATGCGGGCACTGCACTGGATCGGGAAATCGAGCGACTGACCAAGCTCGATGTTCCACTCGCTTTGCAAGCCTCTCGATTACGGGCGCTTCAGGTAATGCGCGAGGAGCGAGAAGCATGGACTCACTTGGTGCTTGGCGTTCGGACCGGTAACCCCGTACATGAAATCTTCGCCGATCAATTTCTCGCGGCCGTCGACGAACGTTGGACTGAGCTCGTCGCAGCACTTGCGGCGGTTGCCGAAGAAGCGGGCGACGGATCGGTCGTTCAGTCGCTCACGCTTCCGGTTCGTGACGCCGTCCGCCTCGCCCGTGCTCCGATCCCGACATCGAGTCCGGGGGCCAAAGCTCCTCCGGCGATTTGAGCGTGGGCAGTTCACCGGCGCGCCGAAAAATAAGAGCCTAATCGCAGATTGAAGGGGCGCTCATAAGAGCCTAATCGCAGATTGAAGGGGCGCTGGTCCTTACCAGCGCCCCTTCGTACGTTTCTGGCCGGAGGCTGAATCCAGCGCGACGAGCAAGGCTGGCCCCTACGTACGCAGAGGCCGACTCTTGGGCGTCGCGTTCCCGCGTTATCTGCTCGCGAGCCGCCAAAATCGGCCTCGCCAGAGCCCTCCGGTCCATGGTCGAGTAGATCGCTCCAGCATCCACACCACCATCGTGCTCGCAAGGATTATCAGCAGTGGCTCCCCAGGCGCGCGGAATCTTTCGCTGCCGTAAAAGACGAGGGCCGTCAGGACGGACGATCCGGCCAAGGAATACAGAAACACGAGATCGCGCCATCGCCCCCTGCTTATCGCGGCGCCTCCAATCGCTAGGAGAAATGTCGCGTAATAGCCCCACGACACGATCTCCCATCCGGGTGCGCGGAGGGCCAGGAACCCGGTGAACCTCCACCAGAGCATCATGGGCATGTCATCCACATGAGACCGCATCCAATCCAGCCCCTTCGCGATCCGGGCGCGGTCTGCTTCGGGCTCTGGCAGTTCTGCTCTGATCGACCTTTCGAAGTCTTTGTAAGTTGCCAGACCGCCTGCGCTGATCCACAATCCGCGAAGATGCGGGACATTAAGGATCGCGCCGTTGTTGGCTCCCAACACCACGTTTCCCATCATCGTCGATCCCGGAATGAAATCGCCGAACACCAGGTAGTTTCGTGTCGTCCACGGCGCCAACGTGACGCCGAACACGATCAACGAAACGGCCAATCCCGCGAATCGCCTGCGGCCGTTGAAGTGAGTTCCCACTCCCGGCAAAGCCGCCAAAATCAACATCAACGGGAGAACGAGGCCTGCCGGCCGGGTCAGTGCGGCGAGACCCATGGCGAGTCCAGCGACTCCCGCGGCAAGGTAACCGCCCCGTCTCCTCCACTCGAGCACGCTCAGCGCGGCACCCACTATGAGCAACAGAAATAGCGTTTCGGAGTACAAGATGGAATCGAGACGAAGAAGCAGAGCATATATAGCCGACCAAAGACCAGCGACGACGGCGGGGCTGGCGCCGCCCAATCGAAGGGCTAGGAGGAAGATCCCCACGCAAGTCGCGGCTCCGATCAGGCTTTGCAGCAACCGCGCGAGCGCCACGTCGCCCTCGCCGACCAGTATGTGCAGCGCGGCGATTAGCATTGGATAGAGGGGCGGCCTGATAGCCGAGGCGTGCCCGGCGGTATTTACGTACCCTCGCCCCTCGGCGAGATCGCGCCCAAGCCTCACATAGCTCTTCTCGTCCCCCGAAATCGTGTAGTCGGTCGGATCGAGACTCACGTCGTTTGCCAGGAGTCTCACCGCGAATGCCACCGCCAGCAGCGCCACGGCGAATATGAGTTTCCAGTTGTGCCCTTCCACGTATGCAACGAGTCTCGCGAAGGTCATCGGTCGAGACGCGTTAACGCCGCGTAATAGACGCACTGCGATGACTACCTGGATGATCCCTGCTATCAGGAGGAAGAGGCCCGATATGGGTACGTCCTCGCTTCCGCGCGTCAGCAGCATCGTGACGGCCATCAGGCCCGCGGCCGGCACGAGAAGCAATAGGGCTGAATCGATTCTTCTCCTGTTCCCGGAAGTTTCGGACCGAGTTTTCGGTGCAACCACTCTGACCCAAAGGGACAGCCATGCGAGCAGGAGGGCCGTGAGCCCTTGCGCCAATAGCACGATTCCCTCCGGTTTGAGCGGCGCCAAAAGCGCAGCCCACGCCCTACCCGAACCTCGCACTCCGATCGCCAGGTCAGTTGATTCCGGCTGAACCAGGCCGTTTATCACGGTTGTTCCGAGGCCCGGCCCTTCGTATTGCCCGCCGAAGACCACTTTCCCGCTAACGACCGCGAATTGGAGCGTGTAGGTCTCGCCCGCCGCCGTTGCAACGGCGGGAATTGCGATCTCCACCAGATCGAGCTCGGTCCCCGCGGGCACCGAAACCCTCGATTCTCGCAGCGGTTGGGCTGACCCAGCTCGGAACAGCCGGAAATCAACCACCGCCGTTTCGAACTGAGCGACGGCCTCCACGCGCACGCTTTCAATGGCCATGCGCTCACCAGTGATCCCTTGCTCGATGCTGCCCCCGGTAAAGACCGGCCCCAGAGCGCTGTTCGGTTTGCCCAGCTTGATGGCGGAGCCGCTCCAGGACGCAAGGAGCGCCACCATCACTGCCGCGAGGAGCAGCAGCCCCAATATCACGTTTCGCATGACTCTAGTCTGCCCTCACCGTGAGCCCTCGCCGACTCGACGGCGAGGGTGCGCTGACCCAGGATTCTTGCCGTGCACGATCAGCTACGGCTATTCAATGCTCTGACCCTCGGTACCGCGTGAAGAGCGGAACCTGCCGGGCTCCCTTTGCTGGCACCACTTCCCTCTACGCGCCCGTCGTTCACCGGCACGGCGGGAATCTTAAGCGAGAACGAACGTCCATCCAGAGCGGCGAGCTCTCAGAAATGAGCCGGCCGTGTCGGGGGCCTGGGAATCAGCCCTAACGAGGACGATATTGGGCGCTTATCTTTTAGACGCCGTCCTCAAAGGCCGTAACTGGCGCCTAACGCGGGATATGAACCCACGTGCGGGTAAGGCGCTCGCAAGGCTTAGTCGTAGCGGGTCGGCTTGTTCGCCGCGCCTAGTTCCCGCCTCCCGCGAGCGCGTTTCGGTAGTCCTGCCAGACCGATTCCGTCACCCTGACCGTTCGAAGCGTCGTGCGCCCAACGGTTCCGAACCCGCATTGCGGTGGAGCCGGGTCTGTTGCCGTGCCGCCCTCCAGTGAGAAGACGGGCCCCGGGAATCCAGGGTGATAGTGGCGACTGCCGCAGGCGTCGGGATCGGCGACGTTGAACTGCTCGAGCGAGAACCGTTCGCCCTGGTAAATCAGAACTCGCACCTCAACCATCGGTGGAGGAGGCGGTGTCTCCGTGGGTGTCGGCGTCGGTGTCGGAATCTCGTGCGGATCGGTATCGGCGACACTGAACGATATCGGCGTGCAATCGGCCGTGTGGGGGCCTGTCCTGAATTGAGCGCCCCACTCGAATACCTGCGGCACCTTGGTTCCCGACTCCCCCAGGTAGACGGCGGCATTGCCTTTAATGGAGGCGCCCCAGTCATCGGCGTACGACACTCGCGCGAAGGACTCACCTCCGGCATGATGCCGTTCACCCGATTCATGTCGACCGCTGAACGCGATATCGACGTCCTCACGCGATTCATGCGCCGGCTCCTCGTACGAGAACGCCGTTGGCCCACCGGAGAAGATCCAGCCATCTTTTGAATCGAGTGGCTCAATCGTGACGTCCGCCGAACTCGGGTCTATGACCGGGATCTGCGGGTAGCTCCGCGAATAGTGCATCGTGGCGCGGAATTCGTGTACGAATGCGGCCGCGTGATGCCCCTTGATTGAATCGTTGTCAGTGCTCTCAACTTCCACGTAGTACGGATTCATGACCGTGACCCGCATCGTATCTTCTGCCTTGCTCAGCAGCGTCAAGCCCATTGTCTTCCAATTGCCCTCGGCGAGTCCGATCTCCGTTCCGCCGACGTCACGATCGACCCAGTGCTTGTCCGCCCGCTCCGGAGCGGTTCGGTGGTACTGGAAGGAATCCTTCCAGACGACCGCGAGCATCATCAGGTCGTCGGTCTCGTTCTTGCACGGCCACGCGCTGGCGCCGATATACACCGACCCTTGGATTTTTCGGGACATCGAATCGTCGAACCAGCTGTTCGGCTGGGTGATGTAACCGCTGTCCGGAAATCTCTGGTGGTGAATTACGGAGCGATTCTGGATCACATAGAACTCGAAGAACGCGGTTTCGCTGCTCTTGAAAGTGTCTGTGAATTTGAAGTTGACTTCGTAGTCGATTTGAAAGACCAGGCCGAGCTCCACGTCAAAGTCTGACCGTCTGAACCCGTCTGTGATCTCGGCCGTCGAGTTGTCTTTGAAAAACGTCGCATTCACCCACCCCAGCTTGTCGAGCGTAGAGGTCACGATCGCCTTGCCCTGCAAGACAAGGCTCACGATTGGGGGGCTAGCGCCTGTACCGTCCTCAGTCTCATCCATTCGCGCAGCGTTGCTGATCGACTGATCGGTGGGCTCGCTTTCCGTCGCTCCTCCTGACAGAGTGACCGCGAGAATGATGGCTGCAGCGATGAGTCTCAGTATTCGAGTCACGAGCAACTTCATTCGGATGCCGTCCTTTGGACGAGATCGTCAATAGCGTCGCGAGCTTGCGCTGTGTCGGACTCGCTCATCGTCGGCCGCTGGCCGCCCCGCAGGAAGTGCTCCGCCGCGGTGACGTCGACGGGGCCATGCATCGCATCCGATAGCGCGTTCGAGTTGGGCTGAAGGCCAATGAGGCGGCCGATTTCAAACGCGGCCCGATTTGCGATGGTCTGGGTGATATACGCGGCCCGTCGCGTACCGTCGTAGCCCTCGCGATGTGGGTCAAACGCAGACGAGCCGAAGTCGATCAGATCCGCCGACCTTGCCGCCAAGTCAGCGGGAGTGGGAAATAGGAGACCCAGAAGCCCAACCGGCAGGAGGACCCAGCGTTCGCCGTCGATGGCACGTCCGACGTTGCCTTCGGCGGGGGTGATGACCAGACCGAGCTCATTGCCGCGGAGGCCGACAAGATTGGGCGATTCGGCCAGCTCGCGCTCAAACGCGGCCAGAGCATTTTCATAGGCCTCGATGGCGCGGCGTAGATCATCGGGCGGCTCGAACGGCCCCGTCCGATCCTGGTTTTCCTGCTGCACTTGCAACCCGAGTTCGTGAGCCTCGCGATACCGCTCGTCGACGGCATGCTTTGCGCGTAGTTGGTCGACTGCCTGCTCGTAGGCCTCGGCGATCGAGGCATCAGCCTTCACCACCGAGATCTGGCCGGCCCCCGCAAAGATCGCACTGACTTCTACCTGCAGAGCAGCCATCACGTCGGTCGCGTTGACGACATCTCCCGCTACCGGCTCGACGATATCGACGACGATAACGAGGTCCCCGGCTGCCGCGTCTCGCCGCGAGTCTTCAGCGGACTCGACGGGGGTTCCGGTCGGCGCGGAATCTTGACCTGCGCCGCTTTCGCATGCGATGACGAGAACCGCCAATGCGACCACCGAGGCGATGAGAACGGAACGCACGGCCCGTCTGCCCGCATCGAACGTTTCCCAAGAATGCAGAGCGAGAAGCGACCCGAGCCGACGGGCGGCTGCCTGCACTAGACGGCTAGGCAACGAATTAGCACGAGATCTGGTCGATTGAACGAGGTGCGTGGACGGCAAGTGTCAGAGCAGATCATCGCCTAGCCCCGGGAAGCGTAAGTGGGGCGGGCGCTGGGCGCGGCGGAGCAGAAGTACTACCGCTGGCGGAAACAATACGGCAGCACGGTGGGCGCCCAGCCCGACCGTCACCGCTGATTTCATAGCAAGAACGATCAAATGTTTCATCGCCCCGCCCACGTTTCCGCCATCTCGACCAATCAACCACAGCCGACAGAACCAGTGACCTTGCCCCCGAAAATGCCCTCGATTTTGAGTAGAGTCCGTTCAATGGGAGGAGACGGACATGAGACGGAGCAGGTATCGCGAGGAACAGATCATCGGCATCCTCAAAGAGCACCAGGCGGGGTTGCCAGCCGCAGAGCTCTGCCGCAAGTACGGGGTCAGCGGCGCGACGTTTTACAAGTGGCGGTCCAAGTACGGCGGCATGGAGGTATCAGACGCCAGGAAGCTGAAGGGGCTGGAGGATGAGAACCGGCGCCTGAAGAAGCTGCTGGCGGAATCGATGCTGGATGTGGCGACGCTGCGCGAGCTACTTGCAAAAAACTTCTAACGCCCAGATTGCGGAGGAAGGCCGCGGCCTGGGCGATGACGGAGACTAGTCACTCGCAGCGCCGTGCCTGCGCTCTTGTCGGGATGGATCCGAAGACTTACCGCTATGAATCGAGGCGGCCGGACGACGCCGGCATCCGCAAGCGGTTGCGGGAATTGGCCGAGCAGCGCCGACGGTTCGGCTACCGCCGTCTGCACATCCTGCTGGCCAGGGAAGGCATCCGGCTCAATCATAAAAAGCTCTATCGCATCTATCGCGAGGAACGGCTCACGGTGCGCAAGCGAGGCGGGCGCAAGCGGGCGCTCGGCACGCGTGCCCCGCTGCTGCTCCCCTGGAACCGCAACCAGCGCTGGTCGCTCGATTTCGTCGCGGATGCATTGGCCGACGGCAGGCGGTTCCGCATCCTGGCGGTGGTGGACGACTTCAGCCGCGAGTGCCTCGCCCTCGTCGTCGACACATCGCTGTCTGGCGTCCGCGTGGCTCGGGAGCTGGACCGCATCGTCGAGCTGCGGGGCCGCCCCCGCATGCTGGTCAGCGACAACGGCACCGAGCTCACCTCAAACGCTATCCTGCGCTGGCAGCAGGAACGCGGCGTTGGCTGGCACTACATCGCACCGGGCAAGCCCATGCAAAACGGCTTTGTCGAGAGCTTCAACGGCCGCCTGCGCGACGAGTGCCTCAACGAACATCTCTTCGCCGGCCTGGCCGAAGCGCGGCGGATCATCGCGGAATGGAGGTACGACTACAACACAACACGCCCGCACACGAGCCTGGATGGGCTCACACCCAACGAGTTTGCAGCCCGCCCCAATTGGGGCCATAACCTGAAAAGATTCTACTTATGAGTGAGGGTAAGTTGGGGGCAGGGTCAAATACAAACGACATGGCGGCGGCGATCCCAAACTTCAGATAGGAGAACGCGTTATCAAAAATCAGTACGACAACGGTAATCGTGCTATCGAGCGGTCCTCCGGAAGCGGGAACGCTCCCCCCGCCGCCAGCCGTTTGGGTCATCACGTAGATTTGAACGAACAGCTGCAACGCACCGATAACGTAGACAACCAAAACAAAGTAGGTCGTTGGTGCCAGAAGGGGGAGTGTAATCCTGAAAAATCTAGAGTACTTGCCAGCCCCGTCAACCTGAGCTGCTTCATGTAGATGTGGTGGAATGCCCTGCAATCCAGCAAGGTAAATGACCATGTTTAGTCCCATATTCTTCCAGACGCTTACCAAGATGATCGATAGCATCGAAGTCCTGGCATCGCGGAGCCATTTGAGTCTTGGTAGGCCAAGAGCCTCTAACAGCTCGTTGAAGAATCCAATCTGCGGCTCGTAGAACCACAACCAAATCAAGGAGACGGCTACAAACGAGCTCACGACGGGCATGTAAAAAGCCGCTCGAAACGCGTATATGCCGCGGATACGCCGATCTATGAGCAATGCGAGCAACAGAGAAATAAGCGCACCGGCAGGTACCGTCACCGCCGCGAAGAAAAGGGTGTTCGTGATAGATCGGTGAAATCGTGAATCATCGAGGAGAAGCCGGTAGTTTTTCAGCCCCGCGAACCTGGGCGCCGACATCAGGTCATAGTCACTCAAGCTGTAGTAGAACGCTGCGAAGATCGGCAAGATGAGAAACACAAAGAGGAAAATCAGCGACGGGGCCACAAAGAAGTAGCCTGCGAGTCTCCCGCGGCGGCCGAGTCTTAATAGGCTTGTCCGTCTACGTATGCCAGAAACGGACGCCACTCTTCACCCCCTCGAACCGGACCGTCACCGATCTTGCAGCCAGTCTAAGGGACCTGCGCTCGAACCGACCAGGCATCTTCACATACCATTCGAGCCGCACACATCCGACGTAAAGCTGTTTGACCATCATTCCCTGGCCGCCACGCGTGAGGCCGTCACATGGCTCAAGGAGGCGAATGTGTGGCGACCTGGGTCAACCGTGGGCGAGCTTGCAAGACGATTTCGAGGGGCGTTCTTGATAATCTCACTGATGCCCTCCCTCGCGCCCCAGCGTGCCGGAATACGTCGGACACAGGGACTAGTCCATGATCCTCCACGTGCCGCGGCTTAAGGCTGGTGTGATAGCTGGGATAATCGGGGGACAGCCTGGTGCACGCCAAGTAACAGCAATTGCCTCGACTCCTACTTGCGATTCGCGCTAATTGACTTGGGGCAAGCTGACTAAAACCCAAGCTCGCGCAGAGTGACTGCCTCAAGCTTCCAGTGTCTTACGGCGCTGTCTGAGACGAAGTCAAGTGCAGCTTCGATACCCTTGAGATTTCTTTTGAACTCAGGTTCTTCATGTGTCATCAGTTCGACATCAATTGCGGAAACGCCGACTGTGTCGAAATAGGCGATTGCCCCTCCGCTGATTGGATACGATGTCCAAGTCGATGCGAAGTCATAGCCAGTTGCATTTGCCACCGCTATCGCAAATTCCTTGGACCGGGCTCCGTTGTTTCCAGCGACGACCAGGCCAGCTCTGCTGTGGTAGAAGATCACCGCATCAACATAGTTTTCGTCTAGAAACCTTCGGATCGTGCGCGTTTCTGGTTCGGAATAAGGCGCACCGCCGCCGCCACCCTTCACGACTCCATAAGCCGTATAGGTATCGAGCCGCCATTCGATGCCCCAATTTCTGTTTAGATCCACTCCACGCGAGTTTTCCCGCGTTCCCGCTGCGGCACCATCGGGATTCATGTTTGGGATGAACGCGAGTCCAACGCCAACCGGAATCTCTCCGGGGTTTGCCTCGTAAAACTGATGGAGGAAATCAACAAGAAGAGTTGAGTTGGCCTCTTGACCTTGGTGAATGCCCCCAATTACCGCGATCCATGCGGGACCGTATCCGACCATGTTGGCGACGATTGGACGGCCTTCAACTGAACATCCAATGACGACCGAACCCGGTCCAGAAATCCGCAGTTTGTCCACGGTTACATAGCGACCATTGGCCACGCCTGCGGGAGGGCTCGACCTCACTGCCCGATTGGCCGGTACTGGGGAAGGGGGCGCAATCACGCTCCCGTCTTGGAGCGCCGCGGAGTATTGATCGACGTGCGCTTGATTCGGCCCCAGGATGGCCGCACCCAGCACTTGGCAAGGTCCCTCAAGCAAATCATGATTCGCCTCGGCGCTGGCCGGTGCCGTGATTGCGGCCAACATCAGAGCAAAAAGCGCGAGTACCGGCAGTAGGCGTCTCATCATCCCCCCTGCCGCAGTTTGCCAGATAACTTCGCTCCCGCATGCTTTTGAACGACGCTCATAGGACGCGTTACGAGGCTGTCGCCACATTCAGAGCGCCAATGCTGGAGGAGTGGCTCGGATCACAGGTTCAGAGTGATGGAGAGTCATCCCAATTGGTGCCGAAGGTGGGATTTGAACCCACATGCGCGTAAGCGCACGGCGCTCTGAACGCCGCGTGTCTGCCAGTTCCACCACTTCGGCTCGGCAATCTACCTCGGGGCCCCGGGACGCAATGCGCCGCGCGGCTCCGGTAGCGGGGGTCGGAATCGAACCGACGGCCAAGAGCTTATGAATCTCCTGCTCTACCGCTGAGCTACCCCGCCCCTCATCCGCACATTCTATTGGGGTGGGCCCACCTGGATTCGAACCAGGGACCAACCGGTTATGAGCCGGCCGCTCTAACCACTGAGCTATGGGCCCCGCTCGCGCGATTTATGCTTGTTTGACGGATCGAGATCGTTCCCCGCCGGTGGGTGAAATCGTATCACGGTCCCGACCGTGAATCTCTTGATTCCGAAGCCTTCTTGGGACCTAAAAACCCTCTGAACTAGAATCGGGTGTGATGCTGCAAACCATTTCAAGAGACTCACTGCCGAACCGTCGAACCGCCGCGCCTGAGTCAGATCTTCCGGATGGAGTCGCGGAACTGGTTGGCGTGCGCCTGCGTCGCAGCCGCAGAATGCTCCTGTGCCACGCGCGAGGACATTCCCTCCAACCTGGAGATTACGCCGTCGTCGAAACTGCCTCGGGACTCGAGCTCGCCAAAGTCACCATGGCTAATACGCAGGGTTCGGCGGACTCGAGGACGCAGAATCGCTCGGTGATGCGGCCCGCGATGCGGTCCGATCTGGAATCGATGCGGAGCTACGTTGGCCGAGAAGTGGATGTCCGCCGAGATTTTTTCGGGGCCGCCGCCGCCGAGGGCGTTTTCGTCAGCGCCGTGCGAGCCGAGTACCGCTTCGACGGCAGCGCCCTACGGATCAGATACCGATCGGATGCCCGTCTCAGCGATTCCCGCCTCAGAGAGCTCCTCCAATCGAAGTACGGGACCAGCATCTCGTTTCGCAACCTCGGACCCCCCAAGAAACTCGGTACCGAAACCGGGTGTGGTGGTGGCAGTTGCGGCTCGTGTCCTTCTAACGGGCTGCGCGAGCGCGCGGGATCCGAGATGCCACGACCCGGATTGGCCAGCGCCGGCGCCTTCGGGCCCGCTCGCTCGTCTCCGACGGGCGGGATACAGCCCATCATGCGCGGCGGCTAGATCGGCCTTCCGCGCTTACCGGTGTCAGAGCGGTCTAGATGACGCCGAACGCCATAAGGCCAACCGCGGTACCAAACCCAATCCCGTAGACGATGAGAGCGGTAATCAGTATCCACAGGTAGATACGCCAGCTAAACGTGGATTCCACGCGTTGTATTCTGCTCTCCATCTGACTTACGGAACCACGTACCTGTTCCAAGTCCCGATTCAACGTCTGAAGTGCGATGGAGTTCGTGCGCGCCAGGTCGGATTCCCCGGTGGAGGCACCGGCCGACGGCGATGAAACGACCTTTGGGAGTTGCTCCAGGACGTTGGCGAGAACACGCTCGGTAACGATCCGGATTACGGAACTAGATAGAAAAGGGATGGCCATGCGCATAACCGAATAATAAACGGCCGACGCCTCAGTTTAACGACAGATTCTGGCGCCTATGGGCGCCGCGGGCGAGCGGGCGCAAGAAGTCGCCGAGAGTTTGCCCAGAATACCGAGAATGTGAGGCAAGTTCCTTTGATAACCTGTGGTCCTATGCCTCTCCGCCCTTGCTGGCCGCGATTGATTTTCGCCGCCGCCGTCGCGTTCACCGTGCTTGCCAGCGGCGTGAGCCCGTCGCCAGACCGGCCTGGGGAGCTTGCCCCCGCGGCGCCCGGGCAGGCTCGAGTCACACTAGCCACCGATCGTCCGGCTCCGCCCGATCAGTCCGTCCAACCCAAGCCGTACAGCGACCCGACGTTCCCGGACGAATACGCCATCGAGATGGGCCGGTTCTTCTTGCCCACAGGCGACGGCATCGGGACCGGATTCGCGGTCACCGATGAGGGGGGAATTCCATTTTGGGCCTTCTTCAGCGCGGGAGGAGGAGTCGATCGCTTCGGCTTTCCGGTCTCGCAACGATTCCAGTACCGCGGTCTGACGATGCAGGCGTTTCAGAAGTCGATCCTGCAGTGGGATCCCGCAAACGCCAGGATGAATTTCTTCAATACGCTCGACGAGCTGGGCGAAAGCGGATTCAACGCCTTCCTCGCCGCATTCCGGCAGGTACCGCCGCCGCAGGAGTTTCCCGGTGAACTGGGCCTGCCCCTTCGAGGGCCGGATGGAACTTCGCCTCCGGCTCCTTACGAACGATCCGGCGATTGAAGAGGTCTATTACAGCAATCCAAACTGGCTGGATCAGTACGGGCTTCCGACCGCGTATCATGAATTCGATATCCTGACCGCGATCCGAACTCAGCGCGCCGTTTTTCAGCACTGGGCCACGGACGGCCCCTGGGGACCCGCCGGAACCGTGACCATCGCCAATGCCGGCGATCTGGCGAAGGAGGTCGGATTCCTGCCCACCGATTCCGCGGGGGCACAGTCTGCTCCGCTGCCCGAGAGTGCATCGCGACCTACCGTATTGGCCGCGGACTCCGTTGCGGGAGGCCGCCTGGACGAGGCATCGGTCGCCATCAACCGCGCCTACGATCTGCTTTGGACCGATTACGCGGCATGGAGCATCCGTCCGATCTCCGTGGTGATTTACGGGAGCAAGGACAGCTTCGCCGACCTGAATTACAACCCCGCGTTCGACCGAACCAAGGAGTTCCTGCGAACTGTACTTGGGCTCCATGTTCGCGACGGCGACGGAATGAGTTCGCAGCTCAGGTTGAACCTCGAGGCGCTCGACGAGTCCTCCGGTTCGCTGGCCGATACGGTGACGCATGAGTTCGTGCACGCCATACAGAGCCAAATTCTCGGACATCAGCAAGGCGCCGACTGGCTTATCGAGGGTATGGCGGAGGCCATAAGCATCCGGGCGGGCAACGCTCCGCTCAGGCGGGAATCATTCGATACCACGTTTTCCGACGCATTGGCCGACCGCACGCTTCCGTCCCTGACCCAGCTCGGAAGCAGCGTGCAGTGGGAAGCCTACGGTGGGTCCAACGCACCACGCCGGTGGCTTGCACAGACCGCAGCCTACCGCGCGGCCACTCACCTAATGGATTCATTCGGCGACCAGGTCGGCCTCGTCATCCTGGCCAGGATGCGATCGGACGCCGTCACATTGGATCGGGCCCTGCAATCGGTCACGGGACTGACGACCGCCGATCTCGACACCGGATACACGGAAGCCGCCGCCGAGCCCGCGGCATCGATCGGTCGCCGACCGCAGGGGCTGTTGATGGCTGCGTGACTGATTGTTCGCCGTGGCGACCATGACGCGCACGCCGGCAATTCGTCCGCGCGCAACATCGGTGAGCATCGCAAAACGGAGTTGAGCAGATGATTAACTACACCGACTCCATGACCGAGATAACGGCAGTTAACTTGAAGGGCTTCTTCGTCGATTGGGGCTGGCCGGATCCGCCGCCGCCGGAAACACACTTGGAGCTGTTGCGAAACAGTGACGAAATCGTATTGGCGATAGACGGCGAGACCGGCGACGTCGTCGGGTTCGTCACTGCGATTACGGATCGGGTCTTGAGCGCCTATATACCGCTGCTGGAAGTGAGAGTGGCGTTCCAGAGCCAGGGAATCGGGGGCGAATTGATGCGCCGGGTTCTTGAGAAACTCGGCGCCCTGTACATGGTGGATGTCATGTGCGAGCCCGAACTACAGCCTTTCTACGAGCGCTTCGGGATGAAGCGAAGCTCGGGGATGATTCTGAGAAACTACGGGTTTCAGTCCGGGGTCCGAGAGCTCGCGTAGAAGCCCCGACAGCCATAACCACGCCATTCGTCTTGGACGCCCTGATGCGACTCGCCGCGTTAGTTTGACCGAAAGATCAAGCTGTCGGGCCCGGCTACGGTGTGCCCACACGCTCGAGTTGGCTAGAACATTACGATGAGTCGCTTCCAACGAGCTGTCTTCTGATCACGATCGAGTGAAGGGTACGCCAGTGATTCTCTTGCTTTCCGATTGAAGTCGCCTTGCGGCCCAGCTCCTCACTAGTCAGCTGCGTGGCCCGCATGAGCTCTGCGCCCGATTCACGCCAAAGCGCGAGCGTATCTTCGAAAGATCCCTTCCAACCAAACGTACCGTCGTCCCGTCTTTGAACCATCCAGCGAAACGCACCCAGCATCGGGAACAGGGCACCAGCCGTAAGGCGATATTGTGACGATCTTTCTATGAAGGGAAACTCGTACTCACCACGCTTCCTCTGGTCGACAAACGAAAGCCTGCCAGCCCTGCCCCCCGCTTCATTGTGAAGATCTCGAGCCTCATAGCTAATGGTGTCGGCCAGGGCCAGTATTTCAGGAAGCATTTCATATTGCTTCTCGAACGCCGGTGTGTCAGCCAGGAACAGATGCAGAACGCCAGCCTTGTGGCGGTACGCGTTAACAGGGTACTTTTCACCGTCATTCGGAAACAGCTCTACGTTAAGGACCGCCATGTACGCCACAATATCTCGAGCATCGTATTTCGTGTCCGGCTCGTTTTCACGGTACCCAATCAGCGATTCGTAGGGCCGTCCGCTAAGTGCTCGTCGGATTCCATCGAACTGTTTGGCGAGATGCGCGAGGCTCATCGGTTGAACCTGCATTCCGGTGTTGAGTCCTTCCGCGATCTCCAGATTCATATCATCTGGAACGCCGACAAGAACCTCCAACTTCACATATTGATCGGCTGGCATTTCTCCCGATTCCTGCCCGCGCAGAATGATCTGATAGCTGTGTCCACCGTCAACAATGCCTTGCCCTTTGGTGAATGAAATCCTAAAGGCATCGGGGTGGCTACGAATCTTCTTCACGTCTGAGGCGAGCAGGGTAAGACCTTGATTCTTCAGGTGGAACGTATTCTGCGTGCAGCCTTCATTCATGAGGCTGTCATAGACATCCCGATAAACGCGCCGATCAATCTTCTGTGCTCGAGGGTTGGGATCAAGGGGCAGATCGCGTGGGACTTCGTCTGCGCGCATCATGAACACGTATCGTTGCGCATCGGCAAAAAGGGGATCCGGCATTCGCCGGACACTGTGGGGGACAAACGTGCTCGTAGCCATCGGTATCTCTCCGTTCATTGTGTGCCGCTCATCCAGCGGCCACGATACCTTCGTGCTGATCGCATCCACGACCGCACGCCGACCATTTTAACACGATCACTGGTACCGGCGACCTCCCAAAATCATGCTCGATTACCTCTACAAGATTCCTAGGAATCTAAGGAATAATGTGGCGCCGTGGCGCCAAGGTCTAGAGATTTAATCGACCGCCTCAAGTCGATCGTCAATCCATCAGAGGCTTGGCCTTTCAGTCCGGCGTCCGAAAGGTCCAGCGCCAATTCTGAATTCCCGCGCGGCCCGTTACCTCAGAGAACGCCGTCGAGCCGTCCTACCCAGGCGGAAAGTCCCGATCCAGATCTGACTCCAGCCGGTCCGTGACAAACATGTGGCCCGGAGAGTGGCTGATCATCAGCCGCGGCCGGGCTTCGAGCGCGACCGCCTGCGGCGTGACGCCGCAGGCCCAAAAGACTGGCACCTCCCCATCCTCGATCGATACCGGGTCGCCAAAATCCGGCTTGCGGATGTCGGCGATCCCGATCGCCTCGGGCGCGCCGGTGTGGACGGGCGATCCATGAACCTGTGGAACCGCGGCGGTGATACTGGCCGCCTCGGCAACACGGTCCTTCTCTATGGGACGCATGCTTACAACCATGGGTCCGGAGAATGGACCCACGGACTCGCAACGAATATTCGTGATGAACATCGGCACGTTGACTCCGCACTCAACGTGCCGAAGCGTGATCTCCGCATCGGCGAGTCGCTTCTCGAACGTAAAGCTGCATCCTATGAGGAACGCGACGAGATCGTCACTCCAAAGATGCGTGATGGTCTCCGGCTCTTCAGCCAATTCCCCATCGCGATACACCCGATACAGGGCAAGATCGGTCCGGATATCCGCGTCCCGCGCGGTATTGACCGGAGATGGATTGCCTGCCTCCACGACCTCCAGCAAAGGGCATGGTTTCGGGTTGGCCCTGCAGAAGGCCTCGAAATCGGACGCATACTCCGACGGCAGGATGGCGAGGTTGGCCTGGACGTAGTCGGGGGCCGCGCCTGCCGTGGATCCGTTCCACTCCCCCGCCCTAGCCAGCATCCGGACGTCGCGGCCCGTCAGCCGGTCGCGGCCATCCTGTTGGTCAACCATGCCTGAAACTCCGAATAACGGACTCGCCGACTGACGCCGCCCCGCCTAGCCGCCGAATCCTCCGAGCGACATAAATAGGCCCAGCATCGCGGCGCCCATTTCTTGCGGCGTAACGTCTCGGACACCGGCCGTCGGAATCTGCACCTCCACGGCCTCGTCCCACGCCAGCACCTCAATCGTAAACTCCTGTGCGCCGTCACCCGATCCCGCGGGCTGGACGATCTGTACCGGCGCGTAATCGGTCATTCTCAGGTGGAGTTTTGCCATTGGAACGGTCTGCGCCTCAACGGCGAAGCAGGTCCCGGCCGGACAGGGAACGTCGCCCACGTAGGACCAATCCCGATCGCCGATCGCTCCCAGGCCGAACGATTCCAGATCCCCTATCGGCAGCCCCTCGATGAAGTCGCCCCCTTCTTCCACGGTGGATTTCATCCAGTCCCCAAAATCATCGTCGATTCCGCCCCTGAGATAGAGATCAGTACCTTTCACGACCACTTCGATCTGCACGACCCGCTCGCCGACCATCCGCATCACCATTCGCGCCGCCTCTTCAGGCTCGTTCGAGATCTGGGCCTCAACGGTGACGGATTCCACGGTGACCACGTCGGCCAGCTGTGAGTCGAACCGAATTGCCATGCCCTTGGGCTCGATATCGAGCACTTTCCGCTTGAATTCCTCCGCGCTGAACGTTGGCGCGGCAGCGGATGCGTCCGGGGCGGCTTCCACGCCGGGCTCCGATCCGTTGCAGGCCATGACAATGGTTGCCACGAACATCAGCGCGGCAATGAGGCGCCTGTTCATACGGACTCCATTCAGCCTCTGATTACGACTGCGTTCCGGACCGGCTCTGATCCTGTGACTATACCGCCGCATGTACCATGCCCGGCAGCATAGGGGGGCGTGGATCCGACATCCCGGGGGGTCAATTGAAAATCACGAGCGTTGAGCCGATCCAGTGCGACGCCGGTTGGGCGGCTTTCACATTCGTAAAAGTCGAGACCGACGCCGGAATCACGGGCTACGGCGAATGCACCGACTGGCGCATGCCAAACGGGCTGGCTGGCGGGGTTCGCGATATGGCGAGCATCGTCCTAGGGCAGGATCCGATGTCGATCGAAAAGCTGTGCGCCGATATGACGACCCATGCCCAGCAGGCCCCCGGCGGTCTTATCCAAAGGTCCATCGCCGGAATCGAATGCGCACTTTGGGATATTAAGGGCAAGGCGTACGGAGTGCCGGTATACGAGCTGCTTGGCGGGCCCTACCGCAAGTCCGTGAGGGTCTACTGGTCGCACTGCGGGACCTACCGGGCGCGATACTCCGACATTATCGGAACGCCGCCACTTCGATCGTATTCCGACATCACATCCCTTGGACGCGAGGTGGTGGACCGCGGCTTCACCGCCCTGAAGACCAATGTTGTGGTTCCAGGAGACCCGGCAACCACCGTTCGAACATCGGACGGCAACCTCCGGCCAGGCGGCCTCGAATTGATCGTCCAAAACATCGACGCATTTCGGGAGGGCGTCGGTGATCCGTTCGATATCGCGTTGGACGTCAACTTTTACTTCAAATCCGAACCGGTGAAGCGAATCGCCCACGCCCTGGAATCCAAAGGGCTCATGTGGCTCGAGGTCGAGTCGTTCGATCCCAAGACGATCAGGGACATCAGGAACTCCACGTCAATAACCATATGCTCGGGCGAAAGTATCAACACCCTTCGCGGTTACCGGCCGTTTCTGGAGTCCCACGCCATGGATGTCGCCATGATCGACGTTCCGTGGACCGGGATCGTGGAGGCAACGAGAATCGCAGCCCTGGCCGATGCGAACGACATCCTCGTGGCGCCGCACAATTACTACAGCCACCTCTCTACCTTCATGGCCGGTCATTTTTGCGCCGCGACGAAGGGCATCAAGATCATGGAGACCGACATTGACAGCGTGCCGTGGCGTGACGATCTGGTCACCGAGCGGCCCCACATTGTCAACGGTGAGCTGCAGGTGCCCGACGGTCCTGGCTGGGGAACGGACCTGAATCTCGAGGCTATCGAGAATCACCCCTGGCGGGGGCAGGTACCGGTGTTTTGACGCCAGCCGTTGATGGCCGTCCGGCGCCTGCTCCCACGGCCAGCCGACAATCGCCGCCTCTATAATCTGTGTCCACGCGCTATCGCCAGAAACCGATCTGTCACGGGAAGCCGGCGATGCCCAACGGGAGGAACGTATGCGCGATCTGCTGGAGAGCGCCCTCAAGAACAACCGCGCCGACTATTGCGAAATACGTGTAGAAGAGTCGGAATCCACGAGCATCCAGTATCGAGGGCGCGAGTTGGAGAACATCGGCGCGACCTCCGGAATCGGAGGGAACGTTCGCGCGGCCGTGAACGGTGGGTGGGGATTCGTATCGTTCAACGACCTGAGCGGTCTTAACGACAACGTCGATCTGGCGGTTCGCCAGGCACGCCTGGCGGCCCAAGACGGCACCGTGCTGGCCGAGGCGGATCCGGTCGTGGACATCGTGAAGTCCGAAGTCCTCACCGACGCGGCCGACGTGCCATTGTCGGAAAAGAAGGACCTCATGGACGAATATGTCGAGGCCGCCTGGTCCGTTTCCGACAAGATTCAGACATCCCAGGTTTACTACACCGACGCGCACCGCAAGAAGTACTTCGCCAACTCCGAAGGGTCGTACACGCAGCAGGAGCGCATGTTCGTACGGACCGGCGGGGTGATCGTTGCGCGAGAGAACGGGGAGGTCCAGCAGGGACGCACGAGCAGAGCCAGCACACAAGACTTCGACAGCGTCAGGAACCTTCACGCCGAGTTCGAGAAGGCAGCGCGCAGCGCAGTTTCCCTGCTCGACGCCAAGCCCGCGAAGAGCGGTGAATTCGTCGTCGTACTTGATCCCGCGATCGCAAGTGTCTTCATTCACGAGGCGTTCGGTCATCTGAGCGAAGCGGATCACGTCTATGAGAATCCGAAGCTCCGGGACCTCCTTGTGATTGGAGAGGAGATCGCCGACCCGATCCTCACGGTGGCCGATTCCGCTGCGGAGCCGGCTCTCAGCGGATCGTACAAATACGACGATGAGGGAATACGGGCACGCAAGAACTACCTGATTAAGGACGGCCGTCTCGTGGGACGGCTTCATTCACGCGAAACCGCCGGCAAGATGAACGAATCGCTCACAGGCAATGCCAGGGCTATAACGTACCGGTTTGCTCCGATCGTGCGAATGACCAACACGTTCGTCGAACCCGGGAACGTGAGTTTCGAGGACCTCGTGGGCGACATCAAAGACGGCGTCTACGTCGTCAATTGGCTTGGCGGTCAAACGGCGATGGAAATGTTCACGTTCCGGGCGATGGAGGCGTACGCAATTAGAAACGGCCGTATAGCCGAGCTGTTGAGAGGCGTGACGCTTACTGGCAACGTCTTTGACACCCTCAAGAACATAGACGCGGTGGCGGATGACTTCACCTGGGACCCCGGCGGCGGCGGCTGCGGGAAAGGCGGCCAATCTCCGCTCCCGGTCGGCAACGGCAGTCCCCATATCCGCATCTCAAAGTGCGTGATCGCCGGCGTATGACGTTCGACGAGCAAGTTCTCGAGCTGGCCGAGAAGTCCGCTGATGCGGCCGAGGCGTTCGTTCACACCAGTTCAGCGACCCCTGTCGAGTTTGAGGCCAATAAGCTCAAGTCGATCGAAACGAAAGTATCGCGCTCGGTGTCGCTCCGGCTCATCAAGGACGGCCGGATCGGCACAACGTCGACCAGCCGCGACGACGATCCGGAGGCGGTGGTGGCCAGTGCTTTGGAGTCGTCCGTGTACGGCGCCGAGGCGCGATTCGAATTCCCGCCCCTGGGCGAACGGACCAAAGTGGATGTCTACGACGGAGAAACGCCTACCATCCCCGTGGAGAGCATGGCGGAAGCGGGAAAACAGCTGATAGCCCGGCTCCTGGAATACAACCCGGAACTGCTCATCGATGTCTCGATAGGCAAGGATGATGAGGAGATACGGATCGCGAGGTATGGGGCGGCGGAATCTTATCGGCGCACGGGCTTTGGGGTCTCCGTGAGCGCCAATCTCATCCGGGGCACCGACATGCTGGATGTCTATTCGTTCAACGTGTCGTGCTCGCCGGACCTCGATACGGACTCGCTTTTCGATGAAATCAGGGAGAAGCTTGAGCTTGCCCGCGATGCGGGCGCTGTGGAGTCCGGCTCCATCCCAGTTGTCCTATCCCCGATCGCGTTCATGCTGACCGTCGGTCCGGCGCTGCGCATGGGATTTAACGGGAAGATGGTCGAGCAGGGAGCCTCGCCGCTGGTCGGAAAGCTGGGCGAAGAGGTATTCGATCCAGCTCTTACCATTCACGACGATGCGACGTTGCAGCAGAGGCCGAGTTCAAGCCCGTTCGACGACGAGGGAGTGCCCACACGATCCGTTCCCCTGGTGGAAAACGGGATCGTCTCCGAATTCCTCTACGACCTTCAGACCGCGGGGAGAATGGGGACCCAATCGACGGGCAACGGCTACCGCGGAGGTGGTTCGCCATCGCCCTCGTCGACGGCGGCGATAGTGGATGCGGGCGAGGGTTCGCTGCAGGATTTGATCGGGAACGTCGAGAATGGGCTTTTCGTCGATTACATTCTCGGCGGAGGGCAGGCCAACGTGCTTCGAGGCGATTTCGGCGGGAACGTTCAGCTCGGGTTCAAGATCGAGAACGGCCGGCTCGCGGGTCGCGTCAAGGACACGCTCATTGCCGGAAACGCCTACGAGGTGCTGGCGAAGATCCGCCAGATCGGCGGCGAACGGCGCTGGGTGGGAGCGGGCCTTTACTGCCCGCCCATGGCCCTCGACGGCATCACGGTTTCGACCAAGGCCTAATAGCCGGACGCACATCAATCGGCGATCCGAAAACCGGCTTGCGCACGGCCGTCGACCTACTTCAACGTCACCAGCTTGCCGGAGCCGGCGGATTCGTAGAGCGCCTCGACAATTCGCGTCACTGTGAGCCCATGTTCGCCCGTGATCAGCGGGGGACGCTCTTCGTGTATCGCATCGACGAAATCGGCAATGGACTGAATATGATCCGGCCGGTCCTTTCCGAATATTTGCGGTGTCCAATCGATGAGAGCGCTTCCGCGGTCCTTGTAGACGCCGAGCGGGAAGAGGTCCGCGCCTCCCTCATCGCCGCATAGCCGGAGTATCTGCTCGTCGTCTTTGATATTTAGCGCCCAGCTCGACTCCAGGGTTAATGAGGCGCCGTTGCGCATGTTCACGGTTGCCACCGCAAAGTCATCGACATCGAACTCATCGTTGTTCCAGTCGCCCCAGCGGTTGTACACACCTTCACGATCGCCGAACTTCGTGTAAACCGATCCCAAAACGGAGGCCGGCTCTGGATGACCCATGAGCCAGAGCGTGAGGTCGATCATATGGACCCCAAGGTCCATCAACGCTCCCCCGCCGCTATGTTCGCGAATATGAAATACCCCCCACGCCGGAATCCCCCGGCGACGGTTGTAGACGGCGCGGGCGTAATAGATCTCTCCAAGTTCGCCATCGTCGATGAGTTGTTTCAACAGTTGAGCGTCCCTACCGAACCGCATCTGGAAGTCGATGGCGAGTACTTTTCCATTTTTCGCGGCCGCCGCGACCATCCTCGATGCTTCCTCGCCGTTCATCGCCATGGGCTTCTCGCACATGACGTGCTTGCCGGCCTCAAGTGCGTCGATGGTCGCCTGGGCATGGACCGCCGGCGGAGTGCACACACTTACAGCATCAATTTCATCGAGATCGAGAAGCTGGCGGTAGTCTTCGAACGCTTTCGGGATGCCTTTATCCTTCGCCAATTTCTCCGCGCGATCCATGTCGATATCGGCCACGGCGACTACACCGCACTTCTTCGGCAGCGCCGCGTATCCAGGTATGTGCGCCTGCGACGCGATGGATCCCGCACCAATGATCCCGATGCCAATGGTTTCCGCCATGAATGGACGACTCCCGATCTTCCTACTTGCCGACCGAAATAGCTCTTCGCCCGGAAAAGTGGTACCCATCGTAATCGCACGGTCGCGCGTGCGCTAACACCCTTACATCCATGTGGGCCTCAATCAGGAACCACCACTTCGTCGTGAGAGAGCAGCGACTGCTGGGTTGTCCAGCGCGAAGGCGGTGACGCACAATGGATTTCCGCACCGGCGGGCCGGCGCGAACGATCGCGCGAAGCTAGAGGGTCTTGTTGCGAGCGTAGCTCACCGAAAAGAGCTGCCGGTCGACCTGGTCCTCGTCAAGCAGAGGCTTGAGTTCCTCCCACAGGGAAGCGGCTCGTTCGCAGTGCAGGAGGTTTTCCCAGGCGCTCTCAAACGAACTCATGCTGTCGAAAACGTATTCAACGGTGATGGCGCCACAATTCTTGCAATTCGTGAAGACACGACCCGCCGGCCAGCCGGCCAGCCGGCCAGCCGGCCAGCCGATGTCGGAAAGCTCTTCCCAAGCCCATCGTTTGACCAGTACGAGCGCCGTGTCAGCATGACCGTCAACCGCAACCGCCGACCATTGGAAGACAATCATGCCGAGTCTATGGCCTCATCGCGTCGACGGTTGACCGGGTCATGAGCGGCACAATCGAGATTGCGCGCACAGTAACGCAACACTCGTAAAAGTACTCAGATGTCACACCAGACCGCGTATAATTCCACTCTCTATCCTCGAAACCAATACTAACCTCACGCTGTAGCCCCAGGAGCGAGATGCCCACGTACGAATACGCTTGTGACGAAGGCGGACACGTCTTTGAAGCCGTTCAGCGATTTTCAGACGACCCCCTGGACGAGTGCAGGGTTTGCGGCGCCCCAGTGCGCCGCGTAATTCATCCCGCGGGCATATTTTTCAAGGGCGACGGCTGGTACGTCACGGCAAACCGATCCAGCAGCGAGAAGGACAAGTTCAAAAAAGATGGCGCCGGCGAACCCGCGGACGCTCCAACTTCGGAGTCGAAGCCCATCGGCGTCGCCACAGATGGAGATGGTTCGAAGAAGGCTGGATCTTCAGATTCAGCGGCGAAGTCCGACCCGAAACCGGTCGACAGGAAGAAGGACTCAAAGACCTAATCCTGCTTTCCCTGAGCCACCGGCATGAGAGTAGTGGTTCAGCGAGTCCGGAGAGCCGTTGTACGGATCGGGGAGACTGACGAGCGCCGCATCGACGTAGGCCTCGTTGTGCTTGCCGCCGCCGCCAAGACCGACGAGTTCGCCGACGCCGATTACCTGGCCGATAAGCTCGCCAATCTTCGGATCATGGATCTGGATGGCCGCATGGAGCAGTCGGTATTGGACGTCGGCGGCTCGGTGATGCTTGTTCCTCAATTCACCCTCTATGCCGATACGCGCAAGGGGAGGCGACCCAGCTTTTCCGCATCCGCGAATCCTAAGGATGCCCTGCCGCTTCTGGACCGGCTTCGATCCACGCTGCGCCAGACTGGACTCGACGTCGTAAGCGGCGAGTTCAGGGCCCACATGATCGTCGAGCTGGAGAATGACGGGCCAGTTACCATAATTCTGGACAGTGACGATCGCCGTCGCCCACGGAGGGCCAGCTAGCGTGAGCGTCAGAACCAAGCCTGTCGAGAGAGTTCGGGGCGCAAGTGACCTTCGCCCCAACGAATGGGCCGCCGTCACCGCGGCGCGGGCCGCGCTTTCCGAAACGTTCTCGCTGTTCGGATACAGGGGGGTCGACGTCCCCGTTCTGGAGCACACCGAACTGTATCTGCGGAAGGCGGGAGCGGCCATCGGCTCCCGCATCTACTCATTCACGGATCGTGGAGGCAGGAGCGTATGTCTGCGTCCTGAGTTCACGGCCTCGATAGCGCGCCTGTATGCGGCGAATCGGTCGGAGTTCGCGCTCCCCGCCCGGCTGCAGTATTCCGGCCCGGCGTTTCGATACGAAAAACCGCAGCGCGGAACATACCGCCAGTACACCGAGAGCGGTGTTGAGCTTATCGGCGCCCACGGGCCAGCCGCCGATGCCGAAATACTTCAGATCGCCGTGGAATCCCTGGAAAACCTGGGCGTGCGGGGATTCGATACCGTAATCGGCCACCTTGGAATACTCTCTGATTTCCTCGGAGGCCTCGGGCTATCCGACCGTGTCGAATCCCTCTTGCGCGAGAGCATGGAAACATTGCAGCGTCCCAACGCAGGCATCAGGGAAGTGCGGTCCAGGCTCGAAGCGGAGACCATGGAAGATACCTCGCCGGGGATCGGCGCCGCTTCCAAGCAGCTCGGCGAGATGATGGCGAGGGTTCCGGAGCTTGAACACGACGATATCAAGACGATAATCGCCGCAGTACTCGAGGGCCTGGAGATCAACCTGGACGGCCGTCGAGAGCGGTCCGATATCGTCGATCGACTCATGACCCGGCTGACTCGAACCGAGGAGCGTGAACGGATCAACCGCGCATTGGACTTCATAGAGAAACTGGCCACGGTCGCGGACCGCCCTGAACCCGCCCTCAAAAAGACCAGAAGGCTCGTGGCCGACTTCGGCCTCTCTCCCGAGCCGCTTGACTACGTCGAGGCCGTATTCGAACAGCTGTCGGCGTCCGGAATCGAGACGGGGGATTTCACGTTCAACCCGGCGATGGGGCGGGGGTTGCAGTACTACACGGGCCTGGTGTTCGAGATCTTTGCGTCGGATGGGACCGCGAGCTTTCAGGTGTGCGGCGGAGGCCGTTACGACGATCTCATTGAAATCATCACCGGGGCCCCGTCAACACCCGCGGTAGGCCTAACGTTCGGCGTGGAACGTCTGCTGATGGCTGCGGGAGGGGACACCGATCCGATAGGGGCTGACGGGTCGAACGTCCTCGTCTCCCCCGTGGACGAGAGTCGTTGGCATTACGCGGCGCGAGTGGCCAGCATTCTGCGGGCCGAGGGACTGAGCACGGAACTCGACGTGAGGCGCCGAGGCATAGGCGCCAGCCTCGAATTCGCCGATCGTCAAAACATCCCGGTTCTGGTTGTCGTGGGCGAGCGGGAAGAGGCTTCCGGACAGGCCTCGTTGAGGATGATCGAGACCGGTGATAAACGGACCGTGGACCTCGACGCGCTGGCGCGTGAAATTAGAACCCTAATCGGGCGTGGGGCGGGTTAGCTTGAGCGAAACGCTCAGCCTCGCAATTCCAAGCCGCGGCCGGATCTCCGATCATGCGATTGAGTTTCTCGCCCGCTGCGGCATGGGCATTCTGCGACCAAATCAGAAGCAGTATTCCGCCATCGTGCCGTCGATGCCGGACGTTCGAGTGCATCTGCAACGCGCTGCCGACATCATCGATCAAATCTCGGATCGGAACGCGGACATAGGGATAACCGGATACGACCTATTCCTCGAGCACAGACGGGAGGGAAGCGAGGTCGTGGTGTTGCACGACGATCTTGGATTCAGCCGCGCGCGCCTCGAGCTGGCGGTGCCCGATTCGTGGGTGGACGTGTCTCACATCAACGACCTGGCTGAGCTGGCGCTGATATTCCGGCGCGAGGGCCGCGACCTTCGCGTGGCGACGAGCTACCCGCACCTCGTACGAGACTTCTTATTGGAACGGCGCATCAACAATTTCGGCCTAACCGAGACTGGTGGGAGCGTTGAAGCCGCCCCGGCTCTGGGGTCCGCCGACATCATCGCCGACATCGTCGAAACGGGGACCGCACTCTCGGAAAACCGGCTCAAGACGCTGACTGGAGGAACGATCCTCGAGTCGAACGCCTGCGTGGTGGGAAACGCGGTAACCCTAAAGGCGAGCCGTGAGAAGCGCGCCATCATCCGGCGAATCTTGGAACTCATCGATGCTCACCTCGACGGCAAGAACGCCTTCACGCTCACGGCAAATGTCAGGGGTGGGTCGGAAGCGGAAGTCGCGCGGCTGGTGTTGGACAAGAGCGAGCTCGCCGGCATCGAAGGACCATCAGTCTCGAAGCTATATTCGAAATCCGCCGACGGCCTCACATCCTGGTATGCCATCAGCGTTACCGTGCAGTCCGAGTCGCTGCTGTCGGCCGTGGATCATTTCAGGTCAATCGGCGCATCCTCGGTAATCGCTCGGCCGGCATCGTACGTATTCCTAGAGGCTTCGCGAAGCTATACGAATCTGCTCCATACGCTCGGGCTTTCTTCGTGACGGCCACCCGCGTATTTCGCGGGGCTGCGGCTGTCAGAGAATCGCTGCTCCGCAGGACACCTCTTGGAGGCGCGGGCCTCGGCCCCGACTCGAACGATCTTCTGCGAAGGGCGTATGGGATCGACCTGACGCCCGAGGACTTCGTAGACCGGGTGTTCAAGGAGGTCGCCGACGGAGGTGACCGCGAAATCGCACGGCTCACCGAGGCCCTCGACGGCGTGGCGCCAGTGACCTTGGAGGTCCAATCCGACGAGCTTCGCAACGCTCACCGCGCGGCGGAGCCAGAACTTCTTGACGATCTCGAAACGGCGGCCAAGCGTATACGGGCGTTTCACGAGCGCACGAAGCCGAATTCCTGGTTTGACGATCGACTCGGCGTTGGACAGAAGATCACGCCCATCGAGCGTGTCGGGATGTATGCCCCGGGCGGCACTGCGGCGTATCCGTCGTCGATATTGATGACCGCCATTCCGGCGGTGGTGGCCGGAGCCGGCGAAATCATCATGTGCACGCCCCCAGGGCCCAGCGGATTGCCTGCAACCGTCACCCTTGCTGCCGCGAGCATCGCCGGGGTGGACCGCGTTTTCGCCGTGGGCGGCGCCCAAGCCATCGCGGCCATGACCCTCGGAACCGAAACCATCCCCAAGGTCGACAAGATCGCCGGTCCAGGAAACCTGTTCGTCGTGCTGGCCATGCGTAAAGCCTTTGGGACGGTCGGCGTGAGCCTCCTGCCCGGTCCCACGGAGACGCTCATCATCGCCGACGGGGCCGCCGATCCCGAGCAGGTGTCCGCGGACATGCTCGCCCAAGCCGAGCACGATGTGCTGGCGTCACCCTTGGTCCTTACCGATTCCGACGACCTGGCGCAGAACGTCCTTAAAGAGCTGGAGCGCCAGCTCACGTCGCTGCCGCGGAAGCGGATCGCCGCGGAATCGCTGCGAACGCTGGGTGGGGTGGGGATCGTCGCCAATCTCGCCGAAGCCGCCGACCTTGCCAACGAATATGCGCCGGAGCACCTATGCCTGGTGGTATCCAACCCAACCGCATTGGCGCGGAAAATCAGGAATGCCGGGGGGATATTCCTGGGGCAGGGATCGCCCGAGGTCCTAGGCGATTACGTGGCCGGTCCCAGCCATGTCATGCCGGTCGCGGGTACGGCCAAATTCGCGTCGCCCTTGAATGTGGGCGACTTCATGAAAATCACAAGCGTCTTCGATCTTCCTGGCGGTGAATGTGAAAGTCTCGCCGGGGTGGCTGCCCGCCTTGCACGGGCGGAGGGTCTGGAGGCGCACGCACGGGCCGCCGACCTCCGGACGGAACGATCGGTAGCCTCGTGAAAGGCCTCCAGATGGGTTCGCGCCGCTACAATCCGCGTGAGAATCTGGAACGTCTAGCGACCAAGGCCGATCTTTGAGAATCGCGAGCCATGAACGTCAGACCCTAGAAACGAGCGTTCGCGTAATCCTCAATCTCGACGGAACCGGGGACTACGATATCGAGTCGGGAATCGGATTCCTCGATCACATGCTCGCGCAACTGTCCCGACACGGCATGTTCGATATCGAGTTGCGGGCCGAAGGCGACCTCGAGGTGGATGCGCATCACACCGTGGAAGACGTCGCCATATGCCTGGGGCAAGCGTTTGACAAAGCTCTCGGCGATCGCGCTGGAATCTCGCGAATGGGCAGCGCGGCCGTACCCATGGAAGAGTCGCTAGCCCTGGTGGCGGTGGATGTTGGGGGCCGGCCCATGTGCAGTTTCGAGGGCGTCTTCTCTGGGGATTCGATCGGTCAACTCGACACCCAGCTCATTCCCCACTTCTTCGAGTCGCTGGCGGACCGCATGCGGGCGAACATCCACGTCCGCCTCCTGAGCGGTGACAACGACCACCACCGCGCCGAAGCCATTTTCAAGGCGCTGGCGCGGGCGCTTGACCTTGCCACGGCGATTGATTCCCGGCGGGCAGGGCGGATACCGTCAACAAAAGGAACAATCGGCGCCGCGAACGTGGAGGATCCTTCGATTGAAGGTTGATGGCCTGCCGATGTCGGTCCGAGATGGGCGCGGCGCCCACGCACGCAATGCGAGATCTAGGCCTGTCAGTGGACATAAGTTCCGATGAAAATAGGCCTCGTATATCAGCCTCGCACCGAGGCTGCCGTCTCCACAGCAAAGGCCGCTCGAGAGCGGCTTCTGGAGCTGGACCATCAGGTTTGGATCGTCCCTTCATGGGAGGTCGACGAGAGCGCCGGGGAAATCGAGGATACTGATCTACTTCTGTCGCTCGGCGGCGACGGAACGCTGCTCCGCGCCGTCCGCGCGTCAGCGCCATTTGGCACTCCGTGCATGGGCATCAATTTCGGGCGGCTTGGGTTCCTGACCGAAGTCGAGACCCCTGACATAGAAGCAATTCTCCGTAAGTTCGAAGCCGGCGAGGGTTGGATTGAGGAACGCGTTATGTTGCGGTGGCGGCTGACGCGCGGAAATGAATCAGTCGCGGACGGAATTTCAGCTAACGATGTGGTGGTCGCCCGCGGGGCGATCAGCCGCGTAATCGACGTATCTCTTGAGATCGACGGCGGGTTCATCGTTACCTACACGGCCGACGGGGTCGTTGTTACAACCCCTACGGGGTCCACTGGCTACGCGCTGGCCCTCGGAGGTCCGGTTATGCATCCGCAGGCTCGCAATCTCGCCATAACGCCGATCTGCCCCTTCCTGACCGCGCCGAACTCCCTGGTTGCTGATTCCAACGCGCGAATCGATTTGGTGGTCATGTCACAGCACGAAGTTGGTTTGACGGTCGACGGCCAGACCCATATACCGATGCGCGACGGGGACCGGATCTCATGCACGGCCTCCGAGCACAGCGCCCGGTTCCTTCGGTTTGGACCCCGAAACTACTTCTTTCCCGTACTCGCCCGAAAAATGCGCTGGGCAATACCAACTGAACTCCTAAGCACAGAATCATCGATGGACTAGGGCATTTGCTGGCGAGTCTGAATATCCGGGACTTTGCGCTGATCGAGAACGTGACGCTCGAATTCGGACCGGGGTTCAATGTGGTCACGGGGGAAACAGGCGCGGGAAAATCCATAATCGTAGATGCCATAGCGCTTCTACTGGGCGCGAGGGCAACCCCGGACACGATCCGTCATGGGGCTGAAACAGCCTACATCGAAGGCATCTTTCAATTCGACGGCGGGCAAGCGGCCGCGACGGTCCTCGAGCGGCTGGGGATCGAGCCCGCGGACGGTGAAACGATCATCACGCGAGAGCAATCGAAGACACGGTCCGTGGCGCGCATCGACGGCAGGGCCATTCCACTTCGAGACCTCCAGGCGCTGGGTCCCACGTTGGTCGACATCCACGGCCAGAGCGAACAGCTGTCCTTACTGCGACAGGCGCGGCAGCTTGAGCTTCTCGATGAGTTCGCGGGGTTGACCGCATCGAGACAAGACGTCGGCGCGCTGGTGGCCGAGCGGCGCAGGGTGTCGCGGGAGATGGAATCCATGACCGCCGATGAACGCGAACTGACCAGAGAGGCAGACCTGCTCAAGTTCCAGGTAGACGAGATCCAATCCGCCGGCTTGGAGTCGATTGATGAGCAGGAGCTCCTTAGTGAACACCGGCGACTCGCCAACAGCCGAAGGCTGGCCGAACTCGTGCGGTCGATTGAATCCGCTGTCACGCCTTCAGAGTCCGGTGGGTCCGCCGCCGATAGGGTTGGGTCCGCACTTGACGAGATCAGCGAGATGGCCGATCTGGATGAGTCTTTGGCGCCGCGACGTGAGCAGCTTCAAGCCGTGGCCGAATTGCTTGATGAGTTCGGCGGCGCGATGCGGTCCTATGGGGAGTCCTTGGAGGACGAACCGCAGCGGCTGGCCGAAATCGAATATCGAATCGAAGCGATCGCGACGCTCAAACACAAGTACGGCGACACGATCCAACAGGTCATCGAATTCGGCGAGGCGGCGGAGCAGCGACTCAACAGCATCACCCACTCCAGTGAGCTGTTGGAGGAACTGGAGAAGCGCCGCTCTGAACTCGAACAGTCCCTGCTGGCGAAGTGTAAAAGCCTTTCCGAACGCCGTCAGGAAGGCGCGGCCACGCTTACCCGGATAATGGCCGCCGGACTTCGGGAGGTCGGAATGAAGGATTCTCGATTCGGGATCGAACTATCGGTTCGCCCTGACGAGGACGGCGTACTCGTTCCAGGGCGCGATGAGCCGGTGCGCATCGACGAAACGGGTATGGATTCCGTGTCGTTTGTGATCTCACCCAATCGCGGCCAGCCTCTCAGGCCGGTCTCCAGCATCGCGTCCGGAGGCGAGACGTCCCGAATCATGCTCGCGCTGAAGGCCGCCTTGGGCGAAGCCGATAAGACCCCGACCTTGATATTCGACGAGGTCGAACAGGGAGTCGGCAGTCGAAATGCGCGCGTTATAGGCGAAAAGTTGGGATCGCTGGCCCGGAAACACCAGGTCTTGTGCGTTACCCACTTGCCCCAGGTCGCCGCCTTTGCCGACACTCACTTCTTCGTGGAGAAGCTATCGACAAACGGTCAGACCATCATAGGCGTGCGACGCCTGGCGAAGGCAGACGCACTGGGAGAAATCGCGCAGATGACCGGGTCAGGGAAGACAGCTTCAAAGGCAGCCGAGGAAATGCTCCGTCAGGCTCGAAAGTGGAAGGCCGGCCAGACTCAAGACTGAGCCGGCCACCGAAATCAACAGTTGCAGGCGATGCCCGATGATAATCTTGTTCCTGAGCCATCCAATCCATCAGGTCGGCGCCCATCAATTTCCGAGATTTACGGGCGCCGTTCGCATCTAGGGAGCCGCTCCGGATTTGAGCGCGCAAGAATTCGCGGTCCCGATCGCAGACGGTCTGCAAAAAGCGCACAACGACTTGCTGGGGTCCGTGACGAGATTCCAGCGTCGAATCCGGATCGTCCAGACCACCAACCTCCTACCAAGGGCGGTGGCCACCGCCCTATTTGCCGCGCTTGTCGGCCAGCTTGTAGGGCTCCGCCTGGACTCCACCTCGATAGGCGGCGCGATCGCGGTTCTGGGCGCGTTCGCGTCGATAACGCTGCTGGTATGGAGATTGCTGAAGGCGCCGGAGCCGCGTGATGCCGCCCTCGCTTTCGATCTCCGGGTCGGGCTGAAAGAGCGGGTGTCCACAGCCATGGAACTGGTGGATTCGCCCCATAGGTTTGAACTGACATCGCACCAGGTAACCGACGCGGCAAAGCACGCCTCGGCAGTACGGATTTCGCGCGCTTACCCGTTCGGTCCTTCCCGCGCGGACCTCACGCTTGCCTTCATCGTCGCGGCGCTCCTGGCTGCCTGGAACTTCCTGCCGCGAGACTCTGGAATCGGCGCTTCAATCACATCTCTATTCGAACCGCCAGCCGAGCGGTTAGAGGACGATGTGACGAGGCTCGGCGAATCCGAATTGGACGTCGCGCCGCGATCCACTGCGCGTCTCACCGATCCCACCACGTTTGATCGACTGCGGGGCGCACTCGATCAGCTTCGGCGAAGCTCGAATCCCGAAGCAGATGCGCTGCGCGAGCTTCTCCAACAAACCGGTGAGTCCTTGCGGCAGACGCGCCCGGCGCGCGACGTAGGGCGTCGACTGACCGGTCAGGATTATGAAGGCGCGGCTGAAGCGCTTCGTACGCTGTCCGAGTCGCTGGACAGGCTTAATACGTCAGAAAGACAGGAATTGATCGAAGGGCTCCGCGATGCGTCGGATATCACCAGCGACGATCCGGTTTTTTCTTCCCAATTCGCCGACGCCGCTGACGATCTGGAGAACTTCCGCGATAAGGGCGCGGCGGAAAACATGCGCGAGATAGCCGAGAGAATCCAGGACGCCGGGGGGCTTCTGGCGTCCGAGGAGTCGTTGCAGCAGCGGATTGCAGACCTGGAAAGAGCGTTGCGGCAGGCGCTCGCTGACGGGGGCGGACCATCGCCAAGCGAGGCCAGCCCGGATTCTGGCGGAGACACGCAAACCTCGGGTGGCGATGACTCCGACTCTTCGGATCTATCCGGTGAATTAGGGCTTACTTCCAGTGCGCGAGGATCACTCGTGGACGACCTGGAGGAAATGGGGCTTGAAACACGTCTTGATGCCGCAGGAAACCTTGAAATCGTGGAAATCGAGGCGAACGAGCAGGCGCCGTCGGAGGATTTCGAGCGCCCAACGCTGCAGTTGGGACGTGACGTGGACGTAAGCCTAAACCCATTGGCCGGCAAACTGGGCACGGTGCGATCCCGGCGCGATTCGAGTAATCAGGTGCCGCTCGACGTGGCCTCGGTTGTCAGCCGTTACTTCTCTCCCGCCGAGGGCGAATAAGTGACCACCGCCGAGGCCGATGTTCGCACGTTTCAGCAAACCGCCCTGGACCTGCAGGATGCTATTGCCCGGGTGATCGTCGGATATGAGTCCGAGATTCGTCAGGTCGTCGTGGCATTGCTCGCAGGCGGCCACACCTTGATCGAGGGAGTTCCCGGTCTAGGAAAGACGATGCTCGTTCGAACCATCGCGGGAGCGCTCGACCTGGAGTATTCGCGCATTCAGTTCACCCCGGACCTCATGCCCGCGGACATCACCGGCACAACCATCATCCGGGAAACAGAGTCGAGGGAGCGCGTGTTTCGGTTCGAGCGGGGTCCGATATTCGCCAACATCGTTTTGGCCGACGAGATCAACCGGGCAACGCCGAAGACCCAGTCAGCGCTGCTCGAGGCCATGGGAGAACGCACGGTCACGATCGCCCGCCAGACGTATGAACTCGAAGGACCGTTCTTCGTCATCGCGACTCAGAATCCCATAGAAATGGAGGGCACGTACCCGCTTCCAGAAGCTCAACTGGACAGATTCTTCTTCAAGATCGCGGTGGGCTATCCAGGACCGGCGGAGCTGGAACTCATCCTCGATCGCACCACCGTGGGGAACATGCCCAGCGTGACGGCCGTTGCGGACGGCAAACGAATCAATGCGATGATTCGCCTCGCGCGGGAGGTTCCCATAGCGGGCCACGTGACTCGTTACGCCGTCGATCTCGTGACGGCAACCCATCCCGACAATCCCAAGGCGCCGGCTATCTCACGTCGCTTCGTACGGTACGGCGCCTCTCCGAGGGGCGGTCAGGCGCTCGTGCTCGCCGGGAAGGTTCTCGCGCTGATGGACGGGCGCCTCAACGTCTCTTATGACGACATAAGAGCTGCGTTCGCTCCAGCATTCCGGCATCGGCTGTTGCTCAATTTTGAAGCTGAGGCCGAAGGCGTGACCGCCGAAAGCGTATTGAGTGACATTGCCATGGAAACCCGCCCGGAGGGAGCCTAGGAGGGACCACTCCCCCCGAGGGCCGCCAGTTGGCTGATACAGAGCGATCACCTGATATTCGGGCCTCTTTTCGAGCCAGGCTCGCCGGTTTGGACATCGTCACCAAACGCCCTCACGATAACCCCCGTATCGGGGCTCGGCGCAGTCATCGCAAAGGGGCGTCCATTGAATTCGCCGACTATCGCCGCTACTCGCCCGGCGACGATTACCGGCAGATCGACTGGAATATTTACGGACGGTCCGACGATCTCTTCATAAAGATTCGCGAGGCCGAGGAACTCCTAGCGGTTTACTTCCTAATCGATTGCAGCGCGTCTATGGACCGGGGTCACAGCAACAAGCTGGACTATGCCATCAATCTCGTGTCGGCCCTCTCGTACATCGCTCTGTCGAGCAGGGACACGGTGTCGATTGCCTGCTTTTCCACCAGGCTCAACGATGAGGCCGGACCTTTCACTGGCCTTCGCGACGCTTCACGGCTGCTCGAATTCCTTGGAAGCGTACGTTCTACCGGCGAAACGTCTCTCGTCGCGCCGATGCGCGAATACGCCGCAAGACGCGTGCCCACCGGAGTCGTCTTCCTGATTTCTGACCTGCTTTCCACGGGCGGGAACCAAGGCCTTGGAATCCTGGCCCAGCGCGGTCACGAGACGGTCGTGCTCCACCTTCTGGACAAGGAGGACTTGAGCCACGACGTCGGCGACGACGTTGAGCTGGTCGATTGTGAAACCGGCGACCGGGTGAGGCTTTCCGGCGACGAATCCTCCGCCGAGAGGTATGCGGCCAACCTCCACCGCTGGCTGGAACAAACGTCCGCGTTTTGCGCCCGAGTCGGCGTGCGATACCAAGCCGTCGAGACCGACTGGCCCGTCGAGGAGGTCGTGCTGAACCGACTTCGAATGAAAGGCGTTCTCGCTTGAGTTGGCTCGCCCCGGCCGCGTTCGTGTGGTTGGCGCTCGTTGGGATTATGGTCGCCATCTATCTGCTGCGTCCGAAGCGGCGGCGAGTCGTGGTGCCGAGCCTTCTGTTATGGATTCAGGAAGATCCTGATTCCACGGGGAGCACCTTTTGGCGCTGGTTGCGCCGCCACCTGCTGCTGATACTGCAAGTTCTGGCGCTCGTGGCACTGATCCTGTCGCTGGCAAGACCGGAATGGCTGCTCGATCGCCGAATCCGCCCCGACCTGGTCCTGGTGCTGGACGGCTCAGGTCGGTTTGGCGCTCCGACATCCACCGTCGCGCCTTTTGAGCGGATCAAGGGCGCCGCCCTGGAATACACGCGGGACGCCGGCCGGGGGGCATCCATTTCGATTGTTCTCGCCACGGGACTGCCGGAACTGGTCGCCATCCGGGAAGACGGCCGCACCGCCGTTACAAAGGTGATCGACAGGCTGGGGCCCGGGTCGGGTCCCGCCGACATGACCGCCGCATTGGACGTCGCCCAGTCGATCCTCAGGGAGGGACCCGGTGGATCGATCGCCATCTTTTCCGACGGTCGATTCGAAGTGGACGACCCGCTCCTTCTCGCCCGAGCCGGATTGATCGAGATCGGCTCGGGACTTGGACGCTTATCCATAGAAACGGTCGTGGCGAGGCCGGATCGGTCGGGGTCCATCCAAGTCTTGGTCGGAGTATCAAGCAGTTCCCCGGAAGATCGGGAAGTTGAGGTCGCAATCCGGGTGGGCGAGGCGGAAACGAGATCCCGGACACTCTCGGTTCCCAGCAACGCTCGCGCGGTCGCGATATTCGACGATGTTCAGGGCACCGGCGACATCGAGGCCGTACTTCGCGGCCCGGGAAGCAGCGGAGGCTCGACCGGCGCGGCGTTTTCCAGGCTTCCGTCGAGAAGCGAGATCCGTGCTGCCGTGATCAGCGGGGAGCCCAGCGCCTACGTCCGGGCGCTCGACGTTCTTCCCAACATCATCGTTCAGGGGATCGATCCAGCTTCATACAATCCGGAAGCCCGGTTCGATCTCTATGTGTTCGATCGCTTTGTGCCCGAGATCCTTCCGCGCGCCAGCATGATTTTCTTCAGTCCCCCCGCCGGAAACCCCTACTTCGACGTAGACACCGAAGTGACGGGGTCGATTCCGGTGGAAGCGCACGATGCCAAAATTCTGCGGTTTGTCGACCTAACGTTTCTCGAGCCCGGCGAAAGTACCGCGATAACCGTTCCGGACTGGTCGCAGCCCGACCTGACGCTCGATGGCGAGGCTGCGCTGTTTCACGGCAACTTTGACGGACGACTCACCATCGTTGCGTCATTCGACCCTGTGGACGCCGGGATGGTGGACACCGCCGCATTTCCGATATTCATCCATAACGCCGTCGAGTGGGCAAACCCGCTCCGGGCCGTTCCCGGCCAACTACGTTCCTTCAAGGGGGATGCCCTGGCGCTGCAGCCCCATCCGCAGGCCACCGACATCGAGATAACCGATCCTGCGGGGACGAAGGTCGAGACCATTAAGGTTGTAGATTCTCTGTCGGCCGGCCCTTTCTCCGTTCCTGGGGTCTATTCACTGCGGCAGATGGCCAACGGCCGCCTCCTCGGTGAGGAGGACTTCACAATTCATTCTCCGCATTCTGGCGACGAGCCGTCGCCGTCGAAGATCGAGCTTCCCCCACCACCACCTCTGCCGAGCGGCACCGGCGAAATACAAACCGAGCCCGCCGGACTCTGGACGTGGTTCGTGCTGGGCGCGCTTGTGGTCCTGGGAGGGGAGTGGGTCTGGTTCCATCGAGTAAGGGCAGCCACCTAGGTGACGGTCGAGCGCCCGGCGTTCCTGGTACTGCTGGCCTTGGTTCCGCTGGCGGTCTATCTGGCCGTCTGGAGCCGTTCCCGCATTGGTCGAGGGCGGAGATTCGTATCGCTCGCCATCAGAGTGGTGGCGCTCCTGGCGATAACAGCAGGGCTGGCGGGCGTTGCCGTTGGATCTTCTGCGAAACTCACGACGGTGTTTCTCATGGACACGTCGGACAGCATTCTGCTCGTCCAGCAGGGCGGGCAGGCCGAATGGATATATTCGGCGCTGGAAGACGCCAGCCCCGACACCAGAGTGGCAGCGGTCCAGTTTTCCGGCCGGCCTCGAGTCGCCGCGTTGCCGGACAAGGCCGGAAGAAGTCCGGAAACATTCATGACCCTCGACCCGGACATGCCGGGAAGTGAGACAAATTATGAGAAGGCCTTCGCCGCCGGGTTATCCCTGATCGGTCCCGATGCAAACGGAAGGCTGATTCTCCTCTCCGACGGCAAGCCCAACGTGGGCGACCTTGACGCCGCTGTCGCGCAACTCAGGGCAAGGGAGATTCCGGTTTACGTTCGACCCATAGCCGATCTTGGACACGCCGACGTCGCCCTGGAAAGCGCAAGCGCCCCGCCCAGAGTCAGACAAGGTCAGAGCGTTGACGTGCAGGTGGTGGCCGTCTCCCGGCGCCGCACCGAGGCGCGGCTTCGTCTATGGGCCGGAAACGATCTCGTCGCAGACAACCGCGTGGAACTGGCGATCGGGTCCAACCCATTTTCTGTTCGAGTTCCCGCTCGGGGCATAGGTATCCAGATTATGCGCGTTGAACTGCTGGACGACGCCGACCGCGAATTGGGAAACAACGTGCTGGAGACGTTTACTCAGGTTCTAGCGCCTCCGAGAGTCCTCATAGTCGGCGAGCAGACGGCAACGGTGGAAGCCGCGAGTATCTTGCGCGAAGTCGGTCTCGCCGTCTCGACCGGCTCGGCAGCGTCCCTGCCAGACGATTACCAAGGCCTTGCCAGCTATGAGACGGTTTTCCTGGTAAACGTACCGGCCAGCTCGATCTCGGCGGCGCAGCAGGTCTCCCTTCGCGATCACGTTGCTGTTGGAGGGAGGGGCTTGATCGTCACCGGCGGTGATGAATCATTCGGCGCTGGTGAATACTCAAATCAGGTCATTGATGAGATCTTGCCCGTCCGGTCCAATCCTCCCGAGGAGGAACAGAAAGGGTTGGCACTGATTCTTGCCATCGATCGGTCCACCAGCATGGTCTACGAAAACAACGGCGTCTCCAAATTCGACATGGCGAAAGAGGCCGCCGTGCAGGCCGTGGGGCTTCTCGAGGAAGGCGACCGAATCGGTGTTATCGCCTTCGACAGCGACTCAACTTGGATCGCCCCTCCGCGAGCGGTATCGAGCGCGAATGACCTCCGTGCCCTGATATCACGGATCCGGAGCATGGAGATAGGAGGGGGGACCGACATCTACACAGCCATTCAGACGGCCCGCCAAAGACTGCGATCGATGGACGCCGGACTGAAGCACCTCATCCTGATCACCGACGGCCAGGCGACCTATGGAGACTTCGATCTGTTCGGCAGGCAGGTCCGACGCGATGGGATTTCGGTTTCAACGATCGGCGTCGGAGCAGATGCGGACTTAGAGTTGCTGGAAAAGCTCGCAAGGGATGGCGAGGGACGAAATTATTTTGCCGCCGATCCCTCGTCCATACCGGCCGTGCTCACCAAGGAAACGGAACTTGCCCAGAGCTTCTTCATCGTCAACCGGCGCCACCAACCCCGACTGCTGTCGCCCAGCCCGATATTCCAGGGAGCTTCCTCGGATGCGACCCTGCCCTTCCTCGGCGGATTCGTTCGGACCAAGGCGAAGGCCACGGCGGAGGTCGTTCTGGCCTCGGACAGCAACGATCCGATCCTGGCGACTTGGCAGTTCGGATTGGGCCGCGCGGTTGCATGGACCTCCGACCTGGGAGGCCCGTGGAGCGAAGAATGGTCGAGTTGGGCCGAATATCCCGAGGTTCTCGCGGGAATGGTCTTTTGGGCTTCGGCCGGCGCGGCGGGACCCGACTCGGGCCTCTCCGTGAGCACCGTCCATGAGGGCGACCGCGTGCTTCTCGTCGTGGATTCGACCGACGTCAATGGAGAGTTCCGCAACCTGCTTCCAACCAGTGCGGTCATCTCGCCACCATCAGGCCCTCGAATCGATCTGGACCTCAAGCAAACTGGACCGGGCAGGTACGAAGGCACGTTCAGATCGTCACGTCCCGGGATCTACCGGATCGTGGCGATCCAGGAAACTCCGGACACCACTTTCGGTCCGGAATTGGCGGCCGTGGCGATACCGTACTCCGCCGAAATGCGGTTGCGGGACTCCGGGGCAAGCGTCCTTCGCTACATTGCGAAAACGACTGGCGGAGGCCTCCTGGACGACCCGTCGGACGCGATCCCGCGATTCCCGCTGGGGCGGCCCGAGACGCTCACTCCCATTCTCATCACGGCCGGCATGCTTCTCTTTCTGACCGACGTGGGCGTGCGCAGGGTTCGGACCGGACGTAGGGAGATGCGGGAGCAATATGACGATGTCCTACAATGGCTTGAAGACCACCGGCCGGCAAAACTCATTGGATCCGCGATGGACACTCTGCGCCGTCACCTCTCGTTTTTGCGCTAGATCAGATGGACTTACTTGGGTCTGTCGCGACGGTATTTGACCGCGCCGGATTCGAGATTTTCCTCGTGGGCGGCTCCGTCCGCGACCGGCTGCTTGGCCGACCATTCGAGGATCTCGACCTCACTACCAACGCCCGGCCGCCCGATATCAAACGCCTGCTCGGTCAGGCCAAACCCGACCACATTTACGAGGTGGGAGCGAAGTTCGGGACGATCGGGGCTGTATTTGGCGCCGTTCATATGGAAGTCACAACCTATCGTAAAGAGTGGTATCCAGGCCCTTCCCGGAAACCGGAGGTTGAATTTGGCAATGACCTTCGCGAAGACCTGGCGCGCAGGGATTTCACGATAAACGCGATAGCGCAGAACGTGACGACAGGGGCGATCGTCGATCCATATCACGGGGTGTCGGATCTGGCTCGGCGCACGATCCAGGCGGTGGGTAATCCGGCCGAGCGGCTCGCCGAGGATCCCCTAAGGATGCTCCGAGCGGTCCGGCTCGCCGTTCAACTCGACTTCACGCTGGATAAGGAGACGGCGCAGTCGATCTCAGGCAACGCGGCCCGTCTTCAGTACATCAGCGCCGAGCGAATCCGCGACGAGCTAATGAAGATCCTCGTTTCCAGTCATCCCGACGTTGGGATCGCCGCGCTGTTCGAACTCGGTCTCATGCGATTCGTCATACCCGAACTGTCGGACATGCCATCCACGGTCCAGGATAAGCAACATACCCATAAAGACGTGCTTGCCCACACGCTGCGCGTGCTGGCCGGGGTCCCAGCCGAGCCGCTCCTGCGCCTCGCGGCGCTGCTTCATGATGTTGGCAAGCCGAAAACGAAGTCGGTCAAGGACGGGAAGATCCATTTCTATCGTCACGAGGATGTGGGCGCGAGAATGACGCGCGACATCCTGAAGCGCCTGCGCGTAGACAACGCCACCGCCACGGAGGTCACGCGGCTCGTCGCCCTGCACATGCGATCTAACCTCTACACCTCGGATTGGACGGATGGGGCCGTCCGCCGGTTCATCCGCGAGATAGGCGATAGCCGGGAACGGCTTCTCGCCCTGTCCCGCGCCGACATAACCAGCTATCGACCCCGGCGAATAGAGGCCGGATTGGTGCGCGTTGCCGAACTGGAAGCCCGGTGTCAGCAGCTTGTGGGCGAGGCCGACGTGGAGCGGATGGACAGCCCCCTAGACGGCGATGAGCTGATGGACCTGTTTGGACGTGAACCAGGTCGATGGATCAAGCCCATCAAAGATCACCTGCTGGAGTTGGTGCTCGACGGAGCCCTCGATCAGGACGACAAAGAGCAGGGGGCCATCCTGGCGAAGGCGTTCGCCGCACGACAGGATTCCGACCTCGGCGACGGCCCGCCCGCGGATATTCGGGACTCCAATCCGGATGAAGAGCACGAGACCGCGACCACCGCGCCAGCGGGAAAGACGGCCGACAGCTAGCGGAACCCTCTCCAGGACGGGAGGAGGCGGCGGCAGTCACTTAGACCCCCTCCTCCCGCTCCAGGTCCCTCTTCATAGCCGCAAGCTGCTTCTCGACAGGCTGCAGTACATAGGGTTCCCCGAATGAGAGTTCTCCTATGCTGGACGATGCGACACTTGGAGTTTCGAGCGCACCCTCGCCGATCAATCGATCGAGAGCGGAAGCCCGGGCCTCCATGTCCTCGGATCTGAGTTCCGCCCGCTCCAGAACCGATCCGAGATCGGCCAGTTCGTCCGATACGCCGGCGAAGGCCTCATTTATCTGCACCTGGGCTTCGGCCGCCGAATACCGTGCGGATATGACTTCCAGCCTCGCGCGAAATACCTCGATTTGGGTCAACAAACGCTGCTCCACCACAGATAAACGTCCCTCTTCCGATCCGACCTCGCCAAGGTGCTCCGCCAGGGATCGAATCTCCGATAGCCCGACCTGTCGGCGCTGGAGCGCGTAGCGCGCCAAATCCTCGCGACCGCTGGCCAGGGACTGCCGCGCCCGATCCTCGAGCAATACCATATTCTTGTTGACCCGGGCAGATCTCGCCTCGAGCCGAATTCTTGACTCGTTTATCGCACGAAGAGCGATTCGCACCCGGGAGAGCAATTCGCGCTGGCGCTGATGCGCCGGAGCGAACGCCTCCCGGGGATCCGTGGCCGGCGCCAGCAGGGCGTGAACCCAGCTCTTTGCGACCAAGGCTATGCGATTCGCCAGACCCATCGTTCCGTCCTACCGTCCACCCGCGGCAACGACCGCCTCCGAGGCGGTTCCACCGCTTGCGTGATCTCCGCTCCCACCTATTGCCCGGCGCATGCTTTCACGCTGCATACGCCAGTAATAGCTACCCAGCGCACCTACGGAACTAAGCGTGATGACCCGCAGAACGAGTCGTTTCAGCTCAGTGGGGTCGTTGAAGAACAGATCGCCCATGCTCGATGCCGAGAGGACGTCAACGGTCACAACGACACCCAAATACGCGGCAAGCACGATTGAGGTGAAGGCCACCGTTATCGGCCTCGGCATGACGAAGGCGAACGCCAGCAGAAGCGGGTAGTACAGGACGAAGAATGGACTGTCCAAACCCTTCTGCTCCGACCAGAAAAGGACCATCAACGTGATCACGGCAACGTCCACCAAAGCGGTCAGAATCAATACAGGCTGACTGACCGGCCTCTCCACGAAGTAGCGCCCGTGGATATAGAAATTCATGCCCATCAGAATCAGCACCGGCAGGATCGCGACCGAAAGCTGCGTCGCACCCGTGGCGGTCCAAAGCACGAGGACGGCCCCGGCGGCGATGATGAACCAGCGGGCCCAAATCACCACAACCTGTCCGAAAAAGACATCCTCCGCGGCCTCCTGAGCCGCACCTCTAAAGCTCAGCATTTCTCAACTCCTCTCCTTGATAGCCGGAACGCTATTGGTGAATGCATCCGATGCGGCGGCGGCGTCGGCGATCTCCATCGCCAGCTCGTCACGGGCCTCCATCGCGGCGCGGCGACGGTCTCGCTCGATCCGCCAGTAGAGGTTTCCGCATACGGCCACGGCCGCCAGCATTATCAAGCGCGTCAGTACGACGGTTCCATCCTCGAATCCAGCCGCGCTGGCCGTGCCAGAGAACGCCCCCACAGCGCCGTAGATGGCGACTACACTCCCGGCGAACGTGAAGGCCGCCAAGGTCGGGAACGCCACGGAGATGACGAGCATTGCCGGAAAATAGAAATTGAAAATGCTCGAGGACACTCCTCCCTGCGAAATGACGATGGCGGTGATCACCGCAATGTCAGCCGCGCTGGAGGCATAGGCCAACGATGCCACGACCGGCCGTCGCTTGAGAAGCTGCGCGTGGAGATAGAAATTGACGACCGCCAGGGCGAGGATAAAGAAGATCTGAGTACGCAGCTCCTCCACCGGGCCGGGCGCCCAAAGGGCGAGAAAAAGTCCGCTCAAGATCAGAATCCATCGAGCGGCCACAAGGGCCGTTTGCCCGTGGATCGCGTCGTCAAGTCGATCATTACCGAAGAAGCGGTCAATCATCATGTCGCTCTCCTTTGTCTGCCTCATTTGGAAGCGCGAGTGGTTGGCGTCCCTTACCCAACAGTTCTCTGAAGGACTGCAATTCCTCTTCCACCGCAATCTCCCTCAGCACTCCGTCGACGTCGTCGTCGGCGCTACCGGGCAAGGCCAGAGATCCGCTCTCGATGAGTTCGCCGATCGCGAATGCCCGCGCCTGCATACGTTCCGTCTTCTCCTCTGCGCGACCGAGAGCCTTTGTGACCTCGGCCAGTTCGCTCGAGACGCCCGTGACGGCCTCACTGGCCTTAACCTGGGCCTCCGCAGCGCTGTGTCGCGCCGAGAGAACATCCCGACGGGTGCGAAACTCTTCCGTCCGCGCCGCGAGCTTCTGTTCGGCGGCCACCATTCGCGCCTCCTCCTCGGCCACCTCGGCGAGCTGACCGTTGAGGCCCTCAATCTCCGCTGTGACCGTATGCTTTCGCTGCACGGCCAGGCGGGCGAGATCTTCTCGATCCGCGTCGATCGCCTTCTTTGCGCGATCGTCGAGCTGAGGAACGCGCGCGATCAGTTTCTCCGATTGCCGTTCCAACCGGCGCTTGGCGGTCGCCACCTCGATGAGCCCTCGCCGGACATTTCGGAGAAGCTCCTGCTGCTGGCTGTACGCATAGTCGAAAACCTGCTGAGGGTTTTCAGCGCGATCGAGCGCGGAATCCGCCTTCATCCGAAACAACAACCGAAATCGGGACCACATTCCCATGTCCGCACCTCCTGTCTCGTGTCCGCCATCCGCCGTCCAGGCGGGGCGGTTACGTCGGCTACGAGGTAAGACTCAGCCCCGGCGACTGCCAAACACAGGGGGTGGGACTGGACAGTTTCTGACAAAAGACTGCCAATTGCTGGCGGGCGATCCCGTCCCGGTCTCTGTGACGGGGTTTCTGCACTGATTTAGACGCGAATCTGAAGTTGTATGGGTTTAGTCTGCCGCCGGGCCGATTCCGGAGGTCCGATCTACGGGCGGCTCATCCCGCGTAACTCCTCGCCGGCCGGGCGTGACATGAGCCGCTCAAGCCCCGCTCGGACCGACAGCCCTTCGTAGAGCACTTGGTAGATTCCCTCGGCGATGGGCATTTCCACGCCAAGACGACGGGCGAGCACAATGGCGCCGCGGGTAGTGTCAACCCCCTCCGCAACCATATCCATTCCCGTGGTGATCTCTTCGAGCGACTTCCCAGCAGCCAGTTGCTCGCCCACGTAGTGGTTTCTCGACTGGGTGCTGTTGCAAGTTGCAACGAGATCACCGACGCCCGCCAGGCCTGCAAACGTAAGCGCGTTCGCCCCGGACGCAACGCCAACACGCGTCATTTCCGCGAGACCGCGGGTCAAAAGCGACGCTTTGGCGTTATTGCCCAGCCCGAGACCGTCCGACATTCCGGCCCCGAGCGCGATAATGTTTTTTAGAGCTCCGGCGAGTTCGACGCCAGCCACGTCATCGCTCGTATATCCCCTGAACCATGGGGTGGCGAAAACGTCCCGCGCCCGCTCGGCCGCCCTGATGTCACTGGAGGCCAAGACCGTTGCGGCTGGCTCTTTCGCCGCCACCTCGCGGGAGAGATTGGGCCCGGACAGGGCTACGAACTCCCCCTCCCAACTCGCGCCAATATCTCGGGACACGATTTCAGAGACGCGTTCGCCGGTCCCCACATCCAGCCCCTTGACGCAGCTCACAAGCAACGCGGACCTCTGCATCTGCTCCCTGATCGCCGCGACGTTCTCCGGTAGGGTTCGCATGGGGACTACCAGCACCGCAATCGTCGCCTTGTCGAAGGCCTCCGCGGTATCGCCTGTGATCGTGAGGTTCGCCGGAAGCTCGACATCCGGAAGAAACCGACTGTTGCGGCGGACGGCCAGCATCCGCTCGGCTTCCGATTCGCGCCGCACCCACAGACGGCAATCCAAGCCCTTTTCGGCCAGGAGCGCGGCCAGTGTGGTCCCCCAGCTTCCGGATCCGATGACCGCCACGCGTTCTGACAATCGAATGCTACCCGTCACCGATAATTATCAACTGGCTGGGACCGACGACAGCCCGTTTGCGTCAACGGGTACGGCCGTTCCGCTCAATCCTACGGCGTCACGGCCCGCAAGAAATCCGTCACCACCCGCTCATAGCGTTCGGGGTCCACGTTCCAGGAAGTCACATGATGCGCGCCATCGAAACGTTCGTACGTGACAAGGTCCGGCCGGCGGGCCGCAAACTCATCGCCGATCGTAACGGGTACGAGGTCGTCATCGACGCCGTGTATCAGCAGCAGCGGTGTTCGAAGCTCGTCGGCGCGGGACACATAGTCGATGGCAGCCCAATCGATGCCGTAGCGAAGGCCCGCGAACCATCGAGGGTATCCCGCCAAAAAGGAAGGCACGCCAAACTGTTCAATTCCGAAATCCACCGTGGCGCCGAAATCGAGCATTGGCGCATCCAGAATCGCGCCGCGCACGGTTCCCGCAAGCTCCGACTGATACAAGAAGCTCGCAACGATTCCGCCGCCCATGCTGTATCCGACCAATACCACGTCGCGTGCGCCCGAATCGATGGCAAATCTGATCGCCGCCTCGACATCTACCCATTCAGTTTTGTCGTACTGGTAACGGCCACTCCGATCGCGGGGGACGCCACGGTCGTTGCGGTAGTTGATTATCAGTCCCGGATAGCCGAGTTGATGAACCGTTTTCAGTAATCGCATGGCTTCAGTCCGCTTTGCGCCCTTGCCATGCACGAATATCACCCATGTGCTCCGAACCCCGTCGGTCCTCCATGCAGCGAAATCGCCGAGCGGCGAGTCGAACGTCACATCCACAAACGGGATTCCGAGCGCCCGCGACGGACTCGCCGGAAAGGGATGGGTCAGCAGCGCCTCCGTACCAGGGGCTGGCGCCCCATCGAAAGCAGTGAACTCCCGCACGACCCGATCGTCGGCGGCGTTGATGGAACGCACATCACCAACGTGACCGTAACCATCCGACCAGGTCAAACCCCAGATCCCGGGCTTGTCCAGATCGTCCTTCTGAGATCCGCATTCATCCTTCGCGGCCGTGGCCTGCAAAGTTATCTGTGAATCTGTAACCGAAAGCACCTCGACGTCGGACGGCTTCCCCAATTGATGTACCTCAAACCCTCGGCATCCAATGATGCCCGAGAGGTACCATCCGGCGCCCATCGCGACGACAACGATGGCAACCACGGATACCAGTCCAAACAGCGCGCTGCGCCTGCGGAAAATACGCATGCCATTCATCCTTTCGAATGTGCGCCGAATCGCGCGGCCATGGGTCTATCCATCCCGCGAAATCGTGCGGCGGACGAACTGCCATTGCCAGTGCCCCCACCTTGAACCTCGTCGGGCAATCAGTGCAAATTCCCTTCCGATGAGGATTTCCGAGATCCCTGCAGCACACATCGAATACGGAGAAACCGTGATCGCCGCGTCGCCTTATGTTTGCTTTTCGAGAGCGGCCTCCGCATCTCGCGTGAGCCGGTAGCAGACTTCCTGGAGCCGGCCGGCGAAAACCTGCGTGGATTCATTTGGCTGCAGGCTCAACGGGGCGTCAAACGCGATTGCCAGCGGACCACGATTTATCGAGAAAGGCATGCCTGCGATGGCCATGCCGGTCACGTGGTCCGCCGTTGGCGGCATGAGCTTCTCGGTGCCGGCCAGACCGAACGGCACAACGACCGCGTCAAGCGAAGCAGCCAGGTGGGCGACACCCGGTTTGAACCGTACCCTGGGGTCGTCGGCTCGCTCTTCCTCGGGTTTGGCGTGGGTTCCCTGCGGAAAGATTAGTACCGGATTGCCGCCAGCCGCGAGCGTCGCCAGCCCCCGCAGGCTCACGTCGCGGTCGCCGTATTGACGCAGCGGATAGAGCCCGAAGGCCAGCCTCGCGTACTTCTGGGCCAGCCCTGCCTCGCCGAACCCCCGTGCGGCCGTCGCCACGACCAGCCGTCCGGCTAACGAGCGGGCCGGAGTTTTGGCAAGCCCGCGTCGCACGAGGGACATATCCGGGAAGCTGTGATGGGTTCCAGCCACAATGACCCGTGGCGGCAGGTTGGCAAGGTGTTCGCCGCCCAACACCGTCGTGCGCGTAACCGACAAACGGTACAGCAGACCGATTGGAAAGCTGAGAAAGCGGAATGCCCTGCCCCATGTGTAAGGCCACAGCGGCCGCCGGGCGCTGGACCCCAGTTCTGCCAGGCGGCCCTCCGCCAGCCGCTCTCCCGCTGCGCCTGCCATCAGCTCCCGGACCTGCGCCACGGTCATTTCAAGTGATAGATCCCCGTCCCCAACGACTTTTCCCGTTTTCTCCTCGAGCGTCAGCGCCAGATCGGCGAGGGCCAGGCTGTCCAGCCCCAGCTCGCCGAGAGTTTGCCCGGGTTCGAGCCCGGCCACACGTACCGCAGCGGCGATTACCTGCCCCACGGGATCGTCGGACGCCAGCACGCTATCGACCTCGACCGCGGCATCGGCCTCGGGAAGTGGCAGCAGGTGGCGTCGTACCTTGAGCGTTGACGTCCGCGGGAAGTCGGGATCGTCCCACCACGACGCCGTGGCGATACGCTGGTGTTGCGCCAGGCGGCCGTTGCAGCTGGCGACGATTCCCTCCAGAGGCAAGCTTTCACTTTCCGAAATGAGGTACGCGTGCAGGGTCGCGCCGCCCGCTGGTGTGGGTACTGCGATCACCGATGCGTCTTTGACGGCCCCGTGGGCACGGAACTCGTCTTCGATGTCCTGCGGCCAGATGTTCATGCCCGAAGGCAGCACGATCAGATCCCTCGCCCGGCCCGAGATCTGGATATTGCCCGCCTCGTCGATCGCCGCCAGGTCGCCAGTGGCGTACCATCCGTCTTGCAGCACTTCGGCGGTCCGCTTTGGATCCTTCCAATATCCGCGCATCACATTTGGTCCCTTGACAAGCAATTCGCCCTCGGCGCTGAGTTTGACCCGGGCGCTTCGAATTGGCTTGCCGACGAAACCGATGGGAGTGCTGCCGTCGACGTTGCCACTCGCGATCACAGGCGAGCATTCGCTCGTCCCGTATCCCTGGATAACCCGCACCCCGAGCCGCTCCCATAGGCGTTGAGTTTCGGCCGGCGACGCCGCTCCTCCAGCACACATAACCCGGAGCTGTCCTCCCAGCTTGCGATGCACCAGAAAGAAGAGTCGCCGCCGTATCGGCATCGGCACCCGCTCCGCAATGGCGTTCAACATTCTGTAGATCGGCCCCGGCAGCTTGGCCTGAAACTGGGCGTCCAGCGCGTCACCCATGATGGTCAGAAGTTGCGGCACAACGTTCATATGAGTCACGTGCTGGTCGCTCATGACTCGCAGGATGTCAGGGGCCCGCCGGCTCGGGATGTAATGGATAGCCGCCCCGCGGGACAGCGGATACAGCAGTCCGCATGCCAGCTCGAAAAGGTGGGACAGCGGCAGAATGCTCGCCAGCCGGCAGGACGGGTCCAGCGGCATGACGTAACCTAGCGCTTCGACCTGCGAGCAGAGGTTGGAATGACTGATCATGCAGCCCTTGGGGTCCCCGGTGGTTCCCGAAGTGAAGAATACGGTCGCCATCTCCTCGTTCGGCTGCTTCCATTCAGCATTCGCGGGGGCCGAATCCAGCCTGCTCCCTGGCGCCCACCACTCGGACGGCTCAAGGTCGCGCGCCCAGTCCGGTTGCTCACCGTAGCCCACGATGATCGAGCGCGGTTCGACGGAATCGATGATGAACCCGGCGGCCGCCGGGTTCATCTCCCGATCGAAGGGAACCACGATGGCGCCGAGTTTCCAGATGGCGAACAGGTAAATGGCAGTGCGAAAGGTGTTCGGTACCCAGATGACGACCCGGTCGCCTTCCTGTATTCCCTCGGCGGCCAGCTCGGCGGCGAGATCATCGACCATTTCGAGCAGCTGGCGGCTATCCACCGTCTCCCACGTGAGGCCCTGTTCGCTGCCCAGGGCTATCGCCGACGGATAATCGCGAGCCCGGCGCTGGACCAGCTCGTAAAGGTGGGCTGCCGGTGCCGCGGCCCCTACCGTAGAGCTTTTTTCCGTTTTGGCGGTCACGGTATCCCCCTTTCCGATTGACCGGGTCACATCGCGAGCCCGGCGTGGTCATGGTCAAATCTTCCGACTCCCAAATCTGGTAACCCCGACCGAGGCGAGCCAGACGCCCTCCGCGTCCGTGGTCGGCGTCGAAGAACCATTTCCTCAAAAGCCACCCTTCTCAACTTTCGTCGGTCCCCTCTGCTTCCAGCGCCCCGGCTGGAACGGGGGCTACCGCCGGCTCGGATGGACGCCGCACGAACGGCGGAAGTGCCAGCGCCACGACGGCCATCACGGCAAAGATCGCCCGTGCGTTGCCGGTTACGTCGGCCAATCCGCCGGCCACGAGGCTGGAGATGGGCGCCGCCACGGAGCCGCTGGCCGCCAGGATTCCGGCGGCCGCCCCCATGCGGTGGCGTGGCACGAGGTCTGCCATGAGCGGTATCGCCAGCACCTTGCTTGCCGCGTTTGCCGACGCCCGCGAGCAGGAACACGACCACACCCTGCCCCACATTCGTGATGACTAGTCCACCCAGCGCGGCGATACCCATTATCGCGTAGCCGGCGCCAACCACGCGCCGTTTACCAAACCGGTTGCCAAGACCGGCCACCGGCAGCGCCAGCACGGTGGTCGACACGAGTAACAGCCCCGCGAGGAGCTGAGCCTGGCCTTGGGTCGCGCCGAGGATATCGACCGTGTAGATCGAGATGAGCGGCAGCACTGCGTTAACCCCAAACCAGTAGGCGAAAACACCAGACAGGGTACCGCCGCGCCCCGGTAATTAGCGAGAAAAGCGAGCGCCGACAGGCGCGAACCGGAGTCGCCGGCCTCGGGCTGCTGATCGGCCTTCCAAGCGGCAGGGGACGGCTCGGGTATGCCGGCCACAGTCAGCAGCACGCCTGCCGTCACGAGCGCGCCGGTGACGAGGAAGGCGGAATCGTGTATCTCGTCCTTCCACAGCAGGAAGCCCAAGATCAGAAAGCTGATTACTCGTGGGAGTGTCAGCCGGTACAAGTTGGAATTATTGATGGTGAACGGTCCCCGAATATCCCAGCCCCAAAATATTCTCAGTACCTAAAATCCAGTGTCCAAAGCGTATGGGCGCCAGACCCGATGACGGTGAGCCCGCGCCGCGTCCCAAGATTCCTGCCCTCACCCGGGCACCCGTAACCCTTCGGTAGCCGAGGGGCGCGAACACCGTGGGCCCAACTGCGAGTACGCCGGCAATCAGAACTGGGTTCCCGGCGATTGGTTGCACGACGATCTCAAGCCCTGGGTACTGCCGGCCGAGATTGATGATCGGCGCGCGGCGCTCGTTCACCATCGTTCTCTCGATCTGACGTTCCTAACCGGGCTGACATTCGCACCGGCAAACTGCCAAGTACAGGCGGGCCAGCTAGAACTTTGCTGGTCGAGAGCTGCCAAATGCCTTCCGATGAGGATTTCCGAGCACGCTGGGGCGTCAGACGATCCAGAGTGACGATAGGGCCAGGCGACGACGTTCCTATGCTCGGGCCAGCGCTCTCAGCTCGGCGGCTATCGCAGCCACGCCCTTTTTACGCTCGTTGTAGTACGTTTTTTCCCGTATCTGATGGCGGCTCATGATTTCCTTCGTCGACCTGCCCTCCACATAGGCTTCCTTAAGGATCACGAACGGCCTTGGCGGCGGGCGACCGTCGCCGGGTTCAAGCTTGTTGATGCATCCCACGACGACATCGCCGGAACGGCGAGCTCGATCGAGAGGGCTTGCCCCGTCGGGGTCCAGACTTTGCACGATGTCGAGTTGCGAAAGACCGTGGGGATCCCTCAGGCAGCGAAGGGCTCTCTCAGTCTGCTCGTACCACCACTCCTCCTCACTTTCCCGCGCAACCTTTTGGAGAACCCTGGCATGGTCACTGGCTCGCGAGACTTCGCGCGCGTAGTTGAGCAGGCGTTCCAGGGCGCGCCACTTCCCCGGTGTCCGGCGGTAAAAGAGCCTCCCCAGGGTAATCCGCCCGAGATCGGCCAGGGCATGTGTACTCAGGGTTAACAACCCGAGGGTTAGGAACAGAATCAAGGAGCGGATGTCTATCGGCAGCCGGACGAACGCGAACAGGCTCACATACAGCACCACCAGCAGCCCCTGGCCCACAAGGAAATAGGCGAAATCGCCCTGGACCGGCTGGCCCTCAATCCACGTCCCATGGCGCACCACGCTCCAGCCCAGGATCACCAGTCCGGCCGTTAGCACCACGTACCCGGGCTGAATTCCACCGAATAAGTGCGGAAAGCCTGCATCCAAAAGCGTGTTCGTCGTCAACCACCCGACCGCCACAACAAACAACGAACCGCTCACGGTGAGCCAGCGAAGCTGAGATCGTGCGCCGGAGCCCTTCGGCGTTCGACGCCAGCCCCATAACAGATGAATCGCCGACACGACGACGGTGGCGTACGCAAACGCGGCGAACCAGGCGAAGTGCGATCCGCTTCTGACCGCCCACGATCCGGAAATTGAGGGAGTGCGCGGATCGGGAACTGGTTCGCTCCAGACGAGCATCGAGTCACCCACAACGGAGGCTAATCCGAATCCAATAGCAGCGAATACTGCAAGCACACCCAAGGGATATGCGAGGAAGTTTCGATATGAGGCCGGTGTGATCTCCGGATATCTGCGAAGCGCTAGCGCACTCTTCCAGTACCACAGCGCCAGCGCCGCTCCCGCGGCCCACCAAAAGAATCCGCCCCACGCCTTCCACTCATCGAGGTCTCGGACTTTGTCGCGCATGACGCTTCCAAAGAACCACAGGGCCACTGAGAAAAGCGTTGCCGCTGCTATGCCGGACAGCAGACTGCGCGGACTGCGGGTGAGCACATAGAGCCCGAGAGCCCAGAACAGGAGCATGCTGACGAATTCGTTGATCGATGCGTAGTTGATCATCAGAGCCCCCGAGCGTCTCCCACCCGGGGAGAGTCTAAGTCAGCCATGAAAACGCCGTCTATCGCCGGTTTCTTGCTTCCGGACGGCGGGATGCGTCCGCGTACGATGGCGCCGGGGTTTGGCGTCGGCCGACGGTGCCGCGGCAATGTGAAAGGCCGAGACAATTCGCGCGTGCTCGTGACGGCCAAACCCGCGATCTCGCCTTGTCTATCCGCAACTCGGAACTGGGCCGTGAAGCCTGATACCTCGTAAAGGCAAACGATGTCGAGGAGCAAATCGCCCCGTGCCGCGTCCGTCATCTGTTCTGGCTGATATACGAAATGCGGATCAGATGTTGAAAGCTCGCTGCGGCCCTCAGGCCGGCTGCCTCGGTTAGAGACTGGGAATCGGCTCGAGGGCAGAGGTTCACCAAATCGACGAAGACGCACATGCGACCGGGCGGCGGCGAACCTTAGCCGGCGAGATGCCCCTTCTCGACGGCCGCTTCGATCAGTGGTCGGACGTACTCCCACAGAGCGGGCGCGCCGTCCGCCATGCGCCCGTTCACCGCAATTACTTGACTCAGCGTTATGCCGTGTTTGCCCCACATCACGCCTTCGGTGTTCAGATTGTGCAGCAGCGGCTGGAGCCTATCCAGGGCGTAGGCGAAACGCGCCTCGCTGCTTTCGCACTCCTCGTACTCGTCCCAAAGAGCGCGCAGACGTTCGCCCTGATCCGGAGGGAGCAAGGCATATATCCGTTCGGCCGCCCGCGCCTCTCGGTCGCTCTTGTCCCGCCGGCCCTCCTCGTCATAGATCATCGTGTCGCCCGCGTCGATTTCGACGATGTCGTGGGCCAGCAGCATTTCGATTACCCGGGCGATGTCCACAGGCGCGGCCGAGTATTCGCTCAGAAGTGCCGCCATAAGCGCGATGTGCCACGAATGCTCGGCAACGTTCTCACGCCTCGATCGATCCAATAGCAGGGTCTGTCGCAGGACGTTTTTCGCCTTGTCGAGTTCGAGAATGAAATCGATTTGCCCGGAGAGGCGGGTGTTGGCCGGGCTCTCGGTCCGCCTACCCGGCCGCTCGCTCATTCAGAGCTTTGGTGCGTCCTAGATAGCGCAATTTCCAGGGTGATAGGCCCCAGGCTGGTCTCGAGCGGAACGGCCACCCGGGTGATGTTCAGTGTGGTCAGTTGAGCATCCTTGCCCTGAAGGACTGCGGGGGTGGAGATATCCCAGTTGAGATCCATGTCTTCGAATCCAACCGACGCGGTGCCAACTATGGTGTTGGCAAGTTCGGCAATGGCGCTCCGAACGATATCGTCGATATCGTCCTTCGCCTCACCGACGACCAATTCAAAGAATTTCAGGGCACTTTCCGCTGGGAGCGAAATGAGGACCAGCCCCACCAAGTCGCCGGTTATTCCGATGATCGCGGTTACTTCGTGCGGCAGCTTCGATCCAGCGGTCAGCCCCGGGCTGCCGCTGCGGGATATTGTGGCGCCAACTTCCTTTGAAAGTACGGCCTGGATCGCCTCGATGAACGGATTAATCAGGCGAACGTCGAGCTCAATCTGCCCGACCGTGTCAGTGTCAGCCATCAGCAACTCCCAGGGCTGGCCTTCGCCGGCTCCGTCCGGTAAATGATAGCTTTTGCGCCCGAGACTACGCTATGCGGTTTGGAGAGTCTTGGCTGTTACATAAATCACCGTGCTACGCTCGAATTAGAGTAGATTTTTTTTCCGAGAACGAGATGGCTATTCAATTCGTAGATGCGCAATCCGCGGAAAGCGCCGCAGCCGAGTCGGCAGCACTGGACGCTTACTCCACGGCGGTTATCGAAGCGGTAACGAAGCTGGGACCAGCAGTTGTAAGCATCCGCGCTGGTAGCGACGACGCGAACCGCCGCCGAGCTTCTGGCGCGGGTTCAGGGGTCGTGCTGGCTCCCGACGGCTATGTCCTTAACGAACAGTCACGTAGTCGCGGAGGCGAGTTCCCTACAGGTCACCACCCCCACGGGGGACGAATTCAAGGCGGACGTTATAGGCGCCGATCCGGCCACGGATTTGGCGGTTCTCCGAATCCCGGCGGATGGCCTCGCATGGGCGGAGTTGGGCGACTCGTCCAAGTTGAAGGTCGGACAGCTTGTCGTTGCCATTGGGAACCCGCTTGGATTCGAATCATCGGTCACGGCAGGAGTTGTCAGCGCCACCGGCCGGACCCTTCGCGGCGCAGGCGGCCGGTTGATCGAAAATGTAATACAGACCGACGCCGCCATTAATCCGGGGAGCTCGGGTGGGCCACTCGCCGATTGGACGGGCGAGGTGATGGATATTAACACGGCGGTATTCCGCCCGGCCCAAGGGATAAGCCTCGCCATTCCCAGCGACACTGCGCGATGGGTGGTCCCGAAACTGATAAATGAGGGTCACGTCACGCGGGGTTACCTGGGAGTCGTCGCAGGCTCACGTCCGATCCCGCGCGCGTTCGCGCGACGCAACGAGCTCGTGGCGGAAAGTGGCGTCGAGATAATTAGCGTCGAACCGGGAGCCCCAGCCCAGCGGGCCGGGCTCCGTCGTGGCGACATTATTCTCGAGCTGGAAGGCAGGCCCGTGCCTGATGTCGATGCCATGCATCGCATACTCTCAGACGATGTCTTTGGTCGTCGAGTGGATATCAAGCTAATCAGGCGCGGGAACCTCGAGAACACCACCGTCGTCCCCGACCCTACTCCCCAATGAAGAAAAGGGGCTTCGGGTCTCCGAGGTTCCGTACCAACACATCTGACTCGCCGGTCGTATCTGATCCGAGCCGGCGCGGAATCCGCCCATGCGGCCAAAACCGTGACGTTTTGCCTGACCGGAACCGCGCGTCTACACTCGGTCCACATTTCGCCGACACGTCATGGGGGCGCGATCATGTTCAATGCCTTTCATCACATCGCGGTGGTTGTTCCCGACAGGGAGGAAGCACTGCAATTGTTCCGCGACAAGATGGGGCTTCGGGTTGTCAAGCTATGGAGCTCTGAGGAGGAGGGGAACGAATACGCCGCGGTGGAGCTAGCCGATGGGGGCAACTACCTGGAGATTATCTGCCCGGTCGACAGGGATAAAAGCCGGTTCGTGGAGCATCTCGACCGGCACGGCCCGAGCGTTCACCACATAGCTTTCCGCAGCGACGCGATGGACGAGTTGATTGCCAAGATGGGCGAGAACGGAATCTCCGGCACCGAGCCTATGATCAGCTCGTCTGGGTGGCGGATCAATTTTTTCGATACTGAGGCGACACTCGGGATTGGGCTTCAGCTAGTTGACGGGAATTACGACGATGGCAGTTAGCGCGGTCGAAGAATCGACGAGTCTCGATGAGGAAGTGAAGAAACCCGGTCGAGGTCCGGCCATCTGGGTGGCGGGAGATCCCGCCGATCTCGGAACATGGCTTGAAGACGGGGCCGCCGGTGTCGTCACCAATACCGTAGTTCTCAACGACATGGTGACGAAATACGGACAGCTAACGGACGTGATACGGCGCTATCTCGATATCACCGACCTGCCGGTGGTCGTCGAGGTCGATGGGGAGAGCACCGAGGAGCTTCTGGACGTGGCGTCGGTATTCACCTCAATGTCGAGCCAGATCATGATCAAGCTTCCCTGCGCGCCCCGTTCCCTCGGCGGGTTCGCCGAGCTGCGAAAGCAAGGCGTGGACACCATGTGCACAACGGTGTTTTCTCTCGGCCAAGCATGCGCGGTCGCACAGGCCGGGGCCACGCACATCCTGCCATTCTGCGAGCCTGTAAAAGAGCTGGGCGGCGACCCCACCAAGCTCGTCAGAGAGTGCGTCAGCACGTTTTCCGGTTGGTCCGATCCGCCGTTGATCACCGCCGCGCTCGTTCGATCCGTCGATGTCGCCTACCGCGCGTTTCGCGACGGCGCGGACGGAATCATCATCTTCTGGCCGATATACGGCGAGATGATGCTCCATCCACTGACAGATCAATGGAACGACACGTTCAAAACCGAGTGGGAGAAAATGCACGAGGCCGGTCTTCTGGAAGGGGTGCCGGTCAGATCGTGATCGTGCCGGCCGAAGGACCGTCGACCGATAGGAGATGAGATGGACCTAAACAAAGACGTGCCGCGCAGCCCCTATGAACGACTTGGGGGAATTGTTTTCCTACCGCGCGCCATCGACAAAGGTAGGGCCGATCTTGATGAAATGGTCGGTGAGTACAGCTCGCGTACCGGTTTCTCCAAAGTCCTGTTCGATTTCCTGGGCGTATCGGCTGAGAACTTTATCGATGCCCTCCGAAAGAACCGGACCGACGAGGGAATGTGGGAGTGGGTATCGGCGAACATGGCCCCGCGCACGGCTGATGAAATCGAGGATTACAACCGAGAACTGGCGACTCGAACGCCACAGACGCCAGAGCAGAAGGCACGCCACAAACAGCAACTGGAGGATATGGGTCAGGGACACCGCACGGACGTCGCCAGAATGTTCGACCGGCTCGACCTCGATGAGGGGCGCGACGTCCCTCAAGGTGGGCGCCAAGACTATTAGGTCCGGAGCGTGAAGGTCACCGACGTCAGGGCGACGCTCCTGGACGTACCGTATCCCGTTGATTTCACTGCGGCGTGGACGCCTCACATCACCCTGAGTTCGCGGCCCGTCAGCCTGGTTCGAATCGAGACGGACGACGGCCTCGTTGGGTATGGCGCATCGGGGCGAGATGAAGCCCAGGAAGTCAATGAGATTGTGGCGCCCCGGCTCATCGGCGAGGACCCGCTTGCGATCGAGCGTTTCGCCGATCTGATAACGCAGGGCGGCGGCCGCTGGCTCGTGGATATGGCGTTGTGGGACATCGTCGGCAAGTCGGCGGGCAAACCTCTACACCAGCTTTGGGGCACCTACCAGACGCGCATAATGGCCTACGCGAGCACTGTGGCCGCCTCGACCCCCGAGCAACGGGCCGATGATGCATTGCGCTATCTCGAGCAGGGTTTCAAAGCCATAAAGCTGAGGACCCACTATCCGACGATGGCCGAGGACGTGCGGCTCGTGGAGTTGGTGCGAGATGCTGTGGGCGAGCGCATGGAGATCATGGTTGACGCGAACCAGGCAGGCGCTCCATCGTCGGCCGCCGGAACGCTGGGCGACCCAGTGAGATGGGACTACGATCGTGCGCTTCGCTCAGCGCGGGAGTTCGAGCAGCTGGGCGTCTTCTGGCTGGAGGAACCGCTTCCGAGGTATCAGTTCGAGAATCTGGCACGGCTCTGCAACTCGGTTGACATGAACATCGCCGGCGGCGAGGGTAACTCGGGGATTCACGAGTTCTATTGGATGTTGCGAGACGGGGTCTACGACATCGTCCAGCCCGATTGCACGATGTCGGAGAGCCTCACGTCCCTGCGAAAGATCGCCGCCATGGCCGAGATGATGGACAAGCTGTTCATCCCTCACCACGGTAATACCGGGATCGGATTGGCGGCGCATATGCAGCTTTGCGCGACGCTGCGAAACTGCCCGTACGTCGAACTCATTCTCGACCCGCCGTACCGGACCATTGAGTCCTATCAGCAACTGTTCGGAATCGTCGCCACGCCGATGAAAATCGACTACGACGGCTACCTCGCCGTTCCCGACGGCCCGGGACTGGGTGTCGAGATCGATGAGGATCTAATCGAAATCTACGCGGTCTAGGCGGCTCGGGGTCGACTGGCGTTATCCACCATGAGCTTTGAGCTGGACGAAATCATCTAATTCGGTGTTTGTGCACTTTCGTGTCTCGAGGCGAATGGCCGTGCCGACCCAAGTTGTGTCCCCTACCTCGCATACCCCGCAATATTGAGATTGTTCACGTGACGCGCGAGATCGGACGTAGGTAGACGTTCGGCGGAATCGGGCTTCCGGGGAATGACCATTGCCCGTCGCGACAGCGTCGTATCGACGACTTCCACGGGCTCGTCCGGGTCCAGCATCAGACCCATCTCCACGAGAGCCGATTTCGGCTCCTCGACGACTCGCATGGTGTATTCCCTGTTCTTCCAGAACGGCGGGATCGGAGAGAGAAACGTGGGCCAGCAGGAGCACTGCGTACAGACGACCACGTGATGAACGTCCCCCGTGTTATCCAGCACGTCAAGTTCGATGCCCTGCGGAATCTCAATGCCCAGGCCGGCAAGTGCGGCGCGGGAGTCGGATAACAGCCCCGACTTGAACTCCTCGTCCGACCATGCTTTTACGACGACCTCCATGGCCCTCGCGATTGCGTTCGTTTCACTCACGGCAAACCTCCCTCTAATATGCCATTGCGTTGGCGGAAAGCCGATCTCGTACGGCCGCCGACGATGTGGCTAACCGGAAGGATCGAACCATGAAGTTTTGCATAGTCGGTTACGGCAGTATTGCCGGATTTCATCGCGACGCCCTGCTACCCATGGAAGACGTGGAGGTCGACTCGGTGGTCGGCCGCCTGATCGAGCCGTCCAGGGAATTCGCCGATAGCTGCGATGCGCCGCTGGCGACTCTCGATCTCGAGGAGGCGCTCGACCGTCCGGGCCTCGACGCGGTGCTCATCACCTCGCCCAGCCAGGTCCACTTTGAGCAGGCCAAGGCCGCACTCAATCACAACAAGCACGTCCTCCTGGAAATACCCATGGCGCTTAATCTCGAGGAGGCCAAGGAGCTTGCGGAACTGGCGGACCGGAAGAACAGAACCCTGATGATTTGCCACACCCAGCGCTTCTGGACCGCCAGCATAGAACTCAGGCGTCGAATCGACGCGGGCGAGTTCAGGCTCCACCACTACCACGTCCAGTGGCACTTCTTTCGACGTGAAAACGTGAATTGGCAGGGCAGGCAGCGCAGTTGGACCGACAACATCCTGTGGCATCACGGGTGCCATGTGGTGGACCACGCCATATGGCTCTTCGGGGAAGAACCCGATACGGCGCGGGCGGCGTTCGGCCACACAAGCCCTACTCTGGGAGTCCCTCTCGACCTATCGGCGCAACTCCGATTTCCGGGAGGCGGTCTCGCCACCTACATGCTGTCGTACAACGCGATGGTGCCGAAGGTCACCCAGCGGATCACCCTCATCGGCGAGGAAGATTTTCTGGTGTTCGAAGACGGACGGATGATCGACCACGCAGGCAATGAAGTGGCCAATGAATCGAACGAAGCGGCGATCCCGAGGCAGAATCGTGAATTCATCGACTCGATCGCCGAGGGTCGCGAGCCGCTCACATCGGCCCGGGCCCTTGTTCCGTCGTATGCGACTCTGCAGCGGCTCGAACAAAGCGCGGGGACATGACGGGCTGGGGCCCGGCAGTAATTTCGGACAGCGATTTGGTTTGCTGTCGTGAATCTGGACCGCGGCGGTCGTAAAGGAGCACGCCGACGACGTTCGAGTTCCGTCGCGCTTGCTCCTTTCTGAGTCCGGGCACGAGTAACAGCGCTATACCCTAACGTAGCGCCCACGAACCGAACGGCGAAGCGCCCAGCGGCTCAATGGGCTCGAATGCACCGAAACGCGGAACCGGGGAGCCACTCGATGTCGGAGAAACAGCGCACGGTCCTCGGTTGCTTGGGGACCATACTCATAGTCCTTGCGGCCATGGCCGCGTTCGGCGCGTTTGCAGTGGGGCTGGCAACCTGCATCCTGCAGTGATTCCGCGATGGTTGGTGCCCCCAAGGGAATTCGAATCCCTGTCTGCACCTTGAAAGGGTGCTGTCCTAGGCCTCTAGACGATAGGGGCGGTGTGGACCCGGAATCGAGCCAAGCCCAGCCATGAATACTACCCTCGCCGGTTATGCCTGTTCGATCGGCTGCCTAGCGTTCAAACATGGGGATATCCGTCCCCAAGCCCTCTCGGCGCGCTTTCTCATACACGCGGTGCGCCACCGCGATATCCCAGATCGCGACGCCGAGCGATTTGAAAAGTGTCTTGTCTTCGTCGCTGCTCCTACCTGGGGCCGATCCCGCGACGATCGCTCCCATATGGGCAAAGTTGTCCCAAACTAAAACCTCATGTTCCACGGCCGCCGAAAGGTCCCCGGACTCAATCTTGGCCTGCTCCACATCGTCCACTGCGATCAAATCGAAACCTGCCACGGCCGCATCGTCGAGTTCGCGAGACTGAATTCGATTGGCGCCCATGGCCACCACATGCGTCCCCGCTCCGATCCACGATCCCATGAGGACCGGCGTGCGGCTGCTCGTCGCGGTGACGATTATGTCCGCATCCCGGCACGCTGATTCGGCATCGCCCACCGGTTCGATCTCGAGGCCGAGCCGCATGGACATCTCGGCGGCGAAGCCCGACCGGTTACGTTCGTCACGGCTGTACACGCGGACGTGCGAAAGTTCGCGCGCCAGCGCAATGGCTTCCAGCTGCGTTCGCGCCTGGTAGCCGCTGCCGATAATCGCCAACGACGCAGCAGCCTCCCGGGCCAGATACTTCGCCGAGACACCGCTCGCGGCGCCGGTCCGGATCTGGCCCAAGCGACCGGCCTCGACAATCGCGTCAAGCTCGCCCGAGCTTTCGCGGTAGAGGTTGATGACGAAGCGCGCGCCTGAGGGACCGGTCACATACGCCTTGAACCCGATCCGGTCCAGCGGCGAGATTGCTGCGCTCATCATGTGCAATACGCCCTTGTCGCCCATCGCCCGCCGCCTGGGCACATTTTGCGCACGCCCTTGCCCCTGAAATCCGAAAACCTCCTCCACCGCCTCCATGGCGGTCGGCATGTCCAGCAGCCTCTCGACTTCCGCTTCCGTTATCAGCAAAGTCACGATAGATGACCTCCTTAGTTGCCGGACGTCGATCCGGCGGCTGATCCCTTGGCAATGTCCCGAATTGACCTGTCTTCCGACGGTTGGGCGGACATCCCTCCCTGCAGGACCGACAGCCCGGCGGCGAGCAGGGTGACGACCGAGCCGGCCAGGAACGCCGCACGGAATCCCGCGACCATCGCAGCTTCTGGCGCATCGACTACGGCGGCGACACCGGCAAATGACGTGGCCACAGAGACGAACACCGCGCCCCAAACCGCCTGACCCGTCGAGAATCCTAGCGTTCTGGCCGTTGCTATATATCCGCTCGCAAGCCCGAGCATGGTCCGGCGGAGTGACCCCACGATGGAACTGTTGATAGGCCACTCGAACAGCCCCAGTCCGATCCCGACCAGCGCGAGTCGAATCCCAACGTCGTGCAGCCCGGACTCCGCGCCGAGTAAACCCATGCCCGCGAGGCCCCATGCGGCGATGACAAGACCCGCCGTGCCCGGGATTCGCAGGCCGATTCGATCCGATATCCAGCCGGAAAATACGGCTAGCAATCCAAGCATGGCCGGCGTTATCGCCACCATGAGGCCGATCTGGTGAGCGGGGAGGTTATGAACTGCGCGAAGGTAGAACGGCGTTAACAGGATGGAGCTTGTAAAACCCGAAAACCCAAGCCAGGCTGCGACGATGGGCAGTCGAAACGACCGGATCCTGAATACCGACAGGTCAACATTGGGACAGGACGAGCGCCGCTGCGATACCAAAAACGCGGCAAACATCACGGCCGTCCCGACCATGGACCCAATGATCAACGGGGAATCCCAGCCGCGCGCTCGGCCCTGATTGACAGTAAAGACAAGTGGCGCAAGCCACAGCGCGAGCAGAATCGCACCCGCGTAGTCGATTGGGTCGCCCTGCGTGCCGCGCTGTTCGTCGAGATAGCGGATCGACGCGGCGGCGGTGCAGACAGCAACGATGGCGGTGAACGCAAAGATGAAATGCCATCCGATGGAGGAAACTATCAGCCCGCTCCCGATTGGACCGGCGACCAATCCTATGCCCGTAAATGTGCCGACCAGCCCGAGGGCCCTGCCGCGGGTGGTTGACGGAAAGGCCGCCACGATCAGCGCCGGCGCATTTGCCTGAATCATCGCGAACCCGGCTCCCTGCACGGCCCGGGCGGCGATGAGCCATCCCACGCTGGGGCTAAATCCCCCGATCACCGATCCAGCGGCGATTACCAGAAGGCCGACGATATACGTGCGTTTGCGTCCCAGGATGTCCGCGATGCGCCCCGCCGTGATGAGGAGGCTGACGATGCAGATTCAGATATGAAAGAACTATCCACTGGATCGTAGGCAGATCCACACCGAAGGCGTCTGCAATGGAGGGGAGAGACGCGCTTACCGCACTGTTGTCGAACGTCGCGGCGAGAATCCCGCCTCCCGCCACACCGACCGCGATCCACCTGTTCCGGCCCGACGTGGTCTCCAAATTCGAGTCAGCCGGACACGGCGTTTAGCAACGCCTGGCCTTCGGATGACGCGTCAACTTTCGCGGATCACGCCTTTGACGAGGATTACGTTTCCGTAGAGCCGCGTTTCCCCGGTGGCAACGACGGCGAATGCCGCACGCACGCGCGCGTAGAACGCGAAACGCTCCACGCTCTCAAAACCAACGGCCCGACCTTCGGCGGCATTAGCCACGGCACGAAATTCGCGGACGGTCTCCGGCTCCTCCGTCGCATCGCCGGCGACCGCCATTACGGCACAGGGCTCATCCACGAAATCGTCGAGCGGGAGGATGGAAACGATTGCCTGCATGGCTCTTGTCGCCGAAACGCCGTCGAGTCTGATGAGCCGTTGAGCCAGACTTGCCGCCGGAAAGTTCGCGTCGGCCACAACTATCTCATCGCCATGCCCCATCGCCGCGAGACTGTGCAGAAGTTCAGCGTTGAGCAGCGGATCGATGCCTTTGAGCATTCTCAGATTCCAGTCAAATTATCGGGGTGGCGGCGAGTATTCTAGCTGGCGCTCCACGCTGACCGAATCCGAGGCCGTGGTGGGCGCCGGATCCTACTGGGGAGTCAGGCGATGCGCCCGACCGGCCAACTGGTAAGTACCGATGTCCACGCCCGCTGCGAACGAGATTCTTCAAATACTGGCAGAGATCCGCCTGATCAAGGGAAGCCGGGCCCGTTCGTTCGTGTCGGTCAGGCCCCGGAAAACGGCGTCGCAAGCCGTCCGAACAAATCGTGAACCGACGCCCAATCCGGGCTAGCTGAACACCCGGCCCTGGCCGATCGAATTGGTTGCGGGGGTCGGATTCGAACCGACGACCTCCGGGTTATGAGCCCGACGAGCTGCCACTGCTCCACCCCGCGCCGTTTGGACCAAGCAGACCTGTAAGCCGCATTCTGTCAGAGGCTGTCATCTATCTTGGGCTTCGGGTTGCCCCGTGCCTCTTTGCACCCCACCCGGGACTCGGCGAGCAACCTACGAACGTCCCTGCTTGGGCTTGCTCCGGATAGAGTTTAGCTCTTTTCACTCCGGCCATAGCCGGCCATGGTCTCTGTGCCACTGGTCCTCGCCTCGCGGCGGACGGGCGTTACCCGCTATCCAGCTCTACGGAGTGCGGACTTTCCTCGCACGTGGCGCGACAGCCCAGCCTGCTTGATCTCAGCGTCTCGGATCTAAACCCTCAACAGCTGAGGAGTGACCAAAAGGGCGCGGTTCAAAAGCCCAGAGCTCGTCGATTCGGCATGTTCGGGGCTAAACGCCCCGACGAAACAAGAAGCGATCGACCTAGGATGTCCGCCGTTTTACGGGCGGAGCGAATCCTTAGAAAGGAGGTGATCCAGCCGCACCTTCCGGTACGGCTACCTTGTTACGACTTTGCCCCAGTCGCCTGTCCCACCTTAGACAGCTGCTCCCCCGAGGGGTTAGCTCACCGTCTTCAGGTATTACAGACTCCCATGGCATGACGGGCGGTGTGTACAAGGCCCGAGAACGTATTCACCGCAGTATGCTGACCTGCGGTTACTAGCAACTCCGACTTCATGCAGGCGAATTGCAGCCTGCAATCCGAACTGAGGTCGGCTTTTTGGGATTCGCTAACCGTCACCGGCTCGCAACCCTCTGTACCGACCATTGTAGCGTGTGTGTAGCCCGGGGCGTAAGGGCCATGATGACTTGACCTCATCCCCACCTTCCTCCGAGTTTCTCCCGGCAGTCTCGCTAGAAAAATACAACTAGCGACGAGGGTTGCGCTCGTTGCGGGACTTAACCCAACACCTCACGGCACGAGCTGACGACAGCCATGCAGCACCTGTATACCAGCCCCGAAGGGAAGCCCTGTTTCCAGGGCGGTCTGGCATATGTCAAACCCCGGTAAGGTTCTTCGCGTATCCTCGAATTGAACCACACGCTCCGCTGCTTGTGCGGGCCCCCGTCAATTCCTTTGAGTTTTAGTCTTGCGACCGTAGTCCCCAGGCGGGATGCTTAACGCGTTAGCTACGGCACGAGAGGGGTCGATACCCCTCACACCTAGCATCCATCGTTTACGGCGTGGACTACCCGGGTATCTAATCCGGTTCGCTCCCCACGCTTTCGCGTCTCAGCGTCAGGACTAAGCCAGGAAGCCGCCTTCGCCACTGGTGTTCCTTCCGATATCTACGCATTCCACCACTACACCGGAAGTTCCACTTCCCTCTCTCAGCCTCAAGACTGGCGGTTTTGAACGGCGTGCCAAGGTTGGGCCTTGACATTTCACGAACAACCTGCCGATCCGCCTACACGCGCTTTACGCCCAGTAATTCCGGATAACGCTCGCCACCTACGTATTGCCGCGGCTGCTGGCACGTAGTTGGCCGTGGCTTATTCCCGGGCTACTGTCATTTTCATCACCCGGAAAAGGGCTTTACGACCCTAGGGCCTTCTTCGCCCACGCGGCGTTGCTGCGTCAGGGTTTCCCCCATTGCGCAATATTCCTTCATGCTAAACCCCGTAGGGCTCTGGACCATGTTTCAGTCCCAGTGTGGCTGATCATCCTCTCAGACCAGCTACCGATCACAGCCTTGGTGAGCCATTACCACACCAACAAGCTAATCGGCCGCAGGCCCCTCTCTCGGCGATAAATCTTTCATCCGATGGACGCATCCATCGGATCTTATGCGGTATTGTCCCCGGTTTCCCGGGGTTATCCCCCACCAAGAGGTAGGTCACCTACGTGTTACTCACCCAGACGCCACGGTCGTGACGGCCGAAGCCGTCCGTACCGTTCGACTCGCATTGATAAGGCACGCCGCCAGCGTTAATCCTGAGCCAGGATCAAACTCTCCCTACTATCAATCAGTTTCCCGAAGGAACACGATTGATGTATATCGAAAAGTATTTGCTGCGCTCTCTTACTTCGACAAGACCGATTCGACGGGAGCTCACGGGCATTTCTACCCGCGCTCCTTTCGGTCACTCTTCAGTTGTTAAGGTCCAAAACACAACGCCCGATGGCGCTGCGCAGCCCATATCAAGGGCAACTGGGATTATACAGCTTTTCCTGCCTCCGACAACGGCCGATACATCCGACTGCTACAATCTGCCCCGCCTTCGCGGAAAGACTTCATCGTTTTGGGTTTCAAACACCGCGTCCGTAGGCGTAAACGATGGGCCTCGCCGCGGGACCGCCGGGCACGGAATTAGGGAGGAAATATGAAGCTGTCAGGCAAGATCGTCAAGTCCGCCGAGATGCTCGGAGTCGTTGGCGACGTTTCGGCACACTGTGACATACCCTGTGGTATATACGATCCGCACCTCGCCCAGCTCGCCGCCCATACGGTCATTCGGATGATCGACCTCATTGAGGAGCAAGTCCCGCCGGGCGCCGACGCCACACCCGAGCAATTTCGCGACTATACCCACGGAATTTCACGCTACATGCTGGTGAAGGAAGAGCACGCCGAGCTCTGCAAGCATGAGATTCGCATCATGTGGGGCGACTACTTCAAGCCCGATCACATCAAAGAGCACCCCGAAATACACGAGCTTGTGTGGGAGGTCATGCGGCTCGCGTCGATAGCAAAGCAAGAAGTCGATATCGAGCACGCCGAGGAACTGCTCGACACCATTCACAAGATCGCCGAGATCTTCTGGGCTACCAAAGGCGTTGAGTCCAAGAAAACCAGGTCCGCGTATCCAACCGAGCGCGAGGTCGTGGTCCCGCAGCTCTAGGGGCGGATGATCCGTGCTCCCGATCGCCCTGTATCGCGTTGACGGCAACAGCATGGCCCCATACGTGTCGGCGAACGGATACGTGTTGATCAATAGGTTTAGCTACGTATTCCGCGACCCGAAGGAAGGCGATGTGGTCGTGGCAAAGCACCCGAAAACGGGCAGGCTAATCGTCAAGAGGATCTCCGCGATCCAGGCGGACAGGTACGTTCTGAGGGGCGACAACGAAAGGGAAAGTACGGACAGCCGCGGCTTCGGCCCGGTCACCAAGAAGATGCTTGTAGGCAAGGTTTGGAGAGTCCTCGGCGGGAACTGAGTCGCGGTCACGGACATGTGAATGCCGTCCAAAGCGTCGCGGAAACGCCCGTGCCCGTCTTACGCTCGCGTGGAGGGCTTTTTTAGAGGACGCGGGCCGTCCGGCAGTTGACACAGGCGGGATCCACGCGACGCCTGAAACCTAGTTTGCCGCCCCAAGCGCTGCCCGGCCGCGGTTCACCACATCGGTGATCGCCTTCACGTGCTCGGGCGTGCTGCCGCAGCACGCTCCCACCGCCTGCACCCCAAAAGCCACCCACTTCTCGGCATACCCCGCCATCTCCTCGGCCGAGCACTTGTACACCACGCGACCTTGCTTGATTTCGGGGATGCCGGCGTTCGACTGGGCGAGGATGATCGAATCAGGAGAGGACTCCCGCATCTCGAGCAGAATATCGGTCATCTCCTCGGGACTGTTGCCACAATTGGCTCCAACCGCGTCGGCGCTATAAGCCAACATCTCTCGGGCGGCATCTCCGGGCGTCACGCCCATCATCGTGCGTTTGTTGGTGCAGAAGCTCATCGTGGCCACCACACCAAGGCCGGTTGACTTGGCTCCCTGGATGGCGGTCCGGACCTCACCGAGGTCGCTCATCGTCTCGATCAGGAGAAAATCCACTCCGCCCTCTGCGAGCGCGCGACCCTGCTCGGCGAAGACCTCAACAAACTCGGCCTCCGTGTGGTCCCCGAACGGTTCCATGAACTCGCCGCTGGGCCCGATGTCACCTGCCACGAGCACGTCGGCTCCGGCGACCTCCCGGGCGATCTCCGCGGCGCGTCGATTGAAATCCACAAGGTTATCGGTGAGGCCGGCCCTTGCGAGCCGCACCCGATTGCCGCCGAAGCTGTTCGTCGTGATGACTTCGGCCCCCGCGTCGACGTAGGCGCGATGCATGTCCCGGACCCTATCGGGATCCCACAGATTGAGTTCCTCGGGCGTCTCCCAGTCCTTGTTGGTCGAGGCGCCGAGAGCGGTTCCCTGCGGGCCGTCGAAGACCATCCCCCGCCGCATGCGCTCTACCAGATCGGCGGGCGATACGCGTGAGCGACTTATGACTTTTGGACCCATCTCACCTCAATCCTACCCCAACGATCTCGCCCCCAAGGTCACGCCGGATGCGATCAGAACGAGGCCGCGCACCCCGCTTCTGAGGCGAAGGTCATAGGGCCTTCGTTACAGTTCGAAGTGTTGGGAAGCGGCGCCTTCCCCGGCCGCGGCTTCGCGTGCCAGGGATCGATATTGTCGGGGAATTGCCGGCTCCCGGATAAACTCCGTCTAGCCATTGAGCCGCCCAATCCACAGGAGATCAGGGACCTGGGGGCACACAAGGAGTATTAGCGAATGCGAATACCAGCCCTCGTCAGGGTAATCGTTCTTTTCACGGCGGTAATCGCGATTGGGATAGCGGGCTTTGTGTATTTCACGCGACAAGGCGACGTCCAGGACGCTAAAAAGCCCCTCGAAATAGGCTTCGCCGCGGCGACCGGACCGGAGCAAACCGGGATAACGGTCCAGGGGACGGGAGAGATTCGGGTGGAACCGGACACCGCTTTCATTTCCGTCGGCGCGGAGCACATCGCCGAGACCGCCGGCGACGCAACCGCAGCGCTTACGGAGACCTCCAATGCGGTGATCGATGCGGTGAAGGCGATGGGAGTCGCGGACAAGGATGTCGCCACGCAAAGCTTGACGCTGACTCCGATCTACGAGGAGGAGGAAGGCAGGGTCACGACTCCACCGAAAATATCCGCCTACCGGGCAAGCACCAACGTGCTGGTCACGGTGCGGCAGATCGACCAGGCTTCAGCGGTTCTCGATGCGGCTCTGTCGGCGGGCGCGAACGTGCTCAATTCAGTGAGGTTCGGCGCGTCGGACACGGCCGTTCTCAAGCAACAGGCGCTCGACGCGGCGACTCGAGACGCCGCCCGCAAAGCGGAAACCATCGCTGCCGCCTTGGGCGGTCGGTTGGGTGGACTCATCTGGATGCGCGAGGAGAGTTCCTTCTCGCCGGGTCAGCTGCCTCTGCCCAGTTTTGGCGGACGGGCGATCGCCGCCGAGGCGCTACCGATCGAGACCGGCGAGTTGTCGATAACGGCCACCGTGCGCGCGAATTTCTCTTACGAATAGCGCCCGGCCGAAAGCTCCACCGGCCGGCCGCTCTGGGCCGATTCGACCGCGGCCAGCGTGACCTCGAGCGTGCGAACCCCATTGGTGTAGTCCGAGCATACTTTCGATCCGTCGCCGGACCTCACCGCTTCGATGAAATTCTTGTCTCCTTCAAGCATCGCGTCGAGCTCCGCATCGTAGATTTCCTCCCGATCAGCCCGCCGAATAGTGGCGCGATTGAGCCAGGCAGTTACGGAAAGCCCCGACGCAAACACCGTGACCCCCGTGAACCAGTCGGGCCCTCCCCACTTATCGAGCGCGCAGGTCGTGAGCAGAGCTCCGACGGCGCCCGACTCGAAGGTCATCGTCACCGAATTTACATCGTAGACGTCCAGGTTCTCGACGTCGGTCAGTATCCGAGTGGCCCCAGCCGCATACACGCTGGACACCTCGCCGCCAAAGAATCGCATGAGATCGACCGCGTGGGTGGCCTGCTCGACTATCTGTCCGCCGGATTGTGCTTGCACCCTCCACCACGGAACGGGCGGGAGCGAACCGTAGTATGTGCCCTGCAACAGACCGATCTCCCTGCCGCTGAGGGCTTCGCTGGCCCTCTGAACCGCGTCGCTGCAGCGCGACTGATACCCCACGGCGGAAATCAGGCCGGCATCTCGTATGCGATCGTCGATCTCTTGGGCAAGATCCATGGAGAGACCGACGGGTTTCTCCACGAAAATGTGCTTGCCGGCGGATATGACCGTACGCTCAAGGTCGCCATGGACGAACGGCGGGATCGCCAAGTAGACGGCATCGGGATCCACTGACGAGATCATCTCCCCGGCGTCGGTGAATATCGGCGCGTCAAGTTCGGCAGGGGGCTCGCCGCCGCGATGGCGCGCATTCAGCGCCCCGTTGACTCGGGCCATGGCCGCTTCGCATCTGTCGGCGGAAATGTCGCAGAGACCCACCACCTCGGCATCGGGCAGGCTTTGGAGATTTATCAGGTGCGGGGTGGCTATTCCACCCGTACCGATGAAACCGATTCTGACGGCCATTGGACGTCATCCTTTACTTCAGTGGATCGACGCGCTCCCGTCGCCCATGAAAATGTGCGATTGCAGCGCCGAAGAATACGAATCGAAAGCTTGCGGGGTCAACCGATCGCGTCCCCGCGCCTGGCGGGGGAGTAACATGACGCTCGAATCAGACTGGAAACCGGACCGCACATATAGATGAACATCGTTGTCATCGGTCTCGGCAGATTTGGCAGCAACCTGGCCATCACCCTGACCGAATTGGGTCACGAGGTCCTCGCGGTCGACCACGACGAGCGCACCGTTCAGAGAATCGCCGACAGGGTTACTCACGTCGTTCAGGCCGATGGAACCGATGAGTCCACGCTGGCGGAACTTGGCGTCGCCGAGTTCGACCTTGCTTTCGTGGCCTTTGGAGACATCGAGGGCAGCATTCTCATGACCACCCTGCTCAAACAGATGGGCGTCAAGCGAGTCCATGCCAAGGCGCGAAACAGCCTCCATCGCGAGATCCTCGAGCGAGTGGGGGCGGATCAGGTGGTTTTCCCCGAAAGGGAAATGGCGATTCGGGTCGCGCATAATCTGGCGGCGCCCAACGTCGTCGACTACTTTGAACTTCTGGCGGACTACGGCATCGGCGAAGTGAAGGTTCCCGAGGGATTCGTCAACCAGACGCTGGCAAGCGTGAACCTGGGCGACAGACTCAACGTGAGCGTTCTCGTCATCAGGCGGGGTACGGAACTTTTGATCATGCCCGATCTCACCGAGACGTTGCAGGCCGACGATGTTTTAGTTGTCGTCGGGCGGGATTCCGCGATAGCCGATCTGGACGATTTCAGGTAGCGATTGCGGGATTTCCGAGGGGCGCTTCCGAAATACAGACCGCATACGCCCCAAAAAAACCTCCTCAAAAGCCCCTTTACAGGTTAAAATTGGCTTGACAAAGTACCAGATATAGCGGTATCATACGCGCCACCTACAACATCTTGTGGGTAACCGGAAACTCGTGAATCTGGCATCTGAGTGGTCGGCACTCGGCCAAGCGGCCAAGTACGAACGGAGCGCTACGTAAATGATCCGTCTGCTGGGACAGACCCACCACACAGCGGACGGCCGATCGTATTACATTGAGGCTTGCCAGGTGCTGCCGCTCGACGGCGACTACGACGTGATGCTTTTCGACATCACGAAGACGGAAAGCTCGTTCTCGATGGGCATCGCCTTCTCCAAGCAGCTCGTCGGACAGCTTGCTTCCATGGGTCTCGATCTCAGCGGCAGTAGGTCGCTGATGGAGCACGGTCTGGCTCAGCTTCTGGAGCAGCTGGACGTGGGTGTCGAGGAAGATGGGCGCGTATTCGAGTCCCGGCTCTACGGCAAGCAACCCATCCATTCAGGCGGCGCCATGCGCCGCCGTTACCTGGCCTAGCCCCGGGAAGGCCATCCAAAGAGACATCGGATTGGTATCGGATTTTCTAGAATCGACTCAAGACGGGGAGCAAAGGAGAGAACGCATGCAGGCCGGTCAGACCAATGGAGCGTCCGCGGAGATTACCGACAATGCCCTGCAAGTGCTGAAGCAACGCTACTTCCTGAAGGATGCCGTGGATCACCCGGTCGAGGACGTTGACCAGTTCTTTCGACGTGTCGTGCGCGGTGTTGTGTCGGTGGAGGAAACGGCCGGTTGGTCCACCCCCGCCGAAGTCGCCGAGGTCGAAGAGCGAGCCTACGAGATGGTTCGCGGTCTCCGGTTTGTCCCCAATAGCCCGTGCCTTATGAATTCAGGCAAGCCTAACGGGTACGCCCAGCTCGCGGCTTGCTTCGTGCTGCCAGTGAACGATTCCCTTAGGAGCATCAAGCAGGCGGATTTCGACGCGGCCATCATCCATCAGAGCGGAGGCGGCACCGGATTCAACTTCTCCCGAATCCGGCCCCGGGGGGACTTCGTGCGCGGATCGGGCGGCGTGGCCAGCGGCCCGGTGAGCTTCATGTCGGTAATCGACTACTCGTGCGGCGAGGTGAAGCAGGGCGGCACTCGCCGCGGCGCCAACATGGGAATTCTCAACGTCGATCATCCGGACATCCTCGAATTCATCACCTGCAAGAACGAGGACGGGAAGATCTCCAACTTCAACATCTCGGTCGGCATTACCGACGCCTTCATGAAGGCCGTCGAGGCGGGAGAGGATTACGAACTCATCAACCCCCGCACGGACAAGGTTCACGTCGATCCAAAAACGGGCGAGGAACAGCGACTAAATGCGCGGTGGCTGTGGGGCCAGCTCGTGGAGAGCGCCTGGCTGAACGGCGAACCGGGAATTATTTTTCTCGACCGAATCAAAAATACCAACCCCACCCCCGACGTGGCCGAGCAGGACACGACCAACCCGTGCGGCGAGCAGCCCCTTCTTCCGTACGAGGCCTGCGTGCTCGGCAGCATTAAGTTGAGCGCGTTCGTACATGGAAAAAACATCGATTGGGACGCTATGGCCGACGACGTGCACCTGTCGATTCGGTTCCTCGACGACATGGTCGAGTCGAGCAATTTCCCCATCGAGGCTATCGATGAGATCGTCAAGCGAGGAAATCGGCGGGTCGGGCTGGGGATCATGGGCTGGGCCGACTTGCTGTACCTACTCGAGATTCCCTACGACAGCGACGAGGCGTACGAACTGGCTGAGAAAGTGATGAATTTCGTCAACGTCGAGGCTCGGAGGGCGAGCGAGGCCCTGGCCGAACAGCGCGGCCCGTTCCCGAACTGGCAGGGCTCGATCTGGAATCGCGAGGGCCACAAGCCCCGTCGCAACGCCACGGTTACGACTATCGCCCCCACGGGCACCATCGCCATGATCGCCGACGCATCGGGCGGGGTGGAGCCGCAGTTCGCGCTGGCGTACTGGAAGAACGTAATGCGCGACGACCAGAACAAGGCCACGTCGCTCAGATACCTCAATACGATCTTCGAGCAATACGCCGTCGAGCACGGTTTCCATGGTGAGGACCTCATCGAGGCCATTGAGGCCAACCACGGCAGCGTGCGCATCCGGCCCGATACGCCGGAGAAGGCACGAAATGTCCTGCAGCGCATGCCTGAGGACGCGCGCCGGGTTTTCATCACCGCGCACGACGTCACGCCCGAGGCGCACATACGGATGCAGGCGGCGTTTCAGAACCACACGGAGAACGCCGTTTCGAAGACGATCAATTTCCCGAATGACGCCGCGACTGACGACATAGACGATGGCTACTGGCTCGCATACAAACTCGGCTGCAAGGGAGTGACCGTCTACCGTGACGGGAGCCGTTCCATGCAGGTCCTTACGACATCGGCCGAGAAGGGGGAAGCGTCGGAATCTCCGAACGGGCGCGCCGCCGACGCAGTCCGCGCCAACGGGCAAACTGTGACGGTATCCAAAGGCCCTGCGGAAACCGACGATGTACCGGCGGTACTCAAATCCACCGAAGTGGGTCCACGATCCCAGGTCGAAGCGTCGTACCAGGCGCGCCCCGATTCCGTTTCGGGAACGACCTCGCGGATGGACACCGGCTGCGGGGACCTGTTCGTCACCATGAACGATGATTCTGATGGGCACCCGTTCGAGGTGTTCGCCACTCTCGGGAAGGCCGGAGGTTGCGCGGCGGCCCAGACGGAGGCCATCGGCCGGCTGATCTCGGTAGCGCTCCGCAGCGGCGTGGGCGTGGAACAGATCCACAAACACCTTCGGGGAATCACATGTCACAGGCCGGTGGGATTCGGACCCAACCGCGTCCTTTCCTGCGCCGACGCCATCGCCCAGGCGGTCGGGGCGAAGTACCTGGAGAACGACGGATCGTACCGCCCCTATGTCGATCTACAGGGCGAAGGCACCTATACCGAAGCCGCGGCGGTCGAGCCCGGCTACGAGCGGGTGGGTGATCCATCCACAAAAACGGCGGCGGCAAGAATCACGGCCGTGCAGGGGTCGATGTTCCAGCAGGAATTCGTGCCGGTCTACGAGTCGGCGCAGGAGCAGGGCGCCTGTCCCAACTGCGGCTCGAGCCAGATGTACTTCGCCGAAGGCTGCGCCACGTGCGTTGTCTGCGGCCACTCGCAGTGTAGCTAGGTCTCATTGCGATGGAGAGACGCTATGAGACAACCGGTGAGCGCATCGCGCAGCTCATCGAAGCTACGGGTCTCACGGTCGAGGAGGTAGCGGCGAAGGCCGGATTAACGACCGAGACGGTGGAGCGCGTAAAAGACGACTGGTCCCAATTCCAGAGATTGGTGAACGGCTGGCCGATGCGTTCGAAATCCGCATCGATGTGCTACACCCCTCCTATCAAGGTGCCGACTGGGAGACTATCTGTCGCATTCGTGAATTTGCCGAGTCCCGCACGCTCGAGAAGGACATACGATGGCGCCTATTTCAAGAGGTCAAGTCCATTTCCACTCGGGATGGTGAGCCTGTTGACATGCCGGTGATCGAGTATCAATACGACCTGCTTGCTAGAGCCCAAGCGGCCCGACGACAGTCGTCTTGGACCCTATGCCCCCAATGTAAGAGAAGCATTCCAAATCGGCGTTCAGTATGCCCTCGCTGCGGACCTTGGATCGATCCTCTAGGTTAGGGATATTTGCGCCGGTCGTAATTTGCACAGGCATGGCGTCGTGGCAAGTCGAATACGTCTAGCTGTCGACAGCTTGCTGGAATCAGCCGGCGGGTCTGATCGAGTCCCAAGCTTGCACTCGATTGCACGGAACCTGGGGGTTGCCTCCGTGCGGGATATGGATATGCAAACTGATGGCGCAGTGCTCCGCAACAACGGTCGAATATGCATCATTGTAAATTCCCGTCAAAGCGAAACGCGACGACGTTTTACTCTTGCGCACGAGATTGCGCACCTAATCTTTAACAAAGACCTCAAGGTACAGGACGACGAGCGCCGCCATCGCGGATCGAAGACGAGCCAAAACCGGCGAATCGAGTTTGTTTGCGATGCGATCGCCAGCGAATTGCTGATGCCGACGGCCATTCTCCGAGCGGACGTTTCGCACTATTTGAAGAACAATAATTGGAATGGAATTCGCCTTATTGAGCGGATCGCAAGGGACTACAAGGTCTCGATCAAAGCCGCTGCCACCGCAGTGGCGAAGCGCGCCAGTCAGCCGATCAGCGCAGCTTGGTGGACCCTCGCAACGGAGAATGGCGCGTGGACACTTACATGCAAGTGGGCGGCTCCGCTTGCTGGCGTGAAAACCCCAATTTTTCCGACGGTGGCGGCGGACCCACGCTCGTCAGTCTGGCAGGCACACCGTTCTGACAAATCCGTATTGGTCCTGAAAACTTGGCAATCCCCGTCTGGGGAAACGTCCGTATGGGTTGAGTCAAAACGATACGACTACCACAATCACAAATCACGCGGAAGAGATTCTTACGTTCTATCGGCGTTTGGCCGCGTCTAGTCCTACGCACTCTTCAACTCTCTAGGTTCCGTAGGAATGCTCCGATCCCATTGTGTCCCGGCCGGATATAACGCCCGGTCCGATAAGTCAGCCTTTAGCGGGTAAAAGAATTCACCCCAGCTATAATCCGGCCCTCGATTACATGACCAGATTGGCAAGGGTTTCGCATGGACGGGAGAGCGTTCGGCGTCTATTGGGAATTTGTGGAGCGGGAGCGCAGGCGCGTGGCCGAACTCGAGGAACGAGTCCAGGAGACCGACCGCCGTTGCTGTGAAGCCTGGTTCCAGGTGATGGCCATGGGTCAGGAGGATGCCACGGCGGCTGACAAGGAAGAGGCGGGAGCGCTACTGAATCACACGATCGAAGAACTGGAAGCCGCCAAGATCGCCCTCGAATCCGCCCAGCGCCGCCTGCCGTTGTACGAACAGACGTTGCGGCAGTACACAGCGACGTAGAAGCCGCCGCCTTTGACTCAACGCGTTTCGCGCCGCAATCCTCCGGGACTGTTCGTGCCGCGCAATTCCTACTCGCAAACCACCGTCGCCGAATCGGGGCGGCTTCTGTTCATTTCAGGCCAGGGGCCCGTCGATGAGAACGGCGACCTCGTTGGCACGAACATAGCCGACCAAACGCGGCAGGTATTCAGGAATCTGGAGCGAGCGCTGGGGGCGTACGGCAGCGGCTGGGAAGACGTGCTCAAACTGGGCATTTTCCTGACCGACATCGCCGACTTTCAAGGTTTCACCGCGGTCAGGGAGGAGTTCCTCAAAAGCGTCCTTCCCGCCTCCACCCTCGTGGCCGACATCGCGCTGGTCGTGCCCAAATGGAAGATCGAAGTGGAGGCCGTGGCGGCACTGCCGTAGCCGCACCGCGAATCATGAGATACACCACCCTGGGAAACACGGGCAGAAACGTCTCGGTGCTCGGCTGCGGAACCATGTGGTTCAGCAAGATGACCCAGGACGCCACCGACCTGGCCCTGAATCACGCCCTGGATCGCGGCGTCACCTACTTCGACTGCGCCCGTGGATACGGCGACGCGGAGATCAAGGTCGGCAGGGCGATCGGAGCGCGGCGGGATGAATTCTTCATGGCCACCAAGACCGCCGCCCGTGACGCACAGGCCGCGGCGCGGGAGATCGATGAAAGCCTGCAACGGCTGGGGATGGATCACATCGATCTGATCCAGATCCATTACGTCAATTATCAGGCCGAGATCGATCAGGTGTTGGGCCCCGACGGCGCGCTGGAGGCCGCGATACAGGCCAAGGACGAGGGCAAGGTGCGCCACATAGGCCTTACCGGTCACCGGCCCGAGAAGCTCGCCGCATGGCTGCGCGAATGGCCTTTCGAGGCGGTCCTGTTCCATCTCAACCCGACGCAGCCCTGGGCCGCCATTGACCTATTGCCGACGACATCGAAATTGGGCCTCGGCACCATGGCCATGCGTCCGGTTGGATCGGGACTTCTTTCGCGAGAGCGCGGCCAGGATGCGATTCGATACGCGCACGGTCACGGGGTTGACGTGGTCGTATCCGGGCTAACCACGCCCGAGATAGTCGATGCGAACGTGGCGGCGCTGGAAGAGCCGGTGGAATCGGAAGAGCATAGACGTCTATCGGAATGGGCCGCGGAACTCGTTGGAAACGATTGCCGCCGCTGCAACTATTGCAGCTGTCCCGTGGGGATCGACGTGCCCGAGACGATGCTCGCGGAGAAGGTCGTGGCATCGGGGGAGCAATCCGAAGCCGGCGACGAGACTTGGCGGCAGGCCACCACCGAGGTGGACAAATGTTTCGGCCACGAGCCGTGCAAGACGCAGCCGATCTGCGAGAGCAAATGCCCCTACGACCTGCCGATCCGCCAACTGATGCTAAAGCTATCCGGCGTCCGGCCGTCTACGGTGGCGCCCCTGCCCCAGTAGCGCTGCATCCATATGCGATAGGCCGCCAGAAGGCGCGAACGCTAACTGCCCCTCCCGCGCTGGTCAACGATGGAGGCGAAAACAACCTGAACGCCTCGGCGTCATCGGTTCCAAAGATCAGGGACGCCGTTTAGCTTCTCCCACGCTGAAACATCCGGCGCGACCCGATCGCGCCACGGGAATGAAAGACAACCGGGCCGGCCCCAGTGGGATATTCTGGGGCGCTCTACCGGAAAAGGGAGGCTCGAATGCGACCACGAGTTGGGATCGTCGGCATCTCAGGCTACTACGCCTTTTCGTTCGCCGAAGCTCTCTGGACCAACCACGACGTCGATCTCGCCGCGGCCTCAACCTGGCCGCCCGAGGAAGACCGCGGCGTGACCGTCGGCGGGACTCCCACCCGGGGCCGTGCGGGCAGGCGGATGTCTCTCGAAGACTACGGCCGTCGCTTCGGTGCCCGAATGTACGACGATCCGCTGAAGATGATCGAGGCCGAATCGCTCGACGGCGTGTGCATTTGCGGCAATACGGAGGACCATCGCGACCAGGTGGAGGCGCTGGCGGGGACCGGCATCCACATGTTCTTCCACAAACCCATGTGCGAAACCATCGACGATGCGGACGCGATCCTCGCGGCGATACACAAACACGGGAACAAGACCGGAGCCTGCAATCCGGCCCGGTACGACGACGCGATCCGAGGCGCCAAGGCCTTGGTGGACGCCGGTGATCTCGGCGACCTGATGACCGTGCACGCCTATCTATCGCATGGCGGCACGTCGAAATCACGAGTTCCCGAAGGAATCGAAATGAGGGGGCCGGAACTTCATCTGGGTTTCTACACTTCCGATCTTACCCAGTGGTTCATGGACTGGGCCGAGATCGAAAGCGCCTACGGGCATTTCGCGAAGCTCAACCCCGAGGACGCCCAACCCAACGACAGCGCGAAAGGACTCATCAAGTTTCGGGATGGCCGCATCGGATCCATGGACCTGTATTGCTCCTCCCAGTGGGCGGGTCCACTTTGGGAGATCGAAGCCATCGGCACCGCGGGATTCGTGAGAACGAGCCAGTCAACGGCTCAGGGAACTCTGTTCACCAAAGACGGCGTCCGTGCGTTCCAGCACGACCAGGAGCACGCAAAACGTGTTCACTTCAGCGAACTGGAAGCTTGGGCGCGCGCCGTTTCGGCGGGCGAAGACTGCGAGCTTTCCGCCGACCTGGCGGCCCGAGGTGTTGAACTCTGCGTCGCCTGGAAACAATCGTCGGATGAGAGTCGACCGGTCGAGCTTCCTCTGCCCCGAGGTTCTTAGCGGCTCGCTCCGGTATTCGCTTTCCACGAGCGCCCCAACTCGGTCAGGGATATCGGATCGTCATCCGGTCCTACCTTCTTCACGTAGGCAGCGCGCTGGAATTCTTTCTGGATATTTGATACATACTTAGTGGCGGCTAATACTACTTGTTAGTACGTACTAACAAGTAGTATTAGTCGAGGCTAATGTGGTGAGCGTTACACCATCGACTTCGCGGCAAACGGAAAGGCGACGTTCAATGCGAATCGGACGGCGTCGGCTGCTGGGTGCTTTCGGCATCGGCGCGGCCACCTCGCTGATGGCAGCCTGCGGAACCATCAATTTGTCGTCGGATCGAACCCGCACCGCAACCGGCGGTCGCCGCGGCGATCTCATTGTCTACTCGGGTCGCAGCGAGAGCTTGGTCGAGCCGTTGATCGATCGATTCGCCGAAGCGGCGGGCGTTCGGGTGAAGGTCAAATATGCGAACACCGCCCAGCTGGCCGCCACGATTCTCGAGGAAGGCCCAAACAGTCCCGCGGATATCTTTTTCGCACAGGATCCGGGCGGACTTGGATCGATCGCGCATTTCATGACGCCGCTACCCGATCGAACCGTCAACCAAGTGCCTCCGTGGGCGCGGTCCCCGGAAGGAGGATGGGTCGGGATCTCGGGGCGAGCCCGCGTGGTCGCGTACAACACTGACAAGCTCACCGAGTCCGACCTGCCCGACGACATCTGGGGTCTGACAGATCCGATATGGCGAGGCCGCATGGGTTGGGCTCCCATAAATGCCTCCTTTCAAACCATGGTCACGGGCATGCGGTCCGTTTGGGGACAAGAGCGGACGCGCGAGTGGCTCGAGGGCATGATTGCCAACAAGACTGGCTTCTACCCGAAAAACACGCCCATCGTGGCAGCGGTCGGCTCGGGCGAAATTGAGTTGGGCTTGGTTAACCACTACTACCTCTACAGGTTCCTGGCCGAGGAGGGGGTGTCCTTCCCGGTTCGGAACTACCATCCTCGAGCCGGAGGTCCCGGTGCGTTGGTGATGGTGGCCGGTGCGGGAATTCTGGACTCGTCAAAGAACAAGGACAACGCCGCTCGCTTCCTTGAGTTCATGTTGTCGAAGACGGCCCAGCGATATTTCGCAAGCCAGACCTACGAGTATCCGCTCGTTAACGGAGTGCCAACGGAGCGTTTGCTGATGCCCCTGGAGGAGATCAGGCAGCCGTCGATTTCGGTAAACGATCTGGCAGACCTCAGAGGCACCCAAGCCCTGCTTCGGGATACCGGCGCCCTGACCTAACCATGACGGACGGCCCTGGGTCCGTCAGGGCCTCCGCGACTGGCTTCGCCGCTCGGTCGGCGGTTCTGCCAGTCCTGGGCCCAGCGATAATCTGGATTCCCGCGACGCTGGTGGCGGCCGCCATGCTCCTCCCGCTCGCATATCTGATATATCGGGCCGCGGGCGCCGGAGTGGACGCGTGGGAACTTTTGCTCCGGGTTCGGTCCTGGCAGATTCTCGTCCGGACGCTGCTGCTCGCAAGCGCGGTCATGATTGCCTCAACCGCGATTGCGGTGCCCTTGGCTTGGTTGACCACCAGGACGGATTTGCCGTTGCGCCGCATGTGGACGGTGCTGACGGCTCTCCCGCTTGTGATACCTAGCTACGTGGCGGCGTTCATCGTTGTCGTGGCCCTGGGTCCACGCGGAATGCTCCAGCAGCTTCTCGAGGCTGTCGCGGGCATCGAGAGGCTGCCCGCCATCTACGGTTTTTGGGGCGCCACGATGACGATCACGCTTCTCAGCTTCCCATACATGCTCCTACCGGTACGCGCCGCGCTCGCGGGCATGGACCCGGCCCTGGTTGAAAACGCGAGATCGCTGGGGGATGGCGCCTGGACCGCCTTCTGGCGGGTCACCTTCCCACAGCTGCGCCCTGGAATCGCGGCGGGGGCTCTCTTGGTGACCCTATACGCGCTCAGCGATTTCGGCGCCGTATCGATGCTTAGATACGAGACTCTGACGTGGGCGATCTTCGTACAGTATGAGACCGGCTTCGATCGATCCCTGGCGGCCCTGTACTCGCTGACGCTCATAGGTTTGGCTGGCGCGGTGCTCGTTTTGGAGGCCGCTACGCGGGGTCGCGCCTCGTACCACCGAACCGGGACTGGGGCGACACGATCGCAGGCGTTGGTGGCGCTCGGACGGTGGAAATGGCCGTCGCTATTGCTTTGCGGGTCGCAAACGTTACTCGCATTGGTGCTGCCCTTCACAGTGCTGACCATTTGGCTCGCTCGGGGTCTCAGCGCCGGGGCGTCGCTGGTGCCGCTGTGGAGTTCGTTCGCGAACTCCGCGCTGTCGTCCGGTCTCGCCGCCATCGTCACAACCGTCGTGGCAATTCCCGTCGCCGTGGCCGTAGTACGCCGCCGCGGTCCCTTCGGATGGTTCCTGGAACGGGTCAGCTTCGTTGGATTCGCACTGCCGGGGGTTGTCGTGGCGCTATCGTTGGTCTTCTTCGGCGCGAACTTCGCGGTTCCCGTATACCAAACGTTGTGGCTCCTGGTATTTGCCTACGCCATTCTGTTTTTTCCCGCCGCGCTTGGCGGGGCGAGATCGGCGTTGGTACAGGTAAACCCGAGGTTAGAAGAGGCCGCGCGCAGCCTCGGACGAACGGCGGTTGAGACCATGGCGACGATTTCGGTTCCATTGATGCGAAACGGGCTGCTCGCGGGTGCTGCGCTGGTGTTTCTCCTGGCGATGAAGGAGCTTCCGGCAACACTGATTTTGGGGCCGATAGGATTCAAGACGCTGGCCACCTCCTCCTGGTCGGCGGCCTCCGAAGCATTCTTCGCGAGGGCGGCCGCTCCTGCCATCCTGACCATTCTCGTATCGTCGATTCCGCTCGCCATAATGCTGTCGGGAACTCGTGCCGCGAAGCTTTCCCGTGTGTGGCGGCCGCTGCAATGAAAAGTCCCGTGGTCGAATGTCTGGACGTAACGAAGCGATTCGAAGCCCATGCAGCCGTGGACGGGGCGACGTTGAGCGTGGACAGCGGACAGCTCCTTACTCTGCTGGGTCCCAGCGGTTGCGGCAAGACCACGATGCTCCGACTTATCGCAGGTTTTGAGACACCGGATGCTGGAAGCATCTCGGTGGGCGGAGTTACGATGGCTGGCCCAGGCGTGAACGTTCCTCCCGACAAACGGCGCGTGGGGATCGTCTTCCAGGATTACGCCCTTTTTCCGCATCTTGACGTAGAGTCAAATGTTTCCTACGCGATGAAACGGGCCAGGCGAAGGTCGCGGACCGTCGACAAGTTGCTCGATCTGGTCGGCCTCGGTGGCCTCAACCGCCGGATGCCATACGAACTCTCCGGCGGTGAGCAGCAACGGGTCGCGCTTGCCCGCTCGCTTGCGGCGGAGCCCGACGTGGTTCTACTCGACGAGCCGTTCTCGAATCTCGATCCCGAGCTTCGGGCCTTGATCCGAACCGAAGTACGCCAGATCTTGCTCTCAGAAGGCGCGACGGCGATATTCGTCACTCATGACCTAGAAGAAGCCCTCAGCATCGCCGACAAGGTCGCCGTCATGTTCAACGGCGCTGTCGCCCAGATCGCCGAACCCGAGGAACTCTACGCGAAGCCGGCGAATAGAAGGATCGCGGAATGGCTGGGCGACGCCAATTTCTTGCCGGCGACCGGCTCTGGCCGGCAGGTGTCGTGCGAACTTGGAACGCTGGAGATCGGCGAGGCCCTAAACGGTCCGGTGGAGCTGATGTTGCGACCCGAATGGCTCACCATCACAGGAGATCCCGATGGATCGAGCCGGGTGGTAGACCGGGTTTTCTACGGGCACGATCAAATGGTCCTTGTCAGGCTGGCCTCGGGCACGCGGCTTCGCGTGCGGACGCTGTCGGGCGAACGCTGTGAACCAGGTCAGCACGTCACGGTAACGGTCAAGGGACGTGCCGTCGCATACGATTTGGACGGCTCGGCTCAGGATCGCAACCGATAGCGGAAAGCCATGTCATCGAATTTCGTCGTGCTTGCCGACGACGCCCATAGGGCCCACGATGGCCGTTTTGGCGCCGGCTATCCCGAAATCCCCGCCCGGGCGGACGCAATTCGACATTCGCTCCAAACCCATGGGCTCCAGATAGAGGAAACGCACTCGGAGCCGCGCGAGGCGATCATCGAATTACACGCGGAGCCGATGCTCCAATACCTGGCGGACTTGTGTTCAAGTATCGAGCCCGGCGGCGCCATCTATCCGCCGGTGGTGCCCGGCGCGATCCTCGACGGATCGGGGCATCCTCACGCCCGGACATTCTGTTTCGATCTCTCAACCCCGCTCACACACCGCACACCCGAGGCGGCCCTCGCCGCGGCCGGACTGGCATTGGAGGGCGCCGAACGCATCCTCTCGGGTTCGAGGTTCGTCTACGCGCTCTGCCGGCCGCCGGGTCATCACGCCGGAATCGACTTCTTTGGCGGTTTTTGCTACCTGAACAATGCGGCGCTTGCCGCCGACGCGCTGGCCGCGAGAGGGAGTGTGGCGATCCTCGATCTGGACTACCACCACGGCAATGGGACTCAGCAGATCTTCTTCGAGCGCGCGGACGTTCTCTACGTGTCCATTCACGCCGATCCTACGTTTGCCTACCCTCAGATAAGTGGCTATGCCGACGAGGTTGGCCGGAATGAGGGAAAAGGGTTCAACTCCAATTTCCCCATGCCCCAGGACACGGGCGACCCCGCGTTTCTCGACGTTCTCCCGAAGGCCGTCGACCGGGTCTCGAACTTCGAGCCCGACCGCCTCGTCCTTAGCCTGGGTTGTGACGGCGCCGCCGGGGATCCCCTGGGCACGTGGAGCTTAAGCCAGGAGACCTACGCTAGAGCCGGCGCGGCGGTAGCGGATCTAAACACGCCCACGCTGATAGTCCAAGAAGGCGGCTACAACCTGACCCGGCTGGGCGACGACGTGTTCGCATTTTTATCAGGGATGGGATTCGGCTCGTGACCACGATCGTCCTGACCAGCCGCCGGTTAGCATAGGATTCCAGCCGGTACTTTTCCGGAACCGCAACGTTCAAAACTTCTCTTTCAAGCCTGAATCCGCGCGGCGTCCTCGCAGTCCCGGCTCAAAGGTTGACGAGATCCCAAGATCGAGGCTCAGATCAGCCGCGCGCCATCTGGCTCTTCAGCGCCGCGATATTCTCGATCGGCGTTGGATCGACGCCGTTGACGCCCGCCAGATACAGCGAAACGAAATCCCCCAAAACCACGGCGTTGAGCGCCTGGGATAGGGGATCCTCACCGAGAATCTTCAGGACAGTGGTCTCAATCCCGGCTCCCTCAAGCAGACTCGCCGCGATCTCACCCTGGCGCGCGGCTTTGTCCTCGGGGTCGTCGGGGTGGAGGAAAACCGCGTGCAGCGATTCGCTTGCGATCCTAGGCAGGCTCAGTCCCTGGATGGAATTGTGATTGAACTCCGGTAACTCGTCGCAAAAGGCCATCTGGTCGGAGTTTTCGTTGATCTGAGCCTTCCAGCGTCTGGCCACGGGCCCAAGGTGACCGACGCCGATCACGACCGGCATTTTTCCGTGTATCGCTCGGGCCAAAGTCTTAGCCTGGTTCTCGCTCTCGGCCACCCCAAAGTCAACCTCGCTGATGGACCGTTCCAGCCGAGCCGGCAGCTCCGTTATCGCATCATCCATGCTCGGAACGACGGCCAGTTGCTGGAGCAGTCCGAGAAGTCCGTGCACCGATTCCACCAAGGCAGCTCTGGGCATGCCATCGGTGAGGAGACGGATTTGAGGGCAGCCGGCGCCCACTTCAAAGAGTTTTCCCCCGCGACCCATCGCCACGATCCGAGCTCTCATCCGCACCGCGTGCTCGAATGCGCTGAGAGTCTCTTCAGTGCCTCCCGAATAACTTGAACACACGACCAAAGTGTCCGCAGAAACGAACGAAGGAAGCACGTAGTCTCGGTTGACGACAATCGGAACCTTGCAGGTCCCCAAGGTGACTCCCCTGACCACATCGCCGCCCATGGCCGACCCGCCGATTCCCGCGATCACGATGGAAGTCGGATTCGCGTAGCCGGGCGGAAGCCTCACGCTCGTACCGGAGTCCCACCCCAGAGCACACTGCTGGGGAAGGGACCGAATGTCCTGAAGCATGCCGTCGCGTTCGAACCGCGCGACGATTTCGGGACCGTCCAGGTCAACCCGCGTTCCGGAGGGCGGGCCAGGGACCGCGGTCAAAGACCGGCGGCCTGCTTCGCGGCGTCGAGAATCCTGTCCACTCGCGCCGCGGACGTGGTTTCCGTGTAGACGCGCAACAGGGGTTCGGTTCCGGAAAACCGGATTAAGAACCATCCTCCATCTTCAAGCAAATACTTATATCCGTCGGCCTTTGACGTCCCTACAATGCGGGACCCATCCATTTCCTCCGGATCGTATTCGGCAATCAAGCCTTCAATGCTCTCGCGCTCCCCGGGAGGAAAGGTCAAATCCCGACGCCCATAGTGGAACTCTTGTCCCAGCCTGGCGAACAGAAGCGTCACGAGTTCCGACGGTGATTTTCCCTCGCGCACCATCAAATCGAGAAACAGCAGCCCGGCGAGAATACCGTCGCGTTCGGGCATGTGGTGAGCGAACACATAGCCGCCACTCTCCTCGCCGCCGAGAAATGCCCCGGCCTCAGCCATCGCGGGCGCAACGAACTTCATGCCCACTTCGGTCTCGATCACGTCGACTCCATAGATTTCACCGATGCGGTCCAGCATGGAGCTTGTGGTGACGGTTCTTACGATCGAACCTTTTGCACCATGGTGCTCGAGCATGTAATAGGCCAGAAGCGACATGACGCGCAGTTGGTCTACGAAATCACCGTTCTCGTCGACAACTCCAAGGCGGTCGGCATCGCCATCGTTGGCCAGGCCCACCTTGGCCCTAACCTCAACGACGGCTTCGGATAGCGCTTGAGTATGAGGAGGGATGGGCTCCGGGCGCGACAACCCGGGAAAAGCAGGATTTCGCTCCTGACGGATCGCATGGACCTCAAGTTTCGAGTCCTTGAGCAGATTCTGCAGACACCCGGCTCCGGCTCCCCACATCGAATCGATGACCACGGGAAACGTTGCGTCCGCAAGACGGGTCATATCGACGATAGACCGGATCCCGTCGTAGTACTCCGGCAACGGATCGAATTTCTCGACAAGGCCAGATTTGACCGCGTCGTCGTAGGGCATGGACGTGACATCCAATGAGGCCCGCCGCCGGATCGTTCCTTCAAGTTCTTCTAATCCTTCGGGGGCAACCGCGGCGCCAGTAGCAGTTCGGACCTTGATGCCGTTGTCCGAGGGCGGATTGTGGCTGGCCGTAACGATTACACCTCCGGCCGCCGAACGCTTTGGAATGCTGTACGCGCACGCCGGAGTGGGCACGGGGCCGTCCGAAATGAAAGTGCGTATTCCATTCCCGGCCAGAACCTCACACACCGCCCTGGCGAACCGGTCAGACCCGAACCGTGTGTCGAAACCGACTACGATCCCGTTTTCGGACTTCCATCTTTTCCTGGCGTAGTCGGCTATGCCCTGGGCGACCAGCCTGACGTTTGCAAATGTGTATTCATCGCCGATCGTCGCCCGCCACCCATCGGTCCCGAACCGCGGGACCCGCGGAACGTCATTCAGCGGCATGGCGGTCGTTCGGTCGCAGGCGACGGACCCGTAATTCTCACATCACCCCGATTCGAATTCATACGGCGGACAGAGAGGATGATATCGGCACACGCCGCGCTCAACACCGTCTCACGCGCGTGAATTCAAGGCCGAACGGACATGGTCGATCGCGTCGCGAATGCTCTGTTCGATTGGCACAGACGGTTCCCAGCCGGTGAGCGCTCGCAGTTTGGAGCTGTCGCCCAACAACACCTGCAAATCCATGGGCCTTTGTCGCTCGGTGTCGCGTTCGATTTTTATGGGGATCGTGCTCTGCGCCAAGGCGATGTCGACAACCTGCCGGATTTCCACGGCGCGTCGCGTCGCAACGTTGTATACGTCCCCGGCGACGCCCCGCTCCATCAGCAGCCGGTACGCCCGCGCCACGTCGCGAACGTCGGTGAAGTCCCTGCGACTCGAGAGGTCGCCCAAGGTCAGAACCGGGGGTTCGGTTCCAGCTTCGATCTCCGCGATGCGCCGTGCCAGGCGGCCGACGAGGAAACGATGGGATTGCCCAGGGCCGATGTGATTGAACGGCCGCACAACAATGACTTGGAGTCCATGGCTCACAAAGTACTGATGCGCCAGCAGCTCCGCGGCCGCCTTACTCACCGAATATGGATCTATTGGCGAGACGGGAGAATTCTCCGTGAGAGGCCGGTCGGGCTCCGCGGCATGACCGTAGATACCGGCGGTACTTATGACCACGAGACGGGACTGAGGAGCTCCCTCCATTATCGCCTGAATCACGTTGAGGGTGCCGACCACGTTCGCCTCTATCGTCCCGACTGGATCCTTCCAGGATTCTCCTGCTTCGGCCCGCCCCGCGAGGTGGAAAACGGCCGTGGGCTCCACGCGCCCCACCACGGCGGCAACCGCGGATCGATCGAGGATGTCGCAGTCGAACGTCCGCGATTGTGGAATCGCGGTCTGGCCCCGCCGCTCGGGCAGGCGGACGGTTCCATATAGCTCGTAACTCCCTGTCGCGGTCAGTTCCGCCACAAGGTGACCGCCGACGAAGCCTTCGGCCCCCGTCACCAATACCCGACGCGATGGATTCGCCTTCATGGTACGTCAGTGTGCGGTCGCGGCGGCATTGGTGGTGTTTTGTCTAGCAAGGCGACCACGAATGATGCTACCCACAGGGCGGCGAAAAGATGACCTAGACTCGACGGTCGTTTTCTAATAAAGCCTTCGGCGCTTCAGCGCCATCTGACCCTGATTTACAAACCGCGTAATTTCATCCTGCAAGTGAGCGCTGGGATCGATGAACGCGCATCGACCTACGAAGTGGGTCTTCTTGCCTTCACCCACTTCATCCATGGCGATGATCGAGCACGGAACCGAGTGAGAGTCTGGCGTCGTGCGCTTCGCACCGTCCTCGTCGTCGTCGGAATCATCCAAGCCGTTCTTGCGATCTCCCAGAGGGTCATCAAAGTCCAGCTGGAACTCGAGGAGGTACTTCACGGTTGGCGCGACCGCGCTCGTCGGCACCTTTTTTTCGAGTCTTATCCGGGCGCCGCCCGCGCTGAGGTTCGTGATCTCGGCGTCCAACTCATACCTGACCTTCGAGTCAGTGGATGGTAGAACGTGCATCATGCAGTCAGTAATACCGATATCGAGGCGGAAGCTAGACCGAAGCTGGACTCTACGGACGCTCGTGGGCCTGGCCAAGATAAGCAAACTCAGGGGGCCTACATTACTCTTGAGTACCTTCCCGGAACCCATGTATCGGGCGCCGCCGCCGAACGAGCTAACGGTAATCTCGCTGCCGATCTCGACATGTACGCTGGCGCTCTTATAGGTCGGACCGGAAACAGCCATCCTCTCATCGTTGAGATCTTGAATCTGGCTGCCATACGTGCTCGGCTTACCACCCTCGAGCACTATCAAATCCACTCGCTGGCCAATTTCGTATACATTGGCGTACTCGGGTTTGATATCCCACTTGGTCGCTGGTTGACCGGTCGCCATATCTCCCCATTGGTGCTGTGGACATCAGCCGACGAAAACTGCCGACCGCAAACTTCTGCCGCCGACGTGTGGCTGCGATGCTAGTTATCGACTCGTTTCAAGTCAATGTCGCAGCCTGAAATTACCGCTCACGTACCGACCGACGAACCCGATTCATTACGATGCCTGCCGTTCCGACGACTGCGAAGTAACTCGACCTGGATCAGGCGACCGCCCGATCGGCTATCGCCAGTGCATCATCGATTATCTCGAGTCCCTCTCTCAACTGATCTTCGGAAATAGTGAGCGGTGGGTTAACGAAAATCCAGTTCCAACGCATAAGCGTGGAAAGGCCCCTCCCCAGAACGTAGGCGCCCATCTCTTTGATGACCCCATAATTTTCGTACTTTGGATCAAGCAGAGGAACGATCGGTTCACGAGTTTCCTTGTTCTTGACAAGCTCGATAACAGAGAACAAGCCGAGATTTCGAGTCTCGCCGATGCTGGGATGCCGTTCGGACATCAACGCATATTCCTCGGCGAGGATTTTTCCGAGGGCGGTTACCCGCTCAGGAATGTTCTCGTCTCGATAGACGCCGATGGTCGCAATCGCGGCGGCGCAGGCTAGGGTGTGGGCTCCATACGTCAGGCCGAACCATATAGGGTGGTCGTCGAAATGCGCGGCGATCTCGTTCGAAACCACAACTGCTCCCAGTGGCACATACCCCGAGGTCAATCCCTTGGAAATTGTCATGATGTCGGGCACGACATCCCAATGATCCACGGCAAACCACCGGCCGGTTCGACAGAACCCGCTCATAACCTCATCGGCAATTAGGAGGATTCCATACTTGTCGCAGATTTCTCGGACCTGCTGGAGATACCCGTCCGGGGGGATGATGATCCCGTTCGCGCCGGTCACCGGCTCTAAGATCACGGCAGCGATGTTGTCCGGTCCCTCGTAGAGCACGACTTCCTCGACGTTATCCGCACACCGCAGGTCACATGCGCCCTCGTTGCGACAAAAGCTGCACCGGTAGCGATACGGATCGAGAACGCGCACAACGCCGGGGATGCCGGGTTCAGTGGCCCACCGTCGGGGCTCGCCAGTCAACGTGAGGGCGCCATAGGTGGAGCCGTGATACGACCGATAGCGAGCGACTATCTTCTGCCTGCCGGTGACCAGGCGGGCCACTTTGATGGCATGGTCGGTGGCCTCCGCTCCGCCCAGCGTGAAAAACGCCTTCGAAAGATCTCCAGGAGTTACCTCGGATAGCAGCCTTCCCAGCTCTCCCCGAGGCAGCGTGGCCATGCGCGGGCTTACGTAGCAGAGTTTGTCTGCCTGTTCTTTGATCGCCTCCACCACCGCTGGGTGCTGATGGCCGATGTTCACGTTCATCAACTGGGCGTTGAAGTCGATGTAGCGCCGGCCGTCATGGTCATATAGATAGATTCCGTCGGCCGTATCGACACATAGGGGACTCACCGCCGCCTGAGTGGTCCAATCAAAAAACGTGTAGCGCTTGTTCAGTTCGGCGACTTCAGCCACCGAATGCGCCTGACTAATCGTCATCGTGTATCGCCTCCCGACTTCAAGCTAATAACTACAAGCGCCCGAGCGGACCGGGATCTGACCCATGCAGGGAGCAAACCATCGACCGCCTCTCGTCGATCATCAATTGAAGACCATGTACTGCGACTGCACCCAGCCACCGCCCTGAAGCTCAACCCATTCGGCATCGCCCGAAGTCGCGCTCCGACCCGTGAGCAGGACTTCTTGCTGATGATCGAGAACCTGCAGCACCTCGGCCTCGATCGTCGGCTCCGCCCTCACGTTGAGACCGTTCTCAGCGTTTACGGTCGCCTCCAGTGACTGCGGAGGCGTGGTCGCGACGCCCTCCAGAATCATCGGAGTCGCCGTCGGCTGCGGTGATGGCGTCGGCTGGGGGGTCGCCGAGGGCTGCGGAGTTGCCGTGGGCTGCGGCATCGGAGTCGGAACTTCAAGTTGGGCCTGAATCCCCTTCAGAGCTTCCTCAACCTTGGAAACGCGCGTCTCGAGGTTGTCGGCGGGAGTTTCCTCGCCACATGCAGCCAAGACCGTGAGCGCCCCACCCAGCAGAAGAACCACGATCCAGGCCCTATGGCGCGTCCACAAGATATCCGCCTTCCGTTGATGCGAAATGACGCCCGCTTCATCCAGAGGATAGCTAGAAAAGAGGGCGATGTGCTGACGCCCTCAGTTCTCGAGGGCCGCTTTGATTCGCTCGACGCCTGTACGCGGACTCGAAAGGACCTGAACCCTTAAGTCGTCCGCAATCCGCGGCATCACACGCGCCATGGAGTACTGCGCCAATGCGATGACCTCGACCTCATGCTCGATTTCCCGGATCGATTCAAGAAGCAATCTGTCGTGTTCGTCCGTATCTCCACGGCCAAGCGCCTCGAACGCATCCTCGCGAAGGCGACCTACGACCGATACCGTCTTCCCAGCCGCGCTGCCCCTGGTTACCAACTCCCCCGTGGCATATTCGAGGGCCGTCGGCACGGTGGCTATCAATCCAATCGTCTCCCCGATCTCAACGGCGGCGTCGAGAAGCGCGTCGTCGGCTCGAAAAAAGGGCACGCCGACCATCTCCGCGATGGGCAGCGCGACCTGGCTGTAGCTGTTGCAGGTCAGGAGAATCGCTTCGGCTCCCGAAGTTTCCCCATACTCGATCAGGTTCGAAAGACGACGCCTCAGTCCGGAAGTGAACTCGCCGCCTCCGGACTGCAGATCCGCAAGAAGTCGATCGTCGAGGACGTTTCTGATTTCGGCTTCTGGGTAGATCTCACGAAACGCGTCGTTTATCGGCCCCACTGCCACCGGAGTCGTGTGGACAAGCGTGATTTTTTTTCCCACGGAAAGCCCTTTATCCGCCCATTCCGGCGCCGGCGGACTCTGCCTCAACGAACGAGGCGACATCAATCACCTTGCCGGTTCTTGCAGACTCATTCGCCGCGAGGGTTACCGCCAGCGTGCGATTTGCATCGTCGAGAGGCGCCAGAACACCTGACCGATCTCCGGTGCGCACCGCGTGCAGAAAAGCGGCGGATGCCGCCTCGTCGGGATTGTTCGTGGGTTCGAACTCATCGGATTTCCAAGGGCTTTGGATCTGAAGACTGGCGTATGAGAATCGAATCAACAATTCTCGTACCACGATGTCGATTCGGACGTTGTCCGGCACGCCCTGAAACAGCGCATACGTACTGGCGACCGACCCGACGGCCCCGGACTCGAATCCCAAGTTGACGACATTGGCATCCCAGGTGTTGAAGTCCTCGACGCTGGCCAAGGCCCGATTCCCGTACATCGCATGCACAGTTTTGACCTCGCCGGCCCAGTAGCGCATGAGGTCGACCAAGTGCGTCGCTTGCTCGACGATCTGGCCCCCCGACATCGCCGTATCGCGCGCCCATCTTCCCGGGGGACTCCAATAGTAGCGGGTGTTCAACATGGTAATGTCCTTGGACGCCAGAGCGTCGTGAACCCTTGCCACCGTGTCAAGATGTCGAATCTGGTAGCTCGCGGCCGCGATCACGCCCGCATCGTCGACCGCCCTCTCCATGCTCAGGGCGTCGGCCATGTTCAGCGCCACCGGCTTTTCGACGTAGACGTTGATTCCGCGTTTTGCGATTTCGGTGACGGGCCCGGCGTGAAATCGCGGGGGAGTGACCACCCACGCGGCATCCAGGGCCTCCGCATCCAGCATCTGCTCCGTGGTCTCGTACGCGGCAGCTTCGTAACGCTCGGCGACGGCCCGGGCGCGGTCGCCGTCAATGTCGGCTATGGCGACGATCTTGGCGTCGTGGACTTTCGATATGGCTCGCAGATGCGATTCGGCACGTCCGCCAACACCAACAAACCCAATTCTAACGGGGGTCGATTCGGCCATTGCGTAGAACCTCCGGGAGAGCGTTCGCGCCTCCCGAGGTCAGGGGCGGAATGCGTTGCGACCTTGACGAAACTGCCGTATGCCAGGAGAGATTCTAGCCGCTCGTTCCCGCTCACGCCGAGTAGAGACCCAGGGGTTCTCGACTCGGTCGTGATACGCAGCGCAACGCCGAGTCAACGCGAAGATCGACTCGACTGGCATGTCCTCTCGGGTTCGGACTCGCCCACGTCGATCTTCAGCGGCGCGTTGATCGCCCCGTCGAGTTCGCTGTACCGCGAGCCCTCTCAGCCGTCACCCGTTTAATGGAGCGACCGCTATTCTGTTGACCGTGGCGCGTCGGAGAATGCCCGCCATTTGGCGCACGGGCAGGATGGGACTTGCAATGAGACCCGTTTCCTACACAGTAGGTGCGCGCCGCGGCAAAACGTCAAGCCTAAAAGGGGACAAGCCAGTGAAGACGGCGTCCGCAGGCATCGCGGCAGCAACTGGCACGATGATTCTGGGCGCCCACTGCAGCGCCACCCGTGACAACAACTTCGGTATCGGCAGGGCCCTCGAACTCGGTTGCGAGACGATTCAGATATTCGGAAGCAACAAACTCCAATGGAAACCCAAGAAGTACTCCGATTCCGAGATCAAGACGTTTAGGCACGCGCGGCAGGAGGCTCGGCTCGGACCGATCTTCTCGCACGCGGTGTACCTCGTAAATCTCGGCGCAAAATTCACCAAACCGGAAATCTACGCCAAGTCCATACAATCGGTCGCCGACGGTCTAAAGATATGCGAACTGCTCGGCCTTGACGGCCTGATCCTGCACCTGGGCAGCAATTACGGGCTGGGACTGGAAGGGGTTATCGCGTCGGTGCGCGAAGGACTCCTCCGCGCCCGGGACGAATCTCGCTGCGACGTGCCGCTAGTCCTTGAAAATACGGCTGGCAGCAGCCGATTGATTGGAGGGCGGTTCTCGGATTTCGCGGCCATATTCGCGGAACTTCAAGATGATCACAGGCTTGGGGTGTGTATCGACACCGCCCACGCATTTGCGTTCGGCTATGACTTGAGAACTAAATCTGGGCTCCATCGAATGCTGACGGAAATCGACGGCGCCGTTGGTCTGGCTCGCGTATCGGCGGTGCACCTCAACGATTCCAAGGTCGAATGCGGGCGTAACCTGGACAGGCACGAGAATCTGGGACAGGGCCATATAGGCTACGAGGGGCTCGCGCGCATATTGCGCTCCCGCGCCCTGCGCGGGATTCCCGCCATCGTCGAGGCACCTGGATTCGACGGAGAAGGACCCGACCGGGGAAATATGGAGATAATGCGCTCTCTGGCTGGACAGTTGGACGAAGACCCCGACGTTCTCGCAAAGTGCGCGAAGCGCCGCGCGGCCAGAAGAAAATCGAAGATTCACAAGGCCCCTCGCGTGTCGAAGACCGCCGACGGCCGGGGACGAGCATGAGCGCCAAGATCGAATACGAGCTCCTGGCGATCGACTTGGACGGGACTCTTGTGGGTGAGTCACCGGAGATATCGCAGCGCTCGGTCGACGCTCTGGGTGAGGCGGCCCGGCTTGGGGTTAAGGTAACCCTCGCCACTGGCCGGATGTATCGCGCCACCAAGCCCTACTCCGACGAACTCGGCATCACGACACCGCTCATCTGCTATCAGGGAGCGCAGGTGCGCCATCCCACCACTGGAGAGATCATCTCCGAAACCACCGTTGAACGCGGGGTCGCGCTCGAGGTTCTCAGGTACTGTGAAGACAACGGCTACCATGTGACCGCGTTCGTCGGCGATGAACTGTTCATGGCTGAACTTACTCCCGAAGGGCGCTACTACAGTGAGCGCGCCAATGTGACCCCGCAGATCGTTGGCGGCCTGAGCAAGTGGCTGAAGACGGATGTTCTCAAGCTGGTGATCGTGACCGACGAACCCACCACCGAAACGATTGTCCGAGACCTTTCCGCCCAATTTGATGGCCGTCTCTACGTAACTCGGTCATTCCCGATCTTTGCCGAGACCATCAATCCGAACGTCTCCAAGGGGAAGGCACTCCGTTCGCTGGCCGGGTGGCTTGGCGTGCCCATGAGCAAGGTCATGGCCATCGGAGACGACCTCAACGACATCGACATGGTCGAAGTGGCGGGCTTGGGGGTCGTTATGAAAAACTCACCGCCCGAAGTACTGGAAAAAGCAAGTTTTGTAACTGGAAGCGTCGAGGAGGACGGGGTGGCCAGCGCTGTGGAGAAGTTCATCCTGATGTCCGGCTAGTGGACGATCCGGCGCGTCGCCGCGCCGCCGTCGGCACGGACATCAAAAGGGCTGGCGAGATCCTCCGTTCCGGCGGGGTGATCGCGTACGCGACGGATACCCTGTACGGTCTGGGCGCCGATGTCTGGCGGTTGGACTCAGTCAGGCGGATCGTCCAGATAAAAGGCAGAGAAAGCGGGAAGGGTCTGCCGGTGCTGCTGGCGCAATCGGAGGACGCGTTCCAGCTCGTTGACGAAGAGCCGCTCCTCAGCGATCTCGCATCGGAGTTCTGGCCCGGCGCCCTGACGATCGTCTGCCGAGCCAAGGAAGCCGTCCAGTCGCCTGTGACGGGTCCTGGTCATACCGTGGGCATACGCGTCCCCGGCGCCGGGATAACCCGGACCCTTATCGAGATTTCAGGTTCACCCCTGGTAGGCACCAGCGCCAACCTCAGCGGCGCGGCTCCCGCCGCAACGGCCACCGCGGCCTGGAAGTCGCTAGCCGGACACGTGGACTACGTTCTGGATGGCGGTCCTGCGAGCGGGATTCAATCAACGGTCCTGGACATCAGTTCCGGGGAGCCCAAGCTCATCAGACATGGCTCCGTGACGGTAGAGGAGATCCGGCGCCTGATCCCGTCGGTGGCGTGTCCTGACTTCCATCAGCCCCCTGCGATTAAGGGCTAAGACCCGGGTCTAGTTGCTCGAATCCGATGGCGGATGCGTCGGCTCTCCGGCGCACTCATTATCGAGGCGCGTTCGCCAACGGGCCCGCTGATAGAAAAGCGTGAATATTTGCTTTTGACTAAATCCCTTGTCCGTCAGCTCCTGGATTTCATCCCTGACGCTGCCGGATTCGCTAGTGGTTTCGCTCTCGCTTTTTTCCATTTGGTTACGGAATTCCCTTTGCGCCCCTGCATTGCTGGCAGGTCGTTTACCCGCATATAAGTGTGCCGTCGGCGGATCAGAGGTGCAAGTCTCCGAACGCCGTCGGCGCGGGTTTCATTATGCTGAAGTTTCACCTAATGGTTTCACGCCGCGGCCAACCCAAGTGTTAAATTCTTGGCAAAGAGGATCCAATGCCGACCATCGGCCAAAAAGCCGAGCAAGATACGCAGCTTGTTTGCAGCCGTTGCGGGCACATGACTATCGTCAATGCTGGCTCGGTCATACGGCCATGCCCTGCTTGTATGAACATCGAATTTGAGCTCGCCCAGCCTCGGGACGAGCGGGACTACACCGAACCAGCGGACATCGGGCTTACCCTCGACGATCTGAGGGAATGCACACATTCGGTGCTAAGGGCGAAATCGGGCTTGAACAGGATGCAGGTCGAGGCGATTTCCGATGCTATCGCCCGCGTTATAGAGCAGAACAATCGGAAACTGCAACAAGATATTGAAGCTGCTTTCCGTGAGCTGGAGCGATAGCCGGACGGACCCGGACCGTCAACGTGTCCGAATTGCTTGGCCAACCCACCGGTTCTTCGGGAGTTTGCGGCCTGCACGTTTCCGGCCGGACGCGGTCATCCTCGATCGCATCCGCGGTTCCATCGCGATAGGTAAAAAATCGCAACCGGCCGGCACGTCTCAACATCCCAGCCTGGCTGCTACCAGCTGAGAGCTTCGGCCACCCGCGCTGCGTTCGCCTCGCACTGCACGACCGGCGGGTATTCGGCGTCGGCCACTTCCGGATCCTTGAGTCCGTGGCCGGTGATAACGCACGCGACTCGTGAGTCGCTGCGCACCAGACCCATGTCCGCCCTGGCGAGGAGCCCGGCAACCGAAGCTGCCGAAGCCGGTTCACAGAAAACGCCGAGGCCGCCGAGAATCCGGTACGCATCGAGGATCTGCGCATCCGATACCTTCTCGATGCTTCCGCCTGACTCGTCACGCGCACGCTCGGCCTTCTCGCGATTCGCCGGATTGCCGATGCGAAGCGCGGACGCAACGGTCTTCGGATTCCTCACCGGATGGCCCAGAACGATCGGCGCGGCGCCCTCAGCCTGGAAGCCTCTCATTGCAGGCGTCGACTTAGTAAGACCAGCATCTTTGTACTGGCAGAAGCCCGCCCAGTACGCACTGATATTGCCGGCGTTTCCCACGGGTATGAACACCTCGTCGGGAGCGTCGCCCAAATCGTCGATCACTTCGAATGCTGCGGTCTTCTGTCCTTCCAGTCGGTATTCATTGATCGAGTTGACAAGGGTCACGCCTGGGCGCTCCGACAATTCGCGCGCGATATTCAGACCCGCGTCGAAGTCGGCATCAATGCTTACGATTCGGGCGTTGTACGAACGAGTCTGCACGATTTTGCCCCAGGCCACCTTCGTAGCGGCCACGACCACAACACACTCGATGTCCGCCCGAGCGGCGTAGGCCGCGGCGGCCGCCGACGTGTTTCCGGTCGAGGCGCAAACGACCGTGTGGGCGCCATCCTCAACCGCTTTCGCCACCGCCAGCACCATTCCCCGGTCCTTGAACGATCCGGTAGGATTGCACCCCTCGAGTTTCAGCCACACCTCACCGGCCCCAGTCCGTTCCTCGAGCGCAGTCATCCTGATCAGCGGCGTGCTTCCCTCTCCAAGGGTGATCATGGGAGTGGCCTGCGTGAGCGGCAGGAAGGCGCTGTAGCGTTTCAGGACGCCTTCCTTGGCTGCCGAAGCGGCGGACGGCTGGATGGTCAATTCTCTTCTGTCAGATCTTCCACTCGCAGGAACGCGGCCACCCTGTCGACCACATCGAGATCAGCGATCGCGGCAATAGCCTCCTGCATGGCTGCTTCTCGCGCCTTATGGGTCAGGATAACGATCTCAGCCGTCCCCGCCGAAGCATCGGTTTCCTTTTGGACCAGCGCCGAGATGCTGATCCCGGTATCGGCGCACACACCACCGATCCGGGCCAGCACTCCGGCGCGATCCGAAACCCAGATTCGGAAGTAATAACGACTGATGACATCCGCCATCGGCTTGATGACCAGACCCTCGTCGGAGCGCACGGGGACGCGGGCGTGCGCACCGGAGTTGATGTTATGGGCGAGGTCGATGAGATCGGCTACGATCGCGCTCGACGTTGGGCCAGGACCGGCGCCGCGTCCGGCGAAAACCGCGTGTCCAAGGAGATCACCCTTGATCCGTACCGCGTTTTCGACGCCGCTTACCTGGCTCAGGAGAAAATCCTGCGTCACGAGCGCAGGGTGAACGCGGACCTCCACACCGTCTGCACTCTTCTTCGAGATGGCGAGCAGTTTGACCGCGTAGCCCAGTTCCCGCGCATAGTCGAAATCCACCGCCTCCAGCTGTCTCACTCCCTCTCGATAGACCTCGTCCGGCGGAACGGGCCCGCCGAAAGCCAGGCTCGCAAGGATGGCCAGCTTGTAGGCGGCATCGTGTCCGTCTATGTCGTTGGCCGGATCGGGTTCTGCGTACCCCTTTTCCTGTGCTTCCTTGAGCGCAACGTTGAAATCGGCCCCGTCTTGGGCCATACGGGTCATGATGTAGTTCGTCGTTCCATTGATGATCGCGTGTATCTCGGTTATCTCATTGGCCGCCAAGTCCTGCCGAAATGGGCCGATGAGCGGGATTCCGCCGCCAACGCTCGCCTCGAAAAAGAGATCGCGACCGTTTTCCTGGGCGACCTTGAGCAGATCGAGGCCGTAGTGAGCCATTACCTCTTTGTTGGCGGTGACCACATGCTTGCCGCTTTCCAGCGCCCGGCGAACGTACTCATACGCGGGATTGATTCCACCGAGGACCTCGACAACAACGTCGATATCGGCGGAATCAATGACGTCACCGGGATTCGTCGTCAGCACGGCGCTGGGAATCGAGACCGGGCGACGCTTTTTGGAATCCCGCACGAGCACCCGCGTCAGTTCAATGCGCCTGCCAACGCGCTCGGCCAGGGCCTCCCGCTTTTCCTCCAAAACCGCGGCCACGCCTGAGCCTACCGTGCCCAGACCGAGCATTCCGACACGAATGGGGGAGGTCCGATCATCGGGGTTCATCGACGCCGCCTGGTCTGCATCGGCCCGAGCTTCAACGGGGCGCCACTCGCTTTCAAGTGCAGTCCGATCTCACCGGTTTGGGCACTGACGATTTTCGCATCCGCCGAAGGAGCAAAGCACCCGGCTCGAAGTTTATTTCATAGGCCGCCAATCCCAATAGCGTCCTGCCGCGAGCGATACCGATCGCGCTGCCGCAGGCCGGAATCAAATCGTGATTTTGCGGTACACGTAACTCAATATGACTCGCGTCATGGCGGCCACGGGGAGGGCGAGGATCATTCCGGAGATACCCCAGATGGTGGCCCCCGCGAACAGGGCGAAGAGCGCCACGAACGGGTGAATGTTTATAACGCGCCCGACGACGTTGGGGATCACGATATAGTCCTCCAGATGTCGAAGAACCGTATACATCGCAGCAACGACCAGGGCTGCTAGCCAACCCGGCCACCCATATGAATTAGTGCCAAAAAGTGCGAGCAAAATGGGCGGAATGGCGGCCACTATGGGTCCAAATATTGGAATGAGCTCCAGAAATCCCGTTGCCACCGCGAGGACGACCGCAAACGGTATCCCCAAGATCGACAGTCCCACGTAGGTTGCGGTGGCCATGATGATTACCAACAGGAGTTGTCCGCGAATGAAGGCACTCAACACGTCGTTAAGGCGCCCCACCAGCGACTCTATTTCAGGGCGGTGCTCGTCCGGGACCAGCCCGATGAGCCTGCGAATGAGACGAGGTCCCGCAAGCAGCAAGTAAAAGGCGGCAACGAGCGCGAGCATGACTTTTAGGAACGCTTCCAAGATTCCGAAGGCCAGGGCGAGCAATCGGGTTGAAACATCGGTCGCAAGGCCTCTGAGGGGGTCCGCAAGCGCCTCAACCGCGGCATCCACGCGAATTGTCTGCCCCAGGATGTCCAGGGTGTCTGTTCCGGTTATCTGGACTTCAATCCATGCCGTGAATTCCGGAACGCTCTGAACCATTTGCCTCAGCTCTCGAGCGAGAACGGGACTGACCAGCCATATGGTCCAGAAAATCGCGTTGATCCCGATCGCATAAAGCAGCAGTACCAGAATCGGCCTTGGTATCCCGACTCTCCGACGGGCAAGCGAGACTATCGGAGAGAAAAGATAAGCAATGACAATTGCCCATACGAACGGCGCCAGGATTTCACGGGCGGCAAACAGTATGGCGAGTGCGGCCAGCACCGTCACAATCGAAACGGTTAGCTTGGTGCGCCGGGACCATCCCCGCGTGATAGCGAAGCGAGTGCCCTTCGCATCGTCCGAATCTTGGCGCCCGCGGGGCCACTCCCACAGCCGCACGAAGAATTGCATTCGGCGCTGCCGGGTCGTAGAGGCCAAAACCATTCATCCCATCGAGTGGGCGGCCGCCTGGAAAGCCGCTCGAATCGCGTCGAGTTTGTGACTCCGCCTCTTACCTAGATTCTAATCAAGGAAGACCGGCAGGGAACCCACATCGCCGCCTAGGCCACCGACTTGGCCAACATCGCCTGACGAACCGTTACGATATCCGTCCCCTCATCTTCAAGCAGGTCAATATCGAACGGCTCGATGGCATTTCCATCGGGATCGGCGATGGCACGCACTTTCGGCCGCCGCAGGTGGGCTTGGTCGGCGAGCATTACGACGGCGCGGCACCCTTGATGTTCTCCACGGGTAATGACTACTTCCGTGCCGGTCGGGTACCAGGGAAGCACCGCCAGAAACTTGGTCGCTATCTCCCGATTGAGGGCGCTACCGATTGCCTCGTGAAACACCAGCGGGACCCGATCTGGCGGCATGGCCGGCCTTTGGGGCCGATCGCTTGTGATAGCCACATAGAAATCGGCGATGGCGGCGATTTCGGCAATCTGCAACATTCGGTCGGGCCGAAACCTGTCCTCCGAGGTCTGTAGGACGCGATTGGTGCCCGTGAGCCCTCGCGGGTACCCCTTCCCGTCTTGCCGCTCATGGTGTTGCCAAGATATGTGGTGAGCCAGCACTTCCGCGGAGGCCGTCGATCTAAGCAGACGGTAGCCCAGCGTGGTGTGTGCGGCGACGCGGCTGCGCTCCGCGGGCGAGAGACTCCCGCGCTTGTTGAGGATCTCCCTGGGAACGAAGATCTTGCCGATGTCCACGAGCAGACAGCCGAGCGCAAGCTGCCGCATACGATCCAACGGAAGACTGATTGCCTGGGCAATCTTTATGGAAACGACGCAGACGTTGACCGAGTGGTTGAACGTGGATTCGTCGTGTATCAGAACGTTATGCAATCCGTCCAGCACCTGAAGGGTCGTCGTTCTTTCGATCAAGGAGGCCACGAGAGGCATCAGAGTGTCCTCCGTGTTCTTCCTGCGGGAGCTCGAGACCACCGACCGCTGCTGCATCTGCTTCCAAACGACTTCCGGCGATGCTCCCTGTATTGCCTTGGTAACAGTTCCGAGCGCGTCGAACGTATCCTTGATCTTGGCGAGCGCCTGCATGCGGACGCCTTCAGGCACGGCGTCGGGTACCTCGATTCCTCTGGTCTGGGGATCATCGATCGGCACTGACGTGTAGCCCTTGCGCCGCAGACCATCGATGTGGGCCGGACTCAGCTCCGCGCCGGGCTTGAGCAATACCTCGCCATTGATGTTTAGAATCGCCCTTGCCAATATCTGGCCGGGCTCAACTTCGCTTATCTCAACTCTGCGCACCGTAACGGTCCATCGGTTTATCGGATCCCAAAGAGCATCAAACGGAGGTGATCTAGTCTAGGCTAGCGGACCCGTGATTTGAGTTAATCATCGGCATCTTCATCCTCGAGCACCTCGTCGGGCAGATCGACGTGCCCTTCGCGATAGAGCCAGTCGATCGTTGCGTCCAGCCCGTCCTCGAGGTCGGTGAACTCGAGTCCCAGATCGCGAACCGCCTTGGAAGAGTCGTGTCGGAACCCGTGCAGCGCGATTGCGGCGGCATCCGCGGAGATTGCAGGCCGCTTTCCCGTGAGCTTCTCCCGAATCGAACCAAAACGTGCCAGGGTCTTGATGACCCACCTGGGCGTGGTGGCTATCGAAGCCTCGATACCGGCCACCGCCGCCGCCGTACGCAGGAATTCAAGCCTGTTGATGTTCGTGCCGCTCAGTATGTATCGCTCCCCGATCTTGCCTCTCTCGTCGGCCGCTAGGAGCCCCGCAATGTAATCGTCGATGAACAAATACGCCGCAATCGTCTCAGTGCTGGCAGTCATCTGTCCGCCGATGAGCTGCATGATCGTAAGGCCGTTGCCGGTAATGTCGCCGGGTCCGTAGACGCTGCTGGGATTGACGATTACGGCGTTTACACCCTTCTCGACGTACTCCTGCACGAACTGTTCCGCCTCCCACTTCGACCGCTCGTAGTGAGTGAGGAAATAGCCCCGATGCTCGGTGGTCTCCGCGCCCGTTTCGCCTCTCATCTCGCCGATGGTCGACGCGCTGCTTGCGTGCACCATCCGCTCAACTTCGTGATCGAGGCATGCGTCCAGGACGTTTACGGTTCCCCCGACGTTTACATCGAAGTATGTCCTGGGATTGCTCGCCCATGAGTCGAACACCGCCGCGAGATGGAAAACTCGATCGCATCCGGCAACGGCCGTTTCGACGGCGCGGGAGTCTACGATGTCGCCGCGAACTACCTCCACGCCGTCACCGAGCGCGCTAACGTCGCTTTCCTCGCGGGCGAACACACGCACCTTGTCGCCCCTCTTTACCAGCGCTTGAACAAGGCGTGGCCCGGACACACCCGTGGCCCCTGTGACTAGGGTGGGCATCTGATTAGCAGGGTCCGACGTTACGCCGGTACCGCGGCTCCCACGACCTGACGCATCGCGGCCAGCGCCGCGTCAACGTCTTCAGTCGTCACCTGGTGGTGCAGGCAGGCCCTCGAAACATTGTCCTTAGAGGCGCCGCCGATTAGCACTCCACGCTCCGCCACTCCGGCAACGAAATCCGAAGGGTCCACCCGATCCGCGTCGTAGGAAAAAAACACCAAGTTCGTCTCCACGTCCGACGGGTCGATAACCAAGCCCGGAATCTCCGCGATCCCCTTCGCCAGCCGCTGCGCGTTCTCGTGGTCGCCTGCGAGCAGCGGGGCGATCTCTTGCAGCGCCACGATACCGGCCGCGGCAAACACGCCTGCCTGCCGCCATCCTCCGCCGAGCATCTTCCGTTTCTTGCGCACCATTTCGCAAAAATCGCGATCTCCAACGACCAGCGATCCCACCGGCGCGCCCAGGCCCTTGGAAAGGCAGAACTGCACCGAGTCCGCATCCGCCGCCAGGTCAGCCACGGAAACACCCAGTCGGGTCGCCGCATTGAAAATCCGGGCGCCGTCAATATGAATTCCCAGGCCATTTGCATCGGCAACCTCGCGCAGCCCACGCATCACGTCAATGGATGTCACCGTTCCGCCGCCGGAATTATGTGTGTTTTCCACCCAGATGAGGCTCGCATCGGCCAGATGCTCGTTGTACGGCATGATGGCGGATTCGACAATGTCGCCGGTTATGACGCCCCGGTCCCCATCGAGCTTCTCGAGAGAAACTCCCGCCAGCGCGGCATAACCGCCCGCCTCGTACCGGCTCACATGGGCGCGCGCATCGCAGAATACGAGCTCGCCTGGTTGTGTATGAACGAGCATCGAGCAGGCGTTTCCCTGGGTTCCGCTCGCTACCAGGACGGCCGCTTCCTTCTTAAACATCTCGGCGGCCAGATCCTGCAGGCGGTTGATGGTTGGATCTTCGCGATGAACGTCATCTCCAACTTCCGCATCGGCCATGGCACGTCGCATCGACGGCGTTGGCAACGTCACCGTGTCACTCCGCATGTCGATGACTCTGTCCACGAGTTACGTCCTCCCGTTCATTCAGACACGCGCGGCCAGGCTGGGGACCAATTCCCGAGGGTCAATTGTTGGCCGCCACTCAAGAAGCAAGATAGCGTGCGAGTTCGTCCCGTTCAAAGAAACCAAGCGGCCGGTCCCGCCCTCCATTATCGCAAACGAACCCGTGTTCTGGCCGCAGAAGCTCACCGATAAGACTGTAGGGGATTCCGCCGATCTCGAGTGCTTGAGTCACTTCGTCGATTCCCGACGGCTCAACCGCCGCAAGCAGCGCACCCGAAGCCAGGAGCCCGAACGGGTCGAGTCCCAGTGCTTTGCAGATGGCCTGAGTTTCGTCAATCACGGACACGTTTTCCAGACGCAGTCTCAGCCCCAGCCCCGCAGGCGCGGCGATCTCACGCAGGGCCGTGACCAGGCCGCCCTCAGTTGGATCATGGAGAGCGTGGACAGCGTCAAACTCTCGCAGGATTTTGGCCGCGCGGACCACGCTGATGCCCGGATCGTCCAGCAGCCCCCTCGCGCGCTCGATTATGTCGGGCGCCACCTCAAGATCCTTGAGGTGGCGGGAGGCTTCGAGCGCCAGAAGCGCCGTTCCCTCAATGGCGATACTTTGAGCGAGCAAAACCAGATCGCCCTCAGCAGCCGATTCCGGCACAATCAACGTCGCGCGGTCGACCTCGCCGAGCATGCACCCGGCCACGATCGGCCGGTCGATTCCGATCGTCACCTCGGTGTGCCCTCCCACAAGGGTGACGCCCAATTCTTCACATGCTTGTTCGATTTGACTGAAAACGTCGGTCGCTAGGGATTCGCGACTTCCCTCCGGCAGCAAAACCGTGGCAAGGAACCAGGCCGGATCTGCGCCCATGCAGGCAATGTCATTTGCATTGACGTTTACGGCATACCATCCGATTCGAGCGGTCGCAAAGGTGATTGGGTCCGTCTTTGCCACCAGAAGCCGATCACTCGATTCGGAAAAATCGAGCACAGCCGCATCACGCCCGATCCCCGCCCCCAAAACAACCCGCGGCGCATCTGGCACACCGGTCAGCAATTCTGCGAGCAATTCGGCCGGAAGCTTCCCGGCTTTAAGACGAGACGATCCCGATCGACTGGGGCGTGGGCTCGATTTATCTCTCAACGTAGGCCTCGACTGGGGTCCATACTCAGCGCCGTCCGCGGACAAATTACGTTTCCGAACGCTCGACTCTCCGACCGAATATCGTCGCAGTCACCAACATCAGTGCCGCAAGTAGCGCCCCGACGACGGGAATCAGAAACGCAAACAGCGCAACGAACGTCGATCCGATTTCGCTGTACGCGCCCACGACAAGCCCTTCAAATCCCATGAATCGGTCCCCTAGCCTTCCAATAAGCCAGTTCCTGATCCAGTGGACGGATAAAGCAAGCCCGCCTGCTAGGGCCGCAAGCGGCGCCACGAATTGATCCGAGACTGTTGCGGCGGAGGCGACGATAAGCGCGGCAGCAGCCGGTTTCACGAGCCACCCGAGCCGGTTCACGTATGAGGCAGTCCCCGGTAGCTTGTTCAATACGACATCAATCCCCACAAGCGCCAACAAGGCTCCAAGAAATCCCCATTCCTGAACGAAGCTAAACGATGGTCTGATCGCTAAACCGTAGTCGGTCCGGGAGGCGGCCCCGAATACCAGCAGGGGAATATAGGGGCTAAAGCCCGAATTCACGGCCAGCGTCAGAAGTGTGATCACCCTGCAGCGCCGGAAGCCCGCAGGGCAAAGCCCGCCGCCGAGGCAACGGCCGATTGGACGCCCATCGCATTCATGCTCACCGGTGGCGTACCGTCAAAAGAATGAGCGTCAAAGCTGGAAATCGGTCCGGCGGCGGCGCGAATCAGGCGTGGGACCCTCCGTAAAAGCGATCGACGTCGCGATAGATTTCGGGGTCGCCGATATCCCACCATTTATTCTCGGCACCGTATACGCACGCGAAGATCGGGGCTTTCCTGTACGCCCACTGAATGAATCCGCCGATGAGATCGAGGTCGCGCCCCTCGAGCTGGAATCGTCTGAACAAGCCGAGGTTCGTCCGCCGGAACATGTAGATCGCCACGGCGATTAGGCTGTTTTCCGGTTTCGGCGGCTTCTCCACGAAATTCACCACACGCATGTCGCCGCCGAGCGTCGGATTGCCGTATTTTGCGGCGTCCTCAATCCGTCCTATGTCGTATGCGGCGATGCACGAACCCTTGTCCCGGAGGGTGGCCGCCATCCTCGATAGTGGGAAGTCGCAAAGGTTATCGCCTGCCATCACCACCAGGTCTTCATCGATCGCGGCCTGCTCGATTCCGAATAGCACGTCTCCGACCGCCCCCAGCCGGTTTTCGGGATTCGTGGTGCCGTCGTTGAGGACCGTGAGCTTCCGTGTTCTCGCCGTCGAAGTCGACCACTCTACGAACTGGGAGTGAAATTTATCGTTGGTGACGACCAGCACTTCCTCCAGCTCGTCCAGCTCCATTAGGCGGTCCATCACGTAGTCGATAACCGGCCTTCCGCCTACGGGCAGCAGTACCTTGGATCGGTTCTTGCTCAGCTCGCCAAGCCGCGTGCCGTAGCCCCCCGCAAGGATGAGACCGCGCAAATTACCGGCACCGCCGGTGAGGTGATCCGCGCCGCATTCGAGAATCGTATCACTGGCGGATGGAAGGCCTCGGTACGTGGACGGCAGGACCTGGTTCGACGCCGATTCGGATTCCGTATCTATAATTCGAATGTCGCGCTTCCACGAAGCATGGCGGCGGTCCGGCGTGCTGGGGGCTCAAATGAAATCCAATACACGCGAAGCCCTGTTTGGATTCATCGGTCTTGCCATCCTTGCGGTAGTCGTCTTCATCCTTGTCAATCAGGGCGGATCCGATGGTAATGCTCAGGCGCCCGCCGAAACGGCTCCGACCAGTTCGGACGCAACCCAGGACGGTGATGCTCCCACGGGGATCGCTGTGGAAACAGCGTCGGATGCCGCGACGAGCGGCGAGGACGAGCGCGCCGAGCCGACACCAACCAATACGCCGAACCCGGATTTCCATATAGTGCAGGAAGGGGAGACGCTGACTCTGATCGCCGCCCTATACGGATTTACAATGGACGACATCGCGTCGAAAAACGGGCTGGAAGATCCAAACGCGATCTTCGCCGGCCAGCGGCTTACCCTCCCGGACCCAGGCGAGACATTTCGGGCGCCCGAGCGAGGAAGACAGGACGACCGGGGTTACGTCGTGAAGGAGGGAGACACACTGTTTGCCATCGCTCAGGAATTTGGCGTCTCGCTGGAGGCCCTGGCCGACGCCAACGACATCACCGATCAGTCCAAGCTCTTCGTCGGCATTCGCCTGACGATCCCAGAGAAGACAGTTCCGACACCAGCCTCCTAGCGGTCGAACGTCCGAACCGGCCCGTTCGAATCCGTGCCGAACGAGCGCGCCAATCGTGTTATGACATCGACCTCTACGCCATTCGCAAGGGAAAGAACGTGAACGAAAACGCCCCGGCCTTGACGATTCGCCCATACCACCACTCGGACGAGGGTCGGGTAAAACAGTTAACGATCCTGTCGTTCGACGGTGTGAGCATCGACCAGAATTTCGACAAGCTGGTTGGATGGAACCGCAGCCCCGGATGGGAAGAAAGGAAGTGGGCGGGGAGTGTCGAGGTCCTCACGTCATCCCCCGAGAACTCATTCGTCGCGGAGTTGGACGAGCACGTGGTGGGCTACGTAAGTTGCACCATTTCGCTTTCCTCGCGAGTCGGCCGAATCGTGGATCTCGCCGTGGGCGATGGGCATAGGCGTCAAGGAATCGCATCCCGGCTCATCGAAGCCGCGTTGGAGAGCTTTCGAAACAAGGGAATGATCATCGCGAAGATAGAAACACTCCAGCAGAACAGGGCCAGCCAAGGCCTTTATCCGAAGTTCGGATTCAAGAAGGTGGCCGACCAGATCCACTACATGATGGAGTTGGCACCCGAAGATGAGGATTAGTGGTGGTTAGGCTTCAACGTCGGTGACCGACGACACCGCGCGCCGTTTGCGGCGTATGTAAAACGCGAGGGCTGCCAGGAGGCCGACGGCGACCACGATAGCCAGCACGAGCAGCGGGTCGCCCCCGATCTTTTCAACAACCTCCTCGACCCTTTGGTAGTGCCTCCCCAAACCCCACCCGATGCCCATATATATCGCTGCCCAAATGGCGGCGGATATCGCCGTATACACGAGGAATTTCCAGTACGTGACCCGCAGGATGCCCGCGGCCACGGCAACCCCGATTCTCAGGCCGGGAACAAGGCGCCCAAAAATGATCACCGGCGCGCCGTATCTCGTGAACCACCGCTCGACCTGGTCAAGACGCGCTTCGTTCAGGTGCAAAAAGCGACCGAATTTCGAGAGGAATCGACGGCCCAAGCTTCGGGATATCCAGTACAGAACACTCGCTCCAGCGGACGCGGATCCGATTGTCGAAACAACCACGATCACTGGATTCGCGCGTCCGAGTGAGACCTGATATCCCATGAATGCGATGGCGAGATCCCCGGGGAGGGGAAGCGGGACGCCGGCCTCCTCCACGCCGATGAGCAAGGCCATAGCCTTGTACTGGTGATCCTGTAGAAAGACCTGCAACGTCTCGCGCAGGCCCGCGAAAAACTCAACCATCCTGAATCGCGTCCACAGCGAAATGGTTAATGGTGGTCATCTTCGCGGCAGTATGAACTCGACAGGTTCCGTTGAAGCCAGACGCTGAGCCCTTGCTCAGGCCACCGCCTGTTCGCTTACAACAACCCTGTTCTTGCCGCTTCCTTTCGCGTCGTAGAGGGCTCCATCGGCCCGGGAGATCAGGTCCTCAGCGGACATGCTTACATCGCCGAAGTACGCGGCGCCGATGCTCACTGTTACATTTTTCCTCTCGGGCCGCGCTGCCTCCACAACCACATCCTCCACGGCCGCGCGGACCTTTTCGGCAAGCACGACGAGCTCGTCCTCGGGGCACCCAACGACGACTACGACGAACTCTTCGCCGCCGAACCGGGCCACAAGGTCGGATGCCCGAACTGAACGCTCAATCCAATTCGCCACCGACTTCAGCACGTCATCACCAGCAAGGTGACCGTACGTATCGTTGACCAGCTTGAAATCGTCGATGTCGATCATGAACAGCCCTAGCGGATATCCAAGACGCTGGGCCTTACGGATCTCATTTCGCAGCGCTTCGGTGAAATACCGGCGGTTATAGAGTTCCGTGAGCGGATCGGTTATGGCTTCGAGACGGCTTCGTTCGAAGTTCACCACGCGATCGCTCGCCGTGGCGATCTCCCGCGCGGCGTTGGTAACCGATGTCTTGATCTGCCTGACGTCGAAATCGTCCGTCAACGAAACGGCCACCAGACAGCCCACTCGGCCGTCCGGAGCAATCAGTGGCAACGCCGTGACAGAGCGCGCCCGATCGTGGCCGGCTAACTCGTCGATGCCACCGTTAGCGTTCGGGTCGCCCCAGAATTCAGCCCCGTTACCCAACGTGCGCGCGACGAGCCAATGATCGCGCTCCAGGCGAAATCCCTCCACCGAGTCCGGCCGTTCCGGGAGAGTGCGCATGGCGGTCAGATCTCCGCGAGGTCCAACGACCACCATAATCGTCTGATCGAATCCGAAGATCTGCCGAAGAATCGACGAGGCCGTATGCAGTACGTCGCCGATTCCCAACGACGCATTCAACGCGCTTGTGAAGTCGGCCCAGGCCGTCATGAAGACAACCTGATTGTTCGCCTCGGCAAGTAGGTCGTCGGATGAACGTAAGTCGGTCAATGGTCCTATACGACTTCAAGTTCCGCCAGCTGCCCCGCTGCGACGCCGACGACGGCGGAGGCCGCAAAGATAATCCAAAAACATCCAGCCCGTGTAGTTGCTTGCGGCACGACAATCATCGAGTGCGGTTTCTTCCCTTCAATTCCCGACGAGAGCGGTCCACGCGTTGATCTAAACGCCGTGCCGCTCCCATCGCAGGGGCGATTCGAAATGACCCAAGTTAAGAAACTGAAAGGCGATTGGAGTATACATAACGTCTTCCGCGCACAGGCTCCTGCTCGACCAGTATCGGCGGTCCCATAGCCTCGTGATTCTTTAGTATTCGGCGGAAGCGATGGGATTGAATATATGTGGGTAGCGAACGCCGCGCTCTCGATCCTCGCCGTCGGATTGAGCACCGGGTCCGCCTACGTAATCGTACGTCGGACATTCGGCGAGCGGTCACTGGCGATCCGAGTTGGTCTATCCGTGGGCTTTGCGATCGTCGGCCAGGCGTTTGGGCTGCTCTGGCTACCGATGATCATCCCGGTTGGATGGGCGGCGATGGCGACGTCGGCGATTCTCGTCGGAGCCGCCATTTTTGTTAGCCGGACATCTCTGGCTGCCAACGTCCCACAAGCCGATCAGTCGACGAGCAAGGACCGGAAATCCAGTCTTCTTAAACTCGTCTTGATAGTGCTTGGTTCGGTCCTCGTCTACATATCGGCGCTGGCGTATTGGATGGACGGCACCGCAGGTCGGGCCGATGTAGCGACTCTCTTTCAGCACAGCGCACTCGCGGCCACGATCTCGCGGGGAAACTTCCCGGTGGTAAACATGTTCGAGCCCGATTTCCCAATGTCTTACAGATTCAACTTCCACACGCTGGCGGCATCCGCCCAACATCTGACGGGGTTGACTCTCGACCGGCTGATGCCTCATTTCGTCGCGCTGATATCGGTCTCCCTTTTCTGGACTGCCGCGGCGGTTGTGGGCCGCGTGGTTCGGGATGTGAGGATGGGCATCCTGGCCGGCGGCCTCATCTGGTCCGCGGGTCCGCTCTACTGGCTAGGGGCTCCGAGTCTGATCGAATCGGAGGGGTGGGCGACGGTATTGAGCGGGATCGCGCGCGAACCGGAGTCCATTACGTGGTCGGGACTGATTCTAGGACCCACGTTCACAATGGCCACCCACAATCCCACCAACATTTTTGGACTCATTCCAACACTCATTGTTCTCCTGCTGATCGGCGAACTGATATCTGGAAAGCACAGCTTGAGATCCGTGCGGTTGCTTTCGATCCTTCTGGGCGTGTCGCTTACGGTGCTGGCGGCCGCCAGCGAGTATTTCTACATGGCCGTGGTGTCCGGGACAGCGGCCGTGATCGTATTTCGGTTCCTTCGCAAGCGATCAGTGGAACGGATCACCGTCGCCCTAATGTTGTCGGCGGCGGTGATCTCGGCGGCACTGTCGCTTACAACATCCAGCGTTCTGGCAAATCTTGCACGCGGCGCGGACGACGTGCTCCGCCTCGGCGTGTATTTCAACGATAAGGGGGCTGGCAGATTTTCAAGCTGGGGCTACAACTCGATGGGGCCGTTCTTCGAGTGGGCGGAGTCGGGCCAACACGAAGTCGGCGCATTCAGCTTGGAATTCCTGATCGACGGCGGACTCCCCTTGTATCTGCTGATCCCAGTTCTTCTGTGGGTCGCCTTCAAGCCCAACTCCAGAGCCGCCCCATATGCCGCCGTATCGGCGGCCGCGTTCAGCGCCGCGACGCTTTTTCATTTCCAGCAGTCGCCGCCAGAAATCGCCCGGTTCACGAATTTCGGGGCGACGACCGCGATAATTGCGTTCCTCGTGTGGATCCGACCCGCGCTCGGTTCGACGCTGGCTCCGCTTCGGATTGCGGTGAAAGTAGCCCTCGGAGCCGGCGCCCTCGTCCTAATCGGAGGGTTTGTACTTAGCGCGTTGGCGTGGCCACAGATGATCGGCCAGGCCGAGGTTCGTCAGGAACAGGACGAGGCAGCGGTGATTGAGTACCTAAACGGCACCGAGGTTTCTGACCGGCTCCTGATCCTCTGGGGATCACGTACGGCGTTCGATCTATACGATCCCCGAACGCCCCAAGTTTCCGCTTACATCTCGGCCTACACGGGTCAATTCATCCCCTACGGCTATCACCACCTCTCCAAGGCCGAGCAGTACTCAGGTCCGTACGGCTGGGCACAAGAGTCTCTCGATCCCGAGATGCTTGACTCGCTACGAATCCGCTATATCTACGTCGACCCCAGCCGGTTGACCGAAAAGCAACGCCAGGGGCTAGACTCCCTCCGTGCAGACGGTTCACTGGATATCGCAATGACCGACGAGCGCCCAAGTGGGGCCCTGCGAGTCCTCTACAGCTACAGCCCGCGGCCGGACACCGGCGGCGAACGGCCGCGCACGTGATCCCCGACGACGTCTTCAAGGCGCTCGCGCGAATCGACACGCCCACGCTGTGCAACGCGATTGAGGAGTTCGAGCTTCGCGACCGCACCGACGGATTCATGGGCTTCAACATCCGGTGCCTGTTTCCCGAACTCGGTCCCATGGTCGGCTACGCCGTCACCGCCACGGCCAGGAGCACGGTGCCCGGGCCCCCTGGAGACGGTGCCGGGCATATCAAACTCTGGCATGCGATCGAACGATCGCCCAAGCCGGCGGTCGTTGTACTGCAGGATGTGGGACCCACGATCGAACGCTCGTGTCACTACGGCGACATGATGACCACCCTTTCCATGCGCCTCGGTGCGATTGGCCTCGTCACGGACGGCGGCGTTCGGGACGTGAAGACGGTTAGCGAGATGGGGTTCCATTACTTCGCGCCCGGCGCCACCCCCGCGCACGGAAACAACGAGATCGTCGAGGCGGGGCTGGATGTAACCGTCAGCGGCGCGCGCGTTCGCACCGGCGATCTCGTCCACGCGGATGAATGCGGGGTCGCCGTGTTCCCCGCCGAGCGGGCGGCGGACCTCGTTGCCGCCGCTGAACGTGTACGGCAGCGAGAAGCTGAACGCCTCGCCAGGTACAAGGCCGATGACTTCAGCCTGGAGGAACTCCGAAATCGCTAGGGCGGCAGATCTCGCGAAAGAAACCGCCGAAAGGCTGGAGTCCATCCTGCGGCGTAAATCCATCGCCCCGTGTATTCCACCGCGAACCGTCGGATGCGTTTACGGGCGGGAATCTATCCACGAGACGGCGACGCAAGCGTGACCGAAGCGCGTCCCGTGCACGATCTGATCCTGCGAGGTGGAAGGGTTATCGATCCAGCCACCGGACTCGATGCGCGCAAGGATGTGGCGATTTCGGGCGCCAACGTATCGGGAATCGCTGACGCGATCGACCCCGGCGACGCCACGGTTCTGGACGTATCCGGGCTGGTCGTCACGCCCGGCCTCATTGACCTTCACGTGCATGTCTATTTCGGCTCCACTTTCTGGGGCGTTCGACCGGATGACATCGGTCCCAAGGGCGGAACCACGACCATGCTCGACGCCGGCAGCGCGGGCTCGGAGAGTTATCGGGGATTCAAGGAATTTATCGTGGACCCCTCGAAAACCAGGGTTCGGGGTCTAGTAAATCTTAGTTCCATCGGCCTTATCGCCCGCCACGGTGAGCTTCTCGACCCGGTGCGCGCCGACGTGGATGGCGCCGTGGCGGCTATCAGGGAATTCCCCGACATCTTCCTAGGGGTCAAGATACGCAATGGGGGCCACATTATCGGCTACGGGGAACAGGGCCGCCGCCACGGTCAGATGGCGGTAGAGATCGCCGAGCGCAGCGGAACGTTCCTAATGACCCATATATCCAATCCTCCGATTCCGATGTCGGAATGGCTGGGGATGCTAAGACCCGGAGACCTGGTTACACACTGTTTCCGCACCGGAGAGAACAACCTGTTCGACGAGGTAAACCGGATAATTCCAAGCGCGTGGGAAGCCCGGGACAGGGGGGTTCTATTCGATCTTGGACACGGGGCGGGAAGCTTCGAACTGGGGCGAGCCCGGGCCGCCCTCGAGCAAGGGTTCCACCCTGACACCATCAGCACGGATCTTCACGTGATGAACATCGACGGCCCCGTGTACGACATGGCAACCACCGCGGGAAAACTGCTTGACCTCGGAATGCGTCTCAGTGAAGTGGTTCGTCGATCGACTTGGGAGCCCGCCAAGGCCATCGGACTGGAAGACGTAATCGGTACGATCCAGGTCGGACGTGAAGCGGATATCGCGGTTCTGGCCGTTGAGGAAGAGCCGACGGAATACACGGATTCCTATGGGACCACCTGGCAAGGGAAGCACAGGATTCGGGCCGTCCACACGATCAGGGCCGGAAAACCACTGTAAGGATCGTAGACGGCAACCGTCTAACGGCACACGTGGAATCTAAGAGCTGGCACGGAGGAAGCAGATGACCGGTTTTCGCACCATCCCCCTTCGCGGATTTCGCAATGAGGGCCACCGTAACGTTCGGTCCGGCGACTCGTGGCTCTGGAGTCAGGCCGGCGACACGGCAGCCGGGGACTCTGCACGTGCAACCGAACTGGCCGATCTTGCGGGGCTGCCGACGGGGCGGCAGCACTTCTGGGGCATCCCGTTTGACATCGAACCTGATCCCGGAACGCCCGATGCCGTGTGGGTGGTCATGGGGAGGGACCGCGGGCCCGCGGTCAGCGATATGGTGACGATCCCGATCGGCTCCACTGCCAGGTTCATCCTTTTCTGTCACTTCACGGATGCCGTGCCAGCACCGGACATGCCGCATGAGTTGATCGACGATCCCGGAACGGCGCTCGCCGAATACACGATCCGGTATCGCGGCGGCGAGCATCACGTACGGCCGATTCGAAACCGCTTTGAAATCAACCCGTATCAGCGGCCGTGGGGGCGACAGCCCTTCGGCGCCGTGGAGCACCTCGAAATGTTGTCCTATCCGGAAATAGGCGCGGATCAGCAGGGACTGACGGGCATCAAGGCAGCCCCCGCGGGCCCGAATTACATCATCATGGCCCTGGAGAATCCAAAGCCTGAAACCCCTATCGAGGAAATCGAACTGCGGGCCGTGGCCGACAGAGTCATAGCGGTGGCCGCGATAACGCTCTGCGATCACGTGGACAATCCGCTCAAGCGGAGCCCGCTGACGGTGATTCGCGCCGAAGTTGACGACGCCGACGGTCCCATGAAAGCCGAGCTGGATCTCGGACACGTGGCCGGCACATATCCGATCAGCGGCCGGGTTGACGGCGATTGGACCGCCGAATCGGACAAGGGTGCCGGCTCTCCTGACACCCAGCCCACAAGGGTTGCCCTCATCGAAGCCTACGGAGCGCCGTCGGCATCGCTGCGCGTGACGTCAGGTTCCTCCACTTTCAGCGCGACGTGGGGCGAGCTCGTCGATGGCAAGGAAGTGGTCGATGCTGGGGGCGGGGCCCGATTCCGGGTCGTCCATGACGAACGGGCGTGGGTCCATGTGAAAGTCCACGATCGGCAGTCTGGCAAGCCCACCGCCGCCCGCGTGCACTTTAGGGGGCCGCACGGAGAATACCTGGCTCCCCACGGCCACCAGCGCGAAATCAACACCAACTGGTGTGAGGACCTGGGCGGCGACCTGAAACTCGGTAATACCGGATATGCGTACGTCGACGGAGGTTTCCAGATCGAGTTGCCCGTCGGCGACATATTCGTGGAGGTCGTCAAGGGGTTTGAGTACGAGCCGACAAGACAGAAAATCCGTGTGGAATCGGGCCAGCGAGAACTGACGCTGGAAGTCAACCGATGGACCAAGCAGACCGATTCCGGCTACTTCAGCGGCGACACTCACGTCCACTTCCTCGACCCATCTACGGCAGTGCTCGAAGCGGAGGCGGAGGACCTGAACGTGGTCAACGTTCTCGCCGCTCAGTGGGGGCGCCTGTTTACCGATACGGAGCGATTCACGGGCGGACTCGCGCCGGCCTCGACAGAAGAGACGCTGGTTTGGGTCGGCAGCGAAAATAGGCATCACATGCTTGGGCACATGAGCCTGCTCGGAATTACGTCGCCCATCTATCCGCTCAGCAGCGGCGGGCCCACCGAAGCCTACCTGGGAGGACCCGAGGAGATCCTCATGGCCGAATGGGCCGACGCCGCACACGAACAGGGCGCCCTGGTGGTCACGCCGCACTTCCCGGCGCCGCACTGTGAGATCGCGGTCGACATCGCGCTGCGCAAGATCGACGCGGCGGAGATCAAGTACTTTCCCGCGCAGCTCAAGGGCGAGAGCATCGCCGCCTGGTACCGATACCTCAATTGCGGATACCGTCTGCCCGCGGTGGGGGGAACGGACAAGATGACCAACTCCATTCCAGTGGGCGGCGTACGCACCTACGCCCACCTGGACGACGACGGGCCGTTGACGCATGAACGCTGGCGGAACGCAATAAAGGCCGGTCGCACCTTCACCTCCACCGGTCCGTTAATGGATTTCACCGTGGAAGGATTACCGTCCGGCGGATCGCTTACGCTGTCGGACGGGGGCACGGTGGAGATCGCCGCCGCGGCGAGAAGCGCATTGCCCTTTACACGGCTTGAAGTAGTTGCCAATGGCCGAATCATCGCCGACACGGGAACGGATGCGTCGGGAAGATCGGCATCGCTGCACGTGCGCCACGAGATCAACGAGAGTTGCTGGCTGGCCGCGCGCTGTTACGGTGAGATCGACCTCTGGCACAACTGGGTAAACAAGGTCGCTGCGCACACGTCGCCCGTGTACGTGACGGTCGGAGGCAGGGAGGTCTTCTCGCCTTCGGACGCCGCATATGTTTTGACTCTCATCGAAGGCGGAATCACCTACCTGAACGAAATCGCCTCATACCGGGACGAGGCGAAGCGCGCGCGCCACATTCGGATTTTCGAATCTGGCAAGGAGGCCGTCCACCGCAAGCTGCACGATCACAACCTGGAGCACTAGCGCCGGCCAATCTTGATTCGACTCAAGCTCAGTGAGCTAGAAAAACGGGTTGTGGTCGAGTTCCTCTGCGACCGTGGTCTGTGCACCGTGGCCGGGAAATATCTTGGTGGCTGGGGGTAGTCCCAGAACCTCGCGCCGGACCGATTCAATGTGCTTCACATAGGCGTCCACCCCAAGATTGGTCCGTCCCACGGAACCGGCGAACATCGCGTCGCCTACGAAGATACCGTCGCCGATGAGATAGCAGACGCTTCCCGCCGAATGGCCGGGAGTGTGTTTCACCGCAACCGTCCACGGGCCCACTTTGACGGTATCGCCCTGCGACACGCCGCGAACGTTGCCGGCCTCGGCGGAAATCGCGGAGACTTCCTCCGCGCCCACGTAGACCGGGTCGTCCGACCCTGCGACTATTGCCCGCAATACGCCGACGTGGTCGCGATGGGTGTGGGTGGCCAGAACGGCGACGATCTCCCAGCCCCGCCCCTTCATAGCCTTCCTCGTATCTCCGGCGTCGCCGCCTGGATCGACGATCACGCAAGCGCCTGAATCGGGATCGCCCAAGATGTACGTCCAGACCCGGAACCCTTCGTACCAGACATACTCGATCGGGTAGCGGCCATCGATCAGGCCGATTACGGGCGCGGGTTCCCACGTCTCCGCCGCAATTTCCCAGAGCTTGGGCGGGTCAAGTCCCAGAACGCTGGCGAGGGAGTCCGACTGCTCGCGCGTAGGACTCCGGCGATACCCCTCAAACGCCGATATCGACGCTGTGTCGACGCCGGCGCGTTGGCTTAGATCGTCAGGCGACAGGCCCAGCCCACTTCTCGCCTTGGCAACCAGATCGCCAAATTCATCCTCAAGCATCTTGCGCCGACTCCTTGCTCCCCCATAATCCAACATTTCGACCAAATCAAGTTCGGGCCCGACTCAAACAATCCTCGTTTTCCAGCCTCCCGCCCGGAATCGAATGTACGTGACGATTCCTCGAATGCCACTTTCTACGATGAACACCCCGTACATGCCGAGAAGGCCCCCCTCGAAAAGAATGCCCACGACCCAGATAAGTGGCAGACGAAACGGCCACGACAGTATGCCCGTCGTGTACATCGGGAACTGTGTGTCGCCCGCTCCTCGGAGTGCGCCCTGAAGCACAATGGAGAATCCGAAAATCGGCAATGACAACGACATTAGTCGCATCGAATCACCGCCAAGGCCGACGATCAAGGGATCGGACGAGAAAAGGGAGGTGATCTGTGGACCTAGGGCAAAGAAAACAAGACCGAATCCAGTGAGAACGATTGCCGCGGACCAAACGGCGATCCACGCTACTCGCTCGGCCGTCGCCGGATTCCGGGCGCCCAGAGATTGACCCACCAACGTGGTGGCCGCAATGGAGAACGCAAAGCCGGGGAGCCAGCCGATCATCAGAACCTGAAACGTAATTCGCTGGGCCGCGAACACCTGCGTCCCGAGCCCGATGACCATGGCGGTGAAGACGACCATCGAGCTGGACATCAGGAACTGCTCGAGCATGGAGGGAACGCCCACTCGAAGCAGTCGGGCGATGGTTTCTCGATGTGGGGCCCAATCCAGGACTCCCCGTACCGATATTCCCTGGCGGCCGCGCCAGAGCACAACCGCCAGACCTCCGGCGCCGACTAAGCGGGCTACAGCCGCGGCCCAGGCGGATCCGACGGCCCCCATTTCAGGGAATCCGAGGTTTCCGAAGATAAGCAGATAAGCGAGCACGATATTTATGACGTTCATCGCCATTCCGGCCACCATGGGCGTGCGCATGTCGCCCGCTCCGCGAAGCACGGCGCCCAGCACGAACATCATCACCAGTCCGACCGACGTGGCCATGGTGATGCGGAAGTAGGCTCCCCCTATGTCGAGCACTTCAGGTTCAGGTCCGAGCAGCGCGATCAGCGGGCGCGCCAGGGGCACGCCCAGCGCCGTCAGCAGCACGCTCACGCCGAGCCCAAGCAGGACTGTCTGCTTGGCGACCTTGCCTGCGAATCGGAGGTCCTTGGCCCCCACCGCGCGCGCCACCAATACGGTGCCGCCCATCCCGACCGCCGTGATGGCCGAAAAGATGACGAACATCATCGGTAACGAGGTGCCGACCCCTGCAAGGGCCACTGTTCCGAGAAACGACACCATGAAGATGTCCACCACGCCGACCATCGTCTGAAGGAAGTTCTCCACGAGGACAGGCCACGCAAGCCCCAGAACCCTGCGAATGAGCGACCCCGTGCGCGGCGCCGTGGACGGTTGCGGTTGGACCGCGACGGCAGCCGCAGAGTCGGGTCGGCGCGATAGCGAATCAGCGGCAGACATGGATGAAATGCGTCTCCACCGCGTCAGGTGAGCACAGCCCCGAAATGAATTGTAATGGCCGCCAAACGGTGATCGCCCACCAGCGCCCATGCGTTATCTTCATGGCCACATCGCTGACAGTTGGTCAAGTTGGATCAACCGCAGCGACCCGGGATAGCTGGAAGTATTAAGCGAAGGGCAGGTGACATGCTCGGAGTGGCGATAAATCGGGTACGGAAACATCGGCCGCAGTCATTTCGAGGCCGTCGACGCCATGCCTGAAACCAGGCTGGTATGCGCCGCGGACATAAGTGAGTCCGCCAGAGACGCGTTTGAGAGCGCCCACAATATCCCTTGCTACGAAGAGGCCTCCGACGCCTTGACGCGGGATGACGTCGATGTCGCCATCATCTGTCTGCCACACGACTTGCACGCGAGTTTCACGATCCAGGCATTGGAATCGGGGAAGCACGTACTTTGCGAAAAGCCCATGGCCTTATCCCTCGAGGAGTGCGACGCCATGAACGACGCCGCCGCCAGGAGCGCTCGGATGCTGATGATCGGCATGACCTGGCATTTCAATCCCTCGATGATCGCGTTGCGGGATGTAATCTCATCCGGCCAAATCGGGCGTCCAATCTTTGGCGAAGACATCCTGGCCAAGAATTGGGGCTTCTCGGGGCGGTCGGAATGGTTTAAGGCGAGGTCGCGCGGCGGCGGGATGTGGCTTGCCAACGGGATTCACCAAATCGACCGCCTGTCATGGCTGATGGGAGATCGAATCCAGACCGTCGACGCGAGCACCGGAACCTTCCAACACGTGCAGGACGCCGACGACATGACCATGGCCTCCGTCCGATTCAGCGAGGGAGCGTTCGCGTCCATTGCCTGCTTCGGATTTGCCCAGGGCGGGGATCGGCAAACCGTGACGGTTTGGGGGGCCGACGGCGCCGTTCGATTTCACGATGGTGTCGCTCAGATCGGGCGTGACGGCGCATGGGAGAGCATCGACGCCGGCACGTGGAACCCGCTTCAGCGCGAATTGGAGGACTTCGTTAAGAGCGTCAACGACGACGCACGATCGCCCGTCGACGGGGCGTGGGGTAGATACACGGTGGCCGTGGCTCTCGGCGCCGAATTGTCTTCGAGAATTCGATCTCCGACGGCCGTGGACCGCGTCTGAGCTATTCGGCGGAATACAGTTCCGTGCGAAACGTGCTTCGCTGATGGGCCAAATACTCGTCCTTCGTCAATGCCGGTTCGAACTCATCGACGATCCGCAACCCCACCTCGGCTCCATTTGCGAGCAAATCGGCGGCGGTCATGGCCATGGCGATCCCGGGCGCTACGTAGGCAAGCTGAGCGTCCTCGATCTTCCAGTCGGCTGAATGGGCGGCTCCGCTCATTCCGCCCATATAAGGGTGGACCGACGGAAAGATCTGACTGATATCGCCCATGTCCGTCGATCCAGCTCTATGTCCACCGTAGTTGACACATCCTGATCCGAACACGGACTCGACATTGTCGCCGAACAGCCTCCCCATCTCTGGGTGGTTATCGAGAGGCAGGTAGCCGGGAAGGGTCTCGATCTGGACCTGGGCCCCAAGCGCCATCGCGCCCGCACGAAGGGAACGGTCCACCTTTTTCTCGGCGTCCAAGATAGCGTCGATGGTCTTGCCGCGAACGTAGGTCTCGATGGTGACCTCCGAGGGGACGACGTTCACCAGCTCGCCGCCTCGGGTCACAATGGGGTGAACTCGTATCGAGTCCTCGTCTCGGAACGTTTCGCGCTGAGCATTTATGGCGTTCATGGCCACCATCGCCGCGCCCAGTGCGTTGATGCCCTTCTCGGGCGCGCCGCCCGCATGCGCCGCCCGACCAATGAACCGCACCAGTTTGACCACGCAGCCGTTGTTGGAATCAGTCACGCCCGCCGTCTCCGGCAAAGACGACGAGTGAACCATCATCGCGAGGTCAACGTTATCGAACTCGCCCGAGGCGAGGAATTCGGGTTTCCCACCGAAGAATTGGATTTTTCCTTTCTTGACAAGGTCGTTTCGATACTCGACCTCCACGTACTCCTCCGCGGGCACGGCCATGAACTCGACTCTGCCGCAAAGAGCCGCCAAAACACCGTCATCGGTCAGCGCTATGGCGGCGCCCATGAGGCCGGAGAGCTGCGCATTGTGGCCGCAGGCGTGGGCGGCGTGAGTCTCAGGATCAGCAAGTGGATGGGTCGAGACCATCAGCGCATCAAGCTCACCCATCAACGCCAACGTTGGGCCGGGCCTCCCAGTGTCCAGCACGGCCTTCAGCCCCGTAATCGCAATGTCTCGCTTTACGTCAAAGCCAAGGTCCTCGAGGAATTCAGCGATCAGCGCGGATGTCTCAAATTCCTTGTAGCCCAGCTCGGGTCGGCGAAGGATCTTGTCGCCGAGGGTGATCAGATCGTCGCTCCGCGCCTCCACCGCCCTACGCGCGCCATCCTTAACCGCACTCAAAGTCGACACGCCGCCTCCATTGAGGATGTAAAGCCACTTCCCCATTCAGAACGCACTTGCAGGTGCGCAGGATAGCACCACGCCGATCCCAAAGCTTAGGCAGTCACGCCTCCGGCAGGCATAACAGCGGCTCGCTGCGACACGTTGGGAATATCGGACATCCTTCCGTCGGAGGACCAATCAATGTCCCGACTCATTTTTGCTTTCGCCGCCGTCGTCGCCGCCGCCGCATTTGCCGTCCCGGCGGTGCTCGCCGAAAAAGGCAACCGCGATACGGATACGATTTTTCAAGAGCAATTCGAGCGAATGAGAAGAGAGACGCAAGATCTGCGCGAGCGATTCCGCGGACGTTTCGAAAACCGAGGGCGGCCGATTGATCGGGTTCGACGCGGTACGCTGGCCGGTCGCGCAATCGCCGTCGGAGATGTGAGCGCTGTCTCGGCTTTTTCCATCACCGTTGGAGAAAAAACCTTTGTCGTAACCGACGAGACACAGATTCCCGACGACCTTGAAGTCGGCGACTTCGTGGTGGTCCGCGGGAAATCGACCGACGGCGAGCTTGTCGCATCAAGGGTTCACCGGCCGGGAATCCTGCGTGGCCTTCGAGGCGCTTTCAGGATTCGGGGCACGGTCGAGGAATTAACCTATTCCTCGATCAAGGTCGCCGGTGAGGACGCCAGGCTCATTCCTTCGACTCACCGGCCCGACGACCTCGCTGTCGGGGATGAGGTTGCCGTCGTCGGCACGGTTGATGGAGACGGCGATCGAATCGCCCGTGCAGTCCTGAGCAAACGAACCCGGGAAACATCCGGCTTCCGGATTACCGATGAGCGCTTTCAGGGCGGCGGGGAAGTGAAATCTGTAGTGGTGGGACCCGGATACGTGAAGCTCGAATTCGAGGAGCAGGTCGTGCGAATCGCGCCTCTCCAGGTGGAAAGTTACGAACAACGCGGCGAGCTAAGGGCTGGAAGTGTCGCTCGCGTACGGGGCACTGTTACCTCCGGCGGCGAGCTTCTCGCCACCTTTGTGTCAGTACGTGGCCGTTGACCGGATCCCACGTCCTAAATCCCACCGGATCGCCCCAGGGGAATGGCGAACGTGATCGCCGCGTGCCGAACGACCTTCGTGTCGTGCATACTTGTCCGAACTCACGAATAGCGTCACAAGTAGTTTGTCCGAGGGATTTCATGGGAAACCTTCGAGTAGTCCTTTCGCTCGCATTCATCGTTTTGTTCCCGCTGACAGGCTGCGGCGAATCCAAAGAGAAGGGCGCCGAATTGAAGCAATGGAGCGAGCCGCCCGAGATATCGATAGATGTCAACAAGACATACACCTTTACGATCGAGACGACGCATGGGACGATGTCCGGCGTTCTGTTTCCCGGAGACGCTCCGACCACCGTCAACAATTTCGTATTTCTGGCTCGTGAAGGCTATTACGACGGCGTCGTAATCCATCGAGTTCTCAAGGGCTTCGTGCTACAAATGGGCGACCCTACGGGCACTGGGTCGGGGGGACCGGGTTACCGGTTCCACGACGAGCCGGTAACACGCGAGTACCTGAAGGGCACGCTCGCGATGGCCAACAGCGGACCAAACACGAATGGGAGCCAGTTTTTTGTCGTCCTCGACGATCTACGCGATCGGCTGCCGAAGAACTACACGGTTTTCGGACAGGTTGACGAGGGACTTTCGACCATAGACGCGATCTCCTTGGTAGATGTGGAGGCGCCTCAGCCGGGAGCCGAGAAATCGCGGCCGGTCGACGAGATCATCGTAAAGACGATCACCATCCAGGAGCGGTAGCGGCGAGCCACGATCCCGTGCCGCGCACTCGCCTCGGGATCGGGGGGATCCCCGCCGCGCTTGGGGGAACATTTGAGCGGACCGCACCGGGTTGCGGATCGATCCCGCGAGCTAGGCCCTTGTGTTCAACCGCCCGAACGTCGTAGGCTGAAGTTCCATTATGTCGAAGTGTTGGCTTCCGTCGGGATCGCGGCGACCCCGGATGATTCGTCCAACTTGTGCACCAGCAACTGCTCACCCTCGTCCTGCTCTCGTTTGAGGATAAGGACGCGCACGGCGATCGACTCGCTTACCGTTATTCGCTCAATGCCAGCTAATCGCGCCATTTTGCCACCTCACCTAGATAATCGGAACGATACTCTAATCGTTCAAATCGCTTTATAGATGTTTCGTCTCAGCTACACCAAGGTTCACTTATACGAATATTGCGCGTGGGCGTACAAGCTGCGCTACGTGGACAAGAAGAGGCCGCTATTCCAACCACGCCTGTTGCTCGGGGCGGCCGTGCACATCGCGATCAGCGAATTCCTTGGACGAGTCATGGAGGGACTCCCAACCGCGTGGGCACACATGGAGCAAATCTTTCAAAGACGGTGGCGCGGCGCGGCAACGCTGAACGCAGAGGAAAGCGAAGAACTTCGGCTGCGAGGCCTTGACCTGCTGCGCGGTTTCTGGGAGGCGAACAGTCCGGACTTCGGGCATCCTCTGCTTCTAGAGACGCGGTTCGCCATCAACCTAGGTGAGACAAGGTTAGAAGGGATCGTGGACCGCGTGGAGGACCGTCAGACTGGAAAAGTCGAGGTTATCGACTACAAGTCGGGATCGGCGCCGGAAGGCAACGCGGCCGAAGAAAATCTTCAGCTGCTGATCTACGCAATGGCGTGCGTCGAGGCTTGGTCGCTGAGCCCTGAGCGTGTAAGCCTGTACTACCTTGCGGACAACACCGTGCAATCCTCTGATGTCACGGCTCACGATATTGATGAAACCCGGAACAGGATCGGCCGCACAGCCGCCGACATCGGGGACGGCCGGTTCCAGCCACGGATCGGGCCGCACTGCCCGGACTGTGACTATTTTCGGGCTTGTCGGTACGGCCAGGAATGGGCCGATGCCAATGTCCCGATAGAGTGATTCCCACGCCATGGACATTTTGACGACGGGCTCGAGATTCTCATTCGACCGTCAGTCGTGAATTACCCGGACCTCACGTCCGCCGCCAAGAGTCGCGACGGCGAGGCGCTGTCGCGCCTCCTTGGGGAAATGCACCCTGCCGACATCGCCGATTTCCTAGATACGCTGCCGTCCGGCGATGAGACGTTTGTTTTTTCGCTGCTTTCGGACCCCGTGGCGGCGGAGGTACTGGACGAGGTGGAGCCGGAGACGACGCAGACCTTGGTTGACGACTGCGGCTCAGACCGTCTGGCCCGCATTCTTGAACATCTGGAAACCGACGATGCCGCCGAGATCGTGGACGAACTCAAGGGCGAGGAATCGGCGCAGATTCTCGCGCAGGTAGAAGATGCTGCCGCAACGCGCATCGCGGATGCCCTGACATATGACCGGAACTCTGTTGGGCGCCTGATGACCGACGCATTCGTGGCGCTCGAGCAAACGATGACGGCGGAGACCGCGCTCGCCTCCGTGAGAACCCAAGTAGCGGGGGTGGACGAGATTTTCTATGTGTACGTCGTAGATCGTACCGGGGGCCTGGTTGGGGTTCTTTCCATGCGGGCCCTGGTTCTCGCCAGAGAACACGACGCCATTGGAGATATCTGCGATAGATCCGTGGTCCAAGTCGTGGCCGATGCCGACCGCGAGGAGGTGGCTCGCACGATGGCGAAATACGATCTTCTCGCCGTGCCCGTCGTCGACCACGCCGGGACCCTCATTGGAACGGTCACCGTCGACGACGCGCTGGATGTCTTGGAGGAGGAGGCCTCCGAGGACCTGCTCCGAATCTCCGGCAGCTTTGAACCCGTGCGGGAACGGCCGCGGCGGGTTGCCAGGGTGTTTTATCGACTGCCGTGGTTGTTGGTCACTGTCGCCGGCGAGCTTGCCGTGGCGTTCTTACTGAGCGGGTTCATTGACCAACTGGAGCGCGTGATCGCACTGGCTCTCTTCATCCCTATCGTGTCGGCCACCGCGGGTAGCGTCGGCATCCAGTCGCTCGCCGCCTCGCTCACATCCACGAGTCAGGGAAAAGCGGTTCGGCGACCTATATTGACGGTCGCGCGGGAAGCGAGATCCGGTCTGATACTTGGCGTGATGAGCGGCGCCATAGCAGGCGGTCTAGCCGTGCTTTGGAAATGGGATGTGATGCTCGGGGTGGCTATCGCCTCAAGCATGGCCGTCTCTCTCATGGCGGCGGCGTTGATAGGAGCGGCGGTACCACTGGCCTTGAACAAACTGCGTATCGATCCCACCGTGGCATCGGGGCCGCTGATCACCACACTGAGCGACGCGCTCAGCCTGACGATCTATCTGTCGATCGCTGGATTCCTGCTGGCATCGGCCTAGGGCGCGAAGCTGGATCGGGGTCAGTTCGAGCCGATGGCGCACGTCCCCGCGGGACAAGACCCTTCCACGTGGGCCACGAACTCGTCTCGGTAGCGCTTCGCCGCTCCGACGACGGGCTGAAAGGCGAACTGACCGAGCCCGCAAAACGACGACGCCATGGACGCGCCTATTTTCTCGAGTAGGCTCAGATCGTCCATCACTCCCTGGCCATGCATCAGGCGCTCTAGGATCTGCACCAGATTCGGAGTTCCCTCTCTACAAGGGATGCAGAATCCGCAGCTCTCCTCCTCGAAGAAGAGCGCGTCGCGATATGCGGCATCCACCATGCAGGATGTGTCGTCCATTACGATCACCCCGCCCGTGCCCATGATCGTGTCGTACTGGGAAATGCTTGGGTCCAGACGGACATCGAGTTCGTCCGCGGTCAGCACCGAGGCCGATGCGCCACCGGGCTTAAAGCCCTTCAGTGTGCGCCCCTCGGGCAGACCACCCCCATAATCGAAGATAAGCTCCCGCGCGGTCACGCCAAGTGGAAGCTCATAAACACCGGGATTCTTTATCGATCCGGACAGGCAATAGATCTTCGTTCCTGCGTTCGCTTCCCCATCGGCGAGGTTCTGGAACCACTCGGGGCCGTTCTCAACGATGGATGGGACGCATGCGAACGTCTCGATATTGTTGATGACGGTAGGCTTTTTCCACACACCGGAGTTCGTCGGATAAGGCGGCTTAAAGCGCGGGTTTCCGCGCTTACCCTCGAGCGAATTGAATAGGGCGGTCTCTTCACCGCAGATGTACGCCCCGGCTCCACGGCGCAAACGGATATCAAGCTTGTAGCCTGTGCCGAGGACATCGTCGCCAAGGATTCCGTTTTCGTAGCAGTCGCCAATCGCTTGCGCGACGCGTTCGATAGCGAGGCCGTATTCGCCACGAATGTAGATGTAGCCGAAGTGGGAGTCGACGGCATAGGCAGCGATTATCATGCCCTCTATGAACAGATGCGGGTCGGCTTCCATGTTTACGCGATTGCAGTAGGTACCGGGCTCGCTTTCATCGCCGTTTGCAATCACATATCTCGGCGTATTGGGGTCGGCGCGAACGAATTTCCACTTCATTCCCGTGGGAAAGAACGCCCCACCGCGCCCCTTCAACCCCGAGGCCTCCACGACCTCGATAAGTTCTTCCGGCGTCATCTCCGAAAGCGCGTGCCTGGCCTGCTGATACCCACCGCGACCCTGAAATACGCCCAGATCCCAAGATCGTTCGATCTTGATGTTCTTGTTGACCACGAGCACCTCCGGCATCAGGACTCCTCGCGTCGGAGCAGGTTCACAAGATCCGTTACGCCCTCTTCGGACATCGGCCCGTGAACGTCCAGGTTCACCATCATCGCGGGCTGCTTTTCGCACTGGCCGATACATGAGACGAGTTCCAATTTGAAAAGCCCGTCTGCCGACGACTCGCCCGAACGCGCGCCAGACGCCTTTGCGAACCGTGCGGCGATCATCTGAGCGCCGGCGATATGACACGAAAGATCCCTGCAGACCCGCAAAATGTGTTTCGGTTGCGGCTCCGTGTAGAACAGTGTGTAAAACGTAACCACCCCAAACACATGGGCCTCCGGGTAGCCAAGTTCCTCTGAGATCAGTTCGATGGCCTCCGGCGTTACGTACCCGAATATCTCTTGGGTCAAATGCAGAGCCTCGAGCAGGGAGCCCGGTTCCTCCTTCAAGCCCTGCAACCCATCGCGCAACGTTGCCAGGCCTTCCGAGGAATGCTCGACTGCGGCCGTATCTCCTCCCCCGGGACTCGGCGCGTGGCTCATGTTCTACTCCTGGCCTTAGGGTCGCTGGGCATTTTCGATCCGCGTACGGGCGGAAAGTTATAGCATGATTCCTCGCGTGGGCGAGGTTTTGGAGGGCCGATGGCGGCCCGTCGCCAGCGGTTCCGTAAGTGCGACTAAACCTAAATCGATTGGAGACCCCACCTTCCAAGGAGGATCGCCTGAACGAAAGCCCTGACGTCCGCCGGCGGTCCTCACCGCGCGTGCCGGTCATCAAGCGTACTCAGTCCCTGCCGCCGGCGTTCCTTCCATCTACATTCGAGGCGTCCACAAATAGAAATCCTCGCCGGATCCAATCCTTCAGAATCAGTCCGGGTACTCGCCACTCGCCTACTTATCGTCTCCACGCCTACCCGTCGAAGAAGCCCCACGAGGTTCTGCGGCAATGCATCGACGCCTTGACGAGTCCGGGCGACGTTGTTCTCGATCCATTCTGCGGATCCGGTGGAACTCTAGTCGTGGCCGCAATGATGGGCCGGAGCGGCATCGGGATCGACAGGTCGCCCGCCGCGGTTTTCATATCGAACGGCGCGCTCAACCTGCCTCCCGGAACCGAGATTCGGAAAGCGTGGTCGCGGCTTGTTGAAACTGTAGGGCCGGATATTCAAGCGTTGTACGCGACCAGCTGCCACAGGTGCCGCGGTCCCGCGACGGTCCGGTACACCGTCATCGCGGATCTACTCAAATGTCCCGACTGCGGCGAGGAATTCACGGCCGCAGACGTTTACAAGAAAGGTCGCTCACGGCGCTGCTCCGATTGCAACGCCAAACTCCCCCGGAGCCCGAAAAGATTCGGAGCCAGGGCGACTGAAACATCAGCCCAATGTGAGTCCGGGTGCAAACCGGCGATCTTCCGGCGCCGCGGCGATGACGCCGATCCCGCGGCGGCCCGATTCTTTCACGAATACGATCTCGGCAAGGTCCGGGACGTAGGCCGCATGGACGTTTCCTGCTGGTACCCGGACGACCGCTTCCCAAGCGGCCTGAAAACCGCCGAACTCTTCGGCCGCGGAATCCGGACCACCAGCGCCCTCTTCAGCAGAAGGAATCTCATGGCGATGGCGCTACTCCGCCACGCCATCGACAAGTTGCCGCAGCGACAATGGGAGGCGATGCTGTTCTGCTTCACGGCCGCTCTCACAAGCACTTCCCTCAAATCACAGCATGTGGAGGGAGGTGGCGGTTATCTGTCCGGGATGTATTACATTCCCCCAGTCCGTAAGGAGCGCAATGCGCTGGCATCGATGGGGCGCATAGTCAGCCAGGTAGCTCGAGGCGCCGATGAAATGCACAGCACCGGTAACTTCCCGCCCGAGACATGGGTCGGGCTGGGATCAGCCACCGATCTGAGGGTACTCCGCGACGATGCGATTGATCTAGCCTTCCTCGATCCACCATATTCGGACAAGATTCAGTTTTCAGAGCTCAATTTCGTATGGGAGAGCTGGCTGGGTCTCGTGGAAGATTGGGGGAGCGAGGAAATCGTAATCAACAGGGTTCGCAACAAATCGCCAAAGCAGTGGCGCGACAAGATGGGGCAGGTCGCGGACGAGGTCTACCGTGTGCTCAAGCCGGGCGGACATGCGGCCCTAACTTACGACGATCCGAGGCACGGTACGTGGCCGGTGCTGCTCGGCGAATTTGAGCGGGCGGGGTTTGAAACGGTCAGCGCCGGGAAACCCTTTACAGTCCGGCAGCATACTTTCGTGCAGCGGCGCAGCCCGTCGGCCAGTCGCGCCGATTCGCTGACGATATTTCGAAAGCCTTAACCGCGTGGCAAGCCGACTACTGAGCAATTCGGAAAAGAACGAGCTGCGAAGCCTCCTACTGCAATGGGACGATGCGTCGTCCACCGTCCGGCGACTGCTCAGCGGTGCCGCATGGTCAGAATCGGGCTTCGACTTCGCCCGCTTCAGGGAGGCGGTCGATACGAGATCGGATGTGGAAAACGCGATTCTCTCGTTTTGGAGCCGACCGCGCCCCTAGCTACTACATATTGAACGCACAGCCCTGATAATTCAGCGCGGTACCAAGTTTCGTAGGGTCAAGCAATATCCCGCCCCCTGAACGTCTATAATGCGGCCAGTCCTCATGCGGAGACTACGCTGCGGTCGGGGGGCGGAGGGCCGGACGCACCTGGGGCGACCTGGAGGTCGAGATGCAATCGGCAAGATTCTTAAGATCACCTGCGGTTCTCGGCCTCATCGGACTTGCGGTCCTAATTGCAGTCGCCATATTCCGAGCGCCATACGCCGGAGCGGCAACCCCGTCCTTCGGAACAGCGACCGTGACCGACAACCTCTTCATCACCGATGAGAAGAACGAGCTTCTAAAGCACAACGTTCCGAATTTGCTTGTGTTCGCGGACGGTCAGCTTCGCAGCGCCGACTTCAAGAACCACTTTGAGAATACCGGGGCCATCGAGAGGTGGGGGCTGCCCATCTCGGAGGTATTCGAGGAGGAAACGGGCGCACTTACCCAGTACTACCAGCGCGGCGCGGTCGACTTCCATAACGTCGTGGGCGTCTGGGTCATCGAACGCCGTCTCACGTGGGACTACATGGGCGGAGGCGCGGGCGGAAGTGTGGATATGGGAGTGGAAGAGCAGATAACCAATCCAAACGACGGCGCCCTTGTGGGTCCTTGGGGGCACAAGATTTCCAACCTTGACGTTCAGGGGACGACGACGGGGTTTAGGGGCTTCTTCGACCGCCTCGGTGGTGTGGAGAGCTTTGGGTTTCCCAAGACCGACGCGCGCGCCGATTCGGGCGCCGCCGGCACTCTCCTTGCGCCCGGCTCAACAATCGGGATAGTCCGCCAATACTTCCAAGCCGCGGTGTTTGAATTCTTCCCGGATAACCCGGACCTGTTCAAGGTCCAGCTGACGCTTCTTGGCGATTTCCTGCGCAATCGTTCGTACCCCGAAAACCGTTGGGCCTCGCTTACGCCATTCCTCCCCGCCGCTGAGCTTCGCGACGGCGGCGCCATGACCCTGGTGGCGGTGGACAGGACGGCTCCTACCCCCGCGGCAACTCCGACTACCGCGGGGCCGGCTCCAACTCCTACCGCGACACCGCTTCCCGAGTTCAATCCAAACAACGAACTCATCGTGGTAGGTACTCGAACCAGGGGGGTCGCCATCTACGACGGCGTGGTCTGGCGGACGATCGATGTTGAGAACTCGGCGCTGGGCAGCAATCGGATAAACGCGCTGTTCGTCGACTCTCAGCGACGCGTATGGGCCGGTACCGACAGCGGGCTGTTCCGGCTCAACACAGATCTCTCGGTCGGACCGGCATTTCGGCAGGACAATTCTGGAATCGGGTCCAACGATATATCGGCGATCTCCGGCGATAGCTCGGCAACCATCTGGATCGGCCTCGCATCGCGCGGGGCGTCGTCCTACACGGCGGCCAATTTCGAGGACCCTTGGACCTGGTTTCGTACCGATAGCAGCAGCATTCCCAGCAACAGCGTGCGTGGCCTATTCATGCAGGACATCGGCCAAGATCGCGTCTGGATCGCCACCGCGGCCGGGGCCGCCCGATACGACGGCACAACGAAGGCCTGGACGATCCTGAAGGTGGCGGACGGGCTGGCCAGCAACGACGTGAACTCCGTGGCCATAGGCGCTGACGGCACCTTGTGGTTCGGCACCAACGGGTTCGGGTTGAGCTCGACCCCCAGCGGAGTCCTCGGCTCCTGGACGACCTACACGACCGGCGACGGACTCGGTAGCAACGAAGTGCGCGAGGTTCTGGTCTCGACAGGAGGGACGATCTGGGCAGCGACATCGGGAGGAGTGGGCCGCAGAGGCGCCGCGGAGTTCACGTTCAGCACGTTCAATGAGTTGAATTCCGGGCTGGTTCACAATGACGCGCGCGCGCTGGCTGAAGATTCGCAGGGCAACCTGTGGATCGCAACCGGCAGCGGGGTCAATCGTTACAATCCCGGCACGAAACAATGGACGGCCTTTCGGACCGAGCAAGGGCTGTCCGAAAACGACGCCATCGCGATTGCGGTGGTACCCCGCTCCTGAGAGCGGGCGGCTGTTCAGTCCGCGGGCTCGCGGCGAATAGCGGCCACCGCCACGTCCACGATCATCAACCGCTGGGCGTCTGAAAGGCTGAGCTGGCGTCCGAGCACGCTGTGCAGCGACATTTCAACCCGCAAAAGCCCCACTTCCTGGTCGCTCAGGCCGTATCCGTCGCGCAATATTCTTCGGAACTCAGGTGGTTCGTATTCCAATTCTCCCTCTTCCAGCTCCTTGACCAACTGAAGCGGAACTCGCGATCTGCGCGCCACCTGGTTGGTCGTGAGGCTCAGAAGATCACGCCTATCGGTCAGCTTCGTCGCCAATGAGCGGGCATCGAATCCGTCCGCGCCGGATATCCGGTCTCCATTTCGCGATCCGGTTAATGCAGTCTGGGCCACCTCCTGAATCCTGCGCACGGACTCCTGCGTGATTCTGATTATCTGATCCTCCGCAACGCCGCGACTCGTTTTGGCAAGGTCTTCCGGCACGTAGCCGCTCAGAACCAATAAATCGCGCGGGTCCATCTCCAGTCCCCGGGCGATAGATACCATGGTCTCGATGGAGGGACTCTTGTATTCACCTGATTCGAGCCGCGACAAATACGACGGAGCCAAGCCGCATCTCTGTGCGAGTTCGGCCTTGGTGATCCTGCGTTGTTCTCTTACGACTTTTACGGCGTCTGCGAAACCCAATTACGTTATCGCCTCCCGAACGACGGGGGCTGAGTTTATCCGAGTTTTACGGCGGGGGTCGGTTGCGCAGTGGACTCGGGTTGAACGGGCCATTGCGTCGACTGCAACGAGATCGCCGACGATGGGTACCATCGCTCGCGTATGTTACCCACAAGATACAGAGATCCGGAGACGCATACCACGCCGTTTGGGCCGGCCCATTCGGCGGCCGTCTCAAAAGCGTCATCCGAGTTGGGCCGAACAGCGAACCGTACGCCAGTCGATTTCACGATTTGGCCAAGCTCTTCCGCCGGGAGAGCGGCCTTCATATACACGCGGGGCTCCGTTGCCACGATGAAATCAGCGGCTGGCGCGAGTTCCGCGACGATACCGTTCGCCGATTTGTAGCCCAGCACCCCGAGTACAAGCGCCAGACGACGTCCTTCCCGCAACGCCACCAATGCAGACGCTAACGCAGCCGCCTTGTCTGGATTGTGCGCCCCGTCCAGAACGATCTCGGGCGCGCCCTCCAGAATCTCCAATCGGCCCGGAAGTATCGCGCGCTTCAAACCGGCAAGGACCGACGATTGCGATATTGGGTAGCCTTCCTCGACAAGGACGTCGGCAATAGCGCACGCAACAGCGCCATTATCGACCTGATGCGCCCCCCGTAGGCCGATTTCCGCGGCCGTCACCTCGAAATTGCGGCCTTTATAAGTGAGTCGCGGCCACTGCCCATCGCCCGGCGCCGGCCAATAATCGATCCCGGGGCGCACGGGACGAAATATGGCTCCCACGGACAGCGCCCGGCTCTCGAGCGTCGCGAACGCCCGATCATCAGAGTCAATGGCTATGGCCGGTACGCCCTCCTTAAATACTCCTGCCTTGTGGTCGGCTATGTCGTCAATTGTTGGACCAAGCGAAAGGACGTGATCGAGGCCCACTGAAGTCACGGCCGCCACGGTGGGCCTCACAACGTTCGTCAGGTCATATCTTCCACCGGCGCCGGCCTCGATGACTGCCAGCTCCACCGCTGCGCGCCGAAAGTACTCAAACGTGAGAGCTACCCACGTGGACCCATAGCGCGCATCAACCGTTCGGCCATCGGCGGCGGCGTCCCTGATCCGCGATTTGAACCATTCAACGAGGTCCCAGAACTCCTCCGGGGTCGTCAGACGATCGTCGACCACTAGCTTCTCCAGAGGAGTCTGCAGATAAGGAGTCACGTGCAGTCCGGTGCGGAGACCGGCAAACCGCGCGATAGCGGCCACCATGGTTGAAACCGAACCTTTGCCCGACGTTCCCGCCACGTGGACCACTTGGTACTCGAGGTGCGGGTCCCCGAGATCTTTCAGCAAATCCACCATCCGCTGTAGACGATCAACGCCGCGCTGACGGGAGTCGCTGACCGTCAGCGGTCGGGTACGATTTCCTTCCCGCCGAATGAGCGACTGGAGGTAACTAGATGCCTCCTCTAGCGCCGCCAGGCGGCCAGCTTCAGCGTCCATCGGTAACGGGCGGACGCTACCGTCCGCCCTAAACCCCCTAGTCTTCGACAGGGTCCGACGTAAACGCGATGTACCACTGGTCGGGATTTTTCGTAACGAGCGACTCTAGCTGCTGCATTGCCATCACCATGATCTCTTCAGCTGGTACCTCAGGGTCATCGGTTTCCAACGGATCGAAGATCCGCCCCTCGTAGCCGTCGGTTCCGACCGACCAACAACCCCCAACGATCACCGGTACCCCGACGCGCTTGGCAAGCTTAACGGCGCCAATTGGATGGCGGGCGCGTTCACCGAGGAACTCGACAAGCTCACCTCGCTCGCCGACGGGTCGATCCGCGAGGATGGCGACCCATTCCCCGGACCTGAGGGCCCGAATTATGTACGTCGCCGCGCCGTCGGTGTCTATCAGGTTGAACCCCGCGTGCTCACGCACTTCGGAGGCGAGCCGGTCCAAACTCCTTCCCGGGAGAGGCAGCACGACTACGTGCAGCTTCTGCTTTAGCAGAGAGATCCAAGCGCCGAGTGTCTCCCAGTTGCCGAGATGAGCGCTGATGAGAAGACGTCCGCGCCCGTCCTTGGCCGCATCTTCGAGCACCTCCTTGTTGTCGAGCTTGCGCATTCTCAATCGATTCAGATCCCGATGGGAGACCATAACGCTGTCGACAAAGTCCATCGTGAACCTGGCAAAGTTGACCATGCTCCTGCGCGCAGTGGTTACAGTTCGCGGGTCGTCCACGGGCAGCCCGGTCGCCCGAGAACTCCAGTAGATCGCTTCTCGCCGGCGCGACCTCCACACGGCAAACAGGAGGCGCCCGATAAGTGAGGCGACAAGCATCTTGGGCGCTATTGGAGCTGCCCTGATGAGACCTACGGCCAGAGCGACGCCAATTTCACTTAGAATCTATTGCCTCCGCTTTATACGGACTTAAGCCAACCCTGAGGTCGGTACCCGGTCGGCAGTTCGGAAAAACATACCGCTGTCCGATCCTCTTGCTCGTATCAGCAGACTATCCGTGAATTGCGTCAAAACCGAAACTTTATCTGGACTACCAAAGCAAAGAATTGGCATTGGCACAGACTGCAAGCACCGGAAAATCGAGCCTGCAACCGTTCCCACGGCTTCTAATTCCCGTCGTCATCGCAGTCGTTTTCAGTGCAGCCCTTGGAACCGCGCTGTTTCTCCTACTCCGCGTCCCGGTCCTCGCACCGCCCCCGACTTCAAATCCCACCCCTGTCACATCACAGCTGAGGCGAAAGATCGCCACCCAAGTGCCCCTCGGCATCCGTACCGTTCCCAGCAATATCCAACCAAATTTGGGGTTGACCCCATTCCCAACAGCTACTCGAGCGTCTTACGCATTAGTGCCGGCCCAGATAAAGGAGCTACAAGCCGACGATGGGAAACCTGTGCCTAAACCACCATTACCAGCTCAAAACATCCTATTACTTGGTATTGATCAGTCACTTCAACTGAATGGAAACACCGATGCGCTTATCCTAATAATCCTACGACCCGCTCGAGAAAACGGGCTTATTCTCTCAATCCCAAGGGACCTATGCATTTCGAATTGCGACTCATGGTCAAGCCGCATTAACTACATCTTCACGTCGAGAGGTCCGGACGCCTTGCTCGCCGAAGTTAGCGCTCTCACAGGTGTTGAAGTCGATCGCTACGTGGCGGTGAATTTCGACGGTTTCGCCCAAATAATCGACGCTCTCGGCGGTGCCTACATCAACGCGGACCGGGAATTCAGCGAGCGTTTCTTCTTCCCTGATGGATCGACCGACGTCTTGACGCTCCAGCAAGGCATGAACCACCTCAGCGGGATGCAGGCGCTCATGTTCGCTCGCTCACGAAAATTCGATCCCGCCGGTGACTATGCGCGGATCTGCCGCCAGCAGCAGGTATTGGCGGCGCTCAAGACCCAGGTTCTTTCGCCGCGAACTCTCCTCGCCGTTCCAGGCATTCTCCGCGAGGTCAGCAAATCGGTCGTCACGAACGTAACGCTGGGAGAACTAATAGTCTTCCTCAAGACCGCGATATCAATTCCTACGGAGAATATGCGCGCCGCGACCATATCCAGCGACGGGATGCTGTCGTCTCCGACGCGCGGGAACGACGGCGCCTACTTGATACGGGCCCACGTTGAAGCGATCAACGGTCATGTGCAGAGCCTGATGAGCGAACTTGACTCACCCGCTCCGCCCCCAGCAACCGGGACAAGCGCCACTTACGACAATTGCTCGATGGGTATCACAGAGGTCGCCTCGCCGTAACCGTCACGCTGTAGTTGAAATCTGGCAGGCCCTCAGGTCGCGCGGAATCGCGTAGGTTCTGTGCAAAGTTCTTGAGAACCCGATCGCGCTCGCCATCCGCCAACGGCTCGAGCATGTAGCCCACGATGGACGGGAATCGTCTCACTTCCTCATCCGCATCAGCCATCCAGTCCTCCCGCGCCGACGAGACATCGACAGCTTCAAAGCCTGCTTCCACCGCCGCGGCGGCGGCTGCCTCAAGGGAAGCCGGCTCGTACATGCTCAGTATTGAGGCCAGCCTCTTCGCTGGCAGCTCACGGGCCAGTGCCGACCTCATGGCCCGTTCCACGGGCCGCTCCAACGTCAGATCTCCCCGAAACTTCAGCGCGAAGATGCCACCACTACGCAGCACCCGGTATTGACCCCTGAGGGCGGCCTCCAGGCGGTTGAGATGGCTTAAGCAATTCACGCTCAGGACTACCTCGAACGATTCGTCCGCAAACGGTAGGGCCTCGGCGTCGCCAAGTACCCACCGCATAAGCACGGAGGGGTCATGGGACCGGGTTCCATGCGCGGCCCGTTTGAGCATTCCTTCAGAAAAGTCGACCCCCACGGCCGAACCAGCCGGGCCGTGGTGGGTCAGAAACCGGTCCAGCGAGCCTCCGGCTCCGCACCCCACGTCGAGCAGGGGTTCGCTGCCGGTGAGCACTCGGCCCAGCATCGGAAAATCGTCACCATCGCGGCGGCCAAAAGCGGCGGCCCGGAGATCGTAATTCCGGGCTATGAGCGAGCGAGCGTCCAGCGTTTCCCCAGTGCGGTCAGGCTCCCTCGCGCCTGCCTAGCGCAGCAACACCGCGGCCACCGCCAGCACCACGAACATTGCGGTCGCCAGCACTGCTATCCGGCGTATGTCGCGCGGGACGTAACTCACATCGCCCAAAGGTTCGGCCTGCCGTTGAACTTCAACGATGGACTCTGCCGCGGTTGGCGTCTCGACAGGCGCGGCACCGGCTCCTCGTTTCGCTTCGAGCATCACCCTCTCGACAACCTCGCTCGCACTCGCGCTCTTGCGCTCGCGTGTCAGGCCCGAGCGTCGGCGCTGGCGCCTCGAAACTCTCTTGCGACCCTTTTCAGCCATTGCCCAAGACTACGTTGGCGCCCGCCGGGGCACAGAGGTATACGAAAGACGGACCGATCCCCAATTTCGCTGAGCCACCCATCGGATCATCAGAGCCCAAGCTCTTCGGCAGCCCCGGTGCTCCCGAGCGATTGTTTCACGTGAAACAATCGCTCGCCCTGAGCAGCGTTCCCACCAGTGAACCCAGCTCCTCATCGCTGTAGAAATGGATGACAATCCGCCCCCTCACCCCCGTTCGCTTCAATTGGACCTTCGTTCCGAGCGCGTTCCGAAGCCGTCGCTCTAGCTCCTCGGTCTCCGGATCGCTGCGCTGTACGGACTTGTGTCGGCCCGAGGTCGCCAGACGCTCGGTCTCGCGCACGGTCATACCCCGCCGCAAGACCGATCGAAGTAGAGCTAGCTGTGCTCCAACTTTGCCCTTGCCCAAAATCGCCCTGGCGTGTCCCTCCGTTATTCGTCCCTGATCGAGCGCATCGCGAGCCTCGGGGGCCAGCGTCAAAATCCGCAAAGTGTTCGCGACGGCGGATCTGCTTTTCCCCACCCCCTTCGCCACGCCCTCCTGGGTCAAGCCGAAGTCATCGATCAGTGCCCTATACGCTCTGGCGCGGTCCGAGGCCCGAAGATCCTCACGCTGTAGATTTTCCACCAATGCCAGTTGCAGACGTGAGACCTCGTCGGCTGACCTCAGGATTACCGGGACGGTGGCCAAGCCCACAGCACGTGCCGCCCGCCACCTTCGCTCCCCAGCCACAAGCTCGTACCAGCTCCCAGCCCCATCCCGCTCCTCGGTGGCCACAAGTGGCTGTAATATCCCATGCTCCCTTATCGATGCCGCAAGCTCCTCCAGCAGCGCTGGATCCATCCGCGCCCGCGGCTGATGCCGTCCAGGTCTAATGCTGTTGACCGACGCCTGAATGACTACCTCACCCTGCGCTGGCAGCAACGACTCGAGTCCACGGCCGAGCGCCCTCCTAGGCACTGATTCCATTGCAGATTTCCTCCGACAGCATTCGATACGCCAACGCGCCGGCACCGGTAGGGTCGTGCTCGAATATCGTGCGCTGGAAACCGGGCGCCTCAGCCAGTCGAACCGTACGGGGCACCACGAATCGCACCACATCATCCCCAAAGTGCCTTCTCACGTCCCGCACTACATCGTGAGACAGGTTGGTGCGGCGGTCATACATGGTCATCAGGTATCTCCGTTTCACCGGATACCCTCCCCGAGCCACCCCCACCCTATCCAAAGTCGCCACAAAGTGCGATAACCCCTCCAGCGCCAAGTATTCGCACTGCACCGGCACGATAACTTCATCGGCGACCATCAGCCCGTTCAATGTCAGCAGCCCGAGAGTGGGAGGACAGTCAACAACCACAAATGCGTACCCCTGCACACCATTCCCAAACGCCGCTTCCAACATCCTGTTTCGATCTTTCCTGCCGGCCAGCTCAACCTCCAGCGCCGCCATGTCTTCGCTTGCCGGCACCACATCGAGGGCGGCCCGTCCAGACGGGTACGTCGCCTCTCCGAGCGGGGTGCCACCGAAAAGCACCTCGTAGCCACTCGGATTTCGGTCTCTACCGCCCAGGGTGCTTGTGGCGTTCCCCTGAGGGTCGAGGTCCACCAACAGCGTGCGGCGCTGCATCGCGGCAAGCCCGGCCGCAACATTTACGGCCGTCGCCGTCTTACCGACACCTCCCTTTTGGTTTGCCACCACCAGCACTTTGGGAAACTCAGCCACTTAGCACTCGCATTCACGTGATCCCAAGGGAATCATAGCGGCGAAGTTGTGTATTCATATGTGTTGTGCACAGCATCTACCACATCTAATTTGATGATATGGAGATGGTTGTAGTAGTAGTTGGTCTTGTTGGAAAGTGTATGAGTGAATGATATTCCCTTAGCAGGCGCGGACATTGGTTGTGAAGTGTCTGTGATGAACGGTGTGGACGGACGTGAATGGCCTGTGAATGCTTAGAGGGGATAATGAGCGCTTGCGCGGGTGGCGGTACCACGAATTGTTTCCACGGCGAGTTGGATCTCCGGATCGGTGAGCAGCTGGCGCTCGATCTTCCGATATCCGTGCAGGACCGTGGTGTGATCGCGGCCGCCGAGTTCGGCGCCGATGGCCGGAAGCGATTGGGTGGTCTCCTCGCGCATTAGGTACATAGCTATGTGCCGGGGTCTCGTAAAGCGGGCTTGGCGGCTGGGGCCGGTTATTTCCTGAGGGGAGACGTCAAAGTACTGGGCAACTGATGTCACAATGGTGTTGAGAGTGAGGAATCGCTGGGCGCCTCTGTACCCGGTCCCTTGGAGTGCGCGTTGCGCGACTTCCACGTTGAGGTCCGCGTTCGCGCATTGAGCCACGAACAGAACCCTGGTCAGGGCTCCCTCCAGATCGCGCACGTTGGTAGTCACATTCGAGGCCACGTAGTCGACCACGTCGTCAGGTATGGCTCCCTGAATCGCAAGGGTCTTAGAACGCAGAATGGCCTTCCGCGTCTCATAATCTGGCGGGCGAATATCGACCACCAGGCCGCAGCCGAATCGGGTAATAAGCCGATCGGAAAGCGGGTGAATCGTCTGCGGCGAGCGGTCGCTGGTGAGAACAATCTGCTTTCCGGCGGAATATAGCGTGTCGAACGTATGAAAGACCTCTTGTTGGGTGGACTCGCGGCCGGCTATGAACTGTACGTCGTCCATTAACAGGACATCGACCGAGCGAAACCTGGCCCGGAACGCTGGTGTTTGGCCGGTCCGAATCGCAGTGACCAGCTCATGCGTGAATTCCTCCGAAGTCACGAAATGTACAGCGCAGCCGGCGTCAGTTTCGCTGATCTGATGGCCCATGGCCTTCAGCAGATGGGTCTTTCCAAGGCCCACTCCGCCGTAGATGAACAAAGGGTTGTACGACGCGCCCGGAGATTCGGACGCTCGCCGGGCGGCAGCGTAGGCGAGGCTGCTGCCTTCGCCGGCCACGAAGTTGTCAAATGTGTAGCGTTGATCAAGGCGCGGCGCAACCTGACCGGATTCCGGCCGGGTGGCGTTCGGCAGACGAATTCGGGGGACCGCGGGCGGTGCCTTGTCCGAACTCGTCGGGCGTGCCGAGCTGTCATCGGCAGAGATTACAAACGTAAGCACCACATCACAGTCGGCAATATCGTCTATGACTTTTTTAACGATTGGTCGGAAGTTGCGGTCTACTGTCTCCCTGGCAAACGCGTTTGGAAGACCGACGACGAGTGACGCGTCGCCGCCTTCAATGAACGAACTCTGCTTGAGCCAAGCTGCAAAATGGCCGTTGCTCATCTCGAGCTGCAAACGGCCCAGGGCAGCAGACCAAGTCCCTCGGTCGATCATGATTCGGAGTCCCAAATGGGACGCAAGTAGCAAGTTAATAGCATCGTAACCCGAACATCATATTCAACGTGCCGGGACGTTTTCAACGCGGCCTGCACCTGTAAGCGGCGGAATTTTTGGATCGTTGATGATTTTTGGCCACGGGAGACGCGGCGGGTCTGCAGAGACGCGAGAAATCTGGAGGACGAAGGACCGGGTAGCCAATCGGTGCGATCGTTGAGCGGTGGCCGCGGCCGCGGCCGAACGCGGCCGCGGCGTGCGAACACGTCGAAAGCCGCCGCCCACTTGGGACCCCGTCCGTATGCCAATCGTGCCGTCTGGCAGCCGCAAACCTGCTGAGCCGACGGGGCATGATGAATGGTAATGGTGGCGTTACGACAAGCATGACCGAGTGGTTGGAGTGGTGCCCTTGGAGGGGCTAGAGAAGTGTAATGGTCAAATCTGCAGTGTCGCAGGAAGCGCTGTGGAAGGATCTGTGGAAAACGGGGACGCGGTCCGGCGTCACAGGTGGCGCGGCTGTTGGCAACTGGCAGGGACTCAACAGCGCGAAGGATGGATAAAGATGACCAGGGCGGTTAGGCCGATGAGAAATGCACTGCCTACGTATCAAAATGCCTCGGCGGGTGTGATTGCGAGGCGTCTGTGTGCGCTAGGGCTCAGTTTGAAGAGTACTTCCGGGTGTAACCTTCGGATAGATGCGGGACTGGCGATCGCGTCCGGCCTGAAGTGGTTAGTCGCGCGCGGCCGTTATAAAGGGTGGTTGCCGATGGAGAGGGATGAGTAAGCAGTGGCTGGCGCCGCTCGCCCAGATTTGCAGCATCATTCTGATCGTTTCCATCGTGGGAGTGGCCGGTTCGGCGTACTACGTAACGCAGCAGCCGGCGCAGCGGGCGGAAACCATGGCCACCAACTTCCTCCGCGGCCAGCAGATGCCCAAAAACGCCAGCAAATTCGTGACCGAGCCCCTGTCCTGGGCGGTAGTCGGCTTCTCGCTGATCGGCGTCGCGGCCGGTGTGACGTGGGACTGGGCGCGTCGGGAGCAGAAGCGCATGCGCCGGGCGCTCGAGCGAATGGGCGTCTTTCCACCGCCGACGAAGGGATTTCTGAGCCGGATTCTCGGCCGCGGCTGAGCAAATTGGGTCCGACATCCTTCCCTGCGTAGTGTTTCGGGAAGCGTTCGCACTGCAGGTTCACGCGATTTATCGTGTAAACGTCCGGTCAGTGCTTCACACAGCTCCCTAGGAGGTCGGCATGCCGCGAGATCTCGCCATCGGCAACGGCTCCATGCTCGTCAATTTCGATGAGAAATATCTCATCCGCGATTTCTATTACCCGCACGTTGGGCTGTACAACCATGTGTCTGGCGCACGCTGCCACTTCGGGATCTGGGTGGACGGAGAGTTCAGTTGGATCAAGGACTCGGGCTGGGAGCGTGACCTTGGCTACGCGAAATCGACGCTGGTCACGGACGTGAAGCTCCGCAACGAAGCGCTGGGAATTGAGCTGCGGTGCGCGGACTGCGTTGATTTTCATCGTCCGATCTATTTGAGGCGAGTCGAGGTCAGAAATCTAAGGGATACCCCCCGCAACGTGCGGCTTTTCTTCCACCAGGATTTCGATATCTTCGGCGATCACATCGGCGATACGGCGTACTTGGATCCAAAGCCGCGTTCGTTGATCCACTACAAGCGGAAGCTATGGTTCTGGATTGATCTGCAAAAGCCCTCAGGCTTCGGTTGGGACGCGTTTGCAATTGGCGAGAGTTCGGTTGGCGGCCTGGAGGGAACATGGCGTGATGCCGAGAACGGCGAACTCGGGGGCAACCTGGTGTCTCAGGGCTCGGTTGACAGCACCGGCGCGGCCTATCTCGAGCTTCCGGCAGGAGGGAGTGAAACCGTCTGCTACTGGATATCGGTGGCGGACGACTACCGGTCCCTGCGCTATCACAACGAGTCCCTTCGGAGCGCCGGTGCTCAGCGGCTGATCAATCGAACGGAGCATTATTGGCGCTTCTGGGTGGCCGCAGCCCGGACCGGTGAAGCAGATCTCGACCAGGGCCTGACGGACCTCTATCACCGAAGTCTCCTCATAGTGCGAACGCAGATCGACAACGGCGGCGCGATCATTGCCGCCAATGACACTGACAACATGCAATTCAATCGCGACGTCTACAGCTACATGTGGCCGCGCGACGGGGCGTTGGTCGCCGACGCAATGGGTCAGGCGGATTTTGGGACACTGACCCAGCAGTTTTACTCGTTCTGCGCCGACATCCTGCGTCCGGATGGGTTCATGGCCCACAAGTACGGGCCGGACGGATCTGAAGGGAGTTCGTGGCATCCGTGGTCCACCGCCAGCGGAGATCTGCAACTTCCGATACAGGAAGACGAGACGGCGCTGGTGATTTGGGCTCTGGGAAGGCAGTTTGAGCGGGACTCCCACGTCGAGATCATCAAGCCCTTGTACGCGGGATTGATAAAGAAATCAGCCGAGTTCCTCTGCGAATTTCGTGATCCGGATTCCGGTCTTCCGGCCGCCTCATACGATTTGTGGGAGGAGCGCCATGGAGTCCATGCCTGGACGGTGGCCACCGTGTGGGCGGGACTTCAGGCCGCGGCCATGTTTGCGCGCGGTTTTGGCGAAGATGATTTCGCGGATCGCTATCGGAAGGCCGCCGCTTCTATTCGCGAGGCAACCGAACGCTTGTTCTTCGACGAGACCGAAGGTCGGTTCGTACGGAGGCTGATCCCTGACGGGTCCGGTGGCTACTCCCAGGACATGGTCGTGGATTCCAGCCTTTACGGATTGTTCTATTTCGGTATGTTCCCGGCGGACGATCCGCGGATCGTGGCCACGATGCAGCGTGTCAAGGAGCGCCTTTGGGTGCAAACCCAGGTGGGAGGCTTAGCCCGTTACGAAAATGACTACTACCACCAGGTGAGCTCGGATATCGAGAAGGTGCCTGGAAATCCATGGTTTATCTGCACGATGTGGCTTGCCCAGTGGTATGTGGCCGTCGCATCGGATGTGGGCGATCTGGCTCCCGCAAGGGAGCTGATGCAATGGGTGCTGGACCGGGCTCTTCCCTCGGGAACTCTTGCCGAGCAGGTGGATCCATTTTCAAACGCTCCCATGAGCGTTTCGCCGCTGACGTGGAGCCATGCCACATTCGTCGCGCTTTATCGGGAGTACGTGGCCAAGCACAGGGACCTGACGGAAAGTCAGCGGCGTTCCCGAACCCGAAGGTCCGCGCAACGGAAGGCGGGCTCCGTCGCCCTCTAGCTTGCGGTTCCAGCCCTAGGCTAGGCCGAACTCGGCCAGTTTGTCGTGACCCATGCCGAGCGCATGACCTATCTCGTGCAAAAGCGTGCGGCGAATCTGCTCCAACAAAGCGTCCTTGCCGGGGAAGTCTCGCTGAAGAGCGGACCGGTAGATCGCAATGCGATCGGGCACGACCAGGCTGTAGCCCGAGTGGCGTTGACTGATTGGAACGCCTACGTACAGGCCGTACAACTCGACGTCCGGAGGCTCGTCCATGTCGGCGAGGTCATTCGGATCCGGCCTGTCCTCCACAACGAAGGCCACGTTTTCGAGCCTTTCCAGAAGCTCTTCGGGAAGAGAATCGACTGATTCCTCTACGAGCGCTTCGAAATCATCCATGGAGCGCACTTCGAAGCCTATTCTTCCTCGACTTGGCGTCGCGATATCGGGTGTGGAAGCCAGCCGTCGATGGGAGCGGCGTCGGCGGCCCCGCTGACAAGGCGGGTCGCGGCCGTGAGGAGCTTTGAGTAACCGTCACCCCGATCCGGGACCACCATCTCGATCCGAACCTGAGTCTTTTTCGGGGCCTTGTCGGTCTCATGCCGAACCGCCGAGACGGTCTCACGATCGCCGCGCAGGAGTCTTCGGGCCTGGCTAAGTTCTATTTCTACTATGGCCGCGACCTCGTCAGGCTGGAGCTTGTAAGCGTCAATCGGCAATTCGTTGATCCATAGATAGGTCTCCTGCAGTTCCCGATCGATGATGTGATAGCTGTCGGTGTCATCGAATCGCCGGACGCCCAAGAAGATCAAGTCCTTCCATTGGGGTCGGACTCCCAATTCTTCCTCGATCTCCCGGAGCGGGTCCTCCTCCGATGCGACCACGTGCCCAGCGGTGGTCGTATCAAGCTTCCCTGGCCATGCTACCTGAGATCGATGCCGCTCCTGGAACAAGAGCGTATGGGAGCCACCGGGGATACGCCGGACGATCCATATGGCGAGGGTGGGGTGCCAGAGCCCAAGATGATGAACTACCGACCGCGGGTGGGCATGATCTGTCGGCTCGCCGGAGGCGAAGTACACGGGCAGGATTTCATCGTCGACCGGTCGCATCGCGCTACTGCGTGCGCCGCGAATGGTAAAGCGGGAAACAGTTTAGTTGCACGAGTGGACTATCCTTTCATTCCCACGCGCCTTGGGGATGCGGCCCCGTGCCATCGGGACCGAATCTTTAGGAGAACTCTCCGGTTCGAGGCGATTTTGGGGAGGCATTTCAGAGAAACACGAGCAGGTCTGCATATGAAGTCCATTCGAGGAACGCTCAGCCGGCGCAATATTCTCAAGCTCGGCGCCGCGCTGGCGCCCATTCTAGGCGGACTGCGAATAGGGTCCCCTGTGCGCGCTTTGGCTCCCGGGATTCTTCCCGCAATCGCGTTTGAGATGGGCTTCGGAGCCTGGTTCCCGTCCGAGATTGGTTCCGGAAGCGGCTTTTACGTCGTTGATTATCACGTCGGACCGAAGTTTTGGACCGCTTACCAGGCGCTTGGCGGCAACTCCGTGCTCGGAAACCCGCTTTCGAGGGCCTAGGAAGATGGTGGAAGCTGGTTTCAGCTTTTCAACAAGGGAATGCTTGTCCATACCCCTGGACAGGCAACAGCCCAGCTTCACAATCTGACCGAGCTTCTCCTGGCCGCGGGCCGCGGTCCGACGATGATCGAACGCGGATTACCAGGCGTGGAGGTTGGCGCTCCGGACGATGCCACCCGGCTTTTCTGGCTGTCGGCCGACCCGGCCATTCGGAACTTTTTCGCCCCGGACGGAAACCTGGGAGCCGGAATCGCGCGGTATGGCGTGCCGATCTCGGTGGTACGGCCGGCCGGGCCCATTAATACGCTCATGACCCAGCGCGTGTCGATTCAGCATTACGTCACGAATGACTTCGGACCCGCCGGCACTTCGGTGCTTATCGGCCAGGGCGACTGGTACAACGAGTGGGGAATGCTCCGGCCCGATGCCGGCGCCCAAGACAAAATCAGCGACGGTCCCGCGGCGCCGGCGGGGAGCACGCTGGAAATCGTCGTTCAGAAACCACGTGAGCTATTTGGCGATCCGGAGTTTCCCGGAGGAGATCTGGGTCCCGATCGCCGCTTTGGCGGAGTACTTACCAGCGACCTGTTGATCTATGGCGAACTTGAAAACGTGACGGATCTCAACGTCGCCTGGACGCGAGAGCAGTACCAGTGGAACAACATGACCCGATTCGACCAGAATCAGTTTGACCTGACAGCCACGGACCGTAATTACCGCACCGGATTGGAGCAGGTGGGGCTGGCGTTCCGCACTCCAGATTACGCCAACGGTGGTCAGGGCAACCAGATACCGCCCGCGGGGTTGAATCTTCCTTGGAACGACGCCAACAACCACTGGGGTTGGTTCTTGCATCACTTGGCGAAAAGCCGGATGCCGACCACGACCGCGGAGAATCAAGACGGGACATTCCAACGGGCGGCTGGCGACCGGAACACCGTAGCCCACTGGACCATCTGGAACGAGCCTGACATTTGCGTGCAGGCTCATCCCGGATTCTCCTGGAATGCCGAGCCGCGCGCGGCCCAGTATCTCCCGTTGCTGCGGACCGGATGGCACGCGGTCAAGAACGCGAGCCCCGATCTGGGCGTCATATTCGGAAGCCTCGGGATCGTGGACGCGGTCTGCGACGAGGACAAGACCGGAATGTCCTTCTGGCACGATTTCTTGGAAGCCCTCAGGGGTGACCCGGCGGCTGCCGACAATCAGTTTTACTTCGATCACATGTCGGTGAACCTGCACAAGGAGCCCGAGCGTGTGGGGGAAATGATCAAGAAGTACCGCGAATCGCTGAATTCCGAAGGGATGGTGGGCAAGGAAGTCTGGTTGATGGAGATGGGCGTGCCGACGTCCACGCAGCCGATCGATCCCAAGCAAAACGGGGGCCTCGTGGCGACACCCGAGGAACAAAAACACTTCCTGGTGCAGGCGTACTCAAACGCCCTCGTCGCCGGTGCGGCGCGAATAGCGGTCTTCGAGATGCGCGACTATCTGCGAAGCAGCACGGGCCACGTGGCGCTGAGGACGGCCCTGAAATTCCTGAAGAACACGAATCATCTACAAGGCACGAAGACCCCGAACCGGTACGGACCCGCAATGTACCGGTACTTTGGTCTTGTCCGAATCGACTTGCCGGGACCGGGTTTTGTGACCACGGTCATCTACAATCGCAGCCCCGATCCGCAGTTTTTTCAGGCCACGTTCCAGGGAGCCGGTGGGCCGATAATCAAGGCCGGAGTCGATGGAAACGAGGAGCGGCTCCCGCTCGGCCTCGTCGACGTGGGAATCGACGGGGCGACGGCGCTGTTTGATGCCCCCTGGGGACAGAAGATCTACTTCATAGGCGGCGGAACCACGATGTCCAGGTATCCCGACACGGTGCGGATGCTTACGCCGTCCATATCCGGATAGACAGCATCTGATCTGATCGAGCCTGCCCGGGTCACTACACTGGCCCCATGCAGGTCCCAGCGGCAATTCGCGGATGGCCACGGTCGAACTTCGATCCGTGGTGGGTCTATGCCTGCATTGCGGGCGCCATTGCCCTGCGGTTCGGCCTTTTGCTCACGAGTTTGTCCGAGATTTCCGCCGACGAGGCCGTCCCTGGACTGCAATCGCGGCACATCTGGCTGCTTGGCGCCCGCCCGCTCGTGGACTATGAAAATCCACCCCACGGGTCTCTGGAGATGTATCTGACGGCGGCAGCCTTTGCTTTGTTTGGATCGTCTGCGTTGACGCTTCGCATTGTGGCGATGACCTTTGGCGTGGCATTTGTCCCGCTTTCCTACCTGCTGGGGAGGGCGGCATTTTCAGCCCGAGTCGGACGGTGGTCGGCGCTCTACGCTTCCATTGGCCCCGCGTTTCTCGAGATTTGGCAACTCAAAGCGGGATCCGGGTACGTGATCGTGCTGGCGTTCGGCGCCGCGGCGTTACTCGTAATCCATGGCATTGCCTACCGGGGCTGGAGGTGGCCGGCGTTCGGCGCCCTGGGATTACTTCTGGGCGCAGGATTCTGGAATCACCCCGTGATGTTCTATTTCTGGGTTGTCGCGGCGATCGTGATCGGCCTGCTCGCGATCGAGGGGATTCGGGCGTTTGACGTCCGGCCGGGCCGACTGATTCGCGGGATACCGCCGGCGGTCTCTTTTGTCCTTGGGTTCGGTGCGGGGCTGGGGCCGCTTATCGCGCATAACCTGAAAAACGAGTGGGTGACGCTTCAATTGCTCACCCGGTCCGACGCCGCGCTCCCGAGTCCGGTTTTGGCGTTGAGGGACGTTTTCCGAGTAGCGGCGCCGATAATGCTCGGCTTTACGCAGCCGACAAGCAACCCCGACCAAGCGGCTCAACTTGTCGCGTCGACGGTTTGGTGGAACGGCATCGGGATCGCCGTAGGGGCAATGCTGTTCGCTTTTACCCTCTGGTATGGAAGGCGCGCGATCCGTTCGATGTTGCGGCTGCGACTCCCAGCCGATGCAGGCGCCCCGATGCTGCTGGCGCTGATCGTCACCCCGATTCTTTTCTCACTCAGCCGGTTCAGGGATTTTCTCACCGAGCCGCGCTACCTCATGCCAATGTTCGTCGCCATGCCGATCGTCGTTGGACTGATATTGGGCTCGAACGGCAGGATCAGAGTCGCAGCGGGACGGCTGGTGATGACGGCGGCGCTGGCGGTCAATCTCATCGGAGTTGTCCGCATACAATCCGACCTGAATCTGCCGTGGGATGGTCCGATCTCGCTCGCGGGCGCCAATTCCGCGCTGTCCGAATTCCTTACGGGGCGCCAGCTGCACGCGTTCTACGGCGACTATTGGACCGTTTATCCGGTGATGTTCGAAAGCCGCGAGAAAGTGCTTGGATCCGCGATCATGAACGGCGCTGACATAGGTTGGAACCGGTATCTTCCAGCCGCGCACGCGGTGTCCATATCGGAGAACCCCGCCGTAGTACAGATTGCGGGCACTGATGCGGAGGCGCGATTTAGGCAGCATCTATCTCGGAGATCGGTCACGTACGAGCAGGCCCGGGTCGGGGTTTATTCGGTCTATTGGGCGTTTTCCGAGAGAGCGTTCGGTTTCTGATGATGCCGATGGGTAATCAGGGAACTCGGTAGATGGGCATACGAAAGGCGTGGAGTTGGGAGACCCTGGGCGATGGGATCCGGGCTTGGGAAGATCCGTCCAGTCATGTCGAGGACTTCGCAAGAAGGCTCAAAACCGACGGCGCGAAGCGCGTCTACGACTTGGGCTGCGGAATCGGACGCCATACCGCGCTGCTGGCTGAGGCGGGATTTGATGTTTATGCGACGGATCTGAGTACCGCTGGAGTGCGAATGACGCTGGATCGGCTTCGCGATCGCGGGCTGCAGGCGGTCGTTGCGGTGGCTGATATGACGGCTGTGCCCATGGACCGACAGACCTTCGACGGGGTCTTGGCGTTCAATGTGGTCTATCACGCCACGCGGCGCGACGTAGTGCGTGCCATCGGTGAGACCGCGCGCGTTCTGCGGCCCGGCGGAATCGCCATGATCACCTTTCAGTCCACGCGAAGCAGCAAATTCGGATCGGGGCGGCGCTTGGGGGACAATACGTTCGTTCCCATGGCGGGACACGAGGCCGGAATCCCTCATTTCTTTGCGGCGCATGAGGACGTGAGGGGCCTTTTGGACGTTGATTTCAGGGTGGAGGCGCTCGAGCACCTGGAGGTGTCGACGGAAGCCAGCACAGGCGCCGAGCGAAACTGCCACTGGATGGCGCTGGCCCGCCGGAAGTGAAGCCCGCGAGCATCAGCGTCGCGAGAAGGAGTGAAGCGCGTGCGGTTCGGATGTTGCACGTCGGCGGATAGGCTAAAGGCTGTTAAGGATGCGGGTTTTGACTTTGCTGAGATGCAGGTCAGCGCCCTCGCTCCGGAAGGTCCGATGTCGACGTTTTCGATCCTGCGTCAGCGGGTCGCGGACGTGGGACTCCCCGTAGAGGCTCTCAACGTATTCATTCCCCCAGACCTTCCGGTGGTAGGGAATCGGATCGATCTTGCGAGGCTGGACACGTACCTCGACACGGCGCTCGAGCGCATGAGCGAAATCGGGGTTCGGATCGTCGTGTTTGGCAGCGGAGGCGCTCGCTCCACTCCACACGGGTTCGACCAACGCAGGGCCTTGGATCAGATCGCCGAATTCCTAGAAATGCTTGCTCCGAAGCTCGATCGGAACGATGTGACCCTGGCCATCGAGCCGCTCTACAAACGGGCATGTGACAACATCAACACGGTGGGGGAGGCCCTGGATATGGCGGGTCGTGTGTATCAACCGCGCATCAAAGTCCTCGCCGATCTGTTTCATATGGCTCACGAGGACGATCCGCTGGAGTCCGTATCGCTCGCGGGGGATGACCTCCGGCACGTCCATGTGCCCGTTCCGCCCCTGGCGGGGATGGAGCCAACGGTTTGGGACGCGCCGTACCCCGGTTTTCTCAGCGCGCTCAAATCCACGGGCTACGATGCTCGGATAAGCGTGGAGGACAATGGCAGTAGATTCCGTGATTTCGGGCAAGACGCTCCAAGCGTTCTCGAATACTTGAAGGAAAACTGGAAAACATGAGCGTTGAAGCCCACTTCTCCATCGATGACTTCATCGACGAACTCGAGCGCCAGACGGAGCGAGTCCTAGCCTTCCAGGCGGAGACGAAGGATGAGTGGATCCTGTGGCGATCGCGGCTTCGGGCCAGACTCTACGAATTGATGGAGCCGTTGCCGGCGGCCGTCCCATTGAATCTGCGTACCCTCGAGACCCAGGAGATTGAGGGGGTTACCAGGAAGTCGATCGTGTACGGCACCGAAGCGAGCGTGGATGTACCGGCCTACCTGTTCATTCCCGATGGTGCCGGATCGAATGGCGATCTTCCGGCGCTGCTAGCCGTGCACGGTCACGGAATCGGCAAATCAAGTGTGAGCGGCGATTCCGAAGGATCCGAGCCCCACAAAAACTACGCGCTCGAATTCGCCAAGCGCGGATACGTGGTGCTCGCGCCGGATGCGCGGGGTTTCGGCGAACGGAGTGCTGGATTCGGCAGTCCGGGTGAGGGCGAGGCGGAGGGGCGCTATGGCCGGAGGGACCCTTGCAATGTCAACTTCCTGAGAACGATGCTCTTCGGAGTCAGCCTGATGGCCCGCAACATCTGGGACGACATCAAGGGCATTGACGTCCTTGCGGATACGCCCGGCGTTGATCCGGACCGGATCGGGTGCGTTGGATTGTCCTTTGGCGGTACCCGAACTATGTACCTGGCCGCCGTCGACCCACGGATAAAGGTGGCCGTGATCAGCTGCTACCTGACGACGTTCGCCAAGTACGCGCTCGAGATGGGGAACGTCTGCGGGTCGCAAATCCTGCCCGGCATTTATCGGTATGCCGACGTGCCCGACATAATCGGAACTATCGCGCCGCGGCCTTTGCTGGTCGAGTCCGGACTTCGCGATGAGGGCTTCCCGATAGAGCAGTCGCGCGAGGCGCACAAAGTGCTCGAGCGCGTGTACGCGCTGGCAGGGGTCCCCGAGCGGCTCGCTCGCGACGAATTCGACGCGGGTCACCAGTTCAGCGGGCGGCTTGCCTTCGACTTCGTAGGCAAGTGGCTATAGCGATCCGCCAGACTTAATCACGCCATGGGAAATCGGGAGATCGCAACAGTCGATGACGATGCGATCTACGACCAGGTGCTGGCGCTGCTCGAACAGGAATCCGGAGGAAGCCAGGATTGGATACGCGCCCGGCTGGAGCTGGACCCATCGTCGAGTCGCGAGAACTCGCTGGCGGCGCTGGTGGACGGGAAGGTCGTCAGTCATCTACGAATCCTGCCGCGCGAGATGCGTGTGGGGCGATCGATGGTCAGCGTGGCCGGCGTGGCGGATGTAGCCACGATCCCGGCCGAGCGGGGCCACGGGCACGTCCGGGCGCTCCTCGAGGCCGCCCTTCCTCGAATGGCGAGCGCTGGCTTCGGCATTTCGATGGTATTCAGCGATGAAACCGAGCCATTCGGATCGCTCGGTTGGAATCCCTTGCCTGTAACGACGTATGTCGCCGACGTGATTGCAGGTCGCAGCGGGGCGTCCGATCCCGGAATCCGTCCGCTGAAACCCGAGGACGATTTGATCTGGGTCGCCGCGCTCCACGGCGAGTACGGCTCCGGTTACGCAGGACCCTTCGTTCGGTCGCTTGGTTGGTGGTCGGGCAACGTGACCTGGATGCTGGAGAGGCCCGAATCGTCGGTTGTGCTTGAACGGGAAGGCCGAATAGTCGGATACGGTCGGGCGCGTTATTTCGAAACGCCTGACGGTGTCGGGCCGGAAGATGATTACTCCATCAGCGACTTGGCGGCTGAAGAGGCCGACGGTGAAGCCGACCTCTTGACGTGGTTTGTCAAAGACGCGGGGGAACGTGGCTTCCAGAGCATTTCCGGTCAGGCGCCGGTGCCCGGCAGGGCAAAGGAAATGTTTGAAAAGATTGGAATTCGATCGCGCTCGCGCGACGACAACCGGATGATGCTGCGGATAATCGATCTGCGGGCGTTGCTGAAGTCACTGCGTCCAGAATTCGCATCTGCCCTTTCGTCGCGCGGTGATAATCGCGCAGGATTGGTGGGCGTAAGAGTCGGGGCCGATTCCGCGGAGCTGAGTGTGCGGGACAGCACCGTACATATCGGGCCCATGCAGGACTCCGATCCTCTGGTTTTATCGGATATGGAGCTTTGGGCGCTGATATTCACCGGGTCCGTACCGGACCGTGCGGGAAGTGCCGAGAAGGCCCTGTTGGAAGCGCTTTTCAAGAAACGCGAGTTCGCGTTCTGGCGCGCCGATGTTTTCTAGGCTATTCGCCCTCGATCGTCAGGTACTGGCTCTGCACCCAACCGCCGTCGACGAGCGCCACCCACTCGATGTCGTCGATTGTCACGCGCTCTCCCGTAAGTAGGACCTCGGCGCCGCTGGGAAGCACCTCGAGAACCTCACTGTCAGTCGTGGTGTCCGCACGGGCGTTTAGCCCCTCATCTGCATCTACGATTGCCGGAATCGGCGTGGGCGTTGCGGTTGCAGTCGGTCGGGGCGTGCGCTGGCCGCCGGAGGCCGGCTGAGGGATGATGAGCTTGTCTCCGACACGGATGTCGTCAACATTTTCGATTTCATTAATCTCCGCCAGTTCCTCGGTGGTAAGGCCGAAAAGCTCTGCAATATCTGACAGCGTGTCGTCCGGCTGCACCTCATATTCATCTGGGGTGATGGTGGGTGCTGCTGTCGGAGTTGGCGTCGGCGGGGGGGGAGGACCTGGCGTAGGTGTGCTCGCGGCAACGGGTAAAGGCGATGGCGTGGGCGTTACCGTTGCATCGGCGGCGACCGTGGCCGGCGATGAGGTCGATTCGACAAGCGCCCGCGTGGGCGCGACGAGCGCTGGGGTCTCCGGAGCTTGAATGGTGCCGCCAGGTTCTTCGTCGCCGCCGCGGAGGACATTGTTGAGTAGAACAACTATCAGGACGACGACAACGATGGGAACCCCGAGGAATGTCAGGAAAAGCCGATAGCGTGCGATATTGCCCACTAATTCCCTAACGCTCTAGGCCCATGCGGTTCGGCCTAGGCCGGACTGGGCTACATTAACCGATCGGCAGAGCGCCCAACCCGATGGCGCTGCTGATAGCTGATCGACCCGAACCCGAACAGTCCGACCAAATGTTAGCCCATCATGAGGCGTCAAAGCAGTGAGTCCGGGGTGATTTGCAGCTTCCCGCGCCGATCGCGCCTACCCGAAGCGCTCTTCCTCGAACGGGTCGCCGCGCATGTGATACCCATTGACTTCCCAGAACCCGGGTCGATCATCGCCTACGAACTGCAGTCCGTTGACCCACTTCGCGCTCTTCCATGCATAAAGATGCGGCACGATCAGGCGAACCGGGCCGCCGTGCTCTCGCAAGAGCGGCTCACCGTTGCGTCGAAGGGCGAATAGATTTTCTGGACGGTCAAGGTCGGACAGCGTGAGGTTCGTTGTATAGCCTCCGTAACAATGGATCATTACGGCCGATGCCTCGGGAAGCAGGGCCGCCCGTTCGAGTACTGCGGTCACGGGAATGCCGTCCCAGTCATTGTCCATCACGCTGAACCTCGTCACGCAATGGAAATCGGCGTGCACGCGTTTGCTTCCCACTGCTACGAAGTCAGCGTAAGGGAGCGAGAATTCTCGCTCCACGAGTCCCGATATCGAGAACTCCCAGTCATTCGTATCAACATTCGGGGTTTCACCGTAGGTAAGTACCGGCCAATTCGTCACCGTGTGCTGGCCGGGAGGGAGGCGGTCGCCATAGTCTCTGTCCGATTCCCGCCGGCCCGGAGGGTTGGCGCGCAGAAGATTTTTGAACATTTGTTACCTCAGCCGCGGGGCCTTTCCGTCGGGTAGGCGCCAGATCGACGCGGCCGTCTTGCCGAGAATCCAGGCCTTATCGTCATCCGACAGGAAAGGCAGTTCGTCTCTGACATGATCGAGCGCCGCCTGATAACCGCACCGACTCAGAACGTTGGGAAAGTCTGTTCCCCAGAGCATACGTCTCGATCCAAAGGCTTCCCAAGCTAGCTTGACGAAGGGCGTGACATCCTCGTAAGGGTAGTCACGTCTCGACGAATGGAATAGCCCGGAAAGCTTTATGTGGGCACCCTCGAGGTCGGCCAGTTCCAGGATCGGCCGGTATGACGGGTAAGGATCGGCCTCGGCTACATCGGGCCTGCCGAGATGATCGACGACAAAACGGGCGCGTGGAAATCGCGAGGCCAGGTCCCTGAGGGACCGCGCGTGACCCGGGTGAATCTGCATGCACACGACAAATCCACGGTCGGCGGCTGCTTGCCAAAGTGGGTCGACGGTGCCGTCGCCAAGCCAGGAACCATCGTCATCACGTTCCAGGTTAAGGCGGAACCCCTGGAACCGGCCATCGCTGCAAAGCTCGAGCAGTTCCGACTGCGCTTCGCGTGACGTTGGATCGATGAGGGCGATTCCAATGAGCCGATCGGCCTGATCCCGAAGACTGTCAGAGAGGTAGCTGTTGTCCCAACCATATGGCTGAGGCTGCACTGCCACCGCCACGTCCACGCCGCTGAGTCCCATGGTGATGATGAGCTGCTCCAACGGGGCTGGATGCGGATCGTACGGGGCAAGCGGCGACAGCGGGTATCTCACGCTATTCGCGGAGAATACGTGGAGATGGGCGTCTACGATCACCGGGCTTCGCGGCATCTGTTTCCCCGATTTCGCTCCTGACGATCCTCGGCGGGCTGGAAGGGCGTCGTCACGCTAAGGGACCCGAAACGGGACGGGTTCGGCCTCCGCGAAGTTGCCGGCCACGTCTTGTACAAGGACGGTCAACGTGTGCGAACCGGGAATGGAACTCCACGTCATCCCATACGGGGGAGTGCGCGACTCCGCCACAAACTCCCCGTCCACAAAGTAGATTACGGATCGGATTTCGCCGTTGTCGGTGGCGTCCACGGCAAACGCGATCTGGCCGCGCGGGAGCGTCGCGCCGGGCGCGACGCCCGTGATCGCCACTTCGGGGGGACTATTGTCGACGACGAACTGACGGTACGCCCTCTCGACGAGATTCCCTTCCCTCCGAACGGTCAGCCTGAGCGCATGTACGCCATCCTGCAACTGAATGGTGTCCACGGCCGCAAGTTGCTGACGGCTTCGCTGCTCGGCGCTTGCGGCGCCTATCCTGATCCAATCGACCGGCGATATACCGACGCCAAACTCCACGGTGTAGTCGATGAATCCCGGTCCCCGCGCATTTCCCAGTATTTCGAGGATGCTGCGCACCTGCTGTTTGTTGGACGGAATGGCGATGGCGACGTCGGGCAGCTCCCGAGGCGAGTCCAGCACGGTAGCTATCTCCTCGGAGGGCAGCTGGAAGGGCGAGTCCTCGTCCTGCTCACGTTGCCAGGCCTCGGCTTCCCGTGGGAGCACGGGGAAGACCTTAAGCTCCACCTCATCGGCGGGTATGGACGGTCCAGCCCTTTTGCCCGTCAATTTGTGGATCCGAATCGGCTGGTGAATTTGATCCATCTGCGTCGGTTCCGTGCCGGGAATAAAGATCTCCTTGACGGTTTTGGGGGAGTACGGACTCGGCAGGAGGCCGGACACGGCGTCGACTTCCAACGTTGTAAGGCCCTCTGGCCGGACGAAGTTCCGCACTGGCAGCCCTTTGTGGATGCTTGCCATCACGCTGTTCCAAATCGGTGCGGCCCCCCGCGCCCCCGAGACGCCGTCCATTTCGGAATTGTCGGCGTTTCCGGCCCATACGGCGGTTACGAAGTCCGGTGTGTAGCCGACCGTCAGCGCATCTCTGAAATCATTGGTCGTGCCGGTTTTCACGGCGGCCGGGCGATCCTCGAGGGTGAGATTCCTGATGCTGCCGAAACCGGGGATTCTGGCCTCCGTATCGGACAAGATATCCGTCATGACGTACGCGAGTTGGCGGCTGATAATCCGCGCACCTTCGGGCCGCTTGGATTCTTCGATCACTTTGCCCTGACTGTCCTCGATTCGAAGGATTGGATTCGGTTGAACGTACAGCCCCTCGTTGGCGAGCACGCCGTAGGCGGCGGCGAGATCGAGCAGCGGAACCTCGGCCGAGCCCAGCACAAGCGACGGCCCGAAACGTTCGACGCCGCCGCTAATCGTGAGGCCCATTCGCCGTGCGGTATCGAGGGTATCGGTGACGCCGGCGAATAACTGGGTCCTGACGGCGGGAATGTTCAGCGAGCTTCCCAGGGCGACCCGTAGCCGAACGGCGCCGCGGAATTTCTCGTCGTAGTTCGTCGGTTCGTACGGCTCTTGATCGGGAATGGGAATCACGGTCTTGATGTCCAGCAGCATCGTGGCGGGGCTGTACCCCTTGGCGAGGGCGGTTAGATAAGTGAACGGTTTGAAGGCCGAACCTGGCTGTCTCGGGGCGATCGCCATATTCACCTGGCCGTCGATCCCCTCGTCGGTGAAGTCGAGGCTACCGACCATGGCGAGAATCTGACCGGTCCCGGGCTCGAGAACGACCACGGCGGCGTTGCCGACGCCTCGCTCGGCCAACGTCCGCACGTGCTCCCTGGCCGCAGCCTCGGCCTGCGCCTGCACGGACGGATCGAATGTCGTGGTTATGGACCATCCCTTCCTGCTTATCTCCGATCCGTACCGCTCTTGGAGGTAGTCCACGACATAGTTGAAAAAGTGCGGTCCGGGGCCGATTTGGATCTCTGGGGTTCTGTACTGAATCGATTCGGCCTTGGCGTCCTCGCCCTGCCGGCTCGTTATGAGTCGATTCTTGATCATCAGATTCAGCACGTTGTGCTGGTTTCGTGTCGCCGCCACCTCGTTGATCAGAGGATCCTGGGTCGATGGCGCTCGGGGTATCCCCACGAGCATGGCCGCTTCCGCCAGAGTCAGTTCATCGAGATCCTTGTCAAAATAGGTGCTGGCCGCGGCCGCGATTCCGTAGGCCCGCTGCCCGTAATAGCTCTGATTGAGGTAGATACCAAGGATCTCATCCTTCGAAAATCGCTGAGAGAGCTGATATGCGAGAGCCACCTCCCTGAGTTTTCGCTCCACGCTCACTTCGGGACTCAGAAGTGTGTTTTTCACCACTTGCTGGGTGATGGTGCTGAACCCGGAAATTATCGATCCGCCCTGTAGGTTCAGCCAAACGGCACGGGCCACCGCGCGAAGATCAACGCCGGGATTTTCGTAGAACGTCGCGTCTTCGGCGGCGATCGTGGCGTCTTTGATCAGCTGCGGAATGCGATCGGGCGATACCACGGTGCGCCGTCCCTCGCCGATGAGTTCGCCCAGAACAGTTCCGTCGCGGGCATAGACGGTAGAGCTCTCGAAAAACTGGCTCTGAACGCCAGAGACGCCCTCCACTGAGGGCAGATCGTCGAAGAGGGCGGCCGCGGCGGCGAAGACCACCGCCGTGCCCACCGCCAGGGCTGCAACGATCGATCCAACCACGACCAGGCCTACCGCCACTGGCACGGCGGCGATGGCTAGGAGCGTTCCCGTGCGGCCATGTTTTCTTCGGATTTTGCCCCGGAGGGATCTACGTAATGGCATTGGTTATACGGCGGTGGCGTGGGGGCATCATCGACGATTTTAATGGCAATTCACCGGGCGTCCGATCCGTCGGCGCCCTGAGTCCATGTTGGTAAGCTTGTGGAAGTGTCACCCTATCTGCCGAAATGACTGCGGCGTTCGCCGCGTTACGAGCGGCGCCCCTAGCGGTGTTTGTGGCGGTCGCCGCCACCGGCGTGATGGTCGCCCTTTCGGCTACGGCTTTCCAGGTCGACCCCACCCTTGGCTTCGTTTCCTCTCAACCGGTGGCCGTGTCCTCGGCTTCAGGTGGGTCCACCGTTCGCGTCGGCGGTCCTGTGCCCGACTTCGTGCTTGACGATCTGGACGGTAGCCCGCGGCGTTTTTCGGACCTGGTCGCGTCCGGACCCGGGTGGATAACCTTCTGGGCCACCTGGTGCGGGCCGTGTAGGGCGGAAGCGCCGGATACCGAGGCGGTCCTCCGCAAATACCGCAGCCGCGGCCTGACCTACGTCGCGATCGACGTAGGCGAAGGGCAAGACGTGGTGAGGGACTTCCTGTCGCAATACTCTTGGGATTCGCTCATGGATCCATCGAGGACCGTCAGCGCGCGATTTGGAGTGCGGATGCTTCCTACCCACGTTTTCGTGGGAGCCGACGGCGTCGTCGGCGAGATCCGCCCCGGAATCCTCAACCGGGGACAGATGGAGTCGCGAGTCGAGGATCTGATCGCCAGCTGGACTCGGTAGCAGGCTAACTCGCCTTGCCGGCTGACCTGCTCGCGATTTTCATCAAGTTTCGGGATTTCCTCGTAACACTTGCGCCGTGGGTGATCTTGGGCCTGATAGCCGCATCGGGAATTGTCGCTGCGTCGCCCGCTCGCAGTGCTCGGAGGGCGGCGAATTCGCGTGTTCTTCCGGCGGCCGCTGGTCTCGTGCTCGTACTGCCTTCGATGTTCGGCTCGTTCGGGATGGACCTGCGGCTCGGTCTGTCTCGACTTGGTTTCACCCTCGCGGCGCTAGCGGTTGGCTCGATTTTCGCAACGGAGAGCGAGCGGACGTCAGCCGTGACGGCCTGGATCGGTGACGGGCGCGCGACGCCTTCGGAATCAAGGTGGATTGACCAGGCCAAGCGACTGTGGAAGTTGCTGGGCGATAGGTTCGACGATCTTGCGCTTTGGTTCATCGGGGCGTGCGCGGTCGCCGGAGTGCTGGCGGTGCTCGTGCCCTATCAGGCCGGGTTCGATCTTTTCAGTCGAACCGCCTGGCTTGGCGCCCTTTTGGGGGCTCTTATCGGCACTGCTCTCAAGCGCGGTACCGGCATGGATCTGCCAATAGCTTCGCTTCTGGTGCTTAAGGGAGGCGGCCTGGGGGCCGCGGCTGCGCTATTGTTGGCTTCCACGCCGATGCCGATCCGATTGTGGCGTGACGGGCCGCGTGGCTGGATTGTCGGCGTGGCGATCGTGGCCGCGAGCACGGGAGCAGGAATGTGGATCGGCCCAAAGTTTCTCTGAGTCTGGCTGCGCGTGCCGTGACGGTTCACTATTCGGACGGGGTGTCGCTGTGACGCAGATGACCGGTGGACAGGCGATTCTCGCCTCCATCGCTCAGGGAGGTGTGGACACGATCTTCGGAATCCCAGGCGTCCACACTGCCGGGATCTACGACGCGCTGCTGGATCACCCCGAACTCAGGCATGTGATGTGCCGTCATGAACAGGGCGCGGGGTTCATGGCCGATGGATATGCGCGGGTATCCGGTCGGATCGCCTGTGCGCTCACCATAACGGGACCAGGAGTCACCAACATTGCGACTTCGCTAGGGGAGGCGCAGGCGGAGTCTTCGCCCATCCTGCACGTCTGCACCACGCTTGAGGCTTCCATGATCGGTAAAGATGTGGGTTTCCTGCATGAGCTACGCGACCAATCCGGCTTGCTGGGATCGGTGGTCGGATGGCACAGGAGGGTTAGGCGGGTTGCCGATATACCGGTGGTGGTGGCCGATGCGCTGCACAACATGCGCGCCGGACGTCCCGGTCCGGCCTCGATTGAAATACCAATCGACATCGTGGACAGCACTGCGGATGTCACCATTCCTCGGATGCCGTCGCCCGAAGCTCTGCGACCGGATGCCGAAGCTCTCCGGCAGGCCGTTAAGCTGCTTGTGGCAGCAGCGAATCCGGTAATCCTGGCTGGCGGCGGACTGATTGCGGCCGGCGCCTCCGACGCTCTGGTGGAGGTGGCCGAGAAGCTATCGGCGCCCGTGTTCACGACGGTAAACGGCAAGGGGGCGATTCCCGAGGACCACCCCCTCTCGCTCGGATGCCGGTGGCGCGGTGACCCGTCGTTCGACGGCCTGCTATCCGCCGCCGATCTCGTGCTGGTCATCGGTTCGCGGCTGAGCGCAAGGAATACGGATAACTGGCAGCTTCCTCTTCCTCGAAGCCTCATCCAGATCGACATCGACTCGCGCATAATCGGCCGGCATTATCCGGCGTCAAAAGGCATCCATGCCCACGCCAGGCCCACGCTTGAGGCGATCGCGGCGAGCATTCCCACCAGACCCCGGCAACTGCATCCGGGACGCCTTGAGGAAGTCAAGGGGCTGAGACGTTCGACTCGTGCTGCTTCGGATGATCCCGCCGTGGGGATTCTCGGCGCCGTGCGCGATGCGCTTCCGCGCGACGGCACCCTCGTCAACGACATGACATCCGTTTGCTATAAGGGGCCGCGGCACTTTCCGACGTACGAGCCGCGGACCTACTTGTTTCCAACCTATTTCGGGACGCTGGGGTTCGCGCTGCCGGCGGCGATAGGCGCCATGGTCGCCCGGCCCGAAAAGAAGGTGGTCTGCCTGGTCGGCGACGGTGGCTTCCTCTTCACCGCCCAGGAGCTTTCCACGGCTCTGGCGCTAAAGCAACCCCTGCCGATCGTGGTCCTGAACGACAAGGGCTACATGGAGTTGGAGGTGGCTTTTCGACGCTCGCACAACCGCACCATCGATTGCAGCCTCGTTACGCCCGACTTCGTCAAGTTTGCGCGTTCGTTTGGAGCGTCCGGTACGCGCGTCGGCGAGCCCGATGAACTTCGCCGCGCGATTCGCGCGGCGTTCAGGCGTAAGCGCCCAACGGTGATCGAGTACACGCTCGCCTGACTGAAAGCTAGGCGCGCGCAACGGTTTCGAACTCGCGGCCGCCTTTGATCACCTTTTTGGGGATAAGCCTACGGTCACCGCGCAGCGTGACCCCTTCCGAGTCCACGAAGGTGTGGGCGCCTTCAGTCAGTTCGAATATGGCCAGGTCGGCCTCGGCGCCGGGGGCCAGGGTTCCGATGCGACTCTTCATGCCCATGATTTCGGCGGGAGCCGCGGTGCACCGTCGCAGCGCATCCGGCAAGTCCAGACCGAGCAGGACGAATTTGCTGACGGTGGTGGCCAGGTCGAAGACAGGGCCGTGGAGGTTGTAGACGTGAAGGTCGCTGCTGATGGTGTCGGGCACAATACCTTCCGCGAGCGCCCGTTTTGCGACATCGAAATCGAAGCTGCCCTGCCCATGGCCGACGTCGAGGCGAACCCCCTGATCCACAGCTCGCTTTACGGTCTCGCGCACCCGGCCGTCGCCGCCAATGATCCCCTCAGCATTGCCGTGGAAGCAATGGGTGACGATATCTCCCGGCCTGAGATGCGCAAGCACCTCGTCAAGCGAACAGCCGTCCGGATCGTTGGGATGGACCATGATCGGCAGCCCCACTGCTTCGGCTGCTTCGCGGGCGTTTACCAGCGCCTGCAGCACGTTGGGCCCAGCGAGGTTCCTCGTTATCCGAATCTTTATTCCGATGATCACGTCCCGATTGTCCTCGCAGACCTTTATCGCCGCCGCGGGATCGGCCCAGCGAAGGTCCTCGAGTTCGCCTACCTGCTGCGAAATCATCCCCATGCCGGAGATGTTCAGGAACGCTAGGAGGCGGGTTTCGGTGATGTCGATGATGTAGCGGCGCAGACCAGAAAAGGTCGAAGCGCCTGCGGATCCGGCATCCACGGCGGTTGTCACTCCGCTAGGCAGAACATGCTCATCGGCGGCGATCCCGTAGTGGCTGACTCCGTCGTATATGTGGACGTGAAGATCCACGAGGCCGGGTGTGACAATCAGGCCCGACGCATCGATGGTTCGATCGGCGAGGCCGGTATCGATTTGCGTTTCCACTGCGCTCACACGTCCGCCGCGCACAGCCACGTCCATGCGTTGGTTGAGGCCCTGGTCGGGATCGACTACTGTTCCTCCCGCCACCAGAAGGTCGTACATCCGCGTTCCTCTCTCGGAAATTCAGGGCCAATGATATCCAGAGCTGTCGGGCATTTGCCCAGTGGCGACTAGATCCGACCCCAATATGAAACTTGCGCTGGTGGGTTGCGGCGGTATGGGCATGCGCCATCTTCACGGACTTAACGAACTGCGCCGTTACGGCCTGTCACCATGGGAGCTTGTGGCCGTCTGCGACGTTGAAGCGGATCGCGGCGAGGAGGTCGCGGATCGAGCCGCCGAATTCTTTGGAAGTCGTCCTCGAGTATTCACGCGCCTGAGTGCGCTTATCGAGGAGTTGCATCCGGATGCGGTTGACGTGGTCACGACGGTGAAGTCGCATCATGGGCTCGTGACCGAAGCCCTGGCCGGCGGCGTCCACGTGATGGTCGAGAAGCCGCTGGCCATAACCATGAAGGCGAGCCGGAAAATCGAAGCAGCCGCCGCAAATTCGGGCAAGACGGTTTCGGTGGCGGAGAACTATCGTCGCGACCCCATGAACCGGCTCGTAAAGGCTGTGATTGATACGGGGATTCTGGGACCGGCGAGGTTGTTGATCGAGACTCGCCTGAGCCCCGGCGGCGAGGTATTCATCACTACGTGGCGCCACGACAAGGCAGCAGGTGGGATCCTGTTGGACGTGGCCGTGCACTACGCGGACATCCTTCAGTATTTCCTGAGCCCGCCCAAATCGGTCGTGGGTCACGCCGCACTGCTCGAGCGCCAACGTGATTTGCGGCGCTCGGAGTCCAAGGTTTCAGCATTCTATGACCATGTAAATCGCGATGTGGATAGCGATTTCGCGGTGACGGCGGAAGATTCAGCGGTGGGGCTTTTCGATCTCGGCGACGGATGTTTCGCTCAGTGGACGCTCGTGCTGGGCGCCGGACGCGGCGAGCCAACGCACTTACGCAAGCTCTACTTTGAATACGGCAGCATCGCGTGTCCGCCGGATCGGTCTGGACAGGAGTTCGCCGTGAGCCACGGTGGCGCCGAAAAGCCGATAGTGGGCGAGGACGTGCTCGACCTGGCGCCGGACTTTCACCTGGACCGGCCGGCCGCGATCCTGTTCGGTGGCGACCGCCTGGGCGGCTACGACTTTCCCTTCAACGAAACCGATAGAAAGATAACCGCGCTCGAGTACCTCGAGCTGAGTGAATGTGTGGACGGAAGGGCTACGCCCGAGGTCGGCATCGCCGAGGGACGAATGGCCATGGCGATTGTGTACGGGCTCTTCGAGTCGAGCGAGGCCGGTCGCTCCATCCACATCGCCGACGTTATTGATGGCAAAGTAGATGCGTACCAATTCCCGATTGACGGCGAGCTCGGTATCGAATGAAGACGGGCCAGCGATGACGGACGCGCTTCCGGAAGACCTGCACATCTCGATAATCGCCGGCGGCGTGGGAACGAGGCTTTGGCCGAGATCGCGAAAATCGACGCCCAAACAGCTTCTGAACCTCATCCCGGGTGGGAGCCTAATTCAGCAGACCTACAAGCGAATCGCGCCGCTCACGTCACCTAGCCGTGTCTTTGTGATCTGTTTGGCGGACCAGGTCGATGCGGTTTGCGATCAACTTCCCGAGATACCCGGTGAAAACGTCGTGGGGGAGCCCCAGGGCCGCAATACGGCCATGGCGATTGGTCTGGCGGCGGCCCGGATCGGGTCTGTCGACGAAAATGCGGCGATGATCAGTATCGGTTCGGATCATTTCATTGGTGATGACGACGCGTACAGACGAACCCTACTCGCCGCAGCCGACGCGGCTCGAAGCGGGGACCACCTGGTGACCATTGGAATCGAGCCTACCGAGGCTCATACGGGCCTCGGGTACATTCACCGCGGAGAGAAGTTTCGCGCGTACAGGGGAATCGACGTGTTCCACGTTGAGGAATTCCGGGAAAAGCCCGATCGGGAATCGGCTGAACGTTATGTGGCTTCAGGCGAGTATTTCTGGAACAGCAACTACTTCGCGTGGCGGGTCGAATCCATCAACAAGGCCTTCAGGCGACACGCACCCGGCCTTTACGATTCGCTCGCCCGAATTCGATTCGCAATGGGGACGGAAAGCGTGGGAAAAGTCATTGCAGAGGAATACCGGAAGGTCGATCCGATGCCGATCGACACCGCCATCATTGAAAAGGCGGACAACGTCCTGACGGTGCCCGGCGCATTTCCGTGGGCGGATATCGGCGGCTGGTCGGCGGCCTACACAGTGGCCCAGCCGGATGGGGAGAACTTCCGAACGGGGCGCCTGGACGGGAAAGTCATATTTCACGACAGCAGGGGATGCTTGGTCGATGGTCGGGATCGGTTGGTGGCGGTCGTCGGGCTCGAGGACGTGGTGATCGTCGAGACTGAGGATGCGTTATTGGTGTGCTCGCGAAAAAAATCCGAACTCGTGGGCGAGCTTGTCAAGAATCTTGCTGGTGAAGGTCTCGAAGATCTTCTATGAGGCTAATCCGGGCTGGCGTCCATAGGTTGTAAACGTCTGCGCTCCATCTTTCGACTCCGGTGATGGAGGAAGAGACCGTCGGGCCTCGCGACCCCTCCGGAGAATCGTCCGACGCGCCAGTGATGGAGCGTGGGCGGTGGATTTGGTACGCGGCAGGGGCGGTTCTTGCGGCCGTGATGCTCGTGTCGGTACTGACCATCGTGCTGGCGGATCAGATGCGAGCCGTCGATTCTCGGGTCGTCGTCGGCGTGTTTGCCGGATCCGCGGTGGCCGTTTGGGTCGCCGTCACGTTCGGATTCCGGTGCGGACCGGCCGCGTCGCTGCAGGTTCTCACGATGCTGATCATCGTGACGGTCGCGCTTCTTTCGGTCATCTATACGGACACCGTAGAACGCTTTGCGGGTCAGTCGTACCTCGCAGTTCTCATCTTGAGCTTCGTGGGCGCGGCAACCGTGATACTGCCTGCTCCCGCCGCCCTGGGCGTCGTCAGTATTGGCGTGGCGCTGGACGATCCCTACGTTGTTGGCCTGGTGGCGGCCACGGGCCAGACGGCTGGAGAGTTGATCGCCTACCTGGTCGGCGCCACCAGCAAGCAATTGGTGGAGCGGGGGCCAGGCTACGCGAGGATTCGCGCCGTGCTAAGGAATCGAAACAAACTCGCGGGCCTTGCGATCTTCGCGCTCGCCGCCGTGCCCAATCCGGCATTCGACGTCGTGGGACTAATCGCGGGGGCGGTGCGGTACTCCCTATGGCGGTTTTTCGCACTGGCGTGGCTCGGTAACGCCTTCAAATACGTCCTGGTCTGGGGCAGCTTGGGCGCTGTGATATTCCGTGCGCTCGGCAGCGCGTAGCACGGCGTGGGAACGGAAGAGGGATCTCTCTGGCTACCAAGCAAGAGACGCGTAAGAATTGGCGGTGATTCGCTGTCCGTGGTCGCCAGCGGCGACTGTCCGGGGCAACTTCTGGATCGCCACCTCGATCCGCTGGCACGCCTGATTTCGGCAGAGTCTGGCGCGATCATCGATCTCTGCGGCTGGGACGGCGGGCTGTGCAGCGCGATTTCATCGATGATCCCGGCGGCTGCCGGCGCGTGCAACTCTCATCTGATTGGGTCGGAACGGTCAGCCCGCGCGAACCTCGAGGGCGCCGACTGGGAAGTTCGGAGCGCCTTCGGGATCGATCGACACCAGGCCGGACAATTCGAGATCGCCGTCGTTCGCGCCCCGTACTGGCTGGGAAACCGTTCCGTTGAAGTTCTGGTGCGGGCCGCCTGGATGTCACTCGCCGAGGGCGGCCTGGCGTACTTGTGCGGCCAGACCAGCCGGGGACTGCGTACTTTCGCCCGGATGCTCCGGTCGACCTTTGGAAATATCTCGAACGTGCGCGCTGAGGGCGGTTCGGGAATCGTCAAGGCGCGGCGAGAAAGGGGTGATCCACCGGGCGGACCGATCTTTGTCGGTGATTTCGGCAGTTTCGGTTTCGAGTCGGGAAGGCGAGACGTTGCCGTCGCCCGGCATCCGGCCGTCTTTTCCGACGGCGTGCTCGACAACGCGTCGCGAATGCTTATCGAGTCTCTTCCGGATGCATCGGGACGTCAGCTCGACCTTGGATGCGGGAGTGGCGCTGTGGCCGCCGCCATGTCCATAAGATCGCCGGATTCGCTCGTTACCGCCGTCGATGTCAGCGCTCCCGCGGTGGAGGCATGTCGGGAGACCATGCGTTTAAACGGCTTGGCCAACGTGGACGTGTTCCCAAGCTACTTCGGCGAGAATCTTGCCGATCGGAATTTCGATATCATCGCCTGCTACCCGCCATTCCACGTTGGGCCGCACGTATCGCACGAGCCCGCGCGACGGCTGATTCAAGAGGCGGCGCGGCTTCTTGATGCGGGCGGGACCTTTTTGGTCGTCCAGAGCTCTGCCCAGTCGCATGAAGCGCTGCTCGAGAGCTGTTTTGCGGATGTGCGTCCCGTCGCTTCGAGCCGGTCTCACCGCGTTCACGCATGTTCCGAGCCGCTCAGTCCCACATCCACCCCAGGCTAGCCGACCGCCAACATTACCTTGGTACCCTCGCCGGACCGTGCGGTTTCCACCGCCTTCGATGCCTCCTCCAACGGAAATGAATGCGTGATAATCGGGTCAAGTCCGAGATCGATCATCATTTTGAGGCACGTCGGGAACGTGTTCACGAGAAGGAAGCTGCCTTTGACGGTCAGCTCCTTCGCGAAGAAGTCGAATTGACTGAGCTCCAGGCTAACCTCGGGGTTGGCGACGCCCATGAATACGACCGTGCCGCCCCGGCGGACGAGATCGACGCATTGTCTTGCGGTTTGCGGAAGGCCCGCCGCCTCAAAGCAGATATCGGGGCCAATGTTTCCGGTTTCATGCTCGAGAATGGCGACGACATCCTCATTCAACGGATCGATTCCTCGATCGGCCCCCATCTGTTCGGCCAGAATTCGCCTCGACTCGCGCGGCTCCGATACGAAGATCTTGCTTGCTCCCATCTGACGCGAGAGTCGCGCGATCATCAGTCCAATGCTTCCTCCGCCCGCCACGAATACGTTGTCGCCTGGCTTGATCTCGGACCTTTCCACGGCTCGGAACGAACAGCCCAGGGGCTCGGCAAGCGCAGCCAGCTTGAGCGGTACGTCCGCGGGAATCAGAAAGACGGATCGCTGGTTCACGACGATGTATTCGGCCCAAGACCCACCCTTGGTGAAATGGGTCTTATTGGTGCACATATTAGGACTGCCACGCTGGCAAAATTCGCAATCTCCGCAATAGACCTGTGGTTGAGCGCTGACACGGTCTCCGACCTTGAGGGCATTCACCGAGTCGCCGACCTCGGTTATCAGCCCTGAAAACTCATGACCGAGGATTGCCGGAGGCACGGGTTTCGATAGCACATCGCCGAAATCCCAGCCCTCGTAGTGGTGGAGATCAGTTCCGCAGATACCCGTGTAGCTGATCTTGATCTGGACCTCGTCGCGGGACGGCGCCGGGACCGGCCTCTCCTCTACGCGAATGTCGCCCGGTCCGTACAGCAGCGCTGCCGTCATTCGACGCTTATTGGCCATCGGAAGGTCCTTGATGTCGGTCTAGAAGTTGACTCGCGTTCCAAGCATCGTACCTGAACCGCAGTGACCCACACGCCCGGACCCACCTCTGCGACAAGGCGCTGCACGAGGACTACTATTATCTAAGCCGGTCTAATGCAACGACTGTCCAAGGGCGAGGGAGAGGCCGTTATGGCCAACGACAAAAAAGACAGGGCGATCGAATCGGCTATCGCCCAGATCGAAAAGCGGTTTGGCCAGGGCTCGATCCTCCGCATGGACGCAAAATCGCTTCGGGAGGTCGATGTCATCTCGACCGGCTCCATCGCTCTCGATCTGGCATTGGGAGTGGGAGGCCTGCCGAGAGGTCGGGTGGTTGAGATATTCGGTCCCGAGGGCTCTGGAAAAACCACCTTGGCTCAGCACGTGATCGCACAAGCGCAGAAGGCCGGCGGGTCTGCCGCCCTAATCGACGCCGAACATGCATTCGACCCCGCCTACGGAGCGAAATGCGGAGTGAATATCGACGAGCTTCTTATTTCGCAGCCCGGAATGGGTGAGGAGGCATTGGAGATCGTAGAGGTGCTGGTTCGCAGTGACGCCGTTGACGTGGTGGCGATCGATTCGGTGGCCGCGCTGGTTCCCCGGGCGGAGATAGAAGGCGACATGGGCGACTCCCACGTGGGGTTGCAGGCCCGTCTAATGTCGCAGGCGCTGCGCAAACTGACTGCCAGCATCGCCAGATCGCAATGCACCGTGATCTTCCTGAATCAGCTCCGCCAGCGCATAGGCGTCATGTTCGGCAACCCTGAAACGACGCCCGGAGGCCGGGCGCTGAAATTCTATTCTTCGGTCCGTCTCGATATCCGCCGCGTAGGTCAGATAAAGCGCGGCACCGAGGTGATAGGCAACAAGACGCGCGTGAGGGTGGTGAAAAACAAGGTCGCGCCGCCCTTCCGTGTCTGTGAATTCGACCTCATGTACTCGGAGGGCATCTCGCATGAGGGAGGATTGATCGACCTGGGGTTGGAACACGGCATACTGTCGAAGAGCGGCGCCCACCTTTCATACGGAGAGACGCGACTTGGGCTCGGGCGCGAGGCGGCGCGAGAGTTTCTGAAGCAAAACGTCGACGTTGCCAGTCAACTTGAGCGGGAAATCAGAGACGCGGCCGTTGATGGCTCCGTCGAGTCACCCGCGGCGGCCAGTGGAGGCGGCTAGCATGCAGCGTGTGGAGCCAGTAACCACTTCGTTATTGGACGTGCTGCGGGGCGTGGTGGGATAGATGTCGGGCGGTGAGATTGTGGCCACGATCAACGGTAGTCATAACGATCATCAGGTTCTCGACATCGCCGCCGACGAGGCGTCGCGGCTGCATGCGGGTCTGACCCTGCTGTATGTGATAGTCGTCGGTTGGGATCGCGGCCTGAATCAATCCGACGATGCCGCTCTGCGTGAGTGCGACAAGACAATTGAAAATGCGGAAGGGTACCTGAAGAAACACGATTCGCGGATGAGTCCGGAATCGACCGTCGTTCAGGCCCGCTCGGCCGGAGGAGCCATCGTCGAGCACGCGCGGCAAAATGACGCGGATTTGGTGGTGATCGGAACGCGCCGCTACTTGGGGCACGATTCCCTGGAGTTGGGCCCAACCGCCAGCCACGTGCTGAAGAACGCGCCTTGCCGCGTGGTCGCCTGCTACGACCCCCTCGTTTGATCTCCCGGGCCGGAGCCCGAGCGGCCTCGAGGCCTGATATCCCTGGCCGATTCACGACTTGGTCCGTGTCCAAGACCGAGGCCGTCGCGGAACGAGGCATGCTGGCCACCAAGCACCCGCACGCCAGCGCGGCCGGTGTGGAGATTCTCGAGGCCGGCGGAAACGCAATAGACGCTGCAGTGGCGGCCTGTCTTGCCGTCGGAGTCGTCGAGCCGGCCATGAGCGGTCTCGGCGGCGGTGGATACATGACCGTTGCCACCGGCGGCGCTGTGCACGTCGTAGCGTTTCCGATGCAAGCTTCCGGCAATGCCCGGGAGGATATGTTTGAGTTGACCGGCCGCGGCGCCGTCGGAAGCTTCGGCTGGGTTGAGGTAAAGGACGACGCCAACCTCGCCGGCCCCAGGTCGATTGGCATTCCTGGTGCGGTCGCGGGCCTGTCGCTCGCCTTGGAACGGTTTGGAACCATGCCCTGGGCCGACGTAATCCGTCCGGCGATCCGGCTTGCCAGTGAGGGATTCCAAATAGGGTGGCACGACGCATTTGTGCTCGCCCTTAATGCCGAACGCGTCGTGAATGACGCCGACGCTGCGAGCATCTTCTTGCCTGATGGGCATATTCCCAAAGGCGACGGCATTCAGCCGGGCCGGCTCGAGCAGCCGGACCTCGCCGGTACCTTGAAGGCGCTGGCGGACGCCGGCCCTGACGATTTTTACAGGGGTGACGTAGCAGCGGCGTTAAGCGACGGCATTCGGCGCAGCGGCGGCATCCTGGACGCCGGCGATTTCGCCCAGTACCGGGCCGAAGTGCAGAGTCCGATTACGACCAGGTACCGGGATGCCCTGGTGAATGTCCCGCCATTTGCCTGTGCCGGGCCGACGACCATTCAGACGCTCAACGTCTATCGTCATTTCGACGTTCAATCCATGGGGCATGCTTCGGCCGATCGATTGCATGCGTATATCTGCTCCGCCAAGCTCGCGTTCGCCGACAGGTTCCAGTACATGGCCGATTCGAGGTTTGTGGAGGTGCCATGGGACGGGCTGGTTTCCGAAGGGTACGCCCAGGAGCGTGTGCGACTGATAAACGACGCCGAGCACAGAGCGCCCGATTTTCCGGCCGGCTCCGTCGACGGCCATCATCCGGCAACGGGCGGCGTCGGCGGGCCGTCGGGCAGCACAACGCATCTGTGCGCCGCGGACAGCGACGGCAATTTCGTCTCGCTCACGAACACGCTCATGGCCGGATTCGGGTCGGGCATTGTGCCCGCCGGAACCGGAGTCGTCATGAACAACGGCATGATGTGGTTCGATCCTGTGCCGGGTCGACCCAACTCAATCGCCCCGCTCAAACGAGGTCTCAATAACATGACGCCGGCCATCGTTTTGCGAGGCGATGTCCCGCACCTGGCGATTGGGGCCTCCGGAGGCCGGAGAATAACTAACGCCGTTACGCAGGTAATCTCAAACAAGATCGATCATGGCATGGGCATCCAGGAGGCGATCGCGGCGCCAAGGGTGGACTGCAGCACCGACTGGGTGTCAATCGACGATCGTTTCCCGGAGGAGGTCCTGCGCGACCTTGAGGATCGCGGCCATACGCTTCGGCCACTGCGCCAGGAGTATTCGGCCGGATTCGCCCTATTCGCGAGCCCGACCGGCGTGGAATGGGACCCGGACGAACGCGTGCTGCGTGGCGGCGTGGACGTTTTCCATGGGGCCGAGGCGCGCGGGGTTTAGTTCAGCCGCGTGGTCTGTCGTCCGCGCCTCCGCTTTGCGGCCCCGTTCTGATAAACACTGTGCGCATTCTCACCGTGACCGTATTCCATCGTTCGGTATCGTCTCTCGGGTAGACCGTACGCGGGTATCCAATCCCGAATCAAATGCCCCGCACGCAGGAGAAACTCGAGCATGAAGCAGACGATCACGCGTCGGCGGGCGATTTCCTTCATTATTTTGGCCGCCGCCGCTTCGACGATCGCCGCCTGCAACGGGCAGAACGCGTCTACCGGGCCGGAAGTCAAGGCCGAATCACCGCGGACCGCCGAGCCTGAGGCAGCAACGTCCACAGCCTCCGCGGTTCCCGAACAAAACCCCACCGCGAGCCCCACGGAGGTCGCTCGCCAGGCGACGATCGTGGCGGTCGAAAGTACGCCCACGGGCACTCAGGCGACGACCACGTCGGAACCGAAGTCCAAAGACGATGCAGAGCCGACGCCGGTCGTGCCGGAGGTCCAGTTGGTGCCGTTGTCCGACGATGAAAAGGGACGTGCCGATCGCTGGAACTCCAGCGGCTGGAAGACGGACTTTTCTCGCAAGACTATTGACCTTAGGGATGTAAAGTCGGGCGGGCCTCCGCGGGACGGTATTCCGCCCATTCGGGATCCACGGTTCATGACCATGGCTGAGGGCGACGAGTTTTTCGACGATCGAGAACCGGTTATCGCCGTTGAACTGAACGGCCAGGCCCGCGCCTATCCGCTTCAGATTCTGACCTGGCACGAGATCGTCAACGATGTGGTCGGCGGCGAGCCCGTGATAGTCACTTTTTGTCCGTTGTGTAATACGGCGCTGACCTTTTCCCGCACAGTCGGCGATCGCACGTTCAGTTTCGGCACAAGCGGAAATCTGCGGGCGAGCAACCTCATCATGTGGGATCGTGAAACAGAGTCGTGGTGGCAGCAGGCGACAGGCAACGCAATTGCCGGCGAAATGGTGGGATCGCGCCTTACTTTCCTGCCATCGGCAATCGTTTCGTGGGCCGTTTTCAAGGCCACTTTCCCGGACGCTGATGTGCTCAGCCGGGACACGGGCTTTCGGCGAAGCTACGGCAGCAACCCCTACAGCGGCTATGACACAACCGAGGGAAGCCCCTTTCTCTTCGACGGAGAACTAGACGATCGGTTGAGGCCGATTGACCGTGTGGTGACCGTCACGGTCGGCGATGGCGACGTGGCGTATCCCTATACCGAGCTGGAAGTGCAGAAGGTTATCCATGACACCGTGGGCGGCAAGGATATCGTCGTTTTCTGGGCGGCCGGCACCGTTTCGGCACTTGACCGGGGCACGATTTCGCAATCGAGGGATATAGGCGGGACCGGAGTGTTCTTCCCGGTCCTGGATGGCGTGCGACTCACATTCTCATCGCGCGATGATGGAATCTTCGATGAGGAAACGGGCAGTGAGTGGAACGTTCTTGGGCTGGCCGTGAGCGGTCCGAACGAGGGCAAGCGGCTGGAACCGGTGGTCCACGCCGATCATCTCTGGTTTTCGTGGGCGGCGTTCAAGCCCGATACAAGGATTTTCCGCGCCGGGTAGGCATGCCTCGCCGGCGGCGAAGCGCCGCCGGAACATCGACCTGAGGCGCGGGATTAGATTAGGAACGGACCCCAGGAGTAGCCCGGAATCATCTCGTCACCCGCGTCCGCGAACGCTCGCCGTGGCGTTCCAGGCCCAGTTCGATCAGCCGGTCAAGCAGTTCGGAATAGGGGATTCCAGAGGCCTCCCAGAGCTTTGCGTACATGCTTATGTCGGTAAAGCCAGGGATTGTGTTTGCCTCGAGTACGAAGACAGCTTCGTCGGAGCTTCGGACCAAGAAGTCCACGCGGGCCATTCCGGCGATGTCCAAAGTCGTGAAGACCTTGACCGCGAGTTCGCGGATTCGGGCGTGCACTTCACCGGGCAGGTCGGCGGGTATCACCGTGCGGGAGCGGTCGTCGAGGTATTTCGACTCGTAATCGTAGAACTCGCCGGCCGGGAATACCTCGCCGCATATCGAGGCCTCGGGCCGATCGTTCCCCAGTACCGAGCACTCGATCTCGCGCGCGTCCTCGATCGCCTGTTCGATCAGTATGCGCCGGTCGTAGCCGCAAGCAAGCTCCATCGCCGGACTGAATTCGGGGGCAGCGTGGACCTTGGAAATCCCGACGCTCGAGCCGAGGTTGGCCGGCTTGACGAACATTGGAAACCCGTAACGCTCGGCGGCGTCAAGGGCAACGCCGTCCCGATCCGCGCGCCATTCGCTCCTTAGCACCACGTGGTTTTCCGCCACGGGGAGGCCGGCTTGCCGGAGCAGGCACTTCATCACACCCTTGTCCATGCCCACGGCCGATCCCAGCACACCGGCGCCGACGTATGGGATTCCGGCCATTTCGAGAAGCCCCTGGATTGTTCCGTCTTCGCCGAATGGGCCGTGAAGAACGGGAAAGACGATGTCAAGGTTCGCGAAGGTGTCAGGACGCGACTCGCCGCGCAAGGCGAGCACGCCGACGCGTTCGCTCTTCGCCAGCGCAGTGGCGGTCGGGTCGCCGCCCGTACCGTCAGTCAACGCCTTGAAGGGATCTCCCGACAGCAGCCATGCGCCCTGCCGGTCGATTCCCACTTCGGTAACTTCGTATCTCTCGGGGTCCAGGGCAGCCAGGATCGATCTGGCGGACCGCAGTGAAACCTCGTGTTCACCCGATCTCCCCCCGAAGATGACTCCAACGCGGAGCTTTTTGGTCAAGAGGTGATACTCAGGGATCCGCTGGTGAAAAGTGGCCGCAAATCGAGACCTGCATTTTCAAACTTGGGTCCGGCGCCCTCTTCGCGGTCGAGCACGCAGATAACGAGGTCCAGGTGCACCCCGAAGCTGCGCAGGCGCTCCGCGGCCTGAATCGCCTGGTTTCCCGATGTCACCACGTCTTCCACGAGCACTACGCGGTCCCCAGGGGCGATATGGCCCTCGAAATGCCGCCCCGTGCCGTAGGCTTTGGGCTTTCTGCGAACGATTACGTACGGAAAATTCCCAACCAGCGACATGCAGGCCACGAGCGGGACCGCGCCAAGCTCCGGACCGGCCAGCAGCTCGGTGTCCTCGGGCACGAGATTGAGCAGTTCGGACGTCACATCGCGCAGCAGATCGGGTTTGGTCTCAAATAGGTATTTGTCGAAATAGTAGTCGCTGCGCTTACCCGAACTCAGAAGAAAATCACCCTTCAGAAGTGATGTCGCTACCAGGCGTTCGCCCAAGTCCTTCAGTTTTGCCGCGGCGTCCGACATTTGACCTCGTGCCCGATGGTCGATGCTGAGCGATGTTAGCAGTCCATTATCCGAACGGTTCTCGCTCGTACCCGAGTCCAGAACTACAATTGCGCCGCTCGCCGCCGAGCAAAAACGAGCGTTTGGAGGGGGAGATTTGACAGAGAAGGACATATCAATCGTTGGTGTGGTGGGGGCCGGTCTGATGGGACACGGATTGGCGCTGGAGTTCGCCCGGGCAGGATACTCAGTGATTCTTCAAGACGAGTCCGCTGCCCAGCGCGACTCCGCGCCAGATCGAATTCGCGCGGCGATTTCCACCCTAACTAGGTTCGATCTCGTCGATGCGAGCGCCGCGGGCCGGATTCTGGAGCATATTTCAATCATCGCCGATCTGGACGAACTGGCCGGAAAAGCCCGCTTCATTGTCGAGGCGGTGGTGGAGGATCTGGCTGTGAAGCAGTCGGTCTTCGCCAGGCTCGACGCGAACTGCGCGCCTGGCGTCGTACTTGCCAGCAACACATCCGCCTTCAGCCCCACTGATATCGGCAACGCCACGGAGAACCCGCAGCGGGTTTTGGTGACCCATTATTTCAATCCCCCATACCTGCTTCCCGGAGTCGAGATTGTGCCGGGGAGGGAGACGGCGCCGGAGTCGGTGGAAACGGCCGTTCGCTTGTGTCGGTCGATCGCCAAAGAACCCGTTGTGCTACGGCGGGAGACGACGGGTTTCGTCATCAACAGGCTCCAATTCGCCCTGTTCCGGGAGGCGGTGGCGCTTGTGGAAGACGGTATCGTCTCGCCCCAAGACCTCGATCGACTCGTCGTTACCGGCATGGGGAACCGCCTCGGCGTTTACGGGCCGTTTAAGATCGCCGACCTTGCCGGGCTGGACGTGTACGAGTCGATCTGCCGATCCGTTTTTCCCGTCCTGAATAACTCCGACGGTCCTCAGGATTCGCTTAGCGAAATGGTCGATTCGGGACGCTTTGGCGCGAAAACACGGCGCGGCGTGTATGAGTGGTCCGACGACGACGTCGCTGAGGTTATAGAAGGCCTCGCTCGGCACGCGGCCATGATGTTCCGCGACCCGTCGGACGGCTAAAAGGGAATTGCGATTTGGTGGTCCGCCGCCATGGCGCCGAATAGAAGCGCCAGATAGAGCATCGAGTACGAGAATAGGTTCCGCGCGGCGCGAGATGTATCCGACCGGGCGAGCCGAATCGCAAGCGCCAGGAATATTGCGCCCAGGGCCAGTGCAACCGCCAAATAAAACAATCCCATATTGGAAACCGGCACGAGTATGAGGGTGAGCGGAATCATCAATAGGGTGTACAAAACTATGCGGCGCTTCGTCTCCCTGCCTCCAACGACCGCGGGCAGCATGGGAACCCCGGCGTGCCGGTAGTCATCGCGAATCAATAACGCCAGCGCCCAGAAATGCGGCGGCGTCCAATAGAAAATGATCGCGAACAAGACCAGCGGGGTCAGTCCCAACCCGTTCGTAACCGCGGCCCATCCAATCAAAACGGGCGCCGCGCCCGCGGCCCCGCCGATAACGATGTTCTGGGTCGAAGAAAGCTTCAGGATACGGGAGTAGACGACCGCGTAGTAAGCGACTGCTCCGAGCGTGATCGCGGCGGCAAGCAGATTTACGGTCAAGGCCAGAAACAAAATCGATCCGGCGCCCAGCGTCAACCCGAAGATCAGTGCGGAGCCCGGTGATATGCGCCCCGAGGGTATGGGTCGATTCCGCGTGCGGTTCATGCGCCCGTCAAGGTCACGGTCGATGTAGCCATTGAGAGCGCCCGCTCCTCCTATCGCCAGCGCGCCGCCCACCATCGTTGCCAGAACGGCGGTCCAATTGGGATTTCCTTCCGCGGCCACGATCATGGTGGCGAGGGTGACGATGAGGAGAAGCGGCATTACCCTCGGTTTAGTCAGACTCAGGTAGTCCCGCGCAACTGCCACAATCATCAAGGCGTTCCTGTCGCTTCCGCTCGAGGTGAGGCGATCAGCAGGGCCGCCGCTCCTGTGAGCAGCATCCATATGACCATGGCGACCACCAGGTGCGCGACAACGACGGCCGGCGCAACCTTCAGGATTGGGTTCAGCGCCCCGACCATGATCTCGACCAAAGTTAGGACCGACGCGCCTAATAGCAGTGCCCGAACCTGTCGGGACATGCGGGATGCGATGGCCACCCGATATGCGCAGAGGACGGACGCCGCCATGGCGATCGCCATCAGCCGGTGGATGAAACCGATCCATTCTCGCCATCCAGCCGCGGGGATCAACGAGCCGTTGCAGAGCGGCCAGTCTGCGCAAGCCAACGATGAACCGCTGCTTCCCACGTAGGAACCGACGAGCAGCAGAGCATACGTCATGACACAGGCGAGAAGCGTGAATCCTGTCGCTCGACCAGACGAATTGGCAGTGGACGCCGCTTCGTGGAGCCGGACGTAACTAAAGGCGGCTATCAGAACGACGGTGGCAGCGAACGCGGTGGCCATTCCAAGGTGTGCTGTAACCAAGTACGCGGGAAGTCGAGCAAAAATGACCGCCGCGCCCAAGATCACCTGCCCGATCACGAGAATTCCGGCCGCGACCGCTGGGTAGAAAACATGTGGAGCCGCTCTGCGGATTCGCAGCGAATACAGACCCATTCCCAGCGCGAGGGAGCCAACCGCGGTGGCGGCGAGCCTGTGCGCGAATTCAATCGTGGTGCCCTGGCTGACGCGTGGAATGACCCTGCCTTCGCAAAGCGGCCAGTCAGGGCAGGCGAGACCCGCCCCGGTGGCCCGCACTGTTCCGCCAAGGGCGATTAAAACGAGTGTGGCGGCGCCAGTGAGTAAGGCGAGCTTGAACAGGAATCGATAGTGGACGTCTAGCGCCACGACACGTTCTTCGCTTGCGCTGGATATGCTGGTCACCTCACTTCGCGCCACTGGTCGTGCGAACGTCGGATTCTTCCGAAATTGTGCCGTCGCCGTCCGCTTGGCATTAGTCGGCGTGCCTCTGGGTCGAAATAGCCGCCGTACTCGCCCACCTTGGCTTCACTCAGATCGATTGGGGCCGAAAATCGTCAGCCGGTGGCCGTCGGGATCGCGGAAATTCGCGGCCCATTCGATCTCGGCGGCCGGGTGAGGGTCGGCGTCAAACTCTACGCCTAAGTCGCGAAGACTTCGGTGAGCTTGATCGATGTCGTCGACGGTGAAGACGACCTCCGTTGCGCCGACCGACCGATCGATGGATTGGCCCAGTTGTTCGCTCAAACACAGGGTTACCGCGCCGGTGTCAAGAAACGCCCATCCTGGCGCTGTGGAGTTGAGCGCGAGACCCAAATCGCCTTGATAGAATGACAACGATCGATCCAGGTCGGAAGCGCCAAGCGCCACGTACTGGATCTCCTTGAGCCTCGGTCGCTCTCGGTCGCTCAAGCTTGGGGCCTTTCGTTTGCCGTAATCGCTGCGATCCTTCAGGAGGGCGGCAGTGCCGCCCTCGGCGAAGACAAGCGGCAGGGAGTCCCATGAACTTCCTGTTTGTTATGTGAATTATTGTATGGCTTTCGGCATGCTGGTACCCTTTTTCTCTCTCGCCCGCCCCTGTCGGGGCGGTCACCCGTAAAGCAAGAAAGGTCACAGGCGCAACCTGTCTGAGCGGGGAAATTGGTTCCGGCGCAGCCTCTTGCCGCCGGTGCGCGGTGTTCGTGGACCGATCGGGACCGTTCGCTACAGAAACCCCGCATTGCTTGCCGCCGCCGTGGCTATCATCGCGCCACTACTCGCCGCGTGCGGCGAACTCACGCAGTCCACCCAACAGCCGGTGGCCGACAACGCCCGGCAGATCCAGGATCTGTTCATGCCGATCCTCTGGATTTCCGCGATCATTTTTGTCCTCGTGCAGGGGGCCCTCATCTACAGCGTCATCAGATATCGCCGCAGGTCGGAAAGCGATCCGATTCCCGTTCAAGTACACGGTGATACCCGACTGGAGGCGCTGTGGACCGTTGCCCCAGCGGTCATCGTCGTCGTGGTGGCCGTGATGACTTTTCGTACGATGGCGGTTCAAGCGGAAGCTCCTCCGCCGGACGCACTAAAGGTCGTCGTGGAGGGCCATCAATGGTGGTGGAAAGTCGTATATCCCGACCTCGGCATCGAAACGGCCAATGAGATTTATGTCCCGATCGACCGGGCCATAGATGTGAGCGTCGAATCAGACGACGTAATCCATTCGTTCTGGTTCCCGCAGATCGCCGGCAAGATAGACGCCATACCCGGCAGAACCAATCGCACACTGTTCACCGTCGAGAAGATTGGCAGGTACCAGGGCCAGTGCGCGGAATTCTGTGGTTTCGCGCACGCGCAGATGAAGATGCTTCTATTCGCAGTGACGGAGGCGGACTTTGAAAGCTGGACCGCGGCAATGAAATCAACCCCGGCTCCGCAAGGACTGGCTCAGCAGGGCGCGGAGATCTTCAACACATTCATATCGCCGACGACTGGTAGAGGCTGTTTCATTTGTCATACGGTGGACGGAACTTCGGCTCAGGGTACGTTGGGTCCCAGCCTGACTGCGCTGGGGTCGCGCTCCACCCTCGGAGCTGCGCTAATCGATAACACCACCGAGAACTTGACTGCATGGATTCGAAATCCAGCGGATATCAAGCCGGGAGTCTTGATGCCCGTTGTAGGCCTCGACGACGATCAGATAGCTGCCGTCGTCGCTTATTTGCAGAGCCTGCGATGATTTCAGCTAACCCAAATCGAGGCTTGTTTCAGGCGCCCGAATCGATTGGTAAGGTAGCGGGCGCTCTCCCGAAAGGGCTTTTCCGGAAGGCATAGATGGCCACCGCGACTCATCCGCGTCCAATCACGCTCCCCTCCAGCGAATCGGGCGTTTGGAGCTGGATCACCACCGTAGATCACAAGCGCATCGGGATTCTGTATCTCGTGACAGCGTTTGTTTTCTTCATCGCCGCCGGCATAGAGGCTCTGATCATGCGACTGCAGCTGGCCGCCCCCAACCAGGAACTGGTGAGTGGCGACATGTTCAACCAGCTGTTCACCATGCACGGCACGGCGATGATCTTCATGGCGATCATGCCTTTGAACGCGGCTTTCTTTAACTTCCTGGTGCCCCTGATGATCGGCGCCAGAGATGTCGCGTACCCGCGCCTGAACGCGTTCAGCTACTGGCTGTTCCTGTTCGCCGGCCTATTTCTGAATGCGAGCTTCATCGGCGGCGCGCCAAATGTTGGATGGTTCGCCTACGCGCCGCTGACGGAGAAGCTCTACTCGCCCACCACGGGGGTGGAGTTCTGGATCCTTGGGCTGGCCCTGCTCGGCGCGGCGTCGATCGTGGCCGCGATCAACTTCATCGTGACCATTCTCAACATGCGCGCACCCGGCATGACGTTTAGGCGTCTTCCGGTCTTCGTGTGGATGACGCTCATCACTTCGTTCCTCATCGTGCTCGCATTCCCCCCGTTCACGGTCGCGACGATTCTGCTCTACTTCGACCGGGTGCTCGGGAGCACTTTCTTCATACCCGCCGGGGAGGCGGGCGGGAATCCGCTGCTTTGGCAGCACATGTTCTGGTTCATGGGGCATCCCGAGGTTTATATCCTCATCTTGCCGGCGATGGGGGCGGTGTCGGAGATCCTGCCGACGTTCTCCCGGAAGCCGCTGTTCGGCTACACCGCCGTTGTGTTCTCCGGCATTTCGATCGGCTTTCTGGGCTTCACCGTATGGGCGCACCACATGTTCGTCGTGGGACTTGGGACGGTTGTTAATGCCGCCTTCTCCGTCTCCACAATCCTCATAGCGATACCAACCGGGGTTAAGGTGCTCAATTGGTCCGCCACTCTGTTCAGGGGATCGATAAGCCTCAAAACGCCCCTCTACTTTGCTGTGGGCTTTGTGGCCCTGTTCACGATCGGTGGCCTGAGCGGGATGATGCACGCGTCGCCCCCGGTTGATGCCCAGCAGTCTGATTCATATTGGATCGTCGCGCACCTCCACTACGTGCTCTTCGGCGGCTCAATCATGGGTATTTTCGGCGGACTTTACTATTGGTGGCCGAAGATGACCGGACGCCTCCTTAATGACTCGATAGGGAAGGTCCAGTTCTGGCTGGCGTTCATCGGAATGAATGTGACTTTTGGACCGATGCACATTTTGGGCAATGACGGGATGCCCCGACGGATATACACCTATTCCTCGGGGCAGGGATGGGACGAGTGGAATCTCGTGGCGACGATCGGGTCGTTTGTCATCGCGCTGTCAATGCTCCTGTTCCTCTACAACGTGTGGCTGAGTCTGATAAGGGGCGAAGAAGCCGGCAACGATCCCTGGGACGGACAGACGCTGGAATGGTCGATACCGTCGCCGCCTCCGCTCTACAACTTCAGAACCATCCCCGTTGTGGGCAGCAATCGACCGTTCTGGGACTCGAAATATTCGGACATCCCATTGGCGGAAGCCGTCGAAGACGCTGAGGAAGAAGAAATCCACATGCCGCCTCCGTCGTATTGGCCGGCTGTCGTTGCGCTGGGGCTTTCGCTTGCGGCTGTCGGCCTCATCTACTCGTACCCATTGGCGATCGTATCGGTCTTGGCCATGTTCGCGGGAATCTTTGCCTGGACCAAAGAGTCCACGGAAATGTCGCACGGTGAAACCGGCGCGCAAGGCTACTGATGTCGCAGACGTTTACGGGAGGTAGGCCAGCCCCGTCGCATCCGCCCACCAGCCTTGGTCTGGACATGCGCAAAGTGGGGATGTGGGTTTTCTTAGGGTCTGAAAGCCTCTTCTTCGGAACCCTCATCGCGAATTTCTTCGTCCACCGAAGCTCAAGCCGTGCAGACTACTGCGAGGGTCTGAACCAGGGGGACCTGGCGATCAACCTTACCGCTTTTGGAGCATTCGTTCTCCTGATGAGCAGCCTAACGATGGTGCTCGGGCTCGCCGCGCTTCGCGATGGCCGCAAGCGGAGCTACCGCGGTTGGATTCTTGGCACAGCCGGCCTCGGCGCCATCTTCCTGGGGATTCAGGCGTTTGAATTCACCATGTTTGCCCTAGAAGGCAAGGGGATGAGTTCCAACATGTTCGGCGCGTCGTTCTTCGCGCTAACCGGTTTTCACGGGACTCACGTCCTGATCGGCGTCATCTGGCTTCTCAGCCTCGTCTTTCTGCGGGTCGGAGCGGAATCGAGACGGCCGCTTGAATTCTCCGTGGGGGCCGGATCCGGGGTACGAACGCATCGGGAGCCGTCGGACGGCGGCGCCGGAATCTCGGTCGAGTTGTGCGGGCTTTACTGGCACCTGGTGGACCTGGTCTGGGTGTTCATCTTCACGCTGATCTACCTGCTGCCGATGGAGAACCCGTGCGAGGCGGAGGCCTTTGAGAGTATCCGCGTCGTCAGTTCGGTATTGGGCTAGAAAGTGACCATCAAGGCCGGAGGAGAACCAAGAATGGCCGATCAGCCGGCGACACTTAGAAAACCGGCGGCGGCTCATACGCATCCCCGATACGTGCGAATGGCGGTCTTCCTCTTCGTCGTGACCGCGGTCGAGGTTGCCTGGGCGCTCCTGAAGATCGACGACTGGATCATGGTGCCGGTTCTCATGGTTCTTATCGCTCTCAAGGCCGCGGGCGTTGTCATGTGGTACATGCACTTGAGATTCGACAGCCGGGTATTTCGAATCTTGGCGCTGGGTCCATTCGTCATCGTCGTCGGGATGATCCTGGTGTTCTTCGGGCTTTTCGGCGGATTCTCGTAGCGCTTTATTGAGTTCGTCGAGAGCGTTCCGCCGCCGGCGGAAGGTTCCTGAGGGCTTTTTAGATCTGGTAGACGGGTTCGGTCGTGGAAGGGCCTGGGCAGAGATCGGCTAGCGTTGTGCTCACCAGGACCTTCATGGCCGCCTCCTCGGCGATCCCGATCGCATCGCACTTGTCCTGCCTGTACGGCAATGTGCACGTGGCGCGGTCAACGTCGTATATGCAACGTTGCGAAGGTCCCTCAGCCCCGAGGGCCGCCAGTACCCGGTCGATGGTCAGAGTGTGCGGCGAGACGGCAAGCATGTAACCGCCGCTTGACCCGCGACGGCCCTCTACGAGCCCAGCCTGAACCAGCGAGGCGAGGATCTGTCCGAGGAATTTTGGCGGGATGTGCTTGCGCTCGGCGACATCCTGGGCGGTAACGAACTTGTGGACGCTGTTGACCGCAAGGTCTATTAGGGCCAGAAGGCCATACCGCGTCCGGGAATTCACGTTAAACATCGGCTGCCCCCGAAGTCCCGCCATTCCTTACTAATCCAGTTAAGAATAGCACTTGGATCCACAGCGCAGCCTCACCGGGTCCTCACGCGCCGAGTGGCGGAACCGCGACTCCCTTTATGTATCCGGGAGCGTGGGAGATCAGCGATTCGAACCCTTCCGCGAGCGAATCGAGCGAAAATTCGTGGGTCACAAGTCGATCCATCGGGAATACCCCGCGGGCGAGAGCCGAGATACCCCGCCGATAGTCGGCCATGACATCGGGAGAGTAGTTCGGATGGGGTGAGTGGGCCACCAATCCTTTATAGGCGAATTGCCTGAGGTCGTAAGTGTCGGGCGAATGGTGGTAGCCGGCCATGATCAACCGGCCCTGGCCCATGCGGAGGAGCGAACCGGCGAGTTCCAAACCGCTCGGCAGGCCGGTGAACTCGACCACCACGTCGGCTCCGGATTCGGTCAGGTTCATCACGGCGTCCAAGGCAACATCGACCGAACTGTCGATGGTGTGCGTGGCGCCGCAAAGGCGTGCGAATTCGAGACGGGACTCGATTTGATCTACCGCGATCAGACAGGTCAGGCCGTCGGATTTCAATGCCGCGATTGTCAGCAGACCCATGGCCCCGCATCCGACCACGGCAACCCGATCGCCGAATTTCGGCCCGGCCGCCCTCGCCACGTTGCTAACGCACATCTATGGTTCGCCCAGCGCGTATGAGAGCGGGGTATCGGCGGGCACGTGCACGAGCCGGTCTTCCTTTGCGATCCCGTGAGTAGCGAAACCGGTGCGAATCTCGCCGGTTACATGGTCCCCGGGTTTGAAGTGCTCTACAGAAGACCCGACATCGGCGACGATGCCGCTGGCCTCATGTCCGAAAAACGACGGCGTCTCGTCCACCCACGAGCCGTCGTAGCGAGGGATCTCGGAACTGCAGATCCCGCACGCGGCCACTTCAACCAGAATCTCGTCCGGCTCGGGATTTAGATCGATCTCGATGAGTTCGAACGTCCGCGGCGCCACGAGGCCCGCGCGGAGGGCCTTCACTTGATGTCGCCCCTTTGCTTGGATCTGAACGTGGCGATGATGGTATCCCCGTCAGTCTCGATGGACAATCGGTCGCCGGCTTGAGAGCTGGAAACGGCCGTTGCTATTCTTGGGCATGTCTGATTCCACCCGGACCACCCATCAGCAACTGACCATGTCTGCACCCATCGACGTCGAGCCTTTGCTCCAGCGCGTGAGGCGGCCCGCTCACTATGCCGGCGGTGAGTGGAACACCCGGCACAAGGACTGGGATTCCACCGCAACGAGGCTCTGCATGGTTTTTCCCGATTCATACGAGATCGGGATGTCAAACCTTGGATTGCAGATCCTCTACGAGCTGATAAACGAGGTGCCCGAATTCCTTTGCGATCGGGCGTTCTGCCCGCTTCCAGATATGGCCGAAGTGCTCAGAGAAACGGGCACGTCGCTGTTCGGGCTGGATTCGAGGCGACCTTTGGGGGCGTTCGACGTCCTAGGGTTCTCGTTGCCGTACGAAATGGGCGCGTGCGGCGTGCTCGAGGTCCTCGATCTTGCCGGCGTACCGATCGAGTCGATGGAACGTGGACCCGAGCATCCGATCGTGGTGGGTGGTGGCGCCTCCCTGATCAACCCCGAGCCGATGGCGGACTTTTTCGATGTGATCGTGATTGGCGAGGGTGAGGAAATCCTTCCCGAGATGATGTGGCTGCTCGAGACGTGCAAACAAGAGCCGCATGGCTGGCGGGAGCGCTTCTTGCGTGAGGTCGCGCGCCGCGATGGCGTATACGTACCGTCGCTTTACGAAGCGACATATGCCGACGACTATTCACTCTTGGGAGTCAGCGCAAAGTTTTCTGATGTTCCGGCTGAAATCCACCGTATTCACGTCGACATCGACGAGTACCTGTACCCCAAAGCGCCGATAGTGCCTTCGACCGGCACCGTCTTCGATCGGGCGGCGGTTGAAATCCACCGGGGCTGCATGCGTGGATGCCGGTTCTGTCAGGCAGGTTATATCGACCGGCCGGTGCGCACCCGGAAACCCGAAAAGGTGAAGGAACTGGCCGAAGCGATAATCAAGGCCACGGGGCACCGTGATCTAACGTTGCTCTCCTTGAGCGCCGCCGACTACCGGGACATTCACGTTCTCATCGAGGACATCCGTGAGGAGCGCGCGGACGAACGCTTGGAAATCAATATCCCGTCGACGCGAGTTGACGCGTTCAACGTGGATCTGGCAAAGGCTTTGCGACCTTCGCGCAAAGGCAGCATGACCTTCGCCCCTGAAGCGGCGACCGAAAGGATGCGCGAAGTCATCCACAAGGGAGTCTCCGAAGAAGATCTGCTGCGGACGGTTGAACTCGCCTACTCGCAGGGCTGGCATACCGTGAAGCTGTATTTCATGATCGGTCTGCCTACCGAGACGCTGGAAGACGTTGAGCACATCGCGAGACTCTCCAGGCGTGTTCTGGAAGTTGGTCGAAGGACGCTGGGCGGGAGAGCGCGCGTAAGGGTCGGAGTGTCGACGTTCGTTCCGAAGTCGCACACGGCCTTCCAGTGGTTCGCGCAGGACGGCGTGGCTTCCATCCGGGAGAAGCAGGCTCTGCTGAGGTCTGCGCTCAAGGACCGGGCGATCAAGCTCAATTGGAACGATCCTCGGAACAGCGTCATAGAGGCGCTGCTATCCCTTGGCGACCGTCGGGTCGGGCGGGCCATAAAGCGCGCGTGGGAACTGGGCAGCCGGCTCGATTCATGGGACGAATGGTTTGAATACAGCAGGTGGGAGCAGGCCTGTGCGGAGACCGGCGTGGACGTAGATTGGTTCGTTCACAGGCCACGACCTGGAGATGAGGTGCTCCCATGGAATCACGTTCGGATTCATACGAAGCCGTGGGTGCTGAGGTGGGAATACGAAAAATCTCTTCAAGCCGCGGACGGCAAGAGCGAAAAACTGTCGACCGCGCCCTACAAAGAAGACTGCCTGACCTAGGCGCTAAGAGCAACAGCCCGTGATGGGCGATACATCCGACACAATCGCGGCGATCTCGACGGCGCTTGGTCCCGCAGGCATTGGTGTGATCCGCGTGTCGGGGCCATGTGCTCTGTCGACGACCCTCCTGGTTTTCCGTTCCGCGTCGGGGCGGCGTCCCCGCAACCGCGAGGCGACCTTCGGCCATCTCGTTGACCCAGGCGACGGCTCACGTGTTGACGAGGCGATGATGACCTACATGGCCGCCCCGAACACCTATACGCGTGAAGACGTTGTGGAGCTGAGTTGCCACGGGGGAATCGCCGCGGTCCGGGCCGTTCTTCGATGCGTGATCGACGCCGGCGCTCGCCAGGCGGCGCCGGGCGAGTTCACGCTGCGCGCGTTTCTCAACGGCCGCATAGATCTCGCACAGGCCGAGGCCGTGGCGGACGTGGTCCGCGCGCCCACCGACCTGACATTGAAGGCTGCCGGAAATCAACTTACAGGGGCTCTGTCGCGGAAGGTGCGATCTCTCAGAGCCGATTGTCTGGATCTTCTGGCTCAGATGGAAGCGGAAATCGATTTCGCCGACGACGATGTGCCTGCCCTGCCGCGGGCCGAGCTCAGAGCGACACTCGCGGACATTGCCCAAAACATCGGTCGTTCGCTGGACGGTTCCGCCGAGGGAATCCTGCTCAGGCACGGTCTGCGTCTGGCCATCGTGGGGTCGCCAAACGTCGGAAAGTCGAGCCTTCTCAACGCTCTGCTCCGTTCGGACCGCGCCATCGTCACGAACCTTCCCGGGACTACGCGCGACGTGCTCGAGGAAACCTTCAGCCTGGACGGTATCCCCGTGGTTGTCGTGGACACCGCCGGAATCCGGGGAACCGACGACCCGGCCGAGGCAGAAGGAGTCGAAAGAAGCAAGCGAGCTCTGGCCGACGCCGACTTGGTCTTGCTTGTTCTCGATTCCAGCAAATCGGTCTCCGATTCCGATCGCGTTGTGAGTCAGCTCGTGCGGGATTCAACCAAGCGGGCGCTGGTGGTCCTGAACAAAATGGACCTCCCCGCCCGGTCCACGGCAAAGGAAGCCGCGGTGATGGCGCCGGTGGCGGCTGTTTCAACATGCGCTCTCTCGGAGGACGGCGTCCAGCCGCTGCGGGAGGCGATCCTTCTAGAGATCGGCGCGGGGCGGCTGAGCGCAGGTGAGCTGCCGTTGGTTTCCAACGAGCGCCATCGGGGAGCTCTCGTCCGTGCCGGGGAACATGTTGAAAGTTCGCTCCAGGCAGTCCGCGAGTCGCTGCCGTCGGACTTCGTTTCTATCGGACTTCACGGGGCTGTTCGGGAACTTGGGCAGATCACCGGCGAGGACGCTACCGAGGACCTGCTCGACAATATCTTCGCGAAGTTTTGCATAGGCAAATAACTACTGCTACCGGCGATTGGGTTATCCGGAGATTTGAGGGTCCGTGATCGCCTCTGCGTTTGGGTCTGTGCTTGAAGTTGATTCCAAATGCGGTTGTTTCCGCCCGCCGCCAGACCCCGCGACCGCGAACGCCAGCATCGACCAGAAGAATCCGGCCAGTTCGGGCAGAAAGTATGAATTGTCCACGAGGCCGTGCAGCGCGGCGGCGGTCATCGCCGCGGCGCTGCCCAGGATTACGGTCCGGGATGGAGTCCGATACCCTGCGGCGTACATGCGCCTGATGAGATAGAAGAACGCGCCCAGGGCGGCGAGCAGCGCCAGAACTCCGAATACGCCGACGCTCAGCCATCCATCCAGAAATAGGTTGTGGGGATGCGACATATTCGGTTCCCGCCACGCCTCGGGTCGCAGATATGCGGGGTAGTGGTAAAGGAAATTGTCGGGTCCAAGTCCGAACAATGGGAAATCCCGGATCATTTGTATGCTCGAGTCCCAGAGCCAGACCCTCGATACCCCGCTGCGGTCGCCCGCGCGGAGCAGGACGGAGATGCGTTCGGCTCCGATGAATCCCAGAAATACGGCGACCGGGATCAATACGCCGCCCGCGACGAGGGCTTGCCGGATTCCAGAAAGCCGGCGCCAAAGCGGCGTGCCCATTAAGATCAAACCCGACACGGAGGCAAGCCACGCGCCGCGTGAAAACGTGGATATGAGAAGCACGCCGATAGCGATGGCCGTGGTTCCAGCCACCCTCCGGAGGCGCGGATTGCCCGCGGCCAGAAAGATTCCCAGCAAAAGCGGCAGTGTCCGCTCGAGCGTGAACGCAAGATTGTTGGGCGAATCGAAGATACCTCGCAGCCGAGGCACGCCGGCGATGATGACGCGGTCCAGCAGCGGATCGAATACCGCCGTCAGGCCGGCGATCGCGCCCCCTGCGGCGAGGGCCGCGACCAGGACCACGCTGCGCCGCCTGTCGATGTAAGCCGTAAGCAGGAAGAACAGCGCCACGGGTTCCACAACGTTGGTTCTGAGCGACCGAAGCGCAAATTTCGGGTAGTCGGAGAAGGCCGTGGCGGCAAGAGCGGCGGCAACAAAATAGAGCGCGATCCATCCCACGGCCGAGGAGCGTACCTCGAATCCGCGTCGGTAGATCCCACGGATAGCCCAACCGAGCGCCAGCGCGGCGAAAAGCAATTCGGGAAGTGGGAAGCTAAATGGCCCGACTTGCGGTCTGACGGGCTGAAGAAACTGCGCGCCCACCGCCACCACCGCCACGGATTCGGGGCGCGCAATCGCCAGGATCACGACATACAACAGGATCACCGCTCTGACGATCGTCTGCGGTGACGCCAGCGGTCCGCCCGGCAGCAGTCCAAGCAATGCAGCGGCCACCACGGCCGCCGCAAGGGCCGCGACTGAGATTCCGTGGACGGATTGATGGCGAAAAACCGGCGGGACCGGGGTTATGCGGCGGATACCCGCCGGCATGCCGTCCCAAACAGGCGTCAGGAATCGCCAGGCCAGGATTGCGATGCCAATCATCCACGTTCCGGCTGTGGCAGCGTATGGCCAAAGCGGTCTCGCGTTGGTGACCACCACGGCGTCCACGACGACCTTTCCGCCCGTGGAGAGGGATGACGGGCGGCCCAAGCTCTCGATTTCCAACAGGTGGTCGCCCCGCGGCAGACGCGAAGCCAGATGGAATATCGATGCTGGCTCCGGAATTGGCGAGTACAAGTCGATTGTGGCTTGGCCGTACCGGTTCTTGGGGACCTCGTCAGCCAGCGCATCGAGTTCGTCTATGCGGACGCGCAGGACCCCCATGTCTGGGCCGCGCCGGGTAACGAGATCGACGGCGTCGCCCTCAAACCTGAACTCAGCGATTGCTCCCGCCACCCCCGTGGCCGACCAAAGGCCGTCCACCGCCTCATCGCTGGGCTCGCGTGGCCACGGTCCACGAAAAGAGAATGCCGGGTGATCTTCCTGGTGGAAACCGACCCCGGCGATTTCGGCGCCAGCGGCGAACTCGCGAAGGGCGAGCAAAGCCGGTCGCGGGGTGAAGTCCGGGTCCATAAGCCGGAACCAGTAAGTTGGATCGTCGGGATCGGACTGCACAGGCCAGCGGGAAGCCCATATGAAGATGGTGGGCATCCAGGGCCATTGGTCGCGCGCGCGCGCGATACCGTCGACCGTCCATGACGACTGCGTTTCCACTGGGTGGTTTCCCCAGATGCTTGGCCTCCCGGACCACCCTTCGGGCAATGCCATCCATCCGTACTCGGATGCCCAGATCGGCTTGTTGGAGTCTCCGAACGCCTCCATTACATCCCGCCAAAGTATGGCTCTGGGAAAATTCGTCCAGCGTTCGCCGATCCGAATGTCGTTAGGCCCCGTCAACAGGCCATACGACATTGTCGAGGCGATATCGAAGTAGTCCTTGGCGCCGAGGAAGTACATTCGCTGGAGGTACAAGATGTCGCTGATGTTGCGCGGGCCGCGTTCCGTGGTGGGGGCCAGACCGGCGGCGACGATCACCGCCTCGGGGTTGGCGCCCTTTGCGCGATCGTGGGCGATCCGCAACATTTCGACATACTCGGCGGCGTCGGGATCGGATTCGCCCCACTCGCCCCAGAGGTTCGGCTCATTCCAGATCTGGAAATAACGTATGTCGCCCTTGTATCTGCTGACGACCGCCTCCACGAAGTCGCCGAACCGCTCCAGATCGTCGGGGGGCTTCTGACTGGCCGGGTTCTCCGGTTCCCAGTCCTGAGTCGCCCATCTTGGCGGCCGCTCGAGGCGAGCCATGATCTCAAGACCCTCAGCACGGGCCGATTCGACGATGACGTCGTATTTCGACCAGCTGGACTCTTGCCTGAATTCGCTCCAGAAGACGCCTTGTCGCGGCTCGATTTCTTCCCAGATGAATTGCTGCCGGATGATTCCGATTCCGGCCGACTTCAAGATTGCCAGCTCCCTACGGATCTTTTCAGGGTCCGGCTCGAGATTGAGAAACGTATTCGCACCGATCGACGGTGCGCTGGAGTAGGTCATCGGAACCGCCGCTCGGTCGCCGTAAGCCACGCCACGTTCCTGCGTATTCCGATACAGCAACAGCGCGGCCGAAGCTCCCGCGATCAGGACCAGCGCCGCGAGCGCTACGGCACCCCCGCGCAGGCGGGTCCTGATCGTGCTCGAAGTCAACTCTTGGCGGCGGCTTTTTCGACCGCTTTGTAGACCGCCCGGGGCGTGAAATCCGGATCGATCATCCGGAAGTAGTACTCGGACTGTGACGGGTCTACGTCGGCGAACCGCCGCCTGAAGAACCAGATGTTGAATACTCCGGCCCACGGCCAATTGGCGCGCGCGAACTCAACTCCACGGACTGTCCATTCGGCCTGTTGTTGCTCCGACACTCTTGCCCACGTAAGTTGATGGGCCGGAAAGTCGGATGGAGACGCATTCCACCCATATTCGTTAAACCAGATGGGCTTTGCGTGATCCCCGTTTTTTTCCATGATGGTGCGGCTCAGCTCGACGCGGCGAAAGTTCAGCACCTCCGCATTCGGGGCTGACTCGGGTGGGAAAGCCAGCCCAAAGGCGTTCGCCGAATGCACGTCGAAGTAGTCCGCCCCACCCCCGTCGTATATCTGTTGCAGAAACGCGAGCTCGTTTAGGGCCCTATCACTTACCTCCAGCGTGGCCGCCAGCGGTGCGCTGTGAATCACCGTCTCTGGATCCGCCTCGCGTGCGGCTTCGAATGCCGTCATGAGAAGGGTGACGTATCCGATCGCATCGGGCGGCCGGCCTCCCCACTCGACCGCCAGGTTCGGCTCGTTCCAGATCTGATAGTGTCGAATTCTGCCTCGATAACGCTGAACGATGGTCTTTATGAAGTCGCCATAATCGTCTATGTCAGTGGGCGGCTCCGTCGGCGTGGATCCCTCGCTTCGTGCCCAGCTTGGTGTTCGATCGACCCTGGCGATGATCTCCACTCCGGCCGCTGCGGCGAGATCCACAATCTCATCGTATTTGTCCCATGTCGGAAGTTTCCAGGCTGGGTGTACGTATCGACCTTTGCCGGCCCTCTCGATGTCATTCCATGGAAAATGCTGCTTTATCCACCCGATTCCGGCCCGGGCGGCCATCTCCAGGGTCTTACGCTTTAACCAGGTCTCTGAATCCAGGTGGAGAAAGGTATTTACGCCCCACGGATTCACGTCGGTGTAGGGGACGGTGCGGTCGCCAGCGATCGGCGGTGCTTTTCTCGCGCAAGCGGTCAATGCGAGAGTCGCCGGAACGGTGGCCGCCAGCAGGCGCCGCCGCGGGATAGCGCGCATCAGAAGCTCAGATTCGGAGGAGCGAGTTGACCGTTTCGAGACTCGACCCCGCCGAGACGGCAGGATCTCGGGAAGTGTAATCCTGCTCAATGACCAGCCATCCGTCGTACCCGCTCTTTTGTAGGATTTCGATTATGGCCTCAAAGTCGATGGCGCCGTTACCGACTTCCGTAAAACCTTCCATGGCGGCGAACTCGCCGTACGAAGCCTTGGAGCCGATCGCCTGCTCGTGAACGTCGGCGTCAACGTCCTTCAGATGAACGTATTTGATCGTCTCGACGTTTCTCTCGAAGAAATCCGGTGGATCGATCCCTGCGTAGAAAAGCTGGCCCGTGTCCGCGGCAAGGGAAACCGTACGCGGATCGGTAAGCCCCAGCAGCCGGTCGATCTCGTCGGCGGTCTCGACGAATGTTCCTGCTCGGTTCAGGAAGACCAACTGAAGTTGGAATTCGTCGAGACAGATCTCGCCCGCAGTGCTGAGGCTATCGGCAAAGAACTCCCACTGATAGTCGGTCAGACCATCCTGCCGGCCCGAGGGTTGGTGGCCGGCTGTCATGAAACGATTTGGAGATCCGAGCGATGCGGCCACTAAGATCTCCGCTCCAGTTCCCGCGTAAAATTCCGCTTGAGTCCGCAAGCCGTCGAGTTCGCGCGGTAGCCAGTCTCCGTCAAACCAATTGGCGCTATAGGTGCCTGCGGAGAGCTGCAGTCCGTTGTCCGCCAAGAGTGTCTTGAGTTCGACTTCTCGACCAAGGAATTCTCGCGCGCCCTCGACGCCTTCGAATCCGATTTCGGCGATCTGAGCAAGCACCTCGTCAAAGGGCTGATCGGCCTGCCACTGCAAGGGGCTGACCCCAACTCGCACCGCGTCGAATCAGTTTCGCGGAGGTGGGCCGCCGGGCTGGCGTTCGTTGCCGCTTTCCTCTCGACGAGATCCGCCGGACAGGCTCTCGCCGTCTAACACTCGAAATCCCGTGCTCGCCGGCGGGCCGGTCTCCCGACCCGGGCGATCCGGACGTTCCGGACGTTCCGGTGGAGGAGGAGGCGGCGGAGTGGGCCATTCCTGCCGCTGTTGCAACCTGCCGCGTGGGGGCGGGCGATCGGATACTACTCTGGCACCGTCTTGATCGTGCTGCGACGCCGCGCCGTCAACAAGCTCGAATGAATCGGCGGAATTGGAAATCGCGTCGAGGTTCTGACCCGGGCAACCGAATACTTCCACCCGTGCGCCTTTTGCCTGGGCGGCCTCGACGGCGGGCAGGATGTCGGCATCGCCGGTGACCAGCGCCACGATGTCGCACGTCTCGGCTGCAATAAGGACATCCACGGCGATTTCCACGCCCATATATCCGTGTATGGATCCGTCCGATAGCACCTTCAGGGGTTTCCGTACGATTCGAAAGCCTGATCCCCTGACTTTCGCCAACGCCTCGGCCTGCTCGACCGACTGTGGGTCAAAGGCTGCATACGCCCTGGCGCGGCGAAGTCTTCTGCCCGCTCCGATCGTGGTGAGCAACTCCGCGTACTTCGCCTGAATGTCGCTCCGCTGTGTGGCTGCGCCGAATGCCTGCACGTCAACGAGCACGGCCAGCGTCTGTCCGTTGCGAAACTGATCTTGGTTCATGTTTCGCGAGTCAGCCTCGCGGGGCGGGTATGGAAATGGTCACATCAGGCGGATCATCGCATATATCAGGAACCCAAAGTACCCGACGCCGCCAACGACCATCACCCAAAGCGCCGATAGCTGGCCTCTCATGCGCATCACAAGACCGATCAGCGCTGCCGCCACCAGCGCGACCGCCGCGCTGATGAAGGCGTCGACGTTCTCGGACGTGACCCGCCAGTCCGTCAGCATGATCCCGATGATCGGCACTATCGAGCTTTGCCAGACCATTGCCCCGGAAATGTTCCCAAACGCGAGCGTGTCCTTCCTCTGGATCACCCATAGCACGGAGTTGAATTTCTCCGGCAGTTCCGATGCGAGGGGGACTATGAACAACGCGAGGATCACGGTCGGGACTCCAAAAGCTACCGATACCGAGGACACGGACTCCACGAATATGCGAGCGCCGACAATGATCAGAGCCAGAGCCGCCAGCAATTGGATCCCCACGAATGTGAGGGTGGGTTCCGCGGCATTGGGTCGGAACCAGAGTCGACCCAGGTCCGCGGATGTCGTGTGCGATCCCTCGCTGGCCCGAATGTGGAGCCACACGTACAGCACATAAGCAAGCAGGAGCGCGACCGCGATGGCCACTTTGACTGACCGGGCATCGATGAACGCCGCCCCGATCGCCAGTACGTAAACCAGAGCGAAAAAGAACAAATCCCGGCTGATAACTGACTGATCGATGCTGAAGCGCGACGGGCGGCGATTCCGAGATGCGAGACCAACCACGGTCGCCGCCATCACGAACATAGCCAGGGTGGCGAGTATGAATGGAGCGCCAAGGATCGCCCCCACGGCGACTTCCTCGCCCGCGTCTCCGAGTCCTGAAAACACCGCCACCAGCGGGATCACGGTTTCGGGCAGCGTGGTGCCGACCGCGGCGAATATGCTGCCTGTGACCCCTTCGTCCACACCGAGCCGGTGCCCGAACCATTCGACGGCGTTGGTGAAGAGGGCCGCCCCACCCAGGATCACCAAAAGCATCGCTACGAGGATCGTGACGTCTAGAGCCAACGTTTGCCTCTTGCGCTCAATTCGAAGTGGGGGGACCTGATTGGCTGCCCGCGGCCCAGCCGCCGGTATACCCCTCCGGCCGCGCGTGGGGAAGTGGACAACTCGATCAACGCGTTTCTGGCACGCGAGCTACGCGCAGACACTCGGGCACGAGTGTTCGGCTCGGTGGAACCTTCGAAATCGCCGGCTAATTCGCGTAGTTCGCGGATAACAGGGGAACGAGCAGGGAGATCACCATCACCGCGGCCACGAGAACCCCAATCAAAGCCCAAGTGTTCTGCAGGCTGAACAGATTTCGCATCCTGGACTGCACCGTGGTGGGCCGTTCCGTCTGCTTGCGCCTTCTTCTATTTTTCCGTCGGCGGTTGGCCAAAAGTGATACGCTCCCTCGCGCTCGATCATACACAGTGCGGAACGGCTCCGAAGTCGCGGCTAGCTGCGCTGTTCGATGGGACCCGGTGAGTGGCGCGCTGTGACCGGAAACATCGATCGAGAACGGATTGGACGCCTCGAAGTCGGCGGCCGAAGCGCCAATCTTGCTCTCGCACCGGATGCGAAACACGGAGATTTGTCCCGGAATCGGAGATGCGGCAGCGGCGCGAGTTACCCGACGAGGCGATTTCTGACAAAATAGCGTCTGCTCAGTTCATGACCATGACGACATCGTCGCGCAGACAGAGAGTCACGTTGATGGCTAGTCGAAAATCGTCGACCGGTTCCAAACGCAAGGTTCAGCGGCCCCCGCGAGAGAAGCTGCTCTGGATGTATCGGACCATGATGCGGATACGCCGGTTCGAGGAGGCCGCCGAGGACGCGTTCAGGAACGCACGAATGAGAGGGGCTCTGCATTTCTATATTGGCGAGGAGGCCACCGCCACGGGAGTGTGCGCCGACCTGCGGACCGACGACTACATCACCAGCACCCACCGCGGACATGGACACTGCATTGCCAAGGGCGGCCAGCTGAACAAGATGATGGCTGAGCTTTTCGGCCGCGTCACCGGCTACTGCGGCGGAAAAGGCGGTTCGATGCACATCGCCGACCTCGATATCGGAATCCTCGGTGCGAATGGGATTGTCGGCGCGGGGATCCCTATTGCGGCCGGCGCCGGGCTCGGCGTGAAACTTAGCGGCGAGGATGGCGTGGTGGTCTGCTTTTTCGGGGACGGCGCCGGGCCGACGGGCGCGTTTCACGAGGGCGTGAATTTCGCCGCGGTAAAGAATCTCCCCGTGATCTTCGTTTGTGAAAACAATCACTACGGGATGGCGACCACGTCCGCGAATTCGAATGCGGGCCCTTCGATCGCAGCTCGAGCGGTCGCGTACGGGATACACGGAGCGTCGGTCGACGGCAATGACGTCTTCGCGGTTCATGCCGTCGCCCTGGAGGCTATCGACCGCGCCAGGAATGGCGGCGGACCTACGCTCATCGAGGCCGATACGTACAGGTTCAAGGGACATACGGTGCACGATATGGCGGCTTATCGGGCCAAGAAGGAACTCGAGGAGTGGCTGAAAAAGGATCCGATTGAAAGGTTCAAGAAGACGGTCTCGACCGAGAAGCTGCTTGATGCCGAGGATATGACGGGAATTGACAGCGAAGTCGAGCGGGAGGTCGCGGATGCCGTCGAGTTTGCGGAAGCGAGCCCGTACCCAGAGTTGGATTCGATAGAACAGGGTGTGTATGCCGACTAGGATGTTTCAGTGACCACAACGACCACAGCCCCAGCAGTGCGTGAGCAGGCCCCCGAAGAGGAGCGCCTGATATTCCTGAATCAGGCGCTGCGAGAAGCGCTTGACGAAGAGTTGGAGCGCGACCCAACAGTCTTCGCCATCGGTGAAGAGATTGGAATCTGGGGCGGCGCATACAAGGTCACGGAAGGACTGCTGGAAAAGTACGGTCCCACTCGCGTGATAGACACTCCGATTTCCGAAGCGCTTATCGCCGGGGCGGCCGTCGGCGCCGCGATCACCGGATGGCGGCCCGTGGCCGAATTCATGTACGTCGATTTCATGGGTATCGCCATGGATCAAATCGTCAATCAGGCCGCCAAGAACAGATACATGTTCGGTGGGAAGGCGACGCTGCCTATCGTCTATCGAGCGGCTATGGGCGCCGGGATCGGCAATGCCGCACAGCACATGCAGAGCCTTGAGGCGTGGTTCGCGCATGTGCCGGGACTGAAGGTCGTCACACCGGCGACGCCCTACGATGCGAAGGGTCTGCTCAAATCCGCGATTCGGGACAATAACGTCGTCGTATTCCTTGAGCACAAGGGCATTTACGCGAACCGCGGACACGTCCCGGAGGCCGAGTACCTGATTCCGCTGGGACAGGCCGATGTCAAACGGATCGGCAGCGATGCAACCATCGTTTCCTACTCGCGCCAGGTGCTCTTTGCATTGGAGGCTGCTGAGCAGCTGTCTCAAGAGGGCATCGAGGTGGAGGTAGTCGACCTGCGGACGCTCTACCCGATGGACATTGACTCCGCGATAGCATCCGTTCAAAAGACGAATCGAGCCCTTGTGGTCCACGAAGCAGTTCAATTCGGAGGCTTAGGCGGCGAGATTGCCTCTCAGATTCAGGAAAAGGCTTTCGACTACCTCGACGCGCCCGTCATGCGGCTTGGCGCGTTGCATTCGCCGGTACCGTTTTCGGAGCCCCTCGAAGTGGCATCGTTTCCCAGCGTCGAGACGATAGCGGCCAGCGTGCGGAAACTGCTTGAAGGGGGAGTGTGACCCCTTCATGTCGCGCGCGAAAACCCGCGTAACGATAGCGTCGACGCGACCGGCAACTCAGGCGGTAACGTAGGCCATGGCGACGGCAATAAAGATGCCATTGCTCGGCATGACCATGGAAGAGGGGATCATTTCCAAGTGGCTGGTGTCCGATGGAGATTCCGTCACGCAGGGCCAGGTGATCGCGGAGTTCGAGACCGACAAGATAAACGCTGAGATCGAAGCGCCAGCGGATGGAATCATCGGTGGTATCACGGCCAAGGAGGGTGAGGCCGTGGTGGTGCAGGGCATCGTCGCCTACATTCTCGAGCCCGGCGAGGACGCTCCCGCCCCGAGCGATGGCGCCGGCGAAGCGGCGGTTGAGCCCGCCAGCCCTGCGGCGACCCCGCCACCGAAACCAGTGTCTCAGGTGGCTGCCACGCCAGTACCGCAGGCGTCGGCGTCCGTAACCAAACCTGTCACTCCGACGGGCGCCGGGCTCCCCCAAGCCCCGGCGGCGCCCACGGATGGCCGGATAATGGCGTCACCACTGGCGCGGAAGCTCGCGCGCGAGTTGGGCCTCGATGTAGCTGCGATTCGTGGAACGGGTCCAGGCGGCCGGATCGTCGCCAACGACGTGCGGGCCGGCGCGGATGTGACCATACCCGAGCCGGCAGTCGCCCAGGTGGCCGCCGCGACGGTGCCTTTCAGAGGAATTCGCAAGACCATCGCCGATCGAATGATGCAGAGTTTGTCGGCGATGGCCCAGCTTACGCTCGTGAGCGAGGCGGACGCCACGGAATTCGTGGATCTTCGAACGAAACTTGCCGCGCAACACGAGGCCGCTCTGGGATACAGAATCTCGTTCAACGATCTGCTGGCTCGGATCGTCACCCGGGCTTTGGTCGAGCATCCCAACATGAACGCCACGCTCCAGGGGGAAAACATCGTTCGTCAGGCAAATGTAAACATCGGGCTGGCCGTCGAAATTGCCAACGGCCTCGCGGTGCCCAACGTCAAGAACGCCCAGAACATGCAGCTGATCGAACTATCCACGGCACTTCATGGACTGACGGAAAATGCCGCCGGTGGAGGCTTGGCGCTGGACGATCTATCGGGCGGAACGTTTACCATCACCAATCTCGGCGCTCTCGAAATAGACGCCTTCACCCCAGTCATCAACCCACCTGAGTGTGCGATTCTCGGCGTGGGGAGGATCGTGGCGAAGCCGGCCGTAGTCAACGGCGAAGTGGCCGTTCGCCAGATGATTACGCTGAGCCTTACGTTCGATCACAGGCTGAACGACGGCGCGCCCGCGGCTCGGTTCCTCCAGCGCATCAAACAGTTGGTCGAACAGCCTTATCTACTGATCTAGCCGGTCACGGCTCGGGTCGGCGCCCGATGGCCCAGATTCGACAAAGGCCTCTCGACGACGTGGTGCGCTCCCGACACCTCAGATAGACTGAGCCATCAAATTGCCGGTCTTGGATCCGGATCTCGCCTTTGTCCTGAATCGAAAAATCGCTTGGGGCTTATCTAACGGCAGAGGATCGGAAGCGAAGGCATCAGGAGGTGGATGAATTGGCAGCGCAAGTATTCACAATGGATCGCCGCAGTCACGGCACCGAAACCGGCTACGTGGCGCAGATGCTGACTTTGTTCGACGAGCCTGGTTTCGAGGAGCTTGTAAAGCCGGGCGATGTGGTCGCCATCAAGGTGCACTGCGGCGAATGGAACAATACCGCCTATCTTCGCCCCGTCTACGCGCGGGCCGTGGCCGATCGTGTAAAGGAACTTGGCGGACGGCCGTTCGTCTGCGATACGACGACCCTCACGTACGGACCTTACGCGGCTCGATCGATCGCGCCTGACCTCATGGTTACCGCGGAGCGCAACGGTTACAACTCGTCGACGCTCGGGTGTCCGTTCCTGGTCGCTGATGGTTTCAACGGCACCGACGACATCCGAATCCCCCTCCCCGAGGGCTATATTCTGCGTGAGGCTTTTGTGGCCAAGGCGATCGCGCTCGCGGACTCGATGATCGTGCTGACGCACTTCAAGGGCCACCCGATGGGCGTAATCGGCGGCTCCGTGAAGAATCTTGGAATCGGCGCGCAGTCCAAGCGCGGCAAATACAACGTGCATATGGGCGGTCACCCGACGTACGGACTACACGCCTCGGTCGAATTCAATCCGGAAAAGGCCACGCCCGAAATCCTGGAAATGATCCCCGACCTGTGTCCACACGAGGCGTATTCGCGCACGAACGGGACGCTTGAGTGGGACCGGGCAAAGTGCAATTCATGCCTCGGTTGCCTGGGAGTGATGGCTTCATCCGGCGTGTGGAGCTGGCCCGAAGAGAATTTCCGGGCCTTCAACGCGGCCGTCGCCGACGGATGTCTGGCCACAATGAAGGCTCTCGACGGGAAGATTGGATTTCTCAATATGGCGCTCGACGTGTCGCCCAAATGCGACTGCGTCGACCACGCCGACGTTCCGATCACGCCGCATCTGGGAATCTTCTCCGGCTGGGACCCGGTGGCCTTGGACAAGGCGTGCCTTGACCGCGCGACCGAAGCAGTCGGAATGCCGGGATCGGCGGCTGAGGACTGGGGAGTCACGGGCCGCGGAGATCACAAGTTCTCGATGGCGGCATCACTCATCCCGGGCGCAAGTGAGGGAATCCAGCTCCACACAGGCGTCGAAATAGGGCTTGGATCGCTTGAGTACGACCTGGTCGACGTGGAGCAAACCCGCGCCGGGGCCGAGTTCGGCTTCACGGCCGATAGGCGGCTTATTGGGGCTAAGTACGGTGGCATATACAAGAAGGAAAATCCGTTCCCGCAAGATCGGTTCGACGGTAAAGGGTTTGACCGCGTCGAGCACCCCGATCTCGACAAGGTCGCGGGGCCGCCGGTATCCACAGTTTAACTTGGCGCCGGGTGCGCGGCCTGAACTTGCGATGAGCGGATCAAGCGGAAGGCGTGCTTCAGGACCGCCCGCTGGAGGGGCGAGATGACGCCATGACCAAAGGACAGGAACAGATCGCGGCGGCTCTCGACTCGATTAAGAGCGCCGCGAGCACATTGACGCCGGATTCGGATGTCGGGGAACGACTGGATTCCCTAAAAGCCGATCTGGAAACGCTGACGGAGGCGACCTTTGTGAAGAGCGCATTGAGCGTTCCCTTCACTGCCGCATGCGATCGGGCCGCCAAGTCGTTGGCCGGTTCGGCTGTCGGCTCAGGGGAGATCGAATCCAAGCTCGTCGATCTGGAAAAGGCAGTCAAGAATGTTAAGAGTAAATCTTCCGGCGCGGGCGGCGTGATCATCACCTAGTCGCGCCCCGGGGAGGACAAGTGTCAATGCCAATCAGCGCCGACGTCTGCGTAATCGGGTCCGGTCCCGGCGGCTACGTGTGTGCCATACGCGCCGCACGGCTGGGGCTCCGGGTCGTCGTCATCGAGGCGGGGGATCTCGGGGGCGTTTGCACCAACACCGGGTGCATTCCAACTAAGGCACTGCTTCGGAGCGCCGAAGTGTTCCGTCTGGCCAAGTCGGCCGCCGAATTCGGAGTCCGCGCTAGCGAAGTCAGCGTCGATCTGGCGATGATGATGAAGCGCAAGGATCGCGTCGTCGGGTCGCTTTCAAGAGGGATCAGCTCACTTCTGGAGTCCGCCGGAGCTTCGCTGATTCGAGGTCGCGCCCAGATAGCGGCAGCCGGCACGGTGGAGGTAAGGCTGGCCGATGGGGGTTTCGATCTCGTCACCGCGGCGAATATCGTGATCGCCACAGGGTCGTCGCCGGCGGTCCCGCCCGTGCCCGGCTTGGAGCTGCCGGGGGTGATGACGAGCGACGACGCGCTCGGTCTTCAGGACGTTCCCGCATCGATGGTCGTGATCGGTGGCGGCGCCGTTGGAGTCGAATGGGCGAGCCTATTTGCGACCCTCGGGTGCCAAGTGACGATCGTCGAAATGCTGGATCGGCTGGTGCCGCCGGAGGACGCTGAGATATCGGCGACGCTGCAGCGCGAGTTCACGAAACAGGGCATGCGAGTGAAAGTGTCGTCTGCGGTAAGCCGGATCAGCGGCGAGCCGGGCGAATTTTCGATATCCGTTAAGGGTCCGGACGGCGACGGCGAGGAGATTCCGACCGAGACGGTTCTAAACGCCACTGGCAGGGTTCCGAACGTCCGCAACCTCGGACTCGAGACCACCGGCGTGACGCTTGGGAAGACCGGGATCGAAACCGATACGCACATGGAGACGAACGTCAGAGGCATATATGCGATCGGTGATGTGACGGGGAAGAAGCTGCTGGCTCACTTGGCTTCGCACCAGGGCGTCGTGGCGGCGGAGAACATGGCGGGGACCGAGGCGGAAATGGACTATCGGGCCGTCCCCGCGGCAACTTTCTGCGCGCCGGAGATCGCCAGCGTCGGCCTGACGGAGGCGCAAGCCCGGGAGCAACACGGCGACGCCGTGGTCGGGCGGTTTCCGTACATGGCCAGCGGGAGGGCCCGTGCCTACGGCGAGACCGAGGGATTTCTGAAAGTGGTTGCCGGGCCCCGCTACGGCGAGGTTCTTGGAATGCACGTGATCGGAGCTGGCGCGTCCGACGTAATCGCGGAAGGAGTGCTGGCGATCAAGCTGGAAGCGACTCTCGACGACCTGAGAGATGTCATTCACGCCCACCCCACGTTCTCCGAGCTCTCCGGCGAAGCCGCGTGGGAGGCCATCGGCGAACCGATAAACACGCTGGCGGCCCGGTAGGCGCGCGCGAAGGCCGCGATCCACCGCCAGGAGTCGCACGCAGCTTGGTAGGTTGAGGCTTTGCACAATTATCTAGATCTCGCCGCAGTGCTTTGGAGAGGACCGGCTACACATGGACCTTGATGGAAGGGTGGCGCTCGTAACGGGCGGGTCGCGAGGGATCGGACGTGGGATATGTCTGGCCCTGGCTGGTTCGGGCGCGGACGTGGTGGTCAACTATCACGAGCAGGCTGGAGCCGCGCGGGAAGTGGTGGAGGCAATTGAAGAACTCGGGCGTCATGGGTTGGCGTTGCAGGCGGACGTAGCGGTAGAGGCTGACGTCGACCGCATGATAGAGGCGGCCCTGGATCGCTTCGGGACGATGGACATTCTTGTCAACAACGCGGGCATCTGTCCGTTTCACGATTTTCTCGACATGCCGGTGAAACTCTGGGACCGTGTCCACGCGGTGAACCTGCGGGGTACGTTTCTATGTTCCCAGGCAGCGGCCCGGATCATGGTCGACCGGGGTATCAAGGGACGAATCATCTCCATAAGCTCGATCAGCGCCTTGGTGGGTGGAGCGCAGCAGTGCCACTACTCGCCGACGAAAGCAGGCCAGGAGTCGTTCATGAGATCGCTCGCCATCGTGCTGGGCACATACGGGATTACGTGTAACTCGGTGGCCCCGGGAACGATTGAGACCGACATCAACGTTGAGGACCTCTCCGATCCTGAAAAGCGAGCCAGTATGGAATCGCGGACACCGGTTGGCAGGCTTGGCGCGCCCGACGATATCGGACCCCCGGTCGCCTTTCTCGCCTCCGACGAGGCGGCTTACATTACAGGGGCCAGCCTTCTCGTGGATGGCGGGCTGTTCGTCAACCTGCAATAGCGGCCTGCTGCGCTAATGCTGACCAAAACCTCGCGATTACGGGACTGGCCCACGGCTCTGGCGCTGTTCCTCCTGTTTGGAGCCGTATATCTGTTCTCCACCGGCGCGCATGGATACAGCGTCGACGACATCACCAATTACGCGTCGGCGAGATTCCTGGTTGAGTACGGTTCGCCCGATCTGCGTCTGGACGACCCGTTTCCGTCCAGCCAGCTCATGAAGGCCAGCCACCCCGGGAACGGACGGGTGACCGGGCGTTACGGCCTGCTGGCATGGCTGCCGCTGGTTCCACTCTACGGATTGGCGTCCTTCACTGGACCGTCGCCGGAGGGCGTGAGTTCCTCGTTTCCCGAGCCGAGCTCGATCCTGCCGCTGGTGGTCTTGCTCTACAACCCCGTTGCGGCTGCCGCTCTTATCGCATTGACGTTCCTCCTGGCGCGACGGATTGGGTTGAAGACGCCCTATGCGATTGCTGCTGCGCTCATCGCGGGATTCGGGAGCCCGATATGGATTTACGCGAAGACCCTGTCGAGCATTCCGCTGGCGGCCGCGCTGACCCTTGCCGCGCTGTTGGCCCTCACTCAGGCCCGTGGCCAGCGAGTCTGGCCATTCGCGGCCTCCGGATTGGCGGCGGGGCTGGCTGCCGCCGTCAGGCCGGATTACGGATTGCTGGTAGTCGCGCTCATTCCGTTCGTGTTGCTCGCGGCCGACGCCGGTCCCCTGCGCCGGCTCTGGCGGGCATCGGTGTGGCTGCTCGCGTGGGCTGTCGTCGTGGTACCCGGTGTTGGAATCTGGAACCTCTATCGGACCGGATCGATGCTGCAGGCGGGATACGCGGATCAGACTTTTCTGTGGCAGACGTCAAAGCCGTATATCGGATTGTTTGGAATCGTGGCGAGTCCCAGCTTCGGGCTGTTGGTGTTTATGCCATATGGCGCGATCGGACTGTGGGGTCTGCTCTCCGGCTCGGGTAGCCGGTCAGTTCGGTACGTTATGGCCTCGTTGGTCTTGATTGCCATCGTCGGCTACGGAACTTTCAACGATTGGAACGGCGGTGTGTCGTGGGGCCCGCGGTACCTCACCGGGATCGCGCCCTTGCTCGCCATTGGCGTGGGATCGTTGCTCCAGAATCGATCGATCGGAGTCCCCGGCCTGCTGGTCGTCGCTCTGACTGCTCTGTGGGGCGTCGCGATCTCAGTCCTTGGCGTGCTCTTTGACTATCAGAATGGCTGGCGGAATCTCTGGGATGTGGGCGCCAAGCCCGAGCAGATACTCTGGGATCCGCACTTTTCGCTGGTCGGCGCCCACCTGCGCCTGCTGGCCCAGTGGCGCGACGGCCTGATCGGATTCGATCTCTACATAACGCATATGGCCGGCGTGTGGGCCGTTGCAGTGCTCGCGGGGGTTGTCGCTTTGATAGCGGCGGCCTGGATGGCTCTCGAGTTGAGGTGGGCAGCGCTTTCGATTCCGCTACTCCGGATACTTCGGCGCCCATATAATTCTTGACTACCCAGAGCGGTCGTTGCCAGGGCACTCGGCTATGACATAGGCGAGTGGCTCACGGAAACCGCGGATCGGCGGCGCACATTGGGGGAGTGCCGGAATTGGTAGACGGGCATGATTTAGGATCATGTGGGCTAACGCTCGTGAGAGTTCGAGTCTCTCCTTCCCCACCCAGCGCTTAGAAAGTTACGTCGTACTAAAATCCAGGGCCCCTAGTGGGGCCAGGCGGAAGTAGCTCAGCGGTAGAGCATCTCCTTGCCAAGGAGAGGGTCGAGGGTTCAAATCCCTTCTTCCGCTCCAACATCGCTTTTACAGGTTCAGTTCACAGGAAATTTCCCATTACAACATTCAACCGGCACCGGGGCGTCTGCCTACCGCATCGGGGCGGGACGGCGGACGATCGATCGAGAGGAATTCGCTCTCAGCTAGGCGCGACCTCGGCCTTCATTAAGGCAGCAGAATTAATAAAGCCGATTTAAGCGCACTGCGGGACGTCGGCATTCCACCGGTTAAACGGCGGAATTTGGTTGTTTGCCAACGCCTCGCGCGTATCAAGCCATAGACGCGCCCATTCTGTGTGATCTCGCAGCACCAATGAAGGGTTCTTCCGGCTTCTCGCCAGGAATCCGGGAAAGACTTCCCGGCCGGTTGGAAGACCGGGTTTCTGGTATCGGAAGTCGAAGCTCCATCGCACTCGATCGCTCAGATTCGGCATCGCTCGGTGCATGGTGAACCTCGTGAAAAGTAGAACCGAACCCGCGGTCATCGGAACCGGCTTCATTCGGCCTACTGGAATGTACTCATCTGGAATCGTCAGCGCGGCCGTTCTTGGACAATGAAGCGCAAGCCCGTCAAGGTGGCTGAACGGGATCGCGGCCAAACAGCCATTGTGCTCGTCCACATCAACCAGTGGGACCCAAACTGAGAGGACCTCGGTGTCGTCGGCGTTTTCCGTCGCTACACCACTATCCTGGTGCCATGGCGTCGTGGTGGCCACGTTTTCACCCGACTGAACCGTCCCGTCCAAACTAAGGTTCTGACCGATGATTCCCTGGGGGGCCTTCAGGCGGATGTGTTGGATCGGATTGGAGAAGATTTCCGGTCCGATGATCGACTCGACAAGGTCAAGCAGAGCGGGATGGCGGATGAGATCAAACGCCGCTCTTCCCAGGTACATCGGAGTGTCGGATTTAATATTTTTCTGAGGAAGAGAAATATCGAACGGCTGGGTATACAGCTGACCGACCTGTTTGATCACCTCGATTAGACGGTCTTGAAAGGTTCCAGTCGCCTCATAATGAGTGATTTCCCCGCGACTTAGCATCTCGCCGGCGACTCGATCGAGGAGTTCATCGTAATCGGCGTTTAGCGGCGCAAAGTCGCGGTCGGGGTCAAAGACGTCCTCGACGACGACGTAGCCTTCGGAATAGAACTGTTCGAGTTGACGATCGGTCATGCCGAGCGATTCAACTGCCATCGGCGGTCTCCAAAGTTGCGCCAATTCCACGGTACCGTTCGCGCGTCGCAATAATAGTCCAGCTTAGTGACAGGGAGAATCGCAGTTCGCCGGCAGAATCCCGGGCGGTATGTTTCGATCCGGCTGGGGGGCCGAGTTTGGCAAATCACGAACCGGGCGTTTCTTCGCGTATGTCCCAGTAGTAATGCGCCGGATGGGATTCACCGGTAAGTCTTACCCACTTCGCCGCTTTGGGGGCGACACTTTCCTTGAGCAGCCCAAGCGGCATTACCCCGCCGTTGGGCAACCTCGTGTGAACTATGAGTTCTCCAAAGGCAGCGCTGTGGCCCTTACGACAAGGTCATGGTGAAATCACACGCGAATGTCGGCGGGATGCTAGTTTCGATCCACTGCTTGAGACGGTGGTTACACACGGTAATTGATCGTGTCTCGCTCGGGGTGCGTCTCTGTGTGCCACACCGCATAGCCCGATCTCCTTGCCAAGGAGAGGGCCGGGGGTTCAAATCCCTTCTTCCGCTCCATGTAGCACACTATCGGCTCGGAGCACTCTGTAGTGGCTGGGGTACGCCTCCGTAGCAACGCTGTGGGCCTTTAACCAGGCGGGACATCGTCGGATGCGGCGGTATTGGCTTTGGGCCCATCCGCCGGGATCTCTGATTGACCGAAGTCGCGCGGAAGCGTGACCTTGAATACGGTCCTACCGGGTTCCGACTCAACCTCGATCGTGCCCTTGTGTTTCTCAGTCACAATCCGGTACGTCGTAAATAGCCCGAGTCCCGTCCCGTCTCCCGGAGGCTTTGTCGTGTAGAAGGAGTCAAAGATATGCGCCTGGACATCTTTTGGGATACCGGGTCCGTCGTCCTCGATCTCCACCACTACTGCTCCCCCGCTTTCGCGTACCCCGATTCTCAGTCGGCCGTGGCCGTCCATCGCATAAGCCGCGTTGTCGATGATGTTGGTCCAGACCTGGTTTAGCTCGCTGCCATAAGCTTGAATCGGCCGGAGGCCCTCGGCATATTCGCGGTGAACCTCAATCCCTTCCTTGAGCTTGCTCTGCAGAATGATGAGCGTATTGTCCAAGCCCTTAGAAATGTCGACGCTCTGCACCGCCGCCTCGCCCAGATAGGAATAGTCCCGAAGAGCGCCGACAATCTCCGAAACGCGTTTTGTGCCGCTGTATATCTCATCCAGTAGCGAGTAGATGGGAGAGCGATGGCCGAGCCAGACGGCAACAGACGCGAATCCGTCGCCGGGAATCTCCTCGGCTAATTTGTTCAACGTGCCGACGTCGATCCCCGCGGCCACGAGCGGAGGCGCCAGTTCCCAAGGATCGTCGACCTGGTGCGCGTCCAGCCATTCCTCCATCTCGGCTTCCAAGTCGCTCCGACCTAGCGGATCGAGGCTCGATTGTCCGCCTGCGCCGTCACGCATCACCGTGTCAAGGTCGAGCAACATTTCCCAATGCTTCTTCGCCAAGCCAATGTCGTTGAGTTCGAGATGGCTCTTATCGAGCAACTCCAAGCCCTCTCGGAGCTGCGCGGCACTTCGCTGGGCGGCCGCCGCCGGGTTGTTCAATTCATGCGCTATTCCCGCCGCCAGAGTGCCCAACGTGGCCATCCGTTGACTCTGCGCAACTGACTTTTCAGCTTCTCTCTGCTTCGTGAGGTCGGTCCCGTAGATAAACACGAAGGGGCTTCCGGATCGATGACGGTGGGTGAATAGAAAGAAGCTTCTGTCCAGGCTCACTTCGTGTGCAACCGGCGATTCATCTTCCAATACCTGCTCCCAAAGCGCAGGTTCCATTCCCGGACAGGTTGCGAGCCAGCTCCTGCCCAGAAGGTCCCCTTTACGAAACAAAAGGCGAGCGGCTTCGTTGGCCAGAAGAATGCGGCCGTCGCGATGAGCCTGAAGAACCGGGCCGGGGTTCATTTCGGGGAAGGATGCCATCTCCTTCTCGTGGTCGGCCTCATCAAGGACCAAACGCCGGATCGTCACGTCGCCGGAAAGTGTTGTCTGACACGCGAGTCGCATGGAATCGTCAAATTGCAGCCTCTGATTCCAGCGCTCCTCTTTTTCATGACGCGGCGAGCAGTTCTCCAAACCCTCCAACACCCAGACTCTGCAGGTTGTACATTCGGCCTTGGCGCCGCATGCGAATTCGTGGTTGCTGCCTGCTCCCAGAGATGCCCACAGGATTGTTTCCCCTGGGGAAACCTCAGCTTCCAAATCGTCCGGCAAGATGTGCAGTGTTGCCATGAATCGCATTCCTAAGCTGTTGGAGATGGGGTCGCCGGGACCAGCGTTCCTAGTCTCGAAGTTCAATCCATGTAGGACAAGATTATCGGATCGTGCCCAACTCCCGGCCGACCGGGTAATCTCTCCGAGCATCACTGATCACGGGAGTCTGTATGGCTTATTCGATAGTGCGAGTTACAGTCAGAGATTTTGAAGTCTGGATGCCCTTCATGGAGGGCTTTGCTGAGATGCGGGAAGCTGCGGGATCCCGCGGCGCCCAGGTGTTTCAGTCGGCCGACGACGGCAATGAACTGATCGTGATTCAGGAGTGGAATAGCCTGGACGATGCTCGAAAGTTCATTGAATCTCCGGCTCTGGTTGCCGTCATGCAAAAGGCGGGCGTACTGGACGTGTCCGAGACGCTCTATGCGGAGAGCGTCCACGACTTGGAGCATTAGAAATTCGGGCGCGAGTGCGCCCCTTGAGTCCGGCGGCGATCCCGCTAACGATTCCGGATACGGGAGTGTCCCAGGACGCTGAACCCGATCCGTCGGAGAACTCACCGCCAGGGGGATGCGGGTAGGCGAGACTCCGGCATGTCAGGCGGTTATCTTGTGCATTGGTCCGACACCGAAGCTACGCGAGGGGAATCGTGGTGAAGCAAGCGAACGGCGATGCACACGAGGCTCGCCTAGCCGAAAGCGAACTGCGCTATCAGGCGGTGATCGAGAACGCATCGGACATCATCCAGAGCATTCTTCCTGACGGCCGCTTCGATTTCGTCAACCCGACGTGGCACCGAATCCTCGGTTACTCCGAGTCGGACCTGGAGCGACTGACGATCTGGGACGTCATCCACCCCGACTCGATCGATCACTGCCGTCCCATTTTCGGGAGAGTGATGGGCGGCGAAAATGTGTTGGCCATGGAGTTTGATCTGATAGCGAAGGATGGCTCGCGGATACCGGTCCAGGGCAACGCAACGCCGCGGATTGTCGAGGGTGACGTGTTGGCGACCCACTCGTTCTTCCGCGACATGCGAGAGAAAATCCGGGCCGAGGATTTGGAGCGGCGAACGGAACAGATGGAGCGGGACCGGGTGGCGCAGCAACTCGAGAAGATGGCGGCGCTGGGGAAACTTTCGGCCGGGCTGGCTCACGAATTGAACAATCCGGCGGCGGCGGCGAGCAGAAGCGTGGACCAGATCGGCGAGTCGATCGACTGCCTCAATGAATTGGCGGCGAGACTATCACGGAGCGGCGTGGACGGCTCCCAATGGGATCGGCTTCAGGCTGTCCAAGACGACTTCGTATCGAGAGTCCAGTCCTTTGAGGAACTGGATCCCCTGGAACAATCGAGGCGGGAAGAGGCACTGGGTCAGTGGCTTGAGGGGTTGGGGGTCGAGGAACCATGGAACCTGGCGGCGGTGTTAGTCCATGCCTCGGTGGACGAAGGCGAACTGGAAATGCTGTTCGACGAACTGCCCGCCGATTCAAGGCGAGACGCAATTGAGTGGGTGAGCCGCTCGCTGTTGGTGGCGGAAATGCTCGCTGTCCTCAGAACGAGCGTGGCAAGCATCTCGGAGCTTGTTGGCGCGGTGAAGGCGTACTCATACATGGACCGGGCCGCGGGGCATGAGGTCGACATCCACGACGGCCTCGAGAGCACGCTTCGAATCCTGGCGCATAAGCTGACAAACGTGACCCTCACCCGCCGGTTTGATCACTCAATGCCGCGAGTGCGCGTGTTTGGGGGCGAGCTGAACCAGGTCTGGACGAACATCATCGATAACGCCATCGACGCGATGGGAGGAAGCGGCTCGCTCGTGATAAGTACATTGCTGGATAACGGCCAAGCGGTGGTAGAGATTCTGGATGACGGCCCCGGGATACCGGCAGAGGCCCAGCTGCGAGTTTTTGAACCGTTCTTCACCACGAAGGAACAGGGCAAGGGGACGGGGCTCGGACTCAGCACCGCCTGGCGAATCATCACCGAGGAACATGGCGGGGAGATCAAGCTGGATTCGCGACCCGGGAAGACCAGGTTTCAGGTCTACCTGCCGCTGTCCGCCGAGGGTGCGGGAGACAAAGAGGTTCACCGCGCCTAAAAGGTCAGGCCCCGTTCGGGCGGCAGGTCCGGATCGGCTTCGTGCCCGGCCGCAGCAGGAGCAGGAGAAGAAGGTAGAGCGTGCCAGATAGGAAGCCCGTGGTGATGACCGTGGACGACGACTCCGCGGTTCTCCGAGCGATTGCTCGTGATCTGCGACGCCAGTACGGGGACCGGTACCGGATCGTGACGGCTGCGTCTGGGGACCAGGCAATCGAATCGCTGAAAACTCTAAGGCTCGGGAGCGAGCCGGTGGCGTTGCTGTTGGCCGATCAGCGGATGCCGGGCTTGACGGGCGTGGAATTCCTGGAACTGGGATTGGATCAATATCCGGACACAAAGCGAGTCCTGCTGACCGCATATGCCGATACCGACGCGGCTATCAGGGCGATCAATGACGCCGATATCGATTACTACCTGCTCAAACCCTGGGACCCGCCGGAGGAGAGGCTGTACCCGGTCCTGGATGACCTGCTGGACGACTGGCAGGCGACGCACGACCCGGTGTTCGCGGGCATAAGGGTGATCGGGCACCAGTGGTCGGCGCTCTCGCATGATCTACGCGATTTCCTGGCTCGGAATCAGGTGCCTTATCAGTGGAAGGATATCGAGCGGGGCCCGGACGCCGTGGAACTGGTTGAGCTGGCAGGGGTGAGATCACCGAAGTACCCGGTGGTGATCCTCGCGGATGGCGAAGTGATGGAGGCTCCATCAACGGCGGAGGTCGCCGCTCGATCCGGGTTGAAGAGCGCGCCCAAATCGTCTTTCTATGACGTCGTCGTGGTTGGCGCTGGGCCGGCGGGGCTGGCGGCGTCGGTGTACGCGGCCTCGGAGGGGCTCGGCACGGTGGTGGTGGAGGCAAAGGCGCCGGGCGGCCAGGCGGGGATGAGTTCGCGCATCGAGAATTATCTTGGATTTCCCTCCGGCGTCTCGGGTGCGGAACTCGCGCGCCGAGCCGTTACCCAGGCCAAGCGGTTTGGGGTGGAATTTCTGACGGCGGACGAAGCGACACAACTCGCCGTGCAGGACGGGTATATAGCAACCGTCCTCAACGGTGGAACCCAGTTGATCAGCCACTCGGTCGTTCTCGCCACGGGTGTCTCATACCGGCGGCTAGAGGCGACGGGAGTACAAGAACTTACCGGTAGCGGTGTCTACTATGGGTCCTCGATGACCGAGACGGCCGCGGTGAAGGGCGAGGACATCTTCATCGTGGGGGGCGCGAACTCGGCGGCGCAGGCGGCCGTGTTCTTCTCGGCGTATGCGAAATCAGTGACCTTGCTGGTGCGGGGGACGTCGCTGTCGGAGTCCATGTCCCAGTATCTGATCGATCGGATTGAGTCCACCGAGAACATCCGGGTCCGCGTCGGCGCGCAGGTGCAGGCGGTCAATGGAATCGGCCGGCTGGAGTCACTGACCTTGGTCGGCCGTGATTCGAACGAGACCGAGACGGTGCCGGCCGCGGCGATGTTCATATTCATTGGCGCCGTTCCGCCCACTGACTGGTTGGACGACACGATCCTGCTGGACGAGCGTGGATTCATACTGACCGGGAATGATGTGGCCCGGGACCAACGGTTGAGGGGGCGGTGGAGAATCAGCCGGGATCCGCTTGCGCTGGAAACCAGCGTCCCGGGCGTTTTCGCCGCCGGCGACGTCAGGCACGGATCCGGGAAACATGTGGCCGCTGCGGTGGGCGAAGGGTCGAAAGCGATCATGTCTATCTGGGAATACAGGGAATATGCCGGGATTTGATCTGAACGCATACAGATGACGAAAGGGTTTCTGACGCGCTGAGCGCCGCGGGGTGAACGGCTCGTCGCAACCTGCTCAGCGACCGAATAAGGGGCCGACGACGTGATCGAAAAGATCTCACGATGGGCCGGCACTCTTTCGAGGGTCGGCGTCGAGCGAACTGACAGCGACGCAGAAACGGCGCGAAAGTGCCTATTGACCGAGTCAGCAATGACCATCGCGCTGCTGGGTTTTATTTGGGTCGGAACCTACGCAGCCCTCGGGCTGTGGCTGGCGGTTGCGGGTCCCGTGGCGTACCAACTTCTGACCGTAGCGGGCATCATCATTTTTGCGCGCACGAAAAACCTTGCCGTGTTCCGCTCGACCCAGCTTGCGGCGCTGCTTCTCCTTCCATTCCTTATTCAGTGGAGTCTGGGCGGGTTCGTCCCAGCGAGTGCCGTGATGCTTTGGGCTCTGCTGGCGCCTCTGGGGGCGCTGTTACTCGATCCTAATCGCGCGGTTTTCTGGTTCGCCGCCTACGTGATGCTCACGCTCGTTTCGGGAGTCATCGATCCGGTGCTGCCCGATCGTTCGGATTCAATCCCAAGAGCGGTCAACATTACGTTTTTTGTGCTGAATCTCGGGTTCGCTTCCTATGTCGCGTATGCGCAGGTGCGCTATTTCACTCGGGCGCGTGAGCAGGCGCTGGCGGCGCTGGCGGAGGAGCACCGGCTCCTCGAGCTGGAGCGCGAGAAATCCAAGCTGGCCGCTTTGGGAACGATGGCAGCTGGTCTCATGCACGAACTCAATAACCCGGTGGCGGCCGTCGTCCGTGCGGCCGCGGGACTGCGAGACGGCCTGACGACTTCGCGTAAGTCTCAGACGCGCTTACATGAAAAGTCGTTGGTGAAACTCCAGGGGTCGCTGAAACAGGACGCCGCCCCCCCCTCGGATCCGCTTGAACGCGCCGAGAAAGAGGACGAGCTGGCTGATTGGCTTGAACGGCATGGCGTCGAAGAACCTTGGGAGTCGGCGCCGACCCTGGCGGACAGCGGTTGGACGGTCCCGTCGCTTGAACGGTTCACGGCCGGCGTCGCCGAGAGTGATATCGATGCTCTCATGCGGTGGACCGCAGCGACCATCGCCAGCGAAGAACTGGTCGAGGATCTCCAAGAGGGCGCGCGGAGAATCTCCGACCTGGTCGACGTGGCCAAGCGGTTTACATTCCTGGATCAAGCCGTAGATCAACAAGTGGACGTTCGCACAGGCCTGGAAGATGCGCTCGTGATTCTCAGCAACAAGCTCGGCAGTGACGTGCGTGTCATTCGCGACTACGCGGAGGATCTTCCGGAGATTGAAGCTCAGGGAGCCGCGCTCAATCAGGTTTGGACAAATCTGATCGACAACGCCGTGGACGCCATGAGCGCCGGCGGCGAACTGACCGTTCGGACTCGAGTCGATGAAGCGAACATTACGATTGAAATTGGGGATACGGGAGAAGGAATAAAAGCAGAAATAATCGACCGAATATTTGATCCATTCTTTACCACCAAAGCGCCGGGAGACGGAGCCGGGCTCGGGCTGTCAACCGTGCAGACCATCGTCGCAAGCCACGACGGGACAGTTGGGGTCACCTCGGAGCAAGGTCAAACATCCTTCCAGGTCAGTCTGCCTGTGCGAAGGGCCGGCCGGGCATAGACGCGAGGGAATTACCGCGCCACGTCCAGACTCCATAACGGCCGAGACAGGCCGCGCGGCATAACTGAGTGACGTCAGTCCAATCGCCGGGCCGCCGTACGGACCTGGCGGGTCACTCCCAATATGATCTCGAATGGAAACGTGCGGCTCGCCCTGCGACGATGCGCGGGCGGGCGATTTCCTTGTACCTGTCCGGTCAAGGACCAATCGATCCCGAATCCAGCGCGATCGTCGGTGATACCTTCGCCGAGCAGGCCCGTTCAACGCTGGAAAATATCAGGGGTGTCGTGGAGGGGCTGGCCGCCTCCCTGGATCGGGTCGTCAAGGTAAACGCCTATCTGAGCGATACGGCTGACATCATGATCGAGATCGACGCCGTCGTGCTTGCCGGATGATGGCGGGGTTTCACCGAACCCCTGAATCCACGGGCTGAAACCCCTGGGCCGACGCCGGGAGTCGCTCGCGCGGCTCGCGGATGACAGCTGCTAGGGCCTTTTGATAGACCAAATGCGAATCTGCCCCTCCTCATTCCCGGTCGCCATGAGGCTCCCATCGGGACTGAACGCGACGCTGCGCACATCGTCGGAATGCCCTTCGACGATAAGGATGCGCTCGCCCGTGTGCGGGTTCCAGATGGATAGGGTCTCCGGATTGTCGCCGGAGCTGCCCGACGAGCCTCCACCGCCGCCGCCCCCCTCTCCGGGTCCGATCCCGCCGCCGCCCGCGGCCACGTACCCGGCCCGCCGGCCGCCCACCGCCAGCAGCCCGCCATCGCCGCTGAACGCCAGGGCCTTGGCCTGCCCGGGTAAATCGTCGAGAGTATGTAATACGGTCCCGTCGGTTGGGTCCCAGAGAATCACGGTCCCATCGTCGCTGGCGCTCGCAAGAATGCCCCCGTCAGGGCTAAAGGCAAGCCGCCGGACCCATCGCTCGTGCCCCGTGAGCCGTATTGCGACCTGCTTCGCATCGAGGTCGATGAGCACGACCTCCTCCGGCCCCCCCGGCTGCCAGCAATCGGCCGTCGGGGCTGAAAGCTACGCTGCGCGAACGATTGGGGAAGGCGTTGATTTGGAGCACGGGAGAGCCGTCGGCGGCACTGAAGACGGCAATGACACCACTGGCGTACCCCGCCGCGATCAGGGTGCCGTCCAGGCTGATGGCGACGCTGTAAACGGCTCCCATTTCCGCGTCGATAACAATGACCGTCTCGCCGCTTCCGGCGTCGGATAGGACCACCCTTCCATCGTGGCCGCTTGAGACGATCCGCCGCCCGTCGCCGCTGAACGCGATCCGCCACACTCTTCCTTCATGGACATCGATGCTGCGGATGCGGTTTCGGGTCGCCGCGTCCCAGACGATCACTGGTCCCTCGTCGCTTGCGCTCGCGAACAACGCGCCATCGGAACTGAATTCGACGTTTCTTACCCATCGGGTATGCGCGTCCAGAGTTTGGATCAGCTCGACCGCGAGTAAATCCGTCGGTCCCGCGGCCGACGTGCGCACGACGACGGGTTGGCCGGCATCGACGGTTGGCTGCACGGGAGTACTGAGTACCGGCGGAGGCCGGACTTTTGGGGTGGAATGCGCCACGCGCCGGTCCTCACCGCATGCGGTGAGGGCGATGCCCGCGGCCAGACCGGAAACGGCGGAGCGAAGGAGCCTACGGCGTGTCAGGGCTCTTCGTGACATTTTCGGCGCCCGCCTTCGTTCCGCGGCCTCAGAGTCTGTGGGATCGATGATGGACTCGTCCGGGTATCTCAATTCAGAGCGAATCCGGATCAGTCGATCGCCCCGGAAACCCAACTAAACCTCTACCGGCGGTAATTATCGCGGCAGGTGGCTGACGGCTCCTGATCCATCCATCGCCGACTCCCGTGCGGTGTGCCAACCGCGCACTCGGTTGCTAGGCACAACCGGGGCCGACAATGTTGAACGTGTTGCCGATCGTGCTATTGCAGGCGGTCGTGGAGTCGAGCAACACGCCGGTCGAGTTGTTGTTGATGGCGTTGCCCGTAAACGTCGGGTTGGCGCCGTTCTCGAACGAGATACCCGCGCCGACGTTGGTACCGTTGTTGACAAGGCTGTTGTCGAAGATATTGGCCGTAACCGAGCCGCTCGTGGAACTGCTGGTGAGCCGGACTCCGAACCCGGTACCGCTGATTGTGTTGCCAGATCCCGAGACGCCGATCGCGCCGGACGGCCCAAGCTGCGCGTACAGTCCAGCCGTACTGCTGCTGCCTGTGGCCTTGATCGTGCCGCCGGTTATGGTCGAATTCAGAACGAAAGCCGCGCCGTTGTTCAGCGCGATGCCGTAGGCGTTTTGCGGAGCGCTAACAGTGATCGTCGCGCCCGTGATATCACCCGAAATCGTCAGTGAAGTCGAGGTGCCGATGATGGCGCCGGTTGAGTTTGTCGCATTTCCAGTCGTGGCCGTGGCGCTGAGGGTGCTCGTGCCGATCGTGCCGGTTATGGTCCCTGTGCTTGTCCATTCTATTGCTCGCGCATAGCCATCCGCCGATGCCGTCAACGTTGACCCGCTTATCGCGATCCAGGTCGTTCCCGTCCTAAGTGCGACTGCGTTTCCGCCAGTTCCCGTGGATACTGCCGCAATCGTTGACGCACCCGTAATGCTCCCGACAACGGTACCGTTTGCCGCAAAGGCCTCGTCAACGGCGGTGGCAGTAATGCTCGAACCGTTCTGGATGTTGCCGCTGACGTATCCGGTTCCAAACGCGTCGTCCGTGGCCGTTGCGGTCAGCGTGCTTGCATCGATATTTCCGAACGTGTTCCCCGAAATGGCGTATGCATCGCCAAGCGTTCCGCTGTTGATCGCAGTCAAAGTGCTTCCGATCAGATCGCCAGTTTGGCTTCCGCTGTGGGCGTAGACGGAGTTAGGACCAGTTGCGGTGATGCTCGTAGCGCCCGAAATGTTGCCGTTCACGGCTCCGCTGATGCCGTAGGCTGTGCCGGTTCCGCCGGCGGTGGAAGAAAGCGTGAGCGCGGAGATCGCCCCGGGGCTGCCGCTTATGCCATACGAGGTGCCGGACGTAGTGCTCGTGGTGATCGTCGCGCTCGTCACCGACGTGGGAGATCCGCTGATTCCGTAGGCGGTGCTACCTGTGCTTGTCGATGAAATCGTGACGGTGGACACAGATCCGTCGATCGGCCCGGTCGATCCGGATATACCGTACGTCGTGCTTCCGCCTTGAGCGGTGATGCTGGTCCCATTAGTTATGCTGCCTGTGACCGTTCCAGAGATCCCATAGGCGCTACCGTTGGTTGAGGTGGATGAGATGGTCGCGCCGGAAAGGTTTCCAGGGTTGCCCGAGATTCCGTAGGCGGTCGAGTTCGTGGAAGTCGAGGTAACGTTCGAGTTGGTGATGGCAGCCGGTCTGGCATAGATTCCGTAGGTCGTCGAGTTCCCCTGAACTGTTACGTTCACGTTGGTTACGTCGCTGATGATGGCGCTCGACGCGTAGATCCCGTAGGCACTCGACGTGCCCGAAGTGGCATTAATTGTTACGTCCTGGATCGCCGCGGTCATCGTCGAGCTCCCGAAGATGCCGTAGGCGGTGCAGCAGGCCACGGTTGTGGCGTTGATCGTCAGGTTGGAGATCGTCCCGGTATGGGCGTTGCCCTGTATGCCGTACACGTATGCGCTGGTGTTCGTTGACGCAACCGTAATCGTGTTGGCGCCGGTGAAGATCAAGTTGCTGAGCGTGGCGCGGATACCGTAGTAGTTCGCCGAACTTCCCACGGAGTTGATCGTTACGTTGTTCAGCGTTCCTGAGAGCGTGCCGCTGCCGTTAAACACATTGATCGCGGCACATTGGCTGATGCAGTTGCCCGCACCGATCGTTACGTTGTCCAGATTCAGGGTGAAGGCGGATAGGGCGGAAGCGTCCAGGCCCTGCTCGGTGTGGAGAACGTCCACGTAGCTCATGGTCAGACTCGTCGCGCCGCCGGACGGGAACGTGATTCCGTGCCAATCGCCGTTGGCCGGTGAGCCTCGCCCAGACTGGAACACGACGCTGTTTCCGCTGATTCCCTGGGCGTCGAGGGTTCCGTAGACCGTGATACCCGTTGGCTGCGAGTTGAGGAAATTCAGCGTGACCCCTGGGTTGATATCAAACGTCCAACCGACCGGAATGATCAGCGTTCCACCGACCGTGTACGCGGCAGGCCCGTTCAGCTGAACCGTCGACGTCCCTGAATTGACGTCCACGGTAGATCCATTGTGTAGAGAGGCAAAGGCCACATCGATGTTCGTGCCGCTTCCACCGCTTACCTGAGGCGTGGCCGTAGCCGTCGGCGTCGGAGTGGTCGGGAATGTCGTCGTTCCGCCTTCCCCGGCGCTCAGCGACAGTGGAGCCGTGGCGAACGGTGAAAACACCACTGTGCCGCCGCCGGATTCGGTTATTCGCGAGGTGATCTCGCCGCTGGTGTAGACGCCCCAATCGTTGTTTGTGGCCGTGAACGTGCCCGTGGATGCATGATTCACCGAGATTCCGGAGCCGCCGGTCCCGGTGCTCGTGATGATGATGCCGCTCGCGGTCGCTCCGGTTGCATCCTTTTCGATGTAGATCCCATCGCCCAGGTTTCCGAAAATGTCGTTACCCGTAAGGTTCACGCCGAGGCTTCCCGCTACTCCATTGGACGAGAGCAGCACCCCGGCCGCGTTCTGCGATGAGCCGAAGAAGCCGCCGTTCCCCGAAATCAGGTTGCTCGAGATGGTGAGACCGGATTGCACGGCGTTCTGTTGAAATTCAACGCCGTAGTAGCCGTTGTTGAGGAGCGAGTTGTGGTCGACCACGTTGCCGGAGCCGTTCCTCTCAATCGTGATTCCTCCCACAGTGGAGAACTTGCCCGAGTATCGTGCGTTGTTTTCCACGAGGTTGAACGAGACCGTGTTGTTGTCACCGGTCAGGACGATACCCCTATCGCGGTTCTCATGGACGTGGTTGAAGGTGACCAGATTGCCTGATGAATAAGGTGTGAAATGGGTGCTAAATTCGATGCCGTTGTGATTTTGAAATATGTCGTTATTCCGGATGATGCCGTCGTCGGTACTCGCGATCCAGATTCCGATCACGTTCCATTTGACGTTGTTGTCCTCCACCAGGGCGAGCGATGCGCAGGCGCGCCAGCAGTCAGCGACGGCAATCCCCCGGAATGCGCCCCTAACTGTGTTATGGCGGACGATCACACCCGTTGAACCGTTGCCCACGCGAACGGCAGGTTGGGACCCGTAGCCGATCACGCTGCCCGTGGCGGGATCGTACGTGCCTCCCTTATTGACTTCGAATCCTTCAAAGATGACGTTGGACGCGTCGAGCATTATTCGTGACCCATAACTGGTAGCAACGTTCAGGAGCGGCGCGTTAGGACCAGGGCCTATCTGGCCGGTGCCCGAGTCGCCGACGATCCGCACGCCCTGGGTGTTCATTGTGAGGTCCGATGAGATCGTGTAGGTCCCCGGCTCGACTTTTATGGTGTCTCCAATACTCACCGCGGAGAACGCCTGTCCAAGCGACTTGAACGCACAGGCCACTCCGGTCCCGCTCCCCGGGTATGCGACGTTGACGGTTCCCGTGCAGTTGGTGTCGTCACCGTCGGTGCGAACGTAGAGGGCGGCGACTATCGGCGTGGCCGTCGGGGTCGGCGTGATAGTCGGGGTAGGCGTGATCGTCGGGGTGGGCGTGATGGTCGCCGTCGGGCTGGGAGTGGGTGTGGGCGCCGGGGGCACGCACGCGTTCGTGAGCTCTTCTTTGCCCGGACCGAAATCGTAGAAGATGTTGTTAACTTGCACCGATGACAGCGGCCATACGATTCCCACATCGTTCGATCCCGGGGTTGCGTAGAACCCGTTATTGACCACCTCAGTCAGTGACGAGATCGTCCAATCACACGTAAACAGCAGGCCGACCTCGTTGAAATTGAACGTGTTGCTGCGGATCTTGGGATCCATGTTCAATCCGATGAGGATTCCAAGCTGCGAGTCCTTGATCTGGTTGCCGTCCACGATGGCGGCGCCGCTGAACAGTTCGATCGCGTGGCCCGCGCTGAGTTCGAAGGTGTGATACGGGTCATACGGATCGTACGGGTCGAACGCGACCGACGCGGTGGAGGACGCGCTGACGACATTCGACAAAATCGTCGGCGATCCGGACTTCGATGAGATCCCGGCCGCGAATTCGCCGGATGCGGATATAACGTTGTTGCGAATTGTTGGACTGCCGGCCGTGTGGATTCCCACCGCGCTACCCGGCGAGCTCGTGGCCGTCACTGCGATCGTCAGGTTCTGGATGGTTCCCGTGTGACCGTTGGTGAAGAACCCAATTCCATGGGCGTCGGATCCCGCCGTCACGTTGATCGTGTTTGAGCCCTCAAAGCTCACGTTGGTCAGGTCTCCGAGGATCCCGGTCAGCTTGCTGCCCGTGCCGGAAACTTTGATGGTGGTGTCAGCGATGACGCCGCTCAGGGCGCCGGGAACTTTTATTCCGGCGCAGTCGGCGGACCCGGCACACGTCACGTCGATCGTGACGAATGATAGGTCCACGATTAGGGGAGTCGAGACGTCCAGGGCGACGATGCCGTAGGGGCCGACATCCAGCAGCGATACGTAATCCAGGGTGACGGTCGCGGCGGGTCCGACGGAAAGACCGTCCCAGAGTACCCCGGGCGTGGCTGCCTTCATGACGATCGGGTTCTGGCTCGTGCCTAGGGCGTTTAGCGCGCCATTGATGTGGAGGCCGGAATTGAACACCAGCGCGGCGCCGGGCTGGATCGTGAGCGTTTGGCCGGGCGGGACGACTATGTTGGACGAAACAACTAGGGTCGAGCCCGCCGTGATCGTGCCGCTGCAGTCACCGCCGCTGCCACAGCCGCTAGTAACGCTGGAGACGGTCACGTTCAGCGGACCGGCCGCCGAACTCCGGACCCCGCGCTCGTCGCCCACCTGGAAGGTGACCGCAAACGTCCCGGCTGAGTTGAAAAAGTGCTTGAAGGTCTGGCTGTCGACGATGAATTGGCCGTCGATGAACCAGCGGAATTCGGTGATCGACAGGCCCCCGGAGGTCGATCCGACGCCGAAGAATTCGACTGGTTCCCCGAGACTGATCGTCTCGTCCTCAGTGGGTGCCGCGATTTTCGCGCCGGGCGGAGGCGGAGTCGGCTTCGGCTTGGGCGTACTGGTGGGAACGGGAGTGTCGGTCGGTGTGGGCAAGGGCGTTTCGGTGGGCGTCGCGGTCGGCGTTTCCGTAGGAGTTACCGTCGGCGTCTCGGTAGGTGTGACGGTGGGGGTCTCGGTTGGCGTTTCGGTAGGAGTGACCGTTACGGTCGGGGTCTCTGTGGGAGTCGGCGTTTCAGTCGGCGTCTCCGTGGGCGTGGGGGTTTCGGTGGGCGTACCGCTTGGGCTCGGTGTGGGTGTCGGCGAGCCCTCAGGCGTCGGGGTCCCTATCGGCGTCGGTGTGCCGTCAACCTCGGCCAATGCGGCGGTCGCCGTGGGCGTCGCTCCGGCGGCTTCACGTCGCGTACCTCGATCACCTCGTCGACCGTCTCGACCAGCGCCGCCTCTTCGTCCGTCAGGGGCTCATCCACCGGCGGCAGCGGGTCCTCGTCCGGCAGAACCTCCGTGGACTTTCCGGATTCGACCGCGACCTCGATTCCCGACTCACCGGCGACACCAACGGTTCCCTCGAAGCTCTTCCACTTCGTGCCCAGGATCGGGTCCTCCTCGACGATGAAACCGGTTCCCCGGACCAGTCCCACCGACGAACTGGTTCTGAGTCCAAAACTCGACTCCGCGTCAACGATCTTGTTGACCCTGCTGACGGTTCGACCGACGCTCTGGAAGATGCTTATGCTCGACTGGCCGGTCTGGAACGAACCCGACAGCTCCTCGAGCGTGATATCGGCTCCGCCGTCGAGCAGCACCACCGAGCCTTCGAAGAAGATCACAGTCGCCTCGCCGCCCTGCGGCACGCGAATGCGGTCACCCGGCTGCAGCTCGGCCTCGTCAACGACTATGGTCAGCGAAACGCCGTCGCCGGCGAGGATCTGTATCTCACCCGACGAGACGTCCAGCAGTGCGAGCGGCGGTTCCGGAGTGCCGCAGAGAAAGCCCATGAACAAGACCGTGACCGCCATTAGCGCGATCGCGGTTCGGTAGGACGAGCGGACGGAGGAAACAGTTCCCGAGAAACGGGAAGCCAAGCCCCCAGGGCGGAGCATCAGTCGGTAGCCGTCATGTAGACGATTTCGATCATGAATGGCGATCTATTCGGAGACACGAAATCGGAGCGTCGATGTAACAAGCAGCGAATATGCCCCCAGCGGAATGCTCGGTGGTGTGCCTCTCATCGGGTACGCGTTGTTAGGCGACCCCGCGTCTTCAGCCCACGATCCGAACCCAGGAAAAAAAGACAGCCCCGTCCCGAGGAGAATTTTGTTTGAGCGACGTTTCGATGTCAACATTTGTACGCATTTCGTGTGGCATCACCCTTGGAATTTCCGGGAAGCAGTGGCCGAATCCATTTTTTGAAACATCCGAGCCTCGATATTAGAGTCGCTCTCAGCGTTTAATTCTCCGGGCGTAACGACGCATCGTACGTACCGGTCGGAGGCCTCGTTGCCGGATTCAAATTGAGATGGCGCGTGCCGCCGCCGCAGCCCGGGGCAGGGAGATTGCGATAGCTATCGAGTACCTGACCGCGGTCCGGTCGTTCAACCGGGATACGCGCCTGTATCCGGCAGCCGCGGGTCTCCACGCGCTGGCCGTGATGGGCATCTTCGGTGTTCTGCTCAACCTCTACTTGCTACGCCTTGGTCATGGTCCCGAGTTCATCGGCCTCATCAACGCCGCCGGCCTTATCGGGTTCGCCGTCTTTTCCGTTCCCGCGGGCATGCTGGCCCAGATATGGGGCATGAAACGCACGATGTTGGCGAGCCTGGGCGTGGGCGTGGGCGTGCTCGCCATGGGATTGTTTCCACTTGCGGACCTATTGCCGTCGTCTGTGCAGGGCCCATGGATGGCCGGCGCCAACCTTGCGGGGGCGTTCTCGACCGCGGCGTTTCATGTCAGCATCATGCCGTATCTCATGGCCTCGACCAGTGCCGCCGAGCGCCGACAGGCGTTTTCGATGCGGTGGGCGCTTTTTTATTTGGGCGGCTTCGCAGGCAGCATCATGGGCGGTCTCCTGCCCGGCATGTTCGTGTGGGTAACCTCCGACACGCTGGCCAGTGTGGCTCCATATCGTTTTTCGCTTCTGGTCACGAGCATCCTGCTGCTCGGCGTGCTGTGGGCGATCGCACATTCCACAGAGATTCGCCTACGATCTGATTCGACAACCGGAAGTCGGTCCGATCGATTCCCGTTGGCGATGTTCGCGACTTTCGCGGCAATCGTCGTATTGCTGGCGGCGGCCGAAGGTACGGCTCAAGTTTTCTTCAATGTCTATTTGGATGTGGCGCTTGAATTGGCAACGGTCCAAATCGGAATTCTGATTGGAATGGGCCGAGTCGTGGGCATAGGGGGCGCGATTCTTGCTCCTGCGGTCGCAAGCAGACTGGGCAACGGTCAGACGGTTGCCTTGACGTCTTTAGCCGCGGCCATGGCACTCGTACCGTTGGCGCTGATCTCGCACTGGGCGGCGGCCGGTGTGGCATTCGTGGTGCTCAACATTTCCATGGCCACCCTTGCGCCCGCGCAGTACCTGTTTATGTTCAGCCTGGTTGGCGAGCGCTGGCGGCTGGCCATCGCGAGCACATCCATTGCTGCGGGTGTGGCAGGGTTCTCGTTGATGGCGTTGGGCGGGGGCTACGTAATCGCCCGATTTGGGTATCCCAGCATATTTCTTCTGGCCGCGGCCGTGACCGCGCTGGGTGCGGTGCTTTTCTGGGCATTCCTGGTTCGCGGGAAAACCGCGTCTGATATCCGAGCCGATCCCCCTGGCTCCTAGCCTGCCCCATCCGCGTGCGCTGGTTGGGCGATCCACGACATGATGCGTCGAAGAATCGATTGGCTCGCCGGTCTAATTCACCGCGCGATAAGCTCGGCTCGGATTTCTCCAGAAGTCGCCGACCGGCCAGGCCGGTGCGTTTTGGATTCCACTTAATCGGGGCTTGTTCAACCCCTATTGAGTTAAGAATTCGGTGGTGCGGGGTCATGCGCTGAGAGCACGCCAGGCACCGACCGATCCCGAGGCGCGAATGTCCACTTGCCCCGTTCGGTCCGACCGTTGCGGAGCGGCGATAATGGATGGGACCAACCTAGGCCGTGGAGATTAGTGCGTTACCTGACGCCAGCGCCTTTGGTCCGGCGTTCGCAAGGTTAGGTCTAGACACCCGGTCCGGCTTGCGGGTAATTTAGAAACAATACGAGGATGGCTTGGCAATCCAGTCGCGCAACAGCGACCGACACTCCGAAGTCCGGATCGGACCGCTATCCCGGACCGCGGCCGGTTGTGAGGTGACGGGATCAGCCATCTCTCAATTCTTGCACAGAGTAAATCACCGAGATCGGCGGCCTTAGCCTTGCTTGAGGTGCCTCTCCTGGGTTAGGAGTTGGTTATGCCAACAGTCAACGAAATGAGCTTCCAGTTCGCCGGAGCAGCAGGCACCGGCTGTGATAGCCAAGGCCTATCCTGGTCGCGATCTCTGACCCGGGCCGGCCTGTGGGTCTTCTCGCAGTTCGATTTCGAATCTCGAATCCGCGGCGGACATATCTTCTACCACATTCGAGTCAGCGCGGATCCCATTCACTGTCACACACGGGGAACGCACGTGCTCTTGGCTTTCGACAAATTCGCCGTGACCGAACGGGCGAACGACGTGCTGCCCGGAGGGGCTGCCATCTTCGATGAAAGGTATGACATCGACGAGTCGGTGTTCGCGGGAAAGGATGTACTACCGCTGAAGGCGCCCCTGATCGAAATGGCCACCGAGATCGGCGGCAATAGGGTGATGGCCAACACCGCCGCAGTGGGCGTGCTGATCGGACTGACCGGATTCGACCCAAAGATCATCGAGCGGGCGCTCTGGGAGAATTTCACGAAGAGATATCCGGGGAGCCGCGGTGAGGACCTTGCCAAGGCGAACGTCAATGTTCTGGGGACTGCCGTGGAACTCGGACAGACGCGCGCCGGCGACTTCGACTTCGAACTCCAACCCAAGCCGGGCGGTGACGAGCGGATCCTGCTCAACGGCAATGAAGCCTTTGCGATGGGGGCGATAGCCGGTGGGTGCCGGTTCGCCGCCGGTTATCCGATGACGCCTTCGAGCTCGATCCTGGAATACATGGCCGCGCACCAGGAAGACTATGGGATCGTCTTCAAGCACACGGAAGATGAGATTGCGGGCATATTGACCGCTATCGGCGCCGCACACGTCGGCGCGCGCGCGCTGGCGGCCACCTCGGGCGGCGGTTTCTGTCTCATGACGGAAGGGCTGGGGCTGGCAGGGATGACCGAGACGCCTATTGTCGTCGCTAACGTCCAGCGGACCGGTCCGTCAACGGGCATGCCGACGCGGACGGAGCAGGGGGATTTGGAATTCGTTATCCATGCCTCGCACGGCGAATTTCCACGGATCGTGCTTGCACCGGGCAGCCTTGAGGAGTGCTTTGAGGCTGGATATCGATCGTTCAACCTCGCCGAGAAATACCAGACGCCCGTAATCGTAATGTCCGATCTTTATCAGGCCTTCGCCATAAAGTCCGTCCCGCGCTCTGCATTTGATTTCGACGCAGTGAAGATCGATCGAGGCGACCTCGTGTCGGAGGCCGACCTCGATGGCTGGGATCACGACACGGTCTACGCCCGGCACAAGGTCACGGAAAGCGGCATTTCAGCCCGAGCCTTACCCGGACACCCGCGTTCGGTGCACATGACCAGCGGCGATGAACACACGGAACGAGGCTTCATCACCGAGTCGTCGGTGGTTCGCAAGCAACAGATGGACAAACGCATGCGCAAAGAGGAATTGGCAAGGACTGACGACATGCGGGCACCCGAGCGTTACGGCGCCGATGACGCGGAAATTACGCTCGTCGGATGGGGCTCCACCAAGGGAGCGATTCGGGAGGCCGTCGATCACCTTAACGCCATGGGAACGAGCGCCGACTCGTTGCATTTCGCCGACATTTGGCCGGTCCCCGATTCCGCCAAAGACGCGCTGGAATCATCCGGACGGTTGATCGCAGTGGAGCAGAACTATGCGGGTCAGCTATCGAACGTTCTGCGCAGCGCCACCGGAATAGACACGGACGAGCGGATACTGAAGTACGACGGTCAGCAGATTGGCCCCGACGACATATTGAAAAGCATAGAGGCGGAGGTAGAGGCAAGTGTCTGAATCGCAGACTCTCACGGTTAAGTCATATGACACAGAAGAGAAGTCCACGTGGTGTCCGGGATGCGGTGATTTCGGCATCCTCAACGCCATCAAGCGCGCCCTTGCCGACCTGGGCATCGCACCCCATGAGGTGATGTTCACATCTGGCATCGGCTGCGGGAGCAAGCTGCCGCACTACCTTTGGGTAAACGAGTACAACTCCCTCCACGGGCGTCCGCTGCCCGTGGCCACGGGCATCAGGCTCGCGGCCGGCGACAAGTTCACGGTGATATCGGTGTCGGGCGACGGTGACAGTTACGGCATCGGCGTCGGCCACATGATCCATACGATCCGGCGCAACGTGAATTTGGTTCAGATCGTCGAAAACAACTTCGTTTACGCACTCACCAAAGGCCAGTATTCGCCCACGAGCGAACAAGGTTGGATCACCTCAACGTCACCTGAGGGCAGTATTGAGGCCAGCATCAACCCCATGGGCATGGCGATCATGGCCGGGGCGGGATTTGTGGCGCGCGCATTTTCCGGCGATCCACGGGGTGCCGCCGAAATTATCAAGCGGGCCGTCAAGCACAAGGGTTATGCGCTGATAGACCTTCTTCAGGATTGCCCCATCTACAACCGCGTCAACACGAATGCCTGGTACCGCGAGCGCGTCTACAACCTGGAAGAAGATGGGCACGATCCTTCCGACCTGCAGGCAGCCATCAGCCGATCCGTGGAGTGGGGCGACCGCATTCCAGTGGGCGTGTTCTACGAGGACGATGGCCGCCCGACCTACGAGGAACAGGTGCCGGCGACAAAACGCTTTGGAAGGGCCACCGATCGCGATCTGTCGAACGAATTCGAGCCGGCGGCCTTGGCCAAAATGCTGGATGAGTTCGCCTAGGTAATAGAGACCCCGGCGGGCGCTCTTCGTCCGGACATGATCCACGCACGCTTCGGACGGAGTCTTCTCGCTGTTCGCGATGTGGAGGCCCGCGAGTCCTCGCGCTGCTGGGCGGGGGCTCTCTACGCGTCGGGCTCGGACGTGATCGCGTCGATTTCGCTTAGCTCGTCGTCGCTCATCAACCACCCGGCGGCCGCGGCATTGGACTTGACCTGTACAGGACTGGTGGCGCCGGCTATCACCGAGCCAACATAGGGGCGATTTGCGAGCCAGCTGATCGCCAGTTCGATCATGCTGTGGCCAGACGCGTCGGCCAGCGAGCGAAGCCTTTCCACGCGATCCATGTTCTTCTCGTTGACGAATCCCCCCGAGGTCGGCGACTCCCCCGAAAGCCTGCTGCCGGCAGGTGAGTCCTTTCCGCGCGCGTATTTTCCGGTCAGCAGCCCGCTGGCCAGCGGAAAGTACGGGAGAATGCTCAGTCCGAATTCAGTGGACGCCGGAACCACCTCGGCCTCTATGTCGCGTTTTAGCAGACTGTAATGGTTTTGGGCCGTGATAAACGGATTCAACCCATTGGCGCGCGCAATCCACTCGGCGCTGGCGATCTGCCAACCGGCGAAGTTCGAATGTCCGACGTAGCGAACCGTGCCCGCGGCGATGAGATCGTCGAGCGCCCGAATCGTTTCTTCGAGCGGGGTATCGGCGTCGGGCATATGAATCTGATAGAGATCGATGTAATCGGCGCCTAGTCGCTTGAGGCTGGCTTCAACGGCATTCATGATGTAACGCCTCGAGGCGCCCTTCATGTAGGTATCGTCGTCGGCCATGGAACCACCGAACTTGGTGGCGATCAGCACGCCATCGCGACGCCCCTGAAGCGCAGCGCCCAGATACTCCTCGGACAGGCCGCGCGGCCCATAGATGTCGGCCGTATCGAAAAGGGTTATCCCGCTGTCGAGAGCCTCATGGACCACAGCTTTGGTCTGATCAAGGTCACATCTTCGACCGAAGTTGTTGCAACCGAGGCCGACGATGGACGCCGTGAGGCCGGAATTGCCTAAGCGTCGGTACTGCATTCCTGTGTCCGATCTTGGAGTTTCCAAATCCGCGAGGTGGATCATAGTCAACCCGCGACGGCTCTTGAAGCTGCGGACGGCGCCCTAGGGAAGGACCGTCCGTAGTACGATCTTGTCCAATGTCGTCAGTCACGGTGAGGCGCGGTGCCGTTTAGCCTGCTCAGGAACGCTCTCGCCAGTCGGCGGTCGCCCGAACGAATCCTCCCCCGCGCAGTCGATCTGAAGCGGAGCTACGACGTCGTCATCATCGGAGGCGGTGGGCACGGGCTCGCGGCGGCCTATCACCTTGCCAGGGATCATGGGATCACCGACGTTGCGGTTTTGGAGAAGGGTTACCTCGGCAGCGGAAACACCGGCCGAAATACGGCCATCATCCGCGCAAACTACCTGACGCCGGAAGGCGTTGATTTTTATGCGGAGGCGCTCGCACTTTGGCGCGGCCTGAGCAACGAGTTCGGACTCAACATCCTCTATTCCGAGCGCGGACACATCACTCTCGCCCACTCCGATTCCGCAATGCGCGTGATGCGCTGGCGAGCCGAGGTGAACAAGCACCAAGGCGTTGATTCCGAAGTCATCTACCCTGATGAGATCGCGCGACTCGCGCCGGGAATCGATGTTTCCGAAGACGTTCGCTATCCCATCCTGGGAGCCCTCCACCATCCACCGGGCGCCACCGCGAGGCACGACGCCGTTGTATGGGGTTACGCCGCCGGAGCTGCACGGCGGGGCGCGGAGATTCACCAGAACACTGAAGTCACCGGCGTATTACAGGACGCCGGGCGGGTCACCGGAGTGACTACGAACCGAGGCGAAGTGCGCTGCGATCGGGTCCTGCAGGCGGTTGCGGGCTCCAGCTCAATCGTCGCCGCCATGGCCGACTTTCGACTTCCGATTCACACCGTGCCGCTTCAGGCGTGCGTGTCGCTGCCGCTGAAACCGTTTCTCGATCCGATCATCGTCTCTGGGAGTCTCCACACCTATATATGGCAGACGTCTCGCGGGGAGCTTGTCATGGGAGGCGCGACCGACCCGTACGGCCTTTATGCCAACCGCTCTACGTTGGACTTCAAGGAGGGACTGATGGCCAACGTGCTCGAGCTGTTTCCATTTCTCTCAGAGGTAACCGTGTTGCGACAGTGGGCGGGGTTTTGCGACATGACCTCCGATTTCAGTCCCGTCATGGGAGTAACGCCGCTGGAGAACTATTACATCGATGCCGGATGGGGTACCTGGGGATTTAAGGCCACGCCGGTTTGTGGCAAGCGTATGGCCGAAACCGTCGCCAATGGACGGATTCCAGACATTCTTAGGCCGTTTGCGCTGGATCGGTTCCGGGCTCTTGATCTGGTGGGCGAAAAGGGCGCGGCATCGGTAGGCCACTGAGCGAATTCCCGTGAAGATCATGCCCTGCCCGCTGAACGGGCCAAGAAACATTGAGGAATTCGTTTGTGCCGGGGAGGTGATCCCCGAGCCGGATCCCGATGCAACGAGCGATGACGACTGGTCCGCCTATCTCTTTATCCTGGAAAACCACGCCGGGGTGGTCCGTGAATGGTGGTACCACGTGCCGACCAGCTTTTGGTTCATCGCGGAGCGGGATACCGTCACCGACGAGATCGTTGATACCTACTCCCCGGATGAGATTTTCGGGCGGGAACCGCGGCCGGATGAACCGCCCGCGACGACCGGTTCCGGTCCTTGAGCGGAGGCACGAACAGGCTGCCCGAGCCTGCCGGTAGCCGTATCGACCGTGGGCGCGCAATCCGATTTGGGTTTGAGGGTCAGGAATATGAGGGATTCGCCGGCGACACGATAGCGAGCGCTTTGGCGGCCAACGGGGTCTGGCTGCTGTCGCGGTCTTTCAAGTACCACCGGCCGCGCGGCTCGATGACCATGGCCGGCGAAGATGGCTCGGCCCTGGTTCAGGTCGGAGACGAGCCGAACGTATTCGCCGATACGCGCCCGATCGAGCCCGGCATGTCCGTAACGGCCCAGAACTACTTTGGAAGCCTTGAATGGGACGTAGCCTCGCTGATTGAGCGGTTCAAATGGCTGTTCCCGGTGGGCTTCTATTACAAGGCCTTCTACCGTCCACGCGGTATCTGGAACTACTGGGAGAAGCTGATTCGTCAAACGGCCGGGCTTGGTCGAGTCGCACCCGCGACTCCCAGGCGGTACTTCGACAAGGCGTACCTTTTCTGCGATGTGGCGGTCGTAGGCGCGGGCCCCGCGGGGATGGCTGCCGCCTTGGAGGCCGCGAAGTCCGGCGCCGAGGTTCTGCTCGTGGAACGCGACCCGCAGGTCGGGGGATCGATGTCCTACGTCCGATCTGCTCCTAACGGGAACCACGACGAACAGGCGCTCGACGATTTTCAGGAGCAGCTTTCGACCTTCGAAAACCTTCGGATGATGGCGGACGCAACGTGTACCGGCTTGTTCACCGACAATCTGCTTTCGCTCGTACGCGGAAACCGTCTGTATAAATTGCGGGCCAAATCGGTTGTGGTTTGCGCCGGGGCCCTGGGGCAACCGGCGACATTCCGATCGAATGACCTGCCCGGTATCGTCATGGGTACCGCGGCCCAACGTCTCATAAACCACTACGGGGTCAAGCCGGGGCGGCGAGCCGTGATGCTCACGTCGGACGATGATGGTTACGGGGTGGCGCTCGATCTGGACGACTCTGGGGTTGAGGTCGCGGCGATTTTGGATACTCGCCGTGGAGCCGCGACCGGCCCTATGGCGTCTCATGCGGCGGAGCGAGGGATCCGCGTGCTGGTTGGAACCACGGTTCATGAAGCGACTCCCCGACCTGACAAGTTGCACCTCTCCGCCGTGCTGACAGAACAGGCGACCGATGCGAAGGGCATGCGCGAGCGCATCGATTGCGACCTCCTTTGCATTTCCGTCGGGTCGACTCCGAATGCGTCGTTGCTGTGTCAGTCGGGCGCGAAGCTGCAGATGACAGACGAGACCGGCTCGTTCGCCGTCCGGGCGATTCCGCCCGGCGTCTTTGCCGCGGGGTCGGTCAACGGCTTTACCGAGATCGACGCTGCCGTTGCCGACGGTCGCCGCGCGGGTGGCGAGTCGGCTCAACATGCCGGGTTTGACGTTCTTGAGATCCCGCGGGCGCCCACGCCAGGCCGGGTCGAGTCTCAATACTGGCTTGGACCTGGCCATCCCCACGGATTGGACTTCGTCGATTTCGACGAGGATTTGACGGTTGGGGACATAAAGCGCGGCATCGCGGAAGGTTTCGAGGACGTCGAGCTCGTCAAGCGCTATACGGCCGCCGGCATGGGTCCCAGCCAAGGACGGCATTCCGCTCTGGCGACCAGCAGGCTGGTCGCTCAGGTGACCGGCCGCCGGCTCGCGGACGTGGGCGCAACGACGATGCGACCTCCCGCCTATCCGGAGAAATTTGGCCACCTTGCCGGCCGGGGATTCAATCCGGTCCGGCACACGCCCCTGCAGCACCGGCACCTGGAGGCCGGCGCCCAGGTAATGGTCGCGGGCTTGTGGGTGCGGCCCGCCTTCTACGGACCTCGGCATCGAAGGTCCGAATCGATAAACGACGAGGTACGCGCGGTGCGGCAACGAGTCGGCTTAATCGATGTATCAACACTGGGGGGATTTGAGATTCGAGGCCCCGATGCGGGGGAGTTCCTCAATCGCATTTACACACTTTCGTACGACCGGCTCCGCGTCGGGCGTGTCCGCTACGCGATGATGATCGATGATACGGGCGTGGTGGTGGACGACGGAGTGGCCGCTCGTCTCGGGCGGAATCACTATTACGTAACGGCCAGCACGAGTGGCGCGGAGCAGCTCTACCCGTCTCTGCTTTGGCGCCAGGCTCAATGGCGTCTGGACGTCGATATCTCCGACGTAACTCCTGCCTACTGCGGCCTCAATATCGCCGGCCCCGCGTCCCGCGCCGTTTTGCAGACCTTGGAATCCGACATCGGATTCTCCAGGGAGGATTTCCCCTACATGACCGTCCGGACAGGCCAATTAGTGGGGATCCACGTGCGCATCCTGCGCATAGGCTTCGTGGGCGAGCTTGGCTACGAGATTCACGCCCCGTCATCGAATGCGGAAGCGCTCTGGGATGCTCTTTCAGACGCGGGCCGACCGTTCGGCTTGCGCTTCTTCGGACTCGAGGCGCAGCGAGTACTCAGGCTTGAAAAAGGTCACATAATCGTCGGCCAGGATACCGACGGCCTGACAAGCCCGCTCGAGGCGGGCATGGAATGGGCATTGGGACGGAGAAAGCGGTACTACGTCGGCAAACGCACGCTCGACATCCTCGCCCGCAAGACCCTTACCCGAAGTTTGGTCGGCTACCAGCTCTCGGACACCGAAGGGCGGATTCCCGAGGAAGGCCACCTCGTCGTTCGCGGCCGCGAGATCGTAGGGCGCGTGACCTCGTCCGCGTGGTCGCCAACCCTTGGTCGGCCCATCGGAATGGCGTACGTGGCGCCAGAACAGGCCAAACCCGGCGAGACCGTGCAAATCAAGGTCCAAGACGGGCGGCTGTTGCATGCACGGGTTGTGCCGCTTCCGTTCTACGACGCTCTCAACGCGCGCCAGGAGCTTTAGCGCGTGTCCGACGCAGGGGCCTGAACTGGACAGGATTCTCCCGACGGCATTCACGCGGCGCGGCTTTGTGTGCCGGCGGCTCGTTGCGGCAGGGGCTCGATTCGGTGAATTGGCCGAAGCCGCCGTGCCGCTTGATTTTGGCGACCCTGCGTCCGAGCTGGAACTAGCGCGGAAGCTCGGCTTGGCCGATCTGTCCGCGCTGCCCAGGATCGGATTCAAAGGCCCGGGGACCATGGATTGGCTCTCGGGCAAGGGCGTGGTCATCGACGGTGCCAAACCCAACTGGTCGTGGCGGCAGGAAGGCGGCGCGCTGGCCGTGTCGCGGTCCTACAGCGAAGCCTTGATCCTAAGCGACCTGGGGGCGTCGGGCAATCTGTGTCTGGAACTTGACGCCGCATCGGAGGAGGCGCAGGCGGCCAAGGCCTATTCGCTCCCTCGCTACGATGGCCTTTTCTGGTTTGCGCTGAGCGGTGTCGAGTCGTCGAAATGCCTTGCAAAGCTGTGCGGCGTAGATCTGCGGTCCAGGTCATTTTCAGATGGCGCCGTCGCCCAGACGTTCGTGGCGAGCCTCAGCGCGATTGTCGTGCGAGCTGATCTCGGGTCCACGTTGTCTTTCCACCTCCTCGGAGACAGCGCGTCGGCAGGCTACTTTTGGGACTGCACGATCGACGCCATGGACGAGTTCGGGGGCGGGCCTGTCGGCCTGTCGTCTTTGCAGGCTCTTGGGGCGGAAGTCGAGTAATATTTTCGATGCTGGCTACCGCTGGATGCCCTATGAAGTCCCGGATAAACGATCGGTAAGCACGAAAAATGTGTGGGATCGTCGGCCTGTTTCTCAAAGACGAAAGCCTCGAGCCTCAACTCGGCTCATTGCTCGAATCCATGCTTACGGAAATGGCCGAGCGCGGTCCTGATAGCGCGGGGTTCGCGATCTACAGAGACGCGGTGGACGACGGCCAGGTCAAGATCACGCTTTACAGCCCTGATGGCGGCATCTCGTGGACGGGCCTCGCCGCGGATATAGATTCCGAGTTGGGGTTCTCTACAGCGCTCGAGACCTACTGGAACCATGCCGTATTTGTTGTTGAAGGTGACGAGTCGAAGCTGGTTCGGTGGCTTCGACGTGAACATCCTGAGGTGCGGATCACGAGCGTTGGCACGAGCATTGAAATCTTCAAAGAGAAGGGCGCGCCGAGCGATGTGGCCAAACAGTTCCAGCTTTCCGAATTCTCCGGAACCCACGCGCTGGGCCACACGCGCATGGCAACGGAAAGCGCGGTGACGACCGAGCATTCGCATCCCTTCTCAACTGGCCGCGATCTGTGCCTCGTCCACAACGGCTCGCTCTCGAACCACAACTCGTTGCGGCGCGAGCTCGAGCGGAGCGGCATTGTTTTTGAAACCGACAACGACAGCGAAGTGGCGGCGGGATTCCTCACCAAGAAGCTTGATGAAGGTCTCGGTCTCGGCGAGGCCCTGGAAGAAAGCCTGGTGGAACTCGACGGCTTTTACACCTTCGCCGTCGGGACCAAGGACGGATTCGCGGCGTTGCGGGATCGGTTCGCATGCAAGCCGGCGATTCTCGCGGAAACCGATCGATGGGTGGCCATGGCCTCCGAATACAGGGCCATCGCCGATCTGCCCGGCGCTTCGTCGGCGACGATTTGGGAGCCGGAACCGGCCACCGTATACACGTGGAGCCGCAACTAGGTGCAGGTCGATGTCGATCTCGCCGAGATCGGTGTTCGCGAACTCAACCAGCGTCTGCACGAACTTACACCGGAGTCGGACGAGTGCGAGTGGCGCATACGTAATCCGCGCGGCGTCCACAATATCGCCGTCGGCGTAAGGCAGCCTGTTTCGTTGGTCATCCATGGCCATGTGGGCTATTACTGCGCCGGCATGAACCAGCATGCCGAGGTCAACATCAAGGGCCACGCGGGGGTTGGCGTGGCCGAGAACATCATGTCGGGCGTGGTGACCATCGAGGGGAATGCCAGTGCATCGGCTGCCGCCTCAGGTCGGGGCGGCCTCGTCGTGATCCGGAACAATGCCAGTTCGCGCTGCGGCATATCGATGAAGGGCGTTGATATCGTTGTTGGCGGCTCGGTTGGTCACATGAGCGCTTTCATGGCGCAGGCGGGCCGCCTGGTCGTATGCGGTGACGCTGGGCCGGGCTTGGGCGACTCCATTTATGAGGCGGAGATCTTTGTTCGCGGTAAGACCGGTGACCTGGGCTCGGACTGCGTCGAGAAGGAAATGTCGGTCGAACAAAGCGACGTCCTCGCGGGCTTGTTGCAGCGGTCGGGGTTCGATGCCGATCCCGCGAGTTTTCGCATGTTCGGCTCCGCGCGCCGGCTCTACAACTTCGACGTAGACAACGCAGGGAGCTATTGATGACAGATATCGGCGTCGATCCACACCTCATTGAACTAGCCGAAAACCGCCAGTCGGCGAGCTTTCCTCCAAACGTCATCGCCGAGATACATCGGGCCGCCGACCAGGGGATCTACGAGATCCGTGGCTGGGGCTCGAAGCGCAAACTGCCGTCGTTCGATGATCTGGTGTTCCTCGGGGCCTCCCTGTCGCGCTATCCACTCGAGGGGTACCGCGAAAAGTGCGACACCGATGTTTGGCTCGGTACCCGGTTCGCCAAGAAGCCGCTTCACCTCAAGATCCCGATCACCATCGCCGGCATGAGTTTTGGGGCCATCAGCGGCAACGCCAAGCAGGCGCTCGGTCGTGCCGCCAGTGAGATGGGAACCAGCACCACGACGGGCGATGGGGGTATGACTCCCGAGGAACGGGAGGCCTCCGACACTCTCGTCTACCAGATTCTCCCCTCTCGTTATGGCGTGGACCCGGAACACCTCCTCGCGGCCGATGCGGTGGAGGTGGTGGTAGGTCAGGGCGCCAAGCCCGGCGGAGGGGGAATGCTGCTTGGATTGAAGGTTTCCGATCGTGTGGCCCAAATGCGCACGCTGCCGCAGGGCGTCGATCAGCGAAGCGCGTCTCGCCACCCGGACTGGACGGGACCCGACGACCTCACGATCAAGATTCAGGAAATCCGGGAGATCACCGACCACGAGAAGCCGATTTTCGTCAAGATCGCCGCCACCCGCGTGCGCTTCGACGTTCAACTGGCCGTCAAAGCGGGCACCGATGTAATCGTCCTTGATGGCATGCAGGGGGGAACCGGAGCGACGCAAGATGCGTTCATCGAGCACGTTGGCATTCCGACGCTTCCGGCCGTACGCGAAGCCGTGGAGGCGCTCGAGGAACTGGGTATGCACCGTGAAGTGCAGCTCGTCGTGTCGGGCGGCATACGTTCGGGGCCCGACGTGGCCAAGGCGCTTGCCCTGGGAGCCGATGCGGTTTCGATCGGAACCGCCGCACTGATAGCGCTCAACTGCAATCGAGACCTTTACGTCGAGGACTACGCAGCCCTGGGGACCAAGCCGGGGTTCTGCCACTTCTGTCACACGGGCCGGTGCCCGGTTGGTATCACGACACAGGATCCCGAATTGGAAAAAAGGCTGGAGCCGGAGGCCGCCGCCCGACGCGTTCGAAACTACCTGAGCACAATGGTGCTGGAAACCCAGACATTGGCGAGAGCCTGCGGCAAATCGCATGTCCTGAACCTCGAACGTGAAGACCTGGTGGCCCTGACCATCGAGGCCGCCGCCATGGCAAGAATCCCGCTCGCGGGCACCAACTGGATACCAGGATTCTGACCGGAAAAATCGGCGCCCAGTCGATAGACTGCTACCCCTAAACAGATGCCGTCGTAATTGTGGATGGGAGCCAAATGAGCGCGGATTTATCTCGGGTAGCCAAAGAATCACATCCAGAGATCGAATATTTCCTATTCAGCTTCAGCGACTTATTTGGTGTTATGCGATCCAAGCTCGTGCCGGCGCGCGCCGCCTCCGACATGCAGACGACGGGAGCGGGCTTCGCCGGGTTTGCTACTCACCTCGACATGACGCCGGCCGATCCCGACATGTGGGCGATGCCCGACGCGGACGCCTTGATTCAGCTCCCGTGGCAGCCTGAATTGGGGTGGGTTGCCTGCGACCTGCACATGAGCGATGAGCCGGTCGCCCATGCTCCTCGCGTGGTCCTCAAGCGCGTCATCGAGGCGGCCGCAAGTAGCGGCTACGTCATGAAGTCCGGTGTGGAGTGCGAGTACTTCGTGATCGATCCCGAAGGCGACCGTATTTCCGATCCCAACGACACCCAGGCGAAGCCGTGCTACGACCAAATGGCCCTCCTTCGCCGCTTCGATCTGATCCGTGATATCTGCGATTCGATGATCGAATTGGGTTGGGCGCCCTATCAGAACGATCATGAGGACGCGAACGGCCAGTATGAGATGAACTGGGACTATGCCGAATGTCTTACAACCGCCGATCGGCACGCATTCTTCAAGTTCATGGTCAGGAGTCTCGCCGAGAGACACGATCTGCGAGCGACCTTCATGCCGAAGCCGTTCGTGCACCTGACCGGAAGTGGCTGCCACGTGCACTTTTCGCTGTGGGACCCGAAGGGCGACACGAACCTGTTTCACGATCCCGAGGGCGAACAGGGCCTGTCGGAAGTGGCATATCACTTCTTGGGCGGAGTGATTCACTCAGCGGAAGCGCTCTGCGCCATCACCAATCCAACGGTCAACAGCTACAAACGATTGAACGCGCCGGTCACGTTGTCGGGCGCCACCTGGGCGCCGAACTTCATCAGCTATACGGGCAACAACCGGACGCACATGATCCGAATACCCGACGACGATAGATTTGAATTCCGCCTGCCGGACGGCGCCGCGAATTCCTACCTGCTGCAGGCGGCTCTACTGGTGGCGGGTCTCGACGGCATAGCGAACAAACGCGATCCAGGCCCGCGGCTCGAAGTGAACATGTACGATCCCAAAGTTTCCAAGGACGGCCTTCGCCAGTTGCCCCTGAATCTGCTCGACGCTCTGCGAACTTTCGAACGTAGCGAAATCCTGCGTGAAGGGCTGGGGGATGAGTTCGTGGACAGCTACACCAAGCTCAAGATGGCCGAATGGCAGGACTTCTCCGGCCATCTCACTCCGTGGGAACGGGAGCATACTCTCGATTGCTGAGGCTCGGAGCGGCCCTCCCGCCGACACGGTCCATGGCCGGGATCGGCGCGCCGCGGCGAAGTCAGGAACTCCGCTGGGGGCGAGCACGCCGTCGCAAACGATGTTCGTCTAGCGTATCTGATTTATTTAGACAACGGCTCATTGGCCGGCACTAGCGCTGGAGCGAGTCAGCCCTTTTTGATGACTGCTGGATTGCCTGGCGATCCTTGATCCGCCGCTTCAATCACCGACCATTTCTGGCTGCGTTCTTGCTAGCGCACTTGGCGCTCACGATCCCGCTCGTCATAAACGCGGCCGGCTGGCGTCATCTCATCTCGTCGTCTTGGTTTTGGCAGCTCGACTCGGGGATCGAGGGAACGTCGGCGAACATTTATTCCGGGTACCTTTGGGGTTTTGTCGCGCTTCTGGCTTTGGCCCAGATTGCGCGATCGGGCCCGGAGGTTAAGCCCCGATGGCTGATGGTCGTCGGATGGGTAAGTTTCGGCGGCTTCGCGGCCCTGATCGCCTTCGAGGAGCTGGCCTCGGTCAAAGACACGCTCGGTGTATTGGCTGCGTCGGCACGGTTGGCCGCGCTGAAGATCAGCGATCTTCCGCAGAGCGCTCGTTGGCTCGCCGTCGTCGCGCCCATCGCCGTTCCAATGGCGGCCGCCGCCTGGGTTACGTACTCATCACAGAGGAAGCAACCCGGTCTGCGGATGTTGACTCTGCTTGCCATCGTCATGGCCATGACCGCCGCGATTCGCGATGGATTCAACGCCAGCTATGGAACGACGACGGTGTGGGAAGAGCTGATCGAAGAGGGATCCGAATTGATCTCCGGCGCGATTCTGTTCGTTGTGCTCGTGGAGATGCTGTTACGGCGATCGTATTCACCGTCGGCGGGAACGGCCGCGCAGCGCCTGCGGTCCAGGATCGTTGGCGCATCCGTGCCGGCGGCGTTCATCCTCGCGTCTATTCCGGCGCTCTTCGCCCAGTTCGAATGGGAGGTGAGGGGATGGGCTCGGCCACACTTCTACTCGGGCCCTGTGTCCGTGGTGTCGCAAAGGTTCGCCGGCGGCGTCGATTTCCTCAATCGTATTGAATTATGGGCGTATCTAACCGAACCGGGAGCGCCAGAAGCGCCGATCTATATGAGGCTATTGCGGGATGGGTCCGCCGACCCGGTTCGCGAGGCTCGGGCCAACGTCCGGTGGCGAGATCCGAGGCCGATGTCCTTTAGCTTCGAGCCGCTGCCCGACAGTGCCACTGGTTATTTCGAGTTGGAGGTTGGATTGCTTCCAGGCCCCACGACCTATCTGAATTTGGGCGCGAATGGGGGCGATCCAAATCCCCATGGAGAGCTGATCGTAAACGGCGAACCTACGGGATTCGCCAGTGACCTGGCTCTCGGGACCTTCGCGACCGCCCGTGGGGGGAGGATCGTCCAGGACCTACTCACTCGGGACCCGAACCGACTGATCCTGGTATTCGACGTGGCGATCGTAGCCTTTTTCTGGTTTTTCGCGGTATTCGCGGCCTGGAGCGGGATTTACGGAACCAAGCCCCGGTTCTGGCGGATCACAGTGCGAGCCTGGGCCCAGCCGAGCATATTAGCGGTTGGGGCTGCGGCAACGATTATGGCGGTGCTGGTCACGATCATTTCAGGCATGTAGGCCTCACCTGTCGCCGCCTAACCTTGCGGAGTTTCGCGGGACCCGACTGATACTGCTCGCGGGCTGCCCCGTGGTGGGTTCTGACCCCTTCCCCGGGAGAGCCGGATCAGCGGATGGGATCGTTCGCGACGAGACGCGCCCGCCGCGGCCGGAGGCCGTTGGACCGAATCATCGGGGATACCGCTTCGGGAAGGGATAGATCGTGGATCTAGCTCAAACGACCACATCCGATGGACTTCAAACGCGGGGAGGCGCGCGAGATTCCCAGCCCCGATCGCTATCCGGCGTTGGGCAGTTCGATTTTGACGTTCCCGCCTTTGGCCGACTTCTCCGCCGCAAAGCAGACCTCATGCGTGTTTACGGCGTGCTCGACGTTCACGGGCGATTCTTGATCGTTGAGGATGCAGTCCGCCAGGTGATGGATCTGTCCCATCGGCGGCTCGACGACCCGGTCGCTTCGCGGGATCGAGGAGGGAACCTGAAACCAATCGCTTTGAGCCGGAGTTAAATCGCTGTCAAGACGGCCGTTCCTAAACGTGCCTCGGGCGCCGAATACCTCGACGTTGAACGTGTAGGGCCTGCGCCCTTCGGCGATGCATGAGACTTTCCCAATCGCGCCCCCCGCGAACTCCAGCAGCGTCACCGTGTTCGCCTGGCTGGGATTGTCAGGGTTCACATCGAATCCCATGGCTGTCACGGACTTCACGTCGTCGCTGAGTAGATGACGGGCCATGTCCACGGCGTGGCTTCCGCTCAAGAGCATTGCGCTTTGTGGATAAATCCAAGGCCCGTCGACGCCCCACTGCCAAAGCGTGTTCCAGTGATCGACCTGAACGTAGAAAATCTCGCCCAACGCTCCAGCGTCGATGAGCGCCTTGGCGTTGGCGAACATTCCGTGCCAGCGCAATACGAAACTCACCACCGTCTTAACGCCCGCCGCCGCCACGGCCGCCTGCAGTCCGTGGAGATCGCGGAGACTCGTTGCCATCGGCGTTTCAACCAGAAGGTGCTTTCCGGCCTGGGCGGCAATGATCCCTTCGCGAGCATGATTCTCCGCGGGGGTGCAGATGGAGACGACATCGACCCCTGGATCGTTTAGAAATTCTTGGTAATCCGTATAGATCGGGCAGTCGGCGCCGATCATCTCGCGTTTGGCCGCCGCTGAAGCCTCGGTGCGGCTTCCGATGGCTCGGATTTCGCACTTTGGATTGGCTGAGTAGGCCTTTAGGTGCCATGTGGATTGGGCGCCCGCTCCCCAGATTCCGGCCCCAAGCGGCGGCGATTTACGCATCGGAAAGACGCGAGGCGATTGCGGTCAAGATAAGAGACAACCGCATTTCAATTCCTCAATTCGCATCCGGAATTCCGTGAACGCCGGGCCTTGTCACCGAATCAACGCCTGAGTTTCCGTGCCACGTGGCACACTTGCGGCGGCTGGGATCCAGCGTCACCCAGATCGCCTTTGATAATGATGGCCGGAACCGCCCGCATCGGATCTCGAATACCGCCGACTATTTAAGATTGCGTGTGCGCGGATTTAGACCGATATAATTGCTAAGAAGGATCGAGTAGCGCAACTGAGGCTATCGTCGGGGCCCCGAGGCCCCGCAAGAGTTGGAGCAGAAGGGCTCAGGGTCGAGTCCTTCTTTTTGTCTCTAACGACGATTACCCGCCGCCGCGGAGCGGGCAGCTTATCGGAAACGGATTCCGCTTGAAAACGACGACCGAAAAACTCGGAGACGGACTGGCGAAGATGAGGGTCGAACTAGACCCCTCTGAGCTTCAGTCGGAATACGCCCGAGCCGTGGTACGAATCTCGGGCAAGGCGCGGATTCCGGGATTCCGTCCTGGCAAGGCGCCAAAAGGCATCGTTGAATCGATGTTCGGAAAGCAGGCGATTGTCAGTGAGGCCCTCGAGCGGCTGGTTCCGGACGCTTACGACCGCGCCATTCGCGAAGAGAGCCTCGAGCCGATCGATCAGCCGGAACTGGATCTCGACACCGAAGTTGAAATTGGCGGCCCTGTCGTCTTCACGGCCACGATTCCTCTGAGACCGACGGTCGAGCTTGGTGACGTGGAGACCATCTCACTCACCCGAGACCCCGTGCAAGTCGAGGACTCCGACGTGGAGCAAGTTCTCAAGGACGTCCGACGTACACGGATGGAGCTGAAATCCGTGGAAGCCCGCCCGATCGAAGACGGCGACGTGGCCGAGATGCGAATTTCAATGGTGGCGGACGAAGTGGATCGCTCCAGGGACGAGCCCTACAGCTTCATTGTGGGCGAAAGCTGGCTTCCGGCGGGCTTCGACGCGAAAACGGCCGGCATGGAGATCGGCGACGTGCGGGTGTTCGACCTGGACGTACCCGACGAGTACCACGACGAAGCGATCAAGGGGCAATTGACGACCTTTACGGCCGAGCTGCTTTCGATACGGGCGCAGGAGTTGCCAGAGCTGACAGACGAACTCGCCGCTTCCGTATCCGATTTCGAAACAGCCGATGAACTCCGTGAGGACGTTCAGGGACGCGTGCTCGAACGCAAGACTCAGAGCGCCGAAATGGAGCTCCGCAATGCGGCCCTCGACACGCTGGTGGCGCGAAGCAGATTCGAGATTCCCGACATGCTCATCCAGCGTCGCGCGGACGAGGTAATCGAGGAGCGCACCAACTTCGTAACCTCCCGGGGGGTGGCCATCGAAACGTACCTGGCTTCCGTCGACAAGAGCCAGGAGGAGTGGCGAGCCGAGGCGGTTGAGGAGGCCACCGGGAATGTGCGAAGGGCCGTGGCTCTAACCGCCTTTGGGGAACAGCAGAGCATTCTCGTCGAAGAGTCGGAGTTCCAGGAAGAGCTGACGGGACTGATCTCTCAGTATCCTGAGAGCGAGCAAGAGAGGGCCAGACGCGCCTACCAATCCGGTGATCTCAGAATTCGCTTGGAGGGAAGGATCCGTGACAGTAAGGGTCTGGATTCGCTGATGGAGGCCATCGAAATTATTGAAGCGGAACCCGCCGAGAAGGACGAATCCGAATCGAAGGCCGAGACCTCGAGCGTCGCTGAAGAAACCGGCGAATCAAACGATGATGAAAACCCTCCGGCGGAATCGCCCGAGGCCTGAAAGAAGGTTGTACCTGTGGCGTTAATCCCGTATGTGATCGAAACAACCGACCGCGGCGAGCGCGGGATGGATATCTATTCCCGGCTCCTTCGCGACCGCATCGTATTCATTGGTGCTCCGGTGGATGACATGCTGGCCAACACAATCGTTGCCCAGTTGCTGCTCTTGCAGAGCGAAGACCCAGACCGGGACATCAGCATCTACATAAACTCACCCGGCGGCGGCGTTCATGCGGGCATGGCCATTTACGACACGATGCAGTACGTCGCGCCCGAGATTCAGACATTTTGCACCGGGATCGCAGCGAGCATCGCCTGCGTGTTGCTGGCCGGCGGAGCGCCTGGAAAGCGCTTCGCTCTGCCGCACAGCAGCGTGCTTATCCATCAGCCGCAGCAGAACGTCCCCGGGTACATGCAGGCTTCTGATTTAGAGATCGCGGCGCGCGAAATCTTGCGAGTTCGGACACAAATTGAGGAAATCATCGTCAAGCACACTGGCCAAGCAAGTGAGAAGATCAGATCGGACACCGATCGCGACTATTGGATGACGTCCCATGAGGCGCGCGACTACGGCATAGTCGATCACATAGTGGAACAGCAAAGGGACAAAGATGAGGACTCATCGGATGGCGCCGAATAGGGCAGGCAGATGACCCCAGGTTCAGCCAAGGGAAGGTCGGTCCACTGAATGGCGTCGCGGCGATCTAGGGACCCGAAATACCGCTGTTCCTTTTGCAGCAAGACTCAGGATCAGGTAAAGCGCCTGATTGCCGGGTCGGGCGGCGTTTATATATGCGATGAATGCGTCGAACTCTGCCGCGACATTATTGTCGAAGAGCAGAGCAGCCCCCCGCCGGCTCGGGCCCTGTCCAGTGGACCGCCGAAACCGGACCGTCTGTTCGATCTACTGAGCGAGTACGTAATCGGCCAGGATCAGGCGAAGAAATACGTGGCGGTCGCGGTCTACAACCACTACAAGCGAATAGCGCTCGGGTCCCGTGGTGACGACGTCGAGCTTCAGAAAACCAACATACTGCTCATCGGGCCGACCGGTTGCGGGAAAACTGAGATCGCCAGGACGCTCGCGCGCATTCTCGACGTACCGTTTTGCATATCCGATGCTACGGCGCTTACGGAAGCGGGATATGTTGGCGAAGACGTGGAAAACATACTCCTACGGCTTCTCCAAGCAGCCGACTACGACGTTGGGCGCGCCCAGCTCGGGATCGTTTACATTGACGAAATCGACAAGATCGCCCGCAAGGCCGACAACCCCTCCATCACCAGGGATGTATCGGGTGAGGGGGTCCAGCAGGCGCTCCTAAAAATCGTCGAGGGCGCGGTGGTCAACGTGCCGCCCCAGGGCGGCCGCAAACACCCGCATCAGGAGTTCATCCAGCTCGATACTCGAGACATCCTCTTCATATGCGGGGGGGCCTTCGAGGGGTTGGATAAGATCACGAGCCGCAGGACTGGGCACGGCTTGCGGATAGGGTTTGGCTCGACGGCCGGCGCGGAAGGTTCCGCAAACCCGCTGCACGACGTCATCTCCGACGACCTGCTCAAGTACGGTTTGATACCCGAGTTCGTGGGGCGGCTACCCGTCGTGGCGGCGCTGGATCCTCTTGACAAAGAGATTCTCATGCAGATCCTGACCGAGCCCCGCAACGCCTTGGTGCGTCAATACAAGAAGCTGCTCGGCCTCGACGGCGTCGATTTGCACTTTACGTATGGCGCTATCGAGTCGATTGCGGAGCAGGCCCTGAAAAGCAAGACCGGCGCCCGCGGCCTGCGGACCGTAATCGAGGAACTGCTGCTGGAGACCATGTTCGAGGTTCCGTCCAGGAAGGACGTGGCCAAGGTCGTGATAAACGCCGATGTTGCCCGCAACGGCCGCAGTCCGCTGCTGGTCACGAAGAGTGAAGCGCCGGACGAACGTCAGCAAGAGACCGCGTGAGCCAATAGCCGCCAGCGGGCCTCGGCGATGCGCAACGCCCGCAAAATCCCGCTTGCTGCGTTAAGTGCAAATTTCGTTGTAATGGAAATTCCCTAGGCGCGTAACAACTTATAGGCATATGACTAGCGCAGCCGCGGGAAACTCATGATCGACGCTGGTACTTTGAACTTGGATGAAGGGGCCTCCGTGAGGCGGGCCGCCGCTGAGCCGGCTGCCTTCGACGTCGTATACGACCGCTACTTTTCCCGTGTCTGGAACTACGTTCGGTACCGGGTTGCGACTCCTGAAACGGCGGATGACCTGACATCGGAGATCTTCGAGAAGGCACTCCGGAAACTCGGGTCGTACGACCCGGCCAAGGGGGTGTTTTCCGGCTGGCTTTTCGCCATCGCGCGCAACTCCGTACGGGACCATTACAGGAGCGACAAGCGATGGAAATCTCTGTTTACGCTGCTTTCGGCGGCGGAGCCTCGTTCCGAACCAGATCCCATCGATCGGATTGTCGAAGATGACGAACGCAGGCAGGTGCTCACCGCAATCGCGGGATTGAGCGAGAGAGAGCGGGACGTTATGGGCCTGAAGTTTGGAGCGCAGCTGACAAATCGCCACATTGCCGCGCTCACAGGGCTCTCGGACAGCAACGTGGGTGTCATCGTATACAGGGCCGTGGGACGCATTCGGCAAAAGATAAAGGCTGAGAATGATGCCGGACGATAAAGATCGCGAAATCGGACGATTCAACGAAGGCGTCGACCGGCTGATCGGCGGTGGCGCGGCGGAAGAAGACGACTTCGAGGGACGAATGGCCGCAGCCGCGAAGCTGGCGTCTGTCGACTTCAGCGATGCGAGCCGGGTTCGAGAGTCACTGCGAGCGCGTTTGTTGGACCGTGATGAACGCGGGCCGGTAAGTCGAATGCTTCGCGCGCTAGCGGGCATGGGGTTGAGCGGAAGGATGTTCGCCGCACCCGCCGTGGCCGTAATCGCATTCGTGGTGGTGGCGGTGATATGGCCCGGCGCCATTTCGGCCGCCGCCCGCCAGGTGGAGGAGTTCGTCCAAGACCTAATAATCGGACGCAATACCACCGTAAGCCAAGTAGAGCCCGAGAGTATCGACATCGCGTTGGCCCCCGATTTCCAGGAGGTTTTCAGCGGTGACGGGGCCACGATCTGGATATCGAAGACCACAATCATCGACCCGGGCGAATCGCGGGAGCAATCGGCGATCCCTTCTATCGGCTGGGTATTCGATAGCTTGGAAGGCGCACAGGTCGAAGCAGGGTTCCATCTGCGGAGTCCGGCATATCTACCCGACGGTTACAGCCTCCGCGATGTGCGGGTAACGCCGTCGCGGTGGGTAATCGCCGCATTCGAAGGACCCAAAGGCTTCGTGCTGCTCGCGCAGGTTCCCGGCGATTCCGGATTGGAAGCGGTAACGAGCACCGATATCGAGGTACTGACGGACCGCCCTATCAGGCCGGTTCAGGTCAATGGCATGCCCGCCGCATGGTCGGAGGGCAGGAGCCTGAGTTGGGTCGAAGGCGATGTCTCGTACACGATCGCGGTGGACGGACTGTCCCTCGACGAGGCTTTAAGAATGGCCGAGTCGCTGCAGTAGTCGGGCCGCTTCGACGACCGGCGGTATGGGCCGGGCATTACTTCGCACCAGCGGAATCTAATTGCGCGGCAATGGCCCTGGCAGCGTTGACTTCACCAGCAATCGCACCGGCGCTGTAATACATCCGGAATTTGCGCGTAATCGGATACGGAACCCGGAATCCTAGCGAGGAGAAATCATGAAACGCAGAAACTTCATCAAGATGGGAGCGGCAATCGTTGGCGGGGCCGCACTGGCCGGATGCCAGGGCGGCGGCGAGGACAGGAGCGCCTCCGATGCAGAGGGTCTCGCAGTCCGTGCGGGTGGAACGGCCCGTCCGAGAGGAGACCGACCGGTTACCGTGGCGCTGGTGGCGACTGGAGCTGAAGGTCCGCGCATCGCGTTACAGATTCAGCTTGCTCTTCAGAGTCTGAAGGATAGTGGCGAAGGCACGAACCTGACGCATACCCTCATCACCAGCGCTTCGAACCGGCCCGATGGGATCGTGGAGGCCATAAAGAGTGCGGCGAGCGACGATCGGAAGATCGATCTCATATATGTGGCCCACGATGAACAGCTGGAAGTCTTCGACCGGTCCGACCTGCTCGTGCCGGTCGACGAGATGCTGCGCAGCGATCCCGATTTCAGCTTTGACGATTATTTCCCTAGCGGCGAGCAATCCGTGATCCTGAGGGGCCGCCACATGGGTCTGCCCCTCTGGATTCGGCCCGCGGCATTTGCGTACGACGTTCAGGCTCTCAGCGACGCTGGTGTCGATCGACCGGATGGAACGTGGGACTGGACCGATCTGCTCGAGGCCTCGAAAAAGTTGACCGTCGGAGGGACCGGGGGTCCAAAGAACCGCTACGGATTCGCCGTCTCGCCGTTGATCACGCCGTTGCTTTCCTACATATGGCAAAACGGCGGCGATGTCCTTGACGAAGGATCAATGACATCGCGGATCGCCGAGCCGCGGGCGGTGGAAGCCGTTGAATTCGTTCGGAGCCTGGCCTTCGATCATGAGGTGATTCCGCGGCTCAACGCGGGCGCGAATGTGTCTTCCCTAAGCGCCAGGTTCCCGCGCGGCGGTCCGATCGTTGACGGGGTTCCCGTGGCGATGGCCCCGCTGTCATTCGGTCGATCCTTCGGGATGGAAATGACCGTCGAGCGGAGCGAGCGCGGCGGCCGTGTGGAGGTCACGGTGGACATGGAGGTGCTGGTGGACGCCGACGGCAACTCCATCACCACTTCGCTCGCTCAAGGATCGGCGGGGGCGAGCCTCCCGCACGGCAAGGTGGATGCGAATCTGGCCCGGCTCGGCGGGCTTATCTCCGTGCTCTCCACCACGGCCGACGCAGACGCCGCCTGGCGGGGCGCGCGTCAGCTTGCCCGAGCGTTGGAGCCTGTTGGGACGGTGCCGGCGCGACGGATCACTCCATCCGAACTCCAGGCCATCGACGGCTCGCTCAGCGACTCCGAGGCGGAGGCCATCGTCCGCGCGGCGCAATTCTCTCGGATTCCGACAATCCCAAGGAAATACGAGATACTGACGATTCTCCGCGACGAAGTGGATGTGCCCACGCTGCGCGGCGAGGTGGAGCCTGAAGCGGCGCTCAAGAACGCCGCTGACGCAATCGACGAGCTCTTGCAGCAATGAGGGACTGATCGAGCCATGGTACTGACCTCTCGTCGCACGTCCACGAAATAGGGTCCTTCGGACCGGGCGGCGAGGGGTCAGTCACCGTGAATTGGTGGAGATGGGGGCGAGTCGAACGCCCCGTCCAAGAACCGTCAACAGGTCCCATCTACAGGCTTAGACCGTTTTAATATTCTCGCCGGTTGCCACTAAAACAGACAACGGCACAACCGGCCAGCCCGAAGAAATCTCAGCCGGCCTTAACGGGCGTCCAGGCCGGAGCCCCCCCGACTTAGTGTCGTCCTATTCCTGGCGGCGGGGGAAACCCGGAGAGGACGTCGCGGCTAGTTTTTAGGCCGCGAGAGCAAGTTCCTGCTTGCCAATTATGTTTCGCCGCCGGATTTACGAGGAGACGGCACCCTCGACCTGCAGGGACTAGCCTTGGGTCCCTGTCGAAACCCAGCATCCCCTTGCGACGCCCCGTCTAGTCCCGGAATCGTCCGAGGCTACGGGCCATCTGTCGCTGAGCGTCACGCTCCGCCTGACGCTGCCTCTTATCATACCGCTTAAGTCCGCGACCGACGCCGACCTCCAGCTTCGCTCGGCCATTCTTGAGGTAGAGCCTCAGGGGAACCGCGGTAAAACCACGGGCGTTCACGGCCTGTTCCAACCGGGCGATTTGAACGGCGTGGAGCAGCAGCTTTCGGGGGCGGACCGGATCGTGATTGTTTTCGGCCGCGGGCTTGTAGGGTGCTATGTAGACGCCATGCAAGTAGGCCTCGCCGTCTGACACCTGAACGTACCCCTCCCGAAGGCTGATCGATCCGTTGCGTATCGACTTTATCTCGGTTCCGGTTAGGACGAGACCAGCTTCCTGGCGGTCAACGATTTCATAGTCGTAGGTCGCGCGTCGGTTTACGGCGACATTGCGTTGAGCGCCGTTGACAGAATTGGACTTCGACGACTTGCGTTTCCGAACCATTGGGGCGTCAGTCTTCGATTTGGGACATACAGATCAGGTACCCCTTTGCCCGTTCAGCATACCGGTACTGATCGACGAGTCCCCAGAACCGTCGAGTGTGGCCGGGCTCCACGAGGTGCGCCAATTCGTGCAACAACAGGTAGTCGATAACCCAGTGAGGAGCCTGGCGAAGTCGAGCGGCGATCTGGATGACGCGAGTGCGCAGGTTTGCGTTGCCGAATGATGCCGTGAGACGCGAGGAGAAACGGACACCGGACGGCGACGCTCTTCCTGACAGGTATCTCGCGTCCAAGGTCCTCGCCCGATCCGAAAGATGCAGATCGGCCTTTGTCGGGTCCAGGTGGGCGGTCCTCGCGATCCGTTCGCATATGTCGCGCACGGCAGCCGTCTCTTCGCTGGGCGACATGTCCGCGGGAATCCTCACGACCAACCGTGAACCGTAAAGCGACGCCGATACTGTCTTGCGGCGTCGAGCGCTCCTCACAATTTCGAGCGTCCACTTCTGACCGCTCAGGAGGCTGGTGGTTTCACCATCAGACGCGCGCACGAGCGGGCGGGGTCTAGTCCTCGCGGTTGGCGACTCCGGCTTCCAGAAGTTCGGATGACTGAATCCTGACCATCGGATCGAGAAGCTTTTCAAGCGCCATCGTGTGACAGCAAATGTGCCATGTACTAAAGAAATTGCACGAGCATTTCCAATGGCCGTCGGAATAGCCGACGTCGTAATCACCGTTTCCGCCCGCGAACGTTGCTTCGAAGCTGATGAACGCGACGCGCTCGGGCTCTTGGGCGTATCGGTTGGCCTTCTCTATCTTTCCGATGAGGCTGGACTGCAAGTCGGTCCTCCTACTACGTGGAAATCAAAAAGCGCCAGGATCATTCCTGGCGCACACTTTTCGGGACGTACCACGACGGATCACAATCCCCGTCCGGTATCGTCTGATTTAGCTAATAACATCCGGCCCAATTCTATTTGGCTGACGCTTTTAGGGTCAACATGAATCACCTACCGGCCGTACGAGAGTCGGTCGGCCAGGCGCGCTGGCAGCCTTTCCCGTCGCATAGCCGCTTGAGTTCTGGCTACGTCGTATTCGCGGCGCGCCAGGGTAACGGTCTCCTCCGCTGGATCAAAAATCATGTAGGCGGCATCGGGATCGCCGTCACGAGGCTGGCCCACACTTCCTGGATTCACGATCAGCTTCTCTGCCTTAACGTCGGCGGGTATATCGGGCAGCGGAACCGTGACGCGGTGCTCGGGATTCTCACCGCTTGCCCGATCCCGACTGAAGATCAGGGGAACGTGGGTGTGGCCCACCATGCACAGCCGGGTTTTGAAATGGTCGAAGTTGGCCGCCGCAACCGACATGTCGGACGCGTATTCGAGAAGGGGATCGCGCGGGCTTCCATGGGCCAGGTGAATGCCGCCGACCGTCGCCGCGGGCTCCAGCGATCGGAGGAATTCGCGTGAGCTTTCGGTCAATCTGTCCGCGGTCCATTCACATGCCGATCGAGCGTCTGGATTGAAGAACGCCGTGTCCAAATCACCGGTGGCGGCGCGGTCATGATTTCCCGCCAAACAGGTCAGGTTCAATTGTTTCAGCAGTTCGATGCATTCATTCGGATTGGGTCCATAACCGACCACGTCGCCAAGACACCAAACCTCGTCCGCATCGGGCTCGGTGCGCAGAACCGCTTCGAGCGCGTCGAGATTCGAGTGGATGTCGGAGACTACGAGGATGGCCAGCGCCGCCGCCCTTCAGTTTGAATTATCCGAGCCCTCCGGCGAAGCGCACAACGTTCATCGTGGCCGAGAATCATCGATCATCCAGTTTGGTGACGGCTTGATTGAACTGGTCTCCCCGGTCGAACTCGTTGGCGAACTGGCCGAACGAGGCGCACGCGGGCGACAGCAACACCGTATCACCGGGGCGCGCAACCCGCCGCGCTTCGCGAACGGCATCTTGCATGTGTTTCACATGCAGCCGAGATTCCATGGGCAGAAGTGAAGCAAGCGCATCGGTGCCGTCCCCCGGGAGCAGGACCACGCGGCGAATCCGGTCTCCCAGCCGGTCGATCCGCGTGGCGAGTTCGAGATAGCTCAGTCCCTTGTCCGAGCCGCCCGCAATGAGCACGATCGGACCCTGGATGGTGGCAAGAGCGGCCTGCGTGGCATCGGGTGTTGTGGCCGTGGAATCGTTTACGTAGCGGATTCCGCCCGCCTCGCGCACGAGCTCCTGGCGGTACGGCACGCCCGCGAAGCTTCGTACGGCGTCGGCGACGGTTTCGTCGGAAATCTGAAACCGGCTCGCGGCAAGTATTCCAGCGGCAAGGTTTGCGCGGTTGTGTTCGCCGGAAATCTGTGCGTCTTCCCAGCCTGGAACGGGATCGCTGGCAGAGAACCACCGGACCTCCGCCGCGGTAGCCGCGGCGAATGATCTGCTATGGACGGCCTCGCGATTTAGAATCGCGAGATCCGCGGCGGTCTGGTACTTGACGATGATTCGCTTGGCGGCGGCGTATTCGCTCATGTCGCCATACCGGTCGAGATGGTCGGGCAGGACGTTGGTCACCACGGCCACCGCGGGCGAGATGGCGTGCTGATCCAGGCCTTCCAATTGCCAGCTCGACAGCTCGAGCACAACGGTCTGGTCGTCGCGCAGATCGTCCAGCATACTCACGGCGGAGACGCGCATGTTGCCTGCCAGGACCGCATCGACGCCGTGAACTTTGAGAAGATGGTGAATGAACGACGCCGTGGTTGTCTTTCCACGCGTGCCGGTGACGCCGATCGTCTTGTTCTCCGGCCATTCGGAAAAGAAAAGGCCCATTTCCATCTCGATTGGAATGCCGGCTTTCCGGGCGGTGGCGAGGTAGGGGGAATCGTCCGGCACCGCGGGGTTCTTGACCACCAAGTCAACCCGCTGAAAGTCCGACTCTCGATGTTCGCCGAGCACGAATTCTATGGGCAGCCGGTCGAGGGATTCGATGCTCGGGCGCAGTTCCTCCTCGGAGCGAAGATCCGTCACCGTGACGATGGCTCCGCGTGACGCGAGGAATCGGGCGACGCCCACACCGCCGCCGTGCAGGCCAAGTCCCATGACCAGTACGCTTTGACCGGCGTATTTAATGTTCAGCGGCAACGCTACTCAGTCCAACCAAGCGAGTTCTCAACAGCCCGAGTGGGGAGTGATTTCCGAGGCAAAGGATTCCGAGCGTGATATTGACATGGTCTGTACCTGACAATACACTTCCGATGGCTTTACACATCGCGGTCGGCAACAATTGTGCGCCGACTTTTTTATCTCGGGAGGGACCGTACATCGCGTTGCTGAGTCAGGCGTTTTCGAGAAAGGCCCATCCTTCCAGAAGGATGGGTTTTGGCATGTTTGGGGCAAACGGCGCCACGCTGGAGCGTAGTCCCGCGTAAATCCAATTCCGGACGGACACGGGCATAGGGGGGCAACAATGTCGATGGGTTCAGTCGATGTCTGCAGAGCTCTTGACTGGTACAGATCGTACCTTTCCGCGGAGCGGGGATTATCGAAGAGAGACATCCATCGGCGCGTCGGGTGGATCGAACACTTCTGCGATTCGTTGCCGCGCAGTGGCGTTGCCGTCTGCGACATCACCGTGCGTGAAGTGGTCCTATATTTCGCCGACCAGTCTGGGGAGTTTCAAAAGCCGCTCGAGTGGTATTCGCGCTACAAGGCGCTTGAGTCGTTCTGGGACGACATGGTTGATGCGGACCTCCTGGAGACAAACATGATCAAGGGCATCTACGACGACAGCGACGTGGAGCCCTACGACGAGGCCGACACCCTGGTACGGGCGCCAACGGTTCCCGTCAACTGGTCACGGGCTGAAACCGTCTACTAGCTAGACATCGAAGGCCCGGTGCGGAGAATGCCTCCGTACCGGGCCTTTTTGAATTGCCTGATCCACGCGTTTCAGCCTGACTAGATTTTAGGCTCCGCTCCCGTTCGTCTTTTCCGGTGCGTCGGCCACAACGGTTTCCGTCGTCAGCAGATTGACGACTGCGCTGATGGCGTTTCTTACCGCGGCACGGGTTACTTTCACCGGGTCGACGATTCCGGCGGGGAATAGATCCTCATACTCTCCGGTGGCGGCGTTGAATCCATGGGATCCTTCGCTCTCTCGAACGCGGTGGGCGACGACATCGCCCTCATGCCCGGCGTTCTCAGCGATCTGCGCCAAAGGCTCCGCAAGCGCTCTTCGTACGATCTCGGCGCCAAACTTCTCTTCGCCGGCCAGATCAAGTTCCTCAATTGCGCTTTCTGCCCTGATGAGGGCAACGCCACCTCCGGCAACAACACCCTCTTCCAGGGCCGCGCGGGTTGCTGATACGGCGTCTTCGACGCGGTGCTTTAGTTCCCGCTGCTCGATTTCGGTTGGTGCTCCAACCTCAATGACGGCGATGGTCCCGCTCAACTGATTGGCCCGCTCAGAAAGCTTTTCGCGGTCGTAGTCGTTTTTCGCTTTCTTGTGAGAGTCCCAGATCGCTTCAATTCGGCGCTTCACCAGATCCTCGTCACCGTGCCCTTTGACGATCAGGGTCTCATCCTTGCGGACCGTGACAGAATCAGCCCGGCCCAGATGTTCCATGTCAACCTTGTCCCAGCCCAGCCCCATCTCCTTAGCGATCAGCTGGCCGCCGGTGAAGATGGCATAGTCCTCGAGCATCCAGCGCCGCCTCTCGCCGAATGCCGGAGCCTTGACGCCGACTACGTTGATGATCCCGCGAAGGCGGTTTAGAACGAGCGTTCCAAGAGCCTCGCCATCGATGTCCTCGGCAATAATTATGAGGTCCTTGCTTCCGCTGTTGAGGAATTTTTCCAGTATCGGGATCACATCGGATGCCGCACTGAGCTTTTGATCGGTAAGAAGAATGTGGGGTGAATCGACTCGAGCCTCCCCCTTACCCTCGCTGGCGAAATAGGGAGAGATGAGGCCGCGGTCGAACTTGATGCCGTTGACGTATTCGACAGTCATCTCCGCGGTATGACCGTCTTCAACGTTTATGCCGGCATCTTTGCCAAGCTTGTCGAACAGATCGGCGATGGCGTCGCCGATCTCTGGATCGCCCGCGGAGATGGACCCCACCCACGCCAGCTGATCGCGCTCGGAGATCTCAACTGCAAAGTCTTCGAGCGACTTGTCCACGGCCTTGCCCGCCAATTGCATGCCGCGGCGTAGTTGCATGGGGTTCATGCCCGCCGCTACTACCTTGAGTCCTTCCTCGTACATCGACTGGCAGAGAATGGCGGCGGTTGAAGTACCGTCGCCCGCGACGGAGTTCGTTTTGCTGGCGGCCTCATAGGCGAGCTTTGCACCCGTGTTGACGAACGGGTCGGCGAGGTCATCCACTTCGGCCGCAACGGTCACGCCGTCGTTGGTGATGACCGGTTTGCCATACTTGCGCTCCAGGACAACATTGCGTCCGCGAGGACCGAGCGTTACGCGGACGGCGTCGCCGACCTGATCCACGCCTTCTTTGAGAGCTTCCCTGGCTCGCTCGCCGAACAAAATAGCCTTACCTGGCATATCCCAACCCTTCTAATAGTCGATCGCTGGCTTCTGTACCACGGAAACCGAGTGGTGACGGTGGTGGACCGCGTCTGAGCTGCTTCGATCTCTCCGGAGATTGTTAGCAGTCAGACATTGATTTTGCTAACTTTCGGCTAGATTTTCAAGTGCGCCGCTCGGACCCTGATCTTGATGCTTCCATTTGAGCCGTCGCATTGCATCCGGCTCTTCGTCCCAGAGCCAGTTTTCTTCATCGTTTTGAAGACCTCGCGCCTCGACCAGATCCGGCCGGCGAAGCAGAGTGCGGCGCAACGATTCGAGATGTCGCCACCGCGCGATGGCGTCATGATCGCCGGACAGGAGAACGTCTGGTACCTCCTGCCCTCGAAACCGCCGGGGTCGCGTGAAGTGAGGGTGCTCCAAGAGGCCCGCTGCGTGGGAATCGTGAACGGTCGAATCCTCCTTCGAAAGCACCCCGGGCACAAGTCGCGCCACGGTTTCGGCGACAACCAATGCCGGTAATTCACCGCCCGTGAGCACGTAATCGCCGATCGAGATTTCCTGATCGACAAATAGCGATTGCACGCGGTCGTCCACTCCTTCGTAACGTCCGCATACGAGTACCAGGTGATTTCGCTTGGAAAGTTCTAAAGCCAATCCTTGATTGAGCAGCTGCCCCTGGGGAGACAGAAGAACAACCCAGCCGCTGTTTCGCCGACACTCTTCGATCGCCGCGGCCAGGGGTTCGGGCTTCATCACCATGCCCGAGCCTCCGCCGAAGGCCGAATCGTCGACGATTCGGTGGCGATCCGTCGTCCAATCACGAATGTTGTGGGAGGCGATGTCTATCAGTCCGGCCGTTCTCGCTCGCCCTATGACGCCGCGATCGAGAGGCCCCGCCAGCATTTCCGGGAAGAGCGTGAGGATGTCGATACTGATGGCGGCCGTCACTGCTGTAGCTCGCGGAGTCCGGGAATCAGATCGACGATCATCTTTCCCGCCTCCAAGTCCACGTCCAGAACGACTTCCTTCCTGGCGGGTATGAGGATTTCGACTCCATCATCCCGGACTACGTAAACGTCGTTCGCACCAGTTTGAAGAATTTCTACAACGTTGCCCAGGCACTCATCGTTCACCGTGTTTACCTGGAGTCCAACAATCTGGAACTGGAAGAATCTCCCCCGGAGATACGCACTCGCACGTTCGCCATGACAATAAATTGTTTTTCCTCTGAGCGCCTCGGCCTGTTCGCGGGAGTCGCACCCTGCCACCTTCAGGAGCCGGTTCTGCTGTCCAGTGAAACTCTCAACCAGGGCCGGGTCGCGCTGGTCCCCTATGAAAAGAGGGGATCCGGGCTCAAACAGCTCAAGTAGATCCGTAAAGATCGCGACCTTGAGGCTGCCGTTCATCCCGACCGGTTTCCGGAATTTTCCCACGGGCATGAATTTGGGAATTCCCGGACTCAGTCCGCCTCGACGATCTCCAGCTGACATCTTCTGCCCTGGCTGATCGGAGCGGCGCGCATGAGAGTTCGGATGGCGGTGGCCATGCGCCCCTGGCGTCCGATAACCCTACCCATGTCGTTCTGGTCGACTTCGAGTTCGTATATCGTGATTCGCCCACGCTCACTGCGCGTCACGCGAACGGCGCTCCGGTTGGCTACGAGATGACGGGCGATGAATTCGATCAGTTCGTCCACGGCGCCAGATGGGGATGAAGAGGCAACATTTACGATTTACTTCGGGCTTTTGGCGCGGTCTTCTTTGTCGACGCCTTTGCCTTTGCCGTGGCCTTGGCCTTAGCCGGCTTGGCGGAGGACTTGGAGGCCGTTCCGGCCTTGGACTTTGTTACGGCCCGGGCCTTGGTGGTAGAACGTGGTTTGCTTGCGGCCTTTTCCTTAGGTTCGGCAGCCTGCTTCTCCGGGGCCGCGCTACTGCCGTTCTTTTGGGAAAGTTTCTCTTTGAAGCCGGGTTCGGCAATTTCCAGCAGCTTCCAAACCCGATCCGAAGGCTGAGCGCCGTTGGTTATCCACTTCCGTGCGCGGTCTGAGTCGACCTTGAGTTCGGAAGGGTTCGGAATGGGGTTGTAGTATCCGAGATCATCGACGTTGCGGCCGTCTCGCGACGCCGTGGATGGAATGACAACGATCCTGTATGAGGGTTTCCCTCGCTTGCCCCTTCGCGACAGCCTGATCCTGAGCAACCCGGTCTCCGATTCCTTGAAACGCTTGGATTTAAGCCAACCCACTGGTTCGAATTCACGCCAGCAGGGAGTGATTATATCAGCGTTAACGGAGCGGCCCCCTCAGCTGCGCTGCGCGAATCCGTGAATCCACGGACGCTTATCAACTGAACCCGGCCAGGCGCGAACCGACATCGTTTGTGGCCGGAAGCCGTTGGTGATGAGGGAGCGGCCCAGTTCGTCATCCGCGAAATAGGAAAACAGCCTTGCATCCCCCGTGTTTGCGTTGGCGTGGAGCTCTCCATCGCCCCGACGCACCGCAAGGTACATCCATCCGCCGCCGGCGAGAATGCGGCGGATCTCAGCGAGCGCCGCGTGCATTGCCGCTCGGGGAACGTGAACGAGTGAAGCGCAGGCCCATACGCCGCGGAACGATCCACTGGCGAAGGGCGTATCAATGAAGTCGCCGCATGCGGCCCACGCGGGCGCCGATCTTTGCTTCCCTTGCATCAACATCTGGAATGACGCGTCGAGGCAGATGACCGAAGCTCCGGCATCCGTCAGCCGCCAGGCGTCACCGCCGGGACCGCTTCCCAGGTCGAGTACACGAGGCCGTGAGCTGCGATCCGAACGAAGGAGGCGTACGAACTCCACGGCGTCTTCCTCGATGCCGACGCCCACGGAGCGCCGAAAGTAATCCACCGCCATCCGGTCATAAGTAGCGGTGTTGATGGTTCGCCAGACGTCGCGCTCGCTGGTAACCGCCCTCAATGTCCGATTTCGCGCAGATACTTTCGGCACGCAATGGCTCGCTCGCTCGCGGTCTGATCCGTTTCGTGGCCGCCGTGGCAGGTCAACCATCCCTCGAAGCCGATCTCTTCCATGGTCTCAAAAAGGGCGGGAATGCTCTGGAAGATGTCGCCATCGCCAAGGTTGACATAGCGCCATCCCTTGTAGTCCTGCAGATGCAGGTATGCGACTCTTTCGTTCATCTCCCGCAAACAGCGGATGGGGTCCCACTCCATTAGTTGGGCGTGCGAGAGATCGACACAAAGCTGGAGTCTGGGGGCCAGATCCAGCGTCAGCTTCACCTCATCTTCAGCCTGGACCAGTTGGCCGGTGTGGAAGTGAAACGTGACGGGGACGCCCAAATCCTCGCCGACGGCCGAAAGCTCCTCCGCGAACCCGGCAAACGAGATGATCTCATCACGAGTCGGCGTGCGATTTGGAGGGCGCTTGGGAGCCATGATCACGAATGCGTCAGCGTTTACGTCCGACGCGAATTCGATCCGACGTTTGTTCAACTCAAGGGCAGGCCAATCGTCCGACATTCCCCATCGCTGCCCGCACACGGCCGCGACCGGGAGGTCGACCTCGGCAGCCAGATCGTTTATTCGCCCGGCCGAGCCCAGCCAGTCCAGCGACTGACGGACCTCCCAACCGTCCCATCCCGCGGCCTTGATTTCCGCAAGCATGGATTTGATGTTAGGCGTCGGGCCCCATTCGAGAGTGTTATACGCGAGCTGTACCGGCATGGGCGGCTATCCTTCGGGAGCACGGACGCTTGGCGAGATTACAGTGTACGCACGTTGAAGTTGGTGGACGAGCAAGAAGATTCACGCCGCACCGAGAAACGCGCCTTCAGCTCACTTGGCATCCCCGGGATTAGGCGTACTCTAAAAAGTGGCGGCTTGTCAGAAACCTAGCGAGGCTCGGCGATTGGCCCACTCAGAGGAAGGCGCGGAGGAAGAGGGAGACGCACTCGATCGTCTGATCCGGCGGCGAGTATTCGAGCCCGTCGATCCTGACGCCGAGCGTGATGATCCCCCCAGTGCGCCTGACCCGGTTGATCCGGAGGGCTATGGTGCCCCAGACCGCGCCGAGGAGATTCGTTCGGTCGATCGACCGGGATACGCGTCTCAACCCACACTTGACCCACGGACCGGACACGTTCGCAGGGCGCGAACCGTAGCTACGAATCCGTCTGGCGACCTGGTTGAAGGTTGGGAGCAGCTAAGGCAGTCCGTTTACTATCGCGGATTCATCGTTGCTGCGGTCGTTGTCGCGGCATTCCTGGTCTGGAGAATTGCAGCCGGCCTGCTCGCTGGAGATGGCGGATCAATCGTAGACAGGCTCCTGTCACTGGAGGATCCATTCTCACCGGTCGTCTCTCCGGACGATCCCGTTGTACTGGCATCCATCGATCTTCGGGCTGCGTTGAGGGTTGCGGCGCCACTGGTGTTGGCGGTCTTTTGGCTTGCGGGCGGATATCAGATCGATCGGGCGGCGAGGAGAGTTTTCGGCGCGACGGGTACGCCGGGTTCGCGACTTCCGAAGGGGTACGTGGTATCCGCCATCGGCTGCGTGTTTCCGCTGATAGTCTTCGGCATGATCGGTGTAGCTTGGGGAGGCATCAACCTGGGCTTGTGGGCGATTGAAAATAAAGCTTGGGGCCCGACGGGGGTACTTCTAGCGCTTCTCCTCGCATTCGTCGTGGTGATCAGGGTGCTCGTCGGCTGGCAGGATCGCCAGGAACGGGTGGAATTCCCGGGTGATCGCTAGGTGTGGCCGTGGCCTCGTTAAGTCCTATTGTCGTAAATCCGACTATTTGTCCAAGGGGTGGCTGCTCCGTAACACCGTGCATAGCGCGGGACACTTCGCCTAGAATCACCGCCCAGCCGATCGGCGGCGCAAATCAATGACTGAAGAAGACAAAGAAACCGGTGGCGAGCCGACCGAAGATCAGGGCCGTGGCGACGCCGATGAACTAGACGATTTCCTGCGCGAATTCGCCGAGTACGTGGAGCCTGAAGGGCCCGCCGAAGGCAGCGACTTTCTAGATATCGGTTTGCCCACGGCCGCCGGCATGGCGAGAAGCGCTGCCGACGCGTCGTCCGCGGAAACTCCTCAAGAAGGGGCTGCGGTCGAAGCGGATGACGAAGAGGGGGATCTCGAGGGGACCGAGGTCGATATCGGTGCGTCTATTTCTCTGCGTCAACTCGATTCATTGCTCGAGGGCGACGTGGTTGGCGCGTCTCTGCCCGACGACCGAGTCGAAGAACTCCAACTCGAGGACATAGTCGCCGAAGTAACCGAAGAATTGGGCGTCGACGACGAGGACGTCGCAGAGCCGCCGTCGATCCCGGGCACGGAGGGCGCGGAGGTCGTCGACGCCGGCGACGAGATCGACCTCACGGCCGCGATCATGTCGGCGGCCGGATTGCCGATGCCGGTTGAGGAACCGGAGGCGGCAGAGGCGGAACCGGAGGAGACGGCCGCTGGCGACGAGCCGCGAGCCGATCGGGAAGAGCTGGAGCCTGTCGGCGTCGATTCTTCCGAGGCGGAGGCGATCTCGGCGGAGATGATCTCCGACGCGAGCGACGTTGCCGAGCGCCTGGAAGACGAGCCCGTGGCGGAATCCGACGGACCCGACCTTCCCGGCGTTGCCGGCGAGCAGGAAATCCTGGAAGTCGGAGACGAGGTCGATCTTACGGACGCCATCATGCAGGCCGCCGAATCCGGTCCCGCCGAGGAGGCTCCGGCCGAGGCAGACCTGAGCGGGGAACTCTCCCAGGAGGAGATTGACGCGCTCATGTCCGGCGCCACGGCCGACGCAGAGCCGGAAGCTGCGCCGGAAGCGGCGATCCCAGATGCAAGGAATCTTTGAAACTGAGTCGCCGGTCGAAGAAATCGCCGCGGCGGCAGCGGATGAAACGCCCGTCGCCGAATCGGGGGAGCTGGACCAGGCCGAAATCGATTCCCTGCTAGGAGGTGCGCTTGGCAAGCCCGTGGACGAGGCGGGGCCAGAACAAATTGATGTAGATGCGTCGGAGCTTTCCGAGGAAGACCTGATGGCTGCCCTCGGCATGGATGATGCCGCCGAAGGCGGCGGCGCGGAGAGCGCGCTTCTCGACCAAAGCGAGCTCGACAGCCTGCAATCCGCGGTCGATCCGTTGGGGAGTGAGATGGGGGCCGACGCCCTGGCGGCCGCATTTGCGGACGTTCCTGGATCGGACATCGAGTCTGAAGACGGTGAGCCAGATGAGTCCGAGATCCTCGTAATCCAGGCGAGCGGCGGCGGGTTTCTGGGATTGCCCGTGATGGTTTGGGTGCCGATAGGCTTGGCCCCGCTGGTGTTGGTCTTTTCACTCGTGGCCTACGCCATGTTCGGACGGCCCTCTGCTCCGCCCGCCGCCGCGGAGACCGCGGTCGCCCAGGTAGCTGCCACGGCCGCGGTAACTGAGACCCCGGAAGCGACGACTCCGACCATTGCTCCGACTGCCACGGCCGAACCCACCGAGGCTCCCACGAAGGTCGCCACTCCCGAGCCAGCGCCCGAGTTGAAACTGCCTAAGTTCATTTTCTCCGATCCGAACGAGGACGGCATAAATCTTCTAACCGGGCAGCCCCGGCGCAACATCATTCCGGAAGCCGACATCGTCAGCATTGGCCTGGCGACGGCAGGCCCGGGTGGACAGCTAACGTCCGGCAGTGAGCTCACACCCGACGGTTTCGCCGGTCCTGCGTCAACGCTCGAGGTCACGGTAACGCTCAGGGGATCGTTGAGCGACGTTGAGGACGTTTCCTACCGGATTGACCTCTTTGGAAGGTTCAAGGGCGCTGATTCAAGCGATCTGGCGCCGGTGGGTGTCGAGGGCCTCGTCGAGGGAAGCCAGGTGGCCTTCAGCGTGTTCAACGACCGAGGGGGATGGCTGGGCGAGCAGCTGATCTGGAATAGGGTCGTCAATGCGCCCGTGCGGATCGGAGATTTCACTGATTTTTCCGTTGTGCAAAACCGGCTGCGAATGTCGATTCCAGCGCCACTTTTAGGTCAATTGATGCCGGATGGCAAAGAGAAAGATGACTTTCAGTTCTTCGTGCGCGTCGCCTACGTATCGGACCAGATAGCGGTTGCGGATGAAGTCGGAAGGCTCGAACCGCTGATCGCCACCGATCCGGATCTTGTGGCGATCGCCGAGTCGCTCAAAGGAGGGAACCGGCCAGATGCCTTGCGGAAGACCGACGGCCTGAGCGATCTGCAGCTTCGTTTGATTTCGCACGCGGAACAGCGCGCTCGGGCGCTTGTAAGTGCTTCTGATCCAAGTTTCCTGCTTGCTCAGCCAGTAGCCAGATAGGGACCACCCGGCTCCCTCCCGCAGGCTACGACCGCTTTCAGTACCGAGACAGCAAACCCAGGCGATCTACGCTATGTTGTCGTAAGCGACCGAGACGCGGCATCGTCCGCGGCGCCGCCACGATGGCCCCGACGATCGCCTACGATTTCGGCGCCCAGGCAGTGACGGTCGTCGGAGGCGCTTGGTTTGCAATCATTCGAAGCGATTCACATCCTTGCCGTTGACAACGACGAGTTCGCGCTGCGGGGAATTTCCCGGCATCTGGAGCTTGAAGGCTATGGCGTGCTGACCGCCAGAAATGGCGAGGATGCCATCGGGCTGACGCGGGAGTGCGACCCGGCGCTGATTTTGCTGGACGTCATCATGCCGGGAATCGACGGATTTGAAACCTGCCGCCGAATCCGTGACTTCTCATTCATACCCATCCTAATGCTGACGGGAATGAACGATCCGCGAGATCGCGTTCGGGGTCTCAACATCGGCGCCGACGACTACATGCCCAAGCCCTTTACTCACGACGAGCTGATAGCGCGGGTCCGCGCCTTATTGCGGCGGTCCAACGGCGCTCGCAGCATGGATATAACTGGGGTCGAGACCTACGGTCACATCGTGTTGGACACGATTCGTCGCTCGGTGACCGTCGACAAAGCCAGGGTCGAATTGACACCGATGGAATTCCGGTTGCTGTTGACTCTGGCGCGGAATGCCGAACGCGTGGTCGGCCATCGGGAACTGTTGGGAACAGCCTGGGGGCCCGGCTATCGGGATGACGTCGAGCATCTTCGCGTGTGCATTCGACGCTTGCGGACCAAGATCGAGCCGGACCCCTCGGAACCGAAGTACCTTAGAACAGCGCGACGAATGGGCTACATCTTTAGCTCGCGCGACAGCTGAGCGCTTGCGTAAGGTGAGGTACAGAGCGCGTCCACCGGGGTTCGTACCATAGTCCAAGGACGATGACGAGGAACTGGATCAGCGACTGATCCGCAGCGTCGATGGGCTTCGCGGGCAGATCATCACTAGCTGTCGCCAACCAAGAAAGGGTCCAACGAATATGGAAAAACAGTTCGTGGTCTTCCAGATCGCCAAGGAGCATTACGGCGTCGACATAAGTGGTGTGCGAGAGATTCTTCGCCTGCCCGATATCACCAGGGTGCCGCATTCACCTGAATTCGTGGAAGGCATCATCAATCCCCGAGGCACGGTGATTCCCGTCATCGACCTGCACAAACGATTCGGACTTCCTGAGCGGGACACTACGAACGAGACACGGGTGATGGTTCTCAATGTCGGGAAATCGTTGGTCGGAGCGGTCGTGGACAGTGTCAGCGAAGTCTTGAGCATCACCGAAGACGAAATAGAGCTCGTCGACGTGTTTTCCGTCACCGTCTCATCCAACTACATCACCGGCGTGGCGAAGCTCGAGAATCGCCTGGTCATCTTGCTGGACTATGAAAAGGTCCTCTCCGATCGCGAGCAAGAAGAGGTGATGGATCTCGTCGAGACGGCGGCGGGCTAGGAATCACCTTCCGCGTCTGGAAAACCCAGAACAACCCCCAGGAGCCAATCCCACTAGGAATCCCGTGATCGGTTAACCGGCCCGTCTCCGGCGATCACCTTCCCCGCCGTGAGCAACGAACGGACGGCGCGTCGATCCGACTCCATCTGACTGCGGCCACGCTCGGGACCTTCGATACAATCTCGCCCGATTAAGTAGAGGTCTTCGTCCGGAGTAGGTCATGAAGTACGAGCGCATGCTTCCATTTGAAATCGAGAAGGTGATCTCCGAGAGACCCATCGCCATCATCCCCTGGGGCGCGCTGGAATGGCATGGCTACCACATGGCGGTAGGCCAAGATGCGCTGAAAGCGGGGGCGATCGCGGACCGCGTTGCTGAGGAACTCGAGGTAGTTTCACTGCCGCCGGTGTACTGCGGGTATCAGACTATGAAGCCGCATCGCGGATTCAAGCATTGCGTCGAGTTTTCCCAATCGACGGTCGCGGCTCTGGCGCGGGACTTCGTCAGCCAGCTGGCCGACGAAGGGTTCAAGGTAGTCGTCATCATCACCGGGCACTACGGTCGCCGGCACGTGGATACCCTGAAGTTCAATGCGGGACAGGTAGGCGAGGAGGTCGGGATCAAGGTTTGGGTGTTGCCCGAATATGAGCCGGTCATTGACCTGGGGTATACAGGCGATCACGCCGCCAAGTGGGAAACCAGCATATTTGCCCATCTCTACCCGGAGCTCGTTCATATGGATCGCTACCGCACGGACCTGGACATGGCGGAACAGGGCGTGGGCGGCCAGGATCCATCTAAGACCGCGTCGGCTCAGCTGGGCGCCCAAATAACGGGATCGATAGTCGAGAGGATCTCAAGGCGATCGCTCGAGTTGCTGGCCGAGGCTGAAGCCGAAGGTTTGACGTACCGGCCATGGCGGCCGGTGGGCGCCGGCTAGTTGTCGGTAACCTCGCCGATTATCTCGCCCAGCATGAGTTGACCGGTTTCTTCGTCGTGATCGAGTTGGAAGTCGACTCGTCGATCTTTGTTCATGTACAGCAAGAGCGTATCGCCAACGCGTTCGCAACCCATCGCTTGCTCGGTGGCAATTCCCATCCGCTTGCAGGCGTCTGAAAAGAGCGAACTCAGAGACACGGATCTTCTTCCTGCCAAAAATCTTAGTCCTTTCGCAGTCGGGTCGAACATACCCAAGGATTAACAGGGTTCTCGATATGGGGCCGCGTGTCAACCGTCTGGAAGCCGCCGTTCGCATCCCACTGCTCGGCGACGCCCACATTCATTGACCCGCCGCTGGGCGCCACCTAGACTTTGAGGACTGCTGGAACATCTGCTCGATCGAGCAGATGTTCCCATCCACCTCAGGCGCGGCGCGGTGCCTTTCATAAACGGGTCCGTGTCGGGCGCCAAATCCAAAGCGAGGATTTAGGTTCATGGCCGGACGTTCTGTGATCCAATTGAAGGACCGATCCCAGTTCGGCAAAAAGGTACGTGCGCTGCGATCTAAGGGCTGGGTCCCCGCCAATCTCGTGATCCCCGGCGAGGATTCGCGTGCGTTTCAGGCCGACGAGCGCGAGTTGGTTGCGGTCATGAAACAGACCGCCCGGTCAGGGTTGGTCGATCTGGAGCTTCCCGATGGGCAAGAGGTCGCGCTGATAGGCGAACTCGACATTCACCCCGTCACCCTGCGACTTCGGCACATCACGTTCAGGAAGATTGACCTGACAAAGCCGATCGAGGTAATCGTGCCGATGGAGTTTTTCGGCGACTCGCCCGCGTCGCAGGCCGGCGACAGGTTCGTAGTCCACGAAATCTTGGAACTGGCGGTACGATGCCTGCCGGATTCGATACCGCAATCCATCAGCGTCGATGAGAGTGCTCTCGACCAGGTCGGCGATGTGGTGCGCGTTTCGTCCGTCACGGCGCCCGACGGTATCGAGATACTCAACGACCCCGAGCAGGTAATCTGCCGGGTCGAGCACGAGCGGGCGGAGGAAGAGGTGGAGGAGGTCGAGGAACTCGATCTCGTGGCGGCGGGGGAACCGGTGGATGAGGCTGGCGAGCAGCCTGAAACCGAGCCGGTGGAGGATGGCGAGGAACAGACCTAAGCCGCTGTGGGTTCCTGCCTACCGACCTTCGGCCTGATCGTCTGGGAATAGCTCCCGGGCGAGATCCCGGTCGGATCCGTGTCCGGCAACGGGGAACAGCGCCTCGTCGGCTCGCCTTTGCTCAACTGACTTCGGCCGGCAATAGCTCGTCCACATCTCAGCCGAATTCGAACTTGCGCCACCGTGGGAGGTCACGCGCTCGCGGACCGAGCAGAGAATGGTGGCATTGACCGCCGCGCCGGATACGATGGCCTGTCCCTTCGAAAGCGCGGGCAGTTCGACGAGCAGATCGCGCCCGACACTTTCGACCGCCGAGGCCACGGCGCTCTGATCGATTGGATTGACGATCCTCATGATGCACTGGGTCATGCACTGCGATAGCACGTCCTGATCCAGCTTCCCCGGCCGCTGGGTGATCAGGCCCATGCCAAAATCGAACTTCCTTCCCTCGGCCAGCACCTCTTTGAATAGGTTTGTGGTCGCCACTTCGGTCCCGGCCGGCGCGAAGTGGTGCGCCTCTTCTATCAGGACGAAAATCGGAAACGGAAGATGCAGTTCGTCATCTTCCGAAATTGTTCCTTGTTTTGTCCCCTGCCGGCCCTCGAACGCGCGTCTGAGAATGGTCGCGACGACAATTTGCTGACTGCGCCGATCCATCTCGCTGACCTGAAGAACGGCGCACCGGCCCGGCCGCAGCAGGTCCTTGAGGCTCGTATGGTCGTAGTCGTCGAACACGCCCGATCGCCCGAGCGTGTTGCGAAGCTTCATGGTCAGGGCCTGTTTTGAGCTTCTATAGTCCTCTTGGCCGTCTCCGGCGATCTGCGCCGCACGCTGCCCTGTGATCTCCACCTCGTCAATAGCTTTCAGAAGGTCGGCCAAGACCCATTTGCCGCGGCTGCGCTTGAGCCGCCACAGCGCCTCCCGAGCAATGACCTGCTGGGGGGTGCTGAGATCACCGAGCAGGTACAGGATGTCGTCGTCTCTCATCAGATTGCGGCGCACTTTCAACTCGCCGGCCCGGACTATCTTTACCTCCGGCCGGTAGTCGATACCGCCGTCGGATTGCTGAAATTCGCTGATGTTAGGAATCTGCTCGAGCGTTTCGTACTCGCCGTGTGGGTCAATGATCAGCATGGCGGCGGCGTTGTTTGGCCTGAGCAACTCTTCGACGATCACGCCTGCAAGGTAGCTTTTGCCCGCGCCCGTGCCCGCGATTATCGCCAGATGAGTGCTGGTGAATTCGTTGGCGTCCATCGATATGGGAACCTCGCCCGGACGCCGGGTCAGGAGCGACCCAACGTGAACCGACCCGATTTCGCCCGGTTGCTTGGGACTCAAAATCTTGGCAAGCGATTTTGATTCCGCGAGGAACACGGACAGCCCGGTCGGAGGGGCGATGCGGGGATTGACGAATCCCATGCTCTCCGAGAAATGCCCCATGACGGATACGCCGATCTCGTAAAGCTCCGAGTCGGCGGATTCGAATCCCAGGATTCGCGCCACCTCGTGCGGGGACGTGGAGGGATCCGCCATGAAGGAATCGGGGTAGAGCTTCAGTGGAGTCCTGTCCGCGACCCGACCGTAGACCCGCTCCTCGACCCCATCGATCTCCGCTTGGTAGTAGACGAACTCGCCGATCTTCACGGCGCGGTCGCGGTCGGGCGTCACGAAGGTGAAGTCACCCGCACTTTCGCCGGGTCCCTTGGTGGTGCCGACCGCCGGAGCGGCCGCCGAGTCGGTCATCGAGCCGGCTGGACCTTCAGCTGCCAGGCAAGATTGGTTCTGATCACCGCAAGGGCAGCGGACTCGGCCGGGAATAGGGATTCAAGCTGATTCGACAGCGTTAGTAGCAGCTCTCCGATCAATGGATGGCTATGCGCCAGCAGGTGCGGCACGTATCCCACGCCGAATTGACCGTCGTTCATGTGAAATGCCTTAATCTCATCGGCTTCAAGCATGCGAACCGTGGCGCCGATATAGGGAGCAGTTGACGCGACGCCGTGCTCGGCGGTTCCGTCCCGGCGCAGCGTTCCCAGCGCAAGAATCCCCACGAGGGTAGCGGTATCGACGTAACGATCGGGCGTGAGGATGGCTGATTCCATCGATGGTCGCAGGCGCGGACCAGCCGAACCGAAGTCGGGATTGAAAAGTATCGTGTCGAAAATGACGCCGACGAGATCCGCGTCCGTGTCGGCGGTGGCGACGGCCACTAACGTCCCGAAGGCGTAATGTTCCCCTTCGGGTGGATCGGGAACCTCACCCTGAGCCGAAACCTGGCAGACAAACTCCACGTGAGAATTCGACTTGGCGATTTTGCCTATTTCCAGGTGGGCTATCTCCTCCAGATCTTGCTTCTGATTTTCGGTCTCGATCGGTACCTAAAGGGGCTTCGCAAGGGTAGCCGCTGCTCGGCGAAGCGCCGGAACACGTCCCTGAACCTGTCCCTGTCCCGGGCGGTGAGGACGGAAATGGCGTCGGCGGTTTCAAACGCGTATGGATAGCCTCCGCCCTGGGCGATGATCTCGGCCCGCAGCGCGTCAACGACCGACTCAAGCCTGCCCGAGCGCAGAATCCAGCCCGGGAACTCAAGTCTCGCCGGCAGGGCGTCACGGCTCGATCGAAGATAGAGGAAATAGATGTCGTTGTGTCGTCCGCGGGACTCGTAATTCTCTAGTCCCTTCCCGCGGGCGCAGATGAAGGCGGGCGTCCGTTGGAGCCACTGGCTCTCGGGCAACATGACACCGTCGATGAGTCGAGTTGGGGCGCCGTTGTCGAGCCACGAGTACATCTGGGAAAGATCGCGCGCTCGGCTCGAGTCGACGTAAGCCAGCACCGGCGTCTGAGTTTCCTCCGATGCCTCGACAAGGTCCAAAACAGATCGAACGTAATTCGGTCGGAGGGTGGTCGAGAATGAGATGATGAGCGTCCCGTCGAAGAGGGCCAATCGTTTTCCGGGCTTGTCCCCCACCGATCGCATCCAATCGATCAGTGTCTCCACCTCGAGTCGATGCCGGCGCTCGTTTACGGCGTCTTGCAGCGCGACATCGTCAGTTTCATTGGCCAGGAGTTCGAGCGGGGATATCGGAGTGAATTTGGCGGTTCGCTTGAATTCGCCCGTGCCCAAGTGAGGGTTCTCGAATATCCCAACCTGGACGGCGGCAAGCGGAATGCTCGAATCGCTTGACGGATAGATCTGGCTTCCATCCACGGCAAAGGTGGTCAGCCCCTTGAGAACGCGTTCGGCCCACGAGTTCCATTCTCGGCGGCTTGCGTCGGTGGAGACTCCTGAGTCGAACGGCAGCCAGTGGTCGTCTGATTGCCGCCATTCTTCCGAAGGAAAGGCGCCATGCCGGGCCGAAGGCCACTGCAGGTCGGTCCGCAGTTCCCGTGCGTCCCGGCTGCTTGCGAGCGTTGCGGACTTTCGGAGCCGGTCGATTTCGGACAGGAGCTCATCATTCGTTCTGAGGAACTCATCCGTATGATCTTCGAGGTACTGCCATATCTGGGCGGCGTCGATCATGGGATCAGGTTAACTCATCATGGACGGGAGCGGCAGTCATTGCGCGGAGATGCCCGACACGCCGTCCACCTTTTCAACGTGGATTACGGACTGCAATAGCCGTTCGAAAGTGTCGTCGTGGCTTATGACGAACAGCTGTGAGAATCCGGTGAGACGCTGTATCTGTTCGGCGAGATTCTCCCTGCGCGTGAGATCGAGATTCTGTGTCGGCTCATCGAGAAATGCCACGTCAATTCGAAGCAGCTCACGTAGCAGCGCCAATCTGACCGAGAGGGCGGCGGTTATCTGCTCGCCACCCGAAAGCTGCTGGAACGACCGACGATAACCACCGCTCTCGACCCAGATGCCGTATTCCTCGTCCCATTCGAGGGACTGGGCGTAGTTGCCCATGATCTGACAGAAAATCTCGTTGGCCGCGCTTGAAACACCCGAAAGCAAAGCCTTCGTTACGATAGGTCCGGCGTCGCGCAGCGCGTTTCGGATGAGCGCCATGACGCGCATGACCCTTTCGGTGCGTTCGATACTTCGGACCGTCTGTTCGAGGTCGACTTTGACTTCGAGCAGAGCTTTCTCCTCTTTCCGCAATCGTCGAAGCTCGCGCTCGTACTCGGAGATTTGGTTGTGAATTCCTCCGACATCCCGCTGTAGGTTTGCCTCGATCTCAGTTGCTTGGTCGAGTTCATCCGCATCGAAACCCTCTTCAGCCGCCATCAAGAGCCGGCTCGTTCGCGCGACCTCGCCCTTCGCTTCGGCGACTCTTACTCGAGCCCGTTCGCGGTCTCGATGCAATTTGGGCAGACCTTCTGCCAATGCGCTGTCGCGCAGGTGTTGGTCGCGGATGTCGCGCAGCGCGTCGAGTGTCTCCCTGAGACGCTCGATTGACCCCTGCGCGTCCTGCAGGGGTTCCTGGCGTTTTCTCAACAATTCCTGGTGGGTTCTCGAATCGGCCAGCTTCGCGCTGGCGCTGGCGAGTACCTGTTCGATTGACGTTCGGCCTTGCAGCTCGGTTCGCGCCTGCTCGACCCTGCCACGCGGATCAGGGGTTCCCAAATCGTCAATCTCGTTCTGGAGCGTTTCAACCGCGCCCATTTCCAACGCATGCTCGACGACGGCAGCCTCGGCGTGGGCAGCCCGGACCCGAAGATCTTGAATTCGTGGAGTGAGCTGCTCGATCTGGTCTTCGGCGGAATCGATGGCGGCAACTTTGGTCTGCGCCTCGTGGGCACGCTCGAGCGCCTTCCGTGATTGTGCGACCGCGATCTCGAGTTTGGATCGTCGCTCCGGAGCGACGGCCGCGAGTCGAGCCTCATATAGATCCGCAAGTCGCAAGCCGCGATGTATTGCCCTTCCAAGCGCGACCCGCAGCCGGGGCAGCCCGTTTCGGCCTCCGTCATCGGTCGCATCCGTCGCTTGCTCGACGGCGGCGAGCTCCTGGGAGTCCTCGTTGACCTCGCGCTTGAGGTCCCGTAGATCGAGGCCCGTTCGCTCCAGCTCCTCGACCGCTGAGTCGATCGTTGATAGGGCTGCGGAGGCGTCCGCGATCTGCCGCTGCAGCGAAGCGACCCGCCCCGCCAAAGGTTGTGCTTCTCGCGCTTCGCGTGCGATCCGGTTGGCATCGTCAAGTTCCGCCTGGGCGGCCTTGAGGTCGTGCGCGATCTCGTCGGCCCCGTCCATGTGAAATCTCAATCTTGCCAGGCGATCGCGAGCCACCTTGAGTTCGGATTCGAGCGTTGCCTGATAACGCTCCGCCGCCTCCAGGTTCGGCAGTTGCTCTGCAACGGCCAGCAGCCGCTGCAGATCGTCCTCCGCACGTTCGCGGCGATCTTTGAGAAGCGCGACCGTGCCCTCGGCGGCGCTTAACTGACTGGCGATTCGGTCGTAGTCGCCCTGCCGGCTCTGTTGCTCGCTTAACTGCGTTTCCGTTTTCTGAAATCGCTCGGCCTCATCTCGGGACGCCTCCGCCCGCAGGCGGGCGGCTTCCGACTCCTGCACGGCCTGCACGGCCGATTGAAGCGTCTCGCTTATCAACTGCTCGGTTTTCCGGGCCTCGCGCGATTCCGAATCAAGCCGGTCGAGCTGCTCCTTCGCCGTCAACAACGTCGCGGTCGCAGCCTGGGCCTTCGCGAGATCGGAATTCGCCCGCTTGAGTTTCGCGCCAGCTTCGTGCCTCGACTTCCCGGTCGCCTGGATTCGGTTCTCGTTCGCGGGAAGATCCTTCAGCCGTTCCTCTTTCGCCGCGGCTTCAGTATTGAGCTCGGCGAGCCTGTCGCCCAACAAGCTTGCCGGTAGGCGCAGGGCGTCGTAGGCGGCGCGATAGTCCTCGGTCCCAAGCAATGGATCGAACTTGCGTTTGCGGGATCGAGCTGTGTCCACGAAATCGGCGGTGAGCCGCCCCTGGGGTACGCCGACAACGTCGGAGAAAATGGATTTCGGATCCAGCGCCGTGTCCGCAAGACCCAGATTGAACCGAAGGAACTTCCCCACCTCGTCGCCGCCCTCCGCAAGCGTTCCTCCCGCCTCGGCGTCCAGCACCTTGGCGCTCGTCGTCACGGTGCCGGAGCGGTTCTTGCGGAGGGATCGGACCGACTCGTATTCCCGTGAATCCAGAGGTGACATAAAACGGACCCTGATTTCGGACGATCGTGTCCCCTCGCGCATGAGCCCGCCGAGGGGACCGTCGGAATAGCCGAACAAGGCGTAGCCGATTGCCTCCACTATCGTGGATTTCCCAGCTCCGTTTTCGCCCGTGATCGCCGTTAGGCCGGAATGAAGATCGAGCGCTTGGTCCTCGAAGCATTTGATATTTCGAAGATGGACGCTATTGATCAGCATCGATGAGCAGTCCCGCCCGAGCCATTTCCGACGTCAGTTCCTCCACGAGAATCTCGGGTGACGGCATCTGAATGGCGCTGGATTTGATTCGCGATGCAATCGCCGCGAGATCGTTGGAATACGGAGCGAAATCGTCGTATTGGCCGAATAGCTCCGCAAGAACTTTCAGTTCGAGCTCGATCCGAGTTCGCTGTAGATCGGATTGAGCCAGATCGCCGGTTTGCCGCTGAGCGGAATCAAAAATCACCCGCGCGACGAGGCAGTCCAGATTGTCCTGGAGAATGCCCTCGTACACTTGCGCTTCCAAAAGGTTGCGTTCGAAGCGAATAGGTCCATGAATCCGCAACTCGACAATGGGACGGTTGGCCCGCGAATCCGCCGCCTCGAGGGCTCGTTCGGCAACCGCCGCGCGGAGCGAATCGGGGGTGGCATAGCCGGCGGCGTCGATTTCCAGCTTCAGGTAGTCCCGGCGAAAAGTTGCATCCGATACGTGCCGGGCTTTATGCCGCACTCTGGCCTCGGTGTCCACGGAGACGTCGAAAAATCCCTTCTCGCGCCCAACTTCTTGGGAACTCCAGTTTTCGAGCGCCCCCGGATTGAAAAGGAAAGGCTCCTCACCGGGGCCGTCGGGAACGTTGAATCGATGGTGGACATGTCCCAGCGCGACGTAATCGAGCACATCCTTCAAGACCAGCAGCTCGGCGGCGGTGCAGCCGCTGTGCAGGTAGTCGACCTTGTCATCGACACCGGTGTGCAGGATGCAGATTGAATACTCCACGCCCGAAGCGGGGAGACGTGCCGCAAGATCCTTGAATCGCTCGATTATCCGGGGGAGCCGCGCGCCGTAGTATCCGATTCCGAAGATTCGCACCCCGTCAATATCGAAATACGTGCCCCCCGTTTGCTTCTGCCAGGGCCTGATCGCAACGTCCCCCTGGTCGTGTGCGACGTCCAGGAGGCGCAGAAGGCCCTGCTGGTTCAAATACCACACCCACGTCCGTGCCCCGTGCCGCAGAAACTTCTCGTGATTGCCTTCGACCGCGAACACGGGAATGCCCGCATCGGCGAGCCGCCGCAGGCCGACGGCGGCCAAGTTGAACGTCTCGGGGTCGACAGTCTTTTGCTCGAACAGATCGCCGGCGATAAGGACGAAATCCACATTCGCATCGACGGCATAGTTGACCGCGTCCGCGTATGCTCGCGCGAAGTCCTCGGCACGTTCGGGTATGCCGTATTGCTGCTTTCCCAGGTGGACGTCTGCGAAGTGGACGAACCGGAATCTAATCGCAATACTCCCCGTGAATCATTTGGCCCCTCAAATTGCCGGTAACTTCGCTCATGAATGAATCGGGTCGGACCATCGCGATTACGGGCGGCGCGGGTCGCGTCGGCAGGCTCGTGGCGTCCATCCTTCGAGAGGGTGGTAACCGAGTCAGGATACTGGACCTTCCGCAGGCCAATTTCGAGGGGCTCGAGGGCTTTGAGAATATGCCCGGCGATATTGGTGACGAAACGTACTTGGCCGCCGCGCTGGGAGGCGTCGACGTGGTGGTGCATCTGGCCGCCATACTGCCCCCCGTCGCGGAAGAGCAACCTGACCTTACACGCAGAGTAAACGTCGAAGGAACTCGGCGCGTGTTGCGCGCGATGGAATCGGCAATGCCCCAGAGCCTGCTGGTGTTCAGCTCGTCGGTGGTGGTGTACGGGGACACGCAAATGCGGAAACCGCCCGTCGACACGTCGGTCCCTACAAGGGGGCTCGGCGCCTATCCGGAAAGCAAGATAGCCGCCGAGGAGGCTGTCCTTTCTTCGGGCGTTCGATCCGTGATCCTTCGGATTTCGGGGGTCTCGGTCCCCGACTTCTTGCTGCCGCCCGAAGTGTGGCCTTTCACATCCAATCAGCGCATGGAATTTGTCCACGTGGCCGACGTGGCCGCCGCGGTTGCGGCCGCGGCCGCAATAAGCCCCGCGGCGGTCGGCGCCATCCACAACATCGCCGGGGGCGAGACCTGGCGCATGACGGGCCAGGATTACTCGGACGCGTATCTCGATGCCTTTCAGATGCCGTCCGGCGAGGCCCAATTTCTTGATGTGTCGGAGTCATTCGATTATTACGACACGGAGTCGGCGGTTCTAAGCCTCGGATTTTCGCCCACGTCCTTCGGGCAATTTCACGCATCGCTCGTGGAGGCGATTGCTCGGGCGCTGAGTTAGGGGGAGGGCGTTCGGCCGTACGGTACCCTTTCTCTATTGGCCGTCTGAAGTTAAACGAGGTTTCAAAATGGCAGTGGTGAAGAGGGATGTCGAGGGGGTGGACATTTACCCCGATGAGCCTGGTCGGGTGCGCAGAGCGGATCTCGTAGGCCCATTGGACGGCGCGCAGAATTTCACGATGCGGCGCTTTGAACTATCGCCCGGGGCGGCCACGCCGAACCATTCCCATGATTGGGAGCACGAAGTTCTTATTTTGGATGGCGACGGAACGCTGAGTCACAAGGACGGAAGTTCGTCGTTTTCCGCAGGCGATACAGTGTTCGTGCCACCGCATGAGCGACATCAGTTCCAGAACACGGGCAGCGACGTTCTCAGGTTCATCTGCGTCGTTCCGAACTCCGGTCACCTCGCGGGTCTTACCGGCGCCGAACGTAGCGAGCTCGTTGCGGCCGGAGTGGACTGCGACGGCTGAAAACTCGATGCCGGCGGCGGTTTCCTGGTCTGCTGGCGAGTTTAGAATGAGATGAGGCGACCGTCGGGTCGCGCATGCGTTGCGCCGAGCGTTCGGCGGTTCGAGCTTGGGAGGCAGTTGCTATGAGACTGATAATCGGTTTTCTGGCGCTAATTGGTCTGATGGTTGTGTTGGTCTTCTTGGCGGCCATCGGTCTGTTTACTTACGACGAGGTAAAACGAAAGATCTCCGGAGATGATTTCTCCGCAACCCTGTCGCCAGTCGAGCCCGAGGAAACCGCGGCCGCCGAGCAGGACGAGTCAAACGAGCAATAAATAAGCGGCGACCCTCAGCGCGCGGAGATCGGGCGACCCGGCTGCCAACTGACGTATCCGGGCTAGTGGTTGAGTCGTAAGGGCGGATAAATGGCCGTGCAGCGAGTACCGGCTGAGAGCACGGGTCCGACGTCTAATTCTTCCCGCGCCACCGAATCCGGGCAGGAAGTCGCGGAGGCCAGGGCGGAGGAACGCGTCCGGCAAGGCGCTTCTGTAACGGCTGACGCCGTTGAGATCTCGGATGAAGCCCGCCGTAGGTTTGCCGCTTCGGACACGTCGGACAGGGCGCGGGGACGCGCACTTTCAAATGTGATTCCAAAACCACCGAATCGGAGAGGAAATCTGCCTCTCCCGACTTTCGAAGGACCCGGTCCCGCGGGGTCGCGGCCCAGTGGGGTCCGGAACGAAGCGCGTGAAGTTGGGTCGTCCGTCGAAGAGGGAAACGCGCGTAGGCGAATCGAGACCAGGCGATCCGAAGGCCGGCCGCGGCCGCCTGAACGGAGGGATGTCGAGGATCGGTCTGCGGCTGAAAATGTGGAGAGACGGCGCGAGCGTCCGGTTGCGGATTAGCAAGGAACGCTGCCTGCCCGCGTAGCTCTGCCCGGATCGAGATCGGAGCCCCAGAACGGCCTCGAATTCCACCGGGACCATTACTTCCGAGCCTCCGCGCGGTATAACGTTTGCGCTCGTGCGGAATGGATGCTTCGGGGGCTGATCTTCGGCTCCCCCGCTCGATGATACGGAAGGCTCTGACGTTGGCCCGGCGGGACAGGATCACGGTTCGCTCGGTTTCACTTGTTCTCATACTGTTCGTTTTGATCCTGCTGACCCCTGTTATTTCACGTGCGTTTCGTTCGGTGGGGATCGCCCTGGAAGTGATTCCGGGCGGCGGAACTTGGCCGCTTTCGTTCTTTACGCCCGAGCCGCGCCGATCGGTCGTAGCCCTAAATTTCGAGGATCGCGAGATTCTGGCCGATGTATACGATCCGGGCGGCTTTGGGCGTCGTCCGGGACTCATCTTGCTCAATGGGGTCGTTCGAGAAGGCCGCCGCTACGGAGAGCTTGTCAAATTGGCCGAGGCATTGAGCCGGGCCGGATTCGTGGTGCTGGTTCCGGATCTTCTCAGCTATCCAGTGTTGAGAATCGTTCCCGAAGACGTTGATGTACTGGTTCGAGCGTATGAGTTCTTGGAGGCGCACGCTCGGGTCGACGCCGAAAACGTCGGATACGTCGGCTTCAGCGTGGGTGGTTCGCTGGCGTTTGCCGCGGCGGCGGACCCTCGCGTATTGGACCGGGTGAAGTTCGTGGCGATGGTTGGCCCTTACTCGGACCTTCGTCGAGTCGTAATGCAGGTAACGACGACCTCATACTTCCGCGAAGGCGAGACCGTGAGATTCAGGCCAGAGTCATTCGTATGGACCGTCACGCGCGACACGCTTATCAACACACTCGACCGGGCGGAGGACCGAGCGATTCTCAATGCATTGTTTCCAGGACCTCGACCTTCTCGTGACCGAATGGCCATGCAACGATTCGATCGGTCCGATCTGAGCGAGGACGGCCGGAGAATCCACGACGTATTCCTCAATCGCAATCCCGAGCGCGTCGATGAACTCATGGACTCGCTGCCCGGCAAGGTCAAGGTCCAACTGGACCGCCTTTCACCCAGCACGGTATCCGATCGCATCCGGGCGCAGGTTCTCATCCTCCATGAAAACGGCGATCCATTCTTTCCAAGCTGGGAGTCCGTGGCGCTGGTGGCGTCAGTGCCATCCGGCGAGGCGGAACTGACACTCACAAACGTATTGCAGCACGCCGTCCTTAGGACCCCTGCGCCAACGCCAGGGAACATAGTCGGCTTCTATGTTCCCGAAGGATGGAAACTCGGCTCATTCATATTCGCCATTCTGTCTGTCGGAAACGCCTAGCCGAGTTCGATCCTGGATCCCCCGGATACACAGGCCTCAGCTCGATATGAGGCGATATCAGCCGAGGGGGCGGCAGCCGAATGGACCAAGTTGGATTGAGCGCCGTCGGATAGCGGAAGAAGTCGGCGTTGCCACGGTCCGACCCAACGGCAACCGCCTAGGCGGCGATCAGGCCGAGGCCGCTTCCTGTTCGACCAGTTTCAGGTCGGCGTCCACCATCATCTCGATGAGTTCGGCGAACTGAACCTTTGGCGTCCAGCTCAGGAGGTCGCGCGCTTTTGATGCGTCGCCGACGAGTTGGTCAACCTCGGCGGGGCGCAGCATGTTCGGATCCGTCACAACATGGTCCTGATAGTCCAGACCGACATGTCGAAATGCGATTTGGCACATCTCTTGCACGGAATGCGTCTGGCCGGTGGCGACTACGAAGTCGGTGGGCTCCGAATGTTGCAGCATCAACCACATGGCCTCCACGTAATCGCCAGCGAATCCCCAATCGCGGCTGGACTCAAGGTTTCCGAGTCCGATGGAGTCCTGTAGGCCGAACTTGATGCGAGCGGCGGCATGGGAGACCTTTCGCGTTACAAACTCGAGCCCACGCCGGGGTGATTCATGATTGAAAAGGATTCCCGAGCAGGCGAACAGGTCATAGCTTTCGCGGTAGTTGACCGTAATGAAGTGGCCATACGCCTTGGCGACGCCGTACGGGCTGCGGGGATGAAACGGCGTGGACTCGGTCTGCGGGACTTCCCTGACCTTTCCGAACATCTCGCTGCTCGATGCCTGATAGAACTTTATCTCGGTATTTACCGCCCGCAATGCCTCGAGCATGCGGGTTACGCCAAGCGCCGTCGCCTCGCCCGTTAGTACGGGCTGGTTCCATGATGTCGGGACGAACGACTGCGCGGCCAGGTTGTAGACCTCGTCCGGTTCGTATCGTTTTAGAGTGTCGATGAGCGATAGCTGATCGTGGAGGTCTCCCTGCACGATCTCGATCTGCTCGAGGAGGTGTCTGATCCTGCCGGTCGCCGGAGTGCTGGTGCGTCGGTACATTCCAACCACACGGTATCCCTTGCCATTCAGCAACTCGGCCAGGTAGGAACCGTCCTGGCCCGTGACTCCGGTGATCAAGGCGGTAGGCAAGCTTCAGTCAATCCTTCCTTGTGGGGTGCGCTAGTCAGTTTATTTGTGCGCTGAGTGGGCAGCAACGACGTGATTTTCCGGTCGAAGGAGATTGAGGCTGGCCTTCGTCCCGCACGGGCTTATCAACGTGATGGACCATCCGGTGTGACGCGCGGCGACGGCCCGGGCTCGGTCATCGTTGTGGAAACTCGAATATGAAGGGTTCGGTAGGTACCCGCAGATCGACCACGCGGCCATCACGGTAGGCGTATCGATAAAGGGCAAAGCGGAAGATCTTCTCCACGCCGTGGGCGAAGACGAGTTCGAACTCGCGATCGCCGCCGAAGTCGCTCTCACGGGCTACGGTCGCCTTCGCGAAGACGCCGTCGACGGATTCAGCTACTTCGTGTTCGGCCACCGAATACTCAAGACTCATTCTCTGCGCATCGGTCGGAAGACGGGCGGCGCTTACCCAATAGCCCTGTGTGGCTGGTTCCTGGTAAGACGCCCCGATGTTCGTGCCACCCAGCGCTGCGTTGAAGAAATCCAGCGTCGTGTGGATGACGTCGCCCTCCGCACTGGCCCGGACGCTCACGACCGACCGCGGGTCGGCGGTCGTGCCGGCCGAGACGCTGCCCGTGGCGTCAAACGCCCGCGCCACGAAAACCTGAATCGTCGCTACGCCCTCCGGCTCGATATGGAGCTCGAATGGGACGGGCGTGGGCGCCAGCAGGATCCAGTTGAGCCCGGGCGTCAACGTGGCCGTGGTCGAGTGGTCACCCGCTCGTACGCGCACGTTGGCGTGATTTCTCTCGACGTTCACAACTCCCAGCAGCACTTGTCGACTTCGTCCAGCGTCGGAGGTCACCAACCCTGATCCTGATGAAATTCGAGTCGCTGCGACCCTGGCGGTGAAAGGACTCCCGCGCTCGAAGAAGGTTGATCCGGTGCGCGATCCGGCGATGTCCTGGCCGGTCAACGTGTCGGACGGGGCAAATGGATACAGAGCGAGGATTCCGCCGGGAACAAGGTTCTCGTGCCGCATCAGACCTTGGCTTCGAGGTTTCTGCGAGCTTCCGAGCACGTAAAAATCCGGATTCGCCGGGGCCAGATCGAGATTCTGCCGAAATGCCGTGGTTCGACCGGCCGTATAGAAATTCCGGCCGTGGAGCTCGGCGGCAAGGATCGCGGCGGTGCGGTCCATCCACCGGCCGGTGGCGTGAGACTCGAAATGGAAAGCCAGTGTGATCGGCCGGTATTTGATGGCGTCGGGCGCAATCGGATACCGGGCATCGGGCGAAAGTCGCACCGTTGCTCCTTTCGGCACCCGCTCGGCCATCAGCCTGATTTCTTCAACGGCTTGAGCGGGCATGTTCCAGGAGAAGCCATTCCAGTACCAGCGAAAAGTCTGAATCGTGTTGGCGGCCGTCAATGCCGCAACAAGGAAAAGCAGGCCCGCCGCTGAAATACGGAGGGCAATGGTCGAGAACCGGCGGAATATGGGCTGCAACGAACGATTGAAAATTCGCGGCCCTAGGCCGGCCCAAGCCACCGCCAGCCCCGCCGCGAGCAACGTATCCGCGAAAAATGCGATGTATGAGAGGTTCTTGAAGTGTCCGTACTGATACCCCGCAATCTTCCACACCCAGAACATGAATGCGCTAAAAGCAACGGTCAGAGCCCAAGCCGGGAGCCGCCAGCCCTTCATTCGCCACAGCCCCAGGCCCGCCAGGACCAGAAACCCGACCCACGCGACGCCCTCGAATCGACCTAGCGCGTCCCAAAGCCCCGAACCAACCAGGCGCTCCATTCCGTCCGGGTCGTCCACCATGTGGTAGGCGCGCAGACCGATGGCCGTCTCAGGGGATGGGAATGTGAGATCGCCCCAGGCATTTCCAAAGGACCCGTTGAGATCCCCTGTGATGGTCGAAAGTTGTGGAACGGCCCATCTGGCCATCCAGAAGATACCCGGGAATCCTGCAACGGCCCCGGCAGCGCCGATGGTGACAGCGTCGACTACCCTGCGCGGTCGATCCGGCCCGGCGAGAACGACAACCAGAACCACAGGAACGGCCGCAACAAGAAACACGGCGCTGATGGCCCAGAAGTACGACGTCACTAATACCGCGGACGACAATCCGGCGAATAACGCGGGCCTCGTCCCACCGTGTTTTAGTGCGGCAATGATCCCGGCCAGTGCCAGCGGCAACAGGGCGAACGCTACCGTGTGAGGTCCAAACCCCATGGAACTGAACCAAAGCGGGAGGCCGTTCAGCGCGTAAAGACCCGATGCCAGGGACGACGAACGGGGACCGAGACCCAGGCCCACGCGTGCAAAAAGGAATACTGAGACGGCCGACATGCCGAGAAGCAGGTAGATCGTTGGCATGTAGGCGAGAAACGTTGGAGTCCGGGAGACGATACTGGAAATGGACAGCGTGTATGCGAACCCCTGACCTCGGGATTTGAAGCGGTCTGATTTCATGAGATCCAGGAGCGGGCCTTCGGCGGCGCCGTCCATCGTGGCGGGATAGTGCTTGATGTGCTCCGCGTAGGGGTAGTAAAGCTCTTCGTCGACGTTTAGAGCCAGGAGTCCAAGCGAGTCTTCGCGCGCGTGCGGAAGTATCGCGACGAATACGAGAAACAGGCCCGCGAGGATGGCCGGGATAACCCATCGATCTCCCAACGCCGGAACCGCGGACCGTCGCCGCACGACTACGACCAGGTTGCCAACCGTCGCGAAGACGACAAGCACCCAGAAGACTTGAGTCATCGTCAGAAGGAATGCGTGGAGGTAATAGGAGACGGCAACCGACAATAGCCAGCCGACGAACGGCGTCAATACCAGTGCGTAGGGGGCCCACGGCCCCCGGGATATGAGCAGGCGCGCCGGCCAGTAGCCTACATAGGCGAAGAACAGGAGCAGCTGAGCGGCTACTGCGAGCCCGTGTCCAGCAACGCCCCAAGAGACTTCCTGCAATGGCCGCCTTTCGGGGGTGCGGGTCGATCGATCTAACGGCGGTCCAGTGTAACGGTCAGTCGGCCTTAGGAGCGGGGATTTCCCTCCCTACTCTGGCAACTTTTCGACCGAAGGGCCCTTCTCAATCGGCGGATCGGGAACCGGGTTTCCGATTCGCCGCAGCAGACCCACCCGAGTGAGCTGCTTTGTTGACTGTACAGGCTGGTGTCGCTTTGTGGCGGCCATGAAAGTGCGAGCGAATTCAGTGGCCAGCTCTCTGCTGGGCACGACATACTTACCGTTATTGATGGCCAACTTGAGTTCGTTGAGCCGGGCGGTCCGAGCTTCGCTGACGTTCGATGTTCGCGGCAACTTTGTTCTTGATTTCTGGTGCCCGGCTCGCGCGGCCGGTCTTCGGGCTCGTGCGGCGCGATCGTAATACCGAGATGCTGAGCATCAGGGCCAATTACTATCGGCGGAATGAGCCTATTTCCTCGGTTTTAGATTCGGTCGAGAGCCGGTGGTTCCGTATCCGCCTGGACTCGTCATCGGCGGGCGCACGATGAGTCGCAGAACCCTAGGACGCTCGGGGTTATCTGGAAATCCGTTCCGAGGAGCCGAGCGTCGGTCGTAATGAGGTCGAATTTTCCCGCGAAGCCGGGCGCGGGTCAGATCGGGTCACGGGTGGAGATGTCTTCCAGCATGATCGCATCGGATGGTGTTGGCGCGGGGAGTCCAGATTCCAAGTCAGGCTGTAGTCGCATCTGCTTACGAATAAGCAGACTCGCTGGAATCACGAGGAACAGACACATGGCGGCACCCGCGATGATAAGGATCCTCGCAAATTCGAATGTGGTGTCCGCCGCGGATATGTACATCGCGAATTGCGCCGCGGCGATCGGCACCAACCCGTAGGCGATCCAATTCCGGCCCGCCGCGATCATCACGTAGGTAAGGAACAGCGCAGTGGTGAGGAGCGCCGAGCCTATGAGATATCTCTGAAGAAGACCGGCGTCCGGTTCGTAATTTGCGCCGACCAACAGGGTATGGATGAGATCCGGTACCGCAAAACCCATGACCACTGGAACCATGACAATGGCGGCAACCACGGCGGCGGTCTTCAGCACGAAGTCGCGCCGCAGCACCGCACCCGCGAACACGTGTCGGAATCGCGGCAGCAGCAAGAGGCCGAAGGCGACCCAAGCGTAAAAGATCACGCGGCCCGCCAGCGCCGCGGCTGAAAACGATTCCATCGGAGTGTTGGGCAACCGGCTGTTTGCGATAACGACGTCGATGGCCTGGACCCCGAAGATCGCGAAGGTCGCGGGCACCGATCGGAGTTGGGCTCGCAGCGTGGGCCACAGGCTCTCGTGGGCGGGACCCCCGAGATCGGTTCGGGGATACAGAAGCCAGATGGCGAGCAGGGTGGCCGCGACGAAGCTGAATGCGAATCCCGCCGTGGCCCCGGCCACGGCGAAGTCCCACCACCACACGAGCGCGACGGCCAGCAAAACCCTTGATCCAGCCTCCACCAACATCACGGTTCCGAGCCCAGCGAACCTGTGCGTGCCTTGCAGCGCGCCGCGCAACGCCGAGAGAACGAGCGAGAAGCAAAAGGTCACCGCCAGCCACGCCAGAATCCAGTTACCGTGAAACCCGAATACCTCTCGAATGCCGGACGCAAAGACTCCAAAAAGGGCGACGAAGCCCAATCCCACTGCCCCGCCAAACAGGGCTGCGCGGGACGCGAACGGCCAGGAATGCAGGTGGCTGCCTCTTTGGACAAGGTGTCCCGTCCCAACGGCCACCGCCACCTGATACGAATTCGCCGGGAAGACGAGTATCGCAATGAACGAAACGATTGCCAGCACGACGGCGAATTCCTCTGGCTCCAGCAAGCGCGCCATCACAAGCTGGTAAACGTAGGAAAGACCGTTTGCTGACATGGCCAGAGCGAGAAATATGACCGACTGACGAAACATCCTTTGAAGGCTAGTTCAATCTGGTGATATGTCTAGCTCAACTTGGATCGTGGTGCTCCGCAGGGCGATCGTGACCGACGGGAGCTGGCTCGATTCTCGCAATTAGAGGACCATATCCCGGAGCCATTGGTACACGTAGCGAAGCCACATTCTTCGCAGACTTATCTTGGAGCGACCGGCGCCGCGTTCGAACTCGTGACTCGGTATCTCGGCGATCCGATAGCCTTTTCGCAGCACCTTCATCACCATCTCCTGCTCGATCGTAGTCGAGTTCTCCTTCAGATCCAGATCCGATGCAACGTCCTTCAGTATCGATCGAAATCCGTTCTGCGCGTCCGTGAGGCGAACGCCGAACCGGTAGTTGATACCCAGTTGAATTATCTGCTGGCCAAACCAGCGAATGAAGCGATCCAGGTCGCCCGTCATTTCATCGCTGCCGCCCCTGGGGCGTGACCCTATCACCAGGTCGGCCTCGCCCGCCTTTATCGGTTCGATAAGGGCCGGTATGTCGGTGGCTTCGTGTGACAGATCGGCGTCGACGAATACAAGAATGTCTCCCTTGGCCTCCTTGATCGCCATGCGCACCGCTTCGCCCTTGCCGCGGCCCCCGTCCTCGAGCAACCGAGCGCCCAAGCGGCGTGCGACGTCGGCTGTTCCGTCAACCGATCGTCCATCCACGACCAATAGTTCGTCGCCGTAGCCGCGTACGGACTCGATTACTCTGCCTATCGTTTCCGCCTCGTTCTTGGCGGGTACGACGATCGTGATTTTTGCATCATGCAGGTCATTCAAAACTAGGTTGTTGCCCCAGATCTCAGACGAATGGCCCGATTATAAATGCGGTTCCGCGATGAGTTCGTAACTGTAGGTCGGAACACGTGCGCTGCATCGACGGCCTGGGTCGGTCCGTCTGGGATTCCAATCGCGGGCGCGGCTCGAAGCCGTAATTGCGCATGACGGTGTGCGTGGTCGATGCGTCCCGCTATGCCTCAGAGGGATAATTGGCCCGTGCGCCTCGTCAGAATTGGAGAGATATCCAGATGCTTCGAACGAATGGCGACCAGCTTGTGATGATTTCGGTGATCGGTGAGATCGCGTCACCCAGGGCATCCTCCGATCCCCTGCGAGTCGGCCATGACGGCGTTGCGCGCAATCTTCCGGGTGTGGGCGGAATAACGTACAACGTGAAGGTAGGAGATTCGGCGATGGGTTGGGCTGGAGATCATGTCGAGCCCGGGGTCACGGTCAAGAATTCGGACGCGTTGCAAAACGGGGCATTGCAATCTCTGTCCTGCGTGGGCAACCGGGCGATCGTCGTGGCGGGTGATGCCAAGGGCGCGGAGGGATTCGTTACAGGCACGCACGGAGGGATCGAGCATCTCATCTGTTATTTCGACCCTGAGGCGTTGGAACAGCTTGTGATAGGTGACAAGATTCAAGTCAGGGCGCATGGCCAAGGACTTCAGTTGATAGACCATCCTGAGATCAAAGCGAAGAACATCGATCCGGGGTTGCTCGAAAAGCTGAATCTAAACGAATCGGACCGAGGAATCGAAGTTCCCGTGGCGTCGATCGTTCCGGCTCAGCTTATGGGATCGGGACTCGGCGCGACCTCTGAAAGGGGCGATTACGACATCGTGACGAACGATGCGACGGTCCATGAGAAGTACGGCCTATCCCGGCTCCGGCTCGGCGACCTCGTGGCGGTGAAAGACCACGACAACACGGTCGGGCGGGCGTACCGAGAGGGCGCGGTGACGATCGGAGTAATAGTCCACACCGACAGTTTTGCCGCCGGACACGGTCCGGGAATTACGACGGTGCTTACTTCCGCCACCGACAGATTGAGACCCGTTATCGGCGAAGGCGCGAACATTGCGGAATATCTTGGCGTTTGAACGGTCCGCACACGATGTCTGATTTCACTACCCGATCTTTGCGTTGCCGGGGGACGTTCAGGGGTCGGGTGCTGCACCGCCTCGATTCAAATGCGATGCGCCGGCCTCCTAGCGGGCGGCAGTGCTCCGTGGTGCGGATTGGTACCGGTCCATCGCCTCGCCGGTCTCGCCCAGCCTGAATGATGTTCACCATCGGAACCGCCGGTCATATCGACCACGGCAAATCGGCACTCGTCGAGGCGCTGACCGGCATGGATCCGGATCGTCTGCCTGAGGAAAAGGCCCGGGGGATGACGATCGATCTCGGTTTCGCCTGGCTGCCACTGCCCAGCGGTCGTGAGATAAGCATCGTCGACGTGCCCGGCCATGAGCGATTCATCCGCAACATGGTGGCTGGGGTCGGAAGCATAGACGCCACCCTTTTCATCGTAGCCGGCGATGAGGGAGTAATGCCCCAGACGAGGGAGCACCTGGCGATCCTGAACCTGCTGGGAATCGAACATGGCCTAATTGTCATCACGAAGTCCGATCTAGTGGAGCAGGATTGGATCGAGTTGGTGGCAGCCGAAGTGCTCGAGCTTGTCGATGGAACATGCCTCGACGGGGCTCCAATCGTGACGGTATCCGCAACCAAGAAGACTGGACTCGAATCCCTTGTTGCCGAGTTGGACACGTTGCTGGACGGTGTTCGCCCCCATGAGGCAGGTGGCAACCCTCGGCTTTCCATCGATCGCGCCTTCACCGTGGGTGGATTCGGAACGGTCGTAACCGGAACGCTGATCGGCGGATCGTTGACAAAAGGGCGGGAGATGGAGGTGCTGCCCATCGGTAGGCGCTCACGCATCCGGGGTATTCAAAGTCATAAGTCGTCCGTGGACGACCTGGTTCCGGGAAGCCGGGCGGCCGTCAATCTATCTGGCGTCGAAGTCGCGCACGTGCCCAGGGGAAGCGTGTTGGCGGTGCCCGGCGATCTACGGCCGGCGCGGTTGGTCGACGTGCGACTCTCGATGCTGCCGTCGATCGGAAAGCCGCTAAAGAACGGCACCGAAGTCGCAATCCACAGCGGTACGGCGGACGTGCGCGCCGCGGTCAGGCTGCTCGACCACGATGTCTTGGATGCGGGTGAGACCGCCTGGGCCCAACTGCGGTTACGCAAGCCGCTTTCGGTAAAGCAAGGCGATCGATTCATTGCCCGCCAACTATCGCCGGCGGTGACCATCGGCGGCGGTGAGATCGTCTCGCCGAAGGCGTCCAGGCTAAAGAGGCACGATATCGGAGTGTTGGACGACCTGGAAAGGCTGGCCGCAGGAGATCCGCTCGACGCCGTGGTGCTCGCGCTCGAACGCGCAGGTCCGCTGCGCAAGCGGGAGCTAGCTGGCGAATCCGCGGCGCTCGGCGGCGAGTTTGACAGCGCCCTGAAGGGAGCGATCGCCAACGGCCAGGTGGTCTTGCTGGGAAGCACGTATGTTGAGACGGCGGGGCTGGGCCGCCTCAGTGAAGCCGTCCAGTCCCTTTTGGAGGATTTTCACAAGGCGAACCCGCTTCGCGCTGGACTCGGACGGGAGGAACTTCGCAGCCGGCTTGGGCTGGACTCCGGACCCTTCAACGATCTGATGGCCCACTTCGAAAACAAAGGAGTTGTCCGGATCGATGACGCCGTAATTATGCTCGCGGCACACAATGTCGAGTTAAGCGAACAACAGGAACGGGTCGTTTCAAGGCTGCTTGGTGCGCTGAAGGGTCGGGGCATCGACGTCCCGCCCCTCAAGGAGCTGGCGGGAAGGTTTTCGGTGACCGACGAGCTTCTCGACTCGTTGGAAGCGTCAGGGCGGTTGGTACGTGTCAGCGCGAACATCGGTTACGAGTCCGGATCTTTCGACGAGCTCAAGGTCGAGGTCGTTGGGATCATTCGCGAGAACGGCGAAATCGATGTTTCTACATTACGAGACCATTTCGGTAGCAGCCGGAAATTCTGCCTACCGCTGCTCGAACACCTTGATTCCATGGGCATAACGCGACGCGTGGGCGACCATCGCGTCCTGCGTCGTTAGGGTCGAATAGCAGCCCCTGCGGCCCTCCGGCTGCGAAGTGCTCCACCAGATTGTTCGCCAGAAATACGCTGGCGACCCCCGCGCAGGTCTAGTGAAGATGCCCGGCGGGAACGATCGGGAATACCGACGCTGGGGTTGCACAAACCGCCCGGCGCTGCAGCACCCCCAAGCAAGAACGCGCGGTCTCAATTGATGAATCAGGCAAACGCACGCGAATCGATGACGGGAAGTATGCTCTGCACCTGCCCACGACAGGTCTGGAGGATTGCATAGCCGCGCAGGTTCCGAACATAGTGCTCGTCCATTGCCACGACATCGGCGATCTGATCGGGTGCTATCCGGGTAATTCGGCTGACACGCCCAGGCTAGATGAGCTTGCCGCTCAAGGCGTGGTCTTGGAACGCCATTTCGCCGCGGCACCGCAGTGCAGTCCCAGCCGGGCGAGCATGATGACGGGCCTGTTTCCGCATCGGAACGGCCTGATGGGCCTCCAGAACAACGGCGCGTGGGACATGGGGTCCGAGCAGGTCACCATTTCCGACCTCTTGCGCGATCTGGGCTATGCAACCGCGAGTTTTGGGATCTGGCATATCAGTCAGGACCTCGAACCGTTCGGGGTCGAGGTATCGGATCAGGATGCGCGGTCGTGTGAATCAGCCACGGATCGAGCCCTGGCGTTCCTGGACGGACGTGACCCCGACCGACCGTTTTTCCTCATGGCCGGCTACTTCGAGCCGCACCGGCCTTGGACCGACGCCTGGCCGAATCTGCAGAGTCCAGCCGCCGTGACTGTGCCGCCGTACCTGCCCGAGACCGAACAGTCCAAGGCTGAGATGTCGCTGTTCTACGGCGAGGGGAGCAGAACGGATGAATCGGCGGGGCGTATCGTCGACAAGCTCGACGAGCTTGGGATTCGAGACAACACACTGATGATATTCACGACCGACCACGGCATCGCTATGCCCTACGCAAAAGGCACGTTGTACGATCCCGGGCTGAAAATTGCGTGCATCCTCAGCTGGCCCGGCGTGATCGCCGCGGGCACGCGGTACGACGCCCTTTCGTCAAACGTTGATTTGCTGCCAACCATCATGGAGGCGGTCGATCGTCTGGATCTGATTCCTCCAGATATCGATGGCCTAAGTCTCTGGGCCGGACTCACCAATGGCGCTGAATGCGACCGTGACCACGTCTACGCCGAAATGAGCTGGCACGATTTCTACGAGCCGATGCGCGGGATCAGGACCGAATCCCACAAGTTGATCCGAAATTTCGAACCTGGAACCGGCCTGCAACTGGCTCGCGACATCACGTCGTCGCCCATCGTGCTGGAGATTCGCGAGAGCCTTCTATCGCATCCTCATCCTGAATATGAGCTGTATGAACTGGGGAAGGACCCGCTCGAACGCAACAACCTGGCCGGCCAAGCTGATGTCCGCGATCTGGAGACCCGTCTGAAGTCCGATCTGAATGCTTGGCTCAGGGCGACCGCGGACCCGATACTCGACGGCAGGATCGTACCGCCTCGACAGTATTTCCCCGTGATGGACACTGATTGGACGCGACGCCTGCCGTAGGCCGCGAATAGGGAGCAGATTTGAAGATTCGGGAAGTCGTGGTTCGCGGACACGGCGAGGTCGCGTTGGAGGAATCCGAACTGCCGGATCGAGTTGAGCGCGGTGCACTGCTAATCAAGACAGATTCCACATTCATAAGCGCCGGCACCGAATTGGCGGGTTATGTGGGCCTCAATCCGGGCAAGCCGCTCCCGGGAGAGCCCGATTACCCCATCAGAACGGGTTACTGCAACGTGGGTCGGGTGATAGAGGCGGGGGCTGATGTACGGGCATTTGAGGCTGGTGACCGCGTCTTCAGCTTTGCGCGGCACGCCTCGCACCACGTCCTATCCGCGGATTCGTCGACGGGATTCGTCGTCAGCCTGCCGGCTGGTATTCCCTCCCATGTGGGGGCGGCGTCGTGGATGGGCGGCATCGCGCTCACATCCCTTCAGGCAAGCTCGGTTTCCCTGAATGATTGGGTCGCCGTATTCGGCCTTGGCGTCGTTGGAAATCTGGCCGACCAGCTCTTTAGGCTGTCCGGCGCCCGCGTGATCGGCATCGACCCCGTTGAGGCCCGAAGACGGCTCGCCGAGCGCGTCGGAATCGAGCAAACCGCGGGCGGGTCCGAGCCGGCGGAGGAGACGATTCAGCGATTGTGCGGGCCCGACGGAGCCGGCATCACAGTGGAGGCCGTGGGCGATTCAAAAGTGGCTCAGCAGGCGGCAGCCCTTACCGCTCCCTCTGGTCAACTGATCCTGCTTGGCACCCAGCGTGCTGGATACCAAACGGACGTCACCGATTTCATGCGACCGATCCACTGGAAATGGCTCGATGTCAAGGGGGGCGCAGGTCTGGAGAACTCCGCTGCATCCGGTCCGTGGAATCAAACATTCCAACTACGGCAACGCGCAGTTGGTGTTCGATCTCGTAGACCGGGGAAGGCTCGAAGTAGAAAAGCTCATATCGCATCGCATGACGCCGGAGGACGTGGGAAGGGCGTACGATCTTTTGCTAAACGACAAAGAATCCTGTTCCGGAGTGGCTTTGGATTGGTCGGATTGAACAGTCAGCCTGTCGCGTAAAGGGCGTCCTGTGCGTCCAGCGGGATCGGACACGGGCAGTCAAATACGGGAAGGAAGGAAGATTTGGCGGTATACGAAAGAGCGGCGCTGATAGGAACTGGACTGGTGGGACCCCAAATTGGGGTCGTGCTGGCTCAGGGCTCGGGTGAGGTTCATGTCTTCGACCAGAACGCGGAGGCCCTGGACCGGGCGTTCGCCGATATGCGTTCCTACATTGAGGAGCTCGAGCGTCACGAAATGCTCCAAAATGGAGATGCGGACGCCGTATTCAACAGAATCCGACCTGCGGACACCCTTGCTGCGGCGGTTGGCGGGGCCGACTTCGTCATGGAGGCCATATTCGAAAACATTGACGCAAAGCAGGCGCTGTTCGCGGAGCTTGGCAGGCTCACCGATCCCGCGACGGTCATCGCGAGCAATACGTCCACGATTCCAATTAGGCATATGGCCGACGCCTGCCGGAACCCAGAGCGCGTCGTGGGAAGCCACTTCGTCCTGCCGGCGCACATCCTCCCGCTGGTCGAGGTGATAAAGCATCCCAAGGTGGACGAATCCAACATCGTCCGTACACGGGATAACTGGGAGAAGATGGGCAAAAAGCCCATCGTCGTAAACGTCGACATCCCCGGTTTCGTGGCCAACCGTCTGCAACATTCCCTGACTCGCCAGGCCATCGAGTTGCTCTCCACGGGTGTGGCGAGCGCCGAAGACATAGACAACGCCGTCCGCTATGGCTTTGGGCTGAGATTCATCTCGGTCGGCCCTTTGGGCGGTCGTGATATGGGCGGGGTTATCAATCATTCCAAGGTGGCGTCGTATCTCTACAAGGATCTCGATGGAAAGGGCGATCTGGGCGCAGAAACTCTGCGCGATATGGCCGAGAAGGGCCAAGACGGCGTGAGGACCCTAAAGGGCTTCTACGACTGGGAAGGCGATGTGGACGAACTGCGGAATTTCCACTACGACCACATGATCAGACAGACGAAACGCGTCCTGGGTGTGGGCACGGTACGGGTGAAAATATGATGGCCGCCTGTCGCTGGTCGAGAGTTCGCTGCGCGGCCTCACGCGTGCGCATGGCGCGCGGCAGTGGCAGGTCCTTTCCATGAAACGGCGACCGTATGGGAAAACGGGCGTGGGCGTGACTCCGATCGGGCTCGGGACCATCGCGTTGGGGAGATCCCCGCGAGTCGAGTCGGATGACCAGGCTATTGAAATCGTCCGTGGGACTTTCGAGGCCGGTGTCAACTTCATAGACACGGCGCCCCTGTACGGCGATGCGGAGCGCCGGCTCGGCCTCGCGCTCCGCGAACTTGCCGATCTAGCGCCGGACGACCTGGTTATCAACACCAAGGCGGGGTACCGGCCGGATCCGTTCGATTATTCGGAGGAGCAGACCGTCGCCTGCGTGCAAGCCAGCCTGGATGTGTTGGGGCGGGACTTCATCCAGTTCGTCCATATACACGACGTGGAACGGTCAGATCTGACAACGGTGATGAACGGCGCCGCCAAGGCGCTGCACCTTCTCAAGGACGATGGCGTAATCGGTCACGTTGGAGTAGCCGGTGGGCCGGTGGATCTCCTGATGCAATACATTGAGACTGGTGAATTCGACAGCGTGATAACGCACAACCGCTACAACCTGCTCGACCGGCCCGCGGCAGCGCTGATCGACAGGGCGCACGAGCTCGGCGTCGGGATCGTCAATGCGGCGCCGTTCGCGTCGGGCATTCTCGCCCAGCCGGACAATGCCGCAAGTCCCTACGTCTATCACGAGGCCCCGAACGAGGTGCGAGAGCGCCTCCATCGCATAGCCCGATTATGCGCGGACCAAGGCGTGGAAGTAGCCTCGGCGGCGGTCAAGTTCTCGGTGCGCAATGACAAGATCGGAACGACGATCCTCGGCGCGGCTTCAGCCGATGAGATTCAGGCGGCCGTCAGGGCGGCGGAGGCCCCGATTGATGAGGAGCTATGGCGGCGCATCGAGCGCGAAGCGCCGCCCAACACGGTCGACAACGTCGAAGAGTGGCGCAGCACGGGTATACGCTCCATAACGCTCTGAGGCGTCGGGCGGAAAGCGGATTCGCGCAGCTCGAATTTTTAATTTAGATCCTCTTAGGAGGGCGGGCAGATTGAAAAACGTCTATGACTTTGAGATGCGGGATATCGATGGCCAGAAGGTCAGTCTCGATGGGTACCGAGGCTCGGTGTCCCTGATCGTGAACCTTGCAAGCTTGTGAGGGCACACTCCGCAGTACGGGTTGCTGCAAAGGCTCCAGGACCGCTACGGGGGACAAGGCTTTAATGTCCTCGGATTTCCAAGCAACGACTTCGCCGAAGAGGAGCCCGGCTCCAATGCGGAGATAAAGCGGTTCGCGACATCGAGATTCAACGTCAGCTTCCCCATGTTCGCAAAGATTCCCGTGATCGGCGCGGAGGCGCATCCGCTCTTCAAACACATCGCCGGTGTTTCTGTCCCGCCTCGGTGGAATTTCCACAAGTACCTCGTGAATGGGGCCGGTGAGGTGATCGCGAATTTCGATCCCAAAATAGAGCCCGATTCAGAGGCCCTGATTGCCGCAATCGAGAAATTGCTGAACGCTTAAAAGCGCGTGACGGGCCGTTGGGGGTCCACTTCTCCAGACAAGACTTCGCGCGGCTAGCTCACCGAAGTGACATGAGCGCCACGCCCCCGGCGGTGACCACGGTACCAAGCGTGGCCTTCCAGCCGGGGCGCTCCCGGAGTACCGCCACCGCCAGCAGCATGGCGAAGACGGGCGAAACCGCTCCCAACGCGCCGGAACGCGCCACGCCGATATCCTGAAGCGCGCCGAGGTACAGGGCGCTACCCAAGGTCAAGCCCAGCAGCCCCGAAAGCAGAAGCATTAAAGCCACGAACGGACTGACTCGAAGGACCGGGATCTCACCGTAGATGCGCCATGCCGCCAGAGTCATGACCACTGCCGCGAACGGCATCCGAAAGGAGTTCGCCACCACCGTGTGGGAGTCGCCCACGCCGATCTTCAGGAACACGAGATCGGCCCCCCACATCATCGCCACGAGCAGTGATAGCGCCAAGCCTCTGCGATAGGCCCAATTCGAGATAGCCGGAACTTTGAGGTCGGCGCTGGATCTTGCCGTTACGAATGCGCCGCCGGCGACGATGAGAATGATTCCCGCGACGGCCGCGGCGCCAACGCGCTCACCGAGAAAGGCCACGGCGAAGACGAGACCGAAGAGCGGGAACGTTCCGCCAATCGTGTACGAACGTACTACACCGACCAACCGCATCGCCCGGAACATAAGAACATCTCCGACGCCGACGCCGGTGATGACTGAGGCAGCCAGGCCAGCGAAGTTCCGCCACTCCATCTCCAGGAACTGATCCTGCCGGCCCGACGCGAACATCAGCGCCGGAAACGCCACGGCGGGTGTCAGTAGGCGAATGGCACTGAGGTACGTCGGCGGAATCGATGCTGGCGCAATCCGGACGAGGAGGAACCCCACGGCCCACGCCAGGGCGGCGCCCAGCGCGGCCAATTCGCCCGTCAAAGCGCCTCAGAGCGTCCTATGCGAAGTGATTTGGGGGGAAGCTTGCCCGGGACGCCCTAGCCTGCGGGAACGGGAGAGGGTATTCCCGGTACCGGATACGCCAGGGCCATTTCCCGCACCTCCGACCGCACCGAAGCCAGTTCTTGCTCGTCCTTGCGTGAGTCATGAACGCGGCGAATCCAGCGGGCGATCTGACGCATCTCGTCAACTCCAAAGCCCCGGGTCGTTAGTGCGGCGGTCCCCAGCCTGATGCCCGACGTTACGGTCGGCTTTCGCGTCTCGCGCGGGACCGTGTTCTTGTTGGCCGTGATCCCGGCCTTTTCCAGCGCCCTCTGCATCGCCCGTCCCGACGGCCCATCGGGGCCGAAATCGAGAAGCATCAGGTGGTTATCGGTTCCACCGCTCACGAGCCGCAATCCCGCTTCCAGTAGCCCATCTGCAAGCGCCCGCGCGTTTTCCACGATCGCAGCCGCGTAACGGGCGAACTCAGGCGTACCGGCTTCGCGCAGAGCCACGGCCTTGCCGGCGATGACGTGCATCAGCGGGCCGCCCTGCGTGCCGGGGAATACTGCGCTGTCGATGGGCTTGGCGAATTCCTGGCGGCAGAGCACGAGTCCGCCTCGGGGACCGCGAAGAGTCTTGTGCGTCGACGTCGTGACGAAATCGCAGAAGGGTACCGGTGATGGATGGGCCCCGCCCACCACAAGTCCGGCGATATGCGCTATGTCCGCCATCAAGAGCGCCCCGACCTCGTCGGCGATCCTGCGGAACGCCTCGAAATCAATTACCCGGGGATACGCCGTGAACCCGCACACGATGAGTTTGGGCTTCGCCTTGCGCACGACTTCAGCCACGGATTCATAGTCGATGACCTCGGATTCCGGGTCCACGCCATACGGGACGAAGTTGTAGAGCTGTCCGGAGAAGTTCTTGGGATGACCGTGGGTGAGGTGACCGCCGTGGGCCAGTTCCATGCCCAAAACCGTATCGCCGGGTTGGAGAGCGGCAAAGTAGACCGCCATGTTGGGCGCTGATCCAGAGTGCGGCTGGACGTTTGCGTGCTCCGCGCCGAAAAGTTCCTTGGCCCGTTCGATGGCGAGCGCCTCAACTTCGTCCACGTTGACGCAACCGCCGTAGTAGCGTTTCCCCGGATAACCTTCAGCGTACTTGTTCGTGAACACCGAACCCACGGCTTCCATCACCGCGGCGCTGGTGTAATTTTCCGAGGCGATGAGTTCCAGACCGTCGAGCTGTCTCTGCTCCTCGGCGTCCAGGGCCGCGAAAATGCTCGGGTCTACGTTTTGTAGGGCGCTGTTACGGCGGGATTCCATGGCAGTGTCAGCCCGAGTGTAGGGCAGTTACAGGGATCGTACGCTAAGAACCCCCGGTGGCTCGCTCGGTAAGTAGGTCGTCGGCGGCCTGGAGCCCCTTGATTATCTCGGGGAGAAGCTCCTCATGGACGTTGACGCCGTGTTTTGATGGTCGCAGCTTGCCCTCATCATCTTTGTAGTGGACGCGAGCGGTGGCGTAGTCCTTGCCTCGGAAGGACACGATCCCGATCAGCCACTCCTGGCCATCGCTTCGGGGGATCCTGCCTACCACGGTAATGTCCTCCGGGAGATCGTCACTGGTTATGGGCTTCGTCGTTTCGGCCATTTCACTCACTTCGAATGTGTACGCGGTCGTCATGGAGGGACAATGCGAACAAATATCAGGTCCAGGGACCAGAGTAGCGGCTAATCTACCGCATCGACCAGTCCATTTCTACCAAAAGTGTTCAATCCGGTTCTGCGTTGGCGTCACCGCGTAGGTTTCCTCAGATTGCGAGTGCCGTGATCTGGGCATCAGGGCTCGGCTCTCGGTGGACGGGCGTGGACACCCTGATTCTGGATCTCGCTCTCGCCGAGCGTGGGGCGGCGGCAGGGCTGCTTCAGCTGACGTATGCGGCGGGGATCAAACGTCGAGCCGCAAGACCTTCAATGCGTTCTTGAGGTAGAGCTTCTCGAGCGTTTCCGCTGGAAGATCTAAACCATACAGCGGCCACGATCCCGGTCCCGAGTGAGCCGAGACGTGATCGTCGCGCGATTCCAGTATGCGGAAGTAGAGTCTGTGATTTTCCGCGGACGGGACGCCATCGGTGCCGTACAGAACACGGTCCTCATATTTCATGATGAAATCGCGCGCACTGTGCGGCTGCCTGCCAAGCTGATTGATTCTCGCAGATATCTCCGGATAAAGGTTTGGATACGTGTCGCACATATTCGCCACGGCGCCCAGGTTTTCGCTGTAACACGCAACGTGCGCACCGATGAAATCCGTAGCGGGATGTCGCTCCAGGATGCTGCACAGAGAGTCCAGCAAGCGTTGGAAGGGAGGGAAATCGTCCGAGTGAAACTGCCACTCCGGCCGCCGCTCGAGCGTTCCCAGCGCCTCGTTGCGTTCGTCTGGAGGTGAAAAGAATGCCACCGGATCGGCCACGTGGATAAGCACCGGAACATCAAGTTCACCCGCCCTGTTCCACACTTCATCCAGCTCGGGATCGTCCGGCAATAGGTATTGACCATCCGGCCGCCGCGCTTCGAGTCCCAGGGTCTTTGCGATCTTGAGTCCTTTCGCGCCGCGGGAGATCGACTCGGCCAGCTCGTCGGCCAGGCGCCGACCGAATCCACGGTTCTGAAACTCCGAATAGTCCAGCCGGCAGAACGTGAGGATGCGTCCCGGGTGCGCACGATCGTACCGATCCAGGCTATCTTCCAGTTCCCGCCCCCAGGCCCCGTCAAGGTTCACGAGGGTCCGTAGGCCGATTTCATCCATGACACGGGTCAACGCTTCGACGTCTTGAACGGCCCAGGGGCGGTCGGGTTTCGCGAATCCGATCGAGTCTCGACGGCCGAGATGAGTGTGGACGTCGACGGCCGGAAACCGCGAGACATCCACGCGCGTCTCGTTGACCTCGAGCGTGCAAACCGGACGATAGTCCTTGAGCAGAAGCCTATCGAGCAGACTCATCGGGAGTAGAGCCACGGGCTGATGGGAATCGGCTGGGACCTGCTCAATCCTGCGCGGATTCCAGTTGCCATACCTGCACGCGCCCCAGCGGAGCCAGGATGGGATCGAGTTGCTGCGATGCCCTGCCAATCGCCGCGATCACATTGCCGGCCAGGCGGACCGTTCGACCTTTTCGTCCTGCTCGATGGGCGATCTCGTCCTGAGGGGGAGTCGAGAAGAACTGCGCGCGCTCGCGGACCTTCCAGCCCGTCGACTTGAAAAGCTTCTTCGCCTCGCGCCGGGTGAGAGTTCTAAACGGTCCCAGGTGCGGATCAGGGGCGAGCGCGTATTCCACTCCCTTATGCCCCAACGCGCTCCTGAGCTGCTTCAGGATTGAGTAGTAGGAGATCGTGTTGGTGAACGCGACCGCCAGTCTACCCCCGGGCGCGACCAGTTCGCGAAGTCTTACCAGCAGACGCTCTTGCTCCGGTTTCGGTAGCGACTCCAGGCGAAATATGCACGTAATGAAGTCGTAGTTGGCGCCGTTCATGCTGTAGAACTCGGAATATCTGATCTCAAAGATCGGTCTGTCGAGCCGCTCCCGAATGAATTCCCGCACCTGATCGGTCATTTCGACTGCGCTGATCTTCGCATTTGGAAAGTCCCGGGTGAACGCCTCCGTGTAAAGACCTGTGCACGGAAGGACGTCTAACCAGCGGCAATCGGCGCCGGGCAACCAGCGATCGACGGTCGCCTTGACCGCCTCGAACTCCGAGACGACCGGCTTGTTGTAGTGGGCGCCGTTTCGGATCTTGGCCATTTGGAAGTGACTTATCTGCTCCATCGTCCACCGATTCGGGTCCTCGTCGAAGGGCCAATGGCCCGAGCCCTGGTACCGATTGAAGTGCAGGATGTCACTGATTTCTCTTCGCCGCGGCGGGCGCAGCTTCACGTCGTAATACCCAAACATCAGCAGAGCCAGAATCGTCTGTTCCTCGGGCAGTTGTAGTAGCCGCTTGATCCGACCCACGTTCCCCAGAGTGTCCACCCAGCACCCTCCTAGGCCCAGATCGTGGGCCATGAGCAGCATGTTCTGGACTGACGCCGAAGCGCTCTGGACCCAAGCCAGGTTTTCGCGCGTGTATTTGTGCGAGTAAGTGACGAATATCGCGACCGGCGCGAGTTTTATGAACTTCGTTTCTTCGGCGATCTGCTCGATCAGGTCCGGATCGTCGACCGCTATGAACTCCCACAGCTGGAGATTGCACGAGGTTGGCGCGAACCGTGCGGCGTCAATTATTTTTTCAACCATCTCGTGCGGAACCTGTTGTTTGATGAACTTTCGGACCGTTCGTCTGGTGAATATGGCTTCCTGCAAATCCAACTGGGTTGCACCTTTGGGGGCGGCCGACCGGGGATGTGCCTAATATAGCCGTTGGTTCAACGGGCTGTGCTCCGTTTGCGGGCATTTTTTCGCAGGAGTGACTTGGCGCGGATAGTGGTAACCGGCGGAGCCGGATTTTTGGGCTCCCATCTGGTCGACGCGCTCGTCGAGCGCGGCGACGATGTACGCGCATTTGACAACCTGACCACAGGAAAACGTGAGAAGGTTCACCCTGATGCCGAATTGGTCGAAGTAGATGTGGTCGATGCCGGTCAGGTTCGGGCAGCGCTTGATGCGCACCGGCCGGAAATCGTGTTCCATCTGGCAGCGCAAGCCGATCCGAAGCGCGCCTTCTTGGATCCGGCGTTCGACGCCCGCGTCAACGTCGTAGGCTCGATCAACATAGCGTTATTGTCCTCGCAGTGCGGCACACGGAAGGTCGTTTTTACGTCCACCGGCGGCGCCATGTACGGCAGCCCGGAACCATCAGCCCTGCCGGTGGACGAGACGTTCGCCGTCGCTCCATCTTCGCCCTACGGCATGTCTAAATATTGTGCCGAGCTTTATCTGGGCATGATCGCTGACCAGCACGGACTCGAGTATTCGATCTTGCGGCCCGCCAACGTATACGGGCCGCGGCAAGAGCCGGGATCGGAAGTTGGCGTGGTCCTGATATTCCTAGATCAAATGCGGGCTGGCGAGACGCCCACGATGCGGGGGTTTGGCAGGGCGACGCGGGACTACGTCTACGTAAAGGACGTGGTGCGGGCCCATATCCTAGCGGCCGAAAGGGGCGGTCCGCGGCCGTACCACATCGGCTCCGGCGAGGAAGTGGATGTCGAGAGCATTTTCGATGGGCTGCAGCACCGGCTTGAAACGTCCTTCGTCCCGGAGCGAGTCCCGTTGGCCCCCGGTGAGGTGGAGCGGATGGCCCTCGATTCGAGCCTCGCCGCCGCGGAATTGGGATGGCGACCCCAATATTCCCTGGACATGGGGCTTGATGAGACGGTCGATCACGTTCGATCCGGGCGCAGGTAGAATTCCACCCGGCGGAATGCGTGTGACTGGCGTGCGGTGGTCGAGTCGGGATTTCCGGGGGTCGGGATTGATCGCCGCTCAGGCGCTTGCACGACCCGGTTTCACTTAACCTTTACGACAACCTCAGGTTCGGTGACGTAGCGTCGCACTTCCTCTTCCATGTCGGTGCGAATCAGGGCTACGAGCATGTCACCGGCTTCTAGCTGCAGACCGCCATCCGGGAGCAGCGTTTCTCGTCCTCGAATTATCAACGAGAGGTTGCACCCCATGGGCGCGAGATCAAGGTCCCTTATCTTGCGCGATGTGGCCCTCGACTGATCGGAAAGCCGCATCTCCACGAGTTCGAGACCGCTCTCTGCAAGCTTCAGCAGATGGATAAACGCGCCGGTCGCGACGTCCTGCTCGATCATCGACATAATCAAATCGGTGCTGCTGACGGTCTGGTCGACGCCCAGCCGTCTAAAAACCGCGGCGTTCTTGGGGTTGTTGATTCTGGCGATGGTTCGCGCGTTCTCGTGTGAAAGCATGCGCGCAAGCTGACAGATGATGAGGTTGTCTTCGTCGTCGCCGGTGACGGCCACAACCAGCTCGGCGCGCGTTACACCGGCCCGAAGTAGCCAGCGACCCTCACACGCGTCACGGCCATGCAGGGCGCTCCCGAATTCGGCTGTCAAGCTGGCCGCCTTCTCCCGGTTCTTCTCAATCAGAACTATCTCGTGTCCCATGGCCATGAGAGCCTTGGTGAGGTGGTATCCCACCTTGCCTCCCCCGGCAACGAGAATGAACATTTAAGCCGTATCTCCGTCGTCGGTATCCATGGCGTGAAGGGCTTCGCGAAACTGTGCCGCGCCTACAGTGGTCGGACACACCGTCGTTAAGCCCATGTCGGCGTACGAATCGCTGCGCACCGGATCGTTGCACCTTGCCACGACCCGCTTTACACCGTATAAGCGCTGTGCAATTTGGGCGGCCATGAGGTTGCTGTTATCGCCGTTGGTGGTCGTGATGAAGGCGTCGGCGCGTTCGATACCGGCGCTGTGCAAGATTTCTTCGTCAATCCCATTGCCCGTAATCGTCGAGCCCTGAAAATCGTCGCCGAGCCTACCGAACGATTCCTGATCCTTGTCGATGACGACCACGGCGTGGCCTTCGGCGCAGTATTCCGTGGCCAGGGCGGCTCCAACCCGGCCGCAGCCGACGATAATCACGTACACGAACCACACCCTCCGCTATCTCAGCCGAATGTCGCGTTAATTTTCAGCCCGCAAGGCAAGCGTAAATCTCGTGTCAACGTGCAGATGGTCCGCGGTCGATATCGACGCGAATTGCCTTCCGAGCGTAGTTCGACGAACGTATGGGCCACGCGAACCGTCGCGGTATTGAAAGGGACGTCACGATGCTTTACGAGCTGCGAACCTATTACATCATGCCCGGGCGCATGGCGGACATCGAGAGCCGCTTCAGAGATCACACCCTGGGCTTCTTCGAGCGCCACGGAATCGAAGTCGTAGGCTTTTGGAATGAGGTGGTGGGGCGAAACGACGCCCTCGTATACATCATCGCATTTGAGAATATGGCCGACCGCGAAACAAAGTGGGACGCGTTCGCCAACGACCCGGACTGGCTTCGGGTCCGCGCCGATACGGAAAGCAACGGGCAGATCGTGGCACGAGTCGAGAATCGGCTTTTGCGTCCAACGGACTTCTCCGCGCTTAAATAACATGGGAGCCCGCATGTCCGAGATTCAAACTGAGCGCGGAGGCTTCGATCTGACCGGCAAGGTGGCGCTTGTGACTGGTGGAGGACGGGGGATCGGCAGAAGTATCGCCCTGGCTTTCGCCGGGGCGGGCGCGGACGTGGTCGTCGCGGCAAGGTCCGGAGACGAGATTCGCGCGGTCGCGGCCGAGGTGCGAACGCTCGGGCGGAACTCAGTTGCGATTGAGACCGATGTCGGCGATCTTTCTTCTCTGGAGCGGCTCTTTGAAGGAGTTGATCGGGAGTTCAGCGATCTTCACATCCTCGTGAACTGCGCCGGCGTGAACCGGCGCAAAACGGTGCTGGAGGTGCAGCCGGAGGACTGGGATTACGTGCACAACATCAACCTTCGCGGCCTGTTTTTCGCTTGCCAGCACGCCCTCAGAATGATGCAGGGTTCAAACTACGGACGCATCATCAACATCGCGTCGCTAGCTACGTTCATCGGAATCAAGCCGCTGACGATCTACAGTTCAAGCAAGGGGGGTGTCGGTCAGTTGACGAAGGCTCTGGCCATTGAGGTTGCCAGTGCCAGTATCACGGTTAACGCAATTGCTCCGGGCTACATATACACCGAGATGACCAAGCCAGTTTTTGAGGACCCGGTCCGTGGGCCGTGGATTATGAGCCGCATCCCCGCCGAAAGGCGCGGCATTCCCGAGGACCTGACCGGAGCGGCGGTATTCCTTGCCTCTCCCGCCGCGTCCTACGTGACCGGCCAGATCCTGGCGGTTGATGGAGGCTGGCTTGCAGGATAGTGGCGATCGGTCGACAAAGCAGGTCGACGTGGAACGGGAGAACCTGTAATGGACGTGTTGGACGCAATCCGGACCAGGCGCAGCGTGAATCGAGTAACGAGCAGGCTCATACCCAAAGCCGAAATCACCGATCTGCTCGACGCCGCCATGTGGGCGCCCAATCATCACTTTACGGAGCCCTGGAGATTCCACGTCATCGCCAACGATGAGCGCACGAAAATGAGCGAGTTCGTGGCCGATGCCATGAAGCGTGAGGCGGAGACTCGGGGCGGTGTAAACGAAGCCGCGATTGCGAAGGTTCGAGGCGCCCTCACACGCGCACCATTGGTAGTCGCCGTCACCGTCGGGCACAGTAACGACCCCGTGACCAATCTCGAGGATTACGCCGCCGCGTGTTGCGCCATTCAGAATCTCCTGCTGGCGGCCTGGTCGCGGGGGATAGCCAGCAAATGGCGCACGGGCGACATGTCCGAAAGCCCGGCGGCCAAGGCTTACCTCGGCGTCCGTCCTAACGATCGGATAGTTGGTTTTATATATCTTGGCTATCCGGCCGCCGATTTTGTGATTTCGGGGCGGGAAAGAAATCGGGACTGTATAAGCTGGCTGGGCTGGGTTGACTCTCCAGCGAAGTAGGGAGGCGGCCAAGCCGCTCCTGCGGGACCCAGAAATCAAGGGCGACAACACTTCTTGACCGTTGACATACGTGTGCGCGATCTCGTCAAGCATTATGTGGTGGCCGAACGCACCGGTGGACTGGTCGCCTCACTGAAGAGCGTGTTCCGTCGTCGCCACCGGCGCGTGCGGGCGGTGGACGGCATCTCTTTCGACGTTGAGCCTGGGGAGATCGTCGGATTTCTGGGTCCAAACGGGGCGGGCAAGACGACCGTGCTAAAGGTGCTCAGCGGCCTTCTCTACCCGACCGCTGGGGAAGCGGTCGTTCTCGGCCATGTGCCCTGGCAAAGAAAGCGTGAATTCCTCACCCAGATGACGCTGATAATGGGCCAGCGCCAGCAGCTCTTCTGGGATCTGCCCGCAATCGACACCTTTCTCGTCAACAAGGCCGTGTTCGGCCTGGACCAGGAGGCCTACGAGGCTTCGGTGGCATCGCTCGAGGACATGCTGGAATTGGGTGAACTCCTTTATCGGCCGGTCCGTCAGCTTTCATTGGGCGAACGCATGAAGGCGGAGCTGGCCGCGGGGCTGTTGCATTCGCCGCGTGTTCTTTTCCTGGACGAACCAACACTCGGACTCGACGTGACGATGCAGCAGCGCATCCGGGAGTTCATCCGGGATTACAACGAAGCCACCGGCGCCACGATCATCCTGACCAGTCACTACATGGCCGACGTCAAGGCTTTGGCGAAGCGGGTGATCGTGATCGATCACGGCCTCGTGCTGTACGACGGAACGCTCGATGGCCTCGCAGAGCGATACGCGCCCCACAAAACGATAACGCTGCATCTGGAGCACCCTGTCGACGGTGAGAAGCTGCGGCGATTCGGCGACGTGACCGTCGTCGACGAATTGCGGATTGAAGTCCGCACCACCAAGGATGCCGCACCGGCTGCGACGGCGCGGCTGCTGGCAGACCTTCCGGTGAGTGACTTGAGCGTGGAGGATCCGCCCCTGGAAGAGGTCATCGCACAGGTGTTCGAAAGGGACTCCTAAGTGGCTGGAGCCCGATTTGTGCTCGCCGGCACCGTCGCTCTCACCAAGGCCGAGCTGGCGAACCTGTTTCAGTACCGAATTGTGATGTTCCTCTACGCGCTTTGGGAGGTCGTGAACCCGATCGTGTACCTCGTGGTTTGGTCGCTGGTTGCAGGTGACGGTGAGGTGGGAGGTTACCGAAGGGGCGACTTCATGATGTATTACCTGGTGTTCATGCTGGTATCGCACCTTACGGTCGCCATCGAGGTGTATACGTTTGCCCCGTTGATCCAGCAGGGAAAACTCTCACCGAGGTTGTTGCGTCCGATGCACCCCTCATGGTCGGCGGCAGCGACAAACATCGCCTACAAAACAGTGAGCCTGATCATGCTCGTGCCCGTCTGGATTGCGCTCTTCCTGATCCTGCGACCGCCATTTCAAGGCGATTTGATCGGCATCCTGCTGTTCGTGCCGGCCATATCCATGGCGGTCCTTATCTCCTTCCTTGCGGGGTCGGCGTTCGCGATGCTGGCGTTCTGGACAACCAAATCATTCTCGTTCTGGGAGATCTGGATGAGTCTCCTGTTCCTTTTCGGCGGCCAGGTAGCTCCAGTAGCCGTCCTGCCCGACTTAGCGCGCGCGCTGGCTATCGGTATGCCGTTCAGGTATGCACTGGGCTTCCCGGTGGAAGTCGTATTGGGCCGTCTCGAACCAGCGGAGCTTTTGACGGGCTTCGCCCTGCAGGGCGCATGGACCATCGTGGCGGCGGTGGTGTTTGCGCTGGTCTGGCGCGCCGGAATTCGGCGGTACTCGGCGGTGGGGGCCTGACCGTGAGGCTGATGTGGATCGCCTGGGCGTTCTTTCGGTCGGCGCTCCAGCAGGAGCTGGCCTATCGGGCCGACTTCTTCGGTAACGTTCTTCGCAGCGTGATCGCCGTGGGTACGTCCATCGGCGGCTTGGCCGTGGTCTTCTCGCATACCGAGTCGCTCGGGGACTGGAACCTTGCTCAGACGCTCACTCTGCTGGGCGTGTTCTACGTGATTCAGGGCGTCGTGGCCATGTTCATGAGCCCGAGCCTAAACAAGATCGTTGAGGAGGTTAGGGACGGAACGTTCGATTACATACTCGTCAAGCCGGTGCCGAGCCAGTTCATAGCTTCCACCCGCAGGTTCGTTCTGTGGCATGTAACCGACATTGCGCTTGGCGCCGGGATTATCGCCATAGGGCTGGGACGTCTCGGGTCGGGATTGTCGGCCGGGGGTGTGCTGCTGTTTCTGGGAATGATCGCTGCAGGCATCGCCATCGTTTACGCCATCTGGCTCACGCTGACCACGCTGGTGTTCTGGTTCGTCCGGATCGAGAACGTCACGATGATCTTTAATCTTTTCTATGAAACTGGCCGATACCCGGTGGAAATCTATCCGTTTTGGTTGCGGCAGGCGCTGACGTTCGTGTTTCCAGTCGCGTTTATCACCACCGTTCCGGCGCAGGCGATCACGGGCCGAGAACTGACGTGGCTTATGTGGGCCGCGCCCATCGTTGGGGTGATCGCGGTGATTGCCGCTTCTGTCTTCTGGCGAGTAGGGATTCGTCGTTATTCGAGCGCTTCAAGCTGACGGATGCGACCGGTGGGGTTGTTGGGGCGGAGTCGCTCCAGCCTAAGTATCGTTCCATTGGGCGCTCGCTACGTTGCGTTCCCGTTTTGCGACTTGAAGGTTTGCCAAGTAGTATTCACCCACGAACTGCTCTTGTGCGCCTTCCGCTGGCGTGTGTAATTATAAAGGTCCGAAATCTCAGGCCGAACGGCTCGGGTTGCGGATCGGACGATTGAGACTCGGAAGCCGGCCACGACGACCTAATTCGAACGGAGTGTCGAATGCTGATCAGATCGAAGGATGAACGAAGGATGGCGAAGGACGCACCTCCGCTCGTTCGCGATCCAATGCCGACAGGTCAGCTCCGGGTATTGCTTGTCAAGCCTGACATCACTGGCATTTGCGTGGGCTTTACGAGCCTGGCTAGGGTTCCGCCGCTAGATTTGCTCATGGTTGCGGCAAGCGCACCGGGTCATGACACTCAGATCCTCGACATGCGACTCGAGGACGAGGACGAGTTCGAAAAGCAACTGAAGGATTACGACCCCGACGTGCTGGGCGTTACGGCATATACGGCTGAGGCCGTGGTCACGAAAGAGCTGTGCAGGAAGGCCAGAGCGTTAAAGCCCGACTTGGTCATTGTCCAAGGCGGGTATCACGCGGCGATGGCGCCCGATGATGCGATGGACGAGAAGACCGTTGATTTCCTGGTATTGGGCGAGGCGGAGACGACCTTCGAGCCTCTGCTCAAAGCCATTTCCGCTGGTCGGGGCTTCGAGTCGGTGGAAGGTATCGCCTACCGGTCGGACGGAGATGTCATATACACCGACGCGGCCGGTCAGGTTAAGGATCTGGATGACCTTCCGTTTCCCGATTGGGCGTTGGTGGACCGCTACCAAAAGCAGTACTACCTGAACGTGATGGGCATCGTTGGAACCGTGGAGACGACCAGGGGCTGCCCTTACGACTGCAGTTTTTGCTCGGTATGGGTGTTCAACGAAAGGCGCTATCGCAAGAAGAGTCCCCAGAGGGTCATGGAGGAGCTTGATGCCCTTCCCGACGGCATCGATGTGGCCGCATTCGTGGACGACGAGTTCTGGGTTGACGAAAAGCGCGCCATCGAAACAGCCGACCTTATCATCGCGCAGCCCGATTCATGGCGTGGCAAGAACTGGCGCTATTGGGCACAGGTACGCACCAGCGATATCACCCGCCGGCCGATGCTGGTGGAGAAGTGGGCCGATGCAGGCCTGAAGGTGCTGCTGCTCGGGATCGAGACCGTCAAGGACGTCGAGCTCGAGCGCCTTCACAACAAGCGCAACAAGGTCAAGCACGCCGTTCAAGCTCTTGAGATCATGCGCCAGCATGGCGTCGAGGCCTGGGGCTGTTTCATAGTCAATCCGGAATGGGATGAAGATGACTTTCTGGAACTAGAGGACTTCGTGCGAGACCAGGAGATCGCCTTCCCTCAATACACGGTGTTGACTCCGTTGCCGGGAACTCCGCTTACCGACGGCCTTATTGCGGCTGGAGTCCTCGATGTCGGCAAGCTGGAATCGCAGCTCTTGGACTTCCTTCACGCGACCACGAGCACGCGGTTGCCGCTGCGGAAGTTTTATGAGCGAATGGCTTCGCTCTATGAAACGACGGGCATGCGCGCAAGCATGTCGGTGTACAAGCGGGCGATTCGCAACGGCGTGATGTCCCGTGAGTGGCTCCAGACCGATATGGGCAGGCGCGTACGGCGGTTCTTCGCGGAACTTTGCGAGGTCGACGGCTACATTCAGGCTCACGAACTTCTCGGACAGGACGTTCGCGCCTAGCCATTGGGGAGCTTTGGCTCCCGGATTTCACATACCAAAGCGTCTGACTCCAAATCTCCTAGCGCTGCCGTCTATCGCCCGGCGACGCACTTGGCCTGACCCAGTGGCGGCGTAGCGTCCGGCGGTTTACGGTATCTTGCTCAGACCGTCGATTTGGTTCAGGTAATGGGAGCCCGACCTTGCGGGACGTAGGGTTAGGGATCGTCGGGCTGGGTACCATCGCCAACGATGTGCATCTGCCTTCCGTCGAGCAAACGAACGGAGTCGAGCTTCGGGCAGTCGCCGATATCACACCTGCACGCCGGGAGGCCTTTGCGGGGACGCTTTCCTGTCGCATCTACGCCAGCCTGCGTGAATTGCTGGATCACGACGGCGTGGATCTCGTAATTGTTGCGACCCCATCGTCCATGCACCATGAACACGTAATGGAGGCGCTGAGCGCCGGGAAGCACGTGATGGTTGAGAAGCCGATGGCCGTAAACCTGATGTAGGCAAGGCAAATGGCCGGGGAAGCCCGTCGGCGCGAACTGATCCTAACCGTGCATCACAACAGACGATTTCATGGCGACTTTCAGGTGCTGCGGCGCCTCGTTTCTTCTGGTCGTGCAGGAAATCTGATTTCGGTGGAGGTGCGGTTCCATCACGCCCGGTGGATTACCGAATACGCAGCGCAGGAATTCCGCCCCGACTGGCGCCTGGAACGGGCCTACGGGGGAGGGAATCTTCTCGACTGGGGACCGCATTTCCTGGATCAGGCGGTGCAACTCGTCGGCGCCGCCCCGAGGACGGTGATGGCTTCGCTGGTTTCGGCGCGATGGACTTCGGAAGTCGACGATTTCTTCAGGGTAAATCTGATCTGGCCCGATGGAACACTGGGCCTGATCGAGGCCCGCTATATATCGCCAGATCCGCTTCCGCAATGGAACGTGGTCGGCTCCGATGCGACCATTACACAGGCGAAGTGGGGCGAGCCGCTCGTGGTGACTCCCATCGTTGGCGAACCCGAAGAAATAGCCGAAGAGCCGCGGGACAAAAACCGCATCTTTGAGAATCTCATTTCCGCGGTAAGAGGCACCGCGCCGCTCGAAATAACTCTCGACGAATGCCTGCTCACCATGGAACTTATCGAGGCGGCGCGCCTGTCCCACGAAAGGGGCAAATCCATCGAACTCCCGCTCGACACGATATCGGACTCGGGAGCGGCGTAAAGCGAGTGGTACGATTTACATACGGATCGATATTTTCGTTTCCGAAGCCTTGGAACTTACCTTATGGAATGCCACGAGTGCGGACACGAAAATACGGAGGGCGCCTGGTTGTGCATCAACTGTGGCGCCAAGCTCAAGCGTGACGATGCTGACGCCGATGCGGAGGGCGACGAGTCCCCTGGGACCGTCGACGAGCCGAGCAAGTTCGAGCCGTCGATAAGCGAAAATCTTCGCCGCCTTAGAGATCGAGCAACGGGCGAGGACAGTTCCAGGCGGCGGTCCGCGCCGACCGGCGCGGGAATCCCCAAAATAGAATTCCCCAATCTTTTCGGTGGCTCGAGGATTCTTGGAATGCCGGCGGTCGTTTGGGCTCTATTTGCCGTCGTTTTCGTTATCACCCTCATGGTGCTGAGCAACCTGCAGTAGCGTCTTCCGCCTAAGCGCCTAGAAGGCTTTCGCTCGCCACGCAAGTGCTTTGGTGCGCCGTTCCTCCCAGCTAACACGTTCGCAACCGGCCGGCACGTGGGGGACGTTGAAGCAACGGGATTAGTCTAGTGCGGTTCATGTGCTCGTAAGCGGAGCCGGAGAGGATTGCTGTCATGGCGGAGACCGGACTTGTTGCCAGGTTTCACGGCGCGAATTTGCCCTGGGAGATTCACGAATACAACGTGCCGGACCCGGAACCCGGGGCCGTGGTGATCAAGATTGCGCTCAGCAATGTATGTGGGTCTGACCTGCACTACTGGCGCGGCGACATGGATGTCATAAAGATGGGGCGACCCCTGCCCTTGGTGCTGGGCCATGAGGCCACAGGCGTCGTTCACAAACTCGGTCAAGGAGTTGAGACGGATTCGACGGGCGAAACGCTGAGCGAAGGCGACCGAGTGGTTTTCAGGTACTTCTACCCCTGTCTGCGCTGCCGCATGTGCCTTAGAGGCAGGTTCCGATCATGCCCGACGCGACTGTCGCAATGGTGGGTGAGCTGCGATGAGTGGCCTCATTTTCAAGGTACGTTCGGCCAGTATTACTACCTCCGACCGAACCACGCCATCTTTAAGGTTCCCGATCACCTGGAGGACGAGGTCGTGGCGGGAATGAATTGTGCGATCACGCAGGTTCTGTCCGGGCTCGACCGCGCTGGACTCAAGCAGGGCCAAACGGTTGCGATTCAAGGAGCCGGTGGACTTGGGGTCTACGCGACGTTGGTGGCCAAGGAGATGGGCGCGGCGGAAGTAATAGTCATCGACGGAGTGGATGAGCGCCTGGACCTGGCCCGGGCCTTCGGCGCGGACGAGACCATAGACCTGCGCGAGTACGACACGCCCGAGAAGCGCGTGGAGAGGGTCCAGGACCTCACCGAAGGGTGGGGCGCGGACATCACGATCGAACTGGTTGGCCACCCCGCCGTCATGCAGGAGGGAATCCTAATGACGTCAACGGAAGGCGTCTATCTGGAAATTGGAAACATAAACCGTGAGTGGAAGGCCGAAATCGACCCGTCCGACCTGGTATTCGGCAACCGCACCGTGATGGGAGTCGCGCACTACGAGTCGCAAGATCTGAAGCGGGCTCTAGATCTCGTCGCCGACACCCGATCGAAATACCCATGGGAACGGGTGCTCTCTCATCTTTTCCCGCTCAAGAAAATAAACGACGCGATGGAACAGCAGGACAAGGGCCACGTCACACGCTCGGCAATAACCATGTGGAATTGATCTGGGCCTTCTAAACCTTTGACACTCCGAACGTAAGTTCCGAGTCTCCCGCTTCGATCGATTCCACATGCATGTCGCTTATGAGGCTGCCGGTGGTGACCTCCTCGGCCAGCACTTCGGCCGCGATGTGATCGCCGAACCGCTCCAGTAGAGTTGCTGCGCCGCCGCCATCCAGACTGAGGCGTATCCGATCGGACACTTCGAAACCGGCGTTGCGCCTCGCATTCTGAATCGCGTGTATGAGATCCCTGGCCGTGCCTTCAAGCATCAGGTCATCGTCGATGGCGAGCGCCAGACCGGCGACCATGCCGCCTTCGGCGGCGACCGCGAAGCCTTGGACGCCCTGGTGCCGCACGTCGAGATCCTCGGGACTGAGTTCCTCCTCGACCCCGTCGAGCACCACGATCACGGATTCTCCGCGGGAATTAGCCAGCGCTATCGCCGCCGCGTCCATGCCGGCCAGCAGTTCAGCCACGTCGCCCACACGAGCGCCGAATCTCGGACCGAGCGACCTGTAGTTCGGTTTGATTTCATGGCTGAGAATCTCGTCGCCGCTATCGACGAATCTGATCGACTTGACGTTTACCTCGTCGAGGACCATCTGCAGATGGTTCCTCACCGCGTCCTGATCGGATTGACGCGGAAGGCCCAGGACCAGCTCCGAGAGCGGTTGCCGGACCTTGATCTCCGACGAGGATCTGGCCGCTCTTCCCAGACTGACGACGCTCCTGACGATCGCCATATCGCGCTCTAGGTCGTCATCCAGCACTCGCGCGTCCAGTTCGGGCCATGCTTGCAAGAAAATGCTGCTGCTCGCGCCGGCCCGGGCGATTGGATGCAGCCCCTGGTACATCTCCTCGGATATGAACGGGACAAGCGGCGCCATGATTCTGGTGAGCGTCGACAACGCCGTATGCAACGTCGCGTATGCGGCGCGCTTGTCGTCGTCGGCTTGCGATCTCCAGAATCGCCGACGGCAGAGGCGAACATACCAGTTGGAGAGATCGTCCCAGAATCGCTCCAGATCACCAATGAGCGGGTAGACCCGGTAGTCGTCGTAACGTTGACCCGCCTGGGCCAGCAGCGAGTTGAGCCGGCTCAGAAGCCACCGATCCATTGCCGGTCGGTCGGCGACCTCGGGTGCGCCTTCTCGCGGATCGAAATCATCAAGCTCGGCGTAGGTGAGGAAAAAGGAATAAACGTTCCACAGTGTTAGGAACTTGCGAACCACGTCTTTGCCGGGACCGTAGCCGAACTTCACGTTTGCGTTCGGATTGGTGCCCACGTACATCCATCGCATCACGTCAGCGCCAAGATTCTCCACCGCTTCGTCGAAATCGATTGCGTTTCCAAACGACCGATGCATGGGCTCGCCCTTTTCGTCCATGACCTTTTCGTACACGAACACCTTTTCATAAGGCGATCGGCCCTCGAGCGTCACACTCATGAACAGCATGGAGTAGAACCAGAGCCTTATCTGTTCCCGCATCTCGGTGACGAATTCGGCCGGGTACCACCGTCGCCACATCGTGTCCTGGTTTGACTGGTCGTCGTTCATGTATTCGAGGGTGGAGAAGGGGACTATGCCGGCATCAAGCCAGCAGTCTCCCACTTCAGAGATGCGTGGAGTCGGCCGTCCGCAAGCCGGACATTCGATCTCGATGGCGTCGATCCACGGCCGGTGCAGTTCGGGAAGACCGTCCACCGCCGCGGCGTCCACCGCCAAGTCGCGCAGTTCGGCAATCGATCCGACCACTGTGAGGTGGCCGCAATCGTCGGCCGCGCATTCATAGAATGGGAGCGGCAAGCCCCAGTAGCGCTTCCGCGAGATGGCCCAATCGCCCATGTTTTCGAGCCAGTCTTGCATGCGCTTGCCCGCCGACTCCGGGATCCACTGAACCTTCGCGGCGGCCGCCTTCATTCGCGGCCGAATCGCTTCGCATTCGATGAACCATTCGTCTACGAAATTGAACACGATCTCTTCGCGGCAACGCCAACAGACGGGATACCTGTGCGAGTAGTCGCCGTGGTCGAAAAGGATTCGCTTCTCACGCAGGATATCGATGATGAAGTCGGTTGAATCAAGTACGGACCGGCCGGTAAGCGGACCGAATCCGTCTAGATATCGCCCTTCGCCATCGATGGGAACGAAAACGGGCAGGCCGTGCTCCTTGGAGAGGTCAAAGTCCTCGGCTCCGGAGCCCGGAGCAATGTGGACGATGCCGGTGCCCTCGTCTTCGGAGACTTCGTCCCACGGGATAACCCTATGCGTGACATCCGCCTGCGCGGGTAATTCGTCCCACGGTCCACCGTATTCCAGCCCCACCAGATCCGCGCCGCGCACTTCGGCGAGAACCTTGTACTCGTCTCCCAGGATCGCCTTTGCGGCGCCCTTCGAGACGTAGTAGATCCCGTCGTCGAGACGCGCCTTCAAATATGGAAGATCCGGATTTACGGCGCACGCGACGTTGCCGGCGAGCGTCCAGGGAGTCGTGGTCCAGACGAGCAGGTATTCATCACTCCTTGCCTCGATCGGGAAGCGAACGGTGACGTACGTGTGCGTCATTTCGTGATACGTATCCGTACCGACGAGTTCGTGCTGCGAGAGGCTGGTTCCGCACCGTACGCACCACGGCATCACGCGTCCGCCGCGTTTGATCCATCCCGCTTCATGGCACTGCTTGAGAAACAGCCATATGTGCTCGATGTTTTCATCGCTGTACGTGTAGTACGAGTTGTCCCAGTCCATCCACATTCCGAGCCGGATGGACTGCTCCGTGATCCTCGTGCCGAATTTGGAGACTCGTTCCTTGCATGCCGCTGCAAATCGGTCGAGGCCGAACTTCTCTATTTCCCGCTTGGAGTTGAGGCCCAGTTCGCGCTCCACCTCCACTTCGACCCACAGCCCCTGGCAATCGAAGCCGTTCTGGTAGCGCTGCTGGAAACCGCGCATGGCCTTGTAGCGTTGATATACGTCTTTGTACGTGCGTCCCCAGGCGTGGTGGACGCCCATCGGGTTGTTCGCCGTGATGGGGCCGTCGAAGAAGGAGAATCGCGGTCCGTTTTCGTTCTGCTTATTGAGTTCTTGAAAGGCGTCGATCTCCGACCAGAAACGGAGAATGCGGGATTCGATCTCTTCGAACTTGGGGGTCTTGTCCGGCGCTTTGAAGACGGGCACCGGTCAGACCCGCGCCTGCTGTCGGTTGTTCGTGCCCCAGGTCGGCGGATCGGCAAATCCAATCTCGATTCGCCGGTTCATCTTGCCTTTGTTGGCGCCGGAGAGGACTTTCACGATCCCGACCTCCCTGGTGTTCGCAACGTGCGTACCCCCGTCCGCCTGGATATCCAGCCCGTCGATCTCAACTATTCGCACCGTACGGATGTTCTTGGGCAGCAGGTTTATGTGGGTTCGAATGAGGTCCGGAATCTTCATGGCTGATTCCCGTTCCAGCTGGTAGGTCTTTAGCGGTAGCTCCCGCTCGACTTCGGCGCGAACCTTGCGTTCAACTTCGCTGAGAATCTCGTTGACGCGGACTCCTTCCAGGCTGAAATCCATGCGTGCCTTGTCGCCGCCATCGGCGATATTGCTTCCGGTAACGTCCGCGCCCCAATCGCGCAAAACTACGGCTGACATGATGTGCAGGGCTGTATGAAATCGCATGTACCGATATCGCAAATCCCAGTCGATCAGGCATCGGACCTGCTGTCCTGCCGCAGGCACGTCCCCTTCAAGAGTGTGGCTGGTATCGGCGCCCTTCTTCCTTACGTCAACCACCCAGCCTGTAACGCCATCGAACTCAACGGTGCCTCGATCCGATGGCTGGCCGCCGCCTCGCGGATAGAATGCGCTTTCCTCCAGGATCAGTTGATCGCCGTCGATGCCGGACACCATGCTGTTGAATGTGCGCAGATACGCATCGCGATGGTAAAGAGGTTCCGGCATCGCTCTAACCCCCAAACAAAAAAGCCCGTCCTGTAGGGACGAGCTCAAAATGGCCCGCGGTACCACCCAAGTTGACTGATCGGTAGCAGTCCGCTCAAAAATGGCACGCACCCCTCGTGTATGCCAACGTCGTCGTAACGGGGACGAATCCGCCCCAGACTATTCGGCTCGAATGAGCCTTTCGAACGGGAGCTCGGGAAGGATTTTCAGCGGGGCCCCGGCCATCCGGCTCGCACCGTTCACCGGACTCTCTGCAAGCGTGGACCGCCGCCTACTCGTTTCCGTCTTCGCCTGTAAACCAATCTTTGCGGATGGATCGTCGGGTGTCAACGACTGTTGAGGTCGCCGCCGCCGAACTAAAGATCATTGATCGGAGAAGGTGAGGTAGCGTGCTTGTACCCAACCCTCGCCTTCAAGTTCAACCCACTGGAGATCGCCGTCGAGGAAGGAGTTCCCGGTAAGGACGACCTCCTCTTCGAATCTCAGCACGCGAACCACGTCGAACTCGAGGGACGTGCCGCCCCGTACGTTTAGGCCGTCCGAAGCGCTAACCGTGGCCGCCAATCCCGGGGAAACATCCCGTGGGGGCGGGATCGTATCCGTGGGCTCGGGCGTCGGGATCGCAGTCGCGCGCGGCGTTTCGGTCGGCCCTGGCGTAACGGTTGGCGGGGGTGAAGGCTGAGGCGTTGGCTGGGGTGTGAACGTCGGCGTGGCCGCAAGTTCCCTTGTGGAGATTGGCACGGCCCGGGGCGCGGCATCCGCTCCGGTTGCAATCGTCGGAGAGAAGGCTCGAGCAAGTTCCAGTTCTTCGGGCGACGGTCCGCGAAGGTAGAAGTTGAGGAGAAGAATACCGACGACTGGGACGAGGATCGCCGTGCCAATGGCAAGCAGCGTTCCTCCCCCGCGTCCACGCCCATTCATGTCAGGTGCACGTCAGCCCGAGTGACCGCTAAGAGGGGGTCCCAATAGGCCGCCCGCTTTAGTACGTTGCCAGGTAGCGGTCCAACTCCCAGGTCGATACGTGTTGTTTGTAGTCTGCCCATTCCTGCTTGCGGGAGTCGATGAACGGCTCGAATAGGGCCGGCCCCAACGTGTCCTTGATCAGGTCGCTCTTTTCGGTTTCTTCGATGGCTTCGTCCAGCGATCCGGGCAGGCTGTCGATCCCGGCGGCGGCACGGGCCTCGGGGCCGATCTCGTAAAGGCTCTCCCCGACCTCCTCTGGTAGTTGGGCCTCGGTGGCAATTCCGTCGAGTCCCGCCCGGAGCATCACGGCGAAGGCCAGATACGGATTGGTGGAACCGTCGGGGCAGCGAAGCTCGATCCTCGTGGCCTGTGGCTTGGCGGGATTGATTCTCGGAATGCGGATCAATGCCGATCGATTGCGCTGGCCCCAACTTATGTACACGGGCGCCTCATATCCCGGAACCAGCCTCTTGTACGAGTTGACGAGCGGGGAGAGCACGCAGCACATCGCCCGGGCGTGAATCAACTGTCCGGCGATGAAATGTCGGGCGATCGATGATATGCCGACGGGGTCGTCGGCATCGTGGAAGGCATTGATTCCCTCTTCGCTGAAGAGGCTTTGGTGGGTGTGCATCCCAGAGCCGTTGATCCCAAAAAGTGGCTTTGGCATGAACGTGGCGTGAAGGTCGTGTTGCTGCGCGATAGCCTTCAGCGCGTATTTGAACGTGACGGCGTTGTCGGCGGTTGTGAGCGCGTCGCTGTATTGGAAAACGATTTCGTGTTGCCCCAGCGCAACCTCGTGATGGCTGGTTTCAACCGTAATGCCGAACGCCTGAAGCGCATCGATCATGTCGTTTCGCACGGCGGTGGCGGCATCGGTCGAGTAGTCGAAGTAGCCGCCCTCGTCGTGAGGCTCCGGTGATATTTTTTCGCCATCGCGTTTGAATAGAAAGAACTCCAGTTCCGGACCGGTGTTGAATTCGAATCCCAGTTCCTTGGCGATATCCATCGCGCGGCGCAGGGCCCATCGCGGCGACGTGTCGAGCGGCGTACCATCTGGCTCGTACTCGTAGCAGATCATTCGCGCGACCGCGCCGTCACGCCCTTCCCACGGCACAAGGGCGTACGTGGCCGGATCCGGAACCAAAAACATGTCGCTCTCGGCGATTCGGGCAAAGCCTTGAATGGACGAGCCGTCGAACCAGGTGCCGAATCGGAGGCTGTCTTCAAGCTGCCCTATTGGCAGCGTAACGCTCTTCACATGGCCCTGAATGTCGGTGAACTGCATATTCACGAATCGCACGCCATCGTTCCCGGCCTGACGCAAGGTGGAATCAACGTCCGATTGGTCTATGTACTCTGTCATGGGTCCTTTCTAGGTTTGGTTCTGTACAGCATAGTCGGGACTCGTCCTCGCCGAGAATCGGACCGTGATAACGCGCGCTGCGATGTTTGAAACTCGCCAATCGATCCCGCAAGATCTGTCCGCCGGGACGTAGCTGCCTAGCCACCTGACCAAAGGCGGTCTGAGAAACGCCCACCGACCAGGGTCGTGCTGTCGTATGTCAGGGGCCGCCGTTGCCGGTACCCCAAATCTGAATTAGGGGGCTTTGCAGTGTCCACATTGCTGACGGAGCGGGAGGAAATTCACACCGCCGTTGAGCTTGCCAACAGATCCGGGATCAAGATCGTCGATCTCAGATTCACCGATCTCCTGGGGACTTGGCAGCACTTCTCGATTCCAGTGAGCGACCTGACCTCCGAGCTTTTTGAGGTCGGAATCGGTCTTGACGGTTCGAGCATTCGCGGATTCCAGCCCATTCACTTGAGCGACACGATGCTTATGCCGGACCCAGCCACCGCGGTAGTCGATCCGGTTCGCAGGATCCCTACTATGTCGATCAGCTGCGATGTGATCGACCCTGAGACCCGCCAACCGTATTCGAGAGATCCCAGGCACGTTGCCATGAAGGCGGAGGAGTATGTACTTAAGACCGGAATTGCCGATATGAGCTACTGGGGGCCGGAATGCGAGTTCTTCATTCTTGGCAGCGCGCAGTTTCATCAGGATGCCAACAGCGCCTCGTTCAGGATCGATTCCACTGAGGGGATGTGGAACTCAGGAGCCGCGGAAGTCAATGGAAGTGCGAATCTGGGCTACCGGCCTGGCTAAAAGAAGGGCGATTTCCCGCTTCCTCCCACTGACAGCCTGCAGGACGTTCGGTCCGAGATGGTCCTCAAGCTCATCGAGGCCGCAATCGAAGTCGAGGTCCATCACCATGAGGCGGGGACCGCCGGACAGGCCGAAATCGACATTAGGCGGACCACCCTGACGAAGATGGCCGACTGCATGATGATGTGCAAGTTCATTATCAAGAACGTCGCCGTGGAAAACGGGATGACCGCGACCTTCATGCCAAAGCCGATCTACGGCGACAACGGATCGGGCATGCACACGCATCAGAGCCTCTGGAAGGAAGGCAACCCGCTCTTCTTCGATGAAGAGGGCTACGCGCTGACGAGCGAGATGTGCCGGTACTACGTGGGCGGCCTTCAAGCCCACGATCCAGCACTTCTGGCTCTTTGCCCGCCAACGACTAACTCATACCGCCGTCTGGTACCCGGATTCGAGGTGCCCGTCTCGCGTGTCTAATCGGCGCGCAATCGTAGCGCCGCTTGCAGGATCCCCGTGTACAACGAAATCCCTGAACAGAAGCGGATCGAGTTTCGCTGCCCGGATCCCACCCACAATCCGTATCTGGCGTTTGCCGCGATGCTCATGGCGGGACTGGACGGGATCCGTAATCAGATATCGCCGCCTGATCCCGTTGACGTCGACATGTACGAGATCGCCGGTGAGAACGGGATGGACATCGAATCCACGCCGTCGAGCCTGCAAGATGCACTCGACGCACTTGAATCCGATCACGAGTTCTTGCTGGAAGGCGGAGTCTTTACTGACGATCTTGTCGACGAATGGATCGAGTACAAGCGGGTTTACGAAATCCAGCAGCAAGCGCGGCGGCCCACGCCGTTTGAGTTCTTGCTCTATTACGACGGCTAGACTGCCCGGCCCGCCGCTGATTTAGACCCCTGGATTCCCCGGGGGATATCGGCGAGTCCACTCAATGCCGCCGCGCCGGCGGCGCACGGGGAGGCGATTTCGGCTCAGCCGATCGTCGGAGCTTCTGGACGCCCTTCTTGACCCGCTTGGAAATCCCCGATTCCGCCGTCGAGTAAATTCGGGCCGCAGCCGCCATAATTGTGTTTGGGTTCATCACGCCACCCCGGAGACGTCGGAGGAGAACTTGCCGCGATCGCTGGTGGCCGGCGGCGCCGGTTTCCTCGGCTCTCATCTATGTGAGCGACTGATCGTCGAGGGGCACTACGTGGTTTGTCTGGACAATTTCGGAACCGCGCGCCCGGAAAACGTTTCTCAGTTGCTCGAAGATCCGGCGTTCGAATTACACAAGCATGACGTGGTGCGTCCGATTCCCGATCTCGGGTCATTCGACTTCATCCTGCATGCCGCCAGCCGGGCCAGCCCCGTGGATTTTCGGAGCCATGCCCCTGAAATCGCCGCCGTGAATTCAATCGGCACCCAGAATCTGATCGATGTGGCCCGCCGATCCAACGCTACCTTCCTGCTCGCGTCCACGTCGGAGGTATACGGCGATCCGCAGGTGCATCCTCAACCTGAAACGTATTGGGGAAATGTAAATACGGTGGGGGAGCGTTCGTGTTACGACGAGAGCAAGCGGTTCGCCGAGACGCTGACTCACATAGCGCGCCAGTCGTTTGAATTGGACACGCGTATCATCCGCATCTTCAATACATATGGACCCCGTCAGCGAATCGACGATGGAAGGGCCGTTATCGAATTCATCGTTCGCGCTGTGCGAGCCGAGCCGCTCCTAGTGAACGGCGATGGCTCTCAAACCCGAAGCTGGTGCTATGTGGACGATATGGTCGATGGGATCGTGAAGACGCTGCTGAGTCGTGATACCCGGGGCCTGGTGATAAACCTCGGCAATCCCGTGGAAAACACGATCACTGAACTTGCCCAGAAGATCGTGGCGCTCTCGGGAAGTAGCTCGGGAATCGAACATAGGGCTTTGCCCGAGAACGATCCGGCGCGCCGGTGGCCCGATATCACCCGCGCTCGCGAGCTGCTCGGGTGGGAACCGAAGATATCGTTGGATGAGGGCCTTCGCCGGACGATCGAGTGGTACCGGCCCGACATTCAGGCTCGGTGATACGAGGTCTATCGCCGCCGCCGCCGCCGCCTTCGCGACCGACTTCGCCGACGCGAAGGCGTTTCCGGCTTGGATTCCTTTTTCGCATCGCCGTCTTCGGGTTGGGCGCGATCTAGGCCAGGGGCCAGGAAGTTTCGCGCCAGGTCGTCCTCGGGCTGATACCGGTTCCGGCCTGGAGAGGCCTGTTGCGAGGCTGGTTCGGCGTCGTCGTCGGTGGCGGCGTCGGCCCCGTCGGTGGTTAGCGGTCCCTCCAGATACATCTCGTGCTCGTATCGCAGGCAACAGAGCAGCCGGCCGCAGACGCCCGAAATCTTGGAAGGGTTGAGGGGAAGATTCTGGTCCTTCGCCATCCTTACAGTCACGTTTCCGGGCTCGATCAGCCACGTGGAGCAGCAGAGGCTAAGGCCGCAGCGTCCCAGGCCCTCGGTGAGCCTTGCGCGGTCCCTGGGGCCTACCTGCCGTAGCTCCACGCGAATTTCAAGCACCTCGGCCAGCTCGCGTGCGAGAGCTTGGTAGTCGATGCGCTCATCGGACGAAAACTGGAAGATGAGATTGGCGCCGTCAAAGCTGTATTCGGCTTGAAGTGGGGTGACGGGAAGGTCCCTGGATCGCACGAGTTCACGGAACGTCTCCAGCGCCGCCTCCGCCTGGTCTTTGAAATGCTCCAGTCGCGCAACGTCCTCGGGCGTGCCCTTGCGCTCGATCTCCTTGAGCTCGGTTCGGATTTCCTCTGCGGCCAATTCGGTTGGCGCCAGAATGACCCGGCCAAGCTGCGGGTGGTCTCCCGACTGCACCACCACGTGGTCGTTGACCGCAAAATCCTGGTCTCTAGGGGAGTAGTAGTAGAGCCTCCCGGCACGGCGGAATCGAACTCCGATTACCGTTGGCATTTATTTGTACTTTCCAAACTAGATCAAGCTCCCGGCCGGCGACCTCAGGTCACGGAGCTCGAGAAGCACGTTCTCTACGGTTACCGACACCAATGTGTTCGCATTCAACGCGTCCATGCCCGACCGAATGCCTGCCAGATTCGCCGCCCAATCGGTGAAGAAATGGAGTTGCTGGGCTGCGTCACGGTCTGGAGCGCTTGCAGTGGCAGCCGCACGGCCGACGACGGCAAGATGCTGGGCCAGCGCGCCCAAATTCTCGAGCGCGGCACTCCTACCACTCGCGAAGTCCTCGGCCATTTCGAGGCGGGATTCCACGTCCCCTCGCAGTCCTTCCGTTAACGTGCCGTTCGTCTCCTTTAGATTGTCCAGCTTTTTGGGATCTGTCGCCACTTCCAGCGCCCAGCCGGGCCTTGCCTCAGCGTGTTGGAGAATAAACTCCCTGTCCGGCTCGGCCAGCCCGCTCACCTCCGAAATCAGGTTGCGAATTTCGTGTCGAGACGGAGTATGCATCGTAACCACAATGCATCGGGAAGAGAGCGTCTCCAGTACCGCGCGCTTCGCGGCTGTGGCGAGGATAATCAGCGTGTCCGATGGCGGCTCCTCGAGGATCTTAAGGAAGGCGTTGGACGCCTCGATCGAGAATAGCTCTGCACGCGGAACGATCGCGATCTTGTATCGCCCTCCCGTGGATTTGAGCGATGCGCGCCGCTGGAATTCGCGCACCTGATCGATCTGAATTTGCTGTCGCTTTTCGAGGAGGTCAATCTCCCGGACATCGAAGTCCTGACCCCTGGCTATGCGAAGGCACGATCCGCAATCGTTGCACGGCGGATTATCCCCGGCGCAGTTGAGCGTCTGAGCGAACGCCCGGGCCAAGGAGGTCTTCCCGCAACCAGACGGCCCGACAAGCAGATATGCGTGGGCCAGCCGGCCGCTGGCGATCGCCCCCTTCAACAGCCGCACGGCCTGGCGCTGCCCCGTAATGGGCCATTCGCCGCTCCGGGCGCTCAACGCACGCCTCCGTCTAATTCAGACGGGTTCGCGGCGCATTCCGGTGGATTTGAACCCTGGGGCGCGAACGCAGCGCGATATTCCACGTCGCATCGGCGGCGCCAGTATCGAGCGGTGCGGAACAACAATTCCATAACCCCCGGGACGCCGTGAAAACGTAGACACCTCTAGCGGCCGCGACTCCCTAAGCATACGTGCCTTTCGGTCATCCCCAACGTGTCTCGCTTCTATCTGGACCAGATCAGGAGAGGCAGAACAGGAGCGCATGATCCAGTCCCGGCCAAGGCCTTTCGAATGCGGCCTACTGGAGAAAGGAGGAATCACTTGCCAGCGTCGGACTCAAACAATCAAGCCTCCGGTAAACCCGGGGCGGTTCAACGATGTAGGTGAGCGCATGGCCGGCTCGCGGTCGACGCTCACGGATGCCTGGTTCGACGACTCGGTTCTAGGAAGCGCGCTAAATACCGAGTTCTTCAGTTTTGGGCCGCAAACCCGACAATTCAAGCGCAAGGAGCGACGGCCAAGGGTTTCCAACGAACGTTGCTTTACCGACGTTTAAGCCGATTATGCGTGATAACGTGCCTTACAAGTCTGCTGGTGAGAATTACTCTGGGTTTCACACCGTCTTTTCCGAAGAAGCTCGCCCGGTGGAGCGTGAAATTTCGCATCGCCGAAACGTCGCAACTCGAGCCGCTCGGACCGGTAAGTCGCCCCCGGCCAGATATTAGTTCTGAGGCCGATATTGGCTAACACGTGATTAATTTTCCGGATCGAATACTCAACGGCTGGTGGATTAGATGGACATAAGTCTAGCTATCGGCCTTCTCGTGGCGTTGGGCTCCCTGGGCACAAGCGTGATCATGGGTGGCGGCGACCTCACGGGCCTTATCAATATCGGTTCGATGATCATCGTGTTCGGCGGCTCGTTCGGCGTGACAATTGTGTCGTATGGACTCGCGGGATTTCTGAAAATGCCTAAGATGTTCATGATTGCGCTGCGACAGCCCGAACAGGACGCGAGCGAGACGATAACCCAGCTCGTGAACCTGGCGGAGAAGGCGCGGCGCGAGGGGCTTCTCTCGCTGGAGGAAGAGGCAAGCTCCATAGAAGATCCCCTTATCCGTAAGGGTCTTACGGTCGTAATCGACGGCACGGACCCCGATCAGGTCAGGGCGATCCTGGAGATCGACGTTATAAACATGGAAGCGCGGCACCGGGTTGGCTACAAGATGATGGAGGACATCGCCTCATTCGGTCCGGCGTTCGGTATTACGGGGACCGTCATGGGTCTGATCGCCGTGCTCGCGAATCTCGGCGGCCCCACCGAGGAATTGGGAGCCGGCGTCGCGATTGCATTCTTGACCACGCTGTACGGGGTCGTAATGGCCAATGTGGCATTCGCTCCGATAGCAAAAAGTTTGACGATGAAGAGTACGAACGAGATTCAACTCAAGACCATGGCGGTTGAAGGAATAATGTCCATTCAGGCAGGCGACAACCCGAGGCTTGTTGAAGAGAAGCTTACGGGTTTCCTGACGCCGGCCGACCGCGCCGAGCGCGCGGAAGCCGTAGAGGCATAGGCCGGGAGTAGTAGCCATGCGACGCAGGCCGGTAGTTGACGAGGGCGGTGGCGAGAAGTGGTTGTTGACGTATGCGGACTTGATCTCGGTGCTGCTCGTCTTTTTCATCATACTTTACGCGATGTCAAACGTGGACCAGGAGAAGTTTGAGAAATTGGTCGGCTCCCTGGCATCGGCGTTCCAAGGGATAGGGTCGTTTGCTGGAACCTCCACGGTTCAGGGATCCCCCGGCGGCACGGGAGTGATGGCCCGATTTACATCGCAGGTCGAGCAGACCGTTACGCGTGGCGGGGTTGGGACCGGTGGCAGCAGCAGCAGCAAGATCAAGAAGGACTTTCAATACATCAGCAATCAGATCGACGAGCTGGTCACGGCCAACGGCCTCGAAGACAAGGTCAGCGTGGAGCAGACCGCCGAGGGCATTGTGGTGAACTTGGCGGGGGACTTGCTCTTTCTAACTACCCGGGCGGATCTTCGACCCGAGTCATACTTCGTGCTGGACGCCGTCTCGGACATTCTGCAGAATCTGACGAACGATGTCAGGGTCGAGGGACACACCGACAGCATCCCGCCGCAGAACGAGGCCTTTCCGACAAACTGGCATCTTTCTGGAGCCAGGGCGCTTTCGGTGCTTCAATTCTTGGAGCAGTTCGGCCGAATCGATCGCGACAGGCTCCATTATGCGGGTTGGTCCGATCTGCGACCGTTCGGTCCAAATGACACGCTCGAAGGTAGGCTCAGCAACCGCCGCGCATCAATTGTGATCTTGTACCCTGACGAGTCCTCTGCCAGTTCCGCCCGCGGCTTGAGCGCCGGGGAGTCGGAGCCGGCCCCGCCGGCCGAAGCGGGTCGCGCCATCGAGCCCGCCGCCGGATTGCCGGGTCCAACTACCGGTGCAGGTGAGGCTCAGTCGCCATGAACAGCCGCGTATGAGGTTGATCATTATTGCCGTCGTGGCGGTCGTGGCGGTCGTGGCGGTCGTGGTGGCGGGGGTCGCGGGGTTTTTCTTAATAGGACCGATGTTTTTTGGCAGTGAAGAGGAGCCGCCGCTCGAAGCCGAGCAGCCTGCCGCAGCCGACACAAAGGCCGAATCTACTGCAGAGGGTGAGGCCGCCCCGCGGCGTCGGGCCGTCACAACCAAGGCGGCCGAGGGGCGTGAATTAGGGTCATTCGAGGTGGGTCCCACGGTTGAGATCGCCGAGCGCGTTGTCAATCTCTCGGGCGAAGGGCCGTTCTCTGTTCTGCAGGTTACAATTGTGCTGGAATTCGCGGCGACCGACGAAATTGCTGAAGCTGGTCCCGATGAGAAGCCGGGCCTGGTGGAGGTTTTCAAGGCCGAGGTTGAACCGGCGATGGCGCTCATTGAGGATGGTATCAATACGATCATCTCTGCGAGGAGCGGGGAGAAGCTCCTTACCGAGGACGGTAAGAAGGAGCTCAAGGACGACATAACAATCGTGGCTAACGAGTTCGCTGCTCCCCACACCGTGATCGGCGTATATTTCACCAAGTTCTTTTTGCAGTAGGCGGCGAGGGAATTGGCCGAAGAGGGAAAAGTCCTCTCTCAATCCGAGATCGATGCCCTTCTTTCAGCCTTTGGAGACGAGTCCGAGGGGGAGGAGCAGGCGCCGTCATCTGAGATCCAGGTGGCCGAGCGTTCAATGGCGCGGAATGTGCGCCTCTATGATTTCCGACGTCCCAGCAAGGTTTCCAAGGAGCAGCGTTTCCAAGGAGCAGCTGAGCGCTCCGAGCATACATGAGTCCGTCGCCCGAATGCTCACAACCTCCTTGACATCGCAGCTCCGGCTCGCGGTGCAGGTAACGCTTTCATCGGTCGACCAGAGCAATTACGAGGACTACATCAGAGAGCTGGGAGAACACTCCGTAATCAGCGTGATCAGCCTCGATCCATTGCCCCCTGCAATCCTTTGGGAGATAAGCGAGGAAAGCGCCTACTCAATGGTGGACAGGCTTCTCGGTGGAGTGGGCAAGCCGATGGAGGTGAGTCGCGAGCTCACGGACATCGAGCTGGGGTTGCTCAAGGGCATCGTTCGGACCGGACTGGCAAGCTATCGAGATGCGTGGGCCAACATCGTCGAGCTGGACCCGGCGCTTGAAGACACTCACGTCGGCGCTCAGTACGTTCAAGTTGCGCTTGCGACCGATACCGTCCTGGTAGCAGTCTTCGAGCTGCGCATGAACGAAAGCACCGGTACGATGACGGTTTGTTTACCGTACGCCGTGCTGGAACCGATCATCGGAAAGCTGAGCGCAAGTGCGCTCTTTGGGAAGCGCCGCGGCGACGACAGAAACAACATGAGTTCCATAATTGAATCGCTGCAAACGGTGCGCATGCCGGTCAAAGCAGTGATCGGTCGGGCCCATCTGACATTTTCCGACGTGCTGCAACTCGAGAAGGACGATGTCCTTGTTCTCGATCAGAAACGCGACGAACCGATCTCGGTCTACGTGGGCGAGCAGATGAAATTCAAAGCCACGCCGAAGCGATCGGGCAAGTACATTGCCATTAAGATTGAGGAAACCACGACCGATTACGATATCCCGGAGGATCTGATCGAGGCCATCCAGGGCGATGTACCTGTTGCCGCCGGTATGGACGATGACTGAGGAGAGCGCTCCCGAAACGGTGGACCTTCCAGAGGGTGAAGATCAGCCTGAGACGGCCATCGCCGAACAGCAGGAGGAGTCGCCCGCGGACGGTGCAGGCGCGATTCGGCCGGTGGAGTTCGCGGACGCGGAGCCGATGGCCGATCCGTCGGGAAACAACCTCGATCTGCTGCTTGACGTGCCGCTTGAGCTGACGGTTGAGCTTGGCCGGACGCAGATGTCAGTGCGCCATATTCTGGCTCTGGGTTCGGGCTCGGTGGTCGAGCTTCAGAAGCTCGCCGGCGAGCCTGTGGACATCCTGATCAATAATCGACGCATAGCAACCGGCGAGGTCGTCGTCGTCGATGACAGCTTCGGCATACGAATAGCCGACATCTTGGATCCGAAGAAGCGAATAGAGTCTTTGGCTTGAGATGAGACGCCAGTTTTCCAGCTGGACGTCGAATTTAGGGCGGTATTCTCAACTCAACTCCGCGAGCCCCACCTCATGGTCGGGCTTAACCGCGGCCAGAGGCAGCCGAACCGGCGTTTTCCGAAGCGGGTGGATTTGGACCGGTCTGATCCTGATCGTTTTGCTCGTCGGGTCGATGGCCCTGCTGTCCGTGTTCTCGACCGCGCCCACTCCTGTCGGCGTCGTATCGACGCCTATTCCATCAGGTGATGGGTCCGAGCCTATCGTGGCTCCTTACGACGCAGACCTGGGGCTTGCCCGGGAGCAGCCGTGGGGCCGCCTGATCTTGGATATGGTGGTGAAGCTCGGACTCGTGATCGTCCTGATCGGCGGCGTTCTTTGGCTTCTGCGACGATTCCAATCTCGCATCGGCAAGGTCTTGGGCTCAGAGACCCCGGGCGGTTCATTCCAGGTCCTCGACCGCGCTCAACTGGGCCCTGGACACACGATATATACGGTCGATCTGGGAAGCAGAATTTTGGTGATTGGCGCTACGGCCTCGGAGGTCACGTTGCTGACGGAGGTCGATGGTCCAGAGGACATGCTCGATCTTCGGCGAAGGTCTGGGGTGAGTGACGTTGATTTCGATCAGGTCATGGCCGAAGCCGAAAACGTGGAGGCCGAGACGAGAGGCTCCGGTGAGGCTCCTTTTCGACACGTGACCGATAGGCTTCGAAGCCTAGTTCGGTCCGCCCCCGAATCCGCCGGGTCAGCCAGTTCCCGTGCATCGACGACCTCCAACTAGCCGCTCCACCAGCTCCTCCAAGAACATCATTCCTGTCTCTCCTCCCCGGCGGCGGGGCTGCGTGGTTCTGGGAATAGCCGCCCTTGGGATACTTCTTCCATCGGCGTGCGAGTTAACCGAGGCTGGGATCCCGATACCGAGCGTGACGGTGGGAGCCACCCAACCCGACGATGCTCAGCAGGTCTCCGTCGGGTTGCAGGTCCTTATGCTCATTACGGTACTCAGCCTCGCACCGGCGATCATTGTTCTCACGACGGGCTTCACGCGAATCATCGTGGTGCTGTCTCTGCTTCGGAACGCCATGGGCATCCCGCAGCTTCCGCCCAACCAGGTTCTGACTGGTCTGGCCCTCTTCCTAACGTTGTTCGTGATGTTTCCAACGTTCGAACAAGTCAATAACGTTGCGCTGGAGCCGTTTCTCCGCAATGAGATAAGCCAGCAACAGGCTTTTGACAGGGGAATTGTCCCGGTGAGGGAATTCATGTTTCGGCAGACTCGCGGCAACGATTTGGCGCTTTTCCTTTCCCTGGCCGACAAGCCCCAGCTGCGAACCCGCGACGACATTGAAACCCACATTCTCATACCAGCGTTTGTGATAAGTGAACTGAAAACCGCATTCCAAATGGGGCTCTTTATCTTCGTTCCGTTCCTCGTTATCGATGTGGTTATCGCCGCAACGCTCATCTCATTGGGTATCTTCTTCCTGCCGCCGATCGTGATATCGCTGCCGTTCAAAGTGCTACTCTTCATACTCGTCGATGGATGGGGGCTGATATCGAGATCGCTGGTTACCAGCTTCTTGTAAGATCGGTTCATGACAAGCGCCGACGTATTAAACATGGGTCGGGAGGCTCTTCTCACCGCGCTGATCGTGCTGGGGCCGGTAATGGCAGTGGCTTTGATCATCGGTCTGAGCGTAGCCGTTTTCCAGGCAGTGACTCAGCTCACTGAGCCGACTCTTACCTTCGTTCCGAAACTTATCGGTGTCGGCATCGTGATCGTCCTGCTGGGTCCGCTGATGATGACCAAAATCGTGGAGTTCGCGCGCCAGAACTTCGAACAGATAAGCCAAGTACTGAGATAACGTCCGTCCAGGACGCGATCTGCGCCCGATCCGACCTATTGCCTGGCGCCTGATCTTGACATAACATTCGGCCATTCTAACCGTCGGGTTCGGCCTCCAGGATCTGCAGGTTGCACTGCTCATGTTTGCCCGCCTCACGGCATTCCTCAGCGTTGCGCCGCTCTTCGGTCATTTTGCCGTGCCCGTACAGATACGGACGCTCTTGGGCGGATTCATTGCGGTGACCTTTTTGATAGCCGGTGTCGGCGGCGACGTTATTGTGCCGGCGCCCTTCGGCATGTTCCTGCTGCTCCTTGTCAAAGAAGTGGGTTTTGGCCTGATGGTTGGATTCCTCACCACGATGCTCTTTACAGGGATCGGAATGGCAGCTCAGATCATTGGAATGCAGTCGTCGTTCGGTTTCGCGAATGTGATGGACCCTCTGTCTCGCGAGCAGGGGAACATTATCGATCAGCTCTACTTGGTGTTAGCCGTGTTGGTTTTCCTGGCCGTGAATGGACATCACGCCATGCTCAGGGCTATCCACAAATCGTACGAATTGGTTCCAATCGGCCAATTTTTCCCCAGGACCGGACCGGAAGGCGACGCGCTGTTGAATCAGTTCATAGTGGCCGGTACCACAATGTTCGAGATAACACTTCGCATAGCGCTGCCGATATTGGTGCCGTTGTTCATCGCCGACATCGCCATGGCCATCATCGCCCGCACGATACCGCAGATGCCCGTCTTCCTCATCGGGGCCCCGGCCAAGATCGTGATCGCGCTAACCCTCTTGATCTTGACGCTGCCTGCTCTGCTTTCCGCGATGACCGACGTGTTTGACGAGATCTTCATTCTGATCATGCAGTCGATGCGGGTCTCGGTGGCGAGTTAGATCGTGGCACAAGAACGATCCCAGCCGGCGACTCCGAAACGGCTTGATGAGGCACGGAAGCGAGGCCAAGTTGCCAAGAGCACTGAGGTCAACACCGCGATCGTACTGCTATTCAGCTTTCTCGCGCTGCGCGCGTTTGGCGGCCGGATTTTCGAGACGCTCGGGGCGAACATGGAGTATTACCTGACTTCGATCCCCACGGATGAAGTGACAAGGGCGACGGTCTTTCAAATATTTGGACCTGCCGCGCGGGCAACCCTGTTCGCTGGAGTTCCCGTGATACTTATCGCCCTGACCGCCGGATTATTCGCGAATCTGCTGCAATCTGGAATCCTATTGACAGGGCACCCGCTAAAGCCCGATCTGAGCCGTATCAACCCTCTCGCAGGCGCCAAGCGTTTGGTCAGTCCGAAGGCTCTGGTCGATCTTGTCCGATCGCTCCTCAAACTCACGTTGCTCATGCTCATGTTCTGGTTCGTCGTGAATGACAACGTGGATCGGATGGTAACTCTTGCGTTTACAGACCCGCGATCGAGCTGGCTGTTGATTCCGAACCTGGCATTCGAGGTGGCAATGAAGGCCGTGGCCATATTGATGGTCATCGCGATACTCGATTACGCCTGGCAGCGGTATCAGCATCGACGCGGTCTGAAGATGAGTTTCACGGAGGTCCGCCAAGAACGGAAGGACACGGAGGGCGATCCGTTCCTCCGAGGCAGGTTCAGGGAGCGCGGTCGCGCCCTCGCCAACCAGCGCATGATGGCCGAAGTGCCCGAGGCTGACGTCGTGATCACGAACCCAACCGAAATCGCCGTCGCACTCAAATATGACCCCGCTGAATCTGGGGCGCCGACCGTCGTGGCAATGGGTGAACTCCTTATCGCGGATCGCATAAGGAGGATTGCTGAGGAAAACAACGTTCCGATCGTCCAAAACCCGCCACTGGCTCAAACCCTCAACCGCACCGCCGAAATCGGCGATGAGATTCCGGCCTCGCTTTACCAGGCGGTTGCGGAAGTGCTCGCATTTGTATACCGAATGAGAGGCGCGCGAGTTGGCAGCTGAGCGAGCTGGACAAGGGCCATTGAAAAGCGTTCTGCGTCAGGCTGACCTAATTGTCATTGCCGGCGTGGTCGCGATCGTTCTGATGCTGGTTATCCCCATCCCGGAACGATTGCTGGATCTCCTTATCGGCGTGAATATATCGATCGCCCTGATAATCCTACTCACGGCCATGAGCGTTACCGGAGCGCTCAGTTTCTCAGTCTTTCCGTCGCTGTTATTGATCGTCACCCTTTTCCGACTCGCCCTCAATGTTTCATCCACGCGGCTAATCCTCAGTCAGGCATCGGCCGGCGACGTAATTGAAACGTTTGGAAACTTTGTAATCGCGGGAAACTTGGTCGTAGGGCTCATAGTCTTCGCGATTCTGGCCACGATCCAGTTCGTGGTCATCACGAGCGGAGCCACGCGGGTTGCGGAAGTAGCGGCCAGGTTCACGCTCGATGCAATGCCAGGGAAGCAACTTTCGATCGACGCGGATCTCAATGCCGGGATCGTCAATGAGGAACAGGCGCGAGGCAGGCGCCGGGATGTTGAGCGCGAGGCCGATTTCTACGGAGCGATGGACGGTGCAAGCCGGTTCGTGAGGGGCGACGCCATCGCATCGATCATCATCATCCTGGTGAACATCGTCGGCGGCATCGCCGTGGGCGTGCTCCAGCGTGGGCTGGATATTCAGCAGGCGTTGGGGACTTTTGTATCCCTGACCGTGGGCGATGGATTGGTCACCCAGATTCCGGCTCTGCTGATCTCCACCTCAACCGGAATCATCGTCACACGGACGGCGAGCGAATCCGATCTGGGAACCGAACTCCTCAGCCAAACAATTTACAACAGCCGTCTGGTCTACGTCGTGGCGGTGATAATCGCCGCCCTCGGATTGATACCTGGGATGCCCATTCTGCTCTTCGGGGCCATCGCCGCGGCGATGGCGGGATTCGCGTACGCGTTAAATGCGGGACGCCGCCGGGAGGTGCGGGTCGAGGAGCAACTGGCCGCCGCGGAGGTGGCACGGCCGACCATCGAGTCACCCGAGGCGGTGCTGGGATTGCTTCAGATCGATCCCATGGAACTCGAAATCGGGTATGGACTCATACCGCTGGTCGACCTGGACGCAGGCGGCACGGTGCTCGAGCGCATCAGTGCCATACGACGCCAAATGGCGCTGGACATGGGCCTGGTTGTCCCCACGATTCGGATTCGCGACAATCTACAACTCAATCCCAATGCGTACGTCGTAAAGATCCGTGGCGTCGAGATTGCAACGGGCGAACTCATGACGGACCACTACCTTGCGATGGACCCCGGAACGGTCGACGTTGTTGTGGATGGCATCAGCACCACTGAGCCCGCATTCGGACTCCCGGCGCTTTGGATAACGCGAGCCGACCGTGAGCGCGCCGAAGCGCTTGGGTACACGGTAGTCGACCCCCCATCGGTGTTGAGCACGCACCTGACGGAACTCATTCGCCTGCATGCGGCCGAGCTTCTCGGTAGGCAGGACGTCCAGCGGCTAATCGATAATCTTCGAGCCGAGCAGCCCGCGGTCGTGGACGCGGTTCTGCCCGATGTCTTGAGTCTCGCCGACGTACACCGTGTGCTGCAGGCTTTGCTGGAGGAGCGTGTGTCTATTCGAGACCTGGCTACCGTGCTTGAAACACTGGCCGACGAGGGAAGGGCGATCAAGGACGTTGCGGTGTTGACAGAACGCGTGCGAGCCTCGTTGGGGCGCACCATCAGCCAGCAATACAGATCCGATGACGGGAGCATTCACGCCGTCTTTTTCAATCCCGAATTGGAACAGCGAATCGCAGGTGCGGTTCGCGATACAACGTCAGGCCCGGTGGTCGCGCTGCCCCCGGACGAGATCGAGCAGATTCTCGATCAGATAACCGAAGCGACGCAAAGCACCGTGGCCGCTGGCGGGCAGCCGATTGTGATGTGCTCACAGCAGATCCGAATCGCGGTACGGCGCATGACCCAGCGGCGCATCCCCAACCTTGTGGTGCTTGCATATACTGAACTCGCTCAAGGAGCCGGTGTCATTACCGACGCCGTTGTAGACGTTCCCTCATGAGAATCAAGAAATTCGCCGCTAAAGACATGGCGGATGCCATGCGTCAGAGTCGTCGCGAACTTGGTCGCGACGCCATAATCCTGCACCAAAAACGGAGTCAGGAGGGTGGCTTCTGGCGAAACTTCCGGAGGCCGGGGATCGAAGTGCTGGCCGCGATTGACGCCGATTACCCTGAGAGCCCGCCGATTGCCAAGCCCGATATCGTGCCGTCCAGCCGGGAGTTGGAGGACGGGGACCGTCGGGCAATTCGTGAGATCCAGCGTACGGTCATCGAGGTCCAGAACGCCATTGATCGCATGGAAAACACGGGTGAACTGCCGTCCCGAGTGACTCAGTTTGGCGACCATCTTGCGCGGACGTACCGCCAGCTCGTAGACCAAGACGTAACCCGCGAACTTGCCTTTGACATCGTCGACAAAGTCTTCAAATCGCTAAGCCCGCAAGCCCTCGAGAACGAAGCGAGGGTGCGTAGCCAGGTGCAGGAATCCATAGAGAGTCGGGTTCAGATCGCGGGGCCGCTTCGAGTGGTGCCCGGCGAGTCCAGAACGATATTCCTGATTGGCCCAACGGGGGTCGGTAAGACGACCACGCTCGCCAAAATGGCGGCTTCATTCAGCCTGTATGAGCAGCGAAGGGTGGCATTGCTTACCACTGATACTTACCGAATCGCCGCGATTCCGCAGCTGCGCACCTACGGGGAAATCATGGGACTCAGCCTGGATGTGGCGTATTCGCCCGCTGAACTAAGAGACCTCGTGGGGCGCCACCAGGACAAAGACATAATCCTTGTGGACACGCCCGGCCGGAGCCAGCACAACCGCGCGATGCTCGATGAAATGGCAGAGTTTGTTCGGGAAGTTTCCTCGAGAACCGTCTACCTGGCCATTGCCGCATCGAGCAGGTACAGCGACATGGTCGATGTTGTCGACCACTTCGGGGTCGTGCCGGTCGATGGTCTCATTTTCACGAAACTTGACGAAACCAGCACATACGGCCCGGTGCTGAGCTTGGCCGCCGAAGTTGGGAAGCCAATCGTCTACTTCACGAACGGTCAGGATGTTCCACACGATATTGAAGTGGCCGGCGGAGCTCGCCTGGCTGAGCTCATACTCGGCGGTGCGTTGGCGGTTTCCGAAGCCGAGCAGCCGACCGCATGACCGACCAGGCGGCCGACCTCCGTGCGCTCGCAGGGCCTGACTCGGCGGGCACCGGCGATACCGCCAAGGTGATTGCGGTCGCCAGTGGCAAAGGTGGCGTGGGCAAATCGACGCTGGTGGCTAATCTCGGAATCTATTTCGCACGCCGGGGCATGAGGTCGCTCGTGCTGGATGGTGACATGGGCCTCGCCAATCTCGACGTATTAATGAACCTCGACCCGAGCTATTCGATCCAGCACGTCATCAGCGGACACAAATCGCTCGACGACATCATCGTTGAGGGTCCGTTTGGTCTCCGACTGATCCCCGGCGCATCGGGTTTGCTCGGCGTTGCCGACATGGACCCACATGATCGGACTCAAGTGCTGGCGCAGCTGGCCAAGATGGGCGCCGATGCCGACGTGGTTTTGATTGACACGCCTGCCGGAATTGGGAGCGACGTTATCAGTCTCGCGGCGGCGGCTCAGGAGGTACTGGTCGTTGCCACGCCGGAGCCCACGTCGATCAGGGATGCCTACGCGCTCATAAAGGTCCTTTGGCAGCATTCTGGGATATCGTCGTTTCGGCTTCTCGTAAACAGAGCCCCCAACAGGCAGATTGCCGAGGCGGCTTCGGAGCAGATATCCGCTGTCGCACAACGTTTCCTCAATCTCGATATTGGCGATCTTGGCTATCTTCCCGACGATTCAAACGTTTCAAGCGCCATTCGCAAGCAGGAGGCGTTGCTGATTTCCTATCCCAGATCCCCCGTCGCGAAAGGAATAGAGATCCTGGCCGAACGGCTCTTGAATGACGACCGCCCCCTCGACGGCCGAAACGGGATACTCGAGTTTGTCCAACGGATCGTACGCCGGCGTGAACGTGCAATCGCCGTGTAGGATCGAGCTAATTAATCTCGGCTCAACAATGATCGGCCGTCCATCAGGGGTTTGGCAGTGACTGAGGAGCAGGATTCCGCGCAAGAGGACCCTGAGAGTGTGGCGTCGTCGGCGATTGAGCGCGCTCGGCAGTCCGTGGAGACCGCCCAGGACGATGACGTTCGCGAAGACGACGAAGGGGCTGATATTGAGGTCCTGGAAGAGGATCAGAATGGCGAGGAGGAGGAGGCGGCGGCGGTCATCAACATCCCGTTGGCCATTTCGTTCTTCGTGGGGGGTGTCGGGTTCCTCCTCGTCTTCTTGGTGGGCCTGCTTTCAGGCACGCACGTATTGATGGCTCTCCTCTGGAGTTCCGCGGCTTTCATCGGATTGTCGCTTATTGGCTACATCACGGACGCGATTATGGAATTTCCGGGGATCGCGCCGGTCCCGGTCAGCGTCAAGGTGGATGAGCCTGAAATCATTGACGTTGATGAAGACCTGATGGAAGCGGCGGGAGCCCAAGACGATGCGACTGAAGAAGCCGTCGGCGCCCAGCCGCAATTGGACGCCGGAGCGGATGACCAAGAGGATGAGCAGACCGAGCAGGAGTCCGGGACAACATCCACCTAGATGTAAACTGTCTGAAACTCTGAAGTTGCTGGCCGAGTAGTTCTTTGGTGACGTTTGAGCCTTCGATGTGCTCCTTGGTCGTGGGTATCCGCGGGCGATTAATGCGCACCGCCAACATTAGGTTCCGATCGGAAAGCGGTTGATGCGAACTCCCGAGGAAGTCCAGCGACTCTGGATGGAATACAAGCGTAACGGCGATTCCGGAATCCGTGAAAAGCTCATCATCCAGTACGTGCCCCTGGTCAAATACGTGCTGGGCAGGCTCGCCGTAACGATTCCGGACATCCTGGAATCAGAAGACATTCTCAGCTACGGCACTATTGGTCTGATCACCGCCGTCGAGCGGTTTGATCCAACCGTCGGTGTGAAGTTCGAAACTTACGCCATAGCCCGAATTCGCGGATCGATCATCGATGAGCTGCGCTCGCTCGATTGGATTCCGCGCTCGGCCCGGCAGCGGGTAAGAGAGATCACGAAGGCAATGTCGGAACTCGAGGTCGAGCTACAGCGCAGGCCAACCGACGAGGAGGTCGCCGACCGAGTCGGGGTTGGCGTCGAATCATACCGAAACACCCTGGCCAACACGTCCGTTGCAACGTTCTCGCTGGACAGACCGGTCGAAGTAGCCGAAGAGAGTGATCCCATCTCCGTGGGGGACGCAATCCCGGACGAAGGCAGCCCGGACCCCAGCCTTGAAGCCGAATTGCGGGAACTAGAGGACGAGTTGACCGGCGCGATCGAACAGCTTCCCGAACGGGAGCGGCTGCTGCTATCCCTCTACTACCACGAGGACCTGACGATGAAGGAAATCAGTCAAGTACTGGAAATTTCCGAGTCGCGGGTTTGCCAGATTCATGCGCGCGCGGTGCTCAAGTTGCGTGCCCACCTCGAGACGCGGGGGCATGCCCGGCTACCAACATAGTCTGAGCGCTATCCGGGAATAACTGCCGAAAACGGCCGATAATTCAGATGAGGGGACGATAAACTGGAATTTACGAGTTAGGAGTCTTGGTGGCATAGCGCTCCCCGTAACCGGTCCACCGGACTCGCGAGTAAACATTCGGAATCAGTCGCATGCCTGTAAGCCTTGGTGAACTTCGAACGCTGGTCGCCGAAAGTGTCCGCGTCCAGCGGATTCAGGAGTTGCAGCAGGGTATCGGCCGGGCCAACCAGGAGGTCCTGACGGCTCAGTTCCAAAACGTGATCGCAGATCGCCGCCAAAGCGTGAAGGAACTGGAAGTCATCGATCGCACACGTATGGACACCGAGTCGGAATCAGAAGGCCAGCCGGAAGAAGAAGATCTAGGAGTGGGAGAACAGGGCGATAACGATTCGAACGGTGATCTCTCGGAGAAAGCGTACCGCGCCGGCGGCGTGGGAGGCATCATAGACCTGCGCGGCTGGCCGCCGTTCGGCGGCGGTTTTTTACAAGGGGAGCGTTGTTGGATCCAGTCCTGACGTTCATCCTGCAGATAGCTATCGTCAGTGCCCTCGTTTATTTCTACTTCTGGATTCGGAGCCTGGCGCGACGCGTGGACCGAGGCAACCTCAACGCCCGAATCGAAGAACTCGAGCGGAGCGTCGCGGACACGACTCAATGGTTGGAAACGGCTTCCGATCAAATCCGCCGCGACGTCGATCGACGCACTACGCAACTCAAGGCGCTCTTGGATTCGGCCGAGAATAGGATTGGCCAGTTAGGGCCAGAAAAATCCGGGGTACCTATTGAATCGGAAAGTCCTTCGGGCGTCGGTAGCCTCACCGCGGAGCCAGGTAATGGTGATCCCGGTGATCTCGGGAAGATTGAGCCTGCTGATGAGGTCACATCCATCGTTCGAGAATCAAGTGAATCGCCGGCCGACGAAGTGCTCGGAGAGCCGCAAGACGAAGCTGAGCCGACCGGCGCCGTCGATGAACCTCAAGAGGACGGGCGGCGTAATGCTGAACCGCAACCGGCCGGGGTTTCTGGCGAAAGCGATACGCGAAGGATCATTCTCGAACTCGCGGAGCAGGGTATCAGCATTCCCGACATTGCAAAGCGCACCAGAGCCTCCCGCTCAGAGGTCGAGTTGGTCGTGGCGTTCCGTAAGACCGCTTAGTTCGACCGTCGACCCCGATGGGCGCGCCTCGTGCTAGAGGGTTATTACAGCGCCGTCACCGCCATGGCCGCCATGGTCGCCGAGCAACAGATCATTGGGAACAACCTCGCCAACATCAACACCGTCGGTTACAAGCAGGACATCCCGCAATCCCAGCAGTTTGACAAGCTCCTTCTATTGGCGCTCAGGAGAGACCGCGGCGTTGGCGCAGTGGAACGAGCAAGCGCAATCGTTGGGCGGGCGGGTGCTGGGCTGGAGCTTCTCCCGGTCGCCGTCGACTTGACCGACGGTCCCGTGGCGCAGACAAATCGGCCCTTGGACCTGGCGATTATTGGAAATGGGTTCTTTAGGCTGCGCGGGGCGAACGGAGAAGATACGTACATGCGAGCCGGCGCCTTTGACATTGATGTTGAGGGTACCCTCGTAAACCGATTTGGCGAGGCCCTGCTCGACGTGGACGGCAACACGATTTCGGTCGGGAACGGCGATTTGCGCATTCTCACCGATGGGCAGCTGCTGCTAAACGGGCAGCTGTTTGCTCAGCTCGCCTTGTTTGATCTTCCCGAGGGATCAGACTGGAAGAAAATCGGTGGTTCGCATTTCGAGCCTGCCGGACCGACCGACACTCCCGTGCCGACTCAGTCGCTGCACGTTCTGCAGGGCTTCCTTGAGCAGTCCAACGTAGACGCAGAATTCCAATCCGCGGAGATGCTCTCCACGCTCCGCCTTTACGAGGCGGCTCAGGCACTCCTTCGAATGCAAGACGAATCCCTGGCCCAGGCAGTTCGCGAAGTCGGTCGGGTGGGATAACCAAATGCTTTCATCATTTCAAACGTCATTTACCGGGGCGGTGACGAATAGGAAATTCCTTGAGGTCACCGCCAATAACCTCGCCAACGTCAATACAACGGCGTTCCGAGGATCCCGAGCCGAGTTCGCGGACCGTCTGTACGCGGAACTGTCCGCGGACAACGTAGGGCTCGATCCCGCGGAAAAGATGATTCTTCCGGAGGTCGGCACCGGCTCGTCGCTTGTTGCGACAAGCATCGACCTCAGTCCCGGGAGCCTTGCAATCACGGATAATCAATTCGATCTCGCGATTCTGGGCAACGGGTTCTTCCAACTGATTCAGCCGGACGGCACGACAGCATATTCGCGCGACGGCTCATTTGCCATGGACTCCAATCGAAATCTTGTGAATTCTTCCGGGTACGTCCTGCAACCAACGGTCACCGTGCCGACCGAAGCCATCGCGTTGAGAATCTCCGCTGGGGGCGTGATAGACGTGGATGTGCCCGATCCGGATAGTCCCGGCTCTTTCATTCAGCAGGAAATTGGCACGATCCAACTCGCCGTCTTTGACAATGACCGTGGTCTCGATGCGATAGGCTCGAATCTCTTCGTGGAGACCGCCGCGTCAGGCGCCGCGTCCGTACTTTCACCCGGCGTAGGTACCAGTGGCGTGCTAAAGCAGTTCGCGCTTGAATCGTCGAACGTGGACGTTGCGACGGAGATGACAAACATAATTTTGGCTCAGCGTGCGTATCAATTGAACCTGAACGCCCTACGTCAGATGGATGAGATGCTGGCTCTGGCCACCAGGCTGCGCAGATAAATCTCGGGAATTATGCAAAAAGGCCTAAAGCGCGCGGCGGACATGCCGACTATTATGGTGAGGTAGGAAACTGGCCTGTGGCTTCATTTCAGGGCCGCAGGCTCAAGAGAGTGAGACTCAGTGGTTCCCATAGACGGTAGCAAGGGAGTTGAACAAGCGTCCCATGCCCTGGGGATCAACCGGACTTCCCGGAGCGGGAAGGGCGTAACAGGCCGGGACGCCGTTTCCAGCGGCGGATCGGTATCGGATGCGGTGACATTGTCCAGCGAGGCCAAGCAGCTGTCGGTGGTACGTCAAGCCGTGAATGACTCGCCCGAAGTTCGCCAGGAAAAAATCGACGCCATCAAACAGGCCATAGAGGACGGAACCTACCAAGTTTCCGCACGCGAGTTGGCCCGGAAGCTGATCGAAAACGGCATCATCTAGCCCGTAGCGGCTAGCCGGATAGTTTGCCGCGCTGCAGCGGCGCAGGAATTTTTGTTGCATGTCCCTAGATATTGACGCCCTGACAGTGGCTATCAGCGAGTTGGAAGATGCGATTTCCGACGCCATTTCGAATTATGAGAACCTACTTGAGGACACGGTCACAGAGACCGATTTCCTACGCACCCTGCAAACCGACTCGCTTCGATTGGTGGTCGATTTAAAGACCGTCAAAGCATCGCGAGCGGCCGCTGTGGAAGCCCGAAGGCAGTCTGCGGCCCACGCTGTCTCGAGCCGTCTCGGGCTGGAGCCCGACGCAACGATTTCGGAAATCCTGGACGCGATACCGGCGGGCCTGGATCGCAGTCTGGGCGGCTTGACCGTCCGGCTGTTGGATGTGGTTGGAAACCTTCGACGTGCCAATGAGCGAAATCGAACCATAGCGACGAGTGGCATTCATCTCACCAGCAACTTGATCTCCGCGCTGGCACCGGAGTCGATCCCCGTGGTCGCGTATTCCGGGGCGGGCGGGTTAGTAAGTGGCGGCCGACGGCCGATCATTGAATATACCGGGTAGTTGTGGGCGTAATCGCGGATAACGAAGCCCGACGAGAACCGAAGGTGAGCGTGTAGATGGCAGGGCTGCTACAAGGAATAAGCACCGCCCTTAGCGGAATTCTGTCGCAGCAATCGTCGCTGCAAACGGTGGCTCACAACGTCGCCAACGCGAACACCGAGGGGTTCTCCAGACAGACCGCGCCTCTCAAGGCGACCGATCCCATTAACCTACCGGGGCTTTCAGCACAGCCCGGTCGCGGCGTGCTGGGCACTGGCGTCAGGGCAGCCGTCGTCACCCGCAACCGCGACTCGTTCCTGGACCTGCAGTTCAGAGAGGGGAGCGAGCAGCTCGGGCAGTTTGAGGCCATTCGCGACACGCTTAGGCAGGTCGAAGCCATCTTTGGGGAACCCTCGGAATCGTCGATTTCCAGTGTGGCGCAAAACCTGTTCGACGCCCTGCAAGACCTGAGTGGATTTCCCGAAGACACATCCGCGCGTACCGCGGTGATTGAGTCGGCGCGGACGTTCGCCTTTCGCATCGGTCGCGCGTACGAGGGGATCACGACCATCCAAAGCGACCTCAACAATCGCGTCGTTGCGGGCGTTAACGAAATAAATGCCACTGCCACCGAGCTCGCGACGTTGAACACGCAGATCGCTCGGGGATCAGCCGGTGACAGTCCGGCGAATGACTTGATGGACCGTCGAGATGTGCTGCTGGACGACCTGAGCAAATTGGTCGGTATCAAGATCACGTCCCACGCGAATGGTGAGGTTGATGTTCGGATCGAAGGAATGCTTATCGTCGCCCGCGACAAGACCTTTTCTCTTACTACCGCGGTTAACGTAACCACGGGTTTTGACGACATCGTCTATTCACCGTTTTCGACCGTCCTGAGCCCGAGCAACGGCACTCTGGCCGGTCTGATTGACGCGCGGGATGTCAAGCTTGGTTCGGTGGCGGCGTCCACCGGGATTCTCAGCCGGCTCGACACATACACGTCGAACCTCATCGCCGAGACGAACGCCCTCCATCGAGGTCAATACGGACTTGAACCTAGCGGCGCTGAAAACATAACCGCGATTTCGAGCGTTCTTGGAAGCACCGGTTCCTACACGATCACATCCGACGGGGCTGGGAATCTGACGGCGACGTTCACGCCCACCAGCGGGTCGGCCTCAACGGCAATTACGGGAACGATCACAGCCGGCGGGACGAAAAACACTCTGATTCCCGGCGTGACCCTAACTGCCGCGGCCGCGTTTACAGGCACGACAACCACCATTACCGTTGCCGACGGATTGGTACTTTCGACCGGTGGGGACATTGCGAGCGCCGTCGACATCAGCGGATCATTCAGCATTGTCCCCGACGTCGGCGCGGGCACGGTGGCCATTACGTTCACGCCTGTCGGCGGATCAGCGTCAGCCGCGGTAACCAAGACGTTTACGGCAGGCGCTGCGAATGCGGGTTTGATCACCGGGTTGACGCTGACGTTCGACGTCACCGCCGATCTGACCGATGGCGGAGCGGATTCCATAACCACGGGTAACAACTTTTTCCAGGGAATAACGGCCGTCACGGGAATTGCAGCGCGCGATATCGACACGCATTCTTCCTTTCTTACTTCGCTTACGGTGCTTGCCGCATCGTCAAGTTATAACGAAGAAGGAGACGGAATCGGCGCTCTGAATCTGTCCAACATAGGAATAGACACGTTCACGGCGCTGGGGAATACGAGCTTTAACGAGTTCCACCGCGCTACCGTGTCCAGCCTTGGGGCCGACACCCGTCAAAACTCCACCGCCGCCGACAATCAGGAAGATCTACTCGGTCTCATCAACGCTACCCGCCAGAGCACATCGGGCGTCTCGCTTGACGAGGAGACGGCGGATCTCCTCCGCTTTCAGATCGCGTTTCAGGGTTCCGCCCGAGTTCTGACCTCAATAGACGAACTACTCGACCTGATCGTTAATCGTCTCGGCATAATCGGCCGATAATTCAATAGGTACCGTGACCGCGAATCACCGCACAGCGCAGGCAGATGGCTAACAAAGTTACGCTTCAGCTACTCAACGCCAACTTCATCAACGGCCTGCGTCGCAATTCCCGGACGCTGTCGGAGCTTCAGAAACAACTGGTGTCGGGCAGAGTCGTCAACACGCCTGAAGACGATCCCAACGCTATTGGAACGATTCTCCTTATCGATTCGGAAATAAAGCGAATCGAGCAACACGAACGCAACACAGCGCTGGGCCGCGACTTCATGAACATAAGCGAGGCGGGGCTTGGACAGCTCACCGCGGACCTGCAGCGGGCGCGCGAATTGACCGTACGTGTGGCCAATGGGACCCTCGGCACTGACGACAGGCTGGCCGTCCGCGAGGAACTCTTCCAGTTATTCGACGACGCCATCACGGTCGGAAACCAGCAGTTCGCCGGTCGTTACCTGTTCTCCGGAACGCGGACCAAGGTGAAGCCATTCGCGCTCAACGCGCTAGCAGTTACGTACAGCGGAAACACCAAGAGCATCCTTGCGGAGCTCGATACCGGCCATACCATCGCGATCAACATCGCGGGCGACGACGGGGCGGGGACCGGCGTTTTTCAAACGGCGTTCAAGGCCTTCAAGACCGTGCTCGACGCGATCGACGGGGGCAATATTTCGGCAATCAGTTCAGCGGCGCTCACCGACTTCGACTCGGCCCTCGACGCGGTGGGCCTTTCGCGGACGCTGCTGGGCGCGAGAGCCAAGCGTATGCTGATCAATGAAGACCGTCTTCAGCAGGTCAGCATCAGCGCGAAACGTTTCAGATCCGAGCTTCAGGACCTTGATATCGCCGAGGGGATAACTAAATTGACTACTGCGGAAACCACATTTCGAGCGGCGCTCGCCGTGGGCGCTCGTGTGCTTCAACCCAGTCTGCTAGATTTCCTAAGATGAGCGAAGAGTTGAGTAGACAGACGATTGTCGACGCCGCCTTTCCCGAAGGCGCCGCCGCCCCCGCCGGGACCCTTGAAGATGGCGTCGAGGTCCTATTCCCTGCAGGGCTGGTCGGCTGCGCGTCATGGAATCGATTCGTCCTCCGTTCCACCGACGAGCAGGCTCCGATTCAAACCCTGGAGTGTCTCGACGATTCAAATGTTTCGCTATTCATCCTGGATCCCAACATCGTCGTTGAGGACTACATAGTCGAGATGCCTGAGTCAGATCAGCAGGCTATTGAACTCGAGAGCGCATCGGACGCCAGCGTGTTCGTGATTCTCGTTCTGCGGCATGATCCGTTGGTAGTAACGGCGAATCTACTGGGACCACTTGTGATAAACTCCCGCACGAAGCTCGGGTGTCAGCTTGTTCTCGAAAACACCGAGTACTCGGTTCGACATCTCGTGTACTCGGAGACGCCTGAGGAGGGCGGTAAAGAAGACGCCGCCTAGTTGGCGGGGTGTTCGCGCTTCGTTTTGCCGCCGCAAGGAGGCGCGGTGCTAATCCTCACTCGAAGAGTTGACGAGTCTATCGTCATTTCTGACGACATCATCATCACCGTCCTCGATATCAGCGGCGAGCGTGTGAAGCTCGGCATCGTTGCCCCCAGAGAGATCACCATTCTTCGCCAGGAGCTTCGGGAGCAGATTCGGGCTGCCAACATCGAGGCGGCAGAGACTGTCCCCGAACTCGAAAAGGTCGCTCCCAAGATAAAAGGTCTTACCACCTCGGATTGAGTGCGCCGCCGCCGCACGACTCCTAGTCGTCGGGCATCTCGAGATACGCCTCTATGAAACTTACGATCGGCCGTTCTCTGTAGGCGTTCAGCTTTTCCAATCGATTTAGCGCCGTCATCGCGATCCGAGCATCGGCGATGGCCGGGGCTGGAGCGATGATCAGCTTCAGACCCCGGAACCGTTCGTACAGGGCGTCCAGATCCCTCACGATCTCAGCGCACTCCTCTGAGTCTGGCACGCAGTTATATTGGACGATTACGCCGCCCTCCGAGAGATTTGCCACCTGGATTTCGAACGGTATGGGCTCCTCGTGGACACCCCAGGTCGCTCCGCTGGCCACCTGGGGACCTGACGTGGGCGGGATGCTCGAATAGGGTTCGTGCGGGGTGTTCACATCCTCTAGAATCACGCCGGTGACCGATTCAATTTCTTTTCCGGGCGGCCGGTCGAGTACGCGTTGAAGCACGATAACTTCAAGCGGCACGAGCGCCAAGGCCACCAGCGCCATGACCATCAGCCGGCGCCGTGGGAACAGCGGTTTCCGTCGCGTGGGTCGATCGGCTTCGATTTTTTCAGGCGGGGCGGCGGCTCGGGCCCGTTGCCTTTTCCGCCTTCGGCGGGCCATTAGCTGGAACCATCGATCGACATCCGGCTTCCCCGTTGCGCAGATTCAGTGGACCATCGAAATGCTATACTGCCACTTGGCCTCGGCGTATGAATGTTGGGGCGTAGTGGACTAGACCAAATTGCCCGCTAGAGCGGGCTTTTTTGATAACGGGATCAGTTTTGGCAGGCGCTGACAAGCAAAGCATTATTCAAACGCTGCAGAGTCACGACAAGGACACGGGTTCGACCCACGTGCAAATAGGCGTTCTCACGGCCCGCATCTTGCACCTCACCGAACACTTGAAGATTCATAAGCACGATCACCATTCACGCCGCGGTCTCCTTGGTTTGGTGGGACGGAGAGGGTCCCTCCTTCGCTATCTGCGCGGGCGCGATGCCCAGAAATACAAGGAGGTTGTGCAGGAGCTGAAACTTCGCGGGTAGTGCCGCACTACTTGACCTTCTGAGTCCTGTCTGAATGGCATGCTGTCCAGGGGGTCCACCAGATATTGTTAGTGGCGCTGGACTGTGATGGAGGAGAGAAGAAGAATGGGGGCGAGCGGCGGCAACCGTTCGATCCTATCCCTCTTCGCTCTTCCCGAACCGGCGCCGGGAGAGATTAATTCAAATGGTTTTTGAAGTTCGCGGGTCCATTGGCGGACAAGATCTGAAGTTGGAAACCGGCCGGTGGGCACGGCAGGCCGATGGCGCCATAGTCATCACCTACGGCGATACGGTCGTGCTTAGCACTGCCACCATGAGCGATCGAATAAGGGAGGGAATCGATTTCTTCCCTTTGTCGGTCGATTTCGAGGAAAAAACGTACGCCGCCGGGAAGATTCCCGGCTCTTTTCTACGCAGGGAAGCGCGTCCCCCCGACGCATCCATCTTGGCGGCTCGCCTCGCCGATCGACCCCTTCGCCCGCTCTTTCCAAAGGGCATGCGCAATGAGGTTCAGATCATCAACACGGTTCTTTCGGCGGACATGGAGAACGAGGCCGACGTTTTGGCGATTGTGGGGGCTTCAGCGGCTCTCACCATTTCGCGAATACCGTTTGGTGGTCCCGTGGCGGCGGTGCGGATTGGGTATGACGGCGACCGGTTCATCACGAATCCGACTCGATCCGTTCAGGAAGAGCACCCGCAGCTCGATCTCGTCGTCGTTGGGACGCGCGAGGCGATAGTCATGCTGGAGGCGGGCGCGAATGAGGTGCACGATTCCAAGATCGTGGAGGCTATTGAGTACGGTTTCCGCGAGTTGCAGGGCGTTATCGACCTGCAATTGGACCTCGCGGGGCAGTGCGGCGTGGAAAAGGCCGCCTACGTCCAGGAAACAGTTTCCGACGAGGTAAAGGATGCGGTATCCACGCGCTTCGGCGAAGAGGTCCGATCAGCGGTGTTCATCACCGAAAGCTCCGAGCGGTCCACCCGGCTTGACGGGATAAAGGAGCGGGCGGTTGAGAGCCTGGGTGAAACGCACTCGCGGTCGGACGTTTCCGCGGTGTTTGGCGAGATCGTCGAAAGGGAGACGCGACAGGCCATATTGACGCAGGGGCACCGGCCCGACGGGCGTGATCTGGGCCAGTTGCGTCAGCTCTCGGGCGACGTGGGTGTGCTGCCCCGCCCGCACGGCGCGGCGGTTTTCGCGCGAGGCGAAACGCAGTGTCTCTCAGTGGTTACGCTCGGTTCGACGAGAGATCAGCAGCGAATCGGGCTGGATAACCTGGGGCTAAAGCCCCCCAAGACTTACATACACCACTACAACATGCCCCCGTTCGCTTCCGGTGAGGCGTATCCGATGCGCGGACCGAGGCGCAGGGAGATCGGCCATGGCATCCTCGCCGAACGAGCGTTGCAGCCCGTTATTCCCGACGTGGAAGAGTTTCCGTATACGATCCGGGTGGTCTCGGAAATCCTCTCATCGAACGGCTCAACCTCCATGGCGGCAACGACCGCCAGCAGCCTCGCGCTGATGGACGCCGGTGTCCCGATTTCGCGGCCGGTGACCGGTATATCGATCGGTCTTGTGATGGACAACCCGAGTAAATACGCGCTGCTCACCGATATTCAGGGAGCTGAAGACCACTTCGGCGACATGGACTTCAAAGTGGCCGGGACGGAAGCTGGGGTTACCGCCATTCAAATGGACGTTAAAATCGCCGGGCTGCCGATCGGGATAGTCCGAGAGACGGTGGAGAGGGCCCAGTCGGCCCGGCGCGAGATCCTGGACTTGATGCGCCAGGTGATTCCCGAACCCCGGGCGGAGGTTTCCCAATATGCGCCCAAGACCCTGCTTCACCAGATCGATCCTTCCGACATCGGGCAGATCATCGGACCGGGCGGCCGCGTGATACGGCGCATCGAAGAGGAAACCGGGGCTGAGATAAACGTCGAAGAGGACGGAAAGATCACGGTTTCGGGTGCCACAACCGAAGACGCGGGCCGGGCCCTGCAAATGATCAAGGACATAACGGGCGAACCGGAGATTGGCCGGAACGTGATGGGCAAGGTCGTGCGTCTGATGGACTTCGGGGCCTTCGTTGAGATAGCGCCGGGACGCGATGGTTTGGTGCATATTTCGGAGCTTGCCGAGGAACGGGTGGAGCGCGTCGAAGACATGGTAGCGGTGGGCGATGAGATCATGGTGAGGATCATCGAAGTCGACGATCTGGGACGCATTAACTTGTCCAGGCGCGCCGTGCTTCAGGGCGATGAATGGACTCCAAGGACTCCGCGCGGCGGCGGCAACCGTCGCGATGGACAGGGACGGGGTGGGGGACCAGGTGGCCAAGGACCGCGCAGGGGCGGCCGCCAGCGGGTCTAGCGGAAGATGATTCGAATCGTTGTTTGCGGAGCTGCGGGACAAGTCGGCGGGCAGGTGGTGACATCGTTCGGCCCTGAGCCCGATCTCGAGACGGTCGGACTGGTCGATATTGGACCCGTTGCGCACGATTGGGCCGAATCCCACGCCCCCGGCGCGGTGATAGGAAACGACCTCAAGTCAGTCATAGATGCGAGCTCTCCTGATGTCGTCGTCGATTTCACGATCGCGGCCGCGGCGCGGGAAAACGTCCCCGTTGCGATCGAAAACGACGTATCGCCCGTCGTCGGCACTACCGGTCTGTCGAATGACGACGTCGAAAATATCAAAACGATGAGCCGCGAGCGGGGAGTTGGGGCATTTCTCGCGCCCAATTTCGCCATTGGCGCGGTAATGCTCATGCGCATGTCCGAACTCGTGGCCCCGCACTTCGACCACGTGGAGATTGTGGAACTTCATCACGACAGGAAGATAGACGCGCCGTCCGGCACGGCGCTCGAGACCGCGCGGAAGATCGTTGATGCCAGGGGCGGCCCGGCGACGGACGTCCCAACCGAGCGCTTTACCCTCGAAGGAGTGCGGGGAGGTGACCACCGCGGCGTCAAGATCCACTCGATTCGCCTGCCAGGACTGGTGGCGCATCAGGAGGTCATTTTCGGCGGACTCGGACAGACGCTCACGATCCGGCACGATTCCACGAGCCGAGAGTCATTCATGCCGGGAGTTATGCTGGCGGCGCGCAGAGTGCAGGGTCTCGAGGGGCTCGTCATTGGCTTGGACAGGCTGCTATTCGATGACGCATTCAAATGAGTCTGGTCGCTGAACATGCGGAGTAACCCGAAGTGTCCGGTCCGGTAGTCGCCATCGTCGGCGCAACGGGCGCCGTGGGCCATGAATTGCTGGGGGTCCTCGAAGAGCGCGAATTTCCGGTGGGTGAGCTACGACCACTGGCGAGCGCCCGTAAGAATGGGCGCACGGTGAGATTCCGCGGCAAAGACGTACCGGTAGAGGCCGCTACCCCAGAATCCTTTGTCGGGGCGGATTTGGTGTTCTTCGCAGCCGGCGCCTCAACGAGCCGCGAGCTGGCTCCCAAGGCCGTGGAAGCGGGATCGGTGGTAATAGACAAGAGTTCAGCGTGGCGATACGAGGACGATATTCCACTTGTCATTCCGGAGGTAAACGGCGAGGACCTGTCGTGGCACAACGGAATCATCGCCTGTCCGAATTGCTCTACGATTCAGATGGTCGTCGCTCTGGCCCCTTTGCACAAGGCACATGCAATCGATCGCGTGGTCGTGTCGACCTATCAGTCGGTCTCGGGCGCCGGCGCGGGCGCGATGGCCGAGCTCGAAGTCCAGTCGCAGTCGATAATCGATGGGAACGAGCCGATCGTAGACGTGCTTCCGCGCCAAATAGCGTTCAATGTTATCCCTGAGGTGGAGACCTTCCGGACCGAAGATGGCTACACCTCGGAAGAATGGAAGCTGGCCAACGAAACTCGCAAGATCATGCACGCGCCGGACATGCGGATATCCGCCACGTGCGTGCGGGTGCCCGTATACCGCGGCCATTCCGAGGCCATAAACGTTGAGTTTCACGAACCCGTGTCGGCGGACGAAGTGCGCGCCATACTCCAACGTGCGCCGGGCGTAAAGGTTGTCGACGACGTTGCAACGGCCGCATATCCGACCGCCCTCGACGCCTACGGGAACGACCTCGTATGGGTGGGCCGGGTTCGCGACGACGTGTCCGCTCCGGATGGCGTGGTGTTCTGGGTCGTATCGGACAATCTCCGCAAGGGCGCGGCCACGAATTCCGTTCAGATCGCCGAGATGCTTGGGATCTGACCTGCCCGGACCGCGCGGAGACGTCGGGAGCCGAATTCGAGTGCCGTTCGGCCTCTGGACGGGAGTAAGAAATGATCGCTGAAGAGGCAGATCGATCGCGTGCCAAGTTCACTCCGAATGATCCTGAAAAGCTTACGGCGCTCACACCTGAACAGAAGCAGTTTTTCGATGACAATGGCTATCTGGTCATTGAAAATCTGATCGGCGACGGGGAAATAAAGGAATTCCGCAGGCAGGCGGCGCAGCTTTTGCGCAACCCTGAGAAAGCTCATCCGCGGATCCACATGGGCACATTCGCCGATGCTGCGACGGGCGGACGAAAACCGCACCCGGACAATCCCAACTTCACGCATCTGGTCATGGACAGCCCGTTGATCGGCGACGACTGGTTCAACAACATTCGCGACCCGCGAATTGTGAAGGTGATGATCGACCTGCTAGGTCCGAACATCAACTTCCATAACGGCAAACTCAGGATCAAGCCGCCGGGCTACGTCAACGCGCAGGGATGGCACCAGGACTGGCCGTATGAACGGCATGACCGCCCCGAGCTGGCCGCATGCATCATCTACCTCGATAGCACCCGGCCCGGCGTGGGCGCGACATCGGTGCTACCGGGCAGTCACAAGCACGGTGAGTTGGAGCACGACGCCGATAGCGGCGGGAAAATACCCGAAGTTCGGCTGCCCGATGACATGGAACCAGTCGAACTCACGGCGGCAGCGGGATCGGTGGCGTTCATCCACGTGATGGCGGCGCACAAGGCCGGGCACAATCCCAGCGACGACAATTTCACGGCGCTCATAAATGAATACAAGACTGCCGACACCGTCGCCACTGACGATGGGGTAACCAGGCTGGCGTTCTACGATATGCCGCTGGCCCGAGACGGACAGCTTTTCTGAGGCCAACCTGGGATCGAGACCTCACCGCTTGGCTCCATATTTGAGGCCACGCAAAACTCCACCCGCTCTTTTGGCAGGAATCTTGAGACACCGCGCCCACTTGGGCGACAATCTTGTCGAGGCGGCTCGCGGTATGGCCGGACGCGCCGAGGCTGTCTAGAATAGATCCAAGCTAAACTGCCACCAGCCCGAGCTCGCGATTATTCAACGGGGCTTCGGCGCCTAACACGTCGGATTCCGGTACTTCAAAAATTCATTCGATCCGTAGTCACAGGGGACAGATGGCGGGAGGCATTGAAATGCTCGAATTCGGCAGGCTCATAACGGCCGTCATTACACCGTTCAAAGATGACGGCGGCGTTGATTACGAAACGTTCGGTAGCTTGTGTGAGGGGCTCCTGGATGGCGGAAATGACTCCCTCCTCATAACCGGAACCACGGGCGAGTCACCCGTGCTGGACGAGGAGGAACGCGCCGGACTCTACCGCGAGGCGCTGCGGGCGTCATCGGGCAAGGGAAAGGTTATCGCCGGGACCGGCGGATACAACACGGCCGAGAGCGTTCACCTCTCGCGCATGGCCGCTGAATGCGGCGCGGATGGTCTGCTGCAGGTTGCGCCCTATTACAACAAGCCGCCCCAGGACGGTCTTTACGAGCACTTCGTTGCGATAGCCGAATCGACCGATTTGCCAAATATCCTCTACAATGTGCCCAGCCGAACCGTAACCAACATCGACGCCGCCACCGTCGCCAGGCTCAGCCAAGTGGACAACATCATCGGTATCAAGGAAGCCAGCTCCGACTTCGACCTAATTGCCGAGATCGCCCGCACCGCCGAAAGCGACTTCCTGATCTACAGCGGTAATGACGGCGACACATTTTCAATTCTGGCGTTAGGAGGAGTCGGGATCATCAGCGTGGCGAGCCACGTAGTCTCCGGAGAAATTCGCGGGATGATCGATTCTTTCGTGGCGGGAGATCTTGCGGGCGCCAGATCGAACCACCTGCGGCTCCTGCCGCTGTTCAGGGCGCTCTTCCCCGCCGGCTGGAGTAATCCGATCGCGGTCAAGGCGGCGGTCAATCTCGCCGGATTCCGCGTCGGCGTGCCGAGACTTCCTCTCGTCGAGCTGCCGGCGGACATGCAGATTGGCTTGAGGGACTTGCTCGGTCAGTATCCTCTCGACCGTTTTCTAAAAGCCGTGCCGGTACCGTCGTAGCATGACCGGACAGGCGATTTGAACCAGTCCGCCCCGTTCCCGGGGCTGCCGTCGTCATGAATCGCGCCTACGCCGCCGCGATATAGCCGGATATGTGGGCCGATCTAGCCGAGATATCCTCCGCGGTGACTTCGTGTGAGGATTGCGCGTTGTCGGAGGGCCGGACCAATGCGGTTCCCGGACATGGAAATCCCGAGGCCAAGATCATGTTCATCGGCGAGGGGCCCGGGTACCACGAGGACATCCAAGGTCTTCCCTTTGTCGGACCCGCGGGCCAGCTCCTGGACGACCTGCTGGGCGAGATCGGTCTGAACCGCAAGGACGTATTCATTACGAACGTGGTCAAGTGCCGACCGCCGCAGAATCGCGATCCGCAACCAGACGAGATCGGCGAGTGCTCGAAGTACCTGGACCGGCAGATCGAACTGATCGACCCGGATGTCATAGTCACGCTTGGTAGATACTCGCTAGCGCGGTATCTGCCCGGCGAGAAAATTTCTCGCGTGCACGGCTCGGCGCGCACGATCGATGGGCGCACGGTCATTGCCATGTACCATCCAGCGGCGGCATTGCATCAGCCGTCGCTGCGACAAACTATCTCCGAGGATTTCCAGAAAATCCTGACGGCGGCCCAGTCGCCCGCGGCGCCCGCCGTGGATGACAACCGAGACGCCGCCGTCGGCCAGCTGCCGCTCTTTTGACGCGCTCTTGAACGCCGGGCGGGCGGAGATCAAGGTGTGACCATAGCCAAATCCAAACCCGGGGTCCTTCGCGTCGTACCGCTCGGAGGCGTTGGAGAGATCGGCGGAAACTCCATGATTTTCGAATATGGAGATGACGCGATAATCATCGATTGCGGTGTCATGTTCCCCGACGCCGAAATGCTCGGGATAGACCTTGTGATCCCCGATTTCGGCTACGTCTATGAGCGGAAGAAAAATGTCCGTGCCATCGTCATCACCCACGGCCACGAAGATCACATTGGGGCGTTGCCATACATCATTCCGCGTCTCAACGTACCGATCTACGGGACCAAGCTCACGCTCGGACTCATTCGCGCGCGCCTTCAGGAGCATGGGCTGGACAAAACGGCTGATCTGCGACTGGTGGAGCCGCGTCAGGAGCTTGAGCTAGGCGCGTTCCAGCTCAAGTTCTTCCATGTTTGTCATAGCATTCCCGACGGTGTTGGCATCGCCATCAAAACGCCGATCGGGACCGTGGTGCACTCCGGCGACTACAAATTCGACCAGACGCCGGTTGACGGAATCGGTCCCGACTTCCATACGCTCGGCGAACTCGGGGGCGAAGGCGTCCTGGCGCTCTTCGCCGATAGCACTTACGCGGATAGACCGGGCTACACGCCGTCCGAGCGCACGATCTACGACAGCTTTGAGTCGGCGTTTGCCGAAGCGCCGGGCCGGGTAATAGTTTCAACCTTCGCATCGCTTATCTCCCGCATTCAGCAGGTCCTGGATGTCTCCGCCGACTTTGGCCGGAAGGTGGTGGTGGTGGGGAGGAGCATGGAGAACAACGTTCCCATCGCGATCGACTTGGGCTATTTGAAGCCGCCGGATGGCATATTCATTGAAATCGGCGATATCGATCACTTCAGGTCGGAAGAGCTCACCATCGTCTGCACCGGAAGCCAGGGAGAGCCAACTTCGGCGCTTGTCCGAATGGCCAATCGCGATCACCGAACCATCGAAATCCAGCCGGACGACACGGTGATTCTGTCGGCCTCGCCCATTCCCGGCAACGAGGAGCCCGTAAACCGGACCATCGACAGGCTGTTCAGGCAGGGGGCCAACGTCATCTACGAGAAGGCAAGTCCGATCCACGTAAGCGGACACGGCAGCCAGGAGGAGATAAAGCTGCTTCTGGGTATGCTTCGGCCCACGTACTTGGTCCCCATTCACGGGGAGTACCGGCATCTGGTCCACCATGCCCGAGTCGCCAATTCGGTAGGCATCCCCAAAGACAACGTACTGATCGCGGAGAGCGGCGATGTGATCGAGTTCACGGCCACGTCTGGAAAAATCGTCGATAGGGTCGCGATGGGTTACGTTTTCGTGGACGGTTTGGGAGTGGGAGACGTGGGGACGGAGGTTCTGCGCGATCGCCGCCGCCTGGCGGGCGACGGCATTCTGATAGCCGCGATCACGGTGGACCGCCATACCGGAATGCTGATCGACGAACCGGATCTAATTTCGCGGGGTTTCGTTTACGAGCCCGAGTCGGGCGACATTCTGGATCGAGCTAAGAAACTCCTAATCAAGACGCTGGAGAGCGAAGTTTCGGCGGAACCCGACTGGACATATTTGAAGAGCAAGGTTAGAAATACGTTGGGGAGGCATCTGTACGCCGAGACGCGGCGTAGGCCGATGATCATCTCGGTGGTTACCGAGGTCTGATCAGTCGGACTCCCCGCCTCGAATTGGGGCGTGGGAGAGTTGTAAGGAGCCTCCTTGCCTCGAAGCGCCGATCCCCGCCTAAAACGATCCTCCTCCGCCCCGGTGAAACTCGGTTTGCCGCTTGGCCTGGGACAGATTCTCGGTCTCGCGCTTGCGGTCATTTCCGTGCTGGGGTTCATCGGCCTTGCGACGGGCGACGGTATCGTGGCCGGCGCCATCGGCGGGGCACTGGCCAGCCTCTTCGGCCGCCCTGCGTGGCTGGCGGTTCTGATTTTGCTGCTCATGGGCGTGGCTACGTTCGTCTCCAGCGTCGGTGGGAGGCGCATCGTAAGCGCATCGAGCGTTTTCATGGCCGCCCTGTTTCTCGCCTCCCTGTCGGGTCTGAGTCATCTAACTACCGGGCTTGAGTCTGAGCCGTCGGGACGCACCGGCGGTGGATTCCTGGGTCAGTTGGTGGGGTGGAACCTGGTTCTTGGCCTGGGATACTCGGGCGCGTACGCGGTCCTCATCATCCTGATAATTCTCGGTCTCGGCCTCGCGCTGTTACGCCCTGCGTCCGGCCTGCGCCTGGTGGAGGTGATTGGCGTGATCGTGATTCGGGGCATCCGCTCGGCGTGGCGTCTATCCGTCGCCATGGTGCGAAGGCTGGATGCCCGAGGGGCGAAGTCCGGCGGATCTCCGGCCGAGCCCGTCAAGCAGGGTGCTTCCAAGCGGACCGAGACTCCCATTACTTCCAGGGACGATCAGTGGCAACAGGCGCCACTTATCAAGACGAAGTCCAATGACGAACCGTCCGAGCCGGCGGCCGATGGCCCGGTCGAGGTCGCGGTGGACGATGCGCAGGCTGATGGAAAGTGGCGGCTGCCGCCGCTGGAATTGCTTACGGCGCCCGAATCCAGGGAGCGGATCTCCGAGGACGAGATCTCCGAAAACGCCGCGCTGCTCGAGTCGACACTTGCGAGCTTTGGCATCGAGGCGCGGGTCGCGGAAGCCATACCCGGACCAGTGGTGACGCAATATTGCCTTTCACCCGGATCCGGCGTGAAGGTGTCGAAAATCAGCTCACTGGCCAACGATCTTGCCCTTGCCTTGTCGGCTAAGAGCATACGAATCGAAGCGCCCGTACCGGGCAGGCCATACGTAGGCCTGGAACTGCCGAACCGCCATCCGGCCAAGGTCACGCTCCGGGAACTGCTCGAATCGAGCGAATATAGCTCCAGCAATGACCCGCTGCGGCTCCTCATGGGGAAGAATGTCGCTGACGTAGTCGAGGTCAACTCCCTGACCGCCATGCCGCACCTTCTCATCGCCGGGGCCACCGGTGCGGGGAAATCGGTCTTCCTCAATAGCGTGATACTCAGTTTGTTGTGCCAGCACGACCCCGATGAACTCCGGATGATCTTGATAGACCCGAAGATGGTGGAACTCGTCGCCTATAACGACATTCCGCATCTGTTGATGCCTGTCGTGGTGAAGCCAGATGAGGTGGTGCCGGTCTTGGCCTGGGCATCGCGCGAGATGGGCCGCCGCTACAAGGTGCTCTCCGACGCGGGATATCGAAATTTGCGGTCGTACAACGATGATGCCGACGCGACGGAAAGGGAGCGGCTCCCCTTCATCGTCATCATCGTCGATGAGCTGGCGGACCTGATGATGACGGCCCCGGCCGAGGTGGAGCGCCACCTGTGCCGCCTGGCGCAGATGGCCCGAGCGGTAGGCATCCACCTGGTCATTTCCACCCAGCGGCCCTCCGTCGACGTGCTGACGGGGCTCATCAAGGCCAATTTTCCCACCCGCGTGGCATTCATGGTGAGCAGTCAGGTCGACTCCAGGACGATCCTGGACACCGGCGGTGCGGAGCGGCTCATCGGGCAGGGCGACATGCTCTTCTCGTCGTCCGACTCCGGAAAGAAGAAACGTCTTCAAGGCGCATACCCTTCCGACTCCGAAATCCTCCGTATAACCAAATTCTGGGCGGACCAGGGCGACTCCGCGCGCCTCACCCACGAAGAAGTGGCGGCGGCGGAAGAGCCTGAGGAATCCGAGTTGCAGCTGTACGAGGAGGCGGCTGAAATCGTTCGGCGCCACACGTATGCGTCCGCCGCGTTGCTGCAACGCGAGCTTCAAATTGGCGCGACCTTGGCGCGACGCCTCATCGACATTTTGGAGGAGCAGGGGGTCGTGGGGCCGCCGATAGAGGGACGTCCCAGCCGCGAAGTCCTCAAGGATGAGGCTTTGGAACCGGAAGAGGTGGTTTAGGCGCCTCAGGCCACCGTGCGGATCGTCATCGGCGAGCCGGGAGCGGATTCCCGCCGAGCGCGATCAATCGCGGCCGCGCCTAAGCAGCGCAAATCTCGTTGTAGAGATTTTCAGCATGATCCAAGATAGTTCCGCCGATTCCCTGGAGCAGATCGAGGCGGGCGTTTTCAAGGCGCTCCAACCGGGTGAGAGCCGGGCGTTTTCCATCAGGCCCAACCAGGCTTCCCCAGGCAGCCGCCTCGGCGGTTATGGCCCTCTCCTCGGCTTGCAGACAGGCTTTGTAATCCGAGCTGATCGTTCCCGATCGCCAGTCGGCAAGATGCACGAGCTCATGCAGCAGCACAACCGCCAATGCGCGCACGTCCTGGCTCTTCAGCTGGGATGCCAGGTCGATTGTGTTCGAGCTGGAAAACGACCCGAGAACCTGTCTGGGCAGATCCCTGAACACTATTAACGTCTGAAGAACACGGGCGGCCTCCAGGCCTGCCCTGGCCGAGGCCAGCGGCTCGAGTACCTTGATCCCGCGCAGGATCTGGACATCCCGAACGTTGTAGCCGTCAGGCAGAGCCGCGTCATTGGCGTACGGCGGGGCGATCGTTGTCGGGTTTCCAACGATGTCGATTTCACCCGCCAAATGCGGAGAGGCTATTTCCGTTCCCGTGTATATGTACTCTTTGAGAATGTCGCCGCCATTGATTGGAACCACCAGTCCGGCCGGCTGGCCCCCGGGAACGTCCCTGGTCCAATACTGAAAAGCTATTCGCTGAAATCTCTGGGCGATGAATGGTCCAAACTCCTCCGGCATCGACATCGGCAGGCCGTAGAGTTCGATGCTGACGGATACATCGCCGGGAACGAGCGGGTTCTGAAGATAGGCGTCGCGGATCGCATCGTGGGTCAGCCAGCCCAGCCTCGTTGCCTTAGCTTCGTTGTAGCTCGATGCGTCGTCGGGCAGTGGTTTTGGGATGAACTGCTCGAAGAGAGCGTCGTCCAGGCCCGCTTCCTCCAGGATCTGATACAGATTCGCGAGACGTACGAGGCTCTCGTCCGGGAACCACTGAAGCAGGGCTCGCTGGGTCAGCTGGTAGACGAGGCCGTCTTCTTCGACGAAAGGCCTCGACACCGGATAGCCGAGAACCTGTTCGCCCCCGAGCCGCTCGAATGCCGCAAGGAACTGGGGTCCATCCATGTAGTCGGACAGTGAGAAGCCAAGGCCGTCGCCGCCACCGGTTTCAGTGAAGAATCTCTCTCGGAAGCCAAATGCCGGACCGACGGCGTATGAGTTGAGGCTGAACGCGAATGGATACCGCGGCTGCGCCGCGGAGGCGACCGCGGAAACCGCCAGGACGATGGCGAGCAGAAAGAGTCGAAATATCGACACCAATCCGTGACGCCGGATCGAAGAAATGGGCGACGTACGAGGTAGGTCAACGTGTCCCGCGAAAATGCGCTGCCTCTCATTCCCCGCATGTGCTCGTGGGGCTGTCACTGAATCCGCGCTTGGTGTTCTAATCTTAAGTATCGTCGTTTTTCATCGAAGATGAGCCATGTCCAACTCAGACGAACCGACGCGCCTGACGCGGTTCTCCCACGGCGCCGGCTGAGGCTGCAAGCTCGGTCGAGGCCAATTGGCGCAGGTCCTGCGCTCCATCCCTCCGGTCAGCGATCCCAATGTGATCTTGGGTGCCGAAGCCGCGGATGACGCTGCCGTGTATCGCGTCTCTGATGACTATGCGCTTGTATTGACGACCGACTTCTTTACCCCAATCGTAGACGATCCGTATGACTTCGGGCGTATCGCGGCTGCCAATGCGCTGAGCGACGTCTACGCGATGGGGGGCAAGCCGTTCGCCGCTCTGAATATCGTCTGTTTTCCTAAGGACGACCTCCCGATCGAGGTGTTATCGGACATATTGCGGGGTGGTCGGGAGAAGGCCGATGAGGCCGGTGTGGCCGTAGTGGGCGGACACACCATCGACGATCCCGAGCCCAAATACGGCATGGCCGTCACCGGTTCGATCCATCCAGATCGAGTCGTGACCATCGCCGGAGCTCGTGTTGGAGACCGCCTTATCCTCACAAAGCCGATTGGGACGGGGATCGTGGGAACGGCGATAAAACGCGGCCTGGCCAATCCCAAACACGTGGACGCCGCCGTCGGCCATATGGCCACGCTCAACCGGGCGGCATCCGAGGCGATGGCGGAAGTTGGAGTTTCCGCCTGCACTGATATCACCGGGTTCGGGCTTCTCGGTCATATGTTGAACGTGGCGGACGCGTCGGGGGTCACCCTTGAAATCGACTTCTCGAGCGTTCCGTTCCTACCCGGGATTTGGGACTACGTAAACCGCGACGTGGTTCCGGGCGGCACTGAGCGGAATCTGGAGGCCGTGGACGCGTCGGTGGATTGGCCCGATCGCTTCGCCGACGCGCGTAAACTGGCGCTCGCCGATGCCCAGACATCCGGCGGATTGCTTTTGTCCGTCCCGGAGCGGAAGGCCGCCGAATTGAAAGCGGCATTGACCGCGAAAGGAGTGCCCGTGGCCGCTGAGATCGGGCGGGTCCAGCCGCAAGGCGAATTTCCGCTCGTGGTGACCGAGGATTAATCCTCGGAACTCCAATCGATGGCACCATGCCGCGTATGCGGATGCACGCTGGGCCCCGGGGTACCTGCGAGGATCGTCCGGGATTCTATCCACATCGGATTCTCGGCACTGGCGGGTCCCCAATACAATGCGAACGTGAATCGCGCCTGTAACAGTAGTTGAGGCAAATCCCAAGGCCGTCCGGGGCCATATCCCGCCGATCTCTTTTCGCGGCGTCGGCGGGCGTCGCGGCGACCGTGCTGATCCCCAAAGTCGTGGGGGCAGCCGAGGACTCCGGCAAATTCGCCGTGGCGCCGATCTCATGGAGCGTCGACGACTATCCCGAGATCGAGGCCATGGTGGATCGAATCGGCCGTGCCCTCGCGTTCAACGCCACGTCGTTTGAAGGACGATTGGGCACTGTCTACGGAATCAATGCCGGGAGGCTCTATCCCCACGTGTTCGCGCGCGATGTCGCGACGTTCTCCGAATTCATGAACTATCTGTTTGATCCAGCTTTCCTGCGGACCCCCGTGGAGGAGTTCCTCTGGACGCAAGAGGAATTCAACGGAGACGAGACATCCCGCGGGGCGGTGGCGGCAACGTTGTCACCAGCGGGGGAGCTGGACAAGGCCACGGCGGTTTCCGACGAGGAAACCAGCGTGATAAATGCAGCCTTCGATCATTTTCGGGCAGGGGCCGGGACGGATTGGCTGGCCACTGCTATTGGTTCAAAGTCCGTTCTGAGCCGGCTCAACGATTCAATTGAGTATCTGCTTCGATCGCGGCGTGATGGCGCGACCGGACTCATCTATCGGGCGCACACATCCGATTGGGGCGACGTGAAACTCGAGGGTGGGACCTCACCCACCGATCTGCTGCCCGGCGACGCGATTACCGCGTCGATATTCGATCAATCGCTCGCATTTAGAGCGTTGGGGCAACTCGCGGAGATGAACTTGGCCGCCGGTGACAGCGAGTCGGCGGAACGGTACTCGACGTTCAGACAGCAGTTCCGGGACGCCGCCAACGCGCATCTTTGGGACGCTGCCCGCGGGCGATATGTGATCCACAAGCATCTGTCGCCGCTGACTCATCCATTCGATGAGAGTTCGATCGTCTCGTTCGGCAGCGCCGTGGCCGTGCACACCGGCCTTGCCAGCGAAGAGCAAGCTCGATCGATTATGGCCAATCTGGACGCCGCGGCTCGAGCCGCGGGCACTAACCGCGCCGGGTTGAGTCTCTGGCCCCCGTATCCCGCGGGCACGTTCAATCATCCGAACATGCAGCCTGCCGTGTATCAGAATGGCGGTGTGTGGGACTGGTGGGCGGGTGTGCAGATCCTTGCGGAGTTTGAGTCGGGCGCGTCGGAACGGGCGTTCGCTCATCTCGTCGAATCCGCGAGGCATTGGCGGAATTCGAACAGCGTTCCAGAGTGGTTCCACCTGCCCACTGGGACGAACCAGGGCAGTCCGGAGTTCGCGGGTGCGGCCGGCACTTTGGGCCTAGCGGTTGTGCGGGGGCTATTCGGCATCCGAATCGATGCAAAGAGCTATACGGTGACGAGCAGGCTCGGGTCAATGTCCGGAAGAATCAACGTCCAAAGTCAGCATTCCGAAATCAGCGTCGGCTTCTCACAGCGCGCGGGCGATGGGTGGATCGCCGCGGACATTGACACCCAGGCGAGCGAGGGAGGGATCGTGAGCATTGCCGTTCCGTCGGATTGGCCGGACGCGATGGTGCTCATCGATGACGGGTTCGCGACGCTTGGGCTCAATCGCGTTATGGACGATTTGGTAACCGAACCGGTGCAAGTCGCCGAGGGAGTGCACACCATCGCCGCACTGAGAGCAAGGGCGGGATCGCCTGACTCCGCGTTGAACTCGGCCTACGGGCGGTTCTTTCCCGTGAACGGTGGCAGCGGCTATTGGATCACCAACGCGTCGGGGATTCCGTTATGGGATGGCTACACGGGTCTTGGCGGCCTGGATCTTTTGGGGCCGCCGCTATCGGGTCGATTCTTGATGGACGGGTTGGTATCGCAGGCCGTCCACGGAGCGGTTCTCCAATGGGAACCGATGGCCGGGAAGGTCGTCCCGGCATCCGTGTTCAACGCTCTGTCCCAAGCGGGCCAAGATTCCTGGCTGTCGGCGATTCATCGGATCCCCAAAGCTGGACCTCCAGACCTCGGCATCCTCGATCGTGATCCCCTGATCAAAGCCGTGTTCCTCCAGGACGGCGACTGGCAAATCCAGTTTGGCCTTCCCGTGTCGTACGCTGACTACGCGGACGTTTCCATCGTCAGGGCTGAGAAACAGGCGTTTCAAAGATGGAAGGTCGATACCCAGTGGGGAGCGCGCGTGGGGGATGTGACGCGAGTCAACGCGGGTGCGATAGCAGTCGAGGCTGGGATCGTCCCGGAGGAGGCCAAGGCGCCTTCGGAGGGGCTTCCGCCGGGCGGATAGAGTTTTCACCGTCACCGGGAGAGGTCCGGGGGCGCTTGGCTCGTTCTCGCAAGACCATCGCCGGCGCGGCTTCCACGGCGTGAGGCGCCGCCGCTACACTTCCATCGCCCACGCCGACTTCGAGGAGCCCCGCTGCTATGGAGAAGACCGTCATCCCCGACCTGGAATCGCTCGACGTCACGAAAGCGCGCAAGGCCTTTTCACAAATTGATGAGATGGTCTACCTGAACACTGGGACCGAAGGATTGACTCCGGCCACGGTTCTGGACCGTCTCATCGAGTTGACCACCTATTGCCAAACCCACGGGCAGGCGTCTCACGAAACGTCGCGGGCAGCGATCGAAGAGTCGAGGAGTCGGGTCGCCGGATTCCTCGGAGTCGATTCCGACGAGATCGGTTTCCCGGAGAACGCCACCGAGGCGATCAACTGGGTGGCGGCGTCGCTAAACTTCAATCCGGGCGACGAAGTTCTGCTGTCGCGCAACGAGCACCCCGCAATGAACTTCCCATGGACATATCAGCGGAACGTGGGACGACTGCAGTTGAAGTGGTTCGACATCAGCATCGATCCCGATGAAACGCTGGAGAATATCGAGCGCACGATCACGTCCCGGACTCGCCTGGTCGCGCTCAGTCACGTGGATCGCCACCAAGGCCGGCGAGTGCCGGCGGAGCGGATCTGCCGGCTGGCCGCCGCCGCCGGCGTGCTTGTACTTCTGGACGGGGCACAGGCGCTGGGCCAGTTCCCGGTGGATCTACGGAAGCTTGGCGTGGATTTCTATGCCGGAAACGGACACAAGTGGCTGTGCGGCCCATTAGGCACCGGGGTCTTCTACGTAAAGAAGGAGCGTCTGCAGCTGCTTACGCAGCAACACGTGGGTGTCGGCAGCACGGCCACGCCGTATTCCTGGGATCGTGCCGGAGGTCCCGTCCTGAGGACGGAGGCGGCTCGGTTTGAGTATGGGACACGCAGTCGAGCCACCTTTGGCGCCCTGGCGGCCGCTATCGACTGGCTTGAGCAATTTGGTTTTGATGCTATTCAGGCGCGGATATCGGCGCTGGCGGCGCACGTGAGGAAGCGAGCGCGCGACCGTGGTTGGAGGGTTACCAGTCCGGAGGATTGGGAGCAGGGCTGCGGCCTGACTTCGTTTGCGATTCCCGACGCGGACGCGATGGCGATATTCAGGCGGCTTGCGGATACGCGCAATATATGGCTTTCCACTAATTTCGCGGGCGAGATTCGGATCTCTACCCATTACTTCAACACGACCGAGGAGATCGATCAGGCTTTTGAGGCGATCGACGCCGATTTGAAACAGAACAACTCGACATAATCGTCGCGTTGATATACTCGTGTCTCGCGCCGCTCTCGGAAGAATGTTCGTCGGACCCAGTCCAGAGCCTTGTTTGACAAAGACAGAAGATCAGCCAGCGGGAGCGAGTTTTTTGTTGGACTGCTCGTCGTCGCCCTGTTGGTCTTCCTACTTTGGTATTTTTTGTTGCGGCCTCGAGATGTCGACGTTGGTCCTATAGGCGCACCACCCGTGGCCACGGTGGCGGTGCAAGACAGTCTGGAAAAGGCGCTCGAAAAGGTCGGTGTAACGCCCACCGTCGCGCCGACTCCCACGCCGACTCCCCGACCTCGCGCCACGCCTACGCCAGCTCCTGAGATCTACACGGTGCAAGCCGGTGACGTTCTATCGACGATAGCCGACAGGTTTGGCGTCACGGTGGACGATATCGTCGCTGAGAACGGATTGGCGAACCCGGACGTGCTCGCGGTGGGCCAGGAGCTTCTGATACCTAGGGCGCCCGAGTAGTTGAACCTGCCGCGGGGACCCGCGCATGCGACCGGCGATCGAACACAATAACGTCGAGGTCGCTTTCCGGGACGGGCACGGACGACTAATCTTTTGAGCTGTCTTTCGCTTCCGGAAGGTGAATCGAGTGGTTGTCAATAAGGTCGTCATAGGGTTCGAGCCTGAATCTGGTCTCGTCGAGCGCGTGCGAAATGCTTTGCAGGAGCCGAAAGCGGGGGTCGTCGTGGCCCCCGACGACGAGCAGCTCGAAGCCGCTCTTGCTGATGCCGATGTGTTGTTCGGCGGTACCCTCACCCCGCGACTCATCCCCAAGGCCGGCCGTCTTGCCTGGTTCCAGACGCACTCGGCCGGCATCGAAAATGTCGCCTCACCCGAGCTGGCGAGCTCTGGCATCGTGGTCACGAACATGAGCGGCGCTCACGCCACCCAAATTTCGGAGCACGTGCTGTCGATGATGTTGGCATTCGCACGCGACCTTCCGCTCGCCATTCGCGCCCAGGACCAGAAGCAGTGGATCAGAACGGAGATGAAAACCTTCGAGCTGGACGGCTCCGTGTTGGCGATCGCGGGCTTGGGCGATCTCGGGGGTGCGCTGGCTGACAAGGCCAAAGCGCTCGGGATGACGGTTCTGGCGACGAAGATGAGGGTTACCGCGAAGCCTGTAAGCGTGGACGAAATCTACGATCCGGACGGACTCGACGCCATAATTGAACGCGCTGACTTCGTCGCGGATACCCTGCCGCTGACGGCCCACACTCGACATACCTTTGCTCGCGAGCAGTTTCGCCGGATGCAATCGTCGGCCTACTTTTTCAACGCGGGCCGGGGAGGGACCGTCAACCAGGACGACCTGATCGAAGCTCTGATAGCCGGAGAGATCGCCGGCGCGGGTCTTGACGTCACCGACCCGGAGCCGCTACCCGAAAGCTCGCCACTTTGGTCGATGAAGAACGTGATTCTCACGTACCATTCGTCTGGCAGTTCGCCGCACGTCATGGATCGCCACTACCAGATCTTCCTCGACAATCTGGTTCGGTATCAGGACGATCGGCCTCTGGCGAACGTCGTTAATGTGCGAGCTGGCTACTGAGGGATCGACCGGACGAGTCCAAATTTGTGCGGGAAGGGCCGCCGGCCCGCCCAGAGCTGAAGCGGGGATCGGCCCGGCCAATCGTTTGATTCGCACTTGAGTAGGCGCGCGAAGGCCCGGTGAGCCAGCCAACGCGCGACGGCCGCGATCCATTCACCGCCCCCGGAATTCGCCAGTGGGTGGGATTCACCATCGTGGTCTGCTGCTTCTGGGCTTCCCTGTACGTGTATATCCCAACGCTGGCGGTGTACGCCACATCAATCGGGGCGTCATTGACCATGGTGGGGCTGATGATAGGGTCGTACGGGTTCGTCCAATTCCTGCTTCGCATACCAACGGGGTACCTTTCGGACCGCCTCGGCAAGCGGGTGCCGTTTATCCTCGTGGGCTTGGCGGCGAATGCCGCGGGCGCAGCCGGGATGGCGTTGCTGGCGTCTCCTTGGATGCTCGTGCTGTGGCGTGGGGTCCACGGCATCGGCGCCGCTTCATATGTCACGTCTTCCGTCTATTTCGCCGCCTTTTTCCGGCCTGAGAACGCCACCCGAGCGGCTGGCCTTATGGTGGCGATCACCTCGGGCACCCAGGTAGCCGTCAGCCTGCTCGGCGGAATGCTTGCCGAGTCGTACGGCGTCGTCACCACGTTTTGGGCCGCCGCCGTTTTTGGCGTGGTCGGTCTGCTGGTGATGGCTGTCACCGGAGAGCGCCGCACGAAGAAACACACCCCAATTTCACTCGGCCGTTTCGCCAGGGTGATCACCGTGCCGCAACTCCTGATCGTCGCGGGATTGGCGGCCGTCAATCAGTACCTCACGTTTGCCCTGACGATGGGATTTGTTCCAGTTCTGGCGGATCGGTTGGGAGCATCGAATACCGACCTGGGGGTCCTCACGACAATCGGGTTCGGCTCCTATACGGTTTCCGCCTTGCTGGCGGCGTGGACCGTCTCGCGCATCGGAGAACGCAGGCTGGTTGTAGCGGGATCCGCCGCGACCGCATTGACGTCCCTGGCGCTCCCTCTGGTGGCGAACATTCCACAGCTGTACGTGGCGCAAGCCCTCAACGGATTGGGCCGGGGCGTGGTATTTCCGGTTTTGATGGGACTGGCCATCACGTCGGTTCCTGAAAACGAGCGGGCCAGCGCAATGGGAGTCTTTCAAGCCATTTATGCCATCGGCATGTTCGCCGGACCGGCGACTGCGGGAGCGATCGCTGAAGTGGTCGGGCTATCCGGTCTATTCGTCTTCGTCGGCGCGCTGGGACTTGCGGGCGCGCTGGTCGCGGCGGCGACGATTCGCGATGTCGGCGCACTCAAATTGAGCCGCTGACCGTGGGGCTGGTGGACAAACCGAGCATCGCTTTTGTAGCGACACAATTGCGGGAGCAAACGGCGTCCCAGGTTCGGGTCCGAAGTCGCGTCCCAGTTTGTTCAGAAATTATCTGGACGTTGCTTCCAACGCCGTGCTAAAGTTTGCGCCCCAAAATTCGCGGCCACCGGGAGGACTTCGTGGCAAGGCGACAACTGGTCAAACGGACGTTTGCCGACATAGATCGCGGACCCCTGGGCGGGGCCGTGTTCGAGGCGAGAAAGCGTCTGAAGGTCACGCAGGCTCAACTGGCCGGATCCATTGCGCGAGACCGTCCATGGTTGAGCGATGTTGAAACCGGAAAGGTTACCCACGTTCCGGACGAGGACCTGACCAGGTTGGCGGGTTCGCTGGAGATGGACTACGAATTTCTGCGCGAGGCACGCGACAGCACGAATTCAAGACTTAGGGCGTCGCTAACGCTCACCCCACTCCGGAATTCCGTCACTAAGACTTGCGCTGAGTGCGGTTACCAAGGCGACGCCGATGCCCGGTATTGCGCCAGCTGTGGGGGCGAGCTGCCGCACGCGATACGGTGCTCGCATTGTGCCCGCGTCACCCTCGCCGATGCCAATTTCTGCCCCGGGTGCGGAGAGCCGCTTCGCTGACGGGGCCCTACCGTCCAACCGCGACCGAGAGGATCGACTCAACAGGCGATTCGACGTGCCAATGACTGGGGGCGGGTCAACCGAGCCAGGCGGAATGCTCGCTAGCCGATCTCCAGCATCCTGTCTATGGAAACTCGCGCTCGGACTCTGATGTCCTCGGGGACATCGATTTCGTATCTGTTCTCCCGCAGCGATGCGAGCACTTCTTCGAGCGTAATCTCGTTCATATGCGGGCATCTGACGGAGCACAACCGGAGCATTTCCTTTTCCGGTGACTCCGCCGCGATGTTGTCGCCCATGCTGCATTCGGTTAGGAGGAGATAGCGCCCCGCCTCGGAAGCTGTTACGTATTTCGCCATGGCCGAAGTGGACCCCGAGAAATCGGCCGCGTTTACGACATCGGGTCTGCACTCGGGATGGGCCAGCACCACCACGTCGGGGAACTGTTGTCGTACCGCGGCGATATCTTCGACCGTGAATTTCTCATGGACTTCGCATCTTCCGTGCCAGCCGATGACGTCGTAGTCGAGCCCGTCGGATTCGGCCTCGGCGCGCTTTTGCGATGACACGGGACTAATGGACGGCACGACGATTCGCTTACCGGTCTCGCGGGCGACGTTGCGAGCCAGATACTCGTCGGGAACGAAGATGATGACATCCGAATCGAGCGACTCCGCTACCTGGCGGGCGTTGCCCGAAGTGCAGCAGATGTCAACCTCGGCCTTTACCTCCGCGTAGGTATTGACGTAGGCGACGATCGGAACCCCGGGGTATCGCTCCCTGAGTCCACGCACGTCGGCGGCCGTTATCGAGGCCGCGAGGGAGCAACCCCCTTTTGCCGACGGCAGTAACACGGTTCGGCTGGGATTGAGAATCTTGGCGGTCTCGGCCATGAACCGCACGCCGCAGAACACGATGGGATCCGCGTCCGTGGACGCCGCCACGCGGCTCAGTTCGAGGGAGTCGCCAGTGAAATCGCAGACGGAGTGATAAAGCGCGGGCTCCATATAGTTGTGACCAAGGATCACGGCCCCGCGTTCGGCCTTCAGCTGATTGATCTCGAAGGCCAGCGACGCCTTGTAGGCCAGCTCGAAGTCGGGAACGATGCCGTCCAGCATGTCCGTGAGCGCTGCGTGCGTCGATTCGACGCTTATCGTTTCTATTGCCATCTATGAACTGGCCGTATGACTCCTAGCCGGGCCGAGACTGTTTCGGGATAACTAATCGTCTGGATTCCGAAAAGTGAAGCGTCTCCGGATCTTACGGTCGCACTGATACTTAACGTCGAGTAGACTTTAAGATGCTGCACATATCTTACCATGTGCGTCAACGCGTCGTGCCTAAGTCGGCGGCGCATCCATGAGTTCGTCGATGGAAACCACGCATCTATAGAGCTGTGCCGGACGGTGGGGCACACCCTCCTGTTTTTTCCCTGAGGGCGCGACGGTTCCGGATGCCTCTACCTTGCGGCGAAAGTTGGCTGGATCGACCTTTACTCCCATGACGGATTCGTAGACCACGCGCAGTTCAGCGAGGGTGAACTCCGGCTGTAGAAACCTAAATGCAAGATGTGCGTAATCGACCTTGTTCCGAAGGCGCCGAACCGCGTAGGCGATTATCTCTCCGTTGTCGAACGCGAGCGGTACGGGAAGGTCGTCGATTCCGAACCACTTGGCGGCGCTCGTTCCCGGACCGGCTTCGATGCTCTGCTCATCCCATTTTGTTAGCGCATAGTAGGTGACGGCTATCCGGTGCTCGCGCGGATCGCGGTCGGGTAATCCGAACGTATAAAGTTGTTCGACGTAGTCGGGTGTTAGACCGGTCTTGTCTTCGAGTTGCCAGCGCGCGGCTTCGGTGAGTGAATATCCCTCGTGTACCCAGCCGCCCGGCAGTGCCCATCGATTCTCGTAGGGTGGCCTAGTCCTCCTCACCAGGAGCACTGCCATCGTCTGAAGCGGCTGGCGGCTCGGCATCAAAGTAAATATGACCACGCTTACACCCACCTTGGGATGTAGGGGCCGCGCCGAAGCGAGAACGTTCAGGGGCGCTGCCTCTCGTGGATTCGTCACTCTAACGGCACTCCAACGTCGATCGTCCGCCTCCGTCGATGCAATGCATGTTCCCGCCGAATCTCCATGCCGTCAATCGTCCACATCCCGACCTTCGGGTGGACCGGCTGCGATCTGGTTGGACTAGCATGGGAAACGCAGGGATCAGCTAGATCGCGCGAGATGTTATCGGTGCTTTCACGTCGGACGTTTCTCAGGTATGCCGCCAGCGCGGCGCCGCTGTTGGCGGCGTGCACGGTTCCCCGAACCGGCGGGATCCAGAAACCTTCCGGCCGGGTCACGGAGATCATGGTGTGGCTGGCGGATCAAAATCCCCACGCGCGGCGTGTATTCGCGGAACGAATCGTCCCAGCCGTGGAGGCCCGGCTTCCGCACGTCAGGATGTTCGTCGAATGGAACAGGTGGGACACGCACCTGGATAAGGTCGCCGCCCTTGCCCTCGAGACTTTGGGGCCTGATATTTTCCAGTTTGGATTTGCCGACGTCATCAAGGTCGAAAGACGCAATCTGGCCGAACCCCTGGATGATCGCACGGCAGCGTGGGTTGGTTGGAGCGACTTCTTTGCCCCGTGTCGCAGAGCCACCGTATGGAACGACACCACGTTCGGGGTCCCGTCGCTCTGCGCGCCGATGACGGTGTTTTGGCGATTGGATTTGCTGGAGAAGATTGGGGTCCAGTCGATGCCCACCACCTGGGAACAGACCGTGGAGATCGGCCGAAAGGCGGCAAGCCAGGATGGCTTGGACGCGCTCCGGCAGGGCATGAATCCACCCACGGTAAATGAGACTTTGATGCTCTTCAGATCGATCGGCGGGCGGCCCGTGGTTATCGACGGTCGTACCCAACTCAATTCCGCGGAAGGCCGCGAGACGTTGCGTTATCAGCGGGCCAGGTGGAACGCTGGTGGCGCAGGCGGCGGCGCGGACGAGTCTGCACCGCCGGTCGGTTCGCCGCTGGTCTCGGGGTACCGCCTCGGTCAATACGCGAATCTTCCAAGCATCTTGGTTCCGTTTCTGTCGAGCGCTCCCGATCTTTTGGACACGCTCGGCGTTGGCGCCCCTCCGGTTCCGGGTGGGACCGACTTCAAGCCGATGCAGCCGGGGCTGGCGACGCCCGTAGTCGAAACGTTTACCGACAGCCTGGCGGTTGCGCGGTACTCGAGCCGGCCCGATATCGCCTGGGAGGTGGCTAAGACGCTCGCGTCACCCGATCTGCTTCTCGCCTACAGCGAATCGCTGTTTCTGACCCCTGTGAGGCGGTCGGCCACGGGCAGAGGATTCACGCTGAAATACGGGCACGCACGCTTGGTCGAGTATCTCGATCGTTGGGGCGAAGCCGCGCCGAGGATCCCGCTCGGCCGCCAATATCGCGCCGCGATTCAAAGCAGGCTTCCTCAGGTCCTCGAAGGATCGTTGGACATAGATAAGGCATTAGCCGAAATCGAGGGGGAGCAGAACCAGTTGCTTGCTTCGGTGGGGTTCAGTGGCTCATCGTCGTGAATGGGGGTTCCCCACGTTTTGGCCGGTTTTTCAAGTTGCCCCGTCGACTGAAATCCAATACGGTTAAAATGGTGATCAGCTTGGAAACAGGCGCGGATCATCCCCATTCGCCCCAGGAGTTCATGGCAGTTGTTCGCGGTCATTCGCACCGGCGGTAAGCAGTACAAGGTCTCGCCCGGAGATGTCCTAGAAGTCGAGAGACTCGACCAAGAGGTGTCGGCGAAATTCGTGCTGGACGACGTCTTGCTCGTTGGCGGGGATGACGAGCTTATCGTCGGCAGTCCGAAGATCGAGGGCGCGGGCGTGGAATGCACCGTTGTGAAACACATTCGCGGCGAGAAGATCAGGGTTTTCAAATTCAAGGCTAAAAAGCGATACCGGCGTACGCAGGGGCACAGGCAAGAGCTCACCATACTGCGAATCGACAGCGTGGCGGTCAACGGGTCTCGGGAGGCAGCGCCGTCCAAGGCGAAGGCGTCGAGCAAAGCTCGGTCGGCGCCGAAGTCCAGCGCCAAGGCCAAAGCGGTGGCGAGTTCCGGATCGCGAGCCAAAGCCTCCGTCAAGGCCGCGGCGAAGGTGAAACCGGCAACGAGAGCGCGAACAAAGTCAAAGTCGGCGTCCAAGTCCTCGACTGGAAGAAAAACCGGCTCGGGTCGCAAGACAAAATCAGGATAGGCAGAGAATCATGGCAAAGAAGAAGAACGCCGCGGCGAGCAGAAACGGGCGCGACAGCAATCCCAAGATGCTTGGCGTAAAGGTTTATGGGGGCCAGCTCATCTCGACGGGCAGCATCATCGTCAGGCAGCGAGGCACCCGAATCCATCCCGGCAAGAACGTGGGAATGGGCCGAGATCACACACTATTCGCGCTGACCTCGGGGCGGTTGGAGTTTGAAGAAATCCGGGGTAAGCGGCGGCGAGTAAACGTGGTCGCCGAGTAGGCGCGCGCCCAATTGCCAACCGGGGCGGTAGCTCAGCTGGAAGAGCGCTACATTCGCATTGTAGAGGTCAGGGGTTCGAGTCCCCTTCGCTCCACCCGTTAGCCCCATAAGGCCGCGCTTTCGCGTCAAATGGCGCTGAAAGATTTTCGACGGCCGCGGGTAGAGTCATTCCGAGGCTGGGTGCGCATCTAAAATGCTGACTGGATTACCCCGACCTTCTCGCCGGTGGAACGCTTGGCGGGAACCCCGAGGATCGCAATAGGTGGAGAGATACGACCCCGTGGCCATCGAGGCCAAATGGCAAAAGTTCTGGCGACAGAACGATACCTACCGCACGGATACCCTCTCCGAAAAGCAACCGTTCTACTGTCTTGAATTCTTCCCATATCCGTCAGGGGATGGCCTGAGCGTAGGTCACCTTCGCAACTACATACCGGGAGACGTCGTCGGCCGGTTCATGCGCATGCGTGGTTACGAAGTGCTTCATCCCATGGGCTGGGACGCGTTCGGCCTGCCCGCCGAGCAGGATGCCATCGATAAGGGCATTCATCCGGCCGACAGCACGAAAACTTATGCCGCAAACTACCGCCGGCAGCTGACGCTGGTCGGATGCGGTTACGACTGGTCGCGGGAAATCAACTCGTCCGATCCCGACTACTATCGCTGGACGCAGTGGTTTTTCTTGATGCTCTATCGACGTGGTCTGGCCTACCGAGCGGAGGGTATGCAGTGGTGGTGCCCAACCTGCGGGGCGCTAGCCAATGAGGAGGTCCTGGCGGACGGTACGTGCTGGCGGGGCCACTCGGGGGTGCACAAGCGTCCGCTGAAGCAGTGGTTTTTCAGGATAACCGAGTACGCGGACCGGCTTATCGATGACCTGGATCTGGTCGACTGGCCCGAGCGAACCAAACGAATGCAGGTAAATTGGATCGGACGGAGCGAAGGCGCGGACGTAGTCTTCCGAACCGAGTCCGGCCGCGAGTTCAACGTCTTCACGACACGTCCGGACACTCTATATGGCGCGACCTTCCTTGTCTTGGCGCCCGAGCATTCGCTGGTGGCCGAATTGACGGAAGCAGGGCGCGGGGAAGAGATCGACGCGTACGTTCGGCACGCCGCGGCCATGTCCGAAATGGACCGCTCGGCGGCGGCGGGTGACAAAACGGGAGTTTTTACCGGTTCCTACGCCGTCAACCCGATCAACGGAGAGCGAATCCCAATTTGGGTGGCGGATTACGTCCTCCTAGCGTATGGAAGCGGCGCGATCATGGCCGTGCCGGCGCACGATGAGCGGGATTTCCGGTTCGCCAAGAAATACAACCTGCCCATACGGGTTGTTGTGGCGCCGCCCGGTTGGGACGGCGCCGATCTCGAGGAGGGGTTCGTCGGCGACGGGACGATGGTCAATTCCGGGACCCATGACGGCAAGCCCTCCGATGAGGGTGCGCGCGCCATCGTGGAGGAGCTCGAGGCGACGGGTCGCGGGAAGGCGTCGGTCGCGTATCGAATGCGCGACTGGCTCATCTCGAGGCAACGTTATTGGGGGTGCCCGATCCCCATAGTTCACTGCGACGGGTGTGGGGAAGTGGCCGTTCCCGCAGCGGACCTACCCGTGCTGCTGCCGCACGTGGATGACTTTGCCCCACAGCAGTCGCACCGTTCTCCTCTCGAAGCGATTGGGGATTGGGTCCACACCACATGCCCGAGCTGCGACGGTCCGGCCCGGCGCGAGACCGACACGCTTGGCGGGTTCGCCTGCTCTTCGTGGTACTACTTGAGATTTATCAGTCCCGATTACGCGGATGGTCCCTTCGATACCGAGGCCGGCGAACGATGGATGCCCGTGGACTTGTACCTCGGCGGTTCCGAGCACACCGTCATGCACCTGCTGTATGCCCGATTTTGGTTCAAGGTGATGTATGACGAGGGATTGATTCCGCACAAGGAGCCCTTTGCCAAACTCCGTCACCAAGGGATGTTGCTCGCCGAGGATGGCTGGATCGATATAGCCACGGCGCGATTGTCCGGTGATACGGCCATTGCCAAATCGGAAGCGGGCCTGGCCGTCCACGAGAATCCCGATGAGGGATCGCGGCTGATTTACACTGCTCGACCCAAAGCTGAGTTGGACCTCAAGTCCGAGCGGATAAGCACGAACGGCTCCGAATGGGCGGCGGTTCGCAGTGGAAGTATGTCAAAGTCGATGGGCAACGTGGTAACGCCTGACGCGATCGTTGAAAAGTATGGGGCGGACAGTCTCCGTGGTTACGAGCTCTTCATGGCGCCGATGGACGGCACCCTTCCATGGAGCGAAAACGGTCTCACGGGGATTCTGCGGTTTTATCAGCGGCTTTGGGACCTGATTCTGTTTGATGGCGCCGGGAGGCTGACAGCCGACGACCCGGTTGAGATCGAAGAAGCCGGAAGACGCGGTGTTCGGATCGTTCAGCGGGCCATCAAGAAGTGCACCGAAGACCTTGCGCAGCTGCGTTTCAACACCATGATCGCGAACGGCCTCATGGAAACGGTAAACGAACTTTATGCGATCTGGTCGCCGGATTTTGGGCAGTCGCCGGAAGGTCGTGACATCAAGCAAAAGCTGATTCTTTTGCTCGCACCCGTGGCGCCGCATCTGGCGGAAGAGCTCTGGGAACGAGTGGTACAGGGGGGACGAAGCGTCTTTGACGCCGAATGGCCCGATTTCGACGAATCTCTGGCAGCCTCGGAAACCGTCACCATGGTCGTGCAGGTAAATGGCAAGCTGCGTGACCGGATCGAAGTCGGAGCCGGTATATCCGAAGAACGCGCTCGGGAGCTCGCCATGGCCAGCCCGGCGGTGGCGGCACACCTCGATGGGACGAAGGTAAGCCGAGTCATCTACGTACCCGGCCGGCTGGTGAATTTCGTGGCGGGCTGAGAATGCGGATCCGCCGAACCCGGCTCTGACGGTGCTTCCACAATCCGTTGTGGGGGCTCACGTACTTTGGTAAGGTTGGTCACAGCATACCCCCCTGGGGTATTGGACAATCAAACCGGTATGCAAATAGTTTCACCGACAGGAGGTCGAATTGGCCGCTGAACCATTTCACGTTACGGACGCGGATTTCAAGGAAAAAATCCTTGAGTCGGAGATCCCTGTCGTCGTTGATTTCTGGGCCGAGTGGTGCGGGCCGTGCAAGATGATGGCTCCAGTTTTTGAAAAGCTGGCCAGCGAGTACGACAGCCGTGTCGGGTTCGCGAAGGTGGACGTGGACGAAAACCAGCAGTACGCGGGCACCTACGGCATTCGCGGGATACCGACTTTGCTCGTGTTCCGCGGTGGCGAAGAAGTGGATCGGATTGTCGGGTATTCGCCCGAGGACCAGATTCGATCGCGCCTGGAAGCCACTCTGGCGGGCACGGCCTAGCTCGCAGTGGCAAGCGGAGGACTGGGTTTGTCAGAGTCGCGCGAAGGGTCGGGAACACGCGATCTTCTTCGCCGGCTGAAGCGAGCTGAGGGGCAACTGCGCGGGATCCAGCGAATGATCGAGGAGAAACGCGAGTGCGAAGACGTGGTGAACCAGCTGCTGGCCGTCCGCGCCGCTCTGGATCGGGTGATCGATCTCGAACTCACGAGCGGCCTTTACGACTGCTTGAGCGCTCTTCCAGCCGAAGTGGCCGAGGAGCAGGTGTCCCGGTTGGTGGGAATGGTCGCCAGGGTTGGATCCGGTGCGCGCCGGTAGCCTCGACGAGCAGGTGAATGTGACGCTGTACGGCGTGGAGTGGTGCCCGTGGGTCGCGAAGGCAAAACGCTGGCTTGACGTCCGCGCCGTTGACTACGAGCTGGTAGAAGTGGCCGACTTTCAACCGCGAAGGACCGAAGTCTTAAAGGCTTCCGGCCAATACGAGGTGCCAGTCATAGTGGTCGATTCCAGCCGCGGTCGGCACGTTTTTCTGGATGAGACGGACGAGGATTTGAGCGATCTGCTTGGAGTAGCTTCGTAGCAACCTCTCAGTCACCTACAGCGGCGACGTTGAACGACCCGCGGCTTGTGTTGGGAGAGGGTCCTTAGCTCATGTACTCCTGGAGCAGCTGGGCCGACGTTGACGCCCGCAATTTCCGAATGGCCTCGACCTGTATTTGCCGGATTCGCTCACGCGTAAGGCTAAAGTAATCCCCGATCTCGTCGAGGGTCCGCGGGGTGGCGTTGTTGAGGCCAAATCGCAGTTCGAGAATTTTCCGCTCTCGATCCGTCAGTATGTCTAGCGCCGAGCTCACGTCATCCCTCAGAACCGCCGAGAGTGCCTGGTCCTCGGGAGCGATGGACGACTCGTCTTCGACGCTATGGCGCAGGGCGTCGTCGCCATCGTCACCGGACGGCACCTCTAGCGACACGGTCGATCGTCCTGCATGGACGATCTCCCTGACGCGGCTGGCCGAGAGATTCAATTCCGAGCCGATCTCATCCGGTGTCGGCTCCCTTCCAAGTTGATTGGCGAGGCGCGGCACAAGGTTCTTGATCTTGCGAAGAGCCTCGACCACATGGACAGGTAGCCGCACCACGCGCGAGTCATTCGACAGAGCCCGAGTAATTGCCTGGCGGATCCACCATGTTGCGTACGTGCTGAACTTGAACCCGCGCCGATAGTCAAATCGCTGCACGGCGCGCATGAGACCGATGTTGCCTTCTTGGATGAGGTCGACCAGCGGCAACGCACCACCCCCGTAGCGCTTTGCGATATTCACGACGAGACGGAGGTTGGCGTTGATGAGCTTCCGAGTCGACGCGAAGTCACCCGCCTCGATTCTCTTGGCCAGATAAACCTCCTGCGCACCGGTGAGGAGTGGAACTCGATTAATTTCGTTTAGGTACAGCCGCAGCGAGTCGCCAACAGCCGCGTCGGCGTTGGTGCCGCGCTTGAGCAATTCCCAAGGCGACGGCCACGCGGGCGAGTCCCCATTTAGGTTTTCTGGTTGTTCCGGCGCGACATCCGAAATGCCGGCTCGACCGTTAGCTATCACTTGAATAGTAGGTACGCCTAGCTTGGATTCCAGGACCTGCGGCGCATCGACGATCGTGCCTTCCGTGCAACTTCGGTTGACGCCGACCTGTTCAGATTAACATAATTTAGACAGTTTGTGTTGTGTTAATTAGCTAAAGCTTGGACGGAAGACCGCACCCAACATTCCTCGCGTCGCTTCCGAAAAGGATTGAGGGTCTTTGGGGCAGGCACCGCTCGGGTGGTAGATTGGAATGTCGGGGGGTTTGTCGCCAGGGTAATTTATGAAAATGCGCCCATCTCCGCGTACGGAGATACTACACATTCTCAAGCTGCACGGTCCGCTGTCAGCGGCGGAGATTGCGGCCAAGTTCGGCACAGGCGTGTCGGCCGTGCGGCCGCATTTAGAGCGACTCGCGGCGGACGAATGCGTTTCCATCGACGTTGTTCGTGGCGGCCGAGGACGTCCGAGCTACCGCTACCAGCTGACCGACGCGGCTGAGGACGAATTTCCCAACGATTACGAATCCCTGGCCGTGGATTTGTTTGATGGGGCCGAAAAGCTCGGCGGGGATGAGATGCTCGCCAAGCTCTTCGAGCTCAGAGAGGAAGCTCTTTATCGTTCGTTCAAGCCGCGTGTCAACGCTAAGAGTCTTGAGGGAAAGCTCGAACAGGTAAACGAATATTTGAACGAGCTGGGCTACATGGCGTATGTCGAAAAAGAAGAAGACGGCTATATTCTGTACGCTCGCAATTGCCCGGTACCGGCCATAAGCGACCACAGCTCATTGCCATGCGAATGTGAACGCAATCTGCTTGCCAGGCTCTTACAGGTTGAGGTTCGCGCGGAGGAAATCGGTTATGACGCGAGCCGACCGTGCAAGTTCAAGGTAATGGTCGCTCGCTAGGATTTCAGGGCGCATGGGATCGGGCTACAGGTACCGATTCCCCGGCGATTCGACCCGACCCGGTGCAACGTGAGTGAACGCATTCGAATATATCTCGACCACGCTTCGACGACACCAGTTGACGGCGAGGTATTGCGGGCGATGCTGCCTCATTTCACCGACTACGGATACAACCCCTCCGGCCTCTATGAGGAGTCCCGCCGCGCCCGCGCCGCGTTGGATGAATCACGCGAAAAGGTCGCGGACGTGTTCGGTTGCGATCCGAACGAGATCATATTCACGGCCAGCGGCAGCGAAGGCGCCAATTTGGCGCTCAAAGGGGCCGCGATGGCTCAGCGTCATCGGGGGCGGAAGGTTGTGGCGATCTCGGCCGTGGAGCACCACTCGGTTCTCCGCGCCGCGGAATATCTCGAGCGCCAGCTCGGATTCGCCCTGCGAGTGATACCGGTGGACGGCGACGGCGTCGTCGACTTGGAGTATCTCCAGTCGATCACCGACGACGATCTGGCGGTGGTGAGCGTTCAGTATGCGAACAACGAGATGGGAACCATTCAGCCTCTCGCAAAGATTTCCAGGCTGCTGGAAGGAAGCGGGGCTCTCTTCCACACCGACGCGGTACAGGCCGCCGGAACGCTGAACCTCGACGTGGCCGAACTTGGGGCGGATTTGGTCTCCATCGCGGCGCACAAGTTCTATGGTCCGAAGGGTGCGGGGGCGCTCTACGTTCGAGACGGTTGCCGCATCGTGCCACAGGTGCAGGGTGGCACACAGGAGCGGAACCGGCGCGCCGGAACCGAAAATGTCGCTCTCATCGTCGGATTGACCGAGGCTCTGGCTCGGGCGGACGCCGGCCGCGAGGCGGAAAACCGACGAAACAGCGAACTTTCCGAACGAGTAAGGGCGGGGCTTGCACGCCTCGACGACGTGCGTTTCAACGGCCACCCTACGGAGCGCCTGCCAAACAACATAAACGTTTGCATCGGGGGAGTGAACGCAGAGGGCATGATCCTCCAGCTGGATCGGGTCGGAATCGCGGTGTCAAGTGGGTCGGCGTGCACCTCCGCATCGCTAGAGCCGTCACACGTTCTGCTGGCGATGGGAATTCCGCCGGAGGTCGCCCGTGGAAGCCTGAGGATCACCGTGGGGCGTTCTAACGACGAGCAGCAGATCGACCGGTTCCTCGACGAACTATCTCCAATCGTCGAGATTTTGCGGCGGGTTCCTGAGCGTGTGGGCTAGGTTGGTTACTGCCCCGAGGCGCTTGCTAAACTCGTTATAGGTTGATGTGCTTCGGCCGTATGGGAATCGCCGGGGCGGATCACTAGGAATGCGTCGATGCGCCCTGATGCAGTTAACGTAGGAGAATCATCGTGATAGTCGTATCCGAGCTGGCGACTTCGGAGATACACGATGTTCTATCGCGTCCGAAGAACGACGGCCGGCATATACGGATTCGGGTCACCAAAGGCGGCTGTGCCGGCTACGACTACAACGTCGTGCTGGACAACAAGGTGGGCGAAGACGACTACGTCTTTGAGGGCGAGGGGTTTAAGGTTCTGGCCGATCCCTTCAGCCTGGATCTCATCACCGGATCCGAGCTCGACTTCAATGACGACTTGATCGGTCGCGGCTTCATCCTGAGGAACCCAAACGCGGAGGTCACCTGCGGATGTGGAACTTCGTTCAACGTCAAGCCGCGGCGATCGCGCATGAAATACATGCGAGATAAGAGGGAAGATCGCGTAGGGGCGGCGCGATCCTAGGACCGCGGGCTGTCCGACCGTCGTCTCGAACTCGACGCACTGAACAGATCTCATAGACAACGGGAGCGATCGGCTCATTTCCCCCAACGCTGAGCGGCCAACCGACACGCTTAACCGGCCGATGCGAGATCTGCGCGTATCGTTGACCGATCGCTGCAACTTCCGCTGCGGCTACTGTATGCCCGCCGAAATCTTCGGTGAAAACTACGAATTCATGCCGAAGCGAGAGATCCTGACCTATGAAGAGGTAGAGCGACTGGTTCGGATTTTCGTAAAGCTTGGTGTGCGGAAAGTGCGCCTAACCGGTGGCGAGCCACTTCTCCGCAAGGACGTTCCGGCCTTGGTCCGGATGCTGTCGGGCATCGACGGAATCGAGGACCTGACGCTGACCACCAATGGCTATCTGCTCGCGAAGTACGCACGGCTTCTGCGCGAGGCTGGGCTGGACCGGATAACCGTCAGCCTGGACAGCCTGGACCGCGAAGTTTTCAAGCAGATGAACGGGCGTGATTTTCTTGAGCAGCCGGTCCTGGAGGGGATCGAAGCCGCCGATCGCGCCGGTCTGCGTCCCATCAAGATCAACTGCGTCGTGATCCGGGGCGTCAACGATCACACCGTGGCCGATCTCGCTCGCCGTTTCAGGAATACGGGGCACATCGTTAGGTTCATCGAGTACATGGACGTAGGCAATCGCAACGGATGGGATCTCGCGCACGTGGTGACGGCGAGGGAGATTCGCGAACTCATCGATTCCGAGTTTCCGCTTGAGCCTATCGAGCGCAACTACCCCGGCGAGGTGGCCAACCGGTTCACATATCGGGATGGATCGGGCGAGGTGGGAATCATCGCTTCGGTAAGCCAACCCTTCTGCGGCGACTGCACCCGGGCGCGCCTGTCGTCGGATGGCCGGCTGGTGACCTGCCTTTTTGCCGGAGGCGGCACATCCCTGCGCGATCTGATCCGGACCGGGGCGTCCGACGACCAGCTGGAGCGAGAAATCCGCGGCATCTGGACGAATCGCAGCGACAGATACTCGGAGGAGCGCTCGTCGCACACTGCGATTGACGGCTCCGCCCGCGCCGATCGCAAGATCGAGATGTTTCAGATCGGGGGTTAGAGTCACCTCATCGGTCCCGCCGGCAGTCCCGCCGCGGATGAAGGTCCATACTTTTGTAACGGGTCCCCTCGCGACGAACACCTATGTGGTGTCGCTTGGATCCGAGTCCATAGTCATTGATCCAAGCGTCGGATCATGGCGGGTTCTCAGCGAGCACGTGAGCGAAGCGGGCGTGAAGATCGTCGCGGTGGTTAACACTCACGGCCATTGGGATCATTCCGCCGGCGATGCGGAAATCATCCGGAAGTCGGGTGCGACGCTCTACATTCACGAGGCCGATGCGGACATGGTTCGACATCCGGATTCCTCGATGCTGGCGCCGGTCGAGATAGAACCGGCCGAGCCATCCGTCCTCGTTACCGGCGGCGAGACTTTGGCGTTCGGCGGCGTCGATTTCAGAGTCCTTCACACGCCTGGACATACGCCTGGGAGCATCTGTCTGGTCGTGGACACCCAAGAGACGATATTCACGGGCGACACCCTCTTCCAGGGGACATACGGCCGGTACGATCTCCTCGGCGGCGACGAACGGGCCCTGATGGCCAGCCTGCGATCGCTGACGACGCTGCCTGCCGAATACGCGGTGTATGCCGGCCATGGCCCCGCCACCTCGATGGGCGTGGAGCAACGTTGGTTGTCGATGCTTTGAACTCTCGACGGGGCTCGGTGCTCTCCGCCTGAGTCCGATTGCTTTGGCCTATCGGCCCGTCGCGCCCCCGTCGGCCATCATCTCATCGGACGGTTGGTCCGGCCACATGATGTTCGGGTTGAGCACGCCCGAAGGGTCGAACTGACGCTTCAGCTCGCGCAACGTGCGAATCGCGTCCCAGTCCCACACGTACGGAACAAAGTCTCTTTTGACAAGTCCCAGACCATGTTCGCCTGAGAGTACGCCCCCCAAGTCGACGCCGATCCGGGCAAGATCGCGCAGGCTCTCCTTGACCCGTACCATTTCGGCTTCGTCTCCGGGTTCGTAAACGATATTTGGATGCAGGGTGCCGTCGCCTATGTGACCGAAGAGGGCGATTATCATTCCCGAGTCCGCGGACAGCTTCTTAATCCGTTCAACTGCGGCCGGCACGTTCGCGCGCGGCACGCAGATGTCTTCGCCGATCTTTCCAGGTTTCAGACGCGCCAGTGACGACGTGATGGCGCCACGCGCCTCCCACGCAAGCGCCTGCTCCTCCTTGGATTCGGCTAATCTTGCTCGAATCGCGCCGGAGGCCCGCAGGGATTCCAGGGCGGATTGACTGTCGCCGCCGACGGTTCCAGGATCGCCGTGCATCTCCACCAGCAGAATCGCGCCGGCGTCGCCCGGTAGACGCCGATCGTTGGCAGCTTGGACGGCGCGAATGGAAACGTCGTCCATGAATTCCAGCTTTGCGGGAACGAGCCCCGTTTGGAGCAAATCGACCGTAGCCCGAGCTGCGTCTTCGGCGTGCGGAAACGTAGCCGTGACCGTGGCGGCGCCTTTCGGAGCGCCCATCAGACGGGCCCGCACCTCGGTAATAAGTCCGATGGTGCCCTCGGAACCGATCATGAGATCCACCATCGGTTCGCCCGCGGTGCCGCGTTCGAACGTTGCGATTTCTCCTGAGCAGAATGCGACCTCCACGGCCGTTACGTAATGACGGGTCACCCCATATTTCAGCGCGTGCGGGCCGCCGGCGTTGGTGGCCGCATTCCCACCGATCGTGGTCACGTCTTGGGATGATGGGTCGGGCGGGTAGAACAGCCCGGCGGCCAGCGCGGCGTCCTGAATCGCGCGGGTCGTCACTCCGGCGCCGGCCCGCACGGTCATCTCGTGCTCGTCCAGATGCGGACCGGAGGTAAGTCTGGATAGCGAGATGACGATGGAGCCGTCGGCTGGAACCGCTCCGGCCGACAGGCTGGTTCCAGACCCGCGGCCCACGAGTTGAATCCCGAACTCGACGGCCAGACGCAAGACTTGGGCGGTCTCCTGGGAAGACCCGGGGAAGACGGCGGCTAGCGGGTGCCCCCGGTAGCCGCCGGTGGCGTCGATCCCGTAGCTGATCAGCGAGGCGGGTGAATCCAGGACATGGTCCGGACCCAGCAAGTCCTTCAGTCGTTCGACAACGCCGGTCGCCGCCACGGTCCCGTCAGATCGCTTTCTTACGCAGTGAATATGCTCCCGTAAGGAGGAATGCCGGTGAAAACCCCGCGAGTATCAACATACCCTGCCATACCGGCCCGTCGCCGATCCCCCTACTCCGACAATCACTTCCTTCACCCCGTTCACGGCGTGGGTCATCGGAAATATTTTCGACGGTAATTGCACCCAGTCGGGCATGCCTCCGAGTGAGAAGAAGGCTTCGCTCAACAGCGCTTGGGGTATTACCACTACCGGAATGAATTAGACCGCCTGAAACTCGTTTCTGGCGAAGGTGGACATGAGAATGCCGAGGTTCACCGCGCCCACGGATAGCCGTGCGATGGCCGGGAACACCCAAACCAGATTTCCGTAGAAATCGAAATCGAGGGCGGGCACGGCCCCGTATCTCCTGGTGGCGCGTGAAAGCCTTACGGCGCACTCGTTTGGTTCCAGGCCCGCTGTCCTTTCTCGCTTAGGTGGATTCGGCCAGGGGAAGCGTCACCCAACCGCCCCGCTGCTTAGATATTTCCGATGCGTATCCGACTTGATGCGTGTTGACGGCATTACTCAGACTTACTTCCGTCTCTTCGCCACGGTGAATGCAGTCGACAAAATGGGACATGAGGAACGGGAATGCGTGATCGAGCACGTCGCCGCTCTCTGGTCCTTCCTCGGGGAGGACCTCAAACGGCTGGCCCTCCGCCGAGTGTCTGGTGAAAAGGCGATTGTTCCGAATCGCGCCCTTGTCACCCAGGATGTCGATGTTGAACTGATACGGCATGTGGCCGTGCACGGCCGCCGACACCCGGCCAATCGCTCCGTTGGAATATTTGACCAGCAGCGAATCGGCGCAGTCGATTTCGTAGCCCTCCTCGGCCGCTGAGGGGATCTGGGTGGACGTGGAACAGACTGCCGTGATATCGAGTTGAGTGATGAATCGCGCGGCGTCCACCGCGTGGACGCCGCGCGATTCATGTATGCGCTCCCGGCCTCTTCCGCCGTCTTGTAGTAATGCGGTCGCCCGCGTCGAGCGTGCCAGTAGTCGGCGCCGATCATGTAAATTTCGCCGATTGCGCCGCTGGCCACGACCTCACGCAGACGCCGTGCGAGCGGAGTGCCCCGGGTAACGAATCCTACCGCGGTCACCACACCCGCCCGTTCGACCGCATCGATAGTCGCCGAGAGTTCCCCGAGCGTGAGAGCCACCGGTTTCTCAATGAATAGATGCTTGCCAGCCTCTGCGCCCTCGATTGCGTTCCGCGGGTGCAGCGCGTGCGGCGTGCATATGGATACCGCGTCGAGGTCCCGGTCGGAGAGGAATTCTCCATAATCGTCGTAGATGCGGCAATCTAGGCTCTGATCACGCGCAAGACGTGCGGCGCTCTCACGCCGCCGGCTCCCAACGGCGACGATGGCGCATCCAGGGGTGGATTTGTAAGCGGACGCATGTCCGCCGGAAACCCAGCCAGCGCCCCATATACCGATTCCTATGTTTCCGTTGCGGGCCATCCAATGTCCTCCATGAATTCGGTAGGCGGCGTGCGGCGGAAGTGCTGGTCACTCGCCCTTGTACACCACCCTCCAGATGCTCGAACTTCGATCGAAAGGGTTTCCGGCAGGCGGATATTCTGGGAAAAGATCGAGAAAGTACAACCCGTCGGGTCCGAAGGCAAGGCCGCTGATACTCGATCTGCCGTCACCGGCGTAGGCCATCAGTTCGGCCGGCGGGCCGGCGATTTCGCCGGAGTTGGTCAAATCGAATACCCAGATCCGCTTGCCTCTGGATTGCGAACCGCGCACGAAGTTTCGACCCGATGTCGCCACAAAGACTCTGCCCTGAAGGTCGGCGGGAAAGGGGCCTCCGCTATCGAGGACGTCGATCCCGGTCGGCGTAACCGAAGGTGGCCCAAATACGTAGAGCGCGTCGGGGACCATGCTCGCGTCCGTCCCGTCGTAGCCAAGGTTTTGGCCCGGTTCCACGCGCACGATCCGATCCAGAAGATCGCCGTTCTCACTGATGTACAACCGATCGTCTTGGAATCTCCACGTGGAGCCAAAAGCGTTGCGTATGCCGATCGCGAATATGTAGCTGGTTGGATGCGACGGCCGGTCGGGATCGTAAAAGGGGTTGTCCTCCGGCGCGGAGCCATCGAGCGCCAGCCGGATGATCTTTCCGTTGAATGAGTCCGTTGACTGCGAGTGATCGGCATTAAATGCGTTTCCAACGTTGGCATAGAGTGTCCCGTCGCTTCCGATCGTCAGGGCGTGAACCTGATGCGAGGCGGTGGTGGGGTTCCGCACCATTTGCAGCAGAGATTCGATATTTCCCGCCTTGAGGCCGCCGTCGTCAGGCTTGATTCGGATGATCTCGTTGAATAGTTCGCCGTCCATTTCGAAAACCAGCGAGGCCAACAGGTCGCCGGAGGCGGGATCCACGGCGATACCGGACACTCCGTTTTCGCCCGCCAGGCTTACAGGCGGAGCGTCGGGATTGAAGTTCAGCAACTCATCCGCGAACAGCGCCAACTCGCCGCTTCGTTTGAGCACCATGATCTGACCGCGAAGCTCGGTTATGTACCCAACCGGGTCGTCGGGGTCGGGGCCGGGGTCGGGAACGAAGGCCAGGTGGATTGGGAACAGGAGCCCCGTCGCGACCCGCTCCACGGCGAACCCCGGCGCCGCCAGCCACGGTTCGGGAGTGTGCCTGGCAGCGGTTCTCAGGCTCGGCTCGGCGCCCTCGCCGGCGTCGAGCGCCGTGTCCGCCTCCCAATAAGTGGAGCCGTTTCCAGCCACCCCCAGCAAAACGGTCTGATTTCCGCCCAACGCAAGCCCCGGTAGATGAATCCGGACTTCGGCGCCGAGCTCGTTCGTGAAGGAGATGGTTGAATCGGGCACAGGGAGAACTTCCGCGTCGCCCGAGCTTATCCGCAGAAATACGCTCCCGTATCGCGCTTGCGAATCGAAATCTGTTTCACGGTTACCTGGCTCGGCCTGGCCACTAATCGTGTAGTAGGTGTGGCCGCCATTGAGGATCTCAATGGTTGGGGGCTTGGCCTGCCCCGTCGGAAGTTCTATCGGCGCACCATCCGGGCCGGTCAAACGCAGCGAGCCTGACGCGATGTCCATCAGGCGGAGCCGGTGTGCGGACGGGCGCTCTCCGGTGGCCGGTCTGGCGACAAAATGGTTTACCCACGGCGACCAGGGGGACCACTCGCCGGCCGCATCGCCGCTGCTGTCGCGGACTCGAGCCCGCATCTTGTACGCCCGGTCCATCAGGAGTCCCAGTCGGTCCTTCAGCGGACCGACGAACCGGCCCATATTCAGTTGAGTTGCGCTTCTGTCACCGTCGACCGTGGCGCGCCATGCGAGCCTGTCCGCCGAGGCATCCCAAATCTCATACTCGGTTCCCGTCAGGGAGTCCCCCGCGTTGGAATCCTCGAACTCGGAGGTCTGGAACCAGAGGAAGTACGGCGAGATATCGCCATCGGGTCCAGCGGTCGGCTCAATGAGCTTCGGCCGCGCCGGTGGGCGATTCCGGCTGGCGCCAGACTGTGGCGTGGGTGCGGCCGTTGCGGCGACAACCGCGCTCAACGGTGGAGGGGTCCCGATCGCCAACGGTGCGTGTGGGATCGTCGGAACGGCGGCGACTTCGCCTTCTTCGACGAGCGCGATCTGAATCGTGCCCGTTCTCGTGAGTGGCTCGGCAAACTGAACGCCGCGTTTGACAAGTATCAATTCGATTATCTTCAGATACTCGGTCTCCGAGAGGCTCTTCGGGGAGTTCATGGGCATGGCGGATTCCACGTACTTGAATAAGTCGAAGCCGGTCTCAAATCCCTTCTGGAAACGCGGACCTACCAGCGACGGCCCCGATCCCCCTTCCAGGTTCGGGCCGTGGCATTCGGCACAATGCTGTGCGTAGAGGTTCTGTTGCTCCGAAAGTTGAGCATTGGGTTGCTGGGCGACGGCGTCTGCATTGCTTCGGCCCGGCGCGCAGCCAGTAAATGCAAGAACCGTCGCGATAGTGACGATGAGGGGCGCGAGTCGCGTCATACTTTGCTTGACGCGATTGGCGTTTCCGCGCGTGGAGGCCCGGCCGTGGAACGTATCGTTCGAATCATCAACGCCGCGAAAAATATGAAGACGGCGGTGCGAACGCCGACCACGAGGGCGGTGAACCAGTCGGGGGATCCGAATTGCGCGCCCAGAGGCCGCCAGAAGATCTCCATCATTCCAAGCAGCGCGGAAATCGCCAAGCCCCGGCCGTTAGGGTAGATGATCAGCAGAAGCGGGAAGAACCAGTTCACGAACGACGGGCTCCAGCCTTTGAGATAGAGGCTGAAGGCAATGAGCGACAAGAATCCGAATCGGATTTGCGTAAGCGGATCGTCCGACGGTCGCTTCATCAGCAGGGTATAGGCGTAAAACGCCACCAATCCAAGGGCGGGCAATGCCCAGAACCAGGCGGGAAGTCGACCTACGTAGTCGTAATCCGTGGCGAAGGGTGGATGTAGCCTGTATCTATTGACCCATCCCTGGCCGAAATGGCCGTCGAGCAGCGCCCACGGAGTCTGCCACGGGGGCCTCACCAGCATGTTCCCGAACGACGCCTCAAACCATTTCCGGCCCGCGATGTAGAAGGGGACCAGGGCCAGGCCCGCGTAGATCGCTCCGGTCACAACGAGAAGCACGCGCTGTCGCCCGCCATCCGCATAGCGCATGATGAGGACGCCGGACGCGACGGGCGTTACCTTCGTTACGATTCCCATAACGGCCGCTAACACGGCAAGATACCGGCGCCCCGAGACCGCCAGATATATCGAGAGCAAAAAGAAGAATATGGCCATCGATCCGAACGTTCGGAGCCATTCGTGCATTGGAACCGCGAGCACGGTGTAACCCCATGCCGCGTTGATCGCCGCACGCCGGCCCCATGCCAGATAGGTGAGCTTGTAGACGAGTATGAGATTTCCAATTCCAAACAGGAGCAACGTAAGCGTTATCGCAATGTAGTACCGCTCGTAGTTCACTCCGAAAAATGAGACGGCCCGGTATACGCCGGTCGAAAACCACGGCCACGCCGGTGGATACTCCGACCATCGCGACAGGTACGGATAGACGCCCTGGTCGGTAAGTGTCGCAAGGTCGTAGAAGAGGCCGAACGCGCGCTTCGGATCGATGCGGGTGGCCGTGTCGAAGGCGAAAAGAACGGTGACCCGCAGTGCGGCGTATGCGGCGAGAACGACTGGAAATGCATTCGGACCGTCGAGGGAGACGGCACGCAGCGATTGGAGCGCCCTTTTGGCGCCATACCACAGCCATGTCGCGTCCCCGTCGGCGTACAATGGGCCCAGCCCCAACTGGCAAACCACGAACACAAACGCCAGTCCGCCCCAATAGAGTCCGATGCCGGGATAGAAAACGAAAATGTGGTTTCCGGTGTCCGAGAACTGCACGGCCAGGATCAGCGGCCAAAGCAGGGCCAGCGGCGAGAACGACCACGCCGCTCGTCTCATGGCGACTCCAAGGCTTGATTGCGCGGAATTCCTTATGAGGAGGCTTTGCGCGAAATAGAGGGCCAGCAGTCCCGCCGCCACGGCGACGGCGAGCATGGCCCACTTCAGGCTCATGTTCGTCAGATCGGTCCGGCCATGGTTGATCAGCGCCGCCATTGCGCCGCCGCCGGTTATTCCCGCTGCCCCGGCCACCCACCACGCGCGGCCGAGCGGACCGCCGGATACGGTCGCCGGCCTATCCGCCACCGCTTGCGCGGCGGTATTCAATCCGCTCTCCGAATCATTCCGTATCCAGGCTCTGACAGGAGTGATCGCCGCCGAGCAGATGCCCGGGCCGGGCTGCGCCGGTTGCGGAAGATGCGAACCTGGGGGATTGCTGGGTCGACGGCTCTGAGCCGCCCAGAGCCTGCGGGAGCGCGGTCAGAGAGCACTGATTATCCGCAAGCGATTCACGTTTCCACTCCTTGCCCCGGCCACGGTGCGCCCGCTAACCTGCTCAACAGGCCCCCATTTCGTGGGTTTTCTCGCGTGCTCGTGGGCGTCCATTCTCCGACCATAACAGTCATGAGTGACCGGCCCGTCACCTCGATTTGGAGCTTTGCAGATTTCTGAGGCCGATTCCGTAAGACCGGAAAACTCCGACAGTCGCGTTGGCGAGCCAATGGGTGAGCCGACGGACGTAGCAGGCGCGGCCGCGCCTGCTACCGAATTGCTGCTTGACGGGATTTCGCGAGCACGCTGGAGCGTTTGGAAGGCCAGCGCCGTCGCGTTCACGGCAAGCGCCGCGACGCTGGTCCTGGAATTGGTGGCAGGACGTCTCATGGCCCCCTGGCTCGGCGTCAACCTGTACTCGTGGACGAGCATTATTGGTGTCGTTCTCGCCGGGATCGCGGTCGGAAACTACCTCGGAGGTCGATTCGCCGATAGGCGAGCGTCGAACACCCTTCTCGGCCTGATTCTCTTGGCCGGGTCGGCGTTCTCTTTGCTGGTCCTGCCGTTGACCAAGCTCGTTCTCAACAACGTCATCGATTGGCCGGTACCAGCCTATCTCCAGTATCTCCTGGCGACCACATTCTTGTTCCTGCTGCCCAGTCTCCTCCTGGGGATGGTTAGTCCGTTGGTCATCAAGCTCACGCTTGCCGATCTTGGGCAGACGGGAAGCGTCGTGGGCAGAATCTACGCATGGTCGACGGCGGGAAGCATCCTGGGAACCTTCCTGACCGGATTCGTTTTGATCGCGACCTTCGGAACGCGCGTGATCGTGGTGGCGGTGGCGGTGGTCCTGCTTCTGCTGGCGATATACGCCGGCCGTTTTTATCGGCGGCCGATCGCGATCGGCCTTTTGGCGGCCCTGACGGCCGGAGCGCTGACCGCCCTTACGCTGACAGACGCGTTCGCCGTTCCCTGTGTGGAAGAGTCGCAGTACTACTGCATCTACTGGTACGACCAAGTCGATGACCCCGACGTGCGGGTGGTGATTCTCGATCACATGGTCCAGTCGTACAACAACATGGTCGACCCGCTGAAACTCGGCTACGGCTACGAACAGGTGTATGCGGAAGTCATCCAGCCGGCCCTCCGGGAGAATGCCGCGCCCAGGAGCCTATTTATCGGCGGGGGCGGCTACACGTTTCCCCGGTGGATGCAGGAGATGTACCCCGACGGCAGCTCGGACGTGCTCGAGATCGATCGGGAAGTCTTCAAAGTCGCCTACCGGGATCTGGGGATCAGTCGCGAATTCGACATCTCGACCTACGCCGTGGACGCGCGTGTGTTTTTGGTCCGCAATCGGCCGCTGAACGAGTACGACATCGTGTACGGCGATGCGTTCCACAATTTCGCGGTTCCGTACCACCTCACGACGTTTGAGTTCAACGAGTTGGTCAAGCGCGCGTTGAAGCCTGACGGCATCTACGTGATGAACCTGATCGACACGTTCAAGGACGGTGAGTTCCTTCGCGCGTACATAAGGACATCTCGCGAAACGTTCAAGCACGTTTATTTGTTCACGCAGGGCCGGCTGATTGAGGATGCCCCCCGGAACACGTTTGTCATTATCTCGTCCGATGCGCCGCTGGACTTGGCGTCAATCCCCGAACTGACCGAGCAGAATCTCGGCCGAAAGGCGGTTGGGCATCTATACCCGGCGGCGAAGCTTCAGGAGTATCTCGATGTGGGGCGCGAATTCATCCTCACGGACGACTATGTGCCGGTCGATAACCTGCTATCGCTACTGCTGGAGAACGACTAGGTCCGCGGCGGCAGGTTGGCAGCGGCCGGCGACTCAGACGTCCAGCCAGTGGAGCACCACTCCCAGGTGCCTGGCGGGGTCGTTGGCCAGCAGCTCGTAGACCTGTGCTGCCCGTTCAGCAGGTACTTCGTCCGTAAGAAACCCCAGCGTTGTCAGGGAGCCGTCGGCCAGAAGATCGAGCGAAAGTCGCACATTTTCCCGGCTGGTCCAGCCTCCGGAATGCACGGGCGGATTCCCGGCAATGTTCTCGTGGGCGCCGATGACCGACACCCCGGTCTGATGAATGTGGGCGTACGGGTTGATCTCCACGGTTCCGCGGGTACTTCCGGTCAATACGATGCGTCCGCCGCGGGCCGCCGCCTTGAGCGCGTCTGGTACGGCGTCGGGATTGCCCGTGGCCTCGATCACGACGTCGAATCCCCGTCCTCCCGTTATCTCGCGGAGGCGCTCGACCGTATCGTCGCCGGCCGGCACGACTTGATCGACGCCGTTCAGGTGAGCGATTTCCAAACGCGCGTCAATCCCGTCTACGATGGTCACGTTCCGCCCCCCGCTCAGCCTGCAGATTTGCGCGGAAAACTGACCCAGGAGACCGGCCCCAAAGACCGCCGCCGTCTCACCGAGTTTTAGGCCCGCCAAACGGACGCCATTCATTGCGATCGCGCTGAGCCTGGCGAGCCCCGCGGGCCCATCGTCCAGACCTTGGGGCACCTTCTGCACCACGACGGCCTCGGTATCCACGTCGGTCATGGATCGGTGGGGCGATTGGGAGAGCACTCGGTCCCCGGTTTCCATTCCGCTCACCCCCTGGCCCACGGCGGCAACCGTGCCGACCATGCAGTAGCCCGGGCGTTGGGGATATTCCCACGGGGATGGGTCGGGGATGGTGAAACGGATATGCGAGCCGGAAAGAGTCGCCAGTTCGGTGCCGGGGCTGATTACGGATCTCCGCGCCTTGACGAATACGTGGCCGGCCGGTGGACCGTCGGGAAGATCGATATCCTCCCACTCCACCTTCCAGGGGGCGGTGAAGACGAGTCCCCGCGATGCAGGCATGGATCAGCACTCCGTCGGCGAGGCCGCCTTGCGATTGAAGACGGGAACGAGTGTCGGCCGAAAGTGTATCGGGCGGGAACCGGCGACGATAGATGGACCGTCCTGACGGCCCCATGGCCAGTGCGTCGGCGGTTCAGTGCGTTCCTCTATTAATGGCCGGGGATGTTGGAACGACTGCATCGCGGCAGGCGAGTGCCCAGAGATGTTGTGGTTTCGCACGGGTTACAAACGTGAGATTGAATGACAGAATGGCTTTGTTTCACCAGCCCGCAACTGGCGGGGCAATAGATCCCGAGGCCGATTGAGCCGCAAAACCGCTGGACCGCTTTCGATAGGCCTCAATCTTCGCGTGGCGAACCTTCCGGTTTTCGACGGGAATGCGACCGTGATGCGTTCGCTGGCGAGCGCCCTCGCTTACCAGGCCGGGGAGCACCGCCTTTTCTACTATCTGGATAGCCCTGCCACGCCCCCACTGGTCAATCTGCCCAACGTCAACTACAAGGTTCTTCGACTACCGCCCGCGGGCCGTGGATTTCTGCGCCGGATCACGGGCGGTGATCCGTGGTACAGGATTCGTCTTGCCGCCGATAGATCATGGCGCTCGCTCGACGCCTTTGTGTGCAACGCGCACGAACCCAATTCAATGGGCTACGGCCCTCCGCACGTCGCCTACGTGTTCGATCTCGCGTTCATGTTGCCTGATGCCGAGCGCTACTATCCTTCGGACCTCATTCACCATCTCGACCGCTGGACCGCCGAGGGCGTGCACCGGGCTGCCACGGTTGTTGCCATATCCCGCGCCACCGCGTCCGACATTGAACGGGTCTACGGGCTGCCGAGCAGCAGGATCGCCGTGCTGTATCCGGCGTACGACGACGCCGATTTCAGGCCGGATATTCCCTCGATCGAAGTCGACGCCGTGCTGCAAGAACTGGCGCTCGAGCGTCCGTATTTCCTGCACGTGGGCACGGATCAACCGAGAAAGAACATCCCGACCATAATCAAGGCTCACGAGATGCTGGTCTCACGGCGCGGGGTGCGGCACAGCCTCGTTCTTGTGGGAGCAGAAGGATGGGACTCGGTCTCACGTGCGGAGGCCGCAGCGCCGCGAAGCGAAAAGACGGTCGAGTTTTTGTCGGTCTCAAATAGACAGCTTGCCCGACTCATGGCCGGAGCGGAGGCGCTCGTAATGGCCGGCTTTTACGAGGGTTTCGGCCTGCCGGCGCTGGAGGCCATGGCCTGCGGGACCCCGGTAATCGCGGCTCGGGCGGGGGGCCTGCCCGAGGTCGTCGGAGACGCCGGCCGCTATTTCGATCCCAACGACCCCAACGATCTTGCGGATGCCATGGAGGCCTTATCGACCGACGGGGCGCTCCGCGAGAAGTTGAGCAAGCGCGGCGTGGAGCGGTCTCGAGAGTTCAGCTGGGACGATCACGCCAAGGGTATGTTGGAGTTACTTGAAGGCCTGACCTAGCGGGCGGATTGTCGTGAGGTGGTCAGGCTGCTTCGGCGATCGCGTTGGGCTTCGTCAGCCGCCCTGCAGCAAAGGGGTCGCGTAACCGAGCTGACGAGCGACACGAATATCCGGATGCGCGGAGCTTCCAATTCTCAAGATCCGGGACCAGTTTCAGCGGGTCCAGTCGAGGCACACCCCCCAGAAGTTCTCCTTGTCATTCAGAAGCGAGTCATACGCGTCCTTGATTTGGTCTGCGGGGAGGTGGTGGGAGATCAGATCGCGCAGATTCAGTTTTCCGGACTCGATCAGATCCAGGTTGGTCAAGATATTTCCATGGATGGAGTTCCGGACGCCCGGCGCCGGACGCCTCGGTATCTTCCACTCGAGCGCGCTCTTGAAATCGATCCACTTGTTGTGAATATCCCGCATTGGCGCCGTGAGATCTGACTCGTACGCCGCACGAGGTGTTCCGAGCAGAATGACCTCCCCGAAGGGTGCGGTGATGCCGGACGCCTCCCGAATCACGGCCGATTGGCCCACAGCGTCCACTGAGATCCGCGGAAGGGCTCCGCCGGTCACTACTCGAATTTGCGACTCGAGATCGTCGCCGCCGGGGATTGTGTGTTCGATCCCGACCCGCCCGGCCAGGTCCCTTCGGGTCGCCACGGGATCGATGCCGATCACCCGGGCTCCCGCGAGCCGGAAGAATTGGGCGGTCAGGTTACCCACCATCCCGAGTCCGAAAACAGCCACCCGGTCATGCACCTGAACGGAACTCGTCTGGAGGGCGGTTATGGCGACACCGGCCATCCTCGCGGCGGCGGCAACGTCCGAATCCACCGGGTCGGGAATCTCCGCCATCATCGAGGTATCGCCCGTCGTAGCCTGAATGTGGTGCGAGACATGCGGACCCAGCGTGTAGACGCGCGCACCCTCGGCGAAGCCTTCGACCTCAGCGCCGCGGGAAACCACCCGGCCGGCGTTCGCGTAGCCCGGAACCTTCGGGTAGGCGTTCCAAGCGCCCGGCTCGTGGACCGTCGGATCGACGCCCGTGTAATTCGCCAGTTCCGTACCCGCGCTGATGAACGTCGTCTCGGTCTCGATTAGGACCTCGTGCGGACCCGGCTCAGCCGATATCTGGACGGACTCCAGCTCGACCTGGTTCTCTCCCCGGACGATCGCGCGTTTTACCTGCAAGGTTCTGGTTCGAGGCCAAAAATCGCCTTGGTCGGAAGGTCCTACTCGTCAGTCAATGCTGAATGGCGGGTAGCGGTCGGTAATCATGAGAAACGCGTAGGCCTGCACCCTGTAACTCCACCTCCCAACCCCCACAACGAAGTCGAACACGCCCCGCGGATAGCGGCCGGTGAAGAGGATCGCAAACCAGGCGAACACGATGGCAAAGATGGCCACGATGCCGAGAATGATCAGGACGATGAAATGCGGGATTGCCAGCAGCCATTTCACCAGCGGCAACCAGCGGTTTAGGTCTTGCTGGACATCCGGATAGTCCAATTCTAGGTGTACCGCCTGCTCTTCGTCCGTCGACGGATATTCGTGGGTCAGCAGAGCGAAGTAGGCGCCGATGCGGGCGCTGAAACGGATCAGTTCGAGGTTCCAGTCGAACCACCATCTCGGGTACTTCTCACGGAATAGGATCATGAGCAACGGCGCTAGTACAAGAAATCCCGAAGCTGCCACTCCGATTCCCACGCCTCCGGCTGCCGACCCTGCGACGGCGCTGGCAACGATCAGTATCGAAATCACGAGGATAAGCCTGAAGAACGAGCTGGACCGGGCCAGCTCCTCGGGATAGTCAACTTCAAACCGAACTGGGTACCGATCTTGCTCCACGGCCATGACTTCACTCCTCCAGCATCAACCCGATGTGGCGGCACCATACTTCTGCTTCGTGGTCAGGCGCAAATCGCCGTTCCTCTGTTGGCAAGTGGCCCTATACGTATAGCCATGCCGGCTCCGGCGCCCGCGTCGATAAGTGGGTCCTTTTGCAGGACGTAGTGGTCCTTTTTCACCATCTTTCTTCGATATGGGGCCGGGTTGGTATCGGGCGGTTGAACGCATTCGCCGTGTCGACGTCTGCGATCTCGAGACTCCGCTTGGCTACGGGATTGCTCCCGATTCCTCGCACCGAGGCCGGAGTGCGAACCATACGGTCGAGCTCCAGCCTCGGTGCGCTTGGTTTCGCGGCGCGACTACCTCGGCAGACCCGCAACAGATGGTCGCTGCGTTACCGCTCGTGGGAGGCGGCGCCGGCGGATCGCGTCCACGACCTTCCTGATCAGCGACGCTTTGCGCGAGGAAGCTGTCAAAGGCTTCGTGTCCGCGGCCGAGCGCTCGCGGGCCAAAGCCATACAGCACTGATACACCACCAGCTGTTCCGACCCACTGCTTAACATCCTCGTCCTCCTTTTCGGGCTGTGGCCGGCACGTCCGACCTCATTCGAAGACCAAAGTCATTTGGCCATCTCGAAAGCCTCGATGTGAACGTTAGGCGGCCAAGAGGGTACGTCGCATCGGACGGAATATGTAACTTTGGGACGAGCGAAGGGAGGCAACGTTTCAGGCAAGTGGGTACAAGTGTGTACAGGCTGGAGAGGGCGCTAGGGTCCTATGGGCAAATGGATGTAGGGCCCGGACTTCCGGGAGAAGAGGGGCTCAATTGGAGCCCATGCGAGGATGCCTGAAGTGGGTTACTGCACCGCCAGATCGTGCCGCGCGGCGTACGCCGCGGCTTCCGTGCGATTGGTGACGTCGATCTTGATAAAGATGTTGCTGACGTGCCGGGCCACGGTCCTGGGGCTGATGAACAGCTCTTCCGCGATTTGCCGGTTGCTCTTTCCCGCGGCTACCAGGCGAAGGACCTCCACCTCCCGCTGGGTCAACCCATCGGGAAAGGGACGAGTCTTAACAGGTTGGGACTTGGCCCGTTCCTGCGAGGCGACCACCCGCTCTATCAGAGGGCGCATGCCGAGCTGCCTGGAAATAGCCAGCGATTCGTCCAGCAGGGACATGGCCTTCTCCCGATCGCCCTCACCGTCGCGCTCTCGAAGAGCGTCAGCGTACTCGCAGCACGACCATGCAAGCTGAGGGCGATTGCCCGCCCTGCGACAGAATGCCAGCGCGTCCTCGAAGTGACCGGTCGCTCCATCGAGTTCAGTCATGGTATGGGCAAGCAGGCCTAGGACTCGGTCCGTGGAGATCAAGATTGATGGAACTCTATCCCTCAATCGCTTCAGGACAGCATAAGGGTCTCTCGCCGCCGAATCATCTCCGCGCTCGACTGCTATCAAGGCCAGAGCGGCATTGACGAGATATTCGATCAGCGGTGTCAGGAACGGCAACGAGAGTATCGCGGCGGCGGACTCTTCAGAGTTGTCGAACCGGTCGCTTATGCCACTGATCCGGCCGGCAATGGATGCGACATATGAAGGTCCGGCCTGCTCCAAGGTCGGCCCCGGAGGGGTACTCCGCGTTATGTCCAGCATCCTCTCCAGGAAGACCTCACCTTGACGGAATTCGCCCACTTCGTACTCCAGAACTACACGAGCGGTGAGGGGTCTTACGTCCGAGATTAAGACGGACTGACCACGGTCGCTGTAGGCACGGGCTGTGTCCCAATCTCCGCTAACGAAAGGCACGAACTCATTTGCCCAGGCGGCACGGGCCAGCCAGCTTCGATCGCGCAGTTTCTCTGCAGCAGCGAGGGCGGCTTCCGCATGTTGACCTATCCTCTGGGTCTCGCCGGTGAACCACATGAAGAGCGCCGCGCTGTAGTGAGCGACGACCGCCGCTACCGAAGGCTCGACCTGGCGCGCCAGGTCGATGGCCAAGGAGCTTTTCTCCAGTCCCTCTTTCGGGCGGAGGTGGTACACGTCCACGAATGCGGCACTTGCCAGTGCCGCCACCTCCAGGGCCACATTCTTCTCACGCCTGGCGATGTCCAGGGCACGGTCGAATGCGGCGAGCGCTCCTTCGTAGTCCCCTTCCTGGAGACCTAAAATTCCACCCTGGTTGCACAAAATACGGCCGGCTTCAAGGGAGGTTCTGTCCGCCATCTCTAGCGCCTTGGTGCATAGGTCGAGGGCACCCTCAAGTCGCCCGGCCCAGGCGGGGAGCGGTGTCGCCCCTATGGCCACTACGTTCTCTATATTCCCTGCGTCGGAATAGTAATCGAGAGCCTTCGCTAAGTTAGGAATGGCCTCCTCGATGCGGCCGAGGGCGGCTTGAGCACGGCCAAGGCCGAAGAGCGCCGCCGCGGCCTCGGCGTCCCTCTGGTCGCTGTCCTTCGCATCCAGGACCCTTTGGAACTGGTCCAGGGCCTCTTCGTACGCATACGTAGCCAAGGCCCTCTGGCCGGCCAGGGTGGAGTAGAGCACCAGTTTTTCGGTACCAAGCAGCGTCTGGGCTTCACCAAAGTGATATGCGAGCTCGCCGGAGTGGGCCACAGTGTCGGCGCCGTACAGCTCCTCCAATACCTCGGCTATTCTCGCGTGCAGCCGCACCCGCCTGGTGACAGACAACTCCTCCACCAGCGTCTCCCGGATAAGCGCGTGGGTGAACTGGTATCGGCCCACAGTCTGGGCCAGCTCCTCGATGACCCCGGCCGACAATGCCTCTTCCAGCACCTCCAGCACGCGATCTTCCGACATGTCCACGATCAGCGGCCGGAGCTGGCGCAGCTCAAACTCTCGCCCGACGACTGATGCGATTGTCAGCGTCTCGTTGCATCGCTGGGACAATCTGTTCAACCGACGGCCTATTGCTTCACGGATTCCCTCTGGTATTCGCACCGTCAAGGCAACCTCGCCTGGCGCGCCCTCGGGAGTCAAAGCGCCTTCTTGCACAAGAAGGCGCACCACTTCGATAACGAAAAAGGGGTTGCCTTCGGTCTGGGTGTAGACCGCGCTCACCAAGCTCTGAGACGCGGTAAGACCCGTCGTCGCTTCGACAAATCGTTTCACGTCCGGTTCGCTTAGCCCTCGCAGCAAGATTCGCTGGAACATCCGCTCCTTGGTGAGCTCGCCGAGCGTCTCTGCCAGCGGGTGGCGGCGGGACAGCTCCACGTCCCGGTAAGTGCCGACCACAAGTAGATGACTGTCCTCGAGCTTCTGAGCCAGAAACTCCAGTAGTAGTAACGAGGGCCTGTCGGCCCAGTGGAGGTTATCCAGCATGAGCACCAACGGCTGGTCTTCTGCGGAGGCCCTAAGGAAGGTCGTGATGGAGTCGAACAGTCGGAAGCGCGCCTGCTCGGGGTCTTCCAACCGGGGAGCCGGTTTCAGGTCCGGAAGCTTCCCGTGCACATCCGGGATAATCTCGGCTATGTCGGCGGCGCCGGCGCCCATCTCACGGCGTAGCATCTCCGGGGTTTTCTGCTGGATACACGTTCGAATGGGCTGCACCCAGGGCCAGTATGGTGGCATACCCACCTGTTCGTGGCAGCGGCCCAAGAGCACCTGAGCGCCACGTTGGTCCGCGTAGGCGGCTAGCTCCTGGGAGGTACGGGTCTTGCCGATGCCCGGCTCGCCCACCAGCATTATCATTCGACCTCGGCCAGACAGCGCGTCCTCCAGGGCCGCCTTCAGTTCGCCCATCTCACGCTGGCGGCCGACGAACACGCTGCCCGGTCGCGCAGGGACATCGTGGCCACCCGGCAGGACCATAGGTTCCCCGTCTGTTGTGTCGTCTTCCACTGTCACGCGCTCATCGATCGAAGTCTAAGTCGAGTAGCATCGTTGGGACTTTTGTCGGGCTCGTGAAACCGCAACGATCTGCCGTTGTAGCCTCTCGCTGGCCATCCTGCCGGCCCCGCATGGGGAGACCGTAGCACAAGCGTTTTGTTCTCAGGTGAGCACCAATTTCTTGTGTATGACTCAGTCCAAATTTGGCGGGAATCAAGAGAGCAGTCACGCCTTGAGGATGTTCCGGCGAGGCTGAATGCAAGACGCATACGATCGGGAATCGTCGCGACGCTTGATATCTGTGCCGCCCACTTTGTGATCGCGCGGTAGTTCTCCACGGCGTCGAACATGCGCGTGATGCCGAGCCGATATGGCTTGTAGCTGCCCGTCAGGACGATGATGGGCGTGGAATCCGCATACGCCCGCGCTACGCCGCCGAAGGCGTTCTCCGCGCCAGGGCCGTACTGCACCGCCATCACCCCGATCTTTTCGCCGCGGCTTGCCCTACTGAGGACATCGGCCATGTTGATGATGGTCCGTTCGGTCCGACCGATGATTGGCCGGATGCCGAGTCCGGCGCACGTGTCGATCAACGGGTTGTGCCGGAAGGCGATCAGGTACTAGACGTCTTCAGGCTTCAGGATGGGTCAATGGCCTCGTGGCCATTCATGGGGAAGAGCCGTTGTTCCGGGGCCGCTTGCGGGCCTACCTATGACACTTCGAAAAAGCGCTTGTCGGACTCGTTGAAGCTGAAGGATGGGTCATACACGAGAGCGAGGCCCTGCTCGCCCTCCGCGGCCTGCAGGGCGATCCACCCGATGTGTTCGCCGCCGGGGAAAAGTTTGATGTCCATCACCGGCGAGGGAGTCCTTACAAACAGGATGTCTTGAACTTCATCGAGGGCGTCAATCAACTCGAAATCGAATTCTCCGACCGACAGTGGCACGTCTTCAGCGCCTACGTTCTTGGCGCGGATCCTCACCAGCACGTACTCCAGGCCTTCCTCGGGCGGGTCGTTGAAGTCGCTGGCCTCCATTATCAAATCCAAGGCCGCCTCCCCCCTGAGAACCTCCAAGACCTCGATCTGGAGCCCGCCGACGTTGGCGGGCTCACCGATTTGTAGCGGGTTTCCGCGTTCCGCGCCCAGATCCGTGGGCTCGGCCAAAGGCGACGCGAGCGGCTCGACTCCGGCGCCGGCTTCGAGGGCTATGTAGCGGACATCGTCGTCAGCGCCGAACCCAAACGATCTCGGGCGAACCATCATGCCTTTATCCACCGCCCGAATTTCATAGGTCGCCCAACCTTCCACCTCTCCACCCGGATACACCTCGAAATTTAGGGTGGGGGGGGGTGAGTCGATGACCGATGCCGTGTCGTAGAGAATGTTTTCGCTGCCCGTCAGCGAAAGCGAAAACGAGCTGATATCTACGGCTCCAGACCCGCGGCCTACGTTCCTGGCGCGAATCCTCAGAAGCGCGTATTCGAATCCCGGCTCGGGATCGTCGATGAATGGTGAAGCCTCGGCGAGCATCTGAAGCGCCGCCGCGCCCCGTAGAAACTCGACCGCGGTCAGCTCCCATTGCGAATTTATCGCCGTCCCGCCGATGGGGACGGGCGACGAACGCAGACTTCCAACCTCGGTTGGTTCCGGCAGGGCATCCAGGTCAACCTCGACCTGGGCACCCGGCTCCAGAGCGATGAAACGGGGTGTCGAATCGTCGGCCAAGAACGGCGGGTCGAACACCAGCAACCGGTTCGACTCGTCGCTTGGCACGTCGAAGGCGATCCAACTCTCGAATTCGCTTCCCTCCGTCAGGGCGTCCGGAAATTTCGGCTCCGGCAAGCTGACCAGAGCAGGAGGCCGCGCCACGCCGGAGTCACCTGTCAAACGGAAGTTGAACCGCGAGATATTCGTTTCGTCATCGCCGCCGTACATACCGGCGACGCGGATCAGGACGTACTCGCGTCCTTCTTCGGGTTCATCATTGAACTGGCTGATCTCCTCCAGGATTACCCACGCCGCATCCCCGGTCAGAACCTCTCGGACTTCGATGTTGAAACTGGCGGTCTCGATGGCGCCTTCGAAAGGGAATGGATCGCTCCGGTTCGCGCCCTCGACGTCAGGCTCCGGAGTCGCCTCGGCGACCGGGGCGTCCGCGGCGGGGGATATCGCCGCAATGGCGAGGATGAGCCCGAAAAACGCAATGCCCAATTCGTCCGAAGTTACTTCGGTAGCGTCTTCGGGGATATTGAATGTCACATCGGAGTTCCAGCCGATATCAATGTCCGTGGACTCACCTTCGGGCGTATTCAGGTCCCTGATCGTTACCGGGTAGTAGGTTTCAGTGTCGATGAGAAGACGAGCATCAGGAGACTCGGGATCTGAAAGCTCAAAGCAGGTGCGGCCGTCGCCGCACGGTTCGATGGCGATTGCCTCCCACTGCCGCCCCAGGGCCTCGGGAGAGGTAATTGCGGCGATTTCCTGGAAGCCTCCCTCAAACGGATCGTCCGCCCCTTCGGATCCCTCGGCGGTTATCCAGTCAACGGCTTCGCCACTTATTACTCCGGACAGATAGGAACGATCGCCTACGGTAATGAATTCAATCGTCACCCGGCCCCCTTCTCCCGATATGTCGAGAAGCAGGCGCAACGCGCTGTCCGCTGAGCGGACGGCGAACTCTGAGATCGAAGTCCCGGAACCGTCAGGAGATTGGGCCTTGATCGTTACGCGGATTGAATCGGGTGGCGTGTCAATCACTACGGTCGTGAAGCGCTGCAGATCGAAGTCCGCCGCGGTCGGTGCCCTTGGGGTTGGCGCCGGAGTGTCGGTCGGTGTCGGTGCCGCCGTGGCTGTGGGGGTGGAAACGGGTGTATGAGTTGGGGTTGGTACTGGGGTTTCCGTCGGCGTGGGTTGAGGCGTGGCCGTCGGCGTGGGTTGCTCCGTGACTGCCGCGGGCTGTGACGCTGTCGGTGTCGGGGCGGCGGTCTCGGCTTCTCCGCCGGTCTCGCAGGCGATAACCAGACTGACGGCCGCCACGGCGAGGACCCAGAAACCTGAACGCGCAGATTTCCGCATTACGACTCCCGAGGTAACGGATCGCGGGCCCGATTTGGCCGTCGGATTATGGCCTACCGATTGCCCGAGAGCGACTGGGCCATTACCTCTCGATCGGCGGCCGACCGTTCAGCAACTTCGTCCTGCCAAAGAGGACCAGGCAGTTCGCCGGACCTTGCCTATCGCCCTGTGATGCCAGTCAGAGCGATGCCTCTCACAAAGTATTTCTGCGCCGAGAAGAACAGGAGCATGATCGGGATCAACATAACGATGCTCGACGCCATCAGCAGGTTCCAGCGTGGCACGGCTCCGGCGATGCCGCCGCCCTGCTCGGCCACCAAGAAATTCCTCAGCGCCAGCGCAAGGGGGCGCCACTTTTCGCTGTTGAGGAAAATGAGCGGCGCGAGGAAGTCGTTCCAGCGCGAAACCACTGAGAATATGGCTACGGTCGCGAGCGCGGGTCCCGATAGCGGTAGCACTATGTCCCAGTAGATTCGGAAATGCGAAGCCCCATCAGCAAATGCGGCCTCTTCGAGCTCCCTGGGAAGTTGAAGCATGAACTGCCGGAATCAGGAATATGTAGAACGCCCCTCCTCAGAACCAAAACGGAACGATCAGCGGCATTGGCGTGTCGATCCACCCCAGTATGCGGAACAACACAAAGCTCGGAACCAACGTAACGATCTCGGGGAGCATCATCGTCGACAGCATCAGGACGAAGAGGATGTTCCGTCCGGGAAACTCGATCCTGGCGAATCCGAAAGCGACCATCGATGCGGTCAGTACCGTCCCAACAGTGGCCGCCACGGTGAAAAACACGCTGTTGAGAAAGAAGATGTGCATCCCGGTCTCGGACCACACATCGATGTAGTTGTTCCACTGGAACGGATCGGGAATCAGCTCCGGCGGAAATCGGAACTCCTTCAGGTGCTCCTTCAATGATGTCGTCAGCATCCACAGGAGCGGGATCGACGAAATCACTGCAACGATGCTGAGCACCGCGTAGTTGATCGCCCGAAGTCCGATCTGCCTGGCGATGAAGGCGCCGCCGTGTTTTCGCCGGACTTCCCCGATTGTTTCTATCTCAGCGGCCGTGGCTGGCGGCATCGGTAAGCTGGTTGGACCTTTTGAAAACGGGGCGAGTTCCGGGTTAGTTAACAGTGGGAGCCTGGGAAGATCAAGCCGACGGTTAGGGCTGCAGGGAGCGGACGGTCAGCCCCGACAGCTTGTGGGTACGATGCCATTCCCTCGAACTGCGCCTTGTGGGGAGGAGTTCGCGAACCCAATGGCCGAATGTGAGCGGATGGCGGCACGGGACTCCCAAACCATCGATCCAGATCGTGACCTATGCCCCCGAATGGCCGCGCCTTATGACGTTTGGTTCGCACCTGCTCGAAAACAGCTATTGATCGCTTGCACTTCGGACTCCCTCACATCCTGAGAGTCGAGCTTGCACTCAAGGGTGCCCAGTTCTCACGGTCCGCAGGGCACGGTGGCATCCAGTCTCATTTGCGTACAGTTCCATACGACCATATGGCAGTCACGGTCTGACTCGGAACGTTGTGTGACATTACGAGAAAGCATTCCTAGTTGCCGCACCCCAGCGCCGGTTAACCGACAGACTCCCGACTCGGACAACCTGGATAAACTGGTTTCTGAGACGACTAGTTGCAATTCAAGGGCCCAACGCGGTCACGAAGCGGCACAGAGTGCCCGTTTACCCTGTGAATCTTGGTACCCCCGAGGCGATTCGAACGCCTGCACCCGGCTCCGGAGGCCGGTGCTCTATCCGCTGAGCTACGGGGGCTCAGATGCAATCGGACGTGCGGCGCGTCTGCGCTTCGGTCAGCGACCCGACCGTCTCGCTTACATCCTCACCGAAATGATACCGGCGCTCGGATGTGCAGAGCGATCTATCCATTTTCTGTCTCGATTTTTCCGTTCAGAGCGTCCGATTTTGGTGTCGCGCAAAATCCCGGATCAAAGTCGCCCCTTTCAATCCCAGGACGCGGGGAAGTCGAGCGTGCCGTAACGCGGCGCGGATAACATAGGCGTCGCGCCCAGGACGCGGATTCCCTCGGAGGCGATCATTGTGAGAGGGATCGCGCATGCCTACCACGAGGTGGATCGAAGCCCATGAAGATTACCGACGTCAGCATCGAATCTTTTGAGTGGCCGCGATCGCGTCCCATCCGGAATGGGATGTTCGTCTACACCACCGTCCGGCTGGACATCGTCACCATCGAAACCGATCAGGGCCTAAAGGGTGTCGGACTCGGCGGCGGGGGTCCGGCGGCGCGGCCGCTCATCGAGTCGATGAAGGCGGGGATCGTCGGCCAGGATCCCATGAACGTCGAACGGATTTGGCATCAGATCTGGGTTCCGAAGCTCACGGGGCGGCGCGGCACCGAAACGAGAGTGATCAGCGGAATCGACATAGCCCTCTGGGATCTCGTCGGGAAGATTACGGAGCAGCCGGTCTACAAGTTGCTGGGCGGATTTGTGGATCGCATTGATGTCTACATCGCGGGGGGCTACTACGAGGAGGGCAAGGGCCTCAAGGAGCTTGCCGAGGAGATGGAAGGCAGTCTGGAGATGGGCGCGCGCGCGGTGAAGATGAAGATCGGCGGTGAGCCCATCGCGGTCGACGTCGAGCGGGTGCGGACCGTGCGGGAGGCCATCGGTCCGGACATCAAACTCATGGTCGACGCCAACAATGCCTACCGCCACCATGAGGCGATCCGCATCGCCAAGCGCATCGAGGAGTACGACATCTACTGGTTTGAGGAGCCGTGCGGCTCGGACGATTACGAGGGCCACGCCAGCGTCGCGGCCGCAACGTCGATTCCGGTGGCGACCGGGGAGAACGAATACACGCGTTACGGGTTTCGGGACCTCATACGACATCGCGCCGCTGCGATCTTGCAGCCCGATGCAAATATCCTCGGCGGCGTGACCGAGTTCAGAAAGGTCGCCGATCTGGCGGCCGCCCACGATCTGGCCGTCTCGCCGCACGGCAGCCAGGATGTGCACATCCATCTGGTTACGGGCATCCCCGCGGGCTTGATCCTGGAGTATTACCGGGACACCGTGGACCCCATGTGGGACAGGAAATTCAAGGAGACGCTAAAGCTGGATTCGGATGGAATGCTGGCCCCGCCGCAAAAGCCCGGATTTGGAATCGAGCCCAACTACGAAGCGTTGGAGCCCTATCGCGTAGGTTAGACGGGCGCCGGTGACCTGGGGATGTGTTAGAGGGTTCACTCTTCTTGCGCCGTGCGACCGCTAGTGTCTATTCACAATGCAAAAGGCTGCTCTGATCATCGGAATTGGCGGGGTTCTATTCCTCGCGGCTCAGTTCATGGGGCGCTTGGGATTTGGGAGCGGCCTGTCGAACGATCCCGGCGACGGAGAAATCCCGGCCGCCGAATTCGATCAACGCATACCCCGTGATGCGATAACGCCGATCTACTCGCCGAAATTCATACCGGCGGAGCGCTCGAGCCTGAACGACGACGAAATGGTTTTGGGTGTTGTGATCGACGGTGAGGCGCATGCGTATTCGATCACCGTTCTCAATCGACGTGAGATTGTGAACGACGTCGTTGGCGGGATTCCCATCCTCGTCACCTGGTGACCGCTCTGTTATTCCGGTCTCGTGCACGACCGGCGCTACGAGGGCCAGACTCTGACGTTTGGAAACCAGGGCGCGCTGTACATGACGAACATGACCTGGTGGGATCACGAGACCGAGAGCATATGGGTTCAGATGACCGGCCGCGCCGCGCGCGGACCGCTTTCCGGCGCGACGTTGCAGCAGATTCCTGCGTTCACGGGCCCCTGGGCCGCTTGGCTGGCCGAGCATCCTGAAACACAGGTTCTGGTCGCGAGCGCGGGCGTGTTTGGGATCTTTCGCGAGCAGCCGCAGAGTGACTTCGTGGTTGGTGTGACGCTCGAGGGAGACGCGTCCGCCTATTACTACGAATACCTGGCCGAGCGCCGCATCGTTCAAGATGTCGTGGCGGACGTTCCGATCCTTGTCCTTGCCGACCCCGACACCCGCAGCATCAGGGCTTTTGCGCGGGTCGTCGGTGGTGAGTCGCTGACATTTGAGTTGACGGAAGGAAAGCTGCGCGACCTGGAGTCCGGCACCATCTGGAATCCACTGACCGGCCTGGGGGAGACTGGGCCCAACAAGGGCGCGCTACTTAGGCAGATTCCATATACGCCCGCGTTTGACTGGAGCTGGAGGGACTTCTATCCCGAGAGCCGGTTCTTTCCAGAATACGGTGGGTAAGGCTCGGCCGAGATCGTCCTAGTCGGCGCTGCTGCTTCCGAAACTGATTTCGTCGAAGGCTGATTCCAACATTTATTCTTAGGCCGGCATCGCCTTACGAGCTTCGCGGGAGCGGGTGTTCGACCGTGGGCAGGTCATCGACCGCCGCTTCAATTAGCGAGATGGCGAGCTCGACGGTTGGCGCGGCGGTCGTACGAATTTCGCCATTGGCGACGGTGACAAATTTACCGCTGAGTCCCGTCCCATTGCGCTCATCGTCGTCCGACCGCCAGACGCCGATGCCGTCCATGTTCCAAAAGCAGTCGAAACCGCATTTGGCCAGTCCCATGAGCCGTGCTCCGTCCACCGCCGCGAGTCTCAGCGGAATCGCCACTGCGTCGATGCCCGATCCGCGCAGACCGTGGTTGAGTTCGGAAAGGACGCTGGTCGGGATGGGGTTCCGCGAAACCGCGCCAATAGCCCGAGTGCCATCTCCAATCGATTTCGCCTGGTAGACATTGGCCATCACCGAGGCCGGAACCTGACCTGGCGCGACCGCTTGCTCCGATTCCGGAGCGCAATAGGTGAGAAGGCAATTGTCGCGGCGGAGCGCCAAGATCCTGCTGCTGAGACCGTGCTCTCCCATAGCAATCGCGATGGACGGCAGTGGCGATGAAGCGAAAAGACCGAGCACCTTAAAAGCATCCTCGATGCAGACGGCCATTCCCGCCACCTTCACGACGTCTGCGCCGCGCTCGGCAATTCGATGGCATACTTCGTCGATGTGCTCGGGGATGGATTCGAAGTCGTGGTGTGAAACGATGAGCCCCGTCGATCCTCGGTCGACTATCAGATGAGCGCCGTCTTCCTCGATATCGACGTATTCGACGCCCAGATCGATGGCTTGCAGCAGGGGCCGCACGCGGTCGCTTGAACCGCCTTCGAACCCTCCGCCTTCGGCCTTGGTCCGGTTGGTGACCACAAGCGGGCAGGGCCGCTCCGGAATGATCCGCACAAGATCGCACTCGCCCATCAGATCGATCCGGATTTCGAGGAGGTCGGCGAACTCCAGAGCATCTTCGAAGGCGCTTAATACGTCTTTGGTGGTCCTGGCGGCGAGAGAAACGCCGATCATTCGACTCCGGTTCAACGTCTGGGCGCGTCCCCTGGGAGGACGGTTGAATTGCGCACGAGGTCGGTTGACATTAGTTTCTCAATTGAGTGAACGTCAGTGATTCGAGTCGATCCGTTTTCGAGCGGGAGGTTTTGTTCTTGGGAAGGGTACTGTGCATAGCAAGTTCAGTGAACGAGGGCGATTACCACATCCGCGGAATGGTTGAGGATGCCGGGCATGAGCTGATGGTCGGACCGTCCTTCGTCGGTGCACCTCATGATGAGTCTTTGCACGAGCAGGTTCTCGAACTGATTCCCGGTACGGACGCTGTCGTTCTTGGGGGTGCGCCGGTAACGAGGCGGATCATCGAGGCTTCAGCCGAACTCAAGGTCATATCTCGCAGCGGGGTTGGATTTGACGCGGTGGACGTGGACGCGGCAGCCGAGCGCGGGATCCCGGTGATGATCGCGGTTGGCTCGAATCACACCACCGTCGCCGAGTACGCGTTCGGCTTCATGATCGCGCTGTCGCGGGCCATGTTCGCCCATCACCAAATAGTCCTCGATGGCGATTGGAGACGCGAAACCAACTTCGATCTTGCCGGGAAAACCCTGGGGATCGCGGGTCTCGGCAGGATCGGTCGAGCCTTGGCCGATCGTGCGATCGCCTTCGAAATGGACGTCCTCGCGTACGAAGCAGTCCCGGACCGGGAGTTCGTGGAATCTCGCGGAATCGAGCTGGTCAGCATCGACGACCTATGCCGGCGCTCGGATTTCATTTCTTTGCATCTTCCGTCCCTGCCGGAAACCGAGCGAATCATCAACGCCGACAGATTGGGTTTGATGAAGGCATCGGCGTATGTCATCAACACGGCGCGTGGGAGCCTGATCGACGAAGCGGCCCTTTGGGCGGCGTTGAGTGAGGGGCGCATCGCCGGCGCCGGCCTGGATGTCTTCGCGGCGGAGCCGCCCGCGGGTTCGCCGCTTCTGAATCTCCGCAACGTAATTACCGGACCCCACGCCGCCGGCATCTCGCTCGAATCTCAAGCCCGAATGGGAGAGGTTGCGGTCCGCAACGCCCTGGACGTGCTGGCCGGCGACTGGCGCAGGGACAGCGTCGTCAACGGCGTGTACGCTGAAGCGTAGCCGGGCGGAGGGAATGGTCTTTGCATTCGATCTGGATGGCGTCATCTATGCTGGCGATCGACTGCTTCCATTCGCCGCCGAATCCGTCGCCATGGTCCGCTCGCTGGGGCACGAGGCTTACTTCATTTCCAACAATTCGCGTCAGACATCGGTTGAAATCGCGGGCCGGCTGCAGACCATGGGCGTGGATGCCGCGCCGGACCAAGTGGTATGCGCCACCGAGGTGGCGGGTCGGGTGGTAGGGGGTCTCGATGGGTCCCATGAGACGGCTCTGGTAATCGGAAGCTCCACTCTGGGGAACGTGATCGGAGGGACTGGACTCCGAGTGTTGTCGTCCGGCGACAACGAACCTGCTGACGTGGTCGTCATTGGGATGGACTTCGGGATCAACTACCAGAAACTTGCTGCCGCCCACAGGGCGTTGGGGCGAAAGGACGCCAAGTTCATCGCGGTCAACAACGATGTCACGTATGCGTCGGACGGCGGATCCGTACCGGGCTGCGGCGCGGTTGTGAGCGCGATCGCCGCGTCCAGCGGAAGGAAACCCGACGTGGTCGTCGGGAAGCCCGAACCGCACATGTTTCAACGTGTGCTCGAGCTGGCCCGGGCCGACGCCGCTGAATTGATTGTCATTGGCGACAGTCTCTATGCCGATGTGGGTGGAGCTCATGCGATCGGTGCGAAAGCGGCGCTGGCCCTCACTGGCGTGGACGGCCGTCACGATGTCGACAGGGCATCTCCCGAGCACAAGCCCGATTGGATCATTGAAACCCTCGCCGAGATGCCTTTTGACGCCATGGCCGAACCACGGGATGCCGCGACGCAGGGGACCGAATCGTGACGGCGAGCGTAGTCGATGGTTCCCTGTCAGCCGCCGAGGCGGAAAGCGAGGAATAGCGGATGGCCTTCAAAGACTTGCGTGAATTCCTGAAATTTATCGAGAAAAAGGGCCAGCTGAAGCGCGTATCCGCGCCTGTCGACCGCGATCTGGAAATCACTGAGATCGCCGACCGGATCATGAAGTCGGGCGGTCCGGCGATTCTTTTTGAAAATGTTCGGGGCTTCGACGTGCCGCTTGCCATCAACATATTCGGTTCGCGCGAACGGGTGAGCTGGGCGCTCGGCGTCCAGGAATGGGGTGACCTGGAGCACAGGCTCGAACGGTTGCTCGAGCTTGCCCTCGGTCCGCCCCCCAAAGGTCTCATCGGCAAGCTTCAGGCTTTGGGCGAGATCGTAAAGGTGGGGCGGATCGGACCAAAGGAGGTTGGATCGGGGTCGTGTCAGGAAGTCGTGTTGACCGAAGATGCCTCGCTCGACCAATTCCCAATAATGAAATGCTGGCCCGAGGACGCGGGTCATTACATCACTCTGCCGCTTGTATTCACACACGATCCCAACACCGGCAAGCGCAACGTGGGGATGTACCGGCTCCAGGTCTTCGACGCGAAGACCATCGGCATGCACTGGCAACTTCACAAAGGCGGGATGGGCCACTATCGCGAATCGGCTCGCGCGGGCAAGCGGATGGAGATCGCCGTCGCCGTCGGAACGGATCCCGTGCTCACGTACGCCGCGACAGCGCCGTTGCCGCCTGAGATCGATGAGATGGTTTTCGCGGGATTTCTGCGAGAAAAGTCCGTCGAGATGGTCCGATGCAAATCGGTGGACGTTCTGGTGCCCGCGCATGCCGAGATCGTCATCGAGGGCTACGTCGACCCTGCCGAGCTGCGTACCGAGGGACCGTTCGGGGACCATACGGGCGTGTACTCGCTGGCCGACGACTACCCCGTCTTGCACGTTACCGCCATAACGCATCGCAAGAATCCCACCTACGTATCGACGATCGTTGGGAAACCACCGATGGAAGACGCGTTCCTCGGCGGCGCTACGGAGCGGCTTTTTCTGCCCCTTATACGGCTCATGATCCCCGAATTGGTCGACATCCACCTGCCGGCCGATTCCGTGTTCCACAACTTCGCCATCGCTTCGATACGCAAACGCTATCCAGGTCAGGCGCGAAAAGTGATGCACGCTATCTGGGGACTTGGTCAGCTGATGTTCACTAAGTTTGTGATCGTGGTGGATGAGGATGTCGATGTTCAGAATCTCCGCGAGGTCATGTGGCGGGTGGGAAACAACACCGACCCGGCGCGCGACGTGGAGATCGCCAAGGGTCCGGCCGATACGCTTGAGCACGCGTCGCCGGAGCCCAACTATGGCGGCAAGATCGGGATCGACGCCACGGCCAAGCTGCCGGCGGAGGGGCATTCTAGAGAATGGCCGCCGGATATCGTGATGACCAAAGAAATACAAGACCTCGTCGATCGCCGCTGGGACGAATACGGGTTCTGACGGCGCGTCGAACGGGTCCTGACATTGACGCTTAGCCGGGCACGAATCTATCTCGCCTCCATTCGGTTCGAGCACACGATCTTCGCGCTTCCGTTCGCCTACATGGGGATGTTGCTGGCGGCCGACGGCTGGCCGGGTTGGGAGAAATTCGGACTCATCACGGCTGCGATGATCGGCGCGCGGACCGCGGCGCTGGCCGTCAATAGATTGGTGGATGCTGAGATTGACGCGCGGAATCCCCGGACGGCCGATAGGGCGATCCCGACCGGCGCCATGCGGCGCGCCGAGATGGCCGCCCTGGCCGTAGCGGGTCTTGCGCTTCTACACCTATCCGCATGGCAGCTGAACACGACCGCCCTCCTGCTCGCGCCGGCGGCGGCCGTCATCGTGATCTTCTACTCGTATACAAAGCGCTTCACCTGGATCACCCACTGGATCCTGGGGCTGGCGGATTCCATCGCCGCGGCGGGCGCCTGGATCGCCATTCGGGGCGATTTTGGAATCGAACCGGCCCTTCTGGCGTTGGCGATGCTCTTCTGGATCGCGGGGTTCGATCTCGTCTATGCCTGCCAGGACGTCGACAACGATAGGCGGGAAGGGCTGCATTCGATTCCGGCGCGGTTTGGGACGGCCGCGGCGCTCTGGATGTCGCGCTTGAGCCACGCGGCCGCCGTGCTGTCGCTGCTGGCGCTGGGGTTTGCAGCGGAACTGGGCTGGGTCTATTGGTTCGGGGTGTTGGCGGCCGCGGGATTGCTCGTCTACGAGGCCACGATGGTCACTCCGGCCGATCTGAGTAGACTTCAAAAGGCTTTCTTCGACATGAACGGATACGTTTCTGTGGCTCTACTCGCCGCGGTGTCGCTCTCATACGTGATCGGCGGATGAGCGACTCAAAGGGCCGAAACGTTGTCCTGGCGGTGACGGGCGGCAGCGGCGCGATTTTGGCGAAGGGTCTCGGCGACGCACTCCTTCGAATGGGGAAGACCACTCACTTTGTGTGCAGTCGCTACGGGCGTCTCATGTGGCAGGAGGAGATCGGCGAGTCGCTCGATGCCGCCATCGAGGAGTGGCGTGGAGAGGGCAGCCTGACCCTTTACAGTTCCGGCGACATGACCGCGCCCATTGCGAGCGGATCGTTCCCGGTGGAAGCGGTTTGCGTTGTTCCGTGCAGCATGGCCACCGCCGCCGCCGTGGCCACCGGCGTGGGCACCAACCTGATCCACCGCGTCTCGGACGTGGCCATCAAGGAGCGAACGCCCACGGTCGTTGTGCCGCGCGAGTCGCCGCTTTCTCCCATCCACCTGCGCAACCTGCTGACCCTGAGCGAACTGGGCGTGACCGTTTTACCGCCGATGCCCGCCTTCTACAAATACCCGTCCACGATCGACGATGTGGTTCATGACGTCGTTCAACGGGTACTCGTGGCCATGGGGCTTCAGGACGAGCTTCCAGAAGCCCTGCAATACGCGCCGAAAAGATTCGACACCGGCGGCGATTAGCAAGACCGCGGACAACCCGCCAGGGTTCCACATCGGGGCGCCGACTCGCTTGGAAGCGGGGCCTTCTAGCCTTCTCACTGCGAGACTTGCTCGCTCAAGGCCCTTTTGGCGGCGAGGAGCCCTCAGGGCTGGAAGTCGGTCCGCTGAAGGCGGCCGATTCGATCTAGCATCTCCTCAGTGAGCCGGGGCATCGATCCCGCCATCGCATACTCCTCGATTTCCGCCACGGTCGATGCCCCGGTCAGCGCGACGGTAACAGCCTGGTTGGCGAGAACGTAAAGCAGCGACGCCTGTGCCAGCGAGCCCTCGTCGGAAACCAGGAACGAAAGGCTGCCGGCCTTCGAAATCAGTTCATCCGCCGCCTTCGAGTCGATGAGACTGCGCTCGTCGTCCTCGTCGAAGGCGTCGGAAGTCTTGAACTTCCCTCCCAGAAATCCGTCCGCGAGGACTCCGTCGGCGACTATTCCGACGCCGCCCGCCTTTGCACGGGCAAAGAAGCTTCCGGCCAGCGGTTCGAATATGTTGTATCGAATCCGAATCACATCCATATCCAGCTTCAGAACCAGGTCCAGATCGATATCGGCCAGCGACACATCGGCGCCGACGAATCCCGCGATGCCGGACTTAGCCACACGGTCGAGCGCATCGACGCAGGCGCCGCTCGTCAGCTCCTCTTTCGTAACGTCCTGGACCATGAAAAGATCCACGTCCGCTGTCCCAAGACGTTTGAGGCTCGACTGGAGGTTGACGCTCAGCGATTCGTGGGAGATGTTGCGCTCAAGTTTGCCATCCTGGATGGAAAGCCCACCCATCACGCCCAACACCCAGTGGTCGCGATCGTTGCGCAGCGTCCGCCCGAGGACGTCTTCAGCGCGCCCCGCGCCATGTGTGGGGCTGGTGAGAATGAAGTTGATCCCCAGATCGCGAGCCTTGGCCACAATTCGGAGAGATTCCTCGTCGTCGGCCGACCCGAACCCGTACGGGCGTCGAACGCCCTTGGCATCCTCGACCCAGACCGTTCCGCCGATCTCGCGCGTGCTCAGTCCGATTTCGGACGCTCGCAGGCCCGGACGTCCGGGTCGGCCTAGCTCCCGATATCGCAACTGGTGCTCCCGCCATTTGTCACTCTGAGTTTCCGGGTCGTTTCCGGACCGGGCGCCGCTGGATCATGTTTCACGGCTCGGCCCAGTAATCGCGCCCGGCGGCCGCTGCGCGCGCCGGCCGAACGCCCACGATACCGGTCGATTGACCGAACGTACAAGAAGCAATCAAGGAGCATTCTCCGCACTGGGGAGTCGATCCGCAGCGATGTTTCCCGTGTTGAACGATCAGCGCATGAAACTCGGCGTAGAGCTTCACGTCCTCCGGGACCGCCGCCATCACGGCCGCGCGAAGCTCGGCCTTGCCAGTGCCAGATGGGACGATTCCCATCCTCTCCAGGAGTCGAGCGGTATAGGTGTCCATCACGAACGACGGTTTCTTTGCGGCGTACAGAATGATCGAGTCGGCGGTTTCTTCTCCGATGCCCCACAAGCCCAGGAGTTCGGTCCGCAGGCGGTCGAGGGGAAGGCTCAGGAACGACTCCAAGTCGGCGCCGTACGCTTCTACGACGTGTTCGCAGAAAATGGCCAGTTTGGCGGCCTTTTGGTTGTAGTAGCCCGAAGGCCGCACCAAATCGGCAAGCTCCGCTTCCGATAGCGCCACGACGCCGAGGACCGAATCCGCGCCGTATCGCTCCAGATTGTCAAGTGCTCTGCGTGCGTTCGCCCAGGCCGTGTTCTGCACCAGGATCGCCCCGGCGCACATTTCAAACGAATGCTTTGCCGGCCACCAGCCCTGCGGACCGTAGATGGCGCGAAGCTCGTCGTACGTCGCCAACAGGCGAGGGCCCAGCGCCTCGGGGTTCAGGTAAAAATCGATTGCCGAGGGGTTCGGCCGGGAAGTCGATCCCGTAGTCAATCCTCGAAGCCGTATCCCGACGAGCGCCCGTCGTTGACCGCCGCCGCGGTTTGGATGAATTCCTGAAGATCGATCTGCCCCAGATCCTTCTCGGACCGGAGGCGCACCGAGACTTTCTTGGCCTCGACGTCCCGATCCCCTGCTATGAGCATGTACGGGACCTTCTGCAGCTGAGCGTCGCGAATTTTTAGGTTCATGCGTTCGGTTCTAGCGTCAAGGTCGGCGCGGAGTCCGCCCTCGCGCAGGCTCCCCAGGACCCCTTCGCAATATTCGATGTGGCGATCGGCGATGTTGATGACCCTTACCTGCTCGGGCGCCAGCCATACGGGGAATGCCCCCGCATGATGCTCCACCAGTCCGGCGATGAATCGTTCGATCGAACCCAGGATGGTTCGGTGAACCATTACCGGGCGGTGGCGATGACCGTCTTCACCCTCGTATTCAAGGTCGAATCGCTCCGGCAGATTGAAATCGACCTGAATCGTCGGGCCTTGCCACTGACGGCCAAGCGCGTCGCTGAGATGAGTGTCGATCTTGGGCCCGTAGAAAACCGCTTCGCCCTCGGCGCGCTCGTACTCGAGGCCCATCTTGTCCAGTGCGCTCCCAAGGGCTTTTTCGGCCGTTTCCCAGACGCTGTCGTCGCCCGCGTAGTGGTCTAGATCTCCCGGGTCGCGAACGCTGAGGGTGAATTTGAGGTCCTTGTAGCCAAACTGGTCGAGAAAAAACAATTCCAGGTCGAGTACGCCGAGAATCTCGTCCACAAGCTGTTCCGGTCTCATGAACAGGTGGGCGTCGTCCTGAGTGAGCCCCCTCACCCTGAGCATGCCGTGGAGAACGCCCGAGCGCTCGCGCCTGTACACCGTCCCCAGCTCACCCCAGCGTAGTGGCAGATCTCGATAGCTGCGTGTCCGCGACTTGTAGATCTGGATGTGGAACGGGCAGTTCATGGGCTTCATGATGTAAGACTGCGTTTCCAGCTCCATCCGAGGGAACATGTCGTCCGTGAACCACTGCGTATGACCGCTGGTATCCCAAAGTTCGGAGCGCCCAATGTGCGGCGAGTAGACGAGTTCGTAGCCACGCCGCCGGTGTTCTTTGCGCCAGAAGTCCTCGACTACCTCACGTATCCGACCTCCCTTTGGATGCCACAGGGCGAGACCGGGCCCCACGAGATCGTTGATCGAGAAGAGGTCCAGTTCTCTGCCAAGTACTCGATGATCCCTCTTCTTGGCCTCCTCGAGCAGATCGAGGTGCCGTTTGAGGTCTTCCTCAGCGCCAAAGCACGTCCCGTAGATCCGCTGGAGTTGGGGGTTTTCTTCGGTGCCCTTCCAGTAGGCTCCGGCTATGGAAAGAAGCTTGAACGGGCCCACTTTCCCGGTGTCCTCAACGTGGGGTCCGGCGCACAGGTCTAGGAAATCGCCGGATCGATAGATCGATGGTTTTTCGCCCAGGGCCGAAATGTCGTCTATGGCCTCGAGCTTGTACGTCTGGCCGGCCTTCGCGAACAGGTCCTTCGCCGCATCGACCTCAAGTTCCTCGTAAACGAATGGTTCGGCCCTTGCGACGAGGGTCTCCATTCTTTGCTCGATTTCCCCAAGATCGTCTGGCGTGAGCGATCGGGAAAGATCGAAGTCGTAATAGAAGCCGTTGTCTATGGGGGGTCCAAACCCAAGCTTGGCATCGGGGAACATCTCCGCCACCGCCGCGGCCATGACGTGGGCGCACGAGTGGCGCATGGCTTCGAGATCGGTCATTGTCATTTCACTTGCACTCCGATTGCTACCGGCATTTTCGATGCTTGTCTATATGAAACCGCCCGGATTCCTCCGGGCATGATTCCCCTCGCTGACGAAGCGCAACGGCCCGCGTCACGAGGGGGCGGTAGTGACCGTGTTTCTTAGTCTGGTTATATCTTCTTGCAAGTTCTTAGGGCTGGTCCTGAATCCCAGCGTCCCGGCGAATCGTATCACAGGGAATCTCCAAACCGGCTTGTCGCGAGCGCGGGAACCTCGCAGACTAATGGCCAATGCCTTTCGTCATAGTCCAAATGTTCGCCCACGCGGCGTTTGGATTATTAATCCGGCATGCCAGAAGCGACCCGTTCACCTACTTCAAGGTTGGCGGCACGAATTATTTCGTGGGGATGGTGCTGGCCTTGGTTGGAGCGATCGCCGCCGGGGGCCTGCGGTTCGAGTGGCCGGCGAGCCTTCTGGCGGTCTACCAGGGCGTGCAGTATCAGCTTGCGTACATCGTCTTGTTCGCTCTGATCGCGGTTGGTGGACTGGCAGTGACGTTAACGATGCTTCGCCTGTCGGTGGTCGTCCCGGTCCTTGGATCGATACTGATCTGGGGCGAATCACCGTCCATGCTGCGGATCATCGGGATTCTCTTGGCCCTGAGCGCCCTTCCTCTCGTGGGATCGGACGCCCGGCGGACCGCCCACCAGATCGGCCTGAGGCGTCCGATGCTGCTCATGTTCTTGGCTATTGCCATGAGCGGAAGCGGTGCGCTGGCCGCCAAGGCATTCGTGGAGATCCAGTCGGCGTCCACCTCCATCGACTATTCGCTATTTGTATTTATTGGAGCCACTGGCTCGACGATACTCACATGGCCGCTCGCCCGGCATTTGGCCGGCCGGCGCGACCTGACGTGGTTTGCGGGTTCCGACGGAGGCGCCCGTTCCTGGCGCAGATGGGCGGGTCTCGGCGCTGCTTTGGGCGCTGCTAACGTCGCGCAGAATACAGCGCTGGTTCAGGCGCTGGCGGAGCTCCCGGGGTCCTTCGTCTTCCCCGTAATCTCAAGCGGCTACCTGCTGCTCATCACACTCGCCGACTACGTGATCTGGAAACGGCGATTTGGGAGGATCACGCTAATTGGAATCGTCCTGGCCGTCGCCGGCCTGGCGCTTGTCAATCAGTAGACTCGGGTCGGGAGGCGTCGAGCAGGCATCTGGGCGGTTTACTTGCGGGGCTCGCCGAACCGGCGCAAACCAGGACTCACCCTCGATCGGCTGATGCCCCGGCGGGATCCTCGAACCTAACCCTTGATACCTGTAAGCGCGATTCCCTGGATGAAAGTCTTCTGGGTGAAGAAGAAGATGATCATGATGGGCGCCAGCGAGAGTGTGGACATGGCCATCAATGCCGCGAAGTCAGTTGTGAACTGCCCACGGAATAGCTGCAACCCTACCGCGAACGTCATTCGATCCAACGAGTGGAGATAGATCAACGGCCCGAAGAAATCGTTCCACGTAAAGATGAAGGCGAATAGGCCGACCGTGGCCAGAGCAGGTTTCGCCAAGGGCAGGATTATCCGCCAGTAGATTCCCCACGAGGAGGCTCCGTCGATCCTCGCCGCCTCGTCTAGCTCCATGGGCAGACTGAGGAAGAACTGTCTGAGCAGGAATATATAGAAGGGGTGACCCAGCGCCAGCGGGAGGATCAGCGGCAGCAGGGTATTCGACCAGTTGAGAATGCGGGTGAAAAAGATGAACTGAGGCAGCAACAGCACCTGCGGCGGCACCATCATCGTAGAAAGCGCGAGGATGAACCAGAGATTGCGTCCCGTCCACTGGAGCCTTGAGAAGGCGAACGCCGTCAGCGATGACGTGAATATCACCACCAGCAGAACGGATACGGAGTAAATAAGGCTGTTCATAATGAATTTGTCCACGGGCAGCGAAGTCCATCCGCGAATGTAGCCTTCCGCAGACCAGGGGTCAGGTATCACATCGAAGCTGCTGAGAATTTGCTTCTGAGTCTTGAGTGACGCCAGCACCATCCACAGGAATGGCATTGCGAATACTGTCGAAAAGACGATCAACGTCCCGTATACGAATACTCGCCCCACCCTTCGGCGCGCAACGGTGCCGCGTCCATGAATCCGGACGAGCTGAGAGACCGCGTAGCTTGCTTCGGTTGTAGTGGCCACTTAGCGCTTCGCCGTCTTTTCGCCGGGCATCGCGGCCTCGTAGTAGACCCACCGCCTGGAGAACCAAAGCTGGAGCATAGTTAGCGACAGCACTATTAGAAACAGGAACCAACCCATCGCCGCGCCGTAGCCCATGTGGAAACTTCGAAACGCCTTCCGATACAGGTGCAGTAGGTATACGAGGGTGGCTCCGGCGGGCCCGCCGTTTGTGACGATGAACGCGTCGGTGAACACCTGAAACGAACCAATGACGTTGAGAACTATGAGCAAGAAGAACGTCGGCGTTAACTGAGGGATGGTTATATGCCGTACCTTGGCCCATCTGCCGGCGCCGTCGATTTCGGCCGCATCGTAGAGTTGCTCCGGCACGCCCTGAAGCGCCGCGAGGAAGATGATCATCGGGGCTCCCAGCCGCCAGAAGCTCATCATTATCAGCGAAGGCATCGCCCAGCGTGAGCTCGTCAACCACGGCGCGGGCGGGATTCCAACGAGATCGAGGGCCGTGTTTACGAGGCCCCAGTTGGTGTCCAGCAGAAAGAGCCACAGTATCGCCGTCGCCACGCCCGCCACGACAGATGGCAGGAAGAACATGGTCCGGTAGAACGCCATCCCGCGCACCTTCCGGTTGAGGAGCAGCGCGATCGCGAACGCCAGAATGATGGAGCCGGGCACGTGAAACACGGTGTAGTAGATGGTGTTGAACATTGACCGCCGGAGGTCGGAGTCGGAGGCCATGTCCTGGAAGTTCTGGAGTCCAATGAAGTCCGGAATCGCCGCCTTCATCTGGTAATTGGTGAATGACAGGTACAAGGAGGCCGCGAAGGGACCCAGCGCGAACCAGACGAACCCTATGACGAACGGCGCTGCGAAGAGATAGCCCTCCAGATTGCGCATGAACGCACGGCGCCGCGGACTGCGCGTGCGGATGGGTTCAGAAAGCGCGGACTGTGCCATTGGGTTCAAGTTACCACTCTGCTAATCGGCTTCCCCGTCGCCCGGACGGTCCCGGGCTCGGAGCGCGGCCAGACTAGTGGTTAGGACCTACTTTGCCTCGAGAATCTTCTGGCCTTCGGAGTCCATCTCGTCGATGGCCTCGTCAAAGTCCTGTTCGCCGATCAACGTCTTTTCGAAGATTTCCTGGATCTTGACGACCCACTCAAGCCAGAACTTGTGGAACCGCAAGTCGATCATCTGGTTCGCGGCATCCAGCTTTTGGCCTTCGTTGGCGACGATGTTGCTCTTCGGCGGAGCGGTCAACCAGCCGCCTCCAGGATCATCCGCTGTCGCGATGTGCGACGGCATCTGACTCTTTAGGGCCCCAAAGAAGTCCTGAATCTCAGGACCCGCCAGCCAGAACGCGAACTCAAGCGCCTGGTCCGGGAACTTGGTGGCCTTGGACACGGTGTTCGGGTTGGCGTTGTACGTGGCGCCCGTGTGACCCGTGTTAGGCGAGGTTGGCCACGCCACCGTGTCAAACGGAATCTGCGCTGCGATGTAATTCGACAGCGACGAAGTACTCCACGGTCGAATCGCGACGACCTGTCGCGCGAACGGGTCCGGCGCTCCCGAGATGAATGTCGAGGGGTCGGCCGGAATGGGCGAGATCTTGTCTTCCTGAATGAACTGGTAGATAAGCCTCATTGCCGCACGCGATTTGGGCTCGCCCAGCGTCATCTTCGTCTTGGCGGGGTTCATGACGTCGCCGTCGTTGGCCACCAAAAGACCGCCGAACATGTTCTCAAAGGCCTGCGTGACCCACGTACCGAAGACCTCGACCTTGCCGCCGGAGTCAACCTTGTGCAGCTGCAACGACTTCTCGCGCCAGTCGTTCCAGTCCCATCCGGGAGCGTTCCACTCGCGGGGCGGCTCTTCCACGCCTGCGTCCGCGAACATTCGCTGGTTGATCATGATGTAGCTGACGGTGTGGAAGAACGGAACACCGTGCAACTTGCCCTGGAAGTCAAATACGTCAGCCTGAGTCCAGAAGTCCTGCAGGTTGATGCCCCGGGCCTTTACGAATTCATCGATCGGAAGGAGAACGCCGTCTTCGGCGAACTTCAGGAACGTCGCGCCGCTGAACCAGATGACGTCCTGAGCATTTCCGGCCGGGAACGATACCGCCAGGCTGTCCCAGTGCTGCGGCCACGGCTTGGGCTCGTTTTGAACCTTGATCGTCGGGAACTCTTTGGTGAACCGCTTGAGCAGCCCGTTCCACTGAGCCAGTCGGGGTCCGCTGGCAACCCAATTGGCCCAGCGGATGGTCACCGTCTCTGCCTTCGCCGGTGCAACCTCGACGATCTGGGTCACAATTTTTTCGACGAGTACCTGTTTCTCGACGATCTGAGTGACGATCTTCTCGACCACCACCTCTTTTTCGACGATTTGGGTGACGATCTTCTCGACCGGCACTTCCTGGGTTACGACCTTTACGACTTCCCGTTCAACTATCTGCGTCTCGCCGCAACCTGCCAACACGGCCAAGCCCACCACGCCGGATCCGCCGAGCAGCGATGCCCGCAGAACCTTGCGCCTGGTGAGGCCTTTGCCCTTTTTCTCCTCTTGGCTCATATAAATATTTCCCCCTTATGCGCTTTCCGGGCGCATATTAAACAATCCGAGCCAGCTACCTATTCCCTTAGCCCCATAACCGATATACGAACCAAGCTATGGGGCGGATTCGCCCTGCCGGGAACCTTGATCGCGACCTAAGGTCCTGTGCCTCCCCATTATGATGATACTCACCCTCTGAGTTGCGCCTGCCTGATGCAGCGGTGCTCAGAGGAGTGACATGTGCCCCCAGCTTGACGCTGTTCGAATTTACTACTCGGGCTTTGGCAGGTCAATCGTTGCGATTATGCGTAGGCGCTGAATCCTCTCCGCTCGGCGTGAGGAGGACCGCTTGTTAGACGCGATAACCGATCTTAGAATCCTTGTCGCTGGCCTGGCTCCATTGCCCGGGGGCGGTCGGCCGCGGCAAGGGCGGGTCATGAGGGAGTTTTTGCACACGTGATTCGATTCACAAAGGGTCTGCTAGTCGCGACGCTGCTAGCAGGGGTCCTGGCAGGAGTCGCATGCGCTGACGAGGACGAGCCCAAGAGCTTCGGCGAGCAACTGCAAGAGATCGAGACCGGGCGCAAGGATGTTCGTGAAACCGCGGGTCAAGCGAAGAGCTTCACCCCGATCGAACCAACCGAAGGTCCCCAGGAATTCACGGTCACGACGGTCGATGACTGGGAGATATCTGGAACCTATTACAGGTACGACGGTAATCGAACCATCCCGATCATCCTGATGCTTCATGAGGAGGGCAGCTCGCGCGAGGACTGGCGGTCACTCTCGGAATTTCTTTGGGATGCGGGCTTTGGGGTGGTGAACATCGATTTCCGCGGGCATGGGGCCAGCACGACGAGGGCCGGCGAACAGTTTAGCCACGAGCAGTTCACGGACGAGGATTGGCGCGGGCTCGTAACCGACGCGCGAGCAGTCCTCGAATACATTCAAACCGACGAGGCCGTCGACATCGTGCGCTTCGGGATTTTTGGTTCGAAAATCGGCGGGAACGTCGCGATAAAGGTGCTCCAGCTCGAGGACGATCTTCGTGCGGCGTTTGTCGTCAACGCCAAGCCGATCTATCAAGGAATCGATATTGCGGAAGATATCGTTCTACGAGAAGAACAGAACATTCTCGTTCTGGCGGGAACCGAGCCGACGGCTGACGCTGATTTCGCGAGGCTGATCTACGACACGGCGATCACGACTCGGAAACGACTGGAAATCTACGAAACGTCACTGAAGGGCTTGGAACTCGTAAACGAGATGAGAGAGAACGGTCATGTCGTTGCCGAAGCCCAGTCATCATGGGGCGTTCCTTCCGCCGGACCCGAAGTCAGGCGGCTTTTCGACAAGTTCATTCTCGACTTCGTAATCCGCAACATCTGACCTAAGGCCTGGAGTTCATTCGGGTGGGAAGAATCGTCCGATTCAGCCGGCGCCGCGCGTGCCGAAGGCTCCGTCGAGCGCCACGTGGCAGTAGCCATCGGGTCCGAACGCAATGGAGGTCGGAAATGGAAGTCCGTCGGCGATAACTTCTGTACGCCACCGGCGGCCACGAACGATCCGGCCTCCGATCGGGTTGTACAGCGAGGGCAGATTGAGGTCGAAATCCTGTGAGAACTCCAGGGCGTGGAGATGGCCTTTTGAGTCAAACGCGACATCGATCGCCTTCGTGAGGCCGAGCATCACCCGCTCGATGGATCCTTTGCGATCGATGGCAGCCACCCAGGCGCATCTGCGAATGTGCGGTCTTCGCGTGAACATGGCCACGTAGGCCCGCCCGTCCGCGTCTACGTCCACGCCCGAGCCCACCGCGAGTCCCACCCGCACGCTTCCGGCAACGAACACGCCCGTGGCCGATCCAGCCGTAGTGCTATATCCCATCGACCCTGTCCAATCCCGGGTCAGATTCATCATCGATGAGACGACGATGGGAGGCGTGGTGCGCACGGTTGTGGGCGCAACGGATCAGGTCGCGGGAGACATTCTCGTGCACTTCAAGAACCCGGCGGCGTCGGAATTCGGAGTAATCCGTATAAACGCCCGAACGTTGCGGACCGACAGCACAATGCGCGATCAAAAAATTCGAAGCCAGATCATCGAATCGGCGCGGGATGATTACGAATTCGTGGAATTACAGCCGGTGGAGATCACGGGATTACCAGACTTGATCAGGCTCCAGAATCGTGTCCAGATTGGGATCCGGGGCGATCTCACAATTCGGGACGTAACGATTTCGGTGGATTTCCAGAGGACGGTTTCCGCGGTATCGGCCGAGCGCCTGGAAGCGTCCGTCGGGGCCCGGATCTTTTGGCCCGACTTTGAGCTGAACATTCCATTCGCCCTCGGAATCGTGGGGGTGAACAAGGACGTGTTGCTCGAAATCGACTTGGTCGCAGTCGCGGTGGAAATTCGACCAAGCTGACCGCGAAACGGCTCTCGCCCGCCCGTACCGCTTTCTGAGCGACCGTAAAAAACGCTGCCTGGGCTTGACCGGGAGCCCTAATCAACCGGATCGCAAGCGCCGAAACCCGGCTTTGCGAGCGATCCCGGGCGATCGCACCGACGTCCGTGGAGAAGATCAGCCTTAGGCTGTCGGCTCTTGGCCCTCTTCGCCCTCGGCGTCAAGCCCATTGGCGCCATCCTCGATGTCGGCGTCCGCACCGTTTTGGCCGTCACCCCCGTCTTGACCGTTTGCTTCGAGCAAACCGCGCACCTCGCCGGAGATGCCGCCAGGGCTCGACAGCGCGTACTGCGGAAGTATGCGCGGTCCGCGCCCGGAGGCGATCAATTCGTCGTGCTTGGCAAGGATCTCGATCACGTCTTCACCGTCAAGCTCGCCATGTTCGACGAGGCCTTCGGCTATCTCGTGCATCGCCCCGGCGTACTTGGCCAGCAGGCTTTTGGCCTTCTTGAACTCCTGTTCGAGCACCTGCTCGATGCGGGTCTTTGTCTCTGGATCGAGCATCCCCATGCCCCAAGGTTGGACGGAGAAGAGACTGCCGTCAGCCCCCCAAAGGCTCAGCATTTCATAGGCGTACATCGTGGCGCCCGCTAAATCTCCGGATCCTCCACTCATCCTCGTACCCAAGAAAAGCTCCTCGGCCGCGCGGCTGGCAAGACCGGTCTGTATAAAAGCGAGAGCCTCTTCGCGCGTTGTTGTGTGCCGCTCCTCGAGGGGCTTCACAGCGGACAATCCCAGCGCCGATCCATGCCGAATGATCGTGACCTTGGCCAACCGATGCCTTGGCAGCAGCTTGACCTGCGCCACGGCATGACCTGCCTCGTGGTAGGCCAGCCTTCGCTTCTCGTCGACCGACATGCTCCGGATGGGTTCGCGGATTCCCCACTCGTGGGTCTCCCGTGCGCGCGAGAAGTCCTCGTAGGTGATAGCGTCGCGACCTTCGAAGTGGGCGTGGATCAAAGCCTCATTGATGACGAACTTGATGGCCACGGGGGTGTAGCCAATGGTGTCGTTGCCCATGCGGGAAAGCGGCATCTCCTCGTGGCGCACCTTCGCCAGGTAGTACTGAATGATGTCCTTGCGACCGTCGAAGTCGGGAAAGTCCACGTGGATCGTGCGGTCGAACCGCCCCGGTCGCAGAAGCGCATGGTCAAGCGCTGAGACGAGGTTCGTGGCCCCGATCGTCAGTACCGGCGGCAGCGATGCCCGCTCTTTCTGCAGGCCTAGCCGCCTCTTGAGGCGCGCCTGCCAGCCGTTGTCAAAGTTAGGCGGGTCCATTTGCAGCAGAAGCTCGTTCAGGAGGCCCATTCCACCACCTCCCATCATTCCGCCCATCATCATCCCGCCGCCCGTTTGCCCGCTTCGCGCCATTCCTATGGCGTCGATCTCGTCGATGAATACGATGGCGCCGCCGTGTTTTCGAGCAAGCTTCCGGGCTTTGCTGAACAGCATCATCACCCGAAGATTGCCGATTCCCATGAACATGTTCGAGAAGCCCGGAGCGGAGGCGTAGGCGAACGGGAGACCCGCCTCGGTGGCGATCGCCTGAGCCAGATAACTCTTGCCCGTACCGGGGGGTCCCTCGAGTAGCAGACCCTTCGTATATTCGCCGCCCATCTGCTTAAAATCGCGCACGCCCTTGAGCAGAGCGACTATCCGCCGGGCAACCTCCAGGACCTGATCATTTCCGCGGTAGTCGTCGAAACCGACGCCGGTTTCGCCAGGCTGGACCCAGTAGACGCGCCCGCGGCCAAGGAACAGGAAGAGCGCCCCGAACTGGACGATCATGAACAACATGACGTAAACGAGCTGGAATACGAAACCGAAGAGGGTGGCCATCAGCGGTGTTGCCAAGATCCATAGAAGGACCATGGCCAGCGTCATGATCAGCCACAGGAGGAACTTGTATTTGTTGTTCCAAATGAAGGTGAGCAAACCGCCGGATTGGGCGATGCCCGCTCGCTGCCGGATGTCGTAATCGTTAATCATCGGCCGGTCCCTTTTGAATGACGCTCGCGAGATGCGGATGCGACGGTGACCAGTAGCTGTCGTCCAGTCGTGATCGAGATTATACGCTGAGTTATCAGGCGTCTGGATTTGTCGCTCGTTATCAGGGTGGGATCAGCGTTCGCATCTTGTATGGCCCTCGGCCATTGGATAGAATCCGGTTCGATCTCGCCTCGCGGCAAGCTTCGCGCCGCCTGAATTGAGGAATCGACATTGGTACTGAACCCCGCGCAGATCGTCGACCGGCTGGCGTCTTCTCCGCGTTTTGCCGACCACGTCACCGCATGGCGGGTCGCCGAACCGCGTGACGCCGACTACGCGTCCATGCCGGAAGGCATCAGCAGTCGGCTCATCGACGCGCTCGCGGGCGTCGGCATAGACAGGCTCTATTCCCATCAGGCGGAAGCGGTCCAAAAGGCGATGGCGGGTGAAGATGTGGTCGTCGTCACGGGCACGGCATCAGGCAAAACGCTCTGTTACAACCTGCCGGTCGTGCAGAAAATAATTGAAAGTCCCGAGAGCAGGGCCCTTTACCTGTTTCCGACCAAGGCGCTCTCCCAGGATCAGCTCGATGAGCTGCACGCTCTCGTGGGCGCGACCGACGCCGATATCAAGACCTTTACCTATGACGGCGACACTCCGAGACAGGTGCGCAGGGCAGTCAGGCGGGCGGGGCATATCGTGGTCACCAACCCCGACATGCTGCATACGGGAATCCTGCCGCATCACACGAACTGGACCCGGCTGTTCGAAAATCTGCAGTTCATCGTCATCGATGAACTTCACTACTACCGCGGCGTGTTCGGAAGTCACCTTGCCAACGTGATCCGCCGGCTACTGCGTATCTGCGAGTTTTACGGGAGCCGTCCGACCTTCATCTGTTCCTCGGCCACGATCGCCAACCCTAACGAGCTCGCTCAACGGTTGACAGGTAGGACTTTCGCAGTGGTCGATCGTGATGGATCGCCGCGCGGAGAACGACATTACATCCTGTACAACCCGGCCGTCGTCAACCGCGAGCTGGGACTGCGCAGTTCGGCGATCGACGAGAGCGCGGAGCTTGCCGGGATGTTTCTGGGCAACGACCTTCAGACGATCGCCTTCGCGCGGAGTCGGGTTGATACCGAAGTCCTGCTGTCCAAGCTACAGAGCAATAAGGCGCTCTCCGGCCGTCGCATAAGCGGCTACAGGGGTGGGTATCTGCCGGCGGAGAGGCGGGAGATCGAGGAGAGTCTCCGGACTGGGGAGATTCGCGGCGTCGTGGCAACCAATGCCCTGGAACTCGGCATTGACATCGGGCAGCTCGAGGCGGTGATCCTGTGCGGCTATCCCGGCACCGTGACCAGTACGTGGCAGCGATTCGGGCGAGCGGGCCGGAGGACGGGGACGTCCGTCGGCATACTGGTGGCGTCTTCCAGCCCGTTGGACCAGTACATCGTCAACAACCCCGATTATTTCTTCGGCGCCGCCGTCGAAAGCGGCTTGGTGAATCCCGACAATCTCTATGTGCTCAACAGTCATCTGAAGTGTGCGGCGTTCGAACTTCCCTTCGAGGAGGGCGATCGATTTGGCGTGAGCACCACCGATTCCATGCTCAACCATCTGGCCGATTCCGGCGTCCTCAACAAGGTGGGGAATACCTGGCATTGGTCCGTGGCCGACGATTACCCTGCCCAGCACGTGAGCCTGCGCACTGGTTCCGTGAACAACGTCGTCATCATCGACAAGACCAAGAAACCGCGCGTCCTGGGGCAAGTGGACACGTTCGCGGCGCCCATGCTCGTTCACACCGACGCGATCTATCTCCATGCGGGCCGCCAGTACCACGTTGATGAGCTGGACTGGGATGAGAAAAAGGCGTACGTGCAGGAGGTATCGGTCGAGCACTACACCGACGCAAGCATGAGCGTAAAGATCTCCGTGCTGGACGACTTCGCATCCGACGACTCCACGCGCCTGGGTCGCGGCTGGGGTGAGGTGCGCGTGACGGCGCTGCCTACGATATTCAAGAAAATACGGCTGTCAAATCAGGACAACGTCGGTTGGGGCAAGATCGATCTACCGCAGCAGGAGATGCACACGACGGCCTATTGGATCACCTTGCCGGTCGACCTGGAGGCGCGGATCGGACGGCCCGCGGTCGAGGCCGGTCTGTTGGGCGCCTCCCACGTGCTCCATCAGTTGGCGCCGCTGTTTTTGATGTGCGATCCGCTCGATCTCGGCAGGGTCACTGAGATTCGTTCGCCGTTTACGAAGGCGCCCACGTTATATCTGTACGATGTCTATCCTGGTGGCGTCGGATTCAGCGAGGTTCTTTATCGCCTCCACGACGACCTGCTGGACAGGGCTTCCGAATTGGTGAGCGCCTGCTCCTGCGATCAGGGCTGCCCTTCGTGCGTGGGGCCGCCGTCCATTCTGGGCGTGGGCGCGAAGGACCACGCCCTAACGGTGCTCCGTTTCGGAGCGAAGCAGGCTCAGGCGGTCGCCGGGACATAGGGGACTTACCGCCGTGTCGGAGCGCTTCAGGCGCCAATCCTCACCGACTTCGCTCGAAATCCTGGTTCCGGGCCATGTCATCGCGAACGAGCATGGATCGTTGTACCGGGCGGATGTCGTCACGCCGGGACGGGAGCGGCGGGGCGGGATTCGTTACGCGGATGTGCTGGATCTTGGAGGGGACCGGATCGCCGTTGCCGGACGCAATCCGGAGCTTCGCGACCTCGACCTTGGCAAAACGGCATTTGTGGATACGGAGACCACGGGACTTGCGGGTGGAACCGGGACGTACGCCTTCCTAATCGGCATCGGGTTCTTCGACGGCCGCGATTTAATCGTGCGGCAGTTCTTCATGCGCGATCAGTCCGAAGAAAAGGCCATGATGTCCGAGGTGGGGCGCGAGCTGCGCGAATTCGACTGGTCCGTGTCCTTCAACGGGCTGTCGTTCGACCTCCCTCTACTCCGGACCCGGTTCATCATGTCGCGAATCCGTCCCGAACTGGATCACATGGCCCATTTCGACCTTCTGAACGCCTGCCGCCGAATATGGGGAGCGGCGCCCTTCGCGGCGGACGGCGGCCTGAGACTGGGTGGACTCGAGTCCTCATTGCTGGATCACAGTCGTGAGCTTGACGTGCCGAGCTGGCGCGTACCGGAGATCTACTTTGACTTCCTTCGATCCGGTGACGCGGGCGAGCTGGCAGCCGTATTCGCGCACAACGTGGAGGACATCCTCTCGATGGTCAGCCTGCTCGGGCACGTGGATCACGTGGTGGGGTCGTGGCCAGATCGAGGCATGGTCGATCCTCACGCCGTCGTCGGGATCGGACGTATCCTCGAGCTCGAAGGCCAACTGGAGCGCGCGGCGGATGCGTACGCTCTGGCGCTGTCGGAGTCACTGAGTCCCGAGGTCGCAGGGAGGGCCGCGATTTCGCTGTCCTTCATTCGAAAGCGGCTTGCCGACTGGAACGGCGCGGTGCCGATCTGGCAGGAACTAGCGGAGGGTGAGGGGCGGTGGGCGGCAGTCTCCTGTGTCGAACTGGCCAAGTACTTCGAGCATCGGGAGGCGGATTTCGGTCGCGCGTTTTTCTACTGCCTGGGTGCCCGAGAACTGGCCGCGGATCTCGGGTTCCCATTTGGGGGCCAGCTTTCCGACTGGGGGCTGGAACATCGGGCCAACCGACTTAAACGCCGAATGAGTGCGGCTCCCGATCCCGAAACGGCTGAACCCGTTCGGCCGGGCGCTGAATTATCGAGTGGTCCGCTACGGCGGTAAGTCAGGCTCCGGCGGCGTGCCGAACGCCACGGCAGGCCCGGTCATCCGCACGCAGGATCACTCGCGGCGGCGCGCCGTTAGTCGCAGCGCGTCGGTTCGCGGTCAGATAGTGTGGGCGCGAAGGTTCTAGTTTTCATAACGCCTGGGGATGGACGTACGGAAATGAGCAAGTCAGCGGCGCCGGATGTGATCGTCTGCGGCGGCGGCGTAATCGGCTCGGCCATTGCGTACTACCTCGCCGAGCAGGGCATCGGCGCTCACCTGATCGAGTCACACGCGATTGCACGAGCAGCAAGCGGATTCGCCGCAGGCATCATTTCGGCGCCACTAGTCGCGGAGCCGCGGACTCCGTACGAGCGGCTCCAAAAGCTGTCGTTCGAGTTACACGGGCACCTTGCGGCTGAGCTTCCGGCCAAGTCTGGGATCGATTACGGCTACGCGTTGTGTCCCATGTTGAATCTGGCCGAGTCGGATGCCGATGAACGGATGCTCCGCTCCGCGTCCAAGCACCTCCCGACCACGGGAGTGCCGGTTCGTTGGGTGCCCGCGGAGGAAGTGCCAGAGGTGTGCCCTTGGATCGATCGGCCGGTTCGCGGGGGACTGCTAAACGAAAAGTCCGCGGAACTCGATCCCCGTTCATTCACTGAGGCCCTCCTGGCTGCCGCCAAACGGAATGGAGCCACGACGCGAGCCGGGCGCGTAACCGGAGTCCAAACTCGCGATGGCGCCGTTACCGGGGTCTCGGTTGGGACCGAAACGCTTACGGCCCAGAAGGTGGTCTTTGCCATGGGCCCGTGGACGCGCAGCGTTTCCGAATGGCTCGACGTTCCGGTGCCCGTGTCGCCGCTCAAAGGCCAGATCCTGCGAATGCGTCTTTCGGGCGGCCATCACAGGGTCGGCTTCATGGACCCAGAAGGGAACTACCTCATCCCTAAACGGTCCGGACTCGTATTTGCCGGGACCACGGAAGAAGAGGTCGGGTTCGACGATTCAACAACAGCGGAGGCGCGGAGCCAGATACAGCGGTTCGCAGAACGTCATGTGTCCCGCGCGGAGGGCGCTGACGTGGTCGAACATACCGCCTGCCTGCGGCCGATGTCTCGCGATGAGATGCCCATCATTGGACCCGTTCCGGGAATCGAGGGAGCCTACCTGGCGACCGGGCACGGACGGTCTGGGATCCTCCTGGCGACGGGCACCGGCAAGTCGATGGCCGAACTGATAGCGGGGGGCAGATCGCAGTGTCTCGACCTGGCCCCGTTCGACCCGTCCCGATTCGTCTCGTGAGACGTCGGCCACGGACCGCCTGAGCCGGGATTGCTCGAGCGATTCAGGCTTGTAGCGCGTCCGCAAGCTCGAGAAAGTCCGTTACCTCGATGTCAAACGTCGAGTCCGTGCCGCCATGCCCGGCTCCCACCGAGTCCACCAGTTCGGATCGGCGCACGAACGCGGTCCTGAATCCGACCGCCTGAGCCCCGGCCAGGTCGAATTCGTGCGATGCGACCATCATGATTTCGCCGGGATCCAACGCCAGCATCCTCGCCGCGGTTCGATAGACTTCGGGATCGGGTTTGTAGTGTCGCGCCAGTTCGGCCGAGAGTATGCAATCCCACGTCAGACCGGCGTTCCTCGAGAGATTGGTGAGCAGAGCCATATTGCCATTGGAGAGCGTCGCAACGAGATATTTCGACCTGAGCCTCGCCAAACCCGGAATCGCGTCCGGCCATGGTCGCAGCCTGTGCCAGGCGCGATTCAGCTCGTCCTTTTCTCGTTCGGACAGTCCTCCCAGGCCATAGTCATCGAGAAGGCTCTCTAGGATCGACCGGTGGAGATCGTCGAGAACCGTCCAGGGCACTCGCCCCTCCCGGACGCGGTTCATTGCGGGCCCGTAGCCCTGGCGCCAGGCGTCCGCGAACGCTTCCCAGTCGGCCTCGATCCCCTTCGATCTCCCGACCGCCGCAGCCTCCTCGGCAATGCTCGTGCGCCAGTCGACCACCGAACCGAAGACATCGAACGTCAGGGCTCGGGGACTTTCGCGGAGCGCCTTCATGCGTCTGGCAATTCAGTATCGGCGGCCATCGGCTGAAGCTTATTCAGCGCCCTCGGGATCGTGGCGGTGCGGCTCGCCGGTGACGCTCAGTGCGATCCGGATGGACGGTCCGTCGCCCGTCGGCTCGATCAGATGCCAGATCTTTTTTGGCGCGAGAACGAAGTCGCCCGCGCGGGCATGAATTCGCTCGCCGTTGCTCATGTTCCAGATGATCTCGCCTTCGGCCACATACCAGCACTCGTCCTTGTCGTGGTAGTGACGATCGCCCTGATGGCCCGGCGGCTGACAGATCGCCGTTAACGTGAATTCATCGCTGATGATGATTTGATCGGACCACGGCGGTTCGCCGTTTCGAGCCTTGACCTCATCCAGGGAAATGCTGAGTTGCGACGTGCTCAGCAAGGGCGCGACGGTGGCCATTTGCTCACCCTCCATTGTTTGGCGACGCGTGGGCTTAGTGTGGTCCCCCGGCCTCGATCGTGCAACGGCGAGCAGAACCACATGAACACTCCGCCCGAACGAACGCAGCCAAAGCGAAAATAGCCGAACGTGACGTATTCCACTTAATCCCGATAGCGCGGACGGTTAGCGTTTGCCTCGACAGTCGAGTCGACGCAAATGTGATTTATGAACCTTCTGCCGCGACGCGGGAGACGGGCGCTACGATGCGCCGCCCCCTTGTCCCGGCGGCAATGCCCCGGGGGTGTGATGTGACGAAATCGGTGGCGTTTTCACTGCGAACCAAACTTATCGCGGCATTCCTGATAGTGGCCGGAATCCCTTTGGTCACGGTGTGGCTGTTCGCATTCCTATCCATTCGCGATACGGCAATCGAGCAGGGGCTTGAGGAGATACGGGTAGCGGCTGGAACCACGGCGTCGCGCGTTCAGGAGCCTTTTGACGCTATCGCGTCCGACGTTCGCATTTTGGCCAGTTCGCCGTCGGCTCAAGCCTTGGTTCGAGCGAAAATGAACGGAGGCACCGACCCTATAACGGGTGAATCGTACAACGATATTCTTGACCGGTTCTCGGCGGCGCTGATGAACCTGGCCCAGACGAAGCCCTACTACATGAACATGCGCTTCCTAGACGCGGAAGGAATTGAGTTTCTACGAGTTGAGACCGTGGACGGTTCGTCCCAGATCGCGCCGTCCGGAGCGCTCGCGGATCTGTCCGAAACGGAGTTCTTCACCGCCGCGACCGCCCTGGCGCCCGGGAAGCTATTCGTTTCGACGATAGCGTTGAGCGGCGATGCTGAATCCAGCGGAGATCCTCGAGTACCGACTCAGTCCTGGTCGTCGCCGATCTTCAACTCGATCGACGGCTCATTCGGCGGCGTATTCGCCCTCGATCTGGATGCAACTCCAATACTGAGCCGCAACCTACAAACCGCCGAAGGTGTAGTGGCGTTTCTCACGGCCCAAGACGGTTTCTACATGAGCCACCCGCCTATGGGAACGACCAACGTCAACTTCGGATCCCAGATAGGGATGCCTCAGGCGAATCTGAATCTGGACCACCCTGATGTGGCGGGGGATGCCCTGTCCGGACAGGCCGGCTCCTCCAACGCCGATCCGCTTGGCATAGTCGGTTATGCGTCGGTATTCCCCGACAGCCAGGACCAGTCAAAACACCTGACTGTATTCGTGTTCCAGCCCCGCGCCGACGCCTTTGCCGCCGCGGACACTCTGCGCACCCGTCTGCTGTGGATCATCCTCGGGGCGGCCGTTCTGATCGCGGCGGTGGCATTCGTGATTGCCCGCACGATCAGCAATCCCGTGAGAAAACTGACTTGGCTGGCCACCCGCATTGAGTGCGGGATCCTCGACGACGAGGTCGATGTCAAGGGGCGCGATGAATTTGGTCAGCTGTCGGAGAGCTTCAGCAGCATGCAGACCGCGCTGTCGGAGATCGCCGCGTCGGCGAAGGCCATATCCGGCGGCAATCTTTCGGTGCCGGTGCAACCGCGGTCCGAACAGGATGTGCTCGGTCATTCGTTCAGCCGCATGCACGCGTCGCTTCGGGAGCTTGCCGGCGCGGCCAACAGCGTCGCCGAGGGTGATCTGACCATCGAGGTCACAGCGAAGTCCGAGAGCGACGAATTGGGCACGGCATTCAGCCGCATGGTGTCCAACCTTCGCCAGATTGTCGGCCAGGCGGCTGGGTCCGCGGATTCCGTAGGCGTGGCGGCGGGTGAACTCACAGGATTCACAAACCAGGCCGGCAATGCGACCCAGCAGATCGCCGACACGATCCAGGACGTCGCCAGGGGCGTTTCGACCCAGAACGATTCGCTGACGGCGGCCACGGAGGGTATCAAAGAGCTTTCGGAGACCACGAAAGATGTGGCCGGCGGCGCGCAAAGCCAGGCGGAACAGATTCAAGAGACGCAGGGAATCATCCGCGACATGGTCACCAGGAGCGACGAGATCGGCAAAATCGTAGGTGTCATCAGCGAGATCGCCGATCAGACGAACCTGCTTGCGCTTAATGCGGCGATCGAGGCGGCTCGCGCCGGCGAACAGGGCCGCGGCTTCGCCGTGGTGGCGGAGGAAGTTCGCAATCTCGCCGAACGCACCCGTAGCGCCACCAGCGAGATTGTTGAGCTGGTCGAGGCCGTGCAGGAGGGAAGTGGTCAGGCCGAGAGCGCCATGACGAGCGTCATGGAGGTCGCTGGTCGAAATACCGAATCGGCCGAGGACATGAGTACCAAGGCCGGCGAGATCGTGGGGTCCATTGAGGAGATCTCGGCGGTTTCATCGGAGACGAGCGCCGCGGCGGAGGAAGTGAGCGCATCGACTGAGGAGATGAGCTCACAGGTCTCGGAAATTGCCGGCGCTGCCGGGGACCTGGCCCGTCTGTCGGAGGACCTCGCGTCCGCGATACGTCGATTCTCACTTGATGACGACGGCGCTCCCGATGGTGAAGCGATCGACGGCGCGGATCATTCCGAGGACCGCGTCGCGGTCGCCGTTAACGGGCTCTGATGTAGCTCCGCCGAATCTATCCATGGGTGTCGATTAGTTTCAATTGCGGACTGAATTCGACGAGGGTCCCCGCGCCGACGGGCGGGGACCCTCGTCGATTCGGATGTGCCATGGCCGAGGCCCGGCGTCCACATTCAAATAACACAGCTTTTCCGCGGGATCGCTACCCTATGTCGAATGTGAACCGAACGGCGTTGTCATCCGCGGAGTGCGAGTCTGAATGGAAGTTACCGATTTCAGCCGATCGTTCATCACCTGGACGCGCATGCCGCGCGACGGCGACTTCCGAATTGGATGGGGCAACAGCGTCCGAATCAATCTGGAGGCGCGGCTGACGATCGATCGCGAATCCGATGGATCGTCCGAGACGTTCTACCTGGGCGCGGCCTGCAGATCGGAGTGGATGTATAGGGATACGGGTCATTTCAAGCTGCCAGGTTCAGATTTCCTCATGGCGTACGCTCGCGATCGATGCCTAAGATTCTCGCCGGAAATCGGATCGCCCCAGGACCGGCCTGAAATCGATCCCTTCATCGAGCTTCTCACGGCCCTCAATTTTGAGATCGCCCGTATAGACGGCGCGCGCCTCCTGGAGTCGGACAGTGATGTGGCCGAGGCCGCCCGATCCGAATCGCCGGTTATCGCAACGACGGAGATTCGAAATGACGAACTGGGTCGAAGCGCCGTACTCGAATATCCGGTCAAGACGCTCAATCACCACCCTGAGCATCGGCGTTTCCAGGTTGACACCGGCCCGATTCTATGGCCGGACCTCGCGTCGCCGGAGGCGAACCCCATTCGGTGGATCAATCTGGCGTTCGTTGCCTACAACCGCCTCGACCAGGCGGAGTTTGCCAAGCGGGTGCCTACGGCCGTCGCGGGCTCCGCCGGCGGAACCTTTCGTATCGACGACTACCAGGAGGTCGCGTCGGCGGCGGTGGTCAACTCGTTGTACGCGGCTCCGTAGTTCGCCAAACACGTAGGGCGCGAATACTCGACGGATCCCGCGATTGCCGCGTCGTGTATGGAGTCCATCCCACCGCCGCGTATACTCGCCGGTGGTTTTTCCCCGCCCGGAGGACAGGTGCACATGGATCGTCATTCGATCGCCGTGATTGGGGGCGACGGCATTGGACCGGACGTGATCCGTGAAGGTCAGCGCGTACTCGAAACCTTGTCGCAGGCGACCCGATCGATGGACTGGGAGTTCCGTGAGTTCCCATGGGGCTGCGCATACTACGAAGAACACGGCGTGATGATGCCGGACGATGCGCTCAAGACGTTGCAGCCGTTTGACGCGATCTACTTTGGCGCGGTGGGGTTCCCGTCGGTTCCCGATCACATCTCCCTGCACGGGCTGCTGCTGCCCATCCGCCAGTCGTTTCAGCAGTACATCAACCTGAGACCAATCCGTCTGCTGCCCGGCGTAACCAGCCCGCTGATCGGCAAGGGTTCGGACGAAATTGATTTCCTTTGCGTTCGGGAGAACACGGAGGGCGAATACGCCGGGATCGGTGGTCGAGTGCATCGCGAAACATCAAATGAAGTCGCGGTCGAGACCACGGTTTTTACACGAACGGCGGTTGAGCGAGTGGTGCGCTACGCCTTCGAACTCGCCAAGCGAACCGGCCGTAGCCATGTCACCAATGTAACGAAGTCGAACGCGCAGCGGCACGCATTCGTATTCTGGGACGAGGTGTTCGACGAGATCGCACCCGAGTATTCCGAGATATCGACCGACCGCGCCCTCGTCGACGCGGCGGCGGCGCGAATGGTGCGAAACCCCGAGTCCTACGACGTGCTCGTGGCATCCAATCTGTTCGGCGACATCCTCACGGACATCGGCGGCGCGCTCATGGGGAGTCTCGGCGTTCCTCCGAGTTCCAACGTCAATCCGGACGGCGGGTATCCACCGATGTTCGAGCCGGTCCATGGGTCCGCACCGGATATCGCCGGCAAGGGGATCGCCAACCCCATCGCCGCGATCTGGGCCGCCGCGATGATGGTTGAAGAACTCGGCTATCCCGATGAGTCAGAACTGATGATAAACGCAATATCGGACGTGACCGTTGCAGGAACGCTCACGACCGATCTGGGGGGATCGGCCTCAACCGTCGAGTTCGCAACGGCCGTGTGCGAGACGTTACAAGCAAGGGCCGCCTAGCGAATCGACCGCCTCGCGCTCAGTTCAGGAATCCGACGTCGCGCAGGTGATCGACGGATCGCTGCAGCCGTTCCTGACGCTGCTCGAGCGTGAGATGCGGCTCTCCTTTGATGCCCTCCAGTTCCATGCTGAACGGCCCGTAGAAACCGGCGTCGTTACAGATCCGGCCCACTTCGGCGAAATCAACCGAGTCGCCGTCGCCCAGCGCCGGGAAATACCAATCCTTATACCCACCCCGGCTGTCCTTCAGATGGAAGTGGGCGACCCACTCGATGGCGAGCTTCAGGTGCTCCATAACGTCGGCGCCGTCGTTATAGAACATGATGTTGCCGGTGTCGAAGTTGATTCGCAGATTCGGATGGTCGAGATCTTTCATCGTCTGGACCATGCTTGGACCGTTCGACGTAATCCCAGGGTGAGTTTCGAACGCGACGACGATTTCCCGTTCCGCCGCATAGTCGCCGATCTCGATTAGATTTGCGTATAGCTCCTTAAGTTGATCGTCGCCGTCGGGCTCGCCGGCGCTGCTCACGAACGTTGAAGTCCCGAACTCGACGCAAAGCTCCAGCCGCCGCTTCACGCGCTCGACGCCCTCCCGGCTCAGCATGTCGTCGCCGCCGTTTACGCTGCTCGCCTCCACGCCGTTGCGGTCGAGCTTCTCCTTGAACGCCTTCACTTCCGCGGGTGACATCTTTTCGGTGGGTACAACGGACTCCGGGACCACCAGTTCCCCGCCGTGAGCCTTGACGGCGACCTCAAGATTCTTCAGACCTAACTTGCCAACGTTTTCGATCGCGGCGTCAACGCCAAATTCGCCGTAGCAGTTGGTGAGTACCTCGACCAGATTCTCAGGCATGGGGATCATCTACCTCCCCGGGCACCGTCGCTGCACACACGCCACGGTTCCCGCTGTGTCGCCAGTTCGCGCCGTCGGACGGACGTTCGAGAATGGTACTCGAAGCGTGGTTGGGACCCGGGCGCAGGCGGGCCGCTAACGCGCCATCGGCCCGGAGGCGTTGGGAATCCCGGCGGCCTGCCACCCTTCGAGTCCGCACTTGATGACATCGGAAGCAGACTCCGACGCCGTCGTATTCGACCGGATTGTCGTAAAGTCCGCGTGGGGTTGAACCTTTTTCAGGCGGGGTCTCGCCAGCGTGATTCGTAAGTCCGAGTTGACCGAACTGACCCGCCTATTCCTGCGTCTCGGCGCAGTGGCCTTCGGTGGACCGGCGGCCCACATCGCCATGTTCCGGGATGAGGTCGTGGTGAGGCGCAAGTGGCTCTCGGAGCAGCGCTTTTTAGATCTGATGGGCGCGACCAATCTGATACCTGGTCCGAATTCCACCGAGATGGCGATCCACATTGGATTCGAACGCGGCGGATGGCGCGGGCTCCTGCTTTCAGGCGCGAGCTTTATCCTACCGGCGACGCTCATCGTAGGCGTCTTGGCCTGGGCCTACGTGGAGTTCCAGTCGGCGCCGGCGCTGGACGCGTTGTCCTATGGATCAAGCCGGTTGTGCTCGCGATCATTCTCAACGCGCTAATCGGGCTGGGCTCTACCGCGCTCAAATCGTGGCGGCTGGTCGGACTCGGACTCGCCGGGCTCGTTCTGTTCCTGGCCGGCCTCAACGAAGTCGTAATCCTTTTTGGGAGCGGTCTGCTTATGGCGGCCACTCGCATACCGAAACGCTGGTTCGGCGGAAGCGCGCTCATGGCCGGCGTGTCGGCGCCATGGCTTGCCATCCATACGGCGGCCGAAGCGATCGTGACGGCGCCAAGCCTTGGGAGGCTCGTCCTGGCGTTCGTGAAAATCGGCGCGGTGATCTACGGCAGCGGTTACGTGCTGCTGCCATTCATGAAGGCCGAAATCGTCGAGAATCTCGGATGGATCACAGGTCCGCAGCTTCTGGACGCAATCGCCATCGGTCAGGTCACGCCGGGTCCGGTATTCACCACGGCCACGTTTGTTGGATATCTCGTGGCCGGGGTTCCGGGAGCGATACTGGCGACGCTTGCGATCTTCCTGCCTTCATTCGCCTTCGTCGCCATGTTGAATCCGCTTGTGCGTCGCGTCCGGGAATCGGCATGGGCGGCGCAGTTCCTTGATGGAGTCAACGTCTCGGCGATCGCCTTGATGGCGGGCGTGGTCATTGAACTGCGGTCATCGGCGATTGTCGATCTTCCTACCGCCGCCATTGCCGTGGCGTCGCTCATCGCCCTTCGGCTGCGAGTTAACGCGACTTGGCTCATCGCAGGGGCGGCCGGTGCGGGACTGGTCCTTGAGATGACAATGGGCGGCATCGCGCGATGAATCCAAGGATGGGGATGGGCGACAACACTTCTGAGACTACGAATTGACCGTTGATGCCTGGATAGTCACCGGCATTATCGCGGCGGCGCTGGTTCTCTTCGCCAGCGAAAGGGTACGCCCGGACGTTGTCGGGCTTTTGGTACTTTTGGGACTGGGCCTGTCCGGAGTGATCGGGCCCGCCGAGGCGTTTTCAGGATTCAGCAACGCAGCCGTCATAACTGTTGCGGCCATGTTCGTGATCAGTGCCGGGATGGTGGAGGCTGGGGTGCCGGACGCCGTGGCCGCGGCCCTGTCTCGATTTGGTGGCAGGCGGGTCGGGGTTCTCACGGTGATGATCATTCTCGTCGTTGGAATCATGTCCGCGTTCATCAACAATGTCGCGGCCACCGTCATTCTGATTCCGGCCGTTATCAGTCTTGCCCGTGGAGCTTCCGCCGCTCCGTCCAAACTTCTAATTCCGCTCTCGTTCGGCTCCCTTCTCGGCGGACTTACGACGCTCATCGGCACGCCGCCAAACCTGCTGGCGTCCGAGGCGCTTTCCTCAGCCGGGCTCGAGCCGTTCGGCATGTTCGATTTCGCGCCCACCGGCGCGGCGGTTCTGGGAGTCGGGCTTCTGTACATGGTCACCATCGGGCGCCGGCTGCTTCCCGATAGACCGGGCCCTGATGTCGCGCGGGAGGTCGAACAGACCAGGGAGTATCTGGCGGAGCTTGTGATACCCGCGGATTCGCCCGCGGTCGGGAAATCGCTTCGTGACCTTCGTTGGCAGGCGCGATATGGGGTGGCGGTGGCGGAGCTTACCCGGGAAGGACGCCGGAACCGGTTTCCCTCGGCCACGGATGTCGTCTACATCGGCGACGTCCTCCTCGTCGAGGGTGAACACGAGGCTGTCCTGAGGCTCACCGAAAGCGACGGCCTGGAGTTCGTCGCGGAGCGCCGGGCAGCGGCCACTTTGGTCGACGACGACGAGGCCACACTTCTCGAACTCGTTGCCGGACCGTCTTTCGAGGGTGCGGGGAGCACTGTTCGGAGGATGAACTTCCGGCTCCGCTTCGGGGGGCTCGTTCTGGGCGTCTGGCGACAGGGCCAGCGCATCAGGCGGTCCATCGGCAACATCACGCTCCGGCCCGGTGACGTGATGCTCGTCCGGATGCCGAACGAGCGCGTGTCCGAACTGGCCCGGTCCCGCGACTTCATCGTCCTAGAGCAGAGGCCAAGAACGGTGAGGCCCAGGCCGCGGATGGTTGTGGCGCTGGCGATCCTGGTCCTGATGGTGGGACTGGCGGCCAGCGGCGTTGCACACATATCGGTCACGGCCACCCTCGGCGTCGTGCTCATGCTTGCCCTTCGAGTCATTCCCTATCAGCGCATCTATCAGGTCGTCGAGTGGAGGATCCTCGTTCTTATCGGAACCATGATTCCGCTCGGCACGGCGATGAGAACGTCGGGCCTCGCGTCGTTCATCGCGGAGTCGATCACCGACAGGATCGAATTTTTGGGGCCCATCGCCGTTCTCGCCGCGATATTTTTACTCACCGCGATCCTCACCCAGGTCATGTCCAACGCTGCGGCCGTGGTGCTCATCGCGCCGATTGCGCTGCAGATTGCCGCCGATCTGGGGATCTCCCCGTACCCTGTGATGATGATGGTTGCCATCTCGGCCTCCACCGCGTTTCTCACGCCGATAGGGCACCAGGCGAACGTGCTTGTATACAACTCGGGCGGTTACAAATTTTTCGACTTCGTTCGGGTTGGTGGGCCGCTGACGCTACTTATTCTGCTCGTGTCGCTGGCCGTGGTCCCGGTGGTCTGGCCTCTTGGTTGATGTTGCCGCGGCCAACAATTGGCCATGGCGACGAAACTATCCTGAATGGCAAGGGCCAGCCACAGCCGCCCCGACGTACGCATGGTCCATAATCTTCGGCTCGCGTCAGAGCCGCGCTGGTTGCAGCTGAGGGACGATTGCCGATGTTCGACCTGGTAACTGGATTCGCAATTGTGGGTGGGGTGCTGGTCATTTCGGCGCTGGCTTCGCCCCTGGTTCAGAGGGGTCCCATTTCCTTCCCGATCATATTTCTCGGGCTCGGATTCGCGTTCGGTCCCCATGGGCTCAAGTTGCTGGAGATCGGTCCGCACGACGGCATCCTGGAGGCGATCGGGACGCTGACCCTGGCACTCGTTCTGTTCCTGGACGCGGTGAAAATTCAAGTCGATGAGCTTGGGAAGCACTGGCTTGTGCCCATGCTGATCCTGGGCCCGGGGACGGTGCTGATCGTCATCCTCATCGCGGGGGCGAGCTGGTTGATCTTGGGATTGGCAATCGTTCCCGCCTTGATGGTGGGCGCCGCGCTGGCGTCTACGGATCCCGTGGTGCTCAGGGATGTCGTGAACGATCTGCGAATACCGCGATCGATCCGTCAGATCCTGAAGCTGGAGGCCGGACTCAACGATCTCGTCGTGCTACCGATCATCCTAATACTCATTGCCGTCGCAAACGTTGAGGCCTCGGGGACCGGCGAGTGGGCGGTGCTTCTTGCGCGGTTGCTGTTTGTCGGACCGGCGATCGGATTCGTGGTGGGCGGACTCGGTTCTTGGACGATCGGCAAGGCCGACGCGAAATTGGGCATCCGCGACGAGTTCCAGGCTCTGTTCGGAATCGGGCTGGTGCTGGCCGCGTTCGCGCTGGCAACGGTGGCGGGCGGTGATGGGTTCCTCGCTGCATTTGCCGCCGGCCTGGCGGTTCCGGTTCTCAACCACCGATTATGCGACTGCTTCCTCGATTACGGCGAGGTGACGTCGGAGATGGCGATGCTCGTGGCATTTGTCTTGTTTGGGGCGGTGCTCTCCACAACGCTTGGAATGATCGACGTGGTGGGGACCGTCGTGCTGGCGTTGGTCGCCATATTGCTGATCCGACCGGCTGTGCTGACGTTGGTCCTGGGGCGAGTGCGGATGAGTGGCAGCGCACGCGGCTTGATAGCCTGGTTCGGGCCGCGCGGCCTCAATTCGCTCTTGCTGGCTGTCCTGGTGGTTCAGGCCGGCGTGGACGGTTCGGTCGGCGTGCTTGCGGTAATCGGAACGGTCGTACTCGTATCGGCGCTCGTCCATGGAACCTCCGCCACTCCATTGGTCGGTTGGTACGCGAGGAAGGTCGCCCGCGAGACCCTGGACGAGGAACGAGAGTCCACCGCCGTCGCCCTTTTCGGGCGTGAGACCGTCTCGATTCCGAGGCTGGATGTCGAGGATCTCCAGCGGCGACTCGCGGGGGCGAATCCACCGCTAATACTCGACGTCAGGAGCCGCTTATCACTTGCAGCCGATCCGTACGTGATGGCCGGAAGTGAGCGGGTGGAGCCAGATCGGGTTCGAGAGTGGGCGGAGAACCGATCGCGAGACCGCGAGGTGATAGCCTTCTGCGCCTGACCGGATGAAGCTACGAGCGCCCGTGTGGCGCGCGAACTGACGGCGCTTGGATTCACCGCGGGTGCCCTCAAGGGGGGTGTGGAGGCTCTCAAAGCGCTCGGCGAAGGCGGGGCTGCCGGCCAGGTCGGCCTTGAGCCGTCCGACGCCGGCGTTTGAAGACTGCCGCGGCGGTGGACGTGTCTGGTGTGTTGGAGCGACCACGCTGAGCTGATTCCGGGACGATGAGTGGCACGGAGGCAATACCTCAGATGGCATCACTGCCGCCGAACCTGAGCACGGATCGCATCGTCCTGCGGCGATTGAAGATCTCGGACGTCGAGGACGTTCTGGACTACGCAGCCGACGGTGAATGGGCGCGCTATCTCCCGGCCGTCCCTCAGCCTTACCAGCGCGAACAGGCCGAGGAGTTCATTGCCCGGACGATCTTGGAAGATTGGGAAATGCACGCAACGTGGGCGATTGAGATTCAGGGAAGGGTCCTGGGGGGAGTAAACCTGACGGTGGAACTGGAGCATCGGTGGGCGCGCCTGGGATACGGGATCGCCCGCTCGCACTGGGGTCGGGGATTGGTGGCGGAAGCCGCGGCGTGCGTACTCGACGCTACGTTTCGGGAGCTTGAGCAACTTAATCGGGTCTACGCCATCACCGACACGCGGAACCTTGCCTCTCAGCGCGTGATGGAAAAGCTCGGAATGATCCGCGAAGGAGTCCATAGGCAAGATCGCATGTCACGAGGCGCACTTGTCGACAGCGTCTACTACGCCATTCTCCGGAGCGAGCGGGAAGAGCGGGCCTGATCGCGCGGCGGGAGTTTGGTCATGTGATCCGCGCGCTCGGCTCATTCGGCGAGATTTCTCGGCGGGCGGGAGTCGCAGGCCAAACCCCATTGCGAATCTTAGGAAGGGCGATCATTTCTTCCAGCGTTGGTTCACGAGAACGTTCCAAGGCGCGGGATTGACCGCCTCAAACACGAGCTGGAATACGAAGCCGAGAACGGTTCCTATGACCGATCCAAGAACCAGCGTCACAAGGCCGTCGGGAGTCAGTTCGGAGCCGATCACCGTTGATCCCGACCCTGGCTTGATGTGCGCTCGTGAGCGACGAATCCCAACGAACGGACCCGGACCCGCCAATTCACCACGCCTCCCACCTCCCCGGTGCTGCGCCTTCCCACGAACGAGGTCGTATTGAATTCTACCGCTCCAAACTGGAGTCTTGAACCTCGTATCGAGCGTCCGGATCCCGCCCGTTCAGGCAGCTGGGCGAGGGACACTCCGCGCCGAGGGCGGGCCCCCGAGCTCTGGCTTCTTCGTCAGTAGATTGGCGATCTCCGGCTCTGAATCCAGAGATTTACGCCGTGAGTTTGCCTCGGCGAGTGGCGGAGGGCACCCGAAATTTGCTAAGATGGAGCATCACTAGGAGACCGGAGATGGGCGGGGCGTCCCGGTTGGTGCCCGAGGGGATGCGGGGCACGATTTTCATTCCCGCTTATTGATCATCCGGTTTTCGGGACATATCTGACCGAGCCGCGGTAGATCAAAACGATTGAACGGTTGCCGTGGCACGTTGGCGTCAATGCCATCACCAATGCCGCTGCATCCTGGACACAGAAGGATTGCACCATGCGGGCAATTGTCCTTGCCGCCGGATTTGGAACGAGGCTATCGCAGGTTTCCAACGGCGACCCGAAACCGCTGGTCGAGTTGCGTGGGAAGCCATTGCTGGCCCACGTGCTTGAATGCTTGGCCGCGGCGGGCATCTACGATGCAGTAATCGTCGGCGGGTACCACGCCGACCTCATTCAAGACCAGATACCTGTCATCGCGCCCACGGGTATGAGCGTGACCGTTCTGAGCAATCCTCGACCGGAAGACGGCAACGGGTGGAGTTTCATGATCGGCGCGGAGCATCTCGCGGGCGAGCCATTCATCGTGGCCATGTCGGACCACCTCGGTACACCAGAAATCATCCGAAGGCTCGTTGATGACTCATCGGGCATCAAGGTCAATAAGCTCGCGGTGGACTTCGGGGCATGGGTTCCGGCACAGGTGGATGACGCAACGCGGGTGCTTGTGGGCGAATCCGGCCGAATAGTACGGATCGGCAAGGGCCTGGAAACGTTCAATGGCGTTGACACCGGGTTTTTCCTGTTCCGGCCAGATGTGCTTGATTTGGCACGGGCGCTTTTCGTGGGACCCGGCCCGTTCGAGCTTTCGGATCTGGCGCGGAACCTCGCGTCCAGTCCCCGGGGCCTTTACGCGGTAGATGTCAGCGGAATTCCGTGGCTCGATATCGATCGGCCCCGTGATTACGAATTCGCCGATCAGGTACTCCGTTATGCCGATAACCGGCCGCAGCATCTTTCCTTTGGCCCGGACGACGGGTTTGTACTGGATAACGTGCCCTTGCTTGAGCGATCCGGAATCGGTGGAGCAACGGCCAGCGGGCCGGATTCGTAGCGGCGCGCAGGCCTACGATCGGCGTTGTTTAGCGCCGATTCACGGCCGGAAGATCGGCAAATCCAGCAGATCCGAGATGGCGTCGATCTCATAGTCCGGTCGAACCGCGACATCCACCTCAGGATCTACAAGTACGGTGTCGCCGTTCGCGGACCCGCCCCGCTTGAGAATGGCGGTCATGCCGGCGTCCTTCGCCCCGGTGATGTCGGCCCACATGGAGTCGCCCACCTTGGCTGAGCGCTCTGGTTCGGGCACCCCGGAGCTTCTCGCTTCCGCCCGCAACAGCCTTCGCGATTGAGGATGCGAAAAAGCGGGAAGCGGGACGGTTGAGAGTGATCGATACAGGCCCATCACTGGGTTTCTCGAGCGGGTGCAAGGTCGGTTTCAATCGGCGGATCATGGGTTCCAGATTATGTACAGTTCGGCAAGCACTGACTTATCACCCTCAACATGGACGCGGGGAGCCCGAAGCTCCGAGGCAGCACGAAGGCATATGGTGTTCGCGGGCGCGACTTTTTCCAATGCTCGCAGATACGGATTCAGCGTCTGTCAGCGGGCCAAACGAGCCTTGTACGCCTGTCAACCCGCTGCTAACATCGAGCTGAATTATGCTGGGAGGCTACAAGGAACAGTAGTGTCCCCGGCATGCAAAAGCAGGGGAGCGGGTCCCCCGCGAAGGTGGTCGTAAGCGCCGACCACCACCTGGGCCAGGCCGCTCCGAGTTCTTCAACAGCTCAACGGTCCGCACGGGTCGACTATCTCCGGTCGGCGTTTGCGGACGTTTGCGCCTACAGCATCGAAAACTCCGCTCGACTGCTGTTGATTGCTGGCGACATTTTCGACAATCCCGCGCCCGCGCCGGACGAGATCTCTTTTGTCCATCGCAACCTCGTTGCCCTGAAGGACTCCGGGACAGTCGTGGCCGCGATCAGCGGAGATTCGGATGCGCCTCCCAAAGGTTCTGCTTCGGTGGTATCTCTTCTCGTCGAGACCGGAGCGCTTGCCGGACTCGAAGGTCCCGACCAGGAACGTCCACTTACGGTGGCGGTCGATGGTTTCGAGATCGCCGTGTTCAGCCTCCCGATCGGCATCGCGGCACGGGACGGGGGCGGCCCCCTGAGCGACGTCAGCTTTTCTGGCGATGTTCCTCATCAGGTCCTTATGGGCCACTTTTCGGTCGAGGACATGGCGGACGAACGGGCAGGCGGCCGGACGCTCACAAGAGATGCCATAAAGGCGCTTACTGGCATCGAGCTGCTGGTATGCGGACACAATCATGCACCCGCTCACGACAAGATCGGTGAAACGACCGTCGTTGCTCCGGGCAGCCCACTGGGCAAAGGGGGTTTCATTTCGCTTGAAATGACGGCGGACGGCATTCAGCAGATAGAGGTGATCCAAGCGCGAGGGGCGCCTCGAGTCGAGATTCATGCACGAGGGAGCGATCTCGAGACCGACGATCCGCTGTCCATTCTGAAGCTCATGGTCGAAAGCCGGATCACCCGGGATTCGGAGGCGACGCTCCGCATACACGGCGAAGCCGACAATGAGTCTCTTCACCGGGCGGGCCTTGCCAAACTCTCCAGATGGGCGGCCGGCCGGTGCGCGTCATTCGAGGTGGACCTAACCGATCTGCGAATCCTGCCCGATGATTCCGACCCGATCAGCGAATCGACGTCACCGACGGATGAGATCCGTCGTATCGCCGCGGAAACCGCTGGGAGCGATGACACCGACGGAGACGGGGCGGATGAGGCGGTGGAACTCGTGTTGGGCGCATTGCGCAAAGATAGCCCAATGGAGCGATAGGGTCGGATCGTGTTAGCTCTCCGCGGGATCAGGTGCAGGAACTTCAAGTGCTTTGATGAGCTTGACCTGTCATTCCCTGAAAAGGGAACCGTGCTGGTGGAGGGCGCGAACGACGCCGGCAAATCCAGCCTTGTCGACGCGGTCAGATTCGGTTTGACGGGGTTGACGCCTTCAACGCTCGCAACCGAGGATCTCGTTCGGCACGGTGAGCGTGAAGCAGCCGTAACCATCGAACTGGCCGGAGCCAGCGGCGGCTGCGTCATAGAGCGTTCCGTGTCCAATGACGGAACGGTCCAGGCCAGGCTCGTGGTCGACGTATCAAGTGAGATTAGCGTTCTTGACGACGAAGCGCGGATCTCGGTCGAACTTACCCGGCTCACCGGTCTTGACGTTCACGAGCTGTCGAGAACGTTCTTCATCGAAGCATCCAGGTCGCCAGATCTTGAGGCCCCTCCGGAGGAGCTGAGCGCCTCCGGTCTGGCCATACCCAAACGCAGAGAACTGGATTCAGTTCGCGCGGACCTGGGAGATGTGGCCGAACTCGATGAAGCGCTCGCACGCGCCCGTAACCGTGTGAGTCTGGCTGAGGCCGCGGACAGGCTGGTCGGCCTGGAGAAGATCCTTTCGCGGGCGGAGCGGCTCCTCAAAATCGCGCGCGTGCGTAGAGCTCAGCTCGACTTCCAGGCCGCGAAATCTGAACTCGAGTTGCTAAACGATTCTCTTTCGGATTGGGAGCAAGCGCGATCGGACATCAATTCTCGAATCGACATGGCGGAGCGAAGATCCGCGGTTAGTAGTCTCGCTGACGCGATATTGCGCGCGTGGGACCGATGTGACGAATTGGAGCGCAGGATCGATGAAACGAGTCAGCACGTGGAGCAGGCGACTCGCACCTGGTCGGAGATGGTCCATGAGAAGAACAAGATCGCAAAGGTGGATCGGGCGCTGGAGCAACTTGCCGAAGCCCGCGTAGCCGACCGACGCGTCAAAGCCGCCACCGATGCGAAGGTGCAGGCGGAAGCCGTGCTCGATGAACTCGAGGCGCTGGATCTTGAGCGCACCATACTCGAGGAGAATCGAGAGATCGCGTGGGCGCGGGAGGCTGCGACGGACCGATCGAATGCTGAGCACGACCCAAATCTCTCAGACGGCGCCGTTGTCCTCTGGAAGGCTTGGGTGGCCGCCGCTCACGTAGATGGCCCATCGCGTTCCCGGGGCATACGGCGATGGCGTGACGCCGTGGCCGCACGTGTGGGAATCGGCCGCTCGGAAGGCAACGACGTACCAGCACTTTCGATCTCCGACGGGACTCCTCCTGGCGTCGAGTTGGACGAGATCGAGGCCGCGCTCGCCGCTAATGGCATGCAGGTGCCGGGCAGTCCTGATATCGCCGGGAAACTCATCGCTCGCGCACGAACGGAGCTTCGCGCCGGTGAGGCTCGGAGTCGAGCGGGGGCAAACGGCGATCCTGACCTGGGGAGTGGGTCAAACGGCAAAGCGAAAAGCGTGTACTGGCGCATCACGGAGATCGATGAACGGATTGGCCAGCTTCGCGGCCCGGCTGAGGATCTCGACATGGATGCTCTGGAGTCCGAACTTTCCGCCGCGACCGTAGAGCGAGATACCGCGCGTGAGGGCGCAGCGAACGTCCTCGCCGGTCTTCACGTCGAGGTGGAGCTTGAAATCCTGAAGCAGGAACGGGAACTGTCCGCGAGCCGTTTGAGCGGTTTGGAAGACAGGTTCGACGAGAAGCCAACTTTCGAAATCGAACGCGATCAGCTCATAGAACAATTCCAGCGGGCGCGGGAGGAAGCCGGACGGCTCGTAGCGAGGTTACGGAAACTGCAGGGCGATTCGAACGCGGCAGAGAATATCGATAGGCCGGTGCTCACCCAAATCAGAGACGACATGGCGTCCCGCGCGGCGACAGAGAATACGGCCGTACTGGAGCGAGAGGTCTCGCAAGTCACCGGGAAAATAGCGGGTCTGGAGCCTGCCCTTGAAGAGACGCGATACACGACCGGCTCAAATTTCGAGATATTGCGGCGGCGGGCCGCCGAGGCTGGCGTGATCCTGGACGCGGAGGATGCCGATGTCTCATTGGAATCCGCCCTGCCCCAGCTATCCAAACTGACGGGCTCTGAGTCGGCTGTACTGGAGTCGGAGGTGGATAGACTCACAACCGCGATCCCTTCGACCAAGGACCACATTGAAAGGCTGGAGTCAAAACTCGAGTGTCACCGGAGTCAAGTCGATCTCCCTGCCTCACGCGCGGAGATTGAGAGCCTCGAACGGGAAATAAAGACCCGCAGACGGGCGGCAGCCATAGCGGATCGCGCCAGCATTGAACTCACCCGGAGATCGGTGAGCCAAGCTACGCGGATCGCGAGAACCCTTGTCCCCGCCTTTACCGGCAACACCTATTTCGATGTAAGGGTCACCGATACAGGCGAATTCGAGATTTGGGACGAAGATGCGTCGCGATGGGTTCATGCCGCATCCACATCGGCGGGACTTCGCTCGCAGGTTTACCTGGCTCTGCGGCTGGCGGCGGCGGTCACTTGCAACCGATTTTCGTCGTCCGCGGGCACGGCCTTTCTGTTCGTAGACGACCCAATCGTGGGCGCCGACCCGTCCCGGCGTGATCAGATTGCCGCGGCCATCCTCGACGATCTGGTGCGTGATTCCTTTCCTCAAATCGTCATCATGGCGGTCGAGGGGTGTCTTGACGCGAGAATGTTCGACTACTCGATCGGTCTGGAAGATGGCAAGGTAGCGGCATCGACGCTGCCCGATCGCGAGCCAGCCGAATCTGGAGCGGCCGCCAGGAATGCTTGATACCGGCCTCCCGAGTTTGAGCGAATTCCCGGTCCACTTGCGCGTCCGGTTGCCTGGGGCATAGCGTTCCGAGGGAACTGGGAGGTCTCCATGGTGATCGTTACACGTCGCCGACCTATGACGGTGTGCGGAGTCATGCTGATCGTGTGGCTCGCCGGGGTACTGGCCTGTGGTGATTCTCGGGACGGTGAAAACGACGCGGCGGCGGATTCCCGGATCACGGGGGAAATCGTTCTCGTGGACGGGTCGAGCACGGTAGCGCCGATTACCCAGGCCGTTGCGGAGGACTTTCAGGCTCAAAACAGCGGCGTCAGAGTCGCCGTCGGAATCTCGGGCAGCGGTGGGGGATTCAAAAAATTCTGTCGTGGCGAGACCGATGTAGCGAATGCCTCACGGCCGATAAAGGCGTCGGAGATGGAACTTTGCGAGGCGAACGGCGTGAACTTCATCGAACTGCCAGTTGCGTTCGACGGGCTTGCGGTGGTGGTCAATCCTGACAACGCATTTGTGGATTGCCTCACCCTCACCGAGCTAGGCGCAGTCTGGAATCCTCAAGCTGAGGACACCGTGATGAACTGGGCTCAAGTACGCGGGTCATTTCCCGATAAGGCGCTCGTGCTCTACGGCCCCGGTCCCGATTCCGGCTCATACGACTATTTCACCGAGGCGGTGGTCGGCGAGGCGGGTGCGAGCCGCGGTGACTTCACGCCGAGCGAAGATGACAACGTACTCGTCCAGGGAGTTGCCGGTGACTCGGGCGCCCTCGGGTACTTCGGATTGGCGTACTTCGAGGCGAACCGGGATAAGTTGAAGGTCGTGCGGATCGACGGCGGCGAAGGCTGCGTCGAACCGACGGCGACGACTGTTGCCGACGGTTCCTACCAGCCGCTGTCACGCCCGCTGTTGATCTACATCAACGACAAGTCCGCCCTCGCGCGCCCGGAAATCGACGCGTTCGTCCGGTATTACTTTGACCATGCCGCGGAGCTGTCCGCGGCCGTGGGCTACGTCCCACTACCCGAAGAGATCTACGCGTTGGCGCTGCAGCGATACGAACGCGGCACGTTGGGAACGGTGTTCGAAACGGGAGGTCAGGTGGGCGTGTCGCTCGGCGATCTGCTCGGCGGCCCTTAAAGGCTGGCGATCGCGCTGGCATAGCGCCGCCCGCGTAGCCCCCGTCACCGATCGAACGCCCGGGCTCCGAATGCAACCCCCGGGGCGCGGGGGCGATAGAATGATCGAGAACACGGTCCCAAGAAATCGACGTGGCCGGAAGGTCGTCTAACCAAGCGTTGTCGAGCGAATTCTCTGGCCGCAGACGGCGTGATCTCACAGAGCGAGCGATCCACGGGTTCCTGTTCGCCTGCGCCGCGATTTCCGTCCTCACCACCATCGGGATAGTCGTTTCCCTGTTAGGGGAAACGGTCAATTTCCTGCGGCAGGTCTCAGTAGTGGAATTCCTCACTGGAACCCGCTGGACTCCGCTTTTCGCGTCCAAACACTTCGGCGTGCTGCCACTGGTAAGTGGAACACTGGCGGTTGCGCTCGTGGCGATGGTTGTGGCGCTTCCGGTCGGGCTGCTCTCCGCCATATTCCTGAGCGAATATGCGCCCGCTCAGGTTCGTGGGGTGCTGAAGCCGGTGCTCGAGATACTGGCCGGGATACCGACCGTGGTCTATGGGTATTTTGCACTGCTATTCGTCACACCGTTGATCCGAGCAGTGCTGCCCGAAACCGGTGTGTTCAATGTTCTCAGCGCCGGAATCGTGATGGGATTCATGATTCTCCCGATGATGGCGTCGATCAGTGAAGATGCTATCCGTGCCGTGCCTACCGGGCTCCGTGAAGGAGCCTACGCACTTGGCGCCACGAAATACGAGGTGGTGGTTCGCGTGGTGTTGCCGGCGGCGCTTTCAGGGATCCTGGCGGCGGTCGTGCTTTCGCTGTCCCGAGCTATAGGGGAGACGATGATCGTCTCGGTGGCCGCCGGGCAGCAGCCGAAAATGGGCTTCGATCTGCTGCACTCCATGGAGACGATGACGGCCTACATAGTGCAGGTCAGCCTGGGCGACACGCCCCAGCAGAGCATCGAATACAGCACGCTTTTCGCCGTGGGCACGCTGCTTTTCCTGATGACATTCGTCATGAACGCCCTCAGCGACTGGCTCGTCCGTCGGTATCGAGAGGCCTATCAGTGAGCGCGTTATTGCGGCCCGACAGGTCGCCGCGAGCGCGCCGCCGAACACTCACCGGAGGCGTCTTCCGAATCGTCGCACTTCTGGCCACCGCCCTCGGCGTGGTCATGCTTGCCGTGCTGCTGCTAGACGTCTTCAGAGACGGCGCAGGTGAGGTCGACGGCTCGTTCATCACCAGCTACCCGTCTCGGTTCCCTGAGCGGGCGGGCATTCGCTCCGCCTTGCTGGGCACCGGCTGGATGCTCGCGTTCACGGCCGCCATGGCGTTTCCGATTGGTGTGGGGGCAGCGATATATCTCGAAGAGTACGCCGCCGACATCTGGGTCACCCGAGTCATTCAGATCAACATCGCCAATCTCGCGGGTGTCCCGTCAATCGTCTACGGTCTGTTGGGTCTGAGTTTCTTCGTTCGATTCATGATGTTGGGTCGCTCGGTTTTGGCCGGATCGATGACCATGTCGCTGCTGATCCTTCCGTTGATAATCGTCGCCTCGCGGGAGGCCATCCGAGCCGTCCCCGACTCGCTGCGAGAAGGGTCGCTGGCCCTGGGCGCATCGAGGTGGCAGATGGTTTTCCGGACCGTCCTGCCCGCGGCGATGCCCGGAATCCTTACCGGCACGATCCTGGCGCTCTCTCGCGCAATCGGCGAAACCGCGCCGCTGATCACGATCGGGGCGCTCACCTACATTGCATTCGATCCGTCGGGCCCACTGGATCTATTCACGGTCCTGCCGATTCAGATATTCAATTGGGTTTCTCTGCCGCAGCAGGAGTTCCACAAGCTGGCGGCGGGCGCAATCGTCGTGTTGCTCGCCGTGCTGCTCTTGGCCAACTCGGTCGCTATAGTGATTCGGCATCGTTTCGAGAGGAGCCGCCGGTGATCAACGTTCGCGTTGAACCAACGCGGAACCGAACGGCCCCACCCGATGCTTCCATCCGCGAACGCCAGATTGTCCTAGCGACTCGTAAACTTCGATTTTGGTACGGAGACAAGCTCGTACTCAAAGACATCGCGCTCGACATCTCCGAACGCGAGGTGACCGCGATCATCGGGCCGTCGGGCTGCGGCAAGAGTACCTACCTGCGTTGCTTCAACCGGATGAATGAGCTGATCCCGGGCGCGCGGCATGAAGGCAAGGTCCTTTTCCGGAACCACGACCTGTATGCCCGCGACGCCGATCCGGTCGCGATACGTCGTAGGATCGGGATGGTATTTCAGAAGCCGAATCCGTTTCCAAAATCGATTTTCGACAACGTGGCCTACGGACCCCGCGTAAACGGATATCAGGGCGACCTCGGTGAAATCGTGGAGGCCTCCCTGCGGCGGGCCGCCCTCTGGGGCGAGGTGAAGGACGATCTCAAGAAGAGCGGACTCGCGCTCTCAGGCGGACAGCAGCAGCGTCTCTGCATCGCTCGCGCTCTGGCGGTGGGGCCAGAGGTGATCCTGATGGACGAGCCCTGCTCGGCGCTCGATCCCATCGCCACGACGCGAATCGAGGACCTTATTCGCGAGCTGCGCGAGCAGTACACGATCGTAATCGTCACCCACAATATGCAGCAGGCGGCACGGGTGTCGGACCGCACCGCCTTCTTTACGGTCGACGAGAACGCCGCCGGTGAGCTCGTTGAGTTCGACGACACTCAACGGCTATTTACGACTCCCCGCGACGCCCGAACCGAGGCCTACATCACCGGGCGCTTTGGCTGACGCCGGCTGCCGATCCCTGCACTAAATCATCCGCCGCGTAAACGGATGGCCACCTGGCGGGCTGCACGGCGTGGAACCGGGGACGGTCCGCCAAGCGCAAGATTCGTGCCGGATTCATATACTTGTATTCACGGTCCGCCGCCGATATCCGCCGGGAACGTGACTATCACACCATGGCCTATCGCCGGACCGCCATCTTTGAGACAGAATCTGAACGCGCATTGTTGATCGTTCCAGCAACGACCGTTTCATTTCCCGCGCCGGGCGGGCCATGATCGCTGATCCCGCAACCGCTGTGTTGGCGGACTTCCACCCTGCCGTACGCCGTTGGTTCGGCGAGCGCTTCGGGACGCCTACCGACGCCCAGTTGGCCGGCTGGCCGCCGATCCGATCTGGCCGAAACACGTTATTGGCCGCGCCAACCGGGTCCGGAAAAACGCTTGCGGCGTTCCTTTCAGGGATCGACGATCTCGTGAAAAGAGGCGAGCGGGGCGACCTCCCCGACGAAACGGCGCTGCTGTACGTGTCGCCGCTGAAGGCGCTCGGAAACGATATTCGGCGAAACCTCGAGGAACCGCTTGCGGGAATCCGGGAAGCCGCGAACGATCTTGGAATTGAGCTCCCAGAGATTCGGACGTTCGTTCGCACCGGGGACACCACCCAGGCCGAACGCCAGAAAATGACCCGGCGCCCCCCGCACATCGTCATTACGACACCTGAATCGCTTTACCTGCTTTTGACTGCCGCCAAGGGAAGGGAAATGCTGCGATCGGTGAGGACGGTCATCGTGGACGAGATCCACGCCCTGGCGCGAGACCGTCGCGGGAGCCATCTGGCCCTGTCGCTGGCCAGACTCGATCACATCGCGCGGCGTTCTCCGAGACGGATCGGGCTGTCGGCGACCCAGAAGCCGTTATCGGAGATCGGCCGCTTCCTGGTGGGCGCCCGTAACGACGTTGAAATCGTGGATCTCGGTCACCAGCGTGACATAGAGCTTGCCATCGAAGTGCCGCCCAGCGACCTGGAAGCCGTCTCCCCGAAGGAGCAGTGGGTGGACATCTACCGGCGGCTTGGGACGCTGATCGGCGAGCATCGTACCTCGCTGATATTCGTCAACACGCGCGCGCTCGCGGAGCGCGTGGCGCACAACCTTTCCGAGCGTCTGGGCCACGCTGCGGTAGCGAGCCATCACGGGAGCCTATCGAAGGAGCGTCGCCTATCCGTTGAAGAACGGCTGAAGGACGGGGGTCTCAAGGCTCTGGTCGCCACCGCGTCGCTCGAACTGGGGATAGACATCGGACAGATAGACCTGGTGTGCCAGATCGGATCGCCGCGCAGCATCGCGACCTTCCTGCAGCGAGTCGGACGATCCGGCCACAGCCTGGGATTGCGCCCGCACGGCCGGCTTTTCCCAACGACCCGCGACGAGCTGATCGAGTGCGCGGCGTTGATCCGCGCGGTAAGGGCCGGCCGGCTGGATCGAATCCACCAGCCAGTGGCGCCGCTGGACGTTTTGGCTCAGCAGATCGTTGCGGAATGCGCCTGCGAAGACTGGGATGAGGAGGCGCTGTACGGACTGATGCGCAGGGCGGCTCCGTTCGAAGGCCTCGAAAGACGCGACTTCGATGAGATCGTGAAGATGCTTGCCGGCGGAATCGGGGATGGCGCCGGAAAAGCCCCGCGACTGCTTCACCACGATCGAATCAATGGAGTTTTACGCGGCCGCCGCGGGGCGCGAATGACCGCGCTCATGAACGGCGGCACAATTCCGGAAACCGGCGACTACGCGGTGATCGCCGAACCTGACGAGCCGAAGGTCGGCTCGGTAAACGAGGACTTCGCCATGGAAAGCATGGCGGGCGACATCTTCCTGCTGGGCAGCACCTCGTGGCGAATCCAAAGGGTCATCCAGGGCACTGTGCGAGTGGTAGACGCTCAGGGCGCGCCGCCGACCATCCCGTTCTGGCTCGGGGAGGCCCCCGGACGCACGGTCGAGCTTTCTGAAGAAGTCGGCCTTCTTCGTCGGGATGTTGTAGCCGGTCTCGACGACCCAGATGCGGTGGTGGCGACGCTCCAGGATGATTGCGCCCTAACCGAGATCGCCGCGCAGCAGATAGTTGAGTATTTGAGGGCCACGCGCGACGCCCTTGGCATCGTTCCCACCGCAACGGATGTGGTCTTCGAGCGCTTCTTCGATGAAACCGGCGGCATGCAACTCGTCGTTCACGCGCCGTTTGGCATGCGCATCAATCGAGCCTGGGGGCTAGTGCTGCGCAAGCGTTTCTGCGTCAAGTTCGACTTCGAGCTTCAGGCGGCCGCGAACGACGACGCGTTCATCCTCTCCTTGGGGCCGCAGCATTCATTTCCGCTGGAAGAGTCGTTCTCATATGTCAAATCCGGTAGTGTGAAGCGGCTGCTCCAGCAGGCGATCCTTTACACTCCGCTATTCCCGACCCGCTGGCGCTGGAACGCCACCAGGGCGCTGGCCATCCCAAGGATGCGCGGCGGTCGCAAGGTGCCTCCCTTTCTGCAGCGAATGCGGGGAGATGATCTCCTTGCCGCCGTATTCCCAGAGCAGGTTGGGTGTCAGGAAAATGTGACCGGTCCGCTCGAGCTGCCGGACCATCCGCTGATAAGCCAAACGGTGCATGACTGTCTCCACGAAGCCATGGATGTTGAGGGCCTCATCGCGGTGCTGGAGCGGGTTGAGGCGGGCGAGATTACCCTCCACGCTCGGGACACCTCCGAGCCGTCGCCGATGGCGCATGAAGTGGTGAGCGGGAAGCCGTACACCTATCTAGACAACGCCCCCATCGAGGAGCGGAGGACGCGCGCGGTAAGTCTTCGGAGAGTGTTGCCCGATGATGCCCGCGATCTGGGTGCGCTGGATGAATCCGCCATTAGCCGTGTGGCGGATGAAGCCAGGCCCGATCCGCGCGATGCCGAAGAGGTTCACGATGCTCTGCTCGGGCTTGTTTCGATTGCGGAGGAACACACGCGCGGCTGGGAGCTCTGGCTCCGGGAGCTCCAAACGGATGGTAGAGCGGCGCGGATGGCCGTCGGGACCGAGCACGTCTGGTTCGCGGCGGAAAACGTGGGGGTCGTTGGTCTGCTCTACCCGAAAAGCGATCTCCCCCGGTTGGAGCTGCCTCCCGGCGCGGCGGAAAACGCCGACACCCGGGAGGATGCGCGGCTGCAACTTCTTCGCGGCCACACGGAGATAATGGGTCCGACCACCGCTCCGGCACTTGCGCGGCGCGTGCTCTTGTCCGAAGCGGACGTATCCGAGGGTCTCATCCATCTCGAGACGGGCGGATTCGTATTGCGAGGATCTTTTACGCCGGATTCGGCCGCCGAGGAATTCTGCGACCGGCGCATTCTCGCCCGAATCCACCGGTACACGCTGGACCGCCTCAGGCAAGAGATCGCACCGGTCTCCGCCCGTGATTTCATGAGATTCCTCATCAGGTGGCACCATGCCACTCCCAATACCCGTCTCGAAGGACGCGAAGGTATACGCCGCGCCGTTCGGCGGCTTCAGGGATTCGAGGCTCCAGCATCCTCGTGGGAGTCGGATCTGTTGCGGGCGCGGGTGAACGGCTACAGGCCCGCCGATCTGGATGAGCTTTGTTTCGCGGGCGAGATTGTGTGGGCGCGGTTGTCCGCGCGGCGGCAATCGCCGAACGGCAACGGCGCGGCGGAATCGACGGCGATACGATCGGCCGCGACGCGGGCGACGCCCGTGACCCTGGCGAGCCGTCAGGATTTGCCCGATCTCCTGGCCGCGGCGCGCGGTTATCTCAACGGCGCGCAGCCGGATCCCGATGTCGGCGCCGCCGGCGAGATACTTGAGGTGCTCAAGCGCCGCGGCGCCCTGTTCTTCGATGAAATCGTCGCGGAGTCCCGCAGGCTCAAGACCGATATTGAAGCTGGCCTGCGCGAGCTGATTGGCGCCGGCCTGGTCACATCGGATGGATTCCAGGGCCTGAGGGTGATCGCGGGAGGGCATCATTCCCCCGTCTATAGGGCGCGGAGACGCCGGATGTCCGGCCTCGCCGCCGATGTTTTTAGTGGGGCGGGGCCGCCGGGGCGCTGGTCGGTGCTGAGTCCGCCCGATCGAGATCCTGCCGAGGAAGACAGGCGGGCGGAGAAGATCTCTGCGGTTCTGCTGGGGAGGTACGGGGTGGTTTTTCGCGATCTGATGCGCCGCGAGAGCTTCTCAATGCCTTGGCGTTTGATTTTGAGGGCCATGCGCCGGCTTGAAGCACGCGGTGAGGTTCGAGGGGGCCGCTTCGTAAGCGGTTTCGTGGGCGAGCAGTACGCTCTCCCGGAGGCCGTGGGCCTGCTGCGCAAGATCCGGCGCGAACCCCATTCGGGTGAATCGGTTCGCGTGGCGGCATCCGACGTTCTCAACCTTACCGGCATCGTCGTGCCAGGACCGAGGGTGCCGGCTCATTCCGGACAGTACATCACCCTCATCGACGGCGTTCCAGCCCAGGCGGAGCCCGTACTTGACCGCGCTTCATCTTTGACGACCTGATGCCCCGTAGCAACGGGGCCGAATACCTTATCGGGAGCCGTGGCCGCCGCGGCGCCGCTGCGACCAATCACCTAGTACCTGAGGCCGCGTGCTCGCCACCCCCTTAAAGGGCGCGGTGGGCGGCGTCTACGACCTCGAGAATCCGGCGATCCTCGCGGCCGTCACCGATCTCACCAGGGGGCGTACCGCGGACATCCTCGATATTGGGTGTGACACCGGCCGCTTGATGCTAACCCTCCGAACTGAGCACGGTCAGCGGGTCTTCGGCCTCGACAACAATTTGGGCGCGCTGGACCTGGCCGTGGCCCGCGGGCTGCCCGTCCTGAATTTCGATGTGGTGGGCGAGTGGGGCCTGCCATTTCCGGATGACTCCTTTGATGGCGCGATTCTCGGCGACGTAATCGAACACGTGCGGGATCCTGAGCTACTGCTAGGTCGTGTTGCGAGAACCGTGGTGGTGGGCGGATTCATTGTTGTTTCGGTCCCCAACGTGGCGTTCATCGAGACGCGGGTTCGCCTGCTGTTCGGGCGATTCGACTATCGGCAGGCCGGCACGCTGGATCGGGGCCACCTTCGGTTTTTCACGCGAAAGACGCTGGTCGATACGCTCGAGCGGGCTGGACTGGTCGTTGAAGCCATGCGGCCGTACACCGCAAACCGGTCTGTACAATTCCTAAGGCCGCTTTGGAGACTTATGCCGGGGCTATTCGCCTACCAAATCCTCGCCATCGCACGAAAGCCACGCTAGCGGCTCTTCCAATAATCCGATCGCGGTGGATACATCACCACCGGACCAGTTTCAGTGCGATCAAAAACCATAGGCGATACAGCGGATTAAGTACGTTGACACCCATCTCCGCCAGTGGGCTATTGAGTTCGCGGAGATCGAGTCCGGGCTGCATTTTCCTCAACAATTCGATGTCATCCCTCTGGCGAAGTTCCTGCACTTGACGCCGGGCCGCATTGATCTCGCCCGCGCGCGCAAAAAGCCAGGTCCAAGACTGTCGCTTTCGGTGGACTGTTGCAATACCACGGGTCACGCAGTAGGCCCAGATTGCCAGCTCAGTAATCAGCAGGGCCGGACAAATGAGCGTGAGCGTGCGAAGCCGGAGCGACTTGAACAACGACGCGTACCGGTTTCGTTCGAGCAGGAAGATTTTCTCCGGGGAAAAAGACGGTTCGAAGCTGTGCAATACCTCAGCCTCCGGGTCGTAAAGGATCTCGATTCCCGCCAAGATCGCCCGGATCGAGAGGTCCGTGTCCTCGTAGTACATGAAAAACGATTCGTCGAAACCGGCTAGATCGTCGAAGGTCGACCGGCGCGCAAGGAAGGCCGCCCCGGAGAACGCGGCCACCCGTCCGGGTTTGTTCAGGGACGCGGCAGGTCTGTCGAATCCCGCGCAGGTTGCGATCCCCGTGAAGTGCACGGCGTTGCCGCAGGTGTTGATACGGTCCGGGTTTTCCAGAACCAGGATCTTTGGCGTGACGAATCCCGCTGAGGGCCGATCGTCGAGCGTGTTCACCAAATGTTCGATGGCGCCGGGACGTGTGTGGGTGTCCTGATTGAGCACCAGCACGTACTCACGCTTCGACCGGCGCACGCCAAGATTTGCCGCGTGTCCGTAGCCGTGGTTTTCATCGAGGGTCAGGAGCTGGACAGGCGGGCCATGCGTTCGCACCTTCTCGACGGTCGTATCCGAAGACGCGTTGTCAACAACTAGAATCTCAAGTCCGCGTAGGCGATCCGCGTCAAGTGATTCGAGGCACCCTTCAATGTGGCTGTCGCCATTGTGCGTCACCACAACGGCGGTTACGCGCTCCTGTGGGGATCGCTCGCGATTATCGATCAGCGGTGTCCGAGTCGCCGTCGCGATGCTTGGCCTGTGCCTGGGACTCCACCCTGCGGAGGCGAGCCTCAAGGAGGGCGTTCTCTTGAGCGAGCGCCTTTAGCTTGTCCTGTAGGCCGGTGACCACGACGCCGAAGTAGACGCCGACGATCGCGACGACCCCGAATCCGAGCGCGAACACGCCCGAGGGCGCGTAGGTGACGCCCAATCGCTGCGTAATCCAGATGACGGTACCGAATCCCCACGTCGCCGTAACGACGAAGATCACGATGGCCCCGAGCAGCGCAATGGAGTAGGCCTCGCGCAGCCGGCGTAATCGGATGAGCGCGACCACGACGACTATCGCCACGATCCCCGACGCGATAAGTAAGATCTGCCCGCTTTGCAATCTCACTCCCGCCGCGTTCGATCTCTGGGCACGGTGACGGTCACGCTCGTCTGCCCGCGAGTGCCGCCGTGACGATTGCCCACGACGCAATCACCATGTAGGAAATGGCCCTGCCAAACGTCAGGGATGTGGGGGCTCCCGTTCGCTTGCGCAATCGGATCGGTTCTTCAACGACGTTGAATCCTCGGTTCGTCAACATCACCAAGGAATACGGTTCGGCCGCGACCTCCGGGTACGTTTCGGCGAGATAGGCGATGGACCGGCGGTTGAACGCTCGCAGTCCGCAGGTGGGATCGGAGAACATCCGCCCCGATGCGAGCCAAATGAGGAACCGCAGCCACCGGCTTCCCCATCCTCTAAGGAGCGAAAAGGTGTAAGCGTCCAGGTCATCGCCCGAGCGTACCCCCGCGGCGACATCGGCTTCCGCCGATTGAATCCTTGTCACTAAACGTTCGACGTACTCGGCGCGGTGCTGACCATCTCCGTCGAACTGAACCACGCAGCCAAACCCATTGCGCTGCGCGTATTTGAACCCGGTCTGCACCGCCGGACCGACACCCAAATTAAATGGCAAGCGTACGTAATTCGCGCCGCAGCGCTGAGCCACTTTGGCGGTTTCGTCGTGGGAGCCGTCGTCCACCACCAGCACGGTCGCAAACGATGCCGCATCCTTGATGTCTTCGAGGGTGGCGGCGAGACTGGCCTCCTCGTTGAATGCCGGCACGACGAGCAGGACTTTTGAATCAGAGATTTGTTCACTCATGCGGGGGTGGCAGGATGCTGTGTGGACGCCCCGAATGGCTGAAATCCTACCCTATCCACCTAAACTGAAATCGGGGTTTCCGACTTTGTCAACGGTTTGTGTAGCCCCGCCGGCGCAAATCGATCTTCGGGGTTACGCCGGGGTTGGCGACGTGGCGCGGCCAGAAGCCTTCCGCGATCCAGGCCATCTGCTCGGCGCCGCCTTCGCCGACGCGAGCTATCGACACATCGGTGGAGCCCCCTGTGTGCGGGGTCCAGATGACGTTCGGCATCCCAACCAGGGGATCGTCGGGCTGGGGTGGTTCGGACTCGAAGACGTCGAGACCCGCCCCGGCGATCCGCCCCTCGGAGAGCGCCTGGACAAGGGCCGCTTCATCGACGACAGCCCCACGAGCCACGTTTATCAGCACGGCCGTGGGCTTCATCAGACCGATGAAGGATGCGTCTATGAAGTGGTGCGTCGCATCCGTCAGCGGCAGGTGAACCGACACCACGTCGGCCTCCCCAAGGGCGGTTTCCAGGTCCACGCGGTCCACGCCGTGCGATTGCGTCTCCCAGTCGGATACTGTGGGAGCGTATGCAACGCATCGCATTCCAAACGCCTGTGCCCGAGCTGCGACGGCCCTGGCGATGCGCCCGAATCCGACAAGCAGGAGCAGGCTTCCCCGCATATCTCCGATCGGCACGACTTCGCGTTCCCATTCTCCGATCGACCGCTTGCCCTCTCGCCATTGATTGATCGTCTGCGGAATGCGCCGAACCGATCCAAGGATCAGGAACATCGTGATGTCGGCGGTTTGCTCGGTAGCGAATGTGGGCAGATGTCCGACGACCACGCCCGACGCCTTTGCCGAGTCGAGATCGACGTGGTCAACCCCAACAGTCGTAGCTATTACGCCGATGAGATCCGGCATCCGGTCGAAGGCCGCAAGCCTGTACGGACCGTGAGGCCAGATGACGCCGTGATAGCCCTTGAAGGCTTCCACCGCCTCATCGTCCGACAGCGGCGAATCGACGAGATCTAGCTTCACCCGAGCGGCGTCCAGCAGGGCGCGGTGATCAAGGACGGCTTCGTGTCTCAGGCTCTTTGCCAGGGCCACGCGGAAGCTTTTCTCAACCACGGTCTAGGCGCATTCTCCTCGGAGTGGCAGCGCCGGATTGTAGACTTTTTGGCGCAAGGAGGCACGCGCATCTGATTATCGAGAGTGGCGGCGTGCACGCGTGAATATGGCTTGGGGCGCCGGACCTGGCGGCTAAGCTTGGGCCTTGGCAACGGCGCCTATCGAACTCCGGGTACGGTCGGGGCGGTGCCTTTGCTGAATCGTTCAACGGTCAGAAAGGTCTCGCCATGGGCACGGAGCGGTCAGAATCGAGAGTCGGGATGAAGCCCGGCACTGAACGCCTACCGGGCTGCGTCTACCGGGCTACGCGGTATCCTCCGGAAATCGTGGAGCCGCTGCTGAGCGACGGCATCCTGGCGCACTCTCGGGACGGACGGTACGTTATCTAGGACACGCCGCATTTGAGCGCTGCCGGTGTTGACTCCAACCGGGGCGACGCCGACCGCGTACCCGTAATCGTCGTACGGTGTACCCGGCCGCTTGCGGCCAGGATTTCGGTCGCCGAAGGGATCCATGAAGACCCTGATCAGTCCACATGACGAGATCACCCGCAGTCATCAAAGCCGTGACTGAGCGGGCGAGGACGTTTCTCCGGCCATACTTGCTCGTTCTAGTCGCCTGTGCGGTCCTGACCGCGACTGCGTGCAGCGGCGAACCGGAGCCGCCGCCTCGCGCGCTTCTGCAGATCTTGACCGGTTCGGCGGAAGTTCTATCCGGGCCCGGAGCCGATTTCACGGTCGTCACCAGCGAAGCGGAAATCAATAAAGGCGCGCGCATCCGAGTGCCCCAGACCTCCCAGGCGCTGGTGATCTTCTTCGAAGGTTCCGTTGTGTTCGTCGACGGCGGTTCGGATATCACCATCGAAGAGCTTTCCGGATCGCGACAGACCGGCGCGTCGAATGTCGCACTTTTCCAGGCTGTCGGTCGGACTGTTCACCGGGTGTCGAAGATCGTGGATGCCGAATCCAGCTATTCGGTTCGCACAAGCTCTGCGATCGGAGGTGTGAGGGGGACGGGGTTCATTTTGGAGGTGGACGCCGTAGCGGGCGCCAAATGGAAGAGCTTTGAAGGTCGGGTCGGCGTTGCCGGCGTGTTGGGTATCGAAGTTCAAGTGGAGGCGGGCAAGTCCGCGCAGGTCCCGCCGGGCGCCGATCCGTCCCCGCCCGTCGATAATCCACTCACGCCCGAAGAGCAGGTTCTTGTGGACACGATTGATGCGGTAATCGAGCAGCGTGGGGTGTCGCCTCCGTCTTTGAAGGACCCAGAGCAGAGCACGCCGGCCGCGGGACCGACTCCGCCGCTACCTACGATCGCATCGTCCGCTGCGGCGGCCGCGGTCCCTACGGACACGCCGACGTTGCTGCCGACCCCCTCATCCATGCCTACCGCCACGTCGGCGCCGTCACCGACGTCGACGCCCACCGCCCCCGCGCCATCACCTGAACCTACGAGCTCTCCGACGGCGACTCCAACGTCGGTCGCAACCCCAACGCCGAGTCCAACCGCTTCGGCCACTCCTTCGCCTACGCCGATACCACCAACGCTCATTCCGACGCCGACCGGCGCCCCGACCAGGACGCCGACGCCCGCCGCCGTGTCAACGCCGCCGGCCACGTTCACGCCCACACCGCGTCCCACCCCGACCCCGACGCCTCCGGCCGAGCCGGTCCTGACGTTATCGGTTGGTCCGTCACCGGACGCCTGTTCCGTTGTGGTTTCCGCCGGAACCGACGCGCGGGACTCCCCGCCTCAAATGATCGTGCGATTCCTCGTTGAGATCGACGGAAACCCCGTTTTCGATACGGGGTCAACGGTCGAGGATCACGTCATAGGAACGGTGACCGCGCGCTTCGAGGTCGGAGGATTTCACACGGTTAGGATTTCGTCATGGGACGACGGCCTCCACGAAACGGAACCGCTGACGAGAAGCCTCGATTTCAATGTCGATTGTGACGAGCAGGCGGAAACGCCCGTTCCCGCGCCTCCTACGGAAACGCCGACGCACGTTCCCACGGAAGTTCAGCTAGACACGCCGGCTGCCGCCACCACTCCTACGTCCAGTCCAACCGCCGTTCCAACTCTGATGCCGACGGAGACACCGACGCCAACGCCGACGGAGAGCGAGGAGCCTCCCTCGACGGTGATTCACATCGGAGGCATATCGACGTCATTTGAACACTTCGACGGCAACAGCGACGCAATCTATTTCGTGACGATCCTCGATCAGAACGGAGCCGCCGTTCCCGGCGTTTCCGTGGGCGGCGAAGTGTCCGGACCTCTGGGAACATTCCCGATTTCGGGCCTAACGGGCGCGAACGGGATAGCCGAGTTGAGGCACAACACGACTTCGTTTGGAACCTACAACCTCACCGTGACGAGCGTCGCGGGCGCTGGAATGACCTACGATTCCAGCGCGACCGTTACCATAAGCGCTGGTGTGACACTGAAATAGCCGTCCTTTACAAACGTAAGTCCGAACGTATTCCGTCCTGCGCGGCTGTCTCGGTCGGGGTGAATCTGGGCCTTTCATATAGACGATTGCCGCGGCATCATGGGCTTTGCGGTCCTTCCCAAACATGGGGATGGTGCTGGCCACCGCCTAGGACACGGTGGACGAAAATCTAAGACGCCGACTTCTGCGTCAGAGCCCACACAACATCCTGCGGCTGTAGCTGCCGGTACCACCCGAAGGCAGCGAAGGCGACCCCTATCAGGCCGCGTCGCGCATGTTGCGCGAGTGGAACCGGCAGGTTACGGGTCTGCTGGAACGGCAGGTCATCGGATCAATTCGCGAAGACAAGCGGGGCCCGGAAGTGTTGTATGTCGCGGATGCGAGCGTTGGCTGCGGTCATGTACGGGAGGGCCGGGCGGGTTCGGCGCTGGTCGTTCCGGCCGCGACGCTTGGCCAGGTTATGACGATAGCGGAGGCCGGACGGGCTCCCGGCGCTTCCGCCCTGACGCTCGCGTTAAACGCCGATCGGACGATTCAGATCCGAACCTCGGACGAACCACGCCATGCGCCCAAGGCATCCTGACCCCGACGCCGCTCAGTGAAACGGGTTGTTACGTGTTCGCGCCTCTACCGTTTTCCGCGAGTGCCTTCTGGACTTTGTGCGGCGCCATGGGTAGCTCGCTCAGGCGTACGCCCACCGCGTCGAAGATGGCGTTGGCGACGGTCGCGGGCGGCGGGACTATGGGAACTTCGCCGACGCCGCGGACTCCGTAGGGATGATACGGATTCGGTACCTCCACGATAATCGCGTCGATCATCGGCAGGTCAAGCGCCGTGGGCATTCGATAGTCCAGCAGGCTTGCGTTTCGCAGACGACCGCTTCCGTCGTAGAAATACTCCTCATTCAGCGCCCAGCCGATCCCCTGCATCGACCCGCCCTGCATCTGTCCCTCCACGTAGGGGGGATAAATCGCGGTTCCCGCGTCCTGCACGGCCGTGTAGCGAAGGATCTCAACCTTGCCCGTCTCATCATCGACCTCCACGTCGGCGACGTGGATCGCGAACGCTCCACCCTCGCGACCCGGAGTCACGGTTGCGGTGCCGATAATGTGGACGTCGTTGTCGTCGAGGATCTCCGCGGCTTCCTTGAGGTTAGCCGTCTTCCCATTCAGGGAGAACTGACCATTCTCGAACTGGACAGACCCCGCGGTCGCGTCCCATGCGTCCGTGAGACCGTCAGTGATTTGACGGATCATGTCCTGGGCCACTTCGTAACACGCTTGCCCGGTGCAGTATGTGACGCGGCTGCCGCCCGTATCGTCGTTGTATCCGATCGAGTCGGTATCGACGACTATCGGGACGATATCCTCGATCGGGATGCCCAGGGGTTCAGCCAGCTGCATGGCCACCGACGTGCGCGTACCGCCGATGTCGGTCGAACCCTCCAACAGCGTCACGGTGCCATCGGGATTCAATTTACCCGTGGCGCTGGAGGTCCCTCCCCAGTTGAACCAGAACCCGGAGGCGATCCCGCGACCGCGTTTCTTACCGGGTGCCTCTTCGAGTGGCGTTTGCCAGTGATCGGAGTCCCTTGCGGCCTCGATGCACTCCACGTTTCCGATCCGCGGGTACAGGGGACCGTCCACCCGCATTGACCCTTCGACGGAAGCATTGCGCAGCCGGAACTCCACCGGGTCCATGTCGATGGCGCGGCAGATCTCGTCGACGACCGTCTCAACCGCGTACTCGGTTATGGTGGCGCCGGGCGCCCGATAGGCGTGGGTCTTGGGTTTGTTGACGATTACGTCGAAGCCGTCGACTCGAAAGTTCGTCAGTTTGTATGGAGCGAATGAGCACGTGCACCCAGCGCCGATTGGAGATCCCGGATAGGCGCCCGCCTCGAAGGCGATCCACGCCTCCATGGCGGTGATGTCGCCGTCATGCGTAGCGCCGATCTTTACGCGCTGATATGAACCGGGTGTAGGGCCGGTTCCCCGCAGCACCTCCCCGCGGTCCATGCTCATTTTTATCGGCCGTCCGCTCTTCTTTGAAAGGGCCGCCGCCAGGGGTTCCAAGTACACCGTCGTCTTGCCGCCGAATCCTCCGCCGATTTCCGTCGGAGTGACTTTTATCTTTGAAATAGGTATCTGCAGGATGTCGCTGAGTTCTTTGCGCACGCCAAAGGCGCCCTGGGTCGAGCACCACACCGTCAGATGGCCGTCTTTCGTCCAAAGGGCGGTGGCGCTGTGCGTTTCCACGTAGCCCTGGTGGACGGTGGCGGTTTCGAACTCGCGCTCGACAACCACGTCGGCGTCCGCGAATCCTTGCTCGATGTTGCCTTCCTCATAAATGATGTGTTCGGCGATATTGCTCGGCTTGTCGGCGGCCGCTCCGCCGAATTTCGTGAAAATGTCGTCATGCAACAGCGGAGCGTCGGATTCCATGGCCTTGCGGACGTCGAGCACCGGATCCAAGACCTCATACTCCACATCGATCAGCCTCAGAGCCTCGTCGGCCACGTGGAAATCCACGGCCGCCACCGCGGCCACCGCGTGGCCGTCGTAGAGCGCCTTTCCCCTGGTGAGCATGTTCGCCGTCTTGTGCCTGATGCTCTGCACACCGCCTTCCCCGCCACCGGTCTCGCCGCCGGCGGGTTCGGGCAGGTCGGCGCTCGTAATAACCGCATAGACACCGGGCAGGGACTCGGCCTTGCTGGTGTCGATGCTGAGCACGTTCGCATGGGCGTGGGGGCTGCGCAGCACTTTGCCGTATAAGGTTCCGGACAGCGTAACGTCGGCGCCGTACTGCGCCCTGCCGGTTACCTTGTCGACGCCGTCGTGGCGAATCGGGCTCGTGCCGATGACCTTGAAATCACCCGTCTGAACTGCCATAAATTAACTTCCCCCGCTCATCATTTTCGCCAGTGATTGGCCGCCAATTGGACGCTCACGAATGTCGTGGGTCGGATGATACCGCCAGCCGGACTGTATAGCGCCCTTCGAAATGGTACGCGGCCGTCGGCGTCAAGGGCAACGCTGAAATCGGCCTCGGGGTCCCGGCGACCGCCAGACCAGCGGCGCCGCTCGGGTGAGGCCGGTGATCGCGTATGCCTGGTCCTCCGAACGAGCCCTCAAGACGCGTCGCCGACTGGCCTCCCGAGTGCTTGAAGGACGCGTTCGGGCGTCATCGGCTGGTCGTAGACTGATTTCCCGATGGCGGCGGCGATGGCGTTCGTGATGGCCGCGCCGGGCGGAATGATGGAAGGCTCTCCCACGATGCGCGCTCCGTACGGTCCGTGCTTGTTCGGGACCTCCACGATCACGGCGTCAACGTCCGGCGTGTCGTATGACGTGGGAAGCCGGTAGTCGAGAAACGCCGTGTTGATGGGGCGGCCCTCTTCGTCGAACAGGAGTTCCTCGGTCACGGCGTAACCGAATCCCTGAACGGCGCCGCCCTGGATCTGGCCTTCAACCGATTTCGGATTGATCGCAAAGCCCACATCCTGCGCCTCGAGCAATTTGACCAGGTCAACCTGGCCGGTCTCGGGGTCCACGAGTACTTCGGCGAAGGCCACGGCGTAGCCGGGAGCCGTGGGCAAACGTGGTTTGCTTCCGGTGGCGGCCAGCGGCCCGCCCGCCGCGATGGCCGCGCCGGCAACGAGGGCGTAGTCGATCTTTTTCTCGCCGTCTGATTTGGACTGGAGGACCCCGTCGATCGCTTCCAGGTCTTCGGGCTCGACCTTCAACCTCTCCGCCGCCACATTCTTGATCAGCCGCATGAGTTCTTCGCCGCCGCGCTTCACGGCCGTGCCGACCGCGTAGGTTATCTGGCTGCCGCCCGAGACCGGCGCCGGCGGAGCTTCGTCCGTATCGCCCAGGATGACCTGCACGCGTTCGATCGGTACGCGCAGCTCCTCGGCCGCAATCTGGGCGAAGCCCGTCGAAGTTCCAGTGAGATTGATCGCCCCGACGAGTACGCGGATCGACCCGTCTTCATTGAGGTGAAGCGCGGCAGCGGCGGGACCGGATCCGCCCGGCCAGCCTCCCGCCGCCACGGACCATCCACGCAGCTTCCCGTTTTCGGGTTCGCTGGAACGCGACTGGTAAGTCGGGTGATCGCGCACCGCCTCCAGGCATTGCCGCAAGCCGATTGGGCCGAGAGGCTCTCCGTCCGGCCACTTGTCGCCCTCCTTGATCTCGTTCTTCAGGCGGAGGCCGATCGGGTCCAATTCCAACCTTCGGGCCAGCTCGCCCACCGCCGCCTCGAGCGCGAATATGGAGTTCGGAGCCCCTGGGGCCCGGTAGGCGGTCACGCTGAGCTTGTTTGTAAGCACCTCGTAGCCGTCGAGCTTGAAGTTAGGGATGTCGTAGATCGCGCCCAGCAGGAGGGTGGCAATCGACATGGGAGCCTCGGGAAAGGCCCCGGTGTCCATGACCACTCGCCCCTCGAGAGCCGTCATGACGCCGTCGTGTTTGGCTCCGATCTTGACGTCGATAACCGATGCCGGAGCAGGCGTACCGCCGCCAAGCTCCTCGGAACGCCGTATGACCGTCTTTACGGGGGCCCCGGCCTTTCGCGCCAGGATCGCGGCCATGTGCGTGACGAGTCCACCAAGCTTCCCGCCGAAGCCGCCGCCGATGGACGTTCCGATCACCTTGACCTGGGTGGCGGGGACATCGACGATCTTGGCGATCTCGTCGCGAATATGAAACTGCCCCTGGGTGGAGCACCACACCGTGAGGTTTCCGGCCGCGTCCCAGGCGGCGAGGGCGGCGTGGGGCTCCAGGTACGACTGATGCAGGACCGCGGAGCGATATCTGCCTTCGACGATGACGTCTGCCTCGGCGAATCCGGCTTCGAGATCGCCGCGGGCGAAATGGACCTCCGACGATACGTTTCCGTCCTCGGTCTCCTCTTCCGACTCAGACCCAACGTCAGTGTGAATCCGCTGTTCGCTGCGGTCGATGGGATCGGCACTATGGCGTATGACCGGCGCATCAGGCTCCATCGCCTCAAGCGGGTCGATGACGGCGGGCAGCGGTTCGTAGTCCAGCTCGATCAGGTCGACCGCCTCTTCGGCGTCGGCCTCGGTGACGGCCGCGACGGCGGCCACCGGCTGCCCGACGAACAGGACGAACTCACCGGCGAAAACGTTCTGCATGCGCGATGCCGCGTCTCGGTCCTGGGGGAGATCTTCGGCGGTCGCAACCGCACGAACTCCCCGGTGCGCCCGTGCTTTGGAAATGTCGATGCGTGTGATCCGCGCATGCGCGTGCGAGCTGCGAAGGATCTTCGTCCAGAGCATCCCGGGCAGGCTGTAGTCGGCGCCGAACAGAGACGCCCCGGTGACGTTGGGAATGCCATCGATCCGAGCCGCTGGAGAACCGACGGAACGGTGCCCACCCGCGATTTTGGCATCGCGTGCAACTGCTGTATCAACCAATCGTCTCTCCGTTTCTCGCGGTAGCTATAGCCGGCAAGTCAACCCCTGCATACTCAATTCTCTATGAAGCGTCCGAGTTGGGTCGCAGGGGTATCCGGGGCGAATCACCCGCGGCGGCCGTCTGCACGGCTCTGATGATCTTGTCGTATCCGGTACACCTGCAGAGATTTCCGGCGAGGCCGTAGCGGATCTCCTCCTCGGTCGGATTCGGTATGTCATCGAGCAAGGCGGTGGCCATCACGATGAAGCCGGGCGTACAGAATCCGCACTGGGTCGCGCCGGCATCGACGAAGGCCGCCTGCACCGGGTTCAGGTAACCGTCGGCGGCGATCCCCTCAACCGTCGTCACGCTGGCTCCGTCCGCTTCCGCGGCGAGCGTGAGACACGAGTTGACTGGTTTGCCGTCAAGAAGCACGGTGCACGATCCGCAGTCACCGGTGCCGCAACCTTCTTTCGTGCCGGTCAGGCCAAGGTCTTCACGCAGGAAGTCGAGCAGCCTGGCGCGAGGCTCGACCGCGGCCTCATGCAACCATCCGTTTACGGTCATGGAGATCGAGACGCTCATGCTCCGTTCCTCGAATTCTGTTGCGCCCGGGCGATGGCGAGTTTGATGACTCTCGGGGCGTAAACCTTTAGCAATTCCGTTCGCATCGACGCCGACCCGCGAAGGTCGCTGATGGGCGACGCGTCGGCGGCGGCCCCTTGGCCGACGTCGTGCCAATCGATGGACGTTATTCGTACGTCCACAATGGCGCCCTCGGCTTTTAACGATCGCGGCCATATGGGAGCGACGGCGCACAAGGCGACCCGCGCCTCTTCGATCTTCTCGGCCGCTTCGTCGAGGCGCACGAAGGCGCCGACACCCACGACCGCGATATCCATTTCCTTGCGCGGAGTGTGGCGTTCATAGGCCGAACCGGAGTTTGGTGGAGCCACGGGCACCACGATGTCTTGAACGAACTCACCCGGCGCGAGCGCCGTTTGTCCCGGCCCCTGAATTAGATCGTGAATTGGAATGGGTCGTGTTCCTTCCGGACCGACAACCACGGCTTCCGCATCGAGAACGACCAACGCCGCTCCCGTGTCGGCCGATGGCGCGGCGTTGCACACGTTCCCCGCCACCGTTGCGCGATGCATGATCTGGATTGAGCCAATGAGTTCTGCGGAATCGGCCAGCGCCGCCGCGACCTGCTGGACAGTGGGGGACCGCGCGACCTCGTAAGCCGAGGCCATCGCGCCCACCCGCAGGATGCCGTCTTGCAGCTCATGACCGCCTAGGGCTTGGAGCCTCCTCAGGGCCATGAGCACCCGAACCGGACGACTCCGTTCCCGAGTTTGCACGATGAGATCGGTGCCACCGGCAAGCGGCGTCACGTCGTCGCCGTACTCGGCGACGACATCCTTGGCCTCGTCGATGGTGGAGGGGGCCACGTATTCGTATCTGCTCATGGGTCCTCCACCGTTCGGGCCGGAATCGCGTTTCCAGGTCTTCGCAGTCCCGATCGTAACGGGCGCCACCTGGCGGGTTGGCGAGTGCCCGAATCGTATGCCATCGAGCCTCGGAGCGCGAATCTGGCCGCGGGGGGTTCCGTGTCAGAAATGCAAGCGTGGGCGCGCATCGCCGGGGTCCCGTGGAGCGCGAAAGAGCACGCTTCCGGGAATGGCTGAAATACGTTAGATTTCCGGTTTGCGGCGCCGCGCCGGGTGGTCTCACGCAGTTCGGCCGCATGAGGAGGGTGCGAATCAGATTCAGTTCCCATGATTAGAGTCACGGCGGCAGTCGAGATCGACCGTCCCGCGGACGACGTATTCGATTTCCTATCCAACTTTGAGAACAACCCTTTGTGGCAGGGCGGCATGCTCGAGGCGCGGTTTACGTCCGATCCACCGTTGCGTGAAGGTTCGACCTACGAGCAGGTAGCCACATTTCTGAAGAGGCGGATCGTATCAACGTTTGAGGTGGTGGGCTACGACGCCGGCCGGTTCATCTCTATCGCCACCATGAATAGTTCTTTTCCCATCCGAGTGACGAGGCGCGTGGAAGTTCTTGGAGACGCAAAAACGCGGGTATCCGCTGAAATCGAGGGCGATCCCGGCTGGTATTTCCTGATAGCGTCGCCGTTATTGCGATTTGTCGTTCAGCGTTCGGTGAATAAGGACTACGCGAATCTAAAGCGCATCCTCGAGAGCCAGTCCTAGTTCGCACGGCGTGCGCGGGCCTGCCAGCTACCCGGCGCGGCGCCCCTCCAACGGGCCTATCCACACGGCCTAACCTCAGTCGTTATCGGCGCGGTGAACCAGAAAAAGGATCCTAAAAAACGATGCCGCCCAACAACCCGCCGCCGATTATGTGGCCCTCGTCATCGGCAAGAGGTCGTTCAGCGGCCCACGACGGTAGCAATCGGCTGAGCCGTGACCGTGCCCGATTCGAGAACGCCCCGGAGCGTGAGGTTTTTTATCTTGGATCGGCGATTACCGTGATACATTGATTTGACAAGCTACGGATGGACATCGCCGTCCATCACAATTCGCGAGGAGGCGAAGTCATGGCAAACACGATTCGCGTAATCCAGTATGGATGCGGGCCGATCGGCTGCGGGATAGCGGTGCTTGCCGCGCGGCGACCTGACATCGAGCTCGTCGGGGCCTTTGACATCGATCCTGAGAAGGTCGGGCGGGACCTGGGTGAGCTGGCGGGGCTGGACCAGCGTCTCGGCGTCACGGTCACGGACGATCTTCACGGTCTCATCGGCCGCACGAATCCCAATCTGGCGTTTCTGACCACCAGTTCGCAGCTCAATGTCGTTATCCCCCAGATTCAAGCGCTCCTTCAAGCGGAAATCAACGTTCTCAGCTCCGCCGAAGAGCTGTCTTTCCCGTACCGGGAGGCGCCGCAGCGGGCGGCCCTCCTGGACGCCGTGGCCAAGGAGCATGGCGTGACAGTGCTGGCCACCGGGATAAATCCTGGATTCCTCATGGACGCCTGGCCGCTGTTCATGACCGCGCCGTGCCAGACGGTCGAGCAAGTAACAGTCACGCGAGTTCAAGATGCTTCGCCGAGGAGATTGCCGTTCCAAAAGAAGATTGGCGCGGGTCTGGAATTGGATGAATTCCAGCGACTCGTGGACGAAGGGACCCTAAGGCACGTTGGTCTCGCCGAATCAGCGGCCATGATCGCGGCCGGCCTGGGATGGGATCTTGACGAAATCATCGAAGAGATCTTCCCCGTCGTGGCCGAAGAGCCGGTGCGAAGCCAGTACATAGCGGTCGAACCCGGACAGGCGGCCGGCGTGCGGCAGATGGCCCACGGGTTCGAGCGGGGCAAGGAACACATTACGCTCGACTTCCAGGCATATCTGGGCGCCGCCGATCCGCGCGACGAAGTGGAGATCGCCGGCAACCCGCCTGTCCATGTGGTGATCAAAGGGGGCACTCACGGCGACGTGGGGACCGCGGCGGTGATCGTCAATTCGGCGCGCAGAGTTCTCGAGGCTCCCGCCGGACTGCTTACGATGATGGACCTGCCGCTCGTCGCGTGTAAGGTGCGCGGCACCGAGCCGGCAATGGTCCACTAAACCTGAGGCCATCGTGGGCGGTGGGTGTAGGCTCTTCGCCACGGGCGTTCCGGGTGCATGGGCTTCGGTGAATGTCCGCCGAAATTCGGTGATCGCGCGAGCGGCGGTCAGGTGGCTGCGCTGATGGACGCGCCGACGGCGCATGACCTGACTGTCCTTCCGGCCTGACCCAGACGGGCGGTTACGTCCCGGAGGGTCTTCTCACGAGTCGCGAGCGAGCGCCGCTCAGAGACCTAGGTCGTCGAGGTAGTCCCACATGGACATCACCGCGGTTGATCCCTCACCCACGGCGGTGGCGACGTGTTTACCTGAGCCGTGTCGAACATCGCCGGCGGCAAAGGCCCCCGGGAGGCTCGTTTCGAGCAGGAATGGATCTCTATCAAGGTTCCAGAACTTCTTCTGAGGGTCTGAAATAAGGTCGTGCCCAGTCAGAATGAACCCGTGCCCGTCGCAAGCCACCATGTCCTGCAGCCACTCGGTCCGCGGAGCCGCACCAATGAAGATGAAAAGTCCCGCCGCCTCGAATTCCTCGGTGGTATCCGAGTCCCTATTCAACAATGTGAGGGACTCTATCTTGTCCTGTCCGTGAACCTGTTTCACCTCCGTGCGGAATCGAACCTCGATATTCTCCGTGTCGGTGATCCTGTCGATAAGGTATTTCGACATGCTCGCATCCAGCGAGTCGCCGCGGACCAGCATCACGACTTTGCGCGCGAACTGCGAGAAGTGGAGCGCACCCTGCCCCGCCGAATTCGCGCCTCCAATCATGAATATGTCCTCGCCGCGAATTAACTCGGCCTCGGTCATCGCCGCGCCGTAATACACGCCCGACCCCGTCAATTCTTCTAATCCGGGCGCTTCGAGGCGTCTGTAGGACACGCCGGTCGCCACGATCAGGCCGTGGCAGCTAAGTTCGCTGCCATCGGCAAGTTTTAGGGTTTTGTAGGCATCCGTGACTGAAATGCTCACGACCTCCTGAGGGGTCAGCAGCTCGGCGCCGAATCGTCGGGCCTGCGCCACCGCGCGGCGAGCGAGGTCACTGCCTGAAAGACCCGCGGGGAACCCCAGGTAGTTCTCGATCTTGGAGCTGGTTCCGGCTTGGCCGCCAGGAGCACTCTTTTCGATTATCACGGTCTTAAGACCTTCGGACGCCGCATAGACCGCCGCCGCCAGTCCCGCGGGACCTCCGCCCGCGATTACGAGATCGTAGAACGGACTTTGAGCTTGGGTCTGCAGCCCGATCTTTGCCGCTAATTCCTGGTTCGTGGGAACCTCCAGGCGGCTCCCATCCGGAAAAATAACTATCGGGAATCGGACGTCCTCTACCGCTTCGACGACGTTCCGGGTGGCTTCCGCGTCGTCAAGGTCCAGCCACCGGTATGGAACCTGGTTCCGGGTCAAGAAATCCTTGACCTCGTGCGACTGGGGCGAATATCGATCGCCGATCACACGTATGCCATCGAACGCCGGCCGGTAATTGGCCTGCCAATCGTCGAGCAAATCATCCACGACCGGGAAGAGGCGCTCTGAAGGCGGGTCCCACGGTTTCAGAAGGTAGTGGTCGAGTCCCACGTCGTTGATGGACGAGATTGCCGCCTCGGTATCGGCGTAGGCGGTCAAAAGAACCTTTCGCGCGTCGGGATAGATGGCGCGCGCCTGGGCCAGGAACTGGGTTCCTGACATCTCCGGCATGCGCTCGTCCACCAGGAACATCGCGACGGCGTAGTTACGCTCTTTCAGTTTCCGCGCCGTTTCGAGGGCTTCCCGGCCGGATCCGGCCTTGATGATTCGATAGTCGGAACGTAGGTGCTGGCGCAGATCTCGTTCAACCGCGTTCAACACGGCGGGCTCGTCGTCAACTGTCATTATCACGGGTTTAGGTGGCACTCGATCGACCTGCCTTTTCTTCCTTAGTCAGTGCTTTCCGCGGTAGCGATCGCGGGCTGCTCCGTCGATCGCTCGGCGGCTTGAAAATCAATCGGGAGCTCCACTCTGAAGAGCGTCTTGCCCGGCTTCGACTCCAGTGAAATGGCGCCGTTGTGCTTTTCCACGACGATTCCGTGGCTGATGCTCATACCCAAACCTGTGCCCTCGCCAGGCGCCTTCGTGGTGAAAAAAGGATCGAAGATCCTCGATTGAATCTCCTGACGTATGCCGGGTCCGTCGTCTTCGATCTCAACAACGACCGACGTTTGATTCCGGTACACGCGGATGATTATCTGACCGGAATCGCCCATAGCCCCGGACGCGTTGTCGAGGATGTTCGTCCAAACCTGGTTGAGTTCACTGCCGTACGCTTGAATTCGCGGCAAATCCTCGTCGTATTCCCGGTGCACGTTGATCCCGAGTTTCAGTTTGTTTCGCAGGATTACGAGCGTATTGTCGATGCCTTCGCGCACGTCCACCTCTTGGACAGGCGCTTCGCCCAAGAACGGGGGGCTTTACCCAAAAGGTGTGGAATTTAGTTAAAGGCGGTGTACCTTCCTGCTGAGTTTTAGGTGCCGGGCAAAGCCTGGCGCAGGAAGGAGGACACCGCCATGAGGAATGAGACCATTGGGGGCGATGCGCCGTCAAGCGCCGCCTACGAAGGGCTGGAGGCGTTCGTACGCCAGAAGGTCCAGGGCTTCATACAGGAGGTCTTGGAAGAGGAGGTGACGGCGCTACTGGGGCGCAGGCGCTGGCAACGGCGCCGAGGCGTCGACGAGGTCCCTGGCTACCGCAACGGGTACGGCAGGCTCAGGAAGCTGTCACTGACTTCGGGGACGGTTGAGGTGCGCCGGCCGCGGGTGCGGGGGCTGGAGGAGCGGTTTGAGAGCTGGATCCTGCCTTTGTTCAAGCGGCGCACGCGCGAGGTAGGAGAGCTGTTGCCGCAGCTCTATCTGCATGGGTTGGCGGAGGGTGACTTCGATCTGGCATTACGAGGTCTGCTGGGTGAAGGGGCGCCGCTGTCGGCATCGTCCATCGCGCGGCTGAAGGCGGGGTGGCTGGCCGAGTACGAGGCGTTCAAGAAGAGGTCGCTGCTGGACTCAGAGATCGTCTACCTGTGGGTTGACGGCGTCTACGTCAAGGCGGGCCTGGAGAAGGAGAAGGCGGCGTTACTGGTGGCCATAGGCGGGGTGCGCGACGGGCGCAAGCTGGTGCTTGCGGTGGAACCTGGCTACCGCGAGTCCAAGCAGAGCTGGGCCGGGATGCTGCGCGGTCTGAAGGAGAGGGGCATGAACTGCCCGTCCGTGGTCGTGGGAGACGGGCACCTGGGAATCTGGGGCGCGCTGGCAGAGGTGTTTCCGAAGGCAAAGGAGCAGCGCTGCTGGAACCACCGGATCGTAAACGTGCTGGACAAGCTGCCGAAGTCGCGGCAGGCGGAAGGCAAGCTGCTGCTGACCGCGATCCCCTACGCGCAGACCAGGGCGGAGGTAGAGCGGTTGAAGGGCAGGTTCCAGGACTGGTGCAAAGGGAAGGGGTTCGAAGGCGCCGCAGAGCTCATCGAGTACGACTGGGAACGCATGGTCACCTTTTATGACTTCCCCAAAGCCCACTGGAAACATCTGCGCACCACCAACATCATCGAGTCGCCGTTTGCCGCGGTGCGGTTGCGGACGGCCGCGGCCAAGCGTTACAAAAAGGTCGCCAATGCCACCGCGGTGATCTGGAAGACCCTGATGGTGGCGGAATCGCGATTCCGGCGCCTCGATGCGCCGCATCTGGTGGCCGAAGTCGCGGAAGGAGCCGTCTTCGTCGACGGGGAGCGTTTTTTGAAGAGCAGGAGAGAAAAGGTCGCCGCCTGAGGCTATTTACACACCTTTAGGGGGAACCCCCGAAGCCGTTCGAGATGACGGATGGTGAGCAGTTTGTCTCGATTTATGTCGCCGGGGTGACTACGGGGGAGCTGGGATGGGTAGTTGAACTCGATTTCCAAGCTGTAGGCTGGATCGGCCTAATCCTTGAGCTCGACCATCACCGAGCCGAACATGGATTCACGGTTAAGCGCCAGTACTGGGGCCAGGGCATCGCTCCGGAGGCGGCCAATGCGGTGCTGGATGCAGCGTTCCGAGAACTCCCACAGTTAACTTGGATTTTCGCAAATTCAGATGCTCGAAACGTGCAATCCGCGCATGTGATGAAAAAACTTGGAATGCGGAAAGAGGGCGCTCTTAAGGCGCCAATCGTCGACCGACGCCAACCAGCCGGACTGATCGTATGCGGATTGCTACGGGACGACTGGGAACGAGATTCTAGACCTCGAGGATTGCACGGAGATCCCCGCACACAACCTTGACCCATCTGACGAATACGAGGTCTCGGATGCCCTCCGTCGCCCGAAATTCACGAGCTGGGTACGTAATCAGGTTTTGGCTTTTTTCTTCCCCGTGAAAAAGCGGTTTGCGTAAGGAGCGTCAGCGGGCAGCTCTCGGTGAGTCACCTGCCCCATCTCCCGCCCCCACCGTCTGGCCGATCACCGACTTTGCGAGCATAGAGAGTGTGGGAACTGGGTTAGGTAACTACCCAACAAGCTATCTGCAGACCTAGTAGCAACGCGCCAATTGAATAGAGGCTGCTGGCGGCCTTGACATTGCAAGAGCCCGGTTCCCGTGCGGGTCCCTTAGACTAGCTGCAAGATCAGCGAGGATGGGATTTTCGCGGGCCAAGTTGATGAGAGGAATGGGCGGATGGGCCTCACATCTGCGCAAGTAACTCAGTTTCAGAACGACGGGTATTTAGCCTACGGGCCGCTGCTTAGCCCCCAGGAAGTCAACGTTCTCCTCGCCCACCTTTTGGATATGTTCGTCGAAGAAAATGTCCGCGACAATATGGCCGTGCGTCCAGGTTCGGACGGAGTACTGGACCTTGCCAACATTCTGCAAGGTGTCGTCGACAGCTACCCCGGAAAAGCTACAGAAGCTCTGACGACCGCAATCGAGCACGCTCGGTCGGCCGCCGAAGTTCTTCGCGATGCTGAGTCGCGAGGTGAAATCACGTATCGACGGCCAGAAGCCGGGGATCGCTTTCTACAGGTACGCAACGTCCACGAGAAGGATGAGGCGTTTGCTGATCTCGTTCGGGATAGACGAATTCTCGATATCGCCGAGTCGCTTCTCGGACCCGACATCCAGGTCGAAGGTGATCAAGCTCTTCTCAAACCCGCCTTCCAGGGCGGCGAACTTCCTTGGCATACCGACAATGGATATTGGGACTATGATCCGCCCAATCTGGTGACATGCTGGATCGCCCTCGCCGACGTTACGGAAGAAAACGGCGCCTTACGGTTTATCCCTGGCAGCAACCTGCAAGATGCCGCGGAGCAGCGGCCCATTGCCGGATCCGGATTGCAAGAAATGGAAGTCGATGAGACTCTTGCGAAGACGGTGGAGCTGCCGGTTGGGGGCTGCTCCTGGCATCACTGCTTGACGCAACATCAGACCAAGCCCAACAGGACTCCCAACTCCCGACCGTCATACTCCATCATTTATATGAGCTCAGACGTAAAAGACAGGGACGGCAAACCGGTCGTGGGGACTGTCGTTCGAGGCGCGCTTCACACTGCCTAGAAAATCCCGGTCGCAGAAGTTTGCCTGTCGATAACGACGGCTCGCTCGAAATTGTCTCCGACCGAGCGTTGAACATCCGCCCACCGATTTTGATGTCCGTGGCCCAGAATAGAACAACCCCCCAACGGTACTGACCGACGGTCGGCAGATGATTGCTATGATGCGCCGAACTGCGCGTATCCGGCTTAGCAAATCTGGACCCGCGCGGCGCGCGGTGAGCTCCGGTATTTGCAGGAGGTAGATGTGGTGGCTACTCAACAAGTCGCGGGTTCGCGGCTCGCGCTCGACGGCGGCACGCCGGTACGCGGCCCCGAGAATCCTCTACCGCGACCGTCTCCCAGAATCATCTCGCCCGAGGCCAAAGACCTCGTGGGGCGGGTCCTCGACAGCGGGTTCACGCTTGACCTAATAAGCGAATTTGAGGCCGCAGTCGCCAAGGCTTCGGGAGCTAAATACGGAGTGGCCGTCGCCAACTGCACTGCCGCCATTCACTCGCTTATCGGCGGACTTGGGCTTGGGCCCGGCGATGAGGTCGTCGTCTCCTCGATATCAGATTACGGGTCGGTGGCTGGCGTGATCATGCAGGGCGCTAAAGCGATCTTTCCGGACGTTGATATTCGAACGGGTCTCATAACCGCCGAAACCATCGAGAAGGTGGTCACGCCGCGAACGAAAGTCATAATCGCCGTCCATTTCTACGGCTTAATGTGCGATCTTGACCCGATTCTCGAGCTGGCCGCCAAGCACGACATTCTTGTAGTTGAGGATGTTTGTCAGGCGATCCTCGGCGAGTACAAGGGTCGTACGGCGGGGGGAATCGGCGATTTCGGCTGCTTCTCCTTTGACGGCGGAAAGCTTTTACCGACCGACAACGGCGGTATGGTCATATCCGATGACAGTGACGTGATCGAGGCTATACGCAAATTCGCGGTCGATCGGGGCGCGGACAATCTGGGCGAGATGGGGCGCGAGCACAACGGTATCGGATTCAACTACCGGTACGGAGACATGGAGGCCGCCGTGGGCCTCGCGCAGCTCAAGATTCTGCCAGACCAGATCGCGCGCCGAATCGAGCTTGCGGAGCGGTTCAATCCGAGAGTCGCTGCCATCGACGGGCTGTCGCCGCCCTTCAAACCCGACGGTTGCGGGCATGTTTACTGGTTCTATCACTTCGATGTGGATCCATCTCAGTTTCGCGTGGATGCGACGGAGATGGCGGCGGCCCTGCGCGAGGAAGGTCTTGCGTGCGGCACCGCGATGTATTACCTGATCCCGCACAGCCACAAGTTCCTCCCTGACAGAGAAGCGGCTTTGAGCGGACTTCCTAACGCTAAGACGCACCTGGAGCGGACGATTCGCTGGGGATGGACCGAAAAGTACTCCGACGACGATCTAGATGACATTGAAGGGATGATTCGAAAGGTTGCTGATCACTATCGAGCCTAGAGGCTCGATCTCGTTTTTTGGCAGCCTGCGGAATCCGTGATCTGCAACGCCCCAGTGCATGGAATGGAGCTCGAATGGGACATATCTACGAGTAAGGGGCATACCTTTTAGCAAGTAGTGGACACAGCGCAGGAGTTGTTGACATCGCATGAGACCGCTCACGTAGGAGGGTGTCGTTGGCGTAAGGGCCCTCGTTGGGCCCTTACGTAGGCTGTAATGGCACTGATAAGGCCATCCGTTAGAGTCCGACCCAGACCACCTGAAATTCGGGGCTAAACCTCTTGAGCACCGGTCGAGTCGATCTAGCGCCAACCCAGGAATGAGGAGAGCACATGGGAGCCATTAAGCCGTCCACAGTCGCGCTGCCTACCTACGAGATCGTGGCCGAACCGCTAACTGAGGCAGCCTTCGAGCCGTACGGCCAGGCTTGCATTCCGCCACCAACCGGAGAGGCGTTGAAGTTGGGCAAAGAGGTTGGCGGTATTGACCTGCTCAGAGACGATGGCGAAGGAACGCTGCACATTGAGATCTGCAAGGTAGAGATCCTTCCCAAGCGGATGATGCGCACTAATCGACATTGGGGCTTTACCCAGTTCTTCGGCTTCATGCGAGGGAAGTTTGCAATTATCGTCGCCGATCCGGAGATGTCGAAGGACGATTATGATCCCGCACGAACGAGAGTGTTCATTACCGATGCGGGCACGAGCGTGGCCATCCGCCGGGACACGTGGCACGTAGAGCCGTGTGGTCTGGTAGAGGGCAGTATCCTGGCGATTTCGCAGACCGAGACGATGTATGAACGCACGGAGGCCATCGAAGACCTTGGTGAGCAGGCGATCGTCCGCCTAGTAGTGCCGGAGTCATTGCGCTAATCGAACAGTACCCGGGCAAGGGCACCTCCGGTCCACATCGGACCTCTATATATCCTGCAATGACAGCCAGCACTGACCCGACGGTTCCATAAATCACCCAGAACCGCCAAGAAGCTTCTTTAATCGGGTCCGCCGCCGCCGCCACGCTGTTCCAAGCCGGTGGACCACTCTGGCAGGCTGGACCAGCGCAATGGCTGATCGCGAGGAAAACCATTATCGACACCCGCACGCCCAGAACCGGCGATCCGCCGACGAAAGTCAGGGAAATGGAAGGAACGTTCGGAAATCAGGATTCAGCTTTTCGAGTTCCGGGGACTGGCGCGCCCGGGGCCGTTGCGGCCGAGGCTAGCTACGTATCGGCAGCATCGGAATGGGAATCCCGGCGGCCATATTTGGGATACCAATAGGTGACATAAATTCGAAAACACTTCTCGCTGCATACGATGACTTCGCGGCCCTCATGCGTTTTCGAAATTTCCTGGCACGGTAACAAGATCCCACACGCGGCGCAGCGTGGCATCTTGTTCACTTCACGCAGAGGCACTGCGGATCGTCTCCCTTAGCTGGTCAGTGGCCAGTTCGTCGACCGATCGGCCATCATCCGAGATGACCACACCGTAGTCATTGGCGGAATCATCCGTGCTTATCAGCTCGTCAAGAACGTCCTGCATTACTAAAGCTGGGTCACGGTCCACGGGCTCGCCGTATCCGCCTCCTCCTGGAGTGCGCAGCAAGATCTGAGATCCAGGCGGCAGCTCCACGTTGGAGAATTTTCCCGAAGAAACCTTCCCAAACAGCTCCTTCGCGGTAAGCCATTTCGAATCGTCGTCACGTTTGAAAAGCAGCGCCGTATTCCCAGCATCTTTGCCACCGCGAAGACCCCACGGGTTAATGCTTAATTGGTTCAGGTGTGCGCTGATGGTGATTGGCTCCAGGCACCGCCAGATTCGTTCCACGCCGTACCCGCCTCGAAAAGCGCCCGCGCCGGGACTGTCCTCGGCCAATCGGTACGCTTCAATTCGCACTGGGTAGCGTGTCTCCAGGACTTCGCACGGTGAGTTCAGGCAGTTGCCGTTTTTTGTCACCATCGCGTCGTTACCGTCGGCATCGCTCCGACCGCCGCATCCCATACCTTCAAGATGAAGAACGACGAAAGGCTCACCCGAATCGACCGATTTTCCATAAAAACCCATAAGGCCGCCGGACCCACCGTCGGCGGCGGTGCTTCGGTCACTGAATTGCGCGAAAGCCGCAAAGAGCATATTCATCGTATTCGGATATGTGTCGGAGTTGCCGCCCACACACGATCCCGGATAGTCAACGTTTACAACGGTCCCCGGAGGCGCCACGATACTTATAGGCCGGTAAGCCCCGTGGTTCTTGGGAATGGGCTCCGGGATCATGTGAAAAATGGTGGCATAGGTCGCCGAAGCGGTCGTGCCGAAAGATTGATTTATGGCTCCGGCCGCCTGCGGATCGGATCCCGTGTAGTCGACGATGATCTCGTCTCCGCGCACCACCAGAGTAGCCCTGAACCTGTAAGGTTTATCCGGTATCACGCCATCATCCTCCAGCAAACCCACAGCCGTGTATTCGCCGTCAGGCATGCGGCTGATGGCCTGGCGCATGAGCACTTCGGAAATGTCCTTTATCTGTTCGGCCAGATCCTTGAACTTGTCCACCCCGCGTTTCTCGATCAGCTCCAGGATGCGGCGCTCAGCAAGATATGTGGAACCGACCATCGCCTTGAGGTCGCCGCGGGTAACCTCGGGCGTGCGAACGTTGGACGTGATGATGGCGAAAATGTCCTCGACCTCTTCGTCCCGACGGTAAATCTTGATCGGCGGCAGGCGGATGCCCTCCTGGAATATGTTGCGTGTATCGCCGAACGCCGCGGGAACCATTCCGCCGATGTCCGTCATGTGGGCTATGTTGGCGGCGTACGCGACGATCTCGCCGTCGTAAAAGCAGGGCTTGAGCGTCATGAACTCTGGTAGATGGCAGCCGCCTCTGTACGGATCGTTGTGGAGGATCACGTCGCCCGGCTCCATGTTGTCCGGGCCGACTTCTTTGATCGCCCACTCGACCGTGTGCACGATCGCCCCGATATGCGCGGGACAGAAATCTCCCATGGCCACCATCTCCCCAGTCGCGTCGAAGATCACGCAGGAGAAATCTCGGGCTTCGTTGAACATGGTCGAATAGGATGTGCGCATCATCGCCGCGCCCATCTCCTCGCACGTGCTGATCAGATAGTTCCGAACCACCTCCAGCAGCACGGGGTCGTCGATAGAAATATTGGCGGTGCTCGGTCCCCGTCCGGTCTCGAGTGCCAACTTAGTCCGCCTCCATGATGATGTGCCCATGACGCTCGACGCGCGCATTCCAGCCCGGTGGAACCAACGCGGTGGAATCCGGCTCGACGATAATCGCGGGTCCTTTGAACTCGCAGCCCGAGCGCAACGCCTCACGCCGAAAGAACGGCGAATCAACGTAGGACGCGACCTCATCAAAGTAGACCTTGGCCACCTTGACCGGTTCGGGCATCGGCCCTGCTTCCAGGGCTGGCATCTCAACGCTCGAACGGGTCCTCACCGCCACTACCCGGAAGTTGACCAACTCGAAGGCGGACTCTGGAAAATTCCAGCCGAACTGCCGTTCGTGTTCGGCGTCGAAGCGCCGCCTCACCTCGGATATTGATTCATCCGTAAATTCGCCTCCGGGAACAGATACCTCGAGTTCCCAGTTCTGACCGTAGTACCGGAGATCGATGCTTCGGACGATATTAGGAGGATCGTCGAAGCCCTCCCGCTCGAAGTCCTCACGCGCGCGATTTTCGAGTTCGGCAAAATCGCCGGCGACGACCGATGGGTCGATATTCTCCGAGTAAGTAATCCGGGACTGCATGTAGTCGAATCTGGTGTCAGCCATCAGCGCGCCCGCCGCGCTGAACACCCCGGGATACATGGGCACGATGACTCGCTTAATGCCGAGGTTCTGCGCAAGGTAAGGCCCGTGGAGCGGACCTGCGCCTCCGAATGCGATCAGCGTGAACTCACGAGGATCCAGGCCACGGTCGACCGTCAGCAATCGCATGGTCTCGGCCATGGTGCTGTTCATGATCTCAAGGATTCCAGATGCGGTACGCTCGAGTTCGAATCCCAGGCTCAGGCCGAGCGACCGTAGTGCTTCCTCGGCCACATCGGGATAGATACGAACATCTCCGCCCAGCTGGAAATCCGGGTCCAGCCGGCCCAGCACGACATTGGCGTCGGTTGGCGTGCCAGCGGTGCCACCGCGGCCGTAACAGGCCGGTCCCGGATCGGCCCCCGAGCTTTCCGGCCCCACCTTCAGAACTCCCGCGGGGTCGATCCATGCTTTGCTTCCGCCACCCGCGCCGATGGATCGTATATCCAACATGGGAGTAGCAATTGGAATGCCGAATTCGAGCTCGGTGCTGGTGGTGGTGGCCGGACTCCCATCGGAAGTCAAACACGTGTCAAAACTGGTGCCACCCACGTCGGCGGTCAAGATTGAATCTATACCAAGCGCGGCGCCAATCTGAAGACTTGCGAGCACGCCGCCCGCGGGGCCACTTCGGATCATGGTAACTGGCTGCTCTTTGGCATTGGCGGTAGTCATCACGCCGCCATTGCTCCGCATGATAAGTAGACCGCGCGAGCCCGCAGATTGAAGCTCGTCCTCCAGTTCCGACAAATACTCGTCGATCCGCGGCTTTAGGTAGGCATCAATGACGGTCGTGCTGGTCCGCTCGTACTCACGCCATTGCGGGAACACCTCGGAGGAGATGGATACGTAGGCCTCCGGATACAGCTGCCGAATCAACTCTCGCGTCCGGCGCTCATGCTCAGGATTTAGAAACGAAAACAAATAGCTGACGGCAATCGCTCGGACGCCTTCGGCTTTTAATCGAGAGATCGCTTCGCGCACATCGCCTTCAGTCAACGGTCGAACAACTTCGCCGTGGGCGCCTATGCGTTCTCCCACTTCGAGACTCAGGGCGCGTTCGACCAGATGGCGAGGCTTAGCCCAGTGGAGGTCGAAGGAGTTTGGCCGGTCAATCCTTTGAATGCGCAGGATATCGCGAAAGCCGCGGGTCGTGAGGAGCCCAACTCGGGATCCAGACCTCTCGATGAGCATATTCGTCCCTACGGTCGTGGCATGCACAAAGTAATCGATGGCCTTAGGGTCCACGCCGGCTTTTCCTATCGCATCGAACATGCCGTGGGAAGGGTTGTGCGGCGTAGTGAGGGATTTAGCAACAGCCAGGTTTCCGGACGGATCGGCGGAGATAAGATCGGTAAAGGTGCCGCCGACATCCACGGCGACAGCTAGGCCGTCATTCGGGGCCACTGTCGTCATCGAGTTGGCCCAGTCATAACCACGGGTCTCAAGCTCCGTCTCGACGTATCGGGTGTGGTCGAAACAAAGCCATTGGAAATTCGAGATGGTTCCTCACAGCAACGAGGTTGCCTTAAATGCGTGTGAGGTTTCAACTCACGGATTGGCTCGAACCGGTGTTGCGCGATCGGACTTGCGATTCGCCGCAGCCGTGAGCTCACCGTCGACGCTGGTACTGATGGGAGTCGACCTTGAACTTGAAAATTGAACCCGGGGACACGGAGTGGGGTCTTTGGTTCAGATGGATAGCGTGGACCGTTCTCGCCTTCGTGATCGGAATGGCCGATGTCTTTTCTATGGCCAGCGGCGCCTTAGTGCTGGCGTTTGTGATCTGTGGCGGACATTGGGGAAAAAATGAATCCCAGGCGGAGTGGTCCCGTCGCGGGTCTACGGTTGTGATCGCAACGGTATTCGGAGCGCTGTGCCAACTGGCTAACAGGGGTCGCTGACAATTACCGAATCTTCGTACTCTGTAATTGTGGTTCGGCGGCCTCTGTAATTGTGGTTCGGCGGCCCAGACTGTTTCGGCAATTGAAGGCCTGATCTGTGGCTAAACGCATCGTCATCTGCTCGGACGGTACATGGAGCCGGCCCGACGCGCCGTACCCTACGAACGTCGTGTACGTAGCTCGCGCAATCGCACCAGTCGCGCGAGATGGTTGGCCCCAGATCGTTTTTTATGATGCGGGTGTCGGGACCGGCAACTTTTGGGAGAGGATTACTGGAGGGGCATTCGGTTGGGGGGTGACCAAAAACATCGAAGACGCCTACAGATTTCTCGTGCATAACTACGCGCAAGGAGACGAGATTTTGTTCTTTGGCTTCAGTCGCGGTGCGTACACGGTTCGGAGTACGGCTGGTTTGCTGCGCAATTCGGGCCTACTTAGAAAGGAACACGCTGATCGTTTCCGTGAGGCAATGAACTTGCACAGAAGCGATGTCGTCAGGCCGGACGATCGCCAAGCGTCGGATTTCAGAACTAAATACTCGCACCAGATCACGGTCAAATTCATGGGAGTCTGGGATACAGTCGGGGCCCTCGGCATCCCGATAACCGCGCTAAATTTTCTGACCTACCGCCGGCACAAATTTCATGATACGAAGCTTAGTCGCAGCATCGAGAATGCGTTTCACGCGGTTGCGATCGACGAGAAGCGCCAACCATTCAAGCCGACACTCTGGGAGCGACAGCCGTCCAAAACCCAGCGCGTAGAGCAAGTATGGTTCGCTGGAATCCACTCGAATATAGGCGGAGGATTCAGCGATATGGGACTCTCGGATCTAGCACTGCGCTGGATGGTCGAACGAGCCAAGGAATGCGAGTTGGCTTTTGATGAAGACTATTTGGCACAGATCATGAAGCCCACGTACGGTGGCGCCCTTTACGAGTCTCGTGCCGGCATTTTCAAGTACCTGCCTGGTTATCTCAGGCCGATCGGCGATCCTTCGGGCCCTTACGATCAGACCATTGATGAAAGCGCGATACAGCGATTGAAGGAACGGCGGCTCAACTACGAGCCCGCCAATCTGCTGGACTATCTAAAACGTAAGGAAGTTTCGGACGATTCCTAGGTCTGCGTCGGCAGCCGGTAGGTTGCAAGAAGTCGAGTGGGTATGCGGGATGGAGTTTTGGATCCCGACAGCTTCTCTGTCGCGCGTCGGCATCACTGATCGCACGGGCGTGGAATAACCTACTGGAACAAGATGCATGCCCGAGCAACCGGCACTATCGGGTGATCGTAATGTCGGAAATGCGGGCAGAGCTTGACGGAGGTGGCCCCCGCCGGGAAATATGGTTCCGCGATTTCGAGTTTGTGGAGTTGGACGGTCGCGACGCCGGATCCTGATCGCCCCAATGACCTTCGCTTCAGACCCGCTGATTGACGTTGGCTTCTGGCGAGAGGGGAGGGCCACTGTCCATCGCCAGCACGGTAGCATCCAAGCTTGCTTTCATGAGTTGGAGCTTCACATCCTTAAGCTCAGGATCCTCCCATAAGTTTGTGAACTCGCTTGGATCGTTTTCCATGTCGTATAACTCACCGAACGGTTGCCCATGGTAGACCACGAGTTTCCAGCGAAGATCTCGATACATAGTCCCAAACATCGAGTCGCCTCCCTGAGCATCGTAATACTCTGATCGGACGTGCTCGCGGTGATATTCAGGAGGAGATTGTCCAGTGAGGATCGGAAGGAGCGAGCGGCCGTGCATTTGCCGCGGAATGTTCAGGCCGACGATTTCGAGTACCGTCGGCGCGATGTCAGTCAGCTCTACAAGCGCTTCGCTTACTAAGCCGTGCATCAACATAGACGGCAACGACCAGAGAAGAGGAACTTTCACCATTCCCTCGTAAAACCGGCAGCCTTTGCGCGTCAACCCGTGATCTCCAAGCATCTCGCCGTGATCGCTGTTGAAAATTATCAGGGTTCGCTCGAGTTGGCCCGATACCGCTAAAGCGTCGAGGACTTGTCCGATCTGCTCGTCGACGAGTTCGATCATCGCGTAGTATGCGGCCCGCAGCAATTGGACGTCGCGTTCCCCGGGTCTTCGCGGGTCTGTCTGGAACGTTATCCCCCCAAGATTGGATTGGTTTTCAAGGTCCGATTCTCGAAAGTGTGGACGAGGGAGCGAAGACGGATCAAAACGACGGTAGTACTCCCAGGGCGGATCGAAGGGAGGATGCGGATGGAAGAAATTAAGGCAGAGCAGCCAGGGACCATCACGTGGCGCCGCGATAAACTCCACCGCTTTCTCGGCGCACCAAGTTGCTTGGTGCAGCTCCGCCGGCGTGCCGTCATCGTAGCCTGAAGGCGGTAGGTATCTTTCGTGTCCGTGTCTTTTGTCCGCTTTGCGGCCGAGGATCTTCCCTGGTTCCTGGCCCTTGGCTATTAGCCAACGGTGATAGTCCTCATGTAGATATGTCGGGTCGTCCGGCCGTGTGCTGTATTGGTAATAGCGGAAACCGTCGTCCGAACGCTCCTCACGGCCTCGCCTGTTTGAGGCTAAGTGAAGCTTCCCCACCAGACCGCAATCGTAGCCAGCGTCTGCAAGCATCTTTGAGACGAGCAGCGGCTCCTCGCGATAGCCGGGCGGGAAATAGGCTGCGCCGTTCCGGTTCTGATGGACCGCGCTGGGGTATTTGCCGGTCATGAAGCTGGCTCTGCTGGGCGTACAGATTGGGCTCTGGCAATATGCGCGATTGAATCCCACGCCACTTTCGACTAGCCCGTCGAGATTAGGAGTGTGCATATAGGGATAGCCGAGTGCGCCAATCGTGTCGTAACGCTGCTGGTCTGTAGTAATCCAGAGCACGTTTGTCCATCTGTCATGGCTGAGGGTTGTCACGTGACGACCTCCGCTTTCAGCAGGTTTCTCCACGTGCGTGTGGCTGACATCATCGATCCGCGGTCATCCCAAATCCCCGGAATCTCCGATTGAAGAGGCCAAAACTGTGTCATCGATTTGACCAGCGCTTGCATGCAATGGGATTAGGCCGCAGTCCATCAACGGGCATCAATCTACTTGAGGGAAAGCTTTCAACCACGAGATTGCGGCACATTACCTAGTATCCATAATCCGCCTGCAGCATCGATTCGTCGCGCCAACGTGGGCTACTGCGCTCGAGCTGTGCCGTCCGAATGGCCAGCCCCGAACAATTCTGCGCCAGAGTAGTGAAAATCGCATTGCCGATGATTCGGTGTCCCAGATCGTTTGGATGCACGCCGTCGTAATGCACCAGCCACGGGGCGCCATTGTAGGCGCGGTAGACATCGCAAAAAAGGCAGTCTAGTTGGCTCGCTACCTGGTAAACGACAAGGTTGAACAGCTCGAAGAGTTCATGGCTGCCGGAGGTGAATCGCTCATTCCCAGCCTTGAAGTCAGTCATGAAGTAGGGCCCAAGGAGGACTATGAGCGGATCACAACGCTGACGAACCGCTCCGATCAATCGAATCATTTCTTCTCGAAACATTTCCACTGGAGTTCCCGCACGGGCATCGTTGAGCCCATATGAGATCACCAACAGGTCGGGCTCGTGGTCATTGACATGCTTGTCAACACGTTCGACCGCAGCGGGCTTTGCGGAATATGGGTACCCCGGCCCCCGGTTGGAAATTAGATTTCCTCCGATTCCGCTGTTGATGAGGTGAGGAGGATCATCCTGAAAATCGCTGATCAGTCCGGCGAGGACTCTGGCCCAAGATCGGTCGGGTGTAGAACTCCAACCGCCTGCCGCAGTGCTTTCCCCGAATACAACGAGTTTTTTGAACCGTCGCGGCCAAAAATCAGGGACGGGCGTTCCGCCGCTGCTGGGTATTTTCTCAACCAGATTGACTTTGGGATTTCGCCTGCGTCGCTTCGCGGGTCCCGTTGTCATCATGACCTCCTCCGAATCATCACCAAATGTGGAAATACGTCCGACCGGCCTCGGCATCCGGGCATAAACGCGTAGGTTGACGTCGAATTCGCCCCAAGGATGCGGCGTGATTGGTCAGATCGTACCGTTACGGGGAACCAGATCTTCGATATCCGCAACTGTGTAGGTCATACCTTGCCTGCCGTCGTAAGAGTCGCGTGCCCGAATTCGGCGCGGCATGCGGCACGTTTCCAGGTCCGGTGACGCCAGTCCCTGATCCTCCGGATCGCTATTCAAACTGCGGCGTAGTTCCGTACTCTGGAGCGCTGCAAATTGCCGGTAAAGCGTGTACAGGCGCCCGCCAGTCTGCCCGGAATCGCGCCACCAGGGATCTTGTATGCGACGGTTTTCGCCTCGCAGCGGTCTCCGGCCGTCCGCCATATGCGAGCAGCATTCATCGGAACAAAGCCGACGGCTCGACCAGCGGCACGGACCGGAAGAATCCAGTGCCCCAGATTGGTTTGCAGGCGGAGACGAGCCCGGGATCGCTCTTGAGATCAACGTCCGGCCAAAAGCCCGCTCAAACAAGCCACCGAGCCGGCTCGCGAATGGAATGGCCCCCGTTTCGTGTGGTGAGGGCGGTAGATTATCCTTGCGCTAATTATCACGTCGGGCGCTGAATAGGTGCGTCGGGCGCTGAATAGGTGCGGACAGCGAAAGATATTGGGGAGGATTCCTTTGAGTAAAAACGCGTTTACGCGCCGTACGGCCCTGCGCGGTCTCGCGCTAGCTGGCGGAACTGGCGTCGGCATGGCTGTTCTCGCGGGTTGTGGCGAAACGCAGGTTGTGGAAGTCATTAAGGAAGTTCAGGTTGAGAAGGTTGTAACTCGAGAAGTCGAAAAGATAGTCGTCCAAGAAAAGATCGTCACCGTCGTCGTTAAGGAGTCCGCTCCAAGGCAGGTCTCGATTGAGCTTGAGGTCTGGTACAACCAGCAACGCGGCGGGCCCGGCATGCACGGCATTTGGAACAAAGCCGCCCTTGATTTTCAGGGGACGAATCCCAATGCAAGGGTGTCCGTCACTCCCTTCTCCCATGGCGACATGGAGGTCAAGGTGCTGACCGCCGTAGCGGGCGGCACGACTCCAGACATCGCATATCTCCACCAGGACTGGACGGCAACATTTGCGCATAAGAACGTTGTTTTCGCCGATGAAGAATTTCTCAACTCCAGCGAAGTTCTGGACGATTTCTACGATGGCGTGATCGCGGAGTTCAAGCTGTTCGGCAAGACGTGGGGTCTGCCGGTAACCTCCCAGCCCGGGTTCTCCCTCTACAACCGAAAAATTGTGGAGGACCTCGGCATGGGCGATCCGTGGGATCTCTACGAGAAGGGCGAATTTACAACCGACTGGTATCACCAATTCCTGGAGGCCGCCCGCCAGGGCGAGGGTGTGGATTCCACTTATGGCGCCTTCGAATTCCCGGCCGTCCTAAAGGTCCACTATGTCGCCCTCTGGGGTTTCGATGCGCCCGTCTGGAACGAGGATGTCACGCAGATGGCGTTCCACTCAGACAAAGCCGCCGACGCCTGGAACTGGTTGGCGGAGCCGGTAAAGCAAGGGTGGGTACCCACCCGGCAAGTAGCAGGTGCAACGGTCGGGGGCTCGGCTGGTTTGTTCAATAGCGGCAAGCTCGGCATGGTCGACTGGCACGCTCGACAGAACAACCAGAAGTACGCCGAAGCGACGCGTCGCGCGTTTTCCGCGGCAAGCTTTGAACCGATCGAACCGGCGATCGTTCCTCTCTACAACTGGCCCGTTGGCGGCCCGGTATACCGCAACACCGGCAATGGCTATGGAGTGCTGCAAAACAGCAAGAACCCGGCTGAAACGTGGGACCTGCTCGTACAGCTTGTGGAAAGCGTCGGGCGCGGCCACATGGGACTGGGTCTCTCAATACCCACTAAGAAGTCTCTGGCGGGGGCCGAGGAATTCGTTAGTTCCCTCCATCCGTGGGAGCAGGAACGCCCCGAGGTGTTTGACATAATCCAAACCGCACAGACACCTTCATTCCTTTCGCCGCCTGGGTACACAGAAATTCAGACCTTGGCACGTTCCGCCTACGACGAAATAGTTTTGACGGATGCGCCACCCCAGGAGGCGATGGGCGCGATCAAGGATCAGGTCGACGAAATCCTGGCCGGCGGGCCGAAGGGCATGAGGCGGACGTTCCCAGGGGATAAGTAACAGGGCAGCAGCGCGGTTGATCTAGTTGTTGGGCATCGGGCTCCGGCATCGCCGGAGTCCGATGGTGTAATAGCGCGGCCCTAATAAGTCCGGAGCCGAAGTGGCAGTCGTAGATCGAACAAAGCCACTGCGCCGTCCAGTCCGATGGCGACGGCATCTTGTCGGCTATGCATTCATATCTCCGTGGATCGTCGGCTTTCTGGTTTTCATAGCGGGACCTATGGTCGCCTCGCTGGTTCTTTCCTTCACGGACTACGACCTTATTACTGATCCCATTTTTGCGGGCTTCGACAATTTCAGAAGGCTCGCAAATGACCCTATGGTTCCCAAATCGCTGTTCAACACGGCCTACTACACGGTCCTGTCGGTGCCAGCCAGGCTGGCCGTTGCCCTTGCCATGGCCCTCGTGCTCAATATGAAGCTGAAATACATCACTTTTTTCCGTGTCGCCTACTACCTGCCCACGGTCGTACCTGCCGTAACTGCGGTGATCATGTGGATGTGGATATTCAATCCCGACTTTGGCCCTGTCAACCTGACTTTAGGTGTGTTTGGAATACCCGGTCCCGGCTGGTTCTGGGACGAAAATTGGTCGAAGCCGGCGATCATAATCATGGGTCTGTGGAGTGTGGGTACCATGATGGTCGTTTTCCTCGCCGGGTTACAGACGGTACCAGAAGTCCTACATGAGGTGGCGGCCATAGACGGCGCGGGACGGCTGCGTCGTTTCTGGCACGTCACGCTTCCCATGCTCACACCAGTGCTGTTTTTCAATGCCGTGATCGGCATCATCGGCAGCTGGCAGGTATTCACGCCGGCCTACATCGCGACTGAAGGCGGGCCGCGGAACACAACCGTGTTCATTGTGCTCCACCTCTATCGGCACGCCTTTGAGAATTTCAGAATGGGGTACGCCTCGACTCTAGCCTGGATGTTGTTTCTGATCGTGCTTATCTTCACGGTGATTCAGTTTGTCATGGCGAGGCACTGGGTCTACTACGAGGCGGGGGGCAGGTAATGCCCGCAATCGTTGATCGCTCCGGCGAGACAAAATAAGCAATGGCCTCGTTACGTGCATTGTCGATTGCCGAACCATCCCAAGTTGTCAGGCGGTATGTAGCTGCGAAGGCCAAGCGCCACCGCCGCGTCATTCTAGGAGTCATCGGCTACGCGGTGCTGACGGCCGGAACCGCCATATCGATATTCCCCGTGTATTGGATGGTTATCACGTCATTGAAATTTACTGGTATGGAATTTCTGGTTCCACCGCAATTCCTCCCTAACCCCGTGGCCTGGCACAACTACCGGGACGTATTCGAGTTTGCGCCATTTCTCGTTTATTTCAGAAACAGCTTCCAGGTTGTTTTCCTGGCGACGCTGGGCACGTTGATTTCGTCGTCACTTGTCGCTTTCGGATTTGCCCGGATTCGGTTCTGGGGCCGCAACGTATTGTTTGTCATCTTGATCTCGACGCTCATGCTTCCCGAAGCTGTCGTACTAGTGCCTACCTTCATTCTCTACCGCGAGTTTCACTGGCTCGACACGCTCCTGCCGCTGTGGGTTAAATTCTGGTTCGGCGGAGCTGCCTTCTATGTCTTTCTTCTTCGACAGTACTTCAGGACGCTTCCCATCGAACTCGACGAAGCCGCTTTATGCGACGGCGCTTCGCACTTCCGGCTTTATTGGCAGATAATGCTTCCGCTCTCGGGTCCCGCCCTGGCGGCGGTGGGGATCTTCTCCTTCGTCCAGCACTGGGAAGACTTCCTGCATCCGCTCGTGTTCACCTCCAGCGTGGATGTCCGTACGGTCGCGCTTGGACTAAGGTCGTTCATTGGCGATGAAGACAATGTGCCGTGGAATCTCCTCATGGGGGCCTCGACGGTGTCGCTGATTCCAGTGTTGGTCGTATTTGCGGTCGCCCAGAAATACTTCATCCGGGGCATACAGCTGACCGGTCTCACCGGCCGTTAGCCGCACGGTTGAGTTCACGGTCGTTGGCCTTAGGCGAAACGACGCGGACGCCCGTAGGCATGAGGGGCGGCACGGATTAAACGCAGCGCGATAAGCGGTTTACAGGTTTTTTCCGGCTCGTCCGGAGTCGCGGGATAACCGGGAGGAATATAAGTGGACTTTCTAGATTTGCCAGACGATTTTGCCCCCGCGCGGACCGTTACCGTTACTCCCGTCAAGACCGGGGAGCCGGTAGTTCTAATGGATTACGAGGGCGCGGGCTGCATTCGCCGATTTCAAACCACAATCGGGACCTCGGCGACAACGGCCAGCCTTCGGCAAATCATTATCAGAATGTACTGGGACGGAGCCGAGAAACCGGCGGTTGAAGCTCCCCTTGGGGATTTCCTCGGCATGGTCAACGGCGTTAACTATTACCCGATGAACTCCCGCTACATCAACCTGCAGTTCCACTCCATCAGTACTCTCTTCTTTCCCATGCCCTTCTCCGAGTCCGCACGTATCGAGATCGAGGCGGGACCAGGGGTCGAGGACAACACGAGCATTTTTTGGCAAGTCGATTTCCACCGCTATCCCGCGGAGTCGCTCCAAGAGACGATGCGCTTCCATGCCAAGTTTCGGCGTGAGTTCCCCTGCGAGGCGTTCGGGCGAAACTACACGATTCTCGACGCTGTCGGGCGCGGCCGCCTTCTGGGTTACGCGCTGGGAGTTCGCGTGTACGACGATCGCACTCGCTGGTCCCATGCAGGCGGGGAGCATATCTATGTCGTCAACAATCCTGACTCGCCTCAAGGACCATTTGCTCATCTCCGCAGCCTCGGCGGCGAAACGCCCTTCAGCGGCGGTCATGGAGGCGCTATTCACGAGGCATCAACGCATCTCGACCAGGCGATCGCCTACTACGAATACGAGGATATGGGCACCGCGCGAGCCTGGCAGCGCATCATCGCCTATCGCTTCTTCGAGAACGACGCGATCAACTTCGATCGGCGAATTCAGTTCCGGTTCGGATCGGCCGCCAACGACATCTGCAGCACGGTCTACTGGTATCAAGATCCCCCGCACCGGGAGTTTTTCCGAATGCCTTCGTGGGACCAGCTAATGCCCGGAGCTGAGCTTCCGCGGGGTGATCGCGACCTGGTAGATGAATCTCCGACGTGGTGGCTGTGCGGGCCGTTTCATCCACGAGGCGGTCGAATGATGGAAGAGAGGCTGCCGGTTGAGGACGATCCCTTCGACCCGGATGCCACCTACGAGCAGACTGACTATCCACAGATGACAGAGGAGCGCACCGGCCCGCAGAAGCACATCATTGCAATCTCGGAGCCGTACTCGGCCGTGCCCCCCGATCAGGCCTCGGTATGGAGGAGGGGTGATCGCCATATCGCCCGCTGGCAGAAATACGCCGATATCGATGGATTTGTTGATTTCAGTCATGTTTTCCGGCCCATCGGTCTTGAGAATACGGTTCAATGGCCTGCAATCGGATTCGCTGAAACGTGGCTAAGTGTGCGCGAAGACACACAGGCTGAAATCCAGCTCGGGTGGGTGAGTGATATCAGGCTCCAGATAAACGACGGCCCCTGGGAGACGTTTGACCAGAAGGTCATATTCGACTCGGTTTCCCATAACGTCAGCCTGAAGGCCGGGTCAAACCGCGTAAGGATCAAGCTGCACAACCCCGAGGACGCGCAGCGGCAGGGCCGTTCATTTGGCACCTGGCTGTTTGCCTTCCGCGCGCTGCTTCCGAACGGTCAGGAGATTAGGCCACAGCTCTCTGAAGAATGATTGGCCGCTGAACAATGCTCCACCCGCTCGGGTTCGAGGCTAGCGAACGGACTGCCAACGTAAGTCCCGCTGTGAAGGCGTCTTGCGTGTACAGTGTTCAAATGCGTACGGACATCGATGGGCCGACTGTAGGTCGTGCAACGTCGTTTGAGGAATGAGCCAATGGCAGTAGAGCAATTGGGACTGACGCAAGGACAGGTTGATCAATTCGAGTCCGAGGGCTATGTAGTCATAGACGATGTCTTCGAACCGAAAAGTGATTTCGCTCCTCTCATGGCCGACTACAGCGACATACTTGATTCGGTTGCCGACGATCTCCTGTCGAGCGGACAGATCTCAAGCTACGATCCAGCTGCTTTGTTTCAAGATCGAGTTATGGACGTTGTCCGTCAGTCCGGCACACTGGACTTGGGACCGTTCGACATAATCTTGACTCAGAAAAACATTCGCGATGACACGCAGATCTATCTGGGCAAGCCGGCATTCAATATCCTGCGCAATCCCCGGCTTCTTGACGTACTCGAGCCTTTGATCGGTCCGGAAATCTATTCAAATCCAATTCAGCACATTCGCCTTAAAGTTCCCCAGAACTTGCACAACGAGCAAAATCATTGGAACCAGGGGCTGGGAGTCTCCAATACGACATCCTGGCATCAAGACGGCGGGGTCGCCACGGCAGACTCGGATGACACCAAAATGATCACCGCTTGGGTGGCCATTACTGATGTCAAAGAGGAAAACGGATGCCTGGCGGTGGTGCCAGGGAGCCATCTCGAGGGGCTCGCCGGACATTGCGTTAACACGGCTGGATCCGGCACTGGCTTGGTTATTCCAGACGACCTGATTCAGCTCGACAGAATGACTCCAGTTCCCGTCAGTGCTGGATCGGTGATCCTCTTCGCTCGAAACACGATGCACAGGGCTCTACCAAACGTCAGCGATTCCGTGCGCTGGAGTCTCGACCTGCGTTACCAGCCCACCGGTCAGCCTACCGGGCGCAAGTTTTTTCCTGGATTCGTCGCACGCAGCCGCAGGGATCCATCGTTAGAATTGCATGACCATGCAACCTGGGTACAAAGCTGGCATGACGCTCGCTCGAGGTTCGCTGACCGCGGGATGCCAAAACACAATCGCTGGAGTTCCGACGCCCCTTGGTGCGCGTGAATCAAACTCAATCGGTTTCCATGGTTTCCCATCGCCCGCTGCTGACCTAGGTGCCTTTGAGCCGCGAAAGTGGGCATCGCACGCCTGTTCAACGTGGGGTCGAGTCTTTTCCTAACAGCATCTCGACTGCAATTTTCCTCGATGGAATCTACTTTAGGGAGAGTTCGCCAAAGTTGTCCGAGCTCCATCTAACGCGCACGGTATCAATCGAGCGTTAACCACGAAGAGAAATTTCGCGCTCAATCGGTCCTCGGATATTCTCGCCCGAATGAATCCCGTCACCGTATCGCTATACGCAAGCCAACAGGATGGACCATGCCCAGAATCAATAGATGTGTTGAATTACTCGACCAAGGTCAGCCCGTTTACTACGACCGCGTCAACGTTCCTGACCTTGGCTACGAATACGGCCGCGACATTTGTAGAACGTGGGCGGATTACTTGCGCATCGAGTTCGAGCACATATCCATGGACACCGGCGCCCTCTATGACTTCATGCGGGGACTCAAGGATGCGGGCCCAACTCGCAGCGGACACTTGACTCCGGCCGTCATGTGCACGATTCCCGCAACCGGCATGAGTGCGGACGAAGTGCGCTTCAATGCCTGGCAAATCCGACACATCCTCAGCGCGGGAGTGCATGGGCTCTACCTGGCGCACGCTCGGGATCCGAATGCGGTGCGCGTTTTTGTCGAATCGTGTCGCTATCCCCACCAGATCGAAGGGGTCGGTAATGGTCTCGGTGTTGGAACTCGCGGCCACGGCGGCGAGATGCAGGCGGCCGAGATATGGGGCATCGATCCTATCGACTACACCCATCGAGCGGACCCCTGGCCGCTGAACCCCATCGGCGAACTGATGATTGGAATAAAAGTTGAAGAAAGGTTCGGCCTGGAGCAGGCGGAGATGTGCATGTCGGTACCCGGCGTGACCTTCGGCGAGTGGGGACCAGGTGACATGGGGCTGTTCCTCGGACATCCCGAATGGAAGAATCCCCCCTACTCGCCGGAAATGGAAGAATCGTGGAGAAAGGTAAAGGCCGCCTGCGACAAAGCCGGAGTCCTTTGGCTTTGCATGTGGGACGACCCGTCGATGAGCGCTGATCAACAGGCCGCGCATTTGATTAACGACATCGGCGCAATGTTAATCGCCGGTGACGCGGGCGAAGAACTTGCCGCCGCCGGCCGCAAATTGACCGGCCGCAAGATGCCCGTTTGAACCGTACTCGCCCTCGGAGCGCAACGGTGTGGTTGCCGCGGGGAGGCTGTCGCAACTCCATCAGATTAGGGTCAATCGGCCGGGCAACTATCCATCAGCAACAAGCCCCGTCCGTTCAGCGATCGGCTAGCTTGAGGCAACTCCCACTAATCCGAAGACCCGACTGATACGTGGGCGATAATCGACCCTGGTCGAGTTAATGCACCTTCCCGGCCGAGGAGGAGCGGTGAGAGAACGGTTTCTCGCCGCCGTATCACTGCTGCCGGGGTTGGCATTGACGGTGGGCGTCGCATGGTTGGGTTTCTCTGCCAGCGGCTGGTTCGGCCAGGATCTGCTGGGGTTCGAGAATAGCCCCGTTTCCGGGATCATGCTGGCCATCCTCATTGAGATAGTCATCAGAAACGTGACTTCGCTGCCTGCCGTTTTTCAGCCCGGTATACGTTTCAGCGTGAAGTGGATCTTGCGCCTGGGCATCATTCTCCTGGGTATCCGGCTGGGTTTCGGAGAGGCAATACAAGTGGGCGCGGCTGGCATTCCCCTAATCGTTCTGTGCGTCGTCTCCGCCGGGCTGGTCGCGCACTGGCTGGCCAGATGGCTCAATGTGCCATCGCGGATGAGCGTCCTAATCGCTGTGGGGACCAGCATCTGTGGGGCTTCCGCAATCGTTGCGATTGCTCCCGCCATCGAGGCCGATGAAGAGGAAATCGCTTATGCCGTCGCTACCATAACGGTATTTGGCATTCTGGCTATGTTCCTTTATCCCTATCTGGCGAACGCACTTTTCGACGACGACGCCTTGAGCGCCGGGCGCTTCCTTGGCACCTCGATCCACGAAACGGCCCAGGTGGCGGGATCGGGCCTTATATACGCCCAAGGTGTTTGAAGGGGAACGGGTCCTCGACGTAGCGACAGTGACGAAGCTGGTACGCAACGTCTTCATGGTCGCGGTCATTCCGTTCATGGCCTATCTCTATCGACGGCGAATAACGGGCCCTGCCTCAGATCACAGGAAGATCAGTGTCCTGAGAAGTTTCCCGCTGTTTATTCTCGGATTCGTCTTCATGGCTGTGGTGCGCACGATCGGCGACGCCACCCTGGACTCGGGGATGGCGTACGGCGTAATCGATGCCGCGAGTTGGGCAGACTTGACAGTCGGAGTCAAGACGTGGGCGGGGAACTTTCTAGCCGTGGCCATGGCAGGGATAGGTCTTGCGACAGGCTTCGGACAGTTCAGAATGCTAGGTCTCAAGCCGCTGTACGTTGGGCTAGGCGCCGCCGTCTCGGTCGGGGTAGTAAGCCTCCTGGGGATCACAGGAATGAAGCTGGTTGGTCTGAGCTAGCGGCATATAGGCTTCCAATCAATGCACTCAAATACAAGAGTAGCCGTCACACCGTATCCGGCTTTCCGATCAAACGGCCGAGATTTCCGAGGAGACGTTCGCCAGAGACCGAGAACAGAAACATCCCATTCCGAATCGACTCCATGATGCCGCGGTAATAGTCTCGAGAGGCCTGAGCTCCTAGCATCGCCTTGCAATCCGCTATGATCCCGCCCAAATGGGTTCTGACGTCAACGAGGTAGTCATCATCGGCGCCGGCCACAACGGACTTGTGGCGGCCAACTACCTGGCGCGGTCGGGACTGAAAGTCACTGTCCTTGAGCGACGACCTATCGTGGGTGGAGCGTGCGTCACCGAGGAGCTAATACCGGGATTCAAGTCGTCTTCGTGTGCCTTCGTGGCCGGCGCCCTACGCCCTCAGATCGTTCGGGACCTTGAGCTCAAAAGGTTCGGGCTCGAGACGTACCAGGACGATGATGTCCTCGCTTGCAGCATAGCTTCGAATGGCGACCATTTTTTGTCTGGAAGGAGCTCGACCGTACCTTGCGCGAGTTTGAGCAGCGCTTCGGCCGCAAGGACACCGAGGCTTTTGTGGAGTTCGGAATGCGCCTCCAGAGGGTCGCGGGCGTCATCGAGCCGACCTGGCTGAGGACGCCACCCCCGCTATCCGAGATAGTCCGAATGTTCGAGGATAGTGGAAATAGCCAGCTTTTCACTGAATTCATGAGCTTGAGCGCCAAGGACCTGCTGGACCGCTACTTCGAGTCGGACCTGCTGAAGGGCTTCCTGTCCTTCGTGGCCATAGTCTCCATCTATGGAGGTCCGAGAAGCCCGGGCACTGCTTACGAGTTCACCCACCACTCGATGAACGATTTCGAAGGCAGATTTGGACAGTGGGGATTCGCCCGCGGAGGGATGGGAAACATCACCCAGGCGATGGCCAAAGGAGCGCGCCAATTCGGTGCGACGGTCCGCACCAGCGCCCCTGTAGAGAGCATTATCGTCGAGCGCGGGAGAGCATGCGGCGTCCTACTGGAAGACGGTGAGGAGGTGCGCGCAGGGGTCGTGGTTTCTAACGCAGACCCCAAGCACACCTATCTTAGCCTTGTCGATCCGAAGCACCTTCCCGACGCCTTCGTAGACGAGGTGCGCTCCCTTGACTTCCGGGGCTCCATGGCGCGAGTACAAGTTGCGAGCAGTGTGTTGCCCCATTACGTAGGCTTCGAGTCCGCTGAAGTGGGTCCGCAGCACCGCGGTCACACAATGCTCGGCGCCGACGTTGAGCGGTTCGAGATGGCCTGGGACGCCGAGAAGTATGGGCGGCTGCCGGACGAGCTAATGATCGAAGTGATCATCCAGACGGTCCACGACCCTGACATGGCCCCGCCCGGGAAACACCTAATCAATACCGGGATACAGCAGCTTCCGATCGATCTGGCCGAGGGCACCTGGGACGATCTGAAGCCGGAGTTCACCACAAGGGTCGTCGAGACCCTGTGTGAATACGCGCCCAACCTTAAGGGCAATATCGTTGGCACCTATACGATCACACCGCTGGACCTCGAGCGCGAGTACGGCATGACTGGAGGCAACATATTCCACGGTGGCATGTTCCTGAACCAGCTCTTTGGGTCCCGTCCCGTGCCAGGGTGGTCGGACTACCGATCCCCTGTAGAGGGGCTCTATCTTTGTGGCGCCGGGACGCATCCAGGTGGCGCCGTCAACGGTGCCCCCGGACACAACGCGGCGCAGGTAGTGCTGCAGGACCTTGGCCTAGGCGGTCGGTCCACAGAGGACTTAGCCAGGGACGACCGCCAGTATACAAAGGTTGGAGACCGAATCACCGAGGTCCTGGCGCAGGCCTACCGACAGCCCGCGTTGCGTCGATTTGGCACCGCACTCGCAAAGCAGCGTTGGCTGCGTCCGCTGACTAGGTTCCTAGCTCGCCGCCGCTCTCAATGAGTCGCTTTGTGGCATCTTGGCTTCGAGAAAAATCATGCCATCTGCTAGTGGTGGATTCGTAGGGAGCGTCGACCAAGGAGAATTTCACCTGGTTGAGCTCCGTGGTCTGAAATCTGAGAGAGCCGAAATCGCGCTGTGCCCCGTTCCACATCTCGGTGCCACGTATGGAAATTGTGAGTAGTTACAAGCGCCGGGAAATTATCATGTATAGCGAAAAAAGCTTCAGCATCTACACGTCATATTGGCATCCCAGTGACGGCCGGTAGGAATCCCAGCCCTATGCTGCAGAACGTCAGCTCAAGTCACCCCCATCCGAGTCAGGCGCGCGAGTCTACGACCCTTCATAGATGAATCCTGATTTCCCCAACATCTTCTCCAAGTTCACCATCAAGAATCTCACTCTGCGGAATCGTATCTGCAGCACTGCCCACTACGCCGAGTGGATGTCCGACGACGAAGGGCTTCCGAACGCCGACTTCGTCGCCTATATGAGAGAGCGGGCCAAGGGCGGCATCGGACTGGTGACGGTAGGGGCCACCGCGGTGACACCCGACGGAGGACCGGTCTACTTTCAGAACCTAGACGATCGGTTCATTGACGGCTATCAGCGCGTGGCGGATGCCGTCCACGAGCACGGCGCAAAAGTGATCGCTCAGCTGATCCACATAGGCGACCAAGCCCCAGTTGTGGTCGGACGCGCCACCGCGCGCCTTCAGTTGGGCGAGCATTTGCCGCCGCTGCCCGCCGCCGAGTCGGCGGCTCTTCCCCTTGAGCCACCTCCGATGCGGGATTGGTCAGTTCAGGCACTGTCGGAGATAGTCAGGTCGTTCGGCCAAGGTGCATATCGGGCGAAGGCCGGCGGCATGGACGGGGTAGAGCTTCATGCGCACGAGAGTTACCTCCACGCTCAGTTCCTGAGTCCTGTCTACAACAAGCGCAACGACGAGTATGGCGGCAGTCTGGTCAATCGCGCGCGGTTGGTGATTGAGACTCTATCGGCAATCCGGCTTGCCGTGGGCGATGACTTCGTTGTTGGCGTGCGACTCAAGGCGCGGGACTTTCATCCCAGCGGGATGGGGGAAGAAGACTACATTCGATTGATCCGGATACTCACCGCCAAGCGCCTAATTGACTACGTGAGCTTGACGGCCGGCACGGATCATGTGCATCACGGTCCGATGTATCTACCCGACGGCGAGCTGCTGCCAATCGTTGCGAAGATTCGCAGTGAAATAGACGTTCCGGTGATTCACTCCGGTCGAATTACCGATGCTCGCCTCGCGGAAGAGGCGCTGGCCTCAGGGCAGGTGGATCTCGTCGGCATGACGAAGGCCCACATAGCCGATCCGCATTTTGTTAAAAAGGTAATTGAAGGGCGCCCGGAGGACATCCGGCACTGCATTCGCTGCCTCGACTGCTTGGAGATAGAGCCTGTCGCGTGCCTCTACAACCCCGTCACCAGGCGCGAGCTTGACTGGGGAGAGCTGAGGGCTTCTCCCGCGCCGAGGCGTGTCTTGATCGTTGGCGCAGGTCCGGCCGGCATGGAAGCGGCGCTCACGTCTGCCGGGCGCGGCCACGATGTAGTGGTGCTCGAGAAATCCCTGCAAGTGGGAGGTCAAGTACGGCTGGCGGGCGCTGGCCCTCTACGTAGCAAGTTTGCCGAGGTGGCCAACTTTTACGAGAGGCAGGCGGCTAAGGGACTGTTCGATTTGCGTGTAGGCGTGGATGCCACGCCTGATACGGTTCTGAACGAGAATCCCGATGTGGTGCTAGTCGCGACCGGATCGCGCCCCCTCAGGCCCGCAGTTCCCGGACTGGACGCGGATCACTTATTTGCCGTGAATGATGTTTTGCTGGGCGATACTGATTCAGCCGCGAAAGTGCTCGTGGTTGATCGCTACGGACATGCGCCAGCCTTTGTAGCGGCCGACTATCTGAGCTCCAAAAACATTGAAGTCGAGTTCGTAGCTGCCCTGGATCGGGTAGCCCAGCACATGGGCTTCCGGGATGGTACCTTGCTGTTTCAGAAATTGTCCGAGAGGGGAGTCTCGTTCCGCGCCGGGTTTGACATAGCGCGCGTCCAAGATCATCAGGTGGTACTGCGAGACCTGTTCACAGGCGCCGAGCTATCGATGGGTCCCTTTGACGCTGTGGTCGTTGCCGCCGGCGATGAGCCCAATGAAGCGCTCATGAATTCACTGACTCAGGAGCTAGACGAAGTTCACGCTATCGGGGCCGCAAACAAGTCACGATCGATCAGAGAGGCGACAGTCGATGGCGCATCCGTCGGCCGTTTGATCTAGCGCAAGTAAGGTTCGCAAGCTTTAACGACTTGTCGAACCGCCGAATCTTCCGGCACCGGCAAAGGAGAGGAGATACTTGGTATTTTTCACCCTATTTCCGAGCAATTTCGCTACTATTTCTCGCGTAATTCGTTTTCAGACAGGCAACGGACTTTGTTTTCGGTTGCCGGTTCACAGGGTAGACGCGGCCAAATCTAGGCGAAAACGACCAACGGACTTTCAATCCGTAGGCCGTGGGTTCGAATCCCACCCGGCGTGCGAATGTCGAGTCGCACCCTGCTCGGGAAACGTCGCGCCCTTCCGACGGAAGATGACTGGACAGACACTGTCATCGTCGATGAACTGAGTGAGGCCTTCGCGTTTTCCCCCTTTCGGCCGGGCGCGTTCCGTGCGCATGTGGATGGCGAAGCTTCGTCGCGGCGCGTGTGAGTGATTCGGGCCGCTCGCGTGCAAGGTAGTCTTCGTATGAAATACAACGCCGCCCCCCGGCAGGATAGCCGGCACCTCCTCCCATACGGCATTCTCGGGCAGCTTAATCCGCCGCCGTTGGGCGGCGTGATCGGTCTCCTTGAAGGCGCCTTCGTCGCGCTCACCCCATCGGTGCGATCCACGCAGGTAAATCACGGGTCCCGCCTCGGCGCTAACGTCGCTCAACGCGACCCAGGCGGTCAGCAACTCGCTGTCGTCCTCCCAGGCTCCCCAGTACTGGCGGTCCTGGTGCCAACCGACGTTCGTCGAATCGTCGCCGCGCCGCGCAGTCGGTGGTTTGTAGAGGAGCTGCACCCACCAGACTTGGACGGCGCGCGCACCCGTCAACTCTGCTGCCCACCGGCCGATGGCAGGATGGCTAATCAACTTCCTGACCGGACGGCTGGCGAGCTGAGGAAGTTCGATTTTGCAGAGTGCGTCGGGATCGTCTCCTGGATTCCAGGGGGAGGTATACGGCGGCCTTCCGGTGTCGTAACTTCCGGCACGGATAGCATCCATCCCCTCGACCGCACCGGTCACCACATCCGGCGGAACGAGAGGTTGGTCACAGATAAAGAAGCCGTCTTGCTCATATCTGCGGGCCGCGTCCACTGGGACCGGCGGGACGTGATCACGGGCCACGGGGACACGTAACCAAGAGCTGGTCATGGAACCGGGTATGGCGCTCGTGCAAAACGAACATCGCGATTCACCCCATGCCGATTTGACTCATGGATCGGCGGTCTGAAAGATGGATAGGGACGCCTTCTTTACATGGAACCGCAAGTTTATCGGTTCCCGAAGTTCGTTGACCGTTATTTGCCCGACGAAGTCTCCCTTTGATGGGCGCCGTCACACTTGAAAGTTCGACATTTCTCACGCGTGAACTCCTGCCCGAAGCTTTTCCAGTTGACCATCAATCCGACTGTGCTAAAGCGGCCGGGGCCGCACTTGCCATTAATCAACACGTAATCGCGGCGGAGGGACGGGCTTGGTCTCGAACCGGCCTTCCAGTACGGTCCCGTCGACGGACACGAAGTAGGCAATACGGTGCGGTGTCACTCCTAATCGTCACCGACGAAAAAGTGGTGGCCAGGATGCCGCAAGAATTCCTGGATCACTTAACTCCAGATCACTATTTCTTAATAGTGAGGCCAACCGAGAAACGCGGTGGCAGGATTCTCATTGACAACTATTTTGATAGCTCGGGAAGGACAGCGCACCATATTACAAGGAAAACGAGTACTGGTTGGGCAACGAGCTGAGCTGCCGGTGACATGAACTCGTGCTCGTCGCCAAATGCAACTTCCGGAGCGGTCGGCAAGCCGAGTTTGAGCGGAGCTCGCATTGCGCGTTAAGTAGGCACCCATGGTCAAACCTCGGGAGATTGCCAAGGCTATGCTGTGGCTCTGTCGGTTCTGGGGCTTGGCCTCAGAAGCCTGACAGGCGAACCATTCGATCGATTCAGCAGGGGGATGAGCGTGGCGGCAGACAAGCAGGTGATCATCGTTGGCGGCGGCCACAATGGGCTGGTAGCGGCGGCCTATCTCGCCCGCGCCGGGTTAGATGTGCAGGTTTTGGAGCGCCGGGAGCTCGTGGGCGGGGCGGCAGTGACCGAGGAGTGGTTCCCAGGCTACCGCCTCTCGACATGCTCCTACATCTGCCATCTGCTGCAACAGAAAGTCATCGAGGAGCTGGAGCTGCGGAAGCATGGGTTTCACGTCTATTCATTGGAGCCGATGCGGTTCATGCCGTTTCCGAACGGGAACTTTGTCAGACTGTGGCACGACGACGACAAAAGCGCTGAGGAGATCGATCGCGTGTCTCCTCACGATGCCGAGTCATTTCCGCGCTGGATGAGTTTCTGGAAGAGCGCTTCCAGAATCCTCAACGAGCACTTTCTCTGTCCGCCGCCCACGCTCACGGAACTTTTCGACAAAGCCCGTGATATGGGCGAACAAGACGTTCTGGAAACGCTGCTGACAGTGCCTTTGAAGGATCTGCTGGAGCAATATTTCGAATCGGAGGAGATGAGAGCCTTTGTCTGCTCGCAGGTCGACGGGGGCGACATCACCGCGCCTGGGAGCGCCTACGCGTCGGCCTATTTCCACTTGGCCGACTTCCGCGACGACCAGGAGAACCACGGACTGGTGCGCGGGGGGATGGGCACGATCACCATTGCGATGGCGCGCGCGGCTGAAGCGCACGGGGCGTCGATAAGGACCGACGCCGAGGTGGCCCGCATCCTCACTGAAAGAGGTCGCGTGACGGGCGTGGAGCTGGCCGACGGCGAAGTGCTGGAGGCGGACGTCGTCGTCTCGAATGCAGACCCCAAACGCACTTTTCTGACCCTCGTCGATGAAGAAGACTTGAACAAAGAGTTCTTGCGCGGAATCCGCGGCCTGAACACCAACTCCGCCTCGCTCAAGTTTCACTGCGCGTTGAATGAGCTGCCCGATTTCTCAGCGTATCTGGGTCCAGACTTCGATCCGAAGCATCTAGCTTCGATCAAGATCTGCCCGTCGCTCGATTACTACCAGGCAAGTTGGGAGGACGCCCGCGGAGGCAGGGCCAGTCGATACCCGGTCATGCAGGTGCAAATACCCACGGTCTACGACCCGACGCTGGCGCCTGAGGGGCATCACGTGATGTCCATGTGGGTTTACTACCAGCCGGCGAAAATTAAGGGGGGAACGTGGTCTGATGAAAAGGAGGCTGTCGGAGAGCGGTTAATCGACGAGCTGAGTCAATACGCGCCTAACATTCGGCGAGCAATCGTGGATTGGGCTGTATTCACTCCTGAGGACATAGAGGAGCGCGTGGGACTTACCGACGGAAACATCCGCCACATCGACATGATTCCCCAGCAGGTGTTGCGCCGCCGCCCGCTACCCGGCTGGGCGGACTATCGAACACCTATCGACGGTTTGTATATGTGCGGCGCAGGCACGCATCCGGGCGGCGAGGTGACCGGCGCGCCCGGCCACAATGCGGCCCACATGATCCTCGAGGAGATGGGGGCCAGCATTTAGCTAAGGTTGAGTGGAGTTATTCTCTCTGCGCCGCGCTGCATCGGTCGTAGTGACCGGCAAAGGCCTTTTCAGAGATTAAACATGAAGGCCGGATATTTCGTACCGATGCTCCAACCACGTTTTTAGATAAGTAACACTTCAGGGGAGCATTATTCCGAGATAGTGACATCATCAATTCTGGATGGCAGGCTCAAGCGACGCGAAGGAAGGCAGCCACTAGAACCTGATCTCGCGCGGCTCCCCGGAACGAATAGAGTCGAAGGCCGAGAGAACTACCGCCGTCGACCGGACGCCATCGCGGAGGTTGGCGCCTATGACGGGTTGCCTGTTGTGGTCGACGCAATCGATGAAGTCGAGCATTTGTTGGGCGAGTCCTTCTGCGTCTTCGTCGGCGTAGTCGCGTTCCGCACTCACGCTGATAGGCTTCTCGTCCTTGCGTGAAATCACACAGTCATGGAAGCGATTGTGAAGGGTGGCAGTCTCTCCCCGCCCTACTACTTCCATAAAGAATTTGGATAGAAAGCTGCATTGGGCTGGGTCACCCTGGATCCAGCTGCATACCGACCCGTTATCGAATTGAATGTTGGCCACGGCGATGTCGATGGTGTCGGTGTTCGAGTGGGTCATGGTCCCGCCGTAGGCATGAATGCTTACCATTTCGGACTGGTTCATGTAATAGATGATGTCGACCGTGTGGCAGCCCTGGGAGAGCACATTCCCGCCCCCGGTAACAGGGTCCTGAGCCCAGAGGTCGTCAGACCAGGTGTTGCACATCATCTGACCGACGGTGATGAGCGGCTGTGGGATCTCTCTACGAACTCTCTGCACGATCGGGAAGTAGCGCAGGAAGTAGGCCATTGTGAAGAGGACTCCAGCCTTTTCTACTTCTTCGGCGATCTCCTGACACTCCTCGTTGGTAAGCGCCATCGGTTTTTCCAGCATGATGGCTTTGCCCGCTCGCGCGGCCTTGACCGCATACTCACGATGTGAGTCGTGAAACGTGGCAATAAGCACGGCGTCGATCGAGTCGTCGGCAATCACTCGATCCGAATCAGTGGTCGCGTAACCGCCGCCGAACTCATTGAGTAAGCCTTTGGCCGAGTTCTCCGTGATGTCCGAGTAGGCGACAACTTCGAAGCTCTCGAAATACTCTTTCCGCTCGAGGTGATGCCTGGCCCTCGCGCCACAGCCGATAATGCCCAACCTCATACTTTTTCTCCCTTTCTACCAACGCATGGTTATAGCCCCGGAGGCAGATCACGCTGGCCAGGCTAGCGCACCGTATCGCGGCTTGCGGTGTGCTGAAGCCATCAAGCTTTTAGAACGGAAATGCTCTGAGACTAATCACGATGAGTCAATAGCGACGTCCCCGCGCAAAGGCTCGGGCTGTCGATCGTTAGACACCGTTACCCGATGAATGACGTTCGTACGACGTGAGCGCAATCGGCGGCCGGAGGTTCAACCGTATAGGGCGTTTGTAAAGGCATCGGGGCTCTATATCCAACGCCTGACGCGGGCTTTATATTCGAGATATTCCTCGCGAAAAAGCTGCTCCAGATAACGCTCTTCACGGATTATCACGACGTAATGAACGTAGAGGAGCGCCACGGGCAGGAGGATGATCATCCAAATCGTGTTCATGACAAGGGCGACACCCACATAGAAAACGGTGATCGCCACGTATATGGGATTCCGGGTGAACGCAAACGGTCCTGCTGAAAGAATCGCCCGGGTCGGTTTATCCGGATCGGGGTTTTCTCCGGAGCGGATCATCGACCATACAGCCCAACCGAAGAGCAAGACCCCCACCGCGACAACTGGCCAGCCTGTGGCATGGCCGATCCAGGATTCCGGGAAGATTCTCAATCGCATCCAAAGCAGATGCAGCAATATCCCCGCCCCAAGACCTAGTAGATGTAGCAGTGGAGGGAAAGGGACGCGAAGGGCCGGATCCTTGTCGTTAGGCTCCATTTGCCTCTCCAACTCGGGGGACACGAATATTCCCCACAGCTCGGTTTGCCCCTTTTTCAAATTCGGACGCAAATCGACTTTAGCAGTTACCTTGGCTGCGACTAATACAGGCGCGGTCAAGGTCTTGCCCAGTCATCGTTCCGCGCTGACAACTCCCGTTGTGCCGGTTTCAACTTCGAGCACCGCATTACCACGGGCGAAACCGAACGTTGAACGGAACATCACCCCTAATTCGGTTCTGTCATCGTCAGCCATCTGAGGCGCAGAGACCTCCTGCGTCCACAGCGCATCCATGTCGAACCAATGCCGTTCGCTTATGACTCTGGGCCGTCCGACGCATCAAGGTGTTTCACGCGGCTTACTAGGACGCGTCGAGCGCGTCGCCGATGCTGCACCTCATCGTGAGCGACTGTTACTGTTCTGACTGACGATTTCTCAAACTGAAATAGCTGCACATCGTCATTCGTCGCCGGTTCGCTATTCGCGGAGTCACGCAGATGTCCGACCTGGACGCCACATCCCTCGTTATCGGGCACGCGCCTCAGTACTTCTTCGACGACGGCATTATCGATTCGGTCCAGAACATTAAGCGCTCCATCCATGAGCCAATGAAGTTCGAGGGGAATCCGGTGATCTCCACGGATCGGCCCTGGGAACATTTCGTCTACTTCGGCTCGGCCGATTACGCAATATGGCGAAATGACGACACCGGGCAGTTTCAATGCGTGTACGGGGACTGGAAATTTGACCGTGCCAAACATGCGGCCAAGGGCGGCAATATCATGGCTTGGGACTACAGCCAGTACTCTCGCCTCTACGCCCATTCTGACGACGGCATTAACTGGGAGAAGCCCCCGGTGGGACTTGACACCTTCGAAGGTCAGGTCACGAATCGCATATTCGGCGGCGACGATTACGGCAGCGTCTGGAATATGACTGTCCTTGACGATCCCCTCGAGTCCGACCCCAACCGCCGTTACAAGTCCCTCTACAGCTTTATCCCTACGAATTCTCCCGCGGCGGCACCACACCTGGACGAGATGCGTGCGGCTCATTCGCCTGACGGTATTCACTGGACCCCATTCGCCGAGCGTCCTACATTCGGATCGGTCGGCAACTCTCTGAGTGACGTCGCAAATCTCAGCTTCGATCCCGTCAGCCGAACCTATCTACTCAACACGCGTCACTCCTGGCAGGAACGGCCGCCGCGGATTTCGCCCCTGGACATAGGCGTGGGTCCCGGCGGGCCTGCATTCGATGGCCAGATCGGTCCGGCCATAAGGCGCGGAAGGCGGCGGATTTTTCAATGTGAAAGCCCTGACTTCCTTCACTGGAGCGAACTGCGGTGCGTCCTGGCGCCGGATCCGGCCGTCGACAATATCGACGAATCGTTGTACGGAATGCCTCAGATTCGACTGGGCGGCCAATGGGTGGGATTCCTCGATGTCTTTCACATGGTCGATAACTTCAACGACGTTCAGCTCGCTCACAGCCGCGACGGTCGCTCCTGGAATCGGGTCGCCCCCGGTCGCGCTTGGTTGACATCCGGTCAGCCCGGCTCTTGGGATCAGGTTCAGGCCTATCACATCCAAGCGCTCGACGTGGGCGACGAGACCTGGTTTTACTACGGCGGCTCGATCTGCCATCACGACTGGTGGTACGTGGGACAGTACGAGCGCCTCGACGTACCAGAAGCCTGGGATGACGACCTCGTCCGCTACGGACTCGGTCTGGCCAAGCTGCGCCGAGAAGGCTACGTCTCCCTCGACGCAAACGACGTACGGGAGGGAGTCATCGTGACCCAACCATTCGTATCACCGGGCGACCGCCTCTCGATCAACGCCAGATGCGGTCCGAAAGGCTACTTGAAGGCTGAAGTCACCGATGTAACTGGAAAGGCATTCGCAGGTCGAACGTGGGCCGACTGCGATGTATTCACCGGCGACGCGGTGCGGCACGAAATTACGTGGTGTGGCGCCGCAGCGCTTCCCTCGGAGATCAATCCCGACGCCGGAGATCGCCGCCCGGCACTCCAGTATCGGAAGCTCCGCTTCCTTCTCAGGGACGCCGAGATCTATTCGTTCGAAGTCAGCAGCGGAGCAGATCGCTAATCGGTTCTCCGCGGGTCCCCTATCGGCGCATTAGAGACGTTCAATTGCGAGGATTCCCAGAGCTTCCGCTATTCGGCCTCGGCGAAGATAACCCATTCGGCTCGCCAGGTCGGCTTGGTCCGCAGAGTTGCAGAGAATCCTCCACAGCTACAACCACATTCCAACACATTTCCGGCTTGAAGGTCGAAGCCAGGCCGACCGGCTGTCTCAATATCATTGATGGGAAGTCCACCTTGATCTACGGAGACGCCGACCCCTGCGCCCATGACCCCTCGTGGATCATCGATGAATAGACCACGCATACCGGCCGGCGTAGCTTGCGCTCCAGGCGATCCGGAGTCTCCTTGACCCAAAGGCCGCTGCTCGCCGCCCGCCGCGCTCGGTAAGGGGCCAGCTTCGCCTCGACGCAAGGGCTAATGGCGATCGACCGCTCTGCCCAAGCCCACAACTAAGGGGCTGCGCCGTTCGAGTTGACCAATCCGGACGTGCCCCAGGTGCAGCTCAATCTTCTGTTTACCACTTTCTAGTAATCGTCGGGGCGAGAGGGATCGGGCCGATGACGGTGTGATCAGAATCGTTGATCACTATCCGTTCATAGTGCCGGTGATCTGCGCAGATTCTCGAGAAGCTCATGTGAATAGGTCGCCGTAGCTCGATCGGCGCCGTTGAGATGGGTTTCTCGTTCATCACAAATAGCTAAAACCGGCCGGTCGCATCGATGCTAGGGCTTACGTCTTGGGGTTGTCGCGGAACCAGCGGATCGTCTCCGTCAGCGCTTCGCGAATCGGCGTCCCTTCGATGCCAAATTGACTTGTGAATTTGCTGCTGTCCACGACGAACGGCTCCTCGAATTCGTAGATCATTTCAAGCACTTCCCGAATGTCCCGTGCGAACAGGCCGGCGACGCGTACCATAATTTTTGGCATCGTACCGATTCGCGGTTCTGCCTCCGCTTGTTCGAAGGCAATCTCCAAGAACTGCCTGGTCGTTAGTGTCTCGGCATTGGGAACATGCCATACGTGTCCGAGAGCTTCGTCGCGCTCGCTCAGGATCACAAGCGCCTTCCCGAAATCGTCCAAGTACGTGTAGGTGTGGGGCATTTCCACACTGCCCAACATGGAAACTTTCTTGCCCGCGAGCATCGGATAAAAGACCCGCTCCCCCATCATCGAGTTGAGCCCACGCGGGCCAAAATAGTCCGAACCGCGTGCAGCCGCAGCCCGGACTCTATCGCTGTTGTGGGCTTCCATAAGATCTTTCGTCATTTGGGCTCGTACAGCGCCCTTCTTAGTAGTAGCACGCAGCGGGGTATCCTCGGTCATTGGCCCATCGATATGACCGTATCCGTACATATTTTCGGCCACAATCAACTTCGCGTCGGCAGCCACGGCGGCCTCAATCGCGGCCTGTTGCAGAGCAGGGAACAATTCCGGCCACTTTGTGTACGGCGGATTCATACAATTGAAGACCGCTGTCGAGCCCTCGACGGCGGCGGTCCGGGAACGTTCGTCCATCACGTCCGCAGCGACCACTTCGACACCTTCGGGAGCGGCGGCGCGTCCGCTGCGGTTGACGATGCGAACGGGCTTCCCCTGGCTACTGAGTTGGCGAGCCACGGCCAGCCCGATTGGGCCGCTTCCCAGGATCACGTTCAATTGGCTTCCCTCGCTCATGCTCGATCTTCACTCATCTTCTACCTCTTCTACCTTCACTCATCTTTGACCTTCTTGGAGATACTAATTCATACGATCTGTTGATAGTGCTTCCGCGGCACAGGTGTGCGACGCGCCATTTCGGATCGGGCTGAGCCTTTGCGTTCTCCCATGGAACCGGTCCAGCGTTCTCCGGATCGAACAGCGCCGCCATGACGGCCGCGATCGGCAAGGCGATGCTGGACATCACATTAATCGGCCTTTTCCCACCTGACCAAGTAGTGTGTGCCCTCCTCGGGGGAGGGGACGGAGACTGGTACATACCCTCAGAATCGGCGGCGCTAATTGGGCGAGACTTGGTCACAAACGGCGCTTGGCCTCTGCTGAACGGCGCATGGTTGCATGCAATCCGGCGGAGATTCTTGCCCCCATTGACGGCCCCACGTCTTGACCTAGAACGGCGCGGCAGGCGTTAGAAGCCACCAAGCCGTGCTCGCGCGCAGGGCTTTACCGCGATATCGCTGACAGGCAAGTTGACAGCCAACGGGGCAGCATCGCTGCCGATTTCTATGGACGATTTGGAACGGCCGTCAGCCATTCACGGGCTACGACGGCATCCAGCATCACCCAATGGACGGCTGCCCTCGGACTTTTAATCCGTGGGCCGTGAGTTCGATTCCCGCTCGGTTCGCCCGGATTTCATAGGTTCGGAACGTCATTCGGACGGGACGACTGAATCCTTCACAGGAGAACCCGTCTACGCGCTGTGGCAACCCGTTACGCGGCCTACGTGCTCAGCCTTCTCGTGTGTTGAACCTGTAAAACGCCTATTGGCGGTCCCGACCGGATTCGAACCGGCGATCTTCTCCTTGACAGGGAGATATGCTAGGCCACTGCACCACGGGACCGTGCGGACGGACTCGTCTTTTCAATTACACCGGGAGCCGGAGGTTCAACAAGCCTCTCCGCTACCGGTGGGCCGGGCAGGATTCGAACCTGCGTAGCCCTTTCGGGCGCCAGATTTACAGTCTGGTGGTATTAGCCGCTCACCCACCGACCCTAGCACTACCAAGAGGATACTTCCCTCCAGGCGACAACCCGCACGCCCACCACTGAAGGACGCGCGGATTCGTCACAAATGCTAGACACCCCGCTCCGCCAGCGTCAACCGATATTATCCCTACCGGAGCTGGCCGCTTGCCGCGCGCAGCCGTCGCCGCGTTAGGACTCCATCCGGTGGCTTTCCGGCGCGGCACCGGCCGTCCATTTACCCGCTGCGGCAAGGGCGATGCGCGATGGCCTGGTTCGTATCCCGATGGGAAGAGATAGCCCTGTTGCTCCAGGTTCCTCATTGGGGCGCCGTGGGATTCAGCGTCGTTTTTGCCCTGTTCTGGACCCGGCTGGGTCCCGCGATGGGGTGGATTCGCCTTTCCGCCGGCATGGCCTTCATCACTGGAATAATTCTTTACCCCATCACCGTTCTCTGGGTCCAACCGGACGTTCAGAACGCGTCCCGCGACCTACTAATATCGGTTTTCGGTCAGGAGGCCGTTGACGGACGGCCGCTCCTGACCGGCGCATATTCGTCGGTCATTCGCGCCCTGGCTCAGGAGATACTGCGGCTCGTCGGAATTCTGCTGGTGATTTTGGTCGCGGGGCGCAGCAGCGATCGAGCCACCGTCGTCACGGTGGGTCTGTTGGTGGCGCTCGGTTTTGCCCTCTTTGAGTCCGTGCGGTTCCTATCGCCGGCGCTGACGACCGGTCTGTCGAGTCAGTCCGCCATTCCAATCGTCCGGGAGCTTTTCCTGGTTGGGGCGCACCTGGGCGCGGGATTGATGTTGGGCCGTGCCTGGTTCGACGGGCGGTTTTTCCGCTACGTCACCATCGCGGCGCTTCTACACGCCGCGCTCGGCTATGCAGGAGTGCTTCAGGTGAGCGGCTGGTCTCCAAATGCCGCCCTCGCCTATTTCGCCGCGGTCGCGACGCTCGCGTTCTTCTGGGGATCGAGTATCGCGACAGCGCGAGGCTAGACGCCGATTACGCGATCGGCGGGTTCTTCGAGTTCGTAGGGTTGCTTAATTTCTCCGCAGTAGATGCAAAGCCAATGGCCCTCCACCAATTTCTCGTCACCCGAGCGCAGATAATTGAAGGGATCTCCCACGGATCGATAGACAATCGTTCTTAGGCCGCCGCGACATACATCTGATTGGCAGCTGATTTGCCGTCTCTCGCCCTGCTCCGGCAATTTCATCACCTCCAACCGATCCTCTGGACGCATTGGATCATACGCCAGTGAAGCGTTGACGCTTCGAACCGCCGCATCATTCCTCGATCACCGAACCCATTAGAATCCAAATGATTCATGGCGCCTCGGGCGCACTACGTAATGGGGAAGCCGTGCTGCCGGTTCTGCTGACGGTCAAGGAAGTCGCCGATCGTTTGGGAACATCGGAGTCCGCGATCTACGCCCAGATTTATCGGGGCCGCCTCCCAGCGATAAAGATAACGCCCAGGTCGGTTCGAATCAGCGAGTCCGATTTGGAGCTTAGGCTTAATCCGGCGGGCAGGGAATTGACCGTCGCGGAGGTTGCTCTCTACCTCCAATTGTCGATTTCAGAGGTCTACTGGCTAATTCGAAATGGACGCCTGCGGGCGCTGGTGAGAGGCCGAATCGGCCGTCGGATTCTCGAGCGCGACCTCGTGGATTACGTTGACGCCCGACCGCCGGTAGCCATAAGCGCCCAGTCGCGCCTGCCGGTAGCGGACTCCGCCGGGCGTTAGACGTCGATCAACCGGTCTGAATTTCGCAAGCAATTTCGACCAATCGCAAGAAGTCGACAGCTTTCAGATTGGCCGCGACGGGATTCTTTGAATCTCAATGTCCTTGAACTGGCTTGAGGCGTGAAAACTCTGTAAAGCCACTATTCCCGGTCCAATAAAGTGGGCGCTCGAAAGCGTTACTGGCGCATGACCATCAACTGAGACCTCGATATTCTGACCTTCCAGCCTGGCTCTCAAGCGTATCCAATCGCTAGGCTGCAACTCGGGGATCTTCATCAAATCAATGCGTTTGTGATCCAAAGTCATCAATTCGATCTGTCCGCTGGATCGAACGTAAACTAGATATCCCGTTTGCGTACCTAATCCGTAGCCGCGCATGAGTAGACCGGCCCATCCATCTCCGTTGGCTGAGGATGAAGCAACGATGCGCACTGAAAGCGAGATGTCGACATCGGACTCATAGACGCCCTGGATTACGGCGAAGGCATGTTCTTCCGGTTGACCCAAATTGAGCGCGCTGGCCTCATTGTCGAGAGAATAGCCGCCCGAGAACCAAAACGGAGTTAGGTCGCGCTCCTTGAGTCGATCAGCGAAAAGGAGATCACTCTTGGAGTGCGGCGCGGAGTGCCGCCGCGCCGTGGTCATGCGCCAGCGACCATAAGGCTCTCAATGCCCGGCGCTTCGAGTTCAGCCGACGTACCTGCCCAATCGAGGCCTACTCTGGTTGTGCGCGGAAATGGGAGCCGAATTACGATCGGCTGTACGCCGTTACCTGCGTATTCAATCTGCTTTGACGCGACTGCTTCTACGACCTTTGCGACATCCATCTCTATAACCGGCTCCCCACAGTTTCCGCAATGCCTAACTGCAGGGACTCCGTCGATTTCGACGACTATATTTCCCCGTTGAAGGCGGATAATGGTCTGGCCATGACCAGCAGATTGGGAGTCCGATCCGCATTCTGGGCACTTACCGGTGCTCATCTGCGGGTCATCCAATCCTCGTGCCAGTCATCGGGGTGGGGCTCATACACCGTCTTGACAACACACTCATGCTCCGACGCCTCGATTACAACGTGAATCGGAGTTCCGCCCGGTGATTCGAATCCAAGCAAGAGGAATGTACCACGCTCAAGGTAGCGTTCGGCCGCCTGACCGCGCAGCGCAATTCGCTCAACATTGGCTACGTCTATCCCGTCTTGGAACGCCTCTTCAAATGCATGGCGTGAAATTCGGACCGGAATTTCTTTGCTCCGCAGCTTTTGCTGGTACCGGGCCAGTCGTGCATATGACGGTGAAATGCGCGGTCAACTCAATTGATTAAGCGCGCAGACGCGTAGAATCTGCCGCCCGTCGGACATCGGCAACGCCTCCGCTTATCCCGGTTCGATGCCGACCGCCTATGCCGACCTTTTCGGGAATTCTCGCTGGTCGTAACTTGCAGATTCACGAGCCGCTAATTTCGCAGGAGATATCGACGAGCCGCAAGAAGTCGGCGGCGTTGAGACTCGCGCCTCCGACCAGAGCGCCGTCAACGTTCTCCTGCAGGGCTATTTCGCGCCAGTTTCGGTTGTTGACGCTGCCGCCGTAAAGAATTCGCAAGCGCGCGGCGGATTCCGCACCAAACTGCTCCGCGACGAAGTTCCTTACGAACCCACAACCGTCGCCCGCCTGGGCGGGCGTGGCGTTAACACCTGTGCCGATGGCCCATACGGGCTCGTAGGCAACGACCATGTTCGCCGCCTCGTCCGGCGTGATTCTGTCCGAAACTGTGCCAAGCTGGCGGCTCAACACCGTTTCGGTTTGGCCCGACTCGCGTTCCGTCAACAACTCGCCCACGCATAACACCGGCGTCAGGCCGTGATCGAAGGCAGACCGCACCTTGAGCGCTATCGAATCATCCTGCTCCCCGAAGATATGGCGCCGCTCCGAATGGCCAAGGATCACCGACGAGCAAAGCCCGGCAAGCATCAGCGGAGATATTTCTCCGGTAAACGCGCCCGCTTCTTCGTGGTACATGTCCTGAGCGCCAACACTGACACGCGAATCGCTGAGCTCCTCCGCGACCGCCTGCAAGGCGACGAAAGGCGGATGGACGGAGACCTCCGCCGCAAGCATTTCACGTACGCCTTCGGCAACTGCAAGCGCCAGTGCCACGGATTTGTCGACCGTGTTGTTCATCTTCCAGTTTCCCGCAATGAGCGGAGTTCTTGGCATTGACCTTCCTCTGTTCCCCTGTCAGGTGAACCCTCGCCCGAGTTCAACCGTATCCCAAACACGGCGGCACGGCTCTGACGGGCTGAATGGTATCTTTTACAACACACAGATAAGGGGAATCACTGGGAGATTCATGCCGCGAACCGGCAATGTAGAGGACAGAATCGATCAAGAATCGACACTGGCTGTAGGTTCGTTCCCGAAGGTGGAACTCCACGTCCACCTGGAAGCTACGCCCCGGCTGACCACCCTGCGGCGGCTCGCCGACGAAGCGGGCCGCGAAATTCCAGAAAAGCTCAATCCAGATTCGGACGGTTCGCATGAGTTCGAAAGCCTGCCCGAATTCATCAAAGCCCTGGCGGGCATCAATCCTCTCTTTTCGACTCCGCAGATATACGGACTGGTGCTTTATGAGTATTTGCAGAATCTTGCTGAACAGTCGGTCGTTTACGCGGAGATTCGATACAGCCCGGCACGGCCCGTTTTGGACCGCGGGATGGATCTCGGCGAGCTAATGGCGGAGCTGGGTCAATCCATGGAGCGCGGCGAGGTCGATTTCGGCATAAAATCAGGTCTGATCCTCAGCTTGAGCCGCAATCGGGGCGCAGACGTTTGTACGCGGCTCGTGGAGGAAGCGGTGGCAATGGCGGACGGCAATCTGGCTGGATTCGACCTATCGGACGACGAGCGCAAGTGGCCCGCGCTTCTTTTCCAATCCACCTTCGAGCTGATCGACAAATCCGGCTTTCCGGCTACGGTGCATGCCGGGGAAACCGTTGGACCCAAGAGCGTGTGGGACGCGATTGATTTGCCCGGGACCAGACGCATCGGGCATGGGCTATCCGTCTATCGCGACTCAGAGCTACTTGATCGGCTGTCCCGGGATGGAATCCATCTGGAACTGTGTCCGACCAGCAATGTGCGCACCAACCAGATAAACCGTTTGGAGGATCACCCGATTCGGACGTACGTCGAGGCCGGTCTGAGCGTGTCCGTGAATTCAGATGACCCGATCGCATTTGGTACCGATGTATCCAAGGAGTACGCACTGCTGACGGACGTGTACGGATTTGGCATGGACGATATAGAGAACATAACCATGAATGCGGCGGAGGCGGCGTTTGCGTCCGATGATGTAAGGCAGGACTTACGGCGCCAGATCGCGGACGGATATGAGGCAATCAGGAATACAGAGCTGCAAGGGGCGGCGGCAGCACCTTGACGGATGAAAGTGGCGGACTGACGCCCGGGGGCTCCGACGGACTCCCGCAAGACTCGGCGAAGATCGCGCAGCGCATGACGCAGCTGCTTGAGATATCCAAAACCATAAGCAGCGAGCTGAATATCGACGTCCTGTTCCCGCTTCTCAGCATGCAGATCACTCAGGCGCTGGAATGCGACCGGGCAAGCGTGTACCTCGTTGACGATGACACCGGGGAAATCTGGTCGAAGGTCGCCATGGGCGTGACCATCGGGGAGATCCGGTTGCCCATCGGCGTTGGCTTCTCGGGCTGGGTGGCGCAGACGGGCCAGAGCATCAATGTGGAGGACGCCTACGAGCACGAGTTCGGCGGGGCCTCGAAGGAGTGGGACCAAAAGACCGGTTACCGCACCAAGAGCATGCTCGTGTGGCCCATGCTCCGCCGAGACGGTTCGGTGCAGGGCGTGTTTCAGGTGATGAACAAGCTAACGGCGGACCGATTCACCAAGGATGATGAGGAAATGCTGGAGGCTCTCTCGGGATCCGCCGCCATCGCCCTCGACAACGCCGCGCTGTACACGGCGAACCAGAATCTGATGGACAGCGTCTTTACGACTCTGGCCGCGACGGTCGATGCGAAGGACGCCCAGACCGGCGGTCACACCGCCAGGGTGCTTGAATACTCGATGGCACTAGGTCGCCGGCTTGGCCTGCCGCCGGAACGTCTAAAAGTGCTCAGGATGGCGGCACTGCTTCACGACTACGGCAAGATCGCCGTCAGCGATACCGTTCTGACGAAGCCAGCGGCATTGACTGACGATGAATACCACGAAATGCAGAGCCATGTCTCCCACACGTACAACATCCTGAGCATGATCGAATTTCCGCGCGAGCTCAAGGACGTGCCGCGAGTAGCGGGCGAGCACCATGAGCGAAATGACGGCAAGGGTTACCCGAACAAGCTCACCAAGAAGGACATCACCCTCGAAGGTCGAATTCTCCACGTATGCGACGTGTTCGACGCCCTGGCCAGCAAGCGCTACTACAAGCCCGCCATGCCCATGGACAAGATGCTGGCGATCATCGGTGGAGGACGCGGCTCGGAGTTCGATGAGGATGTCGTGGACGCGTTTGTGGAACTGCTGCCGGAATTCAAGCAGATCATGGCCAAGTACGACATGGAACAGGCAAACGAAGACACGGAACCCGACGCAGCCGCGGGCCCTGACGGTAAGGCGGACGCGAAAGCAGCCACCCCCAGCAAGAACGGCGAGGAAGAGAAAGCAAAGGCCAAACCTTCGCCCGACGGCAAGGCCGGCAACAACGCAAAGGCCTCGGCAGTCAAAAAGGGAGCAGCGGCCACGAAGGCGAAAAAGCGCCGCAAGACAGCCAAGAAGGCTAAGACCGCCGCTTCGTGATCGGCCGTCTGGCCGGTCGCTCCTTCCACGTCAACCCGCCGTCGTTAGATTCGAACGCGCGATGGATGTCGAACCGTCGGTCCAGACGCCTCCGCGTATTTTCCTGAATCATCGATCGCTGAATCAGCTTCGGCTCCGGACTCTGCGAATCCGGCGGCAACAGTGTGCCGGGTCTGTGCAAGGCGGCTGCGAATCGAGTCACCGGCCCCAGATCGGCAAGGTACCCGAAGATGGCCTACAATTTGGCGATTTGCGAGTATCCTTTTTCACGCGCAAACGGCATCTGACGGGGAACGACGATGCGCCTTTTCCGTATAAGCAGTAAGAAACGCCGCCGCAACGTATTCAGCATTTTAGGCGGCGTGGCATTTGGACTCGTAGTGAGCCTCCTCATTTTCTTCGTCACGCCGTTCACGACCCTTCGCGAGAATCTCACCGACCTGCTCTACCTTCCTTCCACGACTCCCCCGAACGTCGTGATCGCGGCCATCGACGAAAAGAGCCTGTCAGAAGTAGGCAAGCGGATTCCGGAGTGGCCTCGAAGCCTGCACGCAACGGCGGTGGATAACCTGGCCGCCGCCGGCGCTCAGGTGATCGCCTTTGACGTTCTGTTCGCCGAGGAATCCGACGACGACGCCGATCTCGAGCGCGCCGTTCGCGAGGCAGGGAACGTGATAATGCCCGTCGCTGGCATCGTCGTCCGAGAAGGCACCGAACTCGCCGGCACGTTCGTTACGCCGCCGCTCATTTCCGGCGAATATCAGTTCACGCGATTCGTAAAGCCAAAACCCGAGTTCATCGCGGCGTCAATAGGGCTTGGCCATGCCAACATGCCGCCGGGCCCTGGTGACAAAGTGCGGCATATCGCCATTACCGCCTCGACGCTGGACGGCGATAGATATCCAACATTGTCTGCGGCGGCCGTTATGGTTCAATTCCGCGGCGACCCGACTACTCCAATCGAAGCTAAGGGCGACGGGTTTGCGCGGATAACCACGAATCCGAATCCTCGATTCCCTCGAAAAGAAGTCCCTGTCAACGATGCACGGGGAATGCGAGTGAATTTTACCGGCGGACCGGGCACGATGCCGTCGATCTCTTACATCGACATAATCAACAACACGTTCGATCCCGACGACGTCAGAGGCAAGATCGTGTTCATCGGCGCCACCGCGGCGGCCATCGGTGACACCAAGGCCACCCCCATCGGCGATGAGATGCCGGGGGTGGAGGTCCACGCCAACGCCGCCGACACCATTTGCGCGAGCGATTCCTGACCGATCCGAGTCCGATGGTCACGTTGATAACGATGCTCGTGATGACCGCCATCGTAAGCCTTACGGTGCCGCTGCTGCGGCTTCTCTGGACGATGCTCATTAACTTTGTGGTCGTTATCGGCTACATCTTTGGCGCGGCCTTCGTTTTCGGTAACGGGACGATACTGGAAATCTTTTCCCCGATGCTGCTCGCGATCCTCATGTTCACCGCGATGATGCTCTACAAAAACCTCGCCGAGCGCGCCGAACGGAACCAGGTCACAAGCCTGTTTGGAACCTACGTTGGGAAGGGCCCGGTCGCCGACGCCGTGCTCGCCAGATCGGACACCGGAGATCTTGCCCTGGGCGGAGAGCGCGCGATGCTCTCGCTGATATTCACCGACATCCGTGGGTTCAGCACGTTCTCGGAAAAGATGACGCCGAACGATCTGGTCAACTTCCTCAATGAGTATCTGACGGCCAGGACAGATATCGTGTTTGACGAAGAAGGCGTGCTGGATAAGTACATCGGCGACGCCGTAATGGCGTTTTGGGGCTGGCCCAAGGCGCTGGACGATCATGCCGCCCGCGCCATGCGCACGTCGATCAACATGATCACGACCCTGCAGAACATGCAGGCCGACTGGGTGGCTCGAGGACTGCCGCCGCTGGGGATCCGAACCGGGATCAACAGCGGCGAGGCGTCGGTGGACAACATGGGGTCGAAAACCCGCTTCAGCATCACAGCCATGGGCGACGCGGTGAGCCTCGCGGCCAGACTCGAGCCGATCAACAACCAGTACGGAACCGACCAGATGATCTCGGGCGCGACCCTCGATGAGGTCAACCGCGTTGACGGCGATGAGTTCGTAACGAGATTCATCGACCTGGTGGCCGTTAAAGGCCGCACGCAGGGCACCCCTATTCACGAGTTGATGGGATTCAGCGATGGGTCCGTCGACACCGATCATCTGCCGGCTTGGAAGGAGGCCATCGCGCTCTACGACGAGCGCAAGTACGCCGAGGCGACATCGGCATTCAAGAAGGTGGTCGACATTAAGCCCGACGACGGTCCACCCAAGCTCTACATAGAGCGCTGCGAGTACTTCGCCGAGGATCCGCCCGAATCCGATTGGGACGGAGTCTTCGTCATGAAGACGAAGTAGCGCGCGCGGTCGAAGCCATATGGCCGATTCAGGCCCGAGCCGAACGGGCCTGCAACTCGATCGAGTTGGCGGTCGTCTCGTGGACGTATGTTAGCGATCCGGCGGGACTTCACGGTCAGACGCTTGACCGGAGACTGCGTGTAACCTGTCGGCTTCGCTCGGGTCCGGTATATCGACTTCGAAGCATTGGGTAGTTTCGCCGTCGGTGATATGCAGTTCGCAGGTCAGCCGCACGCCGCCGTCAAACTCGAGACATAGCGAACCGCTGGGAAGCACGGACAGAGCAAGTACGCGCCGCCCCTTGACGACCTCGTTGATTTCGCTGACCTGGTGGACAAAATCCATCGAGCAAACCTTTCGCCGATTCGGGCTGTCTGTATCGGCGAACACAAACCGTATCTGAAGATTCTCGTGGGAAGAGAAGCCGGTCACAGTACCCCTTCCAACATTCGCCGGCCTCCATCGCGGCCGGCTTTGCATAGGGTCGCGTCACCGCGCGATGCCGCGTCGGGGTCTCGACGGACGGGGCGCCTATGCCGCGGCCGTTATCCGCTCGATCAGTTCCTTCAGATAGAACCCGGTGTGAGACTCAGAATTTCTGGATACTTCGGTCGGCGTCCCGACGGCAACAACGTAGCCGCCCGCCTCGCCGCCTTCAGGTCCCAAGTCGATCACGTGATCGGCCTGGCCGATGACGCCGAGATCGTGCTCGATCACGACAACGGTGTTCCCGGCTTCCACTAGTTTGTTGAGAACTTCGAGCAGCACTGCCACGTCGGCCGGGTGAAGCCCCACGGTGGGCTCATCAAACAGATAGAGGGTATCTCCGGTGGCGGGACGGCACAGCTCAGCCGCCAGCTTTATCCGCTGTGCCTCACCGCCCGACAGTCCAGTTGAGCGCTGGCCCAGCCGGATGTATCCCAGTCCGACTTCGCACAAAACCCTTAGGTAAGTTCTTATTCGCGGCATGCGATCGAAATGCTCAAGAGCTTCCTCTGCCGTCATTTCGAGGACGTCGGCGATGTCCTTGCCGCGGTATTTGATCCGTCGGGTCTGGGCGTTATACCGACGGCCGCCGCAGACGTCGCAGAGAACCTCCACGTCGGCCAGGAACTGCATCGAGATTCGTTGATAGCCCTCGCCGCGGCACGCCGGGCACTTTCCAGGGCCTTCATTGAAGCTGAATCGCCGCACTCCGAATCCCAGCGCCTTTGCATCGGGCAGCCTCGCGAATAGGGATCGAATCTCGTCGAAGACTCCCACATAAGTGCCCGGACACGATCGCGCGGACCGGCCAATCGGAGACTGGTCGACGACGACGACCTTGTTGATGAGGCCGGCGCCTTCGATGGCGCTGTGCTCACCGGGTATCTCGTGCGCACCGTGAATCAGATTTCTCAACGCACGCTTGATGATGATGTCAACGAGGGTACTTTTACCGGAGCCGGAAACGCCCGTTACAGCAGTGAAGCATCCGAGAGGTATAACGACATCGATGTTCTTGAGATTGTTTGCCCGGGCGCCGACCACACTCAACTCGCCCGATCTGAGTCGCGGCATCATCTTCACGCGCTGCATGAACCTGTTGTGACTGAGCGCTTGGGCGGTTACCGAATCCGGCGAGGCGAGGATGTCGGCCAGGGTTCCCTGCGCCACGACCCGGCCGCCGCGCTCACCCGGTCCGGGGCCAAGGTCGACCAAGTGATCCGCCCTGCGCATGGTCGCCTCATCGTGCTCGATCACGATTACGGTATTGCCCAGGTCCCGCAGCCGTTCGAGCGACAGGAGAAGCCGGCCGATGTCTCTTTGGTGAAGCCCGATCGAAGGTTCATCCAACACGTAGAGGGCGCCGACGAGGCGGGTGCCAACTTGAGTGGCCAGCCTGATCCTCTGAGCTTCACCTCCCGACAGCGAGGCGGTCGGTCGGTCCAACGTGAGATAACCCACTCCAACCTCGGCGAGAAATTGCAGACGGTTGGAAATCTCGCGCAGCGGCCTTTCGGCTATCTCCGTTTCGTCCGTCGCAAGCCCTGAGCCCGCGAGGTCCGCGGCGATCTCTCCGAAAAAGCGGGTAGCCTCGTCCACGGTCATACGAAGGACGTCGGCAATGGTATTGCCCGCGAACTGGACCGACCTGACCATGGGCTGTAGGCGGGTTCCGCCGCACTCCTCACACGACTGCTCCCGCATGAACCGTTCGAAAAATTCCTGCCGGCCGGTGTTCTTGGTCCGTTGGTACCACCGCCAGAATATGGGGATGAAGCCGTCCCATGGCTCCATCCGTACGCTGCTCACCTCGGAAGCGTCGTCCTGACGCTCGTGAACACGCCGGATCGACGTATCTCCGGATCCGAAAAGAACGACCTCCTGAGCCTCTTCGCCCATGTCGGCCCAGGGCATATAGGGATCGAAGCCGTAGTGATCCGCCAGCGCGCCGACCCATCGCCCCCACCAGGAGTCAAAGGGGTCCGATTCGAGGAAGGCTACGGCGCCGTCGGCGTAGCTTTTCGACTGATCGGGCACCACGAGATCGCGATCGAACTGCTTGTGCGACCCCAACCCATCGCATGCTGGGCACGCTCCTGTATATGAATTGAACGAAAAATGGCGCGGGGTGAGTGGACCATCAAGCGCCGCATCACATACTTCGCACACTGGCGCTGAAGTCAGGGTGATGCGCCGCGCGATCGAACCGTTTGGGCCAACCTCCTCGACCGCTATCCGACCACTTCCGCGCACCAGGGCAAGCTCCACCGAATCACCAACCCGGTCCCGCGCCTCATCCCCCAGGACGAGACGGTCAATGATGAGCTCGATCTCGGGATTCCGACCGTGCGCGGCGCTGGTGAAGTCGGCGGACAGGTCCACATTCCGGCCGTCGATGCGAGCCCTGACGAATCCTTCTTTGAGCAAGGACTTCAGGAACACCGACACGTCCTCGATTTCGTCGACGGGTACCGGTGCGAGGATATGAATCCGTTTGCCGTCCCCGATCCCCTCCACCGACTCAATTATCTGTCCGGACGTCATACCGGCGATTGGACCATGGCCGTTTGGACAATGCGGCCTACCTGCTCGCGAGAAGAGAACCCGCAGATAGTCGTAGATCTCGGTCGACGTGGCCACGAGAGAGCGCGGCGTACGCGTGAGGTTTTCCTGCCTGATCGCGATGGCCGGCGCTAGCCCAGAGATAGATTCCACCCCCGCGTCTTCGAACCGGCCCAGGAACTGACGGGCGTAGGAGGACAGGCACTCCACGAACCTCCGCTGACCTTCCGCAAAGATCGTGTCCATCGCCAGCGTGGACTTGCCCGACCCCGAGACGCCGGTTATTACGGTCAGTTTTTCCTTGGGAATCTGGACATTCACGTGTTTCAAATTGTGCTTGTTCGCGCCGACGACGGTCAGCAGTCCATCGCTTGAACGCGTGCTGGAACCGCGCGCAGACGACGGGATGCTTGCGCTGAGCGGCTCCCCGGCGAGGACTTTGGCGAGCATGTGCCCGGTCAGCGACTCGGGCTCCTTGGCCACCTTCTCCGGCCGGCCTGCTGCTACAAGGTACCCGCCGCCGTCTCCACCCTCCGGGCCGAGATCGACGATCCAGTCGGAAACCTTGATGATCTCGGGATTGTGTTCGACGACGATGACGGTATTCCGTGCGTCAACGAGGCGGTGCAGCACACGGACCAAGCGCTTCACATCGTCAAAGTGGAGACCCGTTGTGGGCTCGTCAAGGATGTAGAGAGTATGGCCCGCTGGAGGACGCGCGAGTTCGGAACTGAGCTTGAGCCGCTGTGCTTCTCCGCCAGAAAGCGTGGTGGACGACTGGCCCAGCGGCAGATAACCGAGCCCCACATCCACCATGGTAGTGAGGATTCGACTGATTGGCGGGATGTTTTCGAAGAATTCCAAGGCGTGCTTGACGCGCATCTCAAGCACGTCGGCTATCGTGACATTCTTGTAGCGGATGCGCAGCGTTTCCCTGTTGAAGCGGCTCCCGCCGCACGCCTCGCACACGATCTCCACATCTCCCATGAACTGCATCTCTACCACGAGGGATCCCCTGCCCTCGCACGCCTCACACCGACCACCCTTCACGTTGAAGCTGAACCTGCCGGGTTTGTAGCCGCGCGCCCTGGAGTCGGGGAGGCGGCGAAACAAATCGCGGATGTGGTCGAAGACTCCCGAGTAGGTGGCCGGGTTGGATCTGGGATTGCGTCCTATGGGCGACTGGTCGATCTCAATGACCTTGTCGATTTCGTCGGCGCCATCGATGCCGTCGTGATCGCCCGGCTTCGCCTGGGCGCCGTGCAATTTAGCGGCGAGCGCGCGCTTGAGGATGTCGTCCACCAGCGTCGATTTCCCCGATCCCGACACGCCGGTCACGCAGGCAAGCGTGCCGAATGGTATGGATACATTTATGTTTTTCAGGTTGTGCTGACGCGCCCCGCGGATGCGAAGCCGCCCTCCGCTCCCGCGTCTGCGACGCTTGGGAATCGGGATCTTGTCAGTGCCGCGCAGATATCGACCGGTAGGTGAATCGCTGGCGGCCACTTTCTCGGGCGTGCCCTCCGCCACTACGCGGCCGCCTTCGTCACCGGCGCCCGGGCCGATGTCCACCACGTGATCGGCGCTCCTTATGGTCAGTTCATCGTGCTCCACAACCAGCACGGTGTTACCGCGAGCGCGGAGGGCGCCCAGAGTCTGCAGCAGCGCCGCATTGTCCCGGTGGTGAAGCCCGATCGACGGCTCGTCCAGTACGTACAGCACACCTTCAAGGCCGGAGCCGATCTGGGCCGCAAGCCTGATTCTTTGGGCTTCGCCGCCGGCCAGGCTGTCGGCGCCTCGATCGACCGTGAGGTAGGACAGCCCGACGCGCTCGAGGAAGTCCAACCTAAGGTCGATCTCCTTGAGAATCTGCTCGGCGATTTTCGCCTCACGTCCGCTCAGCTTCACCTGACCAAGGAATTTCCGTGCGTCGCCGATCGCCATGGCATTTAGTTCCGCGATGTTGATTCCCTGAAAACGCACGGACAGGCTCTCGGGCCGCAGCCGAGCGCCGTTGCACGCCTGGCAGGTCTGCTCCGACAGCAGCTTCTGGGCCCAACCGCCGGGGCCGTCGCCCGACTTGGCGCGCCGCCTGAGGAGCGGTATCAATCCCCGCCAGCGCCGCTGGCTGGTTAGCGTGCCGCTCGACTGGCCGCCGTCACTTTCCCACGAACGGGTCTCGGTAAATTTCCTGCTGCCGGACCCGTCGAGGATGAGGCTCCTCTGCTCCTGGGTGAGATCTTTCCAAGGCATATCCACGCTGAAATCGAATGCCCTCCCGAGCTGTTCCCAACTCTCCATGGGCATGCGGGCGTAAAGCGTGTAGCCGGAAGTATTCGTGAGAGTTATAGCGCCCTGTCGGATGCTCAGGTTCGGGTCCCCGATGAGCTTTTCCGGATCCAGATCGACCACCTTGCCAAGGCCCTGACAGGTCCGGCACGAGCCCCGGCGGCTGTTGAAGCTGAACGAGGCAGGCTCGGGCGGTTCCATGCTCGCCCCGCACTTGGGACAGCCGTACTTTGAACTGAAGAGCTGATCTCCCCGATCGGTGGCGATTATCACGAGTCCGTCCGCGAGCCCCAAGGCTGTCTCTACCGAATCGGTGATCCTCTCCTTGCTGCCTGCCGCGATCCTGATTCGGTCCACCACCACTTCGATGTCGTGCCACTTGGTCCGGGCAAGAAGCGGAGCGTCATCAAGATGGAAGACCCGGCCGTCGAATCGAGCGCGGACGTAGCCTGCCGCGCGCCATTTGGCGACCAGGTCGCGGTGCTCGCCCTTCCGGTGCCGGATCACCGGCGCCAAAACCATCGCCACCGCGGCGTCCGCACCCCTGAGAACGTGATCCACGATCTGTTCGGCGGTCTGGGGCTGTATCTCGGTACCGCACTTGTGGCAATACGCGTTTCCGATTCGCGCAAAGAGAAGCCGAAGGTAATCGCTCACCTCCGTTATCGTTCCCACCGTCGATCGCGGATTGCGGCTGACGGTTCGCTGATCGATGGCGGCGGCAGGCGAAAGTCCCTCGATGTGATCCACGCGGGGCCGCTCCATTTGACCCAGGAACTGGCGAGCGTAAGAGGACAGTGACTCGATATACCTGCGCTGGCCCTCCTTGAAAATGGTGTCGAAGGCCAGCGATGATTTGCCCGATCCGCTGAGACCGGTGATTACGGTGAGCGCCTCGTGGGGTATGTCGAGGTCAACCCCTTTGAGGTTGTGTTCACTGGCGCCGCGAATTGAAATTTTGCGCATAGGACGAACGAACATTCTAACGCGAACAGCGCAGGAGGTTCGAGATCAGAAGTACGAGAAAGGCCGCATGAACGGGAGCGGAGCACTCGCGGACGTCGGAATCCGGCGCGCCCCAGAGTTAGCTTTTCAGAACCTCGATGAAGTCCCGGTCGAAGGCCGCTCCGTCGATTCGCCTCGCAACGTGGACGATCTCGTCGTCGGGGCGCCCGCCTTTGGGCGACGATCTCGTGCGCCCGCGATCCTTCGAATCATCCATCCCGACTTCCACCCAATGCGCGTGAAGACCGTACGCGCCCGGGTTCATCAAGAAGTACACGGTGAGGGGGTCGTATAGAGCCACATCGTTATCACCCATCGATCGCGAGAGCTCCTCGATAAATCCTCCGATCATCTTGACGATCACGTACTTCAAGTCACCGTCCGGCAGACCGTCAAATCGATCGACTGAAAACCGTATCGGATCGCACGCCTCTAGCGGAATGAGCGTCTTTGGAACCGGAAAGCGGAAAACGATATCCGCCGCCTCGGGGTCTACGTAGATATTGAATTCCGCGTCGTACGGCATGTTGCCCGGCCCGCTGAAGGCGCCTCCCATCATGGTGATTTGTCGAACCCCGGACATGATCGCCGGATCAATCTGGATGGCCCGGGCCACGTTTGTCAGGGGGCCAAGGGCGATAATAGTCATGGCTCGCGGAGAATCACGGACCATTTCCACGATGCGCTGGGGGGCGTCGCCCGTCAGGATTGATTTACCGATGCGCCTGGCGCCCGCCAATCCGCCCTCGCCATGGACGGGAGCGGTAACAAGATCGCGCGCGAGCGGGTGCTCGGCCCCCGAGTAGATCGGAATGTCTTCACGTTCGAGAAGTTCGAGGAGGAAGCGCGCGTTCGCGGTCGCATCTTCAATGGTGGCGTTGCCGGCTACGGTCGTGAGCGCGTGGACGCGGAACCGATCAGATTTGAGTGCAAGGAATATCGCGAACGCATCGTCGACTCCGGGATCGGTATCAATGATGGCGTCGATCAACAACCGAAAACCAGACCTTTTCCCCGGGGGCTCTTTACCGTCACCGCGGAGCGGGCAGACAGACTAAAGCGAGTCGCTCGTCGCTTCGGCGGGCCGCTGGAGGAGTCGAGGGGAGGCTACCTCAGCCGTCAAGTTCGTCTTGAGTATTGCCGCACCTGGTGCAGACCCAATACTTACGCTTCCTAAAGCCGAACAATGAGCTCTTTATTCGAAATCTCATGGTCGTTTCCGTCTTGCATGACCGACAGGTACTCTGCTCAGTCTGACCGTCGCGCGCCGGCGACGCCTCTTGCTTTGCCTGTTCCACTTTCAGCCTTCCTCGCCGCCTGCCAGGACCGTCCCGACACTCGCTGCTCGTGGATATCACTCGCCAGGGCGGAAGTCAATCTGACGCGGCGATCTCGGGCTTGAGGTTTTGAGCCGCGCATGGGATAAAATCGATCAGCCGGAGCCCACGCGGCAGGCGCGCATCGCAGCCTTTTTTCGAGGTCCAGAGAAACCCCAGCGGGAGCGGTAATTGTCGGTTGTTGTCAGGATTCCCAGAGTGCTTAGAGGTCACACTGGTGGCCAGTCGGAAGTCAATATCGAGGCGAAGAATCTGGCGGACCTGCTGGACAGCCTTTATGAAGACTTCCCAACGCTGAAAGTCTCCCTGTCTTCCGATGGCGCCGACGTTCTGGAGCATACGAACATCTTCGTCAACGATGTTGAAGTTCGAGAGATCGGTGGATTATCGGCCGAACTCAAAGGCGGTGACACCGTGACCATCCTCCCATCGATGGCTGGGGGCGGCGCGCCGCTCTAGCTTGTCTGTTCGTCAGGGGCACGGGGCCCGGTCGTTTGCCCCGTTTTGGGCGACCAGGTTAATTGCCTCAAGGTACGAGTCAACCGATTCGCCGCAGTCGGCCCAGTAACCCTCGAGCAAACTGTGGGTCATCACCCCCGCCCGAATGTAGTGAGCGTTGACGTCCGTGATCTCGAGTTCGCCCCGGCCCGAGGGCGTCAGCTTCTTGATAATCTCGAAGACCTCGGGTTCGTAGAAATAGATTCCGATTGCGATCAAGTCCGATTGTGGATTCTCGGGTTTCTCTTCTATGCCGACGATTCGATCGTTCTCAATCTCGACGACTCCGTAGGCCGAAGGATTGGCCACCGGCTTAAGGATGAGCCTGGCGCCGGGACCCTGGCGTCGAAACGTTTCCGCCGCCTCGCGGATGTTGGTCTGGATAATGTTGTCGCCAAGGATGACGAGGATCTTTTCGCCGGCGGCGAACTGTTCGGCCAGTCCGAGCGCTTGAGCGATGCCGCCAGGCTGCTCTTGGTAGGCGTAGTGGAGCCGGTCAAAACCGAACCTTCGGCCATCGCCGAGCAGACGCAGGAAATCGCCGGCGTTGTTGCCTCCGGTGACAATCATGGCCTCTCGCACACCCGCATTTACGAGAGTCTGCAGCGGATGGTAGACCATGGGACGGTCGTATACGGGCAGCAGGTGCTTGTTGGTCACCGTAGTTATCGGGTTCAGGCGGCTCCCGGTACCTCCGACCAGTACGACGCCTTTCAAGGCTCTTTCGGCGCTCATGCCGTGCGCCCAATCAGCGCATCAACGAAACTCTCCGCTTCGAACGAGGCAAGGTCGTCCACCGACTCTCCCGTCCCCACGAATTTCATCGGAACTCCCAGATCCTTCGTTATCGCGAACACGATCCCACCCTTGGCCGAGCCGTCGAGCTTGGCGAGGACTATGCCGGAGACGTTAACCATTTCTTGAAACACCCGGGCTTGGGCGAGTCCGTTCTGCCCGGTAAGTCCGTCGAGCACGAGAAGCACTTCGTGCGGGGCGGACTCCACCTGCTTGCCCAGAACCCGAGAAACCTTCCGAAGTTCGTCCATCAGATTTCTGTCTGTCTGCAACCTTCCGGCGGTGTCGACGATTAGATAATCGACCCCCGCGGCGACGGCCGCGGCAGCCGCATCAAAGGCCACGGCCGCCGGGTCGGAGCCGGGCGCCTGCGCGACAACTCTGATGTCCAGCCGCTCGCCCCAAATTTTCAGCTGATCGATGGCGCCGGCACGAAACGTATCGGCCGCCGCAAGGATCGATGTCTGCCCGTTTTGCTGGAACCAGCGGGCAAGCTTCGCGACGGTCGTGGTCTTTCCGGAGCCGTTGACTCCGACCACCAGAACGACCGTGGTCGTGCCCGTGGACGACACCGACGGATCGCCGACGTCGACCGCTCCCACGAGCAGATCGCGCAACACCGAGAGCATCTCGGTCGGATTCTTGATCGATTCCGACTTAACTCGATCTTTCACTTCGTTCACCAAGTCCAGCGCCAGATCGGGCCCGACATCGCCACTTATCAGAAGCTCCTCCAACTCCTCCCAGTCGTCATCCGTGATCCGCGAGCGCTCAAAGATTCCGGCCACGCGAGAACCAAATCCCCGTCGGGACTTCGCGGCGCCCTCGTGGACGTCGCGGCCGCCAAATGGGCGCTTGAGCCGGCTAAGCATTTGTGCGCTGCATGCCGTCAGATTATCGCTGGATCAATTCGGGTTGATCGTCGGATTCCGAATTGGCGACTGCCCGACTGGCTGCGGTGGGAATAGGCCGATCTCAGCCGCCGATATGTATTCCACGCTGCCATGATTTGAGATGACTCGGAGAAGCGTATAACGAGTGGGGACCGGGGGATCGAACTCGAATCGCTGAACGACCGTCACGCGATCTGCCACGAACTCCCCCACCTTTTCCAGTTGCGAGTCATCGACGGCCGGATCGACGGGTGACGTGAATACTTCGAATTCCCGGATGTACGTTGCGGGGTCTTCCTCCGGATGATTCCAGATACTGATTTTTCCCAGAGTCCTCGCGGCCTTACTGATGAATATGAATTCGACGGGAAACTCAGCGTTCCCGGAACGCCAGGAGGGTATCTGCGGATCGGGAAGGCCATCGATCAAGCGGTCGAGTTCGTGCTCGGGGTCGTCGCTTTGCGAGCTGGTGCGGACCCGGCCCTCGTTAAGAAGCTCGGCAAAGTCAAAACCCTCCTCGCCAAGCTCGAACGAATGGGTGAAGCCCGCGCGAATCCTCCGGATGATCTCATAGTCCAATTGACCGGCCGCGGACCGCCAGAAGAATGCAACGAAAAAGCTGAGCCCGACGATGATGAGGAAAACGACCGCGACACCGATGAGAAACCCTGGATGAGTCAGCCGGCGGTAAATGTTGCGTGGAGTGAGCCTCGCCTCGTCGTTCAGCCGATCTAACTCAGCCTCTTCCTCGCGGCATCGGGGACACAGCATTGCCCCGACGAAGTCATCTAGGCATTCGCCACAGTAGTGGACAAAACACCGTTCACAACGCTCGTCCGCGTCCCGGTGAAGATGATTCGGACAGGCGGGCGGTTCTCGCAGCTTGGAGGCGATCATTTCCGCTCAATAGCAAAGTAGCCGCCGCCGATGGCGGTTACTTTGGAAGACAGCTAAGTCCTAGCGTGACCTCGGCGCGTGGTTTACGTCAACCACCTGCTCATTCGAGTAAACGTCACCGTTCCGAATCTTGAGGTTGAAATGGCAATCTGGATTTGTGCATATCCAGGCCTTGAAATGCACCGCAGCGCCCTGACTGCCGAAGTCGGAGAGCGGAACCAGGTCGCCGTCGCCACACACCCTGCACCTGGGAAAATTAGAGATGAATTCTTCCACTACCACAGCCTCACATCTGATAACGCATGCACAAAGTCGTTAACGATTCTCGCCGAACGGCACCCCAACGTGCAACCCGGTTCGGCTGGAAGCCACGGAGCGCAATCGCGAGATCGTCGGTAACGACGCCGAATTCTAGGACGCCGCCATCCCACCCACGCCGCCCGCATCTCCAGCCGTCGCGATCGCAGCCGAGCGCTTCCGTTGCAACCATCTACGCGTGCTCGCCTGGCGACGCGCCCGGTAGTCGGAATCGGTGGCGTATCGGTTTCGCACGTAGCACCTGCGACACCTTTCGGCTCTGATAACGAGGGTCCCGCAATCTATACAGAACTTGGGCTCCCCAACCACCTTAGGCCGCCGCTCCGACCGGCGCCGGCGAAGCTCGACTACACGCTCTCCATTATCCCTCGCCCACTTCCGATTCTTGGCCAAGATTCTGTCACGGTTGGCCGCGTAGTACGAGCGGAAATAGCCCGAGATCCTAATTTTTCTGCCACAACGAGTGCAGAGCCCCGCGCGTTTCGATTTGCCGTTGCGCTGCGCCGTGATATCGGCGCCACATTCGGTACAAAGCATCCCAAACTCCCGTGTAAAGGGCATGACGATCGCCACATAGGCGGCTAGTTGAAAACTCAAGGGCACAAAACGTTTGTGCAACGCTTCACAATCTAGCTGTGATTATATGCGCGATACGGTTGCGCGTCAATCCGGCAAGCGGGATATGCTTACACGTCTCTAAATTCGGAACATCGACGATAGCATGCTGCCCGATGCCAGAACGTGAGGAATTTGTGATTCATCTGGTGCTAGGCGAGCGTGGGCCCCGAATCTCGCGGGTCGTGGACAATCTGATCGGACACATGGACGCATCCGATCTCGATTCGCTGACGGTCGACGCGTCGGAGCTAGAACTCGCCGATATCGAGGGCGCGGTTCGAACCCCGCCTTTTCTCGCCCCTTCACGCAAAGTTGTGCTGAGCAATGCGCCCGTCTCCGGTTCCGCGGCGACGAAATTCTGGGAATGGCTCGCCGCGTTGGGAAAATCGCCGCCCGACCGAGCTGAAATCGCGGTCGTCTTTTTCCTCGACGGGCTCAACCGGAGCGAGCGACGAGCCTTTGAGCAGCGCGCCCACAAGCTCGGCTCCGGGAACTTCAACGTCCAGATCTTGCGCGAACTTACGCGGTCGAGCAGGGATACGTCCGCCTTGCAGTGGATTAGGGAAGTCGTTGCGGACCAAGGCCTGGAAATCGACGGGCGCGCAGCCGCCTTCTTAAGACAGAGGTCGACCCTCGACGCCGGCGCGCTCGAACAGGAGATCAAGAAGATCGCCGCGCTCAAGAATTTCGCTGGAAGGATCACGGAGGACGACATAAGATCCGCCGACCCTCATCCGGCCGAACAGGCCGTCTGGGACTTCCTCGACGCCGTGATCGAGCGGCACACTGGGACGGCACTGCGCGTGCTCGCGTCAGTTATTAGTCAAGGAGAGCCACCGGAACTCGTCCTCGCGCTTCTCGCACGAACGATGCCGAGGCTCATCATGTCCAAGGCGTTGACGACCAGCGGGGTGCCGCCGGATCAATGGGCCTCGAGGCTCGGCGTCCGCGACTGGCAGGCGCGGAAGCTCGGTGAGCAGTCCAGCAGCTTCGACATGATCGATCTCAAAAGGATGCTGGCTGCCATCGTCGATCTGGACTTACGATACAAATCGGGACGGCTCGAATACGGTGGACTGATAGCGGGTCTCGAGGCGCTGACCGTCCGTTTCTGCTATCGGGCATTCGACCAGGAGGCGACGGCCACGACCGCTTAACCCGACGATCCAGAACAGGTGATCGCATACCGATCGCTGACAGCGCCCGCAAGAGCATGGTTAGCCGCGGGCCAAATTTGACGCCGCCAGATCTCGGTGTGGAGCCCCAGCCATTATCCGGGCCGGTGGCGAAGGCCAGAAATTAGAACCCGATCGTCATCCGAGCGCCTGACGTGAGCGAAACTTCGATAACCGCCAAAAAAGGACCCGCAAAGCTCGGGGTCCGGGCGGCTTACGCGCTCTTTTTACGACTGCGCTTGGGCTTTGCGCGGGTCTTCGGGGCGGCCTTTTCGGAGAACTTGGAGTTGAACATCGCCATCAGCCGCGACTTGCGTCGGGCCGCGTTCCCCTTGTGAATCACATGCTTGCCGGCCGCCGTGTCGAGCCTGATTGAGGCCTTCGTTACGGCCACCGCCGCCACGTCGCGGTCACCGGCGTCGATGGCGTTTCTAGCCTTCGAAACCAACGTCCTGGATTCACTGCGCACGATTCGATTTCGCAACCGACGGGCATTTTCCCGGCGAACGTTCTTGGCGCGAGCCCGTGCTACTAGCATTCTTTTCGGTGACGGCAAGGTTTGACGACCTTCTCGGATTGGGCACCGACATCAACTGCATAGTATACCAGCGTCCCCGGAGCCTGGTGATACGATTGGATCTCGTCCCTAAGGGCCGTCGGCGCCGACGCCGAAACCGTGCGCTCGTAGCTCAGCGGATAGAGCACTGGTCTTCGGAACCAGGGGTCGGGGGTTCGAATCCCTCCGGGCGCGCCCCTATTTACAGGTTTGCGGGATCGATTTCGCGGTTACCGACAAGATCAATCCCGTTGTCCTGAGACCATTCTGCAACCATTGGTGTCAGAAACTGGTTGATCGAGGCGGTTCCAGGTCGGAAGCTTATCGGCTTTCAGGCGCACGGCATGGCGGATCGTCAAGAGGTTAGAACCCACCACGCGTGAAATGACGTAGCCCTTCCGCTGGTTAGATATCTGTGTTCAACCGCTCCCCAGATTTCGCTTCCCATTCGAACTGTGCGAATCTTACGTCAAGCTACTTGACTATCATCTCCAAACACAGCTTGTGGGGCTGCTAGATCGCCCGTACACGCAAGGCACCCGCTACCACTCGATATTCGCGATGGCGTCGGCTATGTGGTGTTTCTCCAAGTTCGTACCGTTCACGAGGATGACGATCCCGAGGTCCTCGTCGGGATAGAGCCTCATTAAGGTGCTGAAGCCGGGCCCGAGGCCGCCATGCGAGAGGTGAAGCCGGCCACCGTCGCGGACGACCTGCCAGCCCATGCCTTGAACAAATTCATCGAAGAATCGGGTGTAGCTAGGCAACTGACCGCCTTTTCCCCACTCGACGTGCCGCTCTTTCAGCATGATCTCGACGCTCTCCTGGGACAGGATGCGCGCACCCTCGAACTCTCCTCCGTTCAGTATCGCCGCAAGGAACCGGGCCATCTCAGGCGCAGGTCCGAGGAGGCCCGCCGGAGGGTTGGAATCAAACAAGAACCGATTGAACCATGCCTGTCCATCGGCGTAATCGCGAATGAGGTCAGACGGCCACGGTGGGCGTATTGTCGGGAGAAATACCGTCTGAATATCGGCCAAAGGATGCATGCCTACGCCTTCGTTAGTGCGCATGGCTTCCGTGTACTCAAACCTGGTGTTTACCATGCCGAGCGGGTCGAGCACCCGGTCGACGACGTACGCTTCGTAGCTCTGGCCCGACACCTCCTCGATAACCGCGCCCAGGACCATGTACCCGACGTTCGTGTATTTGGCCTTGTGGTTCGGCTCGAATGCGAGTGTGTCGTATCGGGCAATCTTCTCGCGCAGGTACTGTGTCTGGTCAAAGGCTTCATCATCCTCAAAGTGCAGCCAGCTAAAAACCGCTCGACTATTGTCGGGGATTCCAGAGCTGTGATTGAGCAGGTTCACCACGGTCACGGGTTCGCTGGATGCGGAGGGGTATTCGGGGTCGAAGAACGCCAGGTAGTCGCTCACCGGGTCGTCCAGGTCGATTAAACCCCCCTCGACAAGCTGCATGATGGCGACGGCCGTGACGATTTTGGTGACTGAGTACCAGTGATAGACGGTGTTGGGCGTCGCAGGGATTCTGTTCGGCCCGTCGGCAAGGCCGAACCCTTTGTTGTAAACCGTCTCCCCGTCCTTGACGACCACAAGCGATACGCCGGGCGGGCTGCCTGAACTGACCAGGTCTTCAAGGAACTGGTCAAGCTCCGCCGGGCTGCGCATTGAATCGGGCACTGCCGGTGGTCGCGGGGCCTGGATTGCTATTCCAACCAGGCCAAAGACCACTAGCGAAACGGTCGACCACACGAACACTACCGCGGCGATCCGGCCGCGGCGTCGTATGAGTTGAACCAAAAGCCGGAAAAGACCGACGACGGTAGCTAAAAATCCCAGAATCAGAAGAAAGAAGCCGAAGCGAATCAGCACAGTCGTGATGTCACCAGTGACAATGGTGAGCCAGACGAAGGAGCCGACTGTGAAAGCCGCCGCAGCTGATTCCGAGCTGGAAGTGGGAAAACTACACCATCGCTCTGGCGACAATGCCTTTCGGCCGGTTCTTCATTAACACGTTTATCGTCACATTCCTGACGGTTACCGGGGCGGTCATCTCGTCGGCGGCGGCAGGCTACGTCTTCGCACGAGTTCGCCTCAAAGGAAAGAACGTCCTTTTCATAATCATGCTGGCTACTCTGATGGTCCCGCCCCAAGTCACCCTTATCCCGCAGTTCATCCTGTTCAAGCAGCTGGGCTGGCTCAACACGTGGCTGCCGCTTTGGGTGCCGAGTTGGACCGGACAGGCGTTCGCCATATTTCTATACCGGCAGTACTTCATGACGCTCCCCTCTGAACTCGAGGACGCGGCGCGAATTGACGGGGCTACGCCGCTGCGCATCTTCCTACAAATATTCGTTCCGCTCTCAAAGCCGATCATCGCGACCGTGGGGATCATCGTTTTCATAGGGGCTTGGGACGATCTGCTGAACCCGATCATCTATCTCCGGGACACCGATCTCTACACGATAGCGGTGGGCCTGGCCTTCTTCCGGGGACAGCAGGGAATCAACATCACGGCGCTGATGTCGGTTGGGTTGCTGTCCGTAATTCCGCCTATCATCATGTTCATCCTTATGCAGAGCTATTTCGTCCGCGGGGTAGTGCTGACGGGTCTGAAGCAATAGCAACATCATTCGACGCGGTCCCGTGCCCGCCTCGATCGCCAGTGCCGGCCTGAAATCCCCCCGTCAATCCCTTCCCTGTAGGTGATCGGGTCCCACAGTTGGTGGAAGATCACTTGTCGTCAATGTCACGCGGGCCGGTCCCGCCGCTTCCTAGCAGGTGACGCCTCGAATAGTTTCTGAACGGCATTGAGTCGGGACCGCGGAAGAACCGTCGCATCGATCCCAGCGGCCCCGGCGGCGCTGGAGTTCTTTAGGATCGCGACCTGCCGCTGACCGCGGCGGAATTCCGTCCCAGCTTCCGTCGGGGCGTCAGTATGCAAGTCTCGGTGATGCACCGGACAATCGACACGTAGGTGGCAAGGACCCCGGCCCCGCAATCGACCAAGGCACGCGTAGAGATCCGGCGGCGCTCTTAGCAAGGCTGGATCCGCCGAAAAAACCCCCACCGCACGGCCGGCTGCCCGTGTCAGGTCGTGCGGCTACGAGCTCACTGCGGTTCAGCGGCCGTATTGCGGGAAAAAGGAACTCTCCGGATAGAAGCTCCTCCAGGCCCAGTCGTCGACAATAACGGCCGGAAGCCGCACGAGCGATTGACGGTTCAGTTTCCCCTGGCTCGCGACGCCCGTAAGGGGGGGCCACAGCGTTCCGGTCTCAAGGTCCGTCAGCTCGTCGCCTGTCATTTCGAACGTCAATGTTGTGGCCTGGAGCCTCCGATCGAACACTCGTATCGTTTTCCCAGGACCGACGTACACGAGTATCGGATGGCCTCCGATTTCGGCGTTGACAATCCGCCTTTCCAAAATCTCGTCAACGTAGAAGGCGCGGGATTGCTCCCCAAGCGTCACCCCGATTACGGCCCCCTGACGGAGCTGCATTGTCGGCCGTCCCGCGTCCGATCCGCGCCTATAGGCGCCAGCCCGCAGCACGAGACCATTTGGCATATATTTCACCCAAGTGCTCCATGGCTCTACGCTGGCGGCTATCTGTGTCAGGCGCCTGCCCACCGATTTGCCACTTATCGCCCGGCCGCTTATCTGGCTCCAGAAACTGCCGGATTGGCGGTCGTACATCGTCAACGCCCCCATATACAATCCGCCGGGATTTTCGAACACGTACGTTTCTCCACCGAGGTTTCGAGCGTACACGACGCCCGAATTGCAGCGGGGTCACCATGTGACAAGAACCGGGACGCCGCCTACCTCGTCGTTGACTATCTCGTAGGTATTCAGCGCCCAGACGGGATAGGCTCGGCTGTCGCCATTTATCGACACTCCGAGAACCAACTCGTCTGCGTGTAGCGTGGCTTTCGACACGGCGACAAATTCCGGCTGATGAAGAGTCGGGGCGGGAACGATATCCGCCCCGACCTCCGCGAGTCCTTCAATGGAAGCACCTGCCGGTTGCTTCGATGAGGTCCCACCCGAATCGACCGGATCGGTCAAGCCGCTCGCCAGCACCCAGAGCAGCGCTACCGCGATCCCCAAGCGGGCGCCAATGCGATGCAAGTTGGCTCGAATCTTGATGACCATGCTGTTCAGCGCTGTCATCGACACAGTGGCTAGATGGGGTTCCCTAAGACCGAATGACGCAGCTCAGGAATAGACGCATTTCAGGCACTCGCTTCGCTTCCTCCCTCAATTAGGTGCGCCGGATGCAAAAACTCGATCTTGGTAGTTGGGAGGGCGTTTTGGCTGGATACACCGCCGCCTTTTAGTACATTAATTGCGCAGAGAACCGAAACCACCATTAACCGCTAAATACCGAATTGATCGCAACCGGCACGGACCTGGACCACATAGGGTCGAAGTGCCCGTTCGTCGGTTCCAATTCCTAAAGGACGCAGCCGAGGCACTACAGTCTCGCAGAAAAAAGCCCGACCTAGCCACGGAACTGGGCTTTGAGTCATTCGACTGCGACGAATTGGCAGGTTGGCGTGACGGATTACGAGCGCTTCCGGAGCGTCCGATCGTGACGTTGAAAGGCGTCGCCCCGATCCCTCGGAATGCGATTGGAATACGGTGTTGGATACTTGGCCGCTCGGCACTTTGCCGGCAAAGATCCCCGAATCTGGAAATCGTGAAGCGTCGGCACCGTCCCTTATAGGACAATGGGCCATGCCTCCTAACTGGCTCTTAGCGATCCTCAGCGTGGTGCTCGTCAGTCTAGTGTCGCTGGCGGGTATCGCGGCCGTAGCCGTAGGAGAGCGCAAGCTACGGCAGGCAATTTTCCTCCTGGTAAGCCTGGCGGTCGGAGGACTTTTCGGTGATGTGTTCATTCATCTGCTGCCGGACACGTACGGTCGGACGTCGTCGCCTTTAGCGAGCAGCCTCTACGTTATTGCGGGAATCCTCATGTTTTTCGTCTTGGAGAAGTTCCTGCGCTGGCGTCATGAGCACGCATCAGAGTCGTCCGTCCAGATACTCCCGCTGGGCTACATGAGCCTGTTCGCCGATGGAGTCCACAACTTCATGGACGGGCTTTTGATCGGAGCATCGTTTATGGCCGGCCTGCCTGTTGGCCTCGCAACGACGCTGGCGGTGATTCTGCACGAAATCCCGCAGGAGATAGGAGATTTCGCCGTCCTTGTGCATTCGGGCTTATCAAAGAAGCAGGCCATCGCACTGAATTTCCTTTCGGCGACGCTCGCCATCGTGGGGACGATCATTGCCATTGTGGTCGCCTCCGCCTCCGAGTCATTTCTCATAGTAATGGTGCCCCTTACCGCCGGAGGGTTCATATACATCGCGGGAACTGACTTGGTCCCGGAACTCCACAAGGAGCTCAATCCGTCAAAATCGGCCGCGCAGCTGATCGCGATATCCGTCGGAATCGGGTTGATGCTGTTGCTCTTCCTGGTCGACTGACATCTGCGTCGGCGCTTCTAGAGGGTTGCGCGTTCAGCCTACGCGCCCGGTCGAATGACGTCGCTGGCACGATGGGTTCACGGCCTTATTGGACTCAACGCATTGTTGTTGGGGCGGGTCGTTGCAGCCGGCTCGTAGGCGCGTCGTTATCCCTGTATCGGACGTCCGCGGCGCGATTCGGAAGTTACGAAGTCCGCATCGTTCAGGAGCGCCGGCGAGGGATCCGCACGAGCCGATCTCCGAACGAATTGAGAAGCACAACGCTGACGCTCGCCGCCATGGCGATCATGGCCCAGACAGGGTGCACGAGTCCCGTAACCGCGGCGGGCACACCGATGCCATTGAAGGCAAAGGCCAGCGCGACGTTCTGCACTGTCTTGGCGAAGCTGTTCCTGCCGATGCGATAGGCCTCCATCACACCGCCGAGACTCTCACCGACCAGCACGATATCCGCCGACTCAATCGCTATGTCGGTGCCCGCGCCGATGGCGATGCCGACGTCAGCCTGCATTACGGCCGGCGTGTCGTTAATCCCTTCGCCCACCACTGCCACCCTGCCGCACCGCCGCTGGATCGCGCGCACTTCCTCGGCCTTCTCGTTCGGCGGCACTTCGGCGACGACGCGATCGATGCCGACCTGGGCGGCCACCGCCCGAGCGGTGCGCCAGTTGTCGCCCGTGATCATCACCGCCTCCACCAGTTCGGGGCTATAGGTGGGTCGCCTCCTGCGCCTGGGCCTACGGCTCAGGTCCTCCAGGCTTTGTAGGTTGAGTGGGTTGTAGCGCCCATTCCACCGGTAGAAGGTCTGCCGGTTGATCCCGAAGTGGCGGCAGGTCAACGCCACGCTGGCGCCGCGGCGCTGCCGCCAGTCGAACCAAGGCAATCGTTGCCTGGCTGTTTTGGACAGCTCCGCGCACAGCTTCGCCAGGCCCAAGGCCCACAGCGCCAGAGCTGTAACCGTATGCATAGTCAGAGAAGCATACGTGCCTTTCATTCATGTCCACGGTGTCTCACATGTATCTGGACCAGAACAGGTCAAGCGGCGACCCACATCAATTGGATTCGTGCGACCCCGGAGATTGGTTCAGGTCAAATGTGAGATCGTTTTGTCGGCCATCGACACCGTCCATCGGCGTCGACTTTGGAGCCCGGCGACCCTGAAGACCTGACGTACGAGAACGTTTGGTTAGTGGACCGAATGCTGCGAATGTCTGATTTGCGCCGATTCCGCCCAAACTTGTCAACATTGTTTGTGAACTCTAAGACGGCGTTATGGTGTCAGTATCGATCGCCCAGGGACTAACATGATCACCGGTGCAGGAACGGCCCGCGGCGCCTCCCAGTCCCAGCGGCGCGATTTCTTGAGGAGCTCAGAATTCATCCGGGAATTCACAATCGACATGTTGGGGCTGATTAAAGATGCGGCCTAAACCCCTTTTGGAGCTGAGAGTTTCCCGGCCTGGGCCGTTTGCGGTCGTTATCGCGTGCGCAACCTTGGCCCTGGCCGCGGGCTGCGGCGACGGCGGCGGCCGTGACGACTGAGGCCCCGCCGGCGACCGCCACAGGGGTCTCCGACGTAACCGTAGCTCTTACGCCAACGGTCGAGGTTGAGCCGACCTCGACGCCCGCTGCGATCCCGACCGCAACGACTGCGCCCGAGCCGACTATCTCACAGCCGACCGCAAGACAGATTCGGATCATCACGACTCAGCAGTTGACCTTCGATCCGACAGAAATCAATGTCGATCCGGGCGAGACGGTGACATTCTTGATCGAAAATCCATCGTCGGCGTTTCACACGTTCACGATCGCGATATCGACTGGAAAAGAGGAGATATTGACCGACGTGCCGGTAGCTCCAAACGCCACCGAGGCGGTCACTTTGACATTCCCGGAAAATCCCGCCACGCTCTACCTGTTTTGCAGACCGCACGAGGCGGCTGGGATGATCGGCCGGGTTCAAGTTGGTGAGGGGGCCGCGGAGAGTTCGCTGCCGCCGACGGCCGCGGCGGCTACCCCGTCACCGACCGCGGTTGCCGTGGCGGAGCGTGTGGAGGCGGTGATCTCGGACGACGGAACGGTGCAACGCGCGTCGATAGTGGAAAACATCTATCCTGGGTACTTTGAACCGAACGAGATCGTCGTGCGAGTTGGCATACCCGTCGAACTCGAAGTCTCGACCAAGCAGGCCGAGCATGTTAACCAAATAAGTATCCGGCCTTGGGTAACGAGTTCGGCCATTGTGCTGCCCGGACGCCCTATCACCATCAGATTCACTCCGGATAGAGTAGGGGAGTTTCCGATCCGCAACGTTGGACATGGCTTCCAGGCCAAACTAATCGTAATCGAATGAAATTCCGCAAGATCCTGGTCGGCTTTGCCGTTATCTTGCCGGCGCTATTAGCCTGCGAAAGCGAAGAGGCGAACTGGGGCCAGCCGGTCGTGATCTTCGACGAATTCAACGTTTCCCAGGTCAGCTTCACGCCGGACGGCAAACTGCTGTTTGTCGGCAACAATGCCGTTTTTCAGGCAGAGACCGATGGCTCCGACGTCACACAGCTATTTTCATTTGAAGGCATCCGCCGCGCCTCGATGAACGACGAACGCCGGGTGGTATTTGATAACGGCGCCGACATCTTTATCGCGAACGAAAACGGATCCGACCAAAGGGCTCTGGCGGATGACCCCGAGCTATTCGAGTTTGCGGTTTCCTTTGCGCCGGACGGAGAGATCACGTTCACGACCATTGATGATGCAAATCAGAAGTTCGGAATCTGGCGAATGAAGGCGGACGGGACCGACAAGCGGCAGCTGCAGTCGTCGGAAAAAGGCATTTTCCGTCATCCGCGATCAAGTCCTGACGGGAAGAAAATCTCGTTTTTCGTAACCGGAGATGGGAAGCCCTACATCAACGTCATGAACGCGGATGGGACCGATCGGAAGCGGCTGACCTCGAGCGATGACACGTCGAGACAGGCAAGCTGGAGCCCAGACGGCGGACAGGTCGTTTATTCGAGGATGACCGAGACCTTCGACTTGTGGACCATGAACGCGGACGGGACGGCCGCCGTGCAGCTCACGTCCCTCCCGGGCGATGAAGCCAAGCCTGTGTTCAGCCCCGACGGAAAGCTCATTGTATTCGTGTGTTTTGGATGCGTGAACGAAGAGCTGAGCTCGCTGCACGTAATGTCGCGGTAACTCGCAAATAGCGGTCTCAATGGAATCGTCCTCACGCTCCGCGCGGTACTTTCACCTCAGGCATCCGTCTTTCGGTCGACCCTAAGGTTTAGCAAGGACTCACGCTTACAAACCCGGCGGATGGCAGCGGAAGTTCGGTCCGGTGCCTGCGCCAATCGCGAATTTCGTGCCGGGCAACGGCTCCACACTCTGCCACGGGTTGGCGGCCAGGAACGGCAAAACGTGAACTCGAGGTGCTTCCAGAGTGTCTTTGAGGCGGGCGATTCGGAGCGAGGACAGGGTCCCGTTAATGCCGCGGCGCCATCACTGGGCGCGGACATGCGGTCCTCATGGCATCCAATCGAGCGCCGTCTGAATCCTCCTAGTCAGGTCCGGATCGGTGTTGAGCGCAAGCGCCACCTCAAAGTCCGCGCGGGCCTTGCCGAGATCGCGCATATCCGCATGGACGATGCCGCGCCCCAGGTAGTTGATGGCTGAATCCGGCTCCAGTAGGATCACCGCATCGAAATCCCGCAGTGCTTGCCCAAATTCGTCGCGCATACTCAGCACGAACCCCCGGTTCCAGAGGGCCAGACCGTAATCACCGCGCAGCGAAAGCGCCGCATCGAAATGAGCGATGGCCTCCTCGCCGGCCCCCTGCCTGTAGGCGGCGATTCCTCTGTTCAGATGAGTAACGGGATCATTCGGTTCACGCTCCAATGCACCGTCAAAGTCCGCCGCCGCCAGATCAAGTTCCCCGATCTCCAGGAATGTTGTACCGCGGTCGAAATAAGCCATCGCCGAATCGGGATCCGCTTCGATGGCCGCTCCGAACTCGCCAACCGCGGTCTTGAGGTCACCGCTTCGGAACGCCCGAATTCCTTGCGCAAGCGGTCCGGCGGAATTCGCCGCCGCTTTGAGACCGGCGGGTCTCGGCTTAGCCACGGAACATAGGCACTCGTCGGGCGGAACGGGGTAGCTGTCAAGCGCCCGGACCGGCCCGTCTTGGCCGGCATCGGAAGAATCGGCCCTGCGGTCCGGCTCAGGACCGTTCTGGTCGGCGGTTGATCCAGCACATGCCCACAGAATTGGTAGCAACGCCATGACCGTCATCACGCGGAGCCACCAGGTATTCCCTCTCTGGCGGCACCCCGATTCGACTTGGCCGTGTTCATTGCGAGGATCGCCGGGATGAATTGGAGCAGTTGAATCATCCGGGGGCACGGGAATTCTCAGGACCTCGTAAGCGCGCGATTCGGTCACCGTCGGGTGTAATTCTTCATCTGCGCGAAAGGTTGGTCCGGCGGAGCAGGAGTGAATTGAGGGTGACGATGCTGCTGCTGGCGGCCATCAAAAGTGCTCCCCATTCCGGCCGCAGCGTGAGGCCTATTGGTATGAGCACGCCTGCCGCCGCCGGGATGGCTACAACGTTGTAGCCGGTTGCCCAAGCTAAGTTCTGCCTCATCTTCGTCACGGTCGCACGACTGAGCCGAACCAGTTTCACGACGTCGCGCGGATCGTTCTTCATGAGCACGACGTCGGCGGACTCGATGGCCACATCCGTGCCCGCCCCGATGGCTATGCCTATGTCGGCCTGGGTCAACGTGGCGGCGTCATTGACGCCGTCGCCGACCATGGCGACCCTTCGTCCACCTCGCTGAAGCTCGCGCACCTGGGCCGCCTTGTCTCCAGGCAGGACCTCGGCAAGGACAGTGTCGAGTCCCAGTTCGCGACCCACCGCATCCGCGATGCCCTGATTGTCGCCGGTAAGCATGGCAACTTCGATGCCCATCGAACGAAGCGCCGAGACGGCTTCGCGAGATTCATCCCGAACGATATCGGCCAACGCAAGCACACCGCGCAGGGCGCCGCCTTCGGCCACGTAGACGAGAGTTTTTCCGCCGTCGGCTATCGCAGCCACCCCGTCACCCGCACTCTCTATGTCGACATCCACCTGACTCATGAGAGCCGGGTTGCCGACATGCACGGTCGAGCCATCAACCTCCGCATGAGCGCCTTTTCCAGGCACGGCGCGGAATCCCGAGGCTGCTCCCACCTGCAGGCCACGCTCATCGGCTCCTCGCAGGATCCCCCGAGCTATGGGGTGCTCCGACGTGGCCTCGACCGCCGCGGCCCGCTCGAGGACCATCTCCTCGGACCAGCCGTTCGCCGAGAAAACTCCTGTTACCCCGAACTCGCCCTTGGTCAGGGTGCCCGTCTTGTCGAACACGACGACGCCCATCTCCCGGGCCACTTCGATGGCCTCGGTGTTCTTCACCAGCATGCCGTTGCGGGCCCCGAGCGTCGTGGAGATCGTTGTAACCGTGGGTATCGCCAGCCCGAGGGCATGCGGACACGCGATGACGACGACGGTTATCGCCAAGGTGAGCGCGGCCACGAATGGCTCGCCGCCGACGATCGACCAGAAGGCGAGGGTCCCGACACCCCCGACGACCGCGATTATCGTCAGCCAGTGAGCGGCGCGATCGGCCACGCGCTGGACGGCGGGCTTTGACTGCTGGGCCTCCATAACCAGGCGCGCGATCTGTGAGATCGTCGTCTCGTCGCCCGTTTTGGTTACGACGAATTGCAACGAACCGGAGCCATTGATCGAGCCTCCAATGACGGGATCGCCGACGGTCTTCTCTACCGGCCTGGATTCGCCGGTGATCATCGACTCGTCAACCTCGGTCTCGCCTTCTTGGACGTCGCCGTCGATCGGCACCCGCTCGCCCGGCCGCACCAGGACCATGTCACCTTCGTCAAGGCTGCCTGTCTGCACCTCGACAGTCTCACCGTCTCGCATGAGCTGCGCCGTGTCCGGCGCCAGCTTGCCAAGCTCCTTCAGAGCATTGGTCGTGCCCCGGATCGCCCGCATTTCGAGCCAGTGACCCAAGAGCAGCACGTCAACCAGGGTGCCGATTTCCCAGTAAAAGTCGATGGCCTCGAACCAGAAAGTCGCCGCGACGCTGAATAGGTAGCCCGATCCCACTGCAACCGACACAAGCACGTCCATGTCCATCACGCCGGTTGGGATCGCTCGCGCGGCGCCCTTGAAGAAGGGCCAGGCGCCGTAGGCCACCACGATAGTCGCCAGAGCGAAGAGCACGTAGCGGTAGCCCGGGAATGGCCCGATAGTGAAGCCAAACCAGTCCTGGATGGAGGGTGACAGGAGAAGGAGTGGGATCGTGACCGCCGCCGCGACGAAGAATCGCCGCTTCATGTCGGCCTGCATCATCGCGTGGTGGTCGTGCTCTTCGCCTTCGCCATGCTCCGCCCGCGCAGTGCGCTCCGCATGGGCGGCGTGTTCGGCACGGGCAGCGTGTTCCGCGTGATCGGCGTGCATCTGATGTTCGGGCTCAACCGGAACGTCGCGGCCTTCGGCCATCGCGCCACCCGCTTGACCGGCATGCTCGTCGACCGGTACGGCGCCATGTTCGCCATGCGCCCGAGCCACCGGTTCGATTTCGCACGGGCAGCCGGCATGTGCAAGGCGCTCGCGGATTTCGCTCTCCTGCACCCGCTCCGGGTCGTATTCGACGGTGACGCGCTCATGGATCGGCTGGAGTGCGACGGACGTCACTCCGTCAAGCTCGCGGATACTTTCTTCGACCTTGCAGGCGCAGTCCGGCGGAAGGAAATCCTTCGTGCGAAATGTGACAGTCGCCCTCGAAGCCATCTTCATCTCCCCCGATCTAGCAGGGATTAGCTGTCGTTACAGCCGTGTTCCTTTTGGCCGTCTCAATCAGCCGCCCAGATACTTCTCGGGCTCATCCTCGAAATCCATGCGGCAGCCTTTGCAACAGAAGTAGTAGGTGGTGCCTTTGTACTCGTACTTCTCGGTGGCGGTGGCTTCGTCGACGTCCATGCCGCAAACCGGGTCCTTGGCCATGTCCGTGCCTCTCTTTCTAGTCGATGCAATATCAAATTATCCGGTCTCACCCGCGCCGGACTACGATCGGAACTCCTGGCGCAGGCGCTGGTAGCCGCTCGATGTGATCTCGCCGCGTGCGAGACTCCGTTTCAGGATTTCGTCCGGCGATTCCGGTCTCTCCTCCCTTCGAACCCACGCCTGACTGTGAGCCAGCCTAGCCGCAAGACTCCTCCCCATGTGGAAATTCGAGTCATCCGATCGTCTACCCCGGCACGAAGCGCCGCAGGCGCAACGAGTTCGCGATCACCGTGATCGAGCTGAGCGCCATGGCCGCCGCGGCCAGAATCGGGTCGAGGGGCTGGCCCACGACCAGGTAGGACAATCCGGCGGCTGCCGGAATTAGCGCCACGTTGTAGGCGAATGCCCAGAACAGGTTTTGCTTGACAACGCGCATGGTTTTCTTGCTCAGCTCAATGGCCAGGACGATACCGCTGAGGTTGCCGCTCATCAGCGTTATGTCAGCGGCTTCCATGGCGATGTCGGTGCCGGTCCCGATGGCGATGCCCAGGTCGGACTGGGCCAGAGCCGGGGCGTCGTTGATGCCGTCGCCCACCATGGCGACGCGCTTACCCTCGGACTGGAGCCGGCGAACCTCTGAAGCCTTCTGGTCGGGCAGCACCTCGGCCAGGACATGCCGGATGCCCGCCTCGCGGGCGATGGCCTGGGCGGTGAGCGTGTTGTCGCCGGTGATCATCACGACTTCGAGGCCGAGCCGCTGGAGCCGTTCGACGGCTTTGGGAGACTCGGCCTTGATTGTGTCGGCAACGCCTATGATGCCGGCGGCTTCGCCGTCGAATGCGACGTACACCGGGGTCTTGCCCGCGCCCGAGAGCCTGTCGATAACCTGGGCGGAATCTGCCTCCACCCCGCTGCCGGCCAGGAGCCGCGCGTTGCCGGCCAGGACCTGGTGGCCTTCCACCGATGCCACGATGCCCTTGCCCGTGACGGAATCAAAATCCCGCACGTCCGGAATGTCCAGCCCCGTGGCCAGGGCCGCTTCGACTATCGCCTCGCCCAATGGGTGTTCGGAGACTCGCTCGGCGGCGGCGGCCAATCGGAGGATTTCGTTATCGGGCACACCGTTGAGGGAGACGATATCGGTGACCCGGGGCCGCCCCTCGGTGAGGGTGCCGGTCTTGTCGAGGATCACGGTGTCCACTTTGTGGGCCGTCTCCAGGGCCTCGCCGGCTTTTATCAGCACGCCCTTCTCGGCGCCCTTGCCCGTTCCCACCATGATGGCGGTGGGTGTAGCCAATCCGAGGGCGCAGGGGCAGGCGATGATGAGCACGGCGACGAAGCTGATGAACGCCAGCGTCAGTCCGGGTCCGAACAGAGCCCAGACGGCGAACGTCAGGAGCGCGACGACGATGACCGCAGGCACGAAATAGGAAGCGATTACGTCGGCCAGGCGCTGGATCGGCGCCTTGGAGCCTTGGGCGTCTTCGACGAGCTTGACGATCTGGGCGAGAACCGTATCGCGCCCGACCTTGTCGGCCACGAACCTAAAGCTGCCTGTGCCGTTGATGGTGGCCCCAACCACCGCGTCGCTGGGTCCCTTCTCGACGGGCATGCTCTCTCCCGTGATCATGGACTCGTCCACGCCGGAATGACCTTCGGTGAGGGTACCGTCCACGGGGATCTTTTCGCCTGGTCGAACGACGATCACGTCTCCGACCACGACCTCTTCCACGGCCACGTCGAGCTCCCGGCCGTCGCGGACGACGCGGGCAGTCCGAGGCTGCAGCCCCATCAGCTTGCGTATGGCTTCGGATGTCTGGCCCTTGGCACGTGCCTCGAGGAAGCGGCCGAGGAGGATGAGACCGATGATGACGGCCGCGGTGTCGAAGAAGACGTCGGCCTTGAATCCCGAGTTCTCAAAGACTTGAGGGGCGAACGTCGCCAGAAGGCTGTACAGATAGGCCGCGCTGGTGCCGACGGCGATGAGGGTGTTCATGTCGGCGGTGAGGTGCTTGGCCGTGGCCCAGAATCCTCTATAGAACCGCCAGCCGGCCCAGAACTGAACGGGCGTGGCCAATGCGAACATGAAAAGCCGGCTTTGAACCAGCTCGGGTGTCCAGGGTAGGACGTTCGGGAAGGCTCCCCAGAGCAGCAGGGCTCCGGCGGCGAGCGCGAAGACGAAGCGGATGCGCAGGGAGTTGACCTCACGCCGGCGCGCGGCCCCTTCGCGATCCCCGGCGTCGGCTTCGGCACCCTCACGAGCTGGGATGACGTCGTAACCGGCGTCAGCAATCTTGGCCGCCAGAGCTTGAGCCTCGACGACGCCGGGGACGATCTTGACGGTGGCGCGTTCCGTGGCCAGGTTCACGGAAGCGTCGACGACGCCCTCGGTCTCCTTTAGGTACCGCTCGATGCGGTTGACGCAGGAGGCGCAACTCATGCCGGCGACGTTGAACGTTACTTCTTCAAAAGGTACGTCGTAACCTGCTCCCTCCACGGCTTGCACGAGGGTGGACACGTCGACGGAATCGGGCTGGAAGTGGACCGTGGCCCGCTCGGTGGCCAGGTTGACGGCCACCCGCTCGACGCCATCCACCTTGGAGACGAACCGCTCGATGCGATTTACGCACGAGGCGCAGGACATACCCAAGATTGGGATGGTGACCTGGTCCATGTTAGATGTTTGGCGCTCCGTGTCGGCGCTCACTCCGAATCCTCCTTTTGACCGTTTCCGTTGCGCGGTTCATCCGGGCTGACTTCCCCGGTCCAGTATCCAAGCGCGTGCGTCCTCGGCTTGAACATGCCCATCGGCTTCGATCGGGCCGCGGAAGATACAGTTTGGATGAAATTCACTTCGGATCGAGCGGCGCCGGCGAACCGGCGACGCTGTCAACGCTTGTCGCGAGCGTACCGGCCACTTGCGCGATCACGTCGCCGGTGGATGCAACCCGTCTGAGGTGACCGCTTCCCTTGAACACATCCATCAACTCGCCGATCACACGCTCGCGTTCGGCGCTGTCGTCGCCGCGAATAGCGGTTGTAACGCAGCTCTGCAAATGATTTTCAAGAATCAGCGCATTAACCTTTTCGATGGCCCCTTGTATCGCCAGCGTTTGCTTTAGGATGTCCACGCAATAGGCATCCTCCTCGATCATTTTTTCCACGCCGCGGGCGTGGCCTTCGATGGATTTCCAGCGGTTGATTATCGCCCTGTTTTGATCGTCCAAGTCGGCCTTTCAGTCAACTCTTATCCCACCCCAGGGGGGGGGGTGCTTCATTTGAATTATGCAACGCCTGTCAAGCCCCGCACAGTTCCCCCCAAGCGGTTGTCTCGTCGGCTGCGATCACTTCCCGACCCCGCGATATCAAACACGACCCAACCACCCGGGCGCCCGGTACGTAAATGTCGACGGCCATAGGCAAATCGATTACTCCCCAGTGGGCCAGAGCCGGCCGACGCTGGAACAAGTGCGCGTTCTTGCCTCTGCGCCAAGCCAGTGCCAGCTACCTGAGGGCGCCCCAAATCCGTCTACCGCGTTATTCTTCGCCTGTCTTGTCGCCGAAACTTAGCGCTTCGAAATCGCTTTCCACGTTTGAGGTCAGACACCTAGTACCGCGTCGATCTCCTCAGCGGCCTGCTCGAGTGCTTCCTTTGGCGTGACCTGGCCCGCCAGCACCGGGTTGTCCACCACGTTCCGGAGGATTTTGATGACGGCCGCGCGCTGCGGGAATGTCGCGATCCTGGCGGAATTCGCCGCGTCCAATACGGCCTTGGCGCTGATGCTATCCAACGAACTGTCGATCGACATGAGCTGTTCTGGGCTGGACCTGCGCGCCGGAACGAGTCCTCGCTCTTGCAGCGCTTCCGCCAGCTTCCTCAGCCCTGTCCACGTCTCTTCGGCGTGCGCCGCGCTCGAAAGGACGGCTAACATTCCGCCCGTCTGAGCTATGTTGACGGCCATTCGGCCTTTGGGGAGGACCGATAAAGGTAGAGAAGCAGATGAACCCGGCGCATGGTCGTCCTGCTGTTGCCGCGTCGACCCTCCACCTCCCTCTTGTTGATTGCGTCGAGCGTGGACCGTTACGTGCTGAGCGCCGGTGTAATCTCCTCTCCCGCCGGCGAAGAGAGCGCCGAAGATCGAATATCCGAAACTACCGCCTATCGTCCGGGGCAGCATGGTAACCAGGCCGCCATCGACGTAAAGTCCTTCGGGACCGAAGTTGATGGTCGGCGGCTCTTCCGCGGCGTCCTGGGTCAGCGCTGGGGCAACCTCGTGCTTGAGGACAAGATCGGCCATGAACTGTACCGCCTCGATAGCCTCAGGCCGGTCTACGATTGCTCTCTTTCCATCGCCCGAGACAACACCTGCTCCGTTCTGCCACATGAACATGTACGAAGGGGTTAAGAAGGGTGAAAGAAGGAATCCAAACTGAGAGTTTGCGCCAGCGCCGTCCCGCAGTGTCAAACGGGAGGCGCTTTCGACAAACTGGGTCCAGTCCCAAGTCTCGTCTGGGATGCTGACCCCAGCGGTGGCGAAGGCTCCGGGGTTGTATTGCATGAGGGTGGGGCTGATCCAAATGGGCAAGGCGGCCAAGCGGCCGCCAATGGAGGCGGAGTCGATCGCCGCGGGGAAATAGTCGTCGGGGGAAAAGGAGCGATCGCTCCTGGAAGCCGCCTGGACGGGAACGAGCAGTCCAGCCTCGTCCAAGGCTCGCAGGTCGGTTTCATCGCGTACGTAGACGAGGTCGAGTTTCTTCCCGCCGTCCAGCGCGGCTTGAACAGACTCCGCCAGGCTTCCGGTGTCCGTGATGGACAAAAGGCTGTGCTGCAAATCAGTGCCCGAACCCTCAGCGGCACGGACATCAGAGATAACACTCTCGATTTGGAGGGCGATTCGATCGCCGCCGTGCGCACCGGTCGGCAGGCCGACTATCACTGGGCCGCCAGCGGTGGGTTGCGCCTTCCCATTTTCCGTTGCAGCCGCCGTCGTGTCGTTGGACTCCTCGGAGATCCTCTCGGTGAATTCAGCTAGTTCCGCGGGCCCTGTCGCGCCACAGGCGGCCAGCGCCGTTGCGCCGATGCTCACAACCGCCAACTGCAAAAACGACCTTCTCGACACTTGAGTCATCATCGATCATCCTTCCATATCCCGAGCCCGAACATTGGCCCAGTCACTGCTTTTCCGGGAAGTTCTTGCATCGCATTCAGGGCGCGTTTTACCGGAAATCTGCTCGCGCCCCGCCTTCAAATTTGAGTCGTATCCGCAGCCGTCGAGATTGCGATCCCAGCGTCACTGGGCGCTCTCCAATTCACGGTTGGCGTCCTCAGCCACGGACAAACCAAACCGGAACTTGCTTCCCTCGCCGATTGTGCTTTCGGCGGAAATCGATCCTCCGTGCGCTTCCACCAGCTGTTTCGCAATCGTTAACCCCAAGCCGACCCCTCCAGTGGCCCTGCTTCGGGACGGATCAACCCGGTAAAGGCGCTCGAAAATGGCCTCTAGATCCCCCTTGCGAATGCCTTCGCCCGTATCGGTCACCGCCACCTCGACCGTGCCGGACCCCACCTGCTTGGCCGAGACCGCTATCCGGCCCCCTTCAGGGGTATGGAGGATCGCGTTCTCGAGAAGGTTGCCGACGATTTGAGAAACACGCTCCCTGTCCATCAGCACCAGGGGAAGCTCCGGCTGGATATCGAGCCCTATCACCAGTCCCTCTGCCTCGGCCTTGGGCGAAAACGCGTCCACGGAGCGCCGGATCAGGTCCTGCACGGAGTCGGGCTCAAGAGCGAGCCGCAATGCTCCCGCTTCGGCCAGGGCGAGCAGCCTCAACTCCTCCACCAGGCGCGTCAGTTGGAGCACCTGCTCGCGGATCGTGTCGATGGTGTCGGCGTCCGGAGCCAGCATTCCATCTCGTATCGCCTCCAGATAGCCCTGGATGTTCGAGAGCGGCGTCCTCAGCTCGTGCGCCACATCCGCCACTAGATTACGTCGCTGTTCCTCCGCCTTTTCCAGGCCGTCGGCCATGGCGTTGAAGGTGCGGGCCAGCCCTCCGATTTCATCCCTGCCTTTGCCGGGCACCCTTTGCGTGAGATCCCCCTTACCCAGCCGCCGCGCCGCCGCGTTCAACTTCCGTACCGGCCGAAATACGCGACGCGACAACACCGAGACGAGAAGGATCCCGCCTGTCCCCGCCGCCAGCCCTCCCCAAAGTAGGGACCGGTTCAGGGCGGAGACGACCTGGGACAACGGTGGATCAGCCGCCGGCACAGGGCCGTCGCTTCCCCCCACCGCGAGGAAACCTATCTGGCGTCCCCCGCTCAGAATAGGAGTTATTCGGCGTGCCCGGCCGGCCCTCTCGAATCCATCCTTGGAGTGAACGTCGGAATCACCCACCACGTGACCTTCGGTGTCGTTTACGACCACCCGCCATCCGTAAAGCGAGCCCGCCTGCTCAAGAGTCGCCTGAAGACCGACCCAACCCCTCTCGGCCGTGTAGTTACGCGCCACCAAATGCTCCAGACGAGCCGCCCGAGCAATGTCGACATCCTGCTGATATCGTTCCGTTGCGCGGTTGGCAGCGAAGCCGACGTACCAGCTCACGCCACCGATTGTGAGCGCGAGCACCAGGCCGAAGCCCAGGATCAACCGGAACTGCAAACTGAAGAACACCTACTCATCGCCAAACCTGTATCCCAGGCCGTACACGGTATGGATGTAACGCCAGTTTCCTCGTTCAGGCTCCAGCTTGCGCCTGATGTTCGCGATATGCGCGTCGACGGTCCTGTCGAACCCTTCCGACTGATAGCCGATGGCCCCGTCCATGAGTTCGTCCCGGCCGAAGGTCCTTCCAGGTTCCCGCATCATCAAAGCTAATAGCCGAAATTCAGTGGGCGTGAGTCGTACGGGCTCGCCACGGACGCGCACACTGAGACTCCGAACGTCCACGGCGATATCGCCGCGCACTATTTGGACAGGACCGCGCTCAACTGCATCCCGGGCGCTCCGGCGCAGAACCGCCCTTACCCGCGCTACGAGTTCTTTGGGACTGAACGGCTTCGTGATGTAGTCATCCGCTCCGATGTCCAGGCCCGCTAAACGATCCTTCGCTTCAACGCGGGCCGTCAGCATTATGATTGGGACATCGGATTCCTCTCGCAACCGACGACATACTGCAATCCCATCCAATCCGGGGAGCATCAAGTCGAGAATCACGAGATCAGGGCGGGTCTCCCTGGCCAGACGCAATCCTTCGAGGCCGTCCGCGGAAGTCAACACCGTGTGACCGTCGCCGCGTAGATATAGGCTCACGATCTCGGTAGTGTCGGGATCGTCTTCGACCACAAGGACCGTGCCTGCCATAGTCGCCCTTTCAGTCGCCATCGATCGGCCCCCAGTGGGTGAAACGATGCAAGAGAATCGCGATGCGAAATCTCACTCTACGCCCGCACCTTGGCAGCCCGGGTCACGAGGCGCTTATCGCCGAGCCCACGGATGGGGACGGTGGAGAATTGCCGCCGAACTCGAATCGATGCGACCATGAACCTTCGTGGAAACGTCCACGGTGAAATGCGGTTCGGCCGATCCCCGGCAGTCGAAACGCCAGCCCTGGCCCGTCGGGCCGTGACTCGTACCACTGCCGGTATTCGTCGGCCTGCTCTTCAGTCAGCCGGCCCTGTTCCACCAAGTGGTCCAGCCTGCCCTGTAGCGACTCGTCTCGGATGTCCTTTGCCGCCCGATCGAAAGCGCCCTGAACGCTCGCCTCGTCCAGCCCGAGAATGTCGGCTACCCGCGCAACAAAGCTGCCGGCTGACACGTCCTTTTCGTCCCCGAGGGCGAAGACCGTAGCGGAGACGGCCATAACCAGTACCACCGCCAGCAACAGAGCTGATAACCGTACTTTTCTGGTCATCGATCGCCCCTGACCTTGCCCCCGAAAATGCCCTCGATTTTGAGTAGAGTCCGTTCAATGGGAGGAGACGGACATGAGACGGAGCAGGTATCGCGAGGAACAGATCATCGGCATCCTCAAAGAGCACCAGGCGGGGTTGCCAGCCGCAGAGCTCTGCCGCAAGTACGGGGTCAGCGGCGCGACGTTTTACAAGTGGCGGTCCAAGTACGGCGGCATGGAGGTATCAGACGCCAGGAAGCTGAAGGGGCTGGAGGATGAGAACCGGCGCCTGAAGAAGCTGCTGGCGGAATCGATGCTGGATGTGGCGACGCTGCGCGAGCTACTTGCAAAAAACTTCTAACGCCCAGATTGCGGAGGAAGGCCGCGGCCTGGGCGATGACGGAGACTAGTCACTCGCAGCGCCGTGCCTGCGCTCTTGTCGGGATGGATCCGAAGACTTACCGCTATGAATCGAGGCGGCCGGACGACGCCGGCATCCGCAAGCGGTTGCGGGAATTGGCCGAGCAGCGCCGACGGTTCGGCTACCGCCGTCTGCACATCCTGCTGGCCAGGGAAGGCATCCGGCTCAATCATAAAAAGCTCTATCGCATCTATCGCGAGGAACGGCTCACGGTGCGCAAGCGAGGCGGGCGCAAGCGGGCGCTCGGCACGCGTGCCCCGCTGCTGCTCCCCTGGAACCGCAACCAGCGCTGGTCGCTCGATTTCGTCGCGGATGCATTGGCCGACGGCAGGCGGTTCCGCATCCTGGCGGTGGTGGACGACTTCAGCCGCGAGTGCCTCGCCCTCGTCGTCGACACATCGCTGTCTGGCGTCCGCGTGGCTCGGGAGCTGGACCGCATCGTCGAGCTGCGGGGCCGCCCCCGCATGCTGGTCAGCGACAACGGCACCGAGCTCACCTCAAACGCTATCCTGCGCTGGCAGCAGGAACGCGGCGTTGGCTGGCACTACATCGCACCGGGCAAGCCCATGCAAAACGGCTTTGTTGAGAGCTTCAACGGCCGCCTGCGCGACGAGTGCCTCAACGAACATCTCTTCGCCGGCCTGGCCGAAGCGCGGCGGATCATCGCGGAATGGAGGTACGACTACAACACAACACGCCCGCACACGAGCCTGGATGGGCTCACACCCAACGAGTTTGCAGCCCGCCCCAATTGGGGCCATAACCTGAAAAGATTCTACTTATGAGTGAGGGTAAGTTGGGGGCAGGGTCACCCCTTCCAACGTCGCTGGCGCCGAGCACTTTATACAGAATAAATGTGAAGAAATTATGAAGAGCCCTTCTCGAGTGTCCTGCCGGGGTCCAAAATCCGTCTACCGCGTTTTTCATCGCCGGATCGCGACGTGCTAGTGCGCCTGCGCACGAAAGGGGTCCGCCCTCGCCTAGGTCTTGCGGAAAGGCGGTATCGCAGGGCTAGGCGGGACGAGACCACTTGAAGTATCCAGGATCACGATCCGGTCACCCGTTAACTGGAATCTTGTCGACCCTGCATTGTTGTTCAGGTCGATCTCAGACAAGATCCCGTCCGGATTGGCCGTGCTGACCAGGACGTATGTGCCGTTGGGTAGCCCGGTGACGTCGATCTCCTGTCCCGGCGTATCCCACAAATACACGTCCATCCAACCGGGCGAGAGGCCTTGAATGTCGTTCTCGCAGCCCGTGTAGACCTCGACGTCCGGCCAGGCTTCCGGGTGGGGATCTGCCGCTAGATGGGCATCGTCTCGGAGGCACCAACTGGCCTTCACGGTTCGCAGGACGCGCCGGCCGGGTACGTCCTCGGAGTCCACCGTCCATAGCTCGTACCTCGTGATGTACTCGATGTGCCAGTGTTCGTGATCCGGGTGAAAGAAAAAGGAGCCGACTATCCGGTCGCGGTAAAGACCGTCGGCCGAGTAGATACGCTGGAAAACATCGGTCAGACCGGATTCGGGGTTCGGGCGCCCGTGCACCTCGAGCGGCGCCAGCCCTTGATTGAGGATTGAATTCGTAAAGTGGAGAATCCGAGCACCCCGATCGTCATACTGAATGTCTAGATCCGAGGGGGCCAGGTTCACGAGGTCGGGCTGAATCGAATCGGAAACGTGGGCCGACGGTAGGCTGGTGCCAGGAGAGGGTCCCTCGGCCTCCTCACGCATATCGAAGTTTTCCCTGGAATCAGTTTCACTGAGATCCGGCTTTGCAACCAGACCGGACTTGTGCGCGCCCGGGCTGGGCGCGTCGGTTTCCAAGGGCTGCACCGAATCGGAGACGCTATCCGTCCCCCGTTGAGAAACCTGCCGTTCCTGGCCCCCGAGGTCGGTGCGAGATTCATCGACGGAACTGCAGACGGCCATCAAGGCGACCGCCGCCACGGCGATGGCGGCCAGTGACACGAATTGCCGGCGTCGGTATCGAAACATCAAACCAGCTGCGAGGGGCAGGCAGAATGGCACGACTTCCACCGCGACCGGTCAGGGGCTTGATCGCCCATCATGCCGCTTCTAGCCCCTTGATAAGTAGCCCAGGCATAAGCGCGACAATCGCTGATTATCGTCCGGCGCCACACGGTTAACACGGTCCGATCCGCGGCGGCACTGGACGTCCGGCAATTGACGGTTGGCCCGTGATAGAGCATTCGCAGAAGAACGTACGGCAGGGCAAGACGCGCGGCATGCTCGGATCCCGCCGGCAGGTGGTGGAAAGCGGGTTTTGTCGCTCCTCGCCCCTATCGCCGACTCGAGTCATGGGTTTTAACGGGCACGCCATTGTCGGAGAAATCCCAGAACCACTTCGAGTCCGCGAGCGTCAAATTCACGCAACCGTGGCTCATCTCCTGCCCGAAGTTATCGTGCCAATAGGCGTAGTGAAGAGCGTCGCCCCTCGCGGTGAAATACTGAGTGTAATAGACATCCGACAGGTCGTAGTAGTCCGCGCCGGTCGTGCCCCCGATCATTCGTTCGTCCGCTACCCGACGAAATATCTTGAACTCTCCGATCGGCGTGTGATATTGCGGCAATCCGGTTGACGTCACCGCCTCGAAGACGAGCTCATCGCCCTGATAGGCGAAAACGTGCTGGCGGTTCAAATCCACATCGATGCGCCGCTCCTCAATGGGGCCTTTGGGCAACGGCCGAATAGCTCCGTCAAAAATCCGTGCGTTTGGTCTCTGGGGCACGGGATTCAGATCCAGACCCAATTTTGGCGCCGCCATAACCCCCAGCGGCGTCGGGACGATTCGCTCAGTCGATCCCCACGGCACGACCTGCAGGCGAGCCCGCTCGAACCACTGAACGAGAAGCCCGTCTTCATCAACTAGGTTGGAGATCGGATACCCGAACGCATGGGCTCCGCCTCCTTCCAAAAACGCCCTCCACAGGCGTGGATGTACGCCGCGCTCAGTCCACCTGAACCAAAATGCGGAAGTGGCGTCGCCGGCGGCGCTGTCAAGTGACGCTGGACGCTTCGCAGCCAAATCCTGGCCGAGACCCAGCGGCCTGGCCGGGCCGAACGCCCCTCGAATGTAGGGGTCTACGAGCGCACGAGAGAGGATTCCGTTCTTGAATGCCTGGTATTCAATATTCCACGTGCCCGTCGGTTCGGATATTGGGGGTCCCAATGCGGCAAGCCCTCCCATGTGTTCCCAGGAGAGTGCGTACGCACCGGATATGTGATGTCCGGTCTCCGGGAAGTAGAAGATAGCCTCACCCGTGGGATCCACAGCGGTCTCATCGGTTTTCGCCTGCGCCGTGTAGGGCACGACAAGCGATGCCCCAGCCGCCAGCGAGCCGGCCAGAACGCGTCGTCGCGACAAAAGCTTGAATCGTGTCAAAGTCAATCTGGAACACTCCCAGCGCCGAGGGCGCAAGTGCAGCGCGCTGATCCGCCTCCCGACCGGACGATTTTAGCCATAGCCGGCAATCCGTGGCCTACGGGCTCCCCATTCGATATAGCTCACTGTTCCCAACACCCGCCAGCGCTTACCGGAGATCTATCGTCCAACGCTCATACGGAAATCGGAGATAGCTGGTTTCGATCCGGCGACCGACCGTTCGCCGTGGACGGGCGCTCAGGGTCATTACTTGGACGCTCCGTCAGCGATCCAAGCCTCTTCGCCATCGCCGGCCTCGCCCACCACCTCCAGATCAGGCTGGCTGCGCAGCGGCGTCTGTAGGAGTCGAGATTTTTCAGCGCGTCCCCTTCAAATGAACGTCAAAGAATGAGATCGTGCGATCCGCGGCCAGGCTGAAATTGCGGGAGATATTGTGGTCATCGTTCTCATACGTAAACAGCTCGACCGCTCTCTCAGCGTCCAGTAGCTGCTCGTATAGGATCTCCGAAAACTTTAGCGGCACATGCGTATCGGTAGTGCTGTGATGGAGTTGAACCGGCCCCGAGATGTCGGCTAGGTACGAGTTCGGCGAAATGGCCGACCAAAAATCCGGGTTTTCTTCCGGCGAGCCAAACTCCCCTATCAGGCTACGACTCCATCCTCGACTCCCAGTAACGGGCGCTCCTGAATTCGCCGGTGGGCTTCCGGACCGGAGCCAATTCGTAGGCAAATTCGGATACGGCGCCACAACCCCCGCCCAAATGACGCCCGCCTTGACATCACCGCTCGTCACCATGGCCCGCAGCGTGATCTGACCGCCCATCGAGTGACCCCACATCCCAATTCGACCAGCGTCGGCGTCCGGGTAGCGTTTGAGTGACGACACCGCATTTAGCACATCGATTGCATACGCCGGCGAACCGTATCCTCCGGTGGCGTCGCCTTCGGAATCACCGTGACCCCTGTAGTCGGGCATGAAGGCTATGTAACCGTTCTTGGCGATCGCATCCACAAACGCGATATACCGCTCGGTCGACCGATATTCGCTGGGCCGAATGTATCCGTGGTTGAGAACTATGACCGGCCATCCGCCGGGAGGCGGCTCACCATCGGGGACTGCCAAAACGGCGTTGATTCGCAAGCCTTCCGATAAGTATGAAGCGATGAACCGAGCGTAGTTGGGACCCCGAGCAAGCGCACGCTCGATGGCAATTTCACTGCCTGGGAATTCCTGCTGGCGCAACCAATCGATCTCGAGCGGATGCAATGGTCGATCCGTCGGTGTCGCGGTGGGGGTCCCGGGCGACGATGTCGAATTCGGGGTGGGCGAAGCCGACGGAGCGCGAACTGTGCTCGGCGTCGGAGAGGGAATGCGTAGTACGTCTCCGACCTGGATGCGATCGACATTCTCAATTTCGTTAATCTCCGCGATCTCAGCCTCACTGAGTCCAGATCGCTCAGCGATTTCCGACAGCGTGTCGCCGAGCTGGATCTCATATTCCCCGGTGTTGTCACGCAGCGATGCAGTGGGTGTTGCCCGCGGCCCACCGTCAGCAAGGGGCGCTGACGTCGTCGCTTTCGTAGATGTGGACGCGGCTGGTTCGTCCGACGGGCCAGACGCAGCCGACGACGGGACGTTTACATCGCCTCCGCACGCGGACGCCCATACGTTCAGTGCGATAACCAACGAGATAAAGATGCTTCGCATGCGTGTCGCTCTTGTCATTGCCCTTTCCGCTCCGAGGAACGCGGACTGACTCAGTGTCGCGACCTTAATTTTCCCATAGCCGCCCACAACCTACGCTTTCACGGCAGGCGTGTTTGCCACGTCTGGATGTGCGTTGGTCCGAATGACGCGGGGCGTTGTGTCCCACACGGCACACGAAGATTACGATGCCAGTCGTCAAGGTCGGTGCGATAGTCCATCGCATCGAGATGGTCGTTCATGACCGCAGCTCAGATTTCGATCACCCGACAATGAAAAAGCAAGGGACATTCTAGTTGACTGGAAGGAGTAAGATAAGTGCATAAGGCAGACCTCGGCGAAGGAGCGCTCCCGATGGCACAAGCCGAAATGAAAATAGGTGAGCTGGCAAACGCCACCGGGTTTACGACAAAGACGATACGTTACTACGAACTCGTGGGCCTCTTGGATGAGCCCGGACGAACGGACTCGGGATATCGCGTTTACGGTGTGGACTACGTGGAGCAGCTTGAGTTCATCAAGCGAGCGAAGCGTTTGGGATTTTCATTGGAGGAGATCGGCGACATTCAAAAGCTTCATCGGCAGCAGCAGGCTCCGTGCATCCACGTGCTGGCTTTGCTGGACCAGAAGATCGAGCAGATAGACACCATCGTCGGAGAGCTAAAGGAATTCCGGCGGGATCTGAGCACACTTCGGACTGAATCGCGAGCCCGCCTAACGGAACTGCCCGACGAATCACGCATCTGCGGGATCATCGAGAAGGGTGTCCATGCCAGAGGAGAGGCGGCGCTGACCTGGCTCGAGCGACGGCGCCATGCGCGCGCGCTTGAGGCTTGAGCCGCGTACGTCGTCCGGCCGCCCACACCATGCCCATGGAAGGATCGAAATGCTGACTCTATTCGGCTCAGTCGCGGTGTCGATCATGTTGGTGTCTTATTGGCTGGAGCCTCACTCCCGGTGGTTCGTGCTGGTGTTCGCCTTCGGGTCGGCGGCCACCGCGGCCTACAGCGCGATGGTGCAGGCATATCCCATTACCGGAATCGAATCGCTCTGGGCTTTGGTCGCGCTTCGTCGTTTCATTGCCCGAACTCAAGTAGAGCGCCGCGCTTCTCGTATTTAGATTCCGAATGATCGCGGTTTTGATGGGCCGACGCTGGGTCTTTCCGTGGTCGCCAAGAGCTTTTTCGACATTATTCGAAAAAGTGCTTGAGTTTCCATTCGACGGGAAGGTGTAGAGTCGTTTTTGTGATTGAAATTATCGGCAAGGAACGAGCGAAATGGCAGCCATCGAGAGCCACGAACTGGTCGTGCGGGGAGAACAGACGATCCACTGCGTCGGCTGCCAGACCCGGATAGAGACCGTCCTAGCCAGGATGTCCGGTGTCACCGATGCGAAGGCCAGCCACCGCGATCAGACCGTGCGAATCTCACTGAATTCGGAATTGGTGACGGTCCGGCAGGTCAGAGAAAAGTTGGAACAAGTGGGTTACGAGACGGCGTCCGCGGAAACGGTGCGAGGCCAAACGGAAGGCGCGTCCAGGTGATCTCGGTAAGGACTGTTCGTCCGTACGCGCGTTTAGGCTTCCTTGTGGTTTTCTTGGTGGCCCTGGTTGGTCTGGGCTACCTTGGTTTCGTGGCCTTCGTTAAAGGCGTTATGCGACCCGGCGAGTTCGGTACTTACGGCTTGCTGGTGACCACGCTCGCCGCCGCCACAGCCTCCTTTTTCTCCCCGTGCAGCTTCACGGTCCTGCCCGGCTATCTAGCCTTCGCAAGCTCTGGATCGGGCGCGGGCCAAGGTGGATTGCGTAGCGCTCTCAAGAGCGGCGTGGTGGCCGCGCTGGGCGTGTTAGCCGCCGTCACAATAATTGGTGCGCTCATTGGGGTGCTGGGCACGGGTATCGGGGCCGACCTAAGAATGACCGGGTCGAATCCCAGCCCCGCCGCGCAGGCGTTGCGGATCGCCGTCGGGGCTTTCATCCTCGGCATGGGTGTCCTACACCTGACCGGCCTATCGAACCGCCTGCCCTTACTCGGCGGAATTTCGACGTGGGCCATCCGGTTGGAGGGCGACGGGAGCCCATGGTTGCGATCCTTTTTCCTCTACGGTGCGGGCTATGTCTTGGTGGGAATCGGATGCGTGGGACCGTTCTTAGCGGCCGTGGCGGCATTTGCCTTGGCCACCGGAGGGTTTCTTACAGCTCTCGCGGTGTTCGTCCTCTTCGCGGCCGTTTTGGGGTTGTTCATGCTGGTCATCTCTCTGTTGGTCGGAATGTCTCAGAACGCGATACTGAGCAAACTGCGAACCTCCACCCACAAGATCCAGCGTGTGGCTGGCGCACTTTTAGTGGTGGTGGGCATCGGACTGATTTACTTCAGCCTGGATACCGGAGCGTTTCAGTCAATATTCATCCCTTCCTAGCCATTAATGTGGTTCTGCGTTGCGTCGGTGATCACCCTCCGAAAAGACTCCGGACCCAAGCGCGCAGCGGTGTTCCACCGATCGCGAATCCCTCTTCAAGCGAAATCATCTCGGGCCCAAGATTCTCCCCCAACAAGCTCAGCGCGGGTATCGAAATCACCAAACGCTTCCATCCCGGGCAGCGCGAACGTCATCACCACAGAACTCGGATCTGCGTTTTCGACGCCGTCCGGGGCATCCGACAACCACAGAGACCTTCCCGTTTTAGGATCCGTCGTGTCTACTCTGGCAGTCTCTCGGATTATGGTGGGGACGAAGAGCGCCTCCCCAGCACACCAGGCGTAGATTGGATTTGCCCCGGATCATCCCGGAGTGTCAGCTGTGTCACAGGGGGATTATTGACGGGTTGATTTAGTGAGACATTCGAGCTGGCTCGTCCGAGCCCACGACCTCGGCCGACGACTGGACTCCTTCCATCATGGTCGGGTGAATGAATATTCCATTGAGGATGGGATCGAGCGAGCCATCGCCGGCGTTCATAGCCACGACTCCGGCGTGAATCAGCTCGCCGGCGTTGTGCGCGCATATATGCATCCCCAGCAATTTGCCGGTTCCCGCCTCCGCCACCGTCTTGACCAGCCCGCGAGTCTCGCCCATGACCCTGGCTCGGCCGATCCGCTCCGCAGGCTGGCGTCCAACCTGGATCGTATATCCCGCTTCTAACGCCTCTCGCTCGGTGAGGCCAACGGAGGCAACTTCAGGATCGGTGAAGACCGCGCCCGGGGCGGCCCGGTAGTCCATGACCCGGCCTGCACCCCGCATTGCGTTCTCGGCGGCGATGAGTCCGTGCTCAACTGCCACGTGGGTGTACTTGTAGCGCGCATGCTGACCGCCCAGAACGTCGCCGACCCCCCAGATGTTTTGCGCGCTTGTCCTCAACTCATCGTCCACGGAGATTCCATCCGGGCCATGGCGCACTCCTGCTTCGTCAAGGCCTAGACGATCGGTGTAGGCGCGCCGGCCCGTCGCTGTGACCATCGCGTCTTCCGCTGGACGTGGCGGGCCTTCGTAGTCGATCACCGCACAAGCGGCGCACTCGAGCATCCGCTGTTGGCCCTCGTGCTCAATGTGAATCTGAGTGCCGTCGCCCACTGGTTCCACACGCACCACCTGGGTTCCCGTCAGGATTTCGACGCCCTCGGCGATCAACGCTTCCTCGAGTGTGGTTGCGATTTCCTCATCCTGGTACCGAAGGATTCGTTCTCCGCGGACGAGCATCGTCACCCGGGACCCGAAACGCCGGTAAATCTGCCCAAACTCCAGGGCCACGGCGGCGCCGCCCACGATTATCATATGCTCGGGCAATCGTCGGAGCTCTAAGAGACCATCACTTACCAAGTAATTGGGGCGATCGAGCCCCGGGATATCTGGCACCATCGGCTGCGCGCCGGTGGCGATGATGGTCTTCGGTGCTTCGATCACAGTTTCGTTGACCACGATCCGCGTGGCCGACTCGAAACGCGCCTCGCCTCGGATGAGTTCGATGGCGTCGTTGGACTCGATCCCGCGCGTCATACGCTCAACTCCGACGCGCACGATCTCCGCTCGCCGGTCTTGGATGGCGGCGAGGTCCACCTTGATGTCGCCGGTCTCGAACCCGAACTCCCGCGCCCGGCGGGCCAGATGTATCGCCTCCGCGGACCTCACCAAGGCCTTGGTGGGGATACAACCCACGTTTTGTCAGGTGCCGCCGATTTTCCCCTTCTCAATCAGGGCCACTCGCGCGCCTAAGTCCGTGGCGGCATCGGCAGCCAGCGCGCCGCCCATGCCCGATCCGATAACCGCAAGATCGAACTTTCTGTTCATTCCGCCAAGCGTCTCCCTTCGTCAGGTGTCCCCACCCCTCCATCTGTCGACTTCCGCCTTCCAAGAAGCCAAAAGCCGATCAGAATAGCTACCACGAAATACACTGCCGCCAGTAAAACGATGAGACCGGTCCGCTCCGACAAGAACGCACCTGCAGCCGCGCCGGATAAGACCGCCGCCAGAATCGGAAGCGTTATCGGAAAGTGACAGGGACACGCGACGAAGCCGGTGAACAGGACGGCCCAAGCCATAATGCCGCGCTGCCCCTCGCGAGGCGACGGCATTGCGGCGGCCGGCTGGGCGCGCCGAGGGCGTGTGCGCTGCCGGGCTGTCAAGGTTCTTCGTCGTTGAGAACGTCGGCCGCTTCAGCGTCAAGCGCCAGCTCGATCGTCCCAACCTCGGGCCGGGTCATGCGCTGCTTTCCATTTCAAGGGTCCGAATGACCGATGCGCACGACAACACCATCTGAAGCGCTGGGCGCTTAAAGCCGCGTGCAGGTCAGGATGTACTCGGCGTTGTCGGCGATCATGGATCTGCACGTGACGATGAGGTCCTCGGCACGCTCGTCGGTGAGGCTGTAGTAGATCTGGCGGCCCTCTCTTCGAGTGACGACGAATCCGCACCACCGAAGGCAGGCCAGATGGTTCGAGACGCGGCTCTGGGACATCTCAAGCAGCGCGACAAGTTCGCCGACGCCTTTTTCGCCCTCAAGCAAGTGGAGGACGATTTGTAGACGCGTTGGATCGCCGAGCACCCGGAAGAACCTCGCCTGAAGGTCCAGCTGTTGAAGCGTGATCGGCGTCGCGAGGGATTGAGTCGTCGTTTCCGACATGGAGGCCCCAGGTCGATCTAAATACAAAACATCACAATGCGATGATATTATGATCGCCGCTTCCACGATGTCAACGGTCCGAAGACGGCTCAGTCTCGATCGTCATGTGTTCCGAGCGGCTAGCCGGTCCGAGCGAGGATCGACGGCCCCTTCACCGCCACGACCACGCCAGCTGCGAGCAGCGTTAGGACCTAGCCGCCGATGAACAGAAGTGTTCGGTAGCTTGTAATCAGCTCAAACGAGGGATCTTGAACCTAGGCGTCTCGCCCGCAGCGGCACCTGGTGACCCGACGCTGCACCGGTAGCCCCGATAGAAAGCGCCAGTAGAACGGGACGTGGGCCCCGGCGCCGAGAACAAAGAGTGCCCTCGTGCGGTGAACAAACGGCACGGCCCTTCGACTTGCGCCGGCCACCGAGATGACGATCCTAGGGACGCTCGATAGTGTGTCGGCCATGGCTCATGTTCTTGGATCGAGAGCATATCGCCGCCGTCGCCGCATAACCCCAGCCTGCCGAAAGCTGCCTTCGCCTGGACGCCCTGCATGTCCAGAGCCTGAAACGCGATCCCGTGTCACCGATCAACGAGCCTTGCCTTGGCCACCATGTCGTACGATCGGTTGGGCTTTGGATCGACGACGCTTGGAAAACACGAGGGATGCCGATGCGCGACCACAACATTTCTTGCGGGACCGTGCTTCTCTCTTGAACGGTGACGCGTCCGCCGCCGGCAGTGCCTCCATACGGACCATGGTCGGGGCCCTACGTTCACGTTTTCTATACCGGCTGCTGGTTGCGGCGTCGCTGATGTTGTCATGTATACCGGCCATGTGGGTCGATCCGGCGTTTGCCTGGCTCGCGCGCCAAATCTACCTGCGCGATGGCAGCCGACCGCGGCAGCTGAGGGCGAACCTGCGCGTAGCGCTTGGACCAACCGCCGGCGGCGATGCCGTGGACGCGGCCGCCAAGGACGTCTACGCAAGTTACGGCCGCTATATGGCGGAGTATCTCACTTTGGGCTGGCCCGACATTTGGCGGCGGCGGAATCGAATCGCGCCGATCGACGCGAAACTGCTTGAAGACGAGCTGGCGACGGGTCGCGGAGCGGTCCTGTTTGGGATTCACGGCGGAAACTGGGACTCGGCGGCCGCTGAATGCAGGCGGCGCTATGGCGAGTTTCACAGCATCGGCGAGGAGGTTCAGCCCGTCTGGCTCGGCCGGTTCATGACCCGTATGCGACGGCGCGGCGGTATCAGGCTCCACGAAGGCTCGGGCGGCGGTCGCGAACTGATCCGAGCGCTGCGCAGGGGCAATGTCGTTGGCCTGGTCGCGGATCGAATGATCGTCGGGAAGGGCGTTGATGCCATGCTGTGCGGCAAGCTAACCCATCTACCGACGGGCCCCGTCACGTTGGCGATGATGACCGGCGCCAAGCTCTTGGGCACCGCCATCGAGCGACAACCCAACGGGTATCTGGGGATCGAAATCCTGCCTCCCGTGGATCTGTCCGACCTGGACCGGAGTCCTGAGTCCATAGCGATTGGAGTGCAACGGATGGCCGACGTACTCACTCTGTTGATAGAGCGCGGATATCGAAGCTGGTACGCGCTGCAACCGATTTGGGATGAGGGTTCGATCTAGCGTGCCAGCGGCATAGACTTCCCCGCCAATCCAATTCGCGGCGAGAGGAACGAGCATGAAGGACGAGCGCATCGTCTTTGTGAGGTAACGTCGGGCTGACGTTGAACGATTCGAGAACGCGCGCTCACGATGGGGAACCATGCGACGCTCGTTTCGATCGAACTCGGGAGGAGATAGCCGTGGCCGTCTGCCCGCAGATGGCGCTTCCCGCAGCCCCGGTCGCCGCTCGACGGAAACCATTACTTCCCGCGGACTCAGGCATCAAAACCGCTTTTCGCGGGGTCTTAGTCGGGGTCGAGGACCAGGTACTCGTCCCGGCCTTCGTGAATCACGATCGTCGAGTTGGCCGGGACATCCCGCAAGACCGTCACCATTCCTGTGGTCGGCCAGGTGACGGCGACTCGGTCGATACTCGAAGCGTCGGCGCCCATGCCGAAATGCTCGGTCAGTTCGCTCTGTCCCAGGACGTGACTCCGCACACCGACCTTTCTGAACTGCGTCGGCCCGCCCAGCTGCGGGGTGACCTCGAGTTTTGTGCCGATTCCATGCCGGTTGGCCGACTCCCCGACCACTTTGACCCGCAGCCACGAGTTGAAATTCCCGCCGTCATTTCAGTATAAGCGCGGCGTGCTTCCGTTGTTGACGATGAACAGATCGAGATCGCCGTCCCGGTCATAGTCGAACGTAAGTAGTCCCTTCCCAGCGTCAGCGTGACTGAGTCCCAGGCTCTACGACACATCGAGCATCTGGCCGGGACCCGTGTTCTCCCACAGCCGTGTATAGCCAAGATCCGCAGCTAAAAGATCGTCGGAATCGTGCATTCCGTTGACCATGATCAGGTCCAGATCCCCGTCGTTGTCGTGGTCGAGGAACACAGCGCCCCATCCCCAGCCGCCGTTCCGGACCCCTACCTCATCGGTGGCGTCATGAAATAGCCGCCCGCCCTCGTTGCGATACAGCCTGTTGCCGGTTGCGTCGCGCGGATCGCATCCCCTGGAGAGCTGGCAGGCCTCGAACTCGTGGTATATCGATGTGACGAACCAATCCAGATCTCCGTCGCCGTCGTAGTCGCCGAAAGTCGACCCCATTCCATTCTTGTCGGTCCCGATTCGGGCCGCGATGGTGCCATCCAGAAACGTCCCGTCGCCGCTGTTCCAGAAGACGCGCGTCATGCCAAAATCCGAGACCGCCGCAAGATCAGGCCAACCGTCCGAGTCGAGGTCGGTGAACGTGGAGGCGAATGCGAATGGACCCTCAGGGCTCTTGCCGGTCCAGGGCCCCGCAGCCCCAATCGACTGTCCGCCAGACCCGCCCACGACCTGCGATTGCACGTCATCGAGCACGACACCGGCTCGTACCGTAACGTCCTCGAAAAAACCCGGGGCGCGGGATCCCACGTTTCTCAGCAGGCGGGCGTGAGATGGTGCGCCGATCGGTAACAGCAGTTGCGACGAGCCCCATTCGTTGACGTGAATATCGAGCCAGCCGTCCAGATCGTAGTCGCCGACCCCGATGCTGTAGCCGACGTGAAGCCCGGCCGTCTCAATCGCGGCCCCACGTGGTATTGCCTGCTCAGTGAAACCGCCGGCTCCGTCGTTCACGAAGAGATAGAACCGTGTGTCTGAAATCGTTGTCACGTAGAGGTCAAGGTCACCGTCGTCATCGATATCAATCCAGACAGCGCCGTTCGAGCGCAGATCGAATGCGCCCAGTCCGGACTCAGCCGAAACGTCCTCGAATTTCCCTGATCCCGTATTTCGGAACAGGATGTCCGGTGCATCGAGGCGGGTGACGTACAAATCGACGTAGCCATCGTTGTCGAGGTCTCCCGCCGCCGCCCCGCCGCTCATGCGCTCGGGCAGGCAGAACTTGCCCGGTAGGTATTCATTCGGACCGAGCGCCAGCAGGCACGAGCCATCTGGACGGAGGGCGTATTACAGGTACATGAGTCCGGCTTCTTCCGTAACATCGGTGAAAACCAGGCGTCCCGACGAGCCCGACAAGCTCTCTCGAGGGTCCTGGCCGTCACTTCCCACGGCCGCCCCGCCGTCCTTAGCGGCCGCTCGAACTTCCATCCCCGACAGGGGAGGCCCCGGCAGGAGCGGGTTGCGGGTCCGGAGACCGCCCCCGTCTGCCCATGAGTAACGCCACGAGCGGTCCGAGAAGCAAGGCTCCGATGATCCCCAGCACGAGTCGTGATCCGAACAGGAGCGGAGTGAAGACGGTGGCGGCCATGATGATGGCGGGCAGATTCAGCGTGGACGAGCTCTGCGCCATGGCTATCGTCGCCTCGACTCCCGCTCCCTTCCGCCGAAAGGCCGATGAGATGGGGACGATACACGCCGAACAAAGCGTCATCGGGGTGCCGACCATCAATCCTTGAAGGGCGCCCTTCAGTCCACGACCCGAAAGCCGGCCTCCAGCCCCCGCTGGAAACAGGAACGCCTCGGTGAGACCCGCGACCAGCATGGCGAACGTCATGCCCACCGCCACCAGCTTCAGATAGGTGAACGAGAAATCCCACCATCCGGCGATGAATCCGGTATCGGGGTCGTTTTCGACGCAGAAACCCTGGAAGCACTGCGCCGATGTCGCGGCGACGGCAGCAAGGTCCTCACGGACGACCTCGCTTCAGCGGTTCTCTCCATGGCAGGCGACGACGCCCAGAACCCGGTATCAGATGGGTTACACCTGATAGGCCGTCCAATCGCCATCGCAGCCGTGCCCTCGGCGCACGTGCATGATGCCCGCTTCCGGTTCCGCGATGTATCCGGATATCGAATGCATGTCCGCGGCTCCATGACGGCAGATTCCGGCCGGATGGCCATGGTGGTCCGCCAGGAATTCCTTCAGAGCCTCAACGTCAATCGAGCCCCAGTGTCTCCCGACTAGATCCCGCATGCGATTGAGGCGGCCGACCGAATCCGGGAGGAGCGGATCGTCGCGGCTACGCAGTTCCGGTGAAAGGCAATGGTTCGAATGTATGAGCCGGTCTGGGTGGCTGTCCGCGTAACCGGCCACGGCATTGGGGAAGATCTCCACGTCGGCTATCGCCCCGCTCCGGTCGGCAATGATCATGTTGCCCGCCGAACACACTCGAACGCGTCGAATCAGATCAATCACTTCCGGCACGGACGACTGCTCCAAGGCGACCCTTTTCAGCGGATAGTGAGGCGATCCCGGTCGCCACCGAACGCCGTACAGCGCATTTGCGAAATGGGCAACGCCCAGGGAATTCATTCCCGAGTAGCCGAGCTGGCCAGCGAACGTGAACATGAGCGCCCCGGGACGGCCGTCGTCCGGCTCGACTCGCAGCAGGATGGCAACGTCCTCATAGTCGGCTTCGAGATCCTGATTCTGGCCAATTAGGGTACGACCATCGACGGTGGCTTCGCGGGTAAGGGCAAAAGACGTGCAGCCTCCTTCGGCCACTCCTGCGGCTTCGGCCCGGGCCTGGCAGAGGACGGCTTCCTCGAACGTGATTCCGGCGCCGTCGGCCAGTCCCCGCACCTCCTCGACGAATCGCGCGCTCACGTCCTTTATATGGGGAAGCAGCGTCATGGCGTTGCGCGTCAGGCGCCGGCGTGGCTGCTTCGTGAGGCGCTCAATCCAATGGAGATAGTCGCCTATCCTGGTGTCCGCCTGCTCGCCGTGCTGGAGTCCCATCTCGTACGAGGACCCACGGACCTCGACAAGCGGAAAAGTGCGTAGCATCGTCGCGGCAAACCCCAACTGTAGATTCCGATCGGAAGGATACCGCCGCGGCAGCGTGCCCTGCGGGCGAACGAATAGCGGCTGCCATCGAGCATGTAGAATTCCCGACCCGCACCTCCCATCGAATCTGCCCCGGATGGGGAGGTCATCGGGCGCGTAACGATCGGTGGGTAACATGCCAAGAATGCGACTGGCGAACGCCTCGTGGGAGCTATCGCCTAGGCCGGACTCAGAACCTCCGGAGTTCGTGGTCTCGGCGGCCGAACGCGCGGGTCGCAGGTCCGCGCTGAGGGACCGAGCGCGGCAGACGGGTCTTGACGCCCTCGCCGTATTCGGCGATAGGGAACATTGCGGAAATCTGACCTACTTGACAGGGTACGATCCGCGCTTCGACGAGGCGCTGCTGATCGTCCCGTCCAGCGGCGATGACATCCTCATCGTGGGCACGGAAAACCTTGAGTACGCCGAGAACTTCGCACCCGACATTGAAGTGCGCCAAGCGGCCGAATTCAGCCTGCCTGGGCAACCGACAACCGGCATCCGCCCTCTGGCGGAAGTGCTGGCGCAATCGACCGGGGTAGCCGGCGCCAAGGTAGGAATCGTGGGCTGGAAACCCCTTGCGTCGAGCACCGAGGGGATGGCGTCTCCCCACTTCGTGGTGGAGGCGATACGCTCGGCCAGGCCGAACGAAGTCGCGGACGCCACTGCGCTCCTCATGAACCCGCGATCCGGCCTCCGACGCACCGCTTCGGCCGCCCAGATCGTCGAATTCGAGTGGACGGTGCGCCGGGTCAGCCACGCCATGCGGCGGGTCATAGAAGGGGCCCGACCGGGAATGTCGGAAATCGAGATCGCCGCGGAAGCGGGCATCAGCGGCCTCCCGCTCAGTGCACACATGATGTTCTCTTCCGGCCGGGAGACGATGATTCCGCTAAGTTCTCCGGGCATCAGGCGGGTACAGCTCGGAGATCCGGTATTCAGCGCCATCGGCGGTAAAGGCTCCTTGACCGCTCGGGGCGGGATGCTCGCGACTGGCGGATCCCAACTCAGCGGCGAATCGGCGTCATACCTCGGTCGGTTCGCCGCTCCCTACTACGGACTACTAGTCGAGAGGCTGTCGAAGCTCGACGTTGGGGCGCGGGCCGGCGACGTCGTCGAGAGCGTTGAGGCCGAAGTGGCGCACCACGACTTCAGACTCGCGTTGAACGCGGGCCACACGACCGACTGGGAGGAGTGGATGAACAGCCCTTTCTATCCAGAGTCCGACATCGACCTCGAAAGCGGGTCCTTGCTGCAGATGGATCTCATCCCGGCCGGTTCGCCGGACTGGTTCGTGGCCAACGGTGAGGACACGCTGATCCTGGCCGACGACCATCTTCGCGCCGAACTCCAGAAAAGCGCCCCGGCCGCCTATCAACGAATGTTGAACCGCCAGCGCCGGCTTCGCGAAACCGTGGGTGTGGACGTAGCCGATGCCGTCCTTCCGCTTTCAGATACCCTGGGATGGTGGGGGCCCCTTTGGCTCAGCCCGGATTTGATTTATCAGACGGCCTAGCTGACCGGCCTAGCTGGCCGAACCGCCCTGCCACTTATATTGGGTAAGTTGAAGTTGAGCGCGCAGCAGCAGGAATCGATGACCGTTGACGAATAACAATGGCCGCCCCGGATTCTGGGCGCGTATTCGAGCCACGCTTGGATTACTGGCGTCTATCAGCCCGAAGGACGTTCGCACCGCGGGCGAGTTCATGAAGCTGGTCTACCCGGACGAGTCTCCGATCCCCCGGTTGCTCAAGTTCGCTGGGTGGAGCGCGAAGCTGGTCTGGTGGAGATTGCCGGACGCGCTTCAAAACGTGACCATCGACCGCAACATCTCCTCGGTTCCCTACTGGCAGAAGGATCCGAACCCGCTGGCTAATCACCCCTGGGCGGCCGATCCCGGCGCGACGCTGCCGGGCGAGGTCGACGCGGTTGTTATCGGAGCTGGTTTCGGGGGTTCCTCGGTGGCATACCACTGGTCGAAGCACGCCGAGGGAGCCATGGTGATACTCGATTCCCGCGACCCGGCGGTCGGGTCGGCGGGTCGGAACGGCGGCCATGTGGTAATGGCGGGCGGGGCCTACCACGGCCATTACGCCTATAGGTCCATATACAAATACTTGCCCGAAATCCGACCGGAGCTCTCGGACGCCGAACGCTCGGCCGTCGCATCGGGGTTCGCGGATGCGTACGTGCGGGCACTTCACGCCAGCCATGAGTCGATTCGGGAAACAATTGAAATCGAGTCCGTCGAATGTGACTACGTGCGTAAAGGCCAGCTGCACATCGCCGATGAGGGGGACAGCAAAGAGGTCGATACCGCGCTTACGCTGGCCGATCGGCTCGGCCACGTCGACTACCGCCGGCTGACCCCGGAGGCTGTAACCCTCCTCGGTGGGGCGGCGACGAATTTTGACGGCGCGCTTTCCGTGGGAGGGGGGACCTGGCATCCGGCCAAGTGGGTGTGGGGAATCACGACCGCGGCCATCGGGAAAGGTAACGTTCGGCTATATTGCCGAACCGCGGTTCTGGGCGTGGAGAGACGCGGAGACGATTGTCTGGTTCGCACCGACCGCGGCGACATACGGACCCGCAACGTCGGAAACGCGACCGACTCCCACACCCAACAACTGTTCGCCAACTGGCTCGACATGTACCCGGATCGCCGCCTCGTATGGCCTTACCGTGTGCAAGGAATTTACGTCGAGACCGGGCCGCCAAAAATGCCGACCGGACTCGGCATCATCACGGGACTCGGATTCTTCGCCAAAGTGCCCGACGGCGGAGCGGTGTTCGGTACGGATCACAGCCCCGTGAGACCGCGGGAGGCGGGCCGGAGCGAGCCATCACGTTTCGTCACGAAGTTCATGTGCGCCGAGATGAGCGATCTATGGGGAAGGCCGCCGATACGGGTGACCCACGAGTGGACGGGAACCGTGGGAGTCGCGCCGGACTGGTATCCCGTGGTGGGGCCGATGGACGGCCGACTGCTCTACATACTCAGCAGCTTTTGTGGATCGGGGTCCGCCGCCTCGTTCAATGCGGGAGAGCACATCGTTTTCCAGATGCTCGGCAAGGATTGCGAACCCGAATATCACGCGCCCGAATTCTTTTCCCCAATGCGATTCACAGACCCCGCCAAATACGGGCCGCAGCAGGTTTCGACGTGAGCCCCCTGCCCAGTCGGCGTTCCGCTATCCGCATCCGGACAGCTAGACTCGACGCGGACCAGCTCCAGGTCAACGGTCGCGCGCGACCACTGGGCGCGCATCAATCACGGAGCCGCATTTGGCCAAGCTCGTTCTGATAGGGGCAGGCAGCGTCGTCTTCGCCGCGCGCCTCATCAAGGACATCCTTAGTTACCCGGACCTAGGCGGCTCCGAAATCGCCCTGGTCGACATCGACGAAGACCGACTAGACCTCATAGCGGCATACGCGAAGAAACTATCGCGCGACGCTGGCGCCGAATTGGTCATCGAGCGTACGAGCGACCGCCGCCGCGTCCTGCCGGACGCGGATTTCGTTATCGTGACCATTCAGCTCGGCGCCGAGTGTCGAGCGCCGGATATTGAGATTCCACGTCGCTACGGCGTCGATCAGGCCGTGGGCGACACCATCGGTCCTGGGGGTGTATTCCGGGCGCTGCGCACGGTTCCCACGATCCTCGACATCTGCCGCGACATGGAAGAGCTATGTCCGAACGCGCTCCTCATCGATTACACGAATCCCATGGCGATCATCTGTTCTTCGATCAGCCGGGCGTCGGCGGTGGACTTCGTTGGCCTTTGCCACAGCGTCCAGGGCACCGCCGCCCAGATCGCCGGTTACATCGGCATCGACATAGCTGAACTCGACTACTGGACCGCCGGCATAAACCACATGGCCTGGTACCTGACTCTTGAGCGGGACGGCCGGGACGTCTATCCCCTGCTGCGCGACGCCTCTGGACGAAAGGCGATCTACGATCAGGACCCCGTGCGCTTCGAGATCCTTAAGCACTTTGACTACTTCGTAACGGAATCCAGCCATCACATGTCCGAATACGTGCCCTACTTTCGAAAGACCGGCGCCGATATCGATTCCCTGGGCATGCGTCGCTTCGACGCCGAGCGGCTTGAGCGCCGCCAGGCGGAGCACTACGGCCGCATTCGCCGAGAACTCGCCGGGGAGGAAGAATCCGACCTATCCCGAAGCAACGAATACGGTATCCAGATCGTCCATTCGGTCGTCACCGGAACGCCGCGACGGATCAACGCCAACGTCCCCAACGCAGCACTGATTACGAACCTGCCCCCGAAGTCATGCGTGGAGGTTCCGTGCATTGTTGACTCGACGGGCGTTCACCCCTGCCACGTCGGCGATCTCCCACCCCAACTGGCGGCGCTGAATCGAACGAGCATCAATATTCAAGACATGGCCGTGGAGGCCATCTTCTCCGGACGGCGTGCCGACGTGATACAGGCCGTCATGCTCGATCCGCTTACATCGTCGATTGTCGATCCGGATACGATCGTCGATATGGTGAATGAACTCTTCGAGGCCGAACGCGACTGGATTCCGAGCTCCTTCTACGATGAAGTAGCCGTCTCCGAGTCTCGATAATGATCCGCTTGGGCGCGCGGATCGATCCCAGCTGGCTCGAACGGCCGACCGATCTTGCCTTCCTTCGAGCCATCGGCGTCGAATTCGTTGACGTGGAAATGGGTGTTTTCAGCGGATTCAAGGAGAGCGGCGGCGCCCTGGAACGATCCGCGGTCGGGGACGTCGTTGACCGGCTCCGCATGCACGGCCTCCAGATCGAGCGCGCCAACTACACCAAGTCGGAGGTGAGGCCCCAGTACCTCGGCCAGCCGGCGGGTAAGGCGGCGATCGAAAATATCTGCCGCGCCGCCGAGTTGCTGGGCGAATTCGAGATACCGGTTTTCGGCCTTCAATGCTTCGACGCTTCAGTGATCCTGGGCCGTGCTGCGGGAGCGCATTCGTGGCGCAAGGGACGCGGAGACTATGAGTACCTCCATATCGACGTGGCCGAGGATCGCGCGGTGGACGTTTCGCCCTCCGCCGCTCCGACGCATGCGCAACTTTGGGAGCGGACGCTCGAGATTTTCGAGGCGCTGATGCCGGTGGCCGATTCGGCCGGCTTACGGGTGGCGACGCACGGAAGCGATCCGCCCATTGAAACGGCCGCAGGGGTGCCGCAAATGCTTACGTCATTCGCGGATTTCGATCTACTCTTCAGGGATGCGCCTTCGCCGAACAACGGAATGACCTTCTGTGTCGGAACCCGCTACGAATCGGGTGAAGACGTCTTTGAGGGAATCCGCAGGTTCGGGGGTGCGGGCCGCATATTCCACGTCCATTTTCGAAATGTGCGAGGCACCATCCCGTCGGACGCGGCCTACGCGGAAGTCGCACCCGACGAGGGCGATCTGGAAATGCTCCAGGTCTTGCGGGCGCTCGACGCTGTGGGCTACGACGGCGTCATCGACTACGACCACCTGATGAAACTTCCCGGCGGCGATCCCGCCGGACGTGACTACATGGCGTTTTGTGTCGGTCACATGCGCGGCCTGATCGAAGCGCTCTAGCCCGGAACCACCGCAGCTCACGGTCCGACGAACCGCCTTGTTGGGCGGGATCAAGCGAACGGCGAAGCGCAGTGCTCAAATCCGACGTGGGTTCTGCCGCAGTCCGGGGCGGAAAAGCCGCCCGTCACGTTGCGACCGCCGGATTGTTGCTATTCGGGTTGGCCTCCCACGGCCTGATGGATCTGATCGAGCCAGTAGGTCATCTCGGCCGTGGCGTCATTCTCCCCGATGATCGAGGGCCAGCTTCCTCGCTCGGTCTGCTGGTCCACGAGGTTGTCGGCGACCTTCACCGCGATATCTCGGTACTTCTCCTCATGGGTCAGCCTATACAGGCTTGATGCCGCCCAGCTCACCTTTCCGGCGCGCAACGACGCGAAGAGGTAGTCGGGCGCATCGTCGACCAGGCTCAGATATTCGCGCGCCAGATTGAGCCACTTATCGTCACCGGTGGCCTGATAGAGACGCGTGAGCACACCCGCAGCGATACCAGGATTGAAGAAGAACTGATCGCGCTGCGCGTCCCGGTTGCAGACGTAGCGGATCTCATCATCTGGGTCCGGATCGGTTATCAGCCCCCGAGCCCGGCTGTACACGCCGTAGATCTGCTCTGGAAAATTGGGCTGCTGTCGAAAAACCTCCTCCAACCATCGCCCCACACCCTCAGCCACGTCGATGCGTCCCACCGCCAAAGCCGCGCGGGCGCTGCCACAGACGACCCAAATGTCCTGCAGGGTGTCCGCGGAACGCTCGGTCGGGCTTGAGTAGAAGCCGCCGCTCTCCGCATCGTGGAATTTCATGAGGAATTCAAACCCGCGCATGGACAGGTCGTACTGGCCCAGCCGGTGCGCGCCGGCGATCACCCAGGAGTTGTAGTAGGCGTGCGCATAGTCGAGAGCGTCGGCCGGCCGCGGACCAAAGTCGCCCTCGGGCGTGATTCCGTGGTCACGGATCCAGTCACAAAGCCGGCTCGCCAGGACCGTCTCTCCGCAAACGTGAAAAACGGAAATGAGTTTGTAATAGTGGGTCACCCCTTGTTCTTCGGGCCCAAAGCCGCCGTCGGGTCGCACCTGCGCCTTGAGGAACTCTAGGCCGCGATCCCGGGCGTCCAAGTACTTGGCGGCGGAGGTATCGACTTGCTTTACCGCGCTCACCTGGGCCTCGCTTTCGACTACTTCAGGGGGTTCAAATCCGGCTTCGAGATTCGGGCACCGACCATAGCATTCGACGCCATTCTTGACATCAGCGAAGCTCCAAGCGGTTGCTGTTGGCAGCTTTCTAAGTTAAAAGGGCGACGGCTCTGCCGGAGCCACCCACCAAACAGGAGGAGATCATGCAGATTGTCAGAGGCGTGTATCTGGTCAACGGATTCCCGTACGGCATCCATGAGAATACCTACCTGATTCAGACCAGTTCCGCGGCGTTCATGGTCGACTGCGGAGAGATGGGTGAGGAAACGTTCCCGGTGGTGGAACGCAGTATCAAGAATTGGGGATTCGATCTGGACGAAGTCTCGCACTTGCTGGTCACGCATGCTCATTACGATCACTCCAGCAATGCAGCGAGGCTTCGCCGCCGTGGCGTAAAGATCGTCGCAAGCCGGGACACGGCCGACGCCATCGCGGCCGGCGATGAACGCTGCATCCCCTACGTCGTGAGCAGGCCGTTTGAGCGCTGCGAAACCGACGTTATCGTGGCGGATGGAAGCGTAATCGACATCGACGGCATCGCCTTACGCTGCATCGCCGCTCCGGGGCACGCCGACGGGCTGATGATCTTTGAAGTCGAGCTCAACGGGTCCATCCTCTGGTTCACGGGCGACCTTATGGAGGTGGGTCCGGAATGCAGGAGCCTGGAGTTGGGCTGGCCCGGCGGACCCGATTTCGACCGGGATAAATACCTGAAAACGCTGAAGAAGCTCACTGCCATGGAGTGCGATGTCGTTTTACCCGGCCACGGCCCACCGTTGATCGGAGGAGGAAAACGTCTCATAGACATGGCGTATACCAAGGCCTTGGTCGAGTGGCGTTGAATGGCAGTTACGCAACGCCCGGCGCACGAACTGTCATGGGAACGAGCCACAACGCGCCCACGGACGGCCTGCTCGAGCGGACGGCGCGAATCGACGATCTCCGCAAGACCGAATGCCTCTGCCCCGTCCAGGTGGGCTCCTAAGGGCGGGGCCGATCTCCACCGGTCGGAGTGCGACCGCATCCCATGATCGCGCCCCCTGCCCCGGAGCCGTGATTCTCGACGTTCGATGGCCCACCCGGCTACGCTTCCATTGCTCGAGCGGAAAGGCGGATGGCGGATACTTGGATCTCGCGACACAAAGCTCCCCGGATTTGAGACACAGGCGCGGGGACGGCCATCGATGAGCGTTGACCTGGTGATCCGCAACGCTCGCGTGATCGACGGAAGCGGCACGCCGTGGTTCAAGGCGGACATTGCCATCGAACGTGACAAGATCGCCCATATCGGCGCGTTCCACGGTTCGGCGGTGACTGAAATCGATGCCGCCGGACGGGTCGTTTGCCCGGGATTCATCGACGTGCACTGCCATTCCGACATGCAGCTATTCGCAAATCCGGACCACGATCCCAAACTGCGTCAGGGCGTTACCACCGACATTATCGGCGTGGACGGGATCGGGTATGCCCCACTTTCTCACGGCAACCTGGAGAGCATGAGCCTTTACTGGGGCGGGATAAGCGGTTCGCCGGAGATCGCGTTGGATTGGGGCAGCATCGACAGCTTCCTGCGTAAGCTCGACGGAGCGGCATCCGCCAACGTGGCCGTGATGGTCCCGCACGGGTGCATCCGGGTCGAAGTGCTCGGGTTCGATGACAGGCCGCCAAGCGCCGACGACCTCGAGCGCATGGGTGCGATCATGACGGAAGGATTCGAGCAGGGCGCGGTCGCGTTCTCCACCGGCCTCGACTATCAGCCCTGCAGCTACTCAGACACCGCCGAGCTTGTGTACCTCGCGGCGGTGGCGGAGCGTCACGGCCGCCCCTACGTCACGCACCAGCGCTACAAGCTGGGCGACGGCTTCCTGGACCCAATCAATGAGACCATCGAGATCGGCAGGAAGTCTGGCGTGCAGGTTCATACCTCCCACTTCTCGGCCTCCTCGAAGCGTGTGGGCGGGTCCGCGGAAATGCTGGCGCTGGTCGATGGCGCCCGCGATCAGGGCGTTGATTTCAGTTTCGATTCGTATCCCTATCCCGCGGGAAGCACCGGCCTGTTCATCACATTTCCCGACTGGGCTCACGACGGCGGGCCCGAAATGCTCCTGCAGCGGCTTTCCAGCGACGGGGATCGAAAACGTTTGCTGGACGAACTGCGCGAGCCGGGGAGCCCGTACGCAATGTGGCCCCCGGACATCCTCAGAATCTCCTCGGTCACGAGCGAGCGCAATCGATGGATGGAAGGTCTGTTTCTCAGTGAAATCGTGGAGAAAACCGGCAAAGATCCCGACGAGCAGGCTTTGGACATGCTCCTGGAGGAGAACCTGGGGATCTCGGCCATCATCATGCTGGGTTCGGAGCCCGACCTCCAGGAAATGATGCGGCATCCATCGCAGATGTGCAGTACGGACGCGCTTCTGGTGGGCAGCCATCCGCATCCGCGCGGCTACGGCACATATCCGCGATTTCTCGGACGTTACGTGCGCGAACTTGGCATCCTCAGACTCGAGGATGCGATTCGGCGAATGACGTCCGCGCCGTCGGCGCGGTTCGGGCTGGGCGATCGCGGGCTTCTGCGCGCGGGATATGCTGCCGACATCGTCATATTCGACCCCGAAACAGTGGTGGACAACGCAACGTTCGACTCCCCGCGGCAGTTCCCAACCGGCATTGATTATGTGATAGTCAACGGAACACCCGTGATCGACGACGGAGCACACACCCATGCCCGCGTTGGCCGCGCCCTGCGGCGGAAATGAATCCCGCCGCCGAGGCGTCTGAGACTGTCGGGTGGGAAGCCCGCATCGCCGTATTGAACTTGATGGGCGCCGCCGCTGTAGATCGCTTCTATTCCCGTGCGCCCGCCCGACGACATACGCCGAAGTATCTGTGTTCCACCGAACTCATCGTGAGTCTGACCGCGGGCGGCTCAGCCACCACTCGCGGACGCGACGCACCACCGTGGCCGCAATCTCGAGCGTAAAGAAAACGCCGAGAAGCACGAAGGCAAACTGGGCAATCCGTTCCGCGTCGTTCAACCGATGCCACAGCGCGAGCAGGAATACGCTAAGAACCGCCACATTGAAGGCGGCGATCACCCAGATCCCCGGATCACCCCCACCCCAACCCGCGGACTTTCGCGAGTCACTGGACCTCGACCCGATTGCGCCGGTCGCCGAAAGCCATATCGGAAACGCGATCAGCGCGATGGACGCGGGCGCCACGACAAAGCCCTGAAGAAATGTGTTTCGCCAATCCGACGGCGTCAGATTCTGGGATACCGAGACGGCGATCAACGAGCCGCCGAAAAGCATCACCAGAATCAACAGAAGCCGGACCGTGCGGAGTACACGAACACCCATCCCCGTATAACGGCGAAACGTCCAATTCACCTGCAAGACAAGCGCAAGGACAGACGCGATTGCCACACCGAGACTGATCGCGCCGGCGCGCAAGGGCGTGAGCGAGAGCGCGATCTGGCTCGCCGTTTCCGCCACCGACCATCTTCTGCCAATGACCAACCATAGAGATCGACCTTCCACAGGCGATCCGTTGACGAAATACGCGCCGGCGCCGCCCCTGGGATTCAGCGTTTCCCCCACACGCATTTCCCCCTCTGTCGCATGTGGGGCACTGATCTGCAGTCTGAGACACGGCTCCAATAGCCCGGCCGAATCCTGCGAGGGCAGGTCGATTCTGACATTACTCAACCATTCATTAGCGATTACACTCGCGTTGCTCTCACGAAGCGGCTCATCGTCCGTGCCGCACCGGTAAAGGCGGAGCGCTGGATTTCTATGGGCGTCTGCGGTCGTTTTCCAATTGACCTGAGCTTCAGCAAACCTGAAACCGGACCCAACCAGCCGAAACTCCTGCTCGACCGACTCTCCGGCCTTCAGATAAACGACGGCGTTCTGAGGACTCACTTCGTGCTGGCTTATCTCACGCGGAATCCCCACGATGGATCCCCCGACGACGACGGCCAGAGCGACGATCAGCCCGCGCCTGATGAGGCCGGTTCGACCAGTCATATCGAGTTTCTGCTCTCGTTGGGCGGTCCATTTGATACGCCTATCACGATTGGGGCCGCGCATGAGGCGTCGGACATCAGGATGATGACCGCCTTGATAACGCCGCCATCAGCCCGGCCAGCCTGGACCTGGTGGAGCATGGACGCGTAGTTGCCTTCCACGGACGATCTAGAGGCATTCGTAGAGTCTCGATACACCGAGGCCTACCGGTACAGTATCCCGCCCGCAAAACTCAACATCCTGGCTGCCGTCGCGAAGCCGGGCGATCGCGTGCTCGATCTCGGCTGTGAAACTGGCCTCCTCGGCGAACGGGTTGTGCGGTCAGCTTCAAAAGCTGACCTAGTGGCGATCGACTTAGCCCATCCGGCACTCAAATTGGCCCGCCATAACGGTCTGACCGTCGTGAGAGCCGATGTCTCAATGAGCCTTCCCCTCGCTGGCGGCGTATTCGACCTCGTTTACGCCGTAGATATCATCGAGCACCTTATCGACACGGATGGGTTTCTGCAGGAAATACGCCGCGCCTTGGCGCCCGCAGGCAGGCTGGTGCCGGCCACATCCAATGCCGCGTCCCTTGGACGCCGGGTGCTGCTCGCCGCGGGTCGAAACCCGCATCTCGAGTGCGCCGTGGGCGGGGAGGATGCCGGTCACGTACGGTACTTCTTGGCGAGTACCCTTCGGACGCTTTGCGCCCGAAACGGATTCGAGGTCCTTTCCATCAAAGCGGACTACGTCAACCTCGATAACACAGGTCGCCGGCGAAGCGCCCGGCTGGCTTCCCTTTTCCCTACGCTCGGCGCCGACCTGATCACGGTGTGCAGACTGAGCCCAGGATGAGCTTGGCCCCTAGTGAAGGCGCATTCGCGATACCGCGGTTTGCGCACGGCTTCAGAGCCGGCACGCGACCAGGCAGCAGATGATGCGCTACGAAGTATTCAATCCTCACGTGGCCGCGCTGATTCCCGCCGATGCAAAAGTTCTGGATGTCGGCTGTGCCACCGGTGAGCTTGGGAGGCGCTTCGCCGAGTCGGGAGCCTCCGCGCGGTTCTTCGGGATCGAGCGCGACCCAGCCATGGCCGAGCGTGCGGCGCGCTGGTACGAAACTGTGGCGGTAGCCGATATCGAGCAGGATGACATAAACCTCGCACGGGACGAGCGATTTGACATCATCGTATGCGCCGATGTCCTGGAGCATATGGCCGAACCGGTCCCGGTTCTGCGCCACCTGAGCGAATACCTGGCCGAGGAGGGTACCTTCCTGATATCGGTACCGAACGTAGCGTTCATTTCAGTCCGTCTTTCCCTGCTGCTCGGAAAGTTCGAATACCGGGATTCGGGCGGGATCATGGATCGGGGGCACGTTCGATTCTTTACGATCGAATCGATGATCCAGACGCTTGCGGGATGCGGCCTCGAAACCCGCCGTTGGCATGGGTACAGTTTGGTGCGAAACAGGTATGCGTTCCTGAGGCCGCTGGCAAGAATCTGGCCGCGGCTTTTTGCCATCCAGTTTCTGATCGTGGCGGCGCCCGTTCGACCGGAGGGAGCCACTGAGTAGCCGCGACCAATCCGCGACACTGATAGTCGTCAACTTCAACGGCGCCCGTTTCGTATCCGACTGCCTGGACTCCCTGAAGGCTCAATCCGTGCAGGCGACGGAAATCATCGTTGTCGATAACGCCTCGACGGACGAAAGTGTTGGGATCGTAGAAGGACGCCACCCGGACGTGACGCTCATCAAGAGCCAGATCAACCTCGGCCTCGGCGGCGGCGTGAATCTTGGTCTGAAGGAGGCGGCAGACCGCTTCGAGTTCGTGGGAATACTCAACGCCGATACGCGGGCGGATCGTACCTGGCTTGCTTCGACTCTCGAAACACTCAGGTCCGACGAGAGGATTGCCGCTGACCTTGCCCCCGAAAATGCCCTCGATTTTGAGTAGAGTCCGTTCAATGGGAGGAGACGGACATGAGACGGAGCAGGTATCGCGAGGAACAGATCATCGGCATCCTCAAAGAGCACCAGGCGGGGTTGCCAGCCGCAGAGCTCTGCCGCAAGTACGGGGTCAGCGGCGCGACGTTTTACAAGTGGCGGTCCAAGTACGGCGGCATGGAGGTATCAGACGCCAGGAAGCTGAAGGGGCTGGAGGATGAGAACCGGCGCCTGAAGAAGCTGCTGGCGGAATCGATGCTGGATGTGGCGACGCTGCGCGAGCTACTTGCAAAAAACTTCTAACGCCCAGATTGCGGAGGAAGGCCGCGGCCTGGGCGATGACGGAGACTAGTCACTCGCAGCGCCGTGCCTGCGCTCTTGTCGGGATGGATCCGAAGACTTACCGCTATGAATCGAGGCGGCCGGACGACGCCGGCATCCGCAAGCGGTTGCGGGAATTGGCCGAGCAGCGCCGACGGTTCGGCTACCGCCGTCTGCACATCCTGCTGGCCAGGGAAGGCATCCGGCTCAATCATAAAAAGCTCTATCGCATCTATCGCGAGGAACGGCTCACGGTGCGCAAGCGAGGCGGGCGCAAGCGGGCGCTCGGCACGCGTGCCCCGCTGCTGCTCCCCTGGAACCGCAACCAGCGCTGGTCGCTCGATTTCGTCGCGGATGCATTGGCCGACGGCAGGCGGTTCCGCATCCTGGCGGTGGTGGACGACTTCAGCCGCGAGTGCCTCGCCCTCGTCGTCGACACATCGCTGTCTGGCGTCCGCGTGGCTCGGGAGCTGGACCGCATCGTCGAGCTGCGGGGCCGCCCCCGCATGCTGGTCAGCGACAACGGCACCGAGCTCACCTCAAACGCTATCCTGCGCTGGCAGCAGGAACGCGGCGTTGGCTGGCACTACATCGCACCGGGCAAGCCCATGCAAAACGGCTTTGTTGAGAGCTTCAACGGCCGCCTGCGCGACGAGTGCCTCAACGAACATCTCTTCGCCGGCCTGGCCGAAGCGCGGCGGATCATCGCGGAATGGAGGTACGACTACAACACAACACGCCCGCACACGAGCCTGGATGGGCTCACACCCAACGAGTTTGCAGCCCGCCCCAATTGGGGCCATAACCTGAAAAGATTCTACTTATGAGTGAGGGTAAGTTGGGGGCAGAGTCACCGCCTGCGCGAGCCTGTGCCTCGACTGGACCGGGACCACGTTCGATAGCGCCGGTGGATCGGCGATAAACGTCGTGATGGGGATATGGGGCTTCGCATCCGTTGGAACGGATGGCGCGTCCGCGGCCAGATCACAGGGGAGTCACCCATTTCCGGTTTTCTATCCGGTGGCTACGGCGTTCGTCGCACGATCCTCCGCATTCGCGCAGGTCGGGCCGTTCGACGATTCGTTTGGACTCTACTTCGAAGATGTTGACTGGGGTTGGCGCTGCCGCCTGGCTGGCCTTTCTATCGTGTGCGATCCGCGCGCCGTAGTCCGTCACCACGGATACGGTTCGGGGAAGAGCAGGAGCCTCAAGTTGGAGATCGCGCGCCGCGCTGAGACGAACCTTCTCGTTACCTATCACAAGAATCTTTCGGACTTGTCCCGGATCTTGTTACTTCCGGTACTAATCGCCTTCCGGGCCGTGATGGCACTCTCCTACATCCCCATATCACTCCAACTAACGGCGGCAAAGCTGCTAGGACTGGCGACCTACGTGCGGCACATATTCACGGAGCGGTTGCGACTGGCTCGGCTTCGTAGCCAGTCAGACCGGGAGTGTTCGGATCTGAGCTTGTTCGCGGCGGATCCGCGCAATGGAATGTCGGTTCGTGCCGTGCTGAACCTGGCGCCCGCGTGGATGCGAGTAATGCGGTCTATCCATGGCCGCTAGGTTCGCGGGCGGCCCCTTGGGGTTGACCCACGGCGGCATCGTCTTGCTCTACGTAGCGTTCGCCGCGTTTGTTCTGCGTCCGCTGTTCGGCGATTCCGGCCACATCCTGGGCGGGGACTGGTCGATGCCGCTCACGACCGCTCAGATGCGCGAGTTCGGCGAGATGGGGAGATACGTTTGGACCGATCACGGTCACCTATTGGGCGTCCGGCAGGCGAACATGATCGCCGCACCGTTCAGGGCTCTGATTGGCGCGCTCGGAGCCGCGGGCTTGGACGGGGTCGTAGTAACCCGTGGACTCTCGGTACTGCTCTTCGGCGTGGCCGGGTATTCGATGTATCGATACTGCCGCCATCTAGGAGCCGGAGTACCGGCCGCGGCGATTGGGGGACTCGCCTTAATAACGACTCCGGTGTTCTTTAACTACTTCGTCATGGGATGGATCTTCATTCTATGGGCCGCAGCGTTGCTGCCGCTGAGCATCATGAGCTTTCGCGAGGCCATCACTCGCGGAAGGATCGAGTTCGCTGTCGCGGCCGGTCTGATCGCGGCGCTGGCAATCGACCCGCGGGCACTCGCCTGGTATCCGATTGCGTGGTTGCTCGTGGGGCTGGCGACCTGGATGGAGAGCGGGCGCCTTCGGCGAACCGCCATCATGTTCCTTGCCAGCCTGGGGGCAATGGCCGTGAGCGAGGCATTCTGGATGCCACTCTTATTAGGCGGCGGTTCCATAGTCGCCCAGCCGGCCGGCTTCTCCGATGTACCGCTTGGTTTCTGGCTGAATGCGGTGGACTTTCTGAGGCTTCGGGGAAGCCTGTTCAATCAATTTTTCGAGATCGCCGTTCCGCCCGGCCTTGACCTCGCGGGCTTCATGCTGCCAGTCCTGGCGTTCGGCATGTACGCAGCCTATAGACGGGACTGGCGCGGGCGCTTTCACGCGTGGCTGGCGATAGTTCCGTTCTTCGTATGGGTTTTTTGGGATTCGCTGGCGTCCATCCCCTACGGGCAGTTTCTCAGGGACCCATCACGTTGGATCGTTCTGCAGTCGTTCGCCTACGCCGCGATGATTGCCCTGCTCGCGGATTTGCTCCTCAAGAAACGCGAACGGACGAGCAAGTTCATATCCGTGGGCGGCGCGATCGCGGTAATCGGAACGCTGGGGATTCTGAGCCTGCCCTTCTGGGACGGTTCCCTGGTCGGCCGTTCAGCTGACGATCAAGTAATCGGGATTCGCACCTGGAGTGGGTCCGCCGCTCACGAGGACGTAGAAGCATGGCTGTCGAAAACGTCCAAGGATTCCAGGGCGCTGTTTCTTCCGACTGGCAGTCATCTGGGATCGACCAACGACCCCCTTTTCAACGGCGCGCATCGCGAGTTTTCGGACATCTTCGCGGGCTACGGCCCCGTCGCCGGTGCGATTTCAAAGACGAGCCGCGCGGCCGCAGATCTGTCACAGGACTTTGGAGCCGTAATAGGAGAGAAACTTGGCGCAGAAGCCGGGGCGTCGACGTCGAGGCTCTTGGGCCTGGCGAACATCCGTCATGTCGTCGTCCGCACGGATATGTACGGTACGGGACCGTCAATGGACGACGTTCTAGTTAGATTCCGCTCGGACTCAAGATTCCGCCAGGTATTCGAGTCCGGGCCGGTTGTTGTATTCGAGAATCTGGATCCGTTACCGCGCCTATATGCGGCGACGAGGTCGATCGTCCGCGCGGACGGCCCGGCTGGGATTCCGGAATCTATCAAGGCGCCCAATTACCTCCATGGCGTGACCGTGATTCTGGCGGACGACCACCGCGGACAAACCGACGGTCCGCGGAATTTGCCGGACAATGAGACCAGTCTTAGCGACAGTACGGTGGTTGAGTTCAGTCAGATAAACCCCACCAGGTTTGAAGTCCGCGCAAGTGCTGACGGACCGTTCTGGCTCGTACTCAGTGAAAGCTTTGACCGCGGGTGGAAGGGCTACGTTAGCGATGCCGGTTCTCGGTCCAGAGGTCTGACCGATGGCGATGGCTCTTCGGCACAGACACGACGTCAAAACGCAGGCAGCCGATTCGCTCCGACGGACGTCAGATACCTAGGGCGCGACCCGCTAAGCGAGGATCTGCACGTGGTTGCCAATGGGTTCGCCAACGCCTGGTATATCGACCCGCGTGACGTAGGGAGTTCCGATATCGAGATAACGCTCTTCTTTCAGCCGCAGGCCTTTTACTACGTCGGTACGCTGTTTTCGATTCTAAGTGTGGGCGGATTGCTGGTTTTCGTACTGGCCCGGTGCCGGCCGTGGCGACTCGGCCGGGCGCACAGTGAGACCGGACCCACTCCATGACGCGGAGAGCAGGGACACGCTGAAGTCGATACGCTGCAGCGCCGCGCTGCTCAAGCAGATACCGGCCGCCATGCCCCGTCCTGGTACTTCGTATGTGGCTTGGTCAGCGGCCAGCTGGATCGTCATTACCGCCCGCATGCTCATTACAAACGTCGCTGGTTTCCCAAAGCGCCAGTTTTGTTCCGAGGGTCGCGATACGAGAATTCTTCGCGCCCCTGCAACTGGACGTGGTTAAACGAGCGCCCGGTTGAGATATCGATCATCCAGGATGTGGTGGGCTCCCACTCGGAGTGGTCTAGCGTGCTGGACGTTGGCAACGCGCTCTCGCACTACTTTGCCTGCAATCACGGCATCATCGACCTGGGAGAGGTAGAGCAGGGCGTTGTAAATGTCGACATCATGGAGTTCGAAGGCCTGCCCGGGGGTACGACTTGATAGTGAGCATCTCCACGATCGAACACGTCGGTTGGGACGACCGCCCGCGAAAACCGCGAGGTACTGAGAGGGCGATTCAAAAGCTTTTCGGGCTCCTCGCCGCAAGAGGAAAGATGCTAGTCACCGTCCCATTGGGTACAACGCGGAACTCGATGAGCCGCTCGACCGTGACGAGCCGCCGTTCTCAGATACGGTTTGCCTGAAACGACGGGGGCTCTCAAACGATTGGACCGAGGTTGGGTGGATGGACGTGCGCGGCGCTGAGCACGTTGATCCGTTCATCTTCGCGAACGCGCTCGCTGTAGGGGTAAACGAAAAGCTTTCGGTGAATAAGCCCTTATTTATACGGGCATGCCCGTGTCCCATTCCGAGTCCGCCGCGGTACCAATTCAGCAGGCGGCAATTTCGGGGAGGACTGGCCCGATGAAGTCGACGCACCATGGTCTCGACCTCAACGCCGTGTCGATGGCGGTCGGCGCCCGGATCTACTGGTTTCTCGTGCGGCCGGCTAATTGATGCAAGATGAGTTCCGATCCGTAGACGGCCAACGTGAGCCAGCAGGCAGGCGCGTGCAGCAGCCAAGCGAAATCGCGGGACCGCCGATATCCGCGGACCGTATCGATCAGCAGCGGAATCACCGCAACGCTCGCCAACACGAATCGCGCGATACCGGTTCTGGTATGGCTTTCCCATGGATATGTCCGACCGGTCGCACGGCGAAAGGAGAGGTAGTCACGCACCCGACGCCGCTGCTTGTCCGCGAACTGACGTAACCCTACGGCGTAAATGTGAACTATCCCTACCTTCACCTTGGCGAATCGGACGGCGCCCCCTTTGGCAAGTTCGCCGAGAACGTCGATGTCAAACAAGTAGTCACGATCCGCCCAAGGTTCCAGCGAACGTCGGCGCCAGATCGTTCCGTTCGCGCCGATTGTGGGCATCGGACCGGACCCCAGATTGAAAATCAGATATCCCCCGCGGTCCTCTACCCTTATCGGCAGGGAGGTCCAGCGTCCGGTGAGCAGGTTCATTCGGTCGTAATTGCCGATGAAATGGCAGACCGGATCGTTCATGCCGAGCATGGCGCAGTAGCGGGTGAACGCCGGATCGCCCGATCGCCGCGTGAACTTCCAGGGCTCCGTGCCGACGACGGCCTCATCGTCGACCAACGGAGCGACCATACGTCGAAACCAGTCTCGCTGCGGGAGGATGTTGTCGCTGTCGATCAACGCCACCAGATCATGGCTCGAGTGGCGCAGGGCCGCCGCCTTTCCGGCCTCCCCGGTTCTGAGTGGATTGGATACAAGCCGCCCTCCGTGGGCGTTCGCGATTTCGCAGGTTTCATCGCGGGAGCCGCCGTCGGCCACGATCACTTCCACCAGCTCCGCCGGATAATCCTGGGAGGCTATGGAATCAAGGCATTCGCCCAATGTCGCCTCGGAGTTGAGCGTCGGAATCAATACCGAAATTGAAGGTAGGTTCACGGCAATGGATACCGCCTAAGTCGCTGGATGCGAGTCGAGGGCGAGATCTTTGACGTAGAGCACCTCAAAACTTTGTTCGGGAACGTAATAGGTAATAACCTGACTCAGGGCGGAAAACATTAGCCAAAACGGACGCGGGCGCCAGCGGATCGTTCTGCAGAGAGATTGGTCATCGTCCTCCGCTCCAGCATCGCGGTCCGATCGAACGCCCTTCCATCCAGCCATCCCGAATGCCCGATAATCGCGGCCAGTCATGTCGGCCACCGTCCATCCCGACTTGTGGACTTGGTAGGGATTGTCTCCGAGAGTAGCCTGCTCAAAAAAACCATTCGGGCTCTTCACGACGACGCGTTTGCGCGCCCACGACTCGGCCCGCAACAGCAAGTCTTCGCCATCTTCCCGACCGAGATGCTCGATGACGTCAACCAGCAACACCGCATCGAAGGATCCGGGTCTAAATTCCAGATATCTAACGTCGGCCGCCACGTAGGCATCATGCAGTCCGCGACCGCGGGAAGCCTCAAGTGATGGGATATGGCCGTCCACTCCGACCGACCAAGAGATGCCGCAGAATTGCAGTGGCGACGATGATCCGCAGCCGAGATCCAGCACCGTCGAGCATCCCGCCAGTTCGCGTTGGAGGCAGTGGACCAATGTGTGCAAGACGCGGGCGGAAATGCGATTGTGGTACACCAAGTCAAGTCCGCGCTTGAGCAAGCTCATCTCCGGAGCTTAGACACGTTCGTCGCCACAGGCTCGATTCGGGGCGCCAAGAAATATCTCTTGTAAGCGTCCACGATCCTGACGAGGAGCGGCCTTGGCGTGAGGGCGCAGAGGATCACGATCAGCCAGAATCTTACGGAAAGGATGTTTCGCGGCCGCAGACGAATTAGCATCGCGACTTCCCGGGCCAGGATGCGATATCCAGCGTAGTTGCGCAGCTGAAACAGCCCTTCGAAGTTATGGGCCAGGATCAATTCCCGACCGTGATCTCTGACTTGCTGGAAATCCCGTTCCCCGTAAACGACGTCGAACATTTCCATCCACGTCGCGGTTGGGGACTTATCGTAGATTTCCGACCGATAACGAGTCATGCTCGAATCCATCCGTATGGCCACTGTGAAATCGCGCAGGTAGATCCCCGTGCCGCGCTTCATGATGTCGGCGACGGGATAGATGTGCGCCGGGAATATGTCGTGATGGAAGCCAACGCGCATCTCGGAACGCCGGAAAGCAAGACCCGAAAGCTGCCCGACAGACTGGAAAAGCGCATGGACCTGTTCGCGGCCCCCGAACAAGGAGAGCCTCGCGTCACGATCAGGGTCGATGGGAAAGACGGCCCGCACAGCGTTTGTGACGTCGCCCACGAACCAGTAGTAGGGCCGTGTCACGAGGACGACTTCCGGATCGGCCGCAAATGGTTCATACGTGCGGATCAGCGCGCCTGGGAACAAGATGTCGTCATGTCCCAGTAAGAAAAGGATCTCGCCAGTCGCGTGCCCGGCGTTCGCGGAAAGATTTCGTCCGTAGCCCAGATTTTCACGATTACTGAAGTAGCGGATGCGTTTGTCGTCCAAAGCGTCGACCGCTTCGCGAGTTCGGCCGGTAGAGCAATCGTCAGCAACGATCACTTCGAAGTCTTCGAAATCCTGCGCAAGGACGCTCTCAATCGTCTGCAGCAACAGATCATGCCGGTTGTACGTCGGGATCAGGATGCTGAATGCCGGAGCGGTCACCGGACGGCATCCTCCGTAATAAGGCGTTTCATGTCTGCGGCGATGCGTGACCAGTCATATCTTTCGATCAGCCGGCCAGCGTCCGCAGACAGCCGCCGGCGCCCGTCATCGTCGTTCAAGAGACCCACAATGGCACCGGCAAAGGCCTCATTATCCGCCATTGGGACGGTCCAGAGTCCGCGCGGGAACGCCTCGTCATACACGGGCAAGTCCCACGCGACCGCCGGCAGCCCCGCCGCGAATGCTTCCAGAATCGCCATGCCAAAGCCCTCTTCACGGCTCGGAAAGGCAAGCAGGCGGCTACGGTGAAGCGTCGCGATGGCCTCCGACGTTTCAAGGTACCCAAGGACATGGACGCCGCTGGTGAGCCCTCGCGCGGCGATCTCACGCTCGAGTTCCCGGACGATATCGAGCGGACCGCGACCGATGAGCGCCAGTTGCGCGCCCGGTCGCAGCGCCGTTACGCGGGACCATATGTCGGGGAGATCGAAGATCCCCTTGGAACGGTGCAACCGGCCTAAATACACGGCGTCGTACTCAGCCGTCGGCCTGGCGCCGGGGGGCGAGTAGCGTTTGGGATCGACGCCCGGATAGCTGACGCTGATGCAGTTGGCCCCGATCCCCTTCTCAATCCAATAACGGCGCAATAACTCGTTGTCGGTTATGACGTGATCGCTCGCGCGGCGAATGAGCCAATGACTGAGTCGTTGCCCGGCGTGAGAGACGAATCTGTCGGCCGGGATCATGTGGAAGGTTCTCTGGTACCAACGGGTCTTGTTCCGAAGAGTATTGGCCACGAATGCCGGGACGACGTCGGGCACGAAATCGGACGATGAGAAGAGGATGTCGCGGTTCTGGATGCGCGGCAAAAACGAAAGCGCCCTTATCGTTCGGGCAGCGTAGATCAGGGCCGCTCTGCTGAACTCCTTTTCGCGACTTGTCACCCAAAAGCTCGCGTTCAGACCTCGCTCCCGGCAAACGCTCTCGCCCAGACTCGACGTAAGGACGACCAGGTCGAATCCATCAATTCGTTTCATTATTTCGATAAAGCAGGCGTCACTTCCGCTCATGCCGTCGCTGTAGGCATTCATGAACCCGACTATTCGCGGCTTCATCGAGGCGAATTCCGCTTGTGGGGATTTACCGCGATCATCGTGCGACGGGCGGGCATGCTGATAACCGACCAGGCCAACGGGGCTGGATCATTTAACTGACGGTCCCCACGGCCGGAGTCCGCATGCGCTCGATATCCCCGAGAGGGAGGTGCGAAGCAACACAATTAGAAGGTTAACGGCACAAACCGAAAGACCAATACGAACGCAAGCAGCGGAAGCGCCAAGCTCGAACCCGCCGCGGTTACTCGCCCAAACCGCCGCCGTGTCTCAACATACACGCCGAACGCGACTCCCAGGCCGAGCAATCCCATCACCGCCGCGCCGGTTGGATCGCGACCCGCCACATGTCTCACGAAACCGAGGGGTCCGGAAACCCCCCAAACCCTAATCGACAAGTCTTGCTCCGAATGCACTTCACCGTCTTGGTCGGTGAAGGACCCGTCCGGGTACTGATCGAAAAGGCCGGCGCCAAGGGACACCTGACCAGACACTCCCTCCGGGACGTACGATACGAACGTCACGACCTTTCCCGCATCCATCTGAAACGGCTCGATCTCGAATCGATGCCAAGCATCGATAGCCCCAGCGGGGAGCGTATCGACAAGCTCGCGAATCACGGAATCGCCGTCATCCAGAATGCGGAGCGCCAAGCGGGCAGGCTCACCTCTCGATGTCGTAATCCTAAGGTCGAACGCGCCAATCGGGGTCCCATCCGTTCGAATCGTCTGAGATACCGGTCCAGAAACAGGACCCATTCGAAACTGCGACACTGGAGCAGTGGTGAACAAGGGAACAAGGCGAGATCCGCCGATTACGAGAATCAGCGCCGTCGCAAGCACCACCACACCGGCGCCCGTCAGGACCCCACGCGATCCGGTCATCACGGGTCGATCTCCTCGCTGCGGCGAAGACGACGCCATCCTGATGCGGTGAAGTAACCGAGGGCGGCGAGAACGGTCAAGGCGGATATTGTGTAGCCCGCCGTCACGTACGCCTGAAGACGATAGGAGACTTGGACAATTCCCGGATCGCCCGCGGGCACCGACCACGCATTGAACAAGCCGTGCGATTCGGCGTCGAGGGCTACGCCATCGAGATATGCAGCCCAGAGGGCGTTCGCCTGTTCCCGCACCACTAGTATCTGATTGGACTCTCTAGGTGGAATCTCGATGCGGTACGAAGTGGCGGATTCTCTGATCCAGACCGGCTCGGGACCCGCGAATTCGACCAAGGGCGCCGACGGGCCGTCGAGATCGAACGTCCTAATGAACTTGCCCTGCCCCACCTCGGCCAAGCCGGGAAACGTTGCAAGGCGATCTGCCAACTCCATGCCTTCAACGTCATCGACCGCCACCATCACGGCTCCCACGCCAATCTCGCCCAGTCGCTTCGCGAAGTCTTCGGGTTCGGCGAGAGCCTCGCCGCTGAGTCTTTTTAGTGGCGCAAGCCCGTCAGTGACAATGCGCGCCCGCATCGATGCCGGTATCGCAGCGCGGACGACGTGAGCCTTGCTCCAGAATGGCGATCGATTCGCGCGACTGAAAACGAACACCGATGATCCAGCACCCGACGATGGGGCGAAACTGTCCGTGATCTCGTAGTACTCGGCGGGGAATTCAACCGGCACGTAATTTGCGGTTTCGGTACCCCAAAGCGTCGCTTCGACGGCGGGCCGCGACCAGACCACGAGCAAGCCCAGAAATCCTACGACCGCCAGTCCGCCGGCCGCCCGTCGGATGGGCCACGATCTCGTGCCTGGCAGCCTTACAGCCATGGGTATCGCCCATGAGATGGCGATGGCGTAACCGAGCGGGATCAGGCCGGCTACTTTATCCGGCTCGCGAATCAACCAACCCAATAGGAGGTTGCGAGCCACATAATCGTATGTCGCCTCGCCGAAGGGAAAACTTCGAAGACCCAACAACAGAATCAAGGTGGCCGTTACCGACCCCACAACCGCCCATCGAGCGCGACGCCTGCGATCGAATGCGATGACGGCAACCAAGGACGCGCCCCCCGTAAGCGAAGCTATCGACCAAGCCACAGCCGATAGCCCCGGGGACCGAAACGACACTCCGAAAAAGTGGTGGGCGGTGAGAGTCGCGACGTTCCAAAGAGTCTGGGAATCGGTCGATACGAATAATGCGTCGGTCTCGTATACATATCCGGGTTGCGCCTGGCCCTGCAATGCGATCGTGGCGATCAGTGGGGTCCAGGCAAAGGCCCCCGCGGCAGCAAATGCAACGATCCACGCGGCGGCGATCCTGAGCAACGCCGGCCGACCGATTTCACGGCGAATCCATCCGATGGTCCACGCCACCGCCACCGAAAGCACGCCGATTACGAGATAGTGCGGGCTGGCAACCGAAACCAGAGCCGCCAGGAGGCCGCACGCCGCCGCGCGCCTTGAACTTCCGCTTCGAATTGCCGACGCCATGAGTCCGATTATCAGTGGCAATCCGAGCGCCGAAAGTGCTATGCCAAGCTGCTCGAGTCGGCCAATTATCCACGGGTTCAGAACCCAGAAGGCGGCTCCGACGGATAGGCCGAAGGACTCGACGACCCTCAGACCACCCCGCCCGGGGGTCAAGCCGATGAACAGCCTGAACCCGATCCAGGCGGACGTATAACCCAGGAGCACCCACCCGACCACAAGGAGCTTCATCGTCACGGCGCTCGACAGGCCGGCCAGCCAACCGATCGCCACGAACGGCGCGAAAACCCCGAGGAGGATTGCTGTTACGAGAACGCTGCCGCGGTTCGGATCCCACGCCGGATAGAAGAGCCGTGGAAGCAGATCGGCATGCAGCGGATAGGTCAGGTCTCCCTGCAGAATTTCGCCCGGCGTGACGATGACCCGGCCCCACGCCAGCAGGACTGCCGCCAATCCCAAGGCGAATACACCAATTACAACGACCCGAACACCACTCTGATTACTCAACCGCGATTCGGCGCGGCTCCCCGTCATCCCGTAACCCGGATCATGATCGACGATCGTCCTGCGCTGGAAAAGGCTAGGCGCCGGTCAACGAAGCGATGGGGCGGAAAGCGGCCCGAAGAGCAACCCGTATGCGAGGGTTCTCTCCGGCGACACCTGAATCGTCAATACCGGGACTATCGCCTGCACCCGGCCTTCGAAAGTGAGTCGTGCCGCAAACACATAGGAGCCCTCACTCAGTTCGCGCGTCGAGGATTCGGCGCTTCGCGTTTCACCCCCGCCAATCGACCACGTCAGGGACCCCGCGAGCGCATCGAAATCATATTCGACCCGGAGCGTTCTTAAGCGCGGGTTGGCCTGGCCGCCGTACCAATGCACGGGGGCGCTGCCGGGGCCATGGAGGACCGGCAGAGCCCATGGCGTTCGATCGGAGCGCAGGAGCACCCAGTCCTGACCCGTCCACCCGGAGGTCACTCCGACTTCAAATGTGGCCACGAATCCGAATCCGCTTCCCGGCGCTCGCGATTCCTCAACGTGAAGCGTCAGGGGCGCCGAGGGCTGGGTTCGAATTCCAATCTCGGCGCCGCTGATCGCGTACATGGACATCGAACTCCCCGACCAGACCGCATTCCGGCGCTCGGACGGCAGTCCGGTCGGCGCAAGTGACGACGGGAGCACCAAGTAGTCGAAGTCTTGGCCGTCATAGGCTGTTAGGCCCACGTCACCTCGAATATGCGCAGGGTCGCCCAGATCTCCGAAGAGCGTTGCATTCGCCAACGCCGCGGCAACGGACAGACGATCGAGCAGGTGCAATGCCTCCGAGACGTAGACCGCCGCTTCCCGTCCAACGAGCGCGCGCAACATCTCGAACGACTCCGCCTCGGGTTTCACTTCGAGCCGGTTGAATTCTGGACGAATGCGATATAGAGCTCCGGCTTCGGTTTGCAGCCAAGGCTCGAAATACTCAGGATTCTCAACCCTGCTTTGCGACCTGTCAGGAAGCGAATCAACCCAGTCAGGCGTCGCGTGTAGGTAGTCCACACCCAGCCTTTTCACCGCTTCGGGATCAAGGAATCTGATCGCATCCCGATAGTCAGGACCTCGCAGTCCGACGTACTGCGTGAGCTCTAGAAAACCATAAGGCGCGGGCCTTCCGGTCGCGATTGAAAGCTCGGAAGGGGCCGGCGACAGAATTGCGGCATCCCGACTCAGTTCTTCCCTGATGAAAATCGCGATGCCATCGAGATCGGTCAGCATCTCAGGCCGGCCCATGATGCCCGCTTGGATGCGGCGATTCGCCGCCGACGGCGCTTCAAATTGTGGGCCCTGCCGGAGCGCAAACCAAAGGTTTGCCCCGGGACGCGCCACGGTCGGCCACACGATCAGGGCGGCCATCGCCGAGCCCGCCGCCCACCGATAGCTCGGGCGAACCCTGCCGAGCGCCCCGGCGAGGACGAGGATGGTAGCCATCAGCATGAGGTTCCTGGCGTGTCCCTGAAGTCTCAGTGCATCCGAACCCGAGAATTCGTAGTCCACGAACCCGCTGGCCAGCCAAATAGCCATCCCCGCGACCGCCAGAAGCGCGGCCACGTTGCTCTCGCGCCGGCCCAGCGCGACGAGAGCAGCCAGAACGACCACTCCGATCCCGATCGTTCCTAGATTGCCGGGCGCCACCGTAAGCGAAATGACTTGATCGAGTCCGAGTGCAGGCGGCCATGAAATACCAAGCCCGGTTTGTAGGTTCTGAGATCGAAAGAAAGTATCAAACAGAACGCCGCCCTGGAGCACCGCCACCACGAGCATGATCGCTAACCCTGCAAGGCCCATGGTTGAGAGCCGCCGTCGGCTGTTCGAATCGCGTAAGCAGGCGGCCGTTATCACTACGATCCATATGAGCAGGAAGGCAGCGAACATCGTCTCGTCGGTCAGCATGAGAAATGCGCCCATGACGGCGGTGAGCAACATGCCCGGTACGGCTCGCCACGCTCCCGCGAGAGCGCGATCGATCAGAACCAGCACGAGCGCGTAAGCCAACGGAAAGGCAGGATTAAAGATGTTCGGCGGGCTCGCATCAACGGGGGATTGCCACGGCACCCCGGGCCCCGGAATGAATATCGCTGACATTGCGGCCCTTATCCCAGGTTCCGGCAGCCCGGCGGGCACGACCATCGTCAACGGCCACGGCTGGCTGCCGACGAGCACGAGGGTCCATGCCCCGGCGCTCAAAATCAACGGCACGGTGACCGCCAAAGCAAACAACGACCGCGATCGGGCCGCCAGGATCCCGATGTTCAGAATCAACGCCGATACCAGAATCGCCCCCAAAATCTCGGTCACGAGAATGAAACCAAGGCCGGTGCCAATCTCCAAGCCGCCGATCATCAGGTCGGGACCGTAGTGGTAAAAGGCGGGTTCGACCGGATTCCAGGGGAATGCAGGCGGGAAATTGCCGGCCATTATCGATGCTGTCAGGGGAAGGTGGGCGCCTATGTCCGGAATCCACAGAAGCTGACGAGCGCTCAGAGCGGTCCAGAAGATCGCCAGTCCCAACATCGCACCGGCAACGGTGCCCCCGGCCTGGCCGGGGCAAGACTCTACTCTTCCAGGCTACGAGGGCCGCGATGAAGAGCACGACCGCCCAAGCGACAAATATCGCCGCCGACCCCGGAACGAAATAGAAGGCGGCGTTTAATAGGACGCCCCATGTGGTCAGGCCGACGATGAAGCCCTGACAAGCCGATCCGAAGCCGCGGCGGCCCCGAAGCACTCCCCGAACGATCACATAGCCGGCGAAGGTCAAGACCGCCATCTCGGCGAGCAACATCAGGAGTCCGGGCAGGATCGCGGGGTCCATCGAGGGCAAGGAACCTTCCTCGGCTTGCCACGGGCGAGCGGAAATCAGGTGGCATACTATTCTGCCACTGGGTCGGAGCTGGCCCTGATCAGGCAATACGCCGCGAGGAAAGCCCTTACGTTGAAGAGCACTGCGGTTCCCCCGGCCCGAGGCGAGCAAGAAGTAACCCGCGATTCTCGACAGGCTTGAGAGCCGGGCGTCGGCGATCGGTGCGTGGGGACCTCTTGGACACTCGGCCTGATACCGGACCGTGCACGTCTCCGACGGGGATTGAAAAGCTGAAACCTCGCGGCAGTGAGGAGCGAGACCGTGGCTAGGCTTGCGGCGATCGGTTGGCTCCGAGCACCGTCATCCACATCGGCGCGATTTGGCCGCCTGGACTTTGCGCTCGCCACGGCGGTCGCGCTGATCGGCGCCGTCCACGTTGGGCTGCTCGTCGCCTGGAAGTCGACGCTTCCCGCGCCCGATCCGGATGGGCTTGGAACGGTAGCGCACTACCTGCTCGACGGTCTGGGATATAGGAGCAACCTGAGCGGTCAGCCGTCGGCCTATCCGGCGCCGGCATCCACAACTATTCTCGCGGGCGTGTTCGGAGTGTTCGGAGATAGCCCACTAACGATTCGTGCCTACAACGGGGTGGTATTCGTGGCGACCATCGCTCTCACGTATTACGCCGCCCGGCAGATCGTGGGTCCTTGGTTCGCGGCGGCGTCGGCGCTTTTGATCGCGACGTACGCTCCGCTCTTGGGCGGGACGCTGATGCTTCGCTACGAAGGGGTGCAAGGCCTGTTCACGGTGGCGGGGGTTGCGCTAACCCTCAATCTCATGCGAACGCCGGGAATCGTCCGTGGAGGCCTTTCCGGGGCGGCGTGGGCGGGAAGTCTGCTGGTCAAGCCCGTCGTCTTGTTTTTTCCGCTTCTCGCCGCCGTTTGGATATGGCGCGGCGGTTCCCGCCAACATCGGCGCGCCGCGGTCGCGTTGCTCGTCGCCTTCTTCATATTGACTGTTCCCTGGGGAATCCGGGTATTGACCACAACCCACTCGACGGCGTTGGGTTTCCTGCCGCTCCTTATCGGAGCCAAGTATTCCGAGGAGGCCTCTCGAGACATGCACACCGTCAATGCCTACGTCGAGGAGATTCAAGCGGAATTGGATCCCTCGGCGGACCCGGTGGGGTTTGAACTGGGAATAGCCGAGCGCTACTTCCGCGAAGTCCTGGACGATCCTCTGTCTTACGCCGGAACGATCGCGCGCGCGGCCGCGAGATTCTGGGCGACTCCCGAGGCCGAATGGACGACTGTTATCCCGGAGACAGGGCTGATACGCAACTTCAGAGATATGTGGGACTTTACGGGATTTCGCAACGTCCATTACGCAGCCCTTGCGCTAACGGGCCTGGGAGCGCTGGCCGCGATCCTCGGCCGGCGTCGGGGGCCGGTGTTGGTCCTGAGCTTTCTCGTATTTTTCATGCTTGTATACGCGTTCACATTCAACAATTCTCGCTATTACCTGCCAGTGTGGCCGGTGGCCATGGTTCTGGCGGGCCTCGGGATGGCACAGCTTTGGCGGATCCTGCGTGCCGTACCGCTCGCATTCAGGTATCTGATGACGACGTTCGTTCTTGTGCTAGCGATCGGCGTGGCATTGGGAGCGCCAACAGGACCGGACATCGTGCAAGACGGTACGTTTGAGAGCGATGTCGGCGATCATTGGGTAGCAGAGACGTGGGGCTCGTTCCCAACGCCGCCGCAGCTGCTGACGCTCCGCGAAGACGGAACCACATTTCTGCGAGCGTCCCTCGACGGACAGCCGCTCAACAGCGGTCAGCGCGTCTTGCAGCGCATGATCGTCGAGCCTGGGAAGCGCCACGCGGTCGATTTGGACTATCGCTACGACCGTTCCATCGGACTTGACGGTCTGGCGGAAGTGCTGGTTTTCGACATCTCCGATCCTGACCCCAACCGGTCACGTCAGTTTCTGAGCCGCGCAAAACTCCAACCGGCCTCCTCGAGATGGGAGCACGCAAGGTTCCACTTTCAAGTTCCGCCGGAATCGAACCGGGTAGCGCTGAACATCGAAGTGCGCTGGAGTTCTCCCGCGGTTGATTTCACCCGGATCGAAGTCAGGCGCGATCCCGGCTGGCTAGGATCGCTGCGGCCCAGGGGAGGGTTCGTAGGGGCCTACTGGCTGCCCAGAATTGCGGCGGCGATGCTGGCCGCGGCGATCGTCGCTGCCGGCGCTTCCCGCCTGGTCTGGGCGCGGCGGATCGATCCCGGCTCGCTCGCGGTGGGCGTGACGGCGTTGGCGCTCGCTTCGGTGAATCTTAATTATGCCTGGCGCATGGTATGGCCGTACTTGATCTATGCGTAGGCGCGACAATGTGGGTTTCCGCAAGATCTCGGCGAGCTCCGCGAGACTGGTACCTGTCGAACCCAAATTCGCCCATGACTGCGATAGCCTTTTCACCATGTTCAAACGCCGTTCACGAGATATCCAGTTCGGTTCATGAATCTCTCAGACTTCGGCGGCCGATCAGATCTCGCTGACTGGCTCCGATTGACCGAGAAATCGTGAGCGCCTCCCGTAAACCGAGGAACCCCGTTGCGCCAAAGGGTTTCACCTTGCCGAGAATCGTCCGCGACAACGTAACCCTTCTACCGTTTTTCGTGGCCGTGAGCCTGCTCAACTACGTATTTCAGTTGCTGATGGCCCGATCGCTGAATCCCGGACAATACGCGGTTATGGCTGCATCGCTAGCGCTGGTGGCGATCCTGGCGAGCCCAGGCGCGATAATCGCAATTCTGAGCACCCGAATCGTATCGACGTATTGGGCTTCAGGTTCGTTTTACCAGCTCAGGCGTCTGCTGTCGCGCGTTTGGATATGGCTGGCATTGGTAGCAACGACCATATCCCTGCTCCTCGTTATCCCATCCGGTCGGATGGCGCAACTGCTTTCGATCGAATCAACTTGGGCAACGATCTGGGTGGCCATCGCCGTGGCCCCGGCCCTGCTAGCGCCACTCATGGCCGGCATGTTGCAGGGTAGTCTTTCTTTTGGGCTATTCGGCGCTTTCACGACCATCGCAAGCGGATCGCGGCTGCTGATGGGCTTCGCCGTGGTCGCGTTCGGCCTGGGAGCGGCCGGCGCCGTGGCGACCCACCCCTTGTCTGGACTGCTGGCCTTGTTTTTCGGATATCTAGGGTGGCGATGGTTAATCCGCGGAAAATCGGATGACGATCGGACCAGCATCAAGGTACAGCTTCCAATTCGTGACCACTTCAAGGTTGCCGCCATTGCCGTCGTTCAAATCGTTCTTTTCAATCTCGACATCTTGTTCGTCAAGGCCCTGTTCGAAGACCGGATCGCAGCCGACTACGCCGCCGCGATGCTAATCGGACGCACAGTCTTCTATGTGGCAGGCCCGATCGTGACCGTCCTCCTGCCCAACGTGATCCACAGCGTTACTCGCCGCGAACCATATGTGGGAATGTTCCTCTTCAGCGCCACGGTTGTGGTCGGGCTTTGTGTTGTCGGCGTCGCGCTGGTCTTCTGGGTTCCAGGCGCGCTGTACGGGATCGTGTTCGCCGACGCCTACCAGCCCTACCAAGACGTGCTGCGAGCCTACGCCATCTCCGGATCACTTCTTGCTGTGTTGCAACTGCTGGCTGCATTCCATATCGGAGTGTCAAATCTTCGAGTCTGGATCGCGATGTCCGTTCTCCTCCCGCTACCGGTTCTGAGCTATGGGATCTTCAACGCGACTCCAGGTGAAATCGCCTGGGGCATGGTCGGAGCCTTAACCGTCTATAACCTCTATATGCTGGCGGAGACGGGACTTTTCCTGGCGAATCGCCACGGCAAGGCCGGAGCACAAGCTACCCCGGCGTGATCCCGCGATCCGCGTCGATTGCTGGTAATAGATCGCTATTTAGCACCGCCACGGCTCAAAGATCTGGAAAACTCCGAACGCCGCCCACGAAACTGCGCCTGCAAGGATTAGCGCAACAGCCGACGTCATCGGCCATCCACCGCGATTTCGATCCGACAGCCGCCGCAAAAACAGACCGGCGGCAATCACGACCATGATCGCGTATGCGGCGAAAAACACTATGCTCATAGCCGACGCGGCGATGGCTGCGGCAGCTATCGAGCGGGGAGTAACTGCTCGCCACATTTGAAATACGAGATCGGTCATTCCATCGCCGGCATCGCCGTCGATTGACGCCCGGCCGTTCGCGTATGCGTCCGAGCGATTCCCGCGCATGCTCATAGGGCCCGGCGAGCCGGCCGGATTCACGAACTGGATGACCAATCCAGATCCCGACGCGGCTACGTGCGCGGGAATCTCCAAATCCACCCGGCCTTCGGCGCCGACATCAAGAATTTCTTCGAAAAGCGACGCCGGACCAGCGTCCGTCCGCCTGAGAAGCCGACCGTTCAGACGTGATCCCGCCATTGGTTCGACGACCCACGCCGTGATCCTCCGCACTGGATCGGACATGTCGCCCAGCGACTGTTCGACCGACCCTGTCGGCAGCACCGGTCCGTACTCGAGGTTCCAGTCGATCGGCCCGATCGCTTCAACCTCTCGAGTCGCGGTGCCCAACCCATACAGGCCCGAACCGAAAATCATCAGGCCCAGGAGGGCGACGAGAACCGCGGGGAGGATCGAAGACTGGCCATGGGATTGAGCATCCATAGACCATACGCCCACCCGCTTGACCCCTCAGGCTGTTCGCTGCCACCACGGCAATGATAGGCAACCGCGGGTTTCTCCTTTGGACGGGCGTCTTCGTCGCCGGAGCTTTGGTATATCCGCGGGGGATCGTTGCCGCCGTCTATGGACGAATCATCACTGAACCCGGCGACCTTCAACAGCGCGATCTCTATCCGTCCTTATTCGTCGATCGGGTTGTGGAGCAGTCGGTATATCCGCTCTGGTCGCCGCGGGGGACGGTTCCGGGGGAGCCGGTTGATCGATCTCGGGATCTGGTCGCTCGCCCTGCTCGCGACTTCGGCCTACTTCATAGCCCCGTACGTCGCGGTGAAGATGCTTGGGGGCAACCCCGACCCCGCCTACACGCTGATGGACCAGACGCTGATATCCACGTCCAGATTCCAGGATCTCCCGGGGTCCCTGCTGGGAACCGGCAACTTCAACTGGCAAGACGTGGTGGCTCCGTCGGGCCCGGAACGCGTTGGATGGTCGCTTGCGGCATGGGTGGTGGCGGTGCTGCCGCTGGCGGTCCTATTCGCTTCGAGCCGGCGCGGCCCGGCGCTGTTCGTCGCCGCGGCGGGTTACGGGGTTGCGCTCGTGGCGGCGGCATCGCACTGGACCGCCACCGCCGAGATCTACCAGTTCATGGTCAACAACATTCCTGGATTTTGGGTGCTGCGCGAGCCGGATCGAGCCGTGGGTGTGACCGTCTGGTCCCAGGCGCTGGCCGCTGGAATGGCGATTACCAGCCTAGCGAGCAGTCAAGTGCGCCTGCCCCAGTCCCTTATTCGCTGGGGAGTCGCCGGATACATCGTCGTGGCCATTGGCATTCACGCCGGGCCGGCCGCCGCGGCCGCGCTGTGGGGATCGGGCGGGCCTGACTATGTGCCCCAGAGGTTCCCAGACGACTACCGCCAGGTGCTGCGCCTAGTAGACGGTCACGCCGGCGAGAGCGGGCGCGTGCTGGTGGTCTCCTCAGACGAGCGGATTCCAGATTGGGACGAAACGCGCATCCTTCGATTGATTGAGGCCGCGAGTCTCGCATCGCCGAGCCTTACGGGAGACACTCGCTCCCCGGTACCGCCGTCGCCGGTCGCGGGAAGGTGGTTCGAGTATTTCGGGTCGCTTTCGGGGGACGAGATGGCCGCCGCGGCCCGGCAGGCTGGGTTAGATCACGTTGTAGTCGTGCGCGACAACCCGGCCGGCGCCGCGATCGCCGCCCGTATCGCCCAGGCGGACGGCGTCGGGAAACTGGCGGCCGGTCCAAATCTGTGGGCCGGAACGATCGGTCAAACCAGCCCTCGGACAATCGAGGCGAGACTTCCGACGCTCGTAACAACCCTCGGCGCCCCGGTGGGGGCGGCCGGGGCGGCCGTGCTCGCCAACCACTCGGCAAGTCGCGGAGCGGACCACCTCGGGGGTCAGACCCTAGAGGCGTCGTCGGCGGAGGCGGTCACCGATTGGTCATTCGGTCAACTGGGATCGCCGGCCATTCGGTCCGTTACCGACTGGTTTGGATTTCGAGGCCGGCGTTGACGCTGGGTTCGAGGCGGCGCCTACGCCGACGAGCGTCAGGCGTTACAGGGCTCGCTGGCAAGGCTCGGCATTGAATCCTGGTCGGCGGACTACGGTCTCGGAATCGCGTTTGCGCCGCCGGGAGACGCCGCCGACGCATTGGAAGTCGACACGACCGCCGGGCGGGGCGGCGCAACCTGGTTGAGGATCTTGACCAGTCCCGCGTCGGACTGGATGGACATTACCTGGACGGGTGGAACGCGCCGGATCGAGACAAGGGCTCCGACCACCCGCTGGCTCTGGACGAAGATCGAAGGCATGGAGGCGGACTCGATCGCCATAGTCCCCGGGCCCGGACTGTCGGCCGTCAATGCCGTCGCATTTACGCCTCCGGAATGGTCGCCGGTTGAAAACGGGGCGGCGACTGAGTTCGTGCTCCCGGAGATTTCCTACAGCAAAGTGACCAATACCGAGTACGTGGCGAACATCAAGGGACCGAACGGGCAGGCTTTCCTGCTGCTGCGCGAGGCATACGATCCGCTTTGGCGCGGTTACACCAATGGCCAAGTAGTGAAACCGGTGCTCACCGATGGACTGTGGAACGGCTACGTCGTTCGGGTGGATGGCCCAACGTCCATCTAGTTCAGGTATTCGGCCGCCCGGTGGTACGACGCGGGGATCGTTATTTCGCTGGCGAGCGCGGCGACCCTACTTCTCTTCGGCGCGGCAGGCAGGATGATCCGAGTTGCCGGGGCGTTCGGCGCGAGGCGCGCTCTCTGACTCCTGCCATGCGCCGCCGCCGAGCACTGGCTTGCCCGTTCAATCCAATTGGGTTGAGGGATCATGGAACGGCCATTTCAATAACCGGACATGGCCTCCTGTCAGAAAAAGCACGACCACTGGAGACGGAAAACGGTAGCATTCACTGCCACGACTATCGGGCCGGCGGGGCGGCCAGCCAGGAGGCACCTTGAAATACCGCACTATCGGCAACACGAAATTGTCCGTATCGGAAATCGGCTTCGGCGCATGGACCATCGGCGACGACTGGTGGGGACACATCGATGACGATTCCGCCACCGTGCTGCTTCGATCCGCGTTTGACCTCGGCATCAATTTCTTCGACACGGCTGACGGTTATGGAGATGGACGCAGCGAGTCGCTTATCGGCAATGCGCTGGGATCCAATCGGGACGAAATCGTGCTCGCCACAAAGTTCGGCTATGACAAGCGAGATAGCAGCGTCGATCGCGCTCGTCACCAAGAAAGGCCTCAGAATTTCAGCCCGCCGTTCATCCGGGACTCGCTGGAGGCTAGCCTTCGCAGGCTGGGCACCGACTCCGTCGACATCTATCAACTTCATAATCCGAAGATGGACGCACTGACCCGTGATGACACATTTGCCTGCCTAGAAGATCTTCAGCAGGCCGGCAAGATTCGCCACTACGGAGTCGCGTTGGGTCCTAGAATCGGATGGCGCGACGAGGGGGTGCGCGCCATCGAAACTCGAAGCATCGCCACCATCCACATGATCTTCAACCTGCTCGAGCAGGTTCCCGGCAGAGAGTTGATCGAGCTCGGACGGGATCGGGGCGTAACGACCTTCGTCCGGGTCCCACTTTCCTCGGGCATGCTCGCCGGGACATACACGTCAGAAACCAGTTTTGGCGCGAGTCAGCATCGCTCGCACCGCGACCAAGCTTGGCTGGACAAGGGACTGGCCGCTGTCGAAAGGCTCAAGTTCCTGGAGCGCGATGGCGCGCGACTTCTGACGCAAGCGGCTCTGAAGTTCGTCCTGAGCTTCGATTCCGTGGCCAGTGTATTTCCTACGATCACGAACTCGAGCGAATTGATCGAGTTCGCCGGCGCGCCCGACGTTCCTGACCTAACCGCGGACGAACTGGCGTTAATCGACGAGATCGCGGCGCAGCCCGCAGAATCGATTAACTGAATCGCCTCAGTGGGCGACGCCGCTGGTAGAAGCTGGTTCGTCACGGGGAACGTCGCGCAGATGTGTTAGCCGATCTGCTTGGTCATGATCTCCCGCGGATTGAGCAGCAGTTCGCCATCCCTGAGTTCCAATCTATTGACGGCCAGGCTTTCAGAGGCGGGAGGCCCGAGAACGCAACCGACCTAAGGCTAGTGCTCCGCCGGATCGTCCTCGGCGGGTGCGTACGGAGTCGGATCCAGGTCGAACAGCCGGCTCGTCGCGCCGGCCAGCTCGGTCGGATCCGCCCCTCGCGCAAGATTCACGAGCGGTCGATGGAGAATTTTCTTGGTGATGCCCGAAGCAAGTCGCTCAACCGCCTGCACCTGAGACGAATCTAGTTTTCCAAGTTTTCGCAACGCCACTTCGAGCTCGGATCGACTTATGGATTCCACCCGGTCCACGAGAGCGGTCACGACGGGAAGCACGGCCTGCCTCTCCAGCCATGACACAAAGCGCGAAGTCTCGTCGTCGATGATCGTCTGAGCCTGTTGCAGGGCCCGCCGTTGAATCCCCTGCGCATCGGCGTCGGAACGGTAGATTTCACCGAGCGGCCGGTATACGTAGCGTTCGGCGACGCTCCGATTGTGGATTGGAGGTCCGAGGTCGAACACGATCGACGCGGCGGGCAGTTCGATGTCCACAGACTCCAGAATGTCCAATCGATCTTTGGCCGAAGTGGCGAACACAATGATCTCAGCCGATCGCAGGTTCTCGGCGACCTGATTCAGCAGCACGGGCGTCGCCTCGAACTTTAAGGCCAGCTTCTCCGCGCGCTCGGGGCTCCGATTGGCGATGTGCACCGAGCCGAGCGAGCCGTCACTGAAGGAACGTAGCACGGAAGCGGCAGCGGCTCCCGCGCCAACGACGAGAAGCGACATCCCCGTGAGATCGCCAAGGTGGGCCCGCGCCATGTCGAAAATCCGTGGGCCAAGCGATGCGTCCCATTGAGAAATCTCGGTTTCTTTTCTCACTCTTCGACCCGTGGCGACGGCTGCGCTCATAAGACGGTCCAGCTCGCCGTGGATGGCATCCTCGCTTCGGGCGATTTCGGCGGCCCTGCGCACCTGACCGAGAACCTCTCGCTCTCCCAAGAAGGCCGATTCGGCGCCGGACGCGACAGAGAAGAAATGAGTAACAACATCGGTCCCATGAAGCTCCAGGAAGCCTCGGGGCAAGCCGTTCGGCGTCACGTCGGCGGATGGGAAGCCGCACTCCTTCAGTGCCGCGATGGGGGCGTGAGCCTCGGACCCGCCGCGGACGACGATCTCGGTGCGGGCACACGTGGCGATGATCGCGGCCTCGTCGAATCGATCGCGCAGCCTGCGGAGCGACCGCCGAACCCCCACCTCGTCGAGGGAGTACTTGCCGAGCTCCTGGTAAGTGGCGGTCTTGTGACTGATCGCCACTGCGGCGAGTGCGCCCGCTGCTCGGCTCATGTACGTGTCACTTTTCGAGAACCCAGGCTCACGGTAATACCGCCTCAAGTTCTGCCTGACTTTCCGCCACCGCCGCGCTGGCGCCGTCCAACGCATCAACCGCTTGGCGCGGCGTGGCCGACATGCAGGTGAAAGCCGGGACATCCCGTTCGGTGTAGGCGCTCGCGGGCGACTCACGCAACTCCATAACGAGGTCTACGAATTGCATGAGATCGTCCGTATCGAAGGCAACGATGAATTCCTGATCGTCGATGCCGAATGAGTACGAAGTGTTTATTCGAATGGCCGGATACCGATGGCCGGTTTCGATGTGGCCGCTCATCATCTCTTGACGGTCGGCGAATGGGAGCGAATACCAGTCTCGGCGCTTCACGAACGGATAGACGACCAAGTACTTTCTTGTCGTCGCGGCACGTGGATCCGCGGAACCCTCCTGGCCCGCGTGGGAGTGATTCGCTACATAGGAAGATTTGCGAGTGACCGCTAGATACGAGTAAGGAGAATCAAAGTAACTGCCCAATCCGGTTGCACGAATCGCGCTACCGAAAGAGTGAATCTCGGCCGCGTCGTCGGTTAGTTGCCGAATCATGAGATCGGTGTCACCACGAAAGCCGACCGTCGTGTAGACACTCAGGTCGCCCGAAACCGACAGCGAATCGACGACCTTGCAGAAATCCCTCTTGTGCCGCTCTCGGAGCTCATCATCGAGACGCCGCCACTCGGACCGCACTTTGAAAAAATTAAATTTCACGAACATCCGGGGCGCTTGCGCCGCCGCTTCGTCTTTGGCGCTCACGCGCTGATGCCAGCCGTCTGAGCCGCCAGCGTCAAATTACGCCGATCCCAGTCCTCGAACTCGGGCGAAAAATAGCGAACGCGCGTCTTCTTGAATTCGCGCACGCTATAAATCTTGGCCAGGCCCTCCGGAGAAACTTCCGCGGAAATCGCCTCGACGACTTCGTCGCAATCTTGTCGGGACCTGCCATGGATCATCGTGAACAGGCTGTACGGCCAATCCTCGTAGACCGGCCGCAAATAGCAGTGACTGACCGCCGAAAACCTGCCCATTCGCTGGCCGGCCTCCACCTGACGGTCTTCCGGAATCTGCCACACAACCATGCAATTGGCCTTGAATCCCGCCTTTCGATGATACAAAATCGCGGCGAACCGGCGCAGATAGCCCCGCTCCTTGAGATCAGCCGTACGTTTCAGTAACTCCTCGGTCGACACGCCAAGCTCCCGGGCGGCAGGATCGTATGGCAACGGGACGGCGGCCAGATCCTCCTGCATGAGACGCACCAGATGCTCATCTTCGGCCGTGAATGGTGTCGTTGCTCCCTCACGATTCGACTGCGTGTACTCTGGGTCGGACTTCCCGGTCACTTTTTCGGTGCCCTCTATGTCGAGCGTGACACCGATCTTGAACAGCTGCAACGTGGGCAGTATGCGGATCGACGTGGCTCCAGCCTGATCTCCGAGAACTTCCACGGAACGTTCCAGATCCGTATCGGGCGGAACGGCAATGGTGAACCATAGATTGAAGTCGTTATCCCGTTCGTAGTTGTGACTTACGCCAGGGTGCTTATTGATGACCTGAGCGGCGGCGGAAAGGTGTTCGAATCGGACTTTGGCAGCCACGAGCGTGCTCTGATAGCCGAGCGCCCGAGTGTCGAATATCGCCGAGATTTGCCGCACGATCCGCGCGTCGCGCAGATCCTTCAGTCGCGCGATGGCGTCGCTCTCAGAGATGGATAACTTCTGACCCAGTGCCTCATATGGTCTGGGTTCGAGCGGGAATCCCTTTTGAATGACGTTCAAAAGAGCCTTGTCAATGGAGTCCAATATGCGTCTCCTGATCCGGCTAAAGAATTCGTCCTGAGCGCGCCAATACGTCTACCGTCAGCCGTCCCCGGACACTGTTTGCACCCACCCTGCCGCGGGACGGACCTGCTCCCGAGATCGGACCTGGCGACCTCGCACGCCAACAGCAATTCAACGGCTAACAAATATACCTATATCTGTTGCGTATTGCTGAAACAGTGCTTAGGGAAATATCTGTATATATGGACAAATCTGCTTGCGCGTCCGCATTTTGCCCGAACCGACCGCACGATGGATCTCGTTGGCCCCGGAATTGCCCGGCCGGCGTTGAGACGGGGCTGCCCCCTGGGCTGTCCCGAAGGTCGCCGCCCGGGACAGCCCGACGTTCTCACACTGCCATGGGTACCGATAGCAGCTGGAGGGCTCCCTTGGTAAGCAGTCGGGACCGATCGAGCAATTCGACGGCACCGGAATGGGTCCTTATAACCCCTGCGGACTGAAGCCGAAGAAGCGTCCGCGTGACACTGGGCCGGCTCACGCCGAGACGTTCCGCGATCTGCTGGTGGGTCATAGGCATGATCCCCACGCCGCTCTGTGTCGACTCGAGAATCATCGCCGCCACCTTTGGCATGAGCTGCGACGTGGTGGCCGACAGGGAGGTTTTCTGAAGGGCGGCCAGGAGATGCACTCTGGATTCAAACAGCGGGAGAATCGCCCAAGGATTCTCGCTCAACTTTCTGTAGAACCAGTCCTTCGAACAGTAGAGGATTCGACACTCATTCTCCGCCCCTACGAGGTACGCCAGCTCCGACGCCGAGGAGAATTCGTCCGCATCGATGAACGCAGGCGCAACCAGGGACCCCACAAACATGGTACGGCCATCGAGATTCATGCAGCGGATTGATATTGCTCCCTCAAGGATCACCGCCACCATCGATTCGCTGTTCGACGGGTCCCAGAGCGACCCGCCCTGAGGGACGATCCAGACGTCTGGCGCGGGGCCCGGAGCGCCGCCGTCGCCCTTGAAAGCAGCTCCACTGAAAGAATCGCCCACATCGATTGATCTACGCGGTCTCGCGCGCGTCAATTCACGTGCTTGGCTCATATCAACACCTCCGTTGTCTTGGGGGGCCAAACGAAATCAGAATCCGCAAATACTTCAGTCAGGGCGGCCACCGCCTCCGGCGCGAACTGCGAGCCGGCCAGGCGGGTTATCTCGCTCATCGCGTGATCGATCGGTACAGCGTCGCGATAGGGCCTGGCGGTTGTCATCGCGTCGAACGCATCGACGACGGTGAATAGCCGGGCCCCGATCGAGATTTCCTCACCACGAAGGCCGCGTGGATAGCCAGACCCATCCGGGGCTTCGTGATGCTCCATGATGATCGGCAGCGCTTGGCGGAGATAAGGCACGTGCCGCACCATGTCGCAGCCAAGCGACGGGTGTTTCTTGAGGACTTCCCAGTCAGACTCATCTAGAGGCTCTGGACTGAGCAAGATCCGATCTGGGACTCCGATCTTGCCGATGTCATGCAACCGAGCTCCTAACTGGAGGGACTCGAGGTGGCGAACGCTCAACCCATGGACGGTCCCCACGCGGCGAGAAAGTTGTGCCACGCGCAAAGTGTGCATGGACGTTTCGATATCCCGAATCTCCACCGCGTTGCACAGGGCGTCGAGTGTGTGACTGTAGGTCCGCGACAGTTCCTGCGAGTACGCCCGCTCGCGACTGAGGACGTTCAATATCGAGAGCGCGTTCCCCACGTTTGTGGCTATGCCCACGCAGAAGTCGATGTCCACGGACCGGAATTCCTTTTTGTGCCGGGAGAACCAGGCCATAAGGCCGACGATTTCGTTCTCGGCGAAGAGCGGTATCCCAAGAAACGAAATGAATCCAGCCGATGCGAATACCTCGCCATCCACGACGCGTGGGTCCGTCGACAGGTCAGGTACCGCGAGAGGGAAGCCGAAGTCTGCTACGGTTTTTGCGATTCCGTTCGGCTTAATCAGCGCTTCGACTACTTGAGGCTTCAAACCTAGCTCGTAGACCAACGGGCGTCCACCAGAATCTTCAAGAAGTATCACCGCCGCCGCATCAGCCACGTTCGTGCTGGTGGCCCCGCGCAGAATGGGATCCCAAAGGTCCTCGACGGCAGCCTGCCTTCCGACGATTTCGCTTTGACTGGAGAGCATCTTGAGGCTCGAGGCGAGATGGACGTTTTCGAGTCGAAGCTCGTCCGACAGATGCCGGGCGCTCGCGTATTCCGCGAACGCGGCTGCAGATGTAAGGTCATCGTCACGGAACTCGGCTCCGGGCTCACCGGTTGCCACGAATACAACCCTCGAAGTTTCGGCCGGCGTTGTCCTCGGAACGATGAGCGTCACGTCATGGAGGTCGCCCATTTGACATTTGTGTATCGTGACGGCGCTTACGGTGGACCGCTCGTCGCCTTCAATCTCGTTCAAACACTTCATGAGATCCATGGCGTCCAGAGATTGATGTGATCGTGCTCCTGACGGCGACAGGCAAGGCACGATCTGAACTCCGCCTGTGCCAGAATCCAGCCAGTAGGCTGTTACGGACTCGGTACCGATCAGCTCGGCGATCAAATCCGCGCTAAGGGCGAGCTGCGAATGGAGCCCCACCCGCGAGCCAACGCTTCCCTGGGCGCGAATCGCTCCGGCGAGATCCATTCTGGTTGCAACTTCCTTTGATGGTGCTTCGGAAACCGCGGTTGGCGGCGTGATCAAAACTGTCGTAGTCATAGCTCAGGTCTGCGTTCGCCCTAATTCAATGGCGCCTCAGACGTCCAACATGTGGGTGCGATTCCCGGCGGAAGGTGGAGACAGCGGAGCCTGTGGCGTTTGCCCGTAACTTCGATCCATGTGTCACCCTGGAACACGCTCCCGGATCTCCACTGCGTTGCATACGGCGTGGAGTGCGCGACCGTAGGTCCGCGGACCGTTCCTGCGATTAGGCCCGCTCGATTTCGGGTCGCATTCAAAAATATTCTTGGAGATAACGACCGGCTCACCGTGCAACGTCCACGCGCTAGCGGTGTGCGAACGCTCACGGCTTAGGCCGTCATCATTGGCGTTCGAAAGGCTTCAAAATCGACAGGCGGCTTCGTCGAGCCGCATATCCAGAGGCCTCGCTGACCGCAAGTGCCGAACAATCGAGTGGCTGGGCTCTTTCGCAACGTTCGTCGAGTTCGAGAAATGCCCGCTCGAGCGTCGTTTCGGTGTTTCGTTGGCCGTCCACGACCGGAGCCACCCTTCGTTTGTAGGCGTTTGATGTCTATATTCACCTGAGGCCGTGCGCCATTACGGTGGCGACGCCAACGTTGGCCCCGGCTTGCGCCGGGGCCAACTGGCGCGTGCCTAGACTTCGGGTCCTGCGCCGACCGGGATGCCTGCGGAGTCTGAAGCGCCGTTCGTCGCGGCTACGGCTACCGGCTCCGCCACGTCGGACTCGATACGCTTGGCCGCTTTGGCCGCATCAACGAGTTCGAACTGACCGGCCGCTTCGCCCAGCCGCCCCGATTCGCTGTCGAGTTCGCGTGCGGCAGCCGCCATTTCCTCGACCTGGGCCGACAGCTCTTCGACGGATGCGCTAACTTCCTCCGCCGACGCGCTGTTCTCTTCGGACACGCTGGCGATCTCGCCTATCGAGCCGGCAAGTTCACCGGCCTGGCTGGCCATTTCTTCGGCCGCCGAGCTGTTCCGTTCGACTACCTCCATGACCGTGCTCATGCCCTGCTCCACTTCAGAGCTGGCGTTGGACAGATCCTGAGCGCCCTGAGCGATCTGCTTGATCTGATCTCCGGTCAGCTCTACCGCTTCTCGATTGGAGCGAATGGCGATTCCCGCTTCGCTGACCACCTTGCTTCCGGCGTCGACCTGTTCGGATCCCTTTTCAACGCCGGCAATGGCCTCCGCGGTGCCGTCCTGAACCGAGCGCACCAGCGCCACGATCTCGCCGGTCGCTTGGGTCGTACGCTCGGCTAGCTTGCGCACTTCCTCTGCGACTACGGCAAATCCGCGGCCTGCGTCGCCAGCCCTGGCGGCCTCGATCGCGGCATTCAGCGCGAGGAGATTCGTTTGATCGGCGATGTCATTGATGACACTTACGATGTTGCCGATCTCTTCGCTTCTCGTGCCGAGGTCTTTTATCAGAGCTGCGGCATCGGTGACGGTCGACCTGATCGTCTCCGTCGTATCCACCGTGCGCTCGACGGCCTCGCCTCCCTCGCTCGCAGCTGACTGAGCTTGCGATGACGCTCTCAGTGTTCTTGGCCACCTGCCCAATCGATTCGACCATCCGCTCCATGGTCACTTGGGTATCGCGAATCTGCTGAGCTTGACACTGGGAGCCTTCAGCCACGCTCTGTGAAGCGTCGGAAAGCTGCCCAACTCCTTTGGATGCCTGGGAGAGTGCGTCGGTCTGCGTCGCAGTTCCCGTCGCAACGTTTTGAATCGCACTGGCAATTTGCTGGGTCGCCTGACCTCCCTGATCTGTGTTTCCGGCCAGTTGGCGACTGGATTCACCCACCGAAGCGGCTGAGCCTTGCACTTGCCCAACGACCGAGCGGAGATTGGTGACCATCGCCACCATGGCGTTCCCTATCACATCTTTTTCGGAACGCGCCTTAGGTGAGACGGTCAGATCGCCGTCCGCGATCGATTCCGCATAGCCCGCCATTTCGTTCAAGTAGACCTGCATCGATCGCATGGATTCGCCGAGCTGTCCGATTTCGTCGGAAGTGGTGATATTGACCTCTCTAGAGAGATCACCCTGCGCGATCGCATCGGCGGACTTTGCGGCTTTGCCGATATTCGTGGACATGGATCGCGACAGCAGCCACCCGATCAGGACGGCCAGCGCGGCGGCGGCCAGGCTGATGATGATGAGCAGCTGTGTCGATGACGCGGCTGATTCGTCCGCGTGCTGCTTCTTCGCTTCCGCGTCCACCTCCAGCTCATGGATGAACTCGCCGATCACTATCTTGAGGTCCGCAAAAGTGACGTTCACCTCGGTCTCGATGACGTGCGACACGCCGGCGTGTCGCCGATCTCCACCAGGTGCTCCACTTCCTCGATCTCGGCCTCGAACTGGAGGAAGTCTTCTTCCATCCGCGCCAGGAACGCGCGCTCCTGGTCAGTGCGCACCTGCGTGCCTATGTCGGCCAGGTGCTCTTCGACGAGAATGACCTGCTCGTTGAGCTCCTCAATGTGGCGGGCCTGTATGGCCGCGTCTTCCGCCTCGGCCACCTCCAACAGCAGCACCTCGGCTTCCAAGGCCTCTATGAACACCTCGTCCACCGCCTCCACCAGCTTGAAGTCCTCTTCAAACAGCTCGTCGAGGTCCTGGTCGATGCCTTGCATGCCGCGGATGCCTATCACCGCCACCACCGCCAGCATGGCCACCACGGCCAGAAATCCGGCCATCAGCTTGAGTCTTATCGTCATTTGCATTGTCTTTTCCTCTCGTCCTTTAGGGTTGGGTTTGATTCGGTCGCTTACTCGTGGCCGCCTGCTTCGCCGCCGCCGCCGCCGTAGCCGGTGGCAAGCTGGTGGTTTACGTGGATCACGCCGGCGTTGATGGTCGCGAACCCGTAGTCGGGCGTTATGACCGGCAGGTTGTCGGCGTCTTCCTGGGATGTCAGGATCATCCCCGCCGGCACATACCTGCCGTCGGCGACGGTTACCCCTATCAGCTTGGCGGCCGGCTCTATGACGCAGCCGTTGCCCACGGTGGCCTTAAAGACCAGCGCCTGCATGCCGATAAACGTCTTGTCGCCCACCTTGGCGGGTCCGTGCAGGTGGCACTGATGCGCCAGCGACGTGTCGGAGCCCACGTAGACGGAATACTTTTTGCCGTTCGCCTCGACCTGGTTTTTCTCGATGTCGCCCTGGTCGCTCTCAAAGGTTTCCAGGCCGTGCAGCACCACTCCGTCCTGTATGTTGGAGCCGGCGCCCACGAAGATGGGTTCGCCTTCGTCGCCGCGCACGGACGCGGACGGCGCCACGTACACGCCGTCGGAGAGGATCACCCTGCCGATCACCGACGCCTTCTCATCCACGTAGGCGCTGGCGCTGATCTGCGGAGTATCGATCTCCGGGTTAAAGGATGCGGTCACGTTGGAGCGTGGAACGGCTCGGGGGTGAGTCCCGACCGGCTCCGGGTCGTGCTCCTCGGCGACCGAGCCGGCGGCAAGCTCCTTCTTGAGCCTGCCGTTCTCCCGTTCCCGCTTGCGGTTTTCCGACTTGAGATTCTCGGCCTCGGAACTGGCGGCGTTGAACTGCTCCTCGCTTACGCCGCATCCCACCGCGCCCAAAGCCAGGGCCACGCCGGCCATCGCGAGCACCCCACGTCGTTGCTTGTTGAAGGTCCGCGGGCTATCGCCACCGTTACCGGCATCCGCCCTACCAGGACCGGATGCAAGCTTCTCCGATTCACCTTCAACACCAGTGGAGCCTTCGGGTTCCACAAGCACCGTGCCAACGGCTTCAGCCGCGGCCGGCTCGTCAATGCCAGTCATCAACGTTCCCCTTTCACTTGAAATCGTTTCCTTTTCTCGAATACGGGACTGGAGGTGACGGTCGGCTAGCAGAGACTGTCTCGGAGACCCGTACGACGAAATTAGATGCCGTCAAATTAAATGACCTTGGGACGATTGCATCGGTAGTGGCCATTACCGCGGGCGAGCTTTTATCGCGCCGCCTCCCACCCACGCCCTGGGCTCGAGCTTTAGAACCGGGGAGCCTGACGCATCCCACCGACTACGGCCGCGTACAGTTCAGATCCCCATTCAACCGCGTCGACTGAAGATTTCTCGCGCCGCCGCTATCGATGCGGCGACGATTCCAGCCGGAGTTCGTTTCAGTAGTGCCCGAACGCCGGGCGATTCTTCTGCCCGATCGGTTATGGGCCAAAAAGCGTCCTATTGAGCAAACCTATAATCATCAGGGGGACCACCTAACGCCGATGGCTACAGACCTTCTCTCAACCAAGACCATCGTTCCACCACTGAGGGAACGGCTCATCTCGCGCGCGCACCTGGTGCGAAAGTTGGAAGACGGCGCCCACGGCAAGCTCGTCGTCATCTCAGCACCCGCCGGGTACGGCAAGACATCCCTGGTAAGCGACTGGGCAACCTCAACTGACCGGCGCACCGGATGGCTATCGCTGGACAAGGACGACAACGACGTCGTCCGGTTTCTGCGCTATGTGGTATCCGTCATGCGCGAAATTTCGGACGCGGTTTCAACGGACGCGCTTGAACACCTCCAAACGCTTCAGCAGCGAGATGTCCAGGCTGCGGTGACAACTCTAATAAATGAGATGGCCGCAATCCATTTCCCCTATTCACTGGTACTGGATGACTATCACCTGATCGAAGCTGCAGAGGTCCACGAAGCGTTCGGCTATCTGATCGATCATCTGCCTCTTGAAGCGAACGTCCTGATCATCACCCGGACCGAACCCCCGGTGGGCATTCCGCGTCTTCGCGCTCGTTCGGAAATTACCGAGCTGGATGCATCCGACCTTCGTTTTTCTGGGGACGAGATCAATGCCTTCATGCGTGACGTGATGAGAAGACGGATTTCGGCGACGGAACTGCACGATCTCGAAGACCTCACCGAGGGTTGGGTTGCCGCGGTCCAGCTCGCCGCGCTAGCAATGTCGAACGGTAACGAGTCACCGGAGATGAGCTCAATACCGGGCACGGACGATTTTCAGATTGCGGACTTCCTGGCGGCTGAAGTGCTTGAGCACCTGCCGGCGGACGTAAAGGACTTCCTCGTCCACACCTCTGTCCTTGACCGCATGTCGGCGTCACTCTGCGACGCGGTGACCGAAAAAGCCGGGTCCGAACAGATGCTGCGGGAGCTCGAGCGGACGAACATGTTCATTATCCCTCTGGACGCCGAGCGCCGATGGTATCGGTATCACAGCCTATTCAGGACGTTTCTAGTGGGCCTGCACGAAAGCGAACCTGAAGGATTCGCAGAGGGGTGTCATCTTCGCGCAGCGGTGTGGTTCGACCAGAACGGAATGGATAGGGAGGCCATCTCTCATGCCATTTCGGCCCGCGATATGGATCATGTCGGAAGGCTGATCGAAAAGAACGCGGAACAAGTAATTCTCGACGGCGAGGTAACCACTGTGACCACCTGGCTGTCATCCTTATCCGACGAGTTGATAACCGGCCGCCCACGGCTCGCATTAGCCGATGCCTGGCTTGCCATGATGACTGGTGACGGCCGAAGGCTGGGCGTCCGCCTCAATCAAACCGCGAAATTGTTGGGTGTCGAAGATGACGGCGATATTGAGGTCCACCTCGAATCCGAGAAATGGACAGCCGCGGACTCTCCTGGGGAAGTCGGCGGTCTCCTGGCCCAGCTCGCCGTTTTGCGCTCTTGCCTGATGACGGGCCGCGGCGACGGCGCGGCTTCTATCGCCATCGCCAACCGGGCCCTGGACTTGCTGCCAGAAGGCCGGTGGGAGTGGCGCGGGATAGTGTCTTTGAACTTGGCGGTCGCCCACCTGGGAAGCGGAGATCTGGCCGCGGCCCGATTGGCCATCGCCGAAGCGAACGCCACCGCTCGGGCTGCCGGTAGCAAGCTTCTGCTTTGCTACGCGCTTCTGTTGTCCGGCAGGTTGCACATCTTGAGAGGGGAGCTTGAACAAGGAGAACAGGCGGCCAGAGACGCTTTGGCGGTGGCAGGGGATAGGAACTCCCAGTTTCCAATAACCCACTTCGCGTACTTGACTCTCAGCGTCTCCGCCTACCAACGGAACGAATTGGACAGCGCCGAACGTCACGCCCAAACCGCATTGTCCCTGGCGCGGCAGCAAAATAGTCCCGAAGCGCTGATTTTAGGGCTGCTTGTTACTGCAGCCATCAGGTCCGCAATGGGCAATCAGGGCGATGCTCTTGCCGCCATCGTTGAGTCAGAGCTAACTGCGCGAGAGGCGGACGACAACGACCTTTTGCAGAAGGTTGCACGGAGCAGGGCGATTTTCAGCCTACGCGGCGGGGATGTGTCTTCAGCGGAGGCATGGGCCGATCAGGCCGACTCATCCACGAGTCACGACGGCCAAAACCAAGGGGAAGATGACCGCCTCGCGGTCGCCGAGGTTCTGATCCGCACAAACAGTTCGCGAGAGAGCATCGGCATCTTGGAATCGGTGCTCCAATCAGCAGAAAGGGCTGAAGCGAACTGGGCTGCCATGGAGGCCGGCTGCCTATTGGCGCTGGCGCTGGAAGAGCTTGGCGACAACAGCGGAAGCAACGACGCGATCGTCAAGGCACTTTCCCTGGCGGAGAAGGACGGATTCATTCGGATCTTCGCGGACCGCGGTACGGCGATGGAAACGCTCGTCCGCCGAGCGGTTGTGCGAGGGCACTCCGTCTACCTGGGCGGAAAGATCCTCGAGGCCCTTAGGTTCGCGAAGGATTCGCAAGACGTGACCCGTCGGGCCGTCGATGGGCTCACCGATCAACTGAGTGATCGGGAGCGGGAAGTGCTGCAGCTGCTGGACGGCGGCCTTTCCAACCGAGCGATCTCAACCCAGCTCTTCGTCGCTGAAAGCACTGTCAAGTGGCACCTCAAGAACGTTTACGCGAAGCTGGGAGTGCGAACGCGCACGCAGGCGACCTCCCGGGCGCGAGAGCTGGGTCTGATCTAAGATCACGACCAAAAGTCGGATCGCCGGGCGCGACGAGAATAATCCATCCCGCGAAACCCTCCCTCGAACCCTACCTTCGTAGGGGGCCGCTCTGTCGCAGCAGTGGCAGATTATGAATGTAGATTTGGTGCAGTCGTAAGGAGGGGAACAGTGGCTGCAGATTCGAAGTTCGGAACCCTTGGGCTGGATGTGGGATTCGTCGGCCGGTGGAGTCGGCTTATCCTCGGATTTCTCTTCGTGGGGCCAGTAGCCGTGCAAATTGCCAATGACCTGCGAACTTCCGGCGGCGACCTTTCCCCCTATGTCCCGACCGTGGCATATCTGGCTGGAATCGTGGCCGCCTACGTCGCTGTCTATTGGGTTCTGGGTGAGCGGCTTTTCGCCAGGGGGTTCGTCTGGACGAACACCGCGATTCTGGTAGGACCCGCGGCCGTGGTCGCTTGGTGGAACCTCACCGTCGGACCCGTGACCGGAATCAGTTTGCCAGCACCTTTCGCACTGGCAATGGCGATCTACATTGGTGTTTCATTCCTCATTCAGTGGCGCATCAAGTACGGAGGTTGCGAGGTCGTCTCGATCCCGATCCTGATTCTCCGCCGTCGGTACCAGACCTATTGCCTCCCGATAGTCGTCATCGACGCGGTCGAGAAGCAAGTGGTCGATCGGGTACATAACCGTCAAGTGCTGGCGTCGGTAGAGGCGGAGAACTAGCAGAGGTGATAGCCCCCCCCCCCCCCCCCCCCCCCCCCCCGTCTTGAGCTGGCTCCCGGATGCTCGGGAGCCAGCCCTCTTTCTTGCAGTTGCGGAGAACGTGGGCGCCTTGCCTTCGGCACGAAATCAATGGCTGCCAATGATTTCGCGAACTAGATCGATACTCCCACGAAAAACCCTCCTTGACCCGTCCTTTTGAAGGGTTACTCGGTCACGTAACTAATGGAATCTAGTAGCGGGTCAAGTAGGGAGTCGCGGTTTCAAGGCCCGCCCCTCAGAAGGATGTTGAAATCGTGGCCAAAGTATCTGAAGAACGCATGGAGGAGATTCTTGCAGGCGCCAACTCGGTGCAGGAGAGAATTGGCATTCCCGAAGCCAGCCATGCGTTAGGGATCGGGTTGTACCGGCTGCTTTTGTCGGAAGGACGGCCTGTCAGTCCCGATGAGCTTGCCGAGGCGCTCAACAGTTCCCTAGCCGAAGTGACCGAAGGTCTCCGAACTTTGCCGGGCCTGGATCTCGACGGGGTGGGAACATCTTCGGAGTCATCGGCCTCACGCTCGAGCAGACTCGGCACAAAGTGCACTACGGCGATCGGACGATCTACGGCTGGTGCGCTGCCGACACTCTATCTGTGTCCCGCGTGCTGGACCGAACGGTCGAAATTGAGTCCGCCGACCCCGTGACGGGACGGAAGATCGAAATAATCGCGTCGCCCGCCGGCATTGAGCGGATGGACCCAGAAGGCGTCGCCATGTCGATGATTTGTTGGGATCTGGCTGATAAGGATGGCACTCGATCGAGTCAGGAGATTCGCGCGAACGCTTGCGACTACATTTTCTTCTTCGAATCAGTCAAAACGGCCGAGCAGTGGGTTGCCGAGCATCCAGCGACAGCGGTGTTAACGCCTGATGAGATCTTCGAGCTCGTACGCGTTGCCTTCGAGCCCCCCATTGAAGACCTGTTGATGGGGCAGATCTGAAAACCATGTTTGCCAGCGACCGTGGCTGAAGGGCTGTTTGATTACCGTGCGCGTCTTATCGCGCGTGGGCGACGGGTGAAAAGCGACCGTATGCGCGCAAGGATCGCGCGTAGGCGGTCAACCCAAGCCGACGAAGACTTGTGCCGTCCACCGGACCAAGACGCGTTAGCCGCATTGATGCGCCCTAGAATGGCGGCATGAGCGAGCCGTTCGTCCCGACCTCCCAGCAAGTCGATACCGAATTCGCCGTCGAAGTACAAGATCTGGTCAAGACATTTCCAGCCCCTGGCGGTGGGACTTTCGAAGCGGTGGACGGAATCTCGTTCGCGGTCTCGCGGGGCGAGGTATTTGGCCTGTTGGGCCCCAACGGGGCCGGAAAGACGACGACCTTCGAGATCATCGAGGGGCTTCAAGCTCCCACCTCGGGCCACTCGCTTGTCGTGGGACTGGATTGCCAGCGCGACCAGAAACAGATCAAAGAGCTAATTGGCGTCCAGCTTCAATCCGGAACCTACTTCGACTACTTAACGCTGGAAGAGATCCTCGACCTTTTTGGCTCGTTCTACCCAAAACGACTTCAGCCGCTCGAGCTGTTGGAAAAGGTGGGATTAGTGGAAAAGCGGATGTCATTCATTCCGGACCTATCCGGGGGTCAGGCGCAGCGGTTCTCCCTCGTAGCGGCGATGGTCAACGATCCCGAGGTGCTATTTCTGGACGAACCGACCACGGGTTTGGATCCGCAAGCCAGAAGGGGCGTTTGGGATCTGATAACCCAGCTCAACAACGAAGGCAAGACCATCATTCTGACGACCCACTACATGGAGGAAGCTGAGCTACTCTGCGATCGGGTGGCGATCATTGACCGCGGAAAGATCCGGGCCCAGGACACGCCGCTCGGGTTGGTAAGGCAACTTCAGACCGCCTATCGAATCGCCTTCGTCTCCACGACCCCAGTCGAGGAAGAGGAGCTGAAAAGGCTTCCGGGGGTGGCCGAGGTGCATACGCAGATCAAGACGCAATTTGGATACGAATTAACAGTTCACCGCTCACAAGAGACCCTGCCCGCTTTTGTGGATTGGGCAAGGTCTCGAGGCTTGGAATTAGACGACGTCCGTGTAACCGCAGCTTCATTGGAGGACGTTTTCCTGGACGTCACCGGCCGAAGCCTCCGGGAATAGAAACCATGCTGAAGCTTTTCATCGCCAGTATGAAGATGCTCTATCGGAACCGACAGGCGCTCTTCTGGGCGACCGCCGCCCCCATCATCATCGCCGTGATATTCGGGCTTTACGACTTCGACTTTGGCGGATCCAGCGGCCGCTATTACGACTTTTTGCTTCCGGGGCTCGTGGCCATGGGCGTCATGAGCGTATCTATTGGCGCAACAGCCACCGCCATCGCTGGCTATAAGGACCGACGTATTTTCAAACGCATTTTGGTCACGCCCCTCGCGCCGGCCAAATTTATCGGCGCTCAGGTCGCGGCCAGGCTGGTGCTGGCAATCGTGCAGGTAGGGCTCCTACTGGGCGTGGGAATGATCCTATTTGGTGCGAGTGTTAGCGGGAATCTGGTTTGGGTTTTCGTTCTTGCCGTGATAGGCAACGCGATTTTTCTCAACATCGGATTCATCATCGCCGGCCGATCGAGCAGCGCGGAGACAGCCGACATGGCGGCGACCCTGACCACGCTACCAATGGTTTTCTTGTCGGGCGTTTTTTTCGCTACCGATGGCCTTCCCAGGGTGTTCGCTATCGCAGTGGACTACTTGCCACTGACCCCGCTCATAAATGCCATGCGCGGGATCATGCTGGATGGGTCTTCGATCACCGAGCTGGGACCGGAGCTAGCGGTTCTGGGAGGCTGGGTCGCTGTCTCATTCCTGCTGGCGAACCGCAGCTTTCGATTCACCGAAAGCTGAACGAGGGAGTTGCGCCAACCTGGATCTAGCAAGCGCGGCGTGAGGCTGTAACGACCGCTCGCGGCCTTATTCGGAGTGATCGTGACCACATACTCAAGGGATTTGTCGGTGGCCTCTTGTACGTCATCATGGCCGCCATCACGCCGCGTGAAATCCATGAATGCGACTCGACTTGATTGAACGACGTTCCTGAGAGGCGCTCCATAGTGGCAATCCACCGCCGCGCGGCCGGCCTACTCGCCTGGCGGCTCTAGTAGAGCTGGCCACGCAACCTGGCGCTCCACAGCATCGAGATGCCCCACGCCACAAGCAGGAAGGGTCCCACGATTCTCCCCATTGAGATGTCGATGGCGCCCGCGTTGTCCAGGACCCAAAGCGAGCCGAGTACTATCAGCACCACACCCCAAAACGGGAACGTACGTCGTCGCAGCCGCAGAAAGTTTGATATCTGCGTTCGCCGGAGCGCCTATCCGCTCTACCTGTTCGCGTTCGTTCTCTAGCCATCGATTGCTCCTTTGAAATACTCATCGTCGCGGGTTAGTCGTGATCCTTATCGGCATCGCGGCCTAACTCGCCATTCGACTCGCCTCCCAGGCATCGAGCCACCTATAGGCTGGATTCGCACAGGCACGCTCATTAACTGGCTTGCCGGTGAGACGGCTCCAAAGATCGGCGTATGCGCGTACTTCGCAGCCGGGCGTGGCCAGCACGGACTGAACGATGAATCCGACTGAAATCACCAATCCCACCGCCGTAGCCACTATTAGGAGATAGGCGGCAGGGATCGGTCCCCAGGCGCTGCCGGTAACAGCCCAGCCGGCGACCACGGCCAACCCCGCTCCGACTGCAGCCACGATAAGCGGGCGCTGGCCCCAGTCGCGACCAACGGCGGTCGTAACCGCATAAGACAGAAACCAAAACCAGATGGCGACGCCAATCCACACCGTGGTCACGCCGCCGCCCTCTCCTACGCCGTTCCAACCCTCTACCGCTCTCTTGGCGTCAAATGCGGTCAGTCCAGTGAAAGCGAGCAGCGTTAGTCCAGAAATTATCCGTGCCATCCTGCCTATCGGCCCGATCCGCGGAATGCTGCCGGGCGGTCGAAAGTCCGCTCCCTGCCGAGATTTCAACTCCGATCTTGCCCCCTGAACCGTCTTCTCGGAAGCCATCGGACAATCCTCCTGACTCATTCCAATTACTATCGCTTGCTTTGCGCGATGATCGCGTTGATGCGGCCCTAGATACTTTCGGGAACCGCGCCGGAGGGCGTGGCCCTGACTGACTCGCCTTCACCCGCGTTCACGTTCGGCAACCACTCAAGCCACCGCGGCAGGTACCAGTTCCAATCACCCAGCAGTTTCATGCTGGCCGGCAACAGCACCGACCGGATTACGGTGGCGTCGATCAGCACCGCGACCCCAAGGCCAATCCCGAACTGCTGGAGGCCGAGGTCCCGACCCAGGGCGAAGGCGCCGAATACTCCCACCATGATCGCGGCGGCGCTGGTGATCTGCCCCGCGGTGAGTTTGATTCCCCGGGAGACGGACTCCTCGTTGCTGAGACCGGAGTCATATGCTTCTTTGACTCGGCTCAGCAGGAGCATGTGGTAGTCCATGGATAGGCCGAACAGGATACCGAAGAGGAAAAGCGGCAGCCAGGCCATGATGATGCCGGTGGCTTCGGAGCCGAGAACACCAATCCCCCAGCCCCACTGAAAGACCATGACGAGCACTCCGTAAGCGGCGCCTGCCGAGAGGAGATTGAGGAAGACTGCCTTTATCGGAATAACTATGGAGCGGAACATGAACAGCAGCAGCAAGAAGGCGAGACCCAACACGAATCCGAATACGTAGGGCGCCTTCTCATACATGCTATCGACGAAGTCCATGCTTGAAGCGGTGGGGCCGCCGACGTAGGCCCGGGCGGTGGTACCGGCGAAGGAGTCGGGGATGATGACATCGCGAAGGAGCGCTACGGCATCCTGCGAATCGCTGTCTTCAAGCCCTCCGCTCAGCGGGACTGTCACGATCAGGAGATCTCCGGCTGAGTTGGTGGTCGTGGCGAATGGCCCGGAGTAGGCGCTGTCCCGTGAGAGAGTTTCGACAAGGTTGGTGACGGCGTCCTGAACATCTGGTGATTGCACGTCCGGGGCGTCGACCACGACGCTGGCCGGGGCCGTAAGTCCGACGGTGAAGTTCTCATCCAGGAGCAAGTAAGCCTGCTTCGCCTCAAGGGCGTCGGGCAGGGCGGCCGCGCCCTGGTTGAAGCCGAGGTTGAGGCTGGCGGCCGGCACTGCCAGCGCGATAAGGGCGGCGGCGGTGACCGTCGCGAAGATGGCCGGCTTTGCCAGCACGCGATCGGCGATCGCTCCCCACACGCCGCCTCCGTCATTCCCGTTCCGCAAAAACGGAAGACGGAATCTGTTCACGTTGTCGCCCAGCACGGCGAGTATCGCCGGCAGCAGTGTCAGCGAGCCGACGACCGCCAGGAGCACAACCATGATCGCGGCAATGGAGAGGGAGATGAAGATGGGATTGTTCGTGAGAACAAGTCCGGCCAGGGATACCATCACGGTGATTCCGGCGTAGAAAACAGCTCTGCCGGTCGTGTTGCTGGCGACGGCGATGGCTTCGAGCTTGGGCCTTCCAGCCTTCCGTTCCGCCCGAAACCGGCTGACGATGAACAGTGAATAGTCGATCCCCACCGCCATACCCATCAGCAGGATCATCTCGCTGTATGCGCTTTCCAGCGGGTAAATCTGGCTAAGGACGGCCGCGGCCGCGGTGGCGCTAAAGATTGCCCAGATGGCGAGGATGAGTGGAATAACGGCTGCCACGACCGCCCGAAAGGCGAGAAGCAGAATCCCCAATCCCAGCACCAGTGTGATCTTCATGATCTGAGCGAAGTCCTCGTTTGAAATCTCCTCGAACTGCCGGTTGACGTTGCCGGTCATGGCAATTTGGAAGTCACTCCCGTCTTCCCGGGCGGAGCGAACCGTGTCCAGGGCGACGTCGATGTTGTCCCCGGTCTTGCCTGGTTCGGATACGACTTCGACTCGTGCGAGGATCGCGTGCCCATCTTCGGAGGCCATTTCCGGGCGGCCGGTGTCGTAGTAACCGGCCACGGACATTACTTCGGGCAGGGCTCTGAGTTCCCGGGTCAGCTCCTCGACTTTGGAACGAAATTCCGGGTCTTCGACGGTGAGGGACGGGTGGGTGATGACGAGTAATTCAATGCGCCCGCTTGCCTCGGCATCTTCCTGAAGAACTCTGTCCGCTTCGAATCGCTGATCGAGAAGTACCTCCGCCGTTTGCGATTCGCCGACTCCTCCGGCGTCGCCATCAAGAAGCCTTGTCTCCACGGTGCTCGATACGAACATCGCCACGACGATGGTCAGGACCGATGCCAGGACGACCCACCAACGATGTCGGGCGCTCCACTTCGCTATCCGCGCCGTGGGGGATAGTGTGAGACTGTCCCGTGTCTTCTCAAATGTTCTCGCTGCAACGTTTTCCATGATTATCTCCTTCGTTCCCCAAATCTGCTTTTTGAGTGGCCTTTTGCTGACTTTGTCCTTCTCACGCGACGGTTCGGAATCAAACGTACCTCCCCAATCTGGGCCGGGTGCCCCCCAAAAAGTACGGTCCCAGGGAGGGTTCTGCGGGTAAATGTATTTGGATACGTCGAGCCTTACATCCGCCAATTTCTCTATCTTCAAACCGCTCGAACAGACCGAAAGTGCTAGTCCCTATGGGCAAGAACGTTGTGCAGCGGCGCCCGTTCCCGGCCGCCCGCCAGATCGCCGAGCCGGTCGAGAACCTGTGCGAACGTCTGCCGGTACTCTCTATTCATGCGGTGTCGAAACAACGGCGCCATCAATTTCCACGAACCGCCGAGCCGCCACGTAAACGTCATCCCGACCAGGGTCCCGGATTCCGTGTGCTCCAGTTGGAACTCGATCCTGGCCGTTAACCGTGGGATCCCACCTTCGAGTGCATACGCGGTCGGTGGGATGAAGTCGGCAACCGTGAACTCCTCGTCGAACGAGCCTCGGATCGCGATGAGCCCGCCGCCCTCTATAACCACGTCCGGGACCGCGACGAGCTCTTCGATGCAATCGCCGGCCGGTTCATGGAGGGGCTGGAGCCGCTGCAAGCCGGCCTACCGTGGCAGGAAGCCGTGCTGAAGGCCGCCGTCTCGGCTCGAGGTCACTTTCTCTCGCATCCTCACATAGCCGACCTTCTCCTGGCCCGGCCCGCCGCCGTCCCCGCAACGCGGGAATTCATCCGGAGATTCGTCGAGGTGCTGGAAGACGCAGGCTTCGATCCGGCGATTGCCCGCGCCACGATGCACGCATTCCTTACCGCTCTGCTCGGCACCGTACTCCAAGAAAGGAGGTGGGGAGTCGACCGGACCGTGGAGTTCGAGTTCCTCATCGACATCATCGTGCAGGGCGTCGAGACCACACTCGACGGCTAACGGGGCCGGTCAGCCCCGGGCCCTGTCCGAGAGATGTCTCCGCAGGCCAGAGGCCGGGTCGGCGCAATTGTCTGGACGGCACGCAGATGCATTCCGCAGCCGAGATTGAAGCACCTGGACCTATCGATGTGACGACGTAACATTGGGCCACCATGGCCGGCAACTCCACTTTCCGCGCGAAGTTCGCGCGATTTCGCAGTTCATCAGGCTCCTATCGTGACGCGACGATATTCGGCTGGCCCGCAACGATGTACGATTCGCTACCGTCACGGTTCGGCAAAGAATGGCGCCCCGGAAAGGCCTGCGTGGTGAAGATCGAATGAACACCAATGGGTACCCCAATGGACGGTTCGGATTCGACGCCGGTTCACTTGCGGCTGAAGAGGCCGTCGAGTGGGCGCAATCGAACGGTTTCGGGTTCATTGACTTCTCTGTCGATTGCGACGCGAACGGCCCATCCTCCTGGACGTCAAGCAGGATTGAGCGCTTCCGATCTCTAACAAGCCGCACGGGTATAAGGGCTGGGATTCACACGTCGTCGGCCGTGAACATGGCCGAAACGTCGCCTCTCATGCGGAGCGCGACCGACGATTACTTGACGACCATAATCGAGCTTGCCGGCCGAATTGCCTGCGCGTGGATGGTCGTCCATGGCGGCTATCACTTCACGAATGACGCCCCAAACCGAATGCGCGCCGCCTGTGAACGCTTGGCGCGATCCGCCCCGTCCGCGCGCGAAGCCGGCGTCGAATTATGGCTAGAGAATCACAACGCCGAGCCGACCGAGGCCGAGATTCACTACATGCCGCACAACGTCGACGAAATGCGGCGCTATTTCGGGCAATTAGCCGATCCAGTCTTCAAGTGGTCTTTCAACGTCGCCCATGCTCATCTCGTGCCTGAGGATATCGACGGATTCCTTGACGCCTTCGGGGTCCGCAATCTCGCGCAGGTGAGGCTGAACGACAACCGCGGCCACAAGGAAGAACATCTCCTCCCGGGCGAAGGGAACATTGACTTTGCCGCCACGTTCGCGAGACTTCGGGACCTCGGATACGAAGGCCACTATTGCCTAGGCTTTGGAACGCCGGCGGACATGAAGACTTGGCGCGATCGCTGGCAGGATCTGCTTTAGCCTCCGCAGGCGCATGTTGGAACTGTCGAGTGCGCGCGAGATAGCGTCCGAGGCCCCCCTAGACTGCGATCGCTGCCAAGGGGCGCGCAAGGTTTGCTTGAATGCGACGAACGCGACAATGCCGGGGCATTCTCGGCTCGGCCGATTGATTAGGAAAATCGATGAAGATCGTTGAACTGGAGACCTTCGTCGTCGAGGAGCCGGGGAGACTGCGGGTTGTGACCAACTCGATTCACCAGTTGGTTTCGGGTCGTGAGCTAATTGTTCGCCTCCATACCGAGGATGGGCTCCACGGCGCCCACTCCGTGAACATTGCAGGCTTCGGCGGCGAGATCACGCGCCAGCTTTTCGAGGTGGAGATGCGGGGGCTCGTCGTCGGCCAGGACGCGTCAATGCCGCGCCGATTGCGGCGTCACCTGTTCGAAAACATGGAGTACTTTGGGAACGAGGGGCTCGGCGTCTTTGGAATCTCGATCGTCGACTACTGTGTTTGGGACATCCTGGGCAAGGCAGCGGACAAGTCCGTTGCGCAGCTGTTGGGGCAATACCGCCGTGAAATCCCGGCCTATGGGATGGTTGGATGGTTGAGCTTCCCCGTCGACGATCTGGTCGACCTGTGTAAACGGACGATTGACCGCGGCTACAAGGCCGTGAAGATCAAGGTCGGGGCTCCAACTCTGGCGGAAGATCTGAGACGCATCGAAGCGGTCCGGGAGGCCCTGGGTCCGGACAACCACCTGATGGTGGACGCCAATCAGGTTGTCAGCGTTTCCGAGGCGATCCGGCGTGGCTCGGCCTACCAGGACTTTGACATCTACTGGTTAGAGGAGCCCCTGCGGCCCTGGATGAAAGACGGGTTGGCTGAACTGCGACAGGCGGTGCGAATACCCATTGCAACCGGCGAGAACGATTACACCAAATACAACTTCAAAGAACTTCTGGTCCGCAATGCCGTGGATGTCCTTCAGCCCGACGCCCCGGCGGTGTGATGGAGATCATGGAGATAGCGGGGATGGCTGAAGCGTTCGGCGTGCGCATCGCCACACACGGAGGTTGGCAGCATAACTGCCAGCTGCTGGCCGCCATGACCAACGGAATCTATCTTGAGGCCGGCGGTCAAACTCATGATGACCGATGGCATGAACCGGTCAAGATAGTGGACGGTTTAGTCCAAGTGCCGGACCGTCCTGGGTTTGGTCTTGAATACAGGGAAGACTGGATCGCAGAGCGCAAGGTAGACGGCAGCAGGCCGTAAGCCGGCGAAGCCGCATTTTCAACCTCCGCTTACCACCGCTCCCGTCCGTGACGGCATTTACGCCACCGATATTTCACAGATCTGTCGCTGGGCTCAATGCCGCTGGATCTATCTGGTCCCAGGGCACCGAACGTTCCCGACGACGCCCCCGCGACCGTTGCCTCGTTGGGACTATTGGATCGCGTCCGCGAATGCCTTCAGCGCGTTGCGGCCAAGTTCTCGCATGGCCTCGACCGTGCGACGGTGCCATCCGAAAGAGACCTCCATGGTCTCTGAGCCGAGCTGCCTGCTGCAGTATCCCCGAAGCTCGGGCGGACCGGAGCGCTCCGCTGAAGTGTAATCAATCTCCAGCCACTTGCGGGCTGGTCCGAAGTCGGGCTTGATCCCCCGGAAGATTTTGAGAAAGCGCGTAGCGATGGGTGGATCGAAGATGAAGATGCCGTCTTGGTCCGTGTGCATCCACCCATGAATATCCAGGAGGCCGACCGGGCGTAAATCATCCATGGTGCGGTGAATCGTCGCTGCGGTCAGCTCGTCGCTTCCGAGGCTGTCAACGAGATCGGGACCGTCCAGCGCGACCCGCTTGCAGAGGCCGGCCTCAACGCCGTCGGGATTGCACGTGGGGATGACGGCGACATTGAAACGGTTGAGAATTGACCGGGCCTTGGCAGAGCCGCCCATCAAGAAGTCGGCGATCGCCTCCGCACAGTAGCTGCCAGCGGTCTCGTAAGGGTGCATCCGGCCGAGCATGAGGATTGTCGGACGCTTCGCGGACGGCCGCCCGAAATGCAGCAAGTCGATGTCGGCTCCTGCCGCCGACCTACCCCGCACCTCCCTTTTCACCCCTGCGGCCGCAGCTCGGCGCAACAAACGTTGATGCTCGTCGTAGCCGAACGCGGGATGAAGGCTCAAAAGCGTCTTCCCCGGTGGAACCGTGACGCTGGCTTTCACGACCGCCCCGTCGATACGCCCCCGGATGACCTTCCATTCCGTCCCCGATCCCAGGACCATCCGAGCGCGCAACTCGATGTACCTCTCGTCGGCCCAGTCGATCTCCAGCGGCACTCGCGCGGGGGAGTCCCCAGAATTTCGTATCTCCACAAGCAGGTGGAACTTGTAGTTGGCGTCGCCATCCTCGATGTAGGGAGCGATCCGGTAGTGGCCGTTCTGAAACCGGATGTCCCCCGGATTACGGGGGTTCCCGCCGTAGATCGAGCCCCCGATGCTAACTCCCATTTCCAGCCCAATCTTTCAGAAGTGGCCCCGCCGTGAAATACGGCCACGCGGACTCAGCTAATGTAGTTCGAGCCCAGGTGGCTCGCAAGCCCGATGTCACATGACCCGTTTAGCGCCACCTATCATTCCCCGCCACACGCGACAGAAGGGGAAATTAAGACAGGAACACGGGTTGAGTTAAGGCCGACTGGGGCAGCGGCGATCATGACCAGGTATCTGGACAGGATCGTGTGACAGTGGCGTTTGGATTCCTAACCGCGGCATGTAAAGGTCGTTCATCACTCCGCGACTAACATAGGTCCAGGTACCAACACAGGGGCAGGCCAAATGAGAAAACGTTTCAAAAGGGTGACTCAGGCGCAATCGAAATCGGAGAAATACGCGTGACGGAAGCCCCCGGAGAACACCTGAGCAAGCTTAAGACGACCTTTAGTCAGGACAAGGCTGCGCTGGGAGCGGTCCTGACGATGCCGAGCGTTCAAATGGCCCAAGCCCTTGCCAGGATGGGTTTCGATTGGGTGTTGGTGGATATGGAGCACTATCCCATGGACGTCCGCGACGTGCACGAGACCATCGCGGCGATGGCGGGCACCGATACCGCGCCGCTCGTCCGCATCCATTGGAATAAACACTGGCTGGCAAAACCCGCGCTGGACGTCGGCGCTCTGGGGATCGTCTTCCCGATGATCCGCAGTCGAGAGGAAGCCGAGGAGGCGGTTGCGGCCGTCAAGTACCCGCCGGAGGGCGTGCGCGGTTGGGGTCCAACCTATGCACAGCTACGCTGGGATCTTGGTCCACAGGACTATGCCCGACGGGCCAACGAGGAAATTGTCACCGTCTGTCTAATTGAGCAGGAGCAGGCCGTCCGAAACATAGCCTCAATCGCCGGGACGCCGGGACTCGATGTGGCGTTTATAGCGACGAGCGACCTGGCTGCGAGCTTGGGACACCTGGGCGACGTGCAACACCCCGAGGTGCAAGAGGCCATATCGGAGATCGAGACGGCCGTTCTCGAAGGCGATGCCATTCTGGGCGGGATCGCCAGGTCCGCTGAAGCCGCAACGGAGATGATTGAGCAGGGCTATCGGTTCCTAAACCTGGGATCGGACATCGATCTCCTGGGCAGGACTGCTTCGAGTCTGCTCGAAGCTATACGGAGCGGATAGCTAGGACCAGGGCGAAGAGCGGCCCTTGCGCCCACTACAGCTGTGCGCGATTCCGTTCACACCGGAGCAATTGAGTGGGTTGAGTCGGCTGGCGCCCGGACACCGGCGGCGTTCGCACCCCCGAATGTCACGACTCGCTGTGCGGAACCGTGATGCGCGCGGCTACCACGTTTACGAGCGCGCGTTCGTGGTCAGTGAGCGGTGCAACATCTGAAGCGGCCGCGTTCTCCTCTATGTTGGCGCGGGTCATTGCCCCAACGATCACGGGGGTCACACCCGGATGATCCAGGCAGAATCGGATCGCCGCTCGGGTTGGGGTACCGCCCCCGTAGCCGGCCAGGGCGCAAGTAGCTAATCGCGGCTAGGACGGCTCGATTTCGCTGAATAAAGGGATGGGCCAAATGTTGCGGGCGTCGGCATTGACTATCCGTGCTGGAACGCCTCACACGTGGCCCTGTTGTCCTCGGCGCGGCAGAACGCATCACATTCGGCCTGAGTCCGGCAGCCTCCCGGCCCCGTGCGATCTTCGGGCTGCTCGATCTCTATTCCCATCCTTTTCGCGAACGCCTCGCACTCCTCGCGGTGTGCCGGATCGTCGCAGTAGGCGCGGCATTCGGACTCGGAGCTGCAGCCTCCTGGCCCGGTACGGTCTGGCGGATGCTCGGTTTCGATCCCCTCTGCCTCAGCAAACGTCATGCACTCCTCGGCGTTGGCGGGATCCTGGCAAAAGGTGCGGCATTCTTCTTCGGTTGCGCACCCGCCGGGTCCTACGAACGGTTCTTCGTCGAATTCACTTCCTTCGGCTTCGGCGAAGGCCCGGCACTCCTCGGCGTTGGCGGGATCCTGGCAAAAGGTGCGGCACTCTTCTTCGGTAGCGCACCCGCCGGGGCCTGCGAATGGTTCTTCGTCGAGATCAATTCCCTCCGCCTCGGCGAAGGCCCGGCATGTCTCGGCGTTGGCGGGATCCTGGCAAAAAGCGCGGCATTCTTCTTCGGTTGCGCACCCGCCGGGTCCTACGAACGGTTCTTCGTCGAATTCACTTCCTTCGGCTTCGGCGAAGGCCCGGCACTCCTCCGCGTTGGCGGGATCCTGGCAAAAGGTGCCGCATTCTTCTTCGGTAGCGCACCCGCCGGGTCCTGTGAAGCCGTCCTCGGCGCCTTCCGCTTCGCGCGTGGCAGTCGGCGCAACACTAATCGGCGCGACGGTCCGGGTAGGGGGAGGGATTGCGGTCGCCGTCGGGGCTGGAGCCCGGGTCGGCGTTTCGGTTGGAGCGACCGTGACCGTATCGGTGGGAGTCCGCGCGGGCGCCGCGATCTCTTGTTCGGCCTCGATTGGGATCGAAGTTTGCAGTGCGGGCAGCGGGCTTGGAGTGGGCGCCGCTGAGGTTGCCACGGGGGCCGGCGCGATCGGTGGCGAAGTGCCGCCCACGGGCTGCTGCGGAGGCTGTGGTGGCGCGGGCGGTTCCAGCGGCGGCAGAGTGGGCGTGGGACCTGGCGCAGGCGTCGTCACGCCGCGATCCTTTCGCAGCGGTGGCTTGGCTTCGTTTTCGATAATCACTTCGTCGAGTTCTTCAATCACGACCTGTTCGTCGGGCGCTAGCGGCTCGTCGATGGGCGGGGACGGGTCTGCGGCGGGCGGAACCTCCGTGGACTGTCCCTGTTCGAGCACAACCTCAATACGACTGGCCCCGGCGACGCCAATACGCCCTTCAAAGCTCTTCCACTTCGTGCCGGTCACAGGATCGTCCTCGACAATGAACCCTGTGCCCCGGACGACGCCCAGCGCGGAGCTCGTTCGCATGAGGTAGCTCGATTCCGCGTCAACGAGCTTGTTCACTCGATGAAAAGTTCGGCCCGCCACTTGAAACAGTTCGATGTTGGAAACGCCAGTTTCGGCCGAGCCGGCCAGGCGCTGGATGGTGAGTTCGACTCCCTTTTCAAGGAGGACGGCCGATCCCTCGAAGAACACCACCGCTGCCCGCGATCCTTCTGGCACTCGAACCGCGTCGCCCTCCGCGAGGTCCTGACCGTCGCTACTGGATACGAAATCTGCTGTACCCGAGGCCTTTACCTCGGCGCGGCCTTGAGTAATGTCGAGAATCGCGAGCGGCTCTTGCGAGTCGCCGCCACACGCGGCAGCCAGAATCAGTCCTAGTAGGAGGAGCAGGCTCATCAATCGAATTCTTAACAGCGCGATTGCACATCGCAGCGGTGCACCGGTACCGATGGGAATTCTTACTCCTAACGGGGTTGCCAAACGGTAGTTGCTGGTGGTTAGCGATTAACTGTCCGCATCGACTTTTTTTCAGCTGGCCTCAGCGCTCGAGCTCCGTACCGTCGCCTGGGAGCAGACCACTATGCGATAACTTCAAGCGGTTGGCAGTAGCCGGGCTTCCCTCCGTGTCGCGCTCGTAGCCAATGAATGCCACTAACTCGAATCCACCTCCGTAACTCGGACGTTAGTCGCCGAGGCCACCATCGCCGCGTCGGTCCAGCACGGGCTGGAGCGCGCTGCGTGAGGGCCGCCAAAGTGACCTCGTCCCAGGCCGCCGCGCCCCAGATGAACTGTTTTCGTTCCATGCGCGGCCCCAGTGGGTTCATGCGATACCCGTGACGCCTGGGACGGTCAACCGCGACAATTCGTGACAGCCCGTGGCACCGACATCGTGGTTCGCGTGTGGCCGGCCGCCGATGCAGACCTACGGCGGATCTTAACTGGGCGGCGGTGGCCGGCGGAATCCCAGCGACAGCGGCACTATTTGAAGGAATCCAGAATGGTGGTAAGTTCGGACTTCGACTCAGCGGACTCAAAGGGTGTTTAGATGGATCCAATGCAGCCGTGGCTGGCGGGGCTTCTCGGCGGCCTTTTGGCGAGCGTGGCTTTCACGTTCATCACTCTTCCTGCGCTCAAGGGAAACTCGCTGCCCTTGTTGGTGGTGGCCAGGGCGTATCGAAGCGAGTCTCCCGGTATTTGGCTGCTAGTCGGCAGCTCGGTGCTGCACTACCTATACGGAGGTGTGGCAGGTCTCGTCTTTGCGATTGTCGCGGTAGACGTGTTTGAGTGGACGACTTTTCTTTGGGTCTGGGGAATTGCTCTTGGTGCCTTGCTGCTGCTCCTTGCGGCGATTACGTGGATTCCGCTCAGCGGCGGCTTCTCACGGGTGCGGGCACTTACGCGGCGTCAACGCAACGCCTACGCTGCCAATGCCATCAGCGCCCACCTTATTTTTGGATACATCGTCGGGCTCGTAACGGAGGATTTCGGCTTCTAGCCGAATCCTCGGAGCGGTAGCCGCTCAACAAGATCATCGTGGGCTCGCTATCGAGCGATCCTGGCCTCATGCCGCCGCAGGTAAGCCACACCGTGCCTGATGGCCTCGGCGCGCAACGGATCGGGGAATTCTGCTGTGTCGAAACCTCCCACGATGTTTATCACGAGTTGGTCGGCGGTATATTTCCCACGGACGCCAAACGGCCGTCAATGTTTCATGATTTAAGCAGTTGGAGTATCTGGAGCCGGCGGGCCGCGCGGCGCCGGCGTGGCAACGATCTACCGTCAGCGGACCACCGAAGGCTTTTCGTCGAGCAATGGCGCTCCCCGATTGCGGACATAACCACGGCGTAAGACGAGGCGGCGTTCGGAAGCACACGTTCGGACTTCTTCGGCAATCTGAGATCTGACAGAGCCGAGCGAACCGCCTAACTGGACGCATGCGTCCGCGATACCTCAGTTCGAGTGGGACTTCGGCTCCCGCGTGTGTGAGTCAGCTACCAGATTCGAGCGGCCGCATGGAATTAGGTTGGGTTGACGGGAACGGTAACAGGACCGTCATCCCCAGCCCGAGAGAGGAACCAATCATGTGGCCATTCAACCGCAAGAACGACCGGCCTGAGCACAGACTAATGGATCATCTCGTAAATCCGGAGGTCTGCAAACACCCATACGGCGCCCGCGTGAGCGAATACCGGGACGAGGATGGTAAGTCCGTCTTCGTCGGGTACCACTGCGAGCAGTGCGGGACCCACTTCCCGTCTGATTAGCCAGCGCCGGGAAACGGTCAATCGGCTCGGTTCCAGGCGAGAACCGCTGCCACGATACGAATGCTAAGAGCGCTTTATGAGGGTCCAGAACTCCATTCCGACAGCTCCGATCGACTTCATGCACCCTGCGGGTTCGTCATGGTGAGATTGGCCGTCGATCCTCGGACCCGTCCATCGTGAGCAGTCGTGGGTATTCAGCGACGGGGCACCTCCACCGGGGCACCTTTGGTGGCCGCCAGGTTGCGCGCGCCGCTCTATTTGTACTGGAGTGAAGCTGTCGAGCCCGGCGTATACGAAGGCGCTATGACCTCACGGAACTGGTCTGCCACATCCGGACCCAATCCGGAATTGCGGCCAGAAGCGCCCTCAGTTGCTCGCGCGTTCGCTCGTGGGTCAGACGGCCGTTTTCGTCAAACTTCGAATGCGGTCGCGACACAAAAACCTCGGGGTCGATCATCACGCGCATGCTGTTATGCAGCGCTATCTCGCGCAGGTGGGCCTGCGCGCGAACCGTTCCCATGCGTCCCCCGGCTCCCATGATCGCCGCCGGCTTTTCGTCCAGAGGAGATCCCGAGTCGAGGACTCCATCGCCGCTTTCGTCGCGAGACGCCCAGTCGATGGCATTCTTCAGCACGCCAGTGACCGAGTAGTTGTATTCCGGCGTCGCTATCAGTAGCGCGTCCACGCTCCGAATTCGTTCGCGGAAATGACGGACCGGATTTGGGATTCCGATCGCCTCCATGTCACGGTCGAACAGCGGGATATTCTTGAGATTGAAGATCTCCAGGGTGACGCCGTCTGGCAGCAGATGGCCTGCTTCTCTTAACAGCGCCGAGTTAAACGAATCCCGCCGCAAGCTTCCCGAGATTCCCAGTAGGCGCACGTTTTCACCCAACTTCGACCTGCGTTTCCGATTCCGACAAGAGTTCCCTTTTGATGACGGTAAGGCTGTAAGATAATCGCTTCCCAAGAGTACGAAAAAATGGTCGGCATCCGCGAGATAAGAGGCCGGGCTCCGCGCGCTTGATGAACGCCTTTGCGCCCATCAGGTTTGGGACGTGGATCGCGACGGACCGAAGGGCTCTAGTGTATGGCGCGGCGAAGCTCGCGCAACGGTGCGAGATCGCTAGCCGCGGCTCAAATCGCAGACGAATGCCAGGGGTCGCCCCTCCATAAATCGGTGCAAATTCGCCTCGAATATTCGCAGTCGCCCTTCGTACATCTCCGGTGTAAGGGCTGAAGTATGAGGAGACAGAATTAGGTTCTCCACGTCCCAGAGGGGGCTGTCCGCGGGAAGAGGCTCGGTTTCCGTAGTGTCCAGCCCGGCGCCGGCCAGATGTCCCGACCGCAGAGCGCTGACGAGCGCTCGCTCATCCACAATGCCGCCGTGGGAAACGACGATCAGATAGGAGCCCTTTTTCATCAATCCGATTCGTCGATCGTCAAGTATTCCTCTCAACTCCGCCAGCAGTGGGGCCGTTACGACCAGCCAATCCGACTTCCGTAAAAGCTCGTCCAGCCGGTCCATGCCCCACACTCCACGCACGCCCGCCGGCACGTCGGTGGAGCTGGGATCAACCGCGTATATTTCCATTCCGAACGCCAGCGCCCGCTGAGCCACGGCGCGCCCTATTCCGCCAAGGCCCAGGAGGCCCATCACGCTGCCATTGAGTTCGACCATTCGGCCCGCGTACTTTGACGTATCCCATCGTTTTGCCCGTTGATCGTCCATCAGCGACGTGAAGTTGTGAGCGAGGGCCAGAATGAAGGCCATGGCGTGATCGGCCATCGGATTCGTGTGGGGTCCGGGGGAATTGGTTATCACCACCTTGCCCGACGAAACCTCCGCAAGTTTCGGCAGCTTGTCCAGACCCATTCCCGGGACGTGAATCCACCGCAGATTCTCGGCCGCCGCAATTGCCTCCCGGCCCGGCCACCCCAAGAAGGCGTCGGCGTCAGCGATCTCACGTATCTGCGTTTCAGGCTCATACGCGGTGGCGAACTCCACCTCGGGGAATGAAGCTTGCAGATTCGCGGCCAGCCCATCGCCGAAAAAGTTCGTGCCAATTACCACCTTCATCTGCTCACCTCCAAGAGTCTTTTGCTGACCTTCCTGTGCAGATCGTGCTCGAAATCACGGCGTTTGGATAGGGGTTCGGCAATGGAAAAGACAGATGCAAGATTACCAAGACACTGGAAACGTGATCGAACGGCGGCTCGAACTCCCGGTCTTGTGCGGTCACGCAGATGCCCGGGCCCAGCCCGATAAATTCCATCACCGCCGCCTTTCGGCTGTGGGAGTCAGCGCACTCCCGGCGCGCCACCCGCGAGGAAATCGGTCGCTTCCGGGTCGAACAGGTTGATGAACGTCCCGTCGGCTTCGAAGAAAAGGATGAGGTTGTGGTCGTGGGCCCCCTCGGGATCCAACAGACCGCTCCCCAGCGCCGCGATGATCGCCTCGCCGCGCTCGACCGTCGCCCCAGCGCTCTCGCGCGGCAGGTCGGCGAACGCGTTCGCGGGGGTCGAGCCGCCCGGCACATAGAGGTGGATCACCGGGTTGTGCGGGACCGACGCGCCCGAGGGGTCTCTCGGCACAATCTGGATTCGCAGCGCGCCCGCCCCGTAGAGGTGGTATCCATCGGGCAGGTCGGACTGCATCTTTCGAAAGCTGATCTGTCCGCCGAATGGAGCGACGATCCGCGATCCGGGCGCGAGCCGAGCAGTGTGCGTCGGCACCATCTGGCCACCGGCTCCGAGCAGCGCCATGCGCACGTCGAAGAATCGCTCGGTCTCACGGCAGGCAGCTTCGTCGAACGGCAGGTCGGCCTGGTATAGGTCCACGCCGTCAAGCTCGATGTCGCCCCGCGAAACGCAGACGGCGCCGCGGTCGATCTGAATCTCCGGCACGATGACCAGCATCGGACCCGAGGGCTCCCCCGGCTCGGAGGACCCCACCGCGGTCTGGGCCGGCGTAACCGGCGGTTCCTCAGCGCCACGGGCGACCGGGTCGCCCTCCTGGCACGCGGTAAGCGCCAGAACCAATGCCAACAAACCCACGGCCGGCAACTGCACTTTCCATGATCTCATCACTCAACCCCCCGGGACTCAATCGAACGTGCATATTAGATCGAGTTGCTCCGGGGCGGGCGCGAACGGCCTCACCACGCACTCCTCGCATCCACCCGGTTTTCTGTAGGAGTTGCGTAGGGGCAGCGCGTCGCTCCCAGCCCGTACGGTACAAGAACTCGATCGGAGCTATCGGAATGGAACTCCGATCACCCGACAGCCTTTGCTCCTAGACGATCCCCATTTATGGGTAGTAGCGAACTCCGCGCCCAGGATCAGAGATCCGAGTTGCATTGAGTGGATGGATTTTGGACTCGCACAAACCGCCATTTAGATGCCGCTGCGCCAGTTCATTCTGCGCCGTATCACCCACGCACGGCCTTCACTGGACTGATCCCCCGGTGGCGTACGATTGGATCCCCAAATAGCGATCATAGGCAAGCGAATGGTAGGACGGTTCAGGGCGGGAGCAAACCACCTTATGTTCGTAGCAGCGGTAAGTGTAGACCTGCCCGCCGTAGGCGCTGCGCAGCAATCCAACCGGATTGGCGGCAATCGGCTTGGCAGCTCCGCCCCACAGGGATTCCGATGAGCAACCGCAGACATCACCGCGACGGAAATCCCTCCGCTGGGGGATGCACCTATCCCCCGATCGGGGGTTCTGCCGCCGCCAGTTGCCACGGATACTTCTGCCCATAGACATGTTGGAATCGTGAAAGGCAGTTGGTGATGATTAACATTCTTGTCGAGCCTCTTGTTCGGCGGCGAACATATCTGCGGCTTCTCTACCTTTTGCTGGCGTTCCCGCTGGGGATCGCGTATTTCGTCGGCCTAGTTACCGGGATCTCGACCGGTATCGGACTCACCATCGTCTGGGTCGGCGTTCCCATCCTTCTGGGACTGGCGATCGCCTGGCGAGGCGTGGCGCGGATGGAACGGCGCCTGGCGATTTTGTTACTCGGCGCCGAAATCGAATCGCCTCCACCGCTGATACCGACGGGCGGATCAATCTGGGGTCGTGTGAAAGCGCTGTTCCGCGAGGCGCATACATGGACTTCCTTGTTATGGCTGCTGCTGCGCTTTCCTCTCGGGATAGCCGGCTTTGTAACTCTCATAACGTTAGTGTCGTTCGGCCTGGCGGCGATCGCGTCGCCATTCATCATCCTGTTCACGCCGTGGCCGGTCGAGCTCTGGGACAACGTAATAGTTATTTACACGGTCCAAGGAACAATACCGTTGGTCGCGATCGGAGCGGTGACGCTGGTGGTGACCGCGCATGTGGTGAACGGTCTGGCCTGGATTCACTCTCGAGGTGCCGAGGCTCTCCTCGGCCCCTCGCAGCGGGAACGGATGCGACAGCTACAACAACGTACCGCGGTGCTCGAAGAGCGCACCGAGCTTGGCCGCGAACTGCACGACAGCATTGGCCACACCATCACAGTCAACACCCTGCAGGCAGGAGCGGCGCAAGAGGTGTTTGACGACAACCCCGAATTCGCGCGTAACGTCCTTGGCGATATTGCGGACAGCGGGCGCCGCGCAATGGACGAACTAGATCGGGCGCTGCAGGTCCTGGGAGAGGACCGGCCGTCGGAACGCGAGCCAGCTCCGGAGCTGGATCAGATCGAACGGTTGCTAGCTGACGCCCGATCGGCGGGCCTTCCGGTGAAGTTACAGCTGAACGGAACGACGGCGCAGGTACCGGCCGAGATGGGCCGGTCGCTCTACCGGATTCTCCAGGAAGCGTTGACGAACGTGATGAGGCACGCCGGACTAGTCGAGACGATGGTGGCTCTCTCCGTTGAGCCCGATCATGTCACTTTGGTCGTCGACAACGTAGCCCCACGCCTGCCATCCTCCGTGCCGGAGCGAAAGGCCGGCACCGGTCGCGGGCTGGTTGGAATCCGTGAGCGGGTCGCGCTATTCGACGGCAAACTCCTCTACGGGCCGACAGCCGATGCCGGGTTCAGTCTTGAGGTGGTCTTCCCGCTTGCGGTGGGTTCGAGTCGGTGACGATACGGGTCGCGATCGTCGATGACGATCCGTTGGTCCGAGTCGGGCTGCGGACCGTCATCGATCACGCGCCCGACCTGGAGGTGGTGGGCGAGGCGTCCGATGGTGTTGAAGTCATGGAAGTGGTCGAGCGGGTCAACCCGGACGTGGTGCTCATGGACATCCGGATGCCGAATCGCGACGGGCTCGCGGCGACGCGAGACTTGATCGATGGGCCCGGGGAGACCCCGCGCATCGTCATACTTACGACGTTCGAGTTGGACGAATACGTGTATGAAGCCCTGCAGGCAGGAGCGACGGGGTTCCTGCTGAAGCGTGTGCCGCCCGCCGAGCTGTTGGACGCGATCCGGCTGGCCGCGAGCGGGGAGTCGCTGATCTTCCCGGCCTTGACGCGCCGGCTTCTGGAGCAGGCGGTGGTCCCGGCTCGAAAAAAGGATGAGTGGGTAGATAGTCTTACGACCCGGGAACTCGAGGTGCTGGGATACATGGCGGCGGGTGATTCGAATCAGGAGATCGCGGCGGCGCTATCCATCGGGGTCGAAACGGTGAAGACTCACGTGACGAACGTGCTGGGCAAGCTGCAGGTTCGCGATCGCATCCACGCCGTCATACGCGCCTACGAAACCGGCCTTGTGAGGCCCGGCCCCGACAACGCCGGGGATAGCTGAGCCGGCCAAAGAGGTTCCGATGCTCCTTTCGTTTTTCAAGTGAGTTGCTGGACTCGTCGGTGGCAGCGGTAGGGTCCGCGAGCGACGTAGCGCTTCAGGGAACGAAAGAATTGGCATTTGGAGCGGCCTTCGGCTCGCCCGTCGGCGACCGCCATAACCGGGGGAAGGGTTTCGATCGACCGACGGAGGCGGAGTTAGACGGCGGTCGGGGTCTTCGCCTTCCGTTTCTGGCCCCGGACCATCAGTCCGGGCCGCCCGTGAGACTCTCCGGAGATCTGCGCGTTGGCAGGATCGCGATACCCGAATCGGACGAGCCGTCGCCATCGGTCGGTGCGATTGGGCGCCGATCCATGAACGGTGTAGTAGCTGAATAGGACGACATCCCCGGCGTCACAGTGAACGGAGACGGCATCATCGAGCATGTATTCGCCGGTGGGTAGGTGCGGGCTACTGTCCCTGGTTATGTGCTCCAGGGGGCCGCCCGCATGACTGCCGGGCAAGAACTTTAGACACCCATTTTCTTCGTTTGCGGCGTCGACGTGAACGATGGCATCGATGAAGGCGGCCCCCTCGTGCGGATAAAAAGGATGATCTTGATGCATCGGGAATGGAGTCCCCATCTCAGGGGCCTTAGCGTGGAGGGTGGTGTGGTGGAGTTCGACGTTGGGGCCGATCAGATCGGCTATCGCTCCGGTCATGGTGTCGTTGATGACCGCCCGCATATACGCCTCGGAATAGAAATGCAGGTCGTGCATCGCCGTGAGTACGGCGCGTTCATCCTCCTCGACGGTTAGGTAGATTTTGCGCCAGGGACCGGACCAGCCAGGCCCCTCGACCGCCCATTCCTGCATCAGACGCTCGAGTTCGTTCGACAGCCACTCAACGTGGTCAGACGAAAAGACCCCCGCAATTTTTAAAAACCCATTTTCTCGGAATGCGTCCACCTGTTTTTCCGTCAGAACGTTCATGCGAATAGCTCCCGACGAGTCGAATCGATGAACCCGCAGTATTGAATATCCCACCGGTTCAGTAGCGCACAGTCTATAAGGTACGCGTGAGAAAGCTTAGGCGGACCGCTCTGGACGATTTGAATCGATCGTTACAGCCTCCTGTTGAGGCGAGTGGAACCCGGTTGGTCCGTGTGCGTGTCAACGCTAGGGCCGCGGCACACGGACAGCGTTGGGGTGAAATCCAACAAGAATATCTTTTCCTGTATCACTGAAGTTAGGCACCGTATTCCCTATATAGAGGTTTCATTGCCCCTGGCGGCTGGCGTCAGCACTGGATGCGGCCCCGCAATGAGGATCGTCGGCGAGCAGACGGCCCGATAAACGTAATCATCAAAGACATGCTCGTTTAGACAATACGGTTGGTGGCGGGCGAGTCGGAGCGACCAGCCTGCGGACCCCACGTCGGGCGCTAGATGGTGTCTATGCCTCACCTGAAGCGCAGATGGCTCGGTTTTCCATCCGCAGCACGCCGTCGCTGCCGACGTAGTCGGACGCTGCTCTCTCGATCGCTTGCCAGGCCTCTTCCTGAACGTCGGGCGGCTTGTCGGCAAGGAGAGACGTGATCTGTGCCGACACTTCCTTCATCATGTGCATATAGTCGGCTACTGAACTCTCGGATGTCGGCGTCAGATCTTCTGAGCTGACGTTCGAGAAGCCGGCAGATTCAAGCACGCCGGACAGCGCGTCCGCCGGCGCCAGGCTGAACACCCCTGGCGTGCCGGGTGGTGGAGTGGGCAAATCAAACATGCCGCTCAGCACGCCCATCGGCATACTCAGAAATGGGACTTCCGGAGGCGGTCCCCAAACAGACGCGGCGAACCTGCCGCCGGGCCTGAGGAAGCCGTGGATCCGCAGAGCGACTCCCGGCGCATCAGGCATGAACATCAGACCCCATCGACAGACCGCGGCGTCGAAGCTGCCTACTGTGAAGTCCAGTGCCTCGGCATCGACTTCGACGAAATCGACGTTTTCGAGGCCCGCTTCTCGGGCGCGCTCACGCGCGATGGAAAGCATTTGGGGCGCGAGATCTGTGGCGACCACGCTCCCGGTCGGACCCACTTTGCGCGCCGCCGTGAGCGCCGGCTCGCCTATGCCGGTCGCCACGTCCAGCACTCGGCCCCCCGCCTCCATACTTGCCATCTCAACGAGCCGGTCGCTAACCGTCCTGAAGTTCGCTTCGATCGTCGGCCACCACTTCTTCCAGCCAGGCGCCGCGTTGTCCCACTGGGCACGTTGTCCGTCTTTGAATGCGGATGCATCGAAGGGTTTGGTGCTCACGTCCGTCCTCGCCTGCGGCTGCGCCGCTTGTTCATTAGGCTCAAAAATTCAGTGCGGGAATTGTACTTGTTAGGACTGAAGACGGCGAAGACCCGTGCCCCTACGGGATTCGCCATTCTAAACCGATGTTTTATTTGGAAAAACTTGGGACGAAACCCCATTCGGTTTTCGCGAGAGGTTAGTTCACCGTTACGCGGCTCGCACCGCCGTCTACTCCCAAGGCGGCACGGTCTCTCCCGGATGCCCCCGGGCGATCACGGCTCGACGGGCCTGGCTAAGGAGCAGTCTCCGATTTATTGCGTCTGGATCCCAGCCATCGAGCGCAAGATCCAGGAGATCGCGGCGCACGTCCGCGAACCGGAGATCGTCGACCAAATCGACGAACTCGCTCGGTCCGGCCTCCTCAAATCGTCCCCTTGCGCTGCGGCGGCACGGGTATCTACGATGTCACCCCAGGCTCCTTCGAAACGACCTACATCTGGGACGAAACGCTATACGTGGTAGAGGGTCGCGTGACGATCACCGACCAGATCGGCGATGCCGTTTCATTGGGGCCGGGTGATCTGGAGTCTATTCCGTACTGGACCCGGTCCCGATGGGACGTGGCCGAAACCGTCAGGAAGGTCTTTTAGGTCCGCGCTGAGCGTCCCGTGCACTTTCCCGACTGACGTCATCGCAGACCAAGCCTCCAGCTAGCCATACTTTCCACTCCTCCAGGGGCCAGCCCAGGAGCCTTCGGTCCCGGCTGCCACCAGACGCCTGGTTTCCTGGCTCGACAGCACCCTCGACCTGATTTCGTCCGGGTCCCATTCGTCCAGCGCGATTTCAGTAAGTTCCGCCACCGTGTCGGCGTAGGCGGCATCCGCCGCCAGATCGTTCATCTCCCGCGGGTCGGACTCGAGATCGTAAAGTTCCGGCTTTGCGCCCCCGTAGTAGTTGAGCTTGGAACTCCCGCGGCGCACCATCCTCGCGGGCCGAACCGTACCGTGTCCCTCGTACTCCGCAATAGCCACTCCCTCGGTTTCTTTCGTTTCGCCTCTCAGCAACGGCGCCAGGCTGGCGCCGTCGAGGTAGCCGCCGTCATCTCCAGCAACGTCGAGCACTGTCGCCGTGAGGTCTAGCAGGGACGTCACCTGCCCATATCGGGACCCGGGCTCCACAACGCCCGGCCAGCGGATCATGAACGGGACCCGGACCGACTGCTCATAGAAACTGCACTTGTACCAAAGTCCGTGCTCGCCGAGCATCTCGCCGTGGTCGGCCGTGTAGGCGACGATCGTGTTTTCGGCGAGACCGTTTCGCTCGAGTGCATCAAGAATTTTCCCGATCTGCACATCGGCAAACTCAACAAGACCGTAGTAGGCCGCCCGGGCCTTCCGCACTTGCTCCTCGGGAATATCGTCACACTCGAAATACCGTCGGAGGTCCTGGTGCTGTTGATGCTGTGATTCGAGATGCCCTCCCGGAATGTCCGGAAGGTCGGCGTGTTCCGGGTAGTACTTGTAGTAGTACTCGCCTCGAACCTTGAACGGGAAGTGCGGCGTGAAGATTGACGCGCACAGAGCCCATGGCTTTTCGTTTCTCGCAGGCTCCGATAAGTAAGCCAGACACGAAGCCGCCACCTCTTCGTCATAGTCCATGTGCGGGTGGTCGCCTGCCCCGGGTTCCTGCGTCAGTCGTTTTCGCAGGTTCCCCCGGCGAGTTTCCGGCGGCATGCCCGTCGTCCAGTCGGGCAGATTAGCGGAGATTTCTCCCATGCCGTGAATATCGGGCATGATGCGGCGCCTGAAGCCGTGATTCTGGTCCGGTCCTATGAAGTGCATCTTGCCCGACAGGCAGGTCTCGTAACCCGCCGCGTTTAGGCGGTGGGCCCACGTGGGCTCATCGGTCGCCAGCGGCACCGAGTTGTCCCAGACGCCGATTCGGTGGAGATGCTTGCCCGTCATGAAGGAAGCACGCGACGGCACACATAGAGGTGAATTGCAGTAACCGTTCTCAAAGACCGCGCCACCATCGGCAAGTCTCTGCAGGGCCGGCGTATGTATGAATGGATGCCCGTGCGGCGAACTGATCTGCGGGTTGTGTTCGTCAGTCATGATGATCAGGAAGTTAGGTCTTGGCACTCACTACCTCCGAGGCGGGGTTCAATCCCCTGGATTTCACCTTGCGGCGCTTCGAATGGCGTAGCTGCGCGCCAATTTGAATACTTCCCATAGAGTAACGGCTTGCATGAATACGACCGCGCTAACCGCGGTCTCCTTAAGTGCGGTGGGGATATCGTAAGTCTGGCCTGCATTTGTAATCACATCGCCGGACGTCGCTGGATCGTGAGGAAGCATCATCGTGCCAAGAGTCGCGGCAAGCCGGCATATCGCCATCCCGCCGGAAAGACTTTGGGAGCTCATGCGCGATGTTGATTTGAGGCCCAACTGGGATTTGAGCGTTAGCCGATTTCACCGCCATGGCGAAGAGGGTGATATACCGAACACCCGTCTGCGCTACAAAGCTCCCCTGATAGGCGGACTTTTCTGGGAATGGGAGGGTGCTTACGTAACCTACGAGCCGCCGAAGCGAACCGCGGTCCAGATGGTGAATGGCTCTCGACTGCGGCCGTTCAAGCGACTGGCTGGTAGCTGGATCCTGAGCGAAGAGCGTGGTGGGACCCACGTAGAGATGGTTGTGCAATTCGAGTCCCGATTGCCGTTTGCGGCAAAACTAATGTCGCGAATGATAGAGCGAACTCTGGAAGGTAGCCTCCTACGGCTTGAAAGGCTCGCGTCCGGTCGCAGGCTCGCTCGATGAGCACGATGCCGTCATAGTGTGCGGCTTCGAAATCCGCTGTGATTCCTCCAGATTCTGACCTCATGCTGGCTACCGGCAGCCACCGATTTGGTAAGAGAAAAGTCCAGGAATGCGGGGACCTGAGCCGCGCGGGTGGGAAACCGGATCGGGCGCCGTCGATCCCTAGTCGAATTGCAAGGCCTTATGCGCCCTATCGCACGTTGCCGGATTATGTTGCAGCCGATCAAAGCCTTAAGCTGACTCAACCGACTGCCGGCCACCAAATGGATATATGACTGGGTTGAAACTCCGTCGCCTTTGCTTCGATGCCGCGTCGCTGTGGTGCAAATCCCGGCGTTCCCGGATCAAGCCATACCTGTCACGTAAGGTGGGTGAAAAAGGACGATGAACCGGCGTCGCTTTTTCATGTTGGCTGGGACCGCGGGAATCATTGGAGCCGTGGTGATCGGATGGTGGCTCATCTCGCCGCTGTTCATCGATACAGTCGTGGATGAGGCGTTTCCCTTCGATGTGCCCAGCAAAGACGAAATGGCGCAGATGTCCAACGACGAGATGAAGAAGCTCGAAGCCGAATTCGAAACCGCCATGCCGTCGATGGAGACTCTCGCCGAGCTATCCGAGTCGGATCGTAATACGGTCGAGGAACGGGTCATGACCGCCGCCGCAGCCATGCCTGACCATGATATGGAAGAGGAAAAGCCGGAGGATGTGGAGCCAACCGCCGTCCTGCGGGGCAAGTTCATGGGTGCCGACGGTTCTCATCAGGGCTCCGGCGATGCCACCATCTACCGTATTCCCGGCGTGGGGCATGTCCTGCGGTTAGAAAACTTCAACGTGACCAACGGTCCCGCATTGAGCGTGCTGCTTTCGCCGGCGCCTTCGCCCCGTTCGAGTGATGATTTGGGAGGCTACATCGACCTTGGGCCCCTGAAGGGGAACATCGGCAGCCAAAACTACGAAATCGCTCCAATCCACGATGTAGCTCAGTTCAAGAGCGTCGTGATCTACTGCGTGCCGTTCCGCGTCGTCTTCGCCACGGCGAATCTGGCCCAGCCCTAGGTGAGTTCCTTAGTGAGACCGCCTCTCCAGCAGCCGGCATAGGCCTTGTTTGTCTCTTCGGCTTCGTCAAGCTTCAGGGCACCGAATTCCTGACGCGTCGATCGAAGCACGCCGTTGCCCAAATATTCCCTAATAATTACGGCAAGTCCATGCTTTGATATCGTTTTTGAATGGAATGTGAGTACTGTCAACGGTGTCAAACAGGCCGGTGGCCTTGGTCGTGCCCGCGTGGAATGAAGAAGAGTCGATCGGCGCGGTGCTCTCCGAGGTTCCAGACGATGCGGTGGACCGCGTTTTTGTCGTCACTGGCTTCAGCACCGACCGCACCGCTGATATCGCCGCCGAGCATGGCGCCGAAATTCTCCCCCAGCTTGTGCCGGGCTACGGCGCGGCATGTTGGGCAGGCGTCCGCGCCGCGGCAGGCGCCGGTGTGCAGATCGTCGTCTTCCTGGACGGCGATTATTCCGACCCGCCCTCAGCGCTCCCGCGGATTCTGACTCCTTTGGTGACTGGCCAGGCCGACCTCGTCCTGGGCTGTCGCGATCTGACGAACCATCCGGCGGCCCTTCCCTTTCATGCGCGGGTCGGAAATTGGCTGGTACTTAGTGCGCTGCGGATTCTGCTGGGACGGCGCTTGGCCGACTTGCCGTCGTTTAAGGCCATAGAGCTTTCCCGGCTGGAGCAACTAGAAATGCGCGAAATGACGTACGGCTGGACGGTCGAAATGGTGGTCAAATCTGTTCGAGCAGGGCTTCGAATCGTGGAAATTCCCGTAAGTTACCGGCCGCGGCTCGCGGGATCTTCTAAAGTATCGGGCACGCTGCGCGGCACCGTTGGCGCTGCGTGGCACCTCTGCACCTGCGCACTGCGCTATGCGAGGTGGACCTCTTCCGCGGCGCGCGTGCCACCAGGGAACGAGTCCGCATGACGGCAGCTCGTGGAGGCGTGGTGTACGTTGTCGCCAAGGCGCCGCGCGCCAATGAGTCCAAGACGCGACTCTGCCCGCCTCTCCAGCCGGAGCAGGCAGCTCGATTGGCTGAAGCGTTCTTGCTCGACTCCCTTGCAATCGTGGCGCAAGCCGCTCTCGAGGCGCGAGTTATCTGCCGTGACGCTGCCGAACAGTCCGTCCTTCAGCGGATCGTGGGCGGCCAGGTTCCGGTCTGCGTGCAGCGCGGGGTTGGGCTGGGCGCCGCGTTGGAATCGGCCTTCCAGCAGGGGCTTGCCGCTGGATTTAGCGCGGTGGCGGTCCTGGGTGCGGACAGCCCAACGCTTTCTCCTGAGGTGCTGCGCGAGACCTTCGCGACGTTGCACAAGGACGCCGACGTGGTGCTTGGGCCGTGCGAGGACGGGGGCTACTATCTGCTCGCAGCCGCCGCCCTGCACCGACAGCTTTTTCGCGACATAGAGTGGAGCACGAGCGCTGTCACGACGATAACGCTGGCGCGTTGCCGGGCTGCTGGGCTGAAGACCCACCAGTTGGTTGCGTGGTACGACGTTGACGACCCTGCCTCCTTGGCCCGCCTCCAGGCCCACCTCCTACGGGCGCCCTTGGGCGTCGCGCCCAACACCCGCACCCAATTGGCGGCATCTATCAGACTGGCACCGCGACCTCTACAAACCCAGCCATGAGCTTCAGCCTGTCACGCTTCGCTGCCGCTCAGGGTTCGACCGCCACCCATCGTCGGGCAGCCGCTGACGCCGCTAGCGCGTCCGAGAATTTGTGGGTGGCTTCCGCTTCCGCAAAACCGGGGAAACGTTCCTCCCCCCGCGCCGCGCCCACGAGCCGGTCCATGTGATATTCGGCGAACCGCGCGTCATCCGCTTGCAGGTCCGGCGGCATCTCCATCGCTGCCCAGCCGCCCTGGGATCGCTCGTCGGAACGGCGGGCCACCCGGACGTCGGTGCGATCTGAATCCAGCTCGACGGTAATCGCCCCATCCTGCCCATATAGACTCCACCGAAGGCCGTTGTGCCAGCCCATTGCGCTCCGACTAAATGCGGCGGAAACTACGACGTCCGACGTGGTGCGAGCCGTAAACGCCCATCCGAAATCCGGTCCAATCCGGTCCGACATCGGCGCGGCGCATACTTGCGATATGCGGCCAAATCCGGCCAGCGCACAGAGACCGGCTAAGGTGTCGAACAGGTGAACGCCACTATCGAGCAGGGCGCTCGACCGCACAAATCCTGGCAGGAAATTGTGACCTTGCAACAAGGCGAACTCGCCGTGCAGCGGATGCCCCAGGCTTCTGGCCGCAAGTAGTCGTTCAGTCAGGCGATAACCCGGCACGGAACGATAGGTAAAGTTCACGACTGTCCTAACGCCGGCAGCCCCGGCGGACTGGCGCAGTTCGACTGCCTCCCCGGTGTTCGCAGCCAGCGGTTTCTCACAAATCACCGCACAGCCGGCCTGGATGGCAGTCATGCAGATTTCAAAATGCGTGGCGATCGGGGTGTTGACAAATACGGCGTCCACCTCGCCGCTTTGTGCCATCTCCTCAGCGCTGGTGAACGCCAGGACGCTAGGCCCGAGGTTTGCCGCGGTTCGCTTCGCCTTACTGAGATCACGGCTGCACACCGCCGCGACACGGGCTCGGGGAGAGGCTGAGAGTCCGCGCAGTAGGAGGCGTCCAGCACGTTCGTTTATTCCGACGAACCCAACGCGCGTATGGTTGGCTTGGGGCATGGCGTTGTCGTATTGATAGCATAGAACCGATTCCCGACCAGATTGCCGAGCAGTAAACGACCAAGTGGCCAAGGTGCTGATTACGGGGGGCGCGGGATACGTCGGCTCAGTGGTCACTGGTGCTTTTCTGGATGCCGGGCACACCGTGACCGTGCTCGATTCACTAGCCGCTGGTGGGCAGGGCCTCCTCGGCTATGTGCCCAACCGCCGGCTTTCTTTCGTGCAGGGCGACGTGCGCGATCCACGCGCGGTGAAGGCAGCGGCAAAGAGTCAGGATGCAATTGTCCACTTGGCCGCCATCGTCGGGTTCAATGCGTGTAATGCCGATCCGCAACGCGCCGAATCCATCAACGTGGACGGTACGCGGGTATTGCTCGCCGCCTGTGACCGCGGCCAGTCCTTCCTGTTCGCGTCTACGGGCAGCGTCTACGGCGCCGTCCCGGATGGTTTCTGCGACGAAGGCATCGAGCCTGCGCCACTCTCCGGGTACGGGCGGACCAAGCTCGCGGCCGAGGAGATCGTACTGGCAACGGGCGATGGGCTGGTCTTTCGCTTCGCGACCGCGTTCGGCATGTCTACGCACATGCGGGCGGACTTGCTCGTGAACCAATTTGTCTATTCCGCAAAAAGTCAGGGCTTCATCGTCGTCTACGACAAAGGCGCCCGGCGCTCGTTCATCCACGTTCACGACATGGCTCGAGCGTTGCTTTTCGGCCTGGAACACTTCCCGTCCATGGCGGGTCAGGTATATAACGCCGGGTCGGAGCATCTCAATCACACCAAAGACGAGATCGCCCAGCTCATCAACGCGCGGCATCCCTGTTTCCTGACGTACGGGCCGATCGGCGTGGACGAAGATCAGAGAGACTACGCAGTTTCATATACCAAGCTCGGCGCGCTTGGATACGAGACCGCGGTGACCATGGATGAAGGCATCGACGAGCTCCTCCGCGGGATGGATCTGCTGCGGCACCGCGGGCCGTTCGGCGCGATGTAGCGCGCCTTGGTCGCTGGCCGCGGGCTTGTGTAAGGTCGTCTTTATGCGTGCGGACACGATCTTCATTTCGAGACTTCGTATTTTCCGGCCCGTACCACCGCGCGGAATCGGCGGGCGCTTCATCCTTGCGTTGGTGCTCTGATGAGCCTGATCCGTTCAGGAGTATGGAGCCTCGCCGCCACGCTGGCCGCGGTTGGCTTGATGTTTTGGGCCCGCGCCGCATTCCAAGTCCGTACCCTCCCAGAACGGATCATGGAGTGGGTCCTCATCTTCGTCCCGTTAGACGCCTTTGAGCAGGGCATCCGCACTTTCGGGCCGCTGGCAAAGGTATTGGCGCTCTACGGCAGCACGGCCGCGATGTCCGCCCTCCTGTTGGGGCTGGGAGTCCTTGCGCTCCGCCGACGTTGGTCCGGCGCCGCCATATTGGGCATCGCGCTGACACTGTTCTTAGTCACCATGGCCGGCATCATGCCGCTGACCGGCGGCGGCTTCTTCGCCACAAACCAGTTTCAGCATCCGGTGCTGGTGAGCGGCGCGTATCTGAGCGTCGCCCTTGCGTACGCTACGGTTCTGCTGGCCGGTCAGGTGCTCGCAAGGTTTCCCGCTGGAGCTGCCAGCCGGGCGGCCGCGCCGTCGAGCCGCCGCGCGCTTCTGGTAGGTGGGCTAGGAACTGCAGGCGGGTTCATGCTGGCGTGGCGGCAGCAGGTTATCGGAGGGGGAACGATAACGAGCTCGCTGCCGGTGGCCAAATTGCCCGACCTCACACCCACACTGCCCTCCGGCGAGTCTTCTGGCCTACCGCCCGCGAGTACGCCAACGCAATCCGTAATCTCATCTGGCGCAACGACGTTGACGCCTGAACCCGCGGTGCAAACGACCCCCACTCCTGCTGCCGCAGCGACTACGCAGGCACCACCAGAGACCACTCCACAGACGCGCGTTCCGGCGGACGCAACCACCGCACCTGCAGCCGACACGCCGGCAGCCGCCCCGCAAACCGTCGACTCTCCAACGGCAACTCCGAGTCCACCAACCATCGCCTCTCCAAGTCCCACTACAGTGCCGTCCCAAACGGCAACTCCCGTTCCGCCAACAATCGCCCCTCCAACTCCCACCGCAGTGGTGTCACCGACGGTGGGTACGCCTTCACCGACGCCCCCGCCTCCCACGCCGTCGCCCGACGCCGAACCCTTCCCGACCCCGGGGCAGGCACGGAACCTGGTGAGGGACAAGGATGGAGCCTTGACGAAGTCCGTGCGGGCGGAGGGAGAGTTGGCAGCGCTGGTGACGCCAACCCATGCGCACTACGTGGTCACCAAGAACGCCGTGGACGATCCCGTGCTGAGCGCCGAGAATTGGCGTCTGATCATCGATGGCGATATGAACCGGCCGGTGCAGCTTGATTACCGCACGCTGCGGCGACTGCCCGCGGTGGAGATATTCAAGACACTGGAGTGCATCAGCAACTTCACCGCTATGTGCCACCTTGCGTTCTTCGGCTGCGATTTGATCAGCACGGCTCAATGGAAAGGAGCACGTTTGCGGGATGTGCTCCAACTGGCGGGCGGACTCAAGCCGGGGGTGGTGAGCCTTCAAATGCGCGGCGCCGATGAATACTCCAGTTCAATTTCGCCAGGGCTTGCCCTCGACCAAAACAGTCTGCTAGTGTACGAGATGAACGGGCAGGCGTTGCCGCGCCAGCACGGCTTTCCCGTTCGGCTCCTCGTGCCGGGTCGTTACGGCATGAAGAATGCCAAATGGTTAGTGGGCATTCGAGCGCAACGTGAGGAGCACGTCGATTGGTACGCGCAGCGAGGCTGGAACCGCCTCGGGTTCGTTCGCACGATGTCGCGCATTGATGTGCCGGGCGACGCCGTACAGGTTCCGGCGGGACGCAACCGGATCGCCGGGATCGCCTACGCCGGTGACCGGGGTGTTGCCGGGGTCGAGTTCAGTGCGGACGGCCAAGTCACGTGGCAACCCACAGTGTTCCTGGATCCTTCGCTGGGCCGGGACACATGGGTACGGTGGCAAGCTGAGTACGACATCGCGGCCGGGCAGAAGCTGACGCTGACTTCTCGGGCCATTGACGGAACGGGCGTGGTGCAAACGGAGGTCTTCAGTTTGCCCCAGCCGAACGGCGGCAGCGGCCGCCACTCGATCGAAGTCACGGGCGCCTGATCCGTACTCCGCGTTGCACGAACATGGAACGCGGAACGCCCGACCCCCACACGCAATCACCTTTTCAACGCCTGCCAGCGGGGCTTCGCCACGGACGAAATCCCCGGCCAATATCGACCCGTTTACGGCCGCACGGGCGGCTAAAGAAGTGCGTCCCGATTCAGGCGATCTTCTGGTTGCCCCGGCTTGGCCGTTAAGTTGCGGCGCCAGGTAGGGCGCGAGATGCTAGGTGCGTTGCTGCGTTCAGGACGCGTCACGCACGTTCTGCTCGCTCTCATGATCGTCGCCTATGCCATAACGGCTGGTGGCTTGGCCCTGCGTCGCCACAGCAACCTGGAAAGCCACGCACTGGATATGGGCTATGCCGACCAGATCACTTGGAACATGGGGCAGGGCCGCCTGTTCAGATTTACGGTTTTCCGGGGCGAAGTGGGTGAGGAGTTAGGACGCGCGCTGGACTATGGGCCTGGCGCCGATCGCGACTCGCTCTTTGCCTACCATGTCGAGCTGCTGTTCCTCCCCCTAGCCTTGCTCTACCTGATTTATCCGGGACCAGAGAGCCTGATCGTGCTTCTCACCGTCGTCCTGGCGCTCGGGGCGCTGCCGGTGTACTGGATCGCCCGAGAGCGCCTGAGACACCGCTGGGCAGCACTTGGATTCGCCGCAATGTACCTATCTTTTCCGTCAATTCAGGCTGCGAACCTGGCAGATTTCCATATCGTCTCGATGACAGGTTCGCTGCTGTTGTTTGCCCTGTATTTCCTCCTGGTGAAACGCTATTGGGCTTTCATCGCGCTCGCCGTTGTCTGCGCCGCCGCCAGGGAGGAGGTCGGATTGTTGGTGGGGATGATGGGGTTGTACGCGTGGCTCGTTCAGGGACGGCGGCGCCTGGGTATTGCCGTAGCCGGCCTCGCGTTCGCCTGGGTGGCGATCAGTTTCGGCGTCATCATGCCGCACTTCAACGGAGGCGCGCCATCTCTCTTCGCCGCTCGTTATTACGACGCGAGCGTTCACCTGCGAATTTTCTTTACCGAGAGAATCGGGGACGCGCCCACGGGACCAGTACCCCAATTTACGTTGACATACCTGGTCAACATGCTGGCCAGCACGGGATTCCTCGCGGTGATCGCCCCGATTCAACTTGCGCTGGCGGCGCCGGCGCTGGCAATTAACGGCCTGTCCGGCTCCACGTGGCAGCATGGCGGCGGCGCGCACTACTCCGCGGAGGTGGTACCGGCCCTGATCGTGGCGGCGATTTACGGTACTGGCTCGCTGGCCCGGAAGTGCCAGCGCTGGTTGAAGGCGCCGCCGGCGACCGCCGCCCTGGGGATCACAATGGTGGGGTTGGCAGCTGCCCTGGGGCAAAGCTGGCGCCAGGGCGTCCTGCCGCCGGGACAGCGCTTTGCCTTGCCGCCCGCGTCGGCGCACGCGGCGCGACTGCGGCCGTTGCTGCAGGACATACCGCCGGACGCCACGGTATCGGCGCAAACAGGCATCTACCCACAGCTTTCCGGGCGGACGAAGGTCTATGTCTACCCAGCCGTAGACGATGCAGATTACGTTCTGATCGACGTCACCGGGCCCTCCGACCCACTCACCCCGGACCAGCTTTTCCGGGAGGTCAGCTCGTTGATTGCAGACGAGCGGTTTACCCTGCGATCGGGCGACGATGGCTTTTTGCTGTTCCAGCGGCAGCCGCCGGGCGCCTCGCTCGCCAGGTCAACCGCGCCGACGCTGCCACCTTCGTTCTATTCCTTTGCCAGCGCGACTCCAGGGGAGCGGTTCAAGCAGGTACAGGCTTCCTTTGCCGCCAAGTTAGAGGTTGTCGGCTATCGGGTGGAGCTGCTGCCCGAGCTGCGGTTCTCGATCCGGAGTGCCCGAGTGGTGGTGTACTTCCGGGCACGGCAACCTCTAGATCGCGCCTACCGACTACCGCTGTTCGTGGTCGGCCCGGAGAAGATCGCACAGCCGATCGACGGCGGGAACGCCGTGCGGCTGTGGTACCCAACCGACCGCTGGCAGCAGGGTGAGCTCATACGCGTGCGTTACCCTCCGATTGCCTACAGCTCAGGGGGTCAGCTCGGGATTGGCGTTCAATTCGGCGATATTGGGGACGTCTCACGCCTCCGGTTGACCAGCACGGACTCGCCCATCGTGGACGGCGGGCACGTACTCGTGCTCGGCCCCCTGCCATAAGCGCCGCAGCTGTCGTCCATGACGACAATGCGGGCCGCGATGACCTTCGTTGCCGGGTTGTCGTATTGTTGCCTCGCCCCGCTGCCACTTTTTTCTTGCGTGAGGAACGTGCATCAAGCGTCGACCCTGATGGAGAACTGCTGCTGAGCGCGGCGAGCGGGCGATTTTCGAATCGGGTTGACCCTGGCCGGCCGCGCCCTAGCATCTCGACGGCCCTGCGTCGCGCATAGCGGACGTATGATGCGCCGACCGGTCGTTCTTTATGACGGTGAATGCGGAATCTGCCGCGTCTGTGTTTGGGTGTTCGCGTTGATTGACCGATCCGGCCGCGTTGCACGGCTCGACTTCAATCGGTCCGAGGCCGACGCACTCCTCGCGCCCCTCGCCAGGGACCGGCGACGATGTGCCGTCCATCTCGCGTTGCCCGGCGGCTCGGTAATCTCGGCGGGACCCGCGTTGCGGATGGCGCTCAGGATCGCCATTGGGCCGGGCCTAGCCAGTCGGCTGATTGCCGCACAGTCGCTGGCTGCATTTATTGATGCTGGTTACCGCGGAGTCGCAGCAATCCGGCCCCGGCTCGGCTGGCTCGCGGGACTAGGCCGGCGGATGCCGCCAGACGATTACCCATAACGGTCCCGCCATTCCGCCCTAAAGGCGTGCCTCGCTTGCTTGACCTTTGATCTCCTGGTTTCGTCACGGCGGCGAATGTGGCGATTGCAGGGTCGATATCGCTGGAGTCCACTGCAAATGCCATGTTGATTCCTTCGCCGGAGGAGGCCACCATGCCGGCTGAAATGCCAGTATCCGTGCCGGGCTGCGCCCCTCGCTCTGTGGGGCCGGATTCCACGTCTCGTCGCCGCTCGTCCAACTGGCGGAACAGGCTACTTGGTGACGGCGACCTCGGCGAGTTCCGTCCGGTTCGCCCTGATTTTCTCGATGGCCTCCACAACCTGTTCCATCCCGGTGCGCCCTCCGTCGAGCATGAATGATCCGGATAACCACACCGTCTCCTTCTTGCAGAGGAAGTCGGTGTTCGGACATGTCATGGCCTCGTAATCGATCTCCGAGTCCGTCTGTAGCCGGTTGTACGGCCAGACCTTCTGCCCCTCGGGGTCGAGGAACAGAGGTTGCTTGTGGCATCCCCTCGGATAACCAATATTTGCCGGTATACCTTCGGCGCTAAGCGCATTGACGAACAGCTCTCTCGGCAGGCCGTCGAATCCGTCCTCCATGTATCTGAAGATAAATATGTGATGGGCGTTTCTCGTGACGAACGCGTCCTTGCGCAACGTTTGCATTCCCGCCGTGGCATCCAGCAGCTCGTCCAGGAACACTCCGTTGTCCGCTCGAGCTTGCGTTTCGCCTTCCAGCCGCGCCAGCCCCGAACTCAGCAACGCCGCGAGTATCTCCGACAACCGGTAGTTGGGGGCTGCCTGCGGAAAAGTCCAGTCCTTTCCGGCAACGAAGCTGCCCCCTCCCCTGGTCCCGGCTCTCTGGACCAGACCTCCGGTCCATAGATCGTGCATGTTTGCGGCCCGCCAGTAAACCTCTTCGTCGTTCGTGAGCAGAATTCCGCCCTCACCGGCGGATAGGTTCTTGCCGTCTCCCAAGCTGAAGGCCCCCACGTCCCCGATGGTCCCAAGACCTTTTCCATCCCATTTCGCCCCGTGGGCGTGGGAAGCATCCTCTATCACCTTGAGATCGTGTTTGCGCGCGATCTCAAGGATCCGCTCCATGTCACAGGCTCGACCGCCAAAGTGGACGGTCATGATGGCGAATGTGCGTTCGTTGATCGCGCTTTCTATCAGGCCCGGGTCTATGTTGAAGGTCTCACGCTCGATATCCACGAACACCGGGACTCCACGCGTCACCAACACCGACGACGCGCTCGCGATGAAGGTGTACGGCGACATGATCACTTCGTCACCAGGCTGGATGCCCAGCGCCAATAGACCCAGTTCAAGCGCTGACGTGCCGCTATTCACCGCGACGCCGAAGTCCGCTCCTTGAAAGGCCGCGTATTCCCTTTCGAACCTATGCGCTCTATCGGCGTTGATCCGGATCCAAGAATCTCCGCGAAGCGCCTCGACAACCGCCTGTATGTCGGCCTCGCTCGCTCTCGGCCATGGGGATGCTGGCTCTACTCTTACTTTTGGACCGCCGTTCATGGCCAGCTTGGCCATCGGAAATCTCCTCGGGACACAAAAAAGCAAGGCCAGTATAGACGCCTGGAACACTCAATCAGCGAAGCGTCCTCATCCGATCAGGCGGCACGGCCGCAGTGGGCGGCCCGGCCCCGCGGTTGGGGCCCAGAGCGGTGAAATCGATAGGAGGATCAGAGTTCTCGGAAGTCGCGAAAGGCTGGCTGTCGACTGTGCAATGCCCTCGATGAGACCTATCGTAGGGGTTCCCTCACTATGGATTTTCTTCAGATAGAGCAGCGCCGGCAAGGTCAGGATCATGTGGCTGGAAAGGTCGGTGAATAAGCTCGTCCCGCCCAGAAACATTATGTTTCTGATGACGGCGATCACGGCCCCGTTCGCGGTATCTCCCAATCGCAGGGCGACCCGGCCAGCAGACTAGATCCGCGGTTCGGCGCGACAGTCGAGGCCCCCGGGGGCGGAGCCTCATGGCAAGATTTCTAAGGTGGGACAGTTGGAAACCAAGTGAGGCGCATCATTCACGCCGGCGAACAGGTCGATCCGGTCGCAGAGACGGTGGGCACGCGTATCGACCTCATTGTCGGACAGTCCCTCGGCGTCGGCGCTACTGAATCCGGATGGAGAGTCCCACGCCCCACCTGACCAGCTCACCGTTCTCAAGCACCTGTTTGCAGTCGGGGAAGTCCACGGCCGTGGAGCACATGAGGCGGACAAATTCGCCGTCAGCAGATGATCCGGGCCATTTGTCCTGCGCCCAAGCACCGAAGTCGAACTTCGGCTCGACCTGCCGCCGTTTGAAAGCTGTTCGGCCATCAGCGGCGATGACGTCAACCAGCAGCATTCCAATATCGCTGGGGGCCTTCCCTTGTGGGTCCCGAAACAGAACTGCAAGGCCCTCGGCATCGGTTGTGTCCTCGAACTGCTGATATAGCGGGCGGCGTACGGCGTCGTCGGCCCGGCTACCGTAAAGCTCGAAGAGCACGCGCGCCCCTACCACGGGACTAAAGGACCCGTCCGGCATCTTCTGCTCGACCCGGACGACGGCAAGGATTCCCTTCGGCGCCAGCTCTCCTCCACAGGAAAACAGAGCTAACACGCCCACGCACAACGCGACGCCAAGGACGAGAACCCGCGCTGTTCGAATCATTGAATGAAACCCGGTAAAGATCGGTTCGATCGTTCGTCAATCCCTATCACGGAGGCGTTCAAGCGGCGCCCGGGAATCGAGCTAACGCGCCACGGCCCCATGTTACGAATCCGCTGGACTCGAGCGTCTTTCTACAGTTCGGGAAACTTTCCACCGTAGCGCACACGCGAGCGACCAGCGCGTCGACACCGCCGTCCTCCGGCATGAATCCCAGCGACCATTGCCCGAAGTCGAAGTCCCTCTCGATCCGCCATCTGCGGAAGAAAGTGCGCCCGTCGGGATGTGTAACCTCGACGAACACCAAGCCAATCTCGCCCGGCGTCTTACCGTTGGGGTCGCGTCGCACAGCCGATAATCCCCAATCGTCGGTAGTGTCCATGTACTCCTGATAAATCGGGATGTGCACGGTGTCGGTAGCCCTGCTCGCATATATCTGATAGTTGACACTGGCGCCCGAAACCGCTCCCCACGATCCATCAGCAAGCCTCTCCTCCACCCGGACGATCGTCAGGATATTCGAATCCGTCGCGACTTTGTCCCCGCAGCCGCCCGAAAAGACAGCCGCTATCAACACGGCGCCTGAAAGAAGGACAAAGCGCAGGCCTGGGCGTCGACCTTTGGCGCTGCTTGCAATTTCATGCACGGGCGAACCCAGTCTCACGTTTCATCTGATCCGAATCACGATGCCCCTGCCCCACGCAATCAAATCTCGATCTCGGAGATATTCGTTGCAGCCTGTGAAACCTTCGGCGGTCGCGCAGATTGCGTCAACGATCGAATCGATTTCGACCGGTTCGGTCCAGAACGTCTCGAACCATGTCAGAAAATCGAATTCGGGCTCAACCCGTTGCCTTTTGAAGCCTGTGCGACCGTCTGAATGAACGGCTTCGGCGAAGACGAGCCCGATGTGCGACGGCCTTTTGTCGCCGGGATCCTGAGCGACCACGGAAAGGCCGGTGTTGTCGGTAACGTCCTGAAATTCGAAATGGGCCACAACGTCGGCGCTGGCGTTCGGTTTGCTCGCCCAGATCTGGTAGTCGACGTCAGCGCCTTCCACCGGGGACCAGATTCCTTCCGCATTGCGCTCTTCGACGCGAACTATGGTCAGAATTATCTGAGATTGGGGCTCACGCTCACCACAGGCGACAAAAACGAATGCCAGTGCGGCGGCGAAGGCGGCCGCCCACCGCCACCTGCGGGTCGCCGTCAGTCCCGCCATCGCCACCCAGTACGTCAAATGCCACCCGTCCGAAGCATCTACCTAATCCGAACGACTAAGCCGGCCCCCCACATCTTTAAGTCCCCAACCGAAAGACTTTCTCCACATGTTTCAAAATCGAGAGCATCATTGCAAATCGCGGCGGCTATCTCAGCCCGGTCTCCCGATTCGGGCATGAATTCCTTGGACCACTCGGCAAAATCAAAATTTCCCTCGATCTTACGGCGCTTGAACGAAGTCCGGCCGTCGGAAAGAATGACGTCGACGACGACCATTCCAATGTCGGTTTCCACCCTGCCCTCAGGATCGCTCCCAACGGACGAAATCCCTTCCGAGTTCGTTACGTCTTCAAATTGGTAATAAAGGGGCGGTGGCTCAGCCGGCGTCGATCCCCGCGGCGAATAGATTTCATACAGGACTCGCGCGTCAGCGACCGGAACCCACGCCCCGCTTGCGTCCCTTTCCTCAACACGCACAACCGTGAGAATACGCTTCTCCTCGGTTCCCTTTTTCCCGCAAGCAAGGAGTGTCGCAACGGCCAACAACGAAACGAGCACTAGCAGCGCCGCGCGGGTGACGGTCACGTTTACAGGGCGGATGTCACCGAGCCAGTTGCGAATATCGAAAGCCTTGTAGATTCCGAGCGTATGCAGGTTGGCGAGAACCGCCTTCCAACCAGAAATGGTTTCGGATTTTAGCAGGGTAAATTTCTGTCGATCGCGGTCCAGCCGACGCTATCGAAACCGGACGATGAATGCCGCGCCCCATGCCTTGAACCCATCGCGCTTGAGCTTTTTCGCGCAATCCGGAAAGTCCACCACGGTTGAACAGATCCGATCGATTATCTCGTCCGGCTCAACGGGCCCGGATGGAAATTTCTGGGACCAGCCTTCGAAGTCGAATGATTCTTCCGCGAGCACGCGCCTGAAACTGGTACGGCCGTCAGGATGCGTAACGTCAATGAATATCATTCCAATTCCGCCGGGCACTTTTTCACCCGGATCGCGATTCACGGCGGACAAGCCTTCGACGTCTGTTGTGTCCTTGTATTCGTGGTAAAGCGAAACCTGTGAGTTGTGGGTGGTGCCCGCCCAGATCTGGTACTCGACCCGGGCGCCCTCCGTCGGAACCCAGGTTCCGTCGGGAAGTCGCTCTTCGACACGAACCATGGTGAGAATGCCCTCGTCCGGACCCGCCGCTCTGCCGCAGGCCGCGCCGGCTGCGGCAACCGCCGCGGCGAGAGAAATGAGGCTCGCGATTCGCAGCCAGCGCCGAACATTTCCGACGCGTGGCAAGTGTATTGACGAACCTATTGCCACCATCCAGATGCCCCGCAAATATTGCTTCTACCTGATCCGGAGGAGCAATCCCGCGCCCCACGCCTTGAGACCGCTGTCCTTTAGCGATTTTTCACAGTTTGGAAAGTCCCGCGCCGATTCACAAAGCTGCCGCGCGATCGTCGCGTCGGCCGTTTCGTCGCCCCCGAATTTCTGATACCAGGATTTGAAATCGAAATCTTCCTGCGACCTCACCCGCCGGAACTGCGATCGCCCATCGGGTAGATCGACCTGAGCGAAAACCATGCCGATATCCTTCGCTCTCTTGCCCTCCGCCGGTTGAACGACGGCGGAAATTCCGTTGGAATCGGCCACGGCTTCATATGCCACGAATTGAATCACGTTACCGGCCGAGACCAGGGTGGGTCCGGACTCGAGGAAGATCTCAAAAGTTACCGTCGCGCCCGGGACGGGCACCCATGTACCGTTCGCGTCGCGCTCCTCCACCCGAACCACGGTGAGTATCTGAGCCGGATCGCCGTCCTTGTCACCGCCACAGGCAAACAGCGAAACCGCCGACACAACAATGAGCAGCATCAACAGGACGATCCCACGCGCGGCAACCCGCGGCGCGGGACGCCTACCGCGATCCGAATGTGGTTGGCGTGGCTTCAAGGTTCCCGTTACTCGCAACGTGTATTTCGCTCGGGCCAAATCGGATTGTACCAACGGGCCGCGTCTCAATGCAGGGCCTACGAAGGGTGGGTTTGGCGTCGGCGAGCCACAAACGGCTACCTAAAGCGGATGAGTATTCCGGCTCCCCATGTCTTCAGTTGGCTGTCCATTAGGGATTCAGAGCAGGTGGGAAAGTCCACGGCCGTTGCGCACAGCTCGCCAACGATGGTCTCCGCGGTTGCATCCTTGCCCCCGAATTTCCGGTACCACGATTGGAAGTCGAATTCCTTGTCGGACTGTACGCGCCTAAACCGCGACCGGCCATCCGGATGTTCGGCCGCAGCGAAGACCATTCCGATCTCGCTTGCGGTCTTTCCTTCCGAAGGTCGCAACACCACTGACATTCCATTGCTGTCCGTGGAGTCTTCATACAACTGGTAGCGGGCGATGTTTGCGGCGATATTCTGAGATCCAAAGATCTCGTACACGATGGTTGCGTTTGAGACGGGCGCCCAGGTGCCGTCTTCAAGTCGCTCCTCAACGCGCACGACGGTTAGCAATTGCGCGTTGGCCTCGTCCTTTCCTGTCTCGCTGCAGGCAATCAGCGAAACCGCCGATATAACTGTCAGCAGCATCAACAGGAAGATACCGCGCACGGACGCCCGCAACGCGGAACGCCTACCGCGATCGGAATGTGGTTGACGTGGCTTCAAAGTTTCCGTTGCTCGCAACGTGTATGACGCTCGGGCCAAATCGGACTGTACCAACGGGTCGCGTCTCAATGCAGGGCTTACGAGGGGTGGGTTTGGCGTCTACGAGCCACAAACGGCTACCTAAAGCGGATGAGTATTCCGGCTCCCCATGTCTTCAGTTGGCTGTCCATTAGGGACTCAGAGCAGGTGGGAAATTCCACGGCCGTTTCGCATAGCTCACCAACGATGGTCTCCACGCTTGCATCCTCGCCCCCGAATTTCCGGTACCACGATTGGAAGTCGAAATTCTTGTCCGACTTTACGCGCCGAAATCCTGACCGCCCATCCGGATGTTCGGCCTGAGCGAAGATTATTCCGATCTCGCTTGCGGTCTTTCCTTCCGAAGCTCGCACCACCACCGACATTCCATTGCTGTCCGTGGAATCCTCATACAAATGGTAGCGGTCGACGTTTTCGGCGTTGCGAACGCCCTGGATTCCAAAGATCTCGTACACGATGGTCACGTTTGAGACGGGCGCCCAGGTGCCGTCTTCAAGCCGCTCCTCAACGCGGACGACGGTCAGCAATTGCGGTTCGGATTTGTCCTGCGCCGTCCCGCCACAGGCCCAAAGGATGGGGAGCGCGCCAACCATGACGATCAGGCTCAGAAGAATCGCCCGAAGCCCGCGCGGATGCCGATCTACAGCGATCGCGTTATCGACGCCTGAGAAAATACCGAACTCCGAACCACGCTCAGATGGGCTGTTAATCCCGAGGCCCCGCGCCGACGGTCAAATGCGCCAGACGATCGAATCCGAACGTGAATCAGTTTACTACCAATAGTTGTACCCCCCGTGTGGTCCGTGGACCATGGCGCTGTCCGCGGCTGTTGGCTCGCCGAGTCAAACGTATGGTCTTGACTTCGACGCGAGGGTATGATGGTCGCGATTATCGGGATGGCCTATTTTCTTACCCGATAAAAGCGGGGGGTATATATGAAACGTACATTGGCGCGACGACGGCTCCTTCGAGCAGGTTTAGTTAGTGGCGCGGGCTTGGCGGCGGCGGCGTTGGCGGGCTGCGGCGAGACGCAGATCGTCGAGAGGGAAGTCGTCAAGATCGTCACTCAAGAGGTGATTGTCGAAAAGATCGTGACCCAAGAGGTTATCAAGGAAGTCGCAGTCGAGAAGGTCGTCGAGAAGATCGTCGAGGTAGAGAAAGAGAAGATCGTCGAGAAGATCGTCGAGAAGATCGTTACGGTGGAGGCGGCGCAGCCGAAGAAGGCCGCGGTAGCTCTCCAATTCAACACCTGGTGGGGCACGGTGGAAGAGTACGAGGCCGAGGTCGGCGACCCCTTTACCGCGCAGAACCCCCATATAACGATCGACTGGCAGGTAACGCCCTGGGGCGAGTATTGGCAGAAGATGCAGACCCAGGCCGTCTCCAACCAATTGCCCGATTTCTTCGGTCAGAGTGTTGCCATCAACTGGGATTGGGCCAACAAGGGTCTCGTCTTCAACTTGGGCCCGGTGATCAAGCGCGACATCGACGTATCGAAGCACTACACGAGCATTTGGCAGCAGGCCAGGTACCCGGTCCCGGGACATCCAGACCAGTACATGATGCCTATGGAGACCGTTATGTCCCTTATATACTTCAACGTCGATCTGTTCGACGACGCTGGGGTTGACTTTCCCGAACCGACCTGGACCTTCAACGACTGGGAAGAAGCCGGGGCCAAGCTCACCAAGACCGAAGATGGGAAGACTACCCAGTTTGGCCTGTGGGGACAGAATTCCAACGCGTTTCTCGACGCGTTCATCAATTCGAACGATGGGCTCGTCCTGACGCCAGATTTCAAAACCTGCCTGCTCGATCAACCGAAATCTGTCGAGATGATTGACAGGACCGTCGGTTGGATCTCGCAGGGAATGGGGCCGACAGCCGCGCAGGCCGCTGATATCGGCGGCGGCGCGCAGTTGTTTACGACCGGTCGTCTCGCGATGGACATCACGGGCAGCTGGCAGGTGGATGCCTATCTCAAATCCACCGACCTAAATTTCGACCTCATGATGGTTCCGACAGGGCCGGTAAGAAGGGTCATATACGGCGGACCGGATAGCTGGGCCATTTCGTCAGGCTCGACTCACTTTGAGGAGGCCTGGGAGGTAATCGCGTACGGCATCAGCGAGGAGCGCTCGTACAAGAACTTCCCGCTAGGCAGAATCGCCAGCAACATCGCCGTGTCGACAAGCGAAGATTTCAGGAAAAAGGGTCGGGTCCCCGGCTACAAGTACCTGTTCGATTCCGTGGAGTACATAAAGGGTGCCGACTTCGGTCCTTCTTGGGTTGAATGGCGCAATGCCTTCTCGAACGAACTCGCGCCCGCGTTCTTGGGCGAGAAATCCGCTCAGGACGCCGCGACCGCGGCAACCGAGAAGATCCAGTCCATTCTCGACAAGGTTGCCTGGCCCGCGGGACTGGAGTAGCGGCTAACTATCGTCAGCGGTTGGGCGTGCCTCGTGTCGTTGAGAGCGAGGCACGCCGCCGCCGGGCAGGAACTTCTTAGTCTTGAAATTATCTGACTCCACCTTGGGCCGGTCCCTCGGAGGACTGGGGCCGCGGCGCGGCAGCGGCCTTCACCAGTGGGTTCAAGTGCTGCCGTTTCTATTTCCCACTTTGGTGGGCATGCTCCTCTTCACTCACGGCGCCGTATTGGCCGCATTTTTCATCAGCCTGACCCGCTGGGACGCGTTTACCCCATGGGTATGGGTGGGACTAGACAACTACAAGGACCTCTTCGCCGCAGACACCCTCTTTACCCGCTCGATGATTCAGACCGCGTATTACACTCTCGTGTCGGTACCGCTCGGAATCGTGGCCGCGCTTTTGGCCGCCGTGCTCGTCAATCAGAAGCTCAGATTCATGACGTTTTATCGAACGGTCTTTTTCTTGCCCGGCATAACATCCATAGTCGCGGTGGCCATGGTCTGGCTATGGCTCTATAACCCCGATTTCGGCGTAATCAACTGGCTGCTTGGGATGGTAAATATCGACGGGCCGCCCTGGCTTGGGAGTACCAAATGGGCGATGCCGGCCGTGATAATTTTCGGCGTCTGGCGGGGATTGGGTTACAACATGGTTATTCTGCTCGCGGGTCTGCAAGGCATTCCCGACGTGTACTACGAGGCGGCCGAGGTGGACGGCGCCAGCAAGTTCCGGCGCTTCTGGCACATAACCCTTCCTCTGCTTTCGCCAACAACCTTTTTCGTGCTGATCATCTCCCTGATCGGCTCCTTTCAGGTATTCGAGCAGACCTACGTGCTTACTGAGGGCGGCCCGGCGTACGCCACAATGACCATCGCCTACTACATCTTTTTGCAGGCATTTCAGTGGTTCCACATGGGAATCGCATCGGCCCTCGCGTTCATGCTCTTCCTGGCGGTGATGGTCGTGACGGTGCTGCAATTTTCGGTGCAGCGTAAATGGGTCCACTACGATTGAGCGACGACCGATCCATGCATAACCCCGGGCGCCGCTATTTTGCGCGAAAGCTCAAGTAGGGCCGGGATACTTAGATGGCCAACGCCGTAGTCAGTAGAGAACCCGACGCTATCGAGGTTCGACGGCAAGAGGCGTGGACAGGCGTCGCACGCGTTACCAAAATCTTTTCGTCGTATCTGTTCTTGACCGCACTTGGCTCTCTCATGGCCATGCCTTTTCTCTGGATGATCGTGAGTTCGTTCAAGCAAGAGGGCGACATATTCACATTCCCTCCAGTGTGGTTTCCCGATCCCTTGATCTGGACGAATTTTAGAGATGTCATAACCTCGATGCCTTTTCTCTTGATGTCCTGGAACACGTTTTACATCGCGGTCCTCAACGTAATCGGCGGCGTGCTCGCAAGCGGCCTCGCGGCTTTCGCGTTCGCGCGGTTGACGTTTCCAGGCCGCAACGTGCTGTTCATCGTCCTGCTCGCCTCAATGATGGTGCCCCCGCAGGTGACCATGATCCCGATATTTCTCGTCATGCAGAACCTGAATTGGATCGACACTCACTTCCCGCTCTGGGTACCGGGATTCACGGGCGGCGCGTTCGGCACCTTCTTGCTCAGGCAGTTTTTCCTTACGCTTCCCTCGGAACTCGACGACGCGGCGCGCATAGACGGGGCCGGCAACTGGACCATCTTTTGGCGGGTTTTCATGCCGCTGTCGAAGCCCGCGCTCGCCACGCTCGCGATTTTCATATTTCTGTTCCGCTGGAACGACCTGCTGCATCCGATCATCTATCTGAACACTCCTGAAAAGATGACTCTCCCCGTGGGGCTGGCGTATTTCCGTGGTCAATACCGAACCGAGTGGGCACTGCTGATGGCGGGCGCGATGATGAGCGTAATACCGGTTTTGATCCTATATGCGTCGTTCCAGAGGTACTTCGTAAGGGGAGTGGTCCTCAGCGGCATCAAGGGCTGAGGCTCGCGGTAGAAGTGCGCCCGGCGGCGGAATTGGACCGCCGACGCTGCGCAAGCCGACCTGAAGTGGTTCCAATTGCGGCCAGAACATACGGAGGCGGAGCATGAGTGGCATCCGACCCCTGGTCATCTCAAGGCACGACGCCGCGCGGCCGTATTCCCAGTATCTCATCGAGATACTTGCGGCCGAAGGATTCAATTCGGCCAGGGTGCTCGCGCCTGAAATGGTCCGGGATTTGCCGCCGCCGCATGAGTCCGGTTGCGTTGTTGTGGGGCACGTTCCATTGGGGCGCGATCTTCGGGATCGCTTGATTACTTATGCCCGATCCGGCGGCGGGCTGATACTGATGCGTCCCGATCGGGATATGGCGCATGCGCTGGGCCTCGAACAGCAAGGATCCCTTGAAGGCGGCTACATTTGGCCGGTGACGGCCCACCCGTTGTGCCCGGCCAACCTGCCTCCGTACATGCAGTTCCACGCCGGCGCCGATATTTATCACGCCCCGGAAGCGAGCCCTCTGGCCCTATTCGGCAGCAAGGAAGAAGCCGGCGGCGCCCCGGCGGTCATGACCGGAACCATCGGCGGCGGCAGATTCGTCGTGTTCGCCTACGATATCGCCGCTTCGACCGTGATTTTCCATCAGGGTCTCGTGGAGCAGAGCAGCACAGGTTCGGAGTGGCCGGGAAATCCCAGCGACTACTTCACGCCGGCCGACATGTTCTCCGGGTTGCTTGATTTCGACCTGCGCCACGTGCCGCAGGCTGATCTCCAGCAGCGGCTGCTATCTCGCGCCGTCGAATGGGCCTATGAGGCTGCCGGTCCGCTGCCCCGCCTGTGGTACTTCCCAAACGGCGTCCGCGCGGTGCAATTCATCAACGGCGACGGCGATGGCATGCGCCACGACGAACTCGTTTTCATGATCGATCTAATGGAGCGGTACGGTTCTCACTATGGCGCCTATCTCATGATGGACGACCACCCCAAAGTATCGCCTGCGGAAGTCGCCGACTGGCGAGAGCGTGGACACAGTTTCGGACAGCATGTTTGGGCCGGTCCGAGGCCCACTCCCGACGAGCTTGGGGACCGGATAACGTGGGAGACCGATCAGTTCAGACGCCGCTACGGATTCACGCCGCTGACGATTCGCCATCACTGCGTCATCTGGGCGGGCTGGGTGGACACGGCTCGATCGCTGGAGCGCAACGGCGTTAGGCTCGACCTCAACTACAGGGCCGCGCACGACTATCGCGACGGGTATCTAACCGGTAGCGGATTGCCCATGCGATTCATGGACGAGGAAGGCGCGTTCATCGATGTCTACGAGCAGGAAACGCTCACGTGCGACGACTTCATACTGATCCATAAAAGCGAGGTAGCGCCAGTTTCAGTGGAGGATGCAACGGACGTCAGCAAGATGTACCTACGGGATGCGGAGGAATGGGGGCATACCGTGGTGCATCAATATTTCCATCCCGTTTACGCCCGCACTGACTGGGACCGACCGTATACGCCGCCATGGCTGGAAGGGACCCTGCAGGCGGCCAAGGACTTGAGAGTTCCGGCCGTCGGTCCGGACCAGTGGGTCCTATTCAACGATGCGCGGCGCGAAACCAGGATCGACAATGTGGCATGGGACGGGGACAGCTCTACCTTGACGTTTACGGTGGCAACACCGGAACGGGTCGACGGGCTCACCGCGTCGGTTCCGGCGTCCTACAGCGACCGGACGGCGCGGCATTTGGAGATTGACGGACGCGAGCACGACATAGAGACCGAAAACATCCAGGGCAAGGACTACGTCTTCATAGCCGCAAGCGACGGCGCCGAACGTGTGCAGTTGAAGTACTCGTGATTCGACGCGCGAAAGCCGACTTTGCGCGGGGAACACTGGGAGGCACGGGAGCATGAAGGTTCAAATCGGCACTGCCGAAATGGAAATGGGCGGCCCCCTTCTCACGGAAATGCGCGAGTCGAATGAGGTTCTCGACCGTCCCGATGAGTTGCATAAGCGAATGGATGAGGACGGATATCTGCTGCTGCGCAGCCTTCAGAATCGCGAGAAGGTACTCGGGGCCCAACGGGCGATTCTCGAGCGGATTCAGCTAGCCGGCGGTCTGGACCCTGACGCGCCGATCATGGACGGTCGGATTCGGGCCGGTCTCGGGCCCGATGAGGGAGTTCCAGGCATGCTGGAGCTGGCGGCGACCGCGGGGAGAGGTTCAGAAATAAAGCAAGTGGCGGAATCCCGGGAGATTCTGGGATTCTTCGAAGTCCTCCTGGGCGGCGAAGTCCAGACTTTCGACTACAAATGGCTGCGCATAGTCAGCACCGGCCGGTCGACGGGCGTTCACTACGACATCGTATACATGGGAAAGGGCACCAAACGCCTTTATTCGGTTTGGTGTCCCCTGGGCGACGTTTCCATTGAACTCGGCGGCCTCGCGGTCTGCTCTGGATCCCAGCGCTGGAGCAAGGTAAAGGACACCTACGGGAACATGGACGTCTATCGCGACGGGGTCGATGGGACTCTATCGACGGATCCGATCGAACTCGCGGAAAAGTATGGCGGCCAATGGAGGACGACCTCCTATCAGGCGGGGGACGTTGTCGTCTTCGGCATGTTCACCGCGCACGCTTCGCTGTCCAATCGCACGGATACATATCGCCTCAGCATGGACACCCGATACCAGCTGGCCTCGGAGCCCACCGACGAACGCTGGATGGGCGAGAACCCTTTTGCCGAGGAATCGGAAATCCTGAAAAAGACCACCGTCTCCATGGAATCGGCGCGCCGGCGGTGGGGTATCTAACGCAGGGCACACCCGATTGGCGTGCGTTCCACGCTTCCGGTACGATCCCCGCGCACACGCGCTAGCTGGCATCCGGTCTCGAGGGAAGGCAATGAACGACGGCATCGAGTTCTTTGACTGCAATTGCGCGCTGGGACGCTACGCCGCGCCGCCGATGCCCAATCTGCCGCACACGGTCGCGGAACTATTGGAAACGCTCGACTATTCGGGCATCGAGTCGGCGGTGGTGTATCACATTGCATCTTGGGAATACGACCCGGAGTCCGGCAACGGATTCCTGATGGAAGAACTGGACGGCGAGCCGCGATTGCTGCCGCAATGGGTCCTTCTGCCGCACCACACCGGCGAATTCCCGCCGCCTGCGGAACTACTGGAATCAATGCTCGCAAAGGGTGTGCTGACCGCGCGGATATTCCCCTCGGAAAAGCCCGGGCCCCCCGAAGAGGCGGGACACAATTTCTCCCTTGCCCAGTGGTCGGCGGGGCCCCTCCTTACCGAGCTTCAGGAAAGGCGAATGCCGCTGTTCATCGCCCGCTCCCAAATCAGTTGGGATCAGGTCCACGATCTCTGCACAAGATACCCGGATTTGCCGCTGGTACTGACGAGCGTTCCGCAACTGAGTTTCAGGGCCAATCGTCACCTGTGGCCATTGTGGGAAATCCACGAAAACCTCTACATCGACACCTCGGACAATCATGAGAGCGGGCGCATCGAATGGGTGGTTAAGAGGTTCGGATCCAGACCGCTTCTGTTTGGCACCGGACTGCCGCGCTTCGCCCCCGGCGCTCCGGTCATTGCCGTCGCCCGTGCGGACGTGACCCTCGAAGCCAAGAAGGCGATCGCGTCGGAGAATCTGAAGCGCCTTCTGGACGCGGTCCGGCGATGACCAACGGCGGCCCACCATCCGTCGCGGACATCCTCCGCTTCGGGCTACCCGATGAACTGCTCATAATCGATTTTCACACGCACCTTGGGCGGTGGTTTCACTACTGGTTCACGGAGGACTCCGCCGAGCACCTCGTGGCCAGAATGGACGAGTTCGGGACGGCAACGTCCGTGACGCATCACACGCTCGGAATGGTAGGTGAATACCGCCGGGGCAACGACATCATCGGCCAGGCCATGCGCGACTTCCCCGGACGAATCGAAGGCGCCGCAATGATAAGTCCCAATCATCCCGAGGAGATCAAGCCCGAGTTGCAGCGGTGCATGGACGAATACGACATGCGCCTCATAAAGCTGCATCCAAGCACTCATGCGTATCACCTCGACGGACCGGGGTACCAGCCCGTCTACGAGTTTGCGAGTGACCATCGCCTGATTGTCGTGACCCACTGCGGCGCCAAGACGGAGAACGGATCCGCCACACAACTGGCAAAGATGGCGGCCCGATATCCCGATGCCACCTTCGTCGCATATCACGTGGCCTCGGATCTCGAGGGCCTCAAGATCTACGGCGAGGCGGTGAGGCCGAATCCGAATTACTATGCCGAGATCTGCGGACCGATGACCCACAACGTGCTGGAGCGGCTTGTAGAGGAGGTCGGCGAGGACAATGTCTTATTCGGTTCGGACCACATCTTCATGGCTATGCCTCCCGGCATCGGCCGTGTAGCTTCGTGCAGGCTCAGCGAGACTCAGAAGCGGAAGTTATTGGGTCTGAACGGTAAGCGGCTCCTGGATCGCCTGCGCGGCCGATCGGGCTAGGGCGCAGGCCCCAGCCGCAGCTTGACCGCGGTCCCCGAGGCCTTGAGGCCGTCCCGTTTTAGCGCGTTCTGGCAATCTCCGGCGCGTTCGGCGGTCGTGCAGAGTCGCTCAACCGCGTCGTCCGGATCATCCCACCCCTCGGCTATATGGTTGAACCAGTCACCGAAGTCGAAATCCTGCTTGGTTCTGGCGCGCCGGAACGCCGATCGGCCGTCAGAGTGATTGGCGGTAACGAATATCAGGTTCACCTCGTCGGTCGTCTTGGTATTCGTTCGGAAGACCATGGAAGACATTCCTCGATCGTCGGTTGTGTCCGAGAATGTATGCAAGAGCGGTGGATTTGCTGGGCCACGAATCCTGCCGAATACCTCATATTCAACTGACGCTCCCGCAACAGGCACAAACGTGCCGTCGTCAAGTTTCTCTTCCACATAAGTCGCGGCCACGATTCTCGTCGCCGAGGTGGCCTCCGCACCGCATGCGGCCAGAACGGTCATCGCCCCGCATGCAACGGCAAGGCATGCCACCAGGGAGAATCGCGGTATAGCCATCCGGAGGCGACCAAAAGCGCAGATGATACGACCAAGCCCCGCCACGAGCACGTTCCCGGTCAACCGTAAACGGGAGCCTTCAGCATCAGATCGGACTATGTGGCGATTGCTGCCGCCGCCAGTTCATCAACATGGGAACGAATCTTGTCTATCGCCTCGGGTATCTGGTCCATATCTTGCCGCTCGGCCAGAAGTACTGACTGGCCGATCCACATCGTCTGCTCGCGGCAGAGCCGCTCGGAGTTGGGGCAACTCATCGTCTTGTAGTCGATGTCTACTTCGCCGTCGTTGCGCGGCCAAACGGCCTGTAGATCGACCTCGGGTTCGGTGAAAAGCGGTTGCTCCCGGCAGTCGAGCGCATAGCCGGTCGACGCCGGCACGCCCTCGGCGGCAAGGGCTTCAGCGAAGCGCTTCCGCGGCAACCCTCCAAATGCCTTTTGGTCGTATTTGAACGTGTACAGGTGGAACGCGTTGCGGGTCACGTACGGATCGTGTCGCAACGGACTCACCCCAACGGTCTCCGCCAGAAGCGAATTCAAATAGTCTCCGTTTGCCGAACGATGCGTGGATTGACTCTCCAGCACGTCGAGGTTCGCGTTCAGGAGAGCACCCTGAATCTCCGACATACGGTAGTTCCACGACAGATAGCGGAACATCCCAAGGCGCTCGCGTATCGATCCGGACCAGAGATCGTGATAGTCGACGGAATTCCAGTAAATAGCCTCGTCGTCGGTCAGGACGATCCCGCCCTCGCCGGCCGTAAGATTCTTTCCAGCGCCCAGGCTGAAGGCTCCCACGTCGCCGATCGTTCCAAGCCCCTTATCCTTCCATTTGGCCCCGTGCGCGTGCGAACAGTCCTCGATGATCTTGAGCCCGCGCCTCCGCGCAATATCCAGAATAGGGTCCATATCGCACGGAAGGCCGCCGAAATGGACGGTCATGATGGCTTCCGTGCGATCCGTAATGGCTGGCTCGATCTTGGTGGGATCGATGTTGTACGTTTCGGGATCGATGTCTACGAAGATAGGCACGCAGCGCGCCATCAGTATCGAAGTGGCGCTTGCCATGAAGGTCAACGGAGAGAGAATCACTTCCGCTCCGCGCGTCAGGTTCAGGCTTCGTAGGCCGACCTCCAGCGCCGCCGTTCCGCTGCTTACGGCGAGACCATGCGAGGCTCCCTGGTATGCGGCGAACCGCTTTTCGAAACGCACGACCTCGTTGCCGGCGCTGCGCCCCCAGAGATGGCTTCGCAGCACACCTTCCACCGCTTTGATGCCGGCTTCGTTCGCCACCGGCCAGCGCGGCCAGGGCTCATCGCGGACCGGAGTTCCGCCGGTGACTGCAAGGGTTCCCATATTCCCAACTCCCCGATTGCCGACTTCCAGGTAACACGGCTGATTATGGCACCAAATGATTGGGTGTCGCCGGCCGTCGGGAGTTGATCGTGCAGCCATGCGCGGGCGGCGTTTGCGTAGAATCACTCGGGACGAATGAATCGGCTCGAGGCTTGCGTTGTTGGCGTCCGGCCTAGATTGCCGCGTGGATAGGGCTCGGAAAACTTTCCTTCGAGCGTCGGGGACGTTTACTGGGCAGGAGCGATGAATAGCGCCAGACTCGGCGACGAGCCGTTTTCCAGAATACCAACGGCTTGATCAACTTGAACTGGCTGATGCACAGGACACTTGGCGAAACCTTTCGCATTCGTCATGGCGTGGCGGTTTTGGTGCTCATCTCCCTGGCCATCACTCTGCACGCCTGCGGAGAAGACGCCACTCTATCGGAAGATGCCAAAGGGATCATGACCGTTGTTCGGGTAGTCGTACGCCAATCGGATGGAAGCTGGTTGCCTGTGCCAAGCGCAGAGCTCGAGTATCAGATTTTCGGCGTGCCCAGCAACGTCGGCAACGTGCCTCTCCTGCAACAGTATCGAGACATCTCCGACGAGTCAGGTCTATCGGCCGTGCTGCGCGATCCTGCGGGCAAGACGGATTTCGACGTCCATTCGCTTTTTGTCGATGCGACTCTGCCGGATGGCAGAACCGGATTCGCTCGGGCCAGGATCTCGCCGAACTTCGACTTCCGCGAATGGCTGGGCGAGATCGGCGACGGAGTTACCGATATCGATTCGCTCCTGGATGAGGTCTGCGAGACAGCGGTGGACTTTCAAAACTGCGCGAGCGTCATGAAGGCCGCCTCCCTCAAGATGTGGGGAGTCGGAATAGAGCTCAAGGTTCGATGATCTCGCGGCGTATTCGTCGCGAGGCAGGCTTGGCGCCTGCAGTCCGAAGCGTGTATCTAATGACCGTGTCGCGCACTGGACGCTTAACCGTCCCGTCGACAACATATTCATCGCGTTAAGGAACGAGCGGCCGGTCGTGAGGATTGGCCAGGAGCGCCTGAATGCCATCCCAAACTTCATCGTGAATCGGGATGCCGGCGGCCTCGCGCTCGATCGTTGACGTGCGCTCCGGGTCTCCGGGAGACATGACTTTGCTCACTCCGGTCGCCGGGGGCGCCGATCTCAGCTTGCGCAGAAACTTAGCTGACTTTTCGACCGCGCTGGCGCGCCCTTCGAATGTGCGGGGATCCATGGCTACGATTGACATGCCAGCGTGTCGGAAGCTCGCCCCGCGGCGGAACATCGGTCCACCTCGTTCCGTGTCACCAAAATCGTCGGCGGCTCCCAAGATTCGCCCCATGAACTCCACCAGCAGCGAAATCGCGTAGCCTTTATGGCCGCCGAATTGGACTAGAGCGCCTCCGTCGTAATAGTCGTCCGGATTCGTGGACGGGGTGCCGTCCTTGTCCACGACGCAGTTCGGGGGCAGTTGCTCTCCCTTGTTCCTTGCCAGCAGAACCTTTCCGCCGGCAATGGTTGTGGTGGCAAAGTCCGCGATCAACGGTGGTTCGTGCCCGGCTGGAAATCCGAAGGCGATCGGATTAGTCGATAGCAAAGCCTCTCGTCCGCCGAATGGAATCGCCATGGGGGTGTCTTCACCCGCTCCGCCAACCGTGATTATGGTGGCAATTCCACGCTCAGCGGCCATCTCCGCGTACTCCCCCACCCGGCCCGTGTGATTCGCCTCAACAAGATTCACCCACGCAATGCTCCCGCGCTTTGCCTTGGCCACCGCCACCCCGAGGGCGAACTTCGCGGAAACGTGGCCGAATCCCCAGTGTCCGCGTACGAGCGCGGTGGATGAGGTTTCTCGCTCGATCTCAGGCTCGGCCGCGGGATCTATGTGACCTTCACGAATCGCATTCGCGTAAGGCATGACCATCTGAACGCCATGCGAATCATGGCCCGCCAGGTTCGATGCCACCAACCCTTCCGCCACGCGGCTTGCGTTTGCTTCGGTGGCGCCCTCGTTCTGGAGGATGCTCTTGGCGATGTTTCGAAGATCAGTCGCGGATGCAACCGGCATCTGTTAAACCTCCCCGAACGATTGGCTGTAGGTGGGCGACTCCCTGCAAGCCGCCCCAACCATGCCCTACGACACCACCAGTCCGCCATCTACCGTGATGGTCTGGCCGGTTATGTACGACGCGGCATCGGAAGCCAGGAACGCAACGAGACCGGCAACATCATCAGGTTCCTCGAGCCGTCCGAGCGGGATTTGTTCCGCCTGGGACCTTAGAAACTCGCCCTTGGGCAGGCCTAATTCCTCGGATTTCATTTCGTCGATGGCCCAGTTGAATTCCGTGTTGACGATCCCTGGACACACGGCATTAATCCGTATGCCTTGCGGGGCGACGATGCGCGAACAAGACCTGACCAGGTTGATCACCGCTGCCTTGCTCGCGGCATACGGGGCGGACAACGTTCGCGCCTCCAGGCCCGCGATCGACGCGATGTTTATCACTACCCCCCCCCCCCCCCCCCCCCCCCCAGATTTCGCATACGCCGCACGGCGGCCTGCATACAGAAAAAGAGGCCGCGAGCGTTCACTGAAAACCTCTTGTCCCAGTCCTCTTCCGTTACGTCGGGAAACGCCTGCACACGGATGATACCGGCGTTGTTGACGACGATTTGCGGGCCGCCCAGTTCCCGGTGCGCCTGCTCGAACATGGCATCAATGGCCGCGACATTTGAGATATCCGCGACGACCGCGAGCGCGCGCCTGCCGAGTTCCTCTATCTGACCCGCAACTCTGGTGGCCGTCTCTTCGCGCAGGTCGTTTACGACAACATCCGCCCCGTGCTCGGCGAGACGAAGGGCTATGGCGCGGCCGATGCCTTGACCCGCGCCGGTCACCAGAGCCACCCGGCCCTCGAGGCTGGCCAGCCGAATAACGTTGGGCGTCAATTGCGGCATGGGACTCTCCCTTACATCGAGATTTCCATTAGGGCCATCTGCCCAATTCCGGACGTGTTGCGGCGAAATATATGGGTCCGACATCGAGCCAAGGTTATTCGACGTGCGGATCCAACACGCGCGGCGGGGTCGCGTGTTCGGGAAGTCGGCAGGCCAAACCCCACCGCTGCAATCGAAGCTAACTCCAACAAGCTATCTCTGACGGGCCGGCTCAAGCATGCGATCTGATTCCCTCCGCGAACCCGTCCAACCGCGATCGCTACATTTCCGAAAAGTGACAATGCCGATCGGCCGAATCATGATCGAGCTGAGTGTGAGCCGTTCGGCGCGATAATCTTGAATCGAGCGGACAGCCCTCGGAGTGTCACTGCATTTTCATGGAATCGACGAATGCCAGGGAATCTGCTGATAAGAGCATCAGGCCAAGACGGGCTATTCTGGCCGCCCTCTTCGTCTGGGCGGCGCTCATGGCCTCTTGCCTGGCTTCCGATGAACCCGAGGTTTTCGTATCCGGCCTGACGAATCCTCGCGGAGTCGCGTTCGACGGACAGGGTCGTCTGTGGATCGCCGAGGCAGGCGACCGCGACACCCCTGGCCGCATCGTTCGGCGAAATTCCGATGAATCGCTCATGACAGTCGTCGAGGGCCTACCGTTTACCCCCGGCGCAAACTCCAGCGGCGAGGATGTGGGCGTCTCAGGACTCACATTCGGCGGCGACGTGCTTTACGCCGTCGTCGGTGAAGGCTTGCAGGAACTATCAAGCTCACTGATCCGGATCCGTCCCGATGGCGCCATGCAGCTGTTTGCGTCGCTCTGGCTCGACGAGGCGTTGAAGGGGCTGGGAAACCAGGATTCCGGTACGAATCCATTCGATGTCGCGATACACCCCGAATCGGGCCGCGCCTACGTCGTAGACAGTGCTCTGAACAGGGTGCTTTTGATTTCTGAATCGGGGGATGGCTTCGACGTCTTTGTGGATCTCACGGATGAGAGCGGAACCGGACCGGTCCCCACGGGACTGGCGTTCGGACCGGAAGCCCGGTTGCACGTCGCCATCTTTTCCCGCTGGCCGCATCCCATCGGCGCCGGATCGGTCCTGCGGTTGGATGGGTCCGGCAAGCCATTGACCGTCGCCGCGGACCTCACGACGCCGATTGACGTAACGTTCGACAAGAGCGGTCGAATGTACGTGCTCGAATTTTCTTCTGGATTCGATCAGGGGACTCAACCGGGCTTCAAGCCCGCCACGGGTCGGGTCATCAGGTTCGACGGCGCGGAACTTAGAGTGGTGGCCGATGGCCTCAACTATCCCGTTTCGTTCGCCTTCGGACCTCGGGGCGATCTATATGTTTCCGCAAACGCCGCATTTGAAGGCCCCGGGGCGGGAACGGTCCTTCGAATCCCGATAAGGGGAGACGGGGGCTAGGACTCACTCGAATCATCGCCCGGCGGAATCGAGCACCCGGCATCCATCTAAGGGGTGGGGATTGGGCCTACGATGGTGGCCCGTCGATGTAAAAGCCATCTTCCCCCTCTCGAACCGTAATCGCCACGCCCGCCGGTACGTTCTCCAGTACGGTCACTCTGCCCGTAACGGGCCACGTCACGGTGATTCGATCCACGGCCGCGAGATCGGCGCCCAGACCGAAGTGGGCCGTGACTTCGCTCTGACCCAGGAAATGACCTCCGACACCCACCTCACGCATCTGGGTAGGTCCGCCCAGCACCGGCGTCAACAGGACCGTAGCCCCGATGCCCGATGAGTTCGTCTCGGACCCCACCAGCCGCACTCTTATCCATGCACTCACGTTACCCCCATCGTTGCGGTAGAGCCTGGGAGCACCTCCGTTATTGACGATGAATAGGTCGAGATCGCCGTCGCGGTCGTAGTCGAACGTCAACACGCCTTTGCCGGCGTCCCGGTGGGTCAACCCCACGTCGCGGGCTGATTCGCGCAACGGTCCGGTACCCGAATTAACCCAAAAACGGGCGTAGTCGAGCGCTGACTGGGCGGTATCGTCGGAGTGATGCATGCCGTTGACCATCATGAGGTCCAAGTCGCCGTCGTTGTCGTAATCCAGGAAGACCGCCCCCCATCCCCAACCGCCATTTCTGACCCCCACCGAATCGGTCGCGTCGCTGAACAGCCGGTCTCCCTCGTTCAGGTACAGACGGTTTCCCGTGGCATCGCGGGGATCGCACTCCAAAGTCGACGCACATCGATCGTCCGCGGCGAATATCGAGCTGACGAACCAATCCAGATCGCCGTCCGAGTCGAAATCGCCAAAGGCCGAACCCATCCCGCTCTTGTCGGATCCGACAAGAGCGGAGATCGTGCCGTCGGTGAAGGTTCCATCGCCATTGTTCCAGAACAGTCGCGTGTGCCCGTAGTCAGAGACGATGGCAAGGTCGGGCCAACCATCGAGATCCAGATCGGTAAACGCCGAAGCGAACGCGAACGGACCCTTCGATGCCTGACCGATCCCCAGAGCGGCAGCGCTCTCCTCGCTTTGTGACCGGACATCGTCGAGGGCCACGCCGGCGACGGCTGTCACGTCTTCGAAATGACCCGGATCCGTCTTCCCACGGTTTCGCAAGAGGCGCGAATAGGCCGGGGACCCCGACGGGATGAGTGACGCGGTTCCCCACTCGGTGACGTGAAGATCCAGCCACCCGTCGAGGTCGTAGTCGCCAACGGCGACGCTGAATCCGCTGTGCGGGTAGTCCGATGCGATTGCGGCGCCCCGAACCAGAGCTTCTTCTGTGAAACGGCCGGTCCCGTCGTTTACGAATAGGTAAAAACGCCGCTCACCGATGGTAGTCAGGTAGAGGTCCATGTCGCCGTCGTTGTCGATGTCGAGCCACGCAGCGCCGTTGGATTGAAGATCGAATTCACCGAGTCCGACGTGGGCGGTCACGTCTTCGAAGCGCCCGTCGCCGCGATTGCGGAACAAGATGTCAGGCGCGTCCAAGCGAGTGACATATAGATCGACGTAGCCGTCGTTGTCGTAGTCGGCAGCGGCCGCGCCGCCGCTCATCCTTTCCGGGAAACAGAAGTCTCCAGGCCCGGACCCTTTCAGGCCTCCGTCCAGCAAGACCAAAGGTGATATGTGCAGCACGCCCAACAGGCACAGCCCCCTTGGTTGTAGGGAGTACTGGCGATAAATCAACCCGGCCTCTCGCGTGACATCGGTGAACGTTACCGACTGCGCTGGAGCGGAGCTTCCTTCAATGCGCGCGCTGGCTGTCAGTTGCTGAGTCTGGGACTCGGCGGAACCGGCAGCGAGCCCGGTCAACGACTCGCCCGTGACCAAGGATCCCAGCCGTACGACAACCAGACCGCCGGCCAGTGCGAGAGTCCAGGTGGCAATTCCTAAGGCAGCCACGCCCCGAAGTGGCATGACCTTGGAGAGTCCCCAGAAAGTGATGGGACCGGCGGCCGCCGCCGCGAAGAGAAGCGCCGCCGCAGGACCGATTCCCATCCCCAGCAGCAAAAGGGCCACAACAAGTGGAATCTCGAACATTAGGGGCACATTTATCAGGACTCCGAGCGCGGCGGCGACGGCGATTCCCAGGAAACTGTCGTCAAGACAGCATGAAATGGTGTCAGGATTGATCCACTGGATCGCCAGGGCACTCACGAATCCGGCCAGCACCATCAACGGTCCAAGTTTCACCAGATACATGAAGCTGGCCTTCGCCCAGTCGCGAGATCCATCCACGACGATCCGCCTCCATGGCTCCGGTTTGCCATCGGTCATGCTGACCGTGGATGGACCTGCGGGGTGCGGCCAACCGCGCTCCCCCAAGATCCGCGCGATTACCGGACCGATGAGTAGGACGCCCAGGAGGCCCAGTACGATTCTTGACCCCGCGATCAGCGGCGAGAACACCATCGCAACCATGATCACCGCGGGCAGATTCAGAGTGGAAGAAGCCTGGACAATCGTGATCGTCTCCGCAATTCCCGACCCCCGCTTCCGAAACGCGGTGAAGACCGGCACGATGCATGCCGAACAGAGAGTCATGGGAGAGCCGATCGAAAATCCCTTTAGAACCGACTTGAAGATGCTGCTTCGACGGCGGCGTTGGCGAACGCGAGGAATCAGAAAAGCATCTGTGAGACCGGCCACGAGGAAGGCAAATGTCATTCCCACGGTTACGAGTTTCAAATACGTGAACGAAAAATTCCACCACCGCGAAAGCAGATCGGACTCGCTATCGTTCTCGACGCAGAAGCCCTGGAAACAGCGGACACCAGGGGAGGTGGCGGCAACGAGGTCGGCGCGAACCGTGTCCAATTTTGGGGCGCGATTGAAGGCCAGGAACAGCGACAGTAGAGCCGCCAGCGAGACAAGCCCAACTAACCGTTTCCTGTCGAGCACGTTGCCAATTGGGGTGAGCACTCGCGTGGCGATGGCGCGAATAGACCTGCCAAAGCGCTCGCTGCGCGGCTGAGCCCTAGACTGCATGCGGTCAGCTATCCCGAATCTTTTAGGTATCGGTCCGCAGAGACGCCGAAACTTCTCGCAATACTAACTGGGGATCGCTGCCCCACGCCGCCAGCCAAGGATGAGCGGTCGGCCATGGAACCGTCCGGCGAAAATTCTTTTGGCGAAAGAGGCCCCAGGCGCTTCCTCGCCGCGTTTGTCCGCGCGACCGAGATCCACTGTCCTCATCTGTGCGGGTCCAAAATTCATCCGAACAATACAACTCGGATTCCCGATTCCTGGACGGAGAGTCCTCCCGTATCTACCTCAAAGAACGGTCCGAACGATAGGCGCCGTGAAACGCATTGATTTATGTTTTGAACCCGTCCAGAATCCCGTGCGCACTTAACGGACACACACAAATTCGATCGCCTGATGCGACCTGGTTCGTCGTCCCGGCGGGAGGCCACCCCTTGTTCATTTTCTTTTTTCTTCTCGCCTTGAGCCTCCGCAGCGCACTTCTATCATTCAGCGACCCCCGCTTCGGTTCGTTCCTGAGTGTTGCCGACCTCGAACCGCGATCGATTCTACGTGCACCCCTGAAGGCCCGGGAGGATTCGCGGACATGAGCACCCGCGGCGGAACCACAATGGCCGAGGCGCTTCGCTACGGGCCGGAGAGCGAGGATCTGCTGATTATCGACTTTCACGCGCACCTCGGCAGATGGCACCACTACTGGTTCCCGGAGGACGGCGCGGAGCATCTCGTGGCGAGGATGGACGAGTTCGGGATAGCGGCTTCCGTGGCGCATCACACCTTGGGTCTGGTGGGCGAGTTCGGGCGTGGGAATGACATTATCGGGCATGCCATGCGCACCTTTCCCGGACGGATCGAGGGCGCGACGATGGTGAATCCGAACTACAGCGACGAAATGATCCCGGAGCTGCGCCGATGCTTGCGCGAATACGACATGCGGTTGATAAAGCTCTATTCCGGTTACCACAGGCACCGGCTGAACGATGAGGCCTACTGGCCCGTCTACGAATTCGCGAAGGACAACAATCTGATCGTCGTGACTCACTGCGGCCCGAAGGTGGAGTACGGTTCGGCGGAGCAGCTGGCGGAGATGGCGGCGAAATACCCCGATGTGGTCCTCGTCGCATATCACGTCGCCTCCGACGCCGACGCGGCCTCGCTCTACGGGAAGATCGCCCGGGCGAACCCGAACTACTACCTGGAAATCTGCGGTCCGATGACCCACAACATCCTCGAGCGGTTGGTGGAAGTCGCGGATGAGGATTGGCTGTTGTTCGGATCGGACTCGCTCTTCCTTGCGCTTCCGCCGCAGATCGGGCGCGTGGCTTCATGCAGGCTGACGGAGGATCAGAAGCGCAAGCTGCTCGACCTCAACGCCAAGTGGCTGCTTAGCCGGATAAGGCAATCATGAGACCGCTTTGCGTGCCCGGCCCAGGTCTCTCGCGATCGTCTTGACTGCCAGGCCTGCCGCGAAGTGCAGTCGCCGCATCTCGACCCATTCGTCCACTTGCAACGTCCTCTCCTCCTTTATGGAGAACAAACCCATCCACCATGAACGACGATTCCCCGACCCTCAATCTTCCACATGGGGGGTAATTGTTCAACCTCTGCCATGGGGTCAATTTCTCGCCGATGCCGACAGCTCCGAACGCAGCATTCTTACTGATGTCCGGCCGATATGCTCGATACTTCGGCCGCCGCTCATTTCGGCGGTGTTGGATAAGAAGGAGCACTACGCTCGTGCTCTCGATCGGAAGTGAAATGAAGTCGCGCTTGCTGAGGACCGGGCACCCTACATCAAGCGCTAAGAGATGATCGCGGACATAGCTAGACCTTGAGAGCAGGGGACGGTTGGAAGGGCCTAGCCGACAGCTTCGGCGCCTTACATATACGTTTGCGCCGACTCTTCTGGTCTGACAATATGTCCGCACTTATATGGGGGCTGGCTCCTGTTAGGAATTTACTCGGCTGTCGTCTCGTGGCCGATCGGCAACTACGCGATGAGGGAAATAAAGCGGTGCGAATATCGGGCGGATATGAGTTTTCGGCCAATCCGCAGTCGGTCTGGGACCACCTCTTGGATCCTAATGTGATTTCTTCCTGCATGCCCGGCTGCGAGAACTTCGAGGAAGTCGAGCCGGATAAGTTCGAAGCAATGCTCGCCGTCGGGGTTTCTGCCGTAAAGGGCCGCTATTCGGGCACCATCCAGATAGAAGAAAAGCGCCCCATCGATTCATACCGCATGACCGTTCAGGGCAAGGGAAGGCCGGGCATTATCGACGCTACCGGCATTATCACCCTGGTCCCGAACGGTCCGATCACCACTGTCAGTTTCGAGGGCGATGCTACGGCTGCAGGGCTCCTGGGCAGGATCGGGTCCCGGCTGATCACCGCGACGGCCGCCATGCTCATAAATCAGTTCATGAAGTGCATAGAGGGCCAACTAAACGGCAAAATCGATTCCATTAATAAGTAAGGCGCAGGCTCAGTAACCAAACAGGACAACCGTCGATGAAAGTATCGATCTCACTCAACGTTAACGGGGTACAGAAAATCGCGGACGTGGAGCCCCGGATGTTGCTCGTCCACCTGCTCCGCGACCAGTTTGGCCTCACTGGAACCCACATTGGCTGCGATACCAGCCAGTGCGGCGCCTGTACCGTGATGATCGATGGCCGCACCGCCAAATCGTGCACGGTCTTGGCGGTCCAAGCCGAAGGCTCCGATATCGCCACGATTGAAGGTCTTGCCAAGGACGGGGAGCTCGACCGAGTTCAAGAGGAGTTCTGGAACGAGCACGGCCTGCAGTGCGGGTTCTGCACCCCGGGCATGATCATGGCCGTCAAAGAGCTACTCGATCGCAACCCGAATCCATCTGAGCAGGAAATCCGCCATGGTGTAGACGGCAACATCTGCAGATGCACCGGTTATCACAACATCGTCAAGGCCGTACAGGCCGCCGCCGGGGCCGGGATTTAGGCTTAGTCGGCTAGGGGAGGAACGTATGGCAATCTCGAGAATGATCGGCGCCACCGTCCGCCGCAAAGAGGATCCCCGCCTCATAACCGGCGCCAGCTCTTACGTGGACGACATCAGGCGGGTAGATCTGCTCTACCTGGAGTTCGTGCGCAGTCCCTACGCGCACGCCCGCATCGGTACCATCGACTTCTCCAGGGCCGCGGATCTTGAAGGCGTGATTGATGTCATCACGCACGACGATATCAAGGACGCCGTGGCGCCCATTCCCGCAGGCTCGCTCGACGACGACACGCTCAAGGCCGATAGGCACCCGCTCGCGCATGGAAAGGTCCGCCTAGTCGGCGAGGCCGTCGCTGCCGTCATCGCCGACGACCGCTACATCGCCCGCGATGCTGCCCAACTGGTTGACGTGGAATATGAGCCCCTCAAGGCGGCGGTTGACGTGGAAAAAGCCATGGAGGCCGACGCGCCTATGGTCTGGGAGGAGCACGGCACCAACATCGCCTATCGCTACCACGTCGGGTCTGAGGATATCGACGATGCGCTCCAGAAGGCCGATCGGGTGTTCAGCTATCGCTATGTCAATCAGCGTCTTATCCCCAATCCAATGGAGACTCGCGGAGTGGTGGTCGACCCTCAGCCAGACGGCGGATTCACCATGTGGACGTCTACGCAGATTCCCCACATCGTCAAGAATCGAATCGCCGAGGGTTTGTCCATACCTGAGAACCAAGTCCGCATTATCGCCCCCGAAGTCGGCGGTGGCTTTGGGTGCAAGCTCAACGTTTACGCAGAGGAATATGCAACCGCTTTCGCCGCGCTGCGCCTCGGCCGACCTGTCAAGTGGATCGAGGACCGTACCGAGAGCTTCATAGCGACTACCCACGGCCGCGGCCAGGTGAACTACATCGAAGTCGGGGTCCAGGCCGATGGCCAGATCGTGGCTCTCAAGACCAAGATAATCGCCGACCTGGGCGCGTACCATCAGCTTTTCACCCCCGCCATTCCCACTTTGTCCGCCACCATGATGGTCGGGCCCTACGCCATCCCCTCCGCCTACACTGAGATCTTTGGTGTCTTCACCAATAAGACGCCCACCGATGCCTATCGGGGCGCGGGCCGTCCAGAGGCCACCTATTTTCTGGAACGGGCAATGGACCAGGTGGCCAACGACATGGGCATTGACCCGGTCGAGTTCCGTCGCCGGAACTTTATCCGGCCGGAGCAGTTCCCTTATGAGACACCTACGGAGACCACCTACGACAGCGGTGACTATGAGCCTGCCCTCGACCGGGCCTTGGAACTCATCGACTACCAGGGCTTCCTCAAGGAGCAAGGGACTTCCCGCGCCGAGGGCCGCTATCTCGGCGTTGGCTTCTCCAGCTGGGTTGAGATCTGCGGTTTCGGACCGTCAAAAGACATGGGAATGGCGATGTGGGAAAGCGGCACAGTACGCGTAGAGCAGTCGGGGAAGGTCACGGTTCTCACCGGCGCGTCGCCCCACGGGCAGGGACAAGAGACCACCTTTGCCCAGCTCGTCGCGGACGATCTCGGCGTTCCGTTCGACGACATCGTCGTTCTCCACGGAGACACTGCGCTGATCAACTACGGCGTGGGCACCTTTGGAAGCAGGGCCGCGGTAGTTGGCGGCACTGCCCTGAGGATGTCCACCGACAAGATCAAGGAAAAGGCCAAACTCATCGCCAGTCATATGCTGGAAGCTTCGCCCGATGATCTGGTTTATGAAAATGGGGCGGTAAGCGTGCGGGGCGCCCCAACGCGATCGGTGCCCTTCGACGACATAGCCGCGGAGGCGCACGAGTTTCAGGTGGTTCCGGGTGATTCGGGCATAGAGCCCGGTCTTGAGGCGACTAGCCTATTTAACCCCGCGAATTGGACGTTTCCGTTCGGCACCCATGCCGTGACGGTAGAGGTGGATTCCGAAACAGGTGAGATAGAACTCCTGAAATACGTAGCTGTCGACGACTGCGGCCGCGTGTTAAGTCCGATGCTCGTCGACGGTCAGCGCCACGGGGGTATCGCCCAGGGCATCGGCCAGGCGCTTTTCGAAGGGGCTGTGTACGACGACAGCGGCCAGCTTCTTTCCGGCTCACTAATGGACTACACGGTCCCCGTCGCAAGCCAGCTTCTTTCATTCGTCCTTGATAGGACCGAGACGCCCAGTCCGGAGAATTTGCTTGGCGTCAAGGGAATTGGCGAGGCAGGTACTATTGCCGCGACGCCCGCCGTGGTCAATGCCGTCGTCAACGCATTGACGCCTTTTGGAATCACAGACATAGAAATGCCAATGACTCCCCAGCGGGTTTGGAAGGCCATCCGTGCCGCCGACGACGGAGGACGACTCTAATGATCCCCGCCAAGTTCGAATACCTGGCTCCAGAATCTGTCGAAGAGGTCATCAAGTTTCTACAAGATCGTGGCGATAACGCCCAGATACTTTCAGGCGGCCACAGCCTCATCCCGCTCATGAAGCTCCGATTAGCCGAAGCTGAGACGCTCATAGATATCCGGCGGCTCGCCGGACTCGACGGTATCGACGAGTCCAATGGGATCATCAAGCTCGGCGCGCGCGTTACCCACTCCGAAATCGAACACTCCGACCTAATACGAGACCGGCTGCCGTTGCTCGCGCAAACGGCCTCGGTCATCGGCGACCCTCAGGTACGCAATAGGGGCACGGTTGGCGGCAACCTCGCTCACGCGGACCCCGCATCTGATCTACCGGCGGCCGTCATAGCTCTGAAGGCTCAGATTGAGCTTGTCGGACCTGATGGCTCTAGAACGGTGGCCGCCGACGAATTCTTCGTGGACCTTCTGACCACTGCGTTGGAGCCTAACGAAGTCCTCACGTCGATAAGTTTCCCGGTTCCTGCGGCAGGGTCAGGTTGGTCATACAGGAAGCTCGCACATCCGGCTTCCCATTACGCGGTCGTCGGCGTAGCAGTGGTGCTGAGTGTCGAAGATGGTCGATGTGTCTCGGCCAGCATCGGCATCACTGGTCTCGGGTCTAAAGCGGCGCGGGCGCTTGGCGTCGAGTCTGCCCTATTAAGGGGAGAACTGAGCGACGAAGCAATTGGTTCCGCCGCGGCGCTTGCCCCGGATGGATTTGATCCGCTAGAGGATATCCAGGCGTCGGCGGAATACCGGATCGAGATGGCGCGAGTGTACACACGCAGAGCTATCGTCGAGGCCGTAACCCGCGCCGGGTGATACCTTCATCAGAATCTGGGACGACCCTCGTCACGATGCACGCCGACATCCTATTTCGCCAACGGGCGGACGCGCATGACTGATTTTTATCGACCCGGATCGATCGACGAATTGCATCGGGCCCTTTCCGACGAGAATTACATCGCCGATCGCAGCTTGGCGACTACGGTTTTCCTGGCACTCAACCTCGAAAAGCCACTTTTCCTGGAGGGGGAGGCGGGCGTTGGAAAGACCGAGGTAGGTACGGTCCTGGCCTCCGTCCTCGGCACAGAGCTCATCCGTCTTCAGTGCTACGAGGGCATCGACGTCAATCACGCCGTCTACGAGTGGAATTACGCTCGCCAGTTGCTCTACTTGCGGAGCATCGACGCCTCAATCGATCGAGAGGGGGTGCTGCGCGACATCTTCGGGGACGATTTCTTGATTCGACGACCGCTTCTGCGGGCCATAGACAACGACCTGCCCAGTCCCCCTGTCCTCCTTATCGACGAGATCGACCGGGCCGACGCCGAATTCGAAGCGTTCCTTCTGGAGATCCTGTCCGATTTCCAGATTAGCATCCCCGAGACCGGCACCGTCGTGGCCAAGGTGCCGCCCGTCGTCGTAATCACATCCAACCGCACGCGCGAGATCCATGACGCCGTCAAGCGGCGCTGCCTCTACCACTGGATCAACCTTCCGGACGTCGAGAAGGAGTTTCAGATCGTCACCGCCAAAGTGCCCGGTCTCACGGAGCAACTGGCCAGGCACGTCGCCGAGTTCATGGCCGGACTGCGGGAATTAGACCTCTACAAGCAGCCGGGCGTGGCCGAAACGCTGGACTGGGCTCGGGCGCTGCTTGCGTTGAGCTGTCCGGAGCTCGATCCGAAGGCCGTCGAAGCGACGCTGAGCTGTCTGCTGAAGAACCAAGAGGATTTCCAAGAGGTCCACAAAACCGGGCTGGAGGTGCTGGTAAGCCGAGCGCGAAGTGGGTGAGGATCGCCCTGCCACCCTACCTGTCCCAAGCGGCCGCGCCTTGCTGCGGGCCTGCATCCGGTTTGGGCGACTATTGAGTGCGTCCGGCTTCGCATGCCGACCGGGGAACACGGCCGATCTCGCCCGAGCGCTTTGCATGCTGGAACCACTAGATTTCCGTGACGCTGCCCGGGCCATCTTCGTCAAGCACGCGGACCAACGACAGATCTTCGATTTGCTGTTCGATGGGTTCTGGAAGCTCTAGCCTGGTGTAGAACCCGAATGCGCTGCCGGCCTGACCGACCGGCGGACCATAGATACCGCGGCCGCCGCCTTCGGAGGTAGCTTGTCAGCCGCGGCCCATACCTCAGACGCCGATCGCGACAACGATCGTCCCGAGGCTCCCGTCGTTTTAGCCGCATATAGTCCTACGGAGACTCTTCGATTGAAGGATTTTCAGGACTTGAGTCCCGAGGAGGTTTCCGAAGTCGAGCGGCTTATCGCATCCAGGCGGTGGCCGATCGCATCGAAGGCTTCCCGAAGACTGCGGCGGTCCTCTAAACCCGGCTCATTGGACTTACGCCGGGTCCTTCGCGCGAATATCCGTCACGGCGGCGAGTCCATGGGACTAGCCTGGCGGCGTCCAAAGTCCAAGCGCCGGGGCCTCGTCCTAATCTGCGACATTAGCGGTTCCATGTCCTCCTATTCCCGGCTTCTGCTCGTCTTTGCGCACGCCTTGAATCAGGGCCTCGGCGAGGTCGAGAGCTTTGTATTTGGCACGCGTCTTACCCGCATCACCAGGCTCCTCCAGCATCGCCGTGTGGACAATGCCCTACAGCTTGTTTCGGGCAGCGTCATGGACTGGTCCGGCGGCACAAGGATCGGCAGCTCGCTTCGGGAGTTCAATCGGCGTTGGTCCCGCCGGCTGCTGGGCCACGGAGCCTCAGTGTTGATAGTGAGTGACGGCTGGGAGCGAGACGACGCTGGCGCCCTGGCCAAGGAGATGCGCCACCTGCAGCGATCCGCATTCCGGTTGATATGGCTGAACCCCCTTTTGGGCCAGCCTGGATTCGAACCTCTTACCGCCGGCCTGCAGGCCGCCCTCCCATTCGTTGACGACTTCCTACCGGTTCACAACCTAAACAGCCTGGAGGAGCTTGGAGCCAATCTGGCCGAGACGGACGGAGTGCGCCCCGTTAGGCGTGCAGTTCCCGCCTAGCGCAGCTCCTCCTCCGCCACATGCACGGCGCAGAGACTCGATCATGCCGCAAGCCGGTATGCATTAAGCTGGCCGCCAGGTCGATCTCGCCTCTGCACGGGCCTTCGTTTACACCAGTCCGTCCATCCAGGCGGGCGTGCTGGGTTTCCATGGGCGCAGCTTAGGTCCCCGATGCAGCCAGCCTTGTGGTCCCGATCATGCCGGACCCCGCGCCGTGACTTTCCGTTACATCAGCGCTGAGATTTCTCTGCACGATCGAATTGACGGCGGCAACGGTTGCCCCGACCGGGCAGGGGCTCGGTCCTTCGTGCTGGCTCGCACCCCAAGCCGAATCTCGGACGAGGTTGAACGCCGGAAACGGGCAAGAGCGGGGATCTCAGATCGTAAGAAGGCGACTTGCGCCTAAAGCCAATGCGTTTTCGCTGGACGCCAGCTCGGTCGGGCGGAAAAGAGACTGCAGCACTATCTCGTGATACTCGTCGGCATACAGCCGGTGACATCTGAGGCGCGAGTCCTGCACAATGCCGATTCCACGTCCAAGTCTATTCACGCGGCTCTCACTAGGCTTCCTTTGCGGGATCGAGGTCACGGTTCTTCGCCGTAACCAATTTATGATCCGTTCAGAGTGCGCGTCCGGGAGGATACGAACATGATTCGGACACGAGTTTGCAACGTGCTGGGCATCGACCATCCCATCGCCCTCGGAGGGATGCCGCCGCCCGTTAACACGCCGGCCCTGGCGGCTGCGGTTTCCGACGCCGGAGGCATCGGCATCCTTGGATGCACCGGGCTCGATCGCCCTCAGATCGTGGATGCGGCGGCATCGATACGAGAGCGAACAGACAAGCCTTTTGGCCTGAATTCACTTGTGTTCCTTGTGGACGAAGATAGCTACACCGCAACAGTCGATGCCGGGCCGGCGCTCATTTCGCTTGCGTGGCCCCGCCGGGACCAGGATCTCAGACCGTGGGTCGATGCGGCGCATGCCGCTGGGTGCAAGGTCAGCTTCATGGCTAACGATGTCAGCGAGGCGACGCGCGGCACTGAAGCCGGTGCAGACTTGATCATTGCGCAGGGCACTGAAGGCGGCGGGCATGTGGGCTGGATGGCGCTGTCGGTCTTGCTGCCGATGGTGGTGGATGCTGTGGCGCCAATCCCGGTCATGGCAGCCGGCGGCGTCGCGGATGGGCGCGGCCTCGCCTCGGCGCTGGCGTTGGGGGCTGAAGGAGCACTCCTTGGAACGCGGTTCCTCGCCAGCGAACAGTCCGGCCTGCCCCCGGGGTACAAGCAAGCAATCATCGAGAGCGACGGTCACGACACAGTGCTTACGGAAATCCCAGACATCGTGAGAGGTCAGACGTGGCCCGGCGCCATGTCGAGAGTTCGGCGAAATCGCTTTATCGAGCGTTGGGCGGGCCGCGAGTGGGCTCTCAGGCAGCACCTGGCGGAAGCCGCCGGCAGCGTCCAGGTTGCGCGTGAAACCGGCGACGTGGAAGAAGCGCCTCTATTTTTCGGTCAGGATGCAGGTCTGATTCATGAAGTCTTGAGCGCTGACGAAATCGTGAGGAGGATCGTCGCCCAGGCCGAGGAGATCATCACGAAGAGGCTCGGGCGATTTTGCGTCGGCTAGCGTTCGTTCAGAACAGAGACTCAGCGGTTGACTCGCTCTTCACGATCATCCGCCCCGGGAAGCAGGGCGAAGGGCGCAGGTCGGACCAAATTTCGCCCGGGCTACATCCTGGGGATTTCCAAGACTTGAATGAGCAACCTAGGTCCAACCTCTTCCGTGTAGACCACACCATTCGGAAAAAGTGTGATCTGAGGAGGGGGCCACGCATCCACCATCTGCGAAGGGTGCTCCGACGCGGCTGGCCGAACCAGCTGCGTTGGGATTGCACTCCCGACTCGATTTCGAAATCTCTGACGTTGGCTGACTTCCTTTCTCGGCGCCCCTGCAGGTCCCTACGTCATTGGAACTGGGCGCCGATTCAGCGGCGTTTTAAGCTCAGAGGTTACGATCAATGGTCTCCTCGAGGCAGCGCTAAGCTTCTTCAACTATGGTGCTGGGCAGGACCTTGTGAGGTCCGGGAATGAGTAACGAAATGCGGTTCGCGACCCTGGGACGTACGGGGGTCCAGATTTCGGTTGTGACCTTGGGTGCAGCGTTTTTTGGTGGGCGAATCAGCACCGACGACAGCCGCCGAATCCTGGATCGCGCCTTCGAATTAGGAATTAACTCAATCGATACGGCGGAGGCATATCTGAACCCGAATCCAAATACGAGCGAGGAGGTTCTGGGCGATCTCCTAAACGGCAGACGGGACGAAGTGTTCCTCGCGACAAAGGTGAGTCCGCACCGCAGCTGGCAGGATCAAATCGCAAACCGCGGATTGACCAGACGGGTCGTGGTGCAGGCAGTTGAGGGAAGCCTTCGACGACTACAAACCGACCACGTAGATTTGATTTACGCGCACGGACAGGACCCCTTGACGCCACTAGAGGAGACGCTTGCGGCATTCGACGATTTGATCAGGTCCGGCAAGGTCCGCTACGCCGGTCTGTCGAATCACACGCCCGCCCAGCTTACCGAGGCCATGTGGATCGCCGACAGACAGAGGATGCGCCCGATAGCAGCGGCACAAGATCTCTTCAACCTTTTGGAGCGCTCTAAGGAGAAAGAACACCTGCCCGTATGTCGGCGTCACGGTATCGGGGTCCTTGCCTACTCGCCCCTTGCGGGTGGTCTCCTTTCAGGAAAGTACACATGGGAGATGGTTGACGATGCGGCCAAGGTCCCGGTGGAAGCGAGAGCGTCGTACTTCGGCCGCGAATCTGATGCGTCGGCGCCCGCCACTTCCTTTCCCAAACTGACTGAGCCCACTGTGGCTGCGGCGGCTCGCGTGACCGAATGGGCTGAGAAACGCGGTCACACGGCAGCACAAGTCTCTCTTGCCTGGGTGATTTCTGAACCAGTTGTAACTTCGGCCATCCTTGGCGTTACGACGCTAGACCAACTTGAGGAAAATGCTCCGGCGTTTGATCTCGAGCTGGCTGAAGGCGAGCGAAAAGAGCTGGCGGAATTAGCGGCCACCTGACACATGGCTAACAATTGTGCTCTACGGGCCGATGCTGGCTAGCGAGGCGCTCTTGCCTCAACGCGTCTTAATCGGGCAGGAGGTTGGCACAGCCCAGGTCGGCGACCGCGGCCGTGTGGACACCGCGGGACGAGCCCCACGGTGAGGACCGAGACGCGGGCAAGAATATCGATCATCGCGCTTAGATAGTCCCGCAGGCATTGGCGGTGCGCATACCGACGCATGGATCGGCCTTAATTTGCGCGGATCGCGTCGCGGAGTTTTGGGATGGGCTCGGTATCATCCGCCGCAGGCCATTTGGACGAGCTTGAGAACGGTCCGCCAGTTTCGGACCGTGCTCGTCGTTCCGAGCGCGCGATCGAAGTATTTGTTCGTGAGCTTCGTGCGCCCCACACCGTTCGGCAAGTGCAAATAGATCTCGCGTCCCCGTACCTCGAAGGCGTCCGGGGGCGAGCGGTCGCCGTCCAGGCTAGCGACTGCCTCGCGGCTCGGTGTCTCGGCCAGGAACCCTACGTGGACCCTCCTCTCGTCCGCGCCCGCCAAGAGGAACGGATTGTTGTGAGCAATCTTTTCTAGCTCATCTCCCGTCCGCGCGACGACAGGAACTTCAAACCCCCTGGCTTCTGCGATTGACTTAGCAATCACCATCGGAATCCGCTCCGCCAGCGCCTTCCGGGCCCTGAACACGACGTTGCCGCTCTGTATATACGTGCGCACGTCCTCGCAGCCGGCCTCGACGTACATCGCCGTGAGCTCTTTCATCGGCAGCTTGTGCCTGCCGCCGACGTTGATTCCCCTCAACAGCGAAATATAAACGCCGAGGGAGTGTGGGCTGTCGGTTTGACCACGTTCCGGCATGATCGCCTCCGGCTGGCATTCTAACGACCTGTCGCACAGTCAACCGGGATTCGACCAGGATGTTCTAGCTTGAGCGGTGCAGGCTCGAATCACACGTGCTGAGGATTGGCTAATCCTAACTGGACCGTGAGATTCAACTCCCCTGAATGAGTACGGCCAGGGAAAATGCTGCGGGAACCATCGCTATCTCCCGATAGTCCGGCTCCCAAAGGCGTCGCGGATAGTCGTAGAACTGTGCTGTTTTTCTCAATAGGTCGCTCTCCTGAGACATGTCGTCATTCTCGCCGGGCGCGGCGACCAGCACCCGTCCGCCGAAACCCTCCCTCGAACCCTACCTTCGTGGGGGGCCGCTCTGTCCCGGCGGTGGCAGATTATGAAGGATGATTTGGCACAGTCCTAAGGAGGGGAACAATGGCGACGGAGCAAGCTCGGTCAATCGAGACATGCGAATGCGAGCCGGGGTCGTTTGATGTTGTCCGCGGAAAATTGGAAGCGTCCACCGATCAGGCGCCAGTTACAGCGGAAACCGCAGGGGACGCAAAGGAGTCCAAGCAAACGAGAGAACAGGTGAATCTTGTCTGCAACATGACGGCGCTGGACGCCGAAGAGAGACGCCGTGACCTTGCCCCCGAAAATGCCCTCGATTTTGAGTAGAGTCCGTTCAATGGGAGGAGACGGACATGAGACGGAGCAGGTATCGCGAGGAACAGATCATCGGCATCCTCAAAGAGCACCAGGCGGGGTTGCCAGCCGCAGAGCTCTGCCGCAAGTACGGGGTCAGCGGCGCGACGTTTTACAAGTGGCGGTCCAAGTACGGCGGCATGGAGGTATCAGACGCCAGGAAGCTGAAGGGGCTGGAGGATGAGAACCGGCGCCTGAAGAAGCTGCTGGCGGAATCGATGCTGGATGTGGCGACGCTGCGCGAGCTACTTGCAAAAAACTTCTAACGCCCAGATTGCGGAGGAAGGCCGCGGCCTGGGCGATGACGGAGACTAGTCACTCGCAGCGCCGTGCCTGCGCTCTTGTCGGGATGGATCCGAAGACTTACCGCTATGAATCGAGGCGGCCGGACGACGCCGGCATCCGCAAGCGGTTGCGGGAATTGGCCGAGCAGCGCCGACGGTTCGGCTACCGCCGTCTGCACATCCTGCTGGCCAGGGAAGGCATCCGGCTCAATCATAAAAAGCTCTATCGCATCTATCGCGAGGAACGGCTCACGGTGCGCAAGCGAGGCGGGCGCAAGCGGGCGCTCGGCACGCGTGCCCCGCTGCTGCTCCCCTGGAACCGCAACCAGCGCTGGTCGCTCGATTTCGTCGCGGATGCATTGGCCGACGGCAGGCGGTTCCGCATCCTGGCGGTGGTGGACGACTTCAGCCGCGAGTGCCTCGCCCTCGTCGTCGACACATCGCTGTCTGGCGTCCGCGTGGCTCGGGAGCTGGACCGCATCGTCGAGCTGCGGGGCCGCCCCCGCATGCTGGTCAGCGACAACGGCACCGAGCTCACCTCAAACGCTATCCTGCGCTGGCAGCAGGAACGCGGCGTTGGCTGGCACTACATCGCACCGGGCAAGCCCATGCAAAACGGCTTTGTCGAGAGCTTCAACGGCCGCCTGCGCGACGAGTGCCTCAACGAACATCTCTTCGCCGGCCTGGCCGAAGCGCGGCGGATCATCGCGGAATGGAGGTACGACTACAACACAACACGCCCGCACACGAGCCTGGATGGGCTCACACCCAACGAGTTTGCAGCCCGCCCCAATTGGGGCCATAACCTGAAAAGATTCTACTTATGAGTGAGGGTAAGTTGGGGGCAGGGTCAGCCGCTACCAAGCCTTAAGGCGAGAGTTTGGCGATGCGGTCCAGGAAGTCAGGGAATCAGCCGAGGGCTACTCGTTCCGTTTGACTCGCGAGGACGCAGTGTTGACGGGTGTTGCGCGGTGGATGACGTTCGAACGCCGATGCTGCCCGTTCCTGTCCTTTGCCCTGGAGGTGAAGGGAAGCGAGGGACCCACGTGGCTGCACCTCAATGGACCGAAGGGCACGAAGGAGTTCCTAAAAGCCGAACTTGAGGCACGACGAGGTGGGGGCGGCTACGGGCAACATGAATGACGCGCAAAGGGAAACCAGCGGCTCTGCATTCAGCACGGACGCAGCGGCAGCGAAGAAAACCGCAAACAACTTCACAGCGGACGGCGTGAGCATGTGACGGCACTGCGAATTTGGAGCGGGTCTCACTCAGCGACTAGCTGGGACGCGATTCAAGTGGCGGGCGACTCGTGGGACGGGGCTCGAACCCGCGACATTCAGCTAGCGCTCCCAGCGATCAGGGATAAGGTTTCTCGTTTCTCTCATGTCGATAACACGGTACCCCTTGGCGTACAAACCATTCTACGAGCGGACTCGCCAGGATCCCGGAATGCTGTGCATTGTCGAGCGGGCGATTTCCACGATGAGCGTTTACCAGATCAATGCTCGCGAGGGTCACATACCTGTGCGTCATCTCTGCCGCTGCGGAGGAGCTGGACGGCAAAGCTATCGCGCAATACGTGGGCAAGCAGACGACGGATGCACACTCTGCGGCGAAGTCGCCGGCAAATATGGGCATTGCCGTCCGTCGTCATTGGACTCCCGTTCGAATTTGTAAACAGACGATCGCCATTTCTGCCGAGTCCCTCGCGCCGAACTTCAAGGTACCGGCCAACTGACCGAAGCGCGAGCTTCTCGGCGACTATTACTCTTCCTTTCTCGCCTTTTCCCATCACCTTGATCTCGCCGGTTCGAAACTCACGTCGCCGAGGAAAAGCCCTGCTAGCTCACCTGTGCGCATGCCGGTGTCATAAAGGAACTCCACCACGGCTGCTGTTCTTTGGTCATTTAGATTGCCAGCGTTCAATACGGTGACGATCTGGCGAACCTCAACGGTACTCAGTGAATCCATCTCTACGGTTGGTACCTTTGGCAGCTTTAACCTGCCTAGGGCGTGGTCTGAGGTGTAGCCCTCCTGGTATAGCCAGTTGGCAAGGGCCTTAGAACCAGGCTGAGGTGGGATCAGACTCCGATGGATTCCGGCACGCTTTGCCAGCTGAGATCTTGCTGACGTTCAAGCCGGCGCAGATACGTCGTGGTAACTCCAAGTGAACTGTGATCCAAGAACTGGCTCACGGACTCAACTCTTTCCCCTACGTCTCGACGTAGCTTGGCAGCCGTGTGACGCAGAATGTGGACACCGGACGGTTTGAGTCCAGCCATGACCTGGTATCGCCTGAATCGGTTGTAGAAGGTCGCGCTCGTCACTCCGCGTTCGCCGGCTCCGGCCTGCCAGAGTGACTCCTCGGGGTCCATCGCGGCCAGGTCCTTCCCGATGTCGGATCGAGACCACCTGATCGCTTCGAGCGCTGGCTCCGGCAGCTCTCTTCGTCCCTTCTTCCCACCCTTACCCCTATATATGTAGAAAGCGACATCGCCGTCGAACGAGATATTGGTTGCCTTCAAGTCGATAGCCTCGGTCCGACGTCTGCCGGTGAGTACGAGGGTGAGGATGATCGCTCGGTCCCTCCGGCCCTTCATCGTGTCGGGTATGACGTCGAGCAGAAGCTTCACTTCATCGGCGCTCAATCCCCGCGGCGGGCTGGGCTGAGTCCGAGGACGCTCCACCGCATCACATGGATTCCCCTGCACGATTTCCATTCCGATCAGGAACTTGAAGAAAGACGACAAGCAGGAGAGTCGTGCGCGAATCGTAATTCCCGAGGGCTCACGCCCTGAAAGTCCCCGTCCGTGTGCGAAGGCGAAAACATCTTGGGTTGTTACATCGTCGGGCGTCTTGCCGAGCTTGCCGAAAAAGTGCTTGAGCATCCGCTAGTAGCTCTCAGGCGTTCGCTGGGGTCCCGAGCGACGCTCTTTCTCAGGTAGAAATGCATACAGGGCCCGCTCCCATCTAGCTGCGGAGTCGCCGAATACTGCTGGCAGGGCTGTTTTACCGGTCGTGGTGGCCTCCCACTGCTAAGACTTCACCATGACATTTGCTCTGATCAGCCCGGTTATCAACCACTATGCGCGAATAGTGTCGAAGCCTCAGGCGCAGGCGTGGTTATCGGCTCCGCTGATCCCTGCGCATCCGAATAGCCTCACGACCGGGCCGTCGTCCCTGGCCCCCTGGCAACAGAAGCAAAGGAGATAGATCCACCGCGTAAGCTATGACAGTTGGAGTCCATGTTTCTTCTCCGATCTACTTCTCCGGACAGAAATCTTTGGAGGTAGTAGCAACTTCAATGGAGTGCAAAGCACAAGAGTGCCTTTTGGGCGGTTTCAGCGTTGTGACGGACAGGTGCGGTTGAGATGAGCGGCCGGCCGCGTGTGGAAATCGAATACTGCACGCAGTGTCGGTGGTTGCTGCGCGCCGCATGGATGGCACAGGAGCTGCTCTCTTCGTTCGAAGCCGAACTTGGAGAGGTCGCGCTTATCCCAGGCCGCGGAGGGATACTCATGATACGAATTGACGGCGAAACTATTTGGTCACGCCAGGATGAAGGGAGATTTCCCCAGCCTAAGGAGCTTAAGCAACTGGTACGAGATCGTATCGCGCCTGCCAGGTCGCTTGGACACGCCGACCGTTAAATAATCGGAGATTGCTACTCGTTCTCGGGCTCGTTGGTTGAAGCGGGTCGATTCGACGTTACGTTGATCATTCGCTCGAAGTCTCCATCGGAAAGCAGCGAGCGACGTGCGGGCTTGCCTTTTCGTCAGCGCCTCGTCAACGGCACCAGCACGACCTTGCCTACGGATTCTCGGTGCTCTATTAGACGGTGGGCCTCTGACGCTTTCGCGAATGGAAGCTCATGGCCAACCACAGGTTTGAGTGTCCCTGCTTCGGTAAGTTCGATCAGATCTTCCATGATCTGAGGAGATCTTGCCTTTGCGTTGCTGATCCCGCCCCACCCTATTTTCGATCGCCGACGGCGGAGGAAGATTCCGACCGCCGATCTGCGTCTTAGCGCCGATTCAATCGACGGGGGTATCTGATTGTTCGGCCACTACTATCAACAGATAGTGGTTCATCACTAGATTCGCGGGCACATGTGTGTGCGTGCGCTATTGGTGTGCCCGAGGATCACGTCGGGCGAGCCGACGCTCAAGGGCTCCCTGCCTGATACGATCCGCCCAGCTACGAAAGAGTGCGCGGCTGTCGGCGTCACTGAGCACCGAATGTGTGAGGCGCAGGACCTCGTCGCACCTACGTTGGGGAGAGCTGCACTGATGGATTTGGACACGACCGGCTTATTCGTGGGAGATGAGTCTCAATACTTCTTTGACAACGGAATCATCGAGATAGCCCAGGGCGTCACGCGGACGATCCATAGCCCGAAAAAGATCGACGCCAACCCTCTTATCCAGAAGGACCGTCCCTGGGAGCACATCACGTACTTCACCTTCAACGGATGGCACGTATGGCGGGATGAAGCGAGCGGCACCCATCATTGCTTGTACACCGATTGGAAGATCGACCCCGAGCGCGTGGCCCGCGAGGGCGGCTCGATCACCAGCTGGGACAACGCCCGGCTGCGCCAGCTTTACGCAAGCTCAGACAACGGGATCGACTGGCATAAACCCCCGATGGGCATCCAAGACGAAGCCGGCCATGACACCAATATCGTCTTCGGCACGGAGGACTACGGGTCCGCCTACGACCTCTGCGTAGTTGACGATCCGCTTGAGACGGACCCGCGGCGTCGGTACAAGACGCTGTTCGTGACAATTCCCCCGGGCGCCGAACGCGCGCAGCCGGGACCGGGCGCACTGATTCGCGCGGCCTTCTCAGCTGACGCGATTCATTGGACCCCGTTTGACCGGGTCCCGATGTTCGGCAAGCTCGGCGCTCACCTGAATGATGTCCTGATAACCACCTACGACCCTGCGACTCAAACATACCTCAATTTCACCCGCCACCCGTGGCAGGGCGTGGGACCCAAATCGGAAGCAGGCCTGCTGGGCGACGCCAGCACCGGGATGGGCGGCACGCCCGGATTCGACCGGGTCGTTGGCCTATCGAATCGGCGTAACAAGCGACGGATATTCCTCTCGGAAAGCCGGGATTTCCTGGACTGGACGGAGCCGCGCATCATTCTTGCGCCCGACCCCGAACTGGACAACCTGGACGACTCCTTCTACGGCATGGCTCCGTACCGCCTGGGAAACCAGTGGATCGGTTTCCTGAACGTCTTTCACATGGTCTCGAATACGATGACTCCACAATTGCTACATAGCCGGGACGGAAGGAACTGGAACCGCTTGGCCCCCGGTCGCGATTGGCTCGATCTGGGTGCCCCCGGAAGCTGGGACCAGTTCATGATCAACATGACCAGCCCACCAATTGCGGACGGTCCTGCGCTGAAGGTGTATTTCGGGGGAGCGCGGAATCATCACGATTGGTGGTTCGCAGGACATCGCGAATCGCTGGAGAACCCGGATGTGTGGAAGGACGTGCCGGAGGCCTGGGACGCCGCCGCCCGTGGTTACTTCCTGGGTCTCGCGACGATGCGCTTGGACGGCTTCGTGTCGCTCGACGCGCACAGGCTAAGGGAAGGGGTGATCGTCACCCAGCCCGTGGCGTCGGCGGGTGACCGGCTCACGATCAACGCCGCATGCGGTTCGCAGGGGTACGTCAAAGTCGAGATTCTCGATGCCACCGGCGCTGTCTTGCCCGACAGAGGAGCTTCCGAGTGTGACGCGTTTGTCGGCGACTCGGTCCACCACGAAGTCACGTGGAAGGGCGATAGCCTGGTCCCGCGCCCGGACTCCGGAATCGCACTTGGTGCCGACAGCTACCGGAGGCTGAGGTTCATAATGCGGGATTCCCAGCTCTATTCGTTCCGCATCTTCGAGCAGGGCAGTCCTTAGTACCCGGCCGGAAGCGGTCGGGGCTGACCTCCCACGACTCTTGCGTGCTGGCCCGGGTGGTGACGCCGGGCCTCCCGATGACTGTCGTGACACCAGCTCATCGCCCGATTGTTTGACGTTTGCCCGCTGTTTGAAATCAATCTGGGTGAAATGCGGTCTTAGAATCCGCCGCGTTGAACTTCAGTTTGAGTTGGGCCGCTGAACGGGAGTTACAACCTGCCTGGGGATTCCACGTTCTGGTTGGGGGTTTCCCCTAAAGGTGTGTAAATAGCCTCAGGCGGCGACCTTTTCTCTCCTGCTCTTCAAAAAACGCTCCCCGTCGACGAAGACGGCTCCTTCCGCGACTTCGGCCACCAGATGCGGCGCATCGAGGCGCCGGAATCGCGATTCCGCCACCATCAGGGTCTTCCAGATCACCGCGGTGGCATTGGCGACCTTTTTGTAACGCTTGGCCGCGGCCGTCCGCAACCGCACCGCGGCAAACGGCGACTCGATGATGTTGGTGGTGCGCAGATGTTTCCAGTGGGCTTTGGGGAAGTCATAAAAGGTGACCATGCGTTCCCAGTCGTACTCGATGAGCTCTGCGGCGCCTTCGAACCCCTTCCCTTTGCACCAGTCCTGGAACCTGCCCTTCAACCGCTCTACCTCCGCCCTGGTCTGCGCGTAGGGGATCGCGGTCAGCAGCAGCTTGCCTTCCGCCTGCCGCGACTTCGGCAGCTTGTCCAGCACGTTTACGATCCGGTGGTTCCAGCAGCGCTGCTCCTTTGCCTTCGGAAACACCTCTGCCAGCGCGCCCCAGATTCCCAGGTGCCCGTCTCCCACGACCACGGACGGGCAGTTCATGCCCCTCTCCTTCAGACCGCGCAGCATCCCGGCCCAGCTCTGCTTGGACTCGCGGTAGCCAGGTTCCACCGCAAGCACCAGCTTGCGCCCGTCGCGCACCCCGCCTATGGCCACCAGTAACGCCGCCTTCTCCTTCTCCAGGCCCGCCTTGACGTAGACGCCGTCAACCCACAGGTAGACGATCTCTGAGTCCAGCAGCGACCTCTTCTTGAACGCCTCGTACTCGGCCAGCCACCCCGCCTTCAGCCGCGCGATGGACGATGCCGACAGCGGCGCCCCTTCACCCAGCAGACCTCGTAATGCCAGATCGAAGTCACCCTCCGCCAACCCATGCAGATAGAGCTGCGGCAACAGCTCTCCTACCTCGCGCGTGCGCCGCTTGAACAAAGGCAGGATCCGGCTCTCAAACCGCTCCTCCAGCCCCCGCACCCGCGGCCGGCGCACCTCAACCGTCCCCGAAGTCAGTGACAGCTTCCTGAGCCTGCCGTACCCGTTGCGGTAGCCAGGGACCTCGTCGACGCCTCGGCGCCGTTGCCAGCGCCTGCGCCCCAGTAGCGCCGTCACCTCCTCTTCCAAGACCTCCTGGATGAAGCCCTGGACCTTCTGGCGTACGAACGCCTCCAGCCCTTCGTAGGCGGCGCTTGACGGCGCATCGCCCCCAATGGTCTCATTCCTCATGGCGGTGTCCTCCTTCCTGCGCCAGGCTTTGCCCGGCACCTAAAACTCAGCAGGAAGGTACACCGCCTTTAACTAAATTCCACACCTTTTGGGTAAAGCCCCCCGCTCGTCTATTGTTTCGAAAGCGCGGATAACCCCAACGCGATGTTGCGTTCGGCGCAATTGAGAACCGGCGCGAACGAACCGACGGCCGACCTGCGCCAGACGTACCGGTCCGATCTGCTCGGCGGCGTGGTCGAGATTCGTAGCCCGGGCAAGACCGGCGATTGGGGTTCGGACTCACTGTATCGGGACGTTGGCGCCCCGCCAACGAGATCACGAGACGTCGAACTCGCCGCGATTCCGTATTTCGCGTGGGCCAACAGGGGAGAGTCCGATATGACGATCTGGATCAGGCGCGACGCAACCTGATCGCGGTTCCCCGGAGATCAGCGTGCATGAGGCGTGCAATCGGCCGCCTTAGCGCGGCGACTCCAATTTGGCGGTGTAGACATTAATAATGCCGGGCGGCGCGACCCGCTCTACAGATACCGTTCAAACCAGGCAAGCGTGTCATTCCACGCGTTTCTTGCCTGCTCCTCGTCGTAGCGGGGACCCGTGTCGTTGTGGAAGGCGTGGTTCACGCCGGGGTAGACCTTCATCTCATGGACCGTCCCGGCGGCGACGAGCGCTTCCGTGAGAGCTTCAAACCCGGCGTTGATGCGGTTATCCAGTTCGGCATAAGCGCCGAGCACGGCGGCGTTGATCTTTGGCACGTCCTCGAGATCTGGCGCGGGCCCATAAAAGGGAACGGCCGCCTTCAAGTCGGCGACCGCCGTGGCCGTGCGCCATGTGATTCCGCCGCCGAAGCAGTAGCCGGTCATCCCTATTCGGCCCGCGTCCACGTTCTCGCTGTTTCGCAGATACTCGAACGCGGCGGTGAAATCGGCGACGTGGCGCTCGGAACCGGCGGCGGTCAGCGCCCCAGGGACTGCGTCCCTGTCAAATGCCGCCGTCCCGCCCTCGCGCGAGAGAAGATCGAGGGCAAGCGCGGCGTAGCCGGCCTTGGCGAACCGTCGCGTCACGTCTCGGATGTGTTCAACCAGCCCTCGGTTTTCATGACACACCAGGATTCCCGGCACGGGACTGCCCTGCGCCGGGCGAACGAGGTAGCCGGAAATCTCCTGGCCGCCCGAGGTAACGAGTATGTCGGCGGCCGTGATGGCCGGATCGTCTTCCGAAACTGAAAACTCGCTGAGCCCTTCCGGAACGGATGCTACGGTGGCACGCGCCGTGCCGGCCCGGCCGGATTCGCCGGTCGATTGGCCCGTGGGTCGAGATGTCGGGGCTGCCGCCTTAGCCTGCGGCATGGGCTCGTCCGCGCTTGGAACCTCGTCTCGAGTGCAGCCCACCGCCGCCATGGCTGCCGCCGCGGCGGCCATGCTTCCAGTGATAAACGCGACCCGACGCGTAAGCGCCCGGCCGTCTATCAGGCCGTCGCGATAGTCGTCGTAAAACTCCAGGACAAAGTACCGCTCGAACGTACCGTAGTTCTTCATACGCTCCCTCGCTACCGCCCTCAAAATGCGCGGCTCCGCCGCGGTGTGGGGCTGCCGGTCATCTTACTTCGGGCTTGAACCGCGGCGCTCAACGACCCCGAAACTCGGATCATTGCGGGATCGTCGGTCCGCCATCAGAAGAGTGCCTAGGGTTCGACAGCTTCGCCTGAGGCATTCCCGGGAACATTGCGAAACACCCTGAGACCATTGATCGCTATGACCGCGTACGTCGCGAGGAAGACCAAGCCCACCAGGCCGAATCCGCTGGCATCGAGTAGATACCCCAATCCCAGTGGCACGCCCAGCATGAAGGTGTCCGTCAGGAACTGCATGCCCGCCATGGATCTTCCGAGTTCGCCCGCGGGAACGCGTTCCGCCACAAGCACGGTGGTAAACGGTCCGACGATCAGAACGGCGGAGAAGGCCGCCGCGACGAGGAGGAACGCGCCGAGACTCGGCGACAAGAGCAGGAGAATCGAACCGACAAGTCCCGCACCGGCGCACACCGCGAAAGCGGGGACGCGTCCGACTCGTTCGATGATTTCCCCGCTGAAGAATATCGATAGTGCCCGGACCCCGGTCGAGACCGCGAGGACAAGCCCCACGGACGCCGCGTCCAGGCGAACGCCGACGCTCCCGTAAAGCGGCAGAACTATCATGTGGAAACCCATCGCCGCTCCCCACAGCAGGGCGCTGACGCTCACAACGTCCAGCACCGGCTTACTCAATCCCAGGGAGGACGGCTTGTACCAGTGGCCGAGCCGGTGTACCCGGCCCCGCGGACGCCGCGCGCTGATAAATGCCCAGGCGATCCCCGCGCTGACGAGATTCACCACCGCCACGACGATGAACGCCGATCGCCAGCCCGCCGAATCGGCGAGCGCGCCCGACAAGACAGGGCCGGCAACCCCGCCCACCATGTAGCTCGACATGAGCCGTCCGACGCCCTTGCTTCGGCTTGCTCCATTTCCCGATCGCAACGCATGACTCAACACCGCGGTCGAAGCCAGGGCGGACCCAGCGCCCGCAATCATGGATGACGCCAATAACAGCTCAAAACTCGGGGCCAGACCCATTCCAACGCCGCTCAGCGCCGCGGATAGCGCGCCGAGGAATGTCAGCGAGCGGGCCGAGAATCGGTCGGCTAAATAGCCCGATGGGAGCGTGAAGAACACCCGCGCCAGGGTAGGCAGCGCGAATATGAGGCCCAACTCCGTGAAGGAGACGTCGAAATCCCGCCGGATATCGTCGAGAACCGGACCCACGATCGCCACACCCATCGACATGGTCAGCAGCGCCAGAAACATCGCGATCTGGTCGGTGGAAGAGGTCCTCATCCGCCCGCGATTTTCGGAATCATCCACGGAGTGAGGCGGTCCTTCTAATACTGGATGGAGGTCGTAGGAAAAGAGCGTAGCAACACGGCTGGTGCGACCCACATTGTCGTGAATCAGCGTCTCGGCGTTGGCCGATCCGGCGACGTCCTGCGCACATCCGCGGTTCGCGAATCGGACTGTCGGTTTCGTTCAGGGGGCCGACGCCTTGACTGCTCGCATGATTGAGAGGGAGTGCGCGCTATCGAGGATCCATGTGAGGCTTCTGGCGGAAATCCGGATCAGGCAGCCGGAATGTGCCTAATGTCGAAACTATTCTTTGGCGGTCTGAGCGAAGGGAGTGTTCAACCGACTCTCCATTTTGGCGTTTCTCCCAGAAGGATACGACGCACCTCGCTGCTCGCGTCCGTCTGCATGCGTCGCCCGGAGCTCTCCGATCTCCAGGCCATATGCGGCGTGGCGATCAGGTTTGGTAGCGTCAACAGCGATTCGTCCCAGCTGGGAGGCTCCGGATCGAACACATCGAGCGCCGCGCCCGCTAACCGGCCGTTCTTCAATGCACCGTGCAACGCAGCCTGGTCAATAACGCCCCCGCGTGACACGTTGATCAGTAAATTGCCGGGCTTGAAGTTTCCCAGGGCCTCGGCGTCTATCATGCGGCGCGTCTCATCGGTCAGCGGAACATGCAGGATGACCGCGTCGGCCTCTCCAACCACCTCCTGCAAAGAAGCACCGAAGTGGATGTCCCAATCGTCGGGGATACCCAGCCGCGCCGGATCGATGTAGGGGTCGTAAACCAGGAGCTTCATCCCGATGCCCGCGGCGATTCGGCCCGTTCGGCTGCCTGTCCGCCCAAAGCCGACGATGGCAAGCTTCTTTCCTCGGAGGAGGATTGGCCTGTAGCTGGGGCTGAACGGATCCCAAGTCTGACGGAGGCGAACGTCGGCGTCGGCGAATTGTGACTGCCTGGCCAGCGCGAAAAGGAGGCCAATGGCATGTTCGGCCACTTCGTTCGACATGGCCTCGGGCGAATTACACACCGCGATCCCGCGTCGCACTGCCGCCTCAACGTCGATCTGATCGACGCCCACCCCATAGCCGGCGATGACCTTCAGGCTTTTCGCCGCCGCCATCACGTCGTCGTCGATCTGCGCGGAATCGACCAAGATCGCGTCGGCGTCGGACACCATTTCGAGGAGCGCCTCGCGTGAGGAAGCGTCGTCGGTGACCACATTGGCTATCTCGGCGAGGTGTTCGGTCTCCGGTTCGCTGTCTGGGAATCCGGACCCGGCGATTACGACTTTAAAGCGTCTCGTTTGACTCATGATCTACTCGCTCCAGCAAGGCCCCAATTTACGCTTATATCCCAGTGGCCGATGCTCGTCCATCGTAGTGATCCCGCTCGGATAAGGCCAACGGTGGACGGCGCGTTTTCGCGAGCCTGAGACTCTGTCCCATTCGGACCTGCAAGGCGGCTGGTGTTGGGGCTAGCGATTGGCCCGTCGCCGTCTGACCAGAATCACAGGTATTGCGATGACCGCGACGACGACGGCCAGCGGAACCGCGAACGTCGCGATCCAGATTAGTGCGTCCACCAGCGCTTGGGTGAACGAGCCTAGAGCCTCGACGCTGTTCGACAGCGTGCCGCCGGGCCGCCAGACGTCCCGCTCCGACACATCCTCCTCGATGGCGGTGATCGACAGGCTCGAGGCATTGTCGCGCTCGGATGCGTCCTCAATGGTCGACATCACGGACGCCTCGAAGGCGAGTCTTCCCTCGGGCACGTCCACCCTGATCGTGGCCGCGAAGTCCTCGCTCCGATTCGGGGCCAGGCGACCAACCTTCCAGACGATCTCTTTGCCTGATTCGTCGTAGGCCCCGCCGCCGTCGGCGCTGACAAAGGTGGTTCCAGCCGGGACGGCCAGGGTGGCGGTAACGTCTTCCGCGTCACCCGTCCCTCGGTTTTCCAGTCGGAGGAAAAGATCTCCGTGGCTGCCTTCCGCCAGCGACGATGGGCCGAATAGATCCACCGTGAGATCGGGAACGAAATCAATTTTGACCTGATCGGTATCGTTCTCCGGCTTTTTCTCAGCGGTCGACGATTCGATGAAGGCCACCGGACTGAGCGCCCGGCCCCCGGGTTCGGCCAGGAATGCCGCGGTGACCCGGCCATTGACGCCCGGCGCGACTTCGCCCAACTCCCATGTGACGCTTCTAGCAGATGAGTCGTACTTCCCACCGGAGCTGGTCGTCTCGAACCGTAGTCCATCTGGGACCGAAAGCCTGATCACAACGTCTCGGGCCCGAACGCTGCCCTCGTTTCCATATTCGATGACCGTCGTGAAGGAATGTCCCGAAGCGGGAACTCCCTGTGGAAGCAATTCGATCGTAAGGTCGGGTGGCGCGTGCAGGATCGCGGTGACCGTCGAGAGATCCACCTGGTTCTCGAGCAGGTTCAACCGGCCCTGCAGAAGTTCGATATCACCGCGAACGCGGCTCAGTCGATCTTGGATTTGAACTATGTCCTCCACCTTGTCGGCACGCTCGAGCAGGGCCAAGAATTGGTCTTCGGTTGCGCGCAGATTCCTAAGTTGTGAAGACAGATCCGTGAACTGCTCCGTAACGTCGCGGGTCCCGATCCTTTCGTCGAGTACCTCGACGGCCAGCGCTTTCAGGTCCGCCACGGCTTGCTGGAAGCTCGCTGACGGCACCCGAAGCACTACCCTGCTCGGCAATCTGGAGTCCTGGTCCTTGACGTCGGAATCCGCCACGTAGGCCCCGGATATGCCGCTGACGACCGCGTCTATGCGGTCGAGGGCCACCGCGATTTGGGCCACGATCATCTCGAGGGTGGCATTGCGAACGATCTTGCGATCCACGACCCCAGGCGCCGGAGCTTTCTGACCCGCACCCTGCGGGGGCGACGCTTCCGCTACCATCTCCGCCTCCACCGCCCGTTCGACCACTACCGCGTCTGCGGTGGCGGGAGCTGGTGCGAAATCCTCTATCTCGATCGCGCCGCGCTTGGCTACCGGGGCTCCTAGAACCACCTGTGCGTCTCGGGCTGTCGACCCTTCTGTTGAACTTTCCCTGGAAATGGGGAAAATGGCCATGGCCAGGGCGACCACAACTAAAAGGCCGAGGACGACGGCGCCGGCGACCCCGATGAGCGCCAGCCTCGTAACGGACCATCGCCTGCGGGATGATTTCATAGGCCGCCGTTTCCTAGTTTGAGGCCGCTGGGGATCTTGCGACTATGTCGCGGCTGGGACTCCCCGCCGGCGTGTAAAACGATGCTGATCTGGATCCGTTACCGAGCCGATGCAAATCGTACTAGGACGCGATTCGACGGGATCTGGCGGATGACCGTGGAATCCGCGGCCGGGGTTCGGGGCGATTGGGGATCGTCCCGTCCGCGCCCGCGATTGACTCAACCGAATTACACGCCCCGTGTGGATCGCCATCGTTCCGTGACCTACCCTTCTCCAATCATGAAGTATGACTACGAGAGCGATGGGATGGTCCCTATGGACGAAAGCGGCGATAGAGGCTACCGCACCGAGCGAGGAACGGTTGGAGGCTTCGCCGTCATATCCACAGGCAATCATCGCGCGACGACGGCCGGACTGGGCGTGCTGATGCATGGAGGCAACGCCTTCGATGCGGCGGTTGCGGCCGGCGCGGTCCTGGCCGTCGTCGAACCGATCACCAGCCATCTGGGCGGCGATGTGTTCGCATTGCTGAAGCCTGCGGGCGGGGACGTCAGGGCAATCAATGCCAGCGGACCGGCCCCAATGCTCCCTGATGCCGGCGAACTCCTGGCTGGACGTGAGTGACCGGTATCCGGTCGGCGGCAGTACCCGGGGCCGTGGCGGGTTGGGAGCGAATCGTCAATTCGTATGGAACGTGGCCGCTGGCGAAGGTACTCGAGCCCGCCATCGAACTGTGTGACCGGGGATTCGTCGTATGTCGTCATCTGGCGGGCGTGTACGACCGACTCGAGAGCCAGTTGCGGCGTTTCCCATCGACCGTCGCCGCCATGATGCCAAGTGGCGCGATTCCCGCGACCGGCGACATCCTCGTCCAGCCCGATCTCGGCAGCACGCTTCGCCAAATCGCGGAGGATGGGGCAGCTTCCTTCTATCGGGGGGAGTTCGCGGACAGGCTGGAACAATACAGCCGGGAAGAGAACGGCTGGCTCCGCCGGGCGGATTTGCAGTCATACGAGTGCGAGGAACGCGCGCCGATCAGCGTTGAGTACAACGGAAACACCATCTACGCCCAGCCTCCGGTTTCGCAGGGATGCGCCTTGCTGGAGGAAATCCGCATCCTCGACGACACGAACTGGGCGCACTTCGATCCGGCCTCGCCGGAAGCAATTGTCCTGATGGTTGGCGCGAAGCGACTGGCCTTTGCCGATCTCCGCCGTTTCATCGCCGACCCGGCGGTGGGGGAGTGTCTGGATGGCGACATGCTCTCGGATCGCCACATCGAATCGAGGCGCCGGGAGTTGCTCGCGGGACTGCCCGTCGAAGAACCCAGCGCGGTGGAGATAGACTCGGCCGACACCAGTTGTCTTGTGGCCGCCGACGCAGGGGGCAATGAGATCACGTTCATACAGAGCGTGGCAGCCTACTGGGGTTCGCAGGTCGTGGTTCCTGGAACAGGCGTCTTGTTGAACAATCGAATGAACGGTTTCTCCAGCGATCCGTCGTCTCGCAACGCGCCGGCGCCGGGTAAGCGGCCCCTCCATACGCTCATGACTTACTTCGTGGAGGATCACGGTTCCACAAGACTATTTGGCGCGAGCATGGGCGGTGGTTATCAGCCCCAGACAAGCCTCCAATTTCTGAACTGCGTTCTAAATCACGGGATGGACCCGCAGCAGGCCATCGACTTCCCGCGCTGGGGCCATGCCGAGAACACCGATCGCACGTTCATGGAGTCGAGGTTACCAGCGGACGTACGCCGCCATTTCGTGGAATCGTGCGGTTCGGTGGATGTGATTCCGGCTTGGGGGGCGGGGACGCGTACGGTCGCAATCGAGAAGTCAGACGATGGCCGCGCCTATCTCGCGGCCTGCGATCAGAGGTGGGACGGCTCGGCCGCGGCGCTTTGATTTCTCATGGCGTGCCGAAACGAACCATCTGGACGGCGATCGCGTCGGGTGCCATGGTCTTACGCGCCCCAGGTCGGCAGGAAATCGGTTGCGGGATCGTCGGTGACGCGGCCAAGATCGGAACCGTCCGCCAGGATCGTGTAGATCTCCCAGTTCGCGTCGCGGAAACTGGCAAACGCGATCGTCGTCCCGTCAGGCGACCAGGTTGGGTTCACGTCGGCCGCCGGGTTTTTCGTCAACCTCAGTTCGTTGCCCCCGTTCGCGTCGGCAATGAACACCTCGAAGTTATCGTCGACGTAGCGCGCAAACGCGATCTGGCTGCCATCGGGGGACCAGACGGGGTCCGTACCAGGTCCCAGTTGTTTTTGCAGCACTCCATCGATCGGTCTGCCGTCGACCCGCATGACCCCCAGCACTCCGGATAGTTCGTAAAGCACCATCTGACCGTCGGGCGACCATGCCGGGTAGCAATACGATCCCGCGATGTTCGAAATCCGCCGCGAATCGGAGCCGTCGGAATTCATCAGGTACAGGGCGAATTGACCACCCTCACGATCGCTCACGTAAAGGACCTGCGAGCCGTCCGGCGAGAGCCAAGGTTCCCAGTCGATGCCGGGTTGGTCCGTAAGCTGGACCAATCCGCCTCCATCCGCGTCGGCGATAAATACCTCGTACGAGCCGTTCACCATGGCGCCGAAGGCGAGCTTGGACCCGTCGGATGACCAGCTTGGCCGTCCATACACCAGCCCCAGGTCGGTTATGCGGCGGATATCGCTCCCATCAGGCGCCATTACGTTCAGATCCCATTGACCGCCCCTGTCGCTGACGAAGGCGATGGTTCCAGTCGATCCGGCCGGCGTTCGCGCCGCTTCGGGAGTCATTGCGTCCGCCGGGATCATGCCCGCCTGCATGAAGTGTTTTCCCGCGTCGGCGAGAAGCACCCGACCGACCGGATTTACGGACGTATCGACCGACCACTCGAAAAAGACGGCGCGCTGAGCACGCAGCACCCGCACGCCGAAACGGTTCACACCTACAACGGGCAAGCCGTAGAGGTCGAGCCAGCGCGGTTGCGCGAACCAGGCCTGACGAATGGCTCCGGCGTCATCCAAGAGGGCTATCTGCTCCGCGTTGAGTTCGGCGATGCCCCCGGGGGAATCGCCGGGATTTGGTGTGGTGGGAGGCACGCCGTGTGTGGCTTCCAACCAGGCGTTAAATCCAGCCCTGGCCAGTTCATCGTAGATGTTCAGGAACGTGACGCTCCCGCCATCGATCGACTGCATCACCGCTCGTTGAAACGCCTGATAGGTAACGCCTGCGACTGTCCATCGATGTGAAATCGGTTGACCGATATGCTCTACACCCCCGATCTCGCGAAGAGTCGACCAGAAGGCGATATCCTCCGTATCCGTCACCGAATAGCCCCGACCATCGCCTCCGCCCGTCTCGGGGAAAAATCGCCCTCCGGCGACCGCATAGTCTTGAGGCGCCTCCGCTATCGCTGCGGGAGCGGACGTTGAGACAAGCATGGCGCCGATCAGCAACGCCGGAAGCAGACGCGACCGGAAGAACCGGCCGAGCTTCGTCCTGCCATTCATCAATCAGCCGTATCCTCAGACAGTTATTTGAGAGGTGGCGGAATCAATCAGTTTGATCGAATCGAATCGCATTCCAAGGCCCGCCATGACGTATTCCGCCGTATTCGTGCAAGAGCCGGGATTGAATCGGTGTTATCAGACGCTAAGATCAGCGGTCCGCGAGTCAATGCGCCCCGAACTTGGTGAAGGAACCTCCAGGATGAGTCGCGAGTCGATCGTCGAGTAGACGGGTATCGGTCTGTTCCGCCTGGTGTTGCGATAGTTTACCTGTAATGTGGACTCGGGGGCGGGCGGCGGGCCCCAGGATCCGCAGATCGCATCTCGACGGTTCGTACGCACCCCCGTCACAATCGCTGAAGCAAATGACTTGCAAACCGCCCGTCGAGAGTGGAATGTCCTGCTTGTTGCAGGCTTTGGCGGATGCCACAATCCGTCACATTGCGACACCGGCGATAAATCAGCGATCTCATCTGAGGGCGGGTCCGCGACGGAAAGCACGTTCGTGAAAACGCCTACCCGCTCATTCCTTCTGGGCATGCTGCCGATTTCCGTCGGCCTCCTGGCCTTCTACTGGATCAGCGCAGTGACGACCGTCGGAGGGGGAAACTGGGGGGAGTTCCAGACTTTCGGATATCAGGGCGGCATCCCGCATTCGCCTGGATTCCCGCTTCTCACCGCCAGCATCTATTTCGGCACTCATCTGCTGAAGTTTCTGGAGCCGACCCACGCCGCCAACGTCGTGAATGGAACATTCGCGGCCGCGGCGGGCGTCCTGCTGTTTGCGGCGGCCTGGAAGCTCTCAGGCTCTTGGATGGCCGCGTTACTTACAACGACGGTGTTCGCTACCGGCTACAGCGTCTGGGAGCATGCTGTCCAGGCCGAGATGATGAGCTTGCAGGCGGCGCTGGTGCTCGGGGTCGTTGTAACGCTCCTTCGCTACGACTCGCGCCCTTCCGCGTCCCGCCTTGCCCTGGTTGCCTTCGCTACCGGACTGTCCCTCACGAACCACGGAATCAGCCTCTTCATGGTTCCGGCGACGGTGGGGTTCATTGCTCTGAAGCCCTACCGGGGTCTGCTCAGGCCCAAAAGCGCTTTCTTGTCCTTGGGGGCCTTCTTGCTGGGCCTGCTGCCGTGGCTTTACTTCCTTAGGGCGCTTTTCATGGACGTCACGATATCCCGGCCGGAGAACTGGCGGCGCATCAGTTTCGATGAAGCCGTCTATCTCGTTGTGCGCAAGCCTTTGCTGTGGGTCTCCAGCACCGACGCCGTTGAAAACCCCCTGGCAGAGGGAAGTCAGGCGATCCTGGCGGAGTGGCCCCGCTTCGCGCACGACGCGCTGCGCGAATTCGGATGGATATGGGTGGGCGCCGCCGGTCTAGGGTGGCTCCTGCTGGTCGCGACCCGGTCTCGGCTTGCGGCCTGGTGCCTCTGGACGGCCGCCACCACCCTGTGGTTCGCGCTGTCCACAAGTCCGCTGCTGGACGTTGATCGGTACTTCGTCGTCATCTACTGCGTAGCGGCAATCTGCCTCGCCGTGACCCTCGGATTCGCTCTCCGGCTCGTACGGAGGCTCGCGCGCGGACTCCGGGGAACGCGTCCGGCGAGGATGGTCATGCCGATGGCACTTTCAATTCTGCTGGTGATCGCGGGCCTGCGCGCGTGGGAACAGCTCTCGGGCCCCACCGCCCTCAATATCCAGCGTCACAGAGAGAATGCGGAGGAGCAATACATCCTTGGCGAGGGAATCGTGCGTCATTCCGCTCCCAACAGCGTGTTCATGACCAACTGGACGTCGTCGTGGTATCCACGGTACGTGATATACGTCAAAGGGCTGAACACGGGCCTGGAGGTCAAGACGACCGACTACTGGACGATGGGGATCGAGCAGGCGGACAAAATCCTGGGGAGTGGGCGGCGCCTGTACCTACAGCGGAGCAGGGAAGACTACGAGAGCCGCTACCGGGTCTTGAGCGTGGAAGGCGTATTCTTCGAGGTCGTGCCTCGGGAGTGACCGCGTACGGCGCCCACGACCGCGAGTTGCTGAGGGGGTTCATACATGTCCTGGGTGAGATTCTCGCCGGTTGAAGACGAACCGATCGGCCGCGACGATCTGAATCGAATGGAACGGTCGCGGGTATCGACTGGAATCAGGGCCCGATGAACACTTGCGTTGTGGGTGATACGAATGTCGGTAACGGGCTGGGCGGGTTGTCAGCATCGGGATACCGAGCCTCGACTCGAACGCGGTTGCCTATGCGTAATTGAAGCCGGGCATGATCATGGGCAGCGGAAACCCCGACGCCAGGAACGAGCCAAGCGGACCGGCGGGCAATTCGCCAGCTTCCCACCCCGGTTCGAACACCAGCCTGAGCAGGTCGGCCTCGCTGTTGATGTCCAGACGCTCGCCGTTGAGTTGAAACGCGCAGCCCCCTACTCGGTTCACCGCCCTTAACGACAAAGCCGCCTCCGAGCTTGCGCGTTCAGCGAGCAGCGGCCGAAGTCTGTCTACGAATCGCTCGGGATCGAGCAGCTTGAACGTTCCTGATTCAGGTTTGTCTACACGAGCAAGTCCACGCCGTTCACAAGCGTCACTCAGATCTTCGTGTGCGCCAGGCACGGCCAGGTCGAAAGACTCAGTTCCTTGGTCCGCCGCCAACGTCGCCGCCAGGTCTATGGTCGCCTCGGGATCCCCTGCCGTTTCGCTCGTCTCAAGCGTGAGAACTCCATCACGGCGCCGCATCAGCGCACTCAAATAGGCGGTGATTCGGTCCCCAGCCTCGGCCACGAGAGTACGTCCGGGCCCCGCCCGTACCTGGATCCTGAACGCCGCCAGGGTAGCTCGGAAATCCTCCAGAGGACGGCGGAAGCGAACCGGCTTTTGAACGTATAGCCGAGCCATGGCCTCGACATCCTCATCGTCCGCATCCCGCCAAGCGAGTCCGGGCGGAGGATTGACCGCAGGTACGGCGTAATGCCCGACCTGCCCCGCCGGCTCGTAATTCATTCTTCGGTACAGTCCGCGACCGCCGGATACGATCACGAGATCCACGCCCTCGGCTCGCATATGCCTCTCGGAGTCGTGCATCAGAAGCGTGGCGAGTCCCTTTCCGCGATGTTCCTCATACGTGCATACGGAGCCGATACTTCCGATCCTGAAGGGATGCCCCAGGCAAATGGCGTCGGAAATCCTGATTCCGACCCCGGACACCGGTTTCGAGTCGTGGCGGATGATGCGGAAATTGGGCAGGTTCGACTCGGCGTAGAGCAAAGGAAACTGACTGGGCATGGCGTCCGCCGGCGCCCCCGCGCCCCGGAACACCGTGCTGGTGAGCAACCCGAGCAACTCCGCGTCGGCGGGCGTCGCTCCGCGTGGAGCTTCGTAGCCCTCAGGAGGTCGGTCGCTCAAATCGGGTACGTTCGTCAATCGGTCAATGTCGGGATTAGGGGTTACTCGAAACTTTCGATCAAAATGGCGTCGCCGTTCGTCGAGGGATTTTACGCGTATCCGCCGTCTCGCGAGAACCGGTGGACCGGATATTGCGGATCTCGCATGTGACCGGCAAGTCTCATGCGGATATTCGTCGTCAATCCAATGCGCCTCTCTGTCAGCGAAGAGAGGCAGCGGTTTATCGCATCAAACGCGCACTGCAATCTTCAGCAAAGGGATCGATAGCCGGCGTTTGACGATTTGAGATTTCTGCCGGTCACCATAACCATGTGGAGGGAGCCGCAGCTTGCTGCATGTTGAGATGTCGCCGTCACGGGCATCGGCGGCCTGCCGCAAAAATCCGCTCGATCTTGCCCGAATCCGTATCGCCGGCTCGGTCTGGCCAGAATCCGGTCGGGCCCTCGTTGGCTGTGCTTCGCGGTGCTGGTATACGATCCGATTGGCGCTGGAGAATCTGGCTAGAGGGAGGACTTCTTCATGACTGAAGGCGAAAGACTGGCCTACTTCAACGGCAACATAGTCCCCGAGTCCGAGGTCCGCGTATCGATCTTGGACGCTGGTGTGCAATCCGGGGAGTGGGTTTTCGAAACCACGCGCACGTTCAACCACGTCCCATTCCGGCTGAGGCAACATCTCGAACGCCTTTATATGTCCATGAAGGTCGTCGAGATCGATCCCGGTATGACCATCGACGAGATGGAATCCATAACGCTTGACCTGCTCGATCGGAACTACGCCACCATCGATGCCGGTGAAGATTTCATGTTCAATCACGATGTCTCCAGAGGCAGATCGGGCCCATTTCCGCTGGGGCCTCTTGACTCATACGATCGCACGATACTCATGGCATTCAGACCTATGGGTCCCTTCGCTGGCGGATACCTGGATGGCCTCGAAAACGGCGTTCACGCCGTGATCCCACCCCAGCGGACCATCCCTGCGCGGCTGCTCGATCCCAAGATGAAGAATCGAAATCGAATCCACTTCAGCAGGGGTTCCCGCCAGGCAAGGCAGGTAGATCCCAAAGCCACCGCGGTGTTTCTCGATGATGATGGTTTTATCACCGAGGGAAGCGGCGCCAACTTCCTAATCGTCAAAGGCAAACAGATCATCTCTCCGGAGCCCCGGAACATCCTGCGCGGCATTTCGCGGGAGACGGTCAAGGAGTTCGCGCCAGGGCTGGGGCTTGAGTTTGTCGAGCGCAACATCGAGCCCTACGACGTGCATACGGCTGATGAGGCGTTCTTCACCTCCACTCCCTTTTTCCTCATGCCTTGTGTAAAGCTCGATGGCCAACCCATCGGCGACGGTAGGCCGGGCCCGGTCACCGGCCAATTGCTTGGGGCGTTCAGCGAGGAAGTAGGTGTAGACATACTCGAGCAGTCCCGCCGCGTGGCTGCTCCGTATCTCGAGAAGCCCCCGAAGGGCGAAAGGGCTTACTAAGGCCAGCCTGGGTTTCCGTCAGATCTCAAAGCTCGCCGGCGAAACGCTGAGTGCGAACTCCACGAGGGCATCGGCCCAAGGCGAGCAGAACTGTTTGCCTGCGGGGTCCAACATCCCATCGGGAGGATCCCGATCGAGTTCTTGCACTCTACGGACCTGGCGCCTGGGCCGATCATGGTTCGAACGGGGACTCCGGGCATCAACCCTGGTATTCGTCGAGTCCCAGTCCGCCCAGGTCGGCGATGACATTGCTCTCCTCGGCCGCGTAGAGCCGCCAGATTAAACGGAGGCCCTGGAGGCTGCTGGGGCCGTCGGTGAGTGGTCTGGCGCCCGTTTCGACGCAATCAAGGAAGTGGGCGAGCTCGTTCTCGGTGACCTTGCGGCCCTTGACGTTCAGCAGAACCTCGGTCTCGTCCCGAACCGTCTCGCCGCGCACGTTCTTGTGACCCAACAGCTTGCCGCCGCGGAAGTCGACCTCCAGCATCCCTTCGGTGCAATGAGCCTGGAATGAATAGCCGAGCTTTGTTCCCCGAGCGCCCCAAGTGCCGAAGTGATAGCCGAGCCGGCCGTCTTCGAACTCGATCACCGCGTTGCTGGTGCCGTCCTTCTCCATCCACGGCGTGCCGAGGTTGGTTCCTAGGTGCACGCCGCGCAGAGGCCGCCCGAGAAACCAGAGCAGGATGTCCACGTAGTGGCACCCGTGGCTCATGAATTCCCCGCCGCCCAGGTTTCGGGCGGAGGAACGCCAGTGGTCCGGCCCGAACTCCGTTAGCTGCTCGGTTGATATCGACACTTGAAAGACGTCGCCGTAGGCCTTCTGGTCCAGCAATTCCTTCATGCGTGCGACCAAAGGGTGATAGCGCATGACGTAGGCGATCATGAAAACGCCTTTGGACCTCGCCGCCGTCTCGACCAAATCGACGCAGGCTTCCTCGGTGTCCGCCATCGGTTTCTCGAGCAGCACGTGCTTGCCGGCCTCGAGAACGAACTTTGCAGTGGCGTGGTGGAAGTGATGCGGGACCGCGATGAGAACGGCGTCAACTTCGTCGAGGATGTCTTCGTAGTCGGTGAACGCACGGCATCCGTCGAATTCCGAAGCGAGCGCCTCAGCGCGCTCCTTCTCTAGGTCAACGGCGGCAGTCAAGGCGATCCGATCCTCGAGCCGGTTGAAGCGCGAGGCGTGCTGCTGGGCCATGTGGCCGCAACCTATCAGCCCCAGGCGTACCTTGGACGTTTACGTTGCTCCGTTGTGTGCAGACGTGGCGCGAGACAGGATAGCGGGCCAAGTGGAGTTTCGGAGGATTGCAGCCGCGGAGCCGTTGTTCTGGCGCCGAAACAGGGACCCCCGGGCGGAACTACCGCGATCTTCCTGGCCGGGCCGCTGTCGAAAATGTAGAGGCTATCGGGGTCTCGCGCCCGTGCTGACTCGACTATTTCTTGTGGGCTTCCCGAGCCGCTTCGGCGTTTAGGTCCGAGATCGGTCATCGTTGCCCTCCGCTTTATTCGCGGTGCGGCTGAAGCGCCGATCCCCATATGTGCTCCGAGCCAGAGCTTGTCTATCCCTGGGAACCAGCGGGGCGACCAGCGGCGGCGACGCCTGCTTCAGGCCACCATAGGCTTCAGTTCAGATTCAGGCGAAACCCGCCTCGGAGATAGTCACGGCTTTCTTCAATTCGCCAGATCTCCCGCCCGGCGTAGCTGGACATGCGCCGAATAACGGAATCCGCCGAAGATCCGTTCGGTACGTCTACGTACCAAGCGGCCTTGCATCAAGTGACGAGAAACAGAACCCGGTCATTGGCTTGTACGCTTTGGGCCACCGATGCGGCGCACGTCGCGGCGTTGCTGGGCGACACACGGCCGAACATGGCCTTCACCGACCCGCCGTACAACGTTTCCATGGGTAACCACGGCGGAAGACGACCTGGTCACCGTCGCCGCCGGTTAACGAACGACTCCCTTCCGCCAGCTGAATGGGAAGCGTTCGTCCGCGCCTGGGCGTCGACCTTGCTGGTCCACGTCAACGGCGCGCTCTATGTATGCATGTCGAGCAAGGATCTGCCGCTGGTCTCACCTGTCCTCGCCGAGGAAGGCGCCCACTGGTCGGACACGTTGGTGCTGGAGAACAGCATTGCCCGATCCCGCGCCCTGGCGTATCTGGTTCAGACTGCGCTCAAGGCGCTGGAGGTTGGCGAACTGGAAAATCGAATCAGCCTCCTCGAGCGGGCTGTGCAGCGGGGCCCAAACGATCTCCCCTCGGTTCTCGACTCCGTTGAAAACAGCGACCGGTATTCGACCACCGGCGCGCCTGGATGAGCAAACCGTCCGGCCGGATCGAAAATGTTAGAACGTCGATGACACCTAACCAGGCCGTCACGCTGTGGATGTTGGAGGCACACCACTCCGGATCGATGTTTGCGTATTCGGAAACTCTTGGTTCGGGGAACGGCGCGGGACAGCTGCTTGATGGGTTCAACCGTCGCATCAAATCGGCAACCGAAAAGCGCCTTCGGGGGAGGCAAGCGGGGGAAACCAATGCCGCGATTTTGTCCGCCCAGAAAGACGTCGCATTCCTTTTCATGCTGCACATCCGGGTCAACGTCCGCGTTGGGTATCAGCTCCGGGCCTGGCAGCTATCGGTGTCGTAGCTGGAGTCGGAGTGGAAGTTGTCGAGGCGGAGAAGCTGACCAATCGCGAGCTCGGCAAGCTGGCAGCTGAATGGCACGAAATGACCACTGCTGTGCTGACTAATCTATACACGTATCCGGTTGCTCTCACCCTGATCAGCGAGCGGTACTTCGTCGGATACGACGTACTGTTCCCCGATTTCACGGAGGCCGTGGCCGGGTATATTTCGGAGGCCGAGGAGATTGTCGCGGAAGCAAACAACGATCAAGACCCGCAGCAAAAGCCGGAAGGGCGACGATCGATGTGGAGGCCCTCAGAGAATCAGTGCGCGCAGGTTCAGAAAGACTGGCTCAAGAAATGATAGAAACCGTAAGAGCGGAGACCCATACCCTCTTCGACGATCCCTTGCGCGCGGCGACCGCCATCAAGCGTCACTTCGGTTCCTCTGGATCAGGGTCGCGAGTCTGACACGATGACGGCCATAGTCGAAAATGTGTTGCAGATTTCGCTTTCCGGATGTTCTTAGGAGTCAAGCCGTTGATGGGATTTGAAGGATGGTTCCCCGATGAGGTGAGGTGGGGAGCCGAACATCTCATTCGTAAGTCCGGGATACCGGGATGCGTGGTGGTGGCAGTAGCTGCGGACCACCGAAGTTCTGGTATGGCGATCGGGCTCGCAGATCTACGCAGCCAGCGGGAGATGACGCTTGATTCTGTGTTCCATTTGTTCTCGGGAACGAAGCTCTTTACCGCCACAGCCCTGATGCTATTGGTCGAAAGTGGACAAGCTTCGCTTGACGCGGATGTTCGAGAGTTTCTCCCCGACCTCCCTCTCGAGGATGCAATCACGCTAAGACAACTTGCCAGCCACAATTCCGGATTGCGGGACTCCTTGCGGGCGTTTATCGCGATTCATTTCAGCGACGAGGCCCGGCCTACAACGGCGGAGGCGTTGGCCAAGTACGGCATAAGAAGCAAAAGGAGCCCGGGCCGGGGAGCCCAGTACAGAAACGTGAATTACGCTCTGCTGGCCGAGGTCATCTCGCGAGTCGCTGGAGAGCCCTACGAGCGATTCGTTCACTCGGCGCTCCTATCCCGGTGGGAGTCGGATGCTACGTTCGAGGTTGAGTCCGTTTCCACGTCAAGGCTTTCCACAGGGTACGTGCGCAGGTTTGATCCAATGCGACTGGCGGCCCGACTGCTGCTCGGAGCAAGGGGAGGTCGCGTGTTCCTTGAGTCCGTAGGCGGTTTCGTGAGCATGCGAGACTTTGATCTCGACACTGCGGGAATCGGTGGTCTGCTCGGAGCGGCCAGCGATTTCGTACCGCTTATCTCGGAGTTTCTGTCCGCCGACGACGGCATCCTTCGGGCTGATTCAAAGCGTGAAATGCTCACTATTCATGCTCGGGGACAGGCTGGGATCTTTTCAAAGGTTGGTGTTGGGATCGGTTGGAAGTATGGCGAAGTAAGCGGCACCAGGTTTTGGAACCACGAAGGTGGGGGGCCCGGCTACTGCACCGAACTTCGAATCTATCCGGACGACGAACTCGGGTTCGTGGTGTTGATGAACCAGTCGCAGTCAAGACGCCTTTCACGTCTGGCGCATGAGCTGTGTGAGCTGCTTCGCCACGCGAAAGGGCGAAAGGGATAACGAGGGCGGTCCCTGATTCGGCCTAGGCCTTATGGCAGGCAGGATTCAAGCCTTCGTGCGCACGGCCGGACTGACTGCCACACCCATGTCCCCTGCGACCCTTGGACTCCATCTTTTGAGCTGACCTGCTCCGTGAACGCGCTGCCATGTTCAAGTCCGCCAAATGAACAAACACGTTGTCTTCAAATGACGATGAAGCGATGCCGTCGGAGCATCACCTGACCACTATATCGACACCATTGCCTGATAGAACTCGCTAGCCCACTCTGCGATGACCTATCTCAGAATAAGCGGTCCGCTTGTCCATTTCTCCTGGGGGATATTGATCCGTCGCTGCGATGACGCCGTCGGAGTGAAAGCCGCCTCCGGCACCAGCGAATTGTCTCGAGGCCAATGGGCGTTCGCCCACTGCAGGCGCATAGACCAGCCGCTCCCGGACAGCTTGAAGAGGACGACCCCGGGGATTCTGCTGTGAGAACGCTAGAGCCAGACCGCCAGACCGGCTGCCAACACAGCGGCACCGACAAGCCCGACAAGGCCCATGGCCAGCTTGATGTCCCGACGGAGAAGCGCCAAGACAGAGACGTTGAGCGCACTGTGCAGCGGCACCGCGCCTATAACGAACCACGGCTGCCAGGCGACCAGGAGTGTCACCCCGATATGAAATCCGCTTGCGAACAATCGCTCGATGCCGGGCCACAGCGGCCCCACGTCGCGATCGAGGCCCAAAGCAGCCAAGACCTCGCGGGCCTCTTGCGCCTGCGGATCGGTGCGGCGGCGCAAATGCGCCCGGATCATCGGCTGCGGAACCGCATACACCCCCTCGATCAGGCTCCATCCCAGGCCGATCGCCACCGCCGTCGGTAAGTCCTGCACGGCGATGAGGACGATTACGAGGCGTGTAATTTCCTCGGCTGGACCTGAGGCCCACACAACGATTCGCTGCAGGTCTAGCGCCGTTTCGGTGATGCGTCGAGCGCCAACCGCCACTGGCGCCCGCAGCATCAGCGCTATCAACCAGCCAAGCGCCCCAAGCCCCACCGACGGCCAGAGTATTGCAACGCCCACTGCGGGGGCAGAAACGAGGTAAATGGCCGCTCCACCTACCGTCAGCACGGCGCTGAAGCTATCCGTCAGCAAGCCGGTGTTTCCGCCCGACACATTTTCGGTTCTCGGATCCTCGACGTCGTCCATTCGCTCCAGATACGTCCTTATCACCGCCAATTAGATCGGCCGGATCATAGCTGCCTGTGTCCAACCGACCCCGTTGCCGATACAGGGCGGATGCCCCCTCAGCGTCACAGACATCCGACAGGCAACCCTCCAGTTGGGAAACTTCGGGACGAGAGGGCAAGAGCCGACCATTTGGCGGCCGTCAGAGTGTCCGGCGGGATGAGCTGGCCTCTGACGTGAACTTCAACTTGAGATTTGCGGAACATCGGTCGGGAAAGCCGTTGACCCGTGCACACTTGTAGGAGTAAACCGCTAAGGTGGGCGCGAAGTTTGACACGCCAATCCCGTTTGCCTAACTTCGCCCCGGTGTCAGATCAAACAAAGGGGATTCGAAATGGATTTGTGGACCAGCGACGTCAATTACCTCGCTGTCGCGCTGACGGCCTTGTTGCCGATGCTGTTGGGAACATTCTGGTATGCGACCTTCGGGTTCGGAAGGATTTGGTTGCGGCTGATCGGAAGAACCCTAGAGGAAATCAGCGCCGAGGGTGGTGCCGCTAAAGGCTATATATCCACGATGGTTGGTGCGCTTGTGCTTTCCTACGGCCTTGCCCAGTTGACTAGGTTTGCGGGAAGCGAGTCGTTCGTTGACGGCCTGGTTTTAGGGCTTTGGATTTGGGTCGGGGCAATCGCTACAACCAGCCTCGGCGTCTATGTTTTTGCCGGGCCAGGACTAAGACTTTGGGCCTTCAACAATGCGTATCATCTAGTTGCGGTTCCGTTGATGGCAGCGATTCTAACGGTTTGGAAGTGAACGCGAACCGGCGAGGGAATCCCCAATCGATCGACTTGGCGTATTCGATTGGTGGATGCACTCGACACTTCGTGGTCTGGCCGCACATTAGGCTGACAATTGTGAGGAGCGGTCGGAGTCTGGCTCACGTGGTTCACCTGCCGAAGTCTCCGCGAACTCCTTGAACGCCCTCATAAATTTCATTGTTTGTCGTGGAAATAACGGACGCAATAACACCCCGGCAAATTTCATGAAGCCGCTAAATCGAAAGTCGTTCTCGGCCGCCCATCGGGTACGGTTAGGCCCGTCATCGCTAAGGCGATTGACCATTTGGTTCCAAGCGCTGCCTGTCTCGTAGGTTCCGGCGAACACGCCTGGCAGGTCGCGCCGCGTTACCGTTTCGATCATCTCCCTCGTCCCACCGCGCTGCTCGAATACGAGTCGTGACTTGGCACCTGGTTGTCCCGGGTCGCCGCTTAAGTGTTCAAACCTCTTCAAACCGGGCATCCACTTCGGCAGCTTCTCGGAGTCGTCAAATATTTCGACGACGCGCTCTCGCGGCAGGTCAATGGTGATCTCACATGTGTACTTCATTAACAATCCTCATTTACCCGAACCAATGACATTCGCCGCCGCATTATGTGAATGATCACGGAGTTGATACTCGCTCTAACTCCGGTCTGTACGTGCCCCGTATACGCCAGTCAGAGAGTTCACGATCATGTTGATCTGCGCTCGGTTTTTGCACTAACACCTATGCTTTTCTGGGAATGAGCTCCTCGATTGCCGCAGCCGGTGCCCCAGGCTGTGTCGACGGCGGCGAGCGGGCTGGATGGCTCTATCGTCATCCCTCGCTTTTAGGGGTCAGTCCACGGTCCGTTCCAGCGAGTTGACAGGCGACACGTTTGGCGGCTCAGACATGTTGATCCACGAAGATCGGGTTTCCATCAGGATCCACTGTGATAAAACTTGCGGGCCCGGAAATGCCCTCATCCGCCTCGCTGATTAGCTCCACGCCCTTCTCCTTGAGACGACGTTGCAGCTTGCGCACATCCGTGAAGGTATCGAGTTCCTGGGCGTTACTATCCCAGCCAGGATTGAACGTGAGGGTGTTTTTCTCGAGCATTCCCTGAAAGAGCCCGATGACGTGATCGCCATTCTTCATGATCAGCCAGTTCTGGGAGGCATCTCCGCCGAAGATTTCGAAACCGAGCTTCTCGTAAAACTCCTTTGATGCCCCGATGTCGTTCACTGCCAAGCTGATCGAAAATGCGCCGAGGTCCATGACCCGCTCCTTCCAGTCGAAAATGACCGGCACCAGTTCTTGCACCGAGGGCTATGTTAATCGGGGCATGAGCATCTCCATTCGTCGGGCCTTCGAGGCTGGCCGTTTTGGCTATGGTGATCGGGGAAGGATCACTTCTCTTGCCGGTGGCCGGTGTCCAGGGAGCTATGGGCCCGGAGGCGGTTGTACGTCCGGCGCCAGTACTCGATAAGAACGTGCGCCCCTCGGAGGGTTGAAAGATCTAGCGAACCAGCAGCCCACGTATTACGCGCGGACTCCTCTGTTCCAACGATCACCTCGGCATGCCGCAACGCAGCCGCCAATGCGGCGTCTGGCGGCTACTTCCAGGCGGCCAGCAGGCCGGTCATCAGCGGGACGCTGACGAGCTGATACGCATTGTTGAACACCCACAGGCGAAGCCCCGAGCCGGCGAAGACGTAGACGCCCAAACTCGTCGTCGCGATCACTCCAACCCAGATCCAGAGCCCGAGAACCAACCCATCGAGGAAGCCGTCCGCGCCCGCGAACCGTGTCAGCAGCGCGAGCACATAGGACAAAACGAATGCCCCGATGATGGTGGAGATGAAGGCAATAGCCATTGCCCGGCCGCCACGCGAATCGAGCTCTTCTCTCGTGGTGGCAATCAGTCTCATCCACACGTCGCCCAGGCCGACCCGAGGCATGTACCACCAGGTTCCGAGCGCAATCGGGATCGCTGCCGTCACCACAACCGCCAAATAGTTCAGATCGCCGGTCCAGAAGTCCATGTCCGCGCATCCTTCCGCTCATCGAGGCATGTGCAATAGGCGCCACATTTGAAGAGCGCATGATTGTGCGCCAGTCGCGGCATTGAGCTGGCCCTAGTCTATGTACCGGAGCCCAGGTTCCAGCCGCGAAGACCGCCCGAGCTGCAAGCGTGAGATGCTCTCGATGTGCTTGATCTCATGGTGGCTGAAACGGGGTGCGAAGAAACCACTCGGCTGCGGTCATTCTGTACTCCTACCGCAGCCACTATCGAGTGATCGTAATGTCGGAAATGCGGGCAGAGCTTGACGGAGGTGGCCCCCGCCGGGAAATATAGTTCCGCGATTTCGAGTTTGTGGAGTTGGACGGTCGCGACGCCGGATCCTGATCGCGCCGCAGGCTCGAAGGATCGTATGCGGGATGGACCAGCGTCTGGCCCGCGCGGCGGATCCCCTGCCGGTCGGGGCGTGTCAGCATTAGCAGCTTAGGATTTCTATGAACGAGCATGAGCGATATCTGTTCGATCTGAACGGGTACATTACGATTCCGGGCGCGCTGGACGCGGCTGCGCTTCTCAGCCTGAACGCCGTCCTTGACGACCGCATCGCAGCCGAGGTTCCGCCGGACGCCGACACCTATCGATTCCTGGATGTGCACCCTTGGGGACGGCCGTACATTGACCTGGTCGACCGCGAGTCAGTCGTGCCGTTCCTCGAGGAGATTGTTGAGCCGAAGTTCCGGCTCGATCACACTTACATTGACATAATCCGCGCAGGCTTGAGTCCGATTGGCGCGACCCTGCACGGCGGGGCCGTTCCGTTCAATCCGACGAGCTACTTTAAGTTCAGCGATGGCCGATTTCACAACGGGCTGTGCGTCGTGGCATACAACCTCGCCGACGTGAATCCGGGCGATGGCGGATTCGCGTGCGTACCCGGTAGTCACAAAAGCAATTTCGCCTTCCCCGCCGATTGGAAGGATCTTACGCGGTCGCATCCGTCGGTCGAGAAGGTTACCGGCGCGGCTGGAACGGCCATTATTTTTACTGAGGCGCTTGCTCACGGAGCGCTTCCCTGGACCGCCGGCCACGAACGTCGGACGATTTTCTACAAGTACAGTCCGCATTCAATGAGCTGGTGGGGCGATTACCCGACCCCCGATGGAATAGCAGACCTTACCGATCGCCAGCGGTCCATCCTTGAGGAGCCGAACGCGCGCTATCAGGGGCGGCCGCGCGACCGTTGATCAAGGCTGTCCTGACCCGACGAAGTGGCGCCGCTTCTTCGTCAATGGGTCTTGACCATTGGGGCTCCGAAGACTAGCCCAGCCGCAGCGGACGCTAACGAGAGTCGACCTTGTCAGCGGCCTTCGAGCTCGCGGACGATGGGACGGTCGTGCAGAGGGGGGAAAACGCTCTCTTCGGTGCATGGATGCGCGTCAGCCACCGTTTCGTCAAGTTCGACGCCGATGCCAGGCTCGGTGGGCGGGATGATGTAGCCGTCCTGCCACTGGATCTGCTTCTTCACGATTTCCGCGTAAAAGCCGCCGAAGGTCTCGATGCTCTCCTGGATGAGAAAATTGGGTGTGCACGTCGCCAGCTGGATGTTGGCGGCGGCCTCGATCGGGCCGGCGTAGAGGTGGGGGGCCAACTGAGCGTAGTGGGCCTCGGCCATGCCGGCGATCTTCTTGGCCTCCAGGATCCCGCCGACCCTGGCAAGCGCGGGCTGAAGGATTGACGCAGCCTGCTTTGAAAGCACGTCGGCGAATTCATATTTGCTGACCAGGCGCTCGCCGGTGGCTACTGGAATACTGGTTGAGCGGGCCACGCGGGCCATCTCGTCGCGGTTCTCAGGCGGCGTGGGTTCTTCGAACCAAAGCGGGTCGAACTTTTCGAGCCGTCTGGCGAGGCGAATGGCGCTGGAAGTGGTCATCTGGCCGTGGGTCTTGATGAGGAGGTCGCAGCGGCTGCCGGCGACCTCGCGCATGTTCCTGGTGACCAGCTCGGCGTTATCCAGGGACTCGAGCGAGAGCTGACGCGGGTCGAATGACCCCATGGGCATAACCGGGTCGTACCCGACTGCGGTAAATCCCAGCCTGATGTAGTGCTCGGCCCGCTTGGGCGCGGCTTCGGGATCGCCGTGGAGTTCCGTGACGGCCAGCTCGCCGGCGGTCGGGTGGGGAGGATACAGGTAGGTGTAGGAGCGCAGCTTCTCGTTGACCTGGCCGCCCAGCAGATTGTAAACAGGCTGATCGAGCGCCTTGCCGATGATGTCCCAGCAGGCGATCTCGACGGCGCTCATGACGCCTCCCATAGTCATTTCCGGATGCTGGCCGTAACCGCTTGAGTAGATCAGCCGCCATATGGTCTCGATCTGGAACGGGCTCCGGCCGATGACGTGGCGTTGGACGACGTCCTCGATGAGGAGGCGGACCGTGCCCGGACCGAAGGGAACGCCGTACGCCTCGCCGTAACCGGAAATGCCGTCGTCGGTAGTCAGTTTCAGGAAGACCCAGGACGTGCCTCCGTAGTGCGGCGGGGGATTGGCCACGGCCCAGGTTTTTGCATCCACGATTCGCATTGTTGAACCCCCGCTGCTTTTCGGCGCTCTTGGGCATCGATCTGATCTCTGCGAAGACTACCTCGGCCAGCTTACCGCCACCTTGCAGCTGGCTTGGAATCGAAAGCGCTTGCCGCGGCAACTCATTGACCGTCGCGCGGCTTCGGGATTCCCGTTGGGACCGCCGGGTCGGGATCACTCGCCAACTAGCGTCACTGCCACCGAATACGCGCTCGAAGCTCCATCCAAAAGGGCCCAGCGGCCGCGGATCGTCACAGCAGCAATCCGGGCCGGCCGACTAAAACCTATTCGCAGACAGAGTTGACGAACATTGCTCGGGGTCGTATTCGAGCATTTGGGAGACGCGTATCTCGCAAGCTGTGCGCGTGGCTTCCGCCCTTGCTTACGGTTTCAGGCGATAGCTGAACGAGGGTCGCTCAATAGTCTCCGTGAAACATCACGGCGCTCAGTGCGAGATTCTTGGTAACAGCGAAGTCTCCGGATCGTCTCCGAGTGTGGGCTCCGATGGACCGATCACAGATTGAGTAGCCGCCCTGGGTGAAGAGGCGCGTACCTGAAGCCCAGTGTTACAGCCCCCGTTCACCCCATAAGTGTTGCTATCCTGCACGTCGCGGCTACCTGCGGGCAGGTCGCCGCTTAATTCAACGGTGGCTTTGATTCAATCAATTACATTTCCCGCCGCTGACTGCTGGAGCGCGTTCGGATCGGGAGGGCCGTCGATTTGCCGTTAACTTCCGCTGAATTTCTTAGGCAATTCACGCTCACAAATGAGCTTGTGGACAGGTTTCTCGACCCCGATGCCCCAAATTGGGCCGAGTTCGACCCCGAGCTGGGTTATATGCATCGAAGCAACTTCATGAAGGATGGAGTGGACGGCAGTTATACGATCAGCCGCTTCAGCGGCACCGGTGAGCGTCGACTCTTGAACTTTGCCGATATGCCCTGCCGAATCAACACCTACGGGGACAGCTTCACCGAATGCAACCAGGTCAGTGATGGTGAAACCTGGCAAGAATATTTAGCGGCCCACCTGGGAGAACCAATACGAAACTTCGGCGTCGGTGGTTACGGTGTGTATCAAGCCTATCTGCGTATGGTCCGGGAAGAATCTAAGGCCACTTCAGCGGATAACGTGATCCTCAATATCTGGTCCGACGATCACGTCCGGAGTATCTACAAATGGCGCTGGCTTCACATAGGCAAGAATTGGCGCAGTGTCGTGAGGAAGGGTCTGCCCGGCAGGGACGTTTCGATGTTTCACGTAAATCCGTGGGCCCATGTGCGGCTATCAGTAGAGAACGGTCAGTTCGAGGAACGTCCCAACCCCTATCGAACGCCGAGCTCCCTCTATCAACTGTGCGATGAGGATCACGTAGTCGATTCGTTTCGCAACGATTTCGAGGTTCAAGCCCTTTTTGCCACGAATGGCGTAACGGACGTGAACATTCGCGTTCTTCGGGATGTAGCCGGAACACTCGATATCCCTGGAGACTTCACAACGCCCGAGGCCACGTCACTGACCGCCAGCGAATTGCTTGAGAATTGCGCTCTCCGTTCGACCTTCTTCGTCTTAAAAAAGGCTCAGGAGTTCGCCACTTCAGAAGGCCGCCAGCTGATGATCCTGCTCAGCTACTCCTCCGACCAGGTGACTAATGCGATCCGCGGTGATACACGCTTCGATCAAGAACTCGTTCGCTTCCTCAAAGACAATAAGATCGCTTACGTGGACAGCCTTCAGAAGCACGTGGAAGACTACGCTTCTTTCGGATGCAGCCCCCAGGAATATGTGGACCGGTACTACATCGGCCACTACAACCCCAGAGGGAACCATTTCTTCGCGTTTGCCATCAAGGACGAAATTGTTGATTGGCTGGAGCCAAAGCCGCCCGCCTACTACTCCGGACCTTCGCCGACACTCGATGCGCTAGCCAATACGCTGACGTAGGCACCTCGCGAAATAGTTGATTGGGCCGAGACGCGCCGGGTCGTCGCCGACTCAGCGCGGTCAACACGGTTGTCAATAGGAACTTGGCCACATTAGCGCTAGCCGCAACCCCAAACCTATATCCTGATGGCAAACGACGAAATTGCAGCATCTTGCTTGTAATTAAGGAGCGTGCGATGACAGCGGAACTCGCGGGCAAGGTGGCTATTGTCACCGGGGGCAGCCGCGGAATCGGCTACGCCACCGCACATCGCCTCATCTCCGACGGCGCCGATTGCCTTATCTGCGCGCATCAAAAGTCCACCCTGGCTGAGGCCGCTGCTCGGATCGCGAACGAGACAGGCCGCCCCGTTGAGCACCACGCCGCTGACCTACGGACAGCCTCTGGATGCGAGTCGCTATTCGCCGCCGCCCGCAACGCCTTCGACGCGGTCGACATACTCGTCAACTGCGCCGGTGCCGCGCGCGGCGGGGCCTTCCTCGAACTCGCCGACGAGACCTGGGAAGACGGCTTCGCTTTGAAATTCTATTCCGCTGTGCGACTTTGCAGGCTCTTCTGGCCGCTACTCACCGATAGCCACGGCGCGGTTGTAAACGTCGTCGGCAGCCGCGCCCGCACGCCCGCCGCCGACGAGATGATCGCCGGCGCGGTCAACGCCGCTTTGGCCAATTTCAGCAAGGCCCTCGCCGCTGAGGGGTTGCGTAACGACGTCAACGTCAACATCGTTCATCCTGGAATGACTCGCACGAAACGGCTCCAGCAGATCTTCGAGGATCGCGCCCGCCGCTCCGGCGTCACGCCCGATGAATTTGAGAGGCAGCAGATCGAGTCGTCCGGTATTCGCCGCGTTGGGGAGCCCGAAGACGTGGCCGAGCTCATCTCCTTCCTCTGCTCGCCGAAAGCCCGTCACATCCAAGGTGCGGCTATCGCCGTCGACGGCGGCGCCACCACCAGTATCTAATGACGCGCCACAGCCCGTTGCTGCGCGGGATCGCGCCGCTCGTATGCACACGCGATCCCCACTCACGTTCTCGCGACCCGCTTGACACACTTCACGCAAACTCCTCTACGAAGGGCTTTTTGTTCCGCGAAGGGACTCTTGAAGTAGTCCGCGGTCCGGGCTGCTCAGGCGATATCGCGACCACGCTTGGCTTGAGCGCTATTTCCTAATAGCGTCCACGCCAATGTGCGACTGAATATGATCTTCGATGGGCTGCCGCCTTCTTCGTGGAATCAGGGACCCGAAAATACATTCGGCCAATGAATTCACAGTCAGAGTTCGAAGAGAAGCAGTTTGACGTCTTCCTGTGCCACGCAGCCGAGGAGGATGTACTCGCAGAAGGAGTCGGTTGCCTGCTTGGCGAATCCGGCATTCATTCCTTCACGACTCCGGGAAGGATTCCGAGCGGCAAATGCGATCCTCAGATCGAATCTGCTGTCCGAGGTTCTGAGCATCTTTGGCTCTTTCTGACGGAGGCTGCAACAGGCAGAAGCACTTACGTCCACCACGAGTCCGCATATTTCTTCGGCTCTCACCGCAGCAGGCTTGGTGAAACGCTGACCAAAGTTCCACTACTTCCAAACTGCAGGCGGTGATCGAGCGGCCGGCATGTATGAGCAATTCCAGGCCACGCCTGTGCAGTGCTTCGATGACCCGGTGGTTCTCGCCCGTATCATCGCCGATGACCTCGGAGCTGATTTCAAGGAACCCGACGATCCCGGTTCTTGGCTTGTTGCTACGCAACTAGATGTTCTTCAAGCACCAAGAGGCCTGGATTCCGTCCGCTTCGATTCCCCCAGTGGTTCCAGAAAGTCGCCACAAACGGGTTCCAAGTTTGAGTTCAACGTTTCAACCGGCGCGACCATCGCCTACCAGGTTATCGAGGGTTGGTCATTTCTCGATGCCCTTTTCATGGTCGCCATCACGTTGACAACGGTCGGTTTTGGCGAGGTCCATCCACTGACCGACGCCGGGCGCCTTATGACGCTTGTCCTCGTAGTATTTGGAGTGAGCGGTGCCCTCTACGCCATCGCGGCTCAAAAATGTGGAAGAGGAGGTCTTGCGTGAAATACAAGCGTCTTGTCGTCCAGAGGCGTGGCGGGCCGGACGTTCTGCAGGTCGTGGAAGAGGATCTTCCTGAACCGCAGCCAGGCGAGGCTAGGGTGAAAATCCTGGCCGCCGGAGTCTCCGCCGTCGATCTCATGATCCGCGCACGTTGGTTCCCCGGGTTTCCGCGCACGCCGTTCACCCTGGGCGGGGACATCGTTGGGGTGGTCGACACGCTGGGCGAGGGGGTGTCAACCGTTGAGCCGGGGCAGACGGTCGCCGGCATGACCTGGGGCGGCTGCTATGCGGAGTCCATCTGCCTGCCCGCCAGCGAGTTGGTGAGCGTCCCCTCGGGCCTGGATTCTGCCGAGGCCGTCTGCCTGGTGGCGAACTACCTCACCGCGCACCTGGCGATGCACCGAACCGCTAGCGTGCAGAGCGGCGAGCGGATCCTGGTCCACGGTGCGGCGGGAGGCGTTGGGACCGCTCTGCTCCAGCTCGGCAAGCTGGCCGGGCTGGAGATGTACGGCACGGCGTCCAAGCACAACCACGATCTGGTGTCTGCACTCGGAGCCAGGCCGATTGACTACCGCACCGAGGACTTCGTCGAGCGCATCCGCACTCTGACCGGCGACGGGGTTGATGCCGTGTTCGACCCGATCGGCGGCGCGCGACAACTCTGGCGTTCATATCGAGCCCTGCGCAAAGGGGGGCGGCTGGTGTGGTTCGGCGTGGCCGCGACATCCAAGGCAGGCATGCGGGTCATTCCCCTCAGCCTGTTGGCGGTTTTCCTGCTCAAGCTCATTCCGGGCAGTAGGCGGGCGCCGTTAGACTCGGACGTCGTGAAGTTTGCTCAGACGCACAACGCCTTGTACCGCGAAACGCTCACGGAGCTCCTCGCACTTCTGGCAGCGGGCACGATCAAGCCGGTGGTGGCGGAACGCATTCCGTTGGTTGAGGCGGCTCGTGCTCACGAGCTGCTAGAGCGCGGTGGACACGCTGGCAAGGTGGTTCTAGTTGCCAGCTGATAGTCAGGGGCTGGCGGGCGTAATGAATACGGCCTGCGTCCTGACCGCGACGAGATAAGTGCACAACGCGTGGGAATGATCTCGTTCCGGGCCTTGCCGTACGGGTACCGGTTACCACCTACTAGTGTTGCCAGCACAAGTCCTCTCGCCCCGACTTACTAGATCTGAGTAATACCACTCAAAGAGTGGCAGGGGTTTCGTGACCCTGCGCGATCCTGCAGCCCCCGAAATTCCCAGAACGCGAAGGAACGTCTAATTGCGCCAACTTCGAGGTCTCAAGAAGGAGGAGGCTCTTCGAGATCTTTCCGTCCATCACTGCCTGTCTTACCGCTTGATGAGGTTCAGGTCCAAGACAGAGTCCGGACTGTCCCAAACAGAAGCCGGTGACGGCAAGCTTCACGAGTCAAAAGGTGGCGTGTTTCGCTAGGCGCATGGCGCCTTCTGCTAGTGACAGGTCTCGTTCATCCTCCTAATCTTGGACCGTCACAGAATCGTATCGGATGCAGAGAAGAGGAGAACAGACATCCAAACGGTTCTACTAACGGGCGCTTCGTCGTCGCAGTCGATCTGCAGTGCGCACGCCTCGCTAGATTCTCCTTGGCGTGTCATGCAAAATGCGATCCTGCAACAGCAGGCTCAGAAATCTGACAGAACTCCGGTAGAGATCTCTTGAGGCTAGAGCCAGCCAGATCCCGGCCCGAACTCGCCTACCTGCTTCAACCCCCTTTTGCGGAGCCGCAGACGACGACCATCAAGGTTATGTCGTCAGACTGGGGAGCATTGCCCACGAAGTCAGCGACCTGCGCAATCACGCTAGCTTGTATGTCCTGAGCTGAACGCCCCAGGTTGGCGCGAATAATCTCTTGCAGCCTTTCTTCGTCGAAGAACGCCTTTTGGGCGTTCTGTGCCTCGGTAATGCCGTCTGTATACAGAAGCAGAACGTCGTCAGGCGCTAGCTGCACAATCCTCTGTTCCCATGTCCCGCCCTCGAGTATGCCCAGGGGCACGCCCGTTCTATCCAGCTCTCTGATCATGTTGCCGTCTTGGGCGCTAACGAGATAAGGGGGGTTGTGCCCGGCATTAGAGTACGTTAGCTCTCTTGAGGTTGGATCGAGGACACCATAGAAGACCGTGACGAACAGGCCGGCATGCGTATCAGCCAGGATCCGGCGATTGGCGGCGCCGAGCGCAAGCTCGGGGTGCGCATCGTACTCTACGGCATAAGTCCGGAGGAGGGTGCGACTAAGGGCCATGAACAGGGCTGCCCCCATCCCTTTGTCGGCCACATCAGCGATGAGTATTCCTAACCGCCCGCTCGGCAGCGGAATGCAGTCGTAGAAGTCTCCTGACGTCTCTCTGGCCGGCTGAAGCATTGCCGCCAGCTGCCATCCAGGAACCTCAGGCAGGGCGTCGGGAAGAAAATTCGCCTGTATTTGCCCGGCGAGCGCGAGCTCTCGAGAGACGCTCTCGTGGGCTAGCTGCTGGGCGTAGACTTTGGCCCCGTTAAGCGCCGAGGCAACTTGCGCCGCAAGGGACTGGACGGCCGGCAGCAGGCTCGAAGCGTCATGTGCGTCACCTGGTAGCGACAGATGGATTCCGCCTCTTGGCTCCTGCGTATCCATGGCGAGAATGGGCGCCACCACCAGGGCATCGTCTGCTGCCTGCGTGTCCCAGGGCGGTTGTTCTCCCGATGGAATGTGCTGCGCCTCAGACTGCCGGGCCACCCACTCCCAGGCCGACGCTGCGACCGGTTGCCTATCATCTGGATGGCGAAGGAGTGTCTGATCGGGAAAAATTCGGATCTCTATTTCGCTATCGGGAAACATAAGGGGAACATGCTTACCGAGGACTTCGGGTAGAGCCGACGCGTCGGGAGGACTGTTGAGGATCGCGCGCCCTAGCTCCTCCAGCTTCTTCAGCTCCCGCGTTCGGCCAGACACCTGTGTAATCATCTGATTGAACGCGTTGGTCAAGACCTCCAGCTCGCCCTCCATGTCGGTAGGGTCTATATGAATGTCCAGGTTGCCGGCACCCACTTCCTCTGCCGCCCTGGTCAGTCGCTGGATAGGCCTAAAAACCACCCAGACGGCCATCCCGATCGCCCCGTTAATTACGAGCAAGCTGACAACCAGTTGGACTATCGCCGACCTCTCGATCCTCAGCATCGGTGCGGATACAACCGATTCATCCACCGCCAGAACGGCTTTGGTGAACGCCGCCGGCACGGTGGAGAATCCGACCAAACGTCCCGTGCCCTCCTCGACCACCACACCATGCGTTCCCCCAAGGACGTGCCGTACCACTTCCTCCGAGAAGCTGTCCGACATGACGCCGCCCACTCTGCCCTCGTTGCCGTGGGCCACGTACGCCCCGTCCTCAGCGATCAGAAACGCGACCTGTGTCTCGTTGGTCGCGTCTGCGATCAGCTCCTGCAGTTGCCGGTCGCCGATCGACGACGATATCTCTTTGGCCAACAACGCAACCTGGCTGCCGGTGTCTTCCTTCGCCAGATTGGTCAGCTCCTCTGACACGTCCTGCCGAACAAAGGGGGTTCCCCCTAAAGGTGTGTAAACAGCCTCAGGCGGCGACCTTTTCTCTCCTGCTCTTCAAAAAACGCTCCCCGTCGACGAAGACGGCTCCTTCCGCGACTTCGGCCACCAGATGCGGCGCATCGAGGCGCCGGAATCGCGATTCCGCCACCATCAGGGTCTTCCAGATCACCGCGGTGGCATTGGCGACCTTTTTGTAACGCTTGGCCGCGGCCGTCCGCAACCGCACCGCGGCAAACGGCGACTCGATGATGTTGGTGGTGCGCAGATGTTTCCAGTGGGCTTTGGGGAAGTCATAAAAGGTGACCATGCGTTCCCAGTCGTACTCGATGAGCTCTGCGGCGCCTTCGAACCCCTTCCCTTTGCACCAGTCCTGGAACCTGCCCTTCAACCGCTCTACCTCCGCCCTGGTCTGCGCGTAGGGGATCGCGGTCAGCAGCAGCTTGCCTTCCGCCTGCCGCGACTTCGGCAGCTTGTCCAGCACGTTTACGATCCGGTGGTTCCAGCAGCGCTGCTCCTTTGCCTTCGGAAACACCTCTGCCAGCGCGCCCCAGATTCCCAGGTGCCCGTCTCCCACGACCACGGACGGGCAGTTCATGCCCCTCTCCTTCAGACCGCGCAGCATCCCGGCCCAGCTCTGCTTGGACTCGCGGTAGCCAGGTTCCACCGCAAGCACCAGCTTGCGCCCGTCGCGCACCCCGCCTATGGCCACCAGTAACGCCGCCTTCTCCTTCTCCAGGCCCGCCTTGACGTAGACGCCGTCAACCCACAGGTAGACGATCTCTGAGTCCAGCAGCGACCTCTTCTTGAACGCCTCGTACTCGGCCAGCCACCCCGCCTTCAGCCGCGCGATGGACGATGCCGACAGCGGCGCCCCTTCACCCAGCAGACCTCGTAATGCCAGATCGAAGTCACCCTCCGCCAACCCATGCAGATAGAGCTGCGGCAACAGCTCTCCTACCTCGCGCGTGCGCCGCTTGAACAAAGGCAGGATCCGGCTCTCAAACCGCTCCTCCAGCCCCCGCACCCGCGGCCGGCGCACCTCAACCGTCCCCGAAGTCAGTGACAGCTTCCTGAGCCTGCCGTACCCGTTGCGGTAGCCAGGGACCTCGTCGACGCCTCGGCGCCGTTGCCAGCGCCTGCGCCCCAGTAGCGCCGTCACCTCCTCTTCCAAGACCTCCTGGATGAAGCCCTGGACCTTCTGGCGTACGAACGCCTCCAGCCCTTCGTAGGCGGCGCTTGACGGCGCATCGCCCCCAATGGTCTCATTCCTCATGGCGGTGTCCTCCTTCCTGCGCCAGGCTTTGCCCGGCACCTAAAACTCAGCAGGAAGGTACACCGCCTTTAACTAAATTCCACACCTTTTGGGTAAAGCCCTTGAACTGTCCAATTCGCGGCTGGTCATTGGTGGAGGTTTCGGGATGGTAACTACCGCTTGGTCAGACGAAGCGGGTCGTCGCTACCTCGATCTGCTAAAGAAAACCCTCGCCGACTCCGTCTATGCAGACAAGCGCGTCGGGCGGCGGCTGACGCACTCGTTCGGGCGGTCGTTGAGGGACCGGGTGCGAAACCTGGCCGTCAAAGCCTGTGGTCGTTTCGGCCTCTATCTCGTGCGCGACATCGATCCCGAGTCCCAAATGGAGGGCATGGAGTGGCCGTCCGTCGCGTTGACAATGATCGGGATGAAGCGCCTTGACAATCTGCAGGAGTGCGTTGAGCGGGTGATCCACGATTGCGTCCCCGGGGACCTTTTCGAGGCGGGTGTGTGGAGGGGTGGAGCGTGCATCCTGATGCGCGCCGTGCTCAAGGTTCACGGAGAAGCCGACCGTACAGTTTGGGCGGCGGATTCCTTCGTTGGTCTTCCGCCGCCGTCGCTATCCGTCCCCGAGGATACCGGCGACATCCACCACACCGAAGACTTTCTCAAGATCAGTCTGGCCGAGGTCAAGGCGGCCTTTGGCAAGTTCGATTTGTTGGACGATCAGGTCAGATTTCTCGAGGGTTGGTTCGACGAAACCTTGACGAGCGCTCCGGTCAAGCGCATCGCCGTGCTGCGCATCGATGCGGATATGTACAAATCGACCATGGACGCGCTCAGCGGTCTCTACGACAAAGTGTCCGAGGGCGGTTTTGTGATTATCGATGACTATCTCGCGCTGGCTCCCTGTCGAGAAGCCGTCAACAACTTTCGCAAGGCACGCGGAATCACCGACGAAGTGATACCGATCGATCGGGCGGGCGTTTATTGGAGGCGCACCTGACGGAGACCGTTCGGGTGAAGGCAGTGCGACCCGCCGCCATACCGGATCGGGTGGGGTCGACGGAATCGATGGGTGACGCTCCATGCGGCAGCTGACACTGGATTGCGGCCCGCGCACCTCTTGGACGGGCAGGTTGATTTCGCAGGGACGGGTTGTCTAGCATGCGGTGCGACTTGAGGGTCCCTTTGTGAGACGGAAGGTGCTTGCCTATGGCCACGATGCTGTTTGTCGGGACGAATGGATCGGAAGACCCCACGAAATCCGTGCTCCCGTTTCTGGGCGCTAACGGTGCGATCGAGGCCGGTCACGCGCCGCAGATCGCGCTCCTCGGCGATGCGGTGGTCCTCGTGAAGGGCGTCGTCGCCGACAACGTTCACCCGGTGGGCTGGCCGCCTCTGGCGGAGTTGATCGACGCGGTCGTCAAGAACGAGGTCCCAATCCATGTCTGAGGTGGCTGCGCTTCCGCCCGTGGGGTGGAAGAGAGCGATCTGACCGGGAAAAACGCCCGGTTCATCACGCCGAAGAACTACGCGGAACTTATGGCCGGCGCGGACAAGATAGCGACGTACTAGCAACCGATCTATCTAGGCGGCGGCGGGATAGTCGCCGCCGCCTTCTGCGTCGCCGCCAAACGTTGACGTGATCCGAGCGAAGGATCTAGGTGCGTGGGATTGCCGAAACTCCCGCACGCGCGGGTACATTCCGGGAAACACTGGCCGTCCGGTTGACAGTTTGAGGGCAAGCGGGCCGTTTTCTCGGTGGATTGGGGCTAGTCTGGCGGGTGGCCTGACCCGAAAGCCGTGAAAAACATGCTCCTCGAAACCGACCGGCTCGTACTTCGCGAGTTCGTGTCCGGCGATTGGCCCGAGTTGCTCGCGTACCAGCGCGATCCACGCTATCTCCGGTACTACCCGTCGACCCAGCGCACGGAGTCCGACGTGCGGCGGCTGGTGCAGATGTTCCTGGTTCAGCAGGCGGAGGATCCAAGAGGGAGGTTCCAGCTGGCCATCACGCTTGGGCACTGCGAGTCGGTCATCGGCACCTGCGGGATTCGGCGCGACGAAGAGAACGACTGGGAAGCGGACATCGGATTCGAGCTCAACCCCGATTTCTGGGGCCGTGGCTATGCCACGGAAGCCGCCCGCGCAATGGTCGAATTTGGGTTTCGCGAACTGAATCTGCACCGCGTTTGGTCTTGGTGCATTGCCGATAATGTGGCATCCGCCAAGGTGCTCGAGAAGGTGGGATTGCGTCCCGAAGGCCGTCTGCGGGAGAACGAATATTTCAAAGGCCGGCGGTGGGACACACTGCTCTTTGGGCTGCTTGAGAGCGAATGGCGGGAGACGCGGGCTAGCGCCTGACTCCTGTCAGTCCCCCGACAGCGCGTCAGCGACCGATCCGGCGTCCGGAGCGACAATTCCTTCTTCCCCGGCGATTTTGCGAGGGACGGCCCGGATATAGCTCCAATACAATTGTGTCCGCCGCTAGCGGTAGCGCCGGAGCAACCGCGCCTGCGGACCGGTGATATGGACGGACAGACCCTAGGCTGAGATTGGTGCCGCCGAGGCCGGGGCATCCGCGACCGAAGGAGCTGATCGTGATTCGCGAGATATTGCCCGGAATCGAAACGTGGTCGGTGTCGTGGCCGGGGGTCTTCACGCTCGAATCGTTCAAGCTAACAACCGACGAGGGCGCGGTGCTCATCGATCCCATGGACTACAACGTTGACGTGAGCAACGTGATCGGGATCATTGTGACGCGGTTCGGCCACATGAGGTCGGCGCTGGTCTTCGCCGCCGAGAGCGGGGCGCCCATCTACCTCCCCGACTTCGACGCCGAGCGTGCGGACGATCTGGACGTACAAACGTTCAGCCACGGCAATGTCCTCCCATGCGGACTCCAGGCCATCGAGACCAGGGACGACCGCGCGTGGGAGCTGTCGCTGCTCTCGCCGTTGGACGGCGGGACGCTAATCGTGGGCGACTCGCTCGGTACCATGGGGAAGTGGGTTCCCAACGGCGAGGCCATTGGTGCGCATCCGTATCTAAAGCGACCCGCTGAAACACTAAAACACCTGCTTGATATCGAGTTCAAGAACCTGCTGCCAGGTCACGGTCCGGCGTACCTTGGTTACGCGAAAGAGCGACTGGCCGAGCTTATCGAAAAGGACGCCGCCGGGGACTGACCTCCTCGTAAGAGGGCCATGCCGCCGAGCTGAATCGTGACCAACCGACGCCCCAACGATGTCCACCGCTTCCCCTCCTCTCCTTTAAGGGAGAGGATTGAGGTGAGGAAGAAATGAGACGCAGTCCATCATTACAGGCTGCTGCCCGAGGGAGACATCGCCGGCGGCCAATGTGAACATCGGTTTAGCGTCCGCGCCACGCGCGCGACGACGTCCGTTAGGTGTCGTTCGAATCGAACCAGGCAGGCAGCGGCAGATCGAAGCGCGCCCGCAGAGCCATCACGTCCTGGACCTGTTTCTCGCCGAGTTCAAAACCGGAATGCCACCGCATCTGGAACTCGGCGGCGCAGCAAGCGACTTTCCTCCCCGCTACGGCGCCGGATCGGTCCAGGCTGCCAACCTCATATTCCTGGCCCTTTGGACCGTAAACCTCGACTCCCCGACCGTCCGACCTCGCGGAACCGAGGTCCACCACGTGCACGTCCACCTCGTGGCCCGCGCGGTCGGCGAGGACAAAATTGAAGGACGTGCCGACCTCGACCGGGCGAAATCCCGCGCGTTTCATCGTTTTCATGAAACGGGTAACGTCGTCGTGCTTCAGCACAATGTCCAGATCGTTGTGGGGACGGGTCTGCTCGCCCAGCAGCGCGTCGACCCCCCAGCCGCCGTCGAGCCAGATATCGACGCCGACGCTCGCCAGAAGATCGATGACGCGCAGAACGTCGGCGGAAGTCATCATGACCGCACGTATCTCAGGCAGGGCTAACGGCGGACAGAGCGGTTTGCCTCGATCGTCGTTCTGGGAGATGGGAGCCTGTGTCGGACCCCCCGGCACGCCTGTATTGCGCCGATCCGGTCAGGTCGCTCCTCACGGAACAGAAGCCCGTTAAGAAGCCACCGCTTTCATCTTCTTGTACGCCGTCTCCATGTGCGCGTTCGCTTTCAGCGTTGTCTCAAGGCTTGGACCGAGCGCCGCCAGCGCGCCGGCGGGAATCGCGATAAGCGAGTGCGAATCGGGAATCTCCGTGAACGTGCGCATGCCGATGCATCCCAGCGAGATCGACGCCTCATCGGTCTGCGCCGACGCTGGCAGCGCCGCGCAGGCGGGGCGACCGAAAACCGATGCCGTTTCACCCGTCCAGCGGGTCATGCCCACGGCCTCCTCTAGCAACATGGCCTGCCTCGGCGTGGCCCATACGATGACCAGCTCGGGCTCAATCGGGAAGTCCGCCAGCGGACCGTATACGACACCGCCGGTTCCGACCTCGAACGCGGGAATCATATCCACCTCGTCTTCGTTGATGTACGCGACGGCGCACATGTCGCCAACGAGGCTCATCAGTTCTTCCTGATTCGCGGGCGGGAGTTCGAATCCCATCACCATCGCCCCGATCGGGCAGCCCATGTGCGCGTCGGCTCCGGCGAAGAAAGAGCCTCGCTCGGCGCGCCGCCAGAACGTGCAGGCCGACGGTACCGCCTCCCTCAACTCGGCGACGTTCTGGGGGCGTGCTCTCACGCGGGAAGCGGCCACCGGTGGGAAGTTAAGATCCAGGCCATTTTGAAGCAGCTGGGACAGATCGGAAAAACTCATGTTCGTGGAAAATTCCTCGCTGAATTGAATACCACGAGTGCGGGCGCGGTCTACGTCTTGGTAGAGTGTACGAAAGCGTTGGTGGATGGGCCAAGAATGGTCGCCCCTGGCTTCTGGCACGCACGAATTCCGGCTAATAAACAACATGTGGCTTTGTTAACTGCCCATTCTCGAGCAAAGCCAACGGCGGCCAGCCTGGCTTGACCCGATTGTCCTGCCCGGTGATGCGGGCCCGTATCGACCCTACGGGACCCCGGCGGTGGTGGAGTCCGACGACCGGTCCTTGTGGGTGCGCAGCAACCACGCCCGTACGCGGGTTCGGATGTAGGCCGGCACTTCAGTGGCTTCATGATGTAGTCGGTCACGCCGGCTTTGAAGCCTGCCTCCATGTGCTCGGCATCGGTTCGAGAAGACAGCATGAGCACCGGAACGTCAGCCAGCTCGGAGTCGGGGTCGGCGCGCAGCTTCCTGCAAACCTCCAGACCATCGATCCCCGGCATCTCCGCATCCAGCAAAACCAGCCGCGGCCGCGTGGCATGGGCCAGCTCCAGCGCCGCCTCGCCGTCGAGAGCTAGCGTGAGATGAAATCCCTCCGGCTCGAGCGTGTTGTTGAGCAGCTCGAGGATGTCCGGATCGTCGTCGGCGATAAGGATCGTCGAGCCTGCGGGCAGACGCTTACGAGCAGCCTCCTCGCCGTCCGTGGGTAGCGGCGGTGGCACGAAGCCCTCTTGCTCGGGAATCTCAATCTCGAGTCCTTCGGCCGCGCCGATCACTTTCAATGGACTGCCCGCCGCCTTCGCGCGCGCCTGGCAAAGCTCCACCAGCGATTCCATCGAGTCGTCATCGCGCATGGGGTCGTGATGGAAGAGCGCCAGCTGCTTTGCCTCGGCGGCCACGGCGAAGTCTAAGGCCGTCTCCGCGGGAGTGTGTCCAAATCCGACCTTTTGGGGGTACTCGGCGAGCGTGTATTGAGCATCGTGAATCACGAGATCGGCGCCCCTCAGAAAGTCAATATGGCGTTTGTCTTCGATGTGCCGGAGTTCGTCTTCAGCGACCTCGATGCTCGACAGGCCACCTTCAGGTGCGGGAACCACGTGCGGCTCATGATCCACCGCATACACCACCGAAGCCCCGCCGACCTCCAGGCGGTACCCCAGTGTGAGCGCTGGATGGTTTAGGTAGCGCGCATTGACCTGAAATGGGCCGATGGCGGATATGCCCTCCACAAGATCGTGATAGCGAATGGAGGCCCCAAGTTGTTCCAGCGTGACGGGGAAGTAGTTGTACTCCATCTGACCGGACAGCGTGTTCTCGAGATTTCTTCCAAGTCCGCCTGGCGCGTAGATATCCCATTCGTTTCCCGGGACGAAAAGGGGCACGAAAAACGGGAATCCCTGTATATGGTCCCAGTGCGTGTGGCCGATCAGCAGGTGACCGCGCAACGGGCTCGCGCCGGAACCCATCAGCTCCATCCCCAGGCCGTATATCCCGGTTCCGGAATCGAGAATAACGAGCGTGTCGTCGGCGGCGCGCACCTCCACGCACGAGGTGTTTCCCCCGTAGCGGAGCGTGGGCTTCCCCGGACGCGCGAGGGAACCGCGAGTCCCCCAAAACTTGACGCGCACGCAATTCTCCCCATCAAATCCGCGACGCTGAAAACATATGATGCAACGGGCCGTAGCGAAATGCCGAGAGGATTGTTATACACCGGTCATGCGTCAATCCGATTATCGGGATTGTGATCAGCGGCGCGGGTGCAGCGTGCACGCTGCATGGGCGAGCGCGGTCCCCGGATGCCTGCGTATACTTGCTCCACATAGATCCTCTTAAATTAATTGGTGGTGCTTCCGACCGCCACGATTCGTGCGTTTGCCGAAGGGGCCCAAAGTGATCGAGCGAGTTCAGTCGCTGGAGATGTTCAAGCCGCCCGTGATTTGGCGCGGGGGACACTTCGGCGCGGCGCTGCCGAGGCCGGAGAAACTGGCAGGCGGGATCACGATCGCTCACGGTCTATTTCAACTCGTGCTCATGTGGGCCTTCCACGGTTGGGACGGGTTCGGGATCGGCGTGGCCGCCGCTGATGCCGTCATCGGGATCGGCCTTTTGGCCGGCTCGGATATGGCGGCCACCTGGCTTCGAATTCGGGTTGGCGCGGGCCTGCTGCTGTTCGCTCCTGGCGCGCTGCTCATGGGTGACTTCGCGGGATTCGTTATCCTGCTGACGATGTCCGCCGGTCAGTACGCGCTGGTTACGCCGGACTTCCGGGAAGCGCTGGGAAGCCGCCGGTCTTTCGGATTGGCCGTGACGGGCCTCACGGCCGGATTCGGCCTCTGCGTGGCCCACGGTTTGGGCGTTTACACGCCCACCCCACTGGCTTAACCGGCAAAGCGCAGCCCCCCCCCCCCGCTCGGCACCCCCCCCGCGTTCTCTCACAGAGGGTCCGCGCCGGCGACCGCGTTCCCGTTTCGCCCACCGGGAGCATAGGTGACTGACGGGTGAGCTGGGGTTTCATTTAGTAGTCGGACCGCTCCCCACTCGATGCTGTCTGTCCCTGGAGCGGAAATGTCCGCGCAGCAATTGAACTCCCGACCAACCGGCGCCTATGGACGATGGCAATTACCGGTGTTGGACTGGTTGTACGGGCGGCTGGAACGTCGAACGCGCCAGCGCGATGGCAGAGGCCGCCCACCTCGCAAACGAAGGTAGTGCGGGAGCGGACACCGCAATCGGCGGCCGTTCGCTCATCCGCCGGGAAAGCGGAGGCATTTTGAATCTATCCACCGCCGTGAGCGCGCCGGTACGCGGTCTCAAAGCCATAACTCGAATGATCTGGCCGAACAGCCGGCGCGCTCTCGGCCTCATGCTGCCGCGAACCCGGCACGACTACGAGCGCGATGTAAATGCCATTCGCAATTCCGCTGTGGTCGCCTGCGTAAACTGGCTCGCGCGCTCGTTCCCGGAAGCGCCGCTGGTTGTCACTCGATCCGATTCAAGCGGCGGCCGGTCCATCGAGCCCGATCACGAGCTGGCCCGCCTGCTCGCGCGTCCCAACCCGTTCTACTCGGGTCCCGTAATGCTCATGGCGATTATCGTCGACTACGTCACCGCGGGGAACGCCTATTGGGTTAAGATCCGCTCCCAAAGCGGCAGGGTCGTGGAACTCTGGTGGGTCCCTCAGTCGCTCATTGAGCCGCGTTGGCCCGCCGGCGGCAGCGCGTTCATATCGCATTACGACTATCGAACCGGCGCGCGACCGGTACGTCTGGAGACCGACGACGTGGTCCATTTTCGGTTCGGTCTGGACCCCGAGAATCCTCGCAAGGGCCTCAGTCCGCTCGCCTCCGTGCTGCGGGAGATATTCACCGACGACGAGGCAGGCAACTTCAGCGCGTCGCTGCTGAAAAACCTCGGCGTGCCGGGCGTGATCCTCAATCCACGGGAACCGTTCGGCGGGTCGGACGAGGAACTCGAACTGGTAAAGGAAAAGTTCCGGGAAACGTTTGGCGGGGACAATCGGGGCGACGTGATGCTCATGCGAGGCCCCACCGACGTTCACGTGCTCAGCTTCAGTCCTGAGCAGATGAACCTGCGCGATCTGCGCCGGATCCCCGAGGAGCGCGTGAGCGCCGTGCTCGGCGTGCCCGCCATAGTGGCGGGACTCGGCGCCGGGCTGGACCGTTCCACGTTCGCAAACATGGCCGAAGCCCGCGAGATGGCCTACGAGTCGGGGATCATCCCCCTGCAACGGCTGGTCGCCGCCGAGCTCAACGAGCAGCTGCTGCCGGAGTTCGAGGAGGCGCCGGGGGCGGCGGTTGGATTCGATCTGCGCGACGTGCGCGTGTTGCGGGAGGACCAGCGAGCGCTCGCCGAACGGTTGGGCGTGCTGGTGCAGCGCGGGGTCATGAAGCGATCCGAGGCCAGGGCCGAGTTGGGACTGAGCGTCGACCCGACCGACGAGGTCTACCTGCTCCCGAAGGGCCTGGTGGAAGCCGGCGCCGGCGGCGACCGGGCCAAGACGGCGGCGCCTTTACCCGGTTCACAGGTCATCGACAGTCACGTCGAAGCCCACCAAATCCCCGCCGGACTGAATGGGCAGACCTAGTCCCTGCGCGAGTCGAGTGACCGCTGCGACGCGGTTCAGTACAGGGGTGCGGTTAGTTCGCCGTGAACCACTTTCGGTGGATCAATCAGGCTACTCAAGCGCTCGCAGCAGCTCGGCCTTCCGCGGATTATCAACAAAGCTGGCCGAAATCGCGTCGCGATTGATTTTCCGGAGTTCCTCAACCGTGAAGCCCAGGTGCTTATGGGCGATCAAGTACTCGCGGTTCAAATCGGTGTTAAACATCGCGGGGTCGTCGGTGTTGATCGTTATCGGGACTCCCGCCTCGAAGAGGCGCCGTATGGGATGTTTCGCTAGCGACGCCACAATTCCTGTGCGGACGTTGCTGGTGATACTCATGTCGAGGGGGATACGGTGGGCGGCTAGATGTCTAACAAGGGTCTCGTCCTCGACACTGCGAACTCCGTGCCCGATCCGATCTGCACTGAGTTCGTTCAAGGCTCCCCACACACTTTCAGGGCCGGCGGCCTCCCCAGCGTGAGGGACACTTCCCAGACCACAGCTGCGAGCTTTTTGGGAAAACGTCTCGGAAAAGCTCCGGTGGCCAGTCGCGTTCCGATCCACCAAGACCCAACGCCACGACTCCCTGGTCGCGGCCGGCAAGCACTAACTCCAGCGTCTCCCACGCCAGCTCGGGACCGTCATTTCGTGGGTGATCCGGGACCCACTGAAGATCCACGCCGAAGGCCTTCTTCACTCGATCGCGGCCCGAACTCAGCGCGCCCAGGAGTTCTGCCATCGGGATTCCGCGTTGACGTACGTGGGGTAGTGGAGTAAATGTGACCTCGGCATAGCGGAGACTCTGGCGCGCGCCATCTTCACCGTATTCCCACACCAGCCGCTCAAAGTCCTCAGGTTGCGTGAGGCACCGATTCACCATGATCCAAACGTCAATGAAATGGGTGAAATCGCGAAACTGGTAGTACCGCCGGACGCCCTCGACTGTGGTGGCTGGAATTTCGACGCCGTTCTTGCAGGAAAGTTCCAGAAGAGTATCCGGGCGCATCGTGCCTTCAAGATGTACGTGAAGTTCTACCTTTGGCATCGCCCGGATGATATCGGCTGGGTTCACCAATTCGATCCCATCTCCCGCGGCGGTCGGCACTGAGTAGCCCATTTGAAGCATGCTACTCCCGGTAGCCGGCGGAGTGATCGGTGTGCCTGCCCGAGTCAGAGTAGGCACGCCTTCGGTGGAATATTCGCGGCGGATCCCGTTACCTAGCAACACGTCCCGGCAAGCATCGGGCGGAGCCGGTCGAGCGCGCCTGACTGAATCTGTCCGGGTGGGCGAAGGTCAGCGGGTCATCAGTTTTGTCGACGCCCCCGCGCTCGTTCTCGATTGACTCACCGGGCTCCGGCGGTCGTCAGGAGAGCCTCTTGCAATAGCCCGATCTGAGCCTCCGTGCCTCAGAGTCGGACATTCGTTTGGAATGAGCAGCTCCCCGCGCTCCCAGGTGGTTATTGAGTCATCACTCAATAATGCTAAAATTCTCCGAATCTTGGAATTTGGGCCTACGCCCAACCCGGAGGCGCCGTGCCACGACCCGCGATCGTTTCCGACGCCGACATCCTGGCCACGGCCCGGGCCGTGTACCTTGAGCGGGGCACGGCGGCGACGACCGGCCAGGTGGCCGAGCGGCTGGGCGTTTCCGAGGGAACGCTCTTCTACCGCTTCCACTCGAAGTTCGAGCTTTTCCGTGCGGCCGTGTGCCAGGGCGCCGAGATACCGGCCGAATGCCTGGGCGCGCTCGAGGCGGAGGCGGGGGACGTCCCGGAAGCGATGCGGCACATCGGAATGGAATTGATCACAACGCTGCGCGCTCAGATGCCGCTGCACATGATGCGGTGGTCCAACCCGGACATCGCCGCCGATGACGCCGGGCCATTGAAGCGAACACTGTGCGAGCTGGAAGCGCATTTGGCCCGATTTTTCGAGGCACAGGCCGCGGCCGGCCGGATGCGGCGCGTCGACACCGAGGTCCTGGTGCGGGCGTTCCTCGGTGCTTTGCACAGCTACGTGTTCTTCACTTTGGTGGTCCCGACGGGTCGGGGGGTCGCGCCGACGCCCAGCCGATTCGTGGATCGGATAGTTGACATGTTGTGGAACGGGCTCGCCCCCGACTTCGATCGATCTCAGCAGCGTCCGCGCGGCCGCCGCAACGGCCCGGTCGGAAGCGCCAGGGAGGCTTGATGAAAGACGACGGCCAGGAAGATCGCGGCCCGTCCGCGGTCCGCGAGCCGGCAGTGATTGTGCGCGGCGTGACGAAGGCATACGGCGATATCCAGGCGCTGGCCGGCATCGATATCGACATCGAACCGGCGACGGTGTTTGCGCTGCTGGGCCCGAACGGCGCCGGAAAGACCACGTTGGTGCGCATTCTCACTACGCTCATCGACATGGACGACGGTGAGGCGCGAGTGGCCGGCCACGACGTCCGGCGCGAAGGCACTCGACTGCGCGGAGCGGTGGGACTCGCCGGCCAATCCGCCGCGGTTGACCCCGTGCTAACCGGCCGGGAAAACCTGGAGCTGGTGGCGCGGCTGTATCACATGCCCGGGAGCAAAGCGTGGGATCGAGCGCGGGACCTGCTGAGCCAGTTCGATCTTGTTGAGTCAGCCGATCGTCAGGTACGCACCTACTCCGGCGGCATGCGCCGGCGCCTGGACGTGGCGGCGAGTCTGGTCGCCGAGCCGGAGGTCCTGTTCCTGGACGAGCCGTCGGCGGGCTTGGACCCAAGGGGGCGACTCGACCTCTGGCAGGTGATCCGGGAACTGGTGCGGGGCGGCACCACCGTACTCCTGACCACGCAATACATGGAGGAGGCTGACCAACTGGCCGACCGCATCGCAGTCATCGACCGCGGCCGGCTGATTGCCGAAGGCACCCCGGCTGAACTGAAGTCGCGCAGCGGCGGAGAGGTTCTTACGGTCCGCGCGGCAGACGATGCGTGTTTGCCAGAGGTGCAACGCGTCCTGGGGGCGCATGGCGACGATACGCCCGTTGTGGACAGCGAGCATGGCCGGGTGTCCGTGCGCGTTTCCGACGGCGCGGGCCTGCTGGCTGGCGTGGTCCGGGCGCTGGACGACGCCGGCGTGGCGCTGTCCGAAATAGGCCTGCGCCAGCCCACGCTCGACGAGGTGTTCCTGGCGTTGACCGGACGGCGCGCCGAAGACGGCGCGGAATCGAACGACGACGGCGCTAAATCGGCGCCGGCCGCCGTGAACCGACCCGGAGGCCCATGAATATGGCCATGGCATCGACGGTCGAGTCGCTCCAGGCTGAATTGCGCTATTCACTCGCGGACGCCTTCGTGATGACGAAACGCAATCTCCTGCGCTATCGCCGTTCGCCGGACCTGCTGATTTTCTCAACGATTCAGCCCGTGATGTTCGTGCTGTTATTCGCGTTCGTGTTCGGCGGCGCAATCGACACGCCGGGAGGCGCGTACATCAACTTCCTGCTGCCCGGGATTCTCGTGCAGTCGGTGCTCTTCGGTTCCACTCAGACCGGCGTCGGGTTGGCGGAGGACGTGGCGGCGGGCCTGGTGGAGCGCTATCGCTCGCTGCCCATGGCCCGATCGGCGGTGGTGGCGGGCCGCATCCTGGCGGACACGATCCGCAACGCCTTCGTTGTGGTGCTCATGCTGGCCGTGGGCTACGCCATCGGGTTCCGATTCAACGGCACCGTGCTTGGCGCAATCGCCTCGCTGGTGGTTCCGGTGGCCTTCGGGCACACGTTCTCGTGGATCTCGGCCTCCATCGGCACGTCCGTGCGGCAGGTCGAGACCGCGCAGGTGGCCGGATTCGTGTGGATATTCCCGGTGGTGTTTCTCAGCTCGATCTTCGTGCCCGTGGAGACCATGCCCGACTGGCTTCAGGTCGTCGCCGAAAACAACCCGGTGACCGTGACGGCGAACGCCATGCGCGGTCTTTCCCAGGGCGGGGAGTTTTGGGAGCCGCTGTGGAAGGCGGCCGTGTGGTCGGCCGGCATAATGGCGGTGTTCGTTCCGGTGGCTATCTGGAGGTACCGAAGCCTCCGCTAGGGCGGCGTCCTCTTACGGGTCTTACAGGTCGTGCTCTCGAATCTATGTCGGTGGCAGGTGATCGGCGGCGTCTAAGGTCGCCAGTATTGCCCGAGTAACCGGCCGGTCGATACGGGAATCGCGGCGATAAACCAGTTCCGGTCAAAGGATGCGAAGATCTCGACGAGCGGGAGAAGTTCCGGGAAAATCTTTGCGGCCAATGACATGAAAGGGGGCGGATCGTGCTCATCAAAGGTCGGACGTAATCTTTACCTCGGCATGCACGACCTGGGTCTTGGCGACGGCGCGCTCCATTATTGGCGGAGATCGTCCATGTGGACGTTCAATCCATGAGCGATAGCGATCTCTGCCGGCTGTTGCTGGCCGAAGCGGCGCGCTCCACGGGATTCCCATCGCCCTGAAGGACATCTTCGACGTCGCCGGATCGGTCACCACCGCGGGCTCGAAACTATGGGGTCCGGCTCCCGCGCCAGAGGATTCCGAGGTCGCCCGTCGCCTGTTCGAGGCCGGAGCCGTGCTGGCCGGCAAGACCAACCTGCATGAGTTCGCCTACGGCGGCACGAATCTTAACCCGCATTTCGGAACGCCTCCCAATCCCTGGAACCGGGATCGAATTCCCGGCGGATCGAGCGGCGGATCGGCTGTGGCCGTCGCCCTCGGCATGGCATTCTGCGCCACGGGTTCCGACACCGGCGGTTCGATCCGCGGACCGGCCGCTTATTGCGGCGTAACAGGGCTCAAGCCCACGTTCGGCCTCATCTCGCGGCGCGGCGTCACACCGGTTTCCATGAACCTCGATCACGTGGGACCCATCGCCAGGTCTGCGCTCGACTGCGCGCTCGCCGTGCGCGTCATGGCGGGCCACGATCCGCGCGATCCTTACAGCGCCCCCGTCCCCGCCGAGGATTACGCGGCCGGGATCGACGTCGGGATCAGAGGCCTCCGAATCGGCGTACCCACGAATCACTTCTTCGATGGACTCGAACCCGGAGTGAAAGCCCTTGTGCGTTCGGCGCTCGACGTGTTGGACGATCTGGGAGCCGATCTCATGGACATCGAGATCCCGTGGGTCGCGTCAAGGCCGTCCTGCATAACCAGGGTGGAGTTTTCAGCATTCCATCGCGAGCGGATCGAAGATCGCGATCTATTCGCGGAGATGTGCAAAGGCACGCTTACGCGGATGTGGGACTCGGAGCGTCCCACGGCGGCTCAGTATTACGACGACCTCCAGCGCAAGGCGGAGCTTGTGAGGCTGGGCGCCGATCTCATGGGTCGGGTCGATCTCATCGCCACTCCGGGCGTCCCCAGGACGGCTCCCACCATCGCCGAAGCCGGCACGGAGTCGTTTCTCCGGTCGCACAGGTATCCGGGCGGCGAGTTCAACCAGTCGGGACAGCCAACGCTCTCGGTTCCGTGTGGCTTCGCCGTCGACGGCCTACCAGTGGGACTCATGCTCACCGGCGGCCGCTGGAAGGAGCGCCTCCTACTTCGCGCCGGCCACGCCTACCAGATGGCCACCGACTGGCACGTGCGAAGGCCGACGGCCGACGCCTGAAGGGCTACCCGACGCCCCGCACGCGCCTCCATGAGGTCGCGATCGAGAATTACCGGCCGCTCACTATTGCAGGCGATCTCTATTCGATTCCGTCTCGTTCCTTTGCGGCGAACGAATCGACGAAGGCGCCGCTCTGCAAATTCTCCCTATGCAGGCGTTCGAATTCTTGGGCCGCCAACCGCCGGGGACGATTGCGAACATCGTCTTCAGTGGAAAACGTGGAGGGGCAATAGCTGTAGATGATGACGCGCCGAGGCTCGTCGGTCGCGTTGGGTGGAGAGTGATGGACGAGCTTCGAGTGAAAAATCATCGCGGTACCCGGAGGGCCGGTCACGTCGACGGCATCGTCGTGACTGAACACACCGTCAGCCACCAGCGGACCTTCCCCGTCGTTGTTGAGCGGCCAGTCGGTTCGGTGGCTGCCGTTTATCACCCGCAATGGGCCGTTTTTGGGTGTGCACGCGTCCAGGAAGATAGCCACCGACAGCGTCTCCTCGGGATAGTTTTGCGTCCTGTAATAGCCCCAATCATGGTGAAAGGGGAATGAATCTTCGACTTCGGGAGCGTCGATTTCGAGGCGCGGCGTGAGGGCCTGCTTGTAATTGAGTTTCTCTTCCATCAAAACCGGATCGCAGCCGAACAGCGTTCGAATCGGCTCAACCAGACGAGGATCGTCCGAGATCTCCTGGAAATAGCTCGAAGCGTCGTTGACGGGCTGAATCTTTCTCACGACCTGACGCCCGCGGGAGAGCATGATGTCGAGGCGAGGATTCGGCTCGCCCAAATCGATGGAGGAATTGAGAACCAGGTTCAGAAGATCGTTCGCGGCCGCCCGCATACGCTTGATGTCGTCCGCGGGGAAGTAGCCGTCGAGGATTACCAATCCATCGGATCGGTATTCGGCGACATGGTTTTCGGAAAAGGTTGCAGACATCCCGACGTCAGGTCGACCCTAATTGCGCGTCGGCAATTGTAAGCTAGATCTCCGCGCGGCCGATCCGCGATTTGAGGGGCCGGACCCCTTCGAGCTCACATACTCGCCGCCGCGCTCACCTTCCTTGCCAGGATCCCGCTACGACGGCCTTCACCATGTCGCGCAGCTCGTCGAGATCGACGGGCTTGGCCAGGTAAGCGGTTGCGCCAGCCTCCATGCACCGCTCGCGGTCGCCCTGCATGGAAAGGGCGGTTACGGCGATTACGGGGAGCAGGCGCTGATCGGGTTTCGAGCGCAAAATGCGAAGAACCTCGAGACCGCTCATATCGGGAAGTCTGATATCCAGGAGCACCGCGTCGGGTGAATGTGCGTTGACGATTTCAAGCGCGGAGCGTCCGTCGCCGGCCACCTCGACGAAATACCCTTCGGATTCCAGAAATTGGCTTAGTACGATGGCGTTGGTATCGTGATCTTCGACGATCAGCAGATGTCCGCCGCCGCTTCCGCGGCCGGCAGCAGAACGCTGAATCTCGAACCGACGCCGAGTTCCGATTCCACGGCCACGTCGCCGTTGTGTAGCAGCGCAAGCCGCTTGACCAGAGCCAATCCGAGTCCGGCGCCGCCATTGCGACCGGAGCTGCCGTTACCGAGTTGTGTAAAGGGCTCAAATAGCCCGGACAGATCTTCCTCGCCGATGCCCGGTCCCGTATCCCAGACCGTGAATTTGACGTATCGATCGGATTTCGACACGCGCAGGCCAAGACTTCCGCCAGCGCCGGTCACGTTGATGGCGTTGGAGAGCAGGTTGACGAGAATCTCGACCAGGCCGGTGCGATCGGCCACGACAGTCCGGGCGTCGGTACGGAGATCGAGATCGAGTTTCAGATAACTTTCGGCGGCGAGCGGCTCCACCAGGCGCAGCGCCGCCTCACAAACATCGGCGACGTCGAGCTCTTGAAACGCGAGCCGGCGTCCGCTCTCGGAGTCCTTTGATAGATTTAGAATGTCGTCGATCATGGATCCGAGGTGGGTCGCCGCCTCGTCGATCTGGCCGACTTTCTCCGCCTGTTTTGGTTTCACGGCGCCGTAGACCCCGCTCGAGAGCATGTGGGCCAGCAGGCTGATCGTGTGGAGAGGCGTCCGAAAGTCATTGCTCATTTGGGAGATGAACTCCGACTTCGCGAGGCTGGCGTATTCGGCGGCTTCCTTGGCTTCCAGGAGCTGCCGCGATTGGTCTCTGAGCTTGTTCCCGGCCTTTTTGCGCTCGGTTATGTCCTGAATCTGGGCGATGACCGAGACCTTCTCCCCTTCCTTACCCGGAATGGCCGCCGCGTTCATTGCGCCCCACACCACGTCCTTGTCCTTGGTGACGTACCTCTTTTCGGCCTGGACGGTCTCGACAGAACCCGCCACCAGCCTTCTCCCGAGGTCGGCGGACGTCTCCAATCGTCTGGGTGAGTGACATCGCTCGACTCGAGCGTCAGAAGTTCGTCTTCGTCGTATCCGAGGAATCGGCAGAGGGCGGCGTTCACCCTGATATAGCGCAGATCGGAATCCAGAATGGCCATGCCGACCGAGGCCCGGTCGAACGCCGCGCGAAATCGCTCCTCGCTCTCACGCAGGGCAGCCTCCGCTTTTTTCCGATCCGTGATAACACGGCCGATTCCGACGATCCCGGTGCATTCGCCGTCGGCTCCGCAAATGGGAGCCTTGGTGACCGAGTCCCACACCAATTCCCCGTCGATTTCGCTGACGAATTCCCAGTCTGTGATCGGGGTCCGGGTACGCATCATCTCTCTCTCGGCCGCCCGAGTCTCCGCGGCATATTCCGCGTCGAAAAAATCGGCGTCGGAGCGGCCCACCGCGGCCTCGGGATCGTCGAGTCCCAGCCGGCGGGCAGCTACCTTATTGACGCGGGTGAAGCGCGACTCGGTGTCCTTGAAATAGACGGAATTCGGGAGGCTGTCCATTAACGCGTGAAGAAGGTCGCGCTCGGCCGCAAGCCGGTTCTCGATCCGCTTTCGTTCCGTTATGTCCTTGACCTGAGCGACGAACGAAGCGTTTTCATCGAAGTCGTCGGGCAAGCGCCCGAGGCTCAGGAAACTCCAAACCACGGTCCCGTCTTTGCGGACGTAGCGTTTCTCGAACTTAAGATCCGAGGTTATGTTCGCGGACAGCTTATCCCTCGCCTCAAGGCTTTTCGCAACGTCGTCCGGATGGGTTACATCCGCAAACGAAAGGCCCAAGAGTTCCTGCTGCTCGTAACCGAGGAAGACGCACATGGCGCGATTCACCCGCAGGAACCGCCCGTCGGTGCTGGTTATCGCCATCCCCACCGCGGCGCGACCGAATGCCGTCTCAAACAGCTGCTCGCCCCGTCTTTTTTCAGTTTCGGCCCGCGTCCGGCTGGACGCCTCTTTGCGCAGCGCCGTGGCAACGTGCTCGAGTTCCGCGCCGCGTTCTTGGAGCTTTCGCCGCAGATCCGAAAGTATTCCCACGGCGGTGCCGACGATGATGAGTGCCACGGTGCCCAGGATTCCTCCGCCCTCCGTGAGCCAGGATGTGAACATGCCCGGGTCGGCCACAGCTAGCAGTCCTGCGTGCAAGGGCAGGAATAATACGCCCGTGAGAATCGCGACGCGCGCGCCGAACTGCCAGCCGATCGCCACTATCGGCACGGCGGAGAGAATCGTGATCTGGGCCCCGACAATGGGGGCAAGTAGCAATACGCTCGCCGAATAGACGAGCAAGATCGTGGCATTGACGGTGTAGCTCGCTCGTCGTCGTTTCAGCGCGTTCCTAAGGCGTTGCTGCATTCTAGGCGTCCTCCCGGCGTCGTCTCATCGGGCCTGGCATCGGCTGGCGGAACCCGGGACGGGCCGTGCGACCCGGGACCTGGCCCGATGGGCATATGCCAGAGTAGGACGAATCGCTCCGGCTGACTGTCAAGCCGTTGTCAAATTCATCCGTTTTCCGGCGGCGAGGCCAGCGGGACGACCGTCCCTGGCGAACAAACGGACTTCCATCCGCCGGAGGTGGACTCGAGAATGGCGCCGCCTCCCCGTCGTCCCAGCGTTCTCCCAGAGGGAGAAGCGACGCGCCTCGGTGTTGACCCTTGACCGACCAACAGCTCGCGGCATCAAATGGCCCCCCGCTTAAAATTGGCCAAACGGTCCGCGACCGGGGAGCGATCCGATGCGCGACGACGTACGACACGAGTCACCTGCGGAAATCCGCGCGGCGCGGCGGGAAGACGTCCCGCGAATCCTGGACCTGATCCGCGAACTCGCGGTGTACGAGAATCTCGCGGACCAGGTGGCCGCCACCGAGGAACTTCTGTCCGAGAACCTATTTGGCGACCGTCCCTTCGCCGAAGCGATCCTGGCTGACGTCGATGGTGATTCCGTGGGATTCGCGGTTTTCCACCACAGCTTTTCGACGTTCCTGGCGCGTCCAGGCGTTTATCTGGAAGACCTGTTCGTCAAACCCCCGCACCGCCGGAGCGGCATTGGCAGGGAGCTCTTTAAGCGCGTTGCCCGCGAGGCGCACGCGCGGGGTTGCGGCCGGCTTGAGTGGTCGGTGCTCAATTGGAACGAGCCGGCGATCCGGTTTTATGAATCCCTGGGCGGTGTGGCCATGGATGGCTGGACCCTCCATCGGGTTACCGGCGACGCCCTGCGCCGTCTCGCTGGGCCTGGTTGACGCCGCCGACCGTAACGGTGCCCCCGAAATCCGCGGCTGTCGCGCTTCGACCCGCGGCTCGACCAGTAAACGGTCCGAGAGCCCCGCATGACGATCGCCATGGCGGCCTTCACTCGCCGTCCAGAACGCTTCTCAGGATTTCGCGAAGACGTTCAGAGTTGAAGGGTTTGTGGAGGAATCCGTTCAGGCCGTCGCCATCAAGCCGGCCCATCGTATCGGCCTCATCGTAGCCGCTCATCAGTACGACGCGGGCGTCAGGCGCGGATTGCCTGATCTCCGTCAAAGCCGCCGCTCCGTCCATCTCAGGCATCGTTAGATCCATCAGCACGACGGCGATTTCAGATGCGTGCGCGCGAAACGTTTCTACGGCGCCGCGACCGGCGGCGGCGGGTACCACATCAAAGCCCAATCGCTCGATTATGCGAGCGGTAACGGAGAGAACCGCGGACTCATCATCCACCACCAAGATCAATCCCGACCCGCGCCACGAATCCCCCGGGCCCTGTGCAGCGATGACTGTCACCGCCGGCTCGCTACATGGGAACAGCACGGCGATCTTGGTTCCGCGGCCGGTTTCGCTTTCAATCTGCACGGTGCCCTTATGCCCGCGCATTATTCCCAAAACTCCCGCCATTCCGAGTCCACGGCCGGCGAATTTGGTCGTGAAAAATGGATCGAACATCTTCGATCGTGTGTCGGCGTTCATCCCAGTTCCAGAATCGGAGACCTCGACGCATACGTATCTCCCTGCCGGCAGGTCGGTCCCGAGGAGAGTCGTTTCAAGATACTCACGATCGGCCTCGATCGATTTAGTCTTAATCAAAATTGTCCCAGAACCATTTCCCAACGCATCCGACGCATTGGTAATGAGGTTCATTACCACTTGGCTGATCTGGCCTGGGTCCGCGTCGACCCACGGCAATTCCGGAGCGAGGACGCATTCGAACCTGGCTTTCTTGGATATCACCGTCTCGAGCAAGCCTGCCATTTCGGTTACAACCGCCGTTAAATTGATGGGGATCATTGCCGAATTCGCCTTGCCCGCGTAGGTCAACATCTGATTCGACAATTCCCCCGCGCGCACGGCTGCCACCACGATCTGGTCCAGACTTTGGCGGGCCCCGTAGGGAGCGATGTCAAGGTCGGCCATCGCCAGATCGGCGTGTCCCATTATGCCCATCAATAAATTGTTGAAATCGTGGGCGATACCTCCGGCAAGGACCCCGAGGCTCTCCAGCTTCTGAGACTGCAGAAGCTGGTCTTGAAGGCGGGAACTCTCCCGCTCCGCCGCCTTGATATCGCTTAGGTCTCGAATGATTCCGGTGTACTTCCGCGCGCCGGCCACACGCAATTCGCTAACGGCGAGATACATTGGAAACTCGCTTCCATCCTGGCGCCGGCCCACGAGTTCGCGGCCCTTTCCGATCATTGGCCTAACGCCCGTTTCCAAGTATTTGGCGAGGTTGCCTTCGTGACTGGCGCCGAAGGACGCCGGCATGAGCATTGAGACGCTCCGGCCGATGATGTCGCCGGATTCGAAACCGAAAATTCGCTCCGCCGCTAGGTTGAAGCTGTCTATTTCTCCCGATTCGTCGATCGTGATGATGGCTTCGGCGGCCGTCTCCAGAATCGCGCCTAGTCGCGCCGCCCCGTCTCGAATCTCGTTCTCGGCTTGCTCCGCCTGGATGATCCGGTCCGCGATGTCCAGCGATATCCCCATCTGGACCGCCAGCGTCCGCAGGAGCTCGCCATCGAACTCGTCAAACGCGTCTTTGGCCTTCGATCCGGCGCTGAGCGCACCGACCACGCTCCCGCCTCGGTATACGGGGGTGGAAATCGAACTGCTCAAACCGCATCGTCGCAGCGCCTCCGTGTCGGAGTGAATCACAAACGGCAGACGCTTTTCCACCGCTTCGACAGACGAAAGCCCTATCGGAACTGGCTCACCCACGTCGGGGATAGGCGTCAAACCGCGCCAGTCGGAAACGTGCAGAACGCCGGATCGCGGATTGACCGTTTGAAAGGTAGTGCGGTCGCACTCTATGGCTTCGAATACTCCGTCCAGACACGCGCCGCGAATCTCGTCTGGGGTCGCCTTGGACGATATGAGCGTGGTCATGTCGGCAACGAGTCGCAGTCGGGCGGCCTGATTCGCGATCTTCAGGGCGCTTTGCTTCTGCTCCTCCTCCGCGTTCTTCCTATCCGTTATCACGCGGCCGATTCCAACGATCCTGTTCGGTGAGCCGTCGGCCCCGTAGGTGGGAGCCTTGGTCACCGAATCCCACACGAGTTCCCCGTCGACCGCGCTGACCAACTCCCGGTCTACGATCGGGATCCCGGTACGCATGATTTCCAACTCGGTCGCCCGGCTCTCGGCGGAATATTCGGCGTCGAACACATCGGCGTCGGTGAGGCCCACCGCGTCCTCGGATTCCTCAAGTCCCAGCCGGCGGGCGGACAGCTGATTGACGCGGGTGAACCGCGACTCGGCGTCCTTGAAATAGACGGAATACGGAATGTTGTCCATCAGCGCGTAGAGCAGGTCGCGCTCGCGCCGTAACGTCTCTTCCATCAATTTGCGCTCAGTGATGTCCCTGGAAATGCCGACCAACCCCGTCACGGATCCACTGTCGTCGAAGATCGGCGCCTTGGTGGTCAGCACCCAGCGCCGCCGGTCGCGGTGTTTGATCTCGCGCTCGATGTTGAGCATGGGGCAGCTGGTGCTAATGATGGACTGCTCGTCGGCGAAAGTGGTCTCGGCCGTTTCGGTGGGCAAGAAGTCAGAATCCATCAGTCCGACCGCCGCGACCGGGTCAGCGACGCCCAAGGCCGCGGCTTGCGCCTTGTTCACTCGGGTGAACCTTGAGAAAGTGTCCTTCAAGAAGACAAGGTCGGGAATATTGTCCATCAGCGCTTTGAGCAGATCTTGTTCGATACTTAGATTCTGTCTGGCTTCCTGGATCTCGGTGGCGTCTTCGACTGTCGAGATGGTTCCGACGACCTCTCCAGCCGCGTCTCTAAGCGGCGCAGCGGACCAAAGATCCCACCGTGGGTGCGGTTCTAGGTCATCTCGCCTAACCAGCCTGTTCAACACTGGTTCACCTGTTCCCATTACCCGCTCATATTGCGACGCCAACCACGGTGCGATGGCGGCTGGCAATTTATCTTCTACAAGCGTTCCGATGACCTCCGACGCGCTGCTGGCGCCAAGGTTTAGAAAGTGCTGGCGGTTACTTTGCACAACCCGGCCGTCTCTATCCCTTATTACAAGCGCGATCGGTAGCTGGTCGATAATGGTTTGCAGCAGACCGCCATCAGCCAAATTCAACTTGAGCCTCCACTCGTTGTCTCGTCCGAATCGCGCTGGCAACGCACTCACATAATCAAGTTGCATCATCCTGCGGGCGGCTGCGTCGTTCATGTAGCCGTTGGTACTTGCGACCGTCGGGCGCCAATTGATATTTGGTAATAGGCAGCCCATGCGAAATCGGTTGCCTGAGGTCTAGGGACCGGGATCATTCCGACGCGTTTCCGGGTGTTGCCCGCGAATTCGCGGCAGCTCCGCGACCTTCCGAACCGGGCGCCGCGGCGATTCGGAACTTGCCTCGCCGTTGCATAATGCTGACGGGTAAGCAGCGTCCGGGGCATCGAATTGAGGGCGCACGGCCAACCTCCGTATTCAAGCGCAGCTCGACTCGCTGGCGCGGCAAGGGCATCGCTGCGTAGGGCCGGTCACGCGAAACCCGAATCGAGCGTCATAGAATCCTGTACCGGTCCGCAGCCACGCTGCAACGACAAATTGGAGGGTTAATGAAGGCCGCAGTAAAAATGCTTTCGCGATCGCCCAGAATCATCGCCCTGGTGGCGGGCATCGCGATTTTCGCGACCGTCGTCACGGGGTGCGGAGGCTCGGGCGGCGGGCGTGGGATCGGCGGCGGGACGGGTGGTGGGTCCGGTGGCGGCGGAGGCCCCGCGGCGACGCCGACCGAGAAACCCACGACCGCGCCTGCGGTCGCGCAGGCGACCACCGCGGCTACGAAAGGAAGTGGCGAAGGCTCCGGAACAGGCGCCGGAACCGGCGGAGGCACCGGTGGCGGCGGCGGTCCGGCCGAGGAACTATTCAAGAGCAAGGGCTGCGTGGCGTGCCACACGGTGGCCGAGGTCGAGGGTGCGGTTGGAACCATTGGTCCTGTGCTCGACGGCCTTGCCTCGCGCGCGCAACTTACCTCGGGATTACCCGTGACAAAAGAGAACGTGGCCGATTGGATCCGCGATCCGGGAGCGGTCAAGCCGGGCACCATCATGCCGAATCTGGGCGTCTCCGAGGACGAGATCGAAAAGCTCGCCGTTTGGTTGATGACCCTGAAGTAGACCCGGCTCAGGCCTTTGCGCCTGGGCCGTGAAATTCGGAAGCGGTCGTCCGGAACGCGTTCTACCAAAGCAGGTTGATATCGGTCCGTTGAGCCTCTTCGTCAAGCCGGCTTCGGCCTTCTGCAACCTGGCCTGTTCGTACTGTTTTTACATCCCAAGGCTCGCTAACGGGATTCTGGACGGCCCGGCGGCCACGCGGATGTCGAAGCGTATGCTCGCCGAGATGACGCGCCAGTATCTGGAGATCGAGCGCCGGGCGTCGGCGCCCGCGCTGCTGCGAGTCCCCTGGTCGAAGCCTAACTGTCGGCGCTGGGGTGTTTGCTTTCACGCCGTCACCTCAATCCTCGCCCTCATGGGAGAGGAACGACATTGACTGGTGGCTCGTCCCGTCCGCCGGTCGGGATCGAGCAGTACGCCGGCCCGACTTGGAGACAGGTCGGGCCACGGTTGCTTGGAGGCTGCTCGCTCGGGAGAAGGTTGGGATGAGCGGGGACGCAGCCGTGACTTGAAGTATTCTGTGTGGCCTCGGTTCACGAGGTATGCGCGAGAAGGGATTCCCCGTGAAGATCGTCCAGGTTAGAACGTCGCTGATCGCGATACCGCGGGACCCGCCCGTAGCGGACGCTACGGCCGTCAGCCTGGGTATGAGCGGTCATTGCTTCGTCCACATTGTCACCGACGAAGGAATCGAGGGCCTGGGGATGTCCACGGCCAGCCAGGCGGTCCGGGCCGTCATCGATCACGACCTGAAACCGATCCTCGAGGGGGCCGATCCCCTCAATATTGAAGGCCTCTGGCAGGACATGTTCTGGCGCGTGCGCGGAATCGGTCGCAAGGGCGTGGCGTTCCAGGCGATCTCGGCGGTGGACATCGCGCTGTGGGATCTCAAGGCCAAGATCGTGGGCCTGCCTCTCTACAAGTTGCTCGGTCCGTGCCGCGAATCGATACCCATCTACGGCAGCGGCGGCTGGACCTCCTACAGCGAGGCCGAACTGGTGGAGGAACAGCTCGGTTACGTTGAACGCGGCATGACCCGCGTGAAGATGAAGGTCGGAAAGGATTTTGGCTCCAGTACCGACGAGGACCTCCAGCGCCTGAGGGCCGTGCGCAAGGCCGTGGGCGACGAGGTCGAGATCTACATCGACGCCAACAACGGTTACACGGCCAAGCAGGCGATCATCTTGGCGCGGAAATTCGAGGAGTCGAACGTGGGCTGGTTCGAGGAGCCCGTGCTGGCCGACGACATCGACGGACTGGCCCGCGTGGCGGCGTCCATCGACATCCCCGTGGCCACCGGCGAGCACGAGTACACGAAATACGGGTTCAAGGACCTGCTGTCCCGCGGCGCGGCCGACATAGTGCAGCCCGACGTGGGACGGGTTGGGGGCGTGACCGAGTGGATGAAGGTGGCCGTGATCGCCGATGCGTTCAACCTGCCGGTGGCGTCGCACGGCTATCAGTTGGTCCACCTGCACATGGCCTGCGCCACACCCAACATGATGTTGGTCGAATGCCTCGGCACGGTGGAGGCGTCGGACCTGATCCTGTATAAGGACTTTCCGGTACCCGCCGGATCGGAGTGGTCGCCCGACCCCGATAAGCCCGGACTCGGTCTCGAACTCGACCCCGCCGCCGTGGAGAAATACGGAGTCGATTAGGGGGGAGGTGTATGGCGCTGGCGGAGCAATCCGCGCCAGGCGCCTTCACTGTGGCCCTTGGCCAATGGGAGCGAAGCGGAGGAACGAGCGCTCTACCAACTGGCAGGTTTTGACACGCTTCTGCCGTCACGGATAGGAACGTTCGACGGGAACTGGCTTGCCTTCAAGAGCGATTACGTTTTCCCGCTGCAGGAGTCCCTCGCTGAACTTCAGCAAATCCAACCAGTAGTGTTTCTGGCCCTTCAGAGCCCCGTAGAATAGATTGAACCCGTCGACGTAGACGGTGGTTTGCCTACGGGGCACAGACGGCTCCATCGCATAAAAAAGCAACGCGCCTTTACGGCGCGTTACGCCCAATCGGAGACCGATTGAGAAGGTCAGTCAATTGTCGGCCCGCACCGTGCGCGGGTTAAGGAGCTGTACCGGTCGGTAGTGGGTCGGCCGGCCAATTGGATTCCCCCGTTTGAAGGTGGATTGTTACCAGGAGGCTGCTACGAGTTCCTAGGTTGAACGCTCGATGCCCCCCAGCCAAGCATTCGGCCGCATCGTAGCCACTCCTCCGCCCCGGGCGGCGGCAATTGTCGTCTAAGGGCAGGTGGCCGGGAGTGGAGCGGTCGGTTCAGATTCCCGCACCTTGAATCCTCTAGCCCCCCTCACCCTACGGCCCCGAGATCGGCAAGAATCTGTTGGGCGGCATTGTGGCCGGGCGCGCCGGTCACCTCTCCCCACGGGTGCATCCCCGCCCCGCAAAGGTACAGATTCGCGAGCGGGGTTCGATACTGCGACAGCTCGGGCAGCGGCCGGTTGGACAGCATCTGACTTGGGATCACATCGACGTGGTGGATATGACCCCCGGTGATGAGACGGTCTTGCGCGATGTCCCACGGGGTCAGGAGCTTCAGGTCGATTATTGCCCGCCGGTAGTTGGGGGAGTAGCGGTCGACCATGTCGAGCAGCCGCTCGGCCATCTCGTCGCGGCGTTCGTCCCAGGTTCCTTCGGCCAGCTCGTTGGGGGCGTACTCGATATACCACGAACCCGCGTGCTTACCCGCCGGGGCGCGTGAGGGATCGAGCGCGCTGGGGTGGACCATCGACAGCATCGGCGCGCGCGGGAGCCGGCCGCGTTGCACGTCCTCCCAGGCAAGCTCGCGATATTCGGTGGATGGCCGCACCCTGACGGCGCCGCCGGCGATCTCGACCGGATCGAATTCGCTCGTCGCATAGAACTCGGGCAATTCCGACAGGGTGCAGAGGAACTTCATGGCCCCATACGTGGCTCGGAGTCGCCCGACCCGCTTCAGGAACGACGCGTCAAGTTCCGACTCATCGACGAGCTTCAAGAACGTGCGTCTCGGGTCGGCGTTCGAGACGACCACTCGGGCGCCGAGCTGGTCGCCGTTCGCCATTTCAACCCCGGCGACCCCGCCCTCTTCGACCATGAGCCGTTCGACCGGACTGTCCACGCGAATTTCGACTCCAAGCTCGGCCGCGGCTTCGGACAGTAGGCGCGTCACCTCCCCGATTCCGCCCATCACGGTCCCGCTGGGTCTGGCCACTCCCTCCAATTCGCGCATGCCAACCGCCCGGGATAGCGCGAAGCCAAGACCGGAGCCCGTTTCCCATAATGATCCCAGATCGGCCGGATTCCACATGGCCGCCAGGATCACGTCGGAATCGAAGAAATCCCGCATGATCTCGCCGATAGACGTTGTGACCAGCCGCGAAAGCAGGGCCTCATCGTCCGATCCCGAGTAGTCGGCGAACACCTGCGCCAGGGATACTGGCGGTCGCATCACGTACGGACGCAATATCCCGCCGGCGCGGGCAACGAACACCTTCCAGCGCGGATGATTTGCGGCGTCGTGACGTGAAAACCGGGCGATTTCGGCAAAGTCGCCCAGCTTTTCGCCGGATAGAACCAGATGGCCGCCGTCCGGGTAGACGTGCGCGCCGAGGGTGCCGCTGCGCGTTTCGAGTCCGCGCTCGACCAGGCGGGCGTCCCGGATTATCTCGGGCTGCAGTGCGTAGAGGCTCTGCGCGCAGGGTTCGTGGAGGTATCCGGGGAATATTTCCTCGGTCACGCAAGCGCCGCCCACCTTAGGCTTCGCTTCGAGGACGAGAACCTTCAGGCCCGCCCGGGCAAGGTAGAAGGAAGCGACCAGTCCGTTGTGGCCGCCCCCAACGATGATTGCGTCCCAGTCGGCGCTGCCTGCCATAGGCCCACTCCGTCCATGTTCGCCCGCGGGATCAAGTGACGCTCAACGTGCATGGTATCGTCCGCCCCCGGGGCGGACCCAGTTTCGATCTAAGGATGTCCGGGACGAGGCTCATCCAGACTGGGGGGCCGTCCACGATTCCACCTGTTCAACGCGAACCGTACACATCACAGGTCACTGGACTTCCAGGCATCCGTCAGTTTTACGCGGGCGCCAATGCTCAGGATCGACCCGGCGTAGAGCCGGCCGGCGAACATCACCGCGCCGTAGATCGTGCCGAGCATCAGGATCACCGCCAGCACGATTTCCCAAACCTCGACCACGCCGAGACCGGCTCTGACCGGCATCGCGAACGGCGCGACCAGCGGGATCTGCGAGCCCACCCGTAGGACTATGCCTTCGGGGTCTGCCAGTGTGGCGAACATGGAAAACATCAATGATGCATTGGCGACTAACACCACAGGTAGGGCGGCGCCTTCAGCGTCTTCTTGCCGAGTGATGAGTGCTCCGACGGTTGCGAAGAAAACGCTGTACAGGCTGTAGCCGAGAACGAACCAGAGCAGCGCAGAACCGGCAGCGGCAAGCGTCGTGGCGGATAGGTCAATCGCATCCGTGGCGAGTGCTGCTACCACTCCCACGACCACCAAGAGCAGAACCTGCCCGAGGCCGAGTAGCCCGATCCCGATCAGCTTTCCCGCGAGCAAATGCCACGGGCGGAGCGTGGCGAGTAGCACCTCGACCACCCGGCTGGATTTCTCCACGACCACGCCGGTGAGCACCGCCGCGCCATACAAGATGATTGCCATGAGCATGACAACTACGCCGCCGATCGTAAAGAGCTCGTCGGCCTGTGAAAGGCCCCCCGATTTGTCGCCTAGCTCTCGAACCTGAAGCTTTTCGCTCGGCGCCAGAAGGGCTGACGTCTGCGCCTGGCTGAGCCCCGCGGCGTCCAGTTTGTCGAGAAACCGGACCTGTTGAACCGCGACGCTAACCAAGACTTGCAGTGCCCGCCTTGTGTCCGGTCCGATAACAAGCTCCTCGCCGTCGACAAGCGCGGCGTCCAGGTCTCCGCGCAGGATGCCGGTTTCCGCAGCTTCAACATTGGTGATTCTCTGAAGATCCACAGAGGCTGCGGACGCTTTTGCCGCCGCGGTGAGAGCCTGCTCGAGTGCGGACGTGGACTCACCCACCAGACCGATCTTGTAGATGGGCGGTTCGTCAGTGCGGTCCAATAATTTCGGCAGCACGATCACCGCTGCGGCCACTGCGAGCGCCGTGATGCCGACCACGATCAGGAAGAACCTGCTGCGGACACGCTGGCGAACTTCGCGCATCGCCACCAGTCGAATCGCTGTGACCGCTCTCATCCCTGGACCGCCTTTACGAATATCTCTGACAGGGATGGGGGCTGGTACGAGAAGCGTGTGACCCTACCCGCATCGTTGGCCGACTTGAGCACGGCTTCGAGGTCCACGTCCGGACCTACCTGCAGCCGTACCAGGCCGTTTTGCCGTGCTGTGACTTCGACTCCGTCAACGTTCGGCGACCAGGAGCCGTTCGAACTCTCAACCTCGACGTCCAGCCGCCGGAACGTCGTTCGTTCGCGTACTTCGTCGATCGCTCCTTCGAGCACCACGCGGCCTTTGCTGATGACCACGACGTCATCGACGAGTCCCTCGACCAGATCAAGTTGATGGCTGGAGAACAGGACCGTCGCACCTTCTGCCGCCCGACTTCGGATGATGTCTTCCATAGTCTCCACACCGATCGGGTCCAGGCCCGAAAACGGCTCGTCGAGGACCAGAACCTCGGGATCGTGTACTAGCGCGGCGGCAAGCTGGACTTTCTGCTGATTTCCGTGAGAGAGGGTCTCGACCTTGTGATCGCCTCTATCCAATACGCCAAGTTCCTCCAACCAGCGGTCAGTCGCTTCGGCGGCTTCGCGGCTGCTGAGGCCGTGCAGCTGGGCCAGGTAGACCAGCTGATCGCGAACCGTCATTTTTCGATAGAGTCCACGCGTCTCGGGCATGTACCCGAACCGGAGAAGTTGGTCCGGCTTCAAGCGGACCCCGTTCCATGCAACCTCGCCCCGATCCAGCCGAACGAGTCCAAAGACCGCGCGCATGGCGGTGGTCTTGCCTGCCCCGTTGGGCCCGAGGAATCCGAGAATGCGTCCGGCCTCGACGGTGAAGCTCACGTCGTCGAGAGCCCTCAGGTCTCCGTAGTGCTTGGTCGCGTTCCTCAGCTCGAGTCCCATGCTCTTGCCCCTCTAACGAATCGACGTACGGCGCCAGATTGGGCAGGCTCACAGGTAGAACTGCCACTGCTTCGGCGACTGGAATAGTAACCATCCGACATTAAACGCGCTGCCGTCTTTGCCTTCCTCTTTCCTTCAGCGAGGAGATTGAAGCCGCGCGGACCAGCGGATGCCACACTGCGCCTAGACTGATCCGGCGGAAGCTCAACGTAGAGGCAGGAACGTTCCATGGACGACGGGATGAGGGCGATGATTCGCGAGGCTTACCAGTCGCAGATGGAATCTCACTCGGATCTTCGTAGGAAAACGGACGAACACCGGGCCGAACATGGCTGTACCGCGTATCCATCACCGAATTCGGCCCTCTGGTCCTTTCTATTGGCTATGACCGGAGCCCGGCGGTGCCTCGAAATCGGTTGCGGACTCGGCTACAACGCCGCCGTCCTGGCGGAAGCGCTCGGTCCGGGCGGGACCGTCCATACGATCGAGAACGACCCAACCCACGCCGATTTGGCGGAGGCGGAGCTTGCGCGCCGGGGGTTGGCCGGCCGTGTCCAAGTGCTGCGGGGCGATGCCGCGGAGATACTTCGGACGCTCGAGGTGCCTTATGACATGGTCTTCATCGACGGGGGCGACGCCCACGACTGGGCCTTCGCGGCTAAGCGATTGGTGCGAGACGGCGGTTTCGTTGTATCTCCAAACGAGGGTGAAGTGCTGGCCGAGTGGAAGCTGCAGATCCCGAACACAGCATTTGTATTCGTCCGTCCGGCGCCGGATCTCTGATGGTCCCTGCGGGCGCTAACCCATATGCCCCTATTAGCAAGGAAGATGCGGCGGCGCACGGGATTTTCAGGTCCTAGTCGCCACGTTTTAGATGTACGCGCTAGGCGTCGCCCAGCGCCCAGGCTTTGATCAGGTGATGGGCTATCGCAATGGGACCGGGAACCCGCAACTCGGGGTGCTGCCCGGCGAGCGCCAGCCGCACCGTCTCGCGATCGAACCACCTCACGTCGGCCATCTCTTCGTCGTCGCGATTTATCGCCGTCGTCAGCGCGTCGGCGTGGCACCCGATCATCAACGACGAGGGAAAGGGCCACGGCTGGGAGGAGTGATAGCGCACGGCCCCGACCTCGATTCCCGCCTCCTCGCCGACCTCACGTCGAACGGCCTCCTCGATCGATTCGCCCTGATCCATGAACCCGGCAAGCGCGGAATACCAGCCGAGCCGGTTCAGCCTGCCGCGGGATTGACCCAGCAGGCACCTTTCGCCGTCGGATACGACGACGATTACGACCGGATCGGTTCGGGGAAAATGACTCGCGCCGCAGGCGGGGCACTTTCGCATCTGCCCGCCGCGCAGCGGTTCGGTTGGTTGCCCGCACACGCTGCAGAATCCATGCCGAAGGTGCCAATCCAGCTGCGCCCGGGCCTGCGCGACGATGGCTGCTTCGGGATGACTCAGGATCGTGGCTGCCGCGCGCGCCTCCTCGAACCGATGCGACTCATTGACGCCCAACGCGCCCTCAAGTCCGGATGCGTCGACGGCGAAGTGGGACGTACCGTCGATGCGGCCTAGGAACACGGGCGTGGCGTCGATGCCAAGCCGGTCCAGATCATCGGCGGTCAGCCACGCGAGTTCAGGGTCCGTTTCGCCCGCGAGCAACGGATCGAGATTCTTGAACGGCAGAAACCTGCTGGTCCCGGCCTTTTCTTGGGCTCTGAGCCAGTCCTCATCGCGGCGTTCCCGCTCGCCGCGATCGAGCGGGTTCCCGGTGAATATGTGCGAATCGTTCACGGGCTCGGGCCCTGCTCGGTCAATTCGGGAAGCTCCGATCCGTTACCGCCTCCATCGGGCGGGCCGCCGCGGTGCTGAAGTTACGCTACGGCCCCGGCAATATCCAGTTGCCGAATTGGGGGCTTCCGCGAAGAAAGCCTCACGGCGGCGGCCTAAACAGTCCGGATGACTCGGTTGAACCTCCGGCCCCATCGGCAGGCGCCGGAATCACTCGACCTGCAGGGGATTCGCCATGTCCGAGCTAAATCGGTAGCGCGTCTTTCGCCCCGATCCGACCCTCTCAGCAAGTCCAAACTTGACGAGCTTCTGCAGGTCGTTGAACGCAGATGACCCTGAAGTCTCGGTTACTCGCGAATAGTTCGACGTCGATATGGGGCCAATTGTGGCCATATAAAGGACGCCTAGGGGCTGACGACGATTGAGCGCACCCCCCACCCTGCCTTGAAAACCTTCGACCATTTTCCGGAAGTTGATGGCCGTATCCTCAAGTTTGCTCGCGGCGTCGTCTAGTGTCGTCGTGTGGTACGTGACGAAGGGACAGACATCCAGCTCTCCTGCGAACTCTTCCCCCTGCGTCTCGCGAAGAGCCTCGTAATAGGCTTCTCGATCCCGCATGATCGCCTGGCTGACGGAGACCATACCCTCCGCCGACCAGCCGTATTGGTTAAGGATTATGTCGGCGAGCAGACGCGCCGTTCGCCCGTTCCCCTCGTCAAATGGATGAATGGAGATAATCCCGAAATGCGCCAGCGCCGCGACCACCGGCGGCGGGTATACATCTTCTTCAAGCCATCGCCGAATATCAGCGATCAGCCCGTCCATGAGGTCATTCACGTACTCGGGTTCCGAGGGCCGGTATCGAATGATGTCGTGATCGCGATGGTCCACGATCAGGCTCGGCCCAGGCCGATATCTTCCGCGATTCCGCTCTTCGCCCGGTATTCCCCGCAGGATGATCGAATTTAGTGTGCGAATGAGGCCGTGGTCGATTTGCGTCGTTGGGTCCTGGATCACTTGAGCGATCAGCTCGTAGGCCTCTTGCAGGTTCGTGATCTCCATTTCGTCGGATGACTTTGGACGTTCACCTTCCGCGACGATGAAGAGTTGCGGTTGTCCCGCAAGGGGATTGCCCTCAATGGCGACCGACGTCTGCGCGTTGATATAGCGGGCCCGCTCGCGCAACAAGGACTCGAATCCGGCAGGAATCAGTGTCGTGGCAACGTACAGGCGTCTGCGCAGGAATTCGACTCCAAGGCCGGGGCAGTCTTCAGAGACGGCCATCCGCAATCTCACCCTCGTCGCCCTCCATTACTAACGGGTTCTGACAGCAATTATACTGGTAATTACAAACAATTATACGGGTAGGCACCCATAATATTACGGATAAGAGCCTATACGATTGTCGGTAATCGCATAGCGAGTAAGGCTTAGTCGACCCTACTCATCGACATGGGCGTTTGGCACATCCCTCCCCTGAGGGGGAGTCGCGAAGTCGCGGCGGCGGTCTACAGTTGCAGTAGCTCTTCGATCTGCTTGTCCGCCTCGTTGAGCGCATCCTCGGCGCCGATCTCCCCCGCCAAGACGGGCTGATCAACCACCTGCGTCAATATGTCGATGACCTGCCGCGCCTTGGGGAAGGCGGGTATGCGCGCGGTCTCCGCGGCCGCAATCAGCGCCGCCGCCCCGGCGGCGTCGAGCGAGCTGTCGATTTTCATCAGATCTTCCGCCGACGCGCGCCGGGCGGGCACGAGTCCGCGCTGCTCCATGGCTCCGGAAAGTGTCCGCAGTTCGGCCCAGGCGCCGGGTAGGTCTGACGTCCCGTCCAGCACCGCGATCATCCCGCCCGATTCGCCCACGTTTACGGCCACCCGGCCCTTGGGCAGCGGCGCCAGCGGCAGGGCGCTAAATATTTGGCCCGGATTTTGCGGCGCGGCGCCCGGCGTGGTCTGCGGTGGCGAGAAGCGTGGGCGATTTCGTGCGCCTGCGCCGAAGATCGCCCTGAAGATGCTGAACCCGAACTGTCCACCCACCTGACGCGGCAGCATGGCGATCAGGCTCCCGTCAACGATGAGGCCCTCGCTGCCAATCGTGATCTCGGGTGAGAAGTCGGCATCGCCGTACAGCCTTGGGGCCACCGCGTGCTTCAGCACCAGATCGGCCATGAACTGCACCGCCTCCACCGCCTCCGGGCTGTTGACCGTGGACCGCCGCCCATCGGCCGAAACGACTCCCGCCCCGTTCTGCCACATGTACATATAGGAAGGCGTGAGAACCGGGAACACCACGAATCCGAACTGCGTAGCTTTGCCGCCCGCGTCGCGAAGGGTGAGACGGGCCGTGTTCTCTATGAACGTGGACCAATCCCAACTATCGTCGGGCGGAGTCAGTCCCGCCGCATCGAACGGCTTGGGACTGTACTGCAGCATGGTGGGCCGGATCCAGATAGGCAGACCAAAGAGCTGGCCGTCGATGGACGCCGATTCGATGGCCGAGGCTATGTAATCTTCCGAATCGAACGAGCGATCGCTGCTCGCCGGCGCTTGGACGGCCTGCACCAGGCCCGCCTCGTGCAGGGCTTCGAGTTCGCTTCTGGTACGGATGTAGACGAGGTCCAGCTGCTTGCCCTCGTCCCGCGCCGCCGTGAGCGCGTCTACGAACCCCTGCGTGCCAGATTGGCGTTGGAACGAAATCAGTGAGTGCGTGACACGCGCTTCCGGGCCCTGTTCGGCGCGGATGTCTTCGATTACGCCCTCGACCTGCAAGGCGATATTGGCGCCGCCGCCGAATCCGCCTCCGCCTGTGGGCAGCGCCACGACCACGGGTCCCGAGGCCTTAGGGCGGCTGAGGTCGGTTTCCGCGGTGGTGGCTTCTTCGGAGGTCTTGTCTATCAGTTCCTGAAGCTTCTCCGTGGCCCCGCCCGGCGCCTCGCTCTCGCCTCCGCATGCCGCCACGGCGGTCGCTGCCAAGCCGGCGAGGCCCATGCGAAGAAATTTTCTTCTCTGCATCTGATTGCTCACTCCCAGCGCCGCACGCGGCGCAATTGATTACCCGTATGGTCGTTGTCGTTTGAAACTGGTTGGTTCAAATGGTTGATTAGGCTCCCTCGCTGCACCCGGCGCGCGGCCGGACTCCCCTTATTGGCTCCGGGTCGATTCAATTCTTGACCGTCTCCATGCGCCTGGCGAAGCTGTAAAGCACCGGCACCACCACCAGCGTCAAGAATGTGGATGTGATGAGTCCGCCGATTACGAGCGTCGCCATTTCGGCCCCAACGATGCTGGCGTTCTCCGGCACGAAGATGGCCAGCGGCAACAGCGCGAATATGGTGGTGAAGGCAGTCATCAGGATCGGCCGAACGCGGAGTGCGCCCCCCTCCATCAACGCGTCGTGGACGCTAAGGCCGTCCTGTCGCATCTTCTCGACAAACGTGATCAGAACGATGGCGTTCGTCACCACCAACCCAACGAGCATCAGGCCGCCCATAAGCGCGGGAACGCCAAGCTCGCGGCCGGTGATGAACAGCGCGCCCAACGCCCCGATGGAGGCCAGTGGCAGGCTGAGGATTATGACCAGCGGATTTCGGAGCGATCCGAGGCTCGCCACCATCACCAGATAGACGAGCAGTATGGCCACGAGCATTGCTATTCCCATGGAAACTAATATCTCTTGAAACTGCTCGAAGATTCCGCCACTCGCCAACTCGACGCCCGGTGGCAGCGCGGTTGCGGCGAGGCGGCGGTCAACCTCCCCGTTAACGGCCCGGGTGTTGTCGCCCGTGATGGTCCCGGTAACGGTGACGGCGCGCTTGCCGTTCACACGGACGATCTGAACCGGTCCCTCGTCTATACCAACGTCGGCCACTTCCTGAAGCGTTACGCCGCCGATGGGCAAGGATTTCAGTTTTTCGAGGGTGTCCATGTCCTCGGCGCGGCCTCTCAGAATCACGCTCACGGTCCGTCCGTCGACTTCTACTTGCGTCACCGCGCTTCCCACGAGGAGCGAGTTCACGGCCCGAGCAACCTGGGCGGTGGTGATCCCCCTGGCCATGGCTCTGGTTGGGTCCACGTCGATGGTGATCTCGGGTTTGGCGTCGGTCGCGTCGCTCGCAACGTTCTCCAGTCCCGCGACGCCGTCCAATGCGGCGACCATGGCGTCCGCGGCATCGGCCAGGTTTTCGGCGTCGTCATCGGCCAGCACGAGTTCCATTTCTTGGGCGGGTGGGCCGCCGCCCTGAATCTCGCTCACGGTCACTGAGCGCCCGGCCCCGTTCTCCTCCACGCGCAGGCGCAGACTTTCGGCCACTTCGGATGTGGGCGATTGGCCGCTGAGACGCACGATCAGGTTGGCGGTGTTGTTCCCGCCCACTCCGCGCCCGCCTCCGGGCCGGAACAGCGATTCACCAGTGCCGACGGTGGTAAGGTAACTTTCCACGTCGTCACCCAGGAAGGCCACCTGCTCTTCGAGGTCGATGGCGGCCTTGAGGGTCGTATCGGTGTCGGTTCCCGGCGGAAGCTCGAGATTTATGCTTACGAGCCGCGAGTCGCCTCCGCCGAAGAGCGTGGTTCCTATGAACGGCACCAGCCCGAAGCTGCCCACGAAGAGGACCACGGCCACCAATAACGTATAAAAGCGATGCGCCAGCGACCAGCGCAATATCGGGATGTAAGCACGCTGGAGCCATATTCGACGATCCCGTTCCCTGCCGCTGGTGCGAACGAACAGGCTCCCTAACGTCGGGACCACGGTGAGCGCCACGACCAGCGATGCGAGCAGGGCGATGCTGACGGTGAGCGCGAACGGTCGGAAAAACGCGCCGACGATGCCGCCCATGAATCCGAGCGGCGCGAAGACCACGATGGTCGTCAACGTGGATGCCAGGATCGCGCCCGACACCTCGCGCGTGGCGTCGAGCGCCGCGGGAAGCCGCGGCTTCCCCTGCTGAATGTGACGGTATACGTTTTCCAGCACCACCACGCAGTCGTCCACCACCCGTCCCACGGCGATGGCCAGTCCGCCCAGGGTCATGATGTTGAGGCTGATGCCCAGCCAATTCATCGCGATGAGGCCGACGAGGATGCTGAGAGGAATGGATATGCCTGCCACGAGGGTGGAGCGCAAGCTGAACAGAAACAAGAAGATCACCACGACCGCGAAGAGCGCCCCGTAGAGCGCTTCCTTGGTAACGTCGCTGATGGCGGCCTCGACGTCTGGCGCCTGATCGAAGATCGTCACGATTTCGATGTCGTCGTCCAAGGTCCCGCGGATGGATTTCAGCTCTTTCTCGATCGCGTCGGCCACGTCCACCAGGTTGGCGTCGGCGTCCTTCACCACGGCCAGGCCCAGGCTCAGCTTGCCGTTGGTGCGGGTGATGGTGCGCCGCGTCGCGTCTATGAGAGTTATCTCGGCGACGTCCTTGAGCAGGATGGGAGTTGGAGGCCCGCTGGGCGGGGCCGTGGTGTCCGCGGGGGCCGGACCCGGCGATGGCGGCCCACCGAATCCTCTTGGCAGCGATGGTGTCAGTCCCGCGAATCCGATCTGAAGGTTGGCGATTTCCTCAACCGACCCGAGCTTGTGCATGGCCCTGATCGGGAACGACTGCCCGTCGGTGGTCAAGGAACCGGCCGGCATCGAGAAGTTGTTGGCCGTCAGCACGCCGGCGATCTGCTGCAGCGATATTCCGGTTTCAGCAAGCCGCCGTGGAATTACGGACACGAGCAGCTGTTTCTCCGCACCGCCGCTCAAGTCCACGCTGAAAACGCCGGCCACGCCGTCGATGGCGGGCACGATCCGCGCCCGCGTCAGCTCTTCCAGCTCGCTGAGCGGTCGGTCGCCCAACACGCTTAGCTGCAATATGGGAAACACGTCGGGGGTAAGCCTCAGGACTCGCGGCTGCTGCGCCCCCGGCGGGAACCTTAGGCCGTTGAGCCCTCGCGTCACCCTGTCTTCCACCTCCGCCATGTCGGTACCGAACTCGAATTCAGCGATCACGAGAGATAGGTTCTCAGACGAGATCGATCGGACCGTGTCGAGCCCGGGCAGGCCCGAAAAAAAGCTTTCAACGGGTTCGGAGACGCCTTCGGCGACGGCCGCTGGACTCGCTGACGGATAAAACGTCGAGACGGTTACGACGGGGAACTCGATGTCGGGAAAAAGCTCGATCTTGAGTCGCGAAGCCGAATAGATTCCGCCGACCAGCACCAGGATGATGGCGAGAATGGTCACCGGACGCCGACTGAGCGCCAGGGCGGTTAGCAGATTCATGGTGTCGTTTTCGAAGGCTCCCGTGCTGCGTTCGGCGCTTCGGCGTCGATCAGGGCGCGGCGGAACACGGTCATGGCCTGGGCCACGATCCGAAGCTCGTCCTCGGTAAGGCGTTCCAAAACGTCCCTTGTCTGGAGCTGCCCGGAGTCCCAAAGCCTGCCGACGAGATCGTGCCCCTGAGCGCTGAGTTCGCATAGGACCAGACGGCGGTCGTCGGCATCCTGGCGCCGCTCCACCATGCCCTGCTGCACGAGCCGGTCAACGAGGCTCGTGCATGAAGGCAGCGACACGCCCAGCGCCGAGGCCAGCTCGCTCATGCGGGCGGGCGGAACGGCGTACAGCCGGAAAAGGGCCTTGAGCTGCGCCAGCGTGAGATCGAGATGCATCCACTGATCGCACCATCCGGACCATGTTGCCTGAAACACCTCCTCGCGGAGGCGCGTGATTGATTCGATCAGTTCGTCTTTCTTGGGGCGCGTCGGCACGTGTGTTCTGGGCATTTTTGTTTGAATGGTCCAGCGACTGGAATATTCGACTGAGGTTAACTGTCAAGTTACATGATGAATTCAGGCAGAGTCAATGAAATGGAGAATTCGACGGCGGTCAAGTGACGTCTCGGACTACCGCTCCGCATGGACCTCGCGAGGGATTTGCACGCCGCGAAACGGCGACGCACGATCTGCCGGATGCCGATGATCGGATCGAAGCAAATGGCCCGGCATGTCCGAATATCAATTGCGGATGCGCTCGACGCCGATCGCCTGCGCGCCGCATCGAGCATCGGCAATTAGACTTGCGTCCACGGATATGGTTCATGCGCCCCGCTCACCGAAAGCAGGAGATCAACGCCTCAGGAATCGAAAACTTCAACGATAGCGGTGGGCGACGCCGCCCCCGATTTCACTCTGCCGGACACGCGTGGTGGATCGTTTAGCCTGAGTGACCTAAGGGACGGACGCGCCGTGGCGCTGGTATTCCTTCGGCACACGTGGTGACGAAATTGCCAAAAGCATCTCGCGCGGTTGCGCGACAGGATTGAGGAATACGAGCGACGCGAGATTCGAATCGTCGCGATATACGGGCAAGGCTTTGACGTCGTCAAATCCTTCGCCGACCGGGAGAGTTTTCCGTTTTTAGTGTTGGTGGATGCGGACCGATCGGTTATTCGCCGCTATGGCGTCTATGTGCGCATCAACTACGAATCTTGGAACATGGCGCGGCCATCCACGGTGCTGGTGGATGGGGAGGGAATCGTCCGCTTCATTTTCGTGGGGCGCAATCAGCGCGATTGGCCGACGCACGAAACGGTGTTTGCGGCCCTTGATGTTGCACAATCATCTTATGGAAATGAGCGGGACCCTCTGGAGCCGCGGGACGGCCCTCCGGCGGAGCCCAAAGCCACGTGAATCCATGCGCTAAACGGTTCTCCGGCTCCGCGGTCTCGATGGATTGGGCGACTGACGCGGGGTAGCCCCTCCCCCCTCATCCCGAGGGAGTAGGACCCTGCTGCGAGATCGAATAGATTGTAGGCGCGGATCGAGCCGCCGAGCACCCCCATTTCGTCGCGCGGGTCCGGCCATTCATGAGACATTCTTCTGACCGGGGACCAATCTCCCGGTCGCAACGTTTCCATTCTCAGTGACGAGGCGACGATGAGGATCTTCGACCTCTCGTCCAACAGCGCGCTTTCGGCCGTGGCGCACGCGGCCTTGCATCCATCGGGCTGGTCGCGAATCCCAGTTCAGGCGCGAGACCGCTTCCTTCCCGCCCTGGCCTACCCGAGCTTTTCGCGGTTGTGGCGGGCCAACTTCGGCAGCATGTCGGCCTTCTCCGTGCAGTCGGTGGCCCAGGGATGGCTCGTAATTTCACTCACGGATTCTCCGCTTATGCTGGGCGTGCTTGGCTTCTTCCAGGCGATCCCGATGCTGCTGCTGTCGCCGATCGGCGGATATCTGGCCGACAGGTTCAATCGCGCGCGGCTGATCCAGCTATCACAGGTCGCGGTGCTGGTCGGCGCGCTGATAATCGCCGTGCTCGTGGGCTTTGACTGGATCCGGATATGGCATCTGATCATTTTTTCGGTGATCGTCGGCGCTGGTTTCGCCATGAGCGTGCCGTCGCGCCACGCGCTGATCGCCGATCTCGTGCCAAGGAACATCGTCCCCAACGCCGTGGCGCTCAACAACGCCACGCTTAGCACTGCGAATCTAACCGGCCCCGCGATAGGCGGCTTTTTGGTTGCGACCTTTGGGATCGCCAGCGCCTACTTCGTGCAAGTGGGCGCCTACGCCTGGAGCGTCGTCCATATGGGGTTCGTCCGCACCGCCCCGGACGAAAACCGGCTTTCCGGCTCGGCCCTTCGGGTAGTTCGCGAAGGTTTCGAATACGTGCTGCGGGAGAAGGCGATCCTGGGCCTCATGCTCCTGGCCCTATCCCCGTCGCTGTTTGGATGGCCACTCGTCACGCTGCTGCCGGCGTTCGTCAAGCACGATCTTGCGGCCGGTCCTCAGGAGCTGGGTCTGCTGCTCGGCGCGACCGGGGCCGGATCGCTGGTGGGTGCGGTGGTGTCGATCCTCAGCACCGGGATTCGCAACAAGGGCAGGGTCGTGCTCACGACGCTTCTGATCTACAGCGTTGTGCTCATAACGCTGTCGTTCACGCGATCGCTGATAATGGCCGGGGCGGTTCTGGCGCTGGTGGGCTTCTTCCAGGCCGTGTATTTCGCGTTCAACCATTCCATCATTCAGCTTGTCGTGCCCAGCGAAATCCGCGGCCGCGTGATGTCCATTTGGATGATCAGTTGGGGGCTCACCCCACTTGGGCTCCTGCCAATAGCGGCCGTGGCTGAGGCGTTCGGGACGCCAGTGGCCATGGCCCTGGGCGGGTCTCTCAGTATGATCCTGGTGGTGACGACGATGATCTGGCGTCGCGAGTTGTGGCGGCTCAGCCCCGACGACTCGGCGGATGCCGGAGCCACCCTCACACGGTGAACTGCCATCGGGGTTGTGCCAAGATCGGCTGACGGACCCCACCGGAGACCGAACGCATTAGATGATCGCTGACGCCCTTGTGAAACGCGCAGCTGCCGGCAGGCCGCTCCGGGTGGCGGTGGTCGGCGCGGGACGCTTTGGAACGACCGTAGTGGCCCAGATTTCGCAGGCGCCGGGCATGGAGATCGTGGCCATCGCCGACGTTTCCAGGCCGAACCTCGAGGCGGCCTGGGCCGCCTACGGCAGGCCCGCGGACGCGGTCGCCTATCCCGACTCGCCGGCGGAAGCCGCGGCTTCCGTACGCTCCGGCACGGCCACCGGCTTGCTCGACGCCTCGGTGGTCGCCGGTCTTCCCATCGACGTCGTGGTTGAGGCCACCGGGGTTCCCGAGGTCTCGGCTCGCATATGTCGGGACTGCATCGTGGCCGGCCTGCACGTGGTCAACGTAACCGTGGAGTGCGACGTGGCCGTGGGCCCGGTGCTGGCGCGGCTGGCGCGCGAACACGGCGTTGCCTACTCCCTTACTGATGGCGACCAGCCCGGCGCGACCAAAAGACTCGTCGACTGGGCGCGCACCCTGGGATTCGAGATCATCGCCGCGGGCAGGGGCACGCGCCGACACCCCGCCGATCGTGATGGCATTCCGTCTGAAGCGTTCGAACGCTACGGCTACGACCAGGCGATGGTAGAGCGCCGCCGTTTGAATCCCAAGATGTACAACTCGTTCCGCGACGGCACCAAATCCCAGATCGAGATGACCGCGGTCGCCAACATGACCGGGCTGGTCCCGGACGTACCCGGAATGCACGAGCCCGCCGCCGGGATCGGCGATCTGCCCAGGCTGCTCCGGTTGGAAGACGACGGCGGAATCCTTTCCCACGAGGGGGTCGTGGAGTTGGCGAACTGCGTCGCGCCCGACGGTAGCGGCGACGTGCGGGACGATATTTCCATCGGCGTGTTCGCAGTCATTCGCTCGGACCACGTGCTCACCGCCGAGGACATGGGCTTCTACGGGCTCCGCATGGCCGATGATGGCCGGACCGGCGTGATATTTACCCCGTATCACCTTTGCGGGATCGAGACCCCGCTAACCGTGGCCGAGGCCGGTCTGTTCGGACACGCGGCCGCCGCACCGCTCGAACAGCCGGTGGCCGACGTGGTGGCCGTCGCCAAGCGCGATCTGAATTCGGGCGATCAGCTCGATGGCAGTGGCGGATCGACCGTGAGCGGCTTCATCGTCGAATGGACTCTGGCCCGGGAGATGACGCTCCTGCCGCTGGCGCTCGCTGACGGGGTGAAGGTAAAGCGGTCGATTCCGATGGGCGTGCCCGTGCGGTACGCCGACGTGGCGCCGCCGCGCCAGTCGCTCATCCGCGATCTGCGCCGCGAGATCGGCGACGAGGGCTGGGAAGCGGAGGCGCCGCGCCCGGCCGCCGTCATCTCGTTTCCCGATTAGCCGGACCCGATTCCAGCAATCGGCGACGCCACCCGCTACGCCCCCAACTGGCCAGCTGACGCGCCGCGAACCGGATCGGGAGTCGTTGCACATTCTCGCGGAGCCCGCGGTGCGAATATCCGAATCCGAGATGCAGCGCCGCCGGGTGGTTCTGGCGCCGGATGAGATAACGATGATTCGGAATCTGCTGGACACGGCCTCGTACATGGATCTGTCGAGGCGGGAGGCGGCCGTCCTCGTGAACGCCATCGACGGCGGGATCGCCTTCAACGATAGATCGGCCGAGCAGGCGCTCGCCGACGCGGTCGCCCAGCTCGAGGCGCTGAGTCTGGAGGGCTAGACGGGCGCGTTGTCGGGCTGGCCGCATACGGCCAGTAGGGCTGCAAACCGATGCGGGCGCGGACCCCAGCGGCTACCTGCGGGTGCCGGGCTGCATTTTCGACGCTGGATTCGTATGACCTATCGGTCACCGCGCGCGTGCGGGCAGTCACGCGATAGATCGCCGGAAACACCCGTTTCAGGTGTCGAGTTGACGATAATGCGCCAGCGGCGTAACTGAAGGTAATGCAAGATTACATAAGACACTTCCACTCCTCCCTGTGAGCGACGTTGACAAGACGCTGCGGCGCGGTGGACAGTTCTGCTCGCTTAGTCCCGAGTAGCCAAGTAGGTAAGTTCCCTAAGATTCCAGGTTCGGTTGTCAGAAGCCGCAAGGCGGATGGTGATCGCTCCTTACGGGTTCCTGAGGCTGAACGCGCGAAAGTACGCGAGGAATCATGGATGTGAATCGTGGGGAAATTGCTGAAGGGTTAGTCAGGGCTAAGTACTTTCAGGGCCCGGGCGTGTCGCTCGTAAACATCGCGTTCCAGTGAGCAAATATAGGGCAGGGTTCTGAATTCGTCGCGATAGGCCAGCCCGTACCCGACGGCATAAACGCCGGAAATCTCGAATCCGACATAGTCGGTAGGTACATCCACCACGCGACGCTCATTCTTGTCGAGCAACGCGCACACGGCGATGCTGGCGGGATTTCGGCGGCGCAGCCGTTCGAGCACGAAGTTGCAGGTCAGGCCCGCGTTGACGGCGTCCATTACGAGGATCACGTCCTTGCCCGCAATGGCGAGATCTAGGTCTTTCGCGAAGCGGGCCGCGTTGCCCCGGTTGGAGGCGGGATCGTAGGGCGACAGCGAAACGAAATCGAACGTGGCCGGGATTTCAATGGCACGGGCGAGATCGGCCAGGAAGAAAGTCATCCCCTTCATCAGGCCCACGAGGATCAGCGGCTTCCCCCGGTACGAAATGGATATCTCGCGTCCGAGTTGCCTCACCCGGGCGGCGATGGCTTCCCGATCGAAGAGCACCTCGCCGAGGATCGACCCGTCTGGGCGCTCAGGTTCCTCGGTCGCAAGGCCGTGCGCAGCGAGCAGTTGGAGCACGTCGGATCGGTATAAGAGCCGAACGTCGATATCGGGACGTAGCTCACGCAGCCGCCTAACTTTGCGGTTCTTTTTCGTGACGAGACTTTGCCGCATAGTGGTGAGTTCGACGAAGGTCCTGAAGTCCGGCAGGAAGAAGTCCGGCGTGAATGCTTCGTCGGAGGAGCCGTTGCCATCGGTCAGCGGAAAGGAGACCGGTTCGTATTGCCAGCTGATCTCAAAGTGGTCGAGTAGCCGGGCGAAATGTCGCTCGCTGGGGTGCGCGAAGCAGTCGAGATTCTGTGAGCGAGGGGGAAATTCGAGGGTCGGAAGCGAGCGCCTGCGCCGTTCCGGCGCTGACCAACCTACAGAGGCCGACTGCCCATAGTCATCGGGAACTAATAGTAGCAGGCCGGTCCGGCACGCGCTGACGCGAAAAGGAGCAGGTCCTCGAATTACCGGGCTGTCAGTCCCAAACGTTCTCCCAGCCGCCGCTTTGGGCTGAACGATATATTGCGAGCGCGGTGCGTAGTTCGGCCAGCGACTCCTCCGGACCCGCCTGCAATGGCGACCCGCTTAGGACCGCGTTCGCGAAGTCGGCGATCTCGGGTCCGAACGACTTCGCGTAACCCCGCGGCTCGCCGACGAGCCTACCGTCAGGATCGGCGTCGTCGAACACCTTCAGGCCGCCCGAAAAGCCGTCTGAGATGGCGATCTCGCCCTTGACGCCGGTCACCCGCCACCACGTCTCGGGAGCCAAGGGGCCCGGAACCATCATCGCGTCGAAACTGGCGAGGGTTCCCGATCTGAACCTGAACAGCGCCCGGACGAGGGATTCGCCCTCCATGTTTTCCAGTGGATGCGCCGTAACCGCCACGACCGCCTCGATCTCCCCGAGCCACATTCGCAGGGGCCTGATCCAGTGCGATCCGCCGTCGATGGCTAAGCCGCCGCCGGTCCGGCTCCGTTCGAGTCGCCAGGGCCTGGCGTCGCCGAACCACTGCTCGTCGTAGCGGTAGGTGAACGCGGCCCGTGCAGTGACGATCTCGCCGATGGCGCCGGACTCGATGAGTTCCCTGGCCATGACGATCTCCGGCCAATACTGCGCGTTTTCGGCCACCATGAACACCGTTCCCGCCGCTTTGGCGGCGGCGAGGATTCGATCGCAGGCGTCCAGCGTGGGAGCCATGGGCTTTTCCAGCAAGACGTGCTTCCCGGCGTCGAGTGCCTGGACGGTGAGGGATTCGTGCAGGTCGTGCGGCACCATTAGATCCACTGCGTCGAAGGCACCGTCGGCGAGCGCTGCGTCCAGGGAATCGAACGCTTCGGCGCCGGTTTGGGCCGCGATCGCTTGGGCTTTGGCGGCGTCGGGATCGACGGCCGCAGTTACCTGGACGTTCTTACAATCCTCCAGGATTCCCGCCAGGTGGTAGGGCGCGATGGCGCCGCATCCCACGAACGCGAGCTTCAGAACATCCGCCATCCTGCCTCCTCGGTGCGTCGGGGCCGCCGGGAATGCTGTCAGTGTAAAGCCAAGGCGCCAGACGTCGCCTTATCCCGACCTGCGGCCAGCTCGGGCCAGGATCATCAGACCCCGGCTAAAGCCACCGGGCGGAGGCCCGTAATTCCGACGCGGAGCGGCGGATTCTTTTCACAGGAACAGGGAACTGCGTGCCGACAAGCGCGAAATGGGTCTTGTATGGGTCGGCGGCGAGCGGGGTCGGCTCGGGCCGCTACGTCCGGGCTAAAGCCACCGGGCGGAGGCCATCGCAATTACAGCCAGGACCAGAAGACCGGTGGTCGCCCGGGTCGACCATGTAATCCGGCCCTGGATCGCGCCCATCTGCATCCCTTCCTCGGGAGTGGGCGGGCGTCCCTGCATACTGGCCCCGAGTGCCATGGCGGCGTTCATGGCGGAGCGTGAGACCGTCATCGCCAGACCCAGCCCGGCCACCGTAAGGACGAACGCCGCCAGGATCGCATAGCCCCACTCGTCCGCGAAGAATCTGTCCAAGACCCCCCACCGCAACTTGAGAGCGATCCAGATACCGCTGCCTATAACCAGCAGCGCGGCGTAGCTGAACATGGGCACGAAGACCGGCACGATGGCGGCCATCACCGGTCCCTGCACGGCCGGCCCGAGCCTCTTGAGACGGGGAGCCAACACCAGAACCAGAAAGAGCGCCCCACCGACCCAGACGACGCCAGCGCCTATGTGCACGACGCGAAGAACGATCATCAGTGGATCCATGGCAGTCCCTCAGCAGGCAACCCTATCCCGCGCCGTCCGCAATCGGACGGCGTGCAGGACCTTAGCGAAATTCGCCGCTCGCCGCACGGAGGATGGGGATGGTAACTCTCGTCCCTATCAAGTTATCAGCGGCGGACCGGTCTGCCATGGCGTCCTACCGCGCGGGTCCGGTGATCCTTCGCCAGCCGCTGCTGCCGGCGGAGGTTTCGATTTTCGCTGCCGCCGACCGCGAGCTGCTTTTCCGCGGATACGCGGTCCATGAAACAGCCGAACAGTCCGGCCCATTGATCGAACGTGAGCATCGCGGGTGTGGCCCTCTGGTCGAACCCCAGGTCGGTGGCCTGCCGCGTGAACTGGACTCGACTAAAGATCGCGCGCAAGTTCCGCCAGAGGGTGGGGCCCTGTCCGGTGAACGCGTATGTCAGGAAGTCCCTGTACACGCGGGCGTTGCGTTCGGGGACGAGCGGTTCCGCCCGCCGCCGCAGTCGCAAAAGGACCACGTCCACCTCGGGAATCGGGCTGAAGGCCTCGCGGGAAACGCTCTCGACTATTTCGATTTTCCACCATTGTTTGACGATGACTGAGGCGAGGCATTCGATCCCCAGCGGTCCACCTGCGAACCTGAGCGCGGCCTCCTTCTGGACAATGACGTGCGCGTCGACCAGCTGGAAGTCCGCCGTCGTGATCTTCCGAATCGCATCCGCGGTGATGTTGAAGGGGAGGTTGGCGACAACCTTGTAGCCAACCCGCGGGAGGCGGCACGTGAGAAAGTCTCCATGGATGATCGTGACGTTGCCGTATCCGGCGAGTCTTCGCTCGAGACCGCGGTAGAGCCGAGCGTCGATCTCGTAAGTGATGACCCGCCCGCAGCGTTGCGCCAATTCGGCGGTCAGGTGTCCCCGGCCCGCGCCTATTTCTACTACCAGGTCACGGCGCGACAATTCGCACCGATCGAGGAGACGGCTAAGAAACGCGCTCCGATGCAGGAAATTCTGGGTGTGACGTGCCCGCCGGCCGGACACGGAAGAAGAAGCTCATGTGCGGTCTCCCAGGCAGGGGTATGGCGTCGTTGCGGCGGTTCAATTCTATCAGTGTGGTCGCGGCACGAAGGCCGATATTGGCCGCGCCGCGCCTTCCGCGATTTGGTGACGTACGGGACCTCGACTGGTTTGGATGCCGCGGATGATCGGCCCGTCAGCGCCGGAACTGGTCGTAGCGATCGATGGCGTCGTCATACGCATGCTCGAGGTCCACAACGGCCAGCCGCGACTTGGCGCTCAGTTCCTCGCCGGCCTCGATGTCGTCGCCGAACAAGGAGAGGTACGACGGATTGTTGAAGTAGAAACGGTCCTCCGGGTCGGCGCTGGCATAGCCCGTCCCCACGGCGAAGCAGGTATCCGGCTCGGCCATCCACACCGCCGCCACCGAACTGTCCGGCGGCTTGTGAAACATGAGCGGCATCTTGTGGCGGCGCACCGGAGAAAATCGCGCCAGCGTGTCCCAGCGTCCGTCGGCGTACACGCGCGCGCCCGCGGGATCGCGCGGGAAAACCATCACGCCGCCGCGCACTGGGTCGCTCACCGCCACGCTCACCAGGTCGGGCTCGTCCTTGAATTTGCCCGGCACATCCGAGAGCTCGAACTTGTCGTGGGCCAGGAAGACGTGTGGATACACGCCTGGCATGTTGTAGCTCGATAGCAGGACCTCGAACCGACCGTAGTCGGCCTCGGCGCGGACGGTGGTCGTGAGGTCGATGTGCCGCTCGGCGACCTCATATGTCAGTGTCACCTCGGCCTGCCGGGCGGGGATCGGCGGCCAACGCAGTGTAAGCTCCCGATCGGTCACCTCGGCTTCGTGGTCCTCGGTGCGCGGGCTGCCGAGATCGCTCCCCAGCCCATCGGCCGACTCCGGATCGACCCCCATGATCCGGAAGATGTTGAGCATCGACCAGTCGGGATGCGCGAATTCCACCCCGGACGCCCGGTGACGCAATCGCGTGACGCCGTGATGCGGAAGCGCATTCCCGGCGCGGATGGATCCCTTAATTTCGGCGGTCTCGAACTCGTAGACGCCTGTTGCTCGAAAATCGGTCATTCCGCCACCGCCTTCCCGGGCGGCGTCGCCACAGCTACAGCGACCGCCCGTCCTTGAACTCGACTACCTCACCGGTTTCCGCCGCGCGTTCGAACGCCAGCGTGAAGTCCAGCGTTTTGATGGCGTCGCGATAGGGACTCCGCACCAGCGACGGATCGCCCTTCGCGATTGCCTCGATGAAAGCCCGGTCCTGATGCGTCTGCTCGGGCGTGACGGCGGTGAGTTCTTCCTTCCCGTCCTTGGTCGTGATCGTCGAACCCTCGAATGTGACTTCCACCAGCGCCCCTTCGGCCACTACCGAGAAGAACCCAACACGGTGGTTGACGGGCAGGGCGAACGTGCAGAAGAACTGCCCGATGACGCACGACTCGAACTCCACGGTTCCTGCGGAAACGTCGGGGATATCGAAATTCTCCACGTGATCCATTAGGCGAAGCGCGTTGCGTGCCCACAGCCGGCGCGGTTCGCCCAGAACGTACCGGGCCATGTCGATTGAATGGCACAGCTGCGCCACGACCTGTCCTCCGGATTTCGATCGCTGATTGAACCACGCCGCTTTTTGGGGCGGACTCGAAACCCAGGGACCCAGGTACGATCCCCAGGCCATGCCGATCCGACGATCTCGGAGGAATTCCACGACCCGATCGGCGCCCTCGTGATGCCGCAGCTGGTGCCCCGCGGCGCTGATGACTCCGACGTCGTCGATGGCCGCCGCCACGCGTTCCGCTCGGTCTAGATCGAGCGACACTGGCTTCTCCACGAAAATGTGCAACCCGCGCTCGAGCGCGAGGAACTCGTGATCGTCGCGGACGTATGGGGGGATCAGAAGAAACACGCAGTCCAGATCGGTGCTGTCGAGCATGTCGTGGTAGTCGGTGAACACCTTGCACCCGGTCCCGATCTTGGCGGCCGCCGCCTCGGCTCGTTCAACGACCGGATCGCAGACTGCAACGACTTCGGCGGTGGGCGTATCGATCAGACCGGCCACATGACCCCGGGAAATGGTGCCCGCGCCGACGACGCCCACTCTTACCGCCATCGTGCAATCCTCCCGGAAACGCCGTCTACGCGATCCGCGCCGGCTCGGTCTTCCGATTACCGGCGCACCACCGAACCCGAGCCTGTTGAACGGGGGTCCCCAAACCGTCTGCGCACATGATTTGCCTCCCACCCAATGGGCCGACCTGGGGGCATGTTGGGATGGTCGTAGGGACCCATTGGCGCTTGGCAATGCGGCGCACATGCGATCTCACTGGTCGTGCGATCCTGCGTTGCGCGGTGGATCGCGTTCGCCCGCTATGAACACCGCCTCGATTTGAATACACTCGGCGAAACGTAATTGGCGGCGTCGGGAGCGGCCTCGCCATCCGCCACCGCCCGCAGGGGAACATGGTCACCAGCAGCGCGAAGACAGTGGACGGCTACCTGGGCGAGCTGACGCCCGGGCGCCGCCAAGTCGTCGAGGCGGTGCGGGAGGTGATCCTCGAAAACCTGCCCGGTGGCTACGAGGAAGTCATGCAGCACGGCATGATCTCCTACGTGATCCCGCTCAGCCGGTTCCCGAAAACCTACAACGGCCAGCCGCTCGTATACGCGTCGCTCGCGTCGCAAAAGAACTACATTTCCGTGTACCTGATGGGCGTATACGCGAGCGAGGATCTCAGCGCGTGGTTCACGCGCGAATGGAAGGCCACCGGCCGCAAGCTCAACATGGGCAAGTCCTGCGTCCGGTTCAAGCGCATCGAGGATGTTGCGCTGGAGCTTGTGGGCGAGGCCGTGGCTCGGATCTCAATGGACGATTTCATCAAGATCTACGAGGACGCGCGCGGATAGCGCTCCGGCCCTGGACGGTCGACCTGCGCGCGGCCGCGGGAACGGTCGCGCGGCCCGGGGTGCCGTGAAACGCTGGCGATACTCTGCCAGAATTGACTTCACGAATCCATGACTGACGATGCGAAGGACGGGGCAACGTGGCGGCAGTGGCGAATGCACGGCAAACTTCCGAGAACTATCTGAACGCGGCGCGGACGACCGTGGACTGGGCCGCCTCGCTGCTCACCGATGATGGCGGGTTCGCGGGTTGTCCGGACGATATCGGCGCGTACTACAAGTCGGTGCGGGCGTTCGGACTGTCGGGCCGCGTCGCCGAGGCCGAGCGCGTTGCGGAATTCGTGAAGCGATCGTTCTTCGCGGCCGGCGATTTCAATTCCGGCGTCAACACGTCCTCGCCGGATTCCGGAAACTATCGCAACGCTTGGCTGACGCTCGGGTCCCACGCCATCGGCCGCTACGACCTGTCGTTGGCGGGCGCGGACTATCTCGAATCCGAGCTACATCCCGAACTGAGCGGCGCTCCCGAGTTCCGCCGTTCGAGCGCTGCGGATCAGCAAATCGAGTGGGGCGCCACCGCCTCAGCAATCATCGCCCTACTCGCCGTCGGCAGACTCGACGCCGCGATCCGGGCCGGAGGTTTTTTCCTCGATTCCATGATTCGCGGTCAGCCTGAGCCCGAGTCGTATCTCTATTTAAGGAAAAACTGGGTCGGCGACTGGATCACGGAATGTCCGGCGCCGGTCAAGCCCATGCACGTAATCGAACTCGGCGAACCGGCGCAGAGGTACTGGTATCTCGGAATCGGAATTGCCGCGCTCGGGTATCTGTATCGCGCCACGGGTGATGCTCGGTACCTGGAGGGCGCGGATACCGTTTTCGACGCCGCCATGAGCTCCCGGCCCGGATCGCTGGGGGATCTCACGTCGGCGAAGGTGGGATGGGGTTCGGCGGTTTTGTACAGTCTCACCGGCGACGGCCGCCACGCCGATGCCGCCCGGAGGGTGGCGGAGATGCTGGTGGCGACCCAGGAGCCGAACGGAGTGTGGCTGCGACGTCCCGAGATCACGAGGTTTGAAGATCAGCCGCTGGCGACTTCGCTCGACACGAGCTTGGAGCGGGTCTGCTGGCTGTACGAGATCGCCCGCTATCTTGGCTGAGGGCCGCGTCAAGGGCTGAGTATCAACCTGTAGATCCGTACGCCCCGATCCTCTACCCGGCGTTCAAGCGGGCCAGCGGCTCGTCGCTCCTACGCCCGACCGTCCAATCGCTTCCAATACCTAGCCGCTTCCGCCGAAGTGTCGTGATATCCGAGCTTTTCATAACGGTGATGAGCAGCTGCCCGTTCAGAGCGCTTGCCACTCGTGTTCTCTATAAGGTCGCAGCCAGAGCGGGCGGCCGCTGACTCGACGGCTGCCATGAGGGCGTTCGCCACTCCCGTTCGTCGTTCGGACTCCCCAACGACTAGAGCCGTGACACGACAGAAGGCTCCCATTACAGCGAAATACGGAATGTAGTGAAATGCTGCGAGCCCGACCACTTTCTTATTCCGCTCGGCTAGCAGTACGCCGGTCGATTTGGACGTGATTGCGCGGGAGATCCGACCTCGTACTTCGTCGGCAGTTGAGGGATATCCAAGCTCTCCGAGTAGACGCGCCGCCTCTGCATCGTCATCGATCCTCGCCTCCCGGATCTTCATTTCAACCCCTCTGCTTCGACCATTCTTCGCGTAGTAGCCGATATACGACCATGTCACGGAGTTCACCGTGCGTGAGCGTCGACTTTCGGAGCACGCCCTCCTTTCGCATTCCGAGCTTCTCAAGGACCCGCGCCGAGCCCAAGTTCTCTGTGTCGACCGTTGTCCAGATTCGTTCGAGGCGGCGCTCTCGAAACCCCCAGTCCACAACTGCTCTGCAGCCCTCCGTGACCAGGCCCTGGTTCCACAGCTGACTTGAGATTGAGTAGTGAATCTCTCCAATGCCAACACCCGGACTCACATTCAGGTCGATGCCGCCCACAACAGAATCGTCGTACTCGATCGCCCAACGACACGTTGTTTCCCAATCTATGAGCACCGACTCGGCCACCCAGCGTTCGGCATCGCCGTATTCATAGGGCTGAGGAACCGGGAGGTACTTCCCCCAGACCGGGTCCGAAGCGTAGGCGAAGACGTCGTCAACGTCCCTCAGGCGGAAAGGCCGGAGAAGGAGGCGGTCGGTCCTTAGTTCTCGATCCGTGGTCATCGAGATATTTTCAAGGTTGTGAACTGAGGGTTGATCACGCGGCGATCGCCTTCATCTCGGTTTCATTCACCAGCTTGATGTCCTATCACTCCATTCCGACGAGATCTTGCGTGCCAGTTGGTCCAAGTATTCAAGGGAATAGTGGTCTTTAACGATCGCAGTCCGAAGCTCTTCGGCCCATTTGCTTGCGTACTCGAGCCCAGAGTGCTCAATCTCGTCAGCCACAAGGCCAACGTCGTAACGGGTACGACGATGATCGAGCTTCCATTCGTCGCCGTCCCAGGTTGTGAGAGCGTATCCGGCGCGAGGATCGCCGTCATTGGCGAAGCTCACGGGCGCGATGGTCGCGAAGCGCTGAGCGCCGACGAAGCCTGACTGCGAATAGTGCAAATGGCCTCCAACGATCAGGCTTGCCCGGACGCCACCGATCAGATAGCGCGCGTCGGCGTTTGGAGTCAATGAGTATGGATATAAGGGATGCTTTTCGACGATTAGAGCAGCGTTAATTTCGCGTGGAGTTGCGTGGACGATCAAGAGATCGTCATCCGGCGACCGGCCGCCTGGCGGCGTGATTCGGTGCTCAAGCGGGAGGTTGGCCAGGAATGCCGTTCTCTCCGGGCCGATTGCGGTTCGGATCTCCGCGGCGCCGGGATGATCGTTCGTCGCGACCCAAACGTCGGAATTACCAGCGATTGCGACGCATCTCAGGTCACGAAGAAGATCGATGCATTCGGCGTCGTGAAGACAACGAGAAACGATGTCTCCCGCGACCACGAGTTCGACCCATGAATCGTTCTCAAGCGCCCCGAGGACTGCCCGAAGAGCTTCCACATTGCCGTGGACGTCCGAAATAAGGGCAACGGTGCGCGCCCTCATCCGATCTTCGCCCCCTTAGAGCTAATGTGAATAGAATTCCTCCTACAACATTGGCGTTTCCGCCAACACTGCTTTTACTTTCGCCGCCGCCTTCGCCACTTCCGCGGGTTCGGGAGGCCCTTCGCTCCATAGTCCCGACTGGAGCTCGAGCCCTCCACCTCCGTAGCGTTCCATCATTCCCTTGTAACGAGGCCACAGTACCCAGTGAACGTGATACGGCTTGCGATCAACCCAAAGGCTGACGTAAACCCGCTCGGCTCGGAGAGCAGCCACGATCGCCCCTGACACTCCCCTTATTATAAGACCGATAGATCTCGCTTCCCGGTCGGACAGGTCCCAGAGGCTTTCAACGTGCCTACGCGCTCTAACTACCATTGCTCCGACGCCAGCGGGCCCGATGCAGTGATCGACAGCCCAATCGTCGTCTCGATATACGAGACCGCCGGGGACTTCGATTTCGCCTCTCTCGATCCGGCAAGTCAGGCACTCCTGCTCGTCCGACTTCACAGCGGTTCTCCTTTGCTTCCTTGGGCAAATGCACAGATGGCACTCCCAGTTTCTTACGATTCGCCCTGCTCATGGCTCGTCAGTGATTCGTAAATCCGTCGATGCCAGTGGGCGTCGTCGAGTGCGTGGTGCTGACGGCCTTCGTGCGGAGGACGCGGCGGATCGCCCAATCGCCACGCCCATTGATGCAGGTCCCAACATTCGTAGGGCCAATTCGACGGCAGGCGATCCAGTCCGCCAAATAGCAGGCGCGTGACCAGATACCAGTCGTAGGTGGCGATGAGGGCCCAAAACTCGGCAGGCTCGTCGCCGACGAACGCCAGGAACTCGGACGCCATCTCGTCCCGCGGCTTCCAGGCCGGGGAGTTCCGAGGGTCGAGATATGGCACGACGTTTTCTCTGATCCACGGCTTCGCGTTGGCGGGATCGAACTGCGCTGAGATCGCGTAAAACTCGCGGCCATCCTCGGCCACGGCGCCCAGGCTGATGAGTTGAACCTCGGGATGGCTGTCGTCGTACTCAGTGTCGATCCAAAAGCGCATCCAGATACCCCACATCGTGATTCGCCCCGGCGCATAAGCCCATCGCCGCCGACCTCGCCGTTCGCGGAGCAACCGTATCATTCGCCGCGATGGGGGCGTCGTCGGGCGGTTGGATGCTCTAGGGCGGGCAATCAAGCCCGGGCACGAACGCCCCGAATTTCTGACAAGAAGGTGAATTTACGCGGGTCTAGGGCACGCTGCCTTTATTAACTTTCGACCCGCCACTCCCGGCCATCAGGCTCATCGCCCTCGTCCCAGGGCAATGGATACCCGAAACGCTCGTGCATGGCGATCACGTCGCGGATCTGCGCCTTGGTCAATGCGAATCCCGAGTAATATCCGTATCGGAACTCAGCGGCAACGCAGTCAACTTTTCTGTCGAGGATCATCCCAGTGCCTTCCAGGCTGCCAAACTCGTAAGGCAGGCCGCTGGGTCCATAGACCTCGATGCCCCGTTCGTCGATCTTCGTCGAGGTTAGATCAACGAGGTGCACGTCGACCTCGTGTTCTTCGTCATCGATCAGCACGAAATTGTGCGGCCCATCGAATCCGAGAACACGGAAACCCGCTCGCTCCATCACTTGCTCGTAGGCTGCTAGATCCGTGTGCCGAATGACGATGTCGAGGTCGTCGTGCGGTCGGGTCTGCTCCCCCAGGAGAGCGTCTACTCCCCGTCCGCCGTCGACCCATACCGTCACGCCGGCGGATTCCAACAGATCGAGGATCCAGAACACATCCTCGCCGGTCATCATTTCTGAAATACCTCCTGACCGGGGATCATGCGGCTCCGAGCTGTCACGACAGATCTGCGATGTTGGCCACGAACGCGTCAACTTCGCTGGAGCTAGAACATCGGACGACTTTATCCGTGTGCGCCACTAGCACGTGCGCCGAGTGGAAGCGTGTAACTGCGCCGTCGTCGTCGAGGGCGGCCTGGGTCCGGGAGGAAGGGCTGACGTAATAGCTTCGAGCCCACAGCAGAAAGGCAAGGACCCTCAGCATACCTGGATGTCGGTTTGCACCCTTTAGAGTCGCTAGAACGTGGCGCCTAACAATCCGCCGAGCCGCGACGCGCCAAGGCGCATCAAGCCAAACAATGATGTCGGCCGCGTCGAGCAGGTCATCTATTCGCCACAGATAGATGCCCTCGGCTATACAGGAAGGCCTAATCGCGATCTCGCGCGCCTCGATCAGCCGCTCCTCCAGCGGGCGCTTGATCCTGACGCCAGACGCGTAAGCAACGTCATCAAGATCGAAAGATGGCGCACTCAGGCACACCGCCAAACGGCGTGCCAAATTCGATTTGCCACTGTCAGGACCGCCTATGACGTGAACTCGACGCGGCGCCCTCTCAGCGATTTGACGATTCACTACTGCAGTCGCAGCCGTTGGCCGGTGAGGAACGGCCCTGATGAGAGCAGAAAAAAGCACGATATCGGCCACTTCTTCAGGCAGGCCGACAGTGCTGCCCGCAGCTCGGTTATGGCTTCCAGGCCGCAACGTGCACCCAGGCGTAGACAGCCAGTGCTCCTGGATCCTGGGCCCATTTCGCGATCGAGGTTTGAAGCTCGCCGAGTTCCTCTTTACCCGCCAACCCGACCTCCACGATTCGAGGACCCGCCATATCGGGCCCAATGAGTGCCTGGGCGAAATCGGAGAAGCTCCTTATCTCCTCATTCGTACCATGCACCTGATACTCGCCGCCGATCGTGAGCCGCTCGAAGCCGGCATCGCTAACTAACCGTTTGAGCTTCCTTCCGATCCGGGGATCGCCCCCGTCGGCAAAGTTGACGCCCTCGAAGAGTTCATACCACCGAGCCATTGGCCCATCTTCCGGTTCCCAGATGCAGCCATCGTCGTCGGAGTCACGAACTCCGAGAACGCCACCCGATTTCAGGACCCTCTTCATCTCACTGACCGCTTCGTTGGGCCGCTTTAGCATGGCCAAGGTTGCGTGAGAGAAAACCGCGTCAAATGAATCATCATCGAACGGAAGCTCGTGGATACTGGCTTGCTCGAATCGGAGGTTGCCGGTCTCCCGTCGATTTGCCTGCTGAATTGCCGCGTCTGAAACGTCGATGCCGACTGCCTTAGCCGGCGTAACGATCTCAGCCAGTCCGACGGTGATCGTCCCCGTTCCGCACCCGCAGTCCAACAAAGACATCCCTGCCTCAAGATGCGGCGTGAAGAAGGCCGCATGGGAATCTGCCGTCCGACCCATACCAGTCGACGGCTGGTGCCTGTAGCGTCTGTTCCACGTAGCGGCGGTTTCAAGGACTTCTTGCGTCATTTGGATCACCCCACATATGGCAGTGAGTACCGTTGGGAGAATCGTACTCTCGCTCCCTTCGAACTAACGTGAATTGCAGTTCTCCTGCAACTTTGGCATTTCCGCCTTCTAGGGAAGGGTGGAACGCAATCCGTTCACCCCCCCCCCCCCCCCCCCCCCCCCCCCCCCCCCCCCGCCAGGTCCACGTGGGCGACCATGTAGCGCAGGGCGTCGTTGCCGTGATCGTCCTGCTTTAGGGGTTCTTCTTTCAGTCCGGCTCGGTCTTCTTTCCAGACGTAGGAATCCATCTCCTCCTCGGTGCAGCAGGGCTTCTTGGCCTCGTCCAGGCGCGCGTCGCGCTCGACCAGCGAATCCCGCAGCAGGAACAATCGCGGCCGTCCGTCGCCGGCAACTCGGAGCCGGGCGTCCACCGCCTGCAAGCCGCCCACAATGCCCTTTTCGGCGGGCACTGTCCGCAGGCGCAGGTAGCGTTCCAAGGTGGCCCGACCCTCTGCGTCGTGATCGCACACCACCGCCGCGGGGCGCGGCTCGTCGGCGGCGATGGCCAGCATTCGGCGGGCGTGATCCTCCACCAGCGTCCCGGTCTTGTAGATCTCGTGATAGCGATAAAGCCGCCCGTCGTGATCCTGCGCCCAGGCCTGCCAGACGAACGGATTCGTAAACCCGAAATCCACAGACCAGTATCGCGTCCAGTCGTCGGGAATCTCGAACCGGTCCACGACGTGGATCGCGGCATCCCACCCCTCGTGCACGGTTCCGGACGACTGCGCCCATCGGCCCTCGTACAGCCGCGCGCGCCTCACGCCCGTCAGATTGCGCAGCGTCTCCAGGTACTCGTCGGAGATCGCGGGATTGTGCACATGGCGACTTACGATCCGGGTGGTCTTGCCCTGATTGCAGCGGGCGTTGAGCCAGTGGGTCGGGGCGTCGGGGTTGCAGTCGGCGATGATCTGCTGATACGGCATCACGCCGTTGCGAAGCCGTGTGTCCAGCAATTCCCAGTCGTGCTCGCGGAGTTCGGTGGCCTCCTGCACGTAGATCAGATCGTACTCGCTGGACATGATTTTCTGCGGATCGTCCAGCCCGCCCACCACGATCACCGATCCGTTCGGATAGCGGTATTCCTGCTCCTGCGTGCGCCAGCGAACCGCGTCCGCCGGGGCCACCACCTTCTCCTGAAATGTGACCATGGCCGACTGGGTGAGCGATTTGCGGGTTTTGCGGAGGATGGCGCCCCGCATTCCAGGGTATTTTCGAGCGGCGGCGTGGACCTTCTCCAGCGCCGCCCGGCTCTTTCCGGTCCCGGCCGGTCCCTCGATCAGGACCTCACGGTCGCGGCACCGCATGAGGATGTACGCGCCGCCAAGGGGACGGTAGACGCGATGGAGCGGATCGCCCAGAGCCTCCGGAAGGGAGTCGGGACGGACGATGGGCTCGGTCAGATGTCATCCATAGGGAATTCGACGTAGACCTTGGCCGCGAGCCCGCCGGCCGCGGCTTCGATCTTCATGCTTTCGTGGAACTTCTCGGGCCGGTGCGCCTTGAGCAGGAAGATCAGGAGCTGGTCGGAGTGTTTGGTTAGGTGACCCACCACTTCGCCCTGGAAATACACTGGAATCTCGACGCCTTCGACGGCGCGGCGGCGAGCTTCGGCCTCCAACGCGTCGCAGGCCTCTTCCAGGGCGTCGTCCCACGCCGCGGCGAACCGCTTGGACCGCTTTCGTATTTTGTAGGGGGCGGTGCGGGCAACTCCGGCCTCCCGGCAGGCAAGCCGGACGTTCCCCGACTCGCGCAGCTTCTCGATGAACGTCTCGCGCCAGCCGGAATTGCGGCGTAGGTGGGCGGCTGTTGGCATGGAAATAACGTCCTCCGCCCCCAGGTCGTTCCCTTAATTTCCCCCCACGTGCCGCCGATCGTCAAGACGGTGGGCCGTGCGGATGGGGCTCCTACTGGATATTCCGACCCCCAAGCACGTCGGGCCACTGGTCAAGCTTCCTCTCCCTAGAGGAGGGAAGTGCAAAACGTGACTTAGGTGATAAGCATCTCGTTGAAATTTTCCGTCTTCCCTTCAACGAGATCAGATTGAATCGCCTGAGCGTTCTCCAACCAGTCATCCGACCACCAATCGTAATTGGCTCGGGTAACGTGTGTGATGAAGATAGGAAAAACGCGGCGCTTCTCGGACTCAACAAGGTAGATAAGGCGAAAGCCCTTTCTTCCTTTGACCCGTCGACGGAAAACGCGTCCCTGCAGCTCTTTGAGCTTTACGCCTTATAAGGGCAACCGCTCCTTCACCAGCCGGAGTCGCGGCAAGTTGGCGGAATTGGGCGTGAAAGGACTCGCTTGCCTCTTGGTGGTCAACGCAGAACGCTCGGAAGTGCTCAACTACGCTCTTGTGGACATATATCCGATAATTGGATTTTTTCGAGTTCGTCAATGTCAATGTTGGCAGCATCCAGCCCGGCAGCTATCGTAAGAAGCGCGTCCTGAAAGTCTTCACTCTCAGTCGTGGTCTCGAAATATTCTCGCATGAGATCGTGAGAAATCGTGGAAAGATTCGGAGTTTCTTTCCATGGGCGCTCATCGTGAGTCATGTCGCGAAGCTTCCAACCCGTGTATTGGCCGTAGTTCTCCCAAACTTCATCTAGGATCGTTAGCTGCTCAGCCGTGAACTCCCCTAGATCGAGCGAGGCTGGGAAGTCAATGGGGCCGCTCCCATAGCGCCTATATTCCCGATAGAGTTCCGGAACTACAGGTCCATGATCCCAAGCCTCAATAGTCTCCTCAAACAAAGGCTCACCCTCGACAGCCAAGTGGTAGCCTTGCGCGTAATAGCAAAGCTTCTGAAGCTTGAGGTTGGTAATATTGCCATCCTCAGGATCAGACAAATGCAGAAGATATTTGGCTACGATATCGGTAGAAACCATGGGTACAGTCGCGCCCCCTTCATCTCAAACTATCGGCCTTTAACCGATATTCTGATGAAAGTCAACCCAATCCATCTACTTGATTCTACTGAATGGAACGCACAAGTGCACAATATCCGTCAACACCAAATTACTAAGCAACTTTTCGAGTACAAACAGCTACGTCGCGGATATTTCCGGCTACTGCGGCCACTAAGGCCGTTGCCTGCAGCGCAAGGAGGGACAAGGCGATGTGCAGCCCAATCTTCGCCAACCCTCGACGACAATGATTGTTGAGCGTGCGATGACCCTTCAGCCGCGAGAAGCAACGTTCCACAGCCTGTCTAGTTGAGTAGACCTCACGCCAACGATGCGAAGTCCGGGGAAGTCGGGGATCGTCAACGCCGAAGTTCTTCCTGAGTCGCTTCGCCCTGATTACGGGGGATGCCCCGATAGCCATTGCAAAATTGGGGACTTATATACTTGACACCACCAATCCAGCCGATATTATAGGGGTATAACTCTAGCGAATCGGAGTTGACGGTGTTCGGCAAATCCTACGCCAGCCTGTACGAGTTGACTGAAGCGTTTCCCGACGAGGAAGCCTGCGTTCGACACCTTGAGGCGCTTCGCTGGCCGTGCGGGGTGATTTGCCCACAGTGCGGCGCAAGCCGTAAGATCTACTGTCTCAAACGTGGGAGCCGATACCGTTGCGCGGATTGCAAGCAGGATTTTTCAGTTCGCAAAGGGACAATCTTCGAGGAATCCCGGCTGCCGCTTCGCAAGTGGTTTATCGCCGCCTGGTCGACGACTTCAAACCGCAAGGGTATCCCTTCAACGCAACTAGCTCGGACGATTGGCGTAACCCAGAAAACGGCCTGGTTCATGCTTGCCCGCCTGCGTGAAGTAGCCGGTCAAATGACCAGTCACGGCGGCCCGGGCTCCGGCGAAGTCGAAGCCGACGAAACCTACATAGGCGGCAAAGAGCGGAACAAACACCGCAACAAGCGCCTAAACGCTGGCCGCGGGCCTGTTGGCAAGCAGGGCGTAATCGGAGCGCGGTCACGTTCTGGCCGCGTTCGCGCCGAAGCTATCAGCAGCCGCGATCGCGCCGAACTTCACGGCTTTATCCGCCAGAACGTAGCCCCCGGCTCAATGCTCTTTACCGACGAATGGCGGGCATACCGGGGACTGACTGACTACGATCACGAAGCCGTCAATCACTCCGTAGGCGAGTACGTCCGGGGACAGGCTCACACGAACGGGATTGAGAGTTTTTGGGCGCTTCTAAAGCGTGGTTATATCGGTACCTTCCATCACTTCACATGGAAGCACTTGCATCGCTACCTGCGAGAGTTCGAGGCCCGCTGGAATCTCGGAGACCAGCCCGAATCTCGCCGCATGGACACGCTACTTAGTTATGTCTCGGGAGTCCGGCTCACCTACAAGCAGTTGATCGCGTAGTGGCGCTGAAGATCGGCTTTAATGAACTGCTACGAGAGGCGGTCACGCGCCCGCCCCCGAAGATTATGGAGCCGTGGCTCGGCAAGGTTCACTGCGGGGATGCGGTCGAAATGCTGGGCAAGATGCCAGTAGGCTCAATCGATGTGATCGTGACCAGCCCGCCCTACAACCTGAAGAACAGTACCGGCAACGGCTTGAAGAACGGGAGCGGCGGGAAATGGCCGAACGCGGCTCTACTGGAAGGATATTCCGACCATAACGACGCCATGCCCCACGATGAATATGTCTCATGGCAACGTGACTGTTTGAGCGCCATGATGCGCGTTCTACGGGAAGATGGGGCGATTTTCTACAATCACAAGTGGCGCGTACAGGGCGGACTGCTTCAGGATCGCGCTGATATCGTTGACGGCTTCCCCGTCCGCCAGATCATCATTTGGAAGCGAGACGGCGGGATCAACTTCAACCCCGGCTACTTCCTGCCCACCTACGAAGTCATTTACCTGATCGCCAAGCCGGATTTCAAACTCGCTCCCAAAGCGAACGCGATAGGGGATGTCTGGCATATCCCGCAAGAGGCCAAGAATCCGCATCCGGCGCCGTTTCCGGTCGAACTGGCTCAAAGGTGCATCGCCTCGACTACGGGCCGGATCGTGCTTGATCCGTTTATCGGCTCAGGCACTACGGGAATCGCCGCAGAAATGGCGCGGCTGGACTGGATCGGGATCGATATCTCCCAAGACTACTGTCAGGTAGCACGCGAACGTATTGAGCACGTCCGGCGCAAAATCCGCTGAGTTTCTTCCCCGGTGAGCCACCCCATACGCGGCGCGAACTGTTTGAGCGTCTACGCGGGATTATGCGGCACTGGTACGAAATGCCGACCGGGTCACGCTATGGCGGTACAGGCGCGCCGGGGATGTTCCTAGAGGACTTACTTGGCCTACGGGCTGGGAACATCGACGCGCCGGACGCGCTCGGCTGGGAGTTGAAGTGGTACACCGACAGAACCGCGCTCGTTACTCTATTCCACAAGGAACCGACGGGCCCGGAAGCAATCATGCGCTACATGGTTCGACAATACGGCTGGAAGGACAAGCAGGGACGTAAGAGCTTCCGGCATACGATCAAGGGCAAGTCTGATCGTTTCAAGGTTGTTGAGGATGAGGGGCAGCTAATCGTTCGGCCATTGAAGGGAAACGGGCCTGTCCCGTATTGGTCGCAAGCAGAACTGCTTGGCGCGGTAGGCGCGAAGCTGCGACGGCTGATAATGGTTAACGGCGAGCGTCGGGATCGCCGCGTCCGATTCAGCTTTGCGGATGCGTTCGAGACGCTCAGCATTACGGACTTCCTCTATGAAGTGATGCGCGGCGAGATTGCTATCGACTTCGACGCTCGCGAGAATAAGCCCGGCAGTGCCGGGCTACGGAATCACGGGACTAAGTTCCGAGTCCCGCCGCGTGGAATCTGCCGCCTCTACATGAAGAAAGAGCGGCTTTGAGTGGTACCAAGTATATAAGTCCCCAAATTTGTAATTTGCATCGGCGTCATACCCAGCGTCGGCCGAAACGGTTTTCGGGCGGAACCATCCGTGCCGGAGTACGGACCGTTCGAGCGCGGGAATGAACTCCTGAGTGTCCTGACGCTTCGCCGTGGTGACCGTGAATCCCACGGGTAGCTCGTACTCGGTGTCAGCAACCAGGTGGAGCTTGTAGCCGAAGTGCCAGATCTTCTTGCCCTGCGTACCCTGTTTGGCCGTCCATGAAGCTTTGGCGTCGGAAACGATCCGCTTGTCCGGATTGGAGTGGGTTCTGACCGTGGTTGCATCCACGGCAACGCTAGAACCGAATCCTGGCAAAAGCTGGCCTAGCTGGTCGGTTACGGAGTCGAGACACTTCTCCACGAGATCGGAATGTGCCGCCAGCCGGATATAGAACCGATTGAACGTCCATCGACTCGGCAGGCCATCATCGAATCCACAGATGAATCGTAGAGGTGCATCGTCCTGCAATCGCCTGATGAGGTCGTTTGTTGTGGCAATGTTCATAGCGTAGGCGGCGACATAGGATTTCCAGAGCGTTCGTAGGCTCCAGCCCTTCCTGCCCGTCCACCTGTACGCCGAGAGCCTTGCAACGATTTCCGTATCATCGAGCACGTCAAAAACGGCCTGTAGTTCCCCGATCAGCGGAGACCCGCTGTTTCCCACCGGTGGGCCGGTGGTACGATATTCGATGGACATTTGGCCTGAACCCCTTGTGTCCACCGCCCTCTGAGTTCCCTAGAAAAGTCCTCAGAGGTGCGGTATATATCGGGTGCCGACGGGGTTGGCGCTCCGGCGGTACCACAATCCCTTACCGAGGGACCGACGGCGCAGGATTTTTGAGGCTGTAACTTCTTCCGCTCCAACCTGCGCCGTCGGGTTTTTCTCTATATCTCCTTCCTAATCCCTCGACGTACTAAGTTTAACCCCTCAGCCTCAGGCTACGCAACTCTTATCCTGGGAAGTTCGGCCTAAAGGCATTAGACTGAGAGCCTGAGGCTATGGTAGACTCGATCACAGCGGAAGCAAGGAGAAGTCAGATGGCCCCAGATCAGAGAAGCCCGCGCTTTCCGAGTGTTGGCCTAGAGGAGGCGCTGCGTCGGGCTCAGCTACTCTGGGAACAGCAGCAACGTAGTGTGGTTGAAGATGAAGTCGCTGTTCGAGATTTGGGCTACACATCACTAAGTGGCCCATCGAGGTCAATGCTTGGTGCGATGAAGCGGTATCAACTCCTAGAAGGCGCACAAGGGACGGTCTCCCTCACCGAGCTTGCAATTGAAGCGTTGCAAGGCGAAACGAAAAGCGACCGGGCTAATGCGACGATGGAGGCAGCGCGAAATCCAGAACTATTCCGGAACCTATTCGAGAGTCATACGCAAGCTTCAGAGGACGCAATAAGGGCGCACCTGATTACGCGTAGGGGGTTTACGCGTCGTGGGGCAGATCAGGCAGCGGCGGCTTTTGTTAATACGAGGGACCTGGTAGCCTCATTTGGTACAGGCTATAATTCTCCGGTCGATGAGGATAATGGATCATCGAACGAGAACAATAACAATGATGAACCTGATCGAGACACGCCGATGATTAGCGGGGAAATGAGAACTTTTGATATTCCGCTACCTGACTCTGCTTGGGTGTCGTTTACGGTGTCCTATCCATTGAGCACTGACGCCTGGAATCAGCTTCTGAAAGTCCTGGACCTATACAAAGCGGGGCTTGTTCAGAGCGGAGACGCTTCCGGGGGAGGGTCTGAGTCCGTGGAGGGAGCCGAGGACCTGTAAGGTTTGCAGTCCGCCTAACGGCCAACTCATTCAACACTGCATTTCAACTCTCGGAGAGTTTTGCACTTCCCTCCTAGAGGGAGAGGATTGATGTGAGGGGGATATGAATAACAAACTCTCATCTCGGCCCTCTCCCAGCGGGAGAAGGGGCCTTAAGCAGGGATGGGCCCTGACTTAAAATCGGAGCCGAGAAAACTCACTTGGCCCGCCCAAGCAACTTGAACGGAAAATGAACCTTGGCCGCCGGGCCATCGATATTGGCGATCGGAATGATGTCGGGCACCTCGACCGATGGAATCGACGCGGCCCTGGTTCGAGTCTGGGCGTCGAGAGGTCGATTCAAGGTCGATTTCATCGACGGAACATCATTTCAGTACCCGAAGGCGCTCCGCGAGCGCCTGCTTGCGGCCTGTTCGCCGGCGACCTCCAGCGTCAAAGAGATTTGCTCACTCCATTTCGAACTTGGAGAGGCTCATGCCGCCCTGGCGGCCAGTCTGATAACCGACGCGCGAGATCTGGGGCTGGACCCCGACATCGTTTCGATGCACGGTCATACCGTTCAACACATGGGCGAGGCGAGATCGCTTCGCGATGGGCTGATAACTTCAACGTTGCAGATCGGGCAGCCCGCCGTGGTGGCCCAGGCGACCGGCGTCACGGTGATTTCCGATCTGCGCGCGGCCGACATCGCGGCGGGCGGCCATGGCGCGCCGCTCACGAGCTTCGCCGATGCCCACCTATTCCAATTCGGCGGGAGCGGCGCGATCGTTCAGAACATCGGCGGAATCGCAAATTTCACGGCGATCCCGCCCGAAGGATCGGCGCTCCCGGTTATCTCGTTCGATACCGGTCCGGGAAACATGCTCATCGATCTCGTCGCCGGCCGGGCTTCAAACGGGGAAAAGACGTTTGACGCGGACGGCGGTCTCGCAAGAAGTGGAATCCGCGATACGGCGCTCCTGGCTCGCCTCCTTCGGCACCCGTTCGTAAGGATGCAGCCGCCGAAGACCACCGGCCGCGAGGAGTTCGGCGAAGGCTACTTCGCCGAGGTGCTCGAATGGCCGGAGGCTTCAGGCTTGAGTTGGGCCGATCTCGCGGCGACCATGACGGAATTCACCGTGCGTTGCATAGCCGAATCGGCGAGACGGTTCGTTACCGACGAATACCGCGTCAAGACCGCGGTCATCGGGGGCGGAGGGTCGCGGAATCCCTTCTTGATGGAACGGCTCCGTCACAACCTGACCGGTGTCGAGGTCAAAACGCACGAGGACGTTGGAATTCCCGGCCAGTTCAAAGAATGCATCGCCTTCGCCATCCTCGGCGCCGCCACGGTCGCGGGCATCCCGGGCAACATCCCGTCGTGCACCGGCGCCGGCCGGGAGGTCGTATTGGGCAGCATCACGCCGGGCGAAAACTACGACGCGCTCTGGGCCGGAAGCGCCGCACTCCGACGAGCTTGGCTCGCCGATCGGAGCGACGCGGATGAATGACGTGCCGGCTCAATCCGGACAGATGATCGTCTGTCCGCGTTGGGAGGCGCTGTCGAAGGATTCTCCGCCCCTGCCGAGCCCGATTAGTGCTCGGAGGACGAAACGGAGTCCGCGTAAAGCGGCTCCGAAGTTTCGAGCACGCCGCCCTTCTCCATCGCCGCCAGCAGGCCGAGCGAATCGTAAAATTCCCGCGCCTGCTCAAGTGATTCCCACTCCACGATCACCTCGACCACGTTCGGTTCGTCGGCGGACTGGAATATCTGCGTTCCCAACGACCCCGCCGCCCGGCGGGCCTCGCCGAAGCTATCCATTACGGTTTTCCAGGTGTCGTAGTCCTAGACGGTGAGTCGAACCGCGGTGTATGGCAACTGGACCTCCTAAAGACTTAGCGCGTTCCGGGCAACGCAGCACTCGCACGGCAGCCATGAATGTGCGGTCACGTCCTCGAGGGACGGCGTGCGGCTGCCGTGCCACAACAGATTCTCCCGCCGGACTCCGCCAGGCATCAGGATGCAGGTGAGATGAAGGTCGTGTAGACGAAGATCGTGATGGCGATGCTGGCAAAGATCAGGAATCCCGCCAGGACGAGCGACTCGAATGACGATTTGTTGGAGTCGTCGGGCATGGGTGAGATCGCTTAGCCGAGCCAGTGCATTGCAAACGCCGGGGACGCCGTAGATGTTATCCGAACGGCGGGACGCGGTTCGGGGATAGGTCCCGGCCTAGACAGACGGGTGGCCGCCGTCATGGAGGACCGGATTCAGCTCGTTTTGGGGGTCGCCTTCACGCCATATCCCATGAACGAGACCGCCGTGATCCCGCTCCGCCCGAACGCTAATCGGCGGGCGGCGTCGGCGTGGGATATCCAGCCCAGCCGGAGCGATAGCGCGCACGCGGCGATTCGCCACGCGCTGGCTCGCGGCCAAAGACCCACGACCTCGTGATTTTCGATCCCGCGCGCCGCCAGCGTGGATCGCAGCTCCGCGGGCCGCGGGAATCCGTCGTACTCATGCGTGTTGCGCGGCAGCAGTCGCGTGAGTGGCCAGTCTTGCAGGATCTTTATGACCAGGAGCCGGCTCAGCCATGTTCGGTTGACCGTCTCGTAAAGGAACAGTCCGCCAGGCCGGAGCACGCGTGCAGCTTCGCCTACCAACTTTGGCACGTCGTCCACGTGCTCCAACACATCGGCGCAAACGACGGCGTCGAGCGTTCCGTCTGCGAATGGTAAACACTCGCCTCTGCCGTTGACGTAGGTGACGGGAAGATCCCTCGCCCTGGCATGTTGGCTGGCCGCGGCCAGCGACCGTGCCGACCGATCGATGCCGGTCACGCGGCAATCCAGGACGGCGAACCGCTCCGCCAGCGATCCGCCGCCGCAGCCCAAGTCCAGCACCCGGAGGCGTGTCGAATCCGGGTCCAGCGTCTGCCGCATCACCGAGCGGAAGTACTGGAACCGGGCGGGGTTGAGCAATTCACCCATGGCATGCAGCAGCCCATCCTCGGCCCACCACGTGCCGGCCAATCGCTCGTAGATTTCGTTGTCCACCGGTTCCCCGTGCCCCATTTCCCGTCGTTGGACTCCGCAGTCAAGGATTTGAGAACGGCTCGGCGCATTCCATGCGCCTTTTTGGGGACTGGTTCCGTGCGAACCGTTCCCTGAAACAGATTACCGGTACATACGGACGCTCACCCCAGTCAACCTCAAGGTCAGATGCGAGTACGGCAGCAATGCAATGGGATCTAACCTTCGAAATGACAGGCTATTGTCTACTTAGTCAAATCCGCTTCCAGCATTGGAAGCGCGTCAACCCCGCCGCCGCGGCATGCATGGAAATCCTGGCGGACGGGCGGCTGGCCGTCGCCCAAGGCAATGGGACGTGCACATCCGAATTGCCGGCCGACCACCGAATCTTTAAGCGTCAGGCAGGGCGGCGCGGCTCGGTTTTCAATCTGATCTCCGCGTTTAAGAACATCCGCCCGGATCGCACTCGATTAGTGGTTGAGATTTTGACCTACAATGATGTCACACAGCGTAGGCGATCATCAGTCCGCCGATGGCCAGCGCGACTGAAGCCACCAGAAGATTCGAGCGGCGGAAGTCGATCGAAATCGTGCCGCGAAGGCCCTGGGCGTTGCGGTGCAGGTCGATTCGCACCAGATAAAGCACGTTCAGCGTGAGCGCCAGCAGCGGCCCACCAAGGAAAATCAACGGTGAGATGAGATTGAACGGACCGCGGGTCACTGGGGAGTCGAGAAGAAGGCTGAACGGCGCGAAAAAGAGTCCGACGCCGGCGTAGGCCTCCGCCATGGCCGCCAGCGCGAAGTAGAAACCGGGGATGGCGAGCACGGCGCCGATGGGAGCGCTGCGGTCGATCACGAGAGCTCGCGAGCGGGACAGCATGGAATTTGCTCCTCACAAGCGTTGGAATCGGCTCGCGTAATGTAACAAGATAATGGCGATTCGCGTTACTCCGGATGGTGTGGGAAACCTACCGGAGCCGCCCCTGCGCGAGTAGAGAAGAGCGCGAATCATCCATCGACCGCCCGCGCCGAGAAACCCCGACGAGCACCAGATGAACGCCCGCTGGCTCGAGAGTTCTCAGTACTAGTTTCTTACACGCGGCCCCGCTTCGCCATCGGCCAACAATCCGCCGAAAAACTCCCGGAAACATGTCAAGCGCCATATATTCCGTCTCCGCATTTCCTTCGATAATCAATTTGTCTGGTGCTCACCAGACGAATGAAACGTGAAATGCAGGCTCTGAAAAAGGCAAACTCGCCGCAAGGCGTGGACGCAAAGCCGTGGGGCTCTCGAAGCCAGCCAGGCTGCCAGTTCCTGAGTGTCGGATTCGACATCCAAGGTGGCTGCGTCCCCAAACCGAGTTATGCCCCAATCGTCCTGCATATGGACTGCGAATGAGATTGAGTCCAATGCAATCTGGGCAAGGAAAAAAGATTTCGATGAAACGACGGCGTTTCATGATCAAGGCCGGTTTGGTTTCGATGGCGGCCCCCGCGATATTGGCTACCACGGCCCCTTCGGTGCTGGCGCAGGAACATGGCGAAGATGCCGCCGGCGACGGCGACGGCGTCAGCCTTCAGGACAGAATCGCGGAACTCGAGGCGCAGCTTGAAGGCGCCTTGCAGGATAACGAGCGGTTACGGTCGCTGGTAACCGATTTGCTGGTTCAACTCGGAGAGCTCGATCCGGAAATCGTGACCGGCGGCGACGATGAGGAACGGCCCGAACTCGCCGACATAATCGCCGATCTCAGATCAGAGCTCGATCTGGAATCCGATGTATCGGACGAGGACGGTGAATCGACGGAGTCCGACGGGTCGGTGGAATCTGAAGAATCCGTGGAGTCACCCGAATCCGAGGAGTCGGAAGAATCGGTCGAGTCACCGGAATCAGAGGAATCCGCTGAGTCCGAGGAATCGGACGCATCAGCCGAGTCACCGGAATCGGAGGAATCGGCGGAGTCTGAGGAAGACGATGAGTCTCGGGAATCTGCCGTATCCTCGGAAACCTAGGATCCAGGTAAGCTCGACTGAGTTCGAGTTTTGACGGGGAATGTTTCGGTCGGGCAGATTCATATCTGCTTGGCCGTGGGGTCGCAGCCTGTCCATTTGCTCCGCCGCCAGTTCAGGCTCGCAGAGGGATCTTGAGCGCACAGAACCGCTGACGATCTTCAGATGAAGGAGCGGCCCCAAAAACCCCGTGGTCACGATGATGAGATTGATTCAAAGATCTGACGTTACGTTGTTCGAGATGGACGACGGCTCGGGTCTGCTCCATGACGAGTCGAATGGACATACCCATGCCCTGAACGCCGAAGCGGTGGCCATCTGGCGGTCAGGCGTTTCCTGGACGCCGGCAGAGCTTACGGAGTGGCTCGTCGCCAACGGCCGTGATGAAGCCCTGGCACGCGCCGGCGCTCGGACGTTCTTGGGTCAGATGCGCGCCGCCGGGCTCTTCGAGCCGGCCTCGGATGACTAGCGCCACTCAGAAAAGCGGACCGCATGAGCCAGTGGTCTTCAACTACCGAATGTGGCGCTCGGACATGCGGGTGCAAATCCAGGACACCGTCGTGGCCGGCTATCTTGATCGGCTCTGCCATCAGTTTTCAAGCAAGGAATCCGAATCCGCGATCTATTTTGACGTGCGTGGAACTAGCGATAAGCGGTGGGAGATCCTTAGAGAAGGTGAGGTGCTGGCAACTCGGAAGACGCGGCTGGGAGCCGCCCGTCACGCTGAATGGCGCATGGTTCGGGAGGCGGTGCGGGCTGAATCTGAGTTTATCCATTGGCACGGCTCTGCCCTGACCAAGCAGGGGAGCACCCTTCTCATTCCTGGGAAATCCGGTACTGGGAAATCGACGCTGAGCTTGGCGCTGGCCGCAAACGGGTTCCAGATGCTTGGAGACGACATCGTATTCATGGATCCGGTTTCAGGAGAAATTCATCCGTTCCATCGCGCCATACGAATTCACAACGACGCCATTGAGCGGCTCGCCGCGGCTGGATTTCCGTTGGACAGGGATTTGCACGTAGGCACTTTTCTGGAAGTCGAGGCGTTACGTTCGTGGAGCCATCGAGCTGGCCCACCCCTCTCGCACGTGTTCTTCGTCGACTGGGACGTAGCCGGACCCGTCGAAAGTATCCAGATCAGCCAAGCTGAGGCGGCCCTGGAGCTCCGTCGTTTTTCCTACACGCTCAAGAAAAGTCCTCCCAATCGCGCGTGGCGTGTCCTGCAACGCATTCTGGCGCCAACTGTCGCTTTTCGCGTATTGAGGGGGCAGGATCTCGCGGCCGCCGTAAGGGTCATCAGCAAACTCGTGGCGAAGTAATAGGTTTCTTTGGCGAGTTCCGTCGGTCCGAAACGCGGTCGGGAGCATGCGTCTCACGCACCATCTCCAAACCCTTCACTCGCCCAATTGCTTTCATTCAAAAGCGGCTGCGACCCGGCTTCGGGACGGCTACGAGAGGGCCCGGTTGAGTCTTGTGATACTTCAGGTATCGCGCTTTTCCATGGGAGCACCCGATCTCTGGGAGCCAACATCGTCTGACTACCCCTAAATTGCGCGGCATCGGGTTCCGCACGGTTGCCTACTCAGCTCGGGGCGGCTTCGAACCGCTGAATAGATGACGGGTCGCTGAAGCGCGGGATTCGACGTGCGCGCGAGCTCCACATCCTGTCCAACGCGATCGACCGGTTCCAGGCTTGCATGAAGAGATTGGTTGCGGTCCGCGGATGGATCGATTTGCGGTGCGAGATCGACCGGCTGGACGAGTCTAATAATCACACGCCGTTCCGAGTTGGCATACATTTGCCGTCGGCGGACGCACAGGTGCTACATTTGGCCAAAGGCCGTTGCGACTCCAGTTCGTCTTTGATCCGATCGTCATCCGAGAAATGCGCCAATCATGAACTTCATCTCGGCAGTCACCATTGCCAACGACAGCGCGGAGCTTCTCGCCGGCATCGATGGTCAGATAGATGCATCCAGCGACGGGCCGGCTGATCTGGCCCTGGCTTTTGTAAATTCATCCGACGGCGACAGTGCCAGCGACCTGATCCAGGGCCTGCACTCGGCGTCCGGCGCATCGAATTTTCTCGCTTGCACGGCCGGGGGCGTCATAGGCGGAGGTCGCGAAGTCGAGGATGTCGGGGGAGCGTCCATGATCGTTGGGTCGCTGCCCGAAGTCGCGATATCGGGGTTTTATTTGAGCGAAGGCGAATTATCAACGTCGCTCACCGATTCGGATACATTTAGATCAGCCCTTGCACTTGATGTTCCGCCGAAGCTTTTCATAATCCTGGCCGAGCCGTTCACGACGCCAGTAAAGGAGCTTCTGGCGGCATTCAATCAGACCTTCCCCGGAGTTCCAGTCGTCGGCGGAATTGCGAGCGGCGGCTCAAGCCCGGGTATGAACGCGCTGGGCTTGAACGACGATGTGTACCGTTCGGGCACGGTTGGCTTGGCCGTAGGAGGCGATGTCGACGTGGAAGTGATCGTCTCGCAGGGCTGTCAGGCCCTCGGTCCGCTTCTGATGATTACGGAGAGCGAGCGGAATGTGATCACGGGGCTCGAGGGAGAATCGCCGCTTAAGGTGCTCCGAAGCCTCTTCGCCGATCTTGATCCCCGGCGCAAGAAAATGGTTCAGAATGGGGTTTTGATCGGCGTTGTCGCCGACGGTGATTGCGACGATCCAGGCCCCAGCGATTTCCTGATACGAAACATCGCCGGCGCGGACGAATCGAGTGGCGCGCTGGCGGTCACGGATATCGTGACGCCCGGCCAGCGGATCAGCTTTTTCGCCCGGGACGGCGAGTCGGCCACCGACGATCTCGAAATGCTCTTGAGTCCGCAGGCGTTCGCGGACCCTCCCGCGGCCGCGCTGTTGTTCACGTGCAATGGGCGTGGGAAAAGGCTTTTCAACCACGACGATGGCGACATCAGCGTCGTCAAGCGGGCACTGGGCGACGATTTGCCGGTCGCTGGATTCTTCTGTGCCGGCGAGATAGGCCCGATCGGCACGGCGAACCACGTGCACGGCCAGACCGCGAGTCTCGTCCTTCTCAGATCAACGGGGGGCTGACCGCTCTCCTTTAGCCGGCGGAACGCAGCCGAGTCACCGGGTTCAAAGTTTCAGGTGACCCGTTTCGGTCGGGGATCGCGCACCATATTACCGCTGCGATTTTGCGCGGTCGCGATCGCGGAACGCTTTGCCAACGCTCGGCGGCAGACTGGTTGGCGAGATCCCCGGGCAGCGCCGATTTACAGGCCTCAGCCTATGGCCGCCAGCGCCGCATCAGGCTCCTGCCCGTGGGTCCACACATCGCTGAAGGCCTTTTTGATTCCGTCCAAGTACCCAAGCCATCCAGGAACACGGGGGTCGTGAAAAAGAGTGGCGGAGCCCAGGATTCTTTGTAGGTCAGCCAGTTTGGGATTGGGATGGTCGGCCAGAAAAGCTTGAGACCAATCCACAAGGGGGCTGATCTTTCCCTGTCCTAAGGCCACGATCTCAATGCTGCGACGAGTCGACGCAAATCGCAGGAACGCGGCGGCTCCATCGATATGTTTCGCGCCGGTTGGGACGGCCACGACGTCCGCGAGCACCATAGCCGCGGGTTTTCCCGACACGGTCGGGAATGCGGCGCAGGCCCACTCGAAGCCGGGGGTGCTCGCAAGACGCGCCACTAGAAAGTCCCCCTCGAAGACCATCGCGACCTCGCCGGACAAGAACGGGTCGGGCTCGCGAGTGCCAATGGGATTGACGGGATCGAGATATCGATCCATATGCGGCTGATCTCGCATCGAGGCGATCCACTCGAAGGCGCGGACGTTGCCTGGATGATTGGGCTGGAACCGGCCATCCTCGTCGAGCCAGGACCCGCCAAAGAACCGCACCCAGGCCTGCGGCCACCAGCCCGGATAGGTGGGCACGAATCCAGTCCGGCCCGTGGTCCCCAATAGCTCGAGGTCCGAGTCGAATTCGGAGATGAGGGTCGGAGCGCCTCCCGATTCGAAGCGAGTTCCCCGGAGGGCCGAACGGTTCATGTAGAGCGTGGCGACATTGGCCGCCACCGGGACTCCGTAGAGCGCTCCCGCGTAACTGGCCAGCTCGAGGAAGCTGCGGTGGAAGCCCGCATCCTTCAGCTCATGGGAGTCAAGGATCGAATCCAGCGGGCTGAGCACGCCTTTGTCTGCCAGGTTTACGATTTGATGATCTTCCAGGCCGATCAGGTCCGGCGGATCTCCTTGCTCGTGGGCGGCGAGGAACATCGGTAGATCTGGGGTGGACGACCAGGCCCCGGCCTCCGTCATCACGACCCGATAGCGGTCTTGGGAATCGTTGAACGCATTGACGATGTTCCCCATCGCCTGGGCCTCGCGGCCCTGCCACTTTTCCCAGTAGCGAATCTCTACGGCTGGCATATCTCACCAACCACCAAAGACCGTCGGCATCCGTCCGGATATCTCCCGGCGGCTCAGGAATTTGGCGATGGCGCCATAACTACGAGACAGCGAAGGCGCGCGCCCGAATCATTGATTACCCCGTGAACGGATTTGGCCGGCGCCAGCACGACGTCTCCTTCGGATAACCGCCTGCGCTCGTCGTCTACTACGAAAGTGCCGGTGCCTTCGAGCACGTAATACAGCTTGTCGGCCTCCCCGTGGTCGTGGATCCGCTGTTCCTGATCCGGTTCGAAACAGTACACATCGCAGAACATTCGCTCCTGGTCGAACAGGTTGTTCTTGCTCATTTTCTCCGACGCGAAGCTCGAGTTTTCCTGGACCTTCCACACCTTCAAAACTCACCCCCGGCGCTGCTGATGGCGGCGAGCAAATCAATGGCCGGCCGCTGTTTGGATATCCGTGGCGAGTGTAGGCAATGCTCGACGCACCGGCCAAGAGATTCAAAAATGGGTCGGACGGGGGACCGATTCCAGGCTCGCACGCACCGGTGAAAAAGATCCATTGTGCCGGCCTCGGCCCGATTCCCGAGAATTGGCTGTGGGATTTCGATGTCCGGGGGATCTATGGTGCAAGCAAGCGACCCAGAAGCGCGGAAATCCGGCGCCCCGAGGCCATGCCGGCGCTGCAAAGGAAAAGGGCAGATAACCAAGTTAGGCTGGCCGGAGATGGTGCCAGTGCCAGCTGAGTGCCCGGATTGTGACGGCACCGGCAAGGAGATCGTCACCGAGGAGTCCTAGTGCCTCATCCCGGGGAAAGGAATATAATTCGTAGAGAAGGTTGGCATTATTGGGCCGGACGTTGTATTTTTCGTTTGATGCCTGTTTTACGCCTCCTAACATCGGGAATTGAGAGACCGTGACGTACTTCATCACCGAGCCGTGCATAGGAGTCAAGGATGCCTCGTGCATCGATGTGTGCCCCGTCGACTGCATCCATCCGACGACCGATGAGGCGGAATGGGATAAAGAGGAGATGATCTACATAGACCCCGACGAATGCATTGATTGCGGGGCCTGTGAACCGGCCTGTCCGGTGGAAGCCATTTATCCTGATTTCGACCTGCCGGAGGACCAGGCGAAGTACGCGGACATAAACATCAACTGGTTCAAGAATTAGGTTCCACGCCCCGGCAACTGGATTCGAACGTCAAGCGTTCGCGATCGATGCGTGCCTGTATCTATATGAGGTAAAGGGCTAGCCGCAAAATCCAGGTGGTTGGCGTTCAGGCCGCGGATGCGCCCCAGACGAAGCTGGATCAACTAACCTAGGGAGCCGCGTCCAGCGCGGCGCAAGCCGGCCGGCCGTGGGTTCCAACCGCATAGTTTACGTTTTGGAATCCGCCGGGCCGCCCATGCAACTCTGTCTCGCGTCCTCCCGGTCAGATCCGCGCTTTTGCTCGAGCACGGCTCCTATAGCCTCAAAGATCGGTTCTCGATCGTTGCCCGACGGTCCCCCTTTGTTGCGAGCCGGGGTCTTCGGCTAGGGTACGGACCCACGGGAGGCGATCAGGACTGACCACCTACTCGGATGAGCAACGTCAGCGGCAGGCAGATTTCAAGATGTCCTGGTCAGAAATGCCTGATGAAGCACGGGTTGACGGGAAATATCGAGAACATTTCTATCCATTCGTCCTCCCCGTTGGTTACGCGGCGTACAACCTTTGGGAAACGATCCGATCACCGGCATTGCGCCATTTCTACGTACAGCGGATCGCCTGGCATGACGGTCAGAATCGAGGCCCCGTTGAGCAGCGCCATCCATCGCCGCACCTGCTTGACTCCCAGGTCTGCGCGATCAACTTCTGGTGGGGGCTGAGTCTCTCGCCGAGTTCGTTCGCCGTGGCCCTTCGTTCGGTCTTCGCGGACGTTGACCGCGTTGTTCTGCCAAGTGAATCCGGACCTCTCGCAGAAGTGGAGTGGGTGGGACTAGAGAGCTACCTGGGCGAGAAGGGCTGGCCGAGCCGGGGTGAATACGCTACAAGCGCGGATCTGCTACTCGCCTACGAAGACGCGGCGGGACGCCGGCATGGAGTCCTTGTGGAATCGAAGTATACGGAGAGCTATTCGCGCTACAAGTGGCTGGATAAAGGGAAATCGGGCAAAAGTCGCATCAACACCTACGCGCCGCTATTCGAACGGCCGGACTCACCGATCCGCCGGGACCGCAGCCTTGAACTGAGGGACCTCCTCATCGAGCCCTTCTACCAGCATCTCCGCCAGCAACTGCTTGCCGGCGGAATGGAACGGGAACGGGAACTCGGATTCGAGACCGTGACCTGTCTCCACGTATCTCCACAGGCGAACCGGTCATTTCAAACTGAAATGACCGCGCCGAAGATGAAGGAATTTGGGGATACCGTCGGTGAAGCCTGGCACGCGATCTTGTGCGAACCGGATCGCTATAGGAGCGTCGGCTACGAGGATCTGTTTGCGGTGGTGACCGCCACAGGCGATCCCGAACTGGTCGGGTGGGAGAAGTATCAGCGTGAAAGGTATGGGTGGGATCAATGACGGAACACGATCTGACGCCGTTTCGACGTGGACTCTCAGAGGAGTTCATGCTCTTGCTCAGCGCCGGTCTGGGTAGACGCCTGCTCGACATGTTTGTCGACCATCAGCTAGACGTGCGGCTGCGTAACAACTATTTCAACGCCTACCGGGCGCAGTCGTCGGTCGCAAGAGTTCGCTGGCAAGTTCAAAAGCAAAACGCCCGTGTCGAAATTGATCGTGCCTATCTGGCGGGCACCAAGCTGCTTTTGTGTGACGACAAGATTCAGAAGTTTGACCTTTCAGAAGAGTTCCTGGATATGTACGAGCTAGAGCTGCCACGAATTAGAAGTATTGTCGACACGCGATACGCGAGTCCTGAGGGACGGTCGGAAGCGAAGTGCGTTGAGGCAAATTTGGAAGGGACATCGTTCCACGTCATCGACCGGCAGATCGTAAACTCAAGGCCGCTGCTTCGTTTAGACATGTTGGCCTTGTCAATTGATACCGGCCATCCGGCAATCCTTGCAACGGAACTCAAACTCGATCTGGACGCCCGCATTCAACACGTACCGAGTCAGTTGGCTGGATACCTGGACATGCTCGATCCCGCAGGCCAGGGGTTTCGTACTGACGTGGCGAATTCTTATCGTCGGGTATGCGAGCAACTACGATCGCTTGGATTCTCGGCACCTGACCCGAGTCTTATTCGACCGGGAATGGAAGTCATTGGACTGGTCGCCCTCGCCAACTACAACCCGAAGTCGGCCCTGCTCGGCAGAGCCCTGGAGGAAGCGGGAATGCTACCCAGGCGGATCCATTTCTGCTTTGTCGGTGCGAATGGGGTCATGCCGCCTGCCCGTCGGTGGTTCGTAGCGGCAGTCGCCTAGCTGATTCCGGATCCGTTTTAAGGACCCAGCCCCCGCTCCGAAAAAGCCTGTCGAGGGCAACGCTGCCGTATCAGAAAGTAGTCCTCGCACACCTGGTTCGATCTGAGGACGCCGATTGGACACCCGAAGGTCACGATGAACCACGGTTCCTGTACTGACTGGGGCGGCGTGAGCGGCGTGCATATATGAGGTAAAAGGCCAGCCTCAAAATCCAGGTGTTTGCCGTTCAGGGGGCGGATCTGCCCGGACCCTCCTCTCGATCTCGAAAGTCGCCGCGTCTGGAGCTGCCAAGTCGAGCGCCGAACGACATTCGGTTAACCTACCTCGCACGCAATGCTCGTCATCACCGCGGAGCCTTTTACGAATGTCCGTAATGACTGGATCCGACGCCGTGGTGCGGTCGCTCGTCGCCGAAGGCGTGGACATGGTGTTCGGTATTCCCGGCTATCACACCGAGCATCTCTACGGCCGGCTGATGCGCCAGGACGCGATCCGCCACATTCTCGTGCGCCACGAGCAGGGCGCGGGATTCATGGCCATCGGGGCGGCCCGGGTAACCGGAAAGCCCGCCACGCTCCTGAGCACTGCGGGACCGGGCGCCCTCAACGCGGCGACCCCAATGGGCGAGGCCTATGGCGACTCGGTGCCGCTGCTCAACATCGTGGCCGAGGACGAGTCCGAGTACCTATATCAGGATCGCGGGATCGTCCACGAGAGCAAGGACCAGTTCGGCGTCTTGTCGCGGCTCTCGCAATGGTCCAAGCAGGTGTTGACCCCTGCGGAAATCCCGCCGGCGATCCACGAGGGGCTGCGCCGGATGCAGGTGAACCGGCCGCGCCCGGTGGTGGTGGAGATCCCGATCGACGTTTATCAAGCCGAGGGTGATGCGCTGATCCTCAGCGCCGAGGATCATGACCGGCCCGCGGGCGATCCGCGGGACATCGCTCGGGCCGCGAAAATGCTTGCCGCCGCGGAACGTCCATTGATCTGGGCGGGGGGAGGTGTGATCAGTTCCGGCGCGTGGGACGAGCTGCAAATCCTGGCCGGGCGTCTGCACGCCCCGGTGATAACCAGCGCGAGCGGCAAGGGCTCGATACCGGAAGATCACGAGCTGTCGCTTGGCAACCTTTCCAACCAGGGTCCTATAAAGGAAATAATGAGGCAATCGGATCTGATGCTCGCGGTGGGTGCCCGGTTCGGATACCTCCCCACGGCGAAGTGGACCGCCCCGATTCCAAGCCCGCTCATCCACATTGATATTGACCCGGCCGTGCCGGGCAGGAACTATCCGGTCGAGATCGGGATCCACGCCGACGCGAGGCTCGCGTTGCGTTCGTTGATCGACGCCATGGACGAGGCTTCCCGCGAGCACGGCGACTGGGTGAAGGCGGCCACGAAGGCCGGCGCGAGCGTTCGCAAGGAGATGGCGCGTCGCGCGCCAGTTGAGATGGGCCTGCTCGCAACCCTGCGCGATTCCTTGCCGCGGGACGCTATCATCACCGCCGATCCGCATCTCTTGGGCTACTGGGCGCGATCGCTGCTGCCCATCTATGCGCCGCGCACCTTCCTCTACGATCTGGCCTTCGGAACCCTGGGCTACGCGTTTCCGGTGGCGCTGGGGGCGAAGCTGGTCGCGCCGGACAAATCCGTCGTGGCGCTCACGGGCGATGGCGGATTCCTGTTCACCAGTCAGGAACTGGCCACGGCGGTTCAACTGGAGATCAACGTGGTCACGGTGATCTTCAACGACAGCGCCTACGGCGCGATCAAGGAGGACTTTCTGCGCGACCACGGACGTGCCTACGAGGTGGACCTGGTGAATCCGGACTTCGTAAAGTACGCGGAGGCGTTCGGCGCGGTCGGGCTGCGGGCCAGCCCTGAAACGCTCGGCGAGACGCTTGCCACGGCGCTGACGCTGGATCGACCCTCCGTCATCGACGTCCCGGTGACCCTACAACGACCGCTGGTTATGGGGTAGGGGCGGGAGCGGAAAGCGGGTCTAGTCCGGTCCAGCCTCGAGCGTAGGCAGCTCGGTCCAGACCGTCTCCGGTTCAAACGTGATACTGGAGCCGCCCAGCTGCTTGTCCAGGAATACAGCCACAATGTCACCAACGCCAGTCGCGGACGGCGCGAGAATTGCCTCGGTGCCCACGTAATGCGCCGCGACCCGGACGTTCTGGCAGGCGATTCTGTCGATTCCTCCGATATTTGAGTCCTGTAGGCCCGCTCGCTCTCGCGACTCGTCAGGACGAAGATCGATACACCGTGACAGCTTCACTTTGAACCTGAATACCTCTCGTGGGAGAAGCGCTTCGGGTTCAACGGCTAATAGTATCGCCTGTCTCAGCAACTCCGCGATCAACGTCTCAACGCTGTTAGCAAGATATAGGGTGGTCCAGCTCTCGGCCGGGTTCCAGCGTCCGCCGAATTGCGCGGACGCTTTTCCTGACATCGGATTGACCCGGGGGGCCACAAAGCGAAGTGCCTCACCGACGAATGCGTGAGTCCCGATCTCGTCGAGGGCGGCGACGAGTTCGGGATCGACCGGGATGTTTACAGGAAGACGCCTTCGCCGATGGCGTCGATTGCGCGGAGCACCCTGCGGTATTCACCCTGACGCAAAAGGTCGATCGGCTTCTCGTAATCCAAGAGTGGGACCGGAGTCAGTAGCCAGTCACTCGCGGCCCCGTGAGCGATTGCCGAATGGAGGTGATCCAGTACAACCACCGTCTCGAGGATACGTTCGCGATGTTGGCGTCTTGGTACGGTCTGATAATTGAGCCATCGAGTCACCGTTCGCGGACTCGTGTCCAGAGCCCGCGCCATGTCGGCAGTGTCCAGGTTGACCTGAGCACTGGCTCGGTCGAGCCTTTCAACTATGTTCAACACGAGTGTCTCCTACTTACCGCAAACTGTCCCAGATATGTCCTAGTAATAGTGTACAATATGACGCATATACGTCTACCAATTCGTCCATAATCGGTCATCAGGAGTGTTGAGAAGGAAAAAGGCAAATGGCCAGCGCAGCGACGGCAGAAATTGATGCCGGCGACGGGTTCGTTCCTCGCGGAGGTCAGCCCGTTCGCTTGTAGCGCATGGCCGACCAATCCTCGTCGATGGCGACCTAGGAGACCCCCTCGAAGCCGAGTTCCTTCATAGCCGCGCGTCCAGAATCGCGGTTGATGTCGACGTTGCGATACTTCTTCGACGTTCCTTTGGGATAGGCCAGCCAGGGTAGGCCGCCGTCAGCCAGTCCGTCCTTCATGCTCTCCCCCGCGACCCGAGCCGCGGCCAGCGATTTCACGAACGCGAGCACGAATCCGTACTCGCCCTTTACCTCTCTGTCCACGGGCGCCCCGAAGTTGCGGGCTGATCTCTCAAATTCGGGCGGAGCGTCCAGGAGCAATACTGGACTCTGATTCTTGAACGGAAGCTTTTTTAGAAGCGGACGCATCATTCCTCCAAGGCGATCCCAGCGAGATTCTGAACCATTGGGCACCAGAAACAAAGGCAGCAATTCCCGCAACCGCCAATGACCGCCAACAGGCCTGGATCGTCCTTACTTTGCATCAATTCTGTCCAGAGCCCAGACTCGATCCGCCAAATGCTGTGTGGCCCAATCGTTCCATCGGTCGTACAGCAGCTGACACGGTACCGTATGCGGCTAAGAGATCACCTGGCCTCGAAGCGGCGGCCGTCGGCGGTTATCACGGCCACTGCCCGGAGCCTGCCGTCGGGGGCGCGGCGCGCCTCCAAGGTCACGGTTCCGCCCCGAAGCACCCCCTCGATGGTCTTCGCGTCGGCTTCGGCGGCCAGGAATCGAACGACTGAGACCCGCCTCGCGCCGGGCTGCCTCACGTTTTGGTCGCCGACGCCGATGAAAAGGTCGACGTACGCCCCTCGCAGCGGCTCGACCGGATCGTAGGCGCGGACGTTTTCGAACGTGACGAGTGGATACGTGTTCCAGCGCCCGGCGTCGGCCTGGCCCACCGCCACCAGCAGCGCGATACCGGCCAGCACGACGAGCAGCGGCAGGATTCCGAGCAGGCGCCGGTCGCGGATGAACCCGCGCGGGCGGCCATCGGCTCGCGAATCCGGTTCATCGCCGAGCGGTCGATCGTTCGCACTCAAGTTCATGTCAGGCGCCACCCTCCGTACGGGGATTTCCTCCCCTGGGACCGGGAGACCGATCCGACGATCCGAACCGGCGCAGGAAGCCGCGGAGCCGATCCTGAAATACGCCCGCCACCAGCAGCAGGCCCACCGTGGCGAAGGTGAATCCGCGTTCCAACAGGCCTTCCTGTTGCGAGTACGCCAGGATGAGGAGCGCGATGCTGAATACCCCCACCGCGCCCCAGGTCAGGCGCGCGCCAAACCGGCTTTCGTTCAGCGCTTGCTGGGCCAGCAGGCCCATGATCCAGACGGCCGTAAGCACGGTGAAGCCCCACTGCACGAATGGGACGGCGACTTCCGCCACCGCATTCGGAGCCGCGTAGTTGACCAGCCTCGCCAGCGGCAGCCAGAGCGACCAAACCAGCGCCGCCGCCGCCAGCGGCGCGCCTGGAGTGAGCGGCAGCGGAAGCCGCGCCGGGCCGCCGTTCCCGGCCAGGGGGCCGATCATGGGGGTGCGATTGAGAAACTTCCAGGCGACGGCCACGGCGACGATACCGGCCGCCAGCATCCCCGCCTCGGTCCACGGGATCACCGTGGTGAGCGGCTCGACCGATGGGTACTTTGGTAGCCGCGACGGGACCAGCGCCTGGCCCACGCCCGCGAAGGCTCCGGCTATGGCATAGAGCAGCAATGCCCACCGCAGCGACCACCAGCCCCGGACCTCCTGAACGCCGCGACGCTCGATCACGAGCAGCAACCCGGCGACCAGGACCGCGGCGACGAGGGGGGCGATCCACAAGGACCCTTCCACCGTCAGCAACCGTTCGAATTCATAGTCTCTAAAACCGGATTGACCTCTGATGTCCCAGGCGAGGGACCACACGGTCGCGGTTCCGGCGGCAACCACCGCGGTGAGGGCGAGCGTCCAAGCGCGGCCCGGCGATCGCCAAACGCGCGCGCCGAACGTGACTGCACACACCAGCGTAGCCGCTAGACCAACGCCAACCGCTTCTACCACCAAGAAGCCGCCTTGCGACGAGCCGACAGCGAGTCCCGCCGCGGCCAGCCCACCGCCGGCTATGGCAAAGATGGGCGTCGATCGGCCTTGCGCGCGGATAGCGATGGACAGCCCCGCGGCAAATAACGCCCACCGGTCCAGCCCCAGGTCGAAGGCTCCCCGGATCGTCATTTCCTGGCCCAGCCATACAAGGCCCAGCCCGGCGAACGCGCCCCAACCGGCGGTGGCCAGAACCGAGTTTCGGCGGACTTCCGCGTACAGGATCGCCGGGACCAGCGCGAGCGAGAACAGGCCGATCCAGTCGTGGCCGGATTGCTGCAGATGCTGGGAAATGACCGCCGCCACGCCGAGAAGGCTGGCGACCGGAAGGGCGTCCAGGAACTGGCTTGCATTGTGCCGCCAGCCGCTCCGGTCGAACCACGGCGCGACGGCTGCCGCCACCGCGCCTGGGGCCGCGGCCAGGGCCAGTCGTTGCGGGTAGGAGAGGACATCCCAGTTTGACGCGACGATCAGCAGCAGTCCGATGATGAATAGCGCGGCCGCCGCGCCCAGAGTAAGTAGCCGGAGGCTGAATCGGCGGTCGGAGATCGCCGCGCCGCCGGGCTCGGCGCCTTCGGCTTCGTCCGCCGCGGCCATGCCGTGACGTTCTAGTATCGCCGTGCCCTGATCGGAGGTTATGAGGCGCTCGGCAATCCAGTCTCGTACATGGGACTCGAGCCATTGCCGGGGCGGGCCTTCCGGCGTCGCGCCTTCGCCACGAGACTCGTCCAAGGTCCAGCTTCCTCGCTCTCTACCGTCATTATCTCAACAACGGGCCGCTCGGCGGCGGTTGATTGAGCGTATGGTGATCCGTCATGGCTGCCGATCACAGGGGGTGCCGCTGCCATATGCTGTCCGTTTCCGCACATTCTCCCGACCTGAAGCCACTTCGTGCCACGGCGGCAATCCCAACCGGCGGACCGGACGGGCCACGAAGCCACGTCGGGCCGCGATTCCTCGCCCGTCTGGTCAGGGATCGGTCGGAAATGAGATACTGTACGGTCTCAGGATATGCCTTGACGTGGGGGGATTCGCCGCATGACCGCCAGCGCCGAGCCGGTAATTCGTCTCCGCGGACTCACCAAGCGATTCGGTAGCTTGACCGCGGTGGACCGGTTGGATCTCGACGTGATGCCGGGCGAGGTTTTCGGATTTCTGGGGCCCAACGGCGCCGGGAAGAGCACCACGATCGGCATGATGCTGGGCCTGATCCGTCCGCAGTCGGGAAGCGTGGAGATGTTCGGCCTCGACGTGACCAAACATCGGGCCGACGTCTTGCGGCGGGTGGGCGCGATAATCGAGGCTCCGGCCTTTTATCCTTATCTCAGCGGCCGGGAGAATCTGCGCATCCTGGCCAAGCTCGACGGGGGGCTTCCCGGATCGCGCATCGATGAGGTTCTCGAAATCGTGGGACTAGGCGGGCGCGGCAAGGACAAGTTCAAACACTATTCCACGGGCATGAAGCAGCGGCTCGGTCTGGCGAGCGTGCTACTCACCGAGCCTGATCTGATCATGCTGGACGAGCCCACGAGCGGGCTCGACCCCTCCGGCGCCCGTCACATCCGCGAGCTGATCCGCCAGATCGCCGCAGAGCAGGGCAAGACCGTGTTCATGTCGAGCCATCTGCTCTACGAGGTGGAGCAGGTATGCGACCGGGTGGCGATCATCGACAAGGGCCGAACCGTGCTCCAGCAAAGCCTCGAAGAATTGCTCGGCGAGACGTCCGGCGCCTACTTCGAGGTTGATAGACTCGAAATGGCCATTTCGGTGCTCACCGAAGCGAAATACGAGGCTTCGGCTGGATCGAGCGACGACACGGTCGTCGTCAAGGCCGAGCCCGAGCAGATGGCCGATCTGAACGCGTTACTCGTGGGAGCCAGAGTGCGAGTGTCGGGACTGGGCCGTCGACGGCCTGACCTGGAGAGCGTCTTTTTGGAGGTGACCGGGGATGAGGAGCCGCCCCCGCCGGACGATGCGTAGCCTCCTTAGGACAACGGGCGTCGAGCTCATCAAGATCCGCAAACGGCGGGTCACGTGGATCTCATTCGGGATCGTGGTGGCGTTTCTGGCGTTCATGATCATCGTGCTGCGAATCATCATCAAGGGCGCCGAGGGACCTGGATCGGAAGACTTCATGGAGATCAACTCGGCGCTCCGATTCCCCGTGGGATTCGGAGCGGTACCGTTTCTGGAGGTTCAGTTCGGACTTTGGGCGGTGCTGGTCCTTGTATCGCTGCTGGTGGGATCGGAGTACGGCTGGGGCACGCTGCGGCTGGTGCTGGCGCGCGGGCCGTCGCGCACGGAGTTCATGCTGGCCAAGCTGCTGGCGCTGATCGTCACCATCAGCATCGGTACGGTGGCCATCCTCGCCGTGAGCGCGATCCTCATGCCTATCGGCGATCTTGTAGTCGGCGTATTCGATCCGGTCTATCCGGACGGATTCATCCAGGGCCTGATCCTGGACTGGCTCCGAACGACGTTCTGTCTGTTCATCTACGTGGCGATAGCGTTCACCGCGGTCGGTCTGCTCCGATCGGGAGGCGCGGGTCTGGGCGCCGGCATCGGATTCGTCGTCATCGAGCAGATAGTGGGGCAGGTGTTCACCGGGTTCGGCGGCACGCTTGCCGATATCGCCCGCTTTTTTCCATCGTTGCTCGTTCGGTCGGTCCTGAGCGCGAATGATTTGAGCGCCGGAGCGTTCGGCGGCGATTCGCCGCCCTCCAATCTCGACCCCTTGCAGGATGGCTTGCTCATGGCCGGATACAGCGCGGTGCTGGTGGCGCTGACCATCTGGGTATTCAATCGCAGGGACATCTCGACCGCCGAAGCATAGCCAGGCGAGTCGGTAGGCAGCCCGCGACGTTAGCGCGGTCCCGCGCGAACCAGGGGCGGAAGGCGAACGGACGCCGCATGCGGGAAGTCGTGCGCTCCATCCGCCGCCGCGAACGATAGGGTCCCACGCGCGCCTCCGTGCTACCGGGCTTCAGCTGGCAACGACGCCGGACCCAGTAGCTGCGGGACCTGGTGACCCAGGTTCCCAAGTTGGATCAGAGCCTGGTGGAGACGCTGGTGCGATTCATCTTTGCCCAGCCTTCCCAAGCGGAGGCGCGAGTCCAGCTAAACCCGGTCATCGAACAGGGGCTGGTACACCGCCGTTCTGGGTATCTTCCCCAATCGCGGAGCCCTGATCCGCCTGATCGGGGCCGTGTTCGGCGAACAGCACAACGAATGTCAGGTCGACCGCGGCTGCCTGAGACCTCAGGCCCCGGACGAAGTCCGCAGCCTCGACAAAGCGACCAAAATCGTACCGATGGAGGAGGTGGATAACGTCAAGCAGCCGGCTCCGGCCCGTGCGGGGATCAGGCCCCGGCGGACATTAGCTCTTCTCGGCCGATAACATCTCGCGCATGGGCTCCCAGTAGTTTGAGTGCCAGCCCGTGTCCAGATTCTCTCTCTCATCTTCTGGAAATCCGGTGTGTTCCAAGACAACCCGTGTTCCGTCGTCCTCCGCCTTTAGATCGAAGCGGACGATCGAGTAGACCCCGGGCTCCCAATTTCCAGAGCGCCAGGCTTGGACCAGTCGCTCACCCGGTACACATTCGATGTTGCTGCCGAGGATCATGCCGCCGAAGAGGGAAAAAGCTCCGCCGGCCTTCGCGTCGATCTCGGTGGGCGCACCGCCAGTCAACTTGCTGAACTCGCCGGCATCTGTGAGCACGCGGTAGATGCGGGCAGGTGTGGCCTCGTAGACAACTTCCTGGTGAATGCGGGTGTTCATCTTGTTCTCCTTTGGTCCCCTTGAAATGTAAACCGATTGGTTTTATATTATACAAAGCTTCCGATGTCAACCGCACCGACAAAAGCCCGGCGACCGAGGAAAGAAGACAGGCTTGACCTGGTTTTTACCGCGCTCGCGAATCGCACGCGGCGAGCTCTTCTCGCCCGTCTTGGCCGGGCGCCGGCGAAGATAACCGACTTGGCGGCGCCATACGAAATGTCGTTCCCGGCGGTGTCGAAGCATATTCGGGTCCTCGAGCGGGCCGGGCTCGTGAATCGGGCCGTCGATGGGCGCGTGCACCGGTGCTCCCTCGACACCGCTCCGTTGCAGGAAGCTGAACGATGGCTGGCGTTCTATCGGGTTTTGTGGGACGAGAAACTTGAGGCCCTGGCGCGCCATCTCGAAGACGGCGAGTGACGGCTTCCGCGGACGTGCGATCTGAAGTCAGGCGCGGAATCCAGTTTGGGTTTGGTACGGCATGAAGAAGGGAATACGCCCGCGATTGGAGGCACTCGCGGGCTCCCGGGGCAACCGAATCCGGTACGTCGTCAATCATGCATCATCTGGGAATCGCGATCGCGTTTGAGGCACTCAGTCCCGCGGTCGAAAACATGGGTCACCAGCCAAGCGCGTAACCGATGGTCCCTTTGGGCGCCACCGCGCCGGAGATGACACCCCGATCCCCGTCGAATCGGATGCCCATCGTCTTGCCGTTCTGCCAGCCACTCACCTCGATTACCTCGTGGCCGCGGCGCGTCAGTTCGTTCCTCACCGAGGCGGGGATTCGGTCTTCCAGCGATACTTGGCCTGGGTATGCCGCTCGCGGATAAAAGGACGAAGGAAAATGCGACGAGTGCATCGTGGGCGCATCGAGGGCCTCTTGTAGAGTCATCTCAAAGTCGACGTAATTGAGGAAGAACTGCAGAGTCCACTGGTCCTGGGCGTCGCCCCCGGGGGTACCAAAAACCATGAACGGTTCGCCGTTTCGCATCACGAGTGACGGTGTGAGCGTCGCCCGCGGCCGCTTATGCGGTTCGAGCGAGTTGGGTCGGTCGGGATTCAAATAGAACATCTGCCCGCGGGTCCCAAGCGGGAATCCCAGCCCCCTGATTACAGGCGAGGTCCCAAGCCAGCCGCCACTTGGCGTTGCGGCCACCATGTTGCCGTGCCGGTCTACTGCATCGAGATGCGTCGTATCCCCGACGTGCGCATGGCCGAGCCCAAGATCTTGGACCGGGCGCGCCTGAATCTGAAGTGAACGGCGATTGTCCTCGGCGACATCCCCCGTCGCATAGTCCGGGAACCCCGACCCTACGTCTCCCGGTCTCATTTCCATCGAAGCGGCTTCGCCGACCAGTGTCAGCCGCGCCTCGGCGTAGTCACGCGAAAGCAGGCGGTCGAGTGGTGGGGGGTCGAAGAGTGGGTCGCCGTAATAGGCTTCGCGATCGGCGAATGCGAGTTTCGAGCACTCAATAAGCGTGTGAAGGTATTCGGGTGAATTGTGCCCCAATGACTTCAAATCGAATCCTTCCAACAGAGCAAGCTGTTGTAGGAATACCGGTCCCTGGGTCCACGTGGAGCACTTGTAGACGTCCAGCCCTCGATAGTTGAAGGACGCGGGCTCCTCTATCCGTGCTTTCCACCCAGCGAAGTCCGCATGGGAAAGCATCCCGGTGTGGGACGATCCGCTGGCGTCGGCGACGGGATTGCGGCGAATGAAATCTACGATCTGGTCCGCGATTTCGCCTTCGTAAAAGACATCTCTAGCGGCTTTGATGCCTGCAACGCGATCGGCTCCGCCCTCGCGCTTCTCGGCCTCGCTCATCAGCCTCAGCATCTTCCCGAAATCCGGATTGCGAAAAACGGAACCCACTTCGGGGACCTGACCCTGGGGGCAGTAGATCTCGCCCGTCGTGGGGTAAAGGTCCATATATTTACTCTGATTGTCCGAAATACTCTGATGCAGGCGCTCATAGACTGGGAATCCGTTTTCGGCCAGCTCGATCGCCGGCTCAAGAATTTCGGAAAATGTCAGAGTGCCGAAACGGGCCAAGGCGGCAGCCCACGTATCAACGACGGCGGGTACGCATGCGGGCAGGTAACCGTCTCCCGGTATGAGGTCGATGCCGTGCTCGCGGCACCATTCAATTGTCATGGCTTCCGGCGACCACCCCATTCCGCTGATCGCAAACGAACGCCGCTCGACGGCTGAGTAGATGAGAGTTGGTACCTCGCCCCCGATTCCGTTGCTCTGGGGCTCGAGCAAGTTGAGACAGAAACACATCGCCGCCGCCGCGTCGATTGCGTTTCCGCCTTTTTCCATGACGCGGAATCCAGCGGCGCTGGCCAGGTAGTGGCCTGATGTGACGACGCCCCGCGTTCCCATAACCACCGGCCGAGTCGTAAAGCTACTCATTTGGCACTCCTAACGAACGCGCGGATTTCCGTATGGCTTCAGCGTTTCGCCAACACAAATAGGATGGCGTAAGTTCTCGCGCGAGCGCCAGACAAAGCTACTCTCCCGCTGGCCGTTCGGGAACTTTTCCGCATTGCGCGAACTCCCGCGTTCCGTCCGCCACCGGCGGGCCAGGATCGGCCTCGACCTGGGCTGGCTCCGACACCGAGCGGAACTGCGTCCCATTATGCCCAAATCGGGGTGGACCCGGTTGCCCGATCCCGCGCGGGTCAGCGGCGGGGATCAACCAAGTTAGCTGCAGCCGGCGCTATCCGCGATCCAATCCGGATAGATTCCTGTAGGCGGCGCGGCGGTGAGCGACTCGCAACACGGTGACCTCCACGATATCGTCGCGGACGCGGTAAAGGACCCGGTAGCGTCCGACCCGTAGCCTTAGGTATCCCTTCTGACCATGAAGGGTCCTGGAACCGGGCGGTCGGGGATCGTCGGCCAATGAATCGATCCGGTCGGCGATTCGTCGGACATCCTGCCGCGGCAGCCTGCTGAGGGCGCGCGCGACCGACCGAAGAACGACCACGTTGTAGTTCAACCTAAACGACCTCTCGGAGCCAGTCACAGCCGCGATGGCGAACGCGCTGTGGCCATGCCGTGCGATGTTTAATACATAAACTCAGAGATTGTAACTTTAGTATGATTCGTAAGTTATGTATCATTTGGATATCGTCGCGATATCGTTTTGGAGTCTCCATAGGAAGGCTGACCGTGGGTTCTGTATCTGTTACCGAAGCCAGAGAGCTGTTTTCAGACCTCGTCAACCGGGTCGTTTACGCTGATGAGCGCGTGGTGCTCCAGCGCCATGGGAAGGAACTGGCGGCTATCGTGTCCATGGACGACCTGAAGTTGCTGGAGGCCCTCGACGACGAACTGGACGTCGAGGCCATCAAAGTGGCGCTGGCCGATCCGGAGAACGCGGAGCCGATTCCATGGGAGAAGGTGAAGGCTCAGCTCGGGCTCTGACGGCGCCCGTTAGCGTTGGGGAGGAGTCGTTCGTCGGGCATCCCGACCTCGGGGCAGGTCGGGCCACGATTCCGCGGCGGGACACGAAACCAGGTCGGGCCGCGATTCTTCTGATCGAATCGCGATGAAAGGCTAAGCTCTCAGCTATCGACACGGCCGCGCCGGTCGAGGAGCAGCGGCGCCGGCAGGCCGGGATGGCAGCGAGGGGATTTCAGGATGGCCGAATCGAGTACGGCGCTGCGGAATTGCGTCGATCTGGCGCTGCAAACGCAGAGCCACGAGTTCGCCGGACGCTTTCTGAACCTGCTCAACGAGGGCCGGCGGCAGCGGGACCTGGTGACGGCGTCGATGGCGCTCGTGCGACAGTATTGCGAGGCGACCAACCGCCGCCACCCGCCGATCCTGGCGCTTGCGAAGGGATCGGGCCTTTGGCAGGGCGATCCGCTCCTGACCCGCAACGCGGCGTCGAGCCTGGAGGAATACGAGGCGCACAGGTCGCCGTTCCACGACGAGTTGCTGGTGAGCTGGGCGAAGTATGTGGCGGGCTGCGTGAAGCGGAGCGTGGAGTTCGATTGCTACGAGCTGTTCAATGCGCACTTCAAATCGGTCAACCATTGAGGGCGCGGATCGTGAGCGGAAACGGCAGGATGAGGGGTGCGTGTAAAGCCGGGATACCTGGAGGCTAAGAGGTGAAGGAATTCGCCGATCTGCGTTTCGACGGACGGCTCAATGTTTTGTGACGAGTTGCTGCTGAGTTGGGAGAAGTATGTGGCGCGGTGCGTGAAGCGGAGCGTGGAGTTCGATTGCTACGAGCTGTTCAATGCGCACTTCAAATCGGTCAACCATTGAGGGCGCGGATCGTGAGCGGAAACGGCACGGTCACAGGTGCGTCCAGCCACCGGAAACGTGGAGGCTAAAGGCCGATGAAGGGATTCGCCGATCTGCACTCCGACGGACGGCCCGATGTTCCGTTGCCGGCGGATGTGCCCGAAGGCGATCCAGATGTCCTCATAGTCGGGGGCGGGGTGGTGGGAGTCTCGGCCGCGTACGCGCTGGCGAGCCGCGGTAGCCGCGTTATGGTGATCGACGCTGGACCGATCGGGGCGGGTTGTTCGTACGGCAACGCGGGTCTCATCGTGCCGAGCCACGGCCTGCCGCTGGCCACGCCCGGAGTCGTGGGGCAGGGTCTCAAATGGATGCTCGATCCCGAGAGCCCGTTCTACATCAAGCCGCGCCTGGACCTGGGGCTGCTGCAGTGGCTAATGCGATTCCGCGCCGCGTCGACCGTGGAACACTCGCGGCGGTCGATGCACGTTTTGCTCGAGCTTCTGCGTGCGAGCTGCCGACTCTTTGACGACTGGGGCACTCTCGAAGGGATGGAAGGCGCGTACGATCCGAAGGGTGGCGTCCATGTGTACCGGACGGCCAGAGCATTCGCAGCGGCCCGTGAGGAAGCGGAAATGATGGCTGCGGCCGGGGTTGAATCGACCGTTCTCGACGCGGACGGCGTTCGAGAGCACGTGCCCCAGGTTCGCCGGGGAATCAAGGGCGGCATCTTCCACCAGGATGACGCGCATGTCGACCCCTACAAGTTCGTACGGGGCCTTGCGCGACTGGCGGAAGCGAAGGGCGCGGCCTTCTTCGATCACACGGAGGCCGTGGGCTTCCGGACTCGCGGAGGCAGGGTGACCGTCGTACGCACCACGCGCGGCGACATCCGTCCCCACGAAGTGGTCATCGCCGCGGGCGCGTGGACGCCGGCCGTGGCGAGGGACCTCAAGCTCCGGCTGCCGATACAGCCTGCGAAGGGATACAGCCTCACGTTCGTGCGTCCCGAAGCGAGCCCGTCGCTGCCGGTGCAACTTGGCGAGGCGCGGATCGCAATAACCCCCATGGGCGGGCTGTTGCGGTTCGCCGGAACTCTCGAACTCGCGGGCATGAACTTCTCCATCAATCACCGCCGCGTCAACGCCATCCGGCGGGCGCCTGCCGAGTACCTGGATGGTATGGACGATCTGGAGCTGGTTGAGATTTGGCGTGGACTGCGTCCGTGCACGCCGGACGGTCTGCCGATCATCGGCCGGGCCGGCGGTTGGGAGAACGTGGTAGTGGCGGCGGGGCACGCGATGATCGGGGTGTCGCTGGGCCCCATCACGGGCGAGATCGTGGCCCGGATTCTCTGTTCCGAGCCGGCCGGGTTCAATTTGATTCCGCTCCGTCAGGAGCGATTTAACTAGGGCGCATCGCCGCCGAGGCCCGGCGGGTTAGCTTTCGCCAGCCAAACCCATCGGTTCGTCGCGCGGACCGCGGCCATTTTCAGAAGGAAACGTGCTTGGCGGGATTTCCGCACCCTCACCGCGCGGAGCTCGCAGTAGATATTCGTTTCCGTCCGGGTCGCGGAACGTGGCATAGGATCCCCAGGGCATGGCCTTGGGTTCATCGGTGAACTCGACTCCGTTTTCCACCATGGCTGCATAGGTCGAATCGATATCGTCGCACTCGAAAACGATGGATGGCTTTTTTTCGTGCCAGTCCGCCATGGCCGATCGGGGATAGAGCGCTAGACATGATTGCCCGTCGGCGGGCGCCACCTCAAGCCACTCGCCGATGGCGCCCATGGGCTCCCGGCGGATGACCACAAAACCCACGCGCTCCGTCCAGAACTCGAGCGCCCGGTCCTGATCTTCAACGTATATGGCTACCGTGCCTCCGCTCGATCACGCAATCAGCTCCTGCCCCAGCACCATCCGTCATGCAGCGGGTCGTCTCTAGTATGTGGCCCAAACCGTACGACCCGGTGTAATCCAGGATACGAACGTTCGCGGTTCGTGGTTCGCGAGAAAGGCCGATATTCGAACTCAGGCGCCGTGGAGCCAAATCCGCCTGAGTTCCGGGGGGCCCATTTACCCAATTTCTCAGGTCGACGGTTCGCCAGCGACGGCGAATTTTTTGCTGATCTGTAGACGATGGGAAAAACCGTTCCTAGATTGGGCACCAAGGCAACAACGGCGGCCAGCAAAGGGATTGCGTGGATACGAAAACACTTACAGCTCCCGTGGAACTCAAGCGGGCGGGCCCCGATGGGACCGTCGTCGCCAGGATCGCGACACTGGACGTACTCGACCACGACGGTGACGTAACGCTCCCCGGAGCGTTCGGCTCGGTGGAGGGAGTAAAGATCTCGCTCTTCAATCATTCCAGCGCCTACCAGGGCTCACTGCCCGTGGGCGTGGGAAAGATCTTCGAGCGCGGCGACGCGGCGTTCTTCGAGGGCGAGCTGTTCCTCGACACCACCGGCGGGCGCGAGCTGCATACGACGTTGAAGCGCCTCTCCGAGGCCGGGGCGCCGTCGGAATGGTCGTACGGATTCGAGGTGGCGGAGTCGGAGCGCGGCGTGCGGGACGATCAGCCGGTGCGTCTGCTCAAGAAACTCATCCCCTTCGAGGTCTCACCGGTGCTTCGGGGAGCCGGAATCGGAACCCAAACCATGAGCGTGAAGTCGGCGGATCGGAGTCCCCGAAAGGACGGTGGCCCGGCCGCGATGGCGAATCTCGATTTCGCGCGGTTGCAGGCAATTGAAGCCCGAATTGCGGGCGTGGAGGTTTAGGACACATGGCTGATGGCACAAGGAAGATGAGCGAGGAGCTGACCGCCAAGCGGCAGCAGCTTCACGACATTTTCGAGGAGGCCCGGGACGGCGAAGGCTACGACTACTCGCTGGTGAAATCCATTTCCGGCGGATCGCAGGCCGTCCGCGAGGAAGTGAATCGCCGCACCGCCGAGATCGACGATCTCGGGCGCAAGGTCGATGACGGCCGCGCGGCGGCCCGGATCGCCGATAACAACCGTGCGGCCCTGGATCAGGATCGCATGCCCTACGACCCGCCTCCACACCCGGCCTCAGCGCCGAACGGTGGCCAGGCGCAGGTCAAGACCCTCGGCCGCATGTTCGTGGAGTCGGAGGCGTTCGCGGGGCTGGTCGGGATGAACGGTCCCGCCGCCGTGCTGCCGGTCGGCGCCAAGGAGCTCAAGACGCTGTTTCAGACCAGCGCCGGTTGGGCCACCGAGTCGATCCGGGATGCCCGGGTGGAGTTGAAGCCCGAGCGGCCCGTGACGGTCGTGAACTTCCTGCCGACATCGGCGACCCAGCACAACTCGGTCAAGTACATGGAGGAGACCACCTTCACGAACGCCGCCGCAGAAGCCGCTGAGGCCGGAACTTACGCCGAGGCCGCGCTGGCGTTGACGGAGCGCTCGCAGGCTGTTGAGAAGATCGCGGTCTTCCTGCCGGTCACCGACGAGCAGCTGGAGGACGAGGAACAGGCCGAGGACTACCTGAACGACCGCCTGATCTTCATGCTCCAGCAACGTCTGGATCTTCAGATCGTCCAGGGCAACGGCACGACCCCCAACCTGCTCGGGACCAACAACGTCACCGGAATTCAGACGCAGGCCAAGGGGTCGGACCCGACGCCGGACGCCTTCTACAAGCTGTTCCGGAAGATTAGGTCCGACGGTCTCGCCGAGCCCAACGTCGTATTCGTTCACCCGAATGATTGGGAGAGCGTTCGACTCCTCCGGACGGCGGATGGCGTCTACATCTGGGGCAACCCCTCGCAGGCGGGCCCGGAGCGAATCTGGGGCGTGCGCGTGGTGCAGACCACGGCGGCGGTTGAAAACACGGCCACCGCGGGTGACTACGTGACCTACTCGGCCCTGCGCGTGCGCAGCGGTGTGGAGGTCCGCGTGAGCGACTCGCACTCGACGTATTTCATCGAGGGCAAGCAGGCGATCCGGGCCGACGTTCGTGTGGCGGTGGTCCACTGCCGCCCTAAGGCGTTTGGAACGGTAACCGGAATCTAACGGCGACGGATCCGGGGCGGGCGACCGCCCGCCCCGGGCACGACCGGAGAATTGATGGCGCGCAAGGTAAAGATCGCGATCCGTGAGGCGGCTTCCCGCTACGTGGTGCTGGGCGAAAGGGCCTGGCTCGATGCGGAGGGTAAGCCGGTTCCGGATGGCGACCCAGGCGCGGCAAGTCTCATCGGACCCGCGGGCCGCGAATTCCACTGGAAGGATGCGGTCGCGCTGGGCATCGTCGAGCCGGAGCAGCCGGACGCCAAGTCGCTCGAGGACCTGCTGACGATCGGCGATTTTAGGGCCATCGCCAAGGCACGCGGGATCGACGTTCCGAACGGGATAAATCGGAAGACACTATTAAAGGTAATAAAGGAGGCCGTGACGATGCCCGCAGGCAGATCGAACGATATTACTCGCGGCAAGCGTCGCCGGCCCGATGACACAAAACGAAACCAACGCAAATCAAGCGCCAGGGCGGAGTAGCAAATGGGAATCATCCAGGGCGGAACGGTAATCGAGGACGCGCTCGCGCGGCCCGTGCAGCATGTCTCGATAACGATCGGAACGGAGGCAGCCGACGTGATAAACGTTGCCATCCAGCTGAAAGAGGGCGATAAAGACGCGGACGAGCGAGTAAGGGGGGAGTTCTACCTCTCCGATGACGCCAACGGCGATTCGCTGACGGCCACGGCTCCGAGCGCCGGAATCGCCATAGGGACGGACGGTGTGATCCTCACGGAGCACACCGTCGACAAGCATTTCACCGCCGTATCGGAGTCGGACGGCGACATCGACATCGACATCACCCACGTGGGGGCCAAGACCTGGTACCTCATCGCGGTAATGAACGACGGCCGGCTGATCCCCAGCGCGGCGATCACGTTCGCATAATGGGCATCCAGGCAAGTTTCACGACCGTAAAGAGCGGCGAGATCTCGGGATCCGTCACCGCGAAGCAGCTTCCGACCATCGCGTGTTCGCGAGTGAGGCTGAAGGCGGCCGCGTCGAACGCCGGCAACGTCTACCTGGGCGCGGCCGGAGTGACGGCGCCCGACGGGACCCAAGACGCGACGACCGGGTTCGAACTCGACGCCGCCGCGGAGTCTCCGTGGCTCGACATCGACAATCTGGACCGGCTTTACATAATCTGCGACAACGCCGGGGACGACCTTGTCTACATCGCGCTTGAGGATTAGACCCGGCGCCTCGACGCGGGGCCGCGGCGACGCCCGGAAACGGGCCCAGATCGCCGAGGACAAGATGCTGCGTCCCGCCGAGGACAAGGCGGGGGCGGGGACCGTGCCCGATCGGCGCGGTTTCCCCTCCCCCGCCGCCGATCCGGGGCCGCGGGAGGCTCGCCCCGGCGGCGCGCTTCGGGTAGCCCCCACCCGGAGCCGCCGCCGACTCTAACGCCTGTGCGGGAGTAGCGAATTGGAAGTAACAGACGCATACGCCTCGGCCACGACCTACCGAGACCTTATCTCCAAGACCGACACGGCTGAGGATGCCGAGATCGACGGCGATCTCAAAGCGGTGTCGCGCTATCTCGACCGGCGGCTCGGACGGTTCTTCACCAAGGACGCGTCCGCCGTGGCGCGGACGTACATGCGCGGCCCGCACACCGACCCGCGCATCCTCTGGGTCGACGACATCGCCGCCAGTCCAACCTCGATCAAGATCGACGACGACAACGACGGCAGCTTCGCCGACGAGACGGCGCTCGCCGCCGCCGACTTCGAACTCTGGCCGCTCAACGCGGGCAAGGGCGCGGAGCCGCAGCCCTGGACCATGATCTATCTTCCGAAGTCAGGCTCCAAGGGCAACTGGCCGGCGGGACATCGGGTGGAGGTGACGGCGCAGTGGGGCTGGCCGGCCATCCCGGATGCCATCGTGAGGGCGACCGCGCACCTCACGGCGATCCTGCGACTGGAAACGCCCAGGGCCACGCGGCGGATCCCCGAGCTCGGCGACGTGGTGGAGGCGAGCCGCGAGGCGCAGAGCATCGTCCGCGAACTGGCGGGCGCGTACCGCCGGGTGTGGTTCTGATGGCCGGACGGCACGGAGTGGTTTCTCGGATATCCCGACCACCGCCGAGCAGTTCGGGCCACGTGCGTCTGTCCCCTCTCCCTTTGGGAGAGGGTCAGGGTGAGGGCTTATGTATCACTCCCTCAACTCAATCCTCTTCCCGAGGGAGAGGAAGTCACAGATCACCTGCCTCATCGGGAGACGGCCGGGGTGAGGGCGGCCGCGGGTCAGACTCCGGTAGACGGGAGGGGTTCTGATGGCGGGCATCGCTCTATTAATAGAAATAAAGGGACTCGATCGCCTGCGGGCGAAGCTGAACCAGGACATCGTTCGCGAACCGCTCGCCGCGCTGCTGCGCAAGGCGGCGGCCACGGGCCGGCGGGTCGCCCGGGAAGGAGCGCCCCGAGACACCGGCGCGCTGGTCCGGAGCATCACCGCGGAGGCGGGCCCGCGCATGGCGCGTGTGAGCTCAACGTTGCCTTACGCCCGCGCGATCGAGGAGGGAGTCCGTCCGGGCAGCGCCGCCCCGCCGCCCGAGGCGCTGCGAAGCTGGCTGCGGCGCAGGGGAAGCACGGCGTCGCCGTTCGTCGTGGCGCGATCCATCGCCCGCCGCGGACGCAAGGGCCGGTTCTTCATGCGGGCGGCGGCCAGGCAGATAGGGCGCGAGATGCCCGGCTGGCTCGATGAGATGGGCCGCGCCATTGGCCGGATCTGGAGCGCCTGATGGACATCCGTTCCGCGCTCGACCGCATAACCGCCATCCAGGCCGGCCTTTCCATAACCAGCCCGGTGACGGCCTCCATCAAAAAGCCATACAAGTACGTCCCCAAGCAGGACGCCGCGCTGCCCGACGCGCCCGCCTGGATGAACGACTGGACGCTCAGCCGCGAGGAGCGGCACATCGATCTGCGCATCCAGCACTACACCGTGCACATGCAACTGTTCGTAAACGACGCCGACCAGGATCGGGCGGCCGACATCGCCACGGCGTTCATGGCGCAGGCCGTCGATGGTTTCGACGCCGACGTGACGCTGGACGGCAACGTCACGAACTCCGCGCTGCGCGGCGGCGATCCCACGCTGGTCAGTCTGGGGCGGGCCGGGCAGTCGTACATCGGACTTGATCTGTTTCTCGATCTCGAGATGAAGGAAGCGAAGGCTTTTAGCTGATGTGGAAATATTTGGGCAAGGGCGAGTTCCTGCCGGGCGTTCCGGCGCGTGATCTCACCGACCAGGAAGCGAAGGAGCATCCCGAGGTGAAGGACTCATCTCTTTACGAGCACGAAAAGAACCAGGGGGACAGCAAGAAGGGAGGCGGTGACTGATGGGTTCCGCCATCAAATCGGCAACGAAGATCCAGGTGGGCAAAGAGACGACCCGCGGCACCGCGGTGGCGGCCACGCGGCGGATTGTGACACCCGCGGCAAGCTACCGCCGCCAGGAGGCGTTCGAACATTTCGAGGAGGACATGGACGGCCTCCTGACGCGATCGTCCCGCGTGCCGCTGAACACCCGCAACGGCACCGAACTCGAGATCGGCGGGTTTCCGCTCGACTTCGAGCAGATCCTGCTGCCGCTGCTTTCGGGGGTCAAGGGGGCCGTGACTCCCACCACGCCCGGCACCGGTGAGGCGCGGCTGTGGACGTTCACGCCCGGAGTGTCCGCCGATCCCGCGCCCGACACGTACACGGTCGAGTTCGAGGAGTCCGACTTCTCCAACAACGCCGAGATGGAGGCCGCGTACGCGTTCACCACGGAGATCGAGATTAGCGGCGGCGACGAGGGCGCGCCGGAACTGCGCTTCGTCGTCACGGCGCGCAAGACATCGGACTCAACCAAGACGGGCGGGCTCGGACTTCATACCCTCACGCAGGCGGCCAATCCGCGCTGGGCCGTTTACATCGACGGCACCTGGGCGGGGCTGGGCACGACTAAGATCAGCGGCCAGGTCTACGGCTTCACCTGGAAGTTCAGCGATTTCCTACGTTCGGGCTACTACCTGGACAACCGCGCCGATCTGGATTTCAGCGCCTACGAATTCGGCCGCCGCCGCGTGGAGCTTTCGCTGGACGTCGTTCACGACCCGAACAGCTCGGCGCTGGTCCAGACCGAGGAGGCCAACAAGAGCAACGGGACCACGCGCTTCGTTCGGGTGGAGATAACCGGCGCGGCCTTCAACGCGCCCGACACCGGGCTCAGCCGCTTCATCCGCCTCGACGGCGCGTTCAAGCACATGGACGGCTCCATGGAGGAGCGGGGCGGCGACCGCGACGGCAACCTGACCACGCAGCTCGTCTTCCAGAGCACGTACGACTCCACGCAAGCGCAGGATGTGGCCGTCGCCGTCCAGAACAACCTGACTTCGTTTCCGTAAAGGGGGAGGACCCAATTGTTGACCGACAAGACCAGCCTCACCGAGCAGGTGGCGATACCACACGAACCGGGGGAATGGATGCGTTTCCGCGCGCTTTCCTGGCGGGACCTTCAGGCCGCGCAGGAGGCGCGTGTGACTCGGGCGCTCCAGGATGCCGCCAACATGTCGTCGGAACTCCTGAGCACTCTGAAGTCGCAGCTCGATGCGCGAGAGATCGAAGCGAAGCAGCGCTACGACGAAGCGGCGATACTTCAGGCCGGGATCGCGGACTGGTCTTACGACACCGCGGTCACTTCCGAGAGCATTGATCTGCTCGACCAGCCGACGGCCGACTGGGCATTTGGGGAGATCGTCGGTCGCAACGTGATCGCGAGCGCCGAGGGGGAAGACTAGAGGCCAGGCTGCGCCGCTACTACCGCGGCGACGGCGGCTGGCCGGCCGTCCTGCTGGAGGTCCTGCTCTGCGATCGCATGAGGATCAGCTGGTCGGAGCTTCAAGGGACTCCGTCATACGTCGTGCAGGGCTTCCTCCTGGCCATGCGGGCCCCGAGGCGGCCGTGTCTGAGCAGTCCAGCGGCGCCGCCGAGCGGGATGCCAGACGCGGTTAGCCCCAATCGCCACGCTGCCCTGGCCAGCCCTGTGGCATAGTTAGGCGCGCGCAACGTCGGGCTTGACTCGGGGGCCAGAGCGACGGTGGACGGCCTTTAGACATTGGGAATATGGGATCGCGTGAAGCGGAAGATCACCTCATTCCGCAGGGTTGCCGCTGCGCTCGTGATCGCCGCGGCAGTCCTCCTCCCATTCTCCGCCCTGACCGCCTGCGGCGAGCAGTGCCCGACAGAGGATCAGCGGGCCTATTTTCGATCTCTGGGAGAGATACTCGATAGTTTCTCGAACTCCAACAACGAATTCGGAAGGATCATGGGCGAGTTGAGTGAACCTAAGAATATCGTGGATGAACAGTGGCGCCAACGGCTCAGGCAGGCCCTGAACCACTTGAACGACGACGCCGCCAAGCTCGCCGAGCATGCGCCGACCCCACGGATAGAACACATCCACATCCTAGAGGAACAGATGGCCGCGTCGATAAGAGTAGCTACGGACGTGTTCTGGCAGGGCGTGCTGAGGATCGATCCAAATCTTCTCGACGAGCGGCTCGCCGTTCTCGTTGAAGTCGGCAATGACCTTGAGAGCATGACCGGAGCAATGCGGGAGTTCTGCGACTAACTCGGAATCTTTCAAGACCGCAGGCCGCTCGCACGTCGCGAGTCATGACCGCATCAACCGCCTTCGCCTCACGGTACTTCGGCTTCCTCGCGGAAGGGGGGCTTCTTGCCGTGAATCCTGCGATATTCATTGACACTACGCGTAGACGATGACCGAACCCGATGTTGGACTTGGATGGTGGGCAAGCGTGCTGATGTCGGAACTGCTCCGAACATGGAGCCTGCCATGAGATCTTTCACAGGCAAGTAGGAGGAATGGACTGCCGTGGCGGGATTGGGATCGTCTGAACTGCTACTCGTCATAAGGGCCGTGAATGAAATCGGTCCGATCGTCGCGGCGGCAAGCGATCAGATCTCACAGATCAGCGGTGCCGTTCAGCAGGTAGATCAAGCAGCATCCCAGGTTGCAGGCGCTGGCGCTGCCGACGCGGCAAACGGTCCTCTGGCATAGTTAAGCTCGCGTAACGTCGGGTTTGACTCGGGGGCCAGAGCGACCGTGGACCGCCGCCAAATATCGGAACAACCGGATCACGTGAAGGCGAAGAGCTCGTCATTCCGCACGGTCGCCGCTGCGATCGTGCTCGCCGCAGTCCTCCTCCCATTCTCCGCCCTGTCCGCCTGCGGCGAGCAATGCCCAACCGAGGATCAGCGGGCCTATTTTCGATCACTAGCAGAGATCATGGGCAGAGCCAAAGAATCCACGGACGAAATGGGAGGCATAATGGGCGAGTTGACTGAACCCGAAAATATCGTAAATGAACAGTGGCGAAATCGGCTTCGACGGGCCCTGGATGAGATTGACGCCGCAGCCGATGACCTGGCCGGTCATGCACCCGCTTCCGGGACGGAGAATATCCACGACCTGGAAGTACAAGCCGCAACGTCGATGCGGCGCGCCACGCGGCTGGTGTGGCAGGGTGCGGTCGAAGTCGACCCGAACCTTTTCTTCGACGCAAGCGCCGTTCTCGACGACAGCCTCGGCGCTCTCGAAAGCATGAATGCCGCCATAAGGGGCTTCTGCGGATAGCAGTTCAGCGTAACCTGGGGATGGTTGCGGTGAGTGGGGCCGACTAGAACTCAAAGTTGCTGCTGACCTGCGGCACCGGCCAAACGAGCGGAATTCAATCCCAGGCCTCGTCGCAAACGCGGGTAGACGATGGGTCGTGGGGATGGTCCACTGGACTTGATGTACTACTTGCACGCATTAGTATTCCCGGACGCTGCCGACCGGCAGATTTCCGGCAGTCCACCGAGGCTGTCCCAACGCATGCGACAAGCACCGCTTAGAAAGGGACGTTAGTGGCGGCAGTGGGGACGACCGAACTGGTACTCGTGATCAGAGCCGTGAACGAGATCGGCCCGATCGTGGCGGCGGCAAGCGATCAGCTCTCACAGATCAGCGGCGTCGTTCAGCAGGTAGATCAAGCAGCATCCCAGGTTGCAGGCGCTGCAACCGTCGAAATCGCGACCAGCGCCGGAGGCGCCCTCCAAGATTCGGCAACGACGATCGCGGGTGCATTATCCGATATTGAATCCGGGGCACGATCCATGGATGAAGTCATCAACACCGCCCTCGGCCCGGATATCAACGAACTGGTCGGGTTCTTGGGTCAAGTGGCCGAGGGGTTCCAGGCTTGGCGGGCCGAGCAGCCGGAGGTCATCGGCGGTCTCGCCAAGTTCGGCATTATTGCCGGCGTAGCGGGCACCGGAGCCCTTGGTTTCCTTGACATGGTTGGCGGCGCCGCGAAAGGACTGACGGTGCTGAAAGATAGGCTGGCGTCGGCCGGCCCGTTGCTCGCGTCAATGGGCCCGATGTTCGGTTCCATAACCGGATTCGGGCGCGGCCTCATTCCGGTACTCGTGGGGCTCGGCCGGTCGCTCATGTTCCTAGCCCTGAGCCCCATAGGCATGGTGGTCATCGCAATCGCCGCGCTCATCGCGATCGGCATATTGGTGTGGAAAAACTGGGACACGATCCGCGAGAAGGCGATCACTATCTTCACGGCCATCAAGAACTTCATCGTGGAGAAGCTGACCGCGCTCAAGGAATTCTTCGTCACGAAATGGGAAGAGATTCGGTCGGTGGTGGTGAACGCCGTCCAGAACGCGCTCGACTGGCTCGGGGAAAACTGGCCGTTGATTCTGGCGATATTCACGGGGCCGTTCGGACTGATAGTCCTGGCCGTGGTTGAGTTCAAGGACGAGATCCTGGGCGCGTTCCAGGCGGTCATCAATAAGATCGGCGAGTTCTTCGCCATGCTGGGGGACCTGCCGGGCAAGATCAAGAACGCGGTCAAGGATGTGCCCGTGCTCGGAGGGATCGCAGGGGCGTTGGGGAACGTATTCGGCTTTGCCGAAGGCGCGATCTTGCGGCGGCCGGTGATAACGCTGGCGGAGAGGGAGCCGGAGGTCATCGCACCGATATCAGCTTTGAGCCGGATGCTGCCGGGCATGTCCGGAAGTCCGAGTGTGACCATCATCAATCGCGGCACCATCGTCCACGACCAGGAATTCGTTGACCTACTCGCCCGCGCTTACCACACTGCGCAAAGGCAGGGGCGGGTACCGTAGCCCTCCGCCCCAGTACGGAGCACGGGCAAGAAACGCGATCGGTTTGCTACCGTTTGCGGTCCACGACCGTCCCCGCAATCCGGTCGTGCCATCCGCTGTTCAGGGGTGCTGTGTATGCATGCCAGATCCACACCAGGTTCAGAAGAGGAACGGACGCAAATAACAAAGCACTAGCGTCTCTGAGCATTAGGCGGAGGCGACTCGGTGTCTTTCCGCTGCCAGCCCTGCTGACGGTCAAAACCACGAGCCACTTGCCGACTGTCGTCCCAAAAGTCAAATCAGCGGCCAATCGGTAGCTGAACACGATGAACGCTAGCAGCGACACGAGAATCACAACGCGAAAAATTATGTCTGGCAGGCTTGCCTGCATAGGTTCGAGGGACATTGCGTTCGCATATTCGACACCGAGAGAGACGCCAATAAGCCCGGCGAATCCGATCGACCCGTCGCAGAGCCATGCAGCAACTCGCAGCCGCATTAGGCCGGGCGACTGGTTTGACTGGCCGATCGTCGAATTCTGTGTTTCCTCGTCTTCCATAGCTCCCTAATCCCAATGCACGGCCAGTAGATTATGCACGGGCCGCTGAGTGGATCAAGCGGCCGACTCACCGAGCAGGTGGCGATACCGCACGAACCAGGGGAATGGATGCGGTTCCGCGCACTTTCCTGGCGGGACCTTCAGGCGGCGCAGGAGGCGCGCGTGGCGCAGGCGCTCCACGATGCCGCCAGCATGTCGGCGGACCTCCTGAGCACTCTCCGGTCGCAGCTCGATGGGCGAGAGATCGCGGCGGAGCAGCGCTACGACGAAGCGGCGATACTTCACGCCGGGATCGTGGACTGGTCCTACGACGCTGCGGTCGCGCCCGAGAACGTCGATCTGCTCGACCGGCCGACGGCGGACTGGGCGTTCCGCCAGCTGGTTGATCGCAACGTGATCTCGAGCGCCGAGGGGGAAGACTAGAGGCGGGGCTGCGCCGCTACTACCGCGGCGACGGGGGGTGGCCGGCCGGCCTGCTGGAGGTTTTGCTCTGCGATCGTATGCGGATCAGCTGGTCCGAACTCCAGGCCACGCCGGCGCATCTGGTGCAGGGGTTCCTTCTGGCGATGCGCGCCGAAGCTGCTGTGTCCGATCAGACCCGCCGCGCGGCCCGGCGCGACGCGGGGCGTACGTAGCGAGCACTTCCGGATGCAGTTTTGCATTCGCGTATCCGAGCCGCAGTCTTAAAGCTTGCTGATGCCAAATCAGAATCTCCTTAGACGCTCTGGGAATGCGGCCGCGCAAATCGTGGAACCTCGAAGTAGCCCTCTCCATGCAATCAGGCGGCTCAACCGTTACCTGGTGACGATCGCGGGGATCGTCCTGGTGGCTGCGATCAGTTCTCAGAGATCGGCGGCGTCGTTCTGCAGGCAAATCAGGCGATATCACACGTTGAAGGCTCTGGAGCTGCCGACGCGGCAACCGGTCCTCTGGCATAGTTAGGCTCGCTTAACGTATACCTTGAACCGGAGTCCGCAGTTGTCGGACGGCTCTGTGAGAACTCGGATGTGGCGCACCCATGCGAGCTGCCGAGCCGCCGGCCTATTTGCGGTTCTGGCGATGGTTCTGCTTTCCATATCCGTCAGTTCCGCCTGCGGCGAGCAGTGTCCCACGCCCGAGCAGGCTGAGTATTTCCGAGAGTTGGGCGATGCCCTGGGCACCTTTGGCACTGCCAATGACGAAATGGGCGCAATCGTTGATGAGCTGGCGGATCCGGAGAAAGTGCACGACGAAGACTGGCGTCGTCGTCTTCGACAATCGTTGACACGCGTGGACATTTCAGCCGACAGGCTCGCAAACCTGCAAGCTCCTCCGGGCACCGAGCTTGTTCAAACCTTCGCGGGAATGGCCGCAGCGTCCATCCGCGAAGCAACGGACCTTTATTGGGCAGCAGTTCAGCAGGCGGACGACGAGCTCGAGGATCTAGCTGCAGCTACGTCGCTCAATGAAGGTGCGATTCACATGGAGAGCGTTTTCGCGGCGGCCGAAAACTTCTGCAACTAGACCCCGCGGCGGATGACGGGCGCGAGACACGGGGAAACCTACGCCGGGTCGACCCCCACTTCGCCTTTAGATGACTTCTGCAAAGGCCGGGTAGACGATGAGCCACACCGATGTTGCACTTGAGGTGATGAATAGTGCTTTCGCCGAGATTCTGGTCACCGTGAGCGTAGCTTACGCAACGCTCGCTGACTCCTCATCGGCGCTTCGCGACATAGTGTCAAGTAGAGGGTGAGGCATTCGTGGCCGTAGGTACGACGGAACTGCTCCTGGTAATCAAGGCCACGAATCAGATGGGGCCCGCTCTGAAGGTCGCATCCGAGCAGATCGCGCGGATCGGCGCGACCGTGGACAAAGTAAGTCGAGCGATGTCGCAGGTTTCACTCCCGCAGGTCCCCAAGTCTTCGGCTAACTTTGGCGCAGCAACCGAGAAAATTGGCGAGGTCCAGTCTGGAGGGACCTTGCCGTCTTTCGGCGATGTAGCCAACGCTACCGTGGCGAAGGACATGGCGGTGATTGTCGGGTGGTTTGAGCGACTGGGGCAGGCGTACCAGGCCCTGCGGGCGGAGCATCCACTTGTGGTTGGCGGATTCACCAAGATCGCCCTTGGGGTCGGGATCGCCAGCATTGGAATCAGCGTACTCTCCAATATCGTGAGCAATGCCACTTTGGTATTTGGACTTCTTGGAGCCGGCCTCGGCCGGGCCGGTCCACGTCTTGCCGCCATTGGTGGGAGATTCCGGGCCCTGACGGCGATTGGAGCAGGGCTCATCCCGATCATCCTGTCTTTGGGACGCTCCCTCATGTTGATCGCCATCGGCCCCGTGGGACTGGCCATCGCGGCCATCGCCGGGCTGATTCTGATAGGCGTATTGGTCTGGAAGAACTGGGACACCATCCGTGAGAAGGCCATCATCATCTTCACGGCGGTGAAGAATTTCATCGTCGACAAGTTCACCGCCATAAGCGACTGGGTCTCCGAGAAGGTAACCGCCGTCAAGGACTTCTTCGTCGGCGCGTTTCAGGGCATAAAGGACTGGCTCAGCGAGCATTGGAAGGAGATCATCACCATCATCACGATGGTGTTCACCGGCCCCGCCGGGCTGCTGGTGGCCTTCGGCACCGACGCCTTCGGGCTCCGCACCAAGATGGAGGAGGTGTTCGGCGCCATCGTCGGCTGGCTCGACGACAACGTGGCGGGCTTCTTCCGCGACCTGCCCGGGAGGATCGGCGGATTCCTGGCGACGATCGGCGAGGTGGTTGCGGCCCCGTTCCGCGGCGCGTTCGAGGGCGTGCGGTCGTTCATCAACGCCATCGCTGACGCCATCAACGGCATGCCTAGCATCTCCGTTCCCGATTGGTTTCCAGGGATTGGCGGACGCAGCTTTTCGCTCCCGAACTTCCCCAAGATCCCGCCGTTGCCGTTTGCCAACGGCGCGATACTCCGGCGACCGGTGATAACGCTGGCGGAGCGGGAGCCGGAGGTGATCGCTCCGATTTCAGCTTTGAGCCGGATGCTGCCTGCCATGGCCGGAGGCCCGAGCGTGACGATCATCAATCGCGGCACGATCGTGCACGATCAGGAATTCGTGGACCTCCTGGCCCGCGCATACCACACCGCGCAGCGGCAGGGGCGTGTGCCGTAGCCCGGGAAAACGATCGAAGCCGCTTTCCCCTCACCTCAATCCTCTCTCTAGGGGAGAGGAAGCCAATTTGTCCGTAGCGAGCGTGCCGGGTAGATATCGGAATGCTCGGGGCGGCGACTGCGTCCGGGCCGCGCTCCAGTCCGTAACGATCCATCAACCTATGCGGTCCGCCGCCGGATATTTCGGACGCGCTGACGGCCGGGCCGTAGACGACGAGTAATTCGGATGTTGCACTTAGGTCAGTGGACAGAACGCTAGGCCCGGATCACCTGAAGCCGCGTGCCGGAAGGCTCGCGCTGGATTGCACGGTAACGCCGCCGTCAGGGGCGATCCGGACCGCTGAACGACAAGGAAGGCAATCCGCGTAATGCTGACCACCACAACCTTCGGATTCAGGAAGGTCGAGGCCACCGACCCCTGGCGCTCCGGAGCAAACAATTTCATCGGCCAGGTCGGGGATAACTGGGACGACCTCGATGATCTGCTTGATGGCACGACGGAAGATGCCGGCTTGACTCCCCACTTGGCTACAGGAACGAGGATTGGATTCGCTGGGGCCGGTGCAGCAAATGCCCAACTCGATTTCCGCATGGGCGCCGGAGCCGGATCAGTCGCCCGACTGCTCTTCTACAAGAACGCCTCGCTCGAGGCAGCGTTTGGAACAGCGGTTGATACGGCCAACAAGTTCATCTGGGAGGACAACGCTGGAAACAACCGGCTGCGGCTTGTCCATTCGGGCACCAACGCGGGGCGATTGGAGCTTCCTGTTAGTGGCCTGAACGCAGGTCTCCAGATTGGCACCAGCACCGGGCGAATAGCGAGCGACGGTTCTTACATGACCTATTACCTGGACGGTGCCGGCGTGGTCTGGAAAAATTCCGCAGGTTCCGTAAACAACATGCTTCTGATCGAAGCCGGGCAGCTTCAGATTCCAGTGACCGGGTCCGGCGCGGGCATCCTGATCGGTGGGGATGCGCTTTGGTATCGCGGTGCGGCGAATCGGATGTACTTGGCGGCCGGAGATGACCTTGAAACCGTTGATGGGTACATCGCCATCAACGACACAACTGGCCATGCGGCCCTCACCCTGAACTCGACAAGCAACGATATGAATATCGACATGAAGGAAAACGGCACCCTCAAATTCCAGTTGAGCTATAGCGCCGCCTCAAACTATTTCCACGTATACAACCAGACCCTCGGCGCTGATCATTTTCGCTGTAACGACACCGACACAGACGTTGACGGCAACACGAACTTCGTTGACGCAGCCTTTGACTATGTGTGCGAATGCGGCCACCACTCACTCAAGCCGTTCTGTTGTTCCGAGTGCGAGACGGAAGCCGTCTGGCAGGACGACGTTAAAACCGTCCGCAGCGCAATCGAGGGCGACGAATACGCGCTCCGGCGCATGACGAGCCAGGGCGTGTTCAAGCGCTATCCGGATGGCTGGACAGGCCTCGGACTCCAGCAGGCCCACATGTTCACCTTCTCCGCGATGGCACAGCTATACGACCGGCAATCCCGTGAAGCGCGGTTGATCGGCGAACTCAGGGGCCGTGTTGCAGCATTGGAACTTCAGCTAAAGGAGGCGGCGTAGTGGCGCTGATAACGGTACCAGCAATGCAGGTCGATGAAGCAGAGGTCCGTGATCTCGTCGCCACGTACGAGGGCCGCGTTTCCGAGGACTATCCCGACGGCGCGCTCGTGGCCTTTGACGACCTCGCCGCCACCGCCCAGGACAAGGCCGTCATCGTCCGGCTGATCTTGCTCGAGCACATGGCCGAGTGCCACATCAACGCGGCGACCATACGGAAGGGTACCGAGAACCGCCCCGAACGCGGATTGCTCGGCGGCGATCTGAAGCAGGGAGCCTGATGCAGGTAGACGTGCTGGAAGCCGTAAATGACTACGAGGGAAACGAGGTCCTGGAGGATGAGGTTGATTGGCGCGGCGTGGCCCGGACCCTCGCTCACGAGCACAACGTCCCCGACGATGAGATCGAGCGGCTGCGCCAGGAGTTCACGACGCAGCGGAGGCCCACCATCCGCCGCTTGATCCACGACGCACTCAACACGCCGACGCCCAAACGCGTGGAAAGCTTCGACTTGGCGCGTGCCTTCGAGATCACGACCAAGGTGATGGCTCAGGACAAGCCCGATCTCGACGAGGATGAGCGGCGCTTCATCAAGGACGCCGCATTGCAGGTCTTCGCGCTGCCGCTGCCGATCGGCCGGCTGAACGCGGCAATGAGCGAAAAGCCCTCCGAGGCCTCCGTCAACGCCGAGGCCGACACGGAGAAGGCGACGGCGTAATGGCCGACTGCACCGTGCGCCAGGTCGCGGACAGGTACCAGCCGGCACTCGACCAGACCGGGGCAGCGGACACGATCGACGCTCTCGGCCAGGGCTGCCTCTGCTCGTATGTGGTCCAAGTGGACCGTAACAGCGACGGCGATTTCGACGACGCCGGGGAAGACGTCGGCGAGGACATCCTCCAGTCAACGGGGATCAAGGCCTATCGCGGCCGCGACGTGCCGCGGACGATCTCACCGGTACGAGTGGGCGCCCTGAACACCGAATTGAACAACCGCGCCGACGACTACTCGCCCGGCTCCACCCTGGAGGCGGGACGCCCCATTCGTTGGAGCGCCCACTTCGCCTCGGTCCACAACCTCTGGCGCGGGGAACTCGACCGGCCGGAGCAGCATCCCGAGCGCGATCGTCAGTCGGTGAGTCTGCGGGCGCTCGGGCTGCTCGGAAAACTCAAGGGCGTCATCGTCTCCACCGCCCTCTACGAAAACATAACGACCGACGTCGCCATCGGACATCTGTTGGATGCCGCCGGATGGCCGGCGGCGGATCGGAGCCTGGAAACCGGTAAGACCGCGCTCGAGTGGTGGTGGCTCGACGAGGAGGACGCCTTCGAGGCGCTCCGTGACCTGGTCAACACCGAGGGTCCCGGCGCCGCCGTATATGAAGGAGTCGCCGGCGACCTGGTGTTCCACAACCGCCACCACCTGATTACGAACACGAAATCCACTTCCATCCAGACCACCCTGCGCGCTAGCGGCGCGTCGCCGAACATCGCCGCCGGATTCAGTCACGACCGCGGCATCGATCACGTGATCAACGAGGCGCGGATCGTCGTCAAGCGGAGATCCGCCAAGTCTACCGAGGTCATATGGTCCCTGGGCGAGACGCTGACGCTGGCGGCCGACGAGGCCCGATCCTTCATCGTGCGGCGCTCGGGCGGTGATCCCTTCAAATCGGTGGTCACGCCCATCGCGGCCACCGACTACAAGTTGACGGCGGGAAGCGTGACGCCGGCGCTGGATCGCACCTCCGGGGCGCAGGTCACCTTGACCATGACCGCCGGATCGAGCGGCGCAACCGTGAGCGGTCTCCAGGTGAGGGCCGGCCCGGTGACCGTGGACGCCGAGAACGCCGTCGAGAACCGCGTCGACGCTTCGGCCAGCATCACCAAACATAAGCGGCGGAGCCTGCCGGCCGGATTCGGACCGCGAGCCGAGCTGGCCCAGAACGTGGCGCAGGATACCGTGGACGCCGTTGTGGGCTGGTACAAGGACGGTCGCCAGACGGTGCGGGCGCCGCTGGAAAACGTGGACGATGCGACGCTGACGGCCCAGCTCGTCCGCGACGTTGACGAGCGCATCCGCGTGATAGCGAATTCGGGCAACTTCAGCCTCGACGACGAGTTCTACATCTTCGGCATCGAGCAAGAGCTGGCGACCCGAAATCACCTGCGTACCGTGTGGTCGTGCGAGAAGGTAAACACCAACCAGTACGGCGCCTGGGGAATCGCACGCTGGGACCAGAACGTGTGGGCGTTTTAGATGCCCGCTGTAAGGCAGACCGGAATCACCGGTCCCGTCAACTTCGGGGGCGCGGCCTACCGTGAATACGCCACGGGCTTCCTGCGTGAGCGCGCCGCGGTACGGGGAGTCGTTCTGCCCGCACCGGACCCCGGCGAGATCTCGCTGGCGGAAGCCATCAATACAGTCTTTTGCCACGCCGATCGCTGGATCGTCCAGTGCCCCGACTGCGGGCAGGACTATCAGTTCGTGTGGCCCGATGATCGCCTGTTCATGTGTTCACACTGTTGGAACGGCGGCGTGGGCGGGAAGTACCGGCACTACGCGATGCCCGCCGGATGGGAAGAGGTCAACGATGAGATGGGGCGCGCGCCCGACCCAGTCGTCCGCAATTGGGTCCCGGCGGGAGTCACGCTCAAAGGCGCGATTGCATCCCAACCAAGGCAGACGATGCTGGAGGTGATAACTGAGATGAGGACTTACGGCTGATGGTTTGGGCACTGCCGCCGATCGCGGTCACGGGCGAGGTGATCCAGGCCTCGTGGGGTAACAACACTCGGGACTCGCTCAATGAAACCGCCGCCGCAAAGGCTGTCACATCCGGTCGCGTGTTCCAGGCCACCGGAACGAACGCGCTCAAGGAGGTGGGCGGAATGGTGCTGATCGCCGAGGTCGATCTCGACAGCGCCGACGGCGCGATCAGCTTCACGTCGATTCCGAGCGACCACCGGCACCTGAAAATCATCGCCAGCCTCCGGAGCGACAACGCCGGGGCCGACACCGCCGATATTACGTTCAACAGTGACTCCGGCAACAACTACGATGACCAACTTCTACGTGGAGATGCCGCCACCGCGAGTGCATCGGATAACTTCGGAACGGACGGCATCCCAATAGGTCTCAGCGGCAACAGCGTAGCAGCGGGTCTATTCGACGGAATCGAGATACACGTCTTCGATTACAAACATGCCAACAAGAATAAAGCGGTGTTGATGTATTCCGCTCTCAAGGGTGGAGTCACCACCGGCCTTTTGGACGTACGGGTTACAGCGGGCTTTTGGCGCTCCAACTCAGCGATCACGCAGATCGACCTAACCCCGCAGGCCGGTACGAACTTCAAGCAATACAGCCAGGCGCAGCTCTACGGGCTGGGCGTGTGATGGAAGACCCGGTGGCGCGAGCGCTCATCGAGTCCCTGCAGGTCCAGATCGGCGCCTTGCACGATCAGCTTCGATTCGTGCAGACACAGCTTTGGGGTGGATTCGGCGGCCTATTCCTGCTTATGGCCGCGCCATGGGCGAAGAGCATGGTCAATGGACGGCAAGCGAACAAGAAGGACCAGTCTCAATCCGATGATTGAGCCGGTCGAAGCGCCCATATCCCAGGAATGGGGCCTGACCGCGTTCGCGCGGGACAATCCGCAAATCTATGGGCCGATGGGCCATCGCGGTCGCGACTATGCCGCCTTTGACGGCACGGATGTACGAGCCCCGGAAGCAGGCACAATCACCTTCGTAGGGACCAAGTCCGCGCGATGGTCCTGGGGCTATTACGTTGAGGTTCGATCTGGGGTGCGAACGCACTTCTTTTGCCACCTGCAGACCGGATCCGCCATGGCTTCGCCGGGTGACGGTGTTGCTGAAGGTGGCCTTTTGGCGAAGTCTGACAGCACTCCGAATTGGCCCCCACATCTCCACTGGGAGGTGCGGGGCGGTGGTCCGCCGTCAATGAACCTGGCGGTCGACCCTCGCACGCTGCTGCATCCCGAGCGCTACACCGCATGGGAGCTGCGTGCGTACGGCAAGGCCGCTGCGGCACGGGCGGAGATCGATTCACGGATTTTCACGCGTCAGATCACGCAGGAATCAGGCTGGAACATGTACGCGCTCAGCCCTGCCGGCGCCGTTGGAATCGCGCAGATCGTCCCGCGCTGGCACCCCGTGGTTAATCCTTGGGACCCGTACGCCGCACTCGACTATGCGGCGAATCTGATGCGGCGCCATCTGCGCGAGTTCGGTTCCTATGAGCTTGCGCTCGCCGGCTACAACGCGGGATCCAGCGCGGTCAGTCATTACGGCGGGGTGCCGCCGTTTCCCGAGACCCGAATGTACGTGCGCGCGATCCTCGGAGGTGAAACCAACGTGACGGAAAGCGTCTTTGATGACCCCGACTTCTGGCTCAAGAGCAAATGGGAGGAACTGGCGCAGCAAGCCATCCAAGTGGTGAATCGGGCCAAGGGCGGAATGACCCCGACCGATGATGAAAGTTTCTTGCTCAATCACCGTTACAAGGAGCTTGTCGAAGACTGGCCCAAGCTTATGGCTGCCGAGAGGCATAGGGCGGGCGCGACCGGATGAATCCGCGAATCCGCGATTGGCTCACCGTATTTCTCGTAGTATGGGTGAGCCTGATGCTGGCCTTGGCCTTCTGGCTCGAGCCTCAGCTACGCAAGGAAATCCTGACTGCCGTAATCGCCTGGGGCGCATCGATCTACGTGTTCTTTTTCAGGAGCAAAAGCCCAGGGGTGAGGTAGTTGGTCGACTAGCCTTCTACGAGTCTCTTCGCATATAGGACATACCTTAGCGGGGCAATGAATAGCCGGCGGTCTTGATCATCAAGGATCAATAGGACGCCTTCATCGCCCACCTTGGATGCCATCGCGCGGTGTCCCTCCACAGTCTGCTCGATTGTCTGCCCTTGACCTGAATCGGATTGGATCTGGATTTCGAAGGTCGCCATTATGTCCTCCAGGTTGTTTTTGGCATCGCAGCCTCGACGGTGATTCTATATCCCGGCCCCCCGGAAACTCAGCGTGAACGAGCCAACTGATTAACTCGCTGAGCGGTGCGAGCCGCCGATGTGGAAAGGCGAATTCGGAGAGAGTTGGTCGGCGCTATGACGACGACCGCCTCCGTGATGTTCATGTCCCACAAAGATGACGGCTGGTCGTCTGGCATCAGAAATTCTAATCGGGCGACGATGATGAGCCACCGCCGGAAGCGGCTCACGGTAAGTAGGACCGTGCGCTAAGTGTTCAGCGACCGTTGATTCGGGCGTTCGCATCGTGTACGGTATTGCCTCGATGCTCAACGCCAAACCCTACAAGCCTGTGTTCACGGTCGAACGGACCCGCGACGGCGATTGGTTCGTGACCCGAACGTTCGCTAGCGGCGGCCAGTTGTGGGTCTGGAACGGCGCTAAGCTTTTCCTCGACCATTTCGGCCGCAACACCAGCTTCGCCCAGCTCGTCCCGATTGAGGCGCTGCCGGCGTGGGTCTATGCGCCCGAGCTAGGCGCAAGGAACTACGGGCCTCACGGCGGGTTCGAGATTATCGTGCGCTGGCTGCCGAGCGTCGTCAGGAACTCCCATCCCGAGGTTGCCCGCAACAAATGGGACGGCGTGCCTGCGTTGCAGTCGCTGGACGAGGCTAGGAAGCTACGCGGCTTGGATTAGGAACCGGTTGCTTTGGGGCCTAACGGGAGGGAGGCCTGTTTCGGCATGTGGCCCGTCGACGCTTTTGTAGGCGGCGTCAGGAATTTCGACTACGGCATCATCGCCGCAATCGGCCTGGGGCATTAGAGCGCCGGACACCGCCGCGCGTTGAGTCCGCTATTTCGGCTGCTTCACCAACCTGAGATAAGGCAGTGGAGTCTCCCAACCGTCCGGATACTTCCCCGCGGCCACCTCATCGGAAACGGACGGCACAATGATCACGTCGTCGCCCTGTCCCCAGTTCGCAGGTGTCGCCACTTGTTCTTTGGCCGTCAGCTGGCATGAATCCAACAGCCTCAGAATCTCTACGAAGTTGCGCCCCGTGGTCATGGGATACGTCAGAGTTGCTTTGATTTTCTTATCTGGACCGATGATGAACACCGATCGCGCCGTTGCATTGTCAGCTGCTGTGCGCCCCTCGGAAGTCTCACCGGCATCATCGGGCAGCATGTCGTAAAGCTTGACGATCGCCAGGGTGGGATCACCGATCAGTGGGTAGTTGATTGCATGTCCCTGCGAGGCCTCAATGTCCTTAGACCAAGCTTCGTGATCGGAAACAGTATCGACACTGATACCGATGATCTTGCAGTTTCTTTTCGCGAACTCGGATTTCAGTCCAGCGACGGCTCCGAGCTCGGTGGTGCAGACCGGCGTGAAGTCCTTAGGATGCGAAAAGAGCAAGGCCCAGCCGTCACCGACCCAATCATGGAACCGAATCGGACCTTCCGTTGTATCCGCCGTGAAGTCGGGCGCCTCGCCGTTGATTCTCAGAGACATTTATTTATCCTCCCCTAATCTGTTGCCCGCTTGGAACGCCAGATCCGTAGTCGCCGTACACTCGCTTCTGCCAGCACATACGCAGCTAGATTCTGCGAGCAGATGAACGCGCAAGGATCCTGTAAACGCCAATACCTAAGTGTAACAATCGAATAGGTTGGTAATGGGTCAGCTCGAATCCCCATGAATTTCAAGGAGTTTGACGATGTACTCCATCGTCTACCTCGGTGCCAAGCCCCCGAACTCTTCCGCACTGTCGAACGCCTGACGCTGACTCACTGGTGATTACCTCTTTGAACGAAGGCCTGGGCCGAATTCGCGCCAGAGCTCCTCGTGCTCCGAGTTCAGGACGGTCTCGCCGAAGGGCGTCTCTGATGCTTCCAGTACGCCCGCCTTCTGCATCACGGCGACCAGAGCCGGCGATCCGAGGAACTTCCGGGGGGCGTCCCGGTCATCCCAATGCACAATCATGACCGCGTCATTGGGAAGGTCGGCTGATTGAAACACTTGGACGCCGCATGATCCGGCCGCTTTCTCTATGTCCACAAAGCCCTCCATGATCGGCATCCAGGCGTGAAAGTCTCGGGCGGTAAGTCGAATGATCGAACGGGCCATACATTCTCCGGGTAAGCCGCGACGTTCCGAACGATTGGTCGGCGGGCCATATGAGTGGAAGTTAGCGTTGGGAAGCAAATTGAGCTTTCGGATCGTGCTACTATGGTCGCCCTTTTTGTACGGCTTGCTTCCCTTTGCAGGCCAGTTCGGATCGGGTGGGTTTGCTCGACGCGGAAAGGAAATCTAATGCCCCACTTTAGCTTTGCGGCTCCCATTTTGGAGGGAAAGACCGATGCATGGCGGGAATCGATCGCTGAACTGAGCGGAGCACGCCGCGAGGCCTACCTGGCGTCACGGGCAGCCATCGGCATCAAATATGAGCAGGCGACGCTTCAGTCGACGCCGCACGGTGATTTCGCCGTCGTTCATATCGTGGCGGACGATCCGGAAAAAGTGATGCCGGGCATGATGGCGGGCACGAGTGATTTCGACGTGTGGTTTCGGGAAACGGTTCTCGTGGGTATTCATGGGTTCGACCTGGCCGCACCGCCGCCGCCACCGGTCGAAGTGGTGTTCGACAACATTCTTCCCCACGACTAGTTAGAAGGTCGACGGCTCTGTACCGTACCTAAGGCAGCTGGGCTGGGAAGCAGTGGTTTTCTAGGGCAGGCGGACTTGTGAGACCCGTACTGGGCCTGTCACTTTCCACTTGAGAGTCCTCACCATCAACGTTCTTGAGCGGAGATCCTGAAATCTTCCTGGGATCCGCCTAAGGTCACCGTGATTCCATTGGACAAATCCGGCTCCCATTGAGGCTTCGTTGCTTTTACGGGCAGTGTGAGCGGCACCGCGGGGAAATCGTCCGGCAGCCGCCGTAAGCCGTCTGCGTCCTGTTCCATCAACCAGTGGCCTCGGCCTTCGTTGTCGATTGTCCAGGTCCCCACCGGCGAATCGCCTGGAAATGACCCCGACGGCCCCCAAGTCGCCCAGGAAGATGCCGGGGGCAAGAGGCTGGGACGTCTGGCCTTTCGAGCTTTCGATCTGGGCCGCGACCTTCGCGTCGATCGTGCGACCCAACGACCCCAGACTTGATTTGTAGGCAAACCCACGACTCCTCAGCGCGTGGAGCAGGTGTGGCTTGCCGGCGTCCACTCAAACGTCGGCGGCGGATTCGAGGACAAGGGGCTCTCCAGCATCACCGTCAGGTTGATGATTGACAGGGCCAAAGAGTGCGACCTGACGTTCGACGAGAGCTATCTCGAGGGCGTCATCAAACCGGGGCGTGACGGGCGCCTGTACGACTCGCGCAACGCCGAAGCCACAGAGACAGGGCCCCGGTTGGCAGTCCCGGGGCCCTGTGGCGCTACGTAGGGCTCGGCTCATGCGGAGACCGCCGGATCCGCAATGGCCCGCGGGCTCGCGCTTCGTAGCCTCGGCGATCGTCGGGGCGAGGCTTCTTGTTGCCTACGCGCAGCTAGGCTGCAATATCGGCGACCGCCGGCGTCGAGTAGTCGGTGGCGTCACTCTCGTCGAGCTCCGCCTGCCCGGCACGCATCGTCTTAGGCATCGTCAGAAACGCGATGACAATCGTGAGCCCCACGAATCCGATACCGGCAATTATTCCGATTCGCATAGCGTCTACGAAGGCCTCGTTGGCGACGATCGTCACGGCAGAGGCGACATCGGGGGGCAGCAGACTTGTGATTTGCCCCAAAGATCCGAGGCTATCCGCAACACCTCTCACTACCTGGCTCGATGCCATGTCGGCGAGACTCTGGGTCACGTCGCTTCTGTAGATGCTGGTGACTATCGAGCCCAGGATAGCCACTCCGAGGGCGAAACCCATCTCTCGGCTCGTATCGTTCATCGACGATCCGATTCCAGCCTCGTCAACGGGCACCGCGGCCATTATCGTGTCGGTCGCCGTTGGCATGATGATGCCCATCCCGAATCCGAAAAGAGCCAACCCGATGATCGGCACGGCGAACGATGCGTCGACCTCGAGCAACGTCAGCACAGCCATTCCGCCCATGATGATCAAGCTGCCCAGGATCGAGAGAACTCTGGGGCCCAGCGGCTGACCGGCCTTCATTGCGATTACAGCGCCGGCCATCATCGTCACGGCTATTGGAGTGATGGCTACTCCCGCCATCAGCGCGCTTCTGCCCTGTACCAGCTGGAGGAACTGGGTGGTGAAGAAGAAGATCCCGGACATGGCCAGGACGAGGACCGTCATGACCAGGGCAGGACCTACAAAGTCACGCTGCTTGAGATATCGAACGGGCAGCATCGGATGAGCGCTGCGAGCCTCGACGATCCCAAATGCGGCCAGCAACAGGCCACCAATGGCGAAGAACGAGATGATCTCGGCCGAGGCCCAACCGCTCTCCGGCCCCTGGATGATTCCGTAGACGACCGCGAGAATCCCCCCGGTTCCAAGAATCGCCCCGGGAATGTCCATCGGAGTCCGACGCGAGTCGCGCGACTCGGGGACTATTAATAGACCAATCAGGATTATTGCGACAAGGGGTAGATGCAGCCAGAAGACAGCCTGCCAGCTGACATTGTCTACCAGCAGTCCGCCCAGCACAGGTCCGAGGCCCGCGGCCATCCCGCCTACCGTGGTCCACACGGCGATCGCCTTGGCGCGCTCACGCCGGTCGAACACGTTAGTGATTATCGACAACGTCTGCGGCAGCATCATCGCCGCGCCAACACCCTGAAGTCCTCTCATCAGGATCAAGGCGGTAGCGTTGGGCGACAAGGCTGCGCCGACCGCTGCGGCCCCGAAAACCAGTGTTCCGACTGCGAGGAGTCTCCTGCGGCCGAAGCGGTCCCCCGTGGTGCCTCCCAGCAGCAGAAGCCCAGCGACGAGCAATGAGTAGCTATTCACCACCCATTGAAGTGTGGAGTTTGTGGCCGCGAAATCCCTCGCGATTGATGGCAGTGCGGTATTAACCACCGTCGCATCGACGAACACCATGAAGGTCGTCAGTGATACCACGAAGAGCACCCAGTTCTTTCGAACGATGGACACCTTCGTGGCTTGCGATACTTCTTCGGTAACCGTTGACATTCCTACCTCAGCTTGATTTTTGAAATTCTTACTGTTTCGATCTTGAATCCACCGCCCTCACTAGGCGGCGACTGGGTACTCCACTCCACCGGCGACTCGGACGATGGCGGTCCAGGTGGCCTCCTGGCTGTCCCGATCGAGGACGTGGGGAAGCTGCACCCTGTGCAGCTGGCCGATCATCTTCTTCGGCGCCGATGCGAAGAACTCACCGTTGACCTGCTCGGAATATTCGGCGGCCTCGATGTACCGACTCGCGGCCGCCGACACCGGCGCTGACATTCCTGGAACCAGCCTGATGATGGGGATCATGATGAACCGCATTAGGAAATTCGCATTGCGATCCGCGTTGGTGCTTGGAGCGCTACCCGGCGATACCGCGTTGACGGTCATTCCGGCCGGCAGCTTCCGGGCCAGCGCGGCGCTCCAGTAGGCGACGAACAACTTGGCGTTCGTGTACGCCGTCATCGGCTTGTATTTCAGCGGACCCTCGGAGCGAATAAGTGACTCCGCGGCTGAGGCCAGGTCGCCCTCGTAATACTTCGCGGCGAAATCCGGCAGATCAACCGGGTTCATCATCGGTACGTCGCCGCGCGCTGCTTCGGAACCCGCGATCACAATGCGGGCCTGATCGCTCAAAAGGCCGTGCTCGAGTAGCCCCATCGTCAGCAGATGGTGGCCTATGAGCGGGGCATGTGTGACCTCGACGCCTTCGCCGGTTCTGAGGAGTTCCCCGCCTGACACCATGCCTGCGTTCAGCAGCAATAAATCAAACTTCTCACCTCGGTCCGCCAGTTCGGCGGTCGCGTCCTGGACGCTCTTCGGCTTGTCAAGATCCAAAGCCAACGTGTCGAAGATGCGGCCCGTCCGCGTCACGAGTTCGGCGCGAGCCGCCTCGGCGCCCTCGATGGAGCGCCCGGTGATCGTGATTCTGGCGTACCCGGACTCCGCCAGCTGTGCCGCGGCCTCAAATCCGAGGCCGGACGTTGCTCCGGTGACGAGCGCCGACTTGTACGTGTTGTTGTCGGTCATGAGGTTCCCCTTCCATTGGGCTCTTGTTCAACCTGCACTACACTACGTAGCCTCAGTATTAGCATCAATTCCCTCATAGGTAATTGCCATCAGCGAATTGCATAAGCATGATGGCTGCGATAGGAGGCATGGAACCATGAGTACTGCGACTATCGACCAGGTGACGACCTTCGGCCGCTACATGAAGCGGTGGCGGCTACAACGTGGACTGAGCCAGCTGGATCTGGCCGTCCGGGCGGACGTATCCCAGCGCCACGTTTCATTCATAGAAACGGGCCGCTCAAGGCCCAGAAAGGATGTCGTCAACAAAGTCGCCGAGGCGCTCGAGGTCCCCCTTCGAGACCGGAACGTCCTGCTGGAGGCGGCGGGCTTGGCGCCCAGTTATCCGGAGGTGCAGCTGTCGGACGCGGCCGCCGCGCCGTTTCGTAATGCCATTCAGATCATGCTCGAATCGCATGAGCCCTATCCCGCATACGTCATCAATCGCTGGTGGGACCTGATTGATGAGAACGCAGCGGGCCGTCGATTCTTTCCCCAAACCGGTGACGGCCCGATCAATCTTGTCGATGCGGTCCTCGGGCCGGGGCCGTTTCGCGAGATGGTCGTGAACTTCTCCGCAGTGGCGTGGATGTTCCTGCGTCGCATGCGGATGGAAGTGGCGGACTCAGGTCCCGACGAGCGCCTTCAAGAGCTCCTGGAGCGAGCGGAGGCATATATGAAAGACGTCCCGGTTGACGTTGAAGACCCCGGTGCCGAGTTGGTTGTCTGCCCGCACATTCGGATCGGTGACCAGGTGATCAAGACGGTGTCTTTGGTGGCCCAGTTTGGAACGGCATGCGAGGTGACACTTGATGAGCTTCGCGTCGAGCTTGTCTTTCCCAGAGACGAGGAGGCCGACGCTTTCTTCAGACGAAGCGCCCAAGCGGGATAGCCGGCTGCATCTCCTCCTCCTTTTCGGGCGATGTCCACGACGATTCTCCCGAACGAATTGGACCCAAAGATCACGGCGTTGACCCCTATCTCAAAACGCCCGATCTAAAGGGTCACGCGCCGCGTGACATGGACCAGCGCCGCGGACGTGCTGGACTTCCTAAGGCGAAAGTGAGCCTACACGGATTCCTGACCCCGGGCACGACTTCGCATGCCAGCGGCCTTCCTCTTCCTCGCGGGGACGATCGAGGTGAGGGGGCATGACAATCGTGGCTCGACCTAGTGACGGGCCGGGCGATGGAGTGGATTGCTCGGTCAGCCGTCGGCCCGCACAAAACGCGCGTGAACCTGACAGTCCATCGTGGGGCCGACTTGACGCATTCGAGCGATCGTCCTGAATGGACGAGCCGGACCGGATGCGTCATTGTGAAGTCGGGCCAGTATTCTCCGACTCGACGTGGATCTGCTTCTTCGGTCCAATTGCGCCTATAAACGAGGAAATAATTCTGTCGTCGAAGTGACCCTTCAGTTCAGAGAGCATCTTCATAAGCGCGTCATGCGCGCTCATCCGACTGGCGCTCGAATCACCTGTGGTGAGCGCGTCGAATACATCGACGGCACCGGCCAGTCGTCCCTCAAACGCAATCTCCGTGCCGGCAAGACCGCCTGGGAGACCGCTTCCATCCAGACGCTCGTGGTGCTGTTGTACGGCCGTCCGGACTTCCCGAGGAATTTGTCGAACGCTCTCAAGCGCCTCGAGTCCTTCATGGACGTGGGCTCGGACGAATCCCCCTTCGCATACGTAATTTGAGGTGGCATCTGGAGCCGCATAAGCGCTTGAGTGGGCTGTTCCGATATCGAACAGAAGCCCGGCCATTCCAAGCTTTTGAACCTCCTTGGGATCAGTGATATCCAGGGGATCACAGAGGGCCAGGGCGTATATTGAAGAATTGACCATGTGAACGTGAAGCTCGGGAGTGACTTCGGTGTCCCGGATAAGAGCGATCAAGGATTCGTGATCCGGCAGTATCTGCCCGATGGTCAGGTCAATCAGTGCCTCGGCCCGTGTGATCGCGGGCGGACTGACCTCTTCGATGAGCTGTCTGGCAACGGCGGCGGAGGCCGTTCTTATCGCCTCGCCTCTTCGCCGTGCCGGTGTCGTTGGGCTACTCAGACTCGCGCGCGCGCACGAGATCGTGTAATCAACAAAGCACTCCAGCTCTTCCGATCTTGCATAGAGATTCGCAATGGAGTTGGCTCGTAACCCATCTAGTGTGGCGTCCCTAATGGGGGCTCCCCGCCGCAGGTATATCGCGAAGCGCTTCCCAGTTCCCACCCTGAGATCGAAAGGCGCCGAGGTGCCCGGTTCAAGCTCGGTTAAGCGAACGGGAAAATAGCTCTCGCTCGGCGGCCTGCCGACGGAGTCAGTCGGCGCCAATTTCCGGTCCCGCGCAACTGATCCAAGACGCATGCAGAGCTGTGGAAAATGCGACTATCACGATCGCATCCAAGACGCGTAGACCATCCTCGAACTGGCGTGACTCGGCTCAGTATCGCCCGGCTCCCATGTACTTGCCAACCAATGAGCGTCAAAACGTCGTCCCCAATGGTGGTCAAGATTTGCCGGGTTGCCGCTCATTTTCGTTCGCTTCATTGGGTCGAATGTCCGTCGAATGCGCGGCGCGCAGCGGATCCCGTTATGGGCAAACGAAGGTTGCAACTCCGTAATGTCGGAGTGACAACTTGCCGCAGATGAGCAATAAGGCTCTCTAGCCGTTTGGAGCGGGGTCATCCACTACTTCGACTGCGCGTCTCAGCGTCGCCTTGACTTCTTCTAGGTTGGTCCGCGAAAGCTCTTTACGAGCTAATCGGATGGGAGGCTCGAGCGTGCGTTCGACAGCTCCGACGTATGAATATCCCTCTTCCAGCGCCATTGCGTATGCGACGCGGACGATCGTTGTCAGCTCCGACCCCTCGGCCGATTCTGGCTGCATGGCACCGTAGCTAGACAAGTGGTGATGCCGCATTGTCAGGTTGACCAACTTACGATCGGTGTTCCAAGCCCGTAGCAGGATGCCTCCATACTCCTCATGATGCTTCGAGATTTCCGAAGCTAGGGAATTGCGCTCCCGTTCGTCGAGTTGATCGGTCGGATGCATTTCGGCGGCGATCCTGACAAGCAGCGGTTCGCCGGCGTTGTGAAAGAGCGCCGCCGTATATGCCCGTTCTGGGTCAATGCCGAAACTCTGCCTCGCGAGCAACCGGGCTGCGTATGAGGAACCTATGGTGTTCCTCCACATCTCCAACAGAATCGATTGGTAGGCTCGCCCTTTGACAGTGAAGAAGCCGCGCAACAGCACGGTTCGCGCGAGATTGATAACCTCGGCATTGCCGATTCGGACTAGCGCCTCCTGAAGGGTCTCGGCGGACTTGTGTGACGTATAGAGGGCTGAGTTGGCCAACCGGAGGACCGCGGATGCGATCGCGGGTTCACGGCCGACCAATTCCTCCACCTCGATGCTTGACGCAACCGGATTGCGGGTCAGTTCTAGGACGGATTCCAGCACCGGCCCCATGACCGGCAACCGCAAGGTTCCTTCATGAAGCCGCGCCCGTATTCGGAACAGATCGTCGGTCGAGTACGGCGATGGCCCGCTTCCATCCACTTGACTCGTGGATTCGGAACCGTCGCGGTGCGGCGCCACATCCGCGAGTTCCGGTTCCTGGCGCCTGCTATCCGGGATATCTTGTGCGCGCTCGGGATCAAGGTCGACGGCCTCGGATAGCCCGCCTGGCGCGTTTCTGAGTGCGCGCCGAACCGCATCCACAAGATCCCGGGACGAGAAGGGTTTTTGCACGTAGTCGCTTGCTCCAAGGCGCATGACATCGATGACCGTGTCTATGGTTTTCACATCGCTAACCACTACAACAGGCAACCGCAACCCCGACATTTGTAGCGCTCGGAGAAGTCGATGCCCGCTCATCCGCGGCAGTTGCATATCGAGGACGATCACATCGAATGCGACTTGCTGCATGGCCGTCAACGCAGCGGTTCCATCCGAAGCGGAGATGACTCGATGACCCACCGCTTCCAGTGCGACCCGTGCGCTTTCTACGGAAGTCTTCTCATCGTCGACAACGAGGATATTCGGCATGGGCTCAATCGGGTGGAGCAGATCGTTTAAATGGACCTGGATTCACCTTAGGATTATGTACCTAACACATAATCGGTCCCCGTGCTCCCAACTGTATGTCGGCCATACCACGGTGATAGCCGCGAATGGTGGGTGCGGGCGGATTGAACGCTGAGATCGTGCGGCCATGGACGAAATTGAAACCCTGCTGAGCGGATATGAACCGGGAATCCGTGAACTGGCGCTTGAGCTTCGCAAGGTCATACTCGACGTAATTCCCGACGCCGACGAAACCGTCCACGCCGGATGGCGGACAATCAGCTATGGACTGCGAACTCAGCTATGCGCCATCGCGCCGCACAAAACGCGCGTGAACTTGACGATCCACCGCGGAGCCGACATGGACGATCCCCATGGCCTGCTCGAGGGCACGGGCAAGAAGATGCGTCACGTCAAAATCGCGTCGATGGGAGCCGCCCGCGACGAGCGCGTCGCCGCCATCGTCCGCGCCGCCGCCATCGTCCGCGCCGCCGCCATCGTCCGCGCCGCCGCCGCTCTGGCTTCATAGAGGTCGGTCTGAGAGCGCGGGCATCGGCGGCGACGCGCTCGTGATCTCGTCACCGGAATGCGTTTTCCGTTGCAATCCGAGATTGATGTACGACTCGAACCATGTGCCCGTTTCGATCTGTTCGCCGCCTGCCCGGTGAATTATCGGGTCGCCGGATTTTACCGCCGGTTCGAACGGGAAACGATCGGGTCAGCCGTCGCCAGTCGCAAGTATCACGCAGCTTGTGCGACGGATCCGACTATGGGGCCGGATCGCCCAATCGGCCTTCCCGCGCCAGTACGGACGCCGCAATGAATTCCTCGACCATGGCCCGCGCGTCGTTGTCGTCGTACTGGACCGGCGGCGATTTCATGAAATATGCCGATGGCCCCTCGATGGCGCCGGTGATCCCCCTATCTCGTGCAAGCTTCAAGCATCGAACGGCGTCGATCACCACGCCCGCCGAATTGGGCGAGTCCTGTACCTCGAGCTTGATCTCGGCGTTGAGCGGCATGTCGCCGAATCCGCGGCCTTCCATCCGAATGTAGGCCCATTTGCGATCGTTTAGCCAGGGCACGTAGTCGCTCGGTCCGATGTGGACGTTGCGGTCTTCCAGTTGGAAATCCACCACGCTCTGCACCGCGTTGGTCTTGGATTCCTTCTTGGACGCGAGCCGCTCGCGCTCGAGCATGTTCTTGAAGTCGGCATTCCCGCCGACGTTTAGCTGCATCGTGCGCTCGAGATTCACACCGCGCTCGCGGAACAATTGCACCAGGACTCTGTGGACGATGGTCGCGCCCACCTGCGACTTGATGTCGTCGCCGATGATCTGAGTTCCCGCCTCCTCGAACCGATTCCGCCAGTATTCTTCCCGCGCGATGAACACGGGCATGCAGTTCACCATCCCCACGCCGGCGCGCAGGATCTGCTCCGTGTACCACTTGGTGGCTTCCTCGCTGCCCACCGGGAGATAGTTGATTACGACATCGGTACCCGTGTCCCTGAGGATTCCGACGACGTCTTCGGTGCTTCCGTCGGCCTTGCGTATCGAATCAGCCATGTACGATCCGATACCGTCATGGGTCATCCCACGGGATACTTTCACTCCGACCTCGGGTACTTCGGCGAATTTGGCGGCGTTATTGGGCCCGGCGAAGATCGCTTCGCTCACGTCCCTGCCGACCTTCTGACTGTCGATGTCGAATGCCGCGCTGATTTCGAGATCCGAAATGTGATAGCCGCCAAGATCGACGTGCATGAGCCCGGGAACATCGGCGTTTGGGTCGGCGTTCTTGTAATAGTTGACGCCCTGCACCAGTGCGGAGGCGCAATTTCCAACTCCGACGATCGCAACTCTAACTGCTGACATAAAGTAAATAATCCTTTTCTGAGGGGCCTGCGACATTCGCAGGCTCCCTAAATCCGCTGACAGTCCTCGATCTGAAGCTCAAACACCGTCGCGCCTCCGACCGGCACCTCCTCGAGGTAGTCGTTCCAATCGCCCATCAAGTACGCGCCGGGCGGGCCGGCATACGCGATCGACGGAACGCGCTCCATGCGCGCGCGGCACGTGCGCCGCAAAATGTCCAACACTTCGCCTCTGCGCGACTGGTGGCAAAGGCAAACGAACGCCGTGTTGGCAGTCCGCAGAAAACCGCCCTTCCTATCGATCCGCGTGTGTGGGATCCCGCGGGCATTCAGCGCGTCGGATAGCGCGTCCTCATCTTCCTTCTGAACGATCCCGACGATCAGTCGATCGAACGTCCCGTCCTCGATCCGCCGACCGATGTCAGACTCGTCCCGCGTATAGAGGGCGTCCACGGGCCTAAACGCGGTCGAAGCTGATGAGCTTGAGCCCGAACGCAACGCCGTAGGACGATTGGCCGCCGTCCTCCGCCGGCGGCTGGCTGCAACTACTCCTGATGACCTCGAACACCTCCGCCGCCCGCGCGGACGGTGTCCCGATTAGGAACAACGCGTTGCCGCGTTTTAGAAAACCGCCCTGCGCACTGATGCGGGTGAACCCGAATCCCGCCCGCTGCAGCGCGTCGTTGACGTTTCCGGCGTCCGAACCGTGCACTATGGCAACCACGAGCCTGTCGATCTCCTCGGCGTCGGAACCACCGCGTTCCTGCGCCGCGTCCCGCGTCGATCCAGACTCGGCCGACCCATTCGCAAGGTCCGCGAAACCGAACAGTAAAGGAAGCTCGGCCGGAGGTTGACCGTATTGGGCGGAGTACGTTCCGCCGATATCCGGGTCCAAGCTCCCTTTGAGGTCCAAATATGGCACAATCGCCCCCCTCTATTGCCTGCGAGGTTAGCTGTCGGATTCGGACTAAGGAGTCGCCCTACCCGCGGTTTTCCGCGGGATTCACCCCGTAGATGGGTTCCCCGCCTCTCCCGTGAAGAGAGTTCGGCATGCGGCTTGTGGGCCGCCAGCGTCCCTAAAAGGACGGCAAGCTCGTATATAGATGATAGCCTACGCGCCAGAAATACCGCGGCGACGGAAACCCCGTCCTAGCCTCGCCGGTGGGAAAAGGCCCTTTTAAAGACCGAGGATCGACCTCGGCGCGCTGCCCGATACTCGAACGCGCCGCTTACCGTGTAACGGCGGGCGAGCGAAATCCTGGGCGGGGATCGCATACGCGGGCGTCGCCGCGGATCATGGGGTTCGACACGCCTTCAACCGCGTTACGACTATGCTCAGGGAAAGCAGAGTCAGGAGCCGAGCATATGATCCAGGCCAAGGTGCATCAGCTCAGTGTGAAGCCGGAAACACCCGGAGAAAACGGTCTTCCCAAGGCTTCAGTGGATCGGGTGCGCGTATCGGCGATGGGCTTCGATCGCGACTTCAATCGCAACCGTCATGAAAAGCATGCCGACGATCCCGATCGCGCCATCCTGGTCATGCCGTTGGAGACCATCGAAGAGCTCAACGCCGAGGGCTGGCCCGTCAAGGCCGGGGACCTGGCTGAAAACGTGACGACCACCGGCATCCTGCACGAGCAGATGACGGCAGGCTCCGTGCTGAGGGCCGGCGACGTGGAGCTGGTCTTCACCAAACCCAACAACCCATGCAAGAACCTCGCGGATTTGCCCTACGTTGGGAAAGAGCGGTTGCCCGATTTCATAAAGACGCTGCTCGGCCGGCGGGGCTGGTTCGCGCGCGTCGAACGAGCAGGCACACTGCAGGCCGGCGATTCAATTCAGGTGGACGAGGCCTAGCCGACCCCGCTCACTTTCGTCCTCCCCCAAAGAGCGTGGTGAGGGGCGAATAGTTTTCTCGCTGCAGCTCAATTTGCCAGTTCTGACGGGCTTGTTGCTGGCCGTGGTACTTGTCTCGGCGCCGTCGGGCATTCCCTACTTCAGTCGCATGGACCTCGCCGACGTGGCGAGTGAAAGGGCGGGCTAAGCGCGGCGGGGGAGTTTGCACTCAGGATACGCTGTCTAGCATGAACGATTTCCCGATTCCCGACCTCGGCGGCAAACGCTGTCCCTTGTGCGATCACGTAGAACGTCGTGTCAACGAATGGGGGCTGTTGCCTGCGGTTGTGCTCGACGACGCCCTATCGCTCGCATACGTTCAGCCGTTCAGGATGGCGCCCGGGCGCACGCTGGTGATTCCCAAACGTCACGTACCGACCGTGTTCGAGCTCACCGACGCCGAAGGCGCCGCCATGATGCGCACGGTCCGCCGGGTGTCGCTCGCGGTCGCCAGGGCCTTCCGACCAACTGGCATCACGTTCTACCAAAACAACGGCACCGGCGCCCATCAGGAGTTCCCTCATGTGCACTTCCACATCATTCCCCGATACGACGGCGACGATGAATTCTGGCAGCAGCGGGGACCGGAGATCCCGTTCGCGGAAATGGAATCAGTAGCGGAACAGATCAAGCAACGCTTATAGGCTTCGGCGGCGCAGGCCGAACCTGGCGTCGCCACCGCCGCCTTCCGCACCACCGCACCGCCTACCTCTGAATGGGTATATAAATAGGGGCCGCGTGAGGCGCGAGGGTCAGCGTTTGCGCGCCGGTCGTCCCTCTCGCCAGTGCGCGGGATTCCCGGAGATGATTCGTCTCCGGCCACTTGATTGAGAACGATAAAGCCGAAGGAGTTATGACCGTGCCCGCGATGACCGTAAAGCGATCCGAACTGTTGGATGCGCTGTCGCTTTCGCTCGATCTCATCATGGGGCAGCGTTCGGGTCACTGCCGGCGCACTGGCCGGATCGCAGTCCTGGTGGCACAAGAGCTGCGCATGTCCGAGGACGATCAGACGGCCGTGTTCCACGCCGCGCTGCTGAAGGATTCGGGCTGCTCGGCGGTTAGGGGAGCCTACTACCAGGTGCTGCGCGGAGATGAGATTAAGTTCATCTCAGACGGGACCGCCGAGAACGAAAGCAGCCTTGCCGATTTCGTGCGAGAACTTGCCTCGCTTGTCGCTCCCGAGGCCAATCCGATCGAGCGGGCGACCCGCATAATGGGCGCCTTGTACAACATTCCAAAGAAACACGTCAGTCTGATCGGCACGCGAGTGGAGCGCGGCGCCAGCATCGCCGGGAAGCTTGGATTCCCCGCCAAAACGCAGGACGCGGTGCGCTGCTATTTCGAGCGCTGGGACGGAAAGGGCGCGCCGAGGCGGATGCGCGGGGGCATAATTCCGCCGCTCGCGCAGTTGCTCTCGCTGGCCATGTGCGCCGAGGTCCTGTCCACCAAGTACGACACCGATTCCGCGCGCGAGATCATGGGCAAACGTCGTCAGGAGTGGTTCGACGGAGCCTTCGTCGATGCGTTCCTCAAGCTCTCGGCGGACACATCGTTCTGGCGGAAAGTGGAGGAGGGGGGCGGAGAGGGCTTCGATTGGGAGCCCGCGGGTGACGACGTGGAACTGGCGCTGGACGACGAGCGACTCCGTAACATCGCCTCCGTCTTCGCGGACGTAGTGGATTCAAAGTCGGAATTCACCGCCAGCCATTCGGAAGAGGTATCGTTCGTCGCCGAAGGCATTGCGCGGACGATGGGACTCACCGACGACTTGGTGCAGCAGATCCGCGTCGCAGCGCTCCTGCACGACATCGGCAAGCTGAGCGTCCCGAATTCGATCCTCGACAAGCCTGGCAAACTCACCGATGAGCAGTGGGACGTGGTCCGGAATCACCCTGCCCATACCCAATCAATTCTCGGAACGATCGGCGCATTCGAGGACGTGGCCCATATGGCGGGGGACCACCACGAGCGGCCCGACGGCGCCGGCTATCCCAACGGAAAATCCCGTGGGGATCTCGATGTGGGTGGTCGCGTAATCGCGGTGGCCGACGTGTACCAGGCGCTCAAGGCCGACCGGCCCTACCGAGAAGGCCTGGAAGAGTCGCGGGTGATGGAGATGCTAAGCGAATCGGCGGGATCGGGTCTCGATTCGGACGCCATCAACGCCCTCAGGAAACTGTTTTAGAGGGTTACGGCGGGCGGCTCAACCCGACGCGCGGCTCATTCCGTGGGCGATGTGCCGCCGTGCCGAGGTCAGATGTAAAGTGGAATACATTTGGCCCGGGTCCTCGTCGGTAATCCTGAAGCGTGACCGGCGGCGCCCGCAAGCAGAATCGAATCGCCCCCCTGCGAAGGCATACGTTCAACGATTGAGATACCCCGGGGGCCCAGGACGATGAGATCGATAGGGGTGGCGGCCGCGTTTCTGGTCGCCGCGGTGCTCTGGGCCCCGCCAGGCTTCGCGAGCGGCGCGGCCCCGCACTGCGGGCAAGGCCAGACTGCCGAGTTCGTGTTGGGATTCGCGGATCTCAAGTCACATCTTGGCGACGCCATGGGCGACCCGCTGGAATGCGAGCACGCGAATCCCGAAAACGGCGACGCGCTGCAGGCCACCACGACGGGCCTGTCCTTCTATCGCCAGAGCACGAACACGCCGACGTTCACCGACGGCTGGAATCACTGGGCGCTTACCGCCGCCGGGCTCATCTACTGGACGGGGGACAGCATCGACCCGCCAGGGATCACTCCCCCACCGCCGCCTCCACCGGCGAAGGACGAACAAGTCGAAAACTTCTGGGGCTTCCCATGTACGGTCGAGAGCGATCCGAACCCGTTGTTTTCGCACCCGGTGACGGAATTCGATCTCATCGCCACGATCGTGCCCTCTGGAAGCCAAGCCGGAAACGTGATCAAGCAGCACTCGTTCATAAGTCTGAATCGAGCCGATCCGCGAGTATCAGATCCGCCCGGGGCGCCGATCTACGCGCCCGCGGCTTCGAGGCTCATTTCCATCGGCTTTTACGCGGAGGCCGGCGTGGGCCAGTACCTGCTCTTCTTTGAGGTGAGCTGCGAGGTCATGTACAAATTCGACCATCTGTCGGCGGTCGTGGACAGTATTCGGTCGGTTTCACCGCCCGAGCCGAAGCCCGACAGCCGCACTGATTTCCTCCGCGAGCCCATCGAGTTCGCTGCCGGGGAGTTGATCGGATGGACCACCGGCGCGCCGCCGGAGGGGCCGTTCGATTGGGGCGTCTACAACACGACGCACCGCAACAGCTTCGCCAACCAGACCCGGTACGACGCGCAGGGCATGGAACAGGCGCTTCATGCCGACTGCCCCTATGACTATTTTGACGAGGCCATGCGCGCCGCGCATCTCGGCAAATCCGGGACCCCCGGCGGCAGGCAGGTGAGCGTGGCGGAATGCCCGAGCACGTCGCGGGATGTGCCGGGAACGGTGGCCGGAGCGTGGTTTGACGAGGCTACCGGGGTCGAGGGCTTCGCCATCGCGGCGGACCTCTCCGGGCAGGTGCGGCTGGGCGGTCCCGGCTACAACCTGGTAACCGACATGGGAACCGCGACGTGGGCCGATCCCGGAACGGTCACGTCCGAACACTGTTACGAGAACTGGCCCAACGGCGGCGATACCCACGTATTCCTAAAACTGCTTTCGCCGGATCGCCTGGCCGTGGCGCGCGGCGCCGGGGCCTGTCCGTCAAAGATGCCCGAAGAGTTCCAGGTCTACGTGCGCTGAAAGCGCTTCCCGAGCTCGCCGCGGATTCGCTTCCTCTCCCTGGACGGAGAGGATCAGAGGTGTGGAGGTTTAAGGAACGTGGCCCGACCTGTCACCAGGTCGGGAAAAGGGGACGGATCCCGAGCCGATCAGAGGCAGACCGTAAGCGAATATCCCGATCTGAGCACAGACCGTGCAACGGGCCGAGATTTCACTGCGGGCTCCGTCAGCGTCCCGGCTTCCGGCAGTGTCCATTCGCAGACGAAATCGCGCAAGCACTCTTCTATCGAATCACTCCGCTTCCCGCTGCCCATGTGCACGTTTTGTTGCAGCCACGCATCAGGGTTGCTTGCTACGGGAATGGTATGCCGAACGTCCTGTCCCCGCCCTCGGGCAGAGGCGAGTCATGGCCGGTTTGCTCGCGTCGGTGACATCATTGGTATTGGCTCAATGAAGCTTGCTAACAGTTTCACTGAATAGTGAATATGGTAATATAGCGAACATGAGTTACACAGAAGACAACTGTGACAAGCGCTCACAAAATAGTGAATAGAGCAAATAGGTGAACTTACTGTCAAGTGCAGATGTACTAGATGAATTCAGGGCGAAGTTTGACGAGCTATACCCTGACTTCAACCTGCAGAATTGGGTGACCCAGCCCCAGGCAGCAGATGCACGGCCAGACGTGAGTTTCGAAATCAAGCTGCCCACTGGCCGCACCGTTGCGTGTGTCGGAGAGGCAAAGGGGCGCAGCGCCCCGTCGCTGCTAAGTGGAGCGGCCGCTCAAGCGCGACGCATCGGGCAACTGACGGGTATGTATCCCGTCGTGCTCGCCCCCTATGTTTCGACTCGAGGCAGGGCCGCAATCCGGGAATTCCAAGTAGGCTACATGGATCTGGCTGGCAACTGTCTACTCAACGCGGAGCGGGCCTATATATCCATAGAGGGTAAGCCAAATCGACACCCAGAACCGACACGGCTCAGATCGCCGTTCAAAGGAAAGTCTCAGCGAGTCGTCCGATTGCTTCTTGAGAATCCAGATCGCCTTTGGACCCAGTCCGAAATGGCGAACGGATCGGAGCTGAGTGTCGGCTACGTCAATAGGATCGTTACCGCTCTGTCCGAGGAGATGTGGATCCTCAAGCTATCGAGAGGCGGTTTCAAGCTAGGTCGCGGAGATGCGCTTTTGGATGAATTCCGGCAGCATTACTCATTTCGCCGATCAGCGTATGTTGGGATCTACAGTTTGGACGGTATCGACGGCGTTCGCAGAGCGCTTCTGTCGAGCGAGTTTAAGTCCTTCGGCGACTACGCCCTTACGATGTATTCCGCAGCGGATCTACTCGCCCCGTTTACGACCAGCCAGCGATTGGATTTCTACTTCTCCGCCGATCCGCGAGAGGCTCTAACCATGTTAGGCGCGACGGAGGTCGCCAGCGGGGAGACTGCCCGAATCTACGAGCCATACGACGAATTCGTCTTCTATCGTGCTCGGATGATCGGAGGATACCGGGTGGCAAGCCCACTCCAGGTCTACTTGGACCTATTCAGCCTTGGCGGCAGGGCTGCGGAACAAGCGGAAGCCCTGCGCACATCTCTTCTGAAATTCGACGGTACGGATGAGGGAGGGTAGGAACCCGAGCCGCCGATACACGGTCGAAGCAGTTGTTGCTGCTGAATCGGTCTTGGCTGAGATCGCCGAGCTGTTGGCCGGATACCCGGAAGGTTGGGTAGTCGTAGGCGGTATGGCAACAAAGCAAACCCTCGATTATTGGGGCCAGGGCGACGACTACGTCGGTACCACCGATGTAGATATCGCGCTCGACCCAGATGCGATTCCCGAAGCCGACTATGCGACGATTCACCAACGCCTTACTGACCTCGGCTATCGACTGAGAAGTGATCGCCTAGGGCAGGAAATTGCGTCCAGCTATTCGAAAAACTTGCGTCTTGGCTCGGCGGGCGACGTAGCCGTTCAGCTAGATCTTCTGGCTCCTCCGCAAGGCGCCGGAAGACACCGGCATCCGCGGATTCAAGATGCGCGGGCGCGCGTCGGCGAAGGAATAGACCTGGCCTTCCGCGATCCGCTGGTTATCGAAAAGACCGTCGATCTTCCTGACCGCGGATCGTTAAGAGTCTCGCTCCGAATAGCGGCACTGCCGGGTCTTTTTGCGTCTAAGGCCGCTGCACTTTCGGCAGACAGGGAGAAGGACGCGTACGATCTGTATTTCCTTTTGCGGAGATACCCCGGCGGCCCGAGGGCAGCCGTGGAAGAGTTGAAGACCCATTCCAACGCGCCCTCCATGGTTGCCGCGATCGAAAAGTTGAAGCGTTATTTCGAATCACCCGCATCGGTGGGTCCTCAGGCCGTTGTCAAGTATTTCGAGGTGTCAGGCGACGATGGCGACCGTTTGGCGCAGGATGCCTATCAGATCTTCCAGGAAGTGTTCCACGCGATGTCATAGGCCCGCGTCGGACGCGAGTATGCCCGATGAGCAGTTTTGGCGAGGTCTGGAGGTCGTATCTGGAGTTGGGCGCACGTTATTGTCCCACTCTCCGCATTGTCGCGATCGAACGAACCGACCCGCCATTCAACGATCATCATCACCTGCACCGCCCTTACCGTCGCGGCTCGAACTGTGCCGTATCTTCGCCCCCTCCCCTTTCGTCACCTTTTCGATCTCGGTCCAGCGGCCTTCGGGAGTAAGCGCGTAACCGGCTTCTTCGGCCAGGTGGTGGAGGGTGTGCAGACCTATCACCATGTCCTCTAACGCTCGCTCCAGGATCCCCAGCCAGCGCACGTCGCAGGGCTTGTGCCGGTTCCGGTGATTGGCCCGGCGATGTTGCGACCAGCCGCGATTGTGCTGGACGTCCACCCCGGCCACTATTCCCCGCCGCCCATCGCGCACGGGGGGCGAGCCGCGCTCAAACAGCCGGAATTGTGGAAAATCGGACCGATCGTCACGGCCCGCGCACCCTGCATGGGTGGCCCGCCGGGAGCCGGTCGCGTGGGATAACCGCCAGCTCGGTGCTCTCGCCGGCGCTGAGGATGTAGATGGACGCCCCGTTGTCGCAGACGTGCAACAGCTCGAACGCGGTCTCTGCTGCCAGCGGCTCGGCCGAACTCACCAGCCGCAGCTGCTGGGCGTACCAGCGGGCGTTCGACCCGGTTTCCGCCGCGGCTGGATCGGGCGCATTTTCGCCGGAGACGGAATACGGCCTGCCGCAGGCCACGACGAGCATCGCGGCCAGTCCCACGACCGCGAGGGCCAACGTCAAGCGGCATCTCGAACGGCGCGCCAACTTGGCGAAGTGGGAACAACGTCCCGATACCGTCGAGCAGTGCCCGAGCGCTCCGAAAGGGAGCGGCCGCGTCAATGCGTTCCCATCCATCTGCCCAGGATCAAGAGTCCGACCGCCGCCACCGCCCACAGCCAACGTTTTCGCGCTTCGCCGGCGAGGCGGACGAGAAAAAACACGCACAGCGACGCCGCGTTACGAGCGAACTTTGCATAGACCCGGACGACGGCGGCGGACGATCTCACTTCGCCTCGCGAAATATGCCGAATTCCGGCTTGAACTTGAGCGTCACGCCGCCCGTGGGCCCGTTCCGATGCTTGGCCACGCGGCATATGATCGCGCCCGGTTCGTCCTGCTTTGCGTGCAGAAGGATTACCACGTCGGCATCCTGCTCCTGATTCCCCGATTCGCGGAGGTCGGAAAGGCGCCGGGCGCGGTTTTCGTTTTCGACGCTGCGGTTGAGTTGCGCCGCCGCCAGCACCGGCACGCCGATCTCGCGGGCTAATTCTTTGAGTCCCCACGACACCGCCCCGACCTCCTCGTAGCGCGACCGAGCGCCCGGCACGCGGACGAGCTGGAGATAGTCCACCACGATCAGGCCGACCTGATGCCGGAACCTCAGCAGCCTCGCCTGGGCTCGAATGGCCGCCAGCGTCGGCTCGCGCGGACCAGCCACGTAGAGTGGCAGATCGCCAATCCGGCCGATCGCCCGCGCCACGGTCGCCTCCTGGTCGGCTTCCACGTTCCGGTCGCGGAACCAACGGGACTCTATGCGCGCTTCGCGTGATAGCAGCCGCTCGGCGATCTGCGCTTCGGACATTTCCAGACTGAACAGACCGGTCACGATCCCGGCCCCGGCGGCATGCCGGACCAGCTGCAGTAAAAATGCGGTCTTGCCAACGCTGGTCCTGCCCGCCACTAGTACGAGATCTTCGGGCTGGAGCCCGCCCAGGTAGGCGTCGAGCCCGTTCAGGCCCGTCGACACGCCGCGGGACATTCGGCGCCCGGCGCCGTCGATGGCCGCGTCGAGGACCTCGCGGATCGTCTTGTAGCTGATCCTGCTATGGCGCGTTTCGCGCACCGCTCGCTCCGCCATATCCACGGCATCGTCGGCGGTAGCCACGGTCACGGCACGCTGGGCGGCGTCGGATATCTTGCTCACCAGCGATCGCCGGACCGCGCTGTCTTCCACGATGTCGATGTAGCTTCGGACGTTGAGAAACGATCCCGGACTTCCGGCCAGTTCGCTCAGATAGGCGAGCCACTCCCGATCGGTCTTCTCGGCTCCGCCGGTACGAGCGAGTTCATCGCCAACCGCCACAACATCAGCCTCGAGTCCCTTCGAGTGAACGGTTACCATCGCGCCGAACACGCTGCGATTGGAAGTGTCGAAGAAGTCGTCCGGTTCAAGCCGGTCGAGAAGCTGGCCGAAGGACTCGGGATTCAGCAGGACCGAACTGAGCACGGCCCGCTCGGCCTCAACGTTCCGGGGAACATCGATCATCGTGGGTATCCGATCGGAGACCGTCCCGATGGTCCGTGGTGAGGTCGGGCTGGGTCGCTTTTCCGCGCTCGACGCACGTTCACAGCGCGACCGCAGCCCAGGGTGCGAACAGGCGCGCCCGTGCCTCGACCTGGTTCCGGGTCGGGAGCATATCTGCCTGAAGCTGCCCACCCGAGATAGCCGGACCCCTTCCTAATCACGAGCATCCCCCATGGCAATCGGCGGCGCGGCCGGACGTGTTCGCAGGTCGGAAGAGCGCCGGGACCGGCGTGGAATCCCGAACCCGGCGACCCACGGGCGGGACTCTTGGTCAAGATTCGATCCCAATCTGATTACGGATCGGGCCATGATTGGGAATGCCGGGGCCCACCCGAGATAGCCCGACCCCTTCCTAATCACGAGCATCCCCCATGGCAATCGGCGGCGCCGGATGTGATTGCCAGTCGTCGGCCTGGGGGCCCAGTCGCCGGCCCATCGCCAGCAGGTTCTCGAACTCGTCGGCGAGCCGTTGGACACTGAGACCGGCCCGGAATTTGTAGAACGGATCCTGAGTCATCGCGTAGGCCGCGAGCTCCACGTCGTCTCCACCACACCCGGAGTCCAACAGTTCCCGCGCCGAGGCAAGATCGCGATTACGCTGGCCTTTGGTCTTGCGCTGCTCCGGCCACTTCCAGACCGCGTAGATCCGAGCCAGGATGGCCCGGGAATCGGACAGTGCGCGATTCGATTTGCTTGGCTCTTCTATAGCGGTTCCCGATCCACCCTTTCCGTTGTGTGAGGCCACTGGGGGTTCCGCCCCTGGCGCGCCCGCTGTTCAGGGGTGAAATCTTTTCCCCCTGGTCGGGCGATCCCTCCGAACGCATCGGCTGGATCGTTATCAGATATCGGTTGACGCCTTTGGGGCCTGCATTCGGCAGCCTCCGAACCAGCCCCTTGGATTCAAGCTCGTTCATAGCCTTGCGCACGTTTCGCGGGGTGCAGCGCGATCTTCGGGCGAGCGTCTTCACCGAAGGCCACGCCGTGTCGTCGTCATTGGCGAATTCCGCCAGCGCGATCAGGATGATCAGCGTGGTGCCCTTCACGGGCGCGTAGTCCAGGGCGTCGGCAACGAGGCGGAAGCTCACGAGCTAGCGGGCGCTGGCCTTGCATACCCGCCCGTCACAACGGCGAAGTCCATCGCTCGCTCGTCCTCTCCGCCGAGGCAGGGTGCGCCGCGATACGCACCATGAGTGCGAGGGCGGAGATCCTTCGACTTGCCGCCGGCGTTGGAGTCCGTGTGAGATCACGCTTTTAGCCACCGGCCATGGAATCAACGCGGCGGGAGATCGCCCGGACGCGCTCGGCCACTCTCAGGTTGAGCCGCTCCCTGATCTCGGGATTGAATTCAAATTCCTGACGGATTCCACGAAGGATCACGTTGCACTCCGCCACGGAGGAGCGGCGGTCGATCTCGGCGTGCCACGCTTCAATTGCCCCAGCGTGCGCGGGAAGCCGCTCGGCCCCCGCGGTTGGACCCGCGACCGGATGATCGACATCCGCGGGCGCTCGTCCGCGTTCGGCGTCGTAGGTAGCTTGTCTGTCGAGTGGCGGGATCGATAATTCGTGCGCGTCGAACGACCTGTCTCCGTGGTCGAACTTGGGCAAATCGCGGCGGAACCTCAACACCGGCGTGTGGTAGCTCACGTCGCCAGTTGGATTCTGTGCCGTCCTTTCCGACTCGCGATGGCCGTACCTACGGTCAAGCCCCAGGTAGGCATGGAACGGCGCCTCAGGACGCTGGCGGTGCTCCCATTCGATCTGGCCCATCAGTTCACTTGCCGCGGTAAAACCTCCGGCTTCCAAACGCGTGACGCCGACCACGTCGATGCCCTGAATCACAAAGAAAAAGCGGGTAATCGGTCCGCAGTAACCAGCATCGCCCCGACGAGATCTGGGACAGATGCACTCACATGATTCATGGGATGCTTGCGGCCGAGGCGCATCGTCCCCGGCAAGCAGCAGTACGCCGTCGCAGCGCCGCTTGAGGATTCCATCCCGCCACTTCTCGTACCACTGGGCGATTGCTTGGTGCTGTTGCCCTGGCACCACAACAACGACTTCCGGATGATCGATTTCGACCTGCCAAAAATCGCGTCCAAGGTGTTCCCAAGGTTCCATCTCGCCGCCGTATATCTGCGCCATCGACTCCACGGCGACCGGGTCCGAACTCGTGAATCGGAATCGATTTAACTCAACTGGATAGCTCGTCCCGTCCTTGTTCCGTTCCAACTTTCCGTATCTCAGGCGTCCGATTTCGACGATGCGCGGCCGAATGCTTCCGTCAACTATTGGCATTGCGTTTCCCCCATTTCAGCTGTCATTTCCATTACTTCTTTTTGCTCGTGAGATTGGCCGTGGTCCGTTCGTGGGCGATTGATGACGTCGGGCTTTCCCGGCCGCTGCCCCTGTGATGTGCAAAGGTCGCGGTCCAGTCCTCCCGAGATGAGTTCCATTACTCGGGGATTCAATTGAGGAGAGGCGAATGACGGTATGTCGATGACAATCGATGTCCCTCCAGGGCCTTTCATCGCCCCGCGTGCCGGAACGCTCGAGGTGATCGGTGTCTGCCGCAAGTCCCTGGCGCTGACGTTTTGCAGCGCAGAGCCCCGCAACCGCGGCGGCCGGATCTTCTTACTCTCTGTCGGGGAGAGGATCGAAGAGAGGGGGAATGAATGGGCTGGCCACGATCGCTGACGACCCGTGTCCTCATTTGTGGAGGTCAGGCAGTTCGCTGGCGCCGCCGCTGGCGCGGGCCGAGGCTCGTCGCACGAATTTCCGATAGGCGCCGGTTCAGGCTCGCAGCCGTCGCCCAGAGCAAAGCTGGCCCGGCGCTTGCCGTCGTTAAAATAGACTGCGAGCCCCGACGGACTTTCATTGTGACTCGTTGAGTTCGAATGTCGTGCGACTGTCCGTCGGGTTCCGAAGTGTTCGGAAGGCGAGCCGCGGGACAAGCGGCGAAGTTGATGCTGGCCCGATACACGAGAGGCGTTCGCTTTCGCCAGTCTCGGTGCGAGTCTTCTTTCCCCTGCGAAACCGGGCTTCGAACTGCTGCTGCGATACGAACTCAGTGCCACGGCCCGACCGGTTCGCTTTGTCGGGCCGGTGTCGATTTGGGGCGGTACCGCCCATTTCGGATTAGCGCTCATAGGAGACTTTTCCTCTGGGGCTCGTGTTGAGGGATGCGCCCGTGCCCGAATCCGTTCGCACGGCGGAGCGGTTCTGATCGGAGCAGCACCTGCCGGCGAGCCTTGCTGTGGGAACCCGTCTTGGCGATGCGTACGTGCCCGGACCCGTTCGCACGATTGGGCTGCCGCGGCGGCACGGTCCCATTGATTCGTCGAAACCCAGAAATCTTGACAGCCGTGCGCGGGCCGACCGGCAAAGCCGGGGGATCGTCGTCGCATGGAGACCAAATACACTCCTCGTCATTCACGCCGAGCCGCTAACTTCCGCGTCACCTGCTGCGGTGACCAAATCCCGTCCAGACCGCCACCAGCGGACAGGCCAACCCTCGGCCCACGGATTAAAAGTCCGAACCCCAACGTCCGACCGCATCCGAGATCTTCCGAGTACCCCCGGTCCTACCCCGTCTTTGGTGGTCAGGTTTCCGACCTTGTCCGAGTTCATCCGGTCCTATCCGGACCCGTAGTTGACGAAAGTGTTGACGCGAACGGTGATTTCACTCAGTTATGCAATCACGCGATTCGTGACGTTTGCGGCCCCGAACTTGCGCCTCAGAGCGTCATAAGAGACACCTTCCGAGTCCGCCTGCCGAGCCTGGCACGAAGGGCGAAACGACGAGCTGAGGATCGCCGGAACCAGGGTAAGACCAAGGTAACGGCTGCCTGGCGCAAGATGCTCGAGTCGGGCGAGGCCCGAAATCGGTCTGATCTGGCTCGGAGACTTGGGGTCTCGCGTGCCCGGGTCACACAAGTGCTGGGGCCAGCTCGTGGCTGACAGTCCTCAGCAACGTACTGTTTGTTCGGCTGCGCAACAGTCGCCTGGCAACACCTCGCGCCGGAGCGCAGATGGTAGCCCCCAGTCAGATGCCTTGACCGTGCCTGGGAACCTTGCAGCGGCGGCACTTCGCAAGCGGCTCGATTCTGAACTCCTGCTTTGGCTGGTAGCGATCGAGCTAAAGGCATCTCCTGGCGCCAACGGCGTTTCGAGAAGGCGGCTTGTGCGCACAGCCTTCGAGTGGGGGCTCTTCTCGCGTAGCTACGCTCGCCAGCTGCTAAGGGAAGGTGACGAAGTCTTCTGGCACCTCGCGTCCCGCACGGCCTTTCTCATTGGGACCGCGGGCGTCGCAGCCTTATTGGGTGCGAATCGATATCCCCAGCACCGACAGATGATTGCGCTCGTCGAATTCCGCGGCGGGTTCGCAAAGCGAAGGGGCACTCTCTTCGGCGCTGTTCCCCCTGCGGACCGCCCCATCTCCCAAGGCGTCCTTCGAATGTTGACGGGGATCAGTGAGCGAACCCAACGCCGTTACAGGAGCGCAGGGTGTTTCGCCACGGTACGCCAGATTGCCGATCTGACCGTCCTGTTTCCGGGAGATTGGCACCCGTCAACTTTGGAATCCTGGGCAAGAGCCCACCGAGCCCAGGGCGTCTACGCGAGTGGCAGCACGGTTCGCAAGCGCCTGCCCAACTTGCACGTTCCAGCAGGAGAGCGAATTCCTCCCGGCGACCGATCAAAGCACCTATTCCGCGGGTTACAACCCCTCGAAGACGGTCAAGGGTGTCAAAGCCCGCGGGTTTGGTTTGACTCCCGCTCGGACTGGTGGCGCTGCAGCGCTCCCAAGCTCGGTGTGGAGGCAGGCGGGCGATACGTTGACCCCGAGCGGGGATTCAACCTCGCCTACGTGCAGTCTCGGGATGGTTTCTGGGAGGCGGCAACGATGCTAACTGACCGATAGAAGACGGTGTATCAGCGCGACCATGTGCCTAAGAGGCTCGAAGCCGTCGATGGGACGAAACGCTGGGTCCTGTGGGATCCGATGATCCAAGTCTTGCTTCGAATCCCTTGGCGAGGGGGTCTGGGAGGTGTCTCAGACTGAGAATTCAGGATTCTGGGTCGAAAACCTGCCAGAAAATCGCGGTCGGCGATGTCGCTGACAAGGAAATGAGGTAGAGAATTTGAGCAACGGAATCGAGATTGAATATGTCCCGATCGATTCCCTTCGACCGGACCCCGCCAACCCTCGCCGCATCTCGGACAGCGAATTGAAGTCCCTGACACGTTCGATCCGCAAGTTCGGGCTCGTCGACCCCATTGTCGCCAGGCGGCAAGACAAGACGGTCATCGGCGGTCACCAGCGCCTGTTGGCGGCACGCAGGCTCGGCATGGAGTCGGTGCCGGTCATCTACGTCGATCTGTTGCCCGAGGAGGCCCGGCTTCTTAGCTTGGCTTTCAACCGCATATCGGGCACCTGGGACGAGCCGTTGCTCGCTCGCTTCCTTAGCGACCTCGAAAGTGTCGCAGATGTCGATTTGACGTTGACAGGTTTCGAGGACGACGAAATCAAGAAACTCCTAAGGAAGCTGGAGGTGCGCGTCAAGCGCGACCAGCCCGAGAATTTCGACCTGGACGCGGCACTTGAGCAGTCCGCCCCGGGGGCCGTTTCATTGGGCGACGTGTGGCAGCTCGGGGAGCACCGGATGATGTGTGGCGATGCCACCGATTCGGGGCACGTCGCGGCGCTGTTGGGCGACACGAAGGCAAACATGGGCTTTACCGACCCGCCGTATAACGTGGCCTTGGGCGATCACGGAGGTAGGCAGCGGGGCCAGCGCCGCAGACGCCTGCAGAACGACGCACTTCCACCCGAGCAGTGGGAGGCATTTGTTCGTGGCTGGGCGTCGGCCCTACTGGCCAACGTCGACGGTGCGCTCTACGTATGTATGTCCAGCAAGGAGCTGCCGCTCGTTTCGCGCGTTCTCGCCGAAGAAGGAGGCCACTGGTCCGACACCATCATCTGGGAAAAGGACAGATTCGTGCTCGGCCGCGCCGATTACCAGCGTCAATACGAGTGCATCTGGTATGGCTGGCGCGAAGGCGCGAAGCGCCACTGGTGCGGGGACCGGGACCAGGGCGACGTGTGGCGGATCGACCGGCCATCGGAGTCCGAGCTGCACCCGACCATGAAACCGCTGCCTTTAATCGAACGGGCCATCGAAAACAGCAGCCAACCGGGCGATGTTGTCCTCGATCTGTTTCTCGGTTCCGGGAGCACGATCATTGCTTCCGAGCGCACCGGTCGCGCTTGCTATGCGATGGAAATCGATCCCCGGTATTGCGCCGTCGCCATCGCCAGGTGGGAGTCTTTCACGGGTCAGAAAGCGGAACGGGATTCCTAGATCAGTCCTGTCACTATGGCCACATCGTGAAGATAAGCGCCCGAAGCCGCTCGATCGGCCAGCTCGACCCTACAAATACGTTTCCCAGCAGAGGTAGGCATTGGTAGGGGTAACAGGGCTCCGAACCTGTTTATTCCGCAAGCAAGACGGCGGCCCCTGCGGGGCGACGCCCATGCGCGAAGAGGAATTCTGCTTCTGGCACCACCCCGACCATACGGCGGATGCCGCAGAGGCGAGGCGGTTGGGAGGGCTGAGACGCCGGCGCGAGAAGACCCTTGAGGGCGCGTACGACCTGGAGGAAGGCTTCGACACCGTCAAGGGCATCCGACGCTTCCTCGAGATCGCGGCGCTGGATCTGCTCGGAATGGAGGTATCAATAGGCCGGGCCAACGCCATGCTCAGGACGGCACTCGTGGCCTCAAAGCTGCTGGAGGTCGGTGAACTTGAGGAGCGCCTGGCAAACCTCGAGGCCGCTCTCGCCGCCCGGCAGCCTGAGACAGGGTCGCCGTTCGATGCCGATTTGGCCGAGTCGGACGACCTTCCTGAAAAGTCAGCCGCTTGAGGTCTCGCAAGAAGCGGGTCGACGATCTCGGGTCAAACCTCACCCCCACCCAGGTCGTGCTGCAGCATCTGGCAGAAATCTTGCCATTGGGCTCCATGCGCCGGTACATGGCGAGCCTCAAGGGAAGGCCTGACGACGCATGGCCGCTGTATCTGCTGCCGAAGCAAGCCGAGGACAGCGTAAGGAAGGCATCGAAGGGCAAGTCCTGGGACGTCGTGAACCGGAGGGTGCGGGAAGATGTACGGGACACGGTGTTCCTGTGGTACCTGCACATGAACATGAACGGTCGAATAGCCGAAGAGCTGCGTTCCGCGCAGCCGATGACCGGCCTCTTGTTGCTGGATGTGAGTCACCGGCTGCGGGAGGACGCGCGCCGGTCGTCGGGGGCCGACGCATGGATGCGTGCCTGTCGCGATCTCCCATATCCGCTTGACCAGGAAACAGCCTCCGCCGTTGAAGCATCCCTGGCCAACTGGGTCGTGACCTGGGACTTTCTCCAGGACGCGGGGATCTTTGAGGAATGGGCCTTCGAGGAGATCTACAGGCGTGCGGGCGAAGCGGAGGACCGAGAGGTCGTTGCCGACAGGGAGGTGGCAACGGTCTCGAAAAAGCTCGAACGGGCCCTTAGACACCTCGTGAAATCGGGGAAAGTCGAAGGCGGCAAGCTGGTGAAGCTGAAGTCGGTGCCTCACACGTATCTGAGCGATACTCCGCTGGTCGAAGGGCGCTGGATCGACGTGACCGCCATCGAGCTGGCCGAGCTTGGCGCGATCCTGGACGACGCGGGCTACGAGATCCGGGAGCCGGGTGACGACCATTCGCTTGCCTGGGACGATGTCGGTCGGCCTGACAAGGTGGGGAACTGGGAACCGATCGATACGTCCACCTGGAGCAAGACCCGGGCAAGTGCCCAGGCCCGTGTCCGCAAGTATCGCGGGAAGCGCCGGAGCATTGGAAAACGGCCACACATCGAATTCTCCGGCTATCAGAGGTGGCGCGCCGGGCAGCACGGCTCCCGGCTCAAAGCCAGGACGGTATCCGGATTCCTCGAAAGCAGCTGGAACGCGTGGGTCGAGGACAGGGGCGAGAAGGCGACACTGGCGGGGATCCCCGTTGCACCGATCCAGCCCCGGGTTGATTCGGGGACGTGGACGGTCCACAGTCTCGATTCGGCTCGCGATCGGCAAGGGAGCCGGGTCGACGTGCTAACCGCCCTGCAGCCTACCGAGATGAACCAACCCAGTTCGACGACCACCGAAGGACGGCGCAACGCGAGCGAACTGCCTTGGCGCGATCATGCCGAGGGTCTTCTCGCCTTGGTCGAAGGTCTGGATGCGGCGCTGGACCAGATACGGGCGAGGTATTTCAAAGGCCACGAGATCGTGTACTCCGATCTCGCCGAGGGGTTAGCCCAATGCAGGAAGAACCTCCGTCTCGCTATTGAGATATTCAACGATCGCCTCAAGTGGGAATCGTGGAGACTCGCCGGATCAGATGGCGGCGGGATTCCCTCGGACGATGAATTGGCCGCTCAAGCCCCTGACCGCATTGACGTCGAAGCTGTCGAGCGTGGACACGCAGAGAGCGGGCGGATCATCGCCGAATACATCATCAACCAGGCCCGCTTCGAGGCGCTTGCGTTCATCGGCGAGCGCGATGCCGCGAAGGAAATCCTGGTGAATTTCTTCGACACTATTGCCTGATAGCGTCAACCAAGGCGTGTGAACCTCAGAGAGCCTCGAGGTGGTCCCCTCCTCAGGTACCTGGGGCACGGCTTGATGCAGAAAGGCCGCTACTTACCCGGAGTGAGCCCGTCTCCCAACGCGGCCTCGAGCATTGGGCGGTATAGGCGCTTGACGAGATCCCGCAGGGCCCGCAGATAACCAGTCTGTTCCGGAAGATCGTCCAGTTCCACGAGTTCCGAGGTTTGACGCTCGTCGCCTTCAACGGGGGCATCAAGAACGATCGCTGGCTCCTCGACATGACATTCCACGTGCGGGCCAAGCTCGACTCGAAGCTGCAGGGGAAGCCGGTCCCGCTCGTGCCGGGGCAGGCGGACATGATCCGTTTCGTGACGGAATTTGGGCTCATGGAGAGCTTCAAAGCGGCGGAAAAGGCGATCGCGGGTTTGCTCAGGAAGGCCGCGACCGAATGGCCGGCATGGATGAAAACGCCGTTGGAGGCGGCGAAGAATGGCAGATGATGATCATTCGCAGAATTGAAATGCCGGCTCGGCGAAGTCTGGACTGGGCACTCTGTAGGCAGTGCATGAAGCGCGGCGCAAGGTGGTTCAGTCCATGAACCGCAGAGCAGAGCTCGACGAGCCGACGGTTGACATTAACCTCGTGGTCATTTCAGGGCAATGGGCGAGCCATAGGAAGCGATTCGCGTATGGAACTTAGGCGCATCGGCAAAGCTGTGGCGTGGGCCCTTGGGATCGTGGCGCTGGCGATGTGGGGCCCGGTATTCGCGGTCGTATGGCTATTCGATCTCGTCGTGAGGCATCCGCTTTGGGCGGCGGCGATCATCGGGCTGCTGATTCTGGGTGGCTGGCTGAGGTTATGGTCGTGACCATCGTAAATCGGATCACTCGCGCGAGGTTGACGAGATTGAGGCCCAAGCCATGACGGAGGTGGAGCTCGGGAGGAAGATCGGCCGACGCTACGAGGTCCACCGGTCGGAGGGGTACGACAACTACATCCCCAAACGGAGCAACGACGATTTCCCCGACGAGTTCGCGATTCAGCCGAACTGGCGACGAACGATCTGGGTCGAGCTCACGTGGGAGCGCCGGCGGCGAGACAAGGCGATGGGCACCAACGCGAATACGCCGGAGATACCGACAACGCAGATCCCTTGGATGAAACGGCGGAACTAGCGCCCGAGTCGCCAATGGGCCGTCCGCCGCCAACATTGCCGTTCGCTAAAAAATTGACTTGGGGACCCGAGGGCGGTACAAGGAAGCTAATGGATTTCCCGAGACACTGGCGTGTCGGGGACGAAGGGGGATAGGTGCCGACCGGCTCAACCTCGGTTCTGGTACTTGGCGGCGGCGTATTTGGATGCTCGGTTGCCTACCATCTGGCTCGCGAGGGCGCGGAAGTTGTCCTGCTAGAGCGCGACCACGTTGCCGCCGGCGCTTCCGGCGCGTCAGCCGGGATGATCTCCACGCCGGTGGACACCGACGACTGGATGGTCAAATACATCCTCGAAGGTCACCGGCTGCTCGAGGCCTATAGAGACGAGTTGGATCTCGACTTCGAGATGGTCCACGGCGGATCGTTCTATTTGGGATTCGAAGAGAGCGAGATCAGCCGCCTCAAACAGCAAGTGGAACGCGCCAATTCGGTCGGCCTCACGTTTGAATACATCGATGGACCCGAAGTCCTCAAGATGGAGCCCATCTATAACCCAACCCTCCTGGGGGCCTCGTTCAATCCGGTTGCCTCTCAGGTAAATCCTATGCTGGTGACTCATTCCTTCGCGCAAACGGCCCGCCGGCTTGGAGCGAGAATTGAGATTGGGGTCCGCGTTCTCGAGATCGATTCTTCGTCGCAGGGACCTCTGACAGTTAGAACGACCAAGGGCGACTTTGTAGGAGATTGGGTCGTGGACGCTGCCGGGGCATGGGCGCCAGAACTGCTCCGACGTCAGAATGTATATATGCCGGTGTGGCCCTCGCGCGGCCAAATCGTCGTCTCGGAGCCTCTTCCGATAATCACCGAGAGAATGGTCCACATTTCGGGGCGGGGATACATACGACAGACCCAATCGGGAAACTTCTTCATCGGCAGTCAGCAGGAACTCGTGGGCTTCGACAAGCGCACCACCGTGGAAAAGATGAGTTTCTTTGCTGAGACCGCCGTTATGGCGATTCCCATGCTGGCACGAGTCAGATTGCTTCGGTCTCATGCGGGCTTGCGACCGATGAGCCCCGATCAGTATCCAATTCTCGGTCCAGTTCCGGGCTACGATCGGATCTTGATGGCCACCGGGGCGTCCGGAACTGGAATCCAGTACAGTCCGGTATCCGGTCTTCTGACGGCGGAATACATAATGACCGGAACGACCCATTTGCCGTGGGAAGAGCTGAGCGTATTGCGCTTCGAAAAAGCCAGAAAAGCCGAAGCGGCGGTGTCCGAGTGACCGGCGAGGTCCGTGACGACCTGCGCATTGACCTCGCCGTCGGCCGGGGGGAGCGTATCGAGATAGAGGTCGACGGCGACCCGGTGGTCGCGTTCGAGGGCGAGTCGGTGGCATCTGCCCTCTGGGCCGCGGGCATCAATTCTCTGCGAACCACGGACAAAAGCAGTTCCCCGAGGGGAATCTTTTGCAACATTGGAGTTTGCCACGACTGCATCGTCACCGTGGATGGCTATCCAAACCAGCGCGCCTGTCGGACCCAGGTCGCGGATGGAATGACCATCAAACGACAGACAGGATTCGGCGAGTGGCTGTAACGAACGTTCTCAGCGCGCAAGTCGTCGTGGTGGGAGGCGGACCAGCCGGTCTGGCGGCTGCGATTGCAGCCGCGGAGCGCAATGCTCACGTCCTCCTGATCGATGAAAACATGCGGCTCGGCGGACAGATCTACCGACAGATACCGTCCGAGTTCAGCGATGCGCCCGGGAGCTCAATCGACTTCCATGACCCGCGCGGCGACAACCTGATCGATCGAGTCCAGTCGCTGTCGTCCCAGATCGAAGTCTGGGGCAATGCCCGCGTCTGGGGAATCTTTGACAACAATCGCCTGGAGCTCGACGTGGACGGGGAATCCGTTGCGGTACATCCAGACGCGCTGGTGCTCGCCACCGGCGCGCCTGAACGGCCGGTTCCGTTCCCCGGCTGGACGCTCCCCGGCGTCATTACGGCCGGTGCCGCCCAGGTTCTCATGAAGCAATACGCCGTTTTGCCGGGCCGCAAGGTTCTCCTCACGGGCACAGGCCCCCTGCAGCAAGTCGTGGCCGAGCAGCTGGCGCAGGCCGGCGCGGAGGAAGTCACCGCAGTGGATCCGGTACGTTCCTTCGCGGTCCTTCCGCACGCCATGGCCCTTCTCAATGAGCCTTCGCTGATCCTGAAGGGAATAGGGATGCGGCTCAACTTGCGCAGACATGGCGTGCGCATGCTTTGGTCTCACATTGTCACGGAAGTAACGGGAGACGGCCGGGCCGAGGAAGCCACCGTCGCGCAGGTTGATCAGGACTGGCGCCCGATCGACGGCACCGAGCGCACGCTAGCCGTGGATACCGTTTGCATTGGCTTCGGCCAGGTGCCGGACATCAGCCTGACGTCGGTGGCCGGCTGCGAGCATCGTTTCAATAGCCTCACCGAAACGTGGATTCCGATCCGTGACGAGCGGATGGCGACAACGGTGCAGGGCGTGTTCTCCGCGGGCGACGGCGCCGGTGTTGCCGGGGCAATTGTTGCTGAGGTTGAAGGTGAAATCGCCGGTGTCGCCGCGGCGGTCTTCGTGGGAGCGATAGGTAGCGAGGATGCGAGCGCTTCTCTGGCAGCGGCGACTTCCCGGTTGAATCGACTTAAAAGGTTCCGCTCGGCGATAGACAAGGTTTCGAGGCTTCGGCCTGGCCTCGTTGAGCTGGCGGATGACGAGACCATCATCTGTAGGTGCGAGGAGGTTACCAAGGCATCAATCCTTGAGTCCGTTGATGCTGGAGCCAGAAATACCAACGAAATAAAGCGGAGAACAAGGGCTGGAATGGGTCTTTGCCAGGGCCGAATGTGTGAATCATCGATTTCCATGCTGATATCCCGACTTACAGGCTGGAGCGCAACGGATATAGGAGTGCAAACTGCGCGACCACCAATAGGACCTGTTTCATTCGGTATGCTCGCGTCCCGCACGGCGCCCAGAAAGGAGTGATGAGCTAGCGTTTGCAATCGGTTGCAACAGATTTGTGATGTAGGTGATTTAATTCGAGATGGTTCGATTTACTCAATGAGGGGGAAAAGAAATGTCTGAGCCAAAATCCGCGCTGACGTCGCGACGGAGGTTCATTCGGTCACTGACCGTGGGTAGCTTGGGAATCGGCGCTGTAGCCGCGCTTGCGGGCTGTGGCGAAACTCAAATCGTTACCCAAACGGTCGTGGAGGTCGTTACCAAGGAGGTGCCGGTCGAGAGGATCGTCACCCAGATCGTCAGGGAGGAAGTGCCGGTCGAGGTCGAGGTCGAAAAGATCGTCGAGAAGACAGTCCTCGTAGAAAAAATCGTCGAAAAGATTGTGACGGTCCAGGCTGCAGCGCCGCAGGCAAAAGCCGTCACGATTCGTTTCCAGGACTGGGGCGGCGACTACGCCGAACTAGTGGAGAAAGAGGGCGCGCCAGAGTTTAAGGCGCTGAACCCGAATCTCTCGATCAAATACGAGGCCTACGCATCAGGCTGGCAGCAGAAGACCTTGACGGCGATGGTGGCGGGCACGGCGCCGCACATTTTTCATGTGTTCGGAAGCACGACGAAGCTCTTCGCCGACCGCGGTCAGCTTGCAAACCTGACGCCGTTTGTGAAGCGGGACTTCACGCAGGAAATCATTGACGACTTTCAGAAGTCACAGTGGGACGCCATGACGCTGGCGGGCACCGATTTCAGATTCGCAGTGCCCAAGCACCTTTGGATGGGAGTTCTTCTATTCAACAAGGCCATCTTCGATGAGGCCGGGGTCGGATACCCAAGCATCGATTGGGGACTGCCGGAATACGAAGAGGCTCTCGAGCGGCTGAACAAGGTCGAGGACGGCAAGCCTGTCCGATGGGGCGGCGCCATCCCCGCCACTAGTTACGACCGGGTCGTCCACCACGTAGTGGCGTTCGGTGGCAACATGGTGGATCCCGACGATCCGACGCGCACAACCCCGGCCTACGATCAGCCCGCGGCGCTGGATGCGCTGGAGTGGATTCGGACCCGACAGTGGGACACCAATACCCTCGTCCGAACGCCTCAAGCCGCCGGAAAGAACAATTACGCGCTTCTGATGGAGGAGTTGGCCGGAACAATCGAGGAGGGTGTCTCCTGGCTCTTCAGGCTCGCGGACGGAACTGACGTTCCGTGGGACATCGCACATCATCCCAAAGGTTCCGTTTCGCGTGAGGCGCATATGAGCACCAATGCGTGGAGCATGTTTCGAGGCGTATACGAAGAGGGCATAGCGGACGAGGCGTGGGAGCTGATGAAATACCTCACCAGCCCTGCATGGCAAAGGATCATGCTGAAGGGCAAGACTCGCGCCATCGTGCCCGCGCGGAAATCGGTGCTCCCCTTCTACGTTGAGAATACGCGCTCCCTGGATCCGAAGATGCAGAACATCAACCTCGAACTCATTCCTGAGGCCGTGAAGATGGGCTATCACACGGCAGCCGAAACAGAGCACTTCAAGAACCAGACCGCGGCATGGGAGGTTCTTGCTCCGGTATTTGACCAAATCTTCGTGTCGGGGAACACGCCAGTGGATGCGTTGAAGAACACTGTCGAAGACGTAATGAAAAGCCAGGAGGATTAGACGGCTTGCCCATAGCTGACTAAAGGCCAACAAACGCAGATGAAGGCTTAGGCCCTGGCGGTAATACCAGCACGGAAACGGCGACTGTCGGAGCGCACGCGTGAAGAGATCGCGGCGTTTCTGTTCCTCTCGCCGGGGATCATCGGTTTCCTGGTATTCACCGCCGGGGCCATGGCCTTCTCCCTTGGTCTGAGCTTTTTCAAAACGGATTTGCTCACCGGGAAGAAATTCATCGGCTTCGAACACTACGCGGACCTTCTGACTTCAGATCCGTTGTTTGTCAGGAGCGTGGTCAACACGTTCCTATTTACTCTCGGGGTCGTACCGGTGGCCACGATTCTCTCGCTCCTAGTGGCCATGCTTTTGAATCGCGGTGTGTGGTTTCAGGGTGTCTGGCGGACGGTTTACTACATACCCTCGTTGGTGTCCGGAGTGGCCGTGGCAATCCTATGGATCTGGCTGTTCGCGCCCGTGGAGCCGACAAAAGGCCTGGTAAATCAAGGCTTGTCGATATTCGGCATCGATCCGGGCCCTGGCTGGATTTATTCCGAGGACTGGGCGCTCATCGCGATCATGATAATGAGCCTTTGGAGTGTCGGACAGACAATGCTCATCTACCTGGCGGGCCTTCAGTCCGTTCCGACCACTTTCTATGAAGCGGCCTCTATCGATGGCGCGGGGCCGCTTCGACGCTTTTGGCACGTGACAATCCCGATGCTCACTCCCACGATCTTTTTCAATGTGGTCATCAATTTCATTGGTTCCTTTCAGATCTTCACCTTCGCGCTGATAGCCACAGAAGGGGGTCCGAATAACGCGACGTTAACTATGGTGCTTTACCTATATAGGAAGAGCTTCGAGCAGTTCCACTTCGGCTACGCATCAGCGGTCGGTTGGATATTGTTTGGCATCATCATGTTCTTCACGGTCTTCATGTTCCGAAGCTCCTCCGTCTGGGTCTACTACGAAGGGGAGCTCAGGCGATGAGGGCGATATCCGCGGGTCCGCCCACTCGAACCGCTTTGGGCCGTGCACGCAAATCGCAGACCTATGTGATCTCCAGGGTTTTCATTGGCAAGATAGCTCTGCTAATTGCCGTCGCCACGGTGGGACTGGTCTTTCTCGTCCCCCTCTTTTGGATGGTTTCGACGTCAGTCAAGCCCAGTGACCAAGTCTGGCTCATTCCTCCGGCCTGGATTCCCCGGAAATTCGTGTGGGAAAACTTCAGCGAGCCCTGGAACAACCTGCCGTTTCCACGTTTCTATCTGAACACGATCATCATCTCTGTTTTGAGCGTCGTGGGAATGGTTGTATCCAGTTCGATGGTGGCTTACGCCTTCGCGAGATTGCGGTTTAGGGGTCGTGGAATCATGTTTCTCTTGCTGCTAAGCACGCTCATGCTGCCCAACCACATCACGCTGATCCCACAATATGTTCTGTTCAACTGGATGGGGTGGGTCAACACGACATACCCGCTGTGGGTCCCGACGTTCTTCGCCGGAGCATTCAACACGTTCCTCTTGCGTCAGTACATGATGAGCATTCCCAACGAGATGGACGAGGCGGCGAGAATGGATGGCGCCGGCTATTTCGCTATCTACGCTCGGATAATCATGCCCCTCAGCAAGCCGGTGTTGGGCGTCGTTGCAATAAATACGTTCACGTTCCACTGGAACGACTTCTTTGGACCGCTGATTTATCTGACGGAGCAAAACAACTTCACGATCGCGCTGGGACTGAGGATCCTCCAGGGGGATTACTTTCAAGAGTTTCCGGTACAGCACATCATGTCCATGACCTTGATATCGATCCTGCCGGTGATGGTCCTTTTCTTCATTGCGCAGAGATACTTTATTCAGGGAATCGTCATCAGCGGCGTGAAGGGTTAGGTTCAGGTTCACATGGCTAACAAGGGCCCGTCTGACTACGTAATCGTCGAAAGTCATCGTGACCACACCGAACTCGTGCGGCGGCGCGCCCGGGGAGAGGAGCGACCGCTACGCGATGGAATGCTCCCCCGGCTGGCCGAAGGCTCGTACAACATAATCGTGATGCCGTTCGGGGGCGACGGAGCCCACCACCGCGACGGATCGCAGCGTCCACTTGCCGGATCCCTGGAGATCATGGACATGTTTCTCCAAGAAGCCGACGATTCCGATGGCAAGGTGGTCGTCATCAGGACGAAATCAGATCTGCCTCAGTCGCCCGATGACGGCGTGGTTCGCTTCCTCATGGAAATCGAGGGCACGCGCCCCATGCAGGAGGACTACTCCGTGGGACGCTGGCCCATTGAGCGGCGGCTGCACCTAGTTCGCATGTTTCATCGGCTCGGAATCCGCAGCCTTCACCTCACTCATCAGGGGCGCAACGAGGTTGGCGACGGCCTCAATGAACTTGGATCCGGCGGAAAATTATCCAAATTCGGAGTCGCACTCATCAAAGAGGGCTTCCGGATAGGTATGTTCATGAGCCTGTCCCACCTCACGCCAGAGTGCTTTTACCATGCCATCGAGATAGCCGAGGGCCCTCTCGTCGCCACGCACTCCAACGCCATGACGCTGATGACGCATCCCCGAAATCTGACCGACGACCAGATGAAGGCGATAGCCGGAATCAACGGCGTGGTTGGCATCCACCTCTGGGCTCCGATTCTGCACGCTGATAAGGATCCCCTCGTCGACGTGATCGACTACATTGTCTACGTCTCCGAACTGATCGGTCCCCAGTACATCGGATTCGGCACGCTGAACCGAGATCCGGGCTACATAGAGTCCATGGGCGGGGGCCATAGGGAGATAGTGACAGAGCCCGGCGGTTCGGAGCCTGTGAGCATTCGCCGCGGACTGGAACTGTTCATCGAGGGCCTGTCTGGGCGCGGATTCAGCGACGACGAGATCGCGGGAATCGTCGGTGGCAACTACGTTCGCGTTCTGCAGGAGGTTCTACCCTCATGATCGTGGCCGACAAGACCGACCTAAGTGATTTGATAGTCGCCGAGGGCCATCGGGACAACTTCGAGATCACGTTGCGGGCCGACCGTGGAGAGCCGCATCCGGTGCGAGATTCCATGTTGGAACGCCTTCGTGCGGCGGGTACGAACCTCACAATGATGGTGGTCGGCGGCGACGGCCGGCATCACCGTGCCGGCTCGGACAGGCCGCTCGAAGGATCGCTCCAAGTCCTTGACCTGTTTCTGACCGAATGTGAGGACTGGCCCAAGTTCAAGGTCGTGCGAACGGCCGCCGATCTCCCCGTTCGCGGCGACGATGGCGTGCTGCGCCTGGTCCTGGAGATCGAAGGCGGCAGACCGTTCCAGCAGGACTACTCGTCAGGGCTGAAGGCAGATCAAAAGCTGAGCCTTCTCCGCGCCTTCTTTCGGCTGGGTATCCGTAGCATCCATCTCACGCACCAGGGACGTAACGAGCTTGGCGATGGTCTCAACGAGCTTGGATCGGGCGGCAAGCTTTCCAAGTTTGGCGTCGCCGTGGTCACTGAGGCCGCCAGGCTAGGGATGGTTGTGAGCCTGTCGCACCTGACGCCCGAGTGCTATTTCCACGCGCTGGAGGTCTCCGAGGGGCCAATGCTCGCCACCCATTCCAACGTGGCGGCGCTCACTCCCCATCCTCGCAACCTCACGGACGATCAGATGAGGGCTCTAGCCGCCGGCGATGGCGTAATGGGTATCCACGGCGTGGCCTCGTTCCTCGATGAAGGCAAACCAATGCACGAGTCGTTTGTGGATCACATCGTCTACGCCGCGGAGCTCATAGGAGCCGAGCACGTTGGATTCGGGATATTCGGCTCCGATCTCGGTTACGTCGAGGTCTTCCCAAGTTCCAGTAAGAGCATGTTTGTCACACCCAAATATTCCGCGGGCGTTACGTATGCTCAGCAGACCGAAGTAATAGTTGAGGGGCTCGAATTGAGGGGAATGTCGGGACATGAAATCTCCGGCGTGCTGGGCGGCAACTACCTGCGCGTCCTGCGCCACGTCCTGCCATCCGGCGTGCGAGAGACGGCTTCCGTGGCCGTCCAATAGAGCACAACATCAGCTTAGATAATCTGGGATGGCCGGCTGGATGAAGATCGCCTTGTACAGCGTTACGTACGCTGGCGGTTGGTACGAGGGTCCTGCCCTTTCTGTTGCAGAAGTCTTCGGCCGCGCGTCCCGGCATGGGTTTGACGGCGTCGAAATCGGATGCAAACGCCCGCACTTCAGTCCGCTTGATGTCACCGAGGCCGAGGCGGCCGAGGTCGTGGCCTCCGCGCGGGATGAGGGCATTGAGATACCTGTGCTGGCGGCTTACAACGATTTTTCCTCCCCGGTCGAGGAAAGGCGTGAGGCGGAGATGCTTGTCTTGCGCCAGATAGTGGATCTTGCGGCGGCCATGGGAACGCCAATCGTGCGCGTTTTCGCGGCGTGGCCTGGAGTCACAGCCACGTCTCGGGGCCTTGGCTACGAAACTCCGCGCCGTCTGATGGAATACCAGCTGCGGAACGCGGACGCGATGGAAACGTGGATGCGGGTGCGAGACGCTCTCGCTGAGTCAGTCGAATATGCAGAGCGAGCAGGCATAAAGCTCGCTCTCCAGAATCACGGACCCGTAATCAGGGGGTTCGAAGACGTGCTCGACTTCGTAAGTGAGATTGCATCGCCACACATCGGCGTCTCGCTCGACTGCCCGATCATGCCCGATCAATCGGACGCTGCCGTGAGCAGGGCAGTTTCTGAAACCGGTGCCCTAATCATCCACTCACATTTTGGAGGCGAGTTCGACGTGAACGCCGATGGGATTCCCAAGCAGCGCCAGTTCGATAACCAGCGAGCGCTCCCCAACGACCGCGCGTTCGTCCGCGCCATGGCCGAAGCTGGGTACGCTGGTTACCTTTCGTACGAGCTATGCCATCCCGTGCTCAGAGGGCACGACCGGGCTGGGATCGAGGAAGTCGACCGGCAAGTTGATCGGGCCTCGAGGTATATGCGCGGACTGGTGGCTGAGGTGTCAGTCGGCGCAGTCGGCACTATCGCGTAAAGGGCTGCCGGCAGGATGAGCGACCGACCTCCTGAGGGCTACGAAGCCCCGCGCGGAGCGACGCCGGCTGACGCCGAGTTGCTCGGGTTGCTCACCAGCACGGTGTTCCGGGGCGCGGGGGCGCCGGCGGACGCCATGCCCGGTCAGTTTCCTTTGCTCTACGCCGAGTCGAACCTGCCCAATTTCCGCATCATCCGCCACTACTCAAAGCCGGTGTCCGGGGTCGGAATCAGGATTTCCGACGCCATTTGCCTGGGGCATCCCTTCAGGATCGGAAGTATCGGCTCCGTATGCACGTATGAGGAACATCGCGGACAGGGACTCGCCACGCTTCTGATGCAGGACTCCGAGAGGCATATGCGAGCGGAGGGCGTGGACCTCGTGATCGTATCCGGCGGTCGCGGACTATACCGAAGAATGAATTACGAGCCGGCGGGGCAGGTCGGGCATTACGCCGTGCCTGCGGTCAATTCTCCGCCCGGACTCGCTTGGCGGGATGCGGACGATGAGGATGTCGGCGCGATGGCTCGGCTATACGTTCGAAAGCCGGTTCGCTTCCGCCGTCCGCTGGAGGATTTCCGAGCCACCCTGGCGGCGTTCAGGATCCAGGTACGGGCGGGGCCCGGGCGTACTCTCGTGGCCGAGGCAGGGGACCGAATCACCGCCTATTTGAGTGCGCTGATGCGGCGCCGTGATGGAGTTCTCACGCTTGAGACGAGCGAAACGGCGGGGGATCCTGAGGCGACCATAGACCTGGCGGCCGCGTTGGCGGCGGATGAAGGAACTGAATCTTTCGACCTGGCCGCGCCCGGCGCACACGAAGATCTGAGTGAAGGTTGTGAACGGCGTGGACTTGCTCGTGTAGACAAACCTGAATCAGGAACGTTCAAGCTGCTCGATCCCGAGCGATTCCTGGAGGGACTTCGGCCGCTGCTCGCTGAACGCGCAAGCTCGGAGGCGGCTTCGTCGTTAAGGGCGGTGAACCGAGTAGGAGGCTGCGCCTTTCAACTCAACGGCGAGCGTCTGGACGTAACCGGCGAGGCCGACCTGCTCAGGCTGGTGTTCGAACCGGGGTGGGAAGCTGGCGAGTTGCCCGCCGGTCCGCTCGGCTCCTTCCTGGCGTCGGCGTTTCCGCTGCCCATGATCATGCCCGGCTTCAATTACGCTTAGGCGACCGCGTTCGCCACTTCGATTTGGTCGCTCGCTTGCGACCGCCGTCCGCATCCCCATCTAGGGCCCGAGACCGAGTCGCGACAGGTCGGCACATTTTGGCGCGATACCGCTCAGCACAACGGGTTGGATCGATTCACGGGCAGCGAGACACGTTCGCCGCGCAGTTCGGTTACCGCACCGAACAGGCCGGCCCGGGAACTCCTCGAGCCCGAGTGGGGTTAAGTCTTGGGGCTGAAACGGGGAATCGTGCGTCCGCCGTCCATCACCAGATTCTGGCCTGTAACGTATCCCATTTCATCGCCACACAGCGTGACTACAGCTGCCGCTACTTCGGCCCGACTAACCAGTCTTCCCATTGGAGTCTCAGATGCGGTCGCTTCCGCATATTCCGCCGACATGTCCTCGTTATCGGCCATGAGTCCGGGTGAAATCACGTTGACTGTCACTTGGGGCGCCAGTTCCACCGCCAGGGCTTCGACTAGGTGAACCATCGTGGCCTTGGCGAGACCGTAGACGGAATCGCTGCGGATTCCCGCGGACGCCGCACCGATGGCAACAATGCGCCCCCAGCCGCGATCGCGCATCTGTGGAGCCACGGCTTTCGCCAAGAGATATAAAGCCGTACAGTTGGCGTTCATGACGTAATGCCATCGGTCCGGCGGCAGCTTTAGAAAGGGCAAGTAGGCGCCGGGCCCGGCGTTGTGTATCAGAATGTCGATCCGCCCGAGTCGGCGTGTCGCTTCCTCGACGAGCCCGTCGACCTGTTCGTCCGCGGACAGGTCCGCCCGGATGACTTCGGCAGTGCGTCCGAGTGCACGAATATCGTCGGCGACCTGCTGCACTAGGCCTTCCGATTCACGGAAGTTGATGGCTACGTCGGCTCCAGCCGCTGCCAAGCGCTTGGCGATTGTCCTGCCCAGACCGCGGGAGGCACCGGTTACCAGCACCTTGCGATTAGTGAAACTCGACACTTCGATCCACCTCTTTCGGGGTCTGACACCATCGATCATCCTCCGATCCTTAAGCGACCGAGGGCGAGCGGTATGTCCCGGCTCGCTTGCGAGCATACGGCTGTTCAACAATCAACGGCGGACCCCGTGGGTGGTCCACGTAAAGATTGACTATCCCCAGGCTGAAGACGATGTCATCTGGCGCGTGCCACTGGTCAAATGGCTCGTTGCAATCCCCCGGTGTATCGAAATGTCGATCCTCGGAATGGTCGCCCTAGTCCTGATCGTCCTTTCATGGTTCGCCGTCCTATTTGCGGGCCGCTACCAAATGTCGTTGGTCGATTTAGTCGTAGCCGTGATGAACTGGGGCCACATGGAGCAGGCCTGGGCGTTTTTGTGAGTTACCAACAGACACCCGCCATTCAGTCTTTCCCAGGGATTATTGACGATGGTCAGCCCGCGATGCGTGGTCTTCGCGGATACCAGCACCATTTCAGAAAAGGCTGAGCTGGGCCATGTCCGCAAACGTAGTGCCCTCAGGTATCACCATCCTCGAGCCAGCGGATCTCTTCGGGACTCAACGACTCGGCGGCGGCGGCGGCGTTTCGGCGAAGGTGGTCGAGGTCGAATGTACCCATGCTGGCGAGTGAGGGGAAATCCTGGTTGAGAACGTATGCGCACGCCACTTGAGCCGGACTGAGGCCGCGACGGCGGCCCAGCTCGGTCGCACGGTCCAGACGTTGCCAATTGGTCTCGCTGTAAGAGGTGCGAACCATATCGGCATCCGTTGTGACCTCCGGAGAGAACCGTCCACTGAAAAATCCGTGTGATAGCGGAGACCACGCGAAGTTGGGTAACTGCTCGTCCCACAGCCAGCGACCGTAGTCCCGATCGATCGATTCGCAGCCGCGCCACATGGGCTGTTTGGCCACGGCCAGGCCGAAGTAATTGCTTGTGGCTACAAATCCGCTCAGTCCGTTCGATCGGGCGAAACTGTTGGCTGCCTCAACGCGCTTCCGGGTCCAGTTTGATGCGCCGAAAGCCCGAAACCGACCCGCCGCCAAGTGCTCATTAAGCCATTCCATGATTTCCCCGACGGGAACCGAAGGATCGTCGCGATGCAGAAAGTAGAGGTCGATGTAATCGGTCTGAAGGGCTTCAAGACTCTCGGCCAGATCGGAATCTAGGTCCGCCTTGTTCACCCGGGACCGACCGTCCTCAAAGTAGCAGCCCTTCGTCAAGATCATCATCTGGCCTCGCGCGTCCCGGCTGGTCAGCCAGTTGCCGATCACCCACTCGCTTTCATTCCGACCGTACCGCCGAGCGGTATCCAGCATTGCGCCCCGCCCGCCGACGGCGAGCCAGGCGTCCAATATGCGAAATAGGCGCTCCTGGTCGCGCAGGAAGTAGCGCCCCGTGCCTAACACGAGCCTGGATACGCCTCGATCCAGGCGTGGTACTTCGATGCATCTCACCCAGCGGAGCCGATGGTGGCTCGGGCCGGCAATGGCCGGGGATGGATGGAACTAGGGTCGGTCATTTAAACTCCCGCACCGCGGCGCGCAGGCAGCGGTAAAAAAAGGCACATTTTCACATGGGTAGAAGAGACCACAGAATCGCCGGCTAATCAAGCACTTCAAGTCGAATGCCTGCCGGGTCGCGAGCCTGCGTGGTCCACTTGGCCAAACGGATCCGGCGTAATTTGGCTTATTTGGATCGAGACCGAGGATTCGGCTGTGCCAACTTAGCCGAATCCGATGTGCGAGGGACTTAGCGCGCGCAAATTGGCAGCCTCAGCCTAGAGTCACCGCCAGGGGGGGCACGGGGTCCAACTGCCCTCAATTTTCCGCGCGTAACCACCCTGAGAAGGTGGGGGCGTGTCCACCGCGGGGCAGGTCCCATGCGTCGGCGGGTGTTTAGGGATCGGTCGCAAACACTGAGCGATGCCTTCTCAAAGGAAAACTGCATCACTATTCGCGCATAGTGCTTGATAACCGGCCCGACGAGAGCAAATGTCACGGTGACGATCTATCCGAAGGAGGTCACCGTGACGATCAGAGAATCACTTCCCACAATCTTCGACGATTCCGCTGCCGGTTGGGAGCGTGCCCTCTACGCGTTCCTGTCGGAGAAGGAACGCCGTTCCGGTTCCCGCCGCACCCAGGACAGCTACTACCGGATGCTCCAGCACTTCTTCCGCAGGCTCGGCAAGACGCCCGACGATGTGACAAGCCAGGACGTTTTCGCCTTCGCGCACGGCACCGGACGCTCGGGTCGTGAGCCTTCGGGAATAACGATCGGCGCTCGACTCTCCTGCCTGTCGTCTTTCTTCAAGTTCCTGATCCGAATGGAGATCGTGAAGGCCAACCCCTGCGATGCGGTGGAGCGCCCCCGTACCCAGCCAAGCCCGCCGCGCGGCTTGAGCGCCGATCAAGTGAAGCTTCTGCTTGACGTCATCCCCGACACGATGAAGGGCCGTAGGGACCGAGCCATCATCCTGACCCTGGTACTCACAGGCAGACGTCGAACCGAGGTCATCGACTTGAAGGCATCCAATATCTCATTCGACGGCGATGTGGCTTTCTACACATATAGGGGCAAGGGCGGCAAGAAGGGTCGCCGAGAGCTTCCTTTCCCTTCTCTTGAGGCGATTAGGAAGTCTCTGGCCGACATCGGAAAGGACCTCGCCACAATGGATCCGGAGGAATCATTGTGGCAGGCGGGAGCCAGCGAACGAGGAGTGACGAGTGCGACCTTCTACAACAGATTCCGGCGATACCAGGTTAAGGCCGGACTCCAACCATCCGGTGTCCACATCCTGAGACACACCGCGGCCAAATTGCGCCGGGATGTAGGCGAAACGGTGGAGTCCGTGAGCCAGTTCCTGGACCACACTTCACTTGCCGTGACCACGGGGTATCTTCGACGGCTCGAAGGTCAGCAAGATCTCAGCTGGCAGAGCGTGGCTGAATCCATCGGAGCCTAACAGTCACTTCAATTGATAAGACGACTACCCTGAGGTTGAAGTGTCGCCCCAATTGAAGACGTGGACTATTCAGCGAAATAGCCGGATAGGACCGAACATGAGGCAGAAACGGATCATCTCAACGATGCCCGTAGTCGGCGCAGAAATGCCTGATGGCCACGACGCCGATACCGACACTGCGCCCAGATCTCCACAATCCAAACAGCGCTTGTCGGCGAGAAGAGTCCAAAGTGAAGCTTCGTCAATAGGACGGTCAACGACCGCACATACTGAAACGTCTCGCGAGCGGCTTGCCGTAGACTCCGAGCCATGCCTCGATATCCAGGACGCCGACGAAGCAAAAGAGTCTTCGTCGAGGCAGCCGTTCAGCTGCTCCTCATCGAATACAACAGGTACGAGCCATTTGTCGCCGCGTGCCACCGTATCGCTCCCGATCTGTCGTATCGAATCGGCGCTGTTGGCGCAGAGCTTGCTGCGGAGCATGAACGAATCCAGGAAGTCGTTGAGGACTTTGCGGCCCGCTGGAACCTCGACCGGGTTCCAGGCATGACCGACCACGGCTATGCGGATCTACGCAAAGCTCTACTAAGACTCGCGCCGGCCAAGGGGGACGATCTTGAAAACACCTCCACGCCCGAAAGCGAACGAATCCAACAACAGATCGAGGACTTTGAAGTCCGCTGGCACCTCGACCGGATCCCAGGAATGGCCGACCACACCTGCACGAACTCTGGAATAGGCCAACAGAGAATGGAACAGGGTTCTGGCGACGATCTCAAAGGACCGTTCACTCCAGTGGGCATCGGAACGACCGATTACGAATTCCCCTCGCTTTCTATCTGCTATCGGGGACGCAACTGGGAGTGGGACGCGACGTTTACCGAGAGTTTTGCGAAGTATCGAGCGCGCATCATGCGAAATCTTGGCGTGAATCGCGCGCGAGATCTGCCGCCGGAAGTCCAATCGCAACTTGGAGATCTGGAGACCTCCGCCAAAGAAGATGGGATTCCGCTGTCTGACGAGCCAATCGCGCTGCCCAGGCACGTTCACTGGCTATTTCGTCGCCTCTGCCCCCAGCCCGATCAGGTGAGGGGATGGGAACAGATCGCCGAAGAGGAACGTGAACGATCAGGAAACGTGGCCTGGCCCGAGAAGAAGGACATCAGGAGCAGGGTCAACGAGATAGCTCTCGACGCCGGAATCGAATTGCCAAATCTCCCGAGAGGCAGACCGCCCAGGCGATGAGCGGATAACCCGAAAAAACTCGATAAAAGCCCCTTTGCAGATCAAAACCCCCCTTTTACTGTCGGGCCGATAGTGTTCTGCTTCTCTTGAAGATCGCAACAAAACCCGTGAATGAGGTTGCGCTCGGGAGGATTGCCACAGATGGGCGGCGTGAGCGAAAAGGGCCGGCGGAACTTAAACCTCGTTGACAAGTCGGCCTTAGGAGAGCCTACATACGAACAAGTCGGCGGGAATCCTCGATTGCTCTACTTCAGGGACCTCAAAAGGGTGCTCAACGGTCTTGGCGACGATGCAATTTATGGATTGCTCCGCAGTGGGGAGATTCCCGCGCGAAAGATCGGGGGCAAGTGGGTCACGACACTTGAAGCCGTCGAGGCTTGGCTCGAACGGATAGGGTCCAGAGATTCTGAAATCTCTGAACTAAGTCTGGTGCACTGATGGCATCGATCCTCAACGTCAAACTAGGCGTCAATCGAGTCAGATGGTGCCTGGGTCGAGACGGGACGGGGAAGCAGATCACCGGCAGCGTAACTGTCCACGGGAATCGACGGGATGCCGAGCGGGTGAAGCGTGAGAAGGAGCGAGAACTTGAACTCGGCCTGGTCCAGCGCGCCACCGACATGAAAGTAGGTGAGTTCCTCGTAGAGTGGTGTGACGAGATGTCCCTGCTGAAGGCCCCGCGAACAGCGGACGGATACCGACTTGATAGCCAAACCCACCTAATCCCGACCTTAGGGTCGATAAAGCTTCAGCGCTTCACCGAAGACCACATTCGTCACCTCAAGCTTTCGCTGCTTGAGCGCGAGGGTGTCAGGGGGAAGTCGCTTTCGAAGCGGACCATTCAAAGAATTCTCTCGACCCTGAGGAAGGCGCTCAATGACGCCCACGATCGGGGATTGATTTGGCGGAGTCTCAATTGGCGGGGAATGTTGCCGACCCCTGATCGCCGGCCCATCGAACCCCGTTCGAAAAAGGAATTGGCCGAGATAATTCGAGCAGTACGGGGCAGCGATATCGATCCCTATATCCAGTTCATGGCCAACACGGGCGTCCGGCGTGGAGAGGCATCGGCCATACCCTGGTCGTGCATCGACTTCGAGAAGGGAACGGCAACGATTGCAGTTTCGCTTCAGCGTCTGACTGGCAAGGGCCTCGTGATCGCAAGCACCAAGAGCCGGAGCAGTGATCGCACGATCCAACTTGATTCGGGGACCGTGGCCATGCTGAGGCGTCATCTGCGCCAGCAGGACGAGCATCGCGCCTTCTTCGGCTCGGACTACCACGAGAGTGGTCTCGTCTTCCCGTGGGACAACGGCCGCCCGCGTGACCCGAATACGGTACTCAAGAGGCTGCAGACGATACTTAAGCGCGCGGGCATCGCTCGAATCCGGTTGCACGATTTTCGCCATGCCCATGCGAGTCATTTAATCGCTGACGGTGTGAGTCCAAAGGTAGTTCAAGAGCGCCTCGGGCACTCTTCAGTGCAGTTCACGCTCCAGGTCTACGGGCATCTTCTGCCCGGCCAACATCAGGCCGCAGCGGACAACTTCGCGGCATCACTCAGTGACGAAATCGATCGCGCTGTTGACGCCCAGTTGACGCAGCCAGCCAGCGAAAGACTGGAACAAACCGCATGAGTCCCGACGCCACAGGGAAGAATGGTGGTGAGCCGGGAGGGAATCGAACCCTCGACCCACGGATTAAAAGTCCGTTGCTCTACCGACTGAGCTACCGGCCCCCATAACCCCGCGGTTCGTAGGCTGCGCGTTGGATGGCCTTCCGACGCCGCGGCCGGCCAGAGAAGTGGCCAGGTCCGATACGCGTTATGGACGGCCTCATCGACCGAGGGGTGAAGTTGTGGGCATTCAGGACACGGGAAGGAACGGTGTCGTCCTACGGTTCGGACCGCTTACGCAGACTCCTTCTTACCGGTCCGTTTTCGCGATCGATACGTTTGTGCGTTTGACCGCAGTTTTCGGATCGGACGTTCTGCCGTATTAGAGGCGTCGTCCGATGATTAGGCTGGCAATCCTCATTGTCTGTTGTATTGCGTTTCGCGCGGGCTCGCTGGTCGACCGTAGCGGGCACCCACATGGAGCCCCGCGCCGCATGGCCCATTGGATCGCATTTGGACGTACGGGGCGGAAGCAGACAATTTTTGTGCATCGTTCGTGAGGGTCCCGCTCGGGCCTCCAACGGCCGCGCCGTGCGAGGTCCCGCAGCTCCTCGACGCCTGACGACGGAAGATCCTCAATGGTGCGCTAGGCGTTCTCTGGTGAGCGCGGGTTACGATTTCGAATAGGATGGCGTGCGCCATGCAAGATCCGTAGGGAAGACCACGGCGCAGGCGTGCGCCTGGAGTGTGGGATAGCTTGGGCAATTCATTCGGACATGTTTTCAGAGTGACGACCTGGGGCGAGTCGCACGGGGACGCCGTTGGCGTGGTAATCGACGGCTGCCCCCCGCGGCTGCCGATCGCCATCGATGAAATCCAGGCAGAACTCGATCGACGCCGTCCCGGGCAGAGTCACATCACCAGCCAGAGACGCGAGCCGGATTCCGCCCAGATTCTTGCGGGTGTGTTAGATGGTCTGACGCTCGGAACGCCAATCCTCATAGGTGTCTGGAATGAAGATGCCAGGGGGCGGGACTACGAGTACATGCGCACGTTGTTCCGCCCGTCGCACGCGGACTTCACCTACCAAGCGAAATATGGAATTCGGAACTGGAAGGGTGGTGGAAGGGCCAGCGCTCGCGAAACGATCGGCAGGGTAGCCGCTGGAGCTATCGCGAAGAAGATCCTCAACCGTGACTTTGGCGTGGAGATTATCGGTTACGTCAAGCGGGTCTGGCAGATAGTTGCCGACGTGGATCCGGATCGCGTGGAAGCGGAAGCGGTGGAGGCCAACGTCGCCCGATGCCCTGATCATGGCGCGGCGAAAACCATGATCGAACGCATCGATCAGGCTCGAAAGGACGGGGATTCGTTAGGCGGCGTGGTAGAGGTTGTGGCGAGAAAGGTTCCGCCGGGCCTTGGGGAACCCGTTTTCGACAAGCTGGACGCGGATCTTGGCAAGGCCATGCTCTCCTTGCCGGCATGCAAGGGATTTGAGGTTGGTTCTGGGTTTGGTGGCACCGAGCTCACTGGTTCCGAGCATAACGACCCTTTCTACATGGATGGTGGCCGGGTCCGAACCCGGTCCAACAATTCCGGCGGCATTCAGGGTGGTCTCAGCAATGGCGAGAACATCATCGTTCGCGCCGCGTTCAAGCCGACCGCGACCATAGCATCGGATCAGGAAACGGTTGACGAGACGGGATCGACTGCCGTGATGAAAGGGCGGGGCCGGCACGATCCCTGCGTGGTACCCCGGGCCGTCCCGATCGTTGAAGCGATGATGGCGCTGGTGCTGGTCGATCACGCTCTCAGGCACCGCGGTCAGATTGGCTCTGTGGGCGACGTATCCCTGGAGAATTCTGTATAGGAGGAGGCGAAATTGGGCGACGATCAAGAGAAGCCGGTGGTCACCATCGAGCAGTCTGAGGAGATTCCCGCACCTCCGCACGATGTTTACGACGCACTGATTGACGGCGAGACCCACGCGCGATTCACTGGCAGTCCAGCCATGTCCGATCCGCGGGTAGGCGGGAAAATGACGGCCCACGGAGAGTACATTTCTGGAAAATATCTGGAACTTGACCGCCCGCGTCGCATCGTTCAGACGTGGCGGACCTCAGAGTGGCCGGATGGGTACGATGACTCTCAACTGGATATCAGTCTGAGCCCCTCTGCGAAGGGCACTTTGTTAAGGATGGTCCATACGAAGGTGCCAGCCAGCCTAGCGCCAAATTACGACAGCGGGTGGAAAGAGCATTATTGGCAGCCGCTGCGGGAGCACTTCGAAGGCGGCTGAGTTGGGAATTTGCCCGTAGATCCTGACTTCGCGGCAGGTTTATGACCCCGCAGCCGCCGCCGACCACGGCCTAAAGAAGGCGGTGAAACTAACGTCCAGCGTTCGTCCTGCCCTCGCTCAGATCCAAGCGGCCCTGCGACATTAAGGGCCAGCAATCTTCTCCGACCTTCCGGATAGCAGTGATGCGTTCATGGCCTCGACTACCGCAATCGATTCAATGAATACCTCATGCTCCAGGGGTTCCGTCCGCGAACGAGCCATTTCCACAGCGATCCTCAGGCCGTCGGCATACAAGCTGGTCGCGTCCGGAACGACGGCGTGGTGGCCCTTGGGTCCATAAAGTGAGACGTGAAACACGTAGGAAGCGTTGCCAAGAACGTTGACGTTAGCGGATCTGCCGTCGCGCCAGTTCACGATCGCCGACGTGTTTCCGCCGCTAGTGGAGCAAAATACCGTTTCAGCTCCTGGTCCCATGAATTCGAGCGCGAGCTCCACGGCGTGAATTCCGTAGAAGATAAGACCACCGTAGTCGTTTTCCATCTGGCCGGGTCCGGTGAATTCGCCGAACGTGAAACTCCCGAGCGCCTGCAATTGTTCACGCTTTATCTGAGCCACGGAATTAGCGGTCCGGTAAGTAGAGAATGACGTGAGCGGCGCGCCATTCTTACGAGCCAGTGTGGAGATCGCTCGCGCGTCGTCCACGGTGTTTGCAACGGGTTTATCCACGAAAGTCGCGATCCCCGCCTCCAGAAAGGGACGCGCCAGTTCGAGGTGACGGTCGCCACTCCTGGACATGACGATGGCAAGATCAATGTTGCCCAGCAAGTCCTCCATCTTTTGCGCCACGAGGTCGATCCCATAGGTTTCCGACAGGTTCAGGTTCCTCTCGCTATCCTGGCCCCAGATGCCTACGACGCGTGCGCCATCGACGTGAAGGCCGGGAAAATATTCCTCGGGCAGATTGCATAACTCAGAGAATCGGTCCGCGTGTGAACTGTCGGGCCAGATCAAGCCGATCCTGGTTGCTTCCATGATTCACCGCTTCCATCCTGCATATCCGGGGGATTGTCTGGGCTCCCGCAGGTTTGCCCGACGGGTCAGAGCACTCCATATTCTGGCAGAATCAGCACCTAACCTCATGGAACGGCCTCCATTCGCCTAAGGTTCGAAGCAGCCTCATGACATCGAACGTCGCCGGCCGACAAGCAGACGCAGGCAAGCGGAGTATGTGGTTTCTGGCGCGGATCAGCCTGTTCTGGCTGGGGCTTTCGACGATGTGGGGCGGCCTGAACATCATCTACTTCCCGGACCGGGTGGAAGCGCTGGTCGGGACCGAAAACAAGGGAACGTACCTCGGTCTGCTTCTGTTCAGCGGGCTCCTCGTGGCCGTAATAGTCCAACCGCTCATGGGCGCCGTCAGCGATAGGGCGACCTTTAGGTTCGGGCGACGCCGACCGTTCATGGTCTTTGGATCGATTCTGAGTTCGCTGTTCCTACTGCTCATCGCCGCCGCGGGGACGCTGCCCCTTTTGTTCGCGGCGACCATGCTGTTGCAGGTGGCCGCCAACAGTGCGCATGGACCGTTTCAGGGCGTCATACCCGATCTTGTAGCGGAGGATCGGCGAGGTCGGGCTTCCGGGTTTTTCGGTCTTGCGAATCTAATCGGGACCGTGATCGGCGCGCTGGTGGCCGGTAGCTTCCTCGATCGCGGCCAGCCAGAGGTTTACCTGGTCATAGCGGCTATTGTGCTGACCGCGGTGGCGGCAATTTCGGCCTTCGCGACGCCCGAGCCGCGTCCGTCTCGGCCCGATGAGCTCGGCACAATCGCGTTGGAAGTGAGACGTCGCGTCCGCGAGCTTCGAGAACGTCCTGGATTCGTGTGGCTGATGGTATCTAGGCTGTTCTTTTTCATGGGTCTCCTGGCCGCGGATAACACGCTGTTGTTTACGGTTCGGGAGCGCCTTGGAATCGAGGAGGCCGGCGGCCCGACTTCGACCGCGTTGGGAATAATGCTGATCGTTGCGGCGATCACTTCGGTTCCAGCCGGTTGGGTGTCCGATCGTTTTGGGCGGCGGAGGCTGGTCTTCGTTGCGTGCTCACTGGGCGTTGCCGCGTCGCTGGTCCTGGTGTTCGCCCTGAGTTATGCGGCGTTAGTGATTGGAATGGTCATTTTGGGCGTCGCGGTCGGAGCTTTCACGGCCGCGGACTGGGCATTGGCAATTGACCTCATTCCGGACGCTCGCGCACCGGGCCTCTATATGGGGCTCACCAACTTGGCAACGGCTGGCGGCGACGCCATTTCGACACTTATCGCCGGCGTAGTGCTCGATAGCTTCAACCGCGTTGAGCCGCTCTTGGGCTACACTGCGGTGTTCGTGATGATGGGGGTCTACTTCGGCTTAAGCGCCCTGGCGCTTACGCGGATTCCGCGATCGGCTCTCGTCTAAGGACGGAATCAGGATTTTGTCGCTCACGCAATAACGCGTAGAGCTCACGGCACGACCTCGAATGCGGCCGGCAGGATTCCGCGGAGCTCGCCATCGGCCTCGACGGCCAGATCCCGCCCTGCGCGAAAAACCCGCTGTTGGCCACCAGGAGGCTGTTAGCTCTGAGAAGGAGCGTTCGATGGTCTATGTGAAGCTCAAGCGGTGCGTTCTCGTAGCTGCGGAGGGTGGTGAGCATCGCGGCCAAGTATCCGCGGGCTCGCGGCAAGCGGCGGAATTCGGATTCGGCTGTCTTCAGCACTTCCGGTTCGAAGTCCACGCCGGCGACATTTATGAAATAGCTATCCGGCGGGTCCAATCCAGCGACCGATATCCGGCCCGCGTCCACCGGGGCCGGGGTCTCGGTTGCGAGTTTGTGGGCAAGCAGAGCGGCAGAGATCCCCGATCCAGCCGAAAGTCGGAAATCATTGCCTCTCCCCGCAGCGAGGATGCCCAGTATCGGCTGCCCCGATTGCCCATCTCTTTCAAGGATCCCCGAAACGACCTCGCTAACTGTGCCGTCGCCTCCCACGGCCAGGATGAGATCAACCTGGGCGTCTCGTGCGACTTGGCGCGCATGGCCGGGGCGGTCCGTGGTGACGACTTGGATTTCGCGAAAGACGTGCTTCATTCCTGCACGCAGCTCCTGCCACAGCGACGCCGCCCGACCCTTTCCCGCTACGGGGTTCAGCAGGACAATGGCACTTCTGGACATCAGCCACGGACCGACTTATTGAAAGGTCTCACGGCCTTGTCCATCCGAAACTGACGGCCATGATTCAGGTGCTCGCTCCGGGTCCGGACTCTACTCCGATCCCGAATCGGCCGATGGCGGTCGTTGCTCCAGGTGGTCGAGGGCCTTCGCGAAACTGTGCCGCTTTATGAAGTGCCTCAGCTCGTGCGCTTCGGCGGGAAGGGACGAACCGAGTTCATCGATTCGGTCGATCAGACCGCCGAACCTGGCCTTGCGAGCCTCCGATTCTGCGCCGTCGGAGGACTCGATCAGATCCACCAGGTCTCGGAGCGACTTCCTTAGCTCAGCTTCTGTGTTGGGAATCTCGCAAGCCTCAAGCGACGATGAAACAGTGGTCAATAGTACGCGACAATGTTTGCTGCGGCGAGCGAGCGGCACTAGAGGCCCGAGAAGCGCGGATCGTGATAAAATGTCACTTCCGCAAGATTGGTTCACCCCATAGGATTCCGGCGCGCAGTCATGCCAAAAATGAAGACACACAAGGCCTCGGCGAAGCGCATTCGCGTCACTCGCCGTGGAAAGCTGATTCGGGCCAGGGGATCGGTGGGGCATCTCAAGACGAAGAAGACCTACCGTGCTCGGAAGGCGGCGAAACGGAGATTCACAGTCTCTCCTCACTTTGCGAAACGCGTGCGCGCCCTCTTACGGGGCGGCTAGGAGCATGCGCTAACAAACGATGGGCAGGGTTAAATCGTCAGTAGCGTCGCGTCGCCGGCACAAGAAGGTGCTGCGGGCCGCCTCGGGCAGAAAAGGTGCGAAGCACCGTCTGTATAAGGTCGCCCATGAGGCGCAGTTGCATGCGTTGGACTATGCGTACCGCGGCCGCCGCCTTCGGAAACGCCAGATGCGGCGCCTGTGGATCATGCGGATAAACGCGGCGGCGCGTCAGTGCGGCCTCACCTACGGTCAACTTATAGCAGGGCTGCGCATCGCCAAGATAGAGGTCGACCGCAAGATTCTCGCCGAGCTTGCCGTCAACGATTTCTCGACATTCGGGAAGCTGGCTCAGACGGCCAAGGGCGCGGTCGGCGATTCGGCGGGCTAAAGTACAGGACGGGCCGGGGCGCGAAAATAGTCTGAAAATCCGAGCTTCGTCCAACACTCGGTAGTGAAATTCAGCGGGTTTCGGAGGATTTTCTCTGCAAGAGCAGATTGATGGCCTCGTCGCCAAGGCGCTGGATGAACTTCGCGGCGCCGGCGTGGATGGATTGGGTGACTGGCGCCGTCGTTTCATTGGACGCGGCGGCGAGCTTACAGCGTTGCTCCGGTCGATCGGTTCGTTGCCCGCGGAAGAGCGTCCGGACGCGGGCAGGTCCGCGAATGAAGCCAGGACCCGACTTGAAGACGCGCTGAAGGCCCGCGAGGCGGCGATCGCGGCGGAACGGTACGACGATACCGAGCCCATTGACGTTACTCTTCCGGGTTATCGCCAGGCGGTGGGTGGGCTGCACCCGATTACACAAACACTGAGAGATATCGCCAGGGCGTTCGCGCCGCTGGGCTTCCGCGTGGTTGACACTCCCGAGGTCGAATTGGACGAGTACAACTTCGAAAAGCTCAACATTCCGCCCGATCACCCCGCGCGCGATATGTGGGACACCTTTTTCGTTAAGGGTGAAGCGGCGGGCGGGCAGATGCTCCTGAGGACTCATACCTCACCCGCTCAGATACGGGTCATGGAAAAGGTCGGGCCGCCGATTCGAATACTGGCCATGGGTCGCTGCTATCGATACGAGGATGTGAATGCCAGCCACGAATCGATCTTCTACCAGATCGAGGGTCTGGCGGTGGACACAGGTATAACCATGGCCGATCTGCGCGGCGTGCTCGAGTATTTCGCGCGATCCCTGTTCGGACGTGAACGAAAAATCAGAATTCGAGGCAGTTTCTTCCCGTTTACCGAACCGAGCTGCGAAGCGGAGATGTCGTGCCACGTTTGTGGTGGTTCTGGGTGCCGGGTCTGCGGCGGCACCGGGTGGATTGAGATCCTCGGCGCCGGGATGGTGCATCCGGAAGTGCTTCGGGGCGTCGGCTACGACCCGGCCAAGTACTCGGGATTCGCCTTCGGCATGGGAGCCGAACGCGTCGCGATGCTTCGCTACGGCGTGGATGACATGCGTGACTTCTACCGCAACGATCTGCGCTTCTTGCGCCAGTTCAACTAGACGGCTCAGCAGGTGATCGTACCGATTCACTGGCTTCGGGATTACGTGGGAATCGAAGTTCCCGCGAAGGAAATCGCGGCCCGGCTCAACGATTCTGGCGTCGAGGTGGACTCTGTGTCGTCCATCGGATCAGCTTGGGAACGAGACAAGATCTTCGTCGGCAGGGTAGTTCGTATCGACGCCCATCCAAACGCCGAACGGCTGACCCTGCCCGTAATTGACATCGGCGAAGCGGAGCACCAGGTTGTTTGCGGCGCGTCGAATTTCGGAGCCGGCGACAAAGTACCGTTCGCGCTGGAAGGCGCGCGGCTGGTGGACTCCCGTAAGCGTGACGGAAGCCTCATGACGTTGAAGGCGGCCACCATTCGGGGCGTCGAAAGCCGAGGGATGGTGTGTTCGCCGCTTGAGCTTGGACTGTCCGACGATCACGAGGGAATACTCGTCCTGCCCGAGGATGCTCCGGTGGGCGCGCCGCTCGTCGACTTCATGGGCGGCGACGTAATCGAGCTGGACCTGAAGCCGAACCGAGCCGACTGCCTTGCGGTGCTCGGGGTGGCCCGCCAAGTGGCGGCCCTTTTTGAAGCCCCACTCCGCGAACTGAAAACCGGCGCGGCGCAAGACGACCGATCGATGCTCCCCGAATTGAAGATCGAGATCGCGGACCCTGAGCTTTGCGCGCGCTATTCAGCTGCATATCTCTACGACATCCGCGTCGAACCGGCGCCGGAATGGATGCGCTCCCGCCTGGAAGCCGCCGGGATCAGGTCGGTCAACAACATCGTCGACATAACCAACTTCGTGATGCTCGAAATCGGTCAGCCATTGCACGCGTTCGATTGGGCAAAATTGCGCGGCAATTACATAGGCGTGCGATCCGCCGTGGAGGGCGAGACCCTGACAACCCTCGATGGGAACGATCGAATCCTGACCCCGGAAAACCTGTTGATCGTGGACGCTGAAGGACCCGTGGGGCTGGCCGGAGTGATGGGCGGTATCGCGAGCGAGGTCACGGACGGCACGAGCGCGATTCTCTTGGAATCGGCGAATTTCGACCAGACAAGCATCCGGCGCACATCACGCGGCCTTGGGCTTCGCAGCGAGGCGTCCCGGAGGTTTGAACAGCGGCTCTCGCCGGAGACCACGGTGATCGCCCTGCGCCGCGCCGTAGGGCTTGCGCTCGAAATCGGGGCCGCCAAAGGTGTCGACTTATGGGAGGATTCTTATCCTCGCCCGCGGAGTCCCGTACAAATCGATTTCCCGCTTTCGGAAGTCACTCGATTACTCGGCGTGGAATATCCTCCAGACCGAGTCATTGATGCGCTGAGCCGCGCCGGATTCGATGTCGAAAATACCGGCGACGGCGTTTTGCAGGTCACGCCTCCGTTTTGGCGGGGCGACGTGACGATGGAGGCGGATGTTGTGGAAGAGGTGGTCAGCATCATCGGTTTCGACACGGTTCCCTCTACCCTGCCGACCGGGGGAGTGACAGACGAGGTCCCATGGGAGATCGATCCACGCGAAGACAAACTTCGGGACATCCTGGTGGGCGCCGGGTTTCAGGAGGCCATCACATATACCGCCACGAGCGTCGATCGAATGCGGAAGTTGCTGGTTGGCGCACCGGATCCTCCCGACATGGACGCCCTGGGCCGCGAGGTGGCGGAGCGTCTTCTGGCGGTCCATCGCGACTCGATTGAACTGGTCAATCCGCTGCGCTCGGAACAGAACGTCATGCGCACTACGGCGCTTACCCCCATGCTCGAGACCTTGTCGTCCAACCTGCGATATCACGACAGGGATGTCGCGCTTTTCGAGATCGGCCCGATTTTCCTGCCCCGCGACGGCGACCTTCCAGAAGAACGCCGCGTCCTGACGGTTGTGTCGGGTGCGCGCACTTCGGAAACGGGCTGGAACAGCACCGGTGAGGTTGACTTTTTCGGGATCAAGGGCGTCGCCGAGTTAGCGCTGTACAGGCTGGGCGTTGACGGGGCGCGATACGAGCCGTTCAGCCATCCGGCGTTCCGAACCGGCAGGAATGCGGCGATTTCAATTGGCGATTCTCTGATCGGCGCGATCGGCGAAATCAGCCCCGCGGCGCGGTCCGCCTACGACATCGATGAGACCGCTTGGGCGGTGGCGCTAGATCTTTCTCGGGCTTTCGACCACGCGCGCCACGTCAAGCGGTACGAACCCGTGCCCCGCTTCCCAGCCATCGTGCAGGATCTTTCGATCACAGTCGACGCTGAGTCGCGATCCCTGGACCTGGTGGAGTCGATCAACGAAGCGGGTGGGAATCTGGTGACCGACGTGATCTTGGTGGACGAGTACCGAGGCGAGCAGGTTCCGGCGGGCAAGCGAGGGCTGACGTATTCGATCACCTATCGGGCCGCGGATCGAACGCTCGTGGACAGCGAGGCCGCCGAATGCCACGCGCGAATTCTCAGGTTGCTTGAAGGGCGTTTCGGTGCGGAGCTCAGGTCCTAAAGAAACCGCTCAATGGGCGCGCTCTGCAGGCGCAGTCCCATGCGCATCGGAATATCCTCGAGGGCTATTGAATCCGGGGATTCCGGGGTCTTGAGCAAGTGTCCGGCACACCGGCAGTCCGACGACCCGAAGCCGGGGGGCCAAACTTCCGCGCTGGTCAGTACCGAGACGCCTTCAGCAAGGAAACATTCCATTCGCTTGTCGGTGAAGGCCACCCATGCCGCGTCGGGTCTCGCAATAGACGTCGAGTAGTCGATGTGCCACCGGCACCGCTTGGCTTCCGCGAAATGCCTTGCGATACGGGGCCAAAGTGACCCCAGGGCTGCCAACGTATAGATAGTGGTGGCTGAAACTCGAAGTCGCCGAGCCTGCCCACACGCACGTCGATCCGCCGCCTGATATGGATGTGGAGGAGGTAGCCGCCTTTGGCCACCGACGGCGCACCGCGGCCGCTGCCCGTTGTTACAATCCCGGCGCTTTGGTGGGTGTCGTCGCTCACTGTTTTCGGGAGGTCCCATGCCTCGACTCTTCGGCAGAGACTACACGAAGGATGAACTCCTCCGGCACGTCGGCCACGTCTCACAGGTGGGCGGAGCGCGGGAATATCGAATCCAAGGAGGCCCAGCCGACGGCGTCCACGCAGTTGACGTGGCGACCGGCAGCGGCTTCCGATTCACGGTCCTTCCAGGACGAGGTATGGACATCAGCCACGCGTCGTACAACGGGCATCCGCTTGGCTGGATCTCGCCCGCGGGCGAAGTCTCCCCGTGGGCCTACGAACCCGAGGGGATGGGCTGGTTGCGCACATTCGCCGGGGGACTGCTGACCACGTGCGGATTGACCCACATCCACGAACCGGTCGAGGACGATGGAAAGCGCTACGGTCTGCATGGTCGAGCATCCGTTCAGGTCGCGTCAAGCGTCGAGGCACGCGGCGACTGGGACGGGGACGAGTACAGAATCTCGGTGCGCGGCAGAACGAGGGAGGCCGCGCTATTCGACGAGCAGATCGAACTCGACCGTACGATCTCGACCGAGTTGGGATCGTCGAGCCTGCGAATTGACGACGTTGTTACAAACGTAGGATTTCGCACCACGCCGCACATGATTCTGTATCACATCAATCTGGGATTCCCGCTGCTGGGCTCTGACGCGGAGCTGATCTCGCCCACGTCGTCGCTGAAGGATTTCAAGATCGGCGCCGCCGGATCGAATGAGGGTCCCTACCAATTTCGGGAGCCTGAGGCGGGCTACGCGCAAAACGTGTACGACCACCAGACGGTCGCCGACTCGGACGGAATGGTCCATGCCGCGCTCGTCAACGAGAGTCTCGAAATCGGTCCACTCGGCCTCCGAATCTCCTACAGACAGGCGGAACTGCCCCACCTGAACGAGTGGAAATTGCTCGACGCCGGTGAGTATGTGCTCGGCCTTGAGCCTGCCAGCGCGGGCTTTGGTGGCCGTGAGGCCGCGCGTCAGACCGGTACGTTGAAGTATCTGGAGGCCGGGGAGTCGGTGAGCTATCGCGTGGAGTTAGGGGTTTTAATCGGAGCTGGTGAGATCGCTGCATTCAGGGATCGAGCGAAGGACCTCGTTGACGGAGCCTGAAACCGGCGCCCATCACCATGTCGAGCGCCTCCGCGTGAGGTTCTCGGACACCGATTCCATGGGCATGGCTCACCACTCCAATTATTTTCGATGGCTCGAGGAGGCGCGCATGGGCTTCCTTCGGGACGGGGGAACGGCGTACTCCGAAATTGAGCGCGACGGTGTCCACATGCCCGTGATTGAGTGCTCGTGCCGGTACCTGGCGCCCGTGTTCGCGGAGGACCGGATCGAAGTTCACCTTCGGGTGAGCAAATCCACCCGGGCGCGTATCGAGTTCGAGTACGACGTGAAAACTGCAGGATCGGGGGACACGGTGGCCACCGCCGCCTCAAAGCACGCGTTTACCGACGACGATGGCCGTCCGATCCGGCTACCTACTGACTCGAAGCTCTGGCTCCGGCTCGTGAGCAGAGCGGTCGAATCCGGCGGGTTCGGACGGCGAGTCCGATCTGGGTTCCTAGCTGACGGCCGAGCCGGCCTTCCAGACGATTTCAGGTCTGCCCAGCGTCGTCAGATCCCGGGTTGGATCGTCGTTCACGAGGAGCATGTCGGCTACTTTGCCCGGTTCCAGCGTTCCGATCTCGTCGGATACTCTGAGAAACTCGGCCGCAAGGCTCGTGGCCGAGGCGATCGCCTGTCGAGGACTCATGCCGCGCTCGACGTAGAGCGATAGTTCGCGCGACAGCGTGTCACCCGAATGTCTGGTGAACGGTACTCCCACGTCGGTCCCGGCCGCGATCCTCACGCCCGCCTCCAGGGCCAGATCGACCTGGCGATAGAGGAACGGACGGAGTTCATCGATCTTGCGACGCGCCCAGTCGGGCAGGGCATCGTCCGAGATGTTCTGGTCAAGGTAGAAAGACGTTGCGAGGGTTGGCACCAGCCATGTTCCCCGCTTCGCCATCAGGTCGGCGGTCTGCCGATCCAGAAAAGTGCCATGCTCGATGGACGTTATGCCCGCCTCGATGGCGTTCTTGATGGCCTGCAGACCATGCGCGTGGGCGGCGCTGGGTATGCCCGCGGCCGCCGCCTCGCCGGTCACGATACGCAGCTCGTCGACAGAATACTGAACGGTGGATGGATCGCTGTCCGGCGTCATGACACCCCCGCTGGCCATCACCTTCAGCAGCCGCGCTCCGGCCGCTATCTGATCCCTGGCCGCCGAACAGATTTCGCCGGTGGTGGTGGCCTCCACCCCTAGGAAATGGCCGTGTCCACCTTTGGTCGTGATGTTCGCAAGCGCCGGAACGACTCGCGGTACGGGGAGCGAACCGGACCGACTCCGGCGGAGTAAATCCGTCATCAGATTTGTCGGAGCGGCGATATCGCGGACCGTGGTTACGCCCGACCTGAGCATCGTCCGGGCGTTGGCCTCCGCCCATCGGGTTTTCCGGTCGTCATCCGACTCGATGAAATCCTGTGTCGCGGTGGGTTCCGCGTTGAGAAACAGATGGACGTGGCAATCTATGAGTCCCGGTAGGAGGAACTTGCCCGCTCCGTCGATGACGATGTCGGCCGCCAGGGCCTCCGAATCGATCGACTTGATGCGGCCGCCGCTCACGGCGACGTTGCCCACCCAGGGCGCCGAATCGGGCCTCCCGTCGAGGACGGTCACGTTCGATATGAGGGTGTCGATCAATGCGTCAGGCCGATTCGATGAGTTCGGCGGCCTCGCCCGGATTTGTCACGATCGCGTCCGGGGGGTGGCGCGCATCCTCGACGGAAAAACCGCGCCCGTTGATCCAAATCGTGCCGATTCTCAGCGCGCCGGCACCCGCTATGTCGGCCTGAAGCGAGTCGCCGATCATCACGGCTTCCGCGGGTTCAGCGCCAGTCAGATCCAGGGCCCGTTGGAAGATGCGCGGGTCCGGTTTCCGGATTCCGATGTCCTCGCTGACGAGAATATGGTCGATCCTGCCGTCGAGTCCGAGTTTTCGGATTTTGCCCCACTGGTATTCCGTGGTTCCGTTGGTGATGAGGCAATTCCCGAATTGGGAGGCGGTGTCCAGGAGTCGCTCGGCGCCGGGCAGAAAGCAAACGCCCTCGTAATAGTTCCGGAAATAGCCGGCGATCAGCTCGTCCACCATGCTGAGGTCCGAAACCCCGGCGTTTGTGAGGGCTCTGGCCCAGCGTTGCTCTCGTGGATTCTCATCCCACGCATTGCGCCGGTAAATGTCGGTGACGATTACGTCGTACTCACGTAAAACGTTAGCCACGATTCGCGCCGGGAGAGGGCTCTCCAGCTGCCTGAACGATTCACTGTAAGCCCCGTGCATGTGGGTGGCCTCATCGGCGAGGGTATCGTCCAGGTCGATGAAGACCGCTTTAAGTCGCGTGGACCGAATAAACCTCGGGCGGTCTTTCACGCCGAGTCCGGACTGATTCGGTCGACGCGGCCGTTCGCCTGGCTATACGTTCTGTTCGGTAAAGACGGTCTCTTCAGTGGTGCTTCCGGTATCAGCCTCGCCGTTTCGATGGCCGTCGATGCCGACCTGCAGGGCATTCCAGGCGAGCGTAGCGCACTTTATCCGCACCGGAAATTGGCGGATGCCCTGAAGGGCTTCGAGGTCGCCCAGCTCGTCGACGTCCACTTCCACTTCGCCTTTGAACATTCCCCTTACAAGATTCACGAGGTCTTCGGCTTCCTTCAATCGCTTGGCCTTTACCTCCTGAGTGAGCATGGATGCGGACGCCTGGCTTATCGAGCAGCCGTGACCGTCAAACTTGATTTCGCGGATAGTGTCGCCGTCGAGGAGCACGGTCAGTTCGAGTTCGTCGCCGCACAGCGGATTCATCCCGGTTGCCCGGATATCAGGATTTTCGATCGTGCCGCGGTTCTTCGGTGACTTGTAATGATCGAGAACGATTTCTCTGTAGAGGTCGTCAAGCATCGCCGTCGAAGAACTTCCGTGCCTTGTGAATGGCGGTCACCAATGAGTCGATCTCTTCCTCCACATTGTAGATGTAGAGGCTTGCCCGCGCCGTCGACCCGACGCCAAGCGCCGCCATCAACGGCTGGGCGCAATGGTGGCCCGCTCTGATGGCTATGCCCTCGCTGTCCAGAACCTGGCCAAGGTCGTGGGGGTGGATGTCTCCGATGTTGAAGGACAGCACGCCGCCCTTGATGGACGCGTCATCCGGACCGTAAAGGGTCAGGTCATCCACGGCGTTCAACTGCTCGATGGCGTATTGCGTAAGTTCGCGCTCATGGGCGCGAACGGATTCCATACCCAAAGTTTCCAGGTAATCCACCGCCGCGCCCAGACCGATGGCCTGTGCGATGTTCGGCGTGCCGGCTTCGAATTTGTACGGCAGCGCGTTCCACGTGGACCGTTCCATCGTGACGGTGGAGATCATGTCGCCACCGGTGAGGAACGGGTCCATCTTGTCCAACAGATCGGCGCGCCCGTAAAGCACTCCGATCCCGGTCGGACCCAGCATCTTGTGGCCGGTGAAGGCAAAGAAATCCACGTCCAAGGCGGTCACGTCCACGGGCATGTGCGGTACCGCCTGGGAGCCGTCCACGAGCAGGAGCGCGCCCGCATCGTGCGCGATTCTCGCAACATCGTCTACGGGCGTGATGGTCCCCAGAACATTTGACATGTGGGTGATCGCCACGAGCTTTGTTCGGTCGGTGATTAGACTCCGCAGACCCTCCAGATCGAACTGCGCGGCGTGGTCGCGGAGCGGGAGATATCTGAATGTAGCGCCCGTGTGCAGGGCGGCCTGCTGCCACGGCACGATGTTGCTGTGATGCTCGGTCTCGGTGACGATAATCTCGTCACCGCGCTTGAGGAACTTACGCGCCCAGGCGTGGGCTACGAGATTGATGGCCTCGGTGCTGTTCTTGGTGAAGACGATCTCCTGCCCGGACCCCGCCCCGATGAATGCAGCGATCTTCAGTCTCGCCTCCTCGTAACGCTCCGTAGCCTCGACGCTGAGGGTATGAATGCCACGATGGACGTTCGAGTTGTACGACTCGTAGTAGCGGACGAGGGTGTCAATTACGGAAGCGGGCTTTTGCGAAGTCGCGGCATTGTCCAGGTAGACGAGGGGTTTCCCATGGACGGTTTGGTCGAGAACGGGGAAATCGCGGCGGATTGCCGCCGCGTCCAACCTCTTGCCGTCAACCGGCGAGGTGGCGGTTACTCCATCAGTTTTCAATTGTCGCGTGGCGGCCTTGCCGGCCATCGGAAATCCTTTGGCTCAGGGAATCGTTACGATCAAATTCCCGTCTTCAATATCCACGGGGAACGTCTCAATCGGCGATGTCGCGGGGAGCGCCAGTACTTCACCGGTTTTCACGTCGAACTCGGCCCCGTGCAGCGGACACGCGATCGTGTGACCGTCGAGGTCTCCTTCGGAGAGCGAGGCTTCTGCGTGAGTGCACGTATCCGCGACGGCGTAGAAATCTCCATCAACGTTGACCACGGCGACGATCTCGCCGCCGGCGTTGACGGCTCGAATTTCCCCAGGACCGAACGACTCCGGAGAACCGATGTTGTAGCGGCCGCCCTGAATCACCCTACGACCTACACTCCCGCCCGCGCCAGAACGGTTTGCTCGACAATATCTCTCACGGGCCCGCTGACGATCCGCGCAATCACCGGTTCGAGGAATCCGCGGACGATCAGCTTTTCCGCTTCCTCGTGGGTGAGTCCGCGCGTGCGCAGGTAGAAGACCTCTTCATCGTTGAGGCGGCCGACCGCCGCCCCGTGTTTGCATCTGACGTCGTTGGTTTTGATTTCCATCTTGGGTATTGAGTCCGCTCGCGCCGAATCGCTCATGAGCAGATTGTGATTTGCCTGATACGAAAGGCTCTGGCCCGCGGTTTCCTCGACCGTGATCATTCCGTGATACACGGATCGCGAACGGTCGTTCAGGACGCCCTTGAACATCAGGTTGCTTTGCGTGTGGTCGGCGATGTGGTGTTGATGGGTCTCGTGGTCGATATGCTGCCGCCCTCTGCAAATGCAAAGGCCCCACAACTCGGATTGCGATCCGGGCTCGGGAAAAATGCCCTGAACGATGGTTTTGGTGAGTCCGCCGCCGAGCGCGACCTCGGCATAGTTGAGCGTAGCGTCTCGACCGAGCACCGCCCGCCAGGTGCGGAATCCAAAGTGGTGCAGGCCCCAATCCTGAAGATCGAGATAGTCAAAGTGCGAGCCCGATCCCAGGTGAACTTCCACCATTGACGTGCTCATCGCGGTGTTCGCGGCCGTTTCGGATCCTGATTCGTCGACCAATTCGAGCTTTGAGTTGGAACCCAGGATGACGATGCTGTGGGAGAAGGTCGCCGTTCCGCCCGAGGTCATTCGCGTCAGGTTCTGAACCGGCATTTCCACGTCAAGGCCGTCGGGAACGTAGACGAGCATCCCACCCGACCAGAGAGCGGTATGAAGGGACTCGAACTTCGCCAGCGACGTATCGGGAGCGTCGCGAAGGAAGAACTCCTGAATCAGATCAGCGTGCTTTTCCAGGCCCGTGGCGAGATCGCACAGGATCAAGCCTTTTTCCTCGAGCGCCTTGTCGACGCTGCGATCGCTGCATTGCCAATCGACCTGGAGCAGCCGCCCCGCGAATGTCTCTTCAGGAATAAGACTGGGCTTCGGAGTACTCCCGTTCGATCCGTTCTGGCTGAACGGGACGAAGGATTCAAGATCGATCCCGCGGAGGTTCGTCCGCCTCCAGGTCTCGTCGGTACTCTTCGGCATCGGCAGGCTCTGGTACCTGTCCCAAGCCTCCAGCCGGCGGTCCAGCATCCACTTGGGCTCGGAGTGAGCCGCCGAAATGTCCTTTACTAGCTGAGTATTCAAATTCTCGCTGACGGCGTTAGAGGCCAAGTCCCCGATTTCGGTCGAAGAGGTCCACGGGAGAGTTATCGAATCGGCATTCGCGCCCGGCTAGCCGACGGCGCCTTCCATCTCCAGCTCGATCAGCCGGTTGAATTCAACCGCGTACTCCATCGGCAGTTCCTTGACAAACTCCTCCACGAAACCGGTAACGATGAGGGCCCGGGCCTTGGGCTCGGAAAGTCCCCTGCTCATCAGATAGAAAAGCTGGTCGTCGCCGATCTTGCTGACGGTGGCTTCGTGACCGACCTGCGTGTCGTCTTCTTCAATTTCGATATATGGATACGTGTCGGAGCGGCACTCCTCGTCCAGCAGTAGCGCATCACAGACAACGAACGACTTGGCCTGCCGAGCGTTCTTCTGGACCTTCAATAGGCCGCGGTAGCTCGTTCTGCCCGACCCTTTGCTGATTGACTTGGATCTGATCGTCGAGCTTGTCTTCGGCGCCACGTGGACGACTTTCCCGCCGGCGTCCTGGTGCTGCCCGTCGGCTGCGTAGGCGACGGAAAGGATTTCGCCCCTCGCGCCCTCGCCCATGAGATAGATGGCGGGGTACTTCATCGTGACTTTGCTGCCGATGTTGCCGTCGATCCACTCGACCAGGGCGTTCTTGGCGGCGCTGGCGCGCTTGGTGACCAGGTTGTATACGTTGTTGGACCAGTTCTGGATGGTCGTGTATCGGATCCGCGCGCCTTCCATCGCGATGAGTTCGACGACAGCGGAATGCAGCGAGTCGGCGGCGTATATCGGCGCCGTGCATCCTTCGATGTAATGAACGTCCGCGCCCTCATCGGCAATGATTATCGTTCGCTCGAACTGCCCCATCTTTTCCGTGTTTATGCGGAAATATGCCTGCAGGGGCATGTCCACCTTTACGCCCGGGGGGACGTAGATGAAGCTCCCGCCGCTCCAGACCGCCGTGTTTAGCGCGGCGAATTTGTTGTCCTTCACAGGGATCAGCTGGGCGAAGTACTTCTTGACCAAGTCCGGGTGCTCGCGCAGGGCGGTATCCATGTCGACGAATATCACGCCCTGTTCTTCCAGCTTTTCAGAAATGTTGTGGTAAACGACCTCGGAGTCGTACTGTGCCCCAACTCCCGCCAGGAATTTCCGCTCCGCCTGGGGGATTCCGAGCTTGTCGAAAGTGTTCTTGATGTAGTCCGGCACGTCGTCCCAATCGTCTTCGACCTTGCCTTCGGTCGGGCGGACGTAGTAATACATGTCGTCGAAGTCGATTCCGCTGAGGTCCGCCCCCCAGGTGGGCATGGGCCGCTCCAGGAAGTGTTTGTAACCCTCGAGCCGGTATTCCAGCATCCAATCCGGCTCGCCCTTCTTCGCGGAGATCTGACGAACGATCTTTTCGCTCAGGCCCTTTTCGGATTTGAACGACGCGGCTTCGTCGTCGTGAAACCCGTACTTGTAATCGAACGCGACGTCGTAGTCCGGCGCTTCTATTTTGGTTGCCATGGCTTCTATACTCCTCCAGCGACGGGCGCTAGATACTCATCGTATCCGCGTTCCTCGAGTTCCACCGCCAGCTCTTTTCCACCAGAGCGGGCGATCCGGCCATCGACGAACACATGAACGTAGTCGGGTTCGATGTACTTAAGAATCCTCTCATAGTGGGTAATTAGCAAGATCCCCATATTTGGATGCATCAGCTTGTTTATTCCGTTGGCCACGGTCCGAAGCGCGTCGATGTCCAATCCGGAGTCCGTTTCATCCAGAATCGCGAGCTCGGGATCCAGAGTAGCGAGCTGCAGCACCTCGGCCCGCTTCTTCTCACCGCCTGAGAATCCTTCGTTCAAATAACGCGAGGCGAAGGACGGGTCCATACCCACCAATTCCATTTTCGACATGATGAGCTTCCTAAAATCGCGGACGCCGATTTCATCGCCCTCGTCGCGTCGAGAGTTGATCGCCGCGCGAAGAAATCCTTGCAGCGGAACACCGGAAATGGCCACCGGATACTGGAACGCCAGGAACATCCCCATTCGGGCGCGTACATCCGGGTCCTCATCGTTGATGACTTCGCCCTTGAATCGAATCTCCCCAGCCAGGATTTCACACTCCGGGCTTCCCATGATCGTGCTGGCCAGAGTGCTCTTACCGGAGCCGTTGGGACCCATTACGGCATGGATTTCTCCGCGTGCCACGGAGATGTCGACCCCTCGTAGGATCTTCGCATCGCCTCGGGATACTTCGAGGCCTTTTACTTCAAGCAGTGGGGCGTCGGTTTTGCTCATGCCGGTAAGTGAATATCTCTTGATGATTGATTCGGCGTCGGTACTCGTCTCGCGTACGCGCGCGGCCGCTGTCCACCACGCCGAAGCGCGTAGATGTCCGAGTTGGGTACATAACTATCAGGGGTCGCGTACACAAGCAAGATTATCACCGACGCCAAACGTTTTCAAAATTTAGACAGTCAAAAATGTGTAAAGTCTTGACCCCAGGTGACGCGAGCCATGCTCGACAAACTTGCGCGCCTGATACGGATCCATCGACGCTTAAATCATAAGTGGTGAACCGCGCCTTCGGCGAGCGCGGAATCGCGCGCCCGCGCATGGATCGCGGGGACGGTCGCCGGGGTTTTCCTGGCCCTCGCCACTCAGCGGGCGAGGAAGCCGCCATCCACCGCCATGGCGTGTCCCGTCACGAACGAGGACCGGTCGGAACATAGCCATGAGGCGGCTTCGGCGGCCTCCTCGGGCGTTCCGAGGCGGCCGATGGGCTCCGCCCGTATCGCGTCCGTGATGTGATCCGGGTTGGCGGATGCAAGTCGATCCATCAGCGGCGTGTGGATGTAGCCGGGGCAGATCGCGTTTATGCGCACGCCCTGTCGCGCGTATTCGAGCGCGGCCGTTTTGGTGAGACCCAGCACACCATGTTTACTCGCCACATAAGGGGCTGCGTAACTCGCGCCGACCGAACCAAATATGGACGCGTTGTTTACGATTGAACCGCCGCCGCTTTGAAGCATTCGCGGAATTTCATGTTTCATTCACAGCCACGTGCCTTTTAGGTTGATGCCGATCACGCGGTCCCAATCCGCCTCCTCAAGGCCGTCGATCCGCACGCGCGGCGAATCCGCGATTCCGGCATTGTTGAACGCGCAGTGAAGGGCTCCAAACCGGTCCATGCAGGTCTCCACGAGCCGTCTGACGTCCGCGCTGTCGGAGACGTCGGTGCGGACGAATAAGGCGCTGCCTCCCGCGCGCCGTACCAATTCCGCCGTTTCTTCGCCTTCCTTGGCGCGACGGGCAGCGAGCACGACGTTGGCCCCCTCCCGCGCGAAGATCAGCGCCGCCGAGCGACCGATTCCCGCGCTGGCGCGGGTGATGATCGCCGTGCTTCCTTCAAGCGATCCGGGCACGCCGATCATCCTGGTTCAGTCCGATGCCTCCGCGAACGATCGCGCTATGTCTTCGTATAACAGCGCGCACCTTTCGACCTGCTCGATCTCGACCCATTCAACCGCGGAGTGGGCCTGCTCGATGGAACCGGGTCCCAGAACGACCGTGTCGATGCCGGCGGGAGCCAGCGCCGCCCCGTCGGTTCCATAGGGAACGCCGCGAAGCTCCGGTGAAACGCCTCCCCGATCGCAGGCCGCCTGGACCAGCTTCACAATCGCGGCCTCGGGATCGGTATCGAGTCCGTCCTCCACCAGGAACGGGTCACGGCACTCGACGTCGATCCAGGACTCGCGTTCCGTCAATCGACTGATCTCGTCTTGCACAGCGTCGAAGAACAAGCTTCCTAGCTCCCCCGGAACCGTCCGCCTGTCGATCTCGATGCGGCATTCATCTGGAACCACGTTTACCTGTACGCCGCCGCTGATCGTCGAGACCGTCAGCGTCGACTCGCCGCATAAAGGATGCGGATCGACCATGCCGCCAGATTCAAACCGTGCCCGCAGGGCGTCGATGACCTTGGTCATGGCGTAGATCGCGTTCACGCCGCGGTCTGGCCGGGAGGTGTGCGCCGCGCGGCCGCGGGTGACGATCTCCCATCTGACCACGCCCTTGTGCGCCGTCACGGGCCGCAACTCGGTAGGTTCACCGACGATCGCGGCATCGGCCGTTAACCCATTCACCACGGCGAAATCCACTCCGCGTTTTAGATATTCCTCGTCCACAGTTCCGAGCAGCAGGATGTTGCAGCCCCCAGTTGGAGGTTCGGCGACAAGTCGCTCGAAGGCCATGAGCGCTGAGGCCATCGACCCCTTGGTGTCGCACGCACCGCGTCCGTAGAGCCGGCCGTTTTCCAGAACCGGGGCCAGTCCCCCGCGTTCCCCGCCGAGGGGCACCGTATCAAGGTGAATATCGAATAAGAGCGTACGGGTGGCGTCCGGCGTCCGCAGTTCGAGCGATACGTTCGGACGTCCGGGCAGGGCTTCAGACTGAGACACCTCCAAACCCAATTTCCGACCGTACGCGGCCAGGTAGTCGCTGTATTCCTTTTCGCCTCCGGAGGCCCCCGGCATGTCCAGATTGACGCTGTCGATCGACACGAGCTGGCTCAACAAATCGACGGCGTTCTGGACTATTCCAGCGGCTTTCATGGTGCCCCCCGAGATTGGCTGATTGCGGTTAGATCATAAATCCGGCCCGCTGACGGCGCTCGTTCTGCTTTGGGATCGCGCTTTGTCCTATGCTCTCGACGGCCATGAATCGTGCCCGGGAGGTGCGAAATGCGTGTCGGCGTCCTTGGGGCGGGCCTCGCGGGCGAGTTCCATGCTCGGGAGTTCAACAAGATCGATGGTGTCCAGGTCGTCGCCATTGCCGATCAGGATGAGAAGCGGGCCTCGAAACTGTGCGAGGAATACGAGGCAACCGCGTTTCCGTCCTGGGAGGAGTTGATCTCATCGGGCGAGGTTGAGGCGGTTGGGAATGCGCTGCCGCACTTCCTGCACGAGCCTTCCACGGTCGCGGCGGCGAATAATGGGATCCACGTTCTGCTCGAAAAGCCCATGGCTCCGTCCATTGCGGAGTGCGAGTCGATCGACCGGGCGTGTATGGCGAACGGCGTGAGGCTCATGATCGGATTCAGCCACCGATTCCATAGCGAGCTGCTCACGGCGCGCAGGTTGATCGACGACGGCGAACTGGGAAGCGTTGCCCTGGCCATCGACAACATGTCGTTCGGCTCGGAAGACTTCCCCACGTGGGTGTGGAACCGGGAGACCGGTGGGGGCGGAATCCTGAGCTACAACAACATCCACGGTCTGGACAGACTCATGTGGTTGGTCGGGTCGGACATCGTTGAGGTCCATGGGCGCGCCGGGATGTTCGCGCACGAGGGCGATGCCGAGGACAATGCCGTTGCTTCGCTCCAGTTCGAGAATGGCGCGATCGGCGCCACCATCACCAACTACAACCCGTATCAGGTGCCCAGGAAGTGCGAGCTGGATATTTACGGCGCAAAGGGCTCGATTCGTATCGATACCTGGAATCAAATAACGTTCAGCAAGCGTTTGGTCACCTGGACGCAGAAGCGTCAGATCGATGAACATCTTCAGGCCGAATTTGAGGAGTTCGTCAACGCTGTGCGCGAGGAACGGGAACCCAGCGTGACCGGCCGCGATGGCATTCGCGCCCAGCGGGTGCTGCTGGCCATCTATGAGTCGGTCGAACGGGGCGTGTCGGTAAAAGTCTCGGATATCAGCTGAGAACATTCGAAACAGGCGGGTGATTCGATGACGGAATCTGCGGACGAGCGGGTAGACGTAAACATCGACTCCCTGCGCGAATTCGGTCTTGAAGCGCTAGGCGCCGCCGGACTGGAGGCGGAGCCCTCGGCCCTGGTGACGGAAGTACAAATCGAAGCCACCGTGCGCGGCCAGCCCACGCACAACGTCGGCGCCATTCCCGGCTACGCCGGACGGGTGCGATCGGGCCACATCACCAGCGCGCCGTCCTTTCGCGTCGTCACCGAGTCGCCCAACCATGCCCTCTACGATGCCGACGGCGGCCCCGGTCAGTGGGCGAGCGTCCTCGCCATGAGAACCTGCATTGAAAAGGCGCATGAGGTCGGGATAGCCACCGTGGGCGTTCGGAACAGCAATCACTTCGGCGCCGCCGGTTATTACGCCAGCATGGCCGCCGAGAGCGACCTGATCGGGATTTGCACCACAAACGGTGGATTGGTCCTCGCTCCCTGGGGTGGAGCGACCCCCACCTTCGGCAACGACCCGCTCGGGGTGTCCATCCCGACGGCCGTGAGCCATCCCGTGATGCTGGATATCGCCATGAGCACGGTCGCCATGGGCAAGGTGGCTCTCAGCATCGCGCAGGGGAAGGGGATTCCTCCGGGCTGGTACATGGACGCCGACGGCCGGCCAACTACCGACCCCGACGATTTCCCGGACGGAATCGGCGTACCGATCGCGGAACACAAGGGCTATGGGCTGGCTCTGCTGATGGAGGTCCTATCCGGCGTGCTCACCGGCGCGCGGTTTGGCCGCGACCTCGAATTCCGAGACGACGGCGTGGACTCGCTTACGGATCTTGGACACTTCTTCCTGGCGATCGATCCATCGGTTTACATGCCGATCGACGAATTCAAGGACCGCGTGGAGACCTTGATCGTGCAGATCAAGGCGTCCAAGCTCGCCGAGGGGTCGGCCGGGGTGATGGTTCCGGGTGAGCCCGAATGGAACGCGCGGGACCGCAACCTCGCGGCGGGCTACGTTCCCCTGCTGAAGACCACCTACGACTCGATGGTGAAATTCATCGAGGAATGGGAGTTGGAAGTCCGACTGGGGCCCCCGTCGGGCTGAGCGGCCACGGCGATATGAAGCTAGAGCAGGAGTCGTGGTAGAACGAGGGGGATCCGGTCTGCAAGCGATGTAATTGGCTCACCAGATAGGCGGTCATGACGATGGAAATAACTGGAATCCAAGGCAAGACGGCGCTTATCACGGGCAGCTCGAAGGGCATCGGCCGCGCGGCTGCGCTGACGCTGGCGGAGGCCGGCGCGAACGTGGTCGTTAATCATCGCGATTCCGAGACGGAGGCCGAGGAAGTTCGAGAACTCATTGAAAAGATTGGGCGCAGCGCGATGGTCGTTCAGGCTGATGCGGGCGTGCCTTCCGAAATGGAGTCGATGTTCGACGCCGCCATCGACCGGTTCGGTGGTATCGACATCGCGGTGCATAACGCGCTCTACACCAAACGTGAGTTCGCCGTGGATCTCGATCTTCGAGATTGGAAACGGGCGTTCGAGGTGGCCGTGGACGGAGGTTTGATCCTCGGACGCCGCACCGGCCAGGATCTGATTCGGCGTGGCGTCCCCGGCAGCATCGTCTATATAAGCTCGGTCATGGCCAACCGCTGTCCGCCGCGATCAATCGCGTACAACGCGGCCAAGAACGCCGTGCGCGGTCTCGCCTATTCGCTGGCCTCGGAGTTCATGGAGCACCAGATCCGGGTAAACGTCATCCAGCCGGGATGGATCGACACTCCGGGCGAGCGCAAGTTCGCGACCGAGGAGGGCATTCGGGAGGGCGGGAAGCGGATGCCGTTTGGCCGGCTCGGCCGTCCTGAAGAAATCGCGAACGTGATCCTGTTTCTCGCGTCCGATCTGGCCTCGTTCGTAAACGGCGTGACGATCCGCGTCGACTCGGGCTCGTCGCTGGGTCGAAACCCCGCGCCCAAGGAGCGCGAATAGCGGACCGTCTGGTCGAGCCTCCCCGCCGCCGTTAACCCCCGCTGGCGGCTGGGACTATGGAGACTTCGGTGTCGTTGTCGATCTCGGTGTCGAGGCCGGAGAGGAAGCGAATGTCATTGCCGCCAACGTATATCCCAATAAACGACGAGGGCTCACCGTTGGCGTCGAGGAGGCGCTCTTTGAATCCGGGATGTTTGCTTTCCAGGTCGTCGATCAGCTCCGAAATCGTCGAGCCCGTAAGCTCCAGGAGCCTACTGCCTCCGGTCAGAGTTCGAAGTTGTGCGGGAATGCGTACGCTCGGCATAGATCAAGTCCCCCTGTAAAGATTCTCTCTCACCCTATTACCGGAGCCAGCTCTCGCTGGGCCGCGAATGCTTTCTCAAATGCGCCATATGTTGGTTCGATCGTCATGGATACGGAAACCTGACCGTCCAGCGCTTCCTGGGTCTTCAAGCCGTTTCCGGTAATGAACGCCACCGTCAGCTCATCGCGGCCGATATTTCCCGACTCCGCCAGCTTCTTGAGCACGGCCACCGTGACCCCGCCCGCGGTCTCAGTGAAGACGCCTTCCTTCGATGCGAGCAGCTTGATTCCCTCGACGATCTGCTCATCCGTCACCGAGGCAATGATGCCATCGGTGGACCGGGCGATTTCAAGCGAATAGCGTCCATCGGCCGGATTACCAATGGCCAGAGATTTGGCGATCGTGTCGGGCTTCTCTACCGGCCGCACGATATCGCTCCCCTTCTCGAACGCTTCGGCGATCGGACCGCAGCCGTCGGGCTGCGCCCCGGAGATACGAACGCTCTGGCCGCCGATCAGTCCAACCTCCACGAGTTCACGAAATCCCCTTGTGATCTTCGTGTACTGGGAGCCGGACGCTATGGGTACGACAACGTGATCCGGAGCCCTCCAGCCCAGCTGCTCGACGGTTTCAAACGCCAGAGTCTTGGAACCCTCCGAGTAATACGGTCGAACGTTGATGTTGCAGAACGCCCACTCGTGCTCGTCGGCGATCTCGGAGCAGAGCCGGTTGAGTTGATCGTAGGTGCCGTCGATGGCGACGATGTTGGCTCCGTAAACGGCGGCGTTGACGATCTTTCCGGCCTCAACGTCCGACGGCAGGAAAACGAAGGTGTCCATTCCGGCGCGCGCTCCGGCGGCGGCAACCGCGCTCGCGAGATTTCCGGTGGAAGCGCAGGCGAATGTGTCGTATCCGAGTTCCCGGGCCTTCGTAACGGCGATGGCCACGACTCGGTCCTTGAATGAGAACGTGGGATTCACGCTGTCGTTCTTGATATAGAGATTGTCGAGACCGAGCGCCGCCCCAAGCCGCGGCGCTCTCTGGAGCGGCGTGAATCCGACTGGAAAATCGGGATCGAGCCCTTGCTCAACCGGCAATAGGCCCAGGTAACGCCAAAGTGTCAGCGGCCCCTGCTCGATCTGCTCGCGAGATATCGTGGACTTAATAAAGTCGTAGTCGTACGAGACTTCCAGCGGTCCGAAACAGAAATCGCATACGTGGAGGGCGCCCGCTTCGAACGTGCGGCCGCACTCCTTACATTTCAGGCCAAGTATTTTCGTCATTGGGTTGTCCCTCAGCTGGCGAAGTAATCAATGGATCGCGATGAACGCATCGGCTGCGCCCGACATGCTTGCTACGAAGCTGCACATGTCGGCGGTTCCACCGAACGTTCCTCGAACCAAGGTGATCTGTCCTTCGTCAGCGGGAAGGTCCACCGAAAATACAAAAACCCCTAACCAGAGGGGTTCCACAATTTCGTGGCCTTCTCTCTTATCTCGCAGGCTATCCACCTACCGGAGTTGGCACCGTGTCCGTTGCCGGACCGGTTGCCGGGCTTCGCAGGGCCGTTTCCCTCCACCACTCTGGATAAAATGGGACCGAGAGCGCACGATATTCAACTGTGGCGGGAGTATACCATCGCGGATCGCGGCCGCGCCGCCGACCGCGTACCCGATCCGCTAGGCTCTAAACTCACGCAATGATTCCCCACGAAGGGTTCGTTTCCTGCCGGTAGACCTGCACCAGCACTCGGTGTACTCCGACGGAACCAGCACAGTCGCAGAGTTGGTTCAGCGCGCCGTTTCCATGAGTCTTTCCGCCATGGCCCTTACCGATCACGACACCGTCGCCGGGGTCGACGAATGCGCGAAGCTGGCGGCCGAGGCTGAGATCACTTTCATCCCGGGCGTTGAGTTCGAGTCCTCTGAAGGACCGCACATTCTCGGTTACTTTAAGCGGCTGCGTGGTTCGCAGATGGCCGAGGCGTCGGCGGACTATCGGCGATTCCGCGCCAGTTCGGTGGCGGAAATCGTTGCGAAACTCAGCCAAATCGGGTTCAGGTTCGATCTGGAGTCTGTGATTGCTCGCGCCGGCGAAGGGACGCCGACCGTCGCCCACGTGGTTGCCGAGATGCACTCACTCGGACATCTATCCAGTCTCGATCGAACGAATCGTGAGTTCGCCGACCTATTCGGACCAGGAGCTCCGGCCCAAATTCCCGACATTACCGAGCGTCGGTGGCCCGTCGCGCGGCTGATCCGTATGCTTCGAGATTCGGGGGCCGTGCCTGTGATCGCCCATCCGTTCAGGGCGGATCTTCCGCTGTGGCCCGAAATGGTCAAAGCCGGCCTCCAGGGCGTTGAGGCGTATCACCGTACGGGGTACCTGGAAGGAACGATCGACGAGTTCACCGCTCTGGCGAAAGCGCACGATCTCCTGGTCACAGGCGGATGGGACTATCACGGAGAGGCACAGGCGTTCAGAATTTCGCAGTCCGATCTGGACGAATTCGAGCCCTCCGACGACCTCGCGAAGCCGTTGATCGACCTCGTGGGAGCCGCCGTCTAATTCACCCATCGAAATCGTATCCGCACTGGTCGCGGGACACCGTCGGGGTATGACCGCTTGATAGACGTTGCCTCCACGGCCGTCCGCTGGCGAATAACTTGGGCGCTTTTTGGCGCCCAAGCGTTGTATTCGGCCGCGGGAATTGCTTCTTTCACCGTGGCTGCCATCGTTGGATATGACCTCGGTGGCACGGCGGGGCATGCGGGCGGACCCGCCTTGATGGTCTACGTGGGCAGGTCGGCATCGGCCTATCCCCTCGGCTACATGATGGATCGTATGGGTAGACGTCCCGCCGTGGCGCTCAGCTATATGGCGGGAGTTGTCGGGGCCGGGCTGGCGGTCGCGGCGACGGTAACCGAATCGTACATCCTATTCTTGGTGGCGGCGCTCATATTCGGCGCCGCGCGCGGCGGGGCGGACCAGTCTCGTTTTGTAGCCGCCGAGGTGCATCCCGAGCACCAGCGCGCCCGGATCATCGGGCTGATGGTGTTTTCCGGCACGGTCGGGGCCGTGCTTGGTCCGCTGATGGTGAGTGTGACGGGAGACCTTGCCAAAGGGGCCGGGTTCCAGGAGCTGGCCGGACCGTGGATGGCGGCCGCTGCCCTTTCACTGATCTCCACGCTGGTAATCGTGGGATTCGTTCGGCCCGATCCGCTCCAGCTGGTCGGAAGAAACGGGACTTCAGGAGCTGCTGACTCGGCGACCGACGAGGAAGATGAAACCCGCACGCGTACGGAGATATTCGGGTCGGCGCCCGTTCGCCTGGCGATGTTGTCGATGGTGGCCGGGCAAATTGTGATGGCGATGATCATGACCATCATCCCCCTTCACATGGATTATCTGGGTCAAGACATCCAGGTCATTTCGTACGCGATGATGGCCCATACGTTCGGAATGTTTGCCCTGTCATGGATGACCGGGCAGTTAGTCGATCGTTTCGGTCAAATGGTCGTGATCGCCGGCGGCGCGGTGATGCTGATAACGGCGGGTCTCCTGACCATGCTGGCGTACGAGCTTGCGGTGCTGATGTCCGCCATGTTCTTGCTTGGCCTTGGATGGAACTTTTCGTTCGTGGCCGGCTCATCGCTTCTGGTCAAAGGGCTGGCGCCGCGTGAACGCGGTCGAACCCAGGGGTTCAGCGATGCGCTGCGGTCGGCGGCCGGCGCCGTGGGCGGACTCGGCTCGGGCTTTATATTCGGACTCGGCGGAGTCGAACTTCTCGGCGGGCTGAGCCTTGCTATTTCGGCGGGCCTCGCGCTCGGGGTTATCTGGGTGGCGGCCATCCAGCGTGCTCCGACCGCAGCCGGGCATCAACCCTAGCTAGCGCGGCCCACCTCGACTCCCGCGAGGCGCTCGAGCGGCCGAATGACCGCGCTGAGATTGTTAGAACCCTCGCCTTGTGACTGGGCCTCCCGATGGAGCAGGTCGGCCATGGTGGCCATGGCTAGACGTACTCCCTGATTCTTGCCGAAATCTGTTATCAGACCGAGGTCCTTCGTTATCAGATCGACTGCGAACCGGGGGCCGAAGTCGCGCTTCAGCGTGCTGTCCGGAATGGTCCATGTCATGGTCGCGCTCTGGGCCATGGCCCCGTTGAGGATTTTGTAAAGCTGTTCCACGTCAACACCGTATTTGGCCGCCATGACATAAGCTTCCGCGCACGCCGCGTTGGCGACACCCACAAGAAGCTGATTTGCGAGCTTCACCACCGACCCGGACCCAACCGGTCCGCAGTGGAAGATTTTTTCCTTATCCCCGAGCACTTCCAGCAATTCGAGGCAATCCGCGAAGTGCTGGCGTGCACCGCCGGCCATTATCGAGAGCGTCCCGGCCTGTGCCCCGGCCGGTCCTCCGCTCATGGGAGCGTCCAGGTATCCGAGTCCGCGTTCCGCGCCCGCCTCCGCGCATCGTTGCGCTGTATCCGGGGCGTTGGTGCTGAAATCGATCAGGATCGTCCCCTCGCGGGCACTGTTCACAATTCCTTCCGGAGCCAAATAGACATCTTCGACGATCGATGGCGTGGGGAGCGCGGTCATGATGAAATCGGACTCCTCGGCGGCGTCGGTCAACGACGTGGCTCGGCGAGCACCCTCGCCGACCAATTCCTCGACAACCGCTTGGCTGCGATTGTGCAGCGTGACATCATGGCCTGCGTTCATGAGATTGCGGGCCATGGGCCTGCCCATGAGACCGAGACCAATGAAACTAACCTTCATTAACATGCCCTTCCAGTACTCACAGGTGGTACGCCGTCGGAGTTCGGTCCGGGCCTGGGGTGACTTTTCCGCCTGGCCCGAGTGTCCGCAGATTGTAATGGCATGGGTCGCCGGCCACTTCCCGGCGTTGACAGCCGGCACAACGAAGCGAAAAATGTTCTGTCACTTCCTGATGGAAGCGATTCAGTCGCGACGATTTGAGCCGGACTGCGGGAAAGCGGGAATTTGATGAGGATCACCGTGCGACCGCCAAGAGGCATGATGATCACCGTTTGCGCCGCTTTCCTTTCCATGGCTTGGCTTTTCGCCGCGATCATCCCAAGCCCCGCTGGGGCGATCGGAGTTGACAACGCTTGGGTGAGCCTTGGCTCCATCCAAGCGGGCCGTTCATCCTCCGCGCAAACGACCCCTTTCTATTCGTCGAGCAAAAACGTCTTCTTCGCCTCGAATTCGGGCGGCGTATTTCGCAGCACGGACGGCGGCGACTCGTTTGTGGAGCGGAACTCTGGATTAGGCGACCTGCGAGTTTCGTCGCTGGGCGTTTCGCCTCGATTCGAATTCGACGCGCTGGTCTTCGCATTGACGCCGACGGGCCTATACAGGAGCGTCGACGGTGCGCTCAATTGGATCAAGGTGTCGGGCGGTCTACCCGATGCGGAAGTTTCTGGGATCGTGTTCGCGCCGGACTTCGCGTCAAACCAGACGCTGTTTGCCGCCAACACGGGTTTTGGCCTGTATCGATCGGATGATGCCGGCGTCAATTGGAATAACGTCACCGGCAGCGGCCTGACGCGCACCGACTTGCGTGGCGTTCAGGTCGCGCCCAGCAGCTTCGGGCGGTTGATACTGATCGTCTGGAGCGAGTCCGAACTCTTCCGGAGCGACGACACGGGCGTTACGTGGGAAAGGAAGATATCCGGGTTGCCGGGCGGATTGACGATCGAATCGTTACAACTCGGCCCCGGATTCAACACGGAAGGGCTGGCGCTTCTTGGAACTCGGTCAAACGGAATCTACCGAACCACCAACCGGGGCTCCACCTGGGCGCAGGCCGGACTCACGGGCGATGGCATCGTAGCCGCGATCTCATTTTCGTCGGATTTTGGTACCGATAATCAGGTATTCGCCGGAACTACCAGCGGCGGTTTCTTCAGATCCACAGACGGCGGGGCATCGTGGTCCGACAAGAATACGGGCCTCGATCGCCTCAGCGTCACGGCGATAAGCAACTCCAACGACTACCGAACTGACGACACGATATTCGCGGGAGGCGGACAGGGCGGGATATTCCGATCCACCGATGGAGGGGACAACTGGAAGGAAGTCGCGTCGGGCCTCAATACTCCCGGCGTGAGAGTGATTGGGTTCTCGAATCTTTACCCTTCCGACGGCACTCTCTTCGTGGCAACGCAGAGCGGTCTTTTTCGTTCGGTCGACCGCGGCGCCACGTGGTCGGACGTCAGTTGGGACATGCCGAGCCGGGATGTGCAGGCACTGGCCGTATCGCCAAGTTACACGGATGACCTGACGATCCTGGTCGGGCTGAAATCGGACGGCATTCACCGGACGTTCAGGGAGAACGGCGACCACTGGGCTCAGGAAAACTCGGGGTTGGAGAACAGCCGGCTGAGCACCGATCCCAAGTCCATAGCGACATCGCCGATTTTCCACAATACAAGGGGTGACCTCACGGTGTTCGTGGGCGGTGGCGGTGGCGTTGCGCGGTCGCTGCTGGCGGGGAGCCAGTGGATACCCGTGGGCACCAACGCGATCCTGGCCGATGTCACGTCCGTAGCGCTTTCGTCCGATTTCCCGTCCGACGGAACGTTGTTCGCCGCGACGCGCGGAGCGGGAGTTTTCAAGACGACCGCCCGCGGGGAATCTTGGTTCGGTTCGAGTAACGGGCTCGGCAACTTCGTGGTCAACGAGATAAGCGTTGCGCCCGCGTTCGCCGCCAATCAGACATTGTTGGCGGCCACCGACGGCGGCGTGTTCATCAGCAATAATGGCGGGTTGAATTGGACCCCGACGTCACTGGTCCAGCCGGCGTCAGCCGTCACATTCGCACCCGATTTCGCTACGAGTCGCGTCGCCTATGCGGCATCGTCGGGAGTTAACGGCGCAGTCCATCAATCCGTTGATGGCGGCGTCAACTGGCAGGCGATAGGCAACGGACTTCCAAGTTCGGAAATCGTGACGCTCGCAGCCTCACCCGATTTCAACAATGATAGGAATCTGTTCGCCGGGACCGGCCATCGGGGTCTGTGGGTCTACAAGGGGATCGCAGCGGCTCCGGTTCCCACGGCGATGCCCGTGGCGGCCGTGCCCACTCCCACCGCGGCGGTCGCCGCCACGGTAACCGTTTCCAGTTTTGGCTCGGCGACGATAGTGGAGAACCTCTACGTGGTGGATCCGAGCGGCGCGAACGTTGACCTGAAGCACAATGTCCCCAACCTGCAGGTAGTAGTTGAGGGCCAGCTAGTCAGCGCGGATTTTAAGACGAATTTCGAGAAGACCGGCGGCGTGGAGCGATGGGGGTTGCCGATTTCGGAGGTCTTTGAGGAGAACGGCGCCCTAACCCAGTACTACCAACGGGGAGTAGTCGATTTTCATAGACGAGGGGACCTGGGTGGAATCTGGCTGCTCGAGCGGCGCCTGACATGGGACTATATGGGAGGCGGCGCCGGAGGCAGCGTCGACATGGGCGTCGAGCCGGCCGTGACGAATCCCAGCGAAGGGACGCTCCTGGGCCCCTGGGGTCACAAGATTTCGGACTTCGACATCACCGGCGAGTTTGTCGGATTCCGCCAGTTCTTCGACCGTTTCGAGGGCACCGACAGCTTTGGATTACCGAAGACAGATGCTCGGTTAGATACGGGGGCTCCCGGTACGCTGCTGGCGAGGGGCGCCACGCCCGGGCGCGTACGTCAATATTTCCAGGCCGGCGTCATCGAATTCTTCCCCGAAAACGCCGAAGGGTTTAGGGTTCAGTTGACTTTGTTGGGTGATTTCTTGAGAGACCTAAGGTATCCCAACGAATCCTGGAGGAATCTCGGGCCATTTCAGGCGGCTGCGGAATTGTCCGACGGTGGAACTGTAGGTCTTTTGACCATTAACTAAAACAACGGGGTCATTCGTAACGTGATCCCGCTTAACGTGTTCATCAGGTTGGTTGGCCGGCTCCCATAGAGGGCCTCGGAGGATGAAGTGAATTTCAGAAGGACGCGCGCTGGGCGCACAGTATTCGGTCTGACTCTCGCGGTCGGGCTTCTGGCGGCGTTGGTGATGCCTGCGCAGGCACTCGGAACCGCAGGTCAGTGGGTGCCGATGGGCGGACCGCCGGGCGGCACCATCACCAGCATCGTCCCATCGCCGATCTACTTCGTGGATTCGACCGTATTCGTTTCGACCTCGTCGGCCGGCGTATTCCGCAGCAGCGACGGCGCCGCTACTTTCACCCGCCTCGACACCGGCCTGACGAATCTGACTGTGAACGAAATAGCCGTATCCCCGACGGTTTGGCTGGACGGCACTATATTCGCGGCCACGCCCTCTGGAGTCTTCAAGACGGTTGACGGTGGGTTGAGCTGGTCCGCCGCAAATACCGGACTCGCCTCGGGCAGCGTGACTGGCGTGGCGATGTCGGCCACGTTCGACAGCGACGGCACGGTCTACGCGGCCGTGGACGGAAGCGGAATCTACAGGTCACTGGACGGCGGACAGAACTGGTCGCGGCCAGGCTTTGACGGGATGGACGATTTGGCCGTCACGGGCGTTGCCGTTTCGCCGGAAACTCCCAGTGAAGTCTTCGCATTGACGAAAACGAAGGTCTTCCGAAGCGTCGATTCGGGAAGTTCATGGTCAACGAGAACGAGCGGACTGCCGAGCGACTCGGATGCCGAGTTCGTCTTCCTAAATCTGGCGCCCGAATTCGGCAATTCGGGCATCGCGGTACTTGGAACAGCCGCCAACGGCATCTATCGAACGACCGACTCGGGATCCACCTGGACGAGCGCGGGCATCACCGATTCGGGGCGCATTCAGGGCGCGGCGTATTCGCCCAATTTCGGAAGGGATAGCAGCTTGTTCGCCGCAAGCGAGACCGGCGGCATATTCATGTCGTCCGATCGCGGCGGCACGTGGACAGCGGTGAATTCGGGTCTCGTGGGCTCCAACTTCGGTGAGTTAGCCGTATCCCATGACTTCGTATCCGACCAAACTCTGTTCGGAGCGAGCAACAACGGGCTGCTTTTCAAGAGCACGGACGCGGGGGCGGGGTGGGCCGAATTGGGCAGCGGTATTTCAAGCGCAAGTATTTCCGGGCTTGGGTTCTCGTCCGGCTACTCGGGGGATTCCACCCTGGTGGGCGCCACTCAGAGCGGCGTGTTCAGGTCGACCGACGGAGGATCGACGTGGACGGCCATGACGGCGAACTTGCCCAACACAAACATCGTCGCTTTCGCGGCTTCCCCTGCTTATCCGGCCGACGGAACGGTGCTGGTGATGCTCCCCGACAATGGCATCTTCCGAACCTTCTCGGACGGCGGTTGGTGGGAGACGCAGAATTCTGGCGTAACCGACATCCTTCGAGTAAATCCCCGCGTGATCGTTCCGTCCCCGAACTATGCCAATGACTTCCTCGTGCTCGCGGGCGGTGGATCTGGCGCGTTCAGATCGATCGATGGCGGCGCGACGTGGACCCAAGTGAACTCCGGTATCACTTACACGGACGTTTCGGCCTACGGCTTCTCCCCGGCATTTCCCGCCGACGGAACGCTGTTTGCCGGAACCGCCGGCGGTGGAGTGTTCAGGTCCACGAATGGCGGCGAATCTTGGACTGCAGCGAGCGCCGGGATAACAAACGGCGTCGTCAACTCGATAGCGGTGTCACCGTCCTTCGCCTCCGACGGGACGCTGCTCATCGCCACTGCCGGGGGCATATTCCGATCCACGGATCGCGGGGCCACGTGGGCAGCATCGAGTGACGCCAGCAACTTCGTCGGCGTGGCACTCTCGCCGAGCTTCGGCTCAGACGGAATCGCCTTCGCGATCACGGCAGGCCCCGGAGGGAAGGTGTTTGGGTCCTCGGATGGCGGCCGAACGTGGGCGGAGCTGGCTACAGGATTCGAGTCCGACATGCCGATCATGGTCGTGGTGTCTCCCAACTACCAAAACGATCGCAACGTGTTCGTAGGTACGTCCGACTTCGGATTGTGGGTCTACCAAGGGACGCCGTAGAACTTTGCAGTTCCTCAGAAGCCCGGGCACAGTCCGGGCTTCTGGCCTGTCTGAGTCTCCCTACCGACCCCCGGGACCTAGCCGCTAAACTAGGTGCCTATGCTCCTCATACTCTTGGAGTGCCCAAAATCCAGCAATGCTTCTGAATGACTTGATATCAACCAGGATGCGGTTCGCCGAGTCCGCCGCGGAGGGCGGCTCGTCCTTGAGCCGTAGCATCCGGGCCAACACGGATGAATTCCGTCTTCCGACCGAGGAAGAGATTTCCGAACGCGAACTTTCCGATGAGGCGAGCATTGCGTTCAGCTTGGCGGTCATCATCCTCGTCGGGTCCGACATTATTTGGGGCTTCCTCGGACTCGTGCTGCTCGGCGACTTTCGATGGGCGATTCTGGTGTTCCTGGCCGTCGATGTCTGGATTCTTCTCGCGATGCGCAAACCTACCGTTGTATCGCGAGTTCTCGTCTTGGCGCGAGGATTGGCAGGCGTGGGCTGGTTCACCGCCGAAGCATTCCTCTTCGACGGCTCAGCGGTGTTGCCGGCGGGGCAGGCGATTCTATTGCTGGCCGTTGCGGTGCTCGTGATTGGCAGGGGTGGCGAGGGCAAGGTGACCGCCGGTGTGGCGCTAGCTCTTGCGTCGTTGGTTCTGACGTTTTCGGTGACATTTGGCCAGAAACAGTCGGAATCCGCCGAGCTAAATCGGAGAATCAACGAAGCCTTTGAACTCGCTAGCGTCGGACGCATAGGGAACGCCGTGGATGCGATGGAAGTGCTGCTGGAGGAGAATCCCGACGATGCGTGGATTCATATGGCGGCGGCGGAGCTCTACCGCTCGGACACCATAAGCGATTTGAATCGGGCCATCTTCCTCGCCGAAAGGGCCGTGCAGCTTGCGCCGGGCGAAATGAAGTCGCGCGCATATCTGGTGCGTGCGATCGTCCACCAGTCGCGGGGTGAATTCCCCAAGGCAATTGCAAGCGCCGACAGCGCTATTAACTCCGACGATGGCAATCCGTTTGCGTACCTGATCCGGGCTAGGCTGCGCATGTTGAATGGACAACGTCGGGACGCCATCAAGGATCTTCGCAAGGTTGAAGAACTGGCTCCGGGAAGCGACTTGGGGCAGACCGCCCGCCTGGAGCGTCTGCAGATTGAAGGCGCTGGCGCGCCCCGAATCACCGCTCCGAATTCCTAGGCGAATCTCCGATCGCAGATCGCCGCAGCGATCGTGTTGCTGCATCGTTCCAACACCATCCTCGCTCCCGGCATGTTGCCGTTCGTGAGGATCGCGACCGCGCACTTCGAAGCTGGGTCCGCCCATGCGAGGGTTCCCGTAGCGCCTCCGTGACCGAATGAACCGGGCGGTGTAAGCGACCCGAAGAATCCGTGGCCACCGGCGCGTTGGATTCGCCAGCCTAACCCCCAGCCGTTCTGTGGTTCCCGCATCTCGCCGATTGCCGGAACTCCGCGGGTGTGATCCGTGAGCATCAGACGAACGGTCGGCGGCTCCAGGATCCGCTTCGAGTTACACATTCCACGATCCAGGAACACGCTCAACAGCTTGGATAGGTCGGCTGCTGTTGAGAACATGCCCCCCCAGGGCGCCCCGAGCTCGCGCCAGTAGGGGGTGTTCCAAACCCATGAGCCCTCGGAATCGGGGGCCGATGTGGCGTCGATCACCCTCTTGGCGAGATCCGGCGACCATCCAAGCGAAGTCGAGTCCATCCCGATGGGGTCGAAAAGCTCGGATTTGAGAAATGTCCTGAGACGCGTACCGGTAATACGTTCCATGATCTCAGCGAGCATCAGGATCCCCGTGCTTTGGTAGCTGACCTTAGTTCCGGGCGCGAACAGGAGTGGCTGCCTGCACACGCCATCCACGAAATCCGAAAGCGGCGCCTCGCGCCGCCGCAACTCCTCGTTTTCGGGAAGCATGTCGGGAAGCCCGCTGGTGTGTGTGAAAAGGTGTCTTAGCCGCACATCTTGCTTCCCATTCTGGACAAAATCAGGCGCGAACAGGCCGACGCGGTCGTCGAGATCCATTTCGCCCCTTTCCAGCAGCAGCGCGGCTCCAGTGCAGACGATCGGTTTGGCGATAGAGGCAATGAGAAACACCGAGTCCGGATCGGGGGCATCGCCGGCGGCGATCTCCAGCACGGTTTCGGCGTCGCGCCGCACGAGTAGCACGGCCGCCGGAATCTCGCCGGCATCCACCGCCGTTTCGATGATCCGCCGCGTGCGCGCCAGTCGATCCTGCAAGCGTTCCTCAGACAACATGGTCGGTGAATCCCTTAAAGGCCGAAGGAACGCCTCAGCCTGACCCGCAAATCCTCCTACTGGAGAAGACCAGCTTAACGGTATCCTGTGCGGATGCAGCGGGCGAGCCGCCCTGCGGTCACTGACGGGAGATCCCTGATTCGATGCCGGACAAACCGCTCTCGAAGCGAGAAAAACGAAGACACGCGAAGGAAAGACGTCTCGCCGAACGACGGAGCATCGGGCGGCGGCGTTGGATTGCGCGGGTGGTCGTCATCACGGCCGTGGCCGCGGTCATCGCCGCGGTGGTCACGTACGCCCTGTCGCGGACGCCTCCCGAGTCGCCGGCGGTGGCGGTGGTCCAATCGGAGCGGTACCCCGTCGAGGACGAGGGACGCACACACGTTCAACCGGGTTCGCCGATAGCCTATCGGCACTACCCACCGTCGTCCGGCCCGCACTATCCAGCGCTCGCGAGGTACGGTGTGCATTCGGGGCCGGTTCCGGAGGGGGCCTGGGTCCACAGCCTCGAGCACGGCGCGATCGTGTTGCTCTACCGATGTACCGACGACTGCCGGGCTAAGTCTGATGAGATTCGGGGAGTGTTCGGGCGGCTTCCGGACGGCGCGTTCGGCGAAGTGAAATTGGTCGCTACCCCGAATGACCGAGGACCGACCGACTACACGCTCCTGGCCTGGGGTTGGCAGGAGGACTTGGAATCGTTCGATGCTGCTCGCGTGGAACGCTTCTACCGCGACAGAGTGGACAAAGGTCCCGAGAGAGCGCCCTAGCCACGCTCGATTCGTGTCTAGCGGTGGTTGAGCGGCGAGTTCCTAGCGCTGATCCAACGGCACGAATTTTCGATTCGTTGGTCCCGTGTAGATCTGGCGCGGCCGGCCGATCTTGAAATCCGCGTCCCGATGCATCTCGCTCCAATGCGCGATCCACCCGGGCAGCCTGCCGATGGCAAAGATGACGGTAAACATGTTCTCGGGAATCCCGATTGCGTGCATTATCACGCCTGAGTAGAAATCCACGTTCGGATACAGCCGGCGCGAAATGAAGTATTCGTCGCGGAGGGCTATGGCCTCGAGGTCCAACGCGATGTCGAGAAGTTTGCTCGTGGTGCCGAGGTTATTGATTACTTCGTGGCAGGTCTTCTTGATGATGTCGGCCCGCGGATCGTAAGACTTGTATACGGCATGGCCGAATCCCATCAACCGGTCGGATGCGTTTCGATCCTTCGCCTTGGCGACAAACTGCTGGGCACTGCCCTCGCCGGCCTCGATGCTCCCCAGCATCTCGACCACCTTCTGGTTGGCGCCGCCGTGCAGCGGGCCCCACAACGCGTCGAGTCCGGCCGAAATGGATGCGAAAACGTTGGATAATGAGCTTCCAACCAGTCGAACCGTCGCCGTCGAACAGTTTTGCTCGTGATCGGCATGCAGGATGAAGATCAACTCCAACGCTTTGGCCACCACTTCATCCACCACGTATTCCTCGGCGGGCGTCCCGAACATCATCCGCAAGAAGTTGGAAGGATAATCGAGGGTGTTGTCAGGGTACGTCGGTGGCTGTCCCTTGGAGTGCTTGAACGAAAGGGCCGCGATGGTCGGCAGCTTGGCAACAAGCCGAACTATGGCGCCGTCTACTTGATCTCCGTCCCTCGGATCGAGGTACTCGGGATAGAAGGCCGAGAGCGCCGAGCAGACGGCCGAGCAGACGGCCATCGGGTGAGCTTCCTGCGGAAACCCCTCGTAGAACCGGTTGAGCTGCTCGTGCAGCATCGTGTGACCCGTGATCCTCTCGATAAACCCGTCCAATTCCGACTTCCTGGGAAGGTCTCCGTAGATCAGCAGATAGGCGGTTTCCAGGAAGCTGGCGTTCTCAGCTAGCTCCTGAATCGGAATTCCCCTGTACTTCAGGATTCCGTTTTCACCGTCGATGTAAGTGATGGCGCTTCTGGCCGCGCCAGTGTTCGCGTAGCCCGGATCCATTGTGATGTACCCGGTCTGTGCTCGAAGCTTGGACACGTCAACGGCCAGTTCACCTTCGGTGCCCTCGATTATGGGAAGCTCGATGTCGCGGCCGTTAAGAGAAATCCGTGCGCTCTTGGTCATTCCGACGGCTCCTTTCTGCCCCAACTATTTTTGTTAGATCGGATTCAAGGCCGACCTCGAGCGGAGGCCGCGCTTACGTCGCCATCACCGCCATGCCGTTGAGTCTCGCGAACCGCCAGTTCGCGTCGCCGTTATTCGCATATTGATTCACTTCAACGTCAATAGTGTATGAACTCTGGATTCGCCCGACCAGTAGCGCACCTCCGCTGGTGCGCGGCCGCGCTCGGCAAACCGCTTAAGCACATGCCGTTACCTCTCATGCGGACTTTCCGCGGTCGACGTGCGGGTGGAATTCCGCCTTGCCGGAGATGGGGCCTTCCGGTGGCCAAGTCAACTCCGAATCTATTTTCCGCGGACCAGTTCCCGGAGTTTCAACGCATATTCACGCAGCGCGGTATCGGGATCGGCAGGGTCTTCGTGCTCCAGCGAAAGGTAGCCCGAGTAGCCATCGTCCCGAAGGATTGCGACGATTTCAGCCAGCGGCAGATCGCCGTCATCGGGCATGGACGGCTTCCATTCGCCGTTGGTACGCCGCGCATTCTTGATATGCACGTGAACGACTCGATCGCGGATTACCGCGTACGTCTGCTCGTACGTTTCCCCGAAACGATACGGATGCAAAATGTCCCATACGCAGCCGAGGACCGGGCTTCCCACCCGATCAAACACGGCGGCGACCGCCGCGGAGGTGGAGAAGTCGTCATGCGTTTCGATTGCCAGCTTCACGCCGGCCGCCTCCGCATCTGGCAAGGCTTCGGCGATGCTGTCGGATACATGTCCATAGACTGTTTCGGCGTCGGCGCCTTCGGGATGAAGGCCTCCGAAAATTCGAACGATAGGGGCCTGCCAGAACTCCGCAAGCTCGATGAAGCCTCGGAGATCGTCCACGTTTCGGGCGCGGTCCGCCTTATCGGCTGAACTGAATTGACAACCGCTTCCGACCACACAGATGTCGATGCCATTTTCTCGGGCGAGATGCCTTATGCGTCGTCGCTCGGGCGGCGGTAAGTTCGGCGGAAGCGGTCGCCCGGCCAACATTCGAAACTCCAGTCCCTGGTACCCGTAGAGGACAGCCTTGAATATGGCTTCTTCCGCGCGCCAATCTGGAGTCGAGTAGGTGGTGAACGCTAGCTTCATGCTCTTGCAACTCCATCGATTCTGAGACCGTACCGCAGCGGCTCCGGAAACCTTAGTTCATAATCCTCGCATGCTGCCAGACGCTTGCCGGCTTCGAATTCATACGCCGGACCCCTGCCGTTAATGCCGTCCATTCAATCGCATCTAGATTGATAAACGAGAAGCCGTCGATCTCCCTATTCTTCCCACTTTTCAATGAAGAGCAGAACGTGCTGACCACGGCCGCCGACGCCGTGCGCGTATTGGAAGACCTGGGGACTGAATTTGAGGTAATACTCGTCGACGACGGTAGTACCGATGACACTAGGCGCCTCGCTGAGGCACTTGTCTCGGACGATCCCCGAATCCGAACCGTCTCGCACCCTGAGAACCGCGGATACGGCGCCGCCTTGCGAACCGGATTTAATGAATCCAAGTACGATGTCGTCGTGTTCGCGGACGGGGATGGTCAATTCGATCTGAGCGAGATCCAAACGCTGCTCGCCGAACTGCCCGGGAACGATGCCGTGATCGGGTATCGAATTCGTCGCGCCGACCGCTGGTATCGAACGCTCAGCGCCCGGGCTTGGTCGGCATTGGTCGGCATTCTTTTCGGCGTCCGGCCAAAGGATCTCGACTGCGGATTCAAACTCTTTCGGCGGGAGGCCATTCAGAGTCTTGAACTGGAGTCCGACGGAGCGTTCATATCCACGGAATTGCTGGCAAAGCTCAACCGGGCGGGATTCCGTATCGCCCAGGCCGGCGTACATCATTACCCTCGCAAAGCCGGCACTTCGACCGGCAACAATCCCGTTGTGATTCTCAGAGCCTTCTACGAACTCGCCCGTTTCTGGCGCGAACTCAGATAGTTGCGGTCGTTGAAGATCTCCGTGCTGATCCCGGTCTTTAACGAGGCGGGATCGATCCGCGAATTGGTGGAGCGGGTCAGCCGGGTTCCGCTCGATTCGGAGATCATCATCGTCGACGATCATTCGACCGACCGGACGGCCGAAGTGCTCAATGGGCTGGAGATGGATGATGTCGTTGTGGTAACCCACGCCGAGAATCGCGGTAAGGGAGCGGCGGTACGGACCGCGCTGGCGGTTGCCACCGGCGATGTTGCCGTGATCCAAGACGCCGATCTCGAATATTCCCCCGATGACTTCCAGGCAATGATCGAGCCCATTCGCGAGGGCCGGACGAAGGTGGTCTATGGCGTAAGGGACTTGAGCTTTCAAGAGCCCGTCAGGCGGTGGGGGAACCGCCTCCTGACACTCGCGACAAACCTGCTATACGGCTCCCGACTCAACGATATGGAAACCTGCTACAAGATGGTCGATCTGGAAGTGATGCGCTCGCTTGATCTCCGGTCGGATGGATTCGAGATCGAGGTGGAGATCACCGCCAAACTGCTTAAATCGCGTCACCGGATCGTTGAGGTTCCCATCTCATACAACCCGCGAAAGGAGCGAAAACTCGTTCCTTGGATCGACGGGCCGCACAGCCTCCTGGCATTGATCAAGCACCGTTTCACGCGTTGATCGGTCGGGCTGAGCCGGGAGATCTTTAGGGGCTCGGGACCTGGAGCAAGCCTCGGTTACCGTTTAACTTGTCTGCACATCCGGAGTTTCAGAGCCCGCCGGCTTTTCTATCGCAATCTGGGCACGCATTCCGGCGTCGCGGCCCCTGTAGTGAAAGACCGCTCCGGGTCGCGCCGGCAGTAGTGCGGTCCGGCGTCCGAGAGGGGCCATTAGCTCCTGCGCGATGTCGGCGCTGAATTGAGTGGTCTCGCCGCCGCACGTCTGGGTCAGAATCCCGGCTCTGGCGATCGGCACGAACCCAATTCGCAGGCTGTCACCGACCTGGCGGCCGATTATCGATACGGCCAGATCGCCTGGATCGGAATAGACGTCGGAACATATGAGTGTCGCGTCAGACTCATCGACGGATTGAACGAACTGCCGGGAGTACGCCAACGACGCCGCGGCTGAGCCGGACAGCGACATGTCAGGCATGACCGCCACCGTCCCTTCCCACCTCGCGGCCGCCCGCGTCCTTGCTTCGCCTTCGGCTCCAGCGTCAACGGAGTCGATCTCAAGCTCAAATGAAACTCGATGACAGATCCATCCGCACTCGGCATAAAGCCCCGCAACCGGGCTGATCGTGGCTACGAATTCTTCAACGGCAAAGGTGACTTCAAAAGCGTCGGCGGCCGTCAGTTGCCAGCGGTCGCATTCCTGGCCCGTGGCCGCGTTGACGAGGAAGATGTCTATAGTGAGCGCTGCCGACAAAGCGCTATTTCGCGACAGGGCGAGCCCGATTATCAGATCGCTGCGAGGGGGCGGCGCATCCGATATCCCAAGCCTATCCGCAAGCCGCGCGGAAACTTCCCGCGCGATCAAAGTGTCGGAAGATGTGTAGACCCGGGCAAACGGGTTGGCCAGAGCCAGCCTGCTCGCGAAATAGCGGGCCACGTACTCCGCCTCGGCGGAGGTGACATCGCCCGATGCAGTCGCGCCGGCCACGAGAAGCACCGGCGTGGCGCAGTTATCGAGCTCCGGCGCCTCGGTGATTTCGATATCCGCCTCAACGGGCCGGAATCCCGAATCGGAGCTTATGGGATCTAGCTGAACGACCGGCTTATCCTGCTCTCCAAACGCATCGAGTGCCAGGCCCCCGACGGAAAGAGTCCCATCGGGCGCGAACTCCTCGACTGTAACGAGCTTGGGACCTGCAACCGCTTCGAGCCGGATATCTCCGTCGCCGGTGTCGGTCAGCGAATCCACGAGCGACCCGGAACGTCCGTCATAGACCCGTACGAGCCGCGGACCGCCGTGTGAGCCTGAGACCGCGAGTTCGATCGGATCGGGCACCGAGGCGATAGTGAGAACGGTCTCCTGAACGGCGCCGACGATGCCGCCCGCAGCGTCTTCCATCCACGCGCGCCAGACGTACGTCCCGTCATCGCCGAAATCGATCGGGAATTGATCCTCCACTATGCGCACGGGGGCATCCGCTGAGTTCCCGGAGCCACGCATGGTCCCGAGCGGTCCGTCGAGGAGCGTTTCGGTCGTATTGCTGAGCCTGGGCACGATGAATGGCGCCCTGGCCCGGGTGATCATGCGATCCATTCCCGAACGGACCACGTACCACAGCCCGCTTGGGCCGTCCACGGAGACATAAGTGAGCGTTTCTTCCAGATACTTGCCCACCATCACGCTGAGCCGTACCTGTATCCGATCGGCCGTCGTAGCTGCCGCGGGAGCGACTGATAGAGCCACGGCCGGAGGCGTGCTCAAGAGGAATCTGGTCCCCGCGGCAGCCACGATCGTCTCATTCGGGTCAAGCAAATCGGCCGAGAGCGTATAAATCCCTGCAGTCGCGTCTTCGGGAATGGCTATCTCCAGTCCTCCCAGAAGAGCAGAAGCGCGGGTTGTTCTTGGGGATGTCGACCACCCCGGTAGGTGAACGAGAGTCCCCTGAGGTGTCGTTAGTGAAATGCGGGCATTGAGAGCCTCCCAACCCGCGCCGAGCAGTGCGATATCGACATCAAGCGTGCTATTCGGGGCCGCGATTGGGGATCTGGGAATCACCGCGATTCCCGGAGCGAACGGCTCTCGGGGCTCCGGCGGTGGAATGCGGTCGCGGCTGGCCTGGAGAGTTGGAATCGGACTCGGTGCGCTGGTGGGTGCGGGCGACGGCGATGGCTCAGCCGTCTCGCTCGCTTCGGCCGAACTCGACGCCAATGGGCCTATCTGGCACGCCGCGGAAGCGCCGGCGCCGGCGGTGAGCGCGAGCAGCTTCCTGCGCCCAATGGACCGAGGGTATTGCCTCAATTGAGTGAACTCCCGCTCAATCCATCAGGATCCCGCCGTTCACACTCAGCGTTTCGCCGGCTACGTAGCCAGCTTCGGCAGACGCCAGGAACAGGACGGCGTAGGCTACATCGTCGGGGATCCCCAGGCGGCCGATCGGGATCAGGCCGCGCACACGTTCCAACTCCTGCGGCGAAAGACGGGAGCCCATCTCGGTCTCGATCTGGCCCGGGGAGACGGCGTTGACCGTCACACCGAACGGCGCGAGTTCGCGCGCCATCTTTTTTGTCATCGCGATCATGCCGCCTTTGGAGGCCGCATAGTTCGCTCCGGAATTCAGCCCGCCCGTTTGACCCGATATCGAAGCGATGTTGATAATCCTCCCCCACCCACGGTCCTTCATCCCCGGTATGACGCGGCGCGAAAAGTAGAGCACTGACGTGAGATTGGTCTGAATTACGTGGTGCCAGTCGGCGTCGTCCATCTCTTCGATCGGCCCCTGATACCCGACGCCCGCGTTGTTGATAAGAACATCGACCGGACCAAGCCGCGTCTCAACATGCTCGACACAGGATTCAACCTGGTCGCGTACTGATACATCACATTCATAGACAGTCGCTCGACCGCCGTCAGCCTCGATGGCCGCTGCGACGGACTTCAACTCCTCAGAGGTTCGGCTCGTCAGGCCGCACGACGCGCCTGCCCCGGCCAGGCGAATCGCGATGGCCCGTCCGAGACCGCGGCCCGATCCCGTTATGAGGGCGACCCTGCCGGTTACGTCAAAGGCCACGATCTGGCTCCGTATGTACTGAGATTCCGCATGGAGACATTACCGACCTACGGCACGCTGAATCGGGAGGCCAGATTTTCGTTGGGGTGCTTAACGACCAAGGCATTCATTCATCCCCCCTCCGATGCGCGACCGCTAATGGCTACCCGGCGGCGGCTAACGCAACCTGGGATTCGCTTCGATCGACGGGCTCAGGGCGCGTGACCCTGCCACCTGCCAGCACAACGTCACCGTCGTAGAACACCGCCGCCTGCCCGGGGGCGACGGCCCAAGCGGGTTCATCCATATCGACTCGAATGCGATCGCCGCCGGTGGGAAAGATTCTGGCTGGAAGCTCGGGCATCCGCGAGCGGACCTTTACGGTGGCCTTGGTCCCGGCTTCAACGGCGTCCAGTGAGATCAGGTTGATTTCGTCCACGAAAAACCGGTTTTCCAAAAGGGACTTCCGAGGACCTACGCGAATGGTGTTTCGCTTGACATCTATCCCGGCGACGTACGAAGGTCCGTCCAACGCGATATTGAGGCCGCGCCGCTGACCTACGGTGTAGTTCTCGATCCCCGCATGCGTTCCGACCTGTGCGCCTTCGCTGTCCACGATCGGTCCCTGCTCGCCGCGTCTGCCCGTCCAGTTTCTGGCGAACGAACGGTAATCGCCCGCGATGAAGCAGATGTCCATGCTCTCGGCCTTGTCAGCCACCGGCAGGCCGAGCTCGGCCGCCTTGGACCGCACCTCGGACTTGGACAGATCACCCAAGGGGAATACGGCTCGACCAAGCTGGGCTTGGCTTAGCACGTAGAGAACGTAGGATTGGTCCTTCTCGAGGTCGCGCCCACGCAATAGACGGCGCCGTCCACCCACGCCATTCGAGTCGGTCCGGGCATAGTGACCTGTCGCCACCAGCTCCGCGCCAACCTCTCTGGCCTTACGCTCGAGCGCACCGAACTTGACGTACTGATTGCAGTCGATGCAAGGATTCGGCGTAAGACCCTCGAAATAGCTGTCGGCGAATTTGCGTATTACCGACTTCGCGAAAACATCCCTGAAGTTAAGAACGAAATGGGGAATCCCGATTATCGCCGACACCCGCCTCGCGTCGTCGATCGACCGCGGCGAGCAGCAATTCTTGCTTCCCGGCTCGTCCGACTGATCGGGCCAGATGTTGAGCGTGAAGCCTATGACATCGTATCCCTGCTCACGGAGCAGCGCGGCAGCGACCGAGCTGTCGACTCCGCCGCTCATGGCTACGGCGACTCGTGGCTTTGCGATTTTTGTGCGGTTCAATCTCGTGTCTCTCTAATGCTCAACGTAGAAGACGCAAATGCGGCGAATCAGCATACCCCGGAGCGGTTCCAACCACTGCGATGGCGATGCGGCGGAATCATCCTCGCCGGCGGCGACCCGATCGATCGCTACCGATCATATCCAAGGGGACGAGCGTCGGGCTATTTGACAGTGGGGGTTCTTTGTAGGCTCAATCCGCGGATAGGGCCGCGACTCCCTTACATCGACGACCTCGGAAGCGTATATTATTGGTATCTGGAATCACGGGTTTTGTAGCTAAATTCTGTATCCCTCCTATTGATCGCAATACTGACGGTGGCAGCTCGGCTCGCGGTCATCGCGATCTTCTCCGGGGTCATGTTTCTCGTCGTGTCCCAATCGGCGGCGTCCCCGGCCAAATCCCGTGCAGAGGCCAGAATCGAGGCGCTCAACGCTCAGATTCGCGAGGCTCGCCGGCAGAATGCCGTACTCAAGGAACGTCTTGAATATCGGCGGTCGGACGGATTCATTCTGGCGGCGGCGAAGCGCGATCTCATGCTGATCGAGCCCGGAGACATCCTGTTGGAGCTTGATGGACCGTTGCCGCTCGACCCTTCGCCTTCGGGGCCTCGGACCGTCGAGGAGTCAGCTGTCCGGCACGTCCCGGGCCTGTTGGATATCGGCTACATTAGGGCTTGGAGGAATGCCCTCTTAGGCCAGCCTTAGACGCCGCCCGGGCGCAAGATCGATTAGTTGCAAGTCAAGATCAAACGCGTAGATCCGGATCTGTCGCTGCCACGGCGCGAGTCGGACGGGGCGGCGGGGTTCGATCTGATCACCCGAACGACGACGACTATCGAGCCCGGGCAGATTGGGTTGGTGCCCGCCAACGTCATCGTCGAAATTCCGCTGGGTTACGCGCTCATCGTCGCCGCCCGCAGCAGCACTCCGATGCGGACCGGATTGGTCGTTCCCCATGGGATCGGAATCATCGACTCGGACTACCATGGCGATGACGACGAAATAAAGGTGCAAGTTTGGAACCCCACCGACGCGCCCGTGACCGTCGATCGCGGCGACCGCATCGCGCAGGGAATCCTGGTGAAGGTCGAACCTGTGGACTGGGTCACGACAGACGAAACGTTTGGCCAAACGCGTGGGGGCTTTGGGAGCACTGGCTAGAGCCGAAATGCATCGGACTGGATCGGGTTGGACGCTGACCGAATCGAGAGCGTAGTCCATCGTTTCTATCGCGATGTGGCTGCTGTGACGCCCGGCGATGTTCTGATCGTCGGCGTGTCCGGCGGTCCGGACTCCATGGCCCTCCTGCAGCTCACGTACGATCTCCGGGAAGCAATTGGGCTCGAACCGCACGTAGCGCACTTCGATCACGGGTTGCGGCCGGACAGCGCCGACGACGCTGATTTCGTAATTGAAACGGCGGTCGGTCTTGAATTACCGGTCACGGTTGAATCGGGAGACGTGCGGGCGTTAGGCCGCGAGCGGGGCAAAGGCACCGAGGAAGCGGCGCGCGCTGCTCGGCATGACTTCCTGGAGCGAGTTCGGACTGGGGTTGGCGGTCGCTATACGGTGCTCGGTCACAACCTGGAAGATCAAGCGGAAACCATTCTCATGCGACTCTTCCGAGGGGCGGGCACCGTGGGCGCGCTTGGAATGAGGCCTGTCAGCGGATCGTTGATCCGTCCCCTGCTCGGAGTCTCGCGAAACACGATCCTTGAGTATTGCGGGCGGCGGGGAATCAACTATCGAATCGACCCCTCGAACCAAACGCCGAACGCCGACCGCAACCGCTTGCGGCTCCAGATCATGCCGGAGATTCGCCGGATCTGGAGCGGCGTAGATTCTGTTCTCGCTCGGGACGCTGATCTATTGCGGGAGGATGCGGAGGTGCTCGCATGGGCGGCACGCGCCGCGGTCGAGGCGATTCGGATGCCGGGCCGCGGAGGCCGGATCGAACTGCGCCGGGGGGCTCTGCGTCAATTACCGGCGCCCGTCGCGCGTCTGGTTCTTAAGACCGTGATGTCGGAGACCGGATGTCCGCTTTCGCCGCCCAAGTCCCTGCTGGACGGAGCGTTGCGGTTCTGCACCGCACGTCAGGCCGGAGGCCGGATGGATTTTGGTGCGGGCGTTGAAATCCTCCGCGGACACGACAGCGTCCTTATTCAATCCACGAGCACCAAGCCGGGACGCATTTCGGACTGCTCGGTCCTCCGAGTTTCCGGTTCAACGTGCATTCGCGGTATCTCCCTAACAATTGAATCGACGCTGATCGTCGATCCTGCCGGGGTCGGGGAAGCGGCGGACTCCGTGCGTAACGCGAACCCCACGGTGGCGGTTCTGGACTATGACGCGATCGAGAAACCCATCATCATCAGGCGCAGGCACAGAGGCGACCGTTTCGTCCCGTTCGGCCATACCAGCGAGACGACGCTGAGCCGGCTCCTGATGGACCGTCACATCTCATGGTGGAAACGCGACGCCATTCCGGTGGTTGCGGGTCGTAACGGAATCGTCTGGATCGGCGGAATAGAGATCGATGATCGATACCAAGTCACCGGCTCGACTGAGTCCGTATTGCGGCTACGCCTAGTCGACGAAAACAGTGGCCCGTAGCGGCGATCGGCGCGGGCCGCGGTTGGAGATTGACTTCGCCTGAAGAGAAGTCATACGGTGACCCAACTCACGGTCGCCGGTGATATCATCGACAGAGGAGAGTTGGATAGTGACTCCTTCACGCGAATGCGAATGGTATTCGTCGGCTTCAGCGTCAATAATCGTTTAGAGGCCTGCCGCAGAAAGATGCGAAATTGAGCAACCGGTTCATGCGCAACGGGTTTGTTTACCTGGTTATCGGCGTAGCCGTACTCGCCGTGATATTCATGGTATTTACGCCGCGGACCAGCGAGCAGAAGATAAGCTACTCCGAGCTGCTGAGCGCCACCGCCAATGATGTGCGGGCGGGGCGAATTCCCGAACTGAGCATCAGCGACAGCCGGGCGGTTCTTCGCAGCGGTGGAGTGTCGCGCTACGCGGTGATCAGCGAGCGCACGGACGTGATCGCCGATCTCAACGCGCGCGGCCTCAATATCGAGAGGGAGGACGTCCGCGTTTCCTTCGGGGACTCAGGCCGGTTCGGCTTCCTGCTTCAGTTCCTCACCTCCATGTTCCCGGTCCTACTTTTCATCGGAATCCTGATTTTCATGATGAGACAGGCCCAGGGAACAAACAATCAGGCGCTCTCCTTCGGAAAAAGCAAGGCGCGGATGATCTCCGGCCACCGCCCGACGGTTACGTTCAAAGACGTGCAGGGCGTTGACGAGGCCAAACAGGAACTCGCAGAGGTCGTTGAGTTCCTGAGATACCCGGAGAAGTTCACTAAGATCGGCGCCCGGATTCCTAGCGGCGTTCTTCTGATCGGTCCTCCCGGCACCGGCAAAACTTACCTGGCCAAAGCCGTCGCGGGCGAGTCGGGAGTGCCCTTTTTCAACATCAGCGGGTCGGAGTTTGTCGAAATGTTCGTGGGCGTGGGAGCTTCGCGGGTTCGAGATCTTTTCGAAAAAGCGCGTCATAACGCGCCATGCCTGATATTTGTCGACGAGATCGATGCCGTCGGGCGTCAGCGCGGAGCTGGACTGGGCGGTAGCCACGACGAACGTGAGCAAACGCTCAACCAGATCCTCGTCGAAATGGACGGCTTTGAGAGCGACACAAAGGTTATCGTTCTCGCTGCCACGAACCGTCCAGACATCCTCGACCCGGCGCTGCTGCGGCCGGGCCGATTCGACCGGCAGGTCGTCCTCGACCGGCCCGACATCAAAGGTCGAGAGTCGATCCTGAAAGTCCACGCACGCGGTAAGCCCCTGAACGAGGATGTCGATCTGCTCACGCTGGCCAAACAGACATCGGGATTCACTGGAGCCGATCTCGAAAACCTGCTCAATGAGGGCGCGATTCTGGCGGCTCGTGAGAACAAGGCCACCATAGAGATGGTCCATCTGGAGGAATCCATCGACCGCGTCATCGCTGGACCGGAACGGAAGAGCCGCGTTATCAGCGCTAAGGAAAAACTTGTCACAGCCTTCCACGAGACCGGTCACGCGCTGGTGGGCCATCTCATGGGAGAAATGGATGAGGTTCACAAAGTTTCGATAATCGCCCGGGGCCGACTGGGCGGATACACCAGGTTCCTGCCCGCGGAAGACCGTTCAATGATGACCAAAAGTCAGTTCGAAGACCAGCTCGCCTCCATGATGGGAGGCCGTGCCGCTGAGATGCTCATATTCAAGGAAATCACAACTGGCGCCGCCAACGATCTGAACCAGGCTACGACGCTGGCGCGGCAGATGGTGACGCAGTATGGAATGAGTTCCAAGCTTGGTCCGCGGACATTCGGGAAAGTCAACGAACTCGTGTTCCTTGGACGCGATATCGCTGAAACCCGAGATTACAGCGAGTCGATTGCGGAGCAGATCGATGATGAGGTCTCCAACCTGGTCACACGCGCCCATCAGCGCGCCACGGACGTTCTCAACGCGAATGAGGAGATGCTACGACGCCTTGCGGATCACCTCACCGAAGTGGAAACCATGGGAGTCGAGGAATTCGTGGCGGTTTTCGAGGGCAGAGAAATTCCGGTGCAAGAGGAGCAGGTCGAAGAACCCGAATCCGCAGCCGACGAAAGTGCCCCGGCGCCTGAGTCTCCTTCAGCCACCCCGCCGGGCCGCATGGCGGAAGAGTCCGGCGCCGCCGCGTAGGCCGACGATCAGGGGTTTCGATCGGCGACTGCGATTGGGTCCCGTCTGAACGCCGCAAGCAATCCGATGCTTGCCAGGGCATACAGAACGGCCGTAAGCGCGAATTGAGTTTGGGTTAGGCCTGCTCCCAGCAGGGCGCCCCCGGCGGCGGATCCGGCTGCCCAGGCCACGTTCCAGCCCACAAGCATGACGCTGTTGACCGCTGGCCGCGATTCCGGTCGCACGGCCTCCATGTAGAACGCACTTCTGAGTGGCTGTGCCATGTTCATAAGCGCGCCCCGGGACAGATACGCCGCGGACGCGAGAATCGGGACCGGAAGGAATCCCATGGCCAGCAAAAGTGGGATAGACAGCAGCTGGGTGGATCCCACTGCCCTGACTTTCCCCACCGAATTTCCGAGCTGCGGGCCAAATGAGGTAAGAGCGATCCGCGTCAGCAGGCCCGCACCCGCAAGCACGCCAAACTGCTCTTCACTCAGTCCCACAACATTCACGAAGTAAAGATTAAGAAACGGTATGACGAGTCCGGCTCCCAGCGCGATAAGGGCGTGAATAGTAAGAAGTTTGGCCACGACGATTCGCTGCCGCAGGGCCAGAACCAAACCCTCGAGAACCTTCGCCGGGGCCGACTTCGGTTCCGTGAGGAAGAGCAGCGGCAGCAATCCCAGCCCGCTGATGAGACTCGTAACGCCCAGAATCCCAAGATATCCGACGTCAAGGGAGACGCCGAACGCGCCCGCCAGCGATTTTGGACCGAATCCAGCCACGAGATTGCCGGTGAACGTAACGAACAGGAATATGAGCGAAGAAAGCGTGAACAGATACGGTCTTCCGCGATCGTCGGCGCTCGCGGCAAGAAGTGGCGTAAGGGCGACGGCCCAGATGGCCGCGCCCGCTCCGCCCAGCACGTTGCCCGCGAGGATTGCGGAGTACGACCGGGGCAGAATTTGAAGGGCGGTTCCCACGGCCAGTGCCGCAGATGCCCAGAGGATTAGCGCCTTGAGACCGATTCGGCTAGCGACGAGGCCCGCCGGAATCGCCACCGCGGCGGCCGCCAGTGAGCCGGCCCCGACGAGGAAACCCAGGCGATTCTCCGCGATTCCGAGCTCCACCAGATACAGGTTGTAGCCAACCGAAAAGGAGCCGACGCTGAGGCTTCCCAGGAGCGTGCTTGCCAAAAGCAGCTTGCCGTTTCGTGGAAATCGCGCGAACTCCCGCCGGTAGCGGCGGAGCGCCTCAATTCCTCTGCGAAGGCCTGGAGCCGTGCTACTTGCCAAGCCTGAACCGCGAGCGCCGAGGGATCCGGAACTTACAGACCGACTCTGACCGGCATTCGATCAGGGCGAAAGCATTACTTTGATGGAGCCCGTGGACTTATCCAGCGCGGCCTGAAAGGCATCTGTCGCCGCATCCAACGCGAACCTGTGAGTAAGCATCGTGTCGACGAAGCGAGGATTGGCGGCGATGATGGCCATTGCATCTTCAAAGTCCGATGACCCACGCCCTGACGAGTAGCAATTCGAGGCGGTCAGTGTCACCTCCTTCATCAGCAGCGTTTCCAGGTCTACGTTACTGGTTTGCCAGTAACCGCCCACCATCGCGACGGTCCCGCCGGGGCGGACCATGTTCACCGCGACGTTGATCGTCTCTTCGGCCCCGCCCACGGTTTCGACGACGATATCGGGGAGTGGAGCGCCGTTGAGTTGTCTATGCAGCGCCTCTTCCGAGGTGTCGCCGCCGGTATCGACGAACAAGGTGGCGCCAAGGCGCGCGGCGGCGTCGCGCTGATGTGGGTGGCGCGCACCTACGATGATGTGCGGCGCGCCGATTGCGGCGGCTGCCATCACAACCGCCAGGCCGATCGACCCGGCGCCGATCACGCCGACGGTGGGCCGAAATCCCGGACGCGCCACCTTGAGCGCGTGCACACCCACGGCGAGCGGCTCGATCAGTGCGCCCTCGTCATCGGAAAGCGTCTCCGAAACCGGTACCAGGCAGTAGGCGGGCACCTCGAAGTATTCGGCCAGCCCGCCGGGCCTATCCACATAGTTCCCCAGAACAAACTCGCGCTCGTAGCAAACGTTGTATCTACCTGCCAGACAATTGAGGCACCGGCCACAGCGGTGCAATGGTTCCACGGTCACGCGATCCCCGACCTGCGCGGATTCCACGCCTTCTCCCAGCTCAGCCACGACGCCGCAGACCTCGTGTCCGAGCATGGTCTCGGCGGCCGCGTATCCGCTTTGAAGCCTGCGGATGGTGTGCAGGTCGCTTCCGCATATCCCCGCGCTCAGGGTCTTGATCAACGTCATGCCCGGACCCGGCGCCGGCGTGCTGCACTCCTCCAGGACTGCGGCGTGATCTGCATTTGCGCGTACGGCTTTCACTGATGACCTCCCACGGCTTTACTCACGAGGCTCCCGTCATTTCACCATAAAGGAGGAGGGTCCGTGGTCAACCCGCTCCTACTGGGACCGGTCTTCGCGGCGGCACCTCTAATTTTGATCGGTCGTGGAAGGGTGGGCCCACGAGTGCCGGAAATTAAATGTGGTCCCGCAATACCGTGTCCGGGAACACCATTCCGCTAAGATGCGTCGGCGTCGGCGAAGCGCAAGACAGTCCGACGCAGGCAGCGGTGGTCCATCTGGAATGAGTCCGATAAACGCTGACGATTCAGTTTTCGCTCGGCTGACCGAACGCTTCGGCCGCGACGTCGAGGCGGAGTTGAGACGGGCGGTTGGGACCTCTTCGCTCCCGCTCTATGACATGGTCCGATACCACCTGGGCTGGGTGGACGAATTTGGCGGGCCCATTGACGCCGATCCGGGAAAGCGACTGCGACCCCTGCTATGCCTCTTCGCGTGTGAAGCGGTGCGAGGCGAACACGATGCAGCGCTTCCGGCTGCCGCGTCCGTGGAACTCGTTCACAACTTCACGCTCGTACATGACGACGTTATGGATGAGGATCACGAACGCCGCCACCGGCGCACGGTGTGGTCTATTTGGGGAAGTTCACAAGCTATTAACGCGGGCGATCTTCTCTATTCCATGGGTGTCGCGTCGATGTCACGACTACACGGCCGGGATGTCTCGGCTTCAGATGCAATCGCGGCCGTCCGTCGCCTCGAGGAGACGTGCGTCCGGGTCATCGAGGGCCAGTATCTCGACCTGGAATTCGAGGATAGTCGAAAAGTTTCAGTTGACGACTATTTGGTAATGATCGCCAAGAAAGCCGCCGCGCTCATCAGCTGTTCCCTGGAGCTCGGCGCCCTTGCGGGCGGGGCGGATACCAACGTGCAGGCGGCATTCGCCGAGATCGGAATGCAGATGGGTCTGGCATTTCAGATCCGCGACGACATCCTGGGTGTCTGGGGGGAGCGTGAATTGACGGGCAAACCCGTGGGAAACGACATTCGCCGCAAGAAGAAATCCCTGCCGGTCGTGCTGGCTTTCGACTGTGCCCGTGGTGAAGCTCTCGCCAGCCTTCGAAGGATCTCTGCAACTCCCGATGTATCCGACGAAATGGTGTCCGAAACGTTGAATCTGATGGACGACTTGAGGATTCGGGAATCCGCTCAGGCACTGGGCGACAAGCACTCCGCCGCCGCGGCCGCATCCATAGCCCGACTGGCGATCGACCGTGGGGCGAAATCGGATCTGATCGATTTCGCCGTCTACCTCGCCAGCAGGGATTCATAGGAGGTCCGATCGATCTCAATCCGGGTTCGACTCCGAGCCAAGATTCGTCGTCGAGTCACATGGGACGTCTCGTTGGCGCCCGGTGAGCAAGGGTCGTGCTCGCCGCCCCCGAACTCTGCCGGAATGCGCGGCGCCGAATGTCCGGACGCATATGAAGTGACGAGGAGATTCGATTGTTCTCGATAAAGGCCCTTCGAAACTCTCACCTCGAGGCCGATGGCCCAATCATGTTCTTTCAGTCGAAGGAGCACGAGCCGCTGGATGTGTTTGGCTACGTATGGCTACTCCGCGGCAATGGCCTTACCGTCGTGGTGGACTCGGGCATCGGCGATCCGTCCGGCGATGAACGCCCTCGGCTTCAGGACTACGGCCGGTTCAAGTGTGAACCAGGCGAAGATACGCAGTCACTGCTTCATGGTGAGGGAGTGTCGCCCGACGAGGTCGATTATCTGGTCCTTACACACCTGCACTGGGACCATTGCGCCAACGTGAAGCTGTTCTCGGAGGCGAAGATCGTGGTGTCGCGTCGAGGGCTCGCCAGTGTGACATCCCCCCGGCATCCCGGTCTTGTGCCGGACGGGTCTTTTCCGCGGGATGTCTATTCCCACCTCATCGGGGACGCGTGGAGACGCGTGGTGCTCGCCGACGATGAGTTCGAGGTCGTTCCGGGACTCCGCACATTCTGGGTCGGGGGTCACACCGAGTGCTCGCAGGCGGTCGCGGCGGAGACTGCCAAGGGCAGCGTTGTCTTCGGAGGTGACACTGTCTTCATGTACGAAAATATCGAGTCCAACGTGCCCGTCGCGTATCTGAGCAGCCTGGCGGAGTGCTATGAGGCCATGGATCGAATCCGCGATGAGGCCGATATCGTGCTGCCAAACCACGATCCACTGGTTTTGGAGCGGCACCCCGGCGGAGAGGTGGCGTGAATCGGCGGCGCCGTCCGATCGAGCCGGACGGCCGTGGTGGTTTTCGGCGGCCTCGAATGTCGACCGCCCGACGAGTGGGGCCCAGGATCACGCCATGAGGCTGTTCGGAGGAACGGAGAAAGCCGACAGGGTCCGGACAGACGGGGTCACCCTTGGCGGCGTTTTATTGCGATCGCCCACCGAAGAGATGCACCACCAGCAGAACGCCAGACTCGACCGATACGGAGACCTTGGCATCAACCGCAACGTTGCTCATCGTGAGACTACGTCCCAGGTGAAGCGCGGCGTCATCTAGTTCCCACTCGAGTCCGGCCGTGCTTACGCCGGTTGCGGTCTCCGAGACGGGGATCAACGATACGACGTCGCCGATTTCCGCCGCGAACGACCGCGAACCACCGCGGACGCCCCAGGCTTCGGCGGTTTCGCTGAGCAGTCGAACATCGCGATCGCGGTACGACTTGTCCGCCAAAAGAAGGATGTTCGCGATTTCATGGTCGATGCGGGATCCTCCGAAGGACCCCAGCACGGTTATCTGGGATGCGCCTCGACGAACCGCCTCCTCGAGCGCCAGTTCCGCGTCCGTCTGATCCTTCCGCTCGGGGAAGTGCAGTATCTCGGCGTTTCGCGCCCGAAATTCGAGGACATGACCGTCGGAAAGCGAGTCAAGATCTCCAATGAGAATGTCTGGATCGATTCCCATGTCACGGAGCCTATCGGCGCCACCGTCGGCCGCGATGACTATGTCGGCTTCATCCAGGACCGCCTTGGTCCTCTTCGCGGCTTCCAGGACGCCCGCCAGGACTACAACGATCTTCATCCGCGTGGCTCCCGAGAACTGTGCCTTGGCCGGATGATATATCGATCCGACTCCGCGACACGGCCTGGAAGCATCATCGAGTAACGGAGCCGGACGGCTCGTAGTTAGGCCTTTCGCTGCCCCATGGTCGCGGTTGGAGCCCGTTCGAAAAACCTGCGGCCAATGGCGCCCGAGATCGCGGTCTCGAGTGCTCCGCCACCTAGTCTCGCCACGCCGCCAAGGGTGGCTCCCGCCGCTGCGATCCCGGGAGCGACGTAAAAAAGGAAGGCTGTAATGGCGGCCACCCGCACGAGGGCCGCGGCGCTGGCCAGACGCGTTTTTCCCTGGTGGAGGAGCAAGCTCGTATAGAACTGGCGAACTGATGCGAGCAACGGCAAAAATGCCAGGAATCGCCAGGCCGGCAACGCAGCTGCAGCAACCTCGGGCGGGGCACCGATCAATGAACCCAGGATGAAGTTACCTGATGGGCCCAAGGTGACTAGAAACAGCACACCGGTGACGATCGCACCCGCCGCGAGGGACAGAATGCGCCCTCGACGATGATCTTCAGGTTCTCGCGCCATCACCAGCGATGTTTGCCGAAGCATGATTATCGCGCTGAATCCAAGCACACCGAGGCTCCACGCAACCCGATACGCCGCCAGCTGAAGCTCGCCATCGTTCATCCGAAGGATTCCGGCGGACACCAGGGGGGTGGTACCGGCCATGGCCATCTGCGTAAGCAGCAGCGGCCAGACGAACTGCAACATCCGGCCCACCGATGCTGGCGGCTCCTCCTCTGAATCTTGAGGGAATGGATCGTCGGCGAGGACCCTACGCGCAACCAGCCACAACACGATCGCCTCGGCTGCCGGGACGATAACTTGGGCCAGCGCCGCCACCGTACTTGCCCTCAGGGGTACGAATGGCGTGACGCCGAACGCGATCGCGACCAGGAAGGCGATCCCGATCATCGACGACCCCCATACGGCGCGGGTCTGCCGCTTGACGACAAGAATCGACTGGAAAAAGGCCCTGGCGATCATCGCGGCGGGGAACAGCAGCATGATCCTCACCGCCGGCGTTAGGAAATCGCCGATGTCCTCCGACGCGCCCATCGCGTCCACGAACACGAAACCTGAAAGCCATGGAATCGTAAGTATGGATCCGAGCAGCAGGAACCCGATGGCGTACCAGCCTGAAAAGAGGCGCAGCCTGCGGTAGGAGGCGCGTCCGCGTACGAAAACGAGAAATAGGCTCTGCAACGTGTTCGCCGACGTTGCCAGCATCATCATCACGCCGGAAATCAGGGCGAAGGTCGCCAACGATTCGAGCGGGAACCCACCTCTGGACATCCCGGCATCGAGCAACGGTCCGCGTAGGCCCTGCAACAGCGATGAAGCCGCCAGGGGTAGGAAGAAAACGAGCATGTCGCGGTAGCTGTGACCGCCGGCGCCCAGTTTTCTATCGCTCGTAGCTCCCCCTTGTGCTGCTCCGAAGCGTAGCGCACCTGCTTGGTCGCGCCTCGAAGTCCTTGAAGGGGCCGTGATGGGACGCATGCTGGGAAACGAGGGAGCGGAATAGGCAAAATGGGGAGGGGCCTACCGTGGCTAGGTACATGATCATGGTCAACTACACGGCGAAGGGGATTACCAACATGAAGGAGTCGCCAAAGGGACTCCATTGCGTCAGGACGGCCATCGAGGAGGCGGGCGGAAAGCTGGAGAGTTTCTACCTCACGTTAGGCCAGTATGACGCCGTCAGCATCGCGGATGTTCGGGATGACGCCAAGCTGGCCAAAGTGCTGCTCTCAACCGCGGCTCAGGGGCATGTTCGAACCGCCACGATGAGGGCGTTCGACGAGGCCGAGTATGAGCAGACAATCGCGGATCTCTGATCCCGCATTCCTGAGCAAACTCCAGAACGGATGCGGCTTGCCGCACGGACGGCTGGGGCGCGGCGCAGGTCGCCGGATTGCAAACTCCCGGTGCTAGAATTCAAGCTTCGCTTCTCATGAAGGCAGCCTTCTCAACCCAAATGCAGCAGTGCTGACGCCAGCGATTCTGAAGGACCTCGCCCAGGCGGGCGATCAGCGGATGGTCTTGCTCGTCATCGACGGTTTGGGCGGTTTGCCGCATCCCGATACCGGCAGGACTGAGCTGGAGATCGCGAATACGCCGAATCTCGACGCGCTCGCCGACGCCGGCATCACCGGGCTTAGCGTTCCGGTGGCTCCCGGGATAACGCCTGGCAGCGGTCCCGGGCACCTGTCGCTGTTCGGCTACGACCCGATCTCCAGCAATATCGGCCGCGGCGCCTTGTCGGCCCTTGGCGTTGGTCTGCCGCTGTCCAGGGACGACGTGGCGATCAGGATCAATTTCTGCACCGTCGATACCGACGGCAACATAGCGGACCGCCGAGCGGGTCGCATACCTACGGAACTCAACGAGGAGCTTGTCGACGAGCTCTCCAGCATTGAACTTGACGGAGCGTCCTTCGATTTTGTTACCGAGAGCCAGCACCGAGCGGTGCTCGTGCTTCATGGTCCGGGGTTGAATTCAATGGTTCGCGAGACCGACCCCCAGCGGACCGGCGTACCTCCAGCAGCTCCCGACCCGCTCGAGCCGGAGGCGGAACTCACGAGCGAGCATCTCAAGAACTTCCTTTCCCAGGTTTCGGACCGGATAGGTCATAGGGAACCCGCCAATTTCACGTTGCTACGGGGATATGCGGGGCTTCCTAACCTGGAGCCGATGTCCGAGCTGTACAGCATCAAGCCCGCGTGCGTGGCCTCATATCCGATGTACAAGGGTCTGGCAACGGTGGCGGGAATGACGATTCTGGAGACGGGCGACACGCTGGACGGGCAGGTTTCCACGCTCGCCGCGCGTTGGAGCGACTTCGATTACTTCTTCTTCCACTACAAGTACACGGACTCGTTCGGCGAGGACGGAGATTTCGACGGCAAGGTTGGCGCGCTGGAGGAAATCGACGGCGTCATCCCATCGATCCTTGAACTGAAGCCTGAGGTATTGGTTGTGGCCGGGGACCACTCGAGCCCGGCAGCCTTGAAGGCCCACTCATGGCATCCGGTGCCGTTCCTGTTGCGCGCCGGTGCTCTCGTCCCTGATGGGGTCGCCACTTTTTCTGAACGAGCGTGCTCGGCGGGCGTTCTCGGACGGTTCCCAGCTCAGGAGACGATTTCCCTGATGCTGGGATATGCCGGACGGCTGGCCAAGTTCGGCGCATAGGGGCTCCGTATGGACGGCGATCAACCGGATCCCAGACGATCGCTGCCATCCGTCGACGCCATTGCGAGCCAGGTATCAACGACCGATCCGGATCTCCCCGCCGCGGTGGTCGTCCGGGAAGCCCGCCGCGAGATCGAACGAATCCGAAACGCCGTCGCGAACGGGGCGAGTTCGCCGAGCGCCGACGCGGTTACGCGGGCCGTCGCGAATGCGGCCAGGCTCACTCTGCTGGAGTCTCCCCGCGGGGTCGTCAATGCCACTGGGGTGATCATTCACACGAATCTCGGCCGCGCTCCGCTGTCGGACGATGCGCTGGACGCGGTGGCTCGCGCCTCGCGCGGGTATTCCGACCTGGAACTGGATCTGGCGAGCGGGCGAAGAGGCTCACGCCGGGGCCATGTGGAGGACTTGCTGTGCGATCTTTCCGGCGCTGAGGCCGCGTTCGTGACGAATAACAACGCAGCCGCCGTATTCCTGTGTCTTGCCGCTCTGGCGCGAGGTCGAGAAGTCGTCGTGAGCAGAGGCGAGGCGGTTGAGATAGGAGGCGCGTTTCGGATCCCGGAAATTCTTGCCGAAAGCGGCGCGGTACTGGTTGACGTGGGAACGACGAATCGCACTCGCGCATCGGATTACGCGCGTGTGATTGGATCGGGTACCGCCCTTTTGCTAAAGGTCCATCGCAGCAATTTCAGCGTGGTTGGCTTCACTGAGGAGGTTCCGCTGCGTGATCTGTGTGACGTCGGGTTGAAACACGACATGCCGGTGATGAACGATCTGGGTAGCGGCACCCTGATCGACACCGCGCAGTTCGGGCTGGCGCACGAGCCGATGATCCAGGAAAGCGTAAGCCACGGCGCCGCGCTCACCTGCTTCTCCGGAGACAAACTCTTGGGCGGGCCACAGGCAGGAATAATCGTCGGCCGGAAGACCATGGTGGACCTGGTTGCCCAACATCCTCTGGCCCGAGCGGTTCGGCCCGACAAGATGTGCTTAGCCGCGTTGCGGGCCACGCTGCTGCACTACCTGCGCGGCGACGCGGCGGAATGCGTTCCCGTATGGAAGATGATATCGGCGTCACCGGAGGCCATCAAAGCGCGCGCTGAACGTTGGGGAAAGGCCGCGCCCGATAGCCTGAGATGGGATGTTGCAGCGGTGGATTCCACCGTCGGCGGCGGATCGCTGCCGGGCCAGACGCTGCCCTCGTTTGCGCTGCGTATCGATGCGGGGTCCAGATCGCCCGATGCGCTGGCATCGGCGTTGAGGCAGGCGGACCCGCCGGTTATCGCCAGAGTTGAGGCCGACCGGGTGCTTTTGGACCCGCGAACCGTAATGGAGCGCCATGAGCCAGCGGTGATCGCGGCGCTCGAGGCTCTGTAATCTTGGAGCCGCCAATGGCCGGCCGTATTCGCGGAGACTGAGCGTACGTTCGTGGATGCGAATAACCATTTGGACGGAGGAGCCGTGGCCAACGCAAAGACGTTGCAGCTCATGCTGGGAGTCGGACCACGAGTTACTCGCGCGCCTCTTCCGGCTCATAGCTGATGGGCGCTGGCATTCCGGACGAGGTTAAGCGTTTCTTAGACGAGCTCTATGAGCGAGGCCGGCGCGATGGCGGCATGTGGAACATCACGCCCGAAACGGGAAGATTGCTCTATGTATTGGCCAAGTCGGCGGGTGCAAAGCGGATTCTGGAGGTAGGAACGTCGAATGGATTCTCCACGATCTGGCTGGCGCTCGCGGCGCGCGATCGAGCGGGGGCCGCAACCACGATTGAAGTGTCGGAGGGCAAAACAAGCCTCGCCCGCGAGAACTTCAAGCGGGCGGGCGTGGAAGACGTTGTCGAAATTATCAATGGCGCCGCGTTCGATGTCGTTCCGACGCTTGCCGGTCCTTTCGATTTCGTATTTCTGGACGCCGAAAAGCGCGAACAGCGTCGGTATCTGGAGGAGTTATTGTCGAGTCTGGCCGCCAACGCGCTCGTCGTGTCCGACAATGTGATCGATCTCGGCCGCTCTCTGACAGATTATCTCGATTTCGTGAGGAACGACCCGAGATTCGTCAGCGTGATGATTCCCATCGGCAACGGTGAAGAGGTGAGCTTGTATTTGGGCGGCTGATTCATGTGAACGTCCGAAAAGTCGAATCCGCGAGCAACAGAGCACCGGTGCTGGGCACTAAAATCGGCGTGATCGGCCTGATTGATTCTTGGAGGACCCGCGCTTGAAGGGCCTCAAGGTCGGTGTCAGTGGGTGGCACCGGCTGGACGCGTTCTACCCTCCCCGCACGCGCCCGGGCGACATGCTTGGGCACTACGCCGAGCAGTTCGCATTGGCCGAGGTCTCGACGACCTTTCAGGGAATACCCAATCTGGACCGCGTTCGCGAGTGGGCCGATGCGGTACCCGATGGATTCACGTTCGACGTAATTGCCTTTGGCGGGCTGACCCTGCACCAGCGACGACCGGGCGATTCGCAGGCAGCCGAAGTGGGAAGCTGGACGGACGTTGCCGTGGAGCCGCCCGGCGTTCTGTTCGACGAGTTCACGGAGGCCATCTCCCCGTTGGTGGAGCGTGACCTCCTCGGATTGCTGATCCTTCAGTTCCCTTCCTGGTTCGAATTCGGGCAGCCGGGGCTCGACTACCTCTCGCGCTGTCGAGAGGCATTTGGGACGCTTCGGCTTGGAGTTGAGTTCCGAAACGTGGCGTGGTTCGAGCCGTCCGACCGCCTGGACACGACGCTCGACACACTCATAGAACTCGAGATGGCCATGGTCGCGGCGGATTTTCCGGGCGCCGGCTCCGAATCGCCGCCGCTGGTGGCGCAGGTTAGCCTGGCCGACGTGGCCCCGGTGCGACTGCACGGGCGCGCGGGTAAGGATTGGGCGAAACTGGGACCCGACGGCTCGTTCACCTCAGACTATGAGTACTCCGAGGACGATCTCGCCATGCTCGTTCCCACATTAAAGGAACTTGGTGAGGAGGCCGACGAAGTGCACGTGTTGTTCAACGTGTCGCCGGCCGACGCGGCCGCGGATTCGTGCAGAAGACTTGTCGAACTGATCGAGGCCTCGGAGATCGAGCCCGACTATTCCCAATGGCGTCCGCCGCCGGGGGCCTGACACGGCGCTCGAACGCGGCACCACGCCCACGATGGTCGTTGCCAGCCCTCAGCAGGGGAGCCCAGCGCATCTGGATCTGACCAGCTTGGCTATCGGGCGTGTCGAGTGTGCGCCTTCGTCACCTTGTGGCTGTGCCAGCGATGCCTGACCAGGCGGAGGCCGAAAACCGTTACGGCAACCGACGCACCAACGTCGGCCAGCACCGCCATCCACAACGTGCTCAGACCCGCAACAGCGAGGACGATGAACACGGCCTTCGTAGTGAGCGAGAACGTCACGTTGAGACGGACGGTACGCATGGTCCGACGACCTAGCGCCACGACTTCGGGCAGCCGGCGCAGGTCGTCGCCCATCAGAGCCACGTCGGCCGTCTCCAACGCCGTGTCGGTGCCGGCAACTCCCATGGCGATACCGATATCGGCCGCTGCGAGTGCCGGCGCGTCGTTTATTCCGTCCCCCACCATGGCTACGGGCCCGTCGGAACGCGCGAGATCGCGGATGATGGCAACTTTGTCCTCGGGGAGAAGTTCGGCGTGGAAATCGCTGATCGCCATATCAGAAGCAACGGCGGCGGCTGTGCCGTCCCGGTCCCCGGTGAGCATGACGCGATGCTGAACGCCGGACTGTTCGAGCGCCTGAAGCGTGGGTCGAGCCTCTTCGCGCACCTCATCGGCGGTAGCAATTAGACCAATGAGCTGACCGTCGCGCGCCAGCATGATCGGCGTATGACCCGATGCCGAGAGGCGCCTTATATCCGAACGGGCTGAGGCAATATCCACGCTCTCATCGCCAAGGAATGCCGGACTGCCCACCGATATCGCGTGTCCTAGGACCGTGCCACTTATCCCGCGTCCGGCAGCGATCTCCAGATCGGTGGCCTCAGGCAACTGACCCGATAGGCCCGTCGTTTCGGCGGCACGGCGGATTGCCCGTGCCAGGGGATGCTCCGATCGGCGCTCAAGCGCGGCGGCGTAGCGGAGGACTTCAGCCTCGGATTCGCCGCCGAAGGGAACGACCTCGGTCACCGCTGGCATGCCGCGGGTCAGGGTCCCCGTCTTGTCGAAGGCGATGGTGCGGACCTTTCCGAGCGCTTCCAGAAATGCGCCGCCCTTGATTAGCACGCCGTTGCTGGTCGCACTGGAGAGCGCGGCCGCGATGGCCACCGGGGTCGAGATAACGAGCGCGCACGGGCACGCGATGACCAGCAGCACGAGCGCCCGGAGGAACCAGTCGCCGAACGGCTGACCGAACCCCAGCGGAGGAACGAGGGCCACCGAGACGGCCACGGTCACGATTATCGGGGTATAAACCCGCGCGAAGCGGTCCACGAATCGCTGTATGGGCGCTCGCCGCGCCTGGGCTTCCTCCACCATCCGGATGATTCGCGCGAGCGTTGTGTCGGCGCCGGGCCTTTCCGCGATCATTTCGAAGAATCCGGCGTCGTTGACGGTGCCCGCATAGACCTGGTCCTTCGGCTCTTTTGGTGCGAGCGCCGATTCGCCGGTGATAGGCGCTTCGTTGACGGCCGTGATGCCGGTCACCACGCGGCCGTCGGCCGGAATGCGCTCGCCCGGCTGGACCGCGATGCGGTCGCCCACCTTGACCTCGGTCGCTGGCTGCAGATGTTCGTGATCGCCGTGCAGGACGCGAGCTTGGGCTGGCGCTCTATTCACCAGTGCTCTGATGGAGATGCGGGCACGGTCCATGCTGTACGTCTCCAGGGCCTCCCCGACGGAGAACAGCACCACAACGAGCGCCGCTTCAATCCACTGGTCGATTGCAGCGGCGCCTAGCACGGCGATCGTCATCAAAAGGTTCATGTCCAGCGATCTGGCGTAACGGATGGCGCGAATCCCGCGGAGAGCGATTGGCCAGCCGCCCACGACGATGGCCACTGCGAGAATCGCCCGCCACAGCCAGCCCAGAGAGGGCGCAAACGCCAGTGACCATCCCACCGCAAGGAGCGTAATGGCCGCCAGTGTCGTTCTCGCGTGCTCGTCGCGTGCGAAGAACCGCCAGATACTTGGCCTGTCCGCGGCCGGTTCGGCCCGCGCAGCGCCGACCACGGCTTGATAGCCAAGGTCACGGACCATGCTGATTACGTCTTCGTCTCGGGCGGAGGGTTCATCGAACTCCACGCGAAGCGTGGTGGCGATGAAGTTCACGTCGGTACCGCTGACGCCGGGCAGCCGCTTCACGCTGGCGCCAATCGTTGCGGCGCAGTCTTCGCAGTCCATCCCTCGAAGCTGATAGATGGCGTGCCGATAGGTTCGTTCGAGTTTCGCCTCTGCGTTCGTGCCGACCCGGTCGATCGTTTCGAGGTCCACCTTCTCGGGCTCGTACGTGATCGTAACCTTGCGTGACCGAGCATCCACTTCAACGGAATCGATCCCTCGGAGCGCAACGATGTCATCCTGGAACCGTGAAGCGCAGCGGTAGCAATTCGCCGCCACAGCCGGCAGGTCGATCGAGAGCTGTCCGGCCGTCATTCCGACGTTCTCATATTGCAATGGGCCCTGATCTTGAGATCCCGAAAAGACACCACGGCTTCCCTAGGTAAGATCCGAGACGGTTGGAGGGTCTCGGTCGATGCTGTGACCAAGATGATCAAGGGCCACGCCCACGAGCTGCTCAATGTGCCGGTCAACGAGGACATAGAACACGTGTTGACCATCGCGGCGGTGGCGAACCAGCGACTGGCTTCGCAGGATTCGCAGGTGCTGAGACACGGCCGACTCGGTAACTCCGACCACCGCGGCAAGATCGGTCACGCACATCTCATGCCTCATGAGGAGGCTCACGATCTTCGCCCGGGTGCTGTCGCCCAACGCGCGAAACGTCTCGGCCAGGGCGATGTAAACATCGTCTGATTGCAGAGTGCGTTTAGCCGCCCGAACCTCCTCCGGGTGCCTGATGGCGGGACGGGAGCCGAGGACTTCCCGCTGCGAATCGGGCATGTAACTCTTCTCCAATTTAAGGCGTGGGAGCGAACTCTTTGGCAAGCATGTTAGCAGCTACTTAATTACTTAATATGAAGTTATGTGGTCTCCGTGGAATTGAGCGCCGTGGCAGTGTGAGAACGTCGTTAATAAGGCGGCGAGGGACCTGGCGCATCGATGGGGAACCACCGACCCGCTTATGTTATGTAAAACAGCCGTTAAGCCGACCTTAGTATTACGACCCCGATGAGTTTCGCGGGGACGATGCGTGGCGGGCGCTGCGCTGGCTGTCGATGAAGAGGGGCGGGAAACCTGTCCAAGGACTTCTCAATATGAGCGAGGACGCGGTAGGCGACTACATCCCGGTTGACATCAATCTAATTCGGCCGGAGTCGATCGCGGGATTCTCTATTTATGTAAGCTCGCGGAACGGCTACGCGCTGTTCAGGGATTCCAACACGCAGTTCGATCAAGGTGCTTTGAGTCAGTTGACAGATGCCGGGGTGGCCACGGTTTACGTCAAAAAAGACGATCAGGAGAGTCTCGACCAGTACTACCTTGACACCCTGCAGGGCCTGCTCAACGATCCCGCGTCCTCGCTGAGCCAGAAGACGAAGGCCATCTGCTCGTCCTCGGCGGCCATGGCTCGCGAGCTTCTAATGCGACCGACCGGAGTGGAACTAGGTCGCGCCCGTTCACTAATGGAATCGACCGTGATCGAACTCGTGAACGTGCCCGAGACGCTCTACGAGTTGATTCTGGCAACGGACACGAACTACTCGCTGCACACACATATGGTGAACTCGACTGTATACACGCTGGCTCTATGCGAACCGCTGGCGATATCCGATCCGGAGGAAATGCAGGTATATGCCCTTTCGGGATTTCTGCACGACATCGGAAAGTCTCAACTTCCCGAAAGCCTTCTACACAAGGCGGGCAAGCTGGACTCGTCGGAATGGACCATGATGCGGCAGCATCCTCTCCTCGGATTCAACATGTTGGCGGGATTTTCCGACTTGCCGGCGGCAGTTGCTGAGGCCGCTCGCGGTCACCACGAACGGATGGACGGCGCGGGCTACCCGGATGGTCTCGCAGGCCAGGATATTCCGTTTCCCGCGCGTGTGGCCGCGGTCGTGGACGTTTTCAATGCTCTCATAAGTGAAACTCCGTTCCGCAAGCGCATGACGTCGTTCGACGCCATCGTGCTCATGCGCGACGGGATGAAGGGCCAATTCGATCCCGACGTGCTCAAGGCTCTGGTTGTAGCTATCGGCCAGCACGCCCGGGCGACCGCCGGCTAACCGCCCGTTCCAGCTCCGGCCGGAACCATGCCGCTTCGTTGGAGGTCGTCGATCTGCGATAAAATACCAACTCAGTTCAGCGTCGCGAGAGAGCTCCACTACCCCTAAATGATTCGAACACGCACTCCGTTTGCCGCGGCTCTGCTCAGGCTTGCGGCGGCGACTCTGGTCGTGCTGCTCGCAGTGCTCGTCGTCACGGAAGCGGGCGCTCAGTCCGGTTACTCGCTGACTCAAGAGTGGGGCTCTGTGGGCGTCGAGGACGGCCAGTTTCGGCGGCCCATTGGCATAGATGTTGATGCAGTCGGCAACGTCTACGTCGCCGACAACCTTACCGGGCGAATCCAGAAATTCGATCCTCAAGGGACGCTCCTTGCTTCCTGGGGCGGTCTGGGTGCGGGCGATGGGTCTTTCGTCGACCTCATCGACGTGGACGTGGACTTCGCGGGGAATGTGTATGCGCTCGACTTCAGGGCCAACACCGTGCAACGCTTCGACCCGTCGGGCGAATTCGTGACAAGCTGGCCAGCAATTGGCCGAGGCCAAAATGTTCTCATTTCCCTGCCCGTGGGCGGCATATCGACGGACTCGGTGGGCGATGTATACGTATCGAGTTCCCCGCAGGCGGCCGTGGTTATCTTTGACGGTTCGGGCAGAATCCATCGACCGACGATAGATAGCACGTCGGGCGCAACCCTCGACGTTCCAACCGGAATCGCGGTCGCGAGCGATGGAACCATCTACGTGGCCGATACCTTCAACCGGCGCGTACAGTCCTTCGCGTCGGATGGGTCGGCGCTGGCTCAGGTAACCGGCTCCTCGACCCCGCAGGGAGTGTTCCGAATGCTGGCCCGCGGCGACGTGGAAGTGGACTCGGACGGCAATCTCTACGTGGCCGACTTCTCAAACGGCCGCGTTCATCGCTATGCACCCGATGGAACCTACGATCAATCGATTGAACTGCGCGACTCTTCGGGCCGCTTGGCGCTCCCCGGCGGCATAGCCGTGGATGCCGACGGGAACGTCTATGTAAGCGCGTACTACCTGGGCAAGATCCTCAAGTACGCGCCGCCCGGCTAATCGTCCGAGGAGACAGGCGCCGCGCCCTCATCGGGCACGCAGGCAATTCGACTTCCGCGCGAATGGTCGTAGCGTTCATGGCAGATACACCTTGGGGAACTTCACGACGATCGTGTACTTCGGATCCACCACATTACCCACCCGAATCCTTCCAACCTGGGACAGCAGCTGAAACGCCTCCCACCGGTCGAAGCCGTATTCGCGTTCGAGCCAGAGGACCATTTCCGTCTTGGCGATCCTGACCGCGTCTATTAAGGGGCGGGTATTTCCGACCGACATGATGTACTCGTCGTTTTCAAAGCGCGGCCACGAAATGGGGTGATCCTTCACGAGGTCGACCGTTAGCTGCGTCACGGTAGGCGTTTCCAGGGCGACCCCGCACGCCTCTCCGTCGCCCTGGGCGGCATGCCCGTCGCCGAAGAACAGCAGGGCCCCAGGGACGAACACTGGCAGGTAGACGGTCGTCCCCGGTGCCGTTTCGATGCAGTCCATGTTCGCGCCGTGATTGGCGGGCGTTAGGGAGTCGATCGACTCGCCAAACCTCGGACAGACACCGATGCATCCCAGAAATGGGTGAAGCGGAATCGTGGCACGGCCAAGTTTGCTTCCGGGCAGATCGAGCGTCGCCTCGGTACGGTCATCGCTGTAGAACCACCGAAACTCCATTTCCGGTAGCGGCTCGTTTAGCCCGGTGGGTCCGGCGATGGCTCCTTCCACCCCTAACACGCCGAATCCGGGAATGAAGCGCGACCAGGCCCAGTCACGAGTGATTCGGACTTCGTCAATCTTCACGGCGAGCATGTCGCCGGGTTCCGCGCCCTCTATGTAGACGGGTCCGGATTGCGGGTTGTTGGCCAAGAATACGGTGTTCTCGTCCTGTTGAAGCCTCTCCGGAGGCACGGGGTTGCCCTCGTCGTCCAACCCCAGGGCATCCACCGTCTTGGCGCGCACCGTGTCGCCAGGTTTGATGGTGACCGCGGGCGGGTGAGGTCCGTAGGTGAAAAAGTAGACATCCTGTTCGAAATCGTGAAATTGGGGCACCGCGATACCTCCGTGGCCGTGGTGGACGCGAATTCGTGTGTCAGGTCCACTCGCATGCTGCAGAATGCCAGAAATCGGCGCCGGCTGTGCGAAGCCCGCGCCCGGATGACCGCCTCGATTATCGGGCTGCCCAGCCAGGTTGAGGCGGGAACGGCGGACGTAGTTGCGCTCGGCGCTCTAACGTATTCCCTGCTGAAGTCGAAAGGACACTCAGCCGGCGGGACGAAACTCCAGTATGTCGATGACCTTCAGCGACGAGCCCTCGATGACCTGAACCGACGCCGCCGAGTCGGCGCCGTACGTCCCCGCGAAAATATAAGGACCATCAGGATCCCCCCACACCCACTGCGCCGGTTCGATGAGTGGGATTACATCCTGCATTCCCCCGTTGAGTACGTCCACCACGATGATCGACGGATCGCGCCAAAGCGTCACGGCAATCCGCCCGTCCGACAAATTGGCTATAGAAGTGGCTCCTCTAACTCGAGCGATCGGGCCGCTGAGGTCGCGCGTGGCCAGGTCAAGTCGGAAGATCGCTCCCTCGCGGGCGGAAAGCAGATAAAGCGCGTCGCCGGTTGTTGAAATCAGCGCTTGGCTCATCCCACCCGGCAAATCCGTCTTCAACGTCGTCAGCTTCCCCGTATCAAGATCCATTTCGTTTACCGTGCGCCTAACGCCGTTGACCAGATATAGGCGGCTCCCGTCAAAGGCCAATCTCGGTATCAGAACGTTCTGCGAAAACCGGCGATGGACGATTATTTCGCCGGTAAGGCCATCGACGACGAAGACTGATCTGCCCGGAATTCCGGCATACGAGGATTCAGTCGCAAAGAGAATCTCTTTTCCACCCGCGCTGCCGACGTGCCAAACTAAACTGGGATAGCCGTTGGACAGGGCGATCTCCTCGCCGACGCTGCCGAGCAACAAAAGGGTATTGATCGCGCCTTCGGCGTTTCGCTCGCCGCCAGGACTCTCGCTCGACGGAACCGTATACACGTATCGAGCCACTCGATTGGGACGATCGATGGGCGCGCGTTGGCGCTGAGGTTCCACCAGCACCTGCTCAAATGGAAGTCCCGATGAGCGGTCGACCCCGCGGAGACGCACCGCTCCCTCCGCATCCGGAACCGCGATCGACAGGTACAGACGGCGGTTCGGCCACTTGGTGAGCGACAGCGAGAAATCCATGACCTCCGTTTCTGGCACCTGCACGGCCGAGCGCTTCCTGAGGTAGTCCAACGACGTGACCTCGAAGATGAAGCTGCCAGGCTTTATTGACGTGAATTCCGCCTCGCCTGAATCCGTGGTTTTGGATCTGGCCACTACCTGTCCGAAAGAGTCCTGGAGATGCACCATGGCCCCCTGAACGGGCTCTCCGGTGGTCGAATCCATAACGCGCAGCACTACGCGGTTGGGGTACGGTTCAAGTTTGAACCGAGCGCCTCCGGCGGACAGCAGATCGCCGCGTCCGTTATAGCCCAGCGCCTCAATGAAGATCTCATCCACACCCGTGGGAATGATCGAAGCGGGGATCAGAGTCTCAATTTGAAATGAACCACTTCGAGACACCAGGATTTCAGCGAGTCGCACCCTGAACGGCCGATCGGGTGCGTTTGGGGTTGGGCGCTCCATGAATAGCGACACGAACGAGCGCGCGGGCCAGTTCCGGCCCGTCACGGTTATCTGCGACCCCGGCGGCCCCTGTGCCGGTACGAGCGAAAGGTCTGATCCGGCCCGCCGGCCAAGCGTTTGGCCGCCGAGCGACGAGCCATAGATCCCCAATGCGACGACCACGACCACGGGAATCAAGATAAGAAGGCCCACGCCTGCAGACAGAGCGAAGACCTTACGCGTATTCATTGGGACGACATTGGCCGATCTCGCGGTCCCGCGGCTTTGCCGCAGGGCTCGAACTCGGCGCATAATCGGACGCTCGCGCTCGCCGACGGATCAGTCCGGACGTCCGCCGCCGGAGACAGGTGACGGCTGTCCATTTCGCGAAACGGAATCACGCTGCGCCTGCGGCGGTTGGGATAATCGCCCCGACTTGCTCGAGGCTCGCCATTTCTTCCTCGTCCACGCCCAAGACGCCCGTCAGCACGGACCTTGTGTCGGCGCCATACTCGGGTGACGCGCGTCCAACCTCATCGTCGAACCGGTTGGACTTGATCGGGCTGCCGGGGGCCGGCATGGGGCCGACGCCGGGTTGATCCATTTCGACGATCATATTTCTGGCCTTGAGATTTGGATCTTGCAGAAGGTCCGACATTGCTTGAATCTTGGCGCACGGTATCCCGGCGGTCATAAGCATCTCAAGACAATCTGCAACGGTTCGGTCGCATAAGGCTTTTTCCAGTTCCAGGGTGAGCTCGGCAACGTTTTCCGCTCGAGAGGAATTGGAATTGAATCGTGGGTCATCCGCTAGATCCGGCACTTCGAGCACCGAGCACAGTTTTCGCCATAGGGCGTCGTTGCCGCAGGCAATGACGATGTCCCCGTCGGCGGCGGAGAACGAGCTGAATGGGGCGATGGTTGGATGCCGATTTCCGAGCGGATGCGGATCGTGTCCGGTGACCCAGTAGCGCGACAACGCATTCTCCATCACGGAGAAGACGCAATCCATCATTCCGATGTCCAGATGGCAACCCCTCCCGTCGCGTTCACGAGCATTCAGGGCGGCCAGTACCGCGATAACGCAATACAGCGCCGGAATGAGGTCGCCTACGGACGCGCCGACCCGTGTGGGCTTACCATCCTCGGCGCCCGTTACTCCCATCAAGCCGCTCATCGCTTGGATGATCACATCGTACGCGCCTCTGTCACTGTACGGACCGACTTGTCCGAAACCTGATAGCGAGGCGTAAACGATCTTCGGATTGATCGAACTGACGTCGTCATAGCCCAACCCCAGCTTATCCATGGTTCCGGGACGAAAGTTTTCCAGGAGCACATCGGAATGCCGACAGAGCCGTTTCGCCAGGTCCACGCCTTCCGGCCGTTTGAGGTTGATTGCGATGCTCTCTTTGCCTCGGTTGATGCTTGCGAAATAGAGGCTAGTGCCGTTCACGAACGGGCCCATGCCGCGGGCTTCATCCCCGCCGGGCGGTTCGGCCTTTATCACCCTCGCACCCAAATCGGCGAGCGTCATTGAGCAGAATGGTCCTGCCAATACACGAGTAAAGTCGAGCACAACGGTTCCATCTAGGAACTTCGGCATTCTTTACGCTCCAAGCCGTGCAAAGGCGTTCTGATCTGGAAGATTATCAGGGCGTCGACTACAAATTGAACCTCGCCGTCAGGGCTACTATCCTGTTTCTTGCCTGCATCGACCTATTGAGAGGGGGCCTCAGGTGGCTGTCGATGCCGTCGGCGATCTCCGGCGCGTCCTTTCCACTCCTCGCGTTCGCCGTAACGCCGCCGTCGCACTCCGCGGCGTTGATGAAGCCGGGCTCAGCAGTCTGCTTGACGCGGTCAGCTTTGGTGAAATTCCCCGTCAGATGGCGCCCGAACTGCCGGTCCAATTGGCCCGCTCGGCGGCGGATTTCGTCCAGAACGCCCGCTCTCTCGGGGCCGGCGTTCGTCCATTGACGCGGCCGAGAAGCAATATATTCGATCTGCGTTCGATTGGCTCCACCGATCCTGAGGCGATTTCGGGCACCGCCGCTTCCGGTACACAAATTGGGGAATTCCTCGTGGAAATCGGCCGCCTCGCGGCTGGACAGAGCAATGCAGGCCGTTCGCATAGTCGCGATGCGGCGAGCGATATCGGAGTCGGCGCGAACGTCTTTGCGATAGACATCGGCGGCGAGGCGCGCGAGATCGTGATTGAAGTGGACGCGACGAACACGAATGCCAACACGCTTCGTCGGATGGCGGCGGCGGTGAATGATGTACGCGCAGGCGTCACGGCCGAGATACGGTCCACGCAGGAGGATCGTCTGAGGCTTCTTATCGCGCGCGACGAAACTGGATCAAGCGCGACGTTTGACATGCGAGACCTGGAGGGCGATGCAGTGGCCGCCACGCGCGTCGATCAAGTGCAGCGCGCGGCTGAAAATGCGTCGTTCACGATAAACGGCGAGGACTTCGAATCTGAGACAAACACGGTCGAGCTTGACGAGGGAAACATTGTCCTCGAGCTGAATCAACCAACGGACGAGCCGGTCACGATAGGCGTCGAGCCGGACGCGGACTCGCAGTTCACAGCCGTCCAAGGGTTTATTGAGCAGTTCAATGAGTTCCGAACGCTTTTGAATGAAGCTGAGGCCTTCTTCAACGACGTCGCGGTCGCCGCGCTCGACTCGACCCTCCGTCAAAGCGATTTCGAACTTGGCAACGTGGGTATATACCGGAGCGTCAATGGGACCGTGGAGGTCGATGAATCCCGCCTGAGAGGCGCTCTGGCGAGTGATTCGGCGCGTGTTCGTGGAGCGCTGACAGGGTCAAACGGCATGGCCGCCGGAGCGGAATCACTGGTGCGGCGCGTCCTGGATCAGTCGCCATTGGCATTCACCAAGGGTTCGGTGGTGGAACGGCTTGTCCGAGGCGGCACGCGCAATTTCGACATGGTGGGATCGTTGGTTGAGGAGCCGGCGGGATCGTTGCTCGCCGTTGGTCTGCTGATCGATGGAACTTTCTAGCCCGATCTGCAGGCACACACCCGTCGTCCTAGACCTTGGATCGGTTGTCTCCAGGATCAACCGGTGATCGTCCGCACGAATATTTAGCGGCGGCTCGCACCGGGGCTCTTTTCAGATCCGGTGCGGGTCGGTGCGCGGTGCCCCGCGGGATCGAGCTGGTAGTCGGCGCCCAAACTCACGGCTCTGCTTGGCGTCGGTTCCGCCACGCGGAAAGTGTCTCAATCCGGCCTATTTACCCCGCCTGTTCTCGCGTTCGGCAGGCATCGACAGGCGAAGGCGGTCGGGCCAATTAGGGCGTCGTTAGGCATCTCGCCCAATCCGCGCAGCGCCGCTCAGGACGATTTGGATGGTGGCCCGACGTGGCAGGATGCGCCCGCGGCGCTTGAAGGCTACGACTTGAAATAGTCGGGGTTCACCGCCAGGTATTTCTCATGGTCGGGCGGCAGGTCGAGATCCGAATAGATCGCTTCCACCGGACAAGCGGGCTCGAAGGCCCCGGAGTCGATGGACGAGGCGTTCTTCACCTCGATACGCACGTCAGTAATGACGTAAGTCATCGCTTGGACTTCTCCTTCCGAACCCGAGCGGTCATGAGCCGCATTCGCGGCCGGGTTTAGGGAACCGAGGGTCTCGTCTGCCGACACTAGTCGATCGCAGGCGTTCGCATTTGCGTTGGCTCGCAATCGGCTGGGTTTCGCCGGTATTATCCGCCCACAACGGGGACGTTTGGCGCCGTTTCTATCTGGCATTTCAAGATACTCAGCGCCTACAGGATGGGGAGTGGAGAGTGCCCAGGATCCTTGAAGATTTCGACGTAGCGCGGAGGCTCGAGCGGCACGCAGGTTGGAGCGCACGCGCGCACGCGCTCCAACGCGAATTCGAGTTTTCTACCTTTGTAGATGCCATCGACTTCGTTGGCCGGGTGGCGGTGGAAGCCGAAGCAATGGACCACCATCCTGATATCGATGTCCGGTATCGACGCGTGATATTGACGCTGAAGACTCACAGTGTCGGAGGAATCACCGATCTAGATTTTGACTTGGCCGCACGCCTCGATCGAATCGCTGGCTGACAACTATGCGGTGGGGTCGTCCGAATGACGAAGGTCCTAACCTGGTGTCAACGGGTTACCCTCGGGACAAAATCAGCAGCGACGGCCAAGAACCTTCAGGGCGCAACCCGCTGGTTGCTCGCCGCGGACCCTAATTCGGGCCGCAATCTTCCGAGCCTATTTCGACTTTCGCAACATCGGCAGGCCGGTACGCTCGTTCTCCATCACTTCGTAGCCATCGGGCAAAGCGTCCATCGAGTTGGAAGCCGCCTTGCCTGCGAAGTAATAGATCGTCTGGATGCGACCGCCGTTGAGGGTTACATCCTTCGAGTGCAGGTAGTACGTGTTTGCCGATTTCTTGCTCACGACTGAATACGCCATTCAGCTAGCTCCTTTTCTTTGGCGTGGGGGCCCTTCGCATCGCCACGATATCAAATCGTTCCAAAAGCCCTGCGGCACAGGTCTACTAGGCCTCAGCAACAGTATCAAACGCCTTGAGTAACATTGCAAGTGATTTGCTTACCGAATCTCGAAATCTGGACCATGAAAACGACAATCCGGTGGGCAAGACAGGAATCGAACCTGTGACCTCCACGATGTCAACGTGGCGCTCTAACCGGCTGAGCTACTTGCCCGCGATAATCGTGAAGCTACCACAGCCGGACGCCAGCCTCAATAAGCGAGCGCGGACTACGGTAACCCATCGTGCGGGTTGAGAATCGCCTCCGGCCGATTGAAGTTTTGCTTCGTCAGGTGATGTCGGATTGAGTACGAACGAAATACCGTACGCGGCGGATTAGAGATCTTCGCGGGAGCTCAATTAGGCGACTGCAACCGGTGCATTCGAGCTGGATTTCGTCGGGGGCTTCGCGCACGAGCCAGTCGGTGGCGCCGCAGGGGTGTTTCTTTTTCAGCCTGAGGACATCTCCCACAGCGATCCGAGACGCCGCCTCAAACGGCGATCCTACGGACTCAAGAATCACATCTTGCCCTTCAGAGGAGATGTTAATAGTCCAAACTATATTATGAGTTAATTTAATCCAATAGCGCTGTATTTATAGTGTGTTGTAGTTCGCGTGCCTGTAATGCCGCCCCTTTCCAATACTTAGCCGAGCTGTCAGCGTAGAGAATGGAGCGAGATGCACTGACGATGAACGTGGCCGGTACGGATGCTCGGAGATGCCGCACGCAACCCGCCAGGTCGCCGCCTTGGGCGCCGATGCCTGGAATTAGTATCGGAAGGTCGGGGGCGTGACCTCGAACTTCTCCAATGGCGTCCGGACTGGTGGCGCCCATTACCAGGCCGCAATTTGAAAGTCTGTTCCATCGTGCGGCGGCCTTGGCGACAGCGATGTACACGGGAAATTCGATTCCCAGGCCTTGAAACTCACCTGCGCTTGGATTGCTCGGGCGGCACAACACGAACGCGCCGCGATCCGGACGTTGAAGGAATGGAAGAATTGAGTCGGTCCCCTGATACGGATTGACCGTGACCGCGTCGAATCGGAGGATCTCGAAAGCGGCCTTCGCATAGTGATCCGCCGTGTTCCCGATGTCCCCCCATTTACAGTCACCTACGAGGATGACCTCGGGCGGGATCCATCCCCGCAGCTTCGATAGGATTTCAAGCCCGTACTCACCCAGCGCGAAGAAAAAAGCTAGGTTCGGCTTAAAGGCGGCCGCGTATTCGGCCGTGGAATCTATCACCGCTCTGAGAAATGTTTCGACGCCCTTACGGTCGCGAGATACAGATCCGGGCAAGCTTGCAAGGTCCACGTCTAGTCCAACGCACACGCGGCTGCGCCGCGAAGCTATACATCGTTCGAGGCGCTGATTGAAGCTAAACGCTGTGGTTTTGGAGTTCATGGGACGGGGGTGGTGATTGTATGAACTTCTTGGGCCATGCGGACGGCGATACGGTGTGGCCTAATTCGGAAATTGGATACATAGATATAAATTATGGAAATAATATTCGGATAGCAGAAGCGCTTAGGTTGTAGTGAAGGCGCCAGTTGGCGGCTATTTGCGGTGAGATTCCATCTCGCACCAACGATTGCCAATCGAAATGTCAATTTTTGGGAGTGCCATCACAAGCCGACTGCGCAGCCTCTCGCGGGGCGACGTTGAAATTCAGGAATCACGAAGATTATGATATAGCGTGGTTGAGCCTAGCCAAGTATGAGGGGAGGAACGAGGTGGGCCTATTCTCAAAGTTGTTCGGCGGTAAGGGTGGGTCGGATCTCGGCGTAAGGAAAGTGTATAAGGTGCTCCCGAGGGAAACTGTTCGCAGCATCGCCCAGCGCGAATACGGCGATGAGAGCAAGTGGGAGATCATCTTCAACAAGAATAAATGGCGCTTTGATGGCGGGGAGCCGGGCACAATCTATCCTGGAATGGATCTTGACATTCCCGAGATTGATGAGTCGGCCGAGTAAGAGCGGACGGCGGCTTTCATTACGGCGGTTATTGGTCGACTCGCTCTGATATCGGGTGCCGAAGGTCGGGATCGAACCGACACGAGGTTGCCCTCACTGGTTTTTGAGACCAGCGCGTCTACCAATTCCGCCACTTCGGCACTGGCAGGAGTGGAGGGACTCGAACCCCCGACCGACGGTTTTGGAGACCGTTGCTCTGCCAACTGAGCTACACTCCTATCAATATTCCATGGTAGCGGTGCGTCTCGGACGATCGCAACAGGAACCTAATGGCGCCGAGAGTCGCGCTCTCCTAGATCGCAGTCGAAATGGCACTGCATCGTTGGATGACGCGCCTGCTCGGATTCAGGTGCGGTAATCCCCCTGAGTGGCATTCGTAGGCCTTGGGTCCGTAATGTTGTCGTCAGAGGTTTTAGGGCCATCATCGAAGATAGGGCTCGCCGTTGGGCGATCGTTCGGCCACTGACGAGATCTGCCGTTCCGGAGGATGGGCTAGTCGCTAGTCCACCCGCTCTCCATTCGTAGGAGGAGATTTGGCTACGACATCGCAACAGGAAAACGCTGCCGAACTGTCCGGATGGACAACCGATTTTGCGGCTTTCTACGAGGCGCTCACAGGCGATTTCCGGGGCGATGTACCCATGTACCTCGAAATTGGCAAGCGGCACGAAGGCACAATTCTGGAGTTGGCGTGCGGCACGGGAAGGGTTGCGATTCCGCTGGCGGAGGCCGGTCACACCGTCGTCGGGATGGACTTCGATGCCGACATTATCGCCCTCGCGGAATCCAAGGCAAGGCTACTCGGCCTTCAACGCAACATCTCATTCGTGAAGGCGAACATGGTCGACTTCAAGTTGGATCAGAAGTTTCCACTAATTATCGCCGGTGGCAACTCGCTCATTCATATTCTCGATACGAAGCAGCTGCGGCAGTGTATCGAGCGTTGCCGCGAGCATCTCACCGATGACGGCAGTTTCTACGTGGCGTTTGAGACGAGTCCGTACCTGGCTGCCGCCGGGAAGTTCCGGGTTGAGCGTGAGCGGCCGCGGCAGGTTTTCAACCGCGAAACGGGTGAGACGCTGCTCTATCGCGGTACGACCACGATCGACCCCAATTTTCAGCGAATACTCAGGCACCACGAATTCGCGAGTCCGCGGGCGCCTCACGACTTAGCCAAGACCGCCATCTTCGACTACGCGACTCGGCCTCTCTTTCCAGGAGAACTGGAGTTGTTGCTCGACATCAGCGGCCTAACGGTGGTGGATGTATACGGGGATTACGATCTGCGTCCCCTGAATCGCCAAAGCGAAAAACTTATCTTTAGGGCGGTAAAGAGCTAGGAAATCGATTGGCTCCGGGATGATTGGCGCTCCACGAAGCGCTGGTAGTCCAGCAACATCTCCGCTCTCGTTTCATCGCGCCAGCCGACTTCGCCGGCCATGATTTCGGCGACTCTATTGGCGGCGCCGAGCCCGTTTCGATCGTCGAGGAGCGTTGCTCGTACGCGGCGGGCGAGAAAGTCCGTGACCGTTACGGCCATCTCATGCCTCACCGCGTATAAGACTTCCTGCTCGGCGTATGGAAGGCCGGGGATGAGGCCGTCCAAAGTGCCCAGTTTTCTCCCTTCCTCCTGTATCCGCAGGCCGTCCGCGCCATAAGTCCGCTCAAAATACTGGCCTTGGGATCGCGAGGAATCATCGGCCGGGCGCCAGCTTGTATCGTCGATTCGGTGTAGAAGCGGGATTTGCCCGGTAGGGAACCGCTGCAAAGTTACACCGTCACCGTGAGAGGCGGGGTCCAGCAGGAGGCGATCCAGGGTCCGGCGGGCTATCGATTGGAAGCTGGTAAGTTTTCCACCGGCGATTCCGACCATTCCGGAGCGAGTTCGAACCAATCGTTCGCGCCTTGACAGGTCGCCGACTCTCTTGCCGGGGCGCGCAATCAACGGTCTCAGCCCTGCCTGCGATCCGATGACGGAGTCGCGTGAGAGCCCAGCCTGAGGAAATATGTCATTCGCCACGCCCAGGAGATAGTCGACATCGGCTTGATCGATTGCCGGATCCCTGAGGTCGCCATCGTAGGGCGTGTCGGTCGTGCTTATGAGAATCCGATCGTGCCAGGGTATAGCGAAAACCAGACGGCCGTCCCTTCGGCTTGGCATCAGCGTGGCGGTTCCCGAGGGAAAGCCATCGCCCGAAACGACAAGGGTCACGCCCTTCGAAAGTTTCAGGATTGACCGATGATCGGGGGAGTCCATTCTTAGGAGATCGTCCAACCAGACGCCGCAGGCAAGAATCACCTTCCTTGCCGTCACGTTTACGATTCGATCCGAAAGTAAATCGTGCACGACTACGCCCCGGATGACGCCTTCTTCCTTCAGTAAGTCAGTCACACGGGCGTAGTTGGCGAATACCGCTCCGAGCGAGGCCGCTACTTTCGCCACCTGAAGCGTCAGTCGGGAATCGTCTGTGACCGCGTCGTAGTAGAGAAACAATCTCCTTAGGTTCTCGCGCCGGAGCTGAGGGATCGTGTCGAAGGCTCGTCTTGAGTTCATGGACCTGTGATTCGCCTTGTTTCTGAACCGGGCGACCGCATCGTAGAGAAGCAGACCAACCTTGAATCGGGCGGCATCCATTCGGCTGTAGGCGGGCAGCGCGAATTCGACGGGTCGCACAAGACCTGGAGCCTGTTTCGACAGCTTCCTTCGGTCCTCGCTGGCTTCCCAAGTCAGACCGAATTCGAGATGTTGGAGATAGCGGAGGCCGGCATGAATCAGCTTGCTCGATCTGCTGCTCGTTCCGCCGGCGAAGTCGCCGGCGTCAACGAGCCCGGCGTTCAACCCGCGCCCCGACGCTTCGAGTGCGACGCCGCATCCAAGGATTCCACCCCCGACGATTAGTATGTCTAGCGGCGCGTCACCAAGCCGGTCAAGATTCTCGTTGCGGTCACCCAGTGAAAGTTCGCCCTGACGAAGTGCCTGCTCTCGAAGTCGATCCGCTGAGCCGCGGTCGTAATTCATCTGCGTGCAGTCATCCGGGCAATCGTTCGGAGCGCGGGAATCGGCCGGCGAGCGGCGTGACGGCCCCGTGTGGGATCGTGGGTTCGGGCCTGAAAAAAGTTCTCCGGTCGGGAGACGGGCGGGAGCGGTGTTTGGTCAACCGACGGATGAGGCATCTATCCACGTCGTCCATTTTCCGTACCTATATGATCTGTCGCCACGGGTCGCCGTTTGCCTTGGCCGCGATTCCCGCCGAACCATTGGCGACATCGCCGGTTTGGTCTCGGATCTCACCCAAATCACATTATCCGAGTTGCTCAAGATCGCCGATGGTATAGGTTTATGTCGATGCGCCCCATGAGGATATTGGATTGGAGCCGGTGTCAGCGGAATGAGGGTGATGACCTTCAACATCTTCGAGGGGGGCGACTCCCCCTTGAGCAATCGAATGTACCGCCGAGACATCATCGCCCGAATCATTCGCGACGCCCGACCCGACATCGTCGCCCTTCAAGAATGCACCAATTGGGACGAAGCCGATCAAAAGATCCTGCACGAATTCGAGGAGCAGGTTGGAATGACCGCGCTGCTTGCGGTTACCGACGGCTTCCCCGTGGCGCTGCTCGTCCGCCCTGAATACGGGATCTTGCACGCCGACGCCTTGACCGACGGATTCTGGCACGGAATTCTCGACGTGGTCGTCGCCGACGCCAACAACGAGACCACTCGATTCATCAACGCCCATCTGCATCCAAACGATCCGCTCAAGAAGGGTGAGGAAGTCGGAATGCTGCTCGGGCGCTACAAGGAAGGTGGGCGCACGGTAATTCTGGGCGACATGAATTCGCTAAGCCACCTGGACAACCTGGACATTTCCAATCTGTCCGAGGAGACGCGGGCCCGTCACGTCTTCGGCGGCGAAATCGACTATAGCGTCAGCCGTGCGATGGAGGAAGCGGGTTTTCTGGATGTCTACGCCCTGCTGCACGACGGAGATCCGGTCCCAACCATCCCAACCGCGGCCGCGGAGGAATCCAAATTCACGCCCGTGCGGCTGGATTACATCTACGTGACCAGCGACCTCCGGAGCACGCTTGCCTCGATCGAGGTCGTTAGAACCGCCGACTCCGATACCGCGTCCGATCACTATCCGCTGCTGCTCGACATCGCCGATGGTCCGACAAACGGTCAGGCTTAGGTCTCGTCCGGCCATCGACCCTGAGCACACTTTGGCGCGGAAAAGACTTCGTTGCGTAATTCAACTTGGCTCGCGCACCCCTCGGGTATCCACAAAGACCGATGCTAGGGCGGCGAAATATGATCTAGACAGGGGGGAGCGCGATCGGCGTCCGCCCCGATCCGCCAAAGGCGCGGAGACACCAGGGAGGACCGCACTTCATGCCGTTCACATACGACCTGTCGAAGTTCATCTCATATCGCGACGCCGGGGTCTGCGAGCGTGTAAGGCGGATATCAAAGGCCGACATCACGAATCATCCGAACGAGGACTTTCAGATTCGAGTCATCGATGATGAGGGCCTTTTTTACTTCGAGTTCGCGCTGGACATCGTGGACCGTATAAGAAGCGCGCAAGAGGAAGGGCGGCGGTTCGTGGCGATCATGCCGGTTGGACCCGTGCCCCAATTCGACATCGCGGCCCGTCTCATCAACCGGTTCGGAATCTCCTGCGCCCACGTCCACACGTTCAATATGGACGAGTACGCGGATCAGGACGGCAATACTGCTCCGTCGTCGTGGGAGGGATCGTTCGAGAAAGCTATGTTCGAGAACTTTTTTAGCAAGATCGACTCAGACTTGCGACCGCCGCGATCGCAGATTCATTTCCCAACGACGGAAAACATCGATTCCTACTCGTCGATGATCGAGGATGCGGGTGGGGCCGACGTCTGTTACGGCGGCATCGGGTGGTGCGGCCACATCGCGTTCTGGGAATCGCATCTCTGCGAAGAATTTGGCGACGATCTTGGGGCCTATCGAGGGGCCGGCGCTCGGATCGTGGAGCTGCATCCCATGACGGTCATGCAAAATGCGCTCCACTCATTTGGCGGCGATTGGTCATGGGTTCCGCCGAAGGCCGCTACCATCGGGCCGCGCGATATCCTCGGGGCCAGGGACCGCAGCTTCTGGCTTGACGGCTATCTGGGAGGCGGCGTCAGCTGGCAGCGATTCATCGCCCGGCTGGTTGCGCACGGCCCCGTCAACACGGCGGTTCCCGGTTCTATACTCCAGCAGGCGTCGGGAACGTATACCATCATGGGCCGCGTGGCGGAGGACGTCGAAATCAACATGGCCTGAGCCCGTGAACGCGACCTGCGCGGCCCAGTTTTCATCGATAGATGTCGAAGTGGGGGCTGAATACATGGGGGCCAAGATGATCGCGCCGCCACGTTGCCGCGGGTACGGAGAGGGGCTGCATAGATGCGCGTAATGGCCGTTGGGGCCCATCCCGACGACATCGAGCTCATGGCCGGTGGAACGCTCGCCCGGTACGTTCGGCGCGGCGACGCAACCGCCATGGTCTACGTATGCAACGGGAATATGGGTCACGTGGAGATCCCGCCGGATGAACTCGTCGAGATCAGGAAGGAAGAGTCGCGGCAGGCCACGGAGGTCATCGGCGCGAAGATGTACTGGTTCGACAATTCGGACTTCACCACCGAGGTGGAACCCAAGCGGACCCTTCAACTGGTGGATGCCATACGCGACTTCAAGCCCGATATGGTGATCACGCACAGCACCGAGGACTACATCCGCGACCACATCAATACCGGGCATCTGGTGTTCAAGGCGTCGTTCGACGCGTCGGTGCCTCACGTCCAGAGCGAGAATCCGCATCATGACAAGATCGTCCCAATCTTCGAGATGGACACCCTCTTCGGGCTGCGATTCGTGCCCACCGAATTCGTGGACGTAAGCGACGTTATCGAGATCAAGCAGCGGGCGCTGTCGTGCCACAAGAGCCAGGTGCGGTGGCTGAAGGATCACGACAAGGTGGACGTGGTCGAAGACATGCTTACCGCCTCTCGCTACCGAGGCCTGCAGTGCGGGGTGGAGTACGCGGAGGCATTCCGGGGGATACAGGTTTGGGGAAGGACCACCACCGAGCGGCTCTTGCCGTGACGGGCGGTGGGCCGCCATCCGCCGCCCGGACCGAGGCCGGCGCGAGATCTACGCCTGTCTCAACCGGGGCACCAGTACGGCCGCGCCGATGGCGAGCAGAACGACGATGGCGCCGCTGGCGGCGATCGTAATCTGCACTCCCACGGCCTCGGCGGCCCCGCCGAGCATGATCGGTCCGACCCATCCGAATCCAATCGCCCAGATCCAGCCGCCGATCGCTCGACCTCGCATGGCGGCTGGCACATTTGCCTGTAGCAGCGCCCACTGAAACCCGTCGAAAAGCGTAGCCATGGCGCCTACGCCCGCGATAAGGACTAGCGAGAGCGGGAAGATGGATGAAGCCGCGAACGCGACGAGAAAAGCTCCATATCCGACAGTTACGCCAAGGATCACTAATCCCCGGCGGGCACGCGCTCTGATCAGCGACAGGAATACTGACCCGACGACTCCGCCAAGTCCGGCGAAAAGAGTCAGCGCGCCGAGCCCCGTTGGCCCCACGGATAGCACGCGTTTTGCGACCACGGGCAGAAGCGATACGTGCGAGAAAGCGAATATCTCGACGGCCAGAGCCAGTGCCAGGAGTACGGCCACCACCGGGATGCGGATCATCGTTCTCAGTCCATCGAATACGTCTCTCCAGATCGGACCACGGGCCACCGCGCGAGTCCGAGCTTCAACGGGTATCGAGAGAAACGCCCAAACCGCCAGGCCCGAGAGCGCCGCGCCGATGAAAAAGACCGGACCGGCGTCGAGGGCGTCGATTAGCAGACCGCCGGTCAGCGCCCCCAGAACGCCGACCGATCGAGCGCCAATCGAGTGGACGCCAATGGCATGCGTAGGGTTTGCTGTGCCCATGATGTCGGTGATCAGGGCCTGCGTGGCGGGTGGTGAAAAGCTCCGTGCGGAGCTGCCGATGAGGACGAGCAACATGACCGGAAGCAGAGCGTCGGTGCCTGCCACCGCCACAAGTCCGATTCCGGCCATGATGACGGCCTTGCTCGCCGACGTAATGGCGAGCAATAGTTTGCGTTCCATGCGATCGGCGAGGGTTCCGGCCACCGGTCCGACAAACATGTTCGGCAGATTCTGAATGGCGAACGAAGAAGCGGTCAGGAAGATCGACCCGGTCATGTCGAGCACCAGCCACCCGATCGCGAGTCTCTCCATCCAGGAAGCGAAAGCCTCGATCGCGGATGCCATCCATAGCCGTCGGAAACTGGCTGATCGGAAGGCGCGCGGCGGCCGGGATCGCCGGATAACTGCCAATGGGTCCAGATGGAAGTGCAAGCAGGTCCTTGCCGCTATGTATCGATGCGCATGACATTCTGGACGCATCGTGCGATGTCACCAACGCGGGTCTGCGAGATTGCGATGGCGAGACGGCGGCACGATCCGGATGGTCTTAGCTCATCCGTCCGGCATGATCTCCGAGCGTGAGCCGGGTGGGGCCATGACTTCATCGACGCAAGCCGTTGTGGTGGATACGAGCGCCAGCCCGAACGTTCGGCTGCGTCCCGTGCCGGCGACCGCGGTGACCCTTGAAAACGGATTCTGGGGACCACGGGTCGCGACGAACGCATCCCTAACGATCGAGCATCAGTACCGCCAGCTCGAGAACGAGGGAATGTTCGAGAAGCTGCGATTGGCGGCCGATCCCGCGTTCAGGGCGCAGCGGGAGGGGTTTGCCGGTGAAGGCCGGCTGTACAAGTGGCTGGAGGCAGCGTCGGTCAGTCTTGCGATCGATAACCACGCCGGAATCGAAGGCATGGTTGAAGAAGCGATCGCGCTTCTCGAGCCGGTTCAGTCAGATGACGGATACATTGGCCTTACGTACCCGTCAGGAGTATCGGATCTCCGCTGGTCGAACCTCGACTTCGGTCACGAGCTGTTCGCGGCCGGTCACCTTATCCAGGCGGGCATCGCCAATCGACGCGCCTTGGGAAACCAGAGGCTTTTCGATATCGCCGTAGGCGTGGCCGATCACATCGTAGGCCGGTTCGCATCGAACGGTGATGGAGGTCGTCCAGGACACCCAGAGATCGAGATGGCGCTCGTCGAGATGTACCGAGAAACCCGCGACGAGCGGTACCTGGATACGGCGCGCTTGTTTATCGACCGGGCCGGCGGAAGAGATATGCGTGTCCTGCGAGGGCACGCCGTGAAAGCAACCTATTTCGCGTGCGGGATGGCCGATCTTTACGCCGAGATTGGCGATCCTGAGTATCTGACGGCGCTGGAAAGCCTCTGGCGCAGCATGGTCGCGACGAATATGTACGTCACCGGAGCCCTGGGTGGCCGGGTGCGCAGCGAATCCATCGGACGCGAATTCGAGCTCCCCCACGAAGGGGCCTACGCGGAGACGTGCGCCGCCATCGGGTCAATGATGTGGAACTGGCGGATGCTGACGATCCGGCCTGAAGCGCGCTTCGGGGACATGATCGAGCTTTGCCTTTACAACAGCATCCTGGCGGGTGTTTCCCTGGAGGGCGATAGCTTCTTCTACGACAATCCGCATTCGCGCTTTGGGCGGAATTCCGTCAGTCCATGGAACGAGCGCGACCGCCACGCGTCCCGGGGTCCCCGCGCGCGCCAGCCGTGGTTCAACGATCGCGTTGCATGTTGCCCACCAAACCTCGCCCGGGTGCTCGCCCAACTGCCTGGTTACATGTATACGACCAGTGATGAGGGGCTGTGGGTTCATCTCTATGACGCCGTCCGTCTCAAATGCCAACTTACGAGCGGCGCTGACGTGTCCATTTCGCAGACGACTCGGTACCCGTGGGACGGCGACGTCGAACTTGCAGTGTCCACGGGTTCAAATGAGACGTTTTCGCTGTTCCTGCGGATTCCCGGATGGTGCGCGTCGGCGGTGGTGACTGTGAACGGCATCCCCGTTGATCAGCGGGTCGCCCCGGGAACGTATTTGGAGATCCGGCGTACGTGGGGGCGAAGCTCGACGGTAAGGCTGCACATCGACATGCGGCCCAGACTGCTGGAGGCAAATCCGATGCTGTCCGAGGCGCGGGGCTCCGTTGCCCTGGCTCGCGGCCCGCTCGGGGGTTCCCCCTAAAGGTGTGTAAATAGCCTCAGGCGGCGACCTTTTCTCTCCTGCTCTTCAAAAAACGCTCCCCGTCGACGAAGACGGCTCCTTCCGCGACTTCGGCCACCAGATGCGGCGCATCGAGGCGCCGGAATCGCGATTCCGCCACCATCAGGGTCTTCCAGATCACCGCGGTGGCATTGGCGACCTTTTTGTAACGCTTGGCCGCGGCCGTCCGCAACCGCACCGCGGCAAACGGCGACTCGATGATGTTGGTGGTGCGCAGATGTTTCCAGTGGGCTTTGGGGAAGTCATAAAAGGTGACCATGCGTTCCCAGTCGTACTCGATGAGCTCTGCGGCGCCTTCGAACCCCTTCCCTTTGCACCAGTCCTGGAACCTGCCCTTCAACCGCTCTACCTCCGCCCTGGTCTGCGCGTAGGGGATCGCGGTCAGCAGCAGCTTGCCTTCCGCCTGCCGCGACTTCGGCAGCTTGTCCAGCACGTTTACGATCCGGTGGTTCCAGCAGCGCTGCTCCTTTGCCTTCGGAAACACCTCTGCCAGCGCGCCCCAGATTCCCAGGTGCCCGTCTCCCACGACCACGGACGGGCAGTTCATGCCCCTCTCCTTCAGACCGCGCAGCATCCCGGCCCAGCTCTGCTTGGACTCGCGGTAGCCAGGTTCCACCGCAAGCACCAGCTTGCGCCCGTCGCGCACCCCGCCTATGGCCACCAGTAACGCCGCCTTCTCCTTCTCCAGGCCCGCCTTGACGTAGACGCCGTCAACCCACAGGTAGACGATCTCTGAGTCCAGCAGCGACCTCTTCTTGAACGCCTCGTACTCGGCCAGCCACCCCGCCTTCAGCCGCGCGATGGACGATGCCGACAGCGGCGCCCCTTCACCCAGCAGACCTCGTAATGCCAGATCGAAGTCACCCTCCGCCAACCCATGCAGATAGAGCTGCGGCAACAGCTCTCCTACCTCGCGCGTGCGCCGCTTGAACAAAGGCAGGATCCAGCTCTCAAACCGCTCCTCCAGCCCCCGCACCCGCGGCCGGCGCACCTCAACCGTCCCCGAAGTCAGTGACAGCTTCCTGAGCCTGCCGTACCCGTTGCGGTAGCCAGGGACCTCGTCGACGCCTCGGCGCCGTTGCCAGCGCCTGCGCCCCAGTAGCGCCGTCACCTCCTCTTCCAAGACCTCCTGTATGAAGCCCTGGACCTTCTGGCGTACGAACGCCTCCAGCCCTTCGTAGGCGGCGCTTGACGGCGCATCGCCCCCAATGGTCTCATTCCTCATGGCGGTGTCCTCCTTCCTGCGCCAGGCTTTGCCCGGCACCTAAAACTCAGCAGGAAGGTACACCGCCTTTAACTAAATTCCACACCTTTTGGGTAAAGCCCACGGCTTCGGTATCGGCATGTACCTGGCCCAGTCCTGGTCCGAGGCGCAAGTAAACACAAAGTTCACGTCACTCTGCTTGAACTGACGCAATACGAGCCTCCTGGTCTCAATAGTCGCGGGCAGCATCTGTTGCGCCTCTATGGAAGTACTTACTTCACATTAGGGCTGATGTTTGTGGCGAGCAGCTTCCTGGGTCGTAACGGCTCAACTCGAAGCGTGTCAAGGATCGTGACGCTTCACCCCTGAGTTCCGCTTGCCGACATCGGCACCGTAATCGACTCCATCTTGGAGCACGTTTACATTTACATACGATAACTGGACGGGTTTCGCCGAAGCGCCGTCTCTGTGTGCCACCGCGCTTAGCTGTATATACCTGTCAAGGAGAATATCGCCGGTTCGAATCCGGTCGGGACCGCCGGCTGGTGGTTAAATGCGTTCAGCCCAAACCATGACGGAATCAGCCCAACGGCGCAGCGAACGTCGTCGGACAGGTTGACCTAAATAGTCGCCCAACGCCCAAGCCGTGAACGCTGACCGCGGAACCCCAACGCCGCCTCATCCCGCAGGCAGACATCGCCGCCGGTTTTGCGGTTAGTCCTGGAGCAAGTCGGGAGAAACGCGCGACGACGGAATCGTAAGTTGAAGTGACGGCTCGGTGTTATTCCATCAGCTCATTTAGAAGAGATCGCGCACGCACGATCCCTTCGATGATCGGGCCAGGCGATTCGACCTTCAGTCCCAGATAAATCAACATAATCTCCTCCGAATATCCGATGCGCCGAATCGCCCGGAGGACTGCGCGATAGTCCGTTTCGGGCGCCCAAAGAGGCGTTTCGCCGGTTGCAGGGTCCACTCCGCAGTCGAAGTAGACGCTGCACAGACGATCCGCGAGCCTCTCCAATGCGACGACCGGATCGTCGCCCGCCCGCTGAAAGTGATACGAGCAGTAGTAGAACTTGAAGCTATCTGAAGGAATGGCACCGAAGATTCGCTCGGTGCGTTTCAGGTTGTACGCCATCCATCCATGATGTGGATAGAAAGCGAGAGTGAGGCTCCTGCGTTCCGCCTCCTGCGTCAAGGTTCGCAACCGGTCGATAATCAATTCGATTTCGGCTTCGGTCGCGTCTTCCCGCCCGCCGCTTGAGACGCAGACCATCGGGATGGAGAGCTTCTGCGCGATTTCGAGGATGGCGATCTGCTCACCAAGACCGTTTGGACCGGCGATGTCTTCCGTCGTCAACATCGACTTGAAGCGCAGCCCTGATTCGGCCTGTAGGCTGGCTGCGGTCCCTGCGTCCAGCGTTTGAAAGTGTGATTTCCCCAGTTCAATCGACGCGATGCCGATTTCAGCGAGATCGCCCAGGAACTGATTAAGCGCAAATGCGCTAAAGGGCATCGTGCTGACGCGATATTGATTCATCAGAACGCTCCTTGCGATTCGCGTCATACCTAGAATCTTATGCTTGCGTCGACGTTGCGTATTGGGAGCGAAATTTTGGGGAGAGGTTGAGCGTACTCAGCTATCCAATATGCAGGGATGTGTCCTATTGCCGCGGGATCGATCCCGATTTGACAGCATCCGCGCCAGCCGCGCCGACGCAGAACTTGCAGGTCATCTCCCGCCTCTGCTCGTGGCCGCCGGCTCGGCGCAGGGCGATACGGAACTGACAACCACGACGCGGATTGCTCTGAGTAAGGCCCTCCCGACGTGCCGAATCGTTATCGTTGGAAACGAGCGCGTTGACGCCTATTCGAACAGCAGGTCGATTATGGCTTGGCGGGTCTTGTCGTAGTTGCCCTCGCCGATGTGGACGTACCTGATCCAACCCTCGGAGTCGGCCAGGTACATCGTGGGCCAGTATTGATTGCCGTAGGCGCGCCAAATGCTGAAATCGTTATCGATCGCGACCGGGTACTCGATTCCATGACTGGCCACCGCCGTCCGCACGTTGTTGAGAGCTTGCTCGTACGAAAACTCGGGCGAGTGGACGGACACGATCTCCAGGCCGTGGGGCCTTAGTTCCTCGTACCAAGCGTTCATGCTTGGGATCACGTTCTTGCAGTTGTAGCAGCCGAACGTCCAGAACTCGACGAGGTAAGGGTTGCCGCGCAGATCCGAAGCTGACAGTGGGGGCGAGTTGACCCAAGTGGTCGAATCGATGGCCGGAGCCTCCCTGAGCCGAGGATAGACATTACCCGAGACCGTAAGCCCTTCAACGATTCGCGGCGGCTCGAGACGTGCCGTCTGCTCTGGTTGAAGTCCGCAGCCGACCGCGGCGGCCAATCCGGCGGAAACCCCAAGGAAATGCCGGCGTCCGATTTTTCGTTTCGATGCCGTCATTGGCGCTCCTTGGGTGGACGTCAGCACGCGGTCCCCGAGTCAACTCTATCTGGGATACGGCCGGCACACTCAGGTCGGATTCCCAATCCTGGCCTCGGACTTGAAATTCCGGCTTGAATCAGCGGCTCGGTGACGACACCCAAACCGCCGACTTTCGGAACTCTCCAAGCTTGGCTGCCCTATGCCGGGAGCCCTTCATCGGACTTGGAATTCGGGGGATGCGATGTGCGGCGCGGGTTCGCCGATACCACTAGCATGAGGGCGGTTGATTCAAGATAGGTCCGCGGAAGGGCGGTTTCATGGAAGTCTGGAACGATATTTGGGGTTCACTCAACGCGCCCCTCTTCAGCCTGGGCGGAGACCCGGTTACGGTAGTGGGAATTCTAGTCCTGGCGGCGATAGTCATCGCCACGTTTGTCGCCGCAGGACGGGCGCGTTCCCTATTCGAGCGATGGATAGGCAGGGTGACCGGGATGGAGGAAACAAACCTCCATGCGATGGGCGCGCTGATGCGCTACGCCATTCTGTTCTTGGGCTTGTACATCGGCGTGAGGTCCATGGGCGTTCAGCTGGACTCGCTACTGGTCGTGATGGGCGCAGTGGGCGTCGGTATCGGCTTTGGCTTGCAGAACGTCACCAACAACTTCGTTTCCGGTCTCATCCTGTTGTCAGAGCGACCCGTCAAGCTCGGCGATATCGTCGATGTAGGCGGCAGCCTGGGGACCATTGAGCGAATCGGAATTAGGGCGACAACGCTCCGCAAGTTCGACCAGACGCAGGCCATAGTCCCCAACGGCGACCTAATCTCCCAGGTGGTCACGAACTGGACCCACGACGACCGCCGCGTGCGAATTGATTTCATCGTGGGCGTGGCCTACGGTTCGGACACCCAACTCGTCCGACGGCTTGTCAACGACGTCGTCACCGATAACACGAGCGTTCTCGAGGATCCCGAGCCTCGCGTGTTATTCGTGGAATTCGGGGATTCGTCGCTCAATTTCCGGGTCCTCGCTTATGTGGGCGACATAGGCGATCGGCTTGGTACGCTCAGCGACCTTCACTTCGGCATAGACGCTGCGTTCAGGGAGCACGACATCGAGATCCCGTTCCCGCAACGTGATCTGCATCTGCGATCCATAAGTCCCGGTGTCGAGCTGGCGCACGCGGCGGCCGATTAGGCTTGATGAGGCGGACGCGGAACCCCGGAATCCACGATCGCGGCGCGAGATCGGCGGTCGTGGGATGTCGCGCGACTAGATAGCAAGCAGAAATCCGCGGATGGGCGACATCGTGGCGGAACGCGTGACTGGCATCCTGCGCGACAGGCGGCTGGTGGTCCTGCTTACCGTACAGTTCCTCGCCGGGCTGGCCGCCGCTCCCGTTTTGGCGCTCCTCCCGATCTACGTGGACGAGCAGCTGGCGCTGGGGCAGGACTTCACCGCCAACGCCCGGACGATCTGGCTCCTGTTCATGGGGATATTTGCGCTGGCTGGCGGGGCACTCAGCGACGTCGCGGGCCGCAAGGTGACGATCATGATCGGACTTATCGGATCGATGGCCGGCGCCCTGGTATTCGTTCTGGATTCTCCGGTGATGATTGGATTGGCGATTCCGATCTTGCTCGGCGCCGCCGAAGGTCTGTACGTCACGTCGAGCCAGGCGTACTTGGTGGAGGCTTCGCCAAGAAACCGGCTGGCCTTGATGACTGGCCTCTGGTTCTCGGGCTTGACGGCCGGAAACGCGGTCGGTGGACTCGCCGGAGGCGCAGTCGCCGAATGGGCCGGGTTCCCCGCACTGGCGCTCTACGTTGCGATCGCGACGGGAGTTGTGGCCTTAATCGCTCTCGTGGCGCTCCCCTCCCTGGAGCGGAGTTCCGAGATCGACCCTCCTGGCTTTCGCGTCGCTATCGCGGGCTATGGCCATCTACTTCGCCAGAAGAGTGTTCAGCTCTTGGTTGCCATGCAGATTCTGCGGACTTTCTTCTGGGGCGGGTTTCCGATCATTGGACCCGTCCTAATCGATGCTCTGAGCGGCAGCAAGTTCGTGGTGGGCGCCTTTGTGGCCGCCACCACCGGGATCGGGCTGGCGAGCATGCTAATTGTGGGCTGGCACTCGGATCGATACGGCCGGAAGATGCCGGTGCTTGCGTCGTTGGCCGGCACCGCGATCGGCGCCGCTCTCATCGGAGTCTTCCTCGGCAACATCGTGGGGCTGTTTCTTGCCGGCGCCGCCGCCGCCGCCTTCGCTTGGGCGTTATCCGGCCAGATGACCCCATTGGCCAAGGAGCTCACGGGGCCGGGAGAGTCCGGACGGGCAATGGGTTTGGTGAACGGCGCGTGGAGTTTGTCGGCGGTTGGCGGCGCGCAGATCGGCGGTCGCATGGTTTCCACGCATGCTTCGGAAGCTTTCTTCATATTCGCGGGTCTGGCGCTCGTCGCGCTCGCGTGCGGATTCATGCTGTTTCGGCGGATCGAGATGGGCAAGCGTGCCACACACGGGATCGGCGCCGCGTAGAGGGTAGGGGCTGGGCGACCGCTAGCGGTTCGGGATGGTAATCGTTTTCCCCGTCTCCATCGCTTCGATGCCGCACAATATGGCGATGGCCGTGTTGCCTCCGTCGCGAGCATCCGTCGCGGGACCGCGTCCCTCCACCACGGCATTTACAAAGTCGTCCACCTCGGGGTCGTACGGATGACCCGCGCCGTGCGGGGCAAGCTCGACCGGTTCGTTTTGCTGATCCCGTGAGACGAGAAAGCCCCGGACGATGGAGGCGTCGCTGCCGAAAAGCGATATTCCGTAGGCGTTCTTGTAGCTGTGGTCGTAGCTGCAGGCCCAGGTCCCGACCACCCGCCCAACGCAACCGTTTGGCCACCTGTAGAACGCGGCGATTAATCCGTCCCCAGGATGCGGCGGATGGGCCATACCGTTGTTCCCCATGGCCATGACCTCGACTGGGTTCCCGAGATACCAGCGCAAAAGATCGAGGGGATGCGTGGCGGAGCAACCAAATCCCTGCAGCGAATATGTGGGCCCAACCTTGGCCGCTTGGCCAGGATCGGTCAGCTCGTCAACCATGTAGTCGCCCTCGCAGTAGTAAACGGCGCCGAGGGTTCCGGCATCGACCACCTCTTTGATCCGCTTGTATAACGCCTTCGTCCGCAGGACCTGTCCCACGGCCACGGAGAGTCCGGTGCGATCCATCGCGTCGATAATGGCGTTGCAGTCTGCGATGGTCACTGCCATCGGCTTCTCAACGAAGACGTGCTTTCCGGCATCGAGGGCGGCAAGGGTGGGCGCGGCGTGAAGCCGATCCGGAAGATGGACGGACACCGCATCGAGTTCCGGCAGCGCCGCCAGTTTCTCGAAATCGGTAAAGAATTCAGCTCCCAGCTCCGATGCCAGCGACTCGCGCTCTTCGTTGATGTCGCAGACGGCCTCCAAGGTGGCTTTCGGGTGTTCCGAATATATCTTCGCGAAGCGGGATCCGTTTCCGCCGAGTCCCACAACGCCGACCCGCAGCTTTCGGTCATCATTCGAATTCAATCGTTCCACACCCCATTCCTGACGCCGCGATGCGCGGTAAAGCATATGTGAGTCGAGCCGGCCGTACCACGGCATCGAACTCGGTGGTGATTCGGCGCAGATCCAAACGTGCCTGGCGATGTTCGAGAGATGAGATCAGCGACGAAACGAAGCGAAGCAACCCACCACAAGCCTCCTGAAGTACTTCTTGCGCGTCGTCACACGATGTGCGCGTGCAGGCCACCGTCCGTTTCACGGGCCGCTCCACCGGAAATCCCGGCGGGCGCACCGTCCGCGCGCCAGCACGCGGCCCCCTCGAGCATGCCGTCGTCGCGGTACTTTATGGCGTTAAGGCCGCCGGCGACCCTGGGCACGCGAGTTATGGGGTGTCCGAAACCCTCCAGCTCGCGCGCGATGTCGGGGCCGAAGTGAGGCTCAAGTAGCAGGCCGTCGCCCTCCGACCCCGCGTGACACCGCGGAGCCTCCACGGCGGCCTGAAGCGGCATCCCGTGATCGATGACGTTGATGATGGTCTGCAGCACGGCGGCTGGAATGCGAGTGGCCCCCGGCGCGCCGAGCGCCATGAACGGGCGTCCCGCTTGAAGAATTATCGTGGGAGTGTTGCTGGAAACCGGGCGTTTGGAAGGACCCACCGACTGCCTCCTTCCCGGACGCGGATCGAAGATCATCATGCAGTTGTTGAGCAGCATCCCGGTTCCCGGGACCGTTACAAAGCTGCCGAACCCGCCGTTGAGCGTTTGCGTGGTGGCGACCATGTTGCCTTCCCGGTCGCAGGCGGTCACGTGAGTCGTATTGGCGCTTTCCACTGATGTAGGCTCGCCGTGCCTCACTTTCGCGGCTTCGGACGCCGCGTCGAATCCCGGCTCGCCGGGGGTTGGGGTTCCCGAAGCGTGAGTCTTGGCTCGGTTTGCGTCTACGTCCGCGCGGCGCCGATCGGCATATTCCTTGGATACGAGCCATTCCACGGGCACGGGCGCCTCATCGGGATCGCCCAGATACCGGGTTCGGTCGGCGAATGCGATCTTCAGAGCCTCGGCGACCACGTGTACCGAGCGGGTGCTGCCGAAACCCATATCGGCGAGGTCAAACCCTTCGAGGATGTTGAGCGCTTCGGCCACGATGACGCCCCCCGAAGAGCACGGTCCGATGCTCCGTATCTCGTAGCCCCGGTACGTGCTCTGGACGATGTCCCTCTCGCGAACTTCATATTGCCGGAGATCATCCAGCGTCAAGATTCCCCCGTTATCCCTCATGTCGTCGGCGACGCGCCGCCCAAGATCGCCCCCGTAGAGAAGGTCCGGCCCGTCTCCCCCGATCGCTTCCAGGGTTTCCGCGTAGTCCGTTCTCACCAGGCTACCTTCCGCCTTACGCGGTTCTCCGCCGTTGAGGAATACATCGGCGGTGGCCTGGAAACGGGCGAGCCTGTCTCGATCGCCGGCAATGAAGTCCGCGAGGAGTCGGGAGATCCTGAACCCGTCCCGCGCGTGCCGTATCGACGGCCTGCACAGCTCTTTCCAGGGGAGATTTCCGAACCGGAGGGCGCACTCGTGGTACGCACGGAGCGATCCGGGAACTCCCACCGCCAGGTGTCCAACCTCGTTGAGTGCCTCGTTGACTTTGAATACGCCGCCCTGGACCTTCTCCAGTCGATACATTCCATCGTGGGCCGCCGCCGGGGACTTGATGTAGTTGTCCAGCCCTATCGTGCGCCCGCCGGCTAGATGAACGACCATGAAACCGGCCCCAAATATGCTCGACATGGCCGGGTCGACCACGCTGACCGTCAGGCAGGCGGCGATCGCGGCATCGATGGCGTTGCCGCCCTTCGCGAACATCTCCACTCCCGCGGACGCCGCCAGCGGATGGCTGGCGGCCACGATGCCGCGTTCCGCGATCACGGTTCCGTTGTACGTAGCGCTGGAAGTCATGCTGCTGAAGCGGAGCGGCTTGCCCCGCGATTTCCTCCCAATTGCACTTGGCGGCCCGCTTCAAAATCGAGCCGGTGGTAGCGCGTCCTAACGTCGGATCGGCAGCCTAGCCTTGCCAGATCCAGTTGTCGGCGAAACCTGTTCATACGCTCGGGCGTCCTCGGAGGGTGCCGCATCATTTCTCGATTGAATGGATCGATTATGTTCTCGTTGGAAGGCGACGAAGTCCACAGAATCATATCGAGAACCCGGCCGTCGCCCAGTCGATCTCAAGGCTTCAGCTATGTCAAATGTAGGCTTCTGGGTCCTCCGGCATCGAGTGCCACGAATCCCGGATCACCTAAACGGCCCGACGGCCTCGTAGGCATTCTGAAAGGCGAGCGTCAGGGCTCCGTATCCGGCATCGACCGGATGAACGTCGCCTTCCAATACGTGGGTAAGCTCCGCCGCGCGTCCCGCGAAAAGCCCGTGGGTATCGGCCACGGCCACGTCGTTCGTCCGCGCCGCCGCCAAAATGTTGTCGTTGAGCGTGCGGATCGTCTCGTCCGACAGCCGCTCGAAGGCCAATCCTAGGCCGAAGTCGAACGGATCGTAGTAGGTCGCAACGAGGATCAGGGTTTCTGGGCCCGCCGCGTCGCGCAGCCGCTCAAGGACCGTTCTGACGCCGGATTCAATCTGGCCGGTGGCGTCGTCGAGCGCGGCCTTGCAGACGGGGTCCGCCGGGCCCGTCCTGCAAATAGGACCTTCGAGCACGGGAAATATGTCGTTCGCGCCCAGAGTCAGGGTAATCACGTGCACGTAGGTATCAGGCTCGCCGTCGTCTTGAAGCCGGCGTATCTCACCGATCGCCCGGAATAGCTGCGAGTCCGGTCCGTCGACGAACGACCTGGTCGACTCGCCGGATATCCCGAGATTCGTGAACGCTAAGGAGGAGTCGAACGTCGATTCGAGGTAGCGCCAAAAGCGCGTCGCGAAGTTGAAGTCCGATGCTGTTGCGCCTTCCCCGGCAGCGAGCGAATCGCCCAGAGCGAGATATGCCCAGGCGCCTGGCCGGGGCCTGGTGTTCGGATCTCGGAGCGCCCGAGCTCGTGGCCTGGATGAGCCCTCGGCCGCACTGCCTCTCAGAGCGGCAACCGCCGCCGCCGCGTTCTCCGATGGAGAGTCGTCTATCCGGCCGACCAGGCGCATGGCCGAGTCGCCGGAAATTAGTTCCGTAAATCTCAGATCGCCGCGGGCGGTCAAAAGCCGATTCAGATTCGCGGCCCGGTTCAGTGCCCAGTCAGCCGGATCGAAAAGGAATTCGGGAATCGAGACGAACCCGATGCTGGCCGACTCCAGCTCGAACCGCACGCGCCCGTCGCTGAGACGGAGAGCGGCGTCGGCAGCGATCGGTATGGGAATCCGTCCGGCCAGGCGGGCGGCGAAACGGACGCCGTCGGCGCGGAGATCGATTCCAGGCTCGCGAATACGAGCCAAACCAGCAAGCTCGCCGTTCAAAAGTCCGTTCAATTCCGACTCTGAGAGGACCATGTCGAACCTGTTGTCGTCGGTCATTTCCCGGGTAACCCGTTCGCGCAGCCGGTCGCGATCCGAGTGATCGGCTCGAACGGGCTCCGTGGCGTCCTCAATCCCCGTAAGCCACGGCAGATCGAGAAGGCCGAAGACGGCGGCGAGATATATCGACGGCACGGCGACCACGGCCGCGACGATTGCGAGCGTGCCGAAAAAGAACCGAAAGAACAGACCTACCATGCGTGAATCGCGGTCCGTTGCTTCCGCGACTCGACCTTGGTCAGACGGACGTGCTCGGACACCGCGTCATCATCGCCACCCCGTCGACGCAATCCGTTTGACGCTCTTACTTAAGAGCCGTCGCCTTCCGCCTCGCGCTCATGCGCGAGGATTTCCTTCTGCCAGTCCCAATCGATCTTGGGATAGAAGCGGTCCGGATTCTCCACGGCCCAGATTTGCTTGCGGATCAGGTAGTTGCCGGGATCGTTGCCAAGGGCATCGCGCCATTGACTCAGCGCCGCCTCGCGGTCGCCTTCGGCGAAACTCTCTGCTCCCTTGGCGAACGATTCGGCGGCGCTGGCGGAACCGCCCAGGCGGCCCTGTTGCTGGGATTCAGGCTCCCTGTCCCGAGCGAACGCATCCACCGCCTCGCGATCTAATTCGTCCGCTACATCGAACGGAAGTTTCACGTACGCGACCCGGCCGCCGGGTTCAACCATTATTCCCACGGGTATGGCCTGATATCCAAACGCCTTGCCGATCTCGTTGCGCGCATCAACGAAGGTCTCAAAGGACGGTTCGGCTTTGTCGACCCAGGGCTTGGCGGCCGCCGGACCTTGAGCATCGGCGGCGATGCTTATGAATCGAAAGTCAGAGTATTGCTTCTCGGACAGAAATTGCTGCCACCCGGGCAGCTGATGCCTGCAACCTCACCACGATGCCCAAACGAATATGAGCGTTCGCTCGGCGAATTCGCCTCCGAGCCTTACGGGTCGGCCCTCGTCAACGGTGACCAATTCAACTTCCGGAAAGGTGTCACCGATTTCGATGGTGCTTGAGATCAATTGCCTGCTCCTGCTCTGAGTGGTGATTCCTGTCCAGCGGCGAGACTGCCCGCACATCCGAAAGCAGTAGACCAAACGCCGCCGAATCCCTCAGGAAGGAATTCTACGCTCACTGGGGAATTGTGAAATCCCGGCCGGCGTCTGGCAATGTCGGGCATGTCCGTAGGCCCACGGCGCATCCGATCCTCGGATAAGCTTGAAACTGAAAAACCATCAAAGCGTATGGGGAAAGTTGCATTGATAAAGCGAACGCTTGGAAGAACGGGCCACGAGAGTACGGTCGTCTGCTTCGGCACGGCCGGAATCGGAGGGGTGGACCAGGATACCGCCGACCGAGCGGTCGAAGCCATCCTCGAGCACGGAGTCAACCACATCGATATTGCGCCTTCGTATGGCGAGGCCATGGAGCGCATGAACCCATGGATGTCGAAGATACGGGACAAGGTCTTTCTGGGGGCCAAGACCGGCGAACGAACAAAGACTGAAGCTTGGGAGGAAATTCACGACTGCAGGCGACGGCTCGGCGTCGACTCATTCGACCTTTTCCAGCTCCACGCCGTGACGACGATGGAGGAGTTGGACAAGACCACGTCGAAAGGCGGGGCGCTCGAAGCGCTGGTGGAGATGCGCGACCAGGGGTTGACGAAATGGATCGGGATCACGGGGCACGGGCCAGAGACGCCCCGCGTGCAGATCGAGGCCCTGGGCCGATTCGATTTCGACACGATCATGTTTCCTATATGTCCCGCGATCTTTCGGGACGCCGAGTATCGCCGCGACGCCGAAGAGCTCTTGGCTCTCGCGAACGACCGAAACGTGGGCATTCACACGATCAAGATGATCGCCCGGGGTGGCTGGGGCGATAACGATCGCGAGTGCACCACCTGGTACGACCCGCATCGAGATCAGGAAGCAATCGACCGCTCGCTCTGGTGGGTGCTGTCTCAGTCCATGCACACCGCGCCATCGGCGGGCGATGTCACGCTGCTTCCGAAGGTGCTGGACGCGGCGGAGCGGTTCGAGGAGTTAGCCGATTCGGAGCAGGCGGAGGTCATGGCCGAACAGCGACCGCCGCTACCCGAACCGAAGCTGGCAATCGTTCCTGCCGCGTAGCCGATCGGCCTTTTCGGCGCTGGTGAGCAAATAGCCCGCCCGTAGGCCAAAATACGCGCTTCGGGTCGAATTACTGTGGCCAATACCGTCGTAATCGTGGGTACTCCGGGCGGTTTGCGCGTTGGTGGCCGTCCGGATTTCGTGGCTTTGGACGGCATCGCCGTCAGAGCCGTGACTACGAGCGATACAGATATTTGGGCGCTCACGGGTGACAACACCATCTGGCGAGGTTCCTTAGGGGGTCCATGGCACAAGATTGTGAACCTCGAACGTTACAGCGGGACGTGCATTCTCAGTCATCGTGACTCGGTGCTCGTGGGCACGTCGGAAGCCCACCTTTTGCGTTTGAGCGATGGCGACGTGTCCGCGGTTCACGGCTTCGACGCACTCGATCAACGTGAATCGTGGTACACCCCCTGGGGTGGACCACCGGACGTCCGGTCGATGGCGGCCACCGACGCCGGCGGCGTCTACGTAAACGTCCACGTGGGAGGCGTCGTCAAATCACAGGACGCGGGTGAGACCTGGGAGCCGTCCGGACTGGACATCCATGCGGACGCCCACCAGGTTCTCGCACATCCATCCATAGACGATCTGGTGTTTGCCGCATGCGGGCGGGGCCTGGCGACCAGCACGGACGCCGGTGATAGCTGGAAGATCGACGCCCAAGGGATGCACGCGTTCTACTGCCGTGCGGTGGCGGCCACGCCGGATCACGTGCTGGTTTCCGCGTCGCTGGGTCCCGGCGGGCGTGAAGCCTGCCTTTATCGGCGCAGGCAGGGCGATCCAGGATCTGTCGAGCGGTGCCGGAACGGGCTTCCGGACTGGTTCGATGGAAACATCGACACCGGTTGCCTCGCCTCCGATGGCAGCTTCGTCGCGTTCGGCACTCGGGACGGCCGTGTTTTCGCTTCGGACGACGAAGGCGATTCGTGGCGCGAGACCGCCGTGATCGACGCCCAAATCGATTGTCTCGCTATCGCGCCCGAGGGCTGAGCACCCGAAATCGCAGTCATATCGTGAGGGCGCGGCGCGTTACGGGTATCATCCGGCCGTGCCCGACGAAGGGTCTGGTGGCAATCACGCCTGAGTGGTGAGCGAGGTGGCGAAGGTGAAGTGGCTGACGACTGATGAGATTCGGCGGTTTGAAGTTGATGGGTATCTCGCGGTCGAGGGTGTCTTCGATCCGGAGTCCGACTTCAAGGTCCTGAAACGCGAATACAGCGAAATACTTGATTCCGAGGCCGCGAAGCTATCCGCCGAAGGCGTGATCGCATCGTACGACCGGTCGCTTCCGTTCGAGGACCGGGTCATGGAGATCGTAAGACAGACGGGCGACCTGAACGTCCAGCCCTTCGACATCTCCTTGCCCCAGAAGGGAATCGGCGCCGATACACCCATGTATCTTGGGCGCGGCGCGTTCGACTTGCTGCGCCACCCGCCGCTCATTGATCTGGTCGAACAGTTGATCGGCCCCGAGGTATACTCGAACCCGGTGCAGCACATCCGTATGAAGGTTCCGGAAAGACTGGGCCGGGCGGGAGGCGCGGCGACGAGGCCGGGAATCCCCGGCATCGCTCGGAGCACAAACTGGCACCAAGACACCGGCGTCGTAACGGAAGATGCCGACGATACGAACATGCTCACGGCTTGGGTTCCGGTGAACGACGCCACCGTGGAGCGAGGCTGTCTCGGAGTCGTTCCGGGCAGCCACCGTGAATCGCTTGTGGGACACTGCCCCACTACCGGGGGTCCCGCGATCCCGGATCACTTCATCGAGCAGGAACAGATGGTTCCGGTCCCGCTTCGAGCCGGATCGGTTTTGTTCTTCAGCCGATATACCATGCATCGCTCCCTGCCCAATGTGAGCGACACCCTGCGATGGAGCTTCGATCTCCGGTATCAGCCTATCGGGCAGGCGACGGGCAGGACTGCGTTTCCTGGGTTCGTTGTCAGGAGCAGAACGCGGCCTTCGTCAGCGCTGAGCGACCACGGCGAATGGGCCAGCCTTTGGGAACGCGCCAGGGATGATCTGGCCAGCGGCGACGATCATTCCTACAACCGATGGAGCGCCGACGCGCCCTGGTGCGCCTGACCCCACCCAGATTCAGCCGCTATTCCGGGTACTGCTTGATCTCAACTCCGTGTCCGTCGGGATCCTCGACGTAGGTAGAGATGCTCGCGCCGCGCCCGTCCCGCCTGTGAGCGGCCTCCTCCCGGATGGGTATCGAGCGGTCGCCCAGTTTTTCTAGCAGAGCGTCGATACCCACCGGCTCAACGACGATGCAGATGTGGTTCAGGCCCCGGTCGGAAACGGCCTCCGGCGACCTGAACTCGCGATTTCGAGATAGGTAGACGATCTGTTCCCCGGCCTTCAGGCCCACGAAGTCGGGATCACCGTGCTCGTCCCGGCTCACACTGACGGTCTCCAAACCCAGGAACTCCGAATAGAAGCTCAGGCTTGCATCCATATCGCTGACCTTGATGTTGACATGATCGAGCAGTTCGGATTTCAAAACGGACATGCGGCTTTCCTCTCTGCGGCGCCTCGCGGGCACTACGTCCAATGCTGTAACCGCCTGCTGGATACAGCTGTGCTAGCCAATTCTAGGCGGGCGGCGATCGAATTTGCCAAGATAGTCCATAGCCTGCTGTGGGTTGCGGCCGGAGGATAACCGTGCGCACTATTCTCCTGTCGGCGATCATCGCGCTTCTTGGCCTGCAGTCGATCCGCCTGTTCGTCACCGGCCTTGTCTGGGTGGTGGGCGAGAGTTCTGACCGCATCGTCTTGGGCGGCTTGGCCCTGGTCGCGTTTGCGTCGGCGGTTCTCGCATGGCCGATGATCCGATATCTGGGATGGCGGAGGACGGTGCAGGCGAGCGCAATACTCCTGGCCGTGGCTCGATTGGCCGACCAGGCCAATCCGAGCGCCGGTGCTGACGTTTACCTGGGACTGGCCGGGACCGCGGCGTTCGGGTGGCTCACCGTCTCGTACCTCGGCGTTCGCGGTCGCGCTTCGGGGCTCGGCTTGGCCATCGCGCTGGCGCTCGACGTTGCCATGCGCGCCGGCCTATTTACGATAGATGTGCCGTTGTCGGCGTCGCCCTACTCGATGGTTTTCACCGCCGTTGCGGCGGTCGCGCTTATGGCGCTGATGCGAAATGGGAGCGATTTCGCGGGTCCGCCGCCGCTCGCAACGAAATATCCGTGGACCGTTTTCGGAATCCCGATCGGGCTACTGTTTTTCAAGTTGGTAAGTGGAAATTTCGGCCAGGTTTCGGCAACCGGGGTCCTTGGCTGGAGCACCACCGCGGCCATGGTGACGGCGGGCGTGGTTCTGGGTCTTCTCTGGAGCGCAATGCCGACCGGCCGTCGTTGGACAGCGGGGTCACTGCCGGTCGCTCTCGCAGCGCTGATGATCGGACTTGTTCTCTTCCGCGCTGCCGGCGTGGGTTGGGCGGCCGTGATGGTCGGCGCAGCCGTGGCTCGCTTGATCGCTTGGATGCCCGTGGGACCCGGACCGATCCTTGCCGGGGAAAGCCGGTCCCAGGCTCGGAATCCGGCGCTGGCCGTTGCGTCGGGTTTCATCGTCTTCTTCGTCCTTCTATTCGCCTTCTACTCGTTCTATTCACCCGAATGGGTCCTCGCCGCGGCGGCGGTGCTTGTCGGGATCGCGGGGGCGTTTGGAGCGTTGAGGGTCGCTCCGGTTGCGATCGGCGATCGAAGAACGACGGCGGTGGTGGCCGCGGTGGCCGTGTTCGCCGCCCTCCCTGGTGCGATCAACGCGCTTTCGGGCGACCCGGACCCCGTATTTCGCCCGCCGGCCGGCGATGGAAGCGTTCGCATCCTGAGCTACAACATCAGGCAGGGCTTCGGACTCACCAATCGGTGGGATCTCGAGGCTGTGGCGCTAGAGATCGAGCGGCACCGGCCGGAGATCGTGGCATTGCAAGAGGTGGGCAGAGGCTGGATCATTTCAGGGATGGCCGATCAGCTTCTGTGGCTTTCGCATCGGTTGGGCATGCGCGCCTATTTCGGCAGCAATGTCGGCGACCTCTGGGGCAACGCGCTGCTGACGAATTTCACCACTCGATCCGAGAATCATCGATTCGACGAACCCGGCCGCGTTCCCCGGGGCGTGCTGGAGGCGCAAGTCCTGTTCGGCGGATCGGGGCTAAGAATTCTGGTGACGCATCTGGACCATGAGGACGACGGGGCGGAGGTCAGATTGCGTCAAATAGAGAGGGTGCTGGAGATCTGGGGCGGCGACCCATCGACGCTGGTGCTGGGCGATTTCAATTCGGCTCCAGATTCGGAGGAGTACGCGCGCGTGGTCGGGGCTGGACTGCGCGATCTGCATCTCGAGTTTGGGAATCCCGCCCCGACGCGCCCCGCCGACCATCCTGCTACCCGAATCGACTACGTTTTCGCCTCGCCGGGAATAGATTTGATCGATGCCGACACGCCTGATTCCCTCGCATCCGATCACCTGCCGGTGCTGGTGACTTTGCGGGTCCCGTAGCTAGGGAACGCGCTATCGCGAAGTCCCACTCCGCCGGATAGCCTGCTGGTTCGATTCTCCGGCCGATGCGGCGGCAACCCTTCAACTGCGAAGTACGTCTCTTAAGTACGTTAGATACACTAGTGGCGTAATCCGTGTTCTTGAAAAGGGGATCCGTGGCCGCCGATGAAATGACGATCACAGAGTTTCGCGCGGACGCTTTCGAGACGATCAACCGTGTCGTGTATCAAGGCGCGCGAACGGTGTTGACCCGACGCGGCAAGCCGGTTGCCGTGCTGGTTCCGTACGACGTGGGCGAGCTTGTTGAACGCCTCCTCGACCTGATCGACCTAGGCGATGTGGTGAGTATTTTGGACGATCCCGAAGGAAACAGCCGCCCAGCGGAAGAGATTTTCGAGGAACTCGGGCTGTAGGACCGCCGGTGACGTTCACGGTTGAGATCACGGCGGCTGCGGAGAAGCAGCTCCGGCAGATCGCCAAAGTGGATCAGCGACGCATCGCGCAGGCGACCCGGGCGCTCGCCGACGATCCACGGCCCGCCGGATGTGTGACCCTCAGCGCGGAACGGGGAGTGTTCCGTATTCGAGTCGGAAATTACCGCGTGATCTATCAGGTCCGCGATCGTGACCTGCTAGTTCTCGTCGTTCGAATCACCAAACGCGAGGACGCCTACAAGCGGCTCAATGAGCTGCTCAAACGGCTGAGCCGTCCGTAACAGGACCGCCCAGCGGCCGCGCCCTCAGAACCAACCGGCGGCTGTGAATTCGGGCGACACCGCGACCCAAAATTTGCCGGGCGCGCCGGCCAGTAGCCGGGCCAGCCGAACTGACGGAACCCCACCGGCCGTTGAACCATCGACGGCGTCCTTGAGTTCTGCGAGCGGCGAGGCCTCGGATTCCGGGACCAGAATCACGCGAACCTGAGACCTGAGACCCAGGCGTTCTCCCGCCAATAACGCGGCCCGGGCCGCTGCATCCATGTTGGAGGAAGAAGCCACGACGAGAAGGCCGTCCTCAGGAGGAGGAGCCGATAACTCAGCGCCCTCAGTTTCGTCTAGCGCTAAGATCCTGTCGGGTGCGTATGCTTCCAGAGCTCGGGAAACCACTTGTCCGTCCAGAGTCGAGTCCACCACCGCTACGCCGTCGCCTGCTCGGGCCAGCGACCAAAACACGTGCCGCACCGACGTGCTTTGCCGTACGGATTGTCCGGCATGGGGGAGCGATCGGTTTCGGGCGCGAGCGCTGAGGGTTTCGGCGGCGGAGAGGGAGTCGGCGATGAGATGGTCGGGGTACGCGTCGCGCGACGCCGCGAACTCCGGTATGTCGGCGATCCACCATGTGCCGTCCGAGAATGCCTCTACGTCGATGTCCACATCCACCCAGCGCAATCGATTCCCGTCCAGGCGGGTAGCGGTGATCACGTTGCAATACCACTGGGCGTAGGGCAGACCGCAGAACACGACGTTGAATCGTTCCCCGGCGTAGAAATGCTGGTACGTGGTCTCGTCGTTTTGCCAGACTCCGTCCCCTGACAGGATGTATCGGGCGCCGGCTGAGACAACCACGACGAGCGAATCGTCATCCGCGTCCATCACGGTCGCCGCTACGGTCCATTCGGGATCGCCGCAATTCCATTTGTACTTTTGCATTTCTATCTCGTCGCCCGGCTTCACGGCCGCCCAAGATTCGCTCGTCGGAATCGAAGCGTCCGCCATCAGGGCTTGCGCGCAACGACGAAAATCTCGGACGGCTCGTAGAGGACATCCAATAACCTTCTGAGGGAATCTCTCAGCAGCCGGACGTGCCCTTCGAGCTCGTCGATGCGCATTCGCTGCTGGTGGATCATGGCTTTGAGGTCGCGGGCCATCCGGGACTTATCGAACTGCGCGGCCACGACGCCGGCGATTCGCGGTTGGCGCTCGTCAGGCCCCGCGACTTCACGCTCCGTCTCGGCAAACTCCAGATCGTCCAGATCGATGGGCAAGCCGCGTTCCGAATCAGGATTTCGGCCGGATTCGACGATCTCCAGCCCCGCGCTCAGGCAGAGGAACTCCAGGGCTTCCAGATCGTACGGACGCGTGTGGGATGGATCGCGCCAGAATTCGTGCGTGGCGGTGGGGAGACTTCCAGGATTGGGCGTTACCAGGCAGAGGACTCCGTCCTGATTGAGCGCGCCCGCGATGCCCTCGACCAGCCGTCTGGCGTCCGTGGGTGTCAGGTGCTCGATGAGATGAGAGCAGAAAACGCCGTCGAACTCGCGCGGATGGGTCACGAGGAAGTCATGGGCGTCCGCCTGGACGACCTTCGAACCGGCGCCCGTCGCCGCCGCGACGGCGGCGCGGTCGGAATCGATACCCTCTGCATTGAATCCGGCCTCAGCCGCCGCCGAGAGAAACTCGCCGCGACCAGCGCCCACGTCCAGTATTCGACCTCCCGCCCGGAAATGGAGGAGATACCTTTTCCGCGCGTCGCGAACGGATTCGCGATCGAAGCCTCTGAACTCGTACCAGTCGGTGCTCACGGCGCTAGCTGTGTCCGCGTGAATGTCGGTTCGACTGACAGGGCGCCGGATCAGTCATCGAACCGTTGAAACCAATAGGCCAGGTGCTTCCAGCGCCCCCAAGATTCGTAGACCGCCTCGGCCTCCCGGCGGGTCGGTTTCGTGCCGTTGAAGTGCCACCGTGTGACGAATTCCATGTACGCCGAGTCGATCGGGACGAAGTCATACCGTCCTGTCAGGGCCATTATCGTCGCGGTTGCATAGTCGCCGAACCCCTTGATGCCTCTGATCTCTCGTCGGATCTGGTCGGAGTCAATCAGGTGGTCGTCCCATCTATGGGGGTCGATCCGCTTATCCAGTACGCTGGAGGCGAAATCGATCAGCCTGGCGGCTCTGTAACCCATTCGGGCCTTGGTCAGCAGAGCTTCCGAGCCCGCATCGAGGATTCGTCGCGGCCCGGGAAAACATCGCCGGCCATCGTCGGCGACCGCGCCGAACTCCGACACCAGTCGCTCGGCCATGCTTTTGGTTCCGGCCCAGTTGACGTTGGTTGTGCAAAGCACCTTTACCGCGTCCTCCCATGGACTGGGGCAGCGCAATAGCCTGCCAAGACCATCTTCGGCCACGTGGCGGAGACCTCGCCGTCGCCGACAGCGGCGCCGGAACTCGGACAGGTCTTCGCTGAGCCGGAGCATGCGGCTTACGACCAGAGCCACTCGACGATCGGCGGCCGTCCCGGACCACCGCGCTTGAACCGTCGCGGGCCCGACTTGTCGCATCTCTATGGTCGTCGGTATGCCGTCGAGTTCACATGACGTCGAAAGCGTCTCTGTGCCCTCGTTCCACCGAAATGGAGGGAGGGCGGACCACCCGTGAGAGCGAACCACGCGGGTCAGATCGAAGGGAGGAATCGCCGGAAGTTCAATCGAGTTGCCGGTCGGTGGCGCGCCGTCGCTCACGGGCGCCGCCGGAGTGCCCCCGCCGGTATGTAGTCGACGTCCATCGCAAGTTCGGTTCCCCAGACGATCCGGACGCGCGGGCTGCTGGAGCTTCGATCCAAAATTAGGACCACGCGTTGTGACCTGAGGACAGTCATGTCGCCGCTGTCTTCAAATCCCATCGGAAGCCCGTACTGCTGAAGCCACCGGTCATTCGCAAGGAATGTGTCGCGGATCAGGGTCGATCGGTTCAACAACTCGAGGTGGTTCTGAATTACCTCATCGAAGGGAAGTCCGACATCCTGAACCCAGGCTTCGCTCCCGACGATGCCGTGCTCGTCGAGAAGAATGTCGTCGAGTCCGGCAGCGGAAAGGTCGTCCAACACGTTCGTGAAGACCGCCGTACCCGTCCATGGGTCCCACCTGAGGACCGCCCTCTCGAATGCCTGGAACCACCCCCCATCGCGGGTGTAACGGTTGCTGGCCGGAAAGCCCAGTACCTCGATCCCGCCCAGCCGCTCGAATTCGGAGTGAAATGGCGCATCTTCGTTGTCGGTTACGGCGTAGCCTTCACCGCCGGCGCCCAAGGCGGCCTGGGTGAAAAAGTGACCGTTGGCGAGCGGCCAGTCGCTCGCCAATTCGCCCGGGCGAACTCTCCGAATGGTCCCCTCGCTCGGTCCCCAGCCCGCGTGGGAGATGTAGAGAAAACCATCCGGACCCACAGTGATGTCCGTCCCGCAGCCCCGCCCCCAGCTTTCGATGTTTTCGACCAGCGGCAGGCCATCGATCCCCGCTTCGCCGAGCTCTATCCGCATCAGGTAACCGCGAATCCAGCTGCACATGAACAGGTCGCCTGAGTATGCGGCAAGCGGTTCGCCGTCGTAGAAGACGAGTCCGGTGGGAGCGAAGGCGGGAGTAAACGATTCCACGGCCGGCCAGCCGACGTCGAGACCTTCAGGACACGGGTAGTCAACCCGCCAGCCGTAATCCGATGCGGAGCGAATGAGATTGATTTCGTCGTCGCACGCGGGGCCGTTCTCGGAGACGTAGAGCTCGCCGGCGCCGGGCCGGAACGCCAGGTCGAACGGATTGCGGAGCCCGTAGGCGAATATTCGATCGTCGTTGCCGGTGGCCGGGTCGCCGTCGTCGTAAAAGGGATTATCGACCGGGGCCGACCCGTCCGCCGGGTCGATCCGCAGGATCTTTCCGTAGGGCACGTCGAGTTGTGCGGACCATGGTGGGAAGTTGTTTTCGCCGAGGGTCACGTAGAGCATCCCGTCGGGGCCGAAGGCCGTATTTCCGCCGTTGTGATTGAAAAAGCCCGTGGTTATTGGTGCGTCCAGAAGCACGACCGGATCGACGCCCGTGCCTTCTTCATTTCGCATCCGGATAACCCGATTCGAGAGGGGATCGGCGTGCGTGTAGAAGATGTAAACGAGCCCGTTTTCTGCATAGGTAGGATCGACGGTCACGCCGAGCAATCCACGCTCGATCTGGGCGTTTACGGGGAGTTCCGCGAACGGTGTCTCCCTCAATCGCTCGCCGTCGTAATAACGAACTCTCCCCGTGGCCTTCTCGGTGAAAAATAGTTCGCCGTCCGCCGTCCATGCCATGGATACGGGAAACTTGAGATCGGCCAGAAAGACTTCCATGACGAGGCCGTCCGGCAGCCCGACCTGAGGGATCTCATCAGGATCGATATCGGCCGAGATGGTTACCGTCGACGCCCACAGAACCGCGCCAAGGACGGCCACCAAGACGCAGGCGCGTTTGAGCACGAATCGGATTCGTTGAAATGATCTGATGAGATAGGCCGCCGATCGAGATTGAACTAGCGAGGAATTAGGTTAGCAGCCTCAAGACGGTCCGGGCATGGTTCAAACGGGGATTGCGGCTTGTTGAGGTTGCTCCACTGCAGGACGCAAGGGCCTGTGTTACACGCTCCGACGTAGAGGACTCCGCGATGGCCGTTCCCCTTACCGAACTCCAGACCCGCGCCGAGCTGCCGCTGCTCATATCGTTCGTCGATCTGAGCCGGTTCGCGGCCATGGCCAGGAAACGGGCTGACCGTGAGATCGCGGATACCCTCGACGAGTTCTACGGACGGGTTTACGCGTCAGTGATCGGCGCCGGCGGTCACGCTGTCAAATTCATGGGCGACGCCGCGCTCCTGATATTCCCCGACGACGCCGTTGATTCGGCGGTCATGGCCCTTTTAGCGCTAAAGCTGGAAACGGATTCCTCGCTCAGGTCTCGCGGCTTTCCGGCGTGGCTCGCCGTGAAGGTCCACTACGGCAAGGCGTTCGCAGGCCCGTTCGGGCCTCCCGAGCACCGATCGTTTGACCTCATCGGACAGGCCGTCAACATAGCCGCCATGCTCGAGCCAAGGGGATTCGTGCTTTCAACACAAGCGTTCCGGAAGCTGGCGCCGGAAACTCGCAGACAGTTCAAGCGGCATACGCCCCTGGCGGTCTACGTTCCGGTGAATGACGGCCGCGGGCCGGAATAGGCGCGCTGCCAGGACTTAGAACCGACCGTCTCTGACCTCGAATAGTGTTGGTTTCTTCAGCGTGGCGCCGCCGCTCCGGAGCCATTCCGCCACCCAATGGATCATCTGATCGACCGAGACGCGAGGCGGGCCGAACAGCTTCCCGCAGCGCGAAGAATCGCTCAGCAAAGCCGTGGACGACGCCTCGCCGCTAATGTCTGGCTCTACACCGAAATGTTCCGCGAACTGCTCGGCGATCCATCGGACCGAAAGATTCTCGGGCCCGGCGACGTTCAGAATCCGAGGTGGGCTCGAGGCAATATCCAGACACCTCAAGGCGTAGTCGCAGGCGTCACCCTGCCAAATTACATTTACGTGGCCCATGGAAACATCGACCGGCGCCCTCCTCATGACCTTCGCGCCGATGTCCACCAGCACCCCGTAACGTACGTCGATGGAATAGTTCAGCCGCACGATCGTCACCTCGGTACCGTGGACCCGCGAAAAGTGCTCGAAAATTCGCTCGCGGCCGAGGCAGGATTGAGCGTATTCGCCCACCGGGTCGGGCGGCGTGAATTCGTCGGCCCCGCGTCCGGTGGCGGTTGTGAACGGATAGACGTTGCCGGTCGAGAAGACGACGATCCGAGCATCCCGGTATCGCTCTGCGACGAGCGCGGGCAGGTAGGTATTCAGTGCCCAGGTCAGATCTTCCCCCCCGGTTGATCCAAACTTCCGACCGGCCATGAAGACTACGTTTGCGACGTTGGGTAGCGCCGCCAGCGCGTCACGGTCGAGCAGATCGCATCGAATTGCGGTTACCCCGGCTGATTCGATGCTTTTGAGGGCGATCTCATCAGAGAATCGGGAAACGGCGAACACGCCGTCTTGCCGGCCCGCTCGCTGCAACGCCTTCGCCGCCATCGCCGCCAGGGTGGGCCCCATCTTGCCCCCGGCGCCGAGAATCGCCGTTCGGCTGTCAGGATGCGAAAACTGCTCAATCAACCCTGCCGAAGGTTCGGTCATCGCGTCTTCGATTTCCGCGGTGGACGTAAGGGGCGAGCGCAGACCGTCGGAACTACTGACCATTGTCCGTGGATTGTATGCTCAGCGACGCCATGGCTGGACCGGGGCGCTTTGGGTCCCCGCTGGAAGGTAGGCAGGTGCTCGACGTTGAATGAGGAACTCAACGAACTGATCCTTGATCTCGAAGGTGTCGCGCCACGGAAAATGTTCGGAATGGACGGCTATGCCTGCGGACGAAAATCGTTTGGGGGATGGTGGGAGGACAAGCTCGTGCTGAAGTTGCCCCCGGCCGATCACGCGCGCACGATGGAGTTGCCCGGAGCCGAGGCCTTCGATCCAATGGGCGGGCGTCCAATGAGGGAGTGGGTTGTTCTCCCGGACATGGAATCGGACGAGGTGCTGAAGCTGGCGGAGGTCGCGAAACACTACGTTAAGGCCGACGACGACTAGCAGCCGCGGTCCTCATCGCGAAGCGTGAGCGAACCCGATCCCCAGGGATGTTAGCCCAGCGACTTCTCCCAGGTGTCGATCAACGCCGACGCGTGACGACGCTGTACTGCGGTGAGATCCGACATCTCGGCGATAGCCTGACGCAGCAAAACCGGATCATTGTGAGCTATGGCGGCGTCAACAAGCAGGCGACACAAATCCGCTTCAGGCAGCTGCCGAACAACCCACCGACGAAGCGTGTTTCGCATGGATTCGCTGAGCTCTAGTTCGAGGCCGGCTCGCAATCGGATCTGGTTTTGGGCAGCGTTCGACATTGAACCTCCTGCGTTGCGGATTTACCTTATTGCGCCTAGCCGTCGGCCGTCGGTTAAAAGAGTTACAATCGCGCCATTTTCCGACCCGCTGGTCCCCGGAGTAGCATCGAAATCATGGCACTATCTAGAGAATCCGAAGACCTGCTGTCTGCCCTTGTGGAGCGCGTCAACGCCACGGCCGGGGCGACTCAGGGAAACGTCTTCCGACTGGAGCGGAATCAATCGGCGGGCAGGGTCTTACTGAATCAGCCGCACATAGAAGATGGCGAAACGGCGTGGCGGCTGGAAACGCGATGGGAACTCATTGAAGAACTGCGCCGCGCGGATCTTTTCGAGATCGCACCCTCGGGCACGCGACCTGACCCCGATCGATGGATCATCCGTGCCGGAATACCCTCAAGGGCGCTGGAATGGTACCGGGAGCAGCAGGGCCGCTAGGCTCGATGGCGCCAGACTTTTCTGGCGGTCCATGGGCTTTTAATGAGCGATTGGCGAGTAGTTAGGCGCGCCGCGAATTGAGGACCCGCACGTGCGTGGCGGGTGCTTTTTACTCTGCCTCCGCATCGGTGTCGGTGAGAATCTTCAGCGGCTGGCTCATGAAGTCGCCATTGGCCAACATCACGCGCGTGCCGTCGTCCTGCACGATCGTCGTGGATCGGAGGCCTATGCTTTCGATGACGCCCTGCATCCCGCGAATCTCGATGCGCTGACCTTTTTTGACACGTTGCTCAGAAAGCGTAATCACACCGGCAATCAGGTTCTTGGCCACGTCTTGCATCCCGAAACCAATACCAACCGAAAGTCCACCGAGAGGCACCAGGAGTATCGCAAGATCAAATCCGATCGAGGTGAGCGCCAGGTAAAGGCCGGCGAAGATCGAAGTGATCCGGACCGCGCGCGAGGAGGCGTTTCCCACGGTTTCCGCGACCCCGAGTCGATCCACGACGACGTGCCGAGCAAATCGCGAGGCCAAACGGGAAATGATCCACGCCAGGGTCATGATGACGAAAAGTTGGATGATGGACAGAAGCGTCAGGTCGCGTTCCTGAATCTGTGTAACCGGCGTGTTGAGCACGTCCCAAATGGCTTCTAGGACTTCCATTGATTGCCTCCTGGCGGATTTCCGTCGCCACTAAGGCGATTGGCTGTTTTCCGGGTTCTCGTTCAGTCTTTGTAGTCATCACGCGGTGGGCTGAAGGCCTCCACCAGGATCGAGTTTTCGAGTGCGACAGCGGCGTGGCGAGCCCCTGAAGGTATGCTCCAAGCGCTCCCCGATCGGCATATGCGCTTCTCGTCGCCGACTTTAAGTTCGATCGCGCCGTCGATGCAATATCCCATCTGCTCGTAGGGATGGTCGTGCTCCTCGACGACTGAGGAAGCGCGCATGATTATCTGAGTGAAGAGCATCCGCTCACCCCAGACGAGGTTCTTCCTGGCAACGCCGGGAAATGGTGACTCGACCTCGGGCTTGTCCTTGGAGTCAGCTACAAACACTATTCGTTCCCTTCGGTGCGCTTCTTACGCGGTCACGTATCGTCGGATGTTTTCCGCGGTCGGTTGGATGGTGGACATTTGTGGCGGATCGATATCGCTTTTGAACCCCGTCTCGGTCACCAGGCAGACCACGGTTGCATCTGAATGAATCGAGCCATTCCGGACCAGGCTCGCCAGGGCGGGTAGCGTTACGCAGCCGGTAGGACCGGCCCAGATTCCCTCAAGCCGCGCCAGCCGGGATTGCCAGTCGAGTATCGCCTGGTCGCTCGAGGCCGCGCCGAGTCCGTTCTGCTCGCGCGTTACGCGCAGAACCCATTCGCCTTTCGGCCCCATGTCGCCCACTGCAACACCCTCGGCCACCGTGTAGCCGATCTGTTTTGGAACGATCGAACCTCCGTTATCGAGCGCCCTCACGAGTGTGTCGGCCTCCTCGGCTTGGGCGCACACCGGTCGCGGGATCGATGAAGTGTGTCCAGCCGCCATAAGTTCGGAGAATGCGCGCTGGCCGGCCAATAGCGCTTCGCCGATCCCGATCGGGTACACGACGAAATCCGGAACCTGCAGTCCCATTTGCTCGTAGATCTCATAGGCGATGCTCTTCTTGCCATCTTGTTTGTAGGGATTCCGCGTCCCGCCGCCATCGAACAGCAATCCCTCGTCGACGATCTCGTCGAATCCACCGATCATGTCGTCATAGCGTCCCGCATACAGATAGAAATCCGACGTTGTCGCCGCCATTTGAGCCACCTTGGGCCTGGCGGTTGTTTCGGCCGAGAACACAAACGCGCGGATACCCGCCCTGGCCGCGTAGCTGGCTATGGACGAGCCGGCATTTCCCGTGCTCACAACGCCAATTCGGTCGAATCCGAATTGCAGTGCGGCGCCTACTGCCGTCGCCGTCGATCGGTCCTTAACCGTGCCTGTCGGGTTGGCGCCGTCAAACTTTATGAACAATCGATCCAGGCCGATTTCCTTGGCCAGTCGCGGAGTCCCGATCAGGGGCGTGCTTCCCTCGCCCAATGACACGAAGTGCGCTGGATCCTCAATCGGCAGCAGGTCGGCATAAGGCCAGATGCCGGGCCCGTGGAGATCGCCAAACGGGATGGTCGAAACCCGAGCCATGTCGTAATCCACGAACATCAGACCGCCGCAACCAGGACAGGACAAAAGATAATCGAGCGGGTGAAGGACGCTGCAGTCGATGCATCTGAGGCCGACGGCTGCGGACAAATGCGGGCTCCCGGGAGTGCAAGGACGCGCCTAGGGTAGCGTTTGAGCGATTGCGCGCCAAAAAAGCAGTCTGAAAGCGCGAAGGGCGGGGCCCAGCGGCCCCGCCCTGCTCGGGCTGAATTGGAGTTAGTTCAGGTTGCTCGCGGCGACCAGCTTATTGCGCCTTCGGGCGCAGGTTGAACATTGAGTGGTACCCGGCAGAAGCGCCAATCGCTCCGATTCGATCTCGGAACCGCAATCGTGGCACGTCCCGTCGCTCTCGCCTTCCGGCAGAGCTCTGAGCGCCGCGTCGATCGCTTCCCGCGTCTGACGCTCGCTTTCCTCCCGACCTAAGTCGGCAAGCCCATCGATTCCTGTTTCGGCCACTTCGGACCTCCTTTACTATGCGTATTCAAAGTTTGAATTTCGAGCGGCTTTCAGTGTCTCTTCAAGACCGTTCATGTCAGTCACATGCCAACATCCGCAAGACTTACCCGCTTCTTCACATCTACCCGCCAGAAATATGCTCCTGCATGGGACGCGAGTCTGTATCACTTTTCACATGCGCATACGAGCCCTTGCGCACGCTGGATTTCCTGGCGCTCGACAGCTCCCGCCGCGATTTCGCACCGATGGCAGCTATCGCCGCGCCAAGTCGAGGCCTGTCAGTGGCGAATACTCGCCGCATGGCAGCGCCTCCGAACTCTCGTTCTACGTCGAACACCCACACCACGTCGTGTGTTAGAGAGGAGTCTAGAATCTAAGTGTTACATTGTCAAGTAATCTATGGCTGGTCGTGGAAGATATATCTTTTGAGATGTCCGGCCGGCGCCGTGTCGACGGTCAGTTGAGCTTGTATATACGCGCCAAATTCTCCCCGAATATCAACTCTTCCGTGCGGTCTCCGAGACGCGCTCGGCGAATGGACTCCATGGCGAGGTCCGGGTAGGCCGAAGGCGCATTCGATCCGAATACAATGTTTTCGGGGCCGAGCTCGTCGACGGCGCGCGCGATTATCAGCGGTTCGAAGGAGGCGATGGTGGTCCCCAAAAAAATGTTGTCGCAGGCTCGGGCTGCCTGTAGCGCCTGATTGACCCAGTATCGATGGCCCATGTGGTCCATGATCATCGGCACTTCGGGGTGCCTTTTCGCCAGCTCGGCGATCTCCAGAGGATGCGCCGGTGTGCCCTGCGAATGTATGGTCACGGGAATGCCGAGGCTGCGGGCAGTCTCCATGAGCGGATCGCAGACGGCGCTTGAAATCTGATATCCGTGTTGAGGCGCCATCAGCTTGAGGCCTTGCATTCCTTCATCTCGAACGACCCGTTCGAATTCGTCCAGCGCCTCCTGGCCTAAATTTGGATTCACTCATGCGCACGCGATGACTCGGTCGCTCCGGGTCGCGGCATCGATGACCAGCGCGTTGTCGGGTCGTGTCTCGATTCGGGGCATGAGCACAACTTTCTCGATGCCTGCGTCATCCTCCAGCTTCAGGAGATCGGCCAGGCTGCCTCCCGGGCCGAGATACGCTTCGAAATCGCCTGTCATGGGTTTCTATTCTCCAGACCAAGCCGGCTGGACGCCATTGTCGCGCCCCATCTGTGCGAGAACCTCGATCTCTTCCGGCCGAAATGGGATTCCCTCGGCGAGACGCTTTTCTTTCGTACGCCACTCAATCTCCCCAGGCAAGTAAACGCGATCGAAGCCGTCCCGGGGCCGAATTTCGCGAATCAGCTGAATGTGGCGGTCGACCGTCTCCCGGAATTCATCGATCGGGATGAACATTTCCACGTTTATCGCGAGGAAGAAATGACTCGATGCGTCTTGCAACCCGTCCGGGCTGCCATCCTTCAATTTGACTATGGAAGGAAGCCCGCCGCTCAGAGTGCCGGTAAGTGAATCAAGGATCACGCCGAGACCGTATCCCTTCGGACCTCCCGCGGGCAAAACGGTCACGGCCTTGTGCGCGTCGGTGGTGTCCCTGCCTTTGGCGTCAATGGCCCATCCGAGCGGAATCGGCTCGTTGCGCAGGCGGGCCATGGCGATCTTGCCGAACGCGGCGACACCTGTCGCCATATCGAGCAGAATTGGGAATTCCTCTCCGGCGGGCACCGCCCACGAAAGCGGGAGATTGCCCTGCGCGGGCTCGGCCCCGCCGTACGGCGCCGTGTTGATGCCGGGCCCGTCGGAGCACGCGAACCCGATAAACCCTTGTTCGGCCGCCATCATCGGCCAGTAGGCGGCCGCGCCGAAATGTGTGCTCTTTTGCACTGCTACGACGCCGATGGCAGAGGAACGGGCCATCTCGATGGCCTTCTCCATCGCCACTCGGGACACGATTTGACCAAGCCCCGCGTCGCCGTCGAGAAGCGCATGACTGGGACTCTCCCGGATGGCGGTTATGTTGGGAGTCGGGTTCGTGGTCCCAGCCGTCAGTGCTTCAAGGTAACCGGGCTGGAGCCGCACGGTTCCATGCGAATAGATGCCCCGGAGGTCGGCTTCCACGAGCGTTTGGGCGGCGTGCTCGGCGTCTCGGACGGGTACGCCGACGGCCTCAAAAAGACCCGCCGAAAATTCGGCCAGCGAATCCTTGTCGATACGGTGCGTGGTCATGAATAACGATTCCTCCCCGTGGACTGGGACTCAGCGGTCGAGCTTCCTCGCCTCTTCGCAGAGCACGTCCACGCCCTCCTCGATTTCGCCGGGCGTCGCGAAGCTATAGGACAGGCGTATGTGGCGATCGTCCTTGCCGTCCCACCTGAATTGCGAGCCGAGCCAAACAGCGACTCCCCTAGATGCGCATGCGTCTTGAAGTCGTTCCGCACTGATGCCCTCGGCCAGGCGGAGCCATACGAAGAAACCTCCGTCCGGACTGCTCCAGCTAGCATCCGGGCCCAGTCCATTTGACAGACCGCTGAGCATGAGGTCGCGCTTCGATCGGTAGGAAGCGATTAGGTCGGCGATGTGATCGAACATGTGGAGGCGCATGTACTCGGCGACGATGCGACTCGTGAACGGGCTGGCGCCGAGGTCGAGTTTGAACATGAGCAGCGTGGAAAGAAGCTCCGGGGAGGCCATCGCCCACCCCAGGCGCACGCCCGCGCCGAGGATTTTTGAGAACGTACCGGCGCGGACGACCTTGCTCCGGTTGGCGTCAAGTTCGTAATAGCTCGGGATGTGCGATCCCTCGAACCTGAGCTCCACGTAGGCGTCATCCTCCAGGATCAGGAAGCCGTGGCGGCCGGCCAGGTCAAGCACGGAACGGCGACGGTCCGCGCTCGTGGTTATTCCAATGGGATTCTGGAAGTTGGGGATTGTGTAGAACATCTTTATCGGCTTGCCCTCGCTTGCCGCGGCCGCGATTCCCGACTCGACGTCCTCGATCACGGGGCCGTCACCGTCCCAGCGCACGGGATGCGCGCGGACCCCAAACCCTTTGAATACGCGCACGCCCCAGCTTGCCTCGTCGATGAGTATCGAGTCGCCGCGATCGAGGAACGCTTGAGCCGTCATGGCAATGGCTTGGGAGGAGCCGTTGGTAATGATGACCTCGTCGGCGGTAACTGCTAGCGATTCGAGCCGCTCGGATTTCTGGGCGACAATCTCGCGCAGCGGCGCGAACCCCTCGCGCGCGCCGTAAAGGAGCGACGAACGATCCGTCGACAACACCCGCTCGGTTGCGGCAATTAGATCCGTCATCGGCATGGTCGCGGGATCCGGCTGCCCGGCGTCGATGCTTATCCGGGTCTCGACGGTACCGGCGCCGCCGCGATCGATGAAGGCCCCGCGGCGAGCCGCCGCGTCGCTGCTCAGCAGCGAATCGAGATCAAATGCGGTGATTGACTGCAAAAGATGGTCCTTCCCGTTGCGCGACTACTGAGGGCTGGGGGCTCAGGATTTTACATGCGCCGGCTGGGTTGTCCGCTTAGCGCAGATGCACAAGTCTTGGATTAAGAAAAAAGGCCGGTTCCGCTGGGCGGAGCCGGCCTTTTTGGTTCGGGATTAATTTTGGCTACATCATGCCGGGCATTCCGCCCATTCCGCCCATTCCGCCCATTCCGCCCATTCCGCCCATTCCGCCGCCACCCATGGCCTCCATTTGCTCAGGGGATACCGGGGCAGGCGGAAGTGGGATCTCATTTAGTACGACGTCGGTCGTCATCAGCATGTTCGCGACACTGGCGGCGTTCTGAAGCGCGATGACACATACGTTAGCGGCATCAACAACACCCAGCTCGTACAGATCTCCGTACTCGCCTCGATCGGCGTCGAATCCGTACCACAGGTCATCATTCGAAAGGATCCTGTCCACGATGATCGATCCGTTTTCGCCGGCGTTGCTTACGATCTTCCGAATGGGAGCCTGGAGCGCGGCTTTCACCATCCGGGCGCCAATTAGTGTGTCTCCCTCGAGATCACTCTCGATGGCTTCGATCGCGTCGGCGGCTCGCAGATAGGCGACTCCTCCACCGGGTACGATTCCTTCGCTGACCGCGGCTCGCGTCGTGTGGACAGCGTCCTCGGCCCGGGCTTTTTTCTCGCGGAGTTCGACGTCCGTAGGTGCGCCAACCTCTATTACGCCCACGCCTCCCGACAGGCGGGCCAGTCGCTCTTCGAGCTTCTCGTGGTCCCAGTCGCTGTCCACGCTTTCCATCTGCTCGCGAATCTGCTTGGTGCGATCCAGAACGTCGGCCTCGGACCCGCCGCCCTCGATGAGCACGCTCGCTTCCTTGTTTACGTTGACCCTGTTGCAAGTGCCGAGCCACTCGAGCGGCACGTTTTCCCACGTCACGCCCATGTCCTCGGAGACAACGCGCGCGCCGGTCAGCACCGCCACATCGCCGAGGATGGCCCGCATTCGGTCACCGTATGACGGCGCCTTGATCGCCACGGTGTTAAGAACGCCCCTCAGCTTGTTGACGATCACGAGCGCGAGTGCGTCTTCGGTCAAGTTCGACGCGATCAGAAACAGATTCCGATTACCCGATGCCGCGATCTTGTCGAGCATGGGCATGAAGTCCTTGCCGGTGGTGATGTTCTGATCGGTCAGGAGAACGAGCGGATTTTCCAGCTCGCCTTCCATACGATCGGAGTTGGTGACGAAATAGGGGGACAGCCATCCCTTGTCTAGCTGCATGCCCTCCACGTAGCGGGTCAGCAGCGGGAAACCTGTGCGGCTCTCGTCGACGATGGCAATGCCATCCTTACCCACACGGTCCATGACTTCCCCGACCGCGCTGCCGATGTCGGCATCGCTCGCGGCGATCGTGGCGACTTTGGTTATATCGTCGGAGTTCCCGACGGATCTGGAATTTTCCCGGATCCTGCCGACTGCGGCCGCGACCGCAAGCTCCACTCCGCGCTTTAGAAACATCGGATTGGAACCGGCAGCCACGCTCTTGAGACCGGCTTGCACGAAGGCCTGGGCCAGGACGACCGAGCTTGTCGTGCCGTCGCCGACCTTGTCCCCGGTCTTTATGGCGGCTTCCTTGAGAATCCGCATCCCGACGTCCTCGTGGATGTCCTCGAGAGCGTCGATCTCTTTCGCGATGGTTTGCCCGTCATTGCTTACTTCGGGGTTGGAATATTTCTGGAGCATGACGTTGCGGCCCTTGGGACCGAGCGTCGATCCCAACACGTTCGCGAGGGTGTCGACTCCCGCGCGAAGTTTGCCCCGAGCCTCTTCGTCGAATACCAGGTCCTTAGCCGGCATTCTTGCTGACCTCTCTTTAAGTGTTAGTAGTCTTTGACAGCCTTGACAGTCAGTTGTTAGCCGATGATCGCGAGAACGTCTTTTTCGCTGATTATCAAATACTCGTCGTCGTACTTGACCTCCGTGCCCGCATACTTGGCGAACAGCACGGTCTGCCCCTTTTCAACCTCCATGTCCTGGCGCTCACCGGTATCGAGCAATCGACCCGGACCGACCGCAATCACTTTGCCTTCCATTGGCTTTTCCTTGGCCGTGTCCGGGAGGACGAGTCCGGAACTCGTCACGTCTTCCCGTTCCTCCGGCAGCACCAATAGCCGGTCGCCGAGGGGCGTTATGGAGGTCTTCGTCTTCGTTTTGGCAGGCATTACCTAGCTCCTACGGCTGGAAAACAAACGGTCTCGCCGGCGGCGTGCACGTAAGTGTCTATAATGCTGGCAGTCGCCGCGTGCGAGTGCTAATGATAGTGGGGCCGAGGCAATCGTTTCAACATGAATTTTCCGGGCGCGATCCCCGCTCCCGAATGGCCTGGCCGCTAATGAGATCCGCGCCACCGTTGGCGTGGGACCGTGCCCCGTGCGCGGGATCGATCATTTCGCTGAAACCGGAATGGAATTGAGCGGGCGAAGATCGGGCCATGAATACACGTAGACGGACCGGTCCTCGCGTGACGCCAGCAGCAATCGCGTCGCGTCGCCGGCAAAAACGACTTGCCGAATTCTGCCCGGAGTCGGGACGATCGCGGTGGTCGCGCCGGATTCCGTGTCCACCACGTACACGATCCGGTCTCTCGGAGATATGAGCAGAACCTGTGCGCCCGACGGCCCGACAACGACTCTCACAACCTGGTTGCTGAGTTCCGGCATGGTCGCTAGAAGAGTGACTGAATTGTCGCTATCGATTCGGTAGAGCTGCCCTCGGGGAATCGAGAACGCGAACCAGCGGCCAACGTAATCGGCGCCCACGCGGTAGGGTGCTTCTATCCCCTCGAGTTTCGTGGAGGTGATGGTTCCCGTGGTCGTCTCAATCTCGACAATAGTGGCATTCAGCCGCCCGAAAAGCGTGGCGGTGGATGAGTCCGCGGTCACATACGGTCCGTGGAACTGTCCGTTGAGACGCACGACCCAGTGCTGGCTGCCATCTTCTGGATTTACGAAGGCGATGCCTACCTGCAATCCATCATTCATCGCCACGATCAGATCTCCCGACATCCGATTCCTTCCCAGGTAGCGTCCGTCGGACGGCTCATAGACCAGACCCGCTGAACCGAGCGATTCGGTCACTTGGAGACCTGAGATCGCCAGCGCAAGGTCCTCGCCCGCGTCTTCGAGCTGATATCCGGGCGTTCCAAGGATGCCCGGCAGCGCGTTGTTCATGTCGAGGAACAACAGTCCGCCCGGAGCGCCGGCGGCGCTATCCGAATTCACACGCGCCCAAGGCATCAGTTCAATCCGGTCCCGTACGGGCAGTTCGGCGGGAATATCGATTCCGACCAGTTCGATGGCGTTTTCCGCCGCGAAAACGATTACGCCCACATAAAACCTCTCCATGGGCGCGACCGGGAGATTCGCCGTGACTCGCGAAACTCCCCGCTCGGGAATGGAAACTTCCGGGACCCGGACCGCGAAGCGTCCAGATGCGCGGACCAAGGCGGAATACCTAGTTCCGGGCGCGAGGCCCACAAACCGGACCGTCCCATCGCGGCCCGTCACATCGCGGGCGACGACGGTTTGAAACCGGTCTCTCAATTCGATGTGAACCGCATCGACGGGACCTCCCGTGGCGGGATCGACGGCGTTGATGATCAGCTCATTATCAAAACCGAGCACCTCGAATTGTGCGATCGCCCGGAGACCGGCCCCTCGTGGCCGCATTGCCGAGGCTCTGATGTTGAGGAACGAGCCCGGCGGCAATGGCAGACTTTCGGGCAGGACCACCTCGGATGCGAAGGTGCCGCTGCGTGAGGTGTAGATTCCTCCAAAGCTGATGGGCGGGCCCGCGGTTTGGCCGTCACGCGTTGCGCGCGTGAAATCGAGTCGAATCTCTGTGCGCGGCGGCCATCCCGACCCGTTTATCCGCAGCGTCTCGCCCGGCCTGCCCAAAGCCGGCAGTACGGTCAGTTCGGCTCCTTGTTCCGTGCGGCCCGTCGAGGCTCCACCTAAAGACTGTCCGTAGGCGCCGAGGCCTATGACGATGACGATCGGGATGAGGGCCAGAATCGCGAGTCCGATCGTCAGTCTGACCGCCGACTTCCAAATCAAGCTGCTGCAAGCCCGCTCCGGCTGAGCCGGGAGGGCGTCGCAGGCGTCCAGCCGGCCCACGATCCGGGTTCGTCGCTACAATTCGACCACGTCGTAATCGGGAGGTTAGCGATGCCGTTTCCCCGCAGTCGAAACCACGGGTGTCGACTGGCGGAAATAGAGATATATGGGATCTCGGCCGTCGTCATGGAGAACGCCTCATTGCGGGTGACCGTGCTGTCGGGCAAGGGCGCGGACATCCTTGAGTTCCTATATAAGCCACGCGACGTGGATTTCCTCTGGCGACCCCCGCTCGAGCCGCTCGCGCCCGGGTCATTCGTGCCCTCAAAGCCTCGTCCCGGTGGAAGTTTCTCCCTCTATTACTTCGCAGGCTGGCAAGAAATCTTCCCATTGGGAAGCGAGGGGGTCGAGTTCCGAGGCGCCGACATAGGACAGCACGGAGAGGTCCACGGGCTTCCATGGTCGCACGACATCCTGTCGGATTCGGCGGACGAAATAAGTGTTGCCTTTGAAACCAGATGCCGGCTGACACCGTTTAGGCTCCGGCGTGTGATGACGCTTCGATCCGATGTTCCGGCCCTGTTCATCGAGGAGTCGGCCACTAACGAGGGTGGCGCCGAGGCGGACTTCATGTGGGGACACCACATCGCTTTCGGCCCACCGTTTCTAAGCAATGAGTGTGTCGTCGAGTTCCCTCCGAGCAAGGTTACAAGCTGGGGACCCGATGGCGCGCCGGGAACTCGGCTTCAGTTTGCCGAAGGTCTCGACTGGCCGGAAGTGCCGTCCGACGATGGGCCCGTGAACCTTGGCGCCGTTGACGGTCCGGGTGAGCTGGAGCACAACCAGTCGTTCGTACACGATATGAGCGAAGGATGGTATGCCATCAGGAACCCCGGCAAGGGAGCGGGCTTTGGGCTTGCGTTCGATAACGCCCTTTTCAAGACGGTTTGGGACTGGCGAATCGGACATGCGGCGAAGGATGCGCCCTGGTGGGGCACGGGTTACGCCCTGGCGCTCGAGCCGTTCTCTACATTTACGCTGCCATTCGATCGGGCGGTCCGTGAAGGCGACAGCCTGAAACTCGGACCCGGCGAATCGATCCGGACTTGGTTGACAGCCGTTGCCTTCGACGGCTCCGGCCCGGTTAGCCGCATTGCTCGAAGCGGGGAAGCTCGACACTAGCCTGGCCCGCCCGGCAGGCCAGTCCGCGGCCAATGCTGGCACATGGATCGCCTTCGGCCGCCGGCCCCGGCGAAACTGGCCTCTACAGTCCGCCCCGTGGTGAACCGAGAATTGTAACGACGCATATGTTCGAGGGCAGCATCATACGTTGAGCGCAACCATGACCGCCGCATTCGCGCGGATCCGAAGCATTCAATCGCGTTTGGCGGCGCTACAACCCCGGACTGCGCGTCCTGAGGCCCTTACGGAAGTGGCCACGAATCTGCGAAGACCATCGCCGCCGTCCGTTGCCGCCCGGAATGCCGTCAACTTCGGAGATCTGCTGCAGGCGGAAGTCTCGCGCTACGCGACCCAGTCCCTGTCCCAGAGCGATAGCAGCGATCGGCGCAGCTCGTTGGGGACCGGAGGGCTTGCGTCCCTGCTGGGCCTCACGGCGTTTTCGAACGGCTCCGGCGGAATTTCGAACCTTGGCTCTTTGACGGCCGGGAATGGGTTCCAGCCCAATAGCCTTCTGAGCAACATTCTGAGCTCAAATTCGCTGCTTCAGCGCACCGCGGTCGCGACCCCCCAAAAATACAATCCGTTTCGCGATCTTGAGGTAACGTCGCCATTCGGCGAGCGAAACCTCATGGGCGGGAACGAGGACCACCGCGGCACCGACTACGCGGTCAAGGAAGGCACACCCCTGCCGGCCGTGGGATCCGGCGAGATAATTCGGGTCGGAGAGGACTCGGTCTTCGGCCGTGAGGTTGTCTACCGGCTGGATTCGGGCGAAGTGATCCAGTATGCCCACCTCACCTCGGAATTGCCGTTTCTGGTCACCAAAGGGCAGCGAGTCAACGCCGGCGACACTATTGGAATATCTGGCGCGACGGGCCGGTCAACCGGTCCGCACGTGCACGTGTCAGTCCAGATAGCCGGACGGTACGTCGATTCGCACACGTTCCTTCAAGGCTTGCCGTAGCCCCCTAGAAGTTCGGGTCGGGCGGCGGTTCGGGCTGGGGCGGAACGCCAAGCCGGGCTAGCCTGCCCCCGTCCACGGAAATCACCTGACCTGATATCCAGCCCGATTCGGGCAGACACAGAAAGAGCACCATGGCCGCAACGTCGTCGGCGGTTCCGGCGCGCCCGAGCGGGATCGTCTCATCAACCGGCACCTGCGAATGCACGTCCTCCTCGCTTCCAGGCCTTATTGGGACGTAGCCCGGCGAAACCGCGTTGGAACAGATGTTGAACCGGCCCAGCTCCGTTGCGAGACAGCGGGTAAGGGATTCCACGGCGCCCTTCGCGGAGTCGTACACGGCCGTCATCGGATGGGCCTGGAAAGCTCCGTTCGTGCTTATGTTGACGATTCTCCCGCGACGCCGCGGAATCATCGAGCGCGCGGCGGCCTGGGCGAGCACGAAGTAGGATCGAAAATCCACGTTGAGCTGATAGTCCAGATGCTCCTCCGATATTTCCCATACGGGCTCTCGAATACTCATTCCGGCGTTGTTCACCAGGATGTCGATGTATTCGAGATTCTCCAGGGCGGCATCCGCGAGGCGGCGGGCCTCGGTCGGGACTGACATGTCGGCCACGAATCCGTCGGCCCTTCCGCCAGACGCGCGAATGTCGCCCACGACCCGATCGACGTTTTCCTGGTCTCGACCGGTGATCGCAACCCAAACGCCCTCTTGCGCCAGGGTTTTGGCGATGATCTCGCCAAGTCCGCGCGTGGATCCCGTGACCAGCGCGCGGTCTCCATCCAAACGCTTGTCCGCCATGGCATTCCTCCGTTGCACGTTTGAGCGGCTCGGGCGCTCAAGTGGGCCGATCGAACATCCGACTCTTACATATAAAGGCGCGTGATCGAGGCCGGTCCGATCGGCCCCGTCGATTTAGGAAAACCGCACTTGTCCGTAGACCCGGTCAACATACAGCCACTGGCTCGGGCGATTCCACCGTTGCTGGGTTCTGGTGGCGGTGGATCTACCGGTGGCCCGAGTTTCTCGGACGCTTTGCGCGACGCCGTCTACGAAACCGAAGGAATCATCAGCTTCGACAACTTCGCCAAGTTCACGAACCTGTCGACGTCCGGAGTCGCTGGATCGAACGCAGCGTCTAAAGCTTCAGCGGAGGCGGTCGACACAGTGACGGTTAACAATCGCAGCCGGCTTGGCGATCTTTACGGAACGACTCGTTTGCCGGTGGTCTGGGACGAAATCGGCGACGAGCGACGAACCCCCGGGGGCGGCAATCCTGACGAAATCATGAATCTCATCTACGAACTCAAGGCGCTGGGCGTTTCGAACGCCGAGCGGTTCTGGCATGGAGCCGAAAACGGCGGGCGGGATCATCTGTCCGGATTTAGCCTCCTAAACCAGTTGAAGCTGTCGATCATGCGGCGAGAAGAGCCCCTACTTTCCCCGGCCGAGTATCAGTCCATGGGGCTCAAAATGATGAACAGCGGCGAAGAGCTGGATCTTTACCCCAACGGATTCCTGTTCGGTTCGTAAACCTCGCCCCCGTTAGACGGCCACCGCCTCGGCCGCATTAACGTAGGGGATCGTTAGGGGTCCCTGCGGCAAGACACAAACGGTCTTCGTCGAGTCTCCGCCGACGAGTTCGATTACACGCCGCTCCAGGTCACGACACGGCTCACACTTGGCGCCTCGGATCTGCGCATCGCTCAACTGCTTCGAATAGACGTGGATTTTCGCCTTCTTCAAAATGCCGCCCAGGATCTGCGCCTGCCATTGGTCGGGCCGCACGGTTGGCGAATCGGCCAGGTAGCCGAGCATGTCATCCACTTCCGCGTGGCTGGCGAGGATATCCGCGAAGCGACCGTGGCCCACGCCCTCACTGCACTCGGCAACCGCAATGATGTCGCCCCCATCTTTTACGATCCGGGCCGCGGCGGAAATGCCCTTCACGACCTGATATAGGTTGATGTCCAGCGGCCACCCGCCGTTCGTCGTGATCACCACATCGTAGGGTTCAATTACTGGCTTCATCGAGGTCTTTCGCACGAAATCGCAGCCGGCGTCGTGTGCGCTCATGAGTTCGCCGCAGAAAACCCCGGTGATCTCGCGTCTGGAGTTCAGGGCCACGTTGAGAATCATGTTCGGCGGGACGATCGCGGCGGCCTCGCGGGCCTCCTGGAAAACGCGATTTCGGTCTGTTTGTCCCCACGTCGAATTGGGATCGGAGATCATCTCCGCATCGTGATTGGCGAGGATCGACGCCTGACTCGCGATCCCGGGCAGAATCGACTTGGCTCCCCCGCTGAATCCCGCGAAGAAATGCGGCTCGATGAATCCGGTGACCACCCGAACGTCGGCCTCCACAAAGTTCCGGTTGATCGAGATTGGACGTCCCGACGAGGTTTTGCCAACGTGGCTGAGCTGGCCGGGATCGGAGGGGTCGGGATTTAAGACGTTGAGTCGCCCGACCACGTCCCGCCCAAGCATCCGTATGAGCTCATCTTTGGTATTGGGCCGGTGGAGCCCCAGAGCATTGATGAGCGTGATGTTTTCGTCGGGGACGTGATCGAGGGTGGAAAGAATGGCAGGGATCATCATGCTGTTTGGCGTCGGTCGCGTAATGTCGCTGAAGACGATCGCTATCTTGTCGCTGGCGGAGGCTTGCCGGCGCAGGGGAGCGACACCGAAAGGCGACTCGAGCGCGGCGACCAATGCGGCGTACGGGTCTCTGATACCGTCGACGTGTCGGGGTTCCACCACGTCGGCTTGCAGACCAGGCACACTTAGCTGCAGGTCTCCGCGACCGTAGGAAAGCTTTACGTTCACTCCGTCCTGCCTCACTGGTGCAGCTCGGTTCGGCGAGCAAATATACTAAGCCGCCGGCGCACAAGCGTTCGGTCGCTCATACATGGTTACGTGTCGAGGACTGTGGACTCGTCTGCTTGGAATTCGCGATGGCTCCGGCCTCACCGTGTTAACATAATGCTACCTTGCGCCGTCTGGAGATCAGGTACGGGAGGCTGCGAAGCCTGATCGACGGCGGCGGGCCGGTGTCGCAACACCTGCGGTGGCGCCTCCCTTCCATTGCTGTTGGGACTTTGCCGTCCCAAGGAGAGATCGAAACGAAGATTTACGACATTACAATCCCAGTCGGCCCCCTGACTCCCATTTGGCCTGACGACCCCGCCCTCATACTTGAGCCGGTCGCGAAGTCGTCCGACGGCGAACGGGGAAACATCACCAAGCTCGAAATCGGTACCCATTCGGGCACTCACGTGGACCCGCCCGCGCACTTCTTTGACGGCACTGCCACCGTTGACCGGCTCGATCTGAGCCTGCTGTGCGGTCCCGCCTACGTGGCGGAGATTAAAGCCACCGACAGTGTCGGCAGAGAGGACTTCACCGCCGCTCGAATCCCACCCGGCGTCCGGCGGCTCCTTTTGAAAACCTCCAACTCGACGAAGAAGCTCCTGTCGAACAAGGAATTCACACCCAATTTCGTGAATATCTCACCAGAGGGAGCCAGATGGGTCGTTGATCACGGCGTTCAGCTGATCGGCATCGACTACCTATCGGTCGAGGCGTATGAATACGCCAACTGCGACACGCATCGGGTTCTGCTCGGCAACCGGCTGATTATTTTGGAGGGGATCGATCTTTCGGACATCGAGCCGGGCCATTACACGATCTTTTGCTTGCCGTTGAAGATAGTCCGCGGCGATGGCGCCCCCGCCCGCGTTGTGCTGGTGGAGGATCTATAGCCGATGTCGCCCGCGAGCCGCGCGCGCGCCGCGCACAAAGGGTCCGCCCCATCTTGGGGGAACGGCATATGCCCGTAACCGACAAGATAAGCAGAGCGCCTTCCTACCTTGGCCGCGAGGTCGAGGAATTCCTGAGATATCTGGGGCAGACCAAAGGACTTGCGGACAACACACTCGCGGCTTACGGAAACGACTTAAACCAGTTCGCCCGCTTTCTCGAGGATCGTAGCGAGACATCTTGGGACGTCGGCAAACGGACGGTGGCGGACTTCCTGAACTACCTGGTTCAGCGCGAATACCAGCCGTCATCCCAGGCCAGAAAGCTGGCCGCGGTCAAGGGTATGTACCGCTTTCTGAAATCGGAGGGAAGGGCCCAGGTCGACCCGACCAAGGGACTTGGCGGCGCCAGGGTAACCAAGAAGCGTCCCACTGTTATCTCGGTGGCGGAAGTGGACCAGCTGCTCGCGGAGGCGGCATTGGCGAGGACGCCGGAAGGCTATCGTGACAGCGCGATGCTCGAACTCCTATACGCCACCGGAATGCGCGTGAGCGAATTGGTGGCCGTAGATGTGGACGACGTCGATTTCGAGACTGGTGAGGTGGTCTGCGGCCGAGGTGGTGAGCGACAGCGGCCGTTGCCGTTTGGCGCGCGGGCGGGCCACGCGGTGAAACTCTACGTGCGGAGCTGGCGCCGACGGATTCTGAGAAGCCCTGAAGAGCCCGCGCTATTTCTAAACCACCGTGGAAAAAGGCTTACCCGCCAGGGATTCTGGTTGATCATCAAGGGACACGCTTCCGCCGCTGGGATAGACACGGCGATAACACCTCACACGCTCCGGCATTCGTTTGCCACCCATCGCCTGCGGGGGGATACGCCGATCCCGGAGGTGCAATCGCTCTTGGGGCACGCGAGTCCGGCAACGACTCAAATCTACGTCGAGCTCGCCCGTGAGAAAGGGGCCCTGGAGGCCGTCTTGCCCGGCACGGCCGGCCACCGGACAAAGTAGCTTTTGGTGGGCCGCGCTACGTGGCCGGCTGTATTCCGTGGAACGTGCGGAGCGCGATGACCAGGGATGCCAATTGTGACGCAATAGGTTTCAATTGCCCTTACATGTTCCAAAATAGACTCCGATCTGATTTTGGGGCATCGCCAAGCGGCGGACGACGAGCGGGAACGGCGTAATGAAGGCAGTTGTCATGGCCGGCGGCGAAGGATCGCGCCTCCGGCCACTAACCGTCGATAGACCCAAGCCAATGGTGTCCATCGCCAACGTACCTGTAATGGAGCACATCGTGCTGCTTCTCCAAAGGCACGGTGTGCGCGACATCGTCGCCACGGTTCACTACATGGCCAGCGTCATCCAGGAATATTTCCGCGAAGGCCAGGACCTCGACAGCGAGATTCGATACTCGATCGAGGACCGTCCCCTCGGAACCGCGGGCAGTGTACGGGCCGCACGTGATCATCTGGACGAACCCTTCTTTGTAATAAGTGGGGACGCGCTTACCGATTTCGACCTTACGGCGGTCGCGGACTTTCATCGGACATCCGGCGCGGCCGCGACGCTTACCCTCTATCGAGTGCCGAATCCGCTGGAGTACGGGGTGGTCATCACCGACGATGCGGGAAGGGTCCTCCGATTCCAGGAGAAACCACGCTGGGAGGAGGTGATCGGCGATACCGTCAACACCGGCATCTACCTTTTGGATCCAGAGGTTCTAGATCTGTTGCCGGACGGACCGGCCGATTTCAGTAACGATCTCTTCCCTGAAATGCTCCGCCGAAACATGCCGCTGTACGGCTACGTCGCGGAAGGGTATTGGACGGATGTTGGCAGCGTCGACGAATACAGGAGAGCGAACGCGGATGCCGTGAACGGGAAGGCGGGGATCGAGCTTCCGAGCGCGCTGCGTGGAGTGATGCTGGAGGAAGGAGCTGAAGTTCACCCCGAGGCGCGATTGTTCGGAAATATCCTCGTCGGCAGAGACGCTCAGATTCGAGCGGGCGCCATCGTCAACGGGCCGACCGTTATAGGCGACTACACGGTCGTCGATCAGGGAGCCCGGATCGACGAGAGCATCCTGCTTTCAAATAGCTACATTGGCCAGAATGCGGACCTGCGCTCCTGCATAGTCGGCCGCCAATCCAGCCTTCACGAAGGTGTGCGTTTGGAAGAGGGCGCGGTACTGGGAGATAACTCTGTCGTGGGCAAGGCGGCGACCGTCCGCTCATCGGTGAAGATATGGCCCAACAAACGGATCGACGACGGCGCGGTCGTCACCTCCACGATCGTGCACGGGTCTCAGGCCCGCCGATCAGCCTTCGGGCGATCGGGAATGACCGGACTCGCCAACATCGAAATGACGCCTGAGTTCGGCGCCAAGGTCGGGGCGGCGCTCGGCTCTGTTCTCCGAGTAGGTGATCGGGTCGTGGTCAACCGCGATCTGTCGGCCCCGGCCCGCATGATCAAGCGTGCGCTCATGGCCGGACTAACGTCGACCGGCGTATCGGTGCTGGATGTGGGTGCGCTCCCGATTTCCGGCGTCCGCTATCACACCGGCGTATCCGACGCCACGGCCGGCGTCCACGTCCGATCGTCCCCATACGAAGCCAACTCGGTCGATATCAAGCTTCTGGGCGGTGATGCTTCGAACATTCCGGGAACCGTGGAGCGATCGATTGACTCGGTTTTGGCTCGAGAGGACTTCCGGCGCGTCAGCACCGACCAGATTGCAGAGATATACGTATTGGATGTCCAGTCCGATTACAGCGAAGAGTTGCTGCGGCAGCTAAATCTCGATTGCCTTCGTCGAGGTCGGCCGAGCCTTGCCGTCGATTACTCGGGCGGAGCCGCTGAAGCTTTGTTGCCGGCAGCCTTGAACCGGGCGGGATGCTTCCACATCGCCATAAGCGGGTCGGAGGGGAAACCTGAGGATCTTTCCAGACTTGCGCGAATAACGGCTTCCGTTGGCGCCGCTTTCGGAGTGCGAATCGATATGGACGGCAAGCGGATCGAAGTGGTCGATGGAACGGGTCGAGTGTTGGACGATTATCAGCTTACGGGAGCGGCGTTAAGCCTCTTCCTGACTACCAGCCCCGGCGCTACGATCTGCCTTCCCCACAGAGTGCCCATGGCGCTCGGGCGGCATCTCGAGGATCTTGGAGCGGCAACCGTCTGGGCGAATTCCCAGGCTCAGTCGATCATGCTCGCGTCGAAGGCGAGCGAGGCAGCGGTGGGTACCGATGGAACCGGCGCCTTTTGCTTTCCCGGATTTCACATCGGGTTCGATGGATTGCTCGGCACGCTCAAACTCGCTGAAACTTTGGCGGTCCCGGATATCTCGCTGGCGGATGTCGTGGATTCACTCCCGGACGTTTGGCAGGTGCGACGCGATGTTCTTTGTCCGTGGGAGAGGCGGGCCGCCGTGATGCAGGCGCTCAACGATCCGGGGCGTCCACGTCTTGGCGAATTCCCGGATGGCCTCGTGTATGGCGATCGCGCCGACGGATCGCGGATCGTCGTTCTGCCGATGAGTGATAGTCCTACGATCGTAGTCCTCGCGGAGGCAGACGATGGGGACGAGGCGAACAGCCTCGCCGCGAAGTGGGAACGCCTCCTAATTAAAGCGCAGGAATAGCTCAGTCTTCACTCTGTAACGTGAGTTACGGGGAATGCACTTCCGCGTTGATACGCTTCCTGTGAAATCTCGATAGATCCACACATATGGCCGTTCCCGCGCCGATTCAGGATAGATAGGTGTGCTCAGATGGAGCTTGTACTCGACGCTGACCCCGAGGACCTTCAGGTCTGGCTTCAAGAAGCTGAAGAGCAGCTACAGGTCCTCGATGAATCGATAATCAGACTCGAAAAGGAGTCTGAGGACGAGGAACTATTACAGAGCATATTCCGGGCAGCGCATACGCTGAAGGGGTCGTCGGGAACCATTCGCCACACTCGAATGGCCGAGCTTACTCACGCCACGGAGGGGGTCCTCGACGAGCTTAGAAACCGCCGTCTCGGAGTTTCAGCCAGCCTTGTCGACGCGCTCCTCGAGAGCCTGGATAATCTGCGGCTGCTTAGAGACGAGGTGCTCTCGCTGACGATCGACGAGAGCATCCCCGTTGAAACGCTTGTAAAGCAACTCAACGACCTCATGCAACAGGCCGAAGACGTGGGGAGCGAGCCGGCGCCGCCGGAGATCGAGAGCGACGACCAACCCGCAAGCACCCACGCGCCTTCAAAGCCCCGGGTTGAGCTGACACCTGAAATTTTGGAGCGGATCGAACGGGCCGAAGTCAAAGGGACTCGAGTTGTGCGCGTCGTCGCAAATCTATCTCCCGATTCGACCCTTCCGGCTGCGCGGAAATTGCAGTTGCTGAACGAAGCGGGACAGGTCGGAGAGGTTCTTGTCTCGAATCCGACGATGGACGAGGTGATGGAGGAAAGCGAGCAACTGTGGCTTGAGGCTGTTGTTTTGACGGATGAGAGCGATTCCGAAATTAAAAATGCCCTGGCAGTGATACTCGATGTTGAGAGCCTGGAGATCCTTCCGCTCGAACTCCATTCCGAATCTGTCGAAAAAAATGATGCCGCGGAGCCGGAATCGTTCGCTGCAGCCGACAACGAGGACGAATCTCAGCCCGCCGCCGTGGCTCGTCAGCCGCAGAAACCCGCCCCACGGACGGCGCGCCAGGCAACGACCGTGCGAGTCGACGTCGAGCGGTTGGATAACCTGATGAACCTCGTCGGCGAAATGGTCATCGACAAGACCAGGCTCGAACAGCTTGGCCGCGACCTTTCCGAGAGATACGCCGGTGATGACTATGTGGACACCCTCAGAGACGCGACCAGTCACATTGGCCGCATTACCAACGAGCTTCAGGAAGAGGTGATGCGCAGCCGCATGTTCCCGGTTGAAAACGTATTCAACCGGTTCCCGAGGATGGTCCGTGATCTCGCCCGCAAAGCCGGCAAGAAGGTGAATTTTGTCGTCGAGGGCAAAGAGACAGAACTTGATCGGTCGGTGATCGAGGAGATCGGCGACCCCCTGATCCACCTCCTCCGTAACGCGATTGACCACGGTATCCAAACCGCCGAGGACCGACAGGCGGTTGGAAAACCCGAAGAGGGTACCGTGACTCTGTCCGCCAGGCACGAGGAGAATCACATCGTCATCACCGTTGAGGATGACGGCAATGGGATTGACGCGGACGCCGTTCGCAAAAAAGCTGTAAACAAGGGCCTGATCACGTCGGAAGCGGTCGAACGGCTCACGGAATCCGAGGCGGTGGACCTGATTTTCCTGCTGGGACTCTCCACGGCCGAATCCGTCAGCGAGGTGTCCGGCCGTGGCGTAGGCATGGACATCGTGAAAAACAATATCGAGAAGCTGAACGGCACCGTCTCCATACTAAGCGAGGCTGGAGTCGGCTCGACGTTTGAAATCAAGATGCCGCTTACGCTGGCGATAATTCGCGCCCTTCTCATCGGCCTCGGCGATCGGGTCTTCGCTGTACCGCTGGTGTCGGTGAAGGAGACCATTGAGTCGCGTCCCGAGGACATACAGACAGTTCGCGGGCGTGAGGTGATCCGGTTGCGCGGGGAGGTCCTTCCGTTGCTTCGGCTCGCCGAATCTTTCAAGAGCGTTCACTACGTGCAGCCGTCCGCGGAATCGTCGGCGGAGGCCGACCCCTCCAGGGGAATTTTCGTCGTGGCGGTTCGGGTCGGTGAGCGTCAGATCGGACTTGTGGTGGATAAGCTGCTGGGCGAACAGGAGGTGGGCATCAAGTCAATGGGCGACTTCATCGGTGATGCGGATGGGATAGCCGGCGCGACAATTCTTGGGGATGGCCGGGTGGCGATGATCGTCGACGTAAACAGCCTGTTCCGCAGCGCCATGTTGGCCGCCTAAGCCGATATAGGCATGGCGAACTCAGAAGCACGGGAATCGAAACTATCCGATAGCCAGCTTTCACGATTGAAGGGACTCGCGTCGAACGCGACCACGAACGCCGCGGCCACCCTGGAGGCGATGATTGGTCACTCCGTAACCATCGACACGTTCGAAGTAGCAGAGCTGGAAATCGACGCGGCGCAGGCGATGCTTGGAAATCCTGAAGATCCGATCGCGGGTATCTACCTGATCTTTGACGGCGACATTACGGGGCATATGGTCCTTACCTTCGGTCTCGAGACGGCTTTGAGATTGGTCGACATGCTGATGCTCGAGGAACTTGGAACCACCACCGAGATCGACGAACTGTCGCGGTCGGCCTTGGGTGAGGTAGGCAACCAGACCGGGTCGGCTTTTCTCAATTCCGTCGCGGACACGCTGCATAAAGACATACGTATCTCGCCGCCCGCCGTAATCATCGATATGGCAGCAGCGGTTTTGAATAGCGTCGTTGCTCAAGTCAGCATCGATTCGGACACGGTTTTCATGGTTGATACCGCTTTCAAGATCGGAGGGACAAAGGCCCCGGGGATGTTCTTTTTCATCCCGGATTCGGCATCGCTTGACGAGATGTCCGGGGTACTGGATTGACGGTTATCTCGGTGAGGCATGAGCCGATAGCGGTAGGCCTCGGGGAAATCAAGGTCGCCAGGAGTTCCGGACAAGTGGTTGCATATGGGCTTGGATCGTGTGTGGGTGTGGTGGCTTACGACCCGGTTGCACAGGCGGGTGGCATTGCACACGTAATGTTGCCCGAAGGCGGGGCAACTCGAGCAAGCGAGCTTCCGGGTCGCTATGCCGACGATGGCATCGACAACCTTTTTGCGAGTCTGGAAACGATCGGGGCCGAGAAAAGCCGGCTTAAAGTTTCGATCGGCGGTGGCGCGCAAATGCTTACGGCGCCCGGATTGACAGACAAATTCAACATTGGAAGCCGAAACGTGGAGAAAGTTCGCGAAGTGCTGAGACTACAGGGCATAAGAATTCGCGGCGACAGTACCGGCGGTCACACCGGCCGGACGGTCGTGCTGGATGTTGCGACGGGCGAAGTGACCGTTAGGAAAGTGGGAGATAAAGAGCACGTGAGCATCTAGCGGCTGACGTTCAAATGAAGGCAGAAGGTATCTAAACGCGAAGGCGCCTGCAGATAAGGGAGCACTGACGATGGCTAAAATACTGGTGGTCGATGATGCGGCATTCATGAGAATGCGCGCCGCGAAATTGCTGACGGAAGAAGGTCACGAGGTTGTCGAGGCGGATAACGGTGCGGAGGCGATCAAGGTCTACAAGAAATCGTCTCCGGACGCGGTGTTGATGGACATAACCATGCCCGAGATGGACGGGCTTACAGCCTTGAAAGAAATCCGCAAGATCGACCCCGATGCCAAGGTCGCCATGGTGACGGCGATGGGGCAACAGGCTGTGATTCTAGAAGCGCTCAAATCCGGGGCTCGCGACTTCGTCATAAAGCCCTTTGACAAAGAACGCGTTGTGGAGGCTATCGGAAAGCTCCTCGGATAGCTGGCCAGACGAACTCACCGTTGATGAACTCCAGCAGATCGACGGGCAAGATCACGACGCTGATCGTGGACGATTCAGCGTTCATGCGCCACGTGTTGGCCCGCGATATCGGCGGGGACGCGGAGATTGAGGTTGTGGGCGTGGCAAAGGATGGGTTAGAGGCGCTGGAGATGATACGTACGCTCGATCCTCAAGTGGTGACACTGGATGTCGAAATGCCTCGTATGGACGGACTGACGGCGCTTCGACGGATCATGTCTGAATCTCCCCGACCGGTCGTCATGCTGAGCAGCATGACGCAGGAAGGCAGCGCCACGACGTTGAAGGCGCTGGAGCTTGGGGCCGCGGATTTCGTGGGCAAGCCATCCGGTTCGCTCTCGGTCGATATTCACAACGTCCGAGACGAGCTGCGGGCAAAAATTAAGAATGCAGCCCGGTCGGTGAATGTTTCCGCGCTTGCCGGCGCGTCTCCAGGATCTGAGGTCAGGCGCCAGGTAGCGACCGTTCGGAAATCCGACGTGCGGAAGGTCGCGTTGGCCGTGGCGCGCTCGGGCGGCGCGTTGGTAATCGGCTGCTCAACCGGCGGGCCGCGTGCGCTCGCCAGCCTTGTTCCGAATCTACCGGCGGATCTGCCGCTGCCCGTGCTTATCGTCCAGCATATGCCTGCGGGCTTCACGGGATCTCTGGCCAAACGGCTCGATGGAATTGCCGACCTGGTTGTGCGCGAAGCAAAGGACCGAGACTTGATTCAACCCGGACTCGCCCTGCTTGCGCCCGGTGGATATCACATGGAACTTCGACCGGACAGGCGTGTGGCTCTCAGCCAGGCCCCGGCCGTACATGGCGTGCGGCCGTCCGTGGACGTAACGCTCATGTCGGTGGCCAAAGTTTTTCAGCGAAACGTGGTTGTCGCGATCCTGACCGGAATGGGCGTCGACGGCACCGAGGGAGCCCGATATGTGCACAAATACGGCGGACGCGTTATTGCCGAGCACGAATCGACTTGCGTCGAATACGGCATGCCCCGAAGCATCGTCAAGAACGGATTGGCTGACTCCATAGCCGCGCTGCCACGGATATCGAATGAAATTCAAAAGCAGATAGGCGTGATGATCGGATGATATGGCTTCACTAAATCTACGATCCGGTCCGGAGCCCAAGCCGGATTTGGGCCAGTCCGACGGACAGTGGTTGGTGTTCACCAACAAAATCAAGAAGCTGTCCGGCGTGGACCTAGAGGCGTACAAGCCCGAGCAGATGCGCCGCCGGCTGAACTCGCTCATGGGGCGGATGGGGGCGAGTGACTGGATCCACTTCGGGCTACTGCTCGAACGGGATCCAAAAGCCCTGCAGGATTTCAAGGACTTCATGACGATCAACGTATCGGAGTTCTTCCGCGGCGCCGATAAGTTTTTACAGCTGCGGGACGAGGTCATACCCCAGCTGGCGGCTGACCGTGACCGAATCAACGTGTGGAGCGCTGGGTGTTCCGTGGGCGCCGAGCCCTACACGCTGGCCATGATCCTCGACAATATGGGTCTTGCGTCGCGCGTGAACATTATCGCAACCGACATCGATCGGACCGTACTCGACCGCGCCCGGCGGGGGGATGGTTATTCGGATTCCGAGGTCAAGGAAGTACCGCGCCAGTATCTTTTAAAATACTTTCGCAATAGCCCTGACGGATGGGAGGTTGCGCCCGAGATACTCTCGCTCGTCGACTTTCGAGTGCAGAACCTGCTGAAGGATCCATATCCAATGGGGATGGACCTCATCGTGTGCAGAAATGTGGTAATTTACCTCACCGATCAGGCAAAAAGCATGTGTATCGAGGCTTTTTCGAAGCGTTAAAGCCAGGTGGCTGCCTGTTTGTTGGCGGAACCGAGATCATCGCTGGGGCGAAAGAGATTGGATTTGACAGCCCAGCGGTTTACTTTTACACAAGAGCGTCCGGCGGCCGATAGATGGTTGAATTGAGTATGAAAACCGGAAAAGACGTATCGCGGCTGCTCGAGATGGCCCCCGATGCCGTTCCGTTGCCCGTTACCACCATGAAGATAATCAAGCTCATGGGCGACGATTCTTCGAGCATGGATGAAGTCGCCAGGGTTCTGGAGACCGATCAGGCGTTGACGGTGCGCGTTCTCCGCGTGGCCAACAGCGCGTACTACGGGCTCCCGCGGCAGGTCTCATCCGCGCGGGACGCGGTGGTCCTGCTCGGTCAGAACACGCTCCGATCCCTCATATTCACCGCCTCCGTTTCCGGAGTTTTGGGTCGAAAGGCCTCTAGCTACGCCTTGGAAGAGGGAGAACTCTGGAAACATTCCATAAGCGTCGCGGCGGGATCGCGTCTCGTCGCCCAGATCTGCAACCGGTCCCTGGCAGAAGAAGCCTATGTGGCCGGACTGCTTCACGACATAGGGAAGATCGTGCTCGATCAATTCATGAAAGACGAGTTCGAGGAAACCTTACAGCTGGCGAGCGAATCCCCGGTCCCGTTCCATGAGGCCGAACGGGAGGTTTTCGGTGTCGACCACGCTGCCATAGGCGGCATGCTCGCGGAACGGTGGGAGTTGCCTCAGGAATACGTCTCGGCTATCCGGTTCCACCACGATCCATTGGAAGCGGAAGACGGGAAGGTGCTCGCGTCAATAGTCCACGTCGCGGACCTGATCGCCATGGAACTGGGACTCGGTCTTGGCGCCGACGGTCTCCAATACCCCATGGTTGGGGAGGCATTTGAGCTGGCTGGAGTGACGCCCGAGCACTATACCGCTACGGTGGAGAAAGTGGCTTCGATGGGAGACGAAGCGGCTGCTCTGCTGAACTGATCTAAATGCGAATCATTTCGCCCGCGGCGCTCAAGCCGGGCATGGTGCTGGCCAAGAGCATCTACGACAACAACGGCCTCGTGATGGTGCGGGAGGGCACGAGCCTCACCGACAACACGGCCGTGCGTCTTGAATCGTTGGGCATACCGCTCGTCTACATCGAAGATCCTCGGTTTGACGACCTGGAAGTCCGTGAAACGGCCGACGCTGAACTCGTGCGCGAAATCCTCGCGTTTCGACACGCCGCTCGGGAGAACATCGCTACGAATCGAACCCCCAAGAATGTGCATCTTGATATGGAAACTTGCTCGCGCCTGGCGGAACGGGTGGTCGACTTGGCGCGGCAATCCACGCCCGAGGATTTCAACCTAGTCAACTACCTGCCAAAAGAGAGTTACTGGGACGCCCACGCCATAAACACCAGCCTGCTCTCCATGAGGCTGGCGACGGAGCTACATTTCGATCGCGAAACCACCTTGCAGCTTGTGATCGTGTGTTTGATTCACGATTTAAGCCTTGTCTTACTGCCGCCTGCAGTCCTCGAAAATCTGGGGCGGCTGAACCCGGAAGAGAAGAAGGCCCTTTACGCGCATCCGCGAATCGACACCGAAATCCTTCGTAATCAGAGGGGCGCCTCGTCGGTGGCCGTGGGACCGATTGGACAGCATCATGAGCTGTGGAATGGGGAGGGTTATCCCAAAGGGCTGAAGGGAGAGTCCATTCTTCCGATCGCCAGGATCGTCAGCCTGGTCGATACATACGCAGGACTCGTCAGTGAGCGCCCGTTTCGCCAAAGGCTGATGCCGCACGAAGCAATCGAATACGTGATGGGATTCGCGGATGAGTTTTTCGAATTGGATATGGCGGATCGGTTTGCCCGCTCGATTCCAACGTATTTTCTCGGAACCATGGTTTCTCTGAACAATAAACAGAAGGGCGTTGTGATCTTCGCCAACATCGGTGAGATCGCCCGGCCCGTTATACGGGCCATAACGGATCCGAACGGGGTGCCGCTCGATACCCCCGCGAAAATCGATTTGAGCAGCCCGGATAACGCGAGCCTGCTTATATCGGCGGTTGTTGACGAATAGGTTGCGTGGGTGATCGATCGTAGATCCTGAGTAACCCCCCGAGGCGACAATGTGCGGGTGTCGGAAGAGCCCCGAAAATCGGCGACTCGGCGCCAGGGGATTAAAGGATCGGGGATTCGGTTCCTGTCTGGTATTGCGTCGCGGAATTCCTGTTAACATAACTTCCCTTTTCCGAATTGCCGTACCTTGCGGATCAGGGCAGTGCTCGGGAGGCCGGTGCGGTTTCCGTGTTTGATTTGGTGCCGCACAAAGCGCAGGGCATTGGGCGATGACTGAGCTAATCCTTCGACTCCGCGATCAGATGACGCTTGTTTGGGAACGGCTAAATAGCCGTCAGCGGGGTGTCCTGGTATTCGGAGCCGCGGCGCTCGTCGTTATTCTGACCTTGGTTCTGCGATTGTCCGCCAGGCAGGACTATGGAACTCTGTTCACCGAGCTGGACGAGCCGGATGCCGCGGCGATCGTTACCAGGCTCGAGGAGCAGGGCATTCCGTTTCAGCTGGCCGACGGCGGTCGAGCCATCCGGATCCCATCCGGTCGGGTCCTCAATGAGCGGTTGCGGCTTGCCGCCGAAGGGATTCCTTCACGGGGCGTGGTTGGATTCGAGATCTTCGACGATGTGAGCTTCACGATAACGGACCTCACTCAGCGCGTGAATTTCCAGAGAGCTCTCGAAGGGGAGCTCGTTCGGACGATCACGAATCTGGATGCCGTTCAGGTTGCGCGCGTCCATCTGGTATTACCGGAACAGGCGTTGTTTGTCGACCAGCAGGCGTCAACCACGGCGTCGGTCGTTCTCACTATGAGGCCCGGCGCGAGACTCGCCGTGGATCAGATAGCCGGTATTCGAAACCTCGTCGCGAGCAGTGTCGAAAAGCTCGAACCGGCGGCCGTGACCATAGTCGATTCGTCAGGCATCGTATCGTATTGACGCAGGATCTTAAAGCTACGGGTGAGCTCGGGGTCGGCGCCAGCGCCACGCAGTTGGAAGTGCAGCGAAACTTCGAAGGCGAACGCCGGGCGGAGATTCAACAATTCGTCGCGACCGTGGTGGGCCCGAACAAATCGGCCGTGAGCGTGCATGCCGAGTTCAAATGGGATAGCTCCCGGACGGTTACCGAGACCTTTGTGCCCACGGAGGGATCCAGCGGTATTCCAAGGAGCCAGCAACAGATCTCGGAAACGTTTACGGGTCCGGCCGCTGAAGCTCCCGGCGGCGTTCCGGGCGTAAGTTCGAACTTGCCCGGCGAAGTGGAGGCGACCGGGGAATCGGCTTCGACGGGTCAGTCGGAGTACGCACGCTCTGAATCGGTTACGAACTTCGATATTTCGAGGTCAGAGAACACCCTCACCAGTGCCCCCGGAACATTGAAGCGACTCGCAATCGAGGTATTCCTCGACGAGTCGCTGGGCGACGAGGCAATCGCTAGTATCGAAGAGGGGCTGCGGGCGTTTATCAGCACGGAGCGGGGGGACACGTTGTCTGTGCAGCAGATAACGTTCGACACGACCCTGGCCGATGAGGTTCAGCGCCAGATCGAGGCCGCCGAATCGGCGGCCTCGAATCACGCAGCTTGTCACGATGGCGGTCGTGATAATCGTGGTGCTTGGCGTTCTGTTCTTCCTGTTTAGGCTTACGCGGGCCATCCGCCGCGCCGTCGTTCCTCCGCCGGTTCCGGAAGTCGTTGTCGCGGAGCTGTCCGTCGCCGAGCTGGCGCGGCTTGGGTTGCCGGAGGGGGCGCCGCCGGAACAGGCGATTGCCGCCCTTGAAGAGATCCGTCGCCGTGAGGAAGAGGGAATTGAGTTGCCGCCCGAAGGGGCGCTTCCCGAGGAGGAGGATGACCTTAACCGTATCCTGGCTGAGCGCGAAAGGACGCGTGGTCGCCTCATGACCATCGCCAGAGACCGTCCCGACGAGGTGGTAAGACTGCTCGAAACGTGGCTAGCACAGGACTAAATTAAAAATGGCTGTTGGCACAAACCTAACTGGCGCAACCACGGCGAATCTCTCTGGCAGGCAGAAGGTGGCCGCCTTGCTCATCTCCCTGGGAACCGAGATATCCGCCGATCTCCTCGGGCGATTCAACGAACGCGACGTGGACCGCGTCACCGTCGAGATCCTCAGGATGCAGAAGGTCCCCTCTGCGGTTCTCGACGCTGTTCAGGCCGAGTTCTACGAGATGCTCCGGGCCGACGAATCCCTCGCCGCCGGAGGCGTTGACTACGCTCGTGACATCCTGGAAAGGGCGCTTGGCGACAAGGGCCAAGAGGTCATGGACCGCATCCTGGCCGGTAGCCAGGGGCTGCCGTTCGACTTCATCAGGAATACCGACGGCGGACAGCTGCTCAACTTCATCCAAAACGAGCACCCGCAAACCATTGCGCTCGTACTTTCGCACATCAACCCTGAGCAGGCCGCGGAAATCATCGCGGGACTCGAACCTGAGCTGCAGGCGGATGTGTCGCGGCGAATCGCCACGATGGGTCAAATATCACCCGAGGTCATCCGCCAGGTCGAGAGTTCGCTACGGGAGAAGATGTCGTCCCTGATCGTGGAAGACGTGACCGCGTCTGGCGGCGTCGAGTTCCTGGTGAAGGTAATTCAGAACGTTGACAGGGGTACTGAGAAATCAATTCTCGAACAGCCCGATGAAACCGCGCCGGAACTGTCCGACGAAGTGCGCAAAGGTATGTTCCTGTTTGAAGACATCAGCGATATGGATGACCGGTCGATCCAGCGCATACTCCGCGAAATCGAAGGCAAGGACACCACCCTGGCGCTGCGCGGCGGGAGCGAGGAATTGAAGGACGCGTTTTTCCGCAACATGTCGTCGCGCGCCTCCGAGATTCTCCGGGAGGAAATGGAGATCTCAGGACCGGTGCGTCTGCGTAACGTAGAAGAGGCTCAGCAGCGAATCGTGAACGTGATTAGAAAGCTGGAAGAGGCCGAAGAAATCGTCATAGCGCGTGGTGGTGAGGCCGACGCGCTCATCTGATGCATACGAGGGTCATTCGTTCGCCAGAGATCCAGGAACCGGCCGATCGTAAAGCCGAGGTGACCAGACGAACCGACCCAACGATCGAGCGCGGGGGCTGCATTATCGAGGCCGAAAGTGGCCACGTGGACGCCACGCTCGCCTCGCGCATCGAAGCAGTAACCGAATCCCTGAATCTGTCCGATCACCAGCAGGGGAATGAACTCAAAGATTGAGCTAGGCCGGTACCTCTTTGCCGTGGAGCGGGCCGGAGGAATTTACGCGTTCGGGCGAGTCGAACGGGTCGTCGGTCTTACCGTGGAGGTAACCGGTCTTTCGGCCCGAATCGGCGATCTATGCTGGATCTATCCGAGCGAAGACAGCCGGCCCGTCGAAGCCGAAGTCGTGGGGTTTCGCAACGACGTGCTGCTGCTCATGCCCCTGGCTGAGCTCCAGGGCGTTCACAGCGGCAGCCTCGTCAAGACTTCGGGGACCGTCATGTCCGTTCCGGTCGGTGAAGGCCTCCTCGGTCGAACGCTGGATGGACTCGGGCGTCCGATCGACGGGCTTGGCCCTCTCGACGCCGTGACCCGATACCCGATGTATGCGGAGGCGCCGGAACCTCTCAAACGGAAGCGCATCGGCGACACGATTCATACCGGCGTGCGCGCGATTGATGGTCTTCTGACCGTGGGAAAGGGATAACGCGTCGGCATCTTCTCGGGCAGTGGGGTGGGGAAAAGCACGCTGATCGGGATGATTGCCAAGAACTGCCGGGCCGACGTAAACGTCATCGGCCTCATCGGCGAGCGCGGGCGGGAGGTCCGCGAGTTTCTGGAGCGGGACGTAGGCGAAGAAGGCTTGAAACGGTCGGTGGTCGTGGTCTCCACTTCGGAGCAGGCTGCCCTTGCGAGGATAAAGGGTGCGTACGCGGCGACCGCTATCGCCGAGTATTTCCGCGACCAGGGCAAAGACGTCATCCTTCTTATGGATTCGATCACCCGGTTTGCGACCGCGCAACGTGAAATCGGGCTTGCGACCGGGGAGCCGCCCGCATCCAAGGGATACACGCCCTCTGTATTCGCCGCCTTGCCAAAGCTGCTGGAGCGCACCGGAAACTCGGACAAAGGGAGCATTACAGCGTTCTATACGATCCTCGTGGAGGGCGACGATCTCACCGAACCTGTGACAGACATATCGCGGAGTATCCTCGACGGCCACATCGTGCTCGACAGGTCGATCGCGGCGCGTCAGCAGTACCCCGCCATCGACATTATGGAGAGCATCAGCCGAAACATGCCCGACGTTGTCGATCACGATCATCTCAATGCGGCCACCGAATTCAAGGAGATGTACGCGCTATATGAGAGTTCGCGCGATCTGATCGAAATCGGCGCCTACGAGCCCGGAACGAATCCTAGAATCGACCGAGCCATCGATCTGAACCCTCGAATGATCGGCTACCTCCGGCAGCTGACCGGGGATTCGTTCTCACCCGAGGAAACCAAAATGGGCCTCGTGGATCTCTTTTCCGGAGCAGGAGGCCCGAGCGAAGCGCCGGCAAGTCCCGAGGCCGATCTGACCGCTGAAGCCATCGGACTGGATCGTGGCGCAATTCGGCTTGAACCCGGGCCCGCCGCGCCTGCGCCGTCCGAAGAGCCGCCGGCTGTCCCGGCCGAGGATGCGAACCAGGCGCCGTCGACGGACGCGCCCGAGGGACCCGCGGAAAACATCGCGGCACTCTAGGCGCCGGGAATGCCGTTTGAGTACCGCCTAGAGTCGCTCCTGGCCCTAAGGGCGTCGCTTGAGGATAAGACTCTCAACGAGCTCGCGATTCTCAATGGCGCACTCGAGCGCGCCAGAGCGACGCTGCGAGAACTTCGGTCCACGAAAGTACGGTTCGTACGAAGGCAGTCCGAAGATCGCAAGGTTGGACGCGTGGACCCTGAAAAAATCCTGGCCGAAGCCCTTTACTTGGATCAGGTGGATGCCGACATTAAGACTACGGAGTTAACGCTCCAGAAGCAGCGTGAACTGGTGCGCTTGAAACGCGAAGAGCTTTTGCAGAAAAGCCGCGAGCGCCAGGTCCTGGAAAAGCTTAAGGAAAAGCACCGGGAGCGCTACAAAAAAGAAGTTGATCGCAAGGAAGCGACACAGGCCGAGGAGCTGTTCCTAAGCAGGTACAGCAAAAACGAGGCCGATTAACTCAAGACGGAACAGGTTCCGACTGGAGGGAGAAGTCGCAGGAGACCTTGCTTTCGACCTCATCCAATCAAATTGCGAATTCCGCGGTGGCAATTAGCCGCATCCGGCGAAACGTGCGAAGGCCCGCTTTACTCCCGCCTCCTAATCCCATCTTCGCCTCATTGCTTAAGCGCGCGCGGAATTTAGAACCGGTAAATAGGCTGGCCGGCATAAGTACGCCGTTCCGATCCGTCGTGAACGCGGACGTAAAATCGCCGGCCAGCCTATACCGGATTCCTCGCGGTGGCGACGATGTTGGTCTGCGCCGCGCAAACGAGATCCGATTCGAAGCCTTGATAGACAAAGCTTCAGCGAACTTCGGCGTCGCCAGTTCCCTGGTGAAGGCGGTCGTAAAGGCAGAGTCCGGGTTCAGCGAACGAGCCGTGTCCGGCGCCGGCGCAATCGGGCTCATGCAACTGATGCCTGGTACGGCGCGATCGCTGGGGGTCGTGGACCCATACGACCCTGAGCAAAACATTGATGCTGGGGTTGACTACTTGAGCCGCCAGCTGGAACGGTTCGATAGCGTGCCGCTGGCGCTTGCCGCCTATAACGCCGGTCCAAACGCCGTTTCGCGGTACGGTGGAATTCCGCCCTATCAAGAAACCCGCGCATACGTTGCCCGGGTTCTCGCCTATCAAAGTGAATACGAACAGGATTCCGAGATTCGATGATCGATTCCGAGAATATATCGGGTGACACTGGCAAGGGCTGGCGAAGCCCTAGGGTGGAGGCCGTGAGGCAAGAACGCCAACAGGCCGAGGTACACCGGCGAAGCCGCCGCGCCTTCCTGAAAAGGCTGGGCGTCGGCGGCGCGGCGATGAGCGCGGACGGACGTTCCGCAATCTCCCGAATTGTCGAAAATTTCAAGCCGGACGGATTCCTTGGCCGCGACCAGGTGGTCGATTCATCCGGGGAGAGGTCGGATCAGGCCAGCCCTATCGGGATTCCGCTATTTGGGACGCCTGCGGGCCCAAACATCGTGGACCCGGCGATATCGCCGGATGGCCCCGATGGCGAGTCACCTGATCCTCGCGTTCGCGAGGGGGGCTTCGTCGAAGATCCCACGACACATCCCGACGGATCGGTCGGCGACGGCCGATTCGAATCCACGACCGAAATGAGGAAGCCGGCTACTGGGGAGGCCGGGTTCGGTGACGAGAACGGTGCCGAATCCGGTATGGCCGGCGACCGAAGCGCCTCAACCGGGGAGGGATCTGGAAGCTCGACCTCGGGCCAGGGTACCGGGACTTTCGACGGGGCCGCGGACGCGGATGGGGAAGGCGGAACGCAAAACGGCGTCGATTCTGATGCAGCCGTGCAGGGCCAGTCGGGCAATGATGTCGATGACGGCCGCGAAGGACAGACGACCGAATCGACCCCGGGCGGGATCTTGGACCCCTATCAAACCCCCAGCCCGGTCCCAACGCCCGACCCGCGCCGCATCGATCCTTTCGGATCCGACAGCGCGGCGCCGGAGCCTGACGAACGCTCGGTCATCACCCCGCGGATTCCTAATTACAATTTGCCGGAAAAATCCAAGCTGGTGATCGCATCTTTGGGTGTGAACGCCAATATGGTTCCGCTCGGGATCGATGCCAAGGGTCGCATGCTGGCGCCCGACGCTCCTGAAAGTGTCGGGTGGTTTGAGCTGGGACCGTTGCCCGGTACCCCCGGCAACGCCATCCTCACCGGCCATGTCGATTGGAATGACGGCAGTCTTGGTGTGTTCTCAGGTCTAAAGGATCTAAATCCCGGACAGATCGTCGACTTTTTTAATCCCTTGAACGGCTTGTCGAGATATCTCGTGAAGTGGCAGCGAACCTATGTCGCGGCGAAGGCGCCTATCAGCGAGATCCTCGCGCAGGATTTGAACGATCGCGAGCTTACGCTCATCACCTGCGCGGGCACCTTCGATCAAGCCTCGCGAAACTATTCCCACCGGCTCATCGTGCGCTGCGGGATGGACTAAATTGACCAACGTAGGCGAAAACGAACTCCTATCCAGCACCACTTTCCGTGCATTGCGGCGTAGCCTCGACTTCCTCACGGCGAGAGAGCGGCTCACCGCCGAAAACATCGCCAACGTGGACACGCCTGGCTTCAAGGCGCGCGCCCTGGATTTCAAATCTCAATTGGACGCGATCGTAAATCCGCAACCGCCGAAACTGGTCTCAACTGATCCCAGGCACTTCGGCGGGCCCACGAAGGTCAGGCTCGTGAGCACCTCGGCTCAGCATTTTCCAGCGGTCGGCATTAGCGACGAGCCGCGGCCCGCGCTGCTCGACCCGATTTCCGCTCGTGTCGATGGGAACACGGTGGACATCGATCGCGAGATGGCGCGGCTGGCCGAGACCCAGCTCGCATTTGGAACATTTACACGTTTACTCACGTCGAGAATGGAATCCATCAAGATCGTAGGCAGAGATGTCCGATAGCAAAGCCGAGGAATCAAGTTAGATGAGTCTTTTTAAGACGATGGCCATAAGCGCCAGTGCGTTGACCGCGCAACGTCTTCGCATGGACGTGATTTCGAACAACGTTGCCAATGTTGAGACGACCAAGACCGAGTCGGGCGGGCCATTCGAGCGAAAGATCGTGAAGTTTCGACCGCTCGTACAGAACAACTTCGAGGCCCTCCTGGCGGCGGTCAGAGGGGATCAGTTGTTGAGCGAGGGCGTGGAGGTCCACGACGTGGTGACGGATGACACGCCGGGCAGAACGGTCTTCGATCCGGCCCATCCGGATGCCGACGCCGGCGGCTTCGTAACCTATTCGAACGTTGACCTGATCGTCGAGATAACGGACATGATGTCGGCGACGCGATCCTACGAAGCAAATGTCACGGTATTCAATTCGCTCAAGCAGATGGTTATGCGTTCGATTGACATCGGCCGAGCTTAGTTCGGCGCCTGAGGAGACTTACCGCTAATGGGAATCAATCTCGTACCTGATCCAGTCGTACGACTACCAGCGGACGACAATCAAAAGATCGAACTTGCAAGACCGTCCACCGAGCCGGCAAAGTCGATCGGCTTCGGCGATATTTTGCAGTCTGCTGTAGACGAAGTCGTCCAGTCTCAAAATCGCGCCGACACGCTGATAAACGAGTTCATCACCGGGGGCGACGTGGAGATTCATGAGGCGATCATCGCGGCCGAACAGGCCAATCTCACGCTCACGCTCGCGATTCAGATACGAAATAAGGCCATCGAGTCGTTCCAGGAGCTGTTCCGAATACAGGTTTAGATCTGATGCGGTCCGGCGTCTGATCGGACCGCGGCAAGGATGCAAAGCACCTTCAAGGAGGGAGGAATGAGATCACGAACGTTCAAGCGATAGTAGCGGCGGTATTCGGGGGTCCGACGGTGATCCCGAGCGGAGAAGCTCTCGATCAGGTCGCGTTCTCCGAGGCCCTGTCAAAAGCCGGGGGAACCGCGCTGGTGGCTCCAAATGCGGAGGCCGCCGGGTTGGCTCGGATTTCCAACGTCGTCGCCGAGGCCGTCGCAATGGCATTGCCGGGGCCCGAAAGCGATGAGGAAATGAGCCTTCAGGTTCTCGTCGACCGGATCGTGGACGAACTCTTCGGGGAGGCCGGACTCGACACCGGGGATTCGGAGTTTCTATTAGAGCTGCTGGAGACCCGTTATCCGGCGGCGCAGCAGCAAGATAATGGCGATGACGATCCCGCGGCAGCCGGGCGGGGATGGCCCTCGCTGGGCGTCCTTCTGAGTTCATTGGTCAGGATGCCCGAGGCTGCCGGGAACACGAACGACACCGTTCAAATCCTAAAGTCCCTCCTGGGCCTCACCGATGAAAAGGCACCGTCCTTGGGCAAAGCTGACGGAAGCGCTCAGGCCGTGGGAATCACCGACGGCAAAGCTCAGGCCTTGGGTATCGCGGATCGGAAAAATCCGGCGCCGCGACCGTCAGACGATCAACCTCGGAACGACCGCGGCGCTGCCATTGCCGAACTTGCGTCCCGGATACGCACATCTCTGACCAGCGCTCTGCCAGGCCGGCAGGACGTGGCGACGGGTGCAAACGGCGAAGTTCGATCCGGTGGCAACGGTCCGCTTGAAACCGCTTCTCAGGGCGCTGCGTCGAAGGCGTGGGGCCAGGGTCGGCAATCTGTTGTTGGAGCGCCGAAAGGCGCCCCGCCGCAGCAGGCGGAGGTCACGATCGAGCGTGACGCCTTGCCTGCCGCGCGGACATCCGAAGCGAATTCGGCTTCCCGGCCCGCACCTACGGCGACGACTTTCGTCACCGACGAGGGGGAGGGGGATTCGCCCCCGAGACCCTTCCGAATGGCACAAGAGCTACCCAAGGCTCCACCTGATCCGAAGGTCGACGTGAATGTTTCGAGGCAGATCAGGGCCAGTGGAGTGTCAACGTTCTCCGCCAACGGCGAGCAGCCGGCAGCTGGCGGGCGAAACGCCAACGAATGGGTGACTGTTGCTCCAAACGCACAGCCCCGTGACGAGACCAGCACGGCCGCGCCGGCCGGTTCGCGGGTCTTGGCGCCGGCCCCCGATCCCGTATACGAGGGGCGATCAGTCGCCAATGTGGCGGAACGAGCCAGTGCCGCGACCGAATCGGCTTTGGGTGACCGACCCATGGGTGCTCCGCCGACGACGCTGAGCGGGCCCGCCAACCCTATCGCGAGCGTTCCTCAGACTGAGGGCGCACCCGAAGTGCAGGCCCGTCCTGATGTTCCGACGCAGATCGTGCGTGCGGCCCAGATGACCATCGAGCGAGGTGGCGGGACAGTTCGGATCCAACTGGAGCCGCCTGAACTTGGCCGCATCAACCTCGAGATCAAAGTCGCCAACAATGGCACCGTGAGTATGCACATAGTGTCTAACAACGCTGACGCGAAGATGCTCGTGCAATCGCAACTCCCCGATCTGCAGTCGGCCTTACAAGACCGCGGATTTGAGGTCGACGAGTTGACGGTGTCCGTCAACGATCAAGACGAGAGTTCAGAGGCAGAGGATGAGGCTCAAATGCGAGCCCGGTCGGGCGTGGACGCTTCTGAGGAGGATGTGTCCGGCTACTCCGAGCGGAATCTGATCGGACGACCCGACCACGACGGTCTGATCGACTACAGAGTTTGAAATAGGAGGGAATAGTTGAAGAAATGGCAATAGCAGGGGTAATAGGCGAGATCCAGTCGACCTTGGCGGCAGCGCCCGCCGCGGAGAGTTCGAGTGACGCGCTGCTCAACGGCATGGGCAAGGATGCGTTCCTGAAGTTGCTGATAGCCCAGATCCGCTATCAGAATCCGCTTGACCCCATAAAGAACGACAACTTCATCTCACAGCTGGCGCAGTTCAGCAATCTCGAGGCCATTCAGGAGATCAAGGGCGCTATCGAGGCCCAGGTTCACGTCCAGAAGCTTTCGTCTGCCGCGAGTCTGCTGGGCCGCGAAATCGAGATTGTCGGCCCGGACGGCGAGCCGCTCTTCGGAGTGGTCGAGGCCGTTGAACAGCTCGACGGGGAGGTGTTCCTTCGCGTCGGCCAGACCCTGGTCAACATGGATCAGGTCGTATCAATCGGATGATGATCGCGATGCGAGACACCGTTGAGCATCGGATGTGCTCGACGCGCACGCGATCGGTGGTGAGCGCCAAATTCGGCGCGAATAAGGCAAGGAGGCTTTGAGCACAAATGCCTAGAGCAATGAATACAGCCATATCCGGCCTGCGGTCGATGCAGACCTGGCTGGATATCGTGGCCAACAACGTGGTGAACGCAAACAGCACCGCGTTCAAGGCCAGCCGTGCGGTCTTCCAGGACATCCTGTCCCAGACCGAAAAAACGGCGTCGGGTCCCCAGGGAACCCTCGGAGGCGTGAACGCACAGCAGGTCGGACTCGGTATGCAGATCGGTGGGATTAACACGCTGATCACTCAGGGCGCCCTTCAGAACACCGGGAAACTGACCGACTTCGCCGTTCTGGGAGAGGGGTTTTTCATCGTAAACGATGGAACCCGCGACTTCTACACCCGCGATGGAACGTTCGACCTCGCGGTCGACGGTAAGTTGATATCGTCGCTCAACGGGTTTCCAGTAACGGCGTGGACGGTGGATGCGACGACCAAAACCGTGGATACGACGGCGCCACCGACGACCGTCACGCTTCCCATTGGAACCCAGGGTGATGCCACCGATTCGGGGACCATTGTCATGACCGGGAATCTGGACTCGAACACCGTCGCGTTCAGCGCCGGCCCACCGGTGGTAGGCACGGTCGCAACCACGATTACAGTCTTCGATTCCCAAGGAGATAGCCACCTAATCCAGTTGTTGTTCACCAATGCCGCGGCCGTCGACACGTGGACGTTGACGGCGACTACAGCGGATGCCGCAATTACGACCATCACCGTGGCCAACGGCACGATCGCATTTGATGCGGTCGGCGCGATGACGAGTACCAACCCGACACTGGACATCGACTTCGATGCCACCGTTACTGGAGTTAATGACCTCACGGTCGCCAACAACGTGACGTTGGATATGGACGGCACCTTGACCCAGGTGGCCGCCGACAGTTCGGTCTCGTCTCAGAGCCAGGACGGTACGTCCTCGGGAACGCTACTGACGTTTTCCGTGAACTCGCAGGGACTCATCACCGGCATATTCAGCAACGGCGCTCAGGAGACGCTGGGGCAGATAGCACTGGCGACGTTCCCGAATCCGGCCGGCCTGGCCAGGGTCGGAACCAACATATTCGAGGTCTCGGCGAACTCCGGCGATGCCAACGTGGGCCCCGCCCAGACCGGAAGCCGCGGTTCCATAGCCAGCGGCTCCATCGAGGGTTCGAACGTTGACCTGGCGCAGGAGTTTACGAACTTGATCCTCGCCCAGAGAGGATTTCAGGCCAACAGCCGAATGATTACCACCAACGACGAGATCCTTCAGGAACTCGTCAACCTCAAGCGGTAGCCGTTAACCAAATGGTCACCGGCTCTCGCTGACTTCCCTGCCACTTGAGCCGGTGGCCATGGCCACCGCCCCCCCCCCGCCCCGCGGACGACTCGCCCTCTATCCGCGCGGGCGGGGTCTTACTTTCAACAATGCCTTATCTCGCCGAAGATATCCATAGAGACCCGTTTGTACGATCTGCCGTGGGTGTTTCGCGAATAGGCTGTGACAATGGAGTTCTTACCTAACCTAATAAAGCTACCCGCGACCGTCTCCGACACCGCCAGGCTGTCTTCGGTATTTCCGCGGCTTAAGGTCGGGATGGTCCTGACGGCGTTGGTCTTAAAATCCGACGGCGAGCAGGCGGTGATCCGAATGCGCGGAATGGATGTAAATGCGCAATCGCAGGTCCCGTTCCGGCCGAATCAGCAAGTGACCCTCCTGGTATCCGAACTTGGCCGCGAGCAAGTGGTGCTCCGCGTTTTACCCGAGGCCGTTCCCGGCGGTATGACATCGTTGACTGACCAGGATTTGCGGCCCTTCCTGGTTCAAGCGTCGCTCCCCGTGGACAGTGAGGGCTTCGCGGCCGTGAGAGCGTTGATCCTGCACGGGAAGGCCCTGAATCCTGCAAACGTAACCGAGCTCGTGGCCGCGGCGAGGTCCGCGGGGAGCTTTGAGCCGCCCACTCTGGACGCGATCTTGTTCCTGCAGGACAGAAGCTTGCCGGTCACGGCGCGGACAATCGAGCTTGCCCAGATCATTCTTACCAGCGGCGCGCATGCGGCGCCGGCCCTGGCCGAGCTGGAGAATTTGGCCCGGACCGCGTCGGCGTCCGGAAGCGCGCGCGGCCAGGCTTCCGGCCCGGGAACCGACACGGAGACTGGCGCAGCCACGAACCGGCAACCCAACACGGCCAGCGCGGAAAGATCCGGCTCGGAAGGGCTTCGTCAATCCGTGCGATCCCTTGTGCAGGCCCTTCCCCCGAGCGCGCTAGACGCGCTGCAGCGGTTGGTGGAACTGTTTCCGCGCATCGACTTGCGTGAGCCGGTGGTGGCGGCGGCAAACCAGCCGGTCGCGAGAGCAGATGCGAGTCCCGTGCCGTCTGAAACCCAGACCTCAGCCCAGCCGGCGGATACGCCGGCGCGGGAGCAGCCTGCGGGGGCTCCAGCTCCCGGTCGGGATTCCCCGATCTCACGCCCGTCCACCAGCGGGGCGGAAATGCGACCGGCGGGACCTCCGGTGATCGAGCAGTCTGCGGCGACCTCGGAGCCTGCCCGGGATTCCGCGGTTTCACCGTCGGCCACCAGCGGAGTGGACACGCGACCGGCGGGCGAGTCCGATCGGTCCGAGGTCGGAACCGCCCGGGCGCCTCAGGAATTGCGGGATGCGCCGAGGCAAGGTCAGACGGAGGTCATTTCCGTCCAGATCGCCAGATTGGTGAGCCGAATCGGAACCACCCTGGAGGCTCGTGTGGCGAACGGAGTCACTCAACCCGAACGTGCCGATCCCAGAGTCCTTGTGGCGGAGCTGCAGCGCGAACTCGAGTCGGCCCTGCGCAACGCGCCGCCTCAAGCGAGGGAGACTCTTACGACGGCTATGGCGGCGGCACGCGAGTTATCCGAAGCTCTGCAATCGAGTCAGATGCTGAATGCCGCGCCACAACTTCGAGACGAGTCTGGAGCATATTTCATTTTCCAGTTGCCCATCCGGACGGCCGACGGATGGGAGACCGGGGAACTCAAGATCTACAAGCGCGACTCTGAAGCAGAGATCGACCCGGACAACGCCACCGTGGTGCTTAAGCTGAACATGCGCCATCTGGGTCCCGTGGACGCCGCCGTGGTGATCCGGGCAGGAGCGGTGTCCTGCGACTTCCGCTGTGAGCGACCGGACGCAGTCGAGCAGCTCCAGAGGGATACCGCGTCGCTCGCGTCGGCGATCGAGGGGCTGGGCCATTCCGTTTCGTCTATCAACCATCAACTGGTTCTTCCCGATGCAACCGTGGCTCGGACCTCGTCCGTTCCGGCCGGACGGATCGACACGAGGGCTTAGCGCATGTCTGAACGCAAAAAGCGCCGATCAAGGCCGCGCCGAGCGGCCGCCGCGCTGCGCTATCAGCCTTCAAAGGACGCAGCTCCGCAAATCACGGCGTCCGGACGCGGATATGTCGCGGATCGGATAATCGCGCTCGCGAGAGAACACGGCATACCCATCTACGACGACCCCGATCTCGTTGAGGTGCTCGCGCAGCTAGATTTGGGCGATGTAATCCCCATGAATCTGTATCAGGTCATCGCCGAAGTGTTGGTTTACGTATACCGAATTAATTCGATCGCAGGCAGAAGGTTGCAGGAGCGTCCGGCGCCGTATTCGGCGTCATCGCGGACGTAGTCTCAACGGATCGGAGCCAATCCGGTGACCAGCGAGGCGAACGATTTGGCGGACCGAGCGACGGCTTACCTGCTCGAAGTCACGGATTCGGTTCCTACGGGCGCGAACGCCTCCAACGACGCCTGAGAACATCCATCGCCGCCACCATTGGGACTGCGATTAGCGTTCCAGCGGCAATCCACTTCAGCGTGCTGGCCCGATCCACATCGGTGCCCGTGCCCGTGCGCGGAAGCTCGGTAACGACCGGCGATCCGGGACGGAACTGGATGGGCGCCGCGGGCTGGCTCGCGGCAACGATGCCGGATGGGCCATCCCCTACCCGAACCGTCGCGGCCACCTGTTGGGTTGCGTTGTTGATCACCGTCACGGAATTGCTGCGCCGATTCGTCACGAATACCCACTTGTTGTCTTCGGAAACGGCGACACCCCAGGGACCCCTCCCGGTGGTTATCCGTGCGACGGTCGAATTGTTTGAGGTTTGGTAAACGACCACCTCGTTGGCCAGTTCGCAGGTCACGTAGAGAAGCCGATTGTCCAAGGTTAGAGCCAGTTCGCGCGGTCCCCTGCAGGCTGTGAGGAAGGCCAGGATCCTGCGGTCGGCGACATCGACCACCGCGATCCCTTCGCCCCGAGCCGAGGATACATACAGGGTGTTCGAATCGGGTCCGAACTCGATGTCCATCGGTGATACGCCCACCGGGATATCGAACAGCGTCGTCAGCGTGAGGCGGTCCATGATGCTCACGTTGTTGTCGCCGGCGTTTGCCACGGCAAGAAGGCGCCCATCAGGCGAGTAGGCGATCCCGCGCGGCTCGGCGCCCGTCGGGATCGTTCCATCCACGCGGCTCTCCGCCACGTTGATAATCATGATCTCGTTCGTCTCGGCGTTGGTTACGTACGCCACCAGGCCTTCGGGGTCGAAGAGGATCGAATCGGGCTCGCCTCCGAGCGGGATTCCGGCCACCACCGCGTAGGACTGGCGGTCGATTATGGCGATGTTCGCTCCGCCCTTGTTTAGGACATAAACCCGCTGGAAATCGAGCGAAAACACCACGGCATGAGGGCCATTGCCCACCCTGATACGCTCGACGGCCAGGTGCTGAACACCATCGAGGACGGTTACCGTGCCGCTCTCTTCGTCCGCAACGAATATGGTGCCGACTCCGTTGGCCAGCACAGCGGGTCCGCTGGCCAGCATCCATGCCAGCACGGCCAGCAGCCCGATATATCTCAGTCTGGGGATGATCCGGAGCACAGAGCTTCTCTCAGAGGACTTCCGCTTTACATAATACATGACGACGACCTACGTTCCGGCCGTATTTCGCAGGTTTAGGCCTGTATGTCTATGGTCGGAGGCAGGGACCGTTGAATCAAGGTGCTGATGGGCTACGCCACGACGCCGAATCGACGTCGGCGGAAATGTCGGATTCCGGCGGCGGGCCGCGATTCCAAGGGTGGGAATTGCACGACGAATCGGTCGGTGGGGCCCTTCGTTCATATCCGTTCCGACCGAGGCGTCACGGCGGAAATAGGCTCACACAGTCGCTAACGACGGGCATGGGAGCGGCGTTCGCTTTCACGTGCGTAAGTAGAATTTGTTGCCCGTTGGGGGTTTCGGAGTTAATTTCGACTTAGATGAAAAATTCGCACTTGCTATTGATGGGCCGATTTTGGAAGTAATAGCGGTCAAACCGCGCGGTTACTGCCATGGCGTGGTCACCGCCATGAACATGGCAAGGGAACTTGCGAAGGAGCATCCAGGGCCGAAGTACATGCTGGGCTACCTCGTACACAACGAGCACATGACCGCCGAGCTCCAGGAACTGGGAATTAAGCTCGTCGACTCAGACGATCGGCTCGAGGGGCTGGACGAAATTCATGAAGGCACGGCCATATTCACGGCCCACGGAGTGTCGCCGGCGGTTCGGGAGAAGGTAAAGGAAAAAGGCCTGCGATGGGTCGATACCACGTGCTCGGACGTGGAGGTAACCCACGATCTGGTCGTGGACCTTGCCGAGCAGGGCTACGAGATTATCTACATCGGCAGGCGGGGGCATCCTGAATCTGACGGTGTGCTTGGCGAGGCGCCTGGCCAGATCCACTTGGTCGAGGATGAATTCGATGTCGATCGGTTGGACCTCAAGGGGGAGAAGATCGCGGTAACTACCCAGACGACCATAAGCGTCTGGGATACCGCCGAGGCGATAAAGCGCATCATGCAGAGATATCCACACGCGGAAGTCCACAACGATATCTGTCGCGCTACGCAGGACAGGCAGGAGGCGGTTGTGGAGGCGGCCCAGGATGTGGATCTCGTGATTGTGGTAGGGAGTGAGCGAAGCTCAAACTCGAAGCGATTGGTCGAGGTCGTCAAGGAGCGTGCTGGCAAGCCCGCGCATCTGATCGATTCAGAGGCGGACCTTCTGCCCGAATGGTTCGAAGGCGTGGAGCGAGTCGCCGTTACGTCGGGTGCCTCAACCCCTTCCCGATTGACCCGGGCGGTTATTAGCGCACTTGAGCACTATCCCAAATCAACCTAAGGCTACGTTGTCGACGATGATTTCCGCGTCCAACGCCGGGGAGATCCGCGTCCAGGTTTAGAGCGTCAGGCTTCGCCTACACACCCGCGTTCCGCACCAAATCCCATGTAAATAGCGCGCCATCTTCGAGGCGGGCGTCGGTCTCGTGGAATGCGATACGTCCTTCGTCGTCGGCGTTGTATATCTTCGTTGGGAAATTCACTAGTACCGCCGGTCCGTCGGCTCCAACCAAGAATCCATGGTGAACCCTTTGAGGGATGAGCACGGCGATCTGTCCGTCGTCTCCCGACGACTGGCCCAATCTGAACAGGTTCACGCGGCCGCGCGTCCGCGATTCGGGACGGGGATCGTGCAGCGCCAGGACGATGTCTCCCGAAAGCACCACGAACCTGTCTTCCTGATGTTCGTGCACGTGCCAATGTTTCTCGTCGCGCGCGACGTTCGCGTCCGTTGCCGAGTAATAGCTCTGAGCGAACGGACGGCTGGCGGAGTCGTAGAAGTCGTCCCAGTCCGCACGGAGCGTCTCGACCAGGATGCCCCGGGGATCCCGGTTCACCACTAGCCTTCTGACGCGCACGTCGCGGATGTGCTGAGACTCGTCCAAAGGGTCCGTAATAAGGTCATTCATGTGTTTTGCGTCATGGTTCGTATGCCGGGGTCGCGGCGCAGGCGAATTCGATTCTTGGAAGCGCGCCTGCTAGCTTACGTTATTCGCATCGAGATGTACTCGAAGTCGGGGTCGATCGGAGCGCCGAATGGCTCCCCGTTCCCGTGAGCGCGAATCGGCGGCGAATGTCCGGAGGATTATCGAATGACCGGGGCCGATGCGATCGTTAAAATCCTGCAGACCGAGGGGATCAAGCAGGCATTTTGCTACCCGACAACTCCCCTACTAGAGGCCATGGCGCGGGCGGGTCTGCGAGTCATTACGTCGCGCCAGGAACGTGTCGCCGGCAACATGGCTGACGGGGTTTCACGCTCTACCAATGGACGCCAAATCGGCGTTCTCACAGTCCAGGCCCTTGCCGGATCGGAAAACGCCTTTTCGGGTGTCGCTCACTCGTACACCGACTCCACTCCAGTGCTCTTTCTTCCAGGCTTTCCAGGTGTTGGATATCTCGGCTCCCGTCCCACCTTCGACAGCGTCGGCAACTACTCCAATACGACAAAGTCAGCCCAGAAGATTATTTCCGCGGAGCAGATCGGGCCGAAGATGCGGCAGGCTTTTACGGCGCTGCGGTCTGGCCGGCCGCAGCCGGTGATGGTTGAGTTGCCTGGCGATATCTGTGATGCCGAATACGATTTCGACATCGATCATCGGCCCGTCCCGCGAATGGTTTCGGCACCCGACGCCGGGGCGGTTCGTGAGGCTGCCGAGCGGCTGCTTGCAGCCAATTGTCCGCTCATTTGGGTGGGTCAGGGGATTCTCTACGCCGAGGCTTGCCCTGAGCTGATCGACGTGGCGCAGCTGTCGGGCGCCCCTGTCATGACGACGCTCCAGGGCAAGAGCGCGTTCCCGGAAACTCATGAACTGTCGGCGGGGGTGGGCGCTTACGTGGCAACGGGAATGGTTCAACATTTCCTGCGCGAATCGGACCTCATTCTGGCTGTGGGGAGCAGCTTGAGCCGGGCGCCGTTCACGCCCCGAATACCGCCCGGCAAGGTGCTCATTCACGCCACCGTCGATCCGTTCGACATAAACAAGGAGTACGCGACCGACGTACCAATCGTGTCGGACGCGAAGCTGTTTCTGGCCGCGCTGGCGGAGGAACTGAGGCGTCTCGCGACTGACGCTCAGGATCAAATGCGCGCGCGCACCGTGGCAACCGTCGCGTCAAAGCGTAAGGAGTGGTTGGACGAGTACGAGCCGCTGTTTCGGGACGATTCAACCCCGATAAACGGTTACCGGATGTTCCGTGAAATCTGGGACGCGATCGATCCCGACACCACCATGATCACACATGAATCCGGGGCGTCGCGCGATATTCAGTGCGTGTTTTATCGGTCGACGATACCGCGCAGCTATCTCGGTTGGGGACAGTCGTCACAGCTCGGTTTCTCGCTGGGACTTGCTATGGGCGCCAAGATCGCGAATCCCGACAAGCTGGTCGTAAACGTCATGGGCGACGGGTCGGTCGGTATGACGGGCATGGACTGGGAGACCGCGGTACGCGAGAATGCACCGATTTTGACCGTCGTAAAGCACGATTCGATATTCAGCGGCTACGACCGCAACATCCCAAATGCCGTTGAGCGATACCAGACGTCCACGCAGACCGGCGACTATGCCGGTGTGGCCAGGTCGCTCGGTTGTCACGCGGAGAAGGTGGAGAGCCTTGGGGACTTACGTCCGGCGCTGGATCGCGCGATTCGCGCCACGCGCGATGGACAGCCTGCGGTTGTGGACGTTATCACCGCCGAGACGAGAAAGCTGTCCCGACCCGCCGACTGGGGTGGCCCGCACTAGGACGGCGAGTAGACAGTGTCTTTACGAAGATTCGACTTGAGCCAGCTCGAACTTGTTGCCGTCTCGATCGAAGAATTGCACGTCGCGGCCGCCCCACGCCTGATCTTCGGGTTCGCCGTCAAACTCGACGCCTTTCGCCGTCAGTTCAGCGTAGACGGCGTCCACGTCATCGGTTGAGAACGAAACATCCGCCCACTCTCCCAGCCGCGATTCGCGATCCCACATAGGGGTCTTCGCAGGCGCCAGAAGTATGGTGGTGCTGGATCCCTTCGGGGCGACGGTGAGCCAGCGGAATCCGGGCATGAATTCCCTATCCGTGACGACTTCGAAACCGAGTTTGTCCCGATAGAATTCCAGCGCGTTCGCCTGATCGCTTACGTAAACCGTTGCGAAACTGATCTGCATCTGAGCCAATTGATCTTGCCTCCTCGTCGAACCGATAACGCCGAGTCTACTTGCGCACAGATAATCTTGAATCGGGCGGAACGCTTTAGGTGCAGCCGGCGATCATGGCGATGTCTCATACAGCGCCGCTATGGTCGGTCGGCGGGAAATCGGGAGCTATGGGGACTGCGCGCGACGCAAGCTGGAGCGCCATCCGTCGGCCCCTTGCCATGAGAGTGGAGTCGCTCGATCGAAGTGACGATGAGTCCAGCGGGACGGCTATACTCACTGGACGCCGCTTTGATTTGCGGCGTCTGAACGTACCCACCCCCACCGGTAACTCCTCCGTTTGAGAAACGTATTCCGGAAGCTATTTAGCGGCGTTGACGAAGATCGTCATGCGCCCCACGACCAAACCGCGCCCGACCCTAGCGCAACAGATGACGCCGAGTTCGGGCCGCTCGTTCGATTGGCCGACGATTTCTTCGAGATCCGTGGCCGGCGCTTCCCGCGCCGCCGATTGCCGGAAGCGTCCGCGAACGGGAATGTGTCGGACGCCGCGCGGGGCTGGCGTCTCAGCCATGATGAAATCCGAGGCTCGCTGCCGGAAAAGGGCGAGATATTCCTGCATATCACACCCAGCATGGCGGATGTGTTGGAGCGGATTGCCGATATCGCGGACAACGATCGCGTGGCCAATTTCCTGTTGCTTACAGGCCCCACCGGATGTGGAAAGACCACAATCGCGAAAACCTACTGCTACATGGCCAATGAGCCGTTCACCGAGCTGAACTTCAGCGGCGACACCACGCTGGCCGATTTCTTCAGGCGAACCGAGGTGGAGCTACGCGACGACCTGCAGACAACCGTCTCGGCGCTCGGACCGGCCACCGAAGCGATGCTGCTGGGCAAGAAGCTCATCATCAATGAAATCAACATGCTTCCGCCGGATCTTCTCAGCGTGATAACCCAGGCAATGGACACGGGCAGGATTTTGCTGTCGGGCTCGGATGCGGGCAACGTTGAAATTGAACTTCACGAGGACTTCGGAATCATTGCCACGGCGAACCCGAATTATGTCGGGACCATGGAGATCGGGCGGGCCCTCGAGCGGAGATTTGGACTCGGACTGGGCAACGTTCCCATGACGTTTCTGCCTCCGGACGAGGAAGCCGAAGCCCTCAAGTTTGAGTTTGACCGTCAAGAGCTATTTCGAAATCTCGGGCTGACGGCAAATCCGACGATTTGCCAAAGATTGGTCGCATTGGCGGACGGCCTGCGGAATCACGATGAAATCGGCGGTCAGATGCGCGATCGTGTTTCGACTCGAACGCTGGTGCACTGGCTCTCGCTGGCGCGCACAACCGGCTTGCCCTTGGCGGACGTTGGACAGCGAGCCGTTCTCACCATTGCCCCTCCGGAACTCCAGAACCAAACATTTCAGATGACCCGGGCGTCGCTGGGATCCGCGGGCGCGTCAACAGCCTACGACGATGCGTTCCGCCGAGCGATCCTCGGGCCCGACCTGCCCGATTCGGGCGAAGCGGTGGCAGTCCCAGAACCTACGGAGCTCTCGACAACCGCCCAGACCAACGGATCTCGGATAGATAGTGAAGGCGAAGACTATGCACTTTCAGGCGGCGGCTCCGTGCGCATCTACTGGTCGGAAGACGGCCCTCCGGACTACGTGGCCACCGGTGCCGATGGCAGGGAGATCGAGGACCCGGAAGAGGTCATTGACGTCCGGCGGCGATTGCGCAGCGAGCACGGACTCAACTTTCCGACGGCCCTTGGCAGCGTACCGTCCCTGGCTGCGGCCCTACCGTGCCTGACGCGTTCGACCTGGACGGCGATCCGGCTCGCGCAGGGCGCGTTGCTGGGCGGGTATCCCGTATTTCTGAAAGGACCCACCGGGTGCGGAAAGTCCGCGATGGCCCGGACCGTCGCCCGCCTCTGGGGACGCGGGCCGTGGAGTTCTCGTTTACCGGCGAAACGTCCAAGGGGGATTTAACCGCCGTCCGCCGCCTGCAAAGTGGGGCGACGGTCTGGAGCCTTCAGGCCTTCATGCAGGCGGTTAAGGAAGGATTGTTCGTGATCATCAATGAATACAACATGGCGTACCCCGACGTGCATTCGATCATCAACGGACTTTTCGATAAGGCGGGCTTGGTCACGCTGCCTGACGGCACTCGGATACGCGCCCATCCGGACTTTCGTCTTATCGCCACCGGATACCTCGACGGTCCGGGGGTAAAACCGCTTAACGAGGGTGTGGAGAATCGATTCGGCGCCACCGTGGCAATCGAATACCCACCTCCCCGCGAAGAACTAGCGATCCTCGACTTCTTGGGCGGCGATCGTGTCGATCGCGCGTCGATATCCGGCATGATCGACTTGGCGTTCGTCTCCCGGGGCATGCTCAGCGGCGCCGTGGACGCGGAATTCAGCGGTGGTCTCTCAAACATACCTCCTGATCTCGCTGTTTCGGTTGCCGAAAGAACGGCTCTGACAACGGCGGAGATGGTGGCGCTTGTTACAGGGTCCCGCACGAACGATGAGCTTGTCCGTTGGTATAGGCGGGGAGTTATGGATGCGGCATCAGCCGAAATCCAACGAGTGCTCGAGCCCGTCTTGATCAACTATGGCCTCGCCCGCCAATGACGGCTTCGGGAGCGGCCGGCGCTCACGTCACGGCTGCGTATTTTGAGCCCAAGGAGATCGAGCTCGTTGGGCGGCTGATTCTCGGCGATCTCCCCGTTGCCCTGCTACCCGGCGCCTGGTGGTCCTATCTTCCTTCCCAGGAAGTGATTTTCTATCCACAGCATCTACTTACGGAGTGGACCTCGTGGCAGATGACCGGCGCCATGTGTCATGAGGCCGCCGAGGCGAGGTTCACCGGTAAGGACGGGTCGTCGGATGTGGCGAGGTGGCTTCGGAGGGCAAGCAAACTTGGTCTGAGCGCTCCATCGGCGCAGTTGTTGGTCAATACGGTGAACGATATGAGGGTGAATCGCCTCTATATGGAACGCTATCCGGGTTCGGAAGCCTTCCTGCGGGCTCTGTACGAGGAAGATCCCGGGATGCACGCCAAGGACGATCTTCGCATCCCGCCGGAACTCGACCTGGGGCGCTATCGCCCGCTCCATCACGATTACGTCGATGCCGTGTCCCTATTTTGGATCGAGTCCGTCTGGCCCGGTTCCGCCAAAGGTCCAAAGTTGCCGAGTGAGGTTTCGGCGGCGCTGAGGAAGACTTGGCGGGATATAGAGAAGGCCGCCGCATGCGACGCCATATCGCAGATGTTGGCGATTCTCGAAAAGAAGGTGGTGCCCGCGTACGCCGATCTCGTGAGCCAATGGAAACCAGAAGAACTGATCGATGCAGCCTCTAACTCGGACGATCGAGAGTCAAGCGAAGATGACTCACAACTTCCCAAGGAAGAAACGCCGTCGGGCGGCGAGCCGCTCCCCGGAGAGTCCGCATCTGGTCAGGCGGTTTCCCTCGGTGGCGCGGGGTCATCCCTCCGGCAGATCAAATCCCTGCCGAAGGTGACGGCCGCCAGCGTGCGCATGCGGTCGATGCCCGCTTCGGGCGCTGGGGTCGTCAAACGTGGCGCACCGACGGAAGCAGAGCGGCGGTCTATCGATCCATTGAGCGCCGCGGTCGTTCAACAGCTTCGTCGCAAGGCCGACGAACGGATCGACTACACCAAGTTTGACTATATCGAGGCTGTAAGTAGGCTTGAGCCGAAAATCGCCGAGACAATCGATGGGGATGGCCGCCGTCCAGGACTCGCGGAGATCATGGACAGGCGCAGGCATGGGTCAAGCGAAGCTCATCGTCGGCCGCGCAAGCAGAGGCTCGGTGACCAAGGTGAGATAAACCTGGATAACCCCGAAAGATTGGTCGTCGAGCCCTCCATCGCGTTTCTCAAGGGTGTCCGCGTGCCCCGGGAGGACCGTCAGCGGGACTTCGCCAGCTCGATACTGCTGGATGTGAGCGGCAGTATGGTGCAGAAGGGCTATCCCACCAGGAAATTCGACCGGCTTGTTGAGACCGCGATCCTTTTCATGGAGATCCACGAACGCCTCAGAATCCCCTACGAAGTGACGGCGTTCAGCAGCGACATCACATCGTTGCTACCTTTCTCGAAAAGCGGCGTAACGGCGATGCCGGCATCGCTGCGCGACTACAAGCCCAAGGACCACAGCAACGTTTTTCGGTCGCTATACGAACTCGACCACAAAGATACCGACGACTCTACGGCGCTCCGGAGCGCGATAGAAAACGGCTCGAAGGAGAAAGGCCTGAAGAGTATTTTTATGATCACTGACGGGATCAGCAGCGATCCAGCCGAATTGCGCCGGGCGCTTATCGACCTGGACCGAAGGAATCGCAATAGCTCCGAGCGCCAGCGAATGAAGGTCCTGGCGTTCGGCATCGGCGTCGTGAAGTCGGAATTCGATGAGGCCTATCAGGCGACGCGCAACGGGAAGCCGCTGAATTCGTGCTCTGGCGTGGTCGTGGATGAGTTGAACTTGCTGCCCGGTCATGTCGGCGCGGCTGTCGACGAACGTATTCGCTATGCGTAGGAATGCTGCTCGGTCATCGTCCCGCTCAGCATTCTTTTCCCGTTATTCGGTGCTCACGTATACTTGTAATCGGTGCACCGCACTGATCGAACTGATTGAAATTCCACATTCGTTGATGCGATAAAGGCGGCAAGAATCACGACCACAAAGACTCTGGCGTTGCCCGACACGGATTTCTCCGATTTGGAGTCGATGGAGTCGCTGCTCGAGGCTGGCGAACACGAGGTGCGACTTCTCCGTCGCGGCGAGATGGTCGACGGCATGGTCGTCCGCGTTTCAAGCGACGAAGTCATGATTGACGTCGGGCTGAAGGCCGAAGGCGTGGTGATTGGCCGCGAGCTTTACGACCCGCACGTCATGGACGAGCGGCCCGACCTGGTCGTCGGTGAGTCGGTGCCCGTTTACGTACTGCAGCCCGAGGGCGAGGGCGCCGCGATGCTCTCCATTCGGCGCGCCATGCAAGAGAGGCAATGGCGCGATACCGAAGCCGTTTATAACGAGGGCAAGATCATCGAGGCCAAGGTTACCGAGTTCAATAAGGGCGGCGTGCTCGTAAGCGTGGGACCGCGCGGCTTTGTGCCTATGTCCCAGCTGGTGAGTCTCGCCCCCTCGTCGAGCGAAGACAGTCGGGACGATATTGCCGACCGGCTGGGCCAGCTTGTCGGGAAGACTCTGAAGATGAAGATCATCGAGATGGACCGGCGCCGCAACCGGCTCATACTCTCGGAGCGGGCGGCGGAACGCGATCTCAGGTCTGAGCGGCGGGAGACGCTGCTCGAGGATCTCAAGGTCGGGCAGATTCGCAAAGGCAAGGTGAGCAATCTGGCTACATTCGGCGCGTTCATCGATCTTGGCGGCGCCGACGGACTTGCGCATATCTCCGAGCTGTCGTGGAGCAGGGTCTCGAGCCCAAGTGAAGTGCTCAGCCCGGGCCAGGAAATCGATGTTTACATCTTGGCCCTGGACCGGGAGGAGAAAAAGATCGCTCTGAGCATTCGGCGGGCACTCCCTGACCCATGGGAGGCGATCGAAGAGCGGCTGGCTCCCGAGCAGGTTGTCGAAGGCACCGTGACCAAGCTCGCTCCCTTCGGTGTGTTTGTCCGGCTCGAAGACGGCGTGGAGGGACTCGCACACGCGTCGGACCTGGATGAAGACGTGTTGTTATCGATGCGAGAGGGCGACGTACGAGATTTCAGGATTCTCAGCGTGGAGATACCCAGGCGTAGGATCAGGCTGGTACCGGCAGACGCCGGCGTCGAGTCGCTTGTCGATTACGATGAGATGGACGGCGGCGAGGGCTTGGTTGTGGGAACATCTGACGATGCCGACAATGAGGTAGAGCAGGCCGCCGATTCGGTGGAAGTGGCAGCGGAGCCGGAGGAAGTCACCGATGAAGCGGCGGCGGAGGCTGAGGACAGCACTGCCGAAGTGGCGGCGGAGCCCGAGGACGGTCACCGATGAAGCAGCGGCGGAGGCTGAGGACAGCGCTGCCAAAGTGGCGGCGGAGCCCGAGGACGGTACCGATGAAGCAGCGGCGGATGCTGAGGACAGCACTGCCAAAGCGGCGGCGGAGCCCGAGAACGGCACTGAAGCAGCGGCGGATGCTGAGGACAGCACTGCCAAAGCAGCGGCGGAGCCCGAGGACGGCACTGATGCAGCGGCGGATGCTGAGGACAGCATCGACACTGACGTCGTTACCACGGAGGCCGAGGCTGACGATGCCGATGCGGCCGAGGACAAATCCACCAAAGCAAAGCCGGATACAGACGACGTAGCGGAAACGGCCGACAATTAGCGACAATTGTTATGGCTGCCATCGTCACCTGATGGACGGGAACGCGGGAGCATCTGTTGAACGATAGGCTTGACAAATTCACCGAGCGGGCCAAGAAAGTCCTCGTGTACGCGCAGGACGAGGCTACCCGCTTCAATCACAACTACATTGGAACCGAGCACCTGCTGCTTGGACTTCTCCGCGAAGGCGAGGGGATAGCCGCACGGGTGCTCAGCAATCTCGGCGTCGAGCTGAATAAGGTCCGCAGCGCCGTCGAGTTCATCATCGGACGCGGTGAGCGGATGGTGGTGGGCGACATCAACCTGACCCCGCGCGCGAAACGAGTCATTGAATTGGCCGTGGAAGAAGCGCGGAGACTCGGACACAACTACATCGGTACCGAGCACCTCCTGCTCGGCCTCGTGCGTGAAGGCGAAGGCATAGCCGCTGGTGTTCTGGAGAGCCTTGGCGTAAACCTCGAGAAGGTTAGAGCGCAGGCGGTGCAGGTCGTCAGCCACGGCAGCCTCGAAGGTACTCAGCAAGGTGGGAAGCGATCGAGCAAAACCCCCTTGATGGATTCGTTGGGCGTTGATCTCACGATGGCCGCAAGTCGGGATGAACTCGATCCCGTGATCGGACGCGAAGATGAGATAGAACGCGTCATCCAGATCTTGAGCAGGCGGACGAAGAACAATCCCGCTCTGGTTGGCGATCCGGGCGTCGGCAAGACTGCCATCGTCGAAGGGCTTGCGCAGCGAATCGATCGTGGCGACGTACCGGAGAGCCTCAAGGGGCGACGCCTGCTGACGCTTGACATCGGATCCCTCGTTGCGGGAACGAAGTATCGAGGCGAATTCGAAGAGCGTCTGAAGAAGGTCATCGAAGAGATCAAGTCGTCGAAAGACTGCATCATGTTTATCGACGAGTTGCATACGTTGGTCGGAGCCGGTGCGGCGGAGGGAGCGGTTGATGCCGCCAACATCCTCAAACCCGCGCTGGCGCGGGGTGAGCTTCAGTGCATAGGCGCCACAACCGCTGACGAGTATCGGAAATACATAGAGCGCGATGCGGCCCTGGAACGTCGCTTCCAGCCTGTAAAGGTTGGCGAGGCAACGATCGAAGAGAGCATCGACATCCTACGTGGAGTCAGGCATCGGTATGAGGAACACCACAAGGTGGGCATAACCGATGAGGCCATCCAAGCTGCCGCTGAATTGGCGGGGCGCTACGTGACGGATCGATTCTTGCCGGACAAAGCTGTCGATGTAATCGACGAAGCGTCCGCAAAGGTGAAGATCCGCGCCGGATCGGCCCCCGAAGAGCTTCGCAGAGTGATGCGCGAGATGGAAGAGCTAATCGTCAAAAAAGATGCGGCCATCACTGACAGCGACTTCGAGAAAGCGGACGAGTTCAGGGCCGAGGAAAAGATCCTGCGCGCCGAGGTTGAGAAGCTGGAGTCTGAGTGGACGCAGCGGCGCGCGGAGAACATGCCGCAGGTCCTGGAGGAAGACGTGGCGGCGGTCGTATCCGTTTGGACGGGTATTCCCGTGTCGCGCATCGCCGAGGAAGAGTCCAAGCGATTGCTCCATATGGAAGACGAAATCCACAAAACGGTTATCAGCCAGGATGAGGCAATCAACACAATATCGAAGGCGGTTCGACGCGCACGCGCTGGACTCAAGGACCCCAGCCGACCCATCGGCACATTTATCCTCATGGGTCCCACAGGTGTCGGCAAGACGCTGCTGGCCCGGGCCTTGGCCGAGTTCATGTTTGGGAGCCAGGACGCGCTCCTACGGATCGACATGTCCGAGTACATGGAACGCCACTCGGTTTCGCGGCTCGTTGGCGCGCCGCCCGGCTATGTAGGGTACGACGAGGCGGGGCAGTTGACTGAAGCCGTTCGAAGGCGGCCGTATTCGGTAATCCTCTTTGATGAGATCGAGAAGGCCCATCCCGAAGTATTCAATATCTTGCTCCAGTTGATGGACGACGGCCGCCTCACCGACGCGCACGGCCGCACGGTGGACTTCCGAAGCACCATCGTCTTGATGACGTCCAACATCGGGGCTCAGCTGATAAAGCGCGATTCGCAGCTTGGCTTCCAGGTTGACGGCGAATCGAGCGAATCAGAAGAGAACCGGTATCAGGGCATGAAGAGCAAGGTCCTGGGTGAGTTGAAGAAGGGCTTCCGCCCCGAGTTCTTGAACCGAATCGATGCGACCGTGGTGTTCCGCTCGCTTGGCAAGGACGATATGTCCCAGATCGTCGAACTCGAACTCAGACGTGTCACGGCACAGGTCGTCGAACATGAGATGGAACTCGAGATGACCCCTGAGGCCACAGCCCTGCTGGTGGAAAAAGGCTACGACCCTGATTTCGGCGCTCGACCGCTCAAGCGCATCATACAAACCATGGTGGAGGATCCCCTCGCGGAACGTCTGCTCGCCGGCGACTTTGCGCCAGGCGAAAAGATAAGAATGGTTCGCGACGGCGACGAACTCCGAGCGGAGATTCGAGAGCCGGTCGGAGCCTAGTAGGTGCCCGGTCGGCGGACCGCGTTTGTCTGCCGCGAATGTGGGCATTCAAGCCCCAAATGGGCCGGGCGCTGCCCCGAGTGCGGCGCTTGGGACTCGTTCGCCGAGACCGATGTATCCAGCCGAAAGCGGGTAGCCCGCACTTCGGTGTCCCTCCAACCCGTTCCGCTTAGCGACGTGCGCTCAGCCGACTATCCGCGGATTCGATTCCAGATGCCCGAAGTGGAACGGGTCCTTGGTGGGGGCCTGGTTCCAGGATCGCTCGTCTTATTGGGAGGCGATCCCGGAATCGGAAAATCCACATTAATGCTGCATGTGGCGAGCGGATTGTCATCTGAGCGCAATATCTTGTACGTATCCGGCGAAGAATCTCCCCATCAACTGCGGCTTCGGGCCGACAGACTCGGCATCGATGGCAGCCAGATAGCGGTCTTGTCGGAGATAGGCGTAGAAGCGATAATCGGGCTCGCCGAAAAGACTCGACCGGGGATGCTCCTGGTTGATTCGATCCAAACGGCGCAGATCGAGGAAATGGACTCCGCGCCCGGGAGCGTGGCTCAAGTGCGGGAGAGCGCAACCCGATTGCTGCGGTATGCGAAGGAGTCGCAGGTTCCCGTTCTGATCGCGGGTCACGTCACAAAAGACGGCAGCATCGCCGGACCGCGTACCCTGGAGCACCTCGTGGACGTTGTTATGTATCTGGAAGGCGATGCGAATTCGACGTATCGCCTATTACGGGCGGTCAAGAATCGATTTGGCTCCACAAACGAGGTCGCGGTTTTGGCCATGGGTGAGGACGGTCTATCGGAGGTGGAGAATCCTTCCAGCGTGTTTCTCTCCGAGCGGCGGGAATCGGCTCCGGGATCCGCCGTCGCGATTCCCATCGAAGGATCCAGGGCGATGATGGTGGAGGTGCAGGCGCTCGTGAGCCGCACGGTATACCCGCTGCCGAAGCGCGTCGCGAATGGGTATGATGCGAACCGCCTCACGATGATGGTCGCTGTGCTGGGGAAGAGAGCGGGGACCGCTCTTTACAACCAGGATATATACGTCAATGTGGTGGGCGGATTGAGACTGGCGGAGCCCGCCGTTGATCTTCCAGTGGCGCTTGCGATTGCTTCGAGCCTGCGGGATCGGCCCGTTAAGTCGAGCATGGCCGCGTTCGGAGAGGTGGGTTTGGTCGGCGAGATTCGATCGGTGGCGCAGGGAGAGCGGCGCCTCGAGGAAGCCAGTCGTATGAAATTCGCCAAATGTATCGCCCCCGGTTCATCGGCGCTGACGGATATCAGTGGAGTCGTAGCCGTGAGAGACCTAAGCGAAGCGCTGGAGGTAGGGCTTGGTTAGAGACCGAAAGCGTGTAGTGGCCATCTTGCTGGCGGGAGGCGACGGCACGCGGATGAACGGGATCGACAAGATGATGGCCTACTTGGGCGGGAAGCCGCTGCTGACCCACTCTCTGGAAGTGCTGGATGCGTGCGACGAGGTCGACGCTATCCGGCTCGTGGTCTCCGAACTGCACGAGGAGGACCTGACGGCCCTTGGCTCGGCCACCGTGAAATCAACCGACCTCAGAGTTTGTGTTGGCGGTGCGGTTCGGTCCCAATCGACGCTAAACGGCCTCAGAGCCGACGCCCGTTCCGGATTTGAATGGGCCTTGGTGCACGACGGTGCGCGTCCATTCTTGAACAAAGAGATTCTCAGACGCGGACTCGCTTCCACGGCGAGATTCGACGCCGCCATTGCGGCCATTCCCGCGTCGGATACGATAAAAATCGCCGATGACCTTGGAATGGTGGCCGAGACGCCGCCGCGCCGCAGCGTTTGGATGGCGCAGACACCGCAGATAGCCAGGTTCGCCAGCCTGCTGGACGCCCACGAACGCCTGGAAGAGCGACTACATGAGTTCACGGATGAGGCGTCGGTTCTTGAGCAGTGTGGATATCCGGTTTCTCTCTACGAGGGGAGTCAATCGAATGTCAAGATCACGACGCCAGAAGACCTTGTGCGGGCGGAGTCGATAATCGACGCCCTAAGAGTCCCGTCAGGGCCGTAGCCCGCGTACGCGCCGTTGATCCGGGTTGGAAACGGCTACGACATTCATCGCCTGGAGTCCGGCCGGCAGATGGTTCTCGGAGGCGCAGAGATACCGTCTGAAAAGGGCCCGGTGGGGCATTCAAATGGAGATGCCGTACTGCATTCGATCGTCGATGCGATTTTGGGCGCCGCCGCCTTGGGCGACATCGGAAGCATGTTCCCCGATGATGAGCCAGAATACGAGGGCATAGACAGTGCAACGCTCGTTAAACGGGCCGTCCGTGCGGTCAGCGAGAACGGGTGGACCGTAAGGAACCTCGACGTGAACGTGATCCTCGAATCTCCAAGGCTGGCGCCGTTCATAGGCGCCATGCGGCGGAGGATCGCCGCTTTGCTGGGAGTCGACTACGATGCGGTCAGCGTCAAGGCCAAGACCCACGAGGGCCTGGGCGACATTGGGCGTGGTGAAGCGGTAGCGTGTCATGCCGTCGTCCTGCTCGAATCCATCGGCAACGGGCCCTAAACTCCGTTCCTTCGATAGAATCTGACTTTGCCTGATTCGCGCGTGATGGGAGTACAGATCCGCTGACCCTACGCCTGCTGGACACCGCCACCAAAAGCCAAGCGCCCTTCGAGCCCGCGGGGGACGTCGTAAAAATGTATGTGTGCGGAATGACTCCCAAAGACAGGCCGCACATCGGCCATGCCCGGCTGTTCGTTCATGTGGACGTAATGAGGCGCTATCTCGAATACAAGGGATATGACGTACTGCACGTTCAGAATTTCACCGACGTAGATGACAAGATCATCGAACGCGCCAGAGCCGCCGGCAGGGAACCGATTGAGCTGGCCGCCGAAAACACCGAGGCATATTTCGATGTGATGGACCGGCTCAACGTAATGCGTGCCCACGTATTCCCGAAGGTGACGGACAACATCGACGCGATCATCACGGCCATCGAGGAGTTGCTCGGCAAGGAATACGCCTATACGACGTCCAAAGGCGTCTACTTCGAGGTCCGGCGCTGGCCCGAATACGGGCGGCTATCGGGTCGTTCGCAGGAAGATGTGATGGCGGGGGCCAGGGTCGACATCGACCCGGAAAAGCGCGATCCACGCGACTTCGCGCTTTGGAAACGGCACAAGGAGGGCGAGATCTTCTGGGACAGCCCGTGGGGACCCGGCAGGCCCGGGTGGCATATCGAGTGCTCGTCGATGATTCGCGAGCACCTGGGCCCGCAGATCGACATTCATTGGGGCGGCTCCGACCTTATTTTTCCGCACCACGAAAACGAGCTCGCCCAGGCCGAAGCGGGATTCGGCGTGGCTCCTTTCGTAAGGGTGTGGATGCATCTTGCCGTTCTGCTCACGAAGGGCGAGAAGATGGGGCACTCGTCCGGCAACTTCGTCACCCTCGAGGAAGTCTTTCAACATTTCCGCCCGCAAGTTGTCCGGTTGTATCTCATCTCAACCAAGTACCGATCGCCGGTGGACTATTCCGACGACTCGCTGCAACAGGCTGAGGTTGGATGGGAGCGATTTTGGAACGTGATGAGAGCCACGCCGGCCGCGAACGGAGAAGTACAACCCGAAGCGAGAACGGATTTGAAGGCGGCAATCGAGAATGCGCGGTCCCGATTGGAGAGCGCCTTGGACGACGACCTCAATACGTCCGCCGCCCTGGCGTCGTTGTTTGACCTGGGACGAGAGGTGAATCGGCTCGCCGGCGGCGCGTCTCCGGAGGATCTCCAAGCGGCCAAGCGCGGGTTCTCGGAGCTTGCCGGGATACTAGGGCTCGAGCAGGTTGCGGCAATCCCCGTGGACGGCGAAATAGAGCCTCTTATCGAACTGCTTGTCGACGTAAGATCGAAGTTGCGCGAGGAGAAAGTGTGGGGCCTATCAGACCATATTCGCGCTGAACTGGCCCGATTAGGCGTGACGATCGAGGATGGGTCGTCTGGCACGACCTGGCGCAGGAACTAACTGGACGGCCTACCCTTGACCGACGATTTCGTAGCCCTGCGGGGAATGATCTTTTACGGCTATCACGGCAACCGCCCCGAAGAAAAAACCCTTGGGCAGCGGTTCGAGGTGGATGTGGTGGCCCGAACGGATCTGGCGCGTGCCGGCGCTACCGACCACCTGAACGAAACGATCGATTACGGAATGATCCACGCTGAGGTCCGGAAGGTGGTGGAGGGCCCGTCGCTCAATCTCCTGGAGGCGGTTGCGCAACGGATAAGTGATGCGGTGCTGAGCCTATCCGATCGAATCGACGGGGTTGAGGTGATTGTCCGAAAGCCGTCCGTGCCGCTGCCCGGATCGCTCGCCGGAGCCGAGGTGCGGATCGTCCGCAGGCGCGGTCCTTCCTAGCTTGGTCGCCGACTTAGGTTCGGACGTGCACCCGATCCCCTGACCTCGACCGTTGCTGCCCCGTTTCGTTCTATACACCGTCCTCACTAAAACTGCTCCTCGGCCAGTTGAATGGCCTCGTGCGGCCGAAAGCGCGCCACGGCGGCAAAGACCACCGCCAGGGAGATCACGGCCGCCAGGCCCGCCATGATCGCAAGCTGCCAGGCGCGCTCCCACGCGATCAGCGCTTCGAAATCGGGACCGACGCCCGAACCGCCCGCGGCCGGTTCCAGATATTGAAGTCCAAACCAGGATCCGATCGATCCGGCCAGGATGCCGCCCGCGATTCCCACCACAAGCAGGAACGTAAACTCGCCGGCCATCCAGCGCGCAAGCTGCATCTTGGTCATGCCCGACGCACGCAATATGCCAACCTGTGAGCGTCGCCGCAAATACTCCAGCGCGGCCTGATAAATCTGGAGGGCCAGGGCGAGCACCAGCACCCCGATGAAGCCCACCGAAAGTAATCCGAACAGGCCGATTCTGGCCGGGTCGGCACGGCGGGCCTGTAGCTCGGTCTCCACGTCTTTTCCGGAAATGACGGGCAGCCCCTCGGCGTTCAGCGACTCGATGCCGCGCTCGAGGTCCCACGATCCGTTGGCGCGCAGCAGCACGTGCCATGGACGCTCGCCCATGGATTGGGTGAGCACGCGATCGTTTATCACAACGAATGGTCCGTCGCCCGGCTGATGCGTGGGAAAGAGCCGAACGATGCCGCCCACGACTGCCGGGATCTCGGAAATAGGGACTTCGCCCCCGTTGGCGGCGGATCGGATCCGCAGCAAAACCGGTGCCCCAATATTAAGATTCGCCTCGGCCGCAAGGTCTGGCGAAACCAAAACTTGTGGGCCATCGTTGAGTAGACCCATCAACTCCCGCAGGGGCCGATCGGCATACTCCGAACGCCAGTTGACCGTCCGCAAGAATTCGTCGGGGTCGATTCCGTAAACGCGGACTTCGTCGACAGAGGGTCCTCCAATGGCGCCGGTACCGCGCCATAGGCGTGCCGCCGTGACGACTCCTTCCGCGTTCTCATGCAGGTCCAAGGGTAGATTGAAGACGGGCGGTTGAACGCCGGGTGCTGATTCGAAGTCCGGGGCCAGCCCTTCGCTCAGATGCATGCCGTAGCCAGGCGCCGCCCCCTCGACCAGGAAAACGTCGGCACCTAAAGCGAAGCGCACCCGCAGTTCGTCATTGTGGTCAAGGGTTGACGCCGCGGAGGCGAGAAACAGGCCGATACCGATCGTGGTTACGACCAGAACGAATGCCGCGGCGCCGGCCCCGATCCGGCGGTTCAGATGCTGGGCCGCTAGTTCCTCTGGCGCGGGACCTCTGCCGCGTATCAGCCGGTTCAGCAGCCCGATGAGTCTTGGCAGAAATCGCGTTATCGTCAGGGCAAGTCCGACGATCAGCGCAGTTGGCGCGAGCAGGAGCACCGGGTCGGTGATGCCGGAATCCGCGTCCCTTTGATAGAGGGTCCAATACAGATACATGGCTAAGGCCAAAAGCACCAGATCCGCGTACGTCTTCCGCCAGAGAGGCGCTTCGGACTGGCGCGAGAGCGAAGCCCGATACGTTACCGCCGACGGATGCGACGCGCCGTATGTCGCCGCCGCCGCCACCACGGCGCCGGCCAGGGCGATGCCGCCGGCGATTAGAAAGTAAAGAGCGGAGATCGGCGGATCGATTTCCGGCCTGGGCCCGAATATCAGGAAGCCATGGGATCTGTGGATGAGTCGGGCTGTCAGCGAACCGAGGAACGGCGCCGAGGCAGTGATCAAGCTGCCCGTCAGCAGCATTTCAAAGGCGAGCAGGAGAAGGATGTGCGTGGCGCCGGCTCCTCTGCTCCTGAGCGTGGATAGCTCGGAGGCTCTCGATTCCGCGCTCAAACGCGCGGCGGCCAGTACGTAATGCAGCACGGCCGCGAAGATGGGGATGCCTGCAAGAAGTAAGAGTGAATTGAGCCGGCCGATACCTTCTCGCGCGGCAACCAGAGAGTTCAGTGGGGAGGCGATAACGGAGATCCCGGCGGGCAGTTCGCCTCCCGGGGTTGAGAGGCCGCGCAGTCTTTGGATCTGGGAGTCCAGAGATTCGACCTGGAACGTGCTGGGCGCGAAATCGGCGTACCACATGGCCTGGCCCACGAGATCCGAACGGTTTCCGCTGAATAGAGCCCGGAAATCGGTTTCGTCGACCATGAGGATGGCCGCCAGTTCGTCTTCTGGGTCTAGATACCAGAAACTCGAGTCCACGTCGCTGGGAGCCCAGCGACCGGTGAGCGTGACGTCGACCGTTTCGCTCTCGCGACCGGGGACCGCCGGCACGACCATGCGGAAGGTGTCTCCCACGAGGAGGCCGGCGGCGTCAACGCCCGTTCCATGCATCACCGCGCCAATGGAGCCTGGCCGGGCAGCCTGCACCCATCGACCTTCCATCAAGACGGCATTTGATCGCAGGTCGGCTAGAAATCCCATGCGGAGATGTCCGGTATACGAACCCGACGCCGGGATTGGAATCGTAGCCGCATGGCGGCCACTTGCCTGAGGCGGCGCGTCGAGAGTCCGCGCTACGGCGTCAATCAGCTCAGGACCCTCGAGGTCCAGTTCCGATGGCGACTGAGTCGCTCGATCGGCGTCTCGTCCCAACAGGATGGCGCCATTGGCGATTCTGGTGGCGCCTTCTGCCGATATCTCTTCGCGCAGGATGCGCTCCGTCGAGGCCGCCGAGTATTGGAGGATTCCGAGGACGATGGATATGGCGAATAGGAGGCCGATGGTGGGGGCCAAAACGGCGGGCGCGCGAGTCAATAGGCTGCGAGAGGCCATGCTCAAGAACGCCGGCGCGGCGACGACGGTGGAAATCCGCCCGTTCCATGATGTGTCCGGGAGGCTCCTAGGTGCGCCGGCCTCCGACATTTGGGTTGGCGGCGCGTCGGCCGATGTCTCGAACTGGGACTGAACGAACCCTGAGGCGGAGGACTCAGGGGCGTCGACTCGCATTGAATCGATGACTTCGGTAACGGTCTCAATCTCCGCTCTGAGAGTGCGCAGGAGACGGATCTGGGTTCGCAGCGGCTCGGCCTGAGCCATCGTCTCGGCATTGGGCAGACCGGCGGCGTCGGCAAGTTCAAACAGGCGCCGCATCGCGCCGCGCGATGCGCTTGCCCTGTACAAGAGGCCCTTGAGCTGGGACGGTCGAAGTAGCTTCGCATGTCCTGGGGTGGGCACCCGCTCCCAAAAGCGCAACGAATTCTCATCCCAGGAGTCAGGGAAAAGGCTGTCGTGCGCTGCGAATTCGCTTTTCAGGTGCGACGCGATTGCCTGAATCTCCGCCGCCGCTCTGAGGCGCAGATCGGTCCGATGGCTGAGGAGGCTTGTGATGGCCCGCGTAAACTCTGAGTTCAACTCGTCGATATTGGGATCGTGAGATTCGTCGCCCACGTCGTTTTCATCGGCGTCGCCGGTGTTGCGATCCAATGTACTCATGCTTGGGCCAGTGTAGCTGGGGAAGTTTGGAGGAGAGTGAGACTTTCGGCCCGCTGGCGGACACTATTAGAAAGGAATGCACAACACATCGAAACCGATATCGATTACTCGAGGCGACGCGCCGGATGCGGAGGCCGCGGCCCGCGGTGATCGTCGGGCCTTCGTGGCGCTGCTGACCCGCCATCGAGGCCTCGTTAGGCGCGTCTGTACGAGATTCGAAAGGGATAGGTGGGAAGCTGAGGATCTCGAACAGGAGGTTTGGCTTGAAGCGTGGCTGGCAATAAAGCGACTGGAAAACCCGGCCAAGTTCGCGGCTTGGCTCCAGGGCGTGACGGTTAATGTTGGGCGCCGGTGGCAACGACGTAATCGAAGGCTGATCGGGGCGGCAGCCGGAAGTTCGAACGCATCGCGAACACGTGTTGAGCCGAGGAATCTAGCGCCAAGGTCGGTTGCGTCAGCCGATGGATATGAACGACTTTCGCCCCGGGATCGACGTCTACTCCAGCTCAAATACGATGCTCGCCTCACCTACGCCGACATGGCGCGCGAGCTGGATACCACCATTCCCGGGATCCGAAGCGCCCTCTATCGAGCTAGACGTAACGTACGGCGGGAGCCCGTCACTACAGACAGGAGCCTAACCATGGCGTCGACGGCGGAGATAACGAGTCTCGAGCTCATAACAATCGAACGGGGCGACGGGGAGAGACGCCCTTCGGGGGTCATAAAGCTCCGCGATGTGTCCTCAGGCAAGCATATAGCGATGGTTTGGGACGAAGATGCTGTTCGCCTGGCGGCAGACGCGCTGGCGGAGCAGAATCCCAAGCGCCCGATGACGCACGATCTCACGGGCGCGCTGCTACGCGCCGCGGGCGCGAACGTGGAAAACGTCGAAATCAGCCGGCTCACCGGCGAAATATTCTTTGCCACCGTCAGACTCGTCACCGAGCGGGGCGGCATCGACGTGGATGCGAGGCCCAGCGACGCGATAAATCTGGCCATCAGGGCCAATGCTCGAATCCTCGTCTCGAGGGACGTTATTGCGGCGGCTGGCAAGGAGGCCCACGAATTGGATGGTTTTCCGGATGAGCACGGCCGTGACGGCGAGACATACCGGACGATCGACAGTCAACGTTTGTGGCCGGATGATCCCGGATCTTAAGTCCACTTCGAAGCCTCGGTAGCTGTCGGCGGAATGGACGCCGCTCGAAGCGTTACGGCAACCCAACGAAAATCACATACAGCGCTTGCCACCATGCGCGATACTTCAAGCGAGTTGCGTCGAACGACACGGTTTCGAGGGCCGGTAGAATCGGCGGCGCATCGCGGGTGAAGTCGAATCCCAGGATTGGATGAGTAACTTGATCGAAACTGATGAGATCGGCGAAGCGGTTCGAAGCATTCTGGTCAACATTGGGGAGGACCCGACGAGGGACGGTCTCCGCGATACTCCCGAACGCGTGGCCCGGATGTACTCGGAGCTGTTCTCCGGTCTCGACGAAGACCCGGAAGCTGTGCTGCGGACGACCTTCGATCAGTTCCATGATGAAATGATTGTCCTGCGCGATATCCCCTTCTATTCGGTGTGCGAGCACCATCTCATGCCCTTCTTCGGGCAAGCTGATATTGGCTACCTCCCCAGCGACAGAATCGTTGGCGTGAGCAAGCTTGCCCGGGCGCTAGACATCCTGGCTCGCCGCCCTCAGATCCAGGAGCGTCTATCGTGCCAGATCGCAGACGCGGTCGAAAACGCTCTGCAGCCGTTGGGCGTGGGGGTTCGCATCGAAGCCGAGCACTTGTGCATGACCATGCGCGGTATCAAGCTGCCTGGAAGCAAGATGGTGACTACTGTCACCCGCGGTGTGTTCAGAGACAACAGCGCCACGAGAGCGGAATTTTTGAATTCCGTGGCCAACGGATAGGAGTACGGGCAGGCCCAGCCGGGGATATTCTCTGGAGATCGTAGCGGACCGGTCGGGGGTGCGACGGCTGGGCCGTTCCGGTCGTAACTCGCCGTTTACACGAATCGGTGGACCCTGTCATCAGGTTTCGATTGGGGCAACGGAGGGGTCGGCAGGCGACTCCGCGTGCGGCAGGCTTCAGCGCCTTGGGGTAGTCAACGCGATCCATCTCGGCAGATTCCAGGTGTTATTCGTAGACCTGCGGATTGACACAATTCTCGGGCTGGCCACCCTGCAACAGTTGCACGATGCTCTCGCACACCATGGTGGCCATGCGAGCGAAGGCTTCGTCCGAATTCGCGGAGGTGTGGGGGGTCAACACGACGTTGGAGAGCTTTAGAAGAGGGTTGTCCGGCGACGGCGGCTCCACCGCGTAAACATCCAATCCGGCGCCGCGAATCCCTTCCTTTTCGAGCATGGCCACAAGGGCGTCCTCGTCGATGAGGGCTCCGCGCGCCGTGTTTATCAGATACGAGCCGGGGTTCATGAGCGCGAGCCGGTCGCGGCTCAGCAGATTGTGCGTCGCTGGAGTGAGGGCTGCGTGGAGCGTGACGACGTCGGATTCCGTCAGCAATTCGTCCAACTCGACAAACCGGCCTTCGATTCCAAGGTTAACGAGGCGATCGGGATCTGGATGAGCCGTATGTACCAGCAGATTCATGCCAAGCCCGAGATTCGCGATCCGCGCCACTTTGGCCCCAATGTCACCGAGCCCGATCACGCCGAGCGTTTTGCCCTTGAGTTCCATGCCGATCAAGACGGGACGGAGTTCAAAACCTGAAGTGCGGATCGAGGAGTCCCCCTCGGCCAAGTGATGAGTAATGCCCAGCAACAGCGCGATAGCGTGCTCCGCCACGGTCTGGGAGTTCGCCGCCGGAGTATTCAGCACCGCGATGCCGCGCTTTGTTGCGGCTTCGACGTCCACGCTGTCCACGCCCGCACCGAATCTGCCCACGACTCTGATTTCAACGCTCGATTCCAGCACGGATTCAGTAATGGATTCTGTCCCTGCGACGATCGCGTGAACGCCCTCCATCCGGGCTTCAATCTCACCGGGACCCGGGTCGAATACCTCGGTAACGTCGCCCACGGCGCGTAAGAGATCGATCCCGATGTCCGGCATCGGGTATGTCTGAATAAATTTCCAGTCTCCTGCCATCGGATGAATCGACTCCCCCTGTCTGTCCGGCACGACCTGTCAAACGGGTATCAGGACCTTCCGAAGGACCTCAAAGTGTTCGAGGGCGATCCCGGTACCCAATGCCACGCACATCATCGGCTGTTCAGCGATCATGCACGGAATACCGGTCTGCTCGGACATGAGGGTATCCAGGTTTCGCAGCAAGCTCCCGCCGCCGATCATCACAATGCCCTTGTCGATAATGTCCGCTGAGAGTTCTGGTGGGGTCTGCTCGAAAACCGATCTGACGCCGCGCACGATGGCCTTCACGGGTTCGGATATCGCGGTTGTGATTTCGTCTGAAGTGATGGTGACTGTTCTGGGAAGTCCCGCTACCTGGTCTCTTCCCCTTACTTCCATTGGAATGGCTTCCGGCATCTGCGTGGCGCTGCCGACGGCGATCTTTATCTGTTCCGAGGTTGGGTCGCCGATAAGCAGGTTGTACTTACGGCGAACGTAGTTGGAGATCGCGTCGTCGATCTTGTTTCCGCCGACCCGAATTGAGTTTGATACGACGATATCGTTCAACGAGATCACCGCGATCTCCGTGGTTCCGCCGCCAACGTTTACGACCATGTTTCCTGACGGCGCGGAGATGGGTATTCGGGCGCCGATCGCGGCCGCCAGGGGCTCCGGAATCAACTGTGCCTCCTTGCAACCGGCGGCGACGGCGGCGTCGCGGACGGCCCGGCGCTCCACGCCGGTGACGCCCGTCGGGACGGATATCATCATCTCCGGCTGAAACAGCCGAAAGCGTCCGCAGACACGCTCGATGAAATAGCGCAGCATGGCTTCGGTGACGAGGTAGTCGGCGATAACACCATCTCGCATCGGGTGCATTATGCGAATGCTTCCCGGCGCGCGCCCCACCATTTCTCGGGCTGTGCGTCCCACCGCGAGAAGCTTACGTTCTGGCATGGCGATGGCTACGACCGAGGGTTCGTTGATTACGATTCCCTTGCCCCGGGCGTATACCACCACGTTGACCGTACCCAAATCCACGCCAAGCTGCCGCGGACCGAAGATCACGGAATCTGGACCGCGGTGCGGCTCAGGCCGGCACCAGGGATTTTACGTACGTGGAAGCTTCGACTGCGGCGCCAAGGGATGCGAGGTCATCGGCGAGGCTCTCGAAACCCCGGTAGATGTAGCGGGCGTCGCGTATCGTCGTTTCGCCTTCGGCAACCAGACCGGCGAGGATCAAGGCAGATCCAGCGCGCAGGTCCTTTTGAACCGAGATCTCCGTGCCTTTGAGACGGCTTGGACCGGTCACGATGGCCCGCGTCCCCTTCGTGGTGATATTGGCTCCAAGTTGGTTAAGGCCTATGACGTATCCAAATCTATCGTCGAACACGCGCTCGATGATCTGGCTTGCTCCCTGGGCCTGAGTCAACATGGCGCCCATGTCGGCCTGGTTGTCGCTGGGGAATCCTGGGTAGGGCATGCTCTGGACCTCCGTGGCGCGGAGGCGCCGGTCGGAGCGAATCACAACCGATCGTTCGCCTTCCTGAGTTTCGACGCCAGTTTCCCTGAGCTTGTGGAGAACGGGTTCAAGTTGCTCCGGGATCACGTTCAGCAGCTCCACGTCGCCGCCGCAGATCGACGCGGCGATGGCCAACGTACCGGCAGCAACCCGATCTGGCATTACCTTTCGATGGGTGCCATGAAGCCGGCCGCTGCCCGTCACTTCAATGACGCTCGTGCCCTCGCCCTGAATGTCGGCGCCCATTGCTTGGAGGTATGAGACGAGCTCCAGCACTTCGGGCTCGCGCGATGCGTGAACAATTGTCGTGGTTCCCTTGGCCAGGCACGCGGCCATGACAAGGTTCTCGGTGCCGGTATGGCTTGGATAGTCGAGGTAGATTCGCGCGCCGGTGAGTTCCGGAGCCCGCGCGTTGTAGCAGCTGTCATCGATTACGATCTTGGCTCCCATCGCCCGGAAACCATGGATGTCCACATTCACAGGCCGCGTCCCGATGGCGCAGCCACCAGGATGAACGCAATCGAACCCCCCAAATCGCGCGAGAAGCGGACCGGCCACAAGGAATGATGCGCGCATCTCGGGCACCAGGGTAGGATCGGCTTCGTGGGACGTAAGCCTCTCGGCCGTTATGACCAGCTCACGGCGCGGACGATCGAGGTTTACCTTGGCGCCCAAACCGCGAAGTAGGGCAACCATGATTTCCACGTCCTCGATCAGCGGTACATTTGTGATGTGACACGGCTCGTCCGTCAGCAGCGACGCCGCCATGATCGGGAGGATCGCGTTCTTGGCGCCGCGAATAGATACCGCGCCCTGTAGTCGGGCGCCGCCGGTAACGACGAGCCGATCCGGGATCGTCCGCCCGGTTTGATTCGATCCGATCGTGGAATTGGCCATTGGCCGTATTCTAGCGGCCACCCCGTTCAGCAGCCCGAAGTCGGGCTATCGAGCGCAGCAATGTAATTCGCGCTCTAATCGCTTCGCTTGGTTCCTGCGGGGCCGCAAGCTCCTGGATCGCGAGGTCACGCGCTTCCCGGGCCCGATCCAGATCGATTTCTTCGGACCTTTCCGAAGAGTCGGCGAGGACTGTGATCTTGTTTCGCAATACTTCGAAGAATCCGCCGCTGACGGCCAGGTACTCGTCCTGACCCTCTCTCCGGATCGTAAGGACGCCGGGTTGAAGCTCCGTTATGAAGGGCGCGTGATTGGGAAGAATCGCGACCTGGCCCTCCACGGCGGGCGCGATAACCATATCGATGTCTTTCTCGTCGACGACGCGGCGTTCCGGCGTGACGAGCTCGACGGATAGCTTCGCCATGATTCAGCCCCTCGCTGAGACGTTACCGCTGCCGTGCGAACAGCGCGTTCAAGCGGCCTCGCGCATCTTCTTCGCGGCCTCGACCGCTTCATCTATCGACCCGACCATATAGAACGCCTGTTCTGGCAGATCGTCATGGTTCCCCAACAGGATCTCGTCGAATCCGCGGATCGTTTCCTCAATGGGCACGATGGCTCCCGCACGCCCAGTAAAACGCTCGGCCACGTTCATCGGTTGCGACAGGAATCGCTCGATTCGACGCGCGCGGTAGACGATGAGCCGATCATCCTCGGACAGCTCCTCGATTCCAAGGATCGCGATGATGTCTTGGAGTTCGCGGTACCTTTGCAGCACTTGCTGCACTCCCCTGGCCACGCGATAGTGTTCTTCGCCGACGATGCGCGGGTCCAGAATCTTCGAAGTGGAAGTGAGCGGATCTACCGCCGGATATATGCCGCGCTCGACGATTGAGCGCTCCAGCCGGATCGTTGCGTCGAGGTGGGCAAAGGTCACCACCGGCGCCGGGTCGGTGTAGTCGTCGGCTGGCACGTATATGGCCTGGAACGACGTAATCGAGCCCTTGGAAGTCGACGTTATGCGCTCCTGCAGTTCACCCATCTCGGTGCTCAGAGTCGGCTGGTAGCCAACGGCCGACGGCATGCGGCCAAGAAGCGCGGAGACCTCGGAGCCCGACATCGAGAACCGGAAGATGTTGTCGATGAACAGAAGCAGATCCTGGCCCTCTTCATCGCGGAAGTACTCGGCCATCGAGAGCCCCGCCAGCGCCACCCGCAGTCTCGCGCCGGGCGATTCGTTCATCTGCCCAAAGACCATCATCGTGTTGCTCATCACCCCGGATTCGCGCATCTCGCCGATTAGCTGGGTACCTTCGCGCGTGCGTTCACCGACGCCGCAAAACACCGAGTAGCCGCCGTAGGATTTCGCGACGTTGTTGATCAGCTCCATGATGATTACCGTCTTGCCCACGCCCGCGGCGCCGAACACACCCGTTTTCCCGCCACGCGTGAACGGCGCCACCAGATCGACGACCTTAAGTCCGGTGGCAAACATCTCGGTGGATGTGGACTGTTCCTCGAGTTCGGGCGGCGGCCGGTGAATGGGGTATCGCTTGGTCCCCTCCACGGGCGGTCCGCCATCAACGGGTCTTCCTGTCACGTCAAACACCCGTCCTAACGTTTCTTCCCCCACTGGCACCATGATCGGCGTACCGTTGTCGCGCACCGGCAGCCCGCGTTTCAATCCCTCGGTTGGCGTCATTGAGATGCAGCGGACCCAGCTGTTGCCGATGTGCTGCTGAACTTCGAGTGTCACAGGATCGCCGTCGTCGCCGGTATCAACTTCCAGCCCGTTAAACAATGGCGGGAGGTCCCCGGCCGCGAACTCCACGTCGACCACCGCACCAACAATCTGCGCGATCCTTCCCGTACCCATGAGCCGGTATTCTCCCTACTGCGCCAGGGCGCTGGCGCCGGATGCTATGTCAATCATTTCGCTTGTTATGGCGGATTGCCGTTGTCTGTTGTACGAAAGCGTGAGATCGTCGATCAGTTCGCCCGCGTTTTCCGTCGCGTTGCGCATGGCAACCATGCGTGCGCTGTGCTCGCTCGCAGTCAATTCCAGCGTGGCGCGATAAAGCTCCATTTCCACATAGCGCGGCAGCAGATTCTCCAGGACTTGCCTTGGTCCGGGCTCGTAAAGGTACTGAAGCTGCCTGGTGCGTTTTTCGGTATCAGGCAGAACCACCGGAAGCAGCGGCGCGAGTACCGGCTGTTGTATGAGCGTATTTACGAATTTCGGATAGATGATGTCCACGGAGTCGAACTCGCCCGAGCTGAAGCCGTCGATGACGAGCCTTGCCAGCGGCAACACGTCGTCGATGCCGGGCCTGTCCGGGATTTCGGTAAAGCTTGCGACGAGCGTTCCGACGCCGCGAAGCATTCGCAATCCGACCTTTCCGATTCCCACGAGGAAAAGTTCGGCCGGCAGCCCGCGGATCGTTTGCAGATGCTCCAAGGCGAATCTGACGGTGTTGATGTTGAGCGCGCCGCAGAGTCCACGGTTGGTGGTGAGGACGATGATGGCCGCGTTATTGACGTCATGGACCTGCATCAGCCGCGGGAGGCCCTCGTCCGGAGGTGAGGCCTCGAACAGATTGCGGACCACTTCGCTTATTTTGTCCGCATAGGGCCGGCGCGCGAGAGCGGCCTCCTGGGCGCGTCTCAGCCTTGAAGTCGCAACAAGCTCCATGGCGCGAGTAATCTTACGCGTGCTATCGACCCCACGAATGCGGTTGCGGATATCCCTGGAACTCGCCATGCGAAAAGGCTATTCCCCTGCGACTTCGGTGTCGCCGGTATCGGTCGGCTCAAACTGAGTTTCTCTAAACCGTTCGATGGTTGAATCGAGTTCCTGGAGTTCATCGTCATCGAGGCGGCCCGATTCCTGCACCTTCTCGACCAAATCGGAAGCGCTGGCCCGCGCGTGCTCGATGAATTCGGAGATGAATCTGGCGACGTCTTCCACCGAGACTGTGTCAAGCGCGCCCGACGTTCCACAGCGAAGCGCCATCACCTGGTCAACCGCGGACTGCGTCTCATACTGGCCTTGCTTGAGGATCTCCACCAGTCGCTGGCCCCTCGTCAGCTGAAGCTGGGTCGCGGGATCTAGATCGGAGCCGAACTGGGCGAACGCCGCCACCTCGCGGTACTGCGCCAGGTCCAGCCGGAGTCCGCCCGCAACGGCACGCATGGCCTGGAGCTGGGCGTCGCCACCCACTCGCGACACCGATACTCCGGCGTTTATCGCCGGTCGGATTCCGGCGTTGAACAAGTCCGTCTCAACGTAGATCTGGCCGTCGGTGATGGATATCACGTTGGTCGGAATATAGGTGGTGAGGTCGCCCTCCTGAATCTCGATGATTGGGAGCGCGGTAAGGCTTCCGCCCCCGAGCTCGTCGCTCATCCTGGCCGCGCGTTCGAGCAGCCGGGAGTGAAGATAGAAGACATCTCCTGGATATGCCTCGCGGCCCGGCGGTCTTCTCAGCAACAGTGAAATCTGTCGATACGCCCATGCGTGCTTTGTCAGATCGTCGTACACGATGAGAGCGTGTTCGCCTTTATCGCGGAAGTACTCGCCGATCGTGCACGCGGTGAAGGGCGCGATGAACTGCATGCCGGCAGGTTCGCTGGCTGTCGCGCTCACAATCACCGTATGGTCCATGGCCCCGTGCTCTTCGAGCGTCGATCGCACGCGGACCACCTGCCCCGCCTTCTGTCCGACCGCGACGTAGATGCACTTAACTCCGCTGTCGCGCTGGTTGATGATCGCGTCGATGGCCAACGCGGATTTTCCGATCTGCCGATCGCCGATTATCAGTTCGCGCTGCCCGCGTCCGATGGGCGTCATGGAGTCGATTGCGCGGATGCCGGTCTGCAGCGGTTGATCGACATCCTGCCGCTGGGCCACTCCGGGGGCCACTTTTTCGATGACCTGAGTCTCGGCGGATTGGATGGGTCCTTTGCCATCGACGGGCTGCCCCACCGCGTTCACCACGCGACCTAGGAGCGCGTCTCCCACCGGCACCTCGGCGACGCGGGTCGTGGTTTTGACTTCGTCGCCCTCTTTGATGTGGGCGTATTCTCCCAGGATTACGGCGCCTACGGAATCCTCTTCGAGGTTCAACGCTATGCCGAGCGTTCCGCCCGGGAACTCAAGAAGCTCGCCGGCCAGCGCCTCGGACAATCCGGAGATTCTGGCGATTCCGTCGCCGATCTCGACGATCGACCCCACATTCGCCGCGCGAACCGCGGTATCCAGGTCCTGAATTCGTTCCCTAAGAATGTCGGCTATTTGGTCCGAACTGCTAGTCATACTCTCTCAATATCCGTTTATTTCAGTGCTGTCTGCAGCGCCTGCAGTCTGGCCAGTACGCTAAGGTCGCTCCGCCAGTCACCCTGTCGGATTACAAGGCCGCCAAGAATCCGCGGATTCTCCACGACTTCAAGGAGCAGCTTCCGGTCTGGTTCAAGCAGTCTGCGCCGGATTTCGCCGATCTCACCTTCTGTAAGCGGAACGGCGGCGGTTACACGGACTCGATTGACGAAGCCTTCCGCGGAGCTCCTGCGCAGATAGTGGGTCCATACGGATGGGAATAAGTCAAAAACGCCTTGCTCGATGAGTACTTCGGCGAGCGCCGCGCCCTCGGGTGAAAGCAAGTCGCCCGCCAGGTTGTCGAGCGCCTCTGTCTGGGCCTCGGTCGTCGATCCGGGCCTAATCACGACGGAACGCAGCGCCCCCGATGAGGCCACTCCACTGAGGATCTCCAGATCCCGATCCCACGTCTCCCAGGCGTCGGACTCCTTCGCCATCTCGGTGACCACGGTCACGTATTGCCTAACTCGCCGGCGGTCAAAGTGCCGATCGCGCCTCACTCGGCCCCGCCTTCCACCTCGGCGATAACTTCTCCAACGAGACGACGATGCTCTGGATCGTCTATCGTCCGGTCGAGGACCTTCGCGGTGGCCTCTATCACGAGATCGGCGACATGCCCTCGAACCTCACGAAGGGCCTGATCTTTCATGCGCTGAGCCTCGCGCTCGGCCTCATGCCGAATTCGATCGGCGTCGGCGCGGGCCTTTCTAAGCTCTTCCTGCTCCACTACGCCAACTCTCTGCAGGGCTTCTTCCCGCGATCTCCGAATATCTTCCCGCTGTTCCTGCAAACCTTCTTCAAAATCTCGGCGCTCCTCCCGCGTCTCCTCCTCCATCCGCGCTGCTTCGGCAAGGCTGCCCTGGATCCGCTCGCGTCGGTCGCTCATGGTGCGTCGCAGCGGCCGGTAGAGAATCCGGTGCATAAGAAACACGAAGATGAGGAACGAGACAAGCTGGAAGACTATGTTCGGGAACAAGATCCCGACGCCTTCAAATAGCTCGATCATTTCATCAGGGCCTGGTTAGACGATTGATCGCAGGCTAGCCGCCCAGCCCCAGGGCGAGGAATAACCCGATGAGGAACCCGTAGATACCGATCGCCTCGGCAAGCCCCAGACCGATGATCATTGTCGTGCGGATCGCGTTTTCGGCGTCCGGGTTCCTGCCCAGCGCCTCCATGGCGCCTCTGACGCCAATACCGATTCCGAGTCCGGCACCCAGGCCGGCGAGGCCTATCGCGAGACCGGCTCCTATTGGTTCCAATTAAGGACCTCCTTGAATCTGTTTACGCATGCTCATTTGCTGCGCCGATTGAAACGCTGGTGAAGCTGAGCGTCAGCATTGTAAAGATAACGGCCTGTATGAGGCCAAACAGTACCTCGAGGACCAGGAATCCGGCGCCAACAATGGGCAGAATCCAGCCCGATATCCCAATCAGGACATCGCCGGCGAGCAGATTTCCGAAAAGCCGGAAGGACAGAGAGACGATAACGAAAAGCTCGATCACTATGAACACCGGAGCCAAGAGGATGTTCTGGGAGACCGCCTTGAGGTGGCCGAATGGTCCGTGCGCGGCGATCCCGCTTATGTGAATCGTGGCGAATGCCACGAGGGCCAGGGCGATCGTCATGTTGAGATCGGCGGTCGCCGGCCTGAGGAACGGGACGAGGATTTTCTCTTCGCCATGGTGTTCGATCCAGCCGATCGTTCCCACGAGCGGAAGCAGGCTGAACCAATTGGCGAAAAGAATGAAGATGAAGATGGTCGCGATGAGCGGGAACAGGCGCGCGGCCCGCCTTCCCAAAGCAGGTTCTACAATGCCGTCCAAGGCTTCGAGTATGAACTCGACAACGTTCTGGAGTGTCCCTGGAACGCTGGAAAGTCGCCGGCGCACTGCGACGGCGACCAGGAGAAGGGCCAGCATTACTACCAACATGATCACCATCGAGTTGGTGATCAGAAGGGGGCCGAGTTCACATTGCTCGCAGAAGGGCTCGGCCGCCAGGCTGACTTCAGGCTGCAAACGCGCCTCTTACTTTTCTTTTTGCCACTGGTAGATCAGATACATGACGCAGAAGCTGAGTCCCAGTCCGAGCAGCAGCCCCACCAAAAGCATCAGCGGCTTGGTGCCAAATGCATCGTCTAAATACCGCCCCAGGAGCACGCCGCTGGCAACCATGCCGCCAACGACAAATCCGAACTGAACAGCCAGGGCGGCAGCCCGGATAGGTCCCACCGCTAGCCGCCCTCAGTCGGGATTGCCAAGATAGTGAAACATTTCACATCCAAGGGCGCGCGAATTCTAACACGGTGCATTGGGTCGATCTGTCGCCATGGATACGCGCTGCCGCAACGTCGGCGGCCGCCCATTAGTTGAGGGGATCATCCGACTCCAACACCAATGAGGCCGTTTCTTGGCAATCATTGGTTGCACAGTTAGGAGATCTTCATATACCTTCGCACTGACGAAGTATTCCGGAGGTCGCATTGGCAGACAAATACGAAGGGGTTCCGAAGCTCGTAGCACCCCGTCGCGACAGGCCCTGGGTGCAGCTGTCGATCCTGCTGGCCGTTATCGCGGCGATGATGATCGCAGGTACCTGGGCGTATTCGGTGCTTTAGCTCGAACCCGGTATTGCCGCCGGCGCGGCCGGCCCCGATCCCGATCGGATACTCGCCGCCAAACGAAACTCGCTCAAAGCGCGCGCAGCATCATTGGCGGCTTCCTCGGGCGGGGATTTGTCGAAGGTAATGGCCCGGTCGAGCCGCTGAATCAGAAGCCTTTTCTCGGGCTTAGAGAAAATGATCGGCTGGCTGCGCTGAAGACCGCTTTCCAGTATTCGGATGTCGGACTCTCGCATTACGGGCTCGATGATCGGGATATGGTCTATCTGCGCTCGGATCGCCGATGGGAAGACCGTCTGGCCGGCGGTCCTGTAAAGGTTGGCGAGCGCGGTCACGGCTGCGTCAGGATGCTTGGTCCAGGTCGAAACGGCGGCCATCATGTGGATTTCCGTTGGCGTCTTCCTCCGCGTCCCGCCGGGCAGAGTGGCCAGGTCGAATCCTTCCGATGTGGAATTTCTCCATCCCGACAGGAACCAGCCGCTGTTCACTGGAAACGACATCATCGAAATACGCGAATCCTGCATCAGGCCCCGCAGGCGCCTGCCCGATGTGCTCCCCGATACCTTGAATACCGAGCGGTGACGGTTTATTAGGTCATCCATCAGCTTCAGGCCCGCTACGGCCGGTTCGTCCGCGAGAGCCTCTTCATTACCGTCCCTCTCGGGCAGCGTTGACCCCATGGCGATCATCCAAACCCAGGAAGGAGGTATAGGTTGGATGGCGGCGTTCTCCGAAACTATCTGTAGAAACCCAAATCTATCCGTGGCGTCGTCCCGACCGCTGACCTGAGTCAGGCGGCTGGCGTTTTCAGCGAACTGAGTGGGATCCCATGGCCATTGGTTGGGGTCACGTATGCCGTGGTCGGAGAGCTGCTTCCGTTTGTACATCAGCAGCCACGGACCGAGGAGCAGCGGTATGGCCACCTGGCGCCCGTTGATCCGGCCCGCATCGAGCAGAGTGTTGGACCAATAGTTCTCGGGCTTGATCGCTTCGCCAATGTCCGAGATCTTGTCCAGCGGGGTCAGCAGATCGTTGTCATTCAGATCCTGCAGAGAATCCGCCGGGAACACGAGGAGGTCGGTTGGATCCGTATCGGCGAGCAGCGCGATCGTCTGGCCTACGGTCCGATTTTCAATGGTCGGCCTGAATCTGGCCATCTCCAGTCTTGGAGCTATTTCGTTTACCGACCCGGCAGTCTGGATTACTCCGCGATAGTGACTCGTCCTGGGTCCAAATGAACTCGATATGGGGTGCACCATTAGCGGCTTGGTCGGTTGAGCGACCTGGGTCGGCTGGGAGGATGCGGTGGCGATCTCGTCCTTGTCTCCGAGCAGGCGGCGTTGTACGTCTGTCAACGTACGACTCTCGTCGAGCCCCGAAATCGCGCTGGAGCCGCAGGCGCTTGCCATGATGCCTGCGGCGGTCCCCACCGAAATCAGAAAAGATCGGCGGCTAATGCCACGCCGGTGCTTAAAGACAGCCATCACGCATCACCTTACGGAAGATCAAGTAAGGCCCCGCATGGAATTTCCATGCCGCCGCGCTGCGACCCGCCGCGTGGGTCACCGACCTAAATGTAATCCGTTGCCTTGGATTCGCTCATGATTCGAGTGTCGGGAACATCCCGGTAGCGCCAGATCTCTCCGCCGAGTCCGAGCATGTATACGATACCGTCTTCATGATACTTGGGGGACGTCGCCACCTGTAGCACAGCCATGTTGGCCAGCCCGTCGTTGATTTCCTCCCAGTCCAGCGCGTTGTCGCCGGAGCGCCAGACGCCCTTGCTGGTGGCGACGAATATCGCCTGCGCTTGCTCGTAGCTGGCCGGCGTCGTGATGTGAAGCACGGCGGCGTCGCGCGCCGAGGGGTAGGTTCCGGACCACACCTGACGCAGCCGGCGGGCGGGCTTGAAGACCTCGCTTTCGGCCGCGAAAAACCATAGATCCTCCTCCGCGTCGTAATTGGACGGGATGGCGATGGAGATCCACTGCGTACTGCACGGATGCTGTACCCACTTGCGCCACGTCTCTCCGGAATCGGTGGACTTGTGAACCGTCACGACGCCCGTACCCAGGGATCCTACGAGCAGTACCCCGTCGCTTGCGAAGTTGGGCGAAAACGCGATATCGGAGAGGATCTCGCCGCCGAAGTCGTATTCGGCGCTTTCAAAACTTTCGCCGGCGTTCGTGCTGAAGAATCCCTGCCCGAGCACGCCCCCGGCAAATACAACGCCGTCCGACTCGAAGTCGGGCGATATAGCGACGGTACGCAATTCCGTATCGCCAATCGGGTCTTTGACCGCCTTCCACGTGTCGCCGCCGTCGCGGGTCGCCAGCAGGCCCTCGGACGTCGCCGCAAAGGCGGTTTTATCGATGGCGAATCGGGGCGATATCGCAATCTTGGCGATGTCGAGGCCCGACAAATCCTCAGCCGGGTCGTCCCACGAGGCCCCGCCGTCCACGCTTTTGAAAACGCCCGACGATGTGCCGCCGGCAAACATCACGCCATCGCTGTCCAGCTCAGGCGAAAGCGCCAGGCACAGCCAGTTCTGGCTCGATAGTGAACCGCTGGACATCTCCCATTTCTCACCGCCGTCATCGGAGCGGAGGATTCCGCGCTCATACGACCCAGCCAGCACGAGGGTCTGCCCGCCTGGTTCAGCCAGCGCGATTATCGAGAGTACGGAATGCGAATCGGCCTCCGGCGTCACTCGCTTCCATGTGGCTCCGGCATCGGTGGACCGAAAGACACCGCCTTCGCCTGTTCCGGCCCATACCGTCGAGTCGTCGTCGTAGCGGGGCGAAACGCACACCGCGTTGATGGAAAGGCCGCCGAGGCCCTCGGCGTGGGTCCACGATTCGCCGAGATCGGAGCTGTACCACAGACCGTCGGTCTCGGAACCCGCGAACAGGCGCCCTTCGCCGCGCAGCGTCGGCGATGACGCCAGCGCCTGAATCGTCAACTTGCCGAGCTTATCGGCTGCCACGGGTTTCCAGGTGCGTCCCCCATCGTCGGATTTGAACACGCCGTTTTCCACTACCGAGCAGATCACGGTGTTGTCGGTCTCGAAGCCGGGCGAGGTAAGAATCGCCTGAATGGCGGTGCCCGACAGCCCCACGTTAGAGGCGTTCCAGGTCTTGGCGTTGTTGACCGTGCGGAAGATGCCGTCTCCGTCTGAACCGAGAAACGCTTTACCGTCCCGACCGTAGTTGGGCGAAAACGCAATACAAACGACCTGGGGTACAGTGCCCCAGAACTGCATTCGCTCCCAGAATTTTCCGCCCGTGATGGTGCTGAATCCGCCCGCATTGACCGCGCCGGCGAATAGCTGCTTGTCCTCGGTGTAGCTCGGAGAAACCTCAAGCGCCTGAACGTACGGGCTTGTGAGCCCGCTGTTGGAGATTTCCCAGGTATGACCGTTATCAGCCGACGTGAAGATACCGGCCATCGTTCCGGCCCAGATAGTTCGTTCCGTACTCGACCCGGGCGAAGCGGCTAGGGCGGAGATCGTTCCACCCTCCTTACCGCCGATCTTCTCCCAAACGTTTTCTCGTATTTTGGCGGACATCGTCTCAGTCATCTAATTTCAATTTCCAAATACTCACTCTATAACCCCTACGGATGATTGGTGGCTCGGGTTTGAGACGGCCCCTGCTCGTAAGTTCGTCAAGGTATCACATGCAGGTAATCGCATGGCAGGCGCCGACCCGGTATCGACATGTTATGAGGGTCGCACCCACCTCCACAAGCCCGCCGGAATTCCAAGGCCATCAGGGAATGCGCAGAACGATCCCCACGATGATCGTGTCTGGATTCGTGATGCCGTTGATCGCCGCAAGGTCCTCGATATCCACGCCGAACCGATCCGCGATCTGCTGCAATGTATCGCCCTCGGCGACCGTATAGGTATCGGGTCTGACATCTCCGGGAGATCTGAGGCTGGGGTTTGGCACCTTGAGCACTTGACCGACCCGGATCTGGTCGGGATCGCTGATGTTGTTGATGTTCATGAGGGCTTCGATGGGAACGCTCACCGAGTCCGCGATGCCTCCGAGTGTGTCGCCGGGCTGCACAACGTATTCACGCGGACCGCCTGCGGCGCCTTCTGTAGACGCCGGAGGATCCTCGGTTTCCGACGACGAGGCGGGCGGTGGGGTGGGTTCCGCCTGGGGAAGCGAGTCGATGGGCGCAGGCGCTCGCACCGTGGGAAGAATGATCGGTCTCCGAGTTGGCTCCACCGTCACGTCCGAACCAATGAAGCGATCGTGGGTCGAAGCAGCGCCCGCCGCGGCGCCGTCGTAATTGGATTCTTGCCATCTCACTATCTGCCAGGTGAGAACGACCGCCGCGAGCAGGATCGCAATGCGGACGTACCGAATCCAGTCGCGGTCGATAACCTTCACGGCTGCCGGCCCCGTGACCTTTGCCCAGCGCAGATCCGTGCCAACTTGCTGCGGCGTTACGCGCTGTGAGCGGGGATCGTTCACGGCAGCCCTTCCAAGGCGAACACGACCGCCAGGTCGTTTACATTTGTGCGGGTCGGACCGGTCACGACAAGTGCATCAACCGCTCGAAGAAATTCGTAGGAATTATTCTCCGCCAGATATTGGCTCGCGTCCATCCCCACGGAGCCGGCGCGCGATATCGTGTTTCCGTCAACGAGGCCGCCCGCGGCATCCGTTGGGCCGTCGTTTCCGTCAGTCCCAAAGCAGAGAATCGCAACGTCGCGAAGACCTTGAATGGCGATCGCGGCCGCCAGGGCCATTTCCTGATTCCTTCCGCCTTTCCCGTTTCCGGTGACAGTGACGGTGGTCTCGCCCCCGAGGATCAAACAACTAGGCGGCGAGACTGGACGCCCCTGCAGCACCAGGTCCTTGGCGATAGCGCCCAATACGCGGGCGACCTCGCGAGCCTCACCCTCCAAATGCGTGGTGATGATCTTGCTCCTGAATCCCGCCTGCGTTGCCGCTGCGGCGGCGCTCGTCGCGGCAAGGTCGTTGTCCGCAATTATCAAGTGCGTGACGTTTTGGAGCGCCGGATCGCCGGGCTTGGGAGTCTCGTCTATTTCTCCCCGAGCGCCGCGCTTCAAGCGCTCGACGGGACGCACGGGCGCCAGTTCCGTTAGCTCATATTTCTCGAGCACGCTCAGAGCTTCGGTAAAGGTGGAAGGATCGGCGCAGGTGGGTCCGGAGGCGATCACGTCGATTGGGTTCCCAACCACGTCGGATACGAGCAGCGAAACGATGGTCGCGCCGCCCGCCGCCTGCGCGATCCTCCCGCCCTGTACGAGCGAAAGATGTTTGCGGACGGCGTTTATCTCATTGATGGTGGCGCCGCACCGAAGTAGCAGGCTGGTGAGGTCTCGCATGTCGTCAAAGTCGATATCTTCGGGATAAAGGGGAAGGAGCGCCGATCCGCCACCCGAAAAGACCGCGATGATCAAAGATTCTGGACTTGCGGCGGACACGATATCAAGGATCTTTCGGGCGCCTTCGGCTCCCCTCGAGTCCGGTTCCGGATGACTCGCTTCCACGATATCAATTTGCCGGGTTGACTCGGCGTGACCCTCCTTCACCACCACTACGCCGCCCGTGAGGCGGTCGCCCAGGATCTCTTCGGCCGCCACTGCCATCGGCGCGCTGGCCTTGCCGGCGCCGATCACGACTAGTCGGTCGAACGACTCCAGATCGTACTCAGTGCCGCCGGCGACGAGTCGAGAGCCGCTGCGGGAAAGATGCCGCCTCACCGCCTCGTGCGGGTCCGCGGCGGCTACGGCCTTCCCGATTATCCCGAGGATGGTCTCTCTGACCGATTCACGCATCGTCGGTCAGCGGGCTAGCTCATAACCGCCCGATCCGGCCGGGCTCTATGAGATGCTTGCGGATGTCCTCGGCAAAGACGATTTCCGAATCGTCCTCGGGCTCGTAGTCGATGACTTCCCGAGCGTTGTCGAGCGCCCAGAAGGCCCGGGTGTTGTCGGAAACACCGTAAAAGACCTGAAACGGGATCCCGTGGGCGTCTTCGATATCTTCAGCCTCTATGGACTTGATGAATAGCTGCTGCAAGTCCCGGGGGCTGATGTAGGCGCCCAGATCGCGCTTGTAGCCGGCCTCGTCGTCGCGAAACTTCTCGCCGTCGATGGGTCGCGGCGCACCGATTCTGATCTGGACGTTCTCCAGCTCCGAGCCTTGCGATCCAGTCGCGTACATGAACCCCATAAGCTCATAGCTGGCCTTGGCCCATCCGTACCAATTGTCCGAAAGCCGTTTATCGTCGGGCGAGAGCATTTCGAGCTGCCGGTGTCGAAGTATGTGTTCGTACCAGTCGGCCGCGTGGTTCGAGCTGGCCACCACTACACGGCGAACGCCCTCTTCCATGGACAGCTGATACGCGTGCTGGGCCAGGTCCAGGTTATTCCGTTCACTCAGATACGATGCCTGCTGCCATCCATCGACCCGTTGCGAGGATGACGAGTGAAACGCAAGGTGGACCACGGCGTCCGCGCCGCGGAAATAAGAGCGATACGTATCGAGATCATCATCGGAGAGATCAGCGATCTGGATTCCATCAATGACGCTCCCATCCCTATCCGTATTCTTGACATCCAGCAGCGTCAGGTCATAGCGGTCACGGAACGCAGGCAGGAGCAGGCTGCTTATGTAGCCGCTGGCGCCCGTCACGATTATTTTTTTCGATGGCATGGGTCATCTCCTTTCGCAGTGTCAGAATAGGCGACAATTGCGGATTCGCCACGGGCTTCGATGGATTCTTTTTCCCGGATCGGGCTGTATGAGCGCGGGGAGTCACTTTAACCCGGCAATCGGAGCCGCGATCGGAGGGCCTGAAAATCAACGCGGAACTGGCGCAGGCACTGGTTGCGTTCTTCGCAATTATCGACCCCGTGGGGAACATCCCGGTATTTGGGATCCTCACAGCGCGAGAGGGGGCGCGAAAGCGGTTCATCGTGGCTGTGGTGTCCGTGGCGGCGGCGGGAGCGATCCTCATACCCGCCACATTCTTCGGACAGTTCGTATTGGACGTGCTTAATATCACCATAGAGAGCTTTCAGATCGCGGCTGGTCGCGGCTGGAGTCCTGCTGATGCTGCCGGCCATCCGGCTGGTGGAAAGCGGTCTGCCCATGAGAGTCGAAAGCATCGATCCAGAAGATACCGCACTTACGCGGGCTTTCGTGCCCCTGGCCACTCCGTTGCTGGCTGGACCCGGCGCCATCGCCACCGCGGTGGTATTCCGAGAGACCCTCGGCGCTGGCGATACGGTTATAGCAATTGTCGCGATCCTCGCACTGACGGCGGCCGCATTCGCGACGACCGCGAGCATAATTGGATTCTTGGGGCGGACCCCCATTCTCATCATGGCCAAGATGGTCGGAATCCTCCTCACAGCCATCGCGGTGCAGTTGATTTTCCGCGGGCTCAGCGCCGTTCTTTGATCCATTCGGGCCATGTTTGGGTCGAGCAAGCGCGGACCGATTGACGTGGCGAGCCGTGGCACATAGGTTTGCCCGACGAGTTCAGTGAACGGGGGCCTCATGCGCGTTGCCATCGGCGCGCTGATGCAGGAAACCAACAGCTTCTCTCCGGTAAAGACGACTCTCCGTGACTTCGAAGCGGAATACCTGCTTCGCGACCGGGAGCTGCTCGATTACTTCCCTGGAACGAACACGGAGATCGCGGGGTTTCTCTCCGCATGCGACTCTGTCGCAGGCGTGCAGGTAGTTCCCACGATCGCGGCCGCCGCCAATTCGGGCGGAAACGTGACCGATGATGCGTTCTCAGCACTTTCCGGGGAGCTCGCGGATCGCCTCGTCGAGGCAACCCATACCACTGCCCTTCAGGCCGTCCTACTCGCTCTGCACGGATCGATGTGCGTGGATGGTGAGCAAGATCCCGAAGGCGCGCTTCTCCTCGCCGTTCGCGACGCCGTCGGCGACGATTGCGTAATCGCCGCCACTCTGGATCTGCACGCGAACGTAACGGAACGAATGGCCTCGGCGGCGGACATCCTGGTTGGATATCGTACCTATCCCCATGTCGATCAAGCGCGCACGGGGGAACGCGCCGCCGCTGCCGCTCTCTCCATGGCCGCTGACGGTACGAGTCTCACAACCGTTTTGCAGAAGGCGCCCATGATCGTCCCCGCCGAGCACATGCAGACTACTCACGGGCCAATGCACGAACTCCGCGCGGAGGCCGACTGGATCGAGGCCGAAGGTCTCGCGGCGGCGGTGTCCATTTTTGGTGTCCAGCCATGGCTTGACGTGCCCGGAACCGGCTGCAGCGTGGTTGTGGTGGCTCATGAAAAGGACGCAGGCCGGGTTTTAGCTCGGGATCTTGCGCTTAAATTTTGGCGGCGACGGGACCGATTCGCGGTCGAACTCGCCGACGTCCAGAGCGGCGTTGGACGGGCACTCGCTGCCAACGAAGGTCCAGTGATTCTAGTTGAGTCGGCGGACAGCCCCTCGTCGGGAGCGCCGGGCGACTCCGCGGCCGTGCTCAAGGCGTTGATCGAAGCCGCGCCGTCGGCCCGACGCACGGATGGACTAAATCTCGTGCCCGTCGTTGATCCCGACGTCGTGCGGGCCGCCGGCCGGGCCGGTCTGGGCAATACGCTCACAACAACGGTTGGCGGGAGGCTGGACCCGGCCCGCTCAACCGGTGTCGAGCTGACGGCCAGCGTGGAACACCTCGGCGATGGCAAATTCATACGCATGGGCCCCGCGTTTACGGGCCTGCCGCTTGACGCCGGGCCGATCGCCGTCCTGGCCGCCGGGGCAATCCAAGTCCTGGTCACATCGAGGGCGGTGCCGACGAGCGATCCCGAGCTTTACCGGTCCGCCGGACTCGATCCGATGACCGCGCGGACGGTGGTGGTCAAGTCGCCGACGCTTTTTCGAGCGGCGTACGAGCGGTTTGCGCGGGAGATCGTCTACTTGGACACACCGGGCGCCGCCAGCGCGAATCTTCGCGAATTCGAGTGGAAGAATCTTGTCAGGCCGATATACCCGCTCGATGAGTTTGAGTGGAGCCCCGACTGACGGATCGGGTAAACGCGAGTTCGGCGCCTCCAGGAGTCTCGATGCGCCGTGGGTTCATTATGTGGAAGCGGAGGTTTCGACGCCCGACCGGCGGCGATTATCGGGCGTCCGCCCCGCCTTCAGGATTTGGTGCCGCGATCGGATTCGACCAGGCCGTCTTCCCGTCTTCATCGATGCATACGACACGGACGTATTTCTCTCGACCCCGGAAGCTGTAATCGGCGGCCTCCAGCAGGTCCCCGTCCGACCTGACACGTTGACCCAAGTTGCGCTGGGACAAAAACCGGATCTCGTTCACGGGCGAGCAGCGAACATGGGCGCCGTTTTGGGCAACGGTGAACTCGTGGATTTCAGGTCCTTGAGTCGAGTAAAAGCGTCCCTGGCTTACAGCGTCGACGATGGCGTCGAGACTGTTGTCATTGGCCCGTGCCATGATCCAAGCCTTGCCGGAGTCATCTCGTCGCCAGTGGGCATCGTCCACCGCGAATCCAAGCAAGTCCATTCCGCCGTCGAGCAGGGAGTCCCAGAGGTAGCCGGATTCCCCTTTCCCGTTCATGTCCTCGCAAGTCGAGTTGAACACCTCCATGCCGTCAAGGCCGTCGCAATTCAGCACGACGTCGGTGGTCAAGCCGTGCCAGTACGGATGGGCGAGAATGGACAGGCCGCCGTCATTCTTGATCTCTCCGACCGTCTTCCGCAGAGACTCGCCGCGCAACGACTCATCAATACTCTTGATACCGATGCCGAGCACGTGGAATTCAAAGCCCGTGACCTCTTCCCAAAGGTCGAATTCCATGGATGGAATGAGAGTCAGTCTGTCGCCTGCGGGTGGATCGACGATGGTTCGGATGCGGTGATCCGTGATCGCCAGGAAGTCATAACCTCGGTCGGCATACCAATTCACGACAGCGTCGGGGGCAAGGTCACCGTCGGATTGGGTCGAATGCGTATGCAAGTTGCCCTTCAACCAATTACCGGGCGAACTGAATGGATCGGATCCGTACGGCAATCGGTCCCTCGGTGACTGTGGCCTCGGCGAGTTCCAAGTCTACACAGGGCGGGACAGTCCCATTGCACTGGACGGCCTCCAGGCGCAGCGGACGGGAGAAGCCCGACTTGGCCTCAGTCGGCTCCTAGAGCTCCAGGATCGCCGGGCGCTCGAGGCCGGTTTCGGTCGCAATTTGGGGCCAGTCGCCGGTGGCTGTAATGACCTCCGGCCCGGAAGCGGCAACCAAGATCGTATCCTCGCTCTTTACGCCGGTAATTGACGGGTTCCAGGCGAATGCCTGGCCGTCCTGCACAACGTGGCGGCATCCGGCATGGGCGAAGTATTCCCTGGATCTATAACCCGCCGCGCCGCCCTGGTGAAGGAGTTTCCATTCCTCGGCATAGCCATGACTTGCATAGGCCTCGAGGGCGGTTGCAATCACCTGCTCCACGGCGGTGCCCACGGTCGTCGCCGAAATCATCACCGCGTCGATCTCCGCGCATGCCCGCGACTTCGAGCGCAGTTCCTCGTTTATCTCGCCGAAGTGAATCAGGCGTGTAACCGACGCGTAGAGGCCGTAGCGCGCGGCCGACGCGACGACCATGGCATATCGATCCACGGTTTTTGAGGTGGGGAGGGGATGACGATATTTGAAGACCCGTTCGTCCGACGCCACCAGGACCACCGGAGCGTGCATGCCGCTCACGGCGATTTCGGCGTTGATTCTGGCGGCGATCGTCGTTTCAGCCTCTCCCCGTTGCACCGTGCGCGCCGCCGTTTCCAGAGCCGCCGCCGCGTCCTTGGCAAGGGCTCGATATCTCCGCTGCTCCGCTGCCGTCAAACTGAAGCGGAGGGCCTGCAAATCGGCCGCCTCAACTTGAAAACCGGCCAGCGGCGAGTCCGATGTTATGGGTGACTCGCCCGTTATCTCCCTGATGAAGTCCGCCTGGTCCTGAATCCACCGCGGCCATTCGCATACTGCGGTTTCCAAGGGTAAGTCCTGCAATTCCTCGTCCAGCAGCCGGTCGATCTCGATTCTGTTGGTGGCCAGAATCACGCGATCCGGTCTGACCAGAATCGTCGCCACACCGCTCTCGGCACCGAGATCCACAAAGCACTTGGCCCCGCTCGTAACCCAGGTAAGGGAGTCGAGTCTCGAAAGAGCCACCCACGCCCAGTTCTTCGCGGCGATCAGGCCCCGCAGGCGTCCGATCTTCTCCTCAAACTCCGACCTGCGGTCGCTCACTTCTTATGGAGGCCGGACCCTTCCCGTCGTGCCGATATGACGTTTCGGACTGATTGCAGCCTGTTGAGCAGACGGCCGAGGTCGTCGATATTGGCGATTTCAAGACTCACTCTGAGAACGGCGAGTCCGTCGTTCGAGGTCGACACGCTGGCGGATGTGATGCTGTAACCCTCCTCGGCCACCACGCCGGCCACATCGCGAAGCAGACCTCCCCTGTCCGTGGCCGTAACGCGAAGCGCCACCGGCAGCCGGGCGTGCGTCTCCTCTCCCCAGACGACGATGATCCGCTCGCTGCCATTTGTGGAGATACGCGGGCAGTTGGCCAAGTGGACCGCCACCTCGCCGCCGACGCGTTCGCCGACAATCGCCGAACCCCAGGCGGGCATGCAGCACGAGGCCAGCCGAGAGGGCAGCCCGGCCGAGTTGCGCAGGGTCTGACCCCCCCACGAGACCTGAATCAAACGTTCGGGCTCGGGCTCGTTCGCAACGTTGGGGCAGTCGGCCTTGTGTACCGTGACACCGCGTCCCCGGGTGATGAAGCCGATGATTGAATCGCCGGGAAGCGGATCGCAGCATACGCCCAGCCGGGTGAGCAGATCTCCGGTGCCCAGCACGTTTACGGGCGGCTGTACGATGCCTCCAAGCGCCTCGGCTGTAGCAACGATCTCATCGGTCTCTTCAACTTCATCGAGCTCTTCATCGGTATCTATGCCAAGCCGATGAATCGCCTGCGTGGGGGTCACGGCTCCGTACCCAATGGCCGCGAGTAAGCCGGATATGTCGGCGAAGGAGAGTCGTTCCGCAACGTCTTCAAGCGCCTTCTGATCGACTTTGGCCAGACCGCGATGGCCGAGACGGCGCAGTTCGTTATCCAGCAGCAGTCGTCCGTAATCCTCGTTCTCAGCTCGCTCTTGCCGCTTGAACCACTGCCTGACCTTGTCGCGAGCATGGCCGGTTCGCACTATCGTCAGCCAGTCCCTGCTCGGGCCGCGGCTCCCCTTGCTCGTGAGAATCTCGACCCGGTCGCCGTTTCGAAGTTCATCATCCAGTGACACGAGGCGGCCGTTGACCTTCGCGCCTATGCAGTGATGTCCGACCTCGGTGTGAATTCGATACGCGAAGTCCAGCGGCGTGGCCCCGGCGGGCAGATCGAGCACCTCTCCTTTGGGAGTGAATACGAAAACTTGATCGCTGAAAATGTCGCCCTTGAGCATGTCCACGAGTGGGGCGGCCGTCTCCAGGTCCTCCTGCCATTCGAGAACCTGGCGTATCCATGCCAGCTTGCTGTCGAAGTCCTCCTGGTCAAGCTGACCTTCTTTGTAGCGCCAGTGGGCGGCGACACCGTATTCGGACTCGTGATGCATGTCCTCGGTACGGATCTGCACTTCGAACGGCACGCCGTCGGGACCCATCACGGCGGTGTGCAGCGATTGGTAGCCGTTGTGCTTCGGCGAGGAGATGTAGTCGTCAATCTGCCCGGGTATCGCCCTCGATTCGGAGTGAACGATCGCCAGCACGTGATAGCACTCTTCAATCGTCGTCACGATGACTCGCAGGGCGATCAGGTCGTAGACCTGGTCGATCTCCACCGAGTTGCGCCGCATCTTCTCGTCGATGCTGTAGATGTGCTTGGCCCGTCCGGAGATCTCGGCGCTTATTCCAGCGTCTTCGAGTTTCTCCTTGATGACCTCCATGGTCGAATTTACGCGGGCGTCGCGTTCTTCTCGTCGAACGTCGAGCAATCGGGCGAGTAATTCGTAGCGACTGGGCGCAAGGTGACGGTAGGCGCCGTCTTCGAGCTGCCATTTCCATTGCCAGATGCCCAGCCGGCCCGCCAGCGGCGCGAAGATGTCCAGGGTCTCCTGGCAAAAGCGGATGCGATTCTTGTCGGGCAACGCATAGGCTGTGCGGACGTTGTGGAGGCGGTCGGCGAGCTTGACGAGCACGACGCGTATGTCCCTGGCCATCGCGACGAACATCTTGCGCAGCGTGCGCGCCTCGGCATCCTCGAGATCGGCAAGATTGAGTTGGGTCAGCTTTGTTACGCCGTCAACCAGATCCGCGACCTCCGCGCCGAACTTGTCGGCCAAAGTCTCTAAGTCGCAGGTCGAATCCTCGATCACATCGTGAAGTAGGGCTGCGCATAGGGCCGCTTCATCCAGGCGGATGTCGGTGAGAAGGGCGGCTACGGCCAGCGGGTGGCTTATGAAAGGATCGCCCGTCAGGCGAGTTTGTCCGTCGTGGCACTGCGCCGCGAGCTTGTGCGCTTCGCCGATCATGCGGAGGGCCGAAGCGCGGCGCGGACCGGAAATGTACGTTCCGGCGCGTTCGAGAATTTCCTCGATCGACACAGGCGTTGGGTCGACGAGCCGGATTTGTTCGACTTCCCGCAGCGTGACCGCCAAGCTACACGCTTCCCCGTCCGGTTCGACGCCTAATTCGCAATCCGCATGTCCTCGACGAGCATGTCAATTCGCGTTTCGCCTCGATAGGTGCTCGACCCGAGTTTGTAGGCGACGTCGTAGCGCGTCCCGGAGGCCAGCTTATCCGCCACCATCCCCATCCTGAACCAGATTGGCGAGACCGATTCGGGTAAATCGCGAAACGCCAACTTGAGGTGGATCTGATTATCTCCTACGCGCCTAAACTGGCCAAGAGTGAGACCCGAAGTCACGAACACGGGCTCGGGGAAGCCTTGGCCGTAGGGCTCAAGGGCCGACTGCAGGCTCAGCGTGTCCCAACTGATTGATTCGACTTGAAGCCGGCAGTCCGCCACAAGCATCACCGAGGGTTCCGGCGGTTGGTCCAGGTCTTGCCAGAACGTTCTCAGCGAACGATGGAATTCTTCAAGCCGCTCGGGATCCAGGCTGAATCCGGCCGCACGCTTGTGGCCTCCGTGTTTCTTGAGGATGGAGCTCGCCGACCGCAGCAGCTGGAGAAGGTCGAAACCTTCCGGGCCGCGCGCAGATCCTCTTATCTCCCCGGCTTCAGCGGACGATACGAACGCTGGCCGTCCGGTCCGCTCAACGAGACGACCGGCCACGAGTCCGAGCACGCCGAGCGGCCAGTCATCCCCGTTTACCAATATCAACTCGCCATCGTCGGCGGAATGCAGAGCCGCGTCGAGAACGCTTTCCGTGGCCAATTGCCGCTCCCGGTTCAGTTCATTCAGAACGCGAGCCTGATCGGTCGCAACGCCGATCTCGTCGGAGAGCAGCAGATCCAGCGCGATCCCCGCCTCCCTCATCCGGCCGGCTGCGTTTAATCGGGGTCCAAGCCGAAAGGCAAGATCGCGTGAGGTCACGGATCCAACCTCCAGGCCCGCTGCTTGAATAAGCGCCCGCATACCTGGACGCGGAGAGTTGTTGAGGCGCTTGATGCCTTCGCGAACCAGCAGGCGATTTTCGCCGCGGAGCGGGACGACGTCCGCCACGGTACCCAGAGCCACAAAATCGAGCAGGGACTCGCCATCGATCGCGGTGGAGTCCGTCTCGAGGAGGAGAGCTTCGGCGAGCTTGTAGGCCACGCCAACGCCCGCGAGATCGGGAAAGGGGTAAGGCTCGCCGGGATTGCGCGGATTGATGGCCGCGGCAGCCCTCGGCAGCTCTTCGCTTACCTCATGATGATCCGTGACGATGACATCGAGGCCAAGATCGGCGGCGAGATCCACTTCTTGCACGGCGTTCGCACCGCAGTCCGTTGAGATCAGCACATCCGCCCCAAGGTCGCGAATCGATCGGACGGCCTCCTCGTTGAGGCCGTAGCCCTCGGACACGCGATTTGGGAAGTAGTGTCTCGATCGTGCTCCCAAGGCCTGTAACGCGGAAATCAATACGGCGGCCCCGCACACGCCGTCGGCGTCGTAATCAGCGTAGACGCAGACCGTCTCTTTGTCGTTGACTGCCCTCAAGATCCTATTGACGGCGTCTTCCATGCCCGACAGCCAGAACGGATCGTGTGGCGGGTCCGAGTCACTCAGGACCGTTTGGATAACCTCTCGATCGGTGTAGGAGCGGTTGTGGAGAAGCTGCGCCATAAGGGGTGGAAGATCCGAATTTTCCGCGAAAAAGTCGGACCCGGCGCGTTTCCGAATCTCCCAGCTTTTGCCGGTGGCGCTCAGCACAGTTGGAATATCCCTTGCCGCAAGTGGCCGCTAGACGTCGATTCTACGTGCGAAGAGCCAGTGGTCGCAGAGGCTCTTTCCGGCGAGAATCGCTATGGGAACGCGTTCATGGCGACGATGGTTCCAACGATGGCGCCAACTACAACGCTGGCGAGCAGCAACCCCGCGATGATCCAAGCCGAAGAGCGGTCCGTCCCGCCGTTTTCGAGCACCGGGGCATTGCTCTGTAGAGCGCTCATAATCGACGGCGGCCGGAGCCTGGGACGCCCCTCGCGGGTGAGCGGTTCGTCGCCGGCGGGATCGGCTGCTGGTTCCTGGAGCCGATCCGTTGTTCCCACGTCCTTCAGTTTGGTGGTCTGCACGTGTTCGAGGAAGTTAGGCCGCGAGTTGCTGCTGCGCTTGAGAGGGTCGTCGCGGGCGGCAGGCACTAGCGTATCCCTCGGGTTTTTGGTCCCGGTCTATTCACGGGAAGGTCGATTTTCGAGGAGTTCCTGCACGACATCCACGATGCGTTCCGCGATCTGCTCCTTTGGCGCCATTGGGATGTCTTCCCACTGCGATCCGCGCCTCAGGATTTTCACGTGATTCGTTTCACTATCAAACCCCGCGCCCTGCTCAGTGACGTTGTTGGCCACGATCGCGTCGAGCCGCTTCTGAACCAGTTTGGCTTCGGCGTGTTCCTCCAGGCCGTCGGTCTCGGCGGCAAATCCCACCTTCACGAAATCATCGCGGAGCTCGAGCAGAAAGTCCGGATTCTCCACGAGATCGAGCTTGAGGCCGTCGCCTGACCGCTTGGTTTTCCCGGAGGAGGGTCGGGCCACCTCGAAATCGTTTATCGCCGCCGCCATTATCAGCGCGTCACAGTCCCCGCTCTCCTGAATCACGGCGTCACGCATGGCCTGATACGTCGGCGCGCTCCTGATGTCAACGCCGGCCGGAGTCGGGTGTGAATGATGGCCGAGAATCAACGTCACACACGCTCCGCGATCGCGCGCAGCCTCCGCTATCGCGATGCCCTGGCGTCCTGAAGATCGATTGCCGATGAAGCGCACTGGATCGATCTGGCCGCGGGTACCGCCACCAGTCACCGTGATTTTCCTACCCGCCAGCAAACCATCCCTCCCAAGAACAGCCCGCAACGCTGCGATGATTTCCTCCGGATCGGCCAGGCGCCCTGGACCCACTCTTCCGCTCGCCAGGCGCCCGAACGCCGGTTCAACGATGGTTGCGCCTCGCGCCTTTAGCTTTTCGAGGTTCTCCCGCGTGGCCTCGCTGAGATACATTTCGGACTCCATCGCCGGGGCGACGATCAGCGGGGCCCTGGACGCCAGAACCGTGGCGGTCAGTATGTCGTTCGCCATGCCCGCGGCGAGACGCGCGATTGTGTCCGCCGTCGCGGGCGCGATAACAATGGCGTCGGCCGAACCACCCAGTTCGACGTGGGCTATGCCACCGTCGGGCGTCATTTGCATGACGCTCGTATAGGCAGGCCGTCGGGTCAGTCCCTCGAATGTGAGCCGCCCTATGAACTCCGCGGCGGCCGCCGTCATGACGGTGTCCACGCGCGTGCCGAACGCCGCCAGGGCGCTGGCGATGTAGGCGGATTTGTAGGCCGCTACGCTGCCTGAAACACCTAGGACGATTCGCTTTCCGTCGAGGATCACGCCGCATCCGCCTTTATTCGTTCGTGGATTATGGCGAGCCCGTGAAGCGTCAGGTCAGGCGCGATATCGTCGATGGATCCGATCTCATCGGCAAGCATCGTCGCGAGACCCCCGGTGGCGATAACCCTCGGCTTTGTCTCGAGCTCCTCACTTATAGATTCGATCATTTCCCTTATCAAATAAACGTAGCCCCAGTAGACGCCGGATTCCATGCAGGCCACGGTATTCGTGCCGATGATCTTGTCCGGTCGCCGGAATTGGATGCGCGGAAGTTGCGATGCCCCACGATAGAGCGATTCCACCGACATGGAGATTCCCGGTGCTATCACGCCGCCGATGTAGTCGCCCTCCGGCGTTGTGACATCGAAGTTCGTGGTGGTGCCGAAGTCCACGACCAACGCGGGGCCCCCAAAAAACTCATGCGCGGCCACGCAGTTGGCAATGCGGTCGATGCCGACCTCGGGCGGATTGTCCACCAGGGCGCGGGTTCCGGGCACCGCGTCGGACCGAGCGATCAAAGCCTCGAATCCAAGAGCGATCGAGATCGATTCGGTTAGGGTCGGCGTGAGCGGTGGGACTACTGACCCGACTATGGCTGAAGTGAATTCTCGCGGGTCTGCGCTGGCGGAGTCCATCATCGATCGCATGAGCAACGCATACTCATCCGCCGTGCGGGATCGATCGGTGTGCAGTCGCCAGGAGTTGGTGAGCTTAGGAAACTCAAAGGCTCCCAGGGATATGTTGGTGTTGCCTATGTCGATCGCGAGCAACATGAGTTGGCGCCGGGCATTAGGTTGCCTGGATCCGCGGCGTCGACTGACCCCCAATTCTCACGCGGCCAAGCTTTGCGCGGCCGGTTCGATCCAGCCTAACCTTGGACAGGTTGAGTACGCTAGATATCCCCCGCGTAAAAAAGCAGAAGCCGTTGCTTCTGTCTGAACTGTCCTGGCCTGAGCTCCAGGAGCTTTTGCCGGACATCCGCCTCGTCATCCAGCCCGTCGGCTCGCTGGAGCAGCACGGTCCCAATACCGCTCTCGAGACCGACACCGCCATCGCCGATGAGATCTCGAAAATTGCGTCGGCGCGGCTTTGGCCAAGGGTATTGGTGGCCCCGGCGATTCCTTGGGGATTCGCGCCGTACCACATGGGATTCCCAGGCACGGTGACGATGCGGCCGGAGACGGTGATCGCCGTTTTGCGCGACGTGTTCCGGTCGTTCCAGCGTCACGGCCTGAATCGCTGGCTGATGACCAATTTCCATACTGGCAACGAAGCCATGATCGGAATGGCGGTGCAGACGCTCACCCGTGAGCTCGAGCCGGACTTCCTCGGTTCTTGTTCCCTATATTCGCTGGAGCCGGATGAGATGGAGGAGCAGATAAAGAAATCCGAATTCGTCGGACACGCCTGCGAGGTCGAGACGTCGGAATTGATGTACTTGCGGCCCGATCTCGTCAAGATCCACGCCCTGCAACCGGGAATCAGCAGCGGAGAAGGCGTCTCCGTTCGACGGCGGTTTTGGCAACGGGGCGTGCGGGTGGCGTGGACGTTCGACGACGCGACGTACAACGGCGCGCTCGGCGACTCGCGCCATGCAAGCTACGAGGCGGGCAAGTCCATGGTGGAGGCGATATTGGACGAATTCAATACTGTTTTGATCGATATCATCGAAAACTGGGATGCGATTACGGGCAGGAGCGACGGGTGATGGGCGAGAACGGAGGCCAAGCCTTCAGCGGTCCGAACGGCCGCCCGCTCAAGCTGTCCGAGCTTTCGTGGCCGGAGGTCGCCGACCACCGGGACGGGATCGACCTTGTGCTGATCCCGTTCGGGTCCACGGAGCAGCATGGACCGAATCTGGCCGTGTCCGCCGACGCGGCCATTTCCGAATCGCTTTGCAATCTCGCATCGGCCGCGATGTTTCCCCGCCTGCTCGTCGCGCCGGCCGTTCCCTGGGGCGTGTCCCCTCACCACATGGATTTCCCGGGGACGATAACGCTGGGCGCGGAGACGATCATCGCCGTCTTCGACGACATGGTCGGTTCGCTGGCTCAGCATGGATTCAAGCGGTTTCTGATCGTAAATGGCCACGGTGGAAACCGGGATATTTCTGGTGTCGTGGCGCAGGAGCTTGGAAACCGGCACGACCTGGAGTTTTCCGGCGCGGTGTTCGTGCCTGACCTTATCCCGGATCACTTGCGGTCGAAGTATCAGCGAACGGACCGGGTCGGACACGCTTGCGAGCTCGAGGTTTCCGACGCCTTGTACCTCTGCCCCGAGATCGTCAAAAGCGGCGCACTGGCCGCGGGGGATCTGAGGGAGGAGGGATGGGACCTGCGCGAAACGCTGGCGCGATATAGCGTTAGGGCCGCCTACAGCATGGCGGATATCACGAACAACGGTGCGCTGGGGGACGCCCGTCAGGCAAGCATGGAGGCGGGCAAGGAGCGCATGGACGCGGCGGTCGAATCCCTGCGCGACATCCTGGAGGCCGTTTCGCGATCGAAGGTCGGATCGCCGAACCGCCGAATAGGGGCAAAAGCGAAAACCGACGGCTAGCACGGCCTGACTCAGGGCGTGCTAGCCGTCGGCGCGAATTGGGCGGGATTGCCTGAGCTAGGCTCCGCCCCAAGCGCCGGGGTGGCGGAATTGGCAGACGCACGGGCCTACATCCTGTCGAGTTCGTCTTTGGGCGGCCGTGGCGAAGCGCTGACTGGGTACCTTTACGCCCGACTGTCCATGTTCGACCGTCGGCGTTGCTGTCTCGGTTGCTGGCTCACGAGGTCGGATGGCATCCCGGATCGGCGCCCCCTCCCGTACCCCTTAACCCCCGACTGTGACTCTAAGTGGCGGGGGCTAGCTGAGACACGTTAAATTCTCATTCCAGATAACACGCACTTTTGGAAGTCCTTGTCATTCCAGATCAGCCGACGGCTCGGGGGCCTCTATCAGACTCCGGCGCTATCGCTTTCGGATTCCTCGTTGTCCCGCTCCGCCCACTTCTTGTCGATTTCGGCGATTATGCGCCGAAACCGATTGGCCTCCGCTGCAGGGTTGTCGCCTGCATCGTTCAATTCCTCAGATGGCAATTCAAGCTCAGCCCCGTCTTGAGCCAATTTTTGACGAAGCGTCCCATGGATACTCGAATGTTCGTCAAGAAACTGCTGCTCCTTTTGCCTAGCGTCGGCGAGCAGATTTTCGAGCCTCAGAACTACGGCTCGGTGGTCGCGCATCCATTTGACGTTAAACGAGTAAAACTGTCGCCTACCGATGTCGAGACGACGCTCGTTCTCAACGTCCATGTCACGCTGCCTGGCTTCTGGAATCGCAGCAGATAGCTCCACTCGAAGTTCACTCAGGCTCGTAAGACGCGTGTTGACTTCATCAACAACGTCCCGGTTCAGCGCGGCCGTAGTGAGCCGCCGCTTAAGGATCAGAATCTCGGCATCCGCTGCTGTGATCTGCTCTGCGACCTCGCGCTCGGCCGTGCCGACTGACAACGCCTTCGTGGTTGTCATTTGACCGATGACCAGCGTTTTTGGATTGCGAATGCTCGGTTGTCCGACGGCGCGTGGATCACCGCAACGACGGAACAAGCTGAGAGGGCGGCGCGACTAGCGTAGGACATGTCGAAAACCACTGTGGTCAACCAAAACTGGCCACCTATCCTCTAATTCGTCTTTTACGTACTGATCGGCTCGCGGAAAATCCATCCGGCCAAAACACAATATACGGTAGGCTGGGCGAACCTGTCTCTACCGCGACCCAAGATGCTGTAGGGTGACCCTACACCGTTGTTTGTCGGCTGTAGGTGCCAAAGAGGGCCGACTCGGGCGATATCGCAGCGACCGACGCCGGAATCCGAACATCAGTTCCGGGCGGGTAACACATTTGGGGACCGTCCGGGAACAGCCCAGAATCAAGCAGTCGCTGGTACGGATACATATTCTCATCGGTAGCCATGGTAGCCATTCGCCAACCCTCAACAAATTGGGACGAGACTCGAATGTCATTCTCAAAGAGATCGACGAACGCCTGCTTTGCTACATCTTGCAGATAGTCCACCCAGCAGGTCTGGTCGCGGTAGAAGCGGTGGTCGTTGAACGAGATATTGAGTTCCAGATGATTGTTGCTCATCCCCGTCGCCATGGCGTTACGGGCAAAGGGTTGTCCCGTTGTAACCGCATCGCCAATGCCAATAACCGGCTCCAGAATGCTGTGCTCATACAGGAAATGGCAGCCCTCGCTCTCACGGTCCCCACCATCGATGAGCGGAACTGCAATTTGGCGGAGCCGGACATCTATGGAGGGTTTCGCCCAGATTATCGAGCCATCGGCCTGCGCATAAATCGCGGCCCGAGGTCAGGCGAAGGCCGGGCGAACGTCCTTCGCCAATAGCGAGAGGCTGCTCATCGTAGGCGCCGGGTCGGTCCAATCGTGGGAGACCATCAACAGCGTGCCGAATTCGCCGTATTTGTCGTGGAAGCGCTCGATTTTCTCGATAATGGTGGCCGGACTGCCCACCAGCCACACGTTGTGCGCAAGGTACTCCACCGTCACGTCCGCATCCGGCATGTCCGGATCGTCCTTGAACGTTCCTAGGCCGCCGGGTACGTTTTTCGCGCATAGCGGCAACATATAGCGACGAAACGTCTCGCCCATAGGACCGTTGACGGCGTAGTCCAGCGCTTCTTTGTCCGTATCGGCAACGAAGACCTCCCGCGCGACCCGCCAGCCCGACGGCTCCACCGCATGGCCTCCGGCTTCCAGCCCCTCTTTGTACGTTGCCCAGTGCGTCCCGAGCACGGAGTTTGAGGTGAGGTTGGTGGAGAGCGCGTACCAGCCCCTTTTTCCGGCCTGGAACAACGACGGTGAATTGGGACTGAAACCGGGAATCCCTATGGGCATATGCGGCTGCGTGTACGGTCGCATTGGGTAACCCATCTCGAGGTCGACCCACTTGTCCGCAAGTTCGACGGTCCAATACTTCCCCTCATAGCGCCATGGCGGTTCGGCTTCCCACAATTGAAGAATGATTTCCAGACTCTCCCGGAACCGATCCAATAGCTCCGGAGGCTCCGCGAATATACCTTTGAGCGGCCGATCGCTCGGGACGCTTCCAGTTCCCACACCAAGATTGAAGCGACCGCGGGAGATGTGGTCCAGCAACGCCGCCCGCGTTGCCACATCGACCGGATGGTGTATGGCAAGAAGAAAGACTCCGGTCCCGAGCCGGATTCTGCGAGTGAGCGGAAACGCATGCGCCAGGAAAATATCGGGCGCGCCGATAGGCTCCCATTTGGCTGACATATGCTCACCCACCCAGGCTTCAGTGAACCCGAGTTCGTCGGCGCGGCACACCAGTTCCAGGTCTTCGTCGAGACTATCGGCCGGGGGCTTCTCCGGCGGATGCAGGGGCATTAGAAACAGACCTAAATCCATCGACTCCTAGCAACCTTAACTACACGGGTGTCGCCAGCTGGATGGTGCCCATTTTGGCATTCGACTGGTCCACGGGCAAGGATGGTCGGGCATTCGTGGATCAGCCGCTCGTCTCACCAGGGACCGGCCCGGACATTTTTGCGAACCCTCCGCCGGCGAGCAATTAGGACGGCTAGCGTGCCGCACGTGGTCTCGATAATTCCCGGAAGCACTACACCAGGAAGTTGCGCGGCGTCCGGGGACGTTAACTGAGGTCCGTAAGGTACAAGGAGAGTTCTGGAATGGGGTCTCCAGTTAGCGCCATCGAGACGCGATTGAGTTCGTACTCCGCTGCGTCCCACTGCCGACAAGGGTCATCTAGCTGCTTCGATTGCTCATCAGTAATCGCAATCGATTGGCCGATAGGCCAGTAGGCGATATCCATTATCTCCATGATTCTCGATTGAGCGGACGCTACCAAGGCTCGATACTCACTCGCCAGCTTCTCGAAATCGCCGTTCGCCAGTTCACCGACTTTGATGTCTGACAGTGAGCGGACGGCATGGTGGCGGGACTCTGCTGGCTCGTCGGTATTACGCCGTTTCATCAAGCAACGTCCCTTTTAGATTGCCAGCCGCCTGTGGAAGGCGTACGTAATCTCGCGAAGGAATGCTCCGTATGACATCCCCAGTGGAGCTGTTCACGATCTTGATGGAGATCAAGCCGCTATCGCTGTCACGACTGAACGTCGCGGATGTTCTAACTGGAGCCGAACCACCACTTGAACTTCGAGACTTTAGGTCCGTGCCGCTGCCGCGTTGAACGACGGGCGGCATTGCCGCATTAAGACTTACTTCCACGTTCTTACCGGGCCTCCTTTGCCCGAGTGAATACATTCGCTCCCCGCCCGGGAATCCATTCCCGGACTTCTGGTTGGGCGGGAGCCACCCTGTAATTAATAACCATCGACAAGAGTCCCATTATCATTACTTAGGACTGCGGGAAATGCGCTTCCCGATGAGCATGTGCGACCCAAATGAGTTGGGCAACTTCTCCGAAGGTGGGTTACCCGAGCGTCGCTGACCTTCTCCGGTAGCAGCCACTGGCCGCAATTCCATTGGCAGGAACTGGCCGGGTGGGCAAGTGCCGGCGAGCAGGTGGCCGGGCCCCCCCGGGGGCCTTAACTCCAGATCCTGACTCTAGGCGTCGGAGGATGCCGCGGAGACGCTAAATCTTCATTCCAGATCAAGCCCTCTTTTGGCGGCCATTTCCATCTCAGATTCGCCGGGTGCCGCTGGAACGTCTTTTAGACTTCTGCGTTCTCGCTGTCGGATACCTCGTCGTCCCGCTCCGCCCACTTCTTGTCGATTTCGGCAATCAAGCGCCGAAACCGATTGGCCTCCGCTGCAGGGTTGTTGCCTCCGTCGTTCATGTCGCCGGATTCTGACTCCTTTACGCGTTCCACGATGATGCCTGCGAATCAGTAGGCGATCTTTCGCGATGCGTCGGTGTTCTCGAGGAGGCTAAGCTCAAGCATCGGTTTACGTATTGTGCGGTGCGAGTGCAGACGTTGAATCGGGCAGACACGCCAGGATCGTCAAGTGAAGTTCAACAACGTAATAATCCCGGAATCGGCTCGCCGGCTTGCCCGAGTCGTGGTCGTCTCACTACTCGTAGGATTGCACGCCATCGTCGCGACCGCGTGCGGCGGGGACGCGAATGGGGCGGAATCGGAGAGGTTCCTCGTGGTCACGATGGTCGAGGAGCAGCAGGCCGACGGCTCCTGGGTGCCTGTCGCAGACGCTGAGATCCACTACCTGATTTACGACTCCGGCGACAGATCCGGAAACACCACGATCCTCTACGACTATCTCGACGTAACTGACCAGACGGGGCTCTCGGTGACTTTGAAAGACTCCGGGGGTAAGAAGGTGGACGATGTCGGCAGGTTTACCATGTTCGTTCGACTTCCGGACGGACGCGACACGTTCATGCAACAGAAGCCCGAAGCCGAATACGATTTCTTCCAGTGGATTCAGACCGTTTTGTCGGAAGAAGTGGACACCGAAGAAGCTATTGCCCGCATTTGCGCCGCCGCTATTGACTTTCCCGACTGTGAAGAGTCCCTCAGATCAAACAACCTGGCGGCTTGGGGAACGGCGTTTCGCGTGCAGTTCCGCTAGTCACTGGCAATCTCGAATCGGGCGGGCGTGACCGCGCAATCTCGCTAAACATGGTTAAGTTGACCGTCCACCCGGCTGCGGTGGTGTGGCCGCGGGAAGTCGGTCCACACGGATGGCCGTCGTCCGCCCGTTGAGCTGTCAGGGTGGCTGTCAGCTACGCGGCTTGAGTGGCTCAGATGGGAGTCGCGGTCCACGGACGTAGCCCCCCAACCCCCGATCCGTATTCTTGGGTGGCGGGGGATGGGACGGAGCCGTTAAATCGCTTCACAAGAAATGGCCCCATGGTTCGTCCGTCGCCTTGGAGCAGCAGGTCACGCGAACTTAGGTGACGGCGTTAACGCCTTGAACTTCCAGTCAAGTGTTGCCTCGCGTCGCGGTTGTGCTTCGCCCGTGCGGAGCGAGCCAGGTCGACGATAGTCCACTACTGTCTCAGTGTTTCAAACTCTCCTCTTAGCATTCCATAGCAGAGCTTGCCGACTAAGATGCCATTTGCTCGTTTTACCTCTCCGCGCAGGCACCCTTCTCGAATGAATCCGCAACGGTCCGCTACGCGATAAGCAGGCTCATTGTCGTCATCACAAGTCAAACTGGCCTTGTTGGATTTCAGATGCTGAAAAACAAACCGTAGCGCAGCCTTGGTGGCCTCGGTTGCGAACCCCTTTCTCAGATGCTCCTTTACGACGAAGTATCCAATCTCGTGCAATGGTACGTCCCAGTTCTGACTCTCGATCCAGACATCGCCGACGTAGCGGTCGGTGGCCTTTTCCCAGATGCCGAAGATGAATCTCTTGCGGGCTGCCCAATCTGCGCCCAATTGACGCACAAATATTTCGGCTTCAGTCGGATCAGTCAAATCCAAGCCCAACCCTGATTTAACGCCTTCAATTGCTGCCCGAAGGTGACAGATGTTGTCTTTAAAAATCGCATGGAGCCATTGGCCATCGCCTCGTTTGTACGGTTTAAGAATCAAGCGCTCGGTTTCCAGCTTTGAAGGGACGTCCAGCAGCATGTAGTCCATTGATTTACCTTTCCGTGTTAATCGACGTAGCGGGCGTGAGGTTGCTCGCCGATAATGCCGTATGGACGACCAGGAGAACGGTCGCCAAAGCGAGCACAACCGGGACGCGTCTCATAGTCCCCCTGGCCCAGGCGGTGACTGCCCCAGGGAAAGCCGGAGCGGGGCCAATTCCCGATTCGGGTTCCTACATCGAAGGTCAAAGCTCAATAGGAACTAGCCGGACATAGCTCTCGAAAGGACGTCCGCCATTTGAAGGTCATCCCCTGTGCTAGTCTCCGCCCCAAGCGCCGGGGTGGCGGAATAGGCAGACGCACGGGACTTAAAATCCTGGGGGCTAATCACCCGTGAGGGTTCGAGTCCCTCCCCCGGCACCAGCTAACCGTATCCTGCTCAATTTTCCCTGTGGTGACAGTTATTTATGACGCAGGAGCGCTGAAATGTAGCAACTGATGTAGCAACCCTGCTCGAAACTGACCCGAGATGGTGGAATCTGAGTCAATTGGCGTCCCGCTCGGAGTCTTGTTGAGAGCCCAGGGAGCCGGTGCTAGCCTAAGGCCGTCCTTCGTAGCCGGGTTGAGTGGCCATCTTGATGGGTTCAATCAGACATCGGAGATTTCCGCACTGTACGGTGCGGAAGTCCCGTGCGTCGTCGTCAGCGGATTCAACCGGCGGGCACAATCTCGTCGACTTCAGCCATAGATTCCCCCGCCCCGTTGACCGGAAACGCGCGAATTAGATGAAGTTACGTCGTGCATTCCATTTGCGAGCTTGGCCGATCTTGGCCAAGCTCACCGTCAGCGTGACGGCGCTGGTTGTCGTCGGCCTTGCGGTTATCACTGTGCTCTCAGTCCGCAGTGAGCAGCAGGAACTGCGGTTAGCACTCGAGACGCGAGGGTCCGCAATACTTGATTCGGTGGTAGTTACGGCCTCTGGGATAGCGGGCCTCGAGATCGCGGGTCTTGCCGGCGGGGTTGAAGTTGTCCACTATGACGATCTTGTCGCGGCAACATTCCAGCTAATCGACGAGGGAACCGTCACCGCTTCGTTCGTCTACGGAGAGGCAACTTCCGTCAGCGAGTCTGCCAGATTCATACGGGACCGGTCGACCAAGGAGATGATCGATGGGTTGGCTGCTCGCGCCATCAGAGAAAAAGTAGCCGTTGCGGGTGATCAAGTCGAAAGAGCGGTCCTTGTATGGCTGCCTGGAAACCTTTTGCTCGCAAGGGGTGTCGCCTTCCCAACGGGTGAAATCGGAGCCCTTGGAATTGCGCTCTCTACGGAGCCACTTGGCGTAAAACTGGCCGAAGTCCGCAATCGCGGCATCGTCACGGCCACGGCGGTGGCGGTCGTCGGCGCGATTCTCGCGATGCTATTAAGCCATTCAATTACCCGGCGTCTCGCTAGTCTTGCTGCTGCCGCGGTGCGCATCGGTGAGGGGAATCTCAGCCAACCCATTTCCATGAAGAGCGAAGACGAGATAGGCGTGCTTGCGGACGCATTCGATGAGATGGTTACCCAATTGAAATCGACGATGGACACAGTGGAGGAAGAACGCCGTCGTGCAGAAGCCGCGAGCAGTGCCAAATCGGAGTTTCTGTCCAGTATGAGCCATGAGCTTCGCACACCCATGAACGCGATCTTGGGGTTTGCGCAGGTCTTGGAATCCGATCCGGGCGAACCTCTGAGCTCGTCGCAGCAAGAGAGCGTCGAGCAGATTCTGAAGGCTGGCGATCATCTGCTGGCACTCATTAACGATGTTCTCGATCTCGCCCGGATTGAGGCCGGTCGACTCACCGTCTCCCCCGAGGTTCTTTCACTGCAAGATGTGATCGAGGAACCAGTCTCGATACTCGAACCCTTGGCTACCACTCGTGGCATTGAGATTGAGGATGAAACCGGAAATGTAGATCACTCCCATGTGACGGCCGACCGGGGACGGTTGAGACAGGTGATCATGAACGTGCTAACGAATGCCATCAAATACAACCGCGATTCCGGTCTCGTAACGTTGGATCTCGAACCAGTGAACGGCTCTCTTTGGCGGTTGAGCATTAGTGATACAGGTGAGGGGATTCCTGACTCGATGCTCGAAACGATATTCGAGCCTTTCGCTCGATTGGAGATGCATGAGGGACAGGTGGAAGGAGCAGGCATCGGATTGGCGGTCACGAAGGAACTCCTGGCCGTAATGGGCGGAAGCATCACTGTAACGAGCGAGTTGGGGAAGGGCAGCCGCTTCTCAATCGACCTTCCATTGGCTTCGGCTCCAGCGCCGGTGATCGAAGAGCTAACAGCTTCCTCAGCCGATTTAGCTACTGACCGGACCAATGCGAAGTACAAAGTCCTCTACGTGGAAGACAACCCGGCAAATGTAAGGCTCGTCGAACGCATTCTTGATCAGCGCCCCTTAGTAGAGTTGCTCACCGCGCCTCAAGCTCAAATGGGCATCGAACTCGCTCGCGCCCACCGACCCGATCTCGTTGTAATGGACATCCACTTGCCTGGGATGGACGGTTTTGAGGCCTTGAAGCGGCTTCGGGCCGACGACGTTACGCGGGAAATTCCCGTTATCGCGCTCAGCGCGTCGGTGATGCCCCGCGACGTGGAAAAGGGTCTCGAGGCCGGTTTTGGGGAATACATCAAGAAGCCGCTGGACGTATCCCAATTCCTAAAGACGATTGACGACATCCTGGGGGCGTCCGACCATTCTCGTTTGCAGGCTGAGAATGATTAGTGACGCACGGATTCTCGGGGCCAAGATCCTGGTCGTCGATGACGAAGTCGCGAACGTTCTCCTTCTAAAGAAAATGCTGAGTATTTCGGGATACAACAACGTCGAGAGCACCACGGATTCAAGGGAGGCAACAAAGCTCTATACCGACTTCGAGCCTGATGTGGTTTTACTTGATCTCAAAATGCCCCACTTCGACGGTTTTGAAATCATCGAGCAATTCAAGAATCTCAGCTCCGATCCCTTCTTGCCTGTACTCGTTCTTACCGCCGAGAGAGACAAGCAATCACGCCACCAGGCTCTTGAACAAGGGGCCAGGGACTATCTCGAAAAGCCGCTCGACCGCGTGGAGCTCCTTAAACGTATGCGTAACATCATTGAAATGCGCATGCTCTACGGCGATCTGCGGGCGTAAAACGATGTCCTTGAGGAAAGGGTTCAGCAGCGTACTAAAGAGCTACAGGAAACCCGGCTGGAGATCGTCCGGCGCCTGGCACATGCTGCTGAATGGCGTGACGACACGACGGGTGACCACATCACGCGCATGAGCCTCTATTGCTCACTATTGGGGGCGGCCGTGGGAATGAGCCTAGAGCATTCCGAAATGCTGCTTCACGCAAGCCCGCTGCACGATGTCGGCAAGATAGCTATCTCCGACGAAATACTTCTCAAGCCGGGTAGGTTGGACCACGCCGAATGGCAAACCATGAAACGCCACGCGACAATTGGGGGTGAGCTCCTGGGTACGCAGGATTCTGACCTTTTGAACATGGCCCGATCAATTGCTCTCACTCATCATGAGAAATGGGACGGCTCAGGTTATCCAGAGGGCCTTCAGGGGGACGCCATCCCCATCGAAGGACGCGTCGCATCGTTGTGCGACGTATTCGATGCGCTCACAAGCGAGCGCCCGTATAAAAAAGCCTGGACTGTTGAGGAGGCGATGGATGAAATTACTAAGTCCAAAGGGACACATTTCGATCCGGATCTAGTCGAGGCATACGAATCAATTCTTCCGGATGTCGTTCAAATAAAGGAGCAGTTTTCTGAGTGGTCAAGCTAGATCGATTCCGTGCGCTCGTCTGATCGATCTATGAATCGGATTGCGACGGGCGTGGACAGCAGACGGAGGTAAAAGTGACAGATGAGCAGAAGAAGAAGGTAGTTCGGCAGTTCTTGCAGGGCGTATGGATAGATGGAGACCTTGGCGTGGTCGACAATTTGGTTGCTCCGGACTTTTTGGGACATAGTCCAGGGGCCGGGGAGCCAATCGAAGGGCCTGAAACGCTCAGCCAGTTTATTTCGGGCTACCGCGGCATATTTCCAGACTTGACCATACGCGTCGACCGGCAGATTGCCGACGGTGACATGGTTCTCACCCAGTGGACTGAGAGAGGTACACACTTGGGGGAATCGCCGCACTTTCCGCCACCTACAGGGAGGACGATGGAAGTCACTGGGATGGTGTTGACTCGCATCGTAAATGGTCGAATCAAGGAATCCTGGAGCGAGTGGAACATGTTGGACCAGCTCAGACAGCTCGGAATCCTGGACGAGCAAGAGGCGAACGCTAACTAGCCGATTCGCCGCCCGAGCCGTCAGGGTTGCGAACCACGGTACCTTCGTCGCTGGCCGAGCTCTTACCCCGCCCTTGCACCCCTTTGATCTAGCCCGTCGCCCCGGCCCAAAATCACATCTAAGCTGCTGGCTGCATCTCGCAAGGCCGAGGGAATTACGGCAGTGTAAAAGCGCATTGTCGTATCGAATCTGCCGTGACCCAAGAGTTGCTGCGCAACGCGGGGGTGGACTCCAAGAGCCGCCAGGTTGGTTGAATACGTACTACGCAGATCGTGCATCCGTCTGCGCCTGACTCCCGCCGATCTGAGTACGGTGTGGAACGCTGCTAGGACATGGGGTTGTCGGAGCGGAGTTCCCACAGTCGACGGAAAGACGAAGTCGTTGACGTGCCACTTTGCCCCCGCAGCCAGATGATATTCGTGGTTTCGGACGACTTCCAGGCGATGGGATTCCGAACTAACCTACGGCCTATAGAGACGAGCTAGTTGGTGTCATACCACCGAGATACTTGGCAAACTGCAGCAAGAAGGACGATGAAACGTTTCATACCGGCGCTCGCGCTCACAGTTCTTATCCTGGCCGCGTTCGTGGCGCCGGCCGGCGCAGCTCCTCACTGCGCGACCGGCCAAGAACCTGAATTTCTATTCGGCTTTGCCCATCTCAAGTCCCTTCTCGGCGAAACGATGGGCCTGCCGACCGAGTGCGAGAACTCCAATCCCCAGAATGGCGACACGCTTCAAAACACAACCGCCGGATTAGCTTTCTACCGGAAGTCCACGAACATTCCGACATTCACGGATGGCTTCAATCATTGGGGTTGGACCGCCGACGGGCTTGTCCATTGGACGGGCGACGCCATCGACGCGCCCGGTTACGCACCGCCGCCGACACCCACGCCTGCCGCAACCGTCACGCCGGTTTCCAGTCCGACTCCGCAAGCAACGCCTGCCGCCACAGCCACCCCGACGGTCGCGGCGTTCGTGCCACCAGACGTCAAGGCCATGGATGAAAGGTCGGGCGGTCCCGGGGTAGACATCAGAACGGCCGTGGAGGCGTTCGTCGAAAACGTTGCCGCCACGTGGGGGTGGCGCCCGACACAGCTCGTCACGTTTTATCTTCACGGAAGTCGATCCGGGTTTTCGGCGGGGTTGGAGAGCGTATTTGGGGAACGGATCGACCGCGAGTTTTATGAAACGAATATCGCGGCGGTGGCTATCAAGGACGACGTAGTAACGGGGGGGACGGGCGGTCGTGATGAATCTAGAACTTTCCGACGGAACGCTGATGGACCTGGAACTAACAACCGTGATCCTCGCGCATGAATACACGCACGTCCTCCAGTTCGATTTCGTGAGCGAGCTTCAACCGGTCTGGTTCGTTGAGGGCATGGCCAACACGGTCGCGTTTTCAAATTATCCGCTTGGAGTTGGCCGTTACCGTTACAACACGACCGTCCCAGCGGCATTGCGCGGTGGATTTCTGCCGTCAATCAGCGAACTTGACGGTTCATGGACAAGCCTTCAGAGCAGCCTGGAGCGCCTCAACCTGGCCTATGGCGCCGCCTACTACGCGGTAAACCACGCGGCGGAGCGCGTAGGAGGTTTGCCGTTGTTGCTGGTGCTGGCGGACGTCGAGGCGGGCGTCGCCTTCGAGGAGGCTTTGCTGGCCCGGACGGGGTTCACGTTGGAATCGCTGGACGCCTCATATCGAGCGGCGTTGCGGAAAACGGGGCTGGTGAAAGCCGCATGACCGCGACCGCAGCTCGGCATCGACGGAGTTCTGGCTGGGCGCTGAGTCTTCGACGCGCCGAAGCGGCGTCGCGTAGTTGCTTAAGGTCGTCTACCTGAATCGCAGCGCGTGTCGGGCAAGTAAGCCGCCGGGGACCGTCGGCATGTCCTGATCGACGGACTCCGCCACGTAATCCAGTAGCAACCCAACCTCCCTGCGGCTATTGATGCGGCCAAACCATTGGTTTCCACCGCGCATCGAGAGAACCGCGACGTTCGAGGGACTACATAAGCCCAGGCAGCCCTCAACCGCCATTTTGACTTTTCCTTGAATCGCGCGGGCCTCGAAGCCGGCTTTGTAATCCTCAACGAGGATCGGCGGGCGATTTGCGTTATCGCCCGTGCCGCATCAGCACCCGTCGCAGACGATTAGATGCGCGCGGATCGTCTCCGCGGCCTGAGGGTCGCCGTTCTGTGCCTGCCGCCGATCGTCCTCGGTCAAATCGCCTCCTAAGGCCCAAAGTGCGGCGGCTCGCCGCCGTCAAGCAAACATAACCGTCGATGGAGTGGATTAGCAACAGCCTGAGCGCGGATCCGCCGACACGCCGCCCGGCCGCGACGCGTGAGCGTCCGCGGCTCCGCCTCGGAGGTCGTAATCCAAGCGCGGCGCTTTTGTGATGCGTCGGAATGATATGTCTGACGGGCGGACTGGTCGCGGCGTGGGAACGGCGAGACTGCCCGCCGGTGGTGGGGCGGCTTGGGCTCAGGAGTATCTCGACGCTGGCCTCGGCCCATTCCCAGAGAGACGGGGCGCAGTCGGAGGGAAAGGGGTGGAAGGGTAAAGGGGTGGAAGGGTAAAGGGGATAAGAGCCTGTTGCCAGCGCCGTGATCCTTCGCTTCGCTCAGGATAACGGGTTTACGACGAATTCTGAGGGCGATCGTCGACCCGAAACGCTAGGCGTCGCCGCCTATGAACGCTCTTTCGAGGTGCCAATCGCTGAACCATCGCTCGTCCACGGGTTCACTGGCGAGCTGGTAACGCGTGTCGGTGCTCAGCCTAAATCGATCGGTCTGGTTTTGAAGCGGGGCATGCAGCATGTACATCCCGAAGATCAGGACGTCGCCCGCTTTGTAGTCGGCGGCGTGCCACTTCGACTCAAATCGACTCGCGAACTCCTTTGGACTGCGCGCGTATAGATCTTTCAATTGTTCGTCGTCGTCGTAGGCATCGAGTTTCCCGTACGCCGCCTTGAGCTCACCCGACGAGTGCGATCCGACGCTGAGCGCAAGACCGCCCAATTCTTTGGGCGTGTCTCCGAGTGGGCACCAGACCGAGTAGACGTTTTCGGTGCCTTTGCCCATGTACATGAAGTCGAAATGCATGGCCGTACTGGGCCCCGTGCCGGCGACGCGAAGCCATCGGTGCTTGAATGGGAGAACTTCGCCGCCAAGGAACCCCTCGAAGAATTTAATGATCTCCGGGGACTCGACCAAACCCGTTATCGGGGGTGCGTTCGCAAGCGACGCGCCATTGTCGGATGCCGCCAGGGGCCCCAGCTCGTTGGACGCGTCCACCACGAGATTGGCCCCCGTTTGAGTACGAAATCCACCACGTGGCCCCCTGCTCGTATTTATCGCACCGTCGATGAGGGGAGCGGCCGGATCCAGGCAACCAAGGTTATCCAGATACTCCAGAAACGCCTGCCGCGCCGACAGCACGGGGTCTCGCTTTTGCAATCCTCTTATCAGAAGATACCCGTCCTCATTGAAACGCTCGCGCAAAGCGTCACGATCGTCTAGGACGTCGTTTGACTCGCGTAGCTCGCCGAGTTCGGCGCCGCCGACCTCGAATTCCGACTCGCCGATGTGCACCAACATGGCGGAATCATACGTCGAACGGAAGCCCATGCGCCCCCTCCATGGCTGCTCTTGCCCCACCAGCTGTGCTACTTCATGCTTACGCCAATGTATGGATGCGGAATGGGGGTTGTCATGATTTCCTTCGAAGCCAATTGGATCGGCGTTGTCGTGGCTACCGTGATTGGCATGGTTGTCGGCTTTGTTTGGTACGCGCCACGGGTCATGGGCAACCGCTGGATGGCCTACATCGGCACGACCGAGGCTGATTTGAAGGCTAGAGGCGGTCGCGTTGTAGCCTTGATCAGCAACCTGATTGGCTCCGCCCTCACTGCCTACGCGATCGCGATCCTCCTTCAAATGATCGGCATCAGCGGAATCGGCGGGGGCATCGTTCTGGGTCTCATCGTCTGGATCGGGTTCGTGTTCAGCACAAGCTGGGTCGGCAATGTGTTCGAAAAGCGGCCCATTGGGCTCACCGTCCTCAACAATCTCTACCACGGCATCACGTTCGTGCTCATGGCCATCGCCCTAATCGCTATCGGCTGAAACCTGTCCGGCACCTACACCACACAGGCCGTCGGGGCCCCAGTGCAAAAGCCGGAGCCCAGACTGCCAACGCCGCGGACCATAAGATGGCTTCGAGGATCACGGGTGCCGAGGCATCGACGCGATGACTAAAGATCAGGTCGGGCGGGCCTGTGGAGCGGTTCTCCGAGACAGATCAATCCTTTTGGTCCGCCACACCTAACGTGCTCGCGAGTACTGGACGCTTCCGGGAGGGCGCGTTGAGTCGGGAGAAAGCCCAGGGCAGGCTGCATCACGGGAGCTACACGAAGAGACCGGGCTCAGAGGGCGAGCCGTGCGCGAACTCTACGACCGGCCGGTACGAGTCGCCGGTCAAGACCGTCTGGAGCGTTGCTTTCTTCTAGAAGGCGATATCGAGGACATCGCACGGCTTGGCGTCGATCCAGAGCTGCGGATCGACGATCAGATCCTTTCTGAAGTCGCATGGTTTCCTCTGGTGGACCTACACGACGACGTTCAGGTTTCAATCGTCGTCGACGTCCTGAAGGCCAGCGGTGATCTCAAATAGTTGAATTACGAGAGGTCTCTCTCGGTGACATTCCCGCCGCGCGCCGACCGAGGTACAGGTGAAGCGACTGGTCCGATTCGATCACCGCGGGCGGCGGGCGTTCGAGGTTTGTAAACTCATCAACGGTATAGATCGACTGGTCGGGGTGCTGAATTGGCTCAGATTTCGAGAAAAATACGCACCGAGCGCCTTCTGCTCCGGCCCGCGACGCTGGCCGACGTGGATGCCATGATGGAATACGCCACCGATCCGGCGTGGGCGCGATATCAGGCGGTGCCACAGCCCTATCTCCGCCGACATGCCGAGGAGTTCATCGGTCACTACCTCGAGTCGGAGTGGTCGATTGATCCGTTTTGGAGCATCGAGTTTCAAGGCCGCTCGGTGGGCGCATTCAGCATGCATGTCTTCGCGAACGATCGAACAGCCTCGGTCGGATTCGATCTGGCGCCGTTCCTCTGGGGCAGGGGACTGACGACCGAGGCGGCAATGGCGGTGGTCAAGGCGGCGTTCGATGAGTTGGAACTGCGGAAGGTTTGTGCGACGACCGATGCGCCCAACGCCGCTTCAATCCGCGTGCTGGAAAAACTCGGCATGCGCCGCGAAGGCTTGCAGCGTGAGCATCACTGGCGCCGGGACAAACCGGTGGACATCGCTCTTTACGGCGTCCTGCGGGAGGATTGGACGCGACCCAGGGATCGGTAGTAATCCGATTTCCCGCAGGTCGCGGCCTCCTCCGCGATCTCAGCGAACCTGGTGGATCATGACCATCCACACCCCGCGAACCGCCCGAACCGATCCTATTCTTTCGCCGATCCGTCCTTGAGCGACGATATGAAGGCGCGGATCAAACGAGCCGTCTGGGCGGGGCGTTCTTCCTGGACCACGTGTCCGCACTCGGGCACCACTTCAAACTGGCGGGAGGGGATTTTCGAGAGCACGGCTCTGGCTCGATCGACGCTGCCGGTCCTGTCCGAATCGCCCAAAATAACCAGCGTCGGCGCGCTGATCATCTGCATGATTCCTGTCACGGCGCGGGGTCTGAGGTACTTCGCCGATCTCGCCAGCGCCTCCCAGTAGCCGTCCGAACCGTAGGCCAGGTACTGCAAGTCGACCACGTCGTCGTCGCCCGGATTGGACGGGTGCCGACCCAGCGTATTGGCCAGGAAGATGAAAGGCCTGAGGCCGAAAAGCGCCGACAACACGGGTTTCGCGATCGCCGACGCCGCTACCCGGGAGAGTAGTTCCGGGCCAAGTGCGGGAGCGACGAATGGGGCGACCATCACGTTGGCTTGGAAGCGTCGGGGTTGGCGAAACGCCGCGTGCAACGCGGGCTGCGCACTGGCGGAATTGCTGAGCAGAACGCATCGGGAGATCCCGAGCTTGCCCATCACCTCTTCGATCTGTCGGGCCTGTCCAACGGGAGAATGATCCGCCTCACTTGGCTTGTCGGACAGGCCGTAACCGAGGAAGTCCACCATGTGAACAGCGAAAGAGTCGCTCAGTATTTCCGCCACCCCTCGCCAGGTTCGCGCCGTCCCCGCGAATCCGGGCAGCGCGATAATGGGCTTCCCCGATCCAACGGTTTCCACGTAGACACTGCCGCTGGTGATCTCCACGAGAGTTCCATTATCCATGTGGTCGCGAGGATCGACGGGAAGCGGTCGGAGACCCCATCGATAGATCGGGTTGGCCGAGACCTTTCGGAGTTCCGCCAGCCTACTCAGACCGGCGGATCCCCATCGGTTCGTCTGTCTTTAGCCTCGCCATACCTGTGATAGTATCCAAACCTCGTTTACTGCATCGAATTTTGTCTTTCTACCTCCGGCATCAGAGCGATTGCACAGAAGGTCCGGGGGCGAACCCGAAGAAAGAGGTGCGCATTGCGCGAATATGAGCTGGTTGTGCTCTTTCCGCCAAGAGAAGAGGATGAATCGACCGACGCCGACGTGGAGCGGGTGGCCGGATTGATAACGGCGAATGGTGGCGAGGTTTCTCAAGTGATCCATTGGGGCCGCCGCAAGCTGGCATATGAGATCGATGATCGGCGCGACGCGATTTACGTCCTGTATAAGCTGAAGCTCGCGCCGGACAAAGTCTCCGAGTTTGAGGATGACATGCGGCTGGAGCGGGAGCTGATGCGGCATCTACTCGTATACGACGAGGGTGGTGAAGGGCCCGTGATCCAGGCTCCGGTGGAGGACACTTAATACCATGGAGGGGTCCGGAGCAGGACGTGGTCGCGGGCGCGGCAGAGGCACGAGCCTGTTATCGATCATCGGAAATCTCGGCGCCGATCCGGAAATGAGATTCACACAGGCCGGGGTCCCGTTTACAACATTCAATGTTGCCGTCAACAACACCCGCCGGGGACCGGACGGTGAGGACGTTGAATCCACGGACTGGTTCCGGGTTACGGCTTGGCGAGGACTTGCCGAGATCGCGAACAACTACCTTCAAAAGGGAAGTCAGGTGTTCATCCACGGCCGATTTCGGACGCGAACTTGGGAAAACCGTAACGGGGAATCACAGCTCAACCTCGAGATCAACGCCAACGAGCTGCAGCTTTTGGGCCGGGGTCGGGAGGAACAGAGCGCCCCGGGGCCAGATGCCCGGGGGACCGAAGGGACCGATGGGACCGCTGGTGACCTCGATCCCGACGACCTCCCGTTCTAGGAATTTCGCATGTTGAAATCGAGTGAATGCAACAGAGAGCGAGCACTAAGTTGACGGAAGATTCGCAACGACGAGGACCCAGTTCCGGCGACGCCCCTAGACGTCAACAGAGGGGCGGACCCCGCGGAGGAGGAGGAGGAGGAGGAGGAGGAGGATCGCGGCCGTTCGGGCGTTTTGGAGCCCGAGGCCGCGTTTGTGAGTTCTGTGCTGAGAAACTGAGTGTCGACTACAAAGACGTGGGCCGTCTTCGACGCTATTTGACTGACGGTGGCAAGATTTATTCCCGGCGGCCAACGGGCACCTGCGCCAGGCATCAGCGCAGGCTTGGTGTGGCGCTTAAACGGGCACGATTCCTGGCGCTGCTGCCCTACGTCGGGGAGTCGCCGTCCTAGATTCCCATGCTCCGGTACGATCGGAGCGAGTCCTGAAACCGATTGAGTCGCGGTCGTAGCAAGAGCCGGCTGAAGCGTGAGGCCAAGGAGGCGCAAAGGGCCGCTCGCCGTGCCTCGGCGGAGCCCTCGCCGGTAGCATGGAGGGACGTGCTGGTCGTCCTTCGCGATTGGCGTCAGGAACCCTCAGTACGTCGCAACTCGGCATTGGCCCGTTCGCTAGGGGTACTCGCCACGACTATCGCCGTAGGCGTTGGGGTCCTCCTCCTGGTGCCCCTGCTGGTGGAACTGGTGTTCACGGCAAGAACTCCCGTCGCGGTCGTAAACGGAATTGAGATCAGATCTTCGGATTACGCTCAGGCAAGAGACTTTCGAAGATTCGAGATCATTCGCGAACTCAATCAACTTGCCGTATATCGCGAGGAAGACGCAAGCGCGAGTGAAGAAGCGCGAGGCGCAATCGAAGACAGGATCAATGAGGCCAGACTCGGGCTATCGTCAGCCGATTTCCAAGCGGTCGAGGACCTGATCAACGTTGAGCTGCTGCGGGCCAGTGCGGAGGCCGATGGCGTCAGCGCCTCGGACGACGAAGTGCGCGCGGAGAAGGTAAAATTCCTCGCCGTTCCACCCAGACCGACTCCAGCCGATGCCGGCGTTGAACTTCAGCCGGACGAGCCGAGCGCGGGATTCCCATCGCAACCACCCACGGCGCCACTTGATATTCGCGTGAATAAGCTTCTCAATCGCCTCGGAATGTCGGGCGAGCTTTTTGAGGAACTGATGATTGCCCGAGTGCTGGACCGCAAATTCATCGCGGACGCGCTTGCGACGGTAGCAGAGCGGCAGGAGCACATTCACGTGCGGCGAATCGTGGCCGAATCCCAGGAAGAGGCGAGCGCCGCCGTCAAACGCTACAACGCCGGGGTTTCCTGGCCCGTGCTCGTGCGGGAGTTCTCGAAGGCGGCTGCGGATAACGCGGAGGGTGGTGAGTCCCAGGAGAATTCAGAAGTCGATCAGGGAATCGCAAATCTCGAATTGTCCGAATCCAACGAAGACGACCTTGGGCTCGTTCCCCGAGGAATCCTGGCGGCCGCGCTCGAGGAAGCCGCATTCGCGCTTGAACTAGGGTCGGTCTCCGAGCCGATCGGCATGCCCGATGGCTTCCACGTGCTGATCGTTGTGGACAAGGAATCGGACAGGCAGCTGTCGGAGGTTCATCTTAAGCAGCTGCAGGACAAGGCCGTCGCCGCGTTTCGACAAGAACTCCGCGGTTCGGCGACGGTGGAGTACAGACTCGATTCGGACAAGGTGCAGTGGGCGGGTAGGCACGGGTTGAAGAACGTTGGCGAATTGGACGCCCCGGTATCGTCTGGGGCCGGGGCGCGGTAGAGGACTCTCGGTCAGAGCCACTCGAATTCAAGGTCGCCGATTTTCACGGTGTCGCCGGACTTGACCCCGGCCTCCTCCAGAACGCTCGTCGCTCCCATGCGCTTCAACTGTTTCTGGAACCACAAGGCCGCGTCCAGCACCTCGAAGTCGATCCGGGCTGCCAATTTTTCCGCCTCGGCGCTCTCGAGCGTCAACGAGTCCTCCCCGATTCTCCGTGCCGTGGGCGCCGCTTGCCCGAGCCCTGGACGTAAGACCACGTCGCGGGACCCCGCAAATACGTCCGGTTCCGGCGCATCGGAAGCCCCGGAGAAAACCGCGCGGATCAACTCTTCGAGTCCCTCACCCGTGGCCGCTGATATCGGGTAGGCCTCGACTCCCCGATCCGCCAGCGCATCGCGTAGTTTGGGCCAGTTTTCCCTGGCTTCAGCCAGATCCAGTTTGTTCGCGACCACAATCGAGGGACGTGTTGCCAAGGCGGGGGAATAGGCCTCGAGTTCGTCGACTATCTGCTGATAAAGGGTCATCGGTTCACCGGACTCGCCGGAGCAATCGATCACGTGAGCGATGAAGCGCGTCCTCTCGATATGGCGGAGGAAATCGTGTCCGAGACCGGCGCCGTCGTGGGAACCTTCGATCAGGCCCGGGATGTCCGCGATCACCATATTCGCATCCCCGAGCGTCACGGACCCCAGTACCGGAGTCAGCGTGGTGAAGGGGTAGGCCGCCACCTTGGGATGCGCCGCGGAAGCCCGGGCGAGCAACGACGATTTCCCGGCGTTGGGACAGCCCACGAGACCGACATCGGCCACGAGTTTCAACTCCAGCCGCAGCCAAAGACTTTCTCCAGGTTCGCCTTTTAGAGCGATTTGCGGGGTCTGATGGACCGAGCTCTTGAAGTGCATGTTGCCGAGGCCGCCCTTGCCGCCGTGCGCTACGACGATCTCGTCGCCCGCCTTTACGAGATCGCCCAGAATCTCGCCATTGTCTTCGCGAAAAACCACGGTGCCGGCGGGCGCCGGGATGCGGCTGTCCTGCCCGGACTTCCCCGTGCTCTGGCCGCGGCTGCCGGGCGATCCGACACCGGCTCGGATCCGCTGGCGGTGGTGGAACCTTACCAAGGACGATTGGCCGTGGACGGCGTGCAGAATCACGTGCCCTCCACGTCCACCATCGCCGCCATCCGGTCCGCCCAGGGGAACGAATTTTTCACGCCGCAGGTGCCGCGACCCATCGCCGCCTTTGCCCGCTGCGACGTATATTCGTGCTGTGTCGTAAAAACGCGGCATCGTCACTCGCTGTCACGAAAGCTGCTCTAAGGGCATTATCCAACGTGGACGCGAATCTGTTGAACATTGATGGTGATCAGTACGATGAAAGTGCTCGCGGTCGGCGCGCAGCCTGGAGAGATTGAAGCCCGTTGCGGCGGCACGCTTGCCAGCTTCGCCCGGCGAGGTGATCGAATCGCACTGGCTTGCATCTGCAACGGGAATCTGGGTCACGGCACGATATCACCCGATGATTTGGCGGATATCCGCGAGCATGAATCGCAGAACGCCGCTGCCATTCTCGGCGCCGAATTGCATTGGTTGAACCACTCAGATTTCACGGTCGAGGTGGACCCGGTGACGACCATGAAGCTGGCTGAGATAGTAAGGGGCTTTCAACCGGATCTGGTGCTGACCCACAGTCCGGTGGACCGCCTCGTCGATCACGCCAACACGCACGCTCTAGTGCTCAGGGCGACGATGGCCGCGACCGTTCCAAACATTGAGCGCGAGAGACCCCCCACCGAGACGCTCGTACCCGTTATCGAGATGGACACGGCATTTGGGCTCGGATTTCTCCCGACCGAATTTGTTGATATTAGCGAACTGATGGACATAAAGATCGAGGCGGTGGGCTGCCACCGGACCCGGCTTGACTGGATAAAGGACAGTACCGGTCGGGACGTGCGGGACGAGCTAGTCACGTCCGCCAGATATCGGGGACTACAGTGCGGGACTCGATACGCGGAGGCGTTTCGTCACACACCGGCCGCGGGTCGGGTCCGCCCGGAACGGCTGTTGCCCTGAATCGATCGTCGGCCCAGGAACTCTTCAGCCGGGCCGCCGTCTGCAGCCAGTGCCCGCGAATGGAGGGACGCCGCCGGGTGCTCGGTCCTCTCAACGGGTGTATACCGGCGAAAACCATGTTCGTCGGGGAGGCGCCGGGACGTCTCGGAGCCGAACTCCACGGCATTCCATTTCACGGCGACCGGGCCGGGCGCAATTTCGACAGGCTGCTTCGGGGCGCCGGCCTCGACCGTGAAGACGTGTTCATCACGAACGCCGTCATCTGTAACCCACAGTCATCCAGCGGTACGAATTCAAGACCTCTGGCGCGCGAGATCAGCAACTGCCGGATCTGGCTGGAGCGGACGCTGGAAATCGGGGATCCGAGGATCGTGGTCTCGTTGGGCGTCGTGGCGCTGGGCGCACTTGGCTCCGTGGAGGCTCACAAGCTCGAACTCGCGCGGGATGTCGGACGGTCCGTGCCGTGGCACGGACGGTTATTGCTTCCCTTGTACCACCCTGGAGGCCGCGCGATGGCGCGCCGACCATTCGAGGCACAGTGCCGAGATTGGGAGGGCCTGGCTCGAGCATTGGGCAACGGCCGGCGTTTTTCTCTGTAGCGCGATCTTCCTCCCCGTCAACCTAGCCTCCTCCCCGAGCGAGGCGGGGCCTACGAGCTGGTTTTGGCTTGTACTCCAAGTAGCCGGTAGGCGACGGCGATGCATCGATCCTGTACGGCGCTTAGTCCGCCGGCCTCGGCGATGTTCATGGCCTCTGCATTCAGCACGCCCTGCTGCAGCCAAAGGCAACCGGCGCCGATCCGCACGGCCTCCCGAGAGATGTCCGGGGTGAATTCGGACCGGCGGAAAACATCGACGATGTCCACGTGAACTGGAATCCGTTCGAGCGAATCGACAGCCTCAATTCCGAACACCTGATCGATGTTTGGATTGACCGGAATGATTCTGTAGCCCCTGTCGAGGAGAAATCGCCCGATGCTGTGGCTCGGACGCTCTTCCCGGTCGGAGAGACCCACAACGGCGATCGTTCGCGCATTTTCAAGGATCTGGCGGAGTTCGGCGTCGGATTCAACGGTCACGTGAGGCTGTCCCAGGGCTGGCAACGGTCCCCCTGATTATCAACCGCCCCTGGTCCGGTTCCCCGTGGGATTCCTAACCCTGGGCGGCTGATTCTACTTCCCCGATTTCAACCCGCCGGCTCTCGCGTGACGACAGATAGCCCGCCTCGATGTTGGCTTGGAGGTCGCAACCGTGCTCAAGGGTCGGTAGGTCGCCGCTGATGCGATCGTTCCTAACCGTGGCCACGAAGTCGGCGCATATCTCGGTGTAACCGAATGGTGGCAGCGGCGGCGGCATGGGATCGCCGATCACCGATCTGGCCCCTGAAAGCCCCTCGCTCGGCGCGTCCACATCCGCCGCCGGACCGTGTAGGGATAGGGTGTATGAGGCCTGCCGTCCGGCAACGCTCGTTCCCACCAGGGCTCCTTTGGAACCGTACACCTCGAAGCCCCATGGGTGCTCATGCGAACTCCAGCTCACTTCCATAAGCGCCCGCGGACCTGACTTGAACTCCAACATGCATACGGCGTTGGAATCGAATTCCGCGTCGCTGTTGGCGGCTTGCCCGACGTTCCAGGTGTGCGCCGTGATGGCCTTGACTTCGTCCTCGAACAACCACGTGAGCAGGCTGAAATAGTGAGGGCACTGTCCCGAGAGAACGCCGCCTCCCATCCTGGACGACGATTGGTACCATCCGTCCGGTCGCGTCCCGACCCCGTGCTCGTCTCGCTGGAAGAAGCTGGCGCCGTAGCTGACGGTCGCGAGTTCCAGCTCACCAATCCGACCGGCCTGAAGCATCTCCTTCACCTTTATGTTGCCCGGGTAGTCGCGCAGCGGCGTCCCGAGCGCCGTCCATGTGCCCGCCTCTTCGGCGGCTCGAAGCATGCGCCTGGCCGAGGCCAGCGAAGTGCTCACGGGCTTTTCCAGGAATATCTGCTTTCCCGCGTTTACCGAGTCCATGAACGGAGCCTCGTGAAGGTCATGCGGGGTACAGATGCTCACCAGATCAATGGCGTCCACTGTGAGCAATTCCTCCCAGGTTTCGAACGCGTGGGGAATTCCATATTCTCGCTTGGCCGCGTCGCGCGCCGCTTCGACGGGATCGGCGATGGCGAGCACCTCCACATCCCGCTGGCTTCTGTATGCGGTCAGGTGCGAGCGGGCGATCCGGCCGAACCCAATGAATCCCGCGCCGAGCTTTGCGGCCATCCGTGCCCCCTGGCTGTGAGTCAACCGGCTTGTCGGAGCGGTGGGGATCGTACACCGCCGACAACGGGTAACATACCGTGCCCATCTCAAGCGATTGTGAACAAGATCTTGGCTTCAGAATCCTCCATGCTCAGGCTCGGCCTAATCGGATGTGGTGGGCACGGGCGAACGCTTGCGTCCGCCGCGGCGGAGGTCGAAGACGCCGTAATCGGCGGATTTGCCGATGTTGATATCGGCAAGGCCGAAAACCTTGCGCGTGATGCGGGAGGCGGCGATGCGTTTTCGTCGGCGGAAGCGATGCTCAAGGCGGCCGGCGTTGACGCTGTGCTAATCGCCACGCCCCACCCAACCTTGCGAGATGGATGCCTTGAGGCCATCGAAGCGGGAAAGCACGTCTTCGTGGAGAAGCCTATGGCGCTCAACGCGGCGGAGGGGGCCGAAATCGTCGCCGCGGCCCGCGCGGCTGATTTGCGGTTGATGGTGGGATACTGTCTTCGGTTCGCCGAGATACGCACGAAAATGCAGTCCCTCCTCGGGCAAGGCTGCGCGGGGGACGTGCAGGCCATAAGCGCGGGAAAGGGGGGCGATCCCCTCACCGGCTGGCTGGCGGAGGCGGATTCCGGCGGCGGTCAGCTACTGTTCCTCGGGTCCCATTTGGTGGACCAGATCATTTGGCTGCTCGGGGAGGCTCCGGTCGAGATCTACGCCAGCGTTACCTACAGACAGGACACGGGATCCGATGAAACCTCCGCTTTTCAGATGCGGTTCCCGGGCGGCGCCGTGGCTCAATGCATCGTGTCACAAGCAGTGGGGTCCTACTTCGATTTCGTTGAATTCATGGGAAGGAATGGTCGGGTGAGATCTGACTGGCCGTTGAATACGATCCAGATCGCGAGTCCCGGACTGGCCACGTATGGTGGGGGGCTGTCGGATACGGCTCAGATACGCGTCACGTCCGATCCGCGCATGCCGATGTACGTAGCCGAGATTCGAGAGTTCGTGGATGCGGTTCGAAGCGGCCGCGATCCGTCAATAAGCGGCGAGGAGGGACTGACGGTCCTTCGCGTTCTCGACGCGGTCGTCGAGTCGGCGAATTCCGGCATACCGGTTACATTGAATGCAAATCGGCCCGTAGTCGGCCGTGGGGCGCGCACGGCTCCCGGGGAATCGATGCGCCACCGCGAAGGGAGCAGCCGTTGAAATCCGTGATAGAGCGCGCGCTCGACACAGCGTCCGCCGCGGGCGCTTCGTACGCTGACGCGCGAATCGTTCAGCGGACGAGCGAGTATCTGATGATCAAGGACGGTCAGGTCGCGGCGGTAAACCTGTCCAGCGACTACGGTCTTGGCGTCAGAGCGCTCGTGGGTGGCAGCTGGGGTTTTGCCTCCACGTCCAGCGTGAATACGACGAGCGCGGATCAGGCATCGACCAACGCGGTGCGAATCGCCAGGGCCAGCGCCCGCGTGCAGGCCAAGCCGGTGGTGTTGGCTCCGCAGAAACCGGTCGTGGACTCTTACGCGAGCCCGTTTGAGATCGACCCGCTTGCGGTACCTATCGACCAAAAGCTGGACCTTCTTTTGCGCGCCAACGAGGAGCTGCGCTCGGAGAAGGGCGTCGCCGTGGCGGAGTCCACGATGGAGATCTACAAGACAGAGAAGGCGTTTGGATCGACTGAGGGCGCCTACATTACGCAAACAATCGTCGAATCGGGTGGCGGGATGGCGGCGACGGCGACCTCTGAAAGCGACATCCAGAAACGCAGCTTCCCAAACTCCTTCGGGCGTCAGGTGGTCACGGGCGGATACGAGGAAATCGAGAAACTTGATCTCGTCGCCAACGCCGCCCAGGTCGGATCGCAGGCCGTGGCGCTGTTGACAGCGCCGGAGTGCCCTTCGACCACGACGACCATTGTGCTGGACGCGACTCAGGTCGCGCTCCAGGTCCATGAGTCGTGCGGCCACCCCACCGAATTCGATCGCGTGCTTGGATACGAAGCGAGTTTCGCGGGTACGAGTTTCCTGACTCCCGACAAGCTCGGGGCCTTTCGCTATGGGAGCGAATGCGTGAACATCGTCGCCGACGCGACGTCCGCCCAGGGCGCGGGCACGTTCGGCTACGACGACGAAGGGGTGCCCGCCCAGCGCAACTATCTGGTCCGCGACGGCATCTTCGTCGGCTATCTGACCTCGCGTGAGACCGCCTCGGAGCTCGATCAGCTGAGCTCAGGCGCAATGCGAGCCGAGTCGTGGAGTCACATCCCCCTCATTCGCATGACGAATATCAATCTTCTGCCGGGCGAAATGACCGAGGAAGATCTGATCGCTTCCACGGACGACGGGATCTACATGGAATTGAACAAGAGTTGGAGCATCGACGATCTCCGCCTCAATTTTCAGTTTGGTACCGAAATCGCCTGGCAAATTGAGGGCGGTCGCCTGACTCAGATGTACAAGAACCCGACTTATACTGGTATCACGCCTGAGTTCTGGCGGAGTTGCGACGCCGTCGCCAACAACTGGTCCATGTGGGGAACTCCAAACTGCGGCAAGGGTGAACCAGTGCAAGGGATGCACGTGGGACACGGCGCCGCCGCGGCGAGGTTTCGAAATGTTCGGGTGGGGGTGCGGGGCTAATGATCCTGTCCGAGTCCGAGTCCCGATCTATCGCCGACAAGCTCCTCCGCCTGGCAGACGCTGCGGACCAGGTTGAAGCGGTCATATCTTCCGTGGAGACCGGACTCACGCGATTCGCGAACAACGGGATTCATCAGAACGTTTCCGAGGATTCCGTACACGTAAATCTCAGGGCCGTCGTCGGTCAGAAGGTCGGAGTCGCGGACGGTAACCAAATTGACGATGAATCCCTCGGGCTGCTTGCGTCAAGGGCCCTGGCGATCGCCAGGCTTCAGCCCGAAAACCCCGAATTCGCTGGGCTCCCGTCGGAAGGGCCGAGGCGGACGATCGAGGCGTCGAGCGCGCGGACGCTGGCGTTCTCGGCCGAGGAGCGGGCGGACGGCGCCGGACAGGCCGTGGACGCGGCCCGGTCGCGGGGCTTGACGGCGTTTGGAGCCTTCCGTACGGGCGCCAGAACGACCGCGATAGCCAATTCGCACGGCGTGTGGCGGTACCACGAGGGAACGCAGGCCGACGCAAACACTGTATTAATGGATGACGATGCCTCCGGCACGGCGCTGGCGATATCGGGCGACGTCAGCGATATCGACATGGCTTCCCTGGGCGAAATCGCGGGTGACAAGGCCGAGCTGGGAAGATCGCCCGAGGCCATCGAGCCGGGCACCTATCCGGTCGTTTTGGAGGAGCCGGCGGTGGCGCAGATGGTCGAGTTCCTCGCCTTTGAGTCGTTTAACGGACTGTTTCACGAGGAGCGGCGAAGCTTCACTTCGACGGCCATGGACACAGCCGTCATGGGCGAAAACATCTCGATATGGGACGACGGGATGGACTCGAGCGGAATCCCCAGTCCGTTCGATGGGGAAGGCGTCGCGCGCGAGCGCGTCGATTTTATAGATCGAGGTGTCTTAAGGGCGGTAGTGTACGACCACCAGACCGCCGGAAAATACGGCCGGAAGAATACCGGCCATGCGTGGACCGCCCCAAACCCATACGGACCAGTGCCATCGAATCTTTTCATGGCGGGGGGCGAGGCGAAATCAACCGAGGAATTGGTCCGGAGCCTCGATCGAGGGATCTGGGTCACCACGTTTCATTACACCAACCTCGTGGAGCCGATGCGGGTCGTGCTGACCGGGATGACCCGCCACGGTACATTCCTGATCGAGAATGGGCGGATTTCCAAGCCGCTCAAGAATCTTCGATTCACTCAAAGCGTCCTGGATGCGCTGAGCGGGGTTGAGGCGCTTACAAGCAAGACCAAACTGACCGGCGACTATGTGCAAGTAAAGGCGCCGGCCGTGTTGGTCAAAGAGTTCAATTTCACGGGCGTATCGGAATCCTGAGGGTCCGCGGCGGCCGTTGCGTCGGCGGATATGAAACGCGGGAGCGGAGATGGACTTGGCAGCATTCATTCGTGACGTGCCGGACTTCCCCCAAAAGGGGATCGTGTTCAAGGACATTACGCCGCTACTCAAAGACCCGAGTGCCTTCGACGCCGCAGTCAATGAGATGTCCGCCCCGTACGTATCCAATCCTCCCGATCTCATCGTCGCCGTGGAGGCCCGCGGGTTTCTCTTCGCCACCCCGATGGCCCGAACGCTTGGCTGCGGGTTCGCGCCGGTGCGGAAGCCCGGCAAGCTCCCGGCCCAGACCGCGTCACGGGAATACGAACTCGAATACGGCGTGGACGAGGTTCAGATCCACATGGATGCGGTTTCCGCGGGCGACCGGGTGCTCGTGGTTGACGATCTGCTCGCCACCGGCGGCACGGCCGCGGCCACGGTCGAGTTGGTTGAGAGCCTCGGTGGCGGAGTGGTGGGCCTCGCCTTCCTAATCGAGCTCGATTTCCTAAATGGGCGGGCGCAGCTCGACGGCTACGACATTCACACCATAATTCACTACGGGGCCGATTAGCTGAATCAGGGCGCCTGCCCCGGATCGGCTATTTACCGGCCAGGATCGAAAACGTCGCCATTGCGACGTTGAAGGTACGGGCGTAACGATCCCAGGCGCTCTCCAGCGAAGTGAGCGTGATCAGGAATACGCGGGTGTCGCCGGGAACGACGTACTGCACGCTATGCAGCCGGCCCGCGACCGTCGAATTGTAGGAGTACTCAAACAGGACCGAGTCTCCGGTTGGCAGACGTTCGACCTGGGCTCGGATCATCCGCAGGCCGTTGAGCGTGCCCTGGAGCAGGGGCAGGCCGTCGTCGAGAGTCTTGTTCAGGAACTGCCTGCCGGGCAAACCGTCATAGCCCTCCGGTACGTCAGTGCCCACCGAGATCGCCGGATACGCCTGGCCAGTCGCATCGCGGTCCGGTTGGGGTGCCCTTAGGACGACGTCAAACCCGCTTGGATCATCGGTATCCGAGGTCCAGTCGTCGGGGAACTGGATGAAAAAGCCCGGCCCGGGTAGGATGATGTCCGCGCCGAGCAAGATTCGTATCTCATCCTCATTCGGTCGCGGCGTCGGCGTGGTGAAGACGTTGATGGTCGGCAGTGTGGTGGGTTCCGCAGCCTCTCCCTCTTCAGATGAGGCGCAAGCTGATATGGCGACGATGGCGGCCGCAAAAAGGAGCGTAAACGACGCGCCCAAGCCGATTCTTGAGCGCGCCAGCGGCCTAAGCGCTTGTGCCTTCAATCCTGCTAATCCAGCGATCGGGCTCACGCACCTCTTCCAGCGAAGGGATCTGATCAGGCGACTCCCAAACCTTGTTTGCGAATTGGACGCCGTTGCTGCCGACGACGTGATTGATGAAACTCTCACCGATTATGTACTGCTCCAATTTCATGTCGAGGCCGAGCAGCCGCGATATTACGCGAAAAGCGAACCCGCGCGACTTCTCCCGCATCTTCATCCTGGCGGCCAAAATCCTGTAGTTTGGGATTAGGTCCTCCCCGGTGTTGTGCATGGCGTGGTTGCTGTAGCCTTCCATCACCGACATGAGCGCCTGAATCTGCGAGATTATTTGCGCCTGCTTTTCGGACAGCATCAGGCGCAGTACGCCGTTTAGCCTCAAACCCCTGGAGCTGCCCGAACTGGCGGAGGCGATGCGCTCGCGAAGCCGGGCCGGGTTGAGGATCGTCTCCCCGGCTTCAGCCAGGTACTCGCCGAGCAGCCCGGCCATGTAATCGCGCAGCCACGGTGTGGATTCAAACTCGACCGCATGGGTAGTTTCGTGCAGCGCCACCCAGCGGCGAAGGTCGTCCGGATTGACCCCGATCTTCTTGGCGAGCGAATTGATGTTTACGTCGAGCAGGTAGATGCTTCCCTCGCCCGGCTCTAGAAGCGGAATGTCGTACTGTCCCAGGACTCGCCGTGATAGAAACCCGATCATCGCTCCCATCTGCACGCTCACGGCAAGCCCCGTCAGACCGGACATCAACCGACCGGCGCCAGCACTCTTTGTGTGGAGACGCTGGTAGGACTCCTCCACCGGCCTGAACATTTTTTTGAAGTTCAAAATATTGACCTCGACCCATGACTTTCGATCGAGGACCTCGACCCCCGCGCGCTTATCGGACGCCTCACGGCCAAGGTATTCACTTACGGCGTTGCGGCTGGACTCCACCATCTCCGTGTAGTCAGCATCGGGATATGGCAGCTCGTCGGGGTCACCGGGTCGCGACGTAAACCACATTGCGACCGCCTGGGCCATCTCCCAGTCGATGAGCCCTGGCCGCACTCGCCGGCTCAACCACGACGCCCCCGATCCGGCGGCCGCGGCGGCCGCGCCCATGATTACCCAGAATTTCGGAGATCGAGCTATCGAGCCCAGCATTAGATCGGACCGGCTCCGAGCATGGTTGGGTGAACAGCAAAGCGGCCTTCAAACGTCCCTGAACCAGATGTGCAGCTTGTCTTGATCGAGTTCCATGGGATGCGGCTGCTCATCCCGGTAAAGCCGCACCCTGAGCTGCCCGTCGGCTCGCATGAAGACCAACGCGCCATATCCCTCCGGATAGGCCATCCGCATGTGCTGTCCGCCCCTGCCGTCGGGGGTTGCGTCGACCGTCCACTCACCTTCGACCGGCGGAACGATGAACCAGTCACCCTTGGGCAATAGGGCCTCATATGATTCGTCCGCAATCTCCGATTCAGGCATGATTCTCGACGGGTAAGCTGATCGATAGAACGTTAGGGCACGGATCAATGATACGGTCACGCGACGTTCCGCGAGCGTGGCCGGTGGCCGTGGGTGGGTCGCGGCATTCGCGGTTGGGATCGATGTTTCCGAGACCGACCTGGGTATCCGCCCATTGGCGGGACCCTTTGAAGCAATCGGCGGGGACGCAGTACCTAGGGTGAAGGTTCATGCGGCGTTCTTGCCTCAGGGACTCACGTACGGGCCGGGCGACGTGTGCATCGTCATAGACGCCGTCAGGGCGGGGGCGACTTTGGTGGCCATGGCCGAGGCAGGCGATCCGGTGGTCTATCTGGCGGCCGATGCCGACATTGCCAGACGCTACCGGGATACCGAGAAACTCGACGCGCTGCTCGGTGGCGAGATTGGAGGCGTGGCGCCCGCCGGGTTTGATTTCGGCAACTCGCCTGATGAATGGCGATCCCGGAATCTGGCGGGTCGCGAGGTTGTGTTCGGAACCTCCAACGGAACCAGGGCCGTGGCCGCGTGCGCGGCCGCCGACGTGATTCTTGTAGGCAGTTTCAACAACGCGGCAGCCTCCGCGAGGATGGCGGCCGCCGTCGGGGGTGAGCGCATCAAAGTGGTATGCGCCGGGAGCGGGGGACTGATATCCATCGATGACGCCGTCTGCGCGGGCTTGATCGTCAAGCGACTTATGGATGCCGGAGGCGAGGCGACCGATTCCGGTTTGATGGCGCTGGCGCTCGTCGATCGATTCACTGACATTCGTGCCATCGTGGGGCGCTCCGAAAGCGCGCGCCGTCTCGAAGGAACGGGCTACGAGGGCGATCTGGATGGCTGTTCGCGGGTGGACTCGTCGCAGAGAGTTCCGGCGCTGGCAAAGAGCGACCCGACTCAGGACCGGCGTCTAATTCTGGTCTGAACGCCCCGCCGCAGCCGCCGCTGAGTCCGGCACCCCGGCCTCCTGGCAGATCAACCTGACGGCTTCCCGGGCTATGCGAACGTTGTAGTTTGTGCCCCGGTCCTCGGGGTAGATTTGCGACGTGTTGCAAATATACAGCCCACCGATCGGCGATCTGAATTCGGGTATGCGGCGTTGATAGCCGGCCGTTATCACCGGCTGGGCGACTGGATCCCGCGACACCCAGTATTCCTCGACCAGTTCCTGGCTGAAGCGTGGAAATACGCGCTGGATGTGTGGAGCGTATTCGTCGAACAACTCTGAGTCGGAGAGGTTGAACAACCGATCCGAGGCTGGGACGTAATTGCTCACGTAGAGCAGATGCGCGCCGCCGTACACCTCCGGACGGATGAAATTCGTGTGCTCGATCAGGCCGGCAAAGGGGATGTTCTCGTCGCCGATATTCGTCCAGTAGAAGCGCGAGATCCGCTCGCGAATTCGCATCAGCATCACCAGCGCGCCGCGGTATTCCACCGCGCCCAGCTCGTCGGTGAACTCGGGGTTGTCGAGGAATCGCCTGAGCAGCGGAAGTCCGACGGTTGCGAGGACGAAATCGAACTCGCGCGTGCGGTCCCCGATCACCAAACCCCGCGCGCGGTCATTTTCCACGCTTATCGACGAAACGGGCGTGTTCAGGTGGATCGTCGCGCCGAGCGACTTGACCCGTGTTTCAAGCTCCGCCGTGATTGTGCGAAAGCTCCCGGTCACGTATCCGAGCAGCTCTCGGAGCCCCGACCTGGTGCGGGATTGCAACCGCACATGCACCCTTCCCCAGAACCACGCCATGGAGATCTCCGGCCAGGATTCGCCGAATTTGGCCATAAGCAGCGGCTTCCACAGCGTATCGAACGCTTCCCGCCCCACCATGCCCGGCAGGTAATCGGCCGCCGTGATGTCTTCCAGGTCGCGGTAGTCACTGATGCGCCGCAGCCGCATGGTTGCGAGGCCCATCTTGATCCTGGACATCAAGGACAGCGGCTTGAACCGGAGCAGATCGAAGGGCGTGGTGAATGGATGGAGGGCGCCGTTCGAGTAGAACCCCATCTGCGGTGTCAGCCATTCGAGGCTCGAGTCAATACCCAGCTCCTCCATGAGTCCGATCATGTGACTGTCGCCCCGGAAAAGGTGGTGGTAGTAGCGTTCCACGGGGGTCCCGCCAATCTCGATGACCGCCAGCTCCCCACCGACCGCCCCCTGCGCCTCAAAGATCTCCACGCCGAAGCCGCGCTTCGCCAATTCGTAGGCTGCCGTAAGCCCCGTTATTCCGGCGCCGATTATCGCGACGGTCGGCGGGTCGGCCTGCGTCATCGGAGTGTGGTCCGCCTGCGACTCATGTCGCCGCGCGTGGTCGGGGCAGGTTGGCGAGACCCTTTCGCCACGCCAGAACAAGACCCAGCACCGTGGGCGGGACGATCACCACGAAATGCGCCGCAACCGCGAACGCCAGCGCCTTTTCGTCGTTGACTCCGAACAACGTCACGGCCTCCTTCGTAAAAAACTCAAACGCGCCGATGTTGGCCGGCCCGGCAGGGATAACCCCGGAAAGGTTAGATACGCAGGTTACGACGATGGCGAGCCAGTAGCCACCTTCGTGGATGCCGAACGCCCTCAGCACGAGGAAATAGACGATGGCTTCCATCAGCCACGAGGCCACGGACAGGGCCAGGATGGTGGCCGTCGAGCGGACCGACCCAGCCGTGCCGAACCCGGCTCCCAGAGATGTCGAAATTCGTAACAACGCGCCCCCAAACGGGCGGCGCAGGAGCCGCTTGAGCGCGGATGCGGCGGGACTCGGTAGCTTGATCGCGCCCGAGGTGGCGGCGGCGGCGATGATAAAGAGGACCCCGGCGGCCACACCCAAAGCGGCCAAGGGACCGGTCCACGGTGATTCCCAGCCCGACGCCAGCGCGGCCACGACCAATAGAACCAGGAGGACGAGGACGTCGAAGATGCGTTCCAGGATGATGGTCCCCAGAACGGCGGTAGCCGGAATCCGCGTATCCCTATTCAGCACATAGACCCGAACCAGTTCCCCCAACCGGGCCGGTAGCGCGTTATTGGCCATGTAGCCGATCGTCAGGGCCGAGAACGTTGTGGTGTTGCTGGTCCGGTGGAGCGGATTCAGAAGCACCTGCCACCTCACCGATCTGACCCAGATCGCCGCCATCAGCACGAGCGCCGCCGGGATGGAGAGTCCCAGACTGGCGCCGCGCAGTTCCTCGAGCGCCGCTCTCGCGTCCACGCTTCGAATCACGAGCCAGATGAAAAGCCCGCTGATTGCGATGCCCAAGGCCGTGCGGATCAACGTACGAGCGGTTATGCGAAATGTAACGTGACTAGCTTCCGGGCGGCTCGTAAGTGAACGGTCCGATTGGTCCCTCTTTCAATAGATCCTTGCGAAGGTACATGACGAAATCGGTCGATCCAAGCTGATCGGGCGGCTCCTTCAGGATAAGGAACCGCCAAAGCTTGGGGAAGCTCTCGCCGTCGATGAAGAGATTACGAACCGACTGCCAGTTCCAGGTGTTGTAGACATGCTCGGGAAACCACTCGCGCAGCTTGAACTCGATCCCGACGTGCTCGGTGAACTCGATTCCGATCTTGTCGGCGGTCTCGTCGCTTACGAGCACGATCGGCTGGTCCGGCACCGTTTCCGCGTTGCCGCTGTAGGCAACGGCTCCCCATTCGCGAAGGTACCAGGCGTAGGGCCAGTGAGTTTCACTTTCGAGATATATCGGGATGTCGCGTCCCTGCCCCGTTCTGCGCCCGGCCTCGTCCATGATGTCCATCACCGTGAGAACGTCCCGTGACGTCTGCGTGTAGATGACGAAATCAAGCGGCACGTCGCCATGCAGAAACGTGACCGGAATCGAATTCCGCGCCGTCCATCCCAGCAATAGGACGGAGGCCAGCACTACGGTCCATCGAGTGATCGCGAACCGGGCTTCTTCTAATTTCCTGCCCACGTACCAACCGGCCAGGAGGATTGCGGGAAGGATCGGATGCAGCGCCAACCAGGCCGCCTTTTCACCGGCCACGGAGTAGATGAAAATCGACGCTCCGGCCCAGTAGAGCAACAACGCGGAGAAGACCGTAGGCCTGCGAACGATGCGCGGGATCGCCGCCAGGGCAAAGACCGCCGTGAAGATCTCGTATGCGCCGAAAAACATCAAGTAGAAAAACCAGGGCTGATTGACCCGCTGGCTCCCGTGGATGTCCCGCCAGACCGTGAACGCCTCGACGAATGCAGTCCGCAGGCCGGAGAGATTGGTGAACAGGGAACTCATGAACCCAACGGCGATCGCCGCGAATATGAGCAGACCGTATGCCACGGACTCGGGATCGCCTCCAAGCGTTCTGAAGGCCTTCCTCGTCTTGCCGGCTGCGGGCGAATCTCTGAGCCTCGTCCGCAGGGGGAGAAATGCCCAGATCCCGAGCAGCAGGATGAAACTGACGAAGATGAACCCAGTGATAAAGGTGGTTTCCTTCGTCACGAAGGACATGCCCATGGCGAAACCCGCCAGCCAGATCCAGCGTCGATCAGGCCGGTCGAGATAGCGAACGAGCGCCCCGAAGATGAGGAGCGACCAGAACGCAACGTAGATGTCGTTGCGCGCGAAACGTGAGAAATACATGAATCCCGTGGATAAGGTGAGACTGAGCATCGTGATTGGGGTCCCGAAGCGACCCAGTTCCTTGCGCCAGAGCCACGGGATTGCAAGTACGGTTCCCACGCCGAAGGTCGCCGGCAGGATGCGGCCGGTCAAGTCGCTGGCGCCAAGGAACTTGAAAATCAGGGCATTGGAAAAGTACTGAAACGGGCCGTGATACACGGGGTCGTAGACATACCGAACGCCATTGGACAGGTCCCACATGCTCTTCGCGTGGATACTTTCGTCGTGGTGATATGCGCGCAGGTCCAGCGCCAGGTAGCGGCTGGCGAAGATCGCCACGATCAGAAGTCCGAAAAAGACGACCTCCCAAAGTTCGAGCGCAATGTGGCGGTCCGTGAAGTAAGGAATTCGCACCGGACGCCTCAGGAAGGGCGTATATCCCCGAGGATCGGCGCTCTCGGCCAAGTTTTCGGCGGATTCACCCATCAGGCGCTCGGCGCCGGTTCGGTCACGTACCCGGCACCTTGTAGACGATCACGTTGCCCGGAACCTCGTAGGCCACTTCCATCCATGCAAAGTTGAGATCGACGCCCGGCCCATACTTTTCGCGTTCAAGCCGCCCAACGTAGACGTGCGATACGTTGTACCGCCGGAGCATGGTGAGCGCATCGTCTCGGGATAGTCCCCCGTACAGGGAGTCCACGTCGGCGATTCGCTCATCCACGTCCTCTCTGCCTTTTCGCCATAGCTGCTCGTGCTGATCCCAGCCGATTATCGTGGGAATGCCCGTCCACGCCGAAACGCGGGCGTATTCCGTATAGGCGTTCCCGGTGGCTTCCGTGATGATCGAACCGCGGGGTGCGTTCTTGCGCAGCCATTCGATCGCTAGTATTTCCTCCGGGTCGTTGCGCCGGGCGAAATCGAGGCCGTCGAGCGTGGCGTCCTGAGTCCGCTGGATTCTGGCCCGACCTGCGATGACCGGATAGGACATGGCGAAAAAGATCAAGGCCGAGAGAATGCCCGAATACGCAAATTCCCATGGAAGCCGCCGGTGTCCCGAAAGTGCCGTGAGTTCCCGAAACACGGCGTACATGGCCGGTACGGCGGCGGCCGCGAGTATCGGCCAAGCCTGATAGTAGATCTTGAAGACGGTGTTCATGCGCTGATAAGGCGGGCCGAAGAAATCGCGCAGAAAAACGACTTCCGGCAGCGCCGCCAACCCGAATCCGGCGAAGATCAGGAAATGGATGGCGTCGCGACCGGGGTTCTTCGCCTGCGCTTGGAACAGGTAGACCATGCCCGCGACCACGATCCCACAGAACAGAATCACGGAGATATTTGAGTCGACAAGCCATGTCATTACTACGAATACGGTTCCCACTATCAGGGCCCACCTGTGGGCCTTGCCGCCGCGGGCGAGGCTTGCGATCAGAATGGCGAATGCGGCGGTGGCCCATAGCCCGAAAACCAGAAGAAAGTCGCCGATTTCCGAACGAACCGAAACCAGACCGAAACCGGACGCGAATGGACTGAACGTGAGATAGAACGGAAGGAACGCGCTGACACCGACGAGCGCGGCGATCCCCAGGTCAGCAAAGAGATCGCGACCGGAGGCCATTTCCCCGCGCCGATACAGGCCTGCGAGTCCGGCGAGCGCCACAAGTAGATAAAACACGGGAAAGTCCCAAGCGTTTATTACGTACAGGGACCCCAACACCCAGCCGGAGAGCCCCGCGAAAACCCACCGGTCGGATCGCCCTGGCTCTGGCCTCGACCAGGCGACGAGCCAGGTGACGGCAAGTGAGACCGCAACTATCGCGATGGGAAGTGCCATGACGTGCGGATGCAAGTCGCCGAGTATGAAGGAGAATGAAGGGAACTCGTTGATGGTGTAGTCCTGGAGACCTTGATCGTTATCGATCTGAACTACACGACTGGCATTCCAACCGATTCCCGCCCAGAAATCGGGATTCCGATTCCTCTCGCCGAGGAAATAGTTGAAGGAGTAAAGATTTCCGGCGACGGTGCCGAGCATGGCCGTAATGGCGCCCACGGTCCACCCGGCGGCCCGCGGGATCTTGCCCAGCAAACTGGTGAGGTCGTAGCCGAGGGAGAACATGCCCAGGAAGACCAAGGCGAAGAATGTTCCGAGCGCGAGATTGAATCCGACCTCGGGCGTTACGGCGGCCATGGACGTGAACGCTGCCGCCAAGCCATATCCGAAGTAGTAATAGTTGATGCTGTGCCCGGAGAGCCACGGGTCGTCGGGCGGAAATGACTCGCTTCTCAACACTCCGTTCATCAGGGCGAAGTCCATCGGTTTCTCGGTCGCCACGATGTCCGGGTTCTGAGCCCGGAAGATGGCGAACGCGATGAATGCAACCGCGAAGATCGCCTCTCCGATGAGAATATGTCGCAGCCGACTTCTCATCGCGCGGGCCAGCTCGGGCCGCAGGCGCAGCGCCAGGGTCGCGGTGCCGATGCCGGCCAACATCATCAGAAGCAGGTACTCGCGGCCGTTGGGGAACAGGCGCGTGAATAACAGGAGCCATGTGATGTAGCCGAATGCCAGCACACCCAGCGGCTTGACGAGGAAGGCGCCTCCCGATGGCAGCCGCCGGAACAGGAACATTGCCAGCGGTACTCCCGTGAAGCTCGCCGCCAGCAATGCCAGCAGCCACAGAAGGATGTCTATGGCAACCCTTTCAAGTAGGAGGAATCTTCGGGATCGGAATGGGTCCGAAGCGGCGGGCGCCGACGCCGAACTCTACTGGGCCACAAAGTAAATTCTCGTTTCCGGGTTCTCGTAGACGAGCGCGAGGCGTCGACCGTTTAGTCTCTCGAACTTCGCGATGCCCTCGGGCGAATAGTAGGCGCGTTCCAAAGCACCCACGTAGATCAGTTCGATGTCATAGCGTTTGATGATCTTCTCGAGTTCCGCCGGGTCGGTGGTGCCATACGCGGTTTCAACGTCCCTGCGTCGGAGGTCGATTTGGTGAACGTACACCCATCGCTGCTGCTTTTCGTGCCAGTCCCATCCCAGGACGGTCGGGAGCCCCGTGTTGACTGAAACTCGTGAGCCCCATCGGTATATATCCACGGTCGCTTCCAGTATCACGGGGCGGCCCTGGATATTCTCCAAAAGCCAGTCGATGGCCTGCTTGTCGTACTTGAGTTGGATTTCACGGCCCTGATCATGAATCACCGCACCGTCCATGTACGCCAGGCCGTCGTTGGTCAGATCCGTCTGATTCAACCGGAGTCCGAGCTTCGCCTGAGTGGCGGCGAAGGGGTACAGGGCTGTTCCGAAAATGGCGGCGAGTATGGCGAACGTGAGCAAGTACTTGTAAGGTTCCAGCCATCCGTTGAGCCTCCTCCAGATTTCGGGCAGCAGCTGGGGAATTACCAGGGCGGCCGCCAGTCCGAAAAGGAACCAAGCCTGGAAGTATGTCTTGAATACGGTGTTCAATCTTCCTATATCGTTTTCGAGGGCGACCCACTCTGGGACGGCGGTCAAAAGCAATCCACCAAGCAACAGTGCCATTGGGATGAAGACCAGCGGATTGCCCCGGCTTTTTATCGCGGCCGCCGCCGCCAGGGCGACTGCCCCGATCTGAAATACGCGCGCCGACCATGGCTCGTCGCCCGCCATCTGGATGTAGACGATCACGCCGACAACAGCAAAAATCCATAGTGGAACTCTCGTTCGATCACGAGATAGAGTCCGCGAAAGCGATAGGTAGCGGACGAGTCTGCTCGGGCGCACGGCGAGCACCTTGAGCGCCCCGGTGTAGGTGTCTCTCAAACGCTCGGGCGCCAGGACCAAGGCGGCAAACGCGAGCAGTATGAGAAGCACTCCGCCGAACATGGCTAGGTACGCCCCCACGGCCGTCGTCTCCGGCGTTTCAACGACTCCCCCGAAGAACACGCCGAAACTACGGTGGAAGGGCAGGAACAATACATAGCTGATCGCCGCGAACATCGCCGCGACCGCGCCGGTCATGAACGCCAATGGGATATTGATCCTGCGCGCCGCGCGATAGAAGGAATAACCCGTGGCAAGGGTGGCCACGAGCAAGTACGTCGGGAAATCCCAGGGATTGACTACGCGATGCACGCCGAGCGTGGCGGATATCGCGATTATTGGAGGCACGTAGCCGCTGTGCAGGAAGAGCGAAAGCCGGCGTCTGGCCGAGATTCCCGCGGCAAAGAGCGCATCGCCGGGATGAACCAGGATCATGGCAAGGGAGCCCGTCACGGCTACGCCCGTCCACGCCAGGTTAATCAGGTGGGGGTGCAAATCCCCGTATAGAAACGTGAAGTATGGGAACTCGTTGACGGTGTGCTCGACGACGCGAGTACTCCGCCAGAAATCGAACCCATTCGCTAGATCGCCTTCCAGGATCGTACCCGGGATGTTGGCCACCACGGCGAGCACCGATGCGGCTTCATTCAATCTCCGCGCGGTTATCTGCGCCAGCTGGACGACTGTGTCCAGGTTGCCAAGGACCAGCACGAACAGAATGGCCAGCAGTCCAACTCCCACGGCCCCGCCCAGGCTCCTCTTGAACGCATACCACGCGTTGAACCCAAATGAGAAAACCGCGCCCACGGCGAACGCGAACATCGTGGGAAGGCCCAGGTTGTAAGCAACCCCGGGCACGATCCCCATGAGTTTCGCGATGGCGCCTGTGAAAACCTGGCCGAAGTAGTAGTAGTTGATGTATCCGCCCGCCCACCAGGGGTCGTACGGCGGAAAGTAATCGCTGCGGATGACGGCGTTGAGGTGGGTGAAATCCATTGGCTTTTCTCCACCGAAGGAGGTGTGCCAAAGATCTGGGTTCCTGATTCTCACCGCGTAAAGGAACGCGAACGCGAGCAGAAACAGCGCTTCGCCCGTCAGCATCACGAGCCACTTGTCCTTCAGGTCGCTCCAAAGCGCCCGCCGTGTTACAAGCACGGCCCCCGTGCTGACAAGTATCAAAATGAGCGTCGAGATGGCTATCGAGTAGTTGTCGAATCGCCACCAGCGCAGGCTCGCTAAGAGCCAAACCGGATAGACGGCAAATAGTAGCCCGAAGGGCTTGGCGACCATGTAGCCGGCATCGGGCAGGACTTTGAGACCCAGGCGGGTGATCGGCCATGCCACGATCCCGGCGACGGCGACGAACGCGTACCAGGCCACGGCGGGGAAGCGATCGATCGGCGATTCTTCGGGATAGATGGCCCTGTAGGTGCCGGTTTCTCGCACACGCTCGCGATCCTCATCGTCGAACATGAGCGTCAAAGACGTGTTGTTCTTCGGCAAAATTCGAGTGGACAGGGAAAGGTCCGCAGACTCCAGGATCGTGCGCGTGTTCGAGGATGAGTAGGCGTCCGTCTTCTGAAATATCCGGACCTTCGGGTGATCGTAGACAGTGAAGGCCTCCTCCGCTGAGTCATCGACGATCTGGAGACCGCCCAGCCTCGGATAACTGACGAATGTGGCGGCCAGCTCATAACCTAATTCACCGGAGATGAGAGCATCGTAGTAGCGCACGGCCATGGGATAGCGTCGCGGCATTCGCGGAATGCTGCCTATCAGTCGATCGCTGCTGAGGATCACATAGTCGGCGGCGTCGAGCGTGGACAAGAGTCGCTCGCGCTTATCCGGGGTCTCATCGTCGTAAAGCGTGAGCTGCAACTGGCTGTACACGGCCGCATCGCGACCGGGAATGCGAAGCGGCAAGGCATCGTCCCAATGCTCGACGGCCACCTGCGATCCAGGTGGGATGTTTGCGAAGATCCATTCGCTTGCGACCACGCGGGATGTTGGTCTCGAGTAGATCTGGTGGAACGCGACGGCCCAGAGAAGGGTGCCGACTGTCACCATGGCGATGAGCATGGTGGGAACGAACTCGGCCGCCAGAGTACCGAGGACCGGTAATCGCATCGGCCGTCGTCGATCCCAAATCCACATGAGCGCCCATGCCACGAGCACCGCCGCCATTGGGTATACAGGGTGGAGGTAGCGCATCGTCTTGAGCGTCAGCGTGCTGAAGTAGACGAAGTTCAGCGCCGCCCAGCTGACCGGCAGCAGAAGCAGCCACTCACGCCTGGCGAACAGTCGGTAGATCGCGAATGCCATCGCGCCGATGAAGGCGATGCCCAACACAGGTCCTAATCCCCACGTGACCATATTCTTGAGCGGAAACAGGAACGGAGTGGTGTTCGCCCACTGAACACCCGGCGGCCAGTCGAAAGTCCCTTCCTGGATGGAACGCTGCTGGTTAACTGCGTCGATGAAGGGTCCGGCCAGTCGGAAATCAAAGATATTTGATCCTGAAAACGCGTATGGCTGCGCTAATCTGAAGCTAAACGCCGCCACCGCGAATGCCGCCGTCAGTCCTAGAGTGTTCTTCGCCCACACCGGCCATTCTCGGTACGCGAGCCAGTTAAGGCTCGGACTGGAGACGAGGCTGGGCGGCGTCGACCTGCGACTCGTGTACATCCGCCAGACGAGATACGCCGCTAGAAGCGGCACGATAAGGGCGATGCTCAGTTTGCTGGCGAGGCCAAACCCGATGGCTGTGCCCAGTGCGGCGAACTGATACCAGCGTCTCTCATCCAGCGATTTGGCGGCCAGATAGATCGCCGCCGTTCCGAAGAACGTCGAGAAAGTGTCGACGGCGAAGAAGTGCGAAAGCTGAATGCTGAGGACCGTGAGCGCGTACAACAGCGCGCCCAAGGCAGCGACTCTTTTGTCGAAAAAACGGCGGCCGATCAAGAAAACCATGGCGACGGTGCCCATGTCGAATAGGGCTGATAGAGCCCTGCCAACAAGGTGGAAGTCGTCGTAGCCGGACTGCCCGATTAGATCGCTCACCACCTTGACAAGGAACAGCGGAAACGTCCCGTATACGAAGAACGAGACATCTGACAGGAGGTAGGGGCTGAGGGGGGAAGTGTTGGGGTCTAGATACTGCGCCAGCGACTCAGGCAGTTGGAGCCTGGTGCCGATCAATGTGAGGAATCTTTCGTCGGGGTGAAGGTGCTGCCGTTGGTCCCAATCGAGACCGATCAGCCGCAATGCCCCGCCGGCGAACAAGATCGCGATGAGCACCACCGGAGAACTGGTCAGAAATCTCCGCAAAACCGAAGTGGCTGATTTGGTGTGTGGGACGCTGGCTGCAGGCATGGCGAGCGTTTCGCCCGTGACCAGTCGCTGATCGCCTTCTACGCCCATGGATAGAAGATTAGCGCGGCGATTGGTCCTGCCTGTTGAGCGGTTCGGGCTCGATCAGCCTCGCGCCCGGGGGTTCGCCCCAAGTCACGGGAACGCGGGCCGCTACCGGTAAATCGCCCCAGCTCATGCCGTCGACCGGAATAAGGACGAACCCGTAACGGCATCCGAATTCGTAGTTTTCCATAGTCAGTTCTACGTCGCGGGTGCAGTACCGGATCACTAGTTCCCGGTCTTCGAGCCTCCCGGAACGCCAGAGCCGAACCGCCTCCGTGGCGTCATCGAAAAGTTTCCGCTTTCCCAGCACGGTCTCGCTCAAACGGTCGAGTGATACAGGATGCGGCCGGTTGGCCGCCTTCGAAATGTCTTCGAGCAAGTCCAGGGTACGGCCGTCCACGCCTGAGATGTCACCGTAAGCGGATAGGACCTTGTTATCGAAGCGACGGCTGTTGAACCCGATGACCTTGGGATAGCCCGTCAGGTAATCGATAAGTTCGTGGGCGTCTTTTTCCTCCCAAGTGTGCGTCACGCCAAGATGATCCTGGGTAACCGCCACGGCCAATCCAAAACCCGCCGGATTCCGCCAGCCTCCGGCCACTTCATGGCTGAGACGCAGCGTCTCGACATCCCAGGCCACGAATCTGTCGTCGATTGCGCTCATGGTGGGACCGATCTAATAAATACGGTTCTCAACTGATCCGCAAGGTCTGCCTGACCCGAGATTGTCACTCGTGTTACTGTCCGCGATTCTAGTCCCCGCGATAATGGCCTCGGCGTCGATTTGCGCCCTGTCGCATTGGTGTCCATTGGGACTTGATCCAGAATTGGAATCGCATCGCATGAAGGCACAGTTCATCAATCCGTTTATCTCGTCCGCTACCGAGGTGCTGAAGGCCGAATGCGGTGTGGACGTGAAGCGCAACGGCAAACTTACGCTGACGACGGAATCGGCAACGCCCCTGGAGGTCACCGCGCTTATCGGCGTCACCGGAAACCTGAGGGGACTTGCGCTCTACTCAATGGAAGAGAGCACGGCTATTGCGTTTTTCTCGGCCATGCTGGGCGAGGCTGCCACGGAATTCGACGATCTGGCGCGAAGCGCCATCGGCGAGCTTGGCAATATGATCACGGGAAAGTCGACGAGACTGCTGGAGCAGGCAGGATATTCGTGCGATCTGACGCCGCCGAGCATCATCGAAGGAAAGGGCACGATCATCACTGCCGTGGGTTTGCCGAAGCTGGTGGTGCCACTCCTAACCGAACATGGGGAATTCATCCTCAACATCGGGTTGGTCGAGCAAAATTAGGGCCCGGCCGCGGCGGTTTCGCGGCTGTCCGGGCCCTACCCCGGGGAGGGGCCGGGCGGTCTAAAGCTCGGGCGTCGCGCTCGGCGTGTCGTCTAGATTTTGGCGGCGGCACGGCCACTCAGATCACTCGCTCCGGGCGTTTGAAGGCGCTCGTTGACGCAGGTGATTGCCTCCTGAATCTGATCCGGTTATGAAATTGACCGTCATTTGCCACCGTGTTACTTTTGCTGTGAAGAAAGGAGGTGATGCTGCATGTCTGATTGTTCTAGCAGCAGGTTCGGCGCATCCCCATTGGAGGGTTTGAAGCACTGACCGAAGCCCTCCCTTAACAGGGAACCGAATGCGCCGGACCTGCTGTCTGGCGCTTAGAGGCCGGGGCACTTCAAGTGGCCCGGCCTCTGGCTATTTCCGGCTCCCTGGATCCAATCTCCCGTCATGTATGCAGGTCCACTTGGACCTGATATCCGATGTCTGCTCCGAAAACATCCAGGAACACAATGTGGGCGATCTTCGCCGCGACGCGCGGCGACGCCCCGAGTTGTACTCGCCAAATGGCGCCGGGCTCGCGGTGCGGATCGATCTCCAGTCGAATCAACGCTTGGCGCAGTCGAACCGTGTTTCTGGCCGTGAGTTCGCCTGGGCGAAATTCCATGGTGATAGAGTCCGCCCATCGAAGTCGCAGCGAGGCTCCGCCGGCTGCTCTAACGACGAGCGATTCAGCGTGGAAACCCCGAAGCCGCTCCAGGGCGCGCTCGATGGCCAGCACCTGCGGCGCTGGGTAGACCGTTCGACCGCAGGCTGCGCATGTGTCCAGGCCGAGGATCTCCGATTTGCCGCATTCCGGACACCGATCTCCCCCGGCGTCCGCGCGTAGGGCGAAAACGCTTCGCGCGGAAGTAGCCGCCCGAGATATAGACGTTCTTTCGTATCGACGAAAGAGGATGGGCAGGAGAAACGAGCCGGCAAGGAACAGGAGGCCGGCGATTAGCACTCTTACGCCCGATCTGAGGCGATCTAGCGCAAGATCCGCCGGTGCGAATCCCGAAATGTATTTCGCCGAAAGAGTGCCGTCATCCTGCTTGATTGCGAACACCGTTACCCGATCGCCCGGCGCGAAGCCTGTATAGCCTTTTTGTGCGGGGTCGCTCGCGTTCGGCGCCCCGGTGATTCGTGCCCCCGACCAGTCGAACGTGAAGCGCCCCGCCACGGTTTCCAGGTCAAAAAATGCGGATGCGTCCGAGTATGGTCTGGCTCCCGAAACTCCTGTCAGGAAGTCTTTGCGATCTCGCGCACGGACCGCAAGCGGTTCATCCGATGGGGCCACCGAGCCGGTGAAGACCAGCCGCTCGCCGGAATCGACGGCGTCGGGCGATCGGTTCTCATCAACCCGGCCGTAGGCGGACGAGTCTGCGATACCGACGATGGAGTAGAGCGTCAGAACGAAGAAGAGCACCAGCAGCAGGGCGGAGGCCAGCCTCCTCATGTTCGGCGCCTGCCTGTTCGCTTACGCCATCTAAGCGCGGCGTCGACAGGTTTTGAGACTTGCGGCTCAGCTCAGTTCGAGTACCAGTTCCACCTCAACCGGGATGTTATTGGGTAACTCGCTCACGCCGATGGCCGATCGCGCATGGCGTCCGGCATCGCCGAAAACGTCCGCCATGAGGTCCGAGAACCCGTTCATGACGGTGGGCTGCGCACCGAACCCGGGTCCACTGGCGACGAAGCCCAGGACCTTGACGATGCGGGCGACGTTGTCCAGGCCGCCAACCTCTGAATTTATGCGGGCGAGCATGGCGATTCCGACGGCCCGGGCGGCCTGAGCGCCCTCCTCGACCGTCAGGTCACTGCCCACCTTTCCCTTCCATTCCCTAGAATTGGTGGTTCCAGGCCCCAATCCCGACATGAAGACGAGGCTACCCGCTCTGACGGACGGCACGTAAGCGCCCATCGGGGGCTTGCCAGCCTCGAGTTCGATACCAAGTTCCCTGAGTCTCTCTTGTGCGCTCATTTGACTCCCTCGTTTGACGATCGCCGACCAATCCTAGCCGTCCAGCATGCCCGCGCTCGCGAGGATACGCCAGAACGAATGATCCGCATGATGGACGATCGTGTTTTCCAGACTTCGCACGACCAGCTCACCCTCGCCGGAGTGCGCGCCGGCGGCATGGCAAACGGCCTCGGGCAGCCCCGCCGAAATTGCTATGTGGGCGCCGTACACGGGATGCCGCATCGCCGGGAAACCGGAGGACTTCGGATCTGATTCCCAGCGGCGCCTGTTGGAGGGGCTGAACTCAAATGGCTTGCCGATGTCGTGGCAAAGGGCCGAAGCCAGCAGGATGTCGCGATCGATTCCCAGCGGCCCGGCGATCTCCTCGATGGCGTCCGCCATCGACAGCGCCAGTTTCGCCACGCCGCGGAGGTGATCGGCCTGCGTGCCGCGCTTGAGCGGCGGCGAGTCGGGATTGCCCGACGGCCGGATCTCATCGATACGAGCGAACTCGGTCTCCGAAAGCGCCATGGCCCAGGCGGCGACGACGCGTTCGCGAAGATCGACGTCGCCTATGTCATCCACTTCGGGCAGGTTTTCGCGCACACCCTGCATCAGATGGTCGTAGTCCGGCATCTCAGTTTCCTCCACGATCCGGCCGCGATGGTGCCCGGCGACTCAGATTGTAGGCGGGTCCGCTCTCTGGGCGGGTCCGGTGCAGCCCGCGCTCGGGACCCGGGAGCTGCCGACACTTAGCTCAAGTCTTTCCAGGCGCAGGCGAGATTCCGGTTAGAGTTGACGCGTTCGGTACTTGTTTGGTATGCTGCGCCCCCGTATGCCGGAATTCTCGGGGGATATTCACTTGCTCAGTCCTCTAACGCGCAAGCAGCGACGGGTTCTCGATCTCATCCGCGACTTCGTGGACGAAAATGGCTACAGCCCCAGTGTCCGCGAACTGGGCGAATTGCTGGGGCTTGCGCCTGCAACCGTTCAGCAGCATTTGGACGCGCTTCAAACGAAGGGTTACATCGACCGGACCGGAGCGGCTCATGGGGTGACCCTGGCCGAGGAAGCTTCGGCCGTCACCGAGTCCATCTTCGTGCCGATAGTCGGGACCATCGCCGCGGGCGAGCCGATACTCGCGTTTGAAGAAAACCAGGGTCGCGTCACCGTACCCGGCACGGAGGGCGGCTCGGACGAGCACTTTGCGTTGCGAGTCCAGGGCGACAGCATGATCGATGACCATATCCTCGACGGCGACATTGTCGTCATTCGGCGTCAGCAAACCGCCGAAAACGGTGACGTGGTCGTGGCCCTGCTGGAGGGAGGAACCGCGACCCTCAAAAGGCTTTACCGTGACGATGGAAGATATCGCTTGCAACCCGCAAACGCGGAACTCGCTCCGGTGTTCGTGGACCGGCTCGACGTTCAGGGCATAGTCACCGGCATCGTTCGCCAGCTCGTTTAGCTCCGAAGCCCGGGGCTTGTGGGGTCATTCACCGTTCGAACGAGCGCTCGGTGCAGCGTGGTCGACATCACATCTGAGATCCGTCAGCAGTTAAGTGATTCCAGCGTAAAGTCTGGAATTTGTTTCGTGGACACGGGGCATACGACGGTCGGCATCACCGTCAATGAGCCTGATTCCGATCTTTTTCACGACCTTCTCAATCTGTTCGACGCCATGGTTCCGCCAAATCGGAGCTACACCCATCCGGCCAATTCCGATTCGCATCTAAAGGCGGCGCGGATGGGCGGGTCGGCGGCGGTACCCATCAGCGACGGCAAGCTTGAGCTCGGGACGTGGCAGGCGGTGCTGCTTTGCGAATTTGACGGCCCGCGTACCCGAACCGTGCGCGTGCGGATAGTGGGAACTTAGCCGCGGTCGTTCACTAGAAGACCGACCGGGCATGGGTCACCTCCGCCGCCGATCGGTGGATCGGCTCAACTCTCGGGCTCGACAACTGAAGCCCGCGTCTGCACGTAGGGCGATTCCATGATCAACCGCTGCCGTTCGGAGAGGTCCGCCTTCGGCATCTCCGTCCTGTAGTCCTCCATCCACGCCATATGACCGGGGCTGTACTTGAATAGCAGCGAGCGCCGTTCGGTGGCGGCGGTCCACGGCATGGTGCCGTGGGCCAGCGCCTCGGTGAATATCACGGCCGATCCCGTCTTGATGGACAAGTGGACCAGCGCTTCGCAAGGCTCGGTGAGTGAAACGTACGCTGGCGGAATGGGAATGTTCGACTTGTGGCTCCCTGGAATCGCGCAGAATCCGCCGTCGCCGGGATTCACATCGGTGAGGGCGTACGACACCACGGTGAGTCCGTTATACATGCGACCGTTCTTGTAGACGTAGTAGGCATTCGGCTTGAAGGGCTCGCTCCCACCGTGCAGTCGCAGGGGAGCGGCGTCATCCTTCATGAGGATCGCGTACTCGTGATCGAGCCGAAATGTGTCGCCGAGAATCTCCGTGAGGTATGGGAGGATCACCGGATTGTCGATCAGTTCCAGGAAGGCGTCATTTCGATGCAGAAGCGGTCCCACGTGGAGCTTGCTATCGGAAACGATGCTGAACCTGTAGATGTCGTCAGGATCCCAGGTGTCCTTGCCCCACGGATTTAGGCGGTCGATGGCGCTGTGCAGGCGGTTCACCTGCTCCGCAGTCAGGGCGTTTTCAACCACGAGGTAGCCATGAAGATCGAAAAGATACCGCTCTTCTTCCGTCATCGTCGTTCTCACTTCGCCGGCGGGCCATAATCCACCCGCATGGTAATTCGGTCGCCGGGCCGCGCGCCAGTGGCGAAAGTGCGAATGGCGGCGGCGTCCCGCTCCGACGATTGGCGGCGACTCACGCTGGAGCTGAGACAACTCCTAATGGCATTTGCCAGTTGTTAGAATTTCAACCCCCGGGGCCATTAGCTCAGTTGGTTAGAGCGCGCCTCTGATAAGGGCGAGGTCCTTGGTTCGAATCCAAGATGGCCCACCGCGCACAGCGCCGCTTCGGGGGATGTAGCTCAGCTGGAAGAGCGCTGCCTTTGCAAGGCAGAGGTCAGGGGTTCGAATCCCCTCATCTCCACCCGCGGCGCAGCCGCTCACCCCGCCCGGGATGATGTTCCGCACTGGCACCAGCCCTAGTCGGCTTATCGTGTGGTATTAGTACAGTCCTTTAGACCGGCTGAGACTTCGATGAAGCTAATGTGCGAATCGGTGAATGATGGCGTCCGGTTCTAGAGCGCCGAGACGTACGAGCGTCATTAGGCTTGGCAATCGCGGGTGACTCGCTTGCTATTTGATTGTTGCGCCATCGCTCATATTTCTATTCGCATCCCTCATCGTTCCGATCATCGGCGCCCTGTGTTAGAGCTTCACAGACTGTGAACTTTTCGCCTCTCCCAAATTCGCCGGAAGTCTTCGGTGCCCTGAAACCTGAAGGAACCATCGTTGCGTGCTACGGCTGGGACCGATCTTGCTGATTCCCCAGGCCCATGCCGAATACGGCTGTGACTTCCAGAGACAGCGTCTCAAGACTGTCACCACCCGGCTGACGGCCCAGCGGACCGTCAACCCACAATGTCGCCAGTCCATGAACCAGCGACCAGGCCGCCACGGCAAAATTCCGCGGATTCGCCGACGCGGCGAGGCCGACACGCTGGCAATCTCCAACAGCTGTCGTGAGAACCTGGAAGGCCCCCTCACTGCATACCTGAAGGTCTGGATCGTCCGCACGCACGATATCGGGTCGGAACATCACCCGGAAATGCTCCGCGTTGGCCGCGGCGAAATGCACGTAGGCGATTCCGACGGCCTGTAGTCGCTCCGCTGGCCTGTCGGCGGGCGCGCCTAGGCGGGCCTGTTCCATCTGCTCGGTTAGGCGTCTGAATCCTTGGGCTGCAAAGGCCGCCAGCAAGCCCGCTTTGTCTCGGAAGTGATGAGCGGGAGCGGCATGGGAAACGCCGACCCGCCGGGCCGCTTCTCGCAGGCTGACGCCGCCTACGCCGCGTTCACGGATGATCGCAGCCACGGCCGCGAGCAGTGATTGTGGGAGGTTTCCGTGATGGTAGGCGCGGCCCTTCTTGCCTGCTTTCCGCATAATGCAGCACCTGTTCGGGGCCCGCGCATGTAGCCGACCAAACTCTTAAGCAATTATACTTGACACCGTCAAGATTCGCCTCTAATCTAGTTTAATCTTGTCATCGTCTAGATCAGAGGAGATCGATTGTGAGCGCTGAGGATTCGTCGGGACAGGCCGCGCAATACGTTGCGCGGAATCCGCTCGATGGCGAGCTGCAGGCTACTCGAAGCGTGCGTGTGGCGAGCTGGATGGAGCGCCGTTCTGGGTACCTGATTGCCGCTGCTTTGCTGGCCACTGCGTTGTTGGTGCTTCCGTTCCTGCTGATGCGGCCCGACCAGACCGCCTCTCCCGATCCCGGCGGAGAAGTGTTTGACGCGCTCGCGCTGGCCGACGAGCGGTTCGCTTCGCAGGTGTTCGTAATTCCGTTCATTGTGGAGGCCCGCGACGGCGACCTGTTGCGCCGGGAGCCACTTCTAGAGCTCCTCAGGTACTCCGAGGCACTCCGCGCCGATCCGGCGATCGCTCCGCGTCTCTATTCCTATTTCGACGTCGAACGTGGGATCGAGCTAAACGCGCTTTACACGATCGCCGATGCGATTGAGGCGCGGCTCAAAGCTGAGGGCCTGGCCGGATTGGGGGCGGCCGATGATCAGCAAGTGAAGGCCGCCGCGGCCGAAGTCCTGGAGGCCAGCGGGCCGTTCGCCTTTGGCCTTTCGGTCCGGACCAGGCGGGACTCCGCTGGCGATTGGGTCGCCCCCGCGCTTGTCACCAGGGTTCTCGCGGACAACGCGGCGCTGGGCGGCGGCGGGCAGGCGATCAGGCTGGGGTCAGACGACACTCGCAAAGAGGAATTCGCGCGCGAGGTTCAACACGTGCTGCGAGGCGCCCAATCGCACATTCGTGTCTGGGGCGTCGCCATCGACCTCAACCTAACGAGCGCAGAGCAGGGCGCGGTGGCCGGCCCGTTCATCGGCTTCACGATTCTGGCCGTGCTGCTGGTCGTGGGCCTGACGTTTCGTTCGTACTGGGCCGTAGCAATAACCGGCGCGGCGCTCGCGGCATCGGTCATCTGGCTCAAGGGTCTTGCAAACCTCTTCGGCCTCAAGAGTGATCTTGTGCTCGATCTGATCGTGCCCATCGCCATGATCTCGTTCGGCGTCGATTTCGCCGTCCACGCGATCGGTCGCAATCGGGAGGAGCGACACGCCGGCATGCCGCTGCGGTCCGCCTTCGTGGCCGGTCTCGGCGGGGTGCTGGCAGCGTTGCTGCTCGCGTTGGTAACTGACTCGATAGCGTTCCTCACGAACGTATTTTCGGGCATTGAGTCGGTGATCCAGTTCGGCATAGGTGCGGCGCTTGGCCTGGTGTCCGCGTTTCTCTTGCTTGGCGTGGCGACGCCGCTGGCGCTGTTGAGGGTCGAAATGCGGCGTGGACGTGGGGCGGGCTCGCTCCGACGGACATTTTTCGCCGCCAACGCCGCCGTGCTCGCGGGGGGCACCGTAATGGCCTCGGTGCTGTTCAGCGTGTTCCTGATTCCTTGGGTGGGTGTCCTGATTCTGGCCGTGTACATCGTTGTGTTTCTAGGACTCCCCTTCGCGGCCGCCGGTCGCGGCAAACACTCGGAGGCGCAGAGCGAGTCGGCCGGCTCGAACGGGCGCGGCGGCTCCGACAAGCTGGGACGAGTTATCGCCGGGCTCGCCCGCCACCGCGCTGCGTTATTGCCGGCCGTGGCCGGGCTCACCGCCGTGGCGGCGTTCTTCGCGTTCCGCGTTCCCGTGGAATTCGAGCCGAAGGACTTCCTGTCCGCCGACACAGACTTTGTCGTCGGGCTGGATAAGCTGCGTGAGCATGGTGGCAGCGAGCGTGGGGAGCCGGCGACTGTCTATGTGGAAGGCGACCTGACCGCGCTCGAATCCTTGGCGGCACTCAGTCAGTTCGCCGCATCCGTACGAAATCTCGACAGCGAGGGCCTCGCCCGTGACGCGCAGCGCCGCACTCGAATCGAAACCGGCGTGCTGGCCGTAGTGGAAGAGGTCATGCGCTTGCCCGCGGCCCGATCGGCGGTGACGGCCGCGAGCGGAGTTGCCCTAACGGACTCCGATGGCGACGGTCGGCCCGATTCGGCGGAGCAGATCGCTGCCCTCTACGCGTTCACACGCCGGTCCGGCGTTCCGTTCGACGGTGGCCGGACGATCCGGACTCCTGACGGCGTGCGTACGGTGCTGTGGAATTCCGACAGTGGAACCTTGCAGGCCACGAAGTTGGAGCTTCAACTCGTCGGGACCGGTGCCCAAGAGAACATCGCACAGGTGCGGCGCGAGCTTGAACCGCTGGTTCGGCATCTGCAGGCCGCGCTGCGGCGGGTGAATCCCGCCTCGAGCGCAGTCCTCACTGGTGGCCCAATTGTGCGTCAGTCTGGGTTGGACGCCGTCAGCCGGGCCCTTCAGGTCTCGGTTCCGATCGCGGCGATCCTGCTCCTGATCGTCGCCGCTGCGGCGATGCGCTCCCTGCGCTACGCGCTGGTCACCATCACCCCCGTTCTGCTGGTGGTGGCCTGGCTCTACGCGTTTATGTTCGCGTTCGGATTCGCCATCAACATCGTCACGGCCACCATAGGGGCGATCTCAATCGGTATCGGGGTCGATTTCGCGATCCACTTCACGATGCGATATCGCGAGGAAATGAGGCGCTATGCGACCCGCTACGAAGCGTTGCGAGCTGCAGGCAGCGGTACGGGGGGCGCCTTGTTGGCATCAGCGCTCTCCAGCGTGGTCGGATTTGCCATTCTGGCATTCGCGCCCATGCCGCTGTTCACCGCTTACGGATTGCTGACCGCCGTCATGATTGCCATGGCGCTCGCTAGCTCACTGCTCGTCCTGCCGTCGCTGCTGATGCTGGTTACGAAGGATCCAAGCGCGTTTCCAGTCCGGCGGCGCGCGAGCCTGTCGGTGGCGCCTGCGTCGGAATCCCGATGACGCTGGGGGGTGTACGAGTGCACACCGTTGCTGATTCTTCATGCGACGCAGAATGCTTACGGCACGTTTTCTGCCGCCGCCTGTGAGACTGGGTGGATATCAAGAACAGTGGGGAGAAAGCCTGATCAAACGCTAATGTAGCAACGCTCGGCAGACGGCGGCGGATTCGAAGGTTCAAGTCACAGGTTCAGGCGAACGTTTATAAACACACACGGCAGGGGTGGAGAATAATCCCCTTATCTCCACCCGCGGCGCGGCCGCTCACCCCCGCCGGGGATGATGTTCCGCACTGGCACCAGCCGTAGACGGCTTATCGTGCGGTTTTAGTACAGTCCTTTAGACTGGCTGAGACTTCGATGAAGCCAATGTGGGAATCGGTGAATGATGGCGTCCGCTTCTAGAGCACCGAGACGGGCGAGTCTATTCAGATTCGGCAATCGCGGGGGACTCGCGGGTTATTTCTTCGTGGCGCCATCGCTCATATTTCTATTCGTTTTCCTCATCGTGCCGATCCTCGGCGCCCTGTATTACAGCTTCGCTGACTATGACCTTATGGCCTCTCCCAAATTCGCTGGACTCAAGAACTACGCGAAGCTGCTGGACGATCCGCGCTTTCCCCATTCGATCAGGAACACGCTGTACTTCGCCGCTGGAACCGTGCCTCTGGGTGTCATCACGTCGCTGGCGTTGGCGATGCTCATCAATAGACGATTTCGGGGCGTATATGCGTTCCGGGCAGCGTTCTACATGCCGGTCGTGAGTTCGTTCGTCGCCGTTTCTCTGATCTGGCTTTGGTTCTACGAGCCTCAGTTCGGCTTCTTCAACGAGATGCTTGAAGCTGTGGGTCTGCCTCGGCAGAAATGGCTGCGCAGCGCCAACACATCCATGCCTTCGATTATCGCGTTGAGCGTCTGGAAAAACATGGGCCTGAACATGGTCATTTATTTAGCGGGTCTGCAGGGTATCCCGCCGCACCTGTACGAAGCGGCCGAGGTGGACGGCGCCGGCAGGATATCGAGGTTCTTCCGCTTGACTTTGCCGCTTCTTGCGCCCACTACCTATTTCGTCGTAATCGTGTACTTCATCGGAGCATTGCAGATGTTTGTGCAGGTTTTCATCATGACCAGTTCGAGCTCCAATACCAGCGCATGGGCCGGGCCTCTCGACAGCACTTTGACGGTTGTCGTCCTCGTATACCAAAACGCATTTGAATACCTGAAAATGGGCTACGCATCAGCGATTTCCTTTGTATTATTCCTCCTCATTGTGCTGGTCACTCTCGTCAACGCGCGTCTCCTCAAGTACGACATCGGGTACTGAGCTGCCGTCCGTTGGTCGAGTCGGGAGATCAAGGGGCGGGCCAGACCAAGACCCAATCGCAACCAAATATCACTTCTCCGCCTGTTCAAACCAACTCATGTCGACGTTCACGTTGAACGCTCGGTCACGTCGGTTGTCCTTGACATTGCGAGAGTGCGGTTCTAGCGCGGGTCCCTTAGACTGGCTGCAATTTCAGCGACGGTGCGGTTCGAAGGGGGTATAGAGCGGCGTCCGTTTCTGGCATACGTCGACGGACGAGCTTATTTGGACTCGGCCGCCGCGGGGGACTCGCGGGCTACTTCTTTGTGGCCCCGTCTCTGATTTTCCTCTTCGTGTTTCTCATCTTCCCGATTATTGCCGCCCTCTACTACAGCTTCACGGACTACGATTTGATGTCGCCGCCGAGGCTCGCGGGCTTCAAGAACTACGTCAACCTGCTGGACGACAATCGCTTCCCGCGCTCCGTATTGAACACCCTGTTCTTCGCCGCCGGCACGGTCCCGACCGGCACCGTCATCGCCCTGTTGCTGGCGACGCTCATCAACAGACACATCCGCGCCATCTATGCCTTCCGCGCGTTCTTCTATCTTCCGGTGGTCAGTTCCTTCGTCGCGGTTTCGCTGATATGGCTATGGATGTACGAGCCCCAGTTCGGTTTCTTCAATGATCTGCTGGAAGCCGTCGGGCTGCCCCGGTTGAAGTGGCTGCGGGCTCCCGAAACGTCGATGCTGTCCATCATCCTATTGAGCGTCTGGAAGAACATGGGCCTAAACATGGTCATCTATCTGGCCGGCCTGCAGGGCATCCCGCCGCACTTGTACGAGGCTGCTGAGATAGATGGCGCCGGTCGGTACGCCAAGTTCTTTAGGATCACGCTTCCCCTGCTCGCCCCAACCACCTACTTCGTTGTGATCATTTATTTCATCGGTGCGCTGCAGATTTTCGTCCAGGTGTTCATCATGACCTCGGGAGCCAACAACGAGCTGTTTGGGGGGCCGCTGGATAGCACGATCACCGTCGTTATTCTCATTTACGCCAACGCCTTCGCTTATCTGAAGATGGGTTACGCCTCTGCCATGTCATTCGTGCTGTTCCTCGTGATTGCCGTGGTGACGCTCCTAAACGCACGCCTGCTCAAGTACGACATCGGCTATTAGGATCGATTCGTAGGTTTATCCGGTGCAGGCGGCTCGGAGTTGAACGCGCACGGTGGAGTGGAAGCGATCGCCAAAGCGGGTTCGAGAGCGTTCCGCGAGCGGGGATAAGGCATCTCACTCGGTTATTAACATCCCGGGTAGCCTTTGGGATCGCATCGGCGCGCACTGGAGGAGAGAAATGATCGAAAGCCTGAGGCCTGGAAATGAGTTCCCGGACATCGAGTTGCCCGATCACGATGAGGTCCGGAGAAAGCTGTCGGACATCATGAGCGGGTTCCCAACCGCCGTCATCTTCTCGCGCGGGTACCACTGACCGAAGGATCATCGCCAGTTGGCGAACTACGTGGAGCACCTTCAGCCGGAGCTGAGCGTCAACTACTGCCACGTCGTGGTGGTTTCGTGCGATCTGCCAGAGGTCGCTGGTGATTTCCGCGCCAGGCTCGGCGCGACGTTCCCGTTTCTCTGCGACACCGACCTTAAGGTCGTAAATCAGCTCGACATGCTCGGCGGCAGCAGGGGACTGTACAACGTGTCCCGCGCGGTGCCATATACATTCGTGATAGATGGTGACAGGACCATCCACAAGATCTACAACGGGTACTGGTACGTCGGGCGGCCCACCGCCGAGGAGCTGCGGATGGACTTCCGCGAGTTGATGTCGCCACGCAAAAATTGGTGGAGAGGCGGCGAGCCACCTCCGTACGCAAGGGACTGACAAAGTCTCTGTTAGGCCTTCACGAATCGCATGGCGGACCGACGTTGGAATGCCGCCGCTCGCGATCCAGCACGATTTGATATTCACCGGATACCAGTTTGATATTGAAGGAAATCGGATGCTTCACACTATTCCGAGATAGCGCGGATCGTGGAGAAAATCGACGTCCCTGATGACGGACGCGTTCTGTCTAAGGGCTGAGGCTTTGAGGACCTGCGCCGCCCGGCGTCGTTTCAGAAGATGCCAACCGGCTGTTCTCGGGATGTAAGAATGCGATCCAGGCTTGGCCCTGGTGATGCGGCCATCCGACGCTCGTGCACACGAATCCGGCTTCCTGCCCGAGCTTGACGATATGTTCCAGCGAATACGTGACCAGCTCTGGATAAACCCAGTCATCGCCCTCGTAGTTCCGATTTCCTCTCAAGATCGTGGCAATGAACATGCCCTCCTGGTTCAGCACTCGCTTAGCGCTTGCAAGACACGCGCGAATCATGTGTTGCGGGGCGTGCGGGAAGATCGAATGGGCCAACACAAAGTCGAACTGGACATCGAATACGGTGAGATCGAAATTGGCATTGTCATGGAACGCGGGCCGCTTGATCGCTATCAGGTCTTGCCCGACTTCGTTTTTGATGCCCTGCTCCAATAACCATTCCTGGGGCTCGATTCCGTGGTACCGACGATCAAGCAGATAGGGGATAAATAGTCTGCCGGCTCGAAGTGAGCCGCAGCCTATATCCAGCAGGTAGTGGTGCTCTCGCAATCCGAGCGTCGTCAGCAGGTTGAACTGGAGCGCGCCGCCGACATCGTATCTCTCTGAGGTTCCAACGTACTCTCGATAGTCGAGGGAACCTGAGGACCCGTCGAATTCAGCCTCGCCGTTTCTCCGGTCGTGTTTTACCGGAGACACCGACTCTTGGAACCCTACCTTGATGATCGGCGGGTTCTGATGCACTTCCGTTTATCCCCTCTTAATGCGCCGTTAGCTAATTATCGGAATGTGGAGATGCCTGAATAGCAGAATGACCGCGTCCAGAGGTCGTGGCATTTCCGCAGTTATCGGTGGGTGATGGACGGCGTCGAGATGTCCAGCCGGCCATTTTTGGTTTGGCAAGGCCATCCAGGAGCACGGGTCGAAGGTCCGGGCACGGTGTGGATGCGGCTCAAATAGGTTGACAATTTTGGGGATGGCTTGCCCCTGGTTGGTCAACCAACGCGAGCGCAACGCCATTCGTGGAGAACAGAAACGTAACCGTTGATCGGCGCGGGGATTGGCGGCGAGCCACATCCGCACGAAACGGAGGGCCCGCGCCAAACGCGTTCCGTGCTCGTGGCGTTCGACTTGACCGATCACAATTCGCGGCCAATGCGACGCGGACCATGACTACTGTGGAAGTCGATTTTCGAACCCTGGCGCCAATGCAGTCCGCTGCTGGCTCAAACGGGAACGCCGGGCATAATGCTGTCTGCACAACTCGGGAGCAGCCGTTGATGGAACTGAACGCGCTCGGAGGCCTCGCCCCATGACGCTGAGGCTGATGGTCGCATTGTCCGTCGGCGTGGCGGCGCTGGTGTTGATTCCGGTTCTGCTGATCGTGGGCCTTGGAGTTTACGGCTCGTCGCTCGGAGGTTCGGCCAAATCCGTCGCGGGTTCAGGCGCCGAGCTGAGGCTATTGCCCGCCCGTGGTTTCGCGGGCTCAGCGGTGGCGATTCAGGGACGCCAATGGCCGCCCCGGAAGACCGTATCTCTATACGTCAGGCGTCCAGATCTAGGTTCAACATTCGGATCGCTTCGGCTGCGGATCGATCAAGTCGTGGCGTCGAGGTCTGGCAGCTTCGAGGTCGAAAGGATCATTCCGGCGTCCATCATCGGATTGAACACGAAGGAAATCTTCATCGAGGCTCAGAGCGGCCCCGACACGCTGGCGGGAGTGCGCTATGAGATCGTGCCCAGATCGAACACGGTCAGCTTAATGACCTTCAACGTCGCCACTGGTGCGTCCATCGAAGGTGCGATTGTTGCCATCGTCGATGGCTTCGGTCGCCGGCAGCCGGCCGGGTTGACGGATGGGACCGGTACACTTTCGATAGCGGGATTGTCCCCAGGATTTTGGACGATCGAAGTGCGGCGTTTGGATTACGAGCCGGCCCGCCTGCGACTGAAGGTTTCCCACGCCGGTGAAATTTCCGCGGATGTCGCGCTGACTCCGTCTCCCGGGAGGCGGTTGATTCTTACAGCGCCCGAAGAACTGCCCGATGGCCGGGTACTCCTCTCAGGCATCGACCGCTCGTCGGGGCTCGCGTTCAGCGAAGTCGTGGAGGTTCCTCCGGGACAATTCCCGCCGGCGGGTCGGTCATCCGGCGGCGGGTTCTTCGATTATCTCCTTGCTACGCATGATTCCTCCGACCGGCCGGTTGGGTTTACGGACAGCCTGGACGGCCTGTGGGCGATGGGCGCGCTGGGAAGCCGCATTGCGTCAATGATGCCCGTGTATCCGGTCGGTATCTCGTATGTGGGCTCAACTGATCTGGGCCATCTTCTGTACGTGTCCCAACTTGGCTATGGCGCCGTCGAAGACACCCGCCTTTACCTGATCAATTCGCCGATTTCGCGGGTCGTTTTCAGCACCTCTTTGGGCCCGTCCACTTTGTTGCCGTTGATTTCGAACGACGGGTCCAAGGTTTACGTGCTCGACTGGGTAGGTCGAAGGCTCAGCGTGCTCGATGGGCAAACGGGGGACGAAATCGATTTGATCTCCGACCTGCCGCTTTTCGTTCAGGGAATAATCAACGACGTGGGCGACGATGCGCTTCTGCTTCTCACCGCCGAACGCGGGGAAGTGTTCCGGCTGAACCTGGACACCGGCGATCTTACGGGTCCCCTTATTGCCGCACTGGGCGCGACTTCAATGTCGATCGCCCGCGACGGGAGGCTTTTGATCACGGTTCCATCGAAGCGTCAGATCCTGGTGGCCGACGTGGACGCAGGTCTGGTCGAACAGATCATCCCGCTTGCTTCGCGCGCAACATGGATCTGGGCCGATCCGGAAGGCCCATTCGTTTTCGCGGGCAGGACCTCCATTGTGCGCGGTGTGACAGCCCAAGTGCTGGATGCCGGTTCGCTGGTCGTTTTGGATCGGGTGGTGGTGCGTGGGCGGGACGGTCCCAGACGCCATCCTAGGTGGCGCCGAACCTCGGCTGTTCTGGCCCACGACCTCCGCGTCGTTGTTGGTAGCTCGGATTCATCATTTCGCAGCCGCGCCATCCCGGCAGGGTAGTCCAGGCGGACTAGCCTCGGCGTCGATGGAGCGAGGAGAAATACTTACGCCGGCGGACGACGGCGTCTTCTAGATATCCTCTCCGCCCAGAAGCCACGTGGCGGCATCGGCTCTCAGAGTCTCACCGCTTACGTAGGATCCAAGGTCGGAAACCAGGAATAGAATCGCGTTCGCCATCTCCTCGGGTCGTCCCATTCTTCCCCACGGCATCCGCCGGCCACCCTCAGCCAGTTCCGCTTCCGTTGCGTACTTTCGCTCCCCGGGAGTGTCGATCCATCCGGGTTCCAGCAGATTTACGCGAATCTGGTGCTCAGCCAGTTCGATCGCGAGGGTGTAGGTGAGGCCACGAAGACCGTTCTTGGCGGTGTTGTAGGCGGAGGAACGGGCCGGGTTTCTGACGGCCTGGATGGACCCGACAAAGACGATGCTGCCCGGCTTTCCGCGGCGGATGAGATCGCGCGCGGTTCGTTGAGCGACGATGAATCCGCCGTCGAGTCCGACCTCCAATGCGCGTTTCCAATCTTCGAACGGCAGTTCAACGGCGAGTTCGCGTCGGGAATAAGTAGCGTTGTGTATGCCGATGTCGATTCTTCCGAACTCGGCCAGGGCCGTGTCGAACATCCGCTCAACATCGTCGGGGATCCCCACGTCGGCCTGGACCACGATGGCCCTCCGGCCCGCGCGCTCCACGGCTTCCCGAGCCGTCTCGGCCTCCGCGGCGGAATCCCGATGGTTGATGACGACGTCTGCTCCGGCCTCGGCCAGGGTTATGGCGGTTGCGCGCCCAATGCCTTTGGAGCTGCCCGTGATCAGGGCAACCTTCCCGTCCAAACCCGTTACTTCCATCGTTTAACCCTCCTCCGAACCGAACCGGGTGCTCACGGGCCTGCCGGCGTTTCGCGCCGTCCCGTCAGGCGGTGGCTCTGGCCCGAACTTTGGCGCGGCGGGCTTCCACCGCGTCCCATCGCGATTTCATATCTTCCCGGAACAATACCGGTTCAAAGCCGAGTTTCAGGTACGTGCCGATGGCCGGCATTCGCCAGTCGTCCGTGTGTAGGGTGACGGTCTGATAACCCATTTGCAGCAGGTACTTCATCACCCCCGTGCAGACGCCGACTCCGATCCCGTTGCCGCTCAGGTTCGGATCCGCCACCACATAGTCGATCCGGCCATCCGCGTCGTCGAACCTGCCCGCGAACGCGGCTCCCACAACGCTGCCTTCATAAAGCGCAAGGCGGCTGCCGTCTCTCGCCTCCTCCTGCGCGATGAGATCGGTTTGGAAGCGCTCCCCGGTCAGGTGCGCGAAGCCCGCGATTCCGAGTAGCGCTTGAATTTGGTCGTCGAATCTCGCGTCGTACGGGCAAAGCTCAAAGCCCGCGGGTGGTGACCAGTCGCTGAGGCCGGCCAAACCCGTCGAATAGCGCATTCTGAGTTGGGCGTGTTCGAGTTCGGCACCGGAATCATTGGCCGCGAACCTCTCGGGAGAGACGGGCCGGCCGATTTCGACGCTCTTGAGGGCGGCTTCACATACGGCGACGTTCGTGCCGGCGATGTGAGCGGGAACGGTCACTCGACTAAAACCGTCCACCGCGCGGGCGAATGCTTCCCATGCGGAAACCCAATTGTGGCCGCCGCCGGTTTCGGTTGACAACCGCTTCAGCTTCTCCGGCTCTTTCCCCCGCCTGTAGAGGGTGTCCTTGATGATCGTCCCGTCCGTTGCATAGACGTTGAAGTATCCCGGCGTGAACGACACGCCGTTCGCGCCCGTGGAGATCAGAACGCTGGCAATTGCCCCGTCCTCGAACTTGATGTTGATTACGTAACAGTCGTCGATGGGAAGTTCGGACCCCGCCAGTTTGTTGCCGTAGGCCGCAACCTCCGTGACCTCTCGCCCCGCGGAAGTCAGGATCAGATCGATTGGATGGCAGCCGCCGCCGAGGAGGACGCTCTGCGGATTTACCGGGTCCGTTCTCCATGGCGTCCGGCGCGGGCTTTCGGCCGAGTACTGGTCCCACATGTCGTGGACGTAAAACCCCTCGAAGAGAAAAGCTCGCCCCAGATCCCCATCGATCACAAGCTGCAGGGCCTCCCTAGTCGGGTACTGGTACCGAAGCGTGAAGTTGACGGCCAGGATCGCGTGGTGTTTCTCCGCCTTCTCCAGCACCCGGCGGGCGTCGCGGACCGTGGTTGCAAGGGGCTTTTCGACAAGAACGTCGCATCCGTATTCCAGCGCGGCGACCGCGTGCTCGGCGTGAAGGTGATCGGGGCTCGCGATATCGGCGACGGTCGGGCGGGTTGCATTCAGCAGTTCCGCGTAGTCGGATGAGATCCGCGCCGATTTGAACTCAGTTTGAAGCTCGGCTTTCTTCGCTGGATCCGGCTCGCATATGGCGACGATTTCGGCGCCGCCGGACGATACCGCCGCCCTGGCCATGGCCGTTCCGGCTCCTCCGCCACCGAATACGATCAGGCGATGGCGCCGGGCGCGCTTTTCGGCCTTGGTCTCACCTCGGACCATTGGACAACTTTGCTGGAGCCCCGATCTCGGCGCCTTGGTCTCGCATCGGCAGCCACGGCATTATGTTGGCCGGGTGATCGGATGCGCCTACGACGAGATTTGTATCGTTCGGAATCGACAGCATGTGAGCGACGGCGGCGATGCCGGTCGATGTGTTCGGTATGCCCACGACTTCGCGCGGTTCCGCGCCAATCAACCGGGCAAAAAGGCGGCGGCATTCCTCATACGCCTCCCTTCCGGCGGCCCAGCACGCGTCTCCCTCGTCGGTCCATAGTTGAATGTACCGTTCGATGGCATCCCTAACCGGAGTCGCGCAGGGCGCGAAATTCCCCGCGAAAAGAAACGTCCGTTGACGGGAAATCGGGAACAGATCCCGCACGTGTTCAAATCTCGGATCCATGGTCCACCCCTGGTGCGCTCGGGCGTTTCTCCGTCCCGCATTGTCTGCCCGACCGGAATCGGAGACAACATAACTTATGCAGATGGCAGTTCGGCCGGCCGGAATCCCGACCGACCGGATCCGAGATTCCGGCATGTGCGGAATCAAATCCGTCTGAAAATGTCGCCATGCGCCTGGTGAGGGCCGCCCAACGATTTCTTCGCGGGTGGGCGATTCCACTTGTCGGCCGATCCTTTTTCGCCGATCGTAGGTTCGCCGTATTTCTCCTTGTGGTGTTCGTCAACGGTGTGGCGGTCGGCCCTTTCCTTCCATTTCTCGCGCTGTTCGTGCGGGATCAGCTTGAGGCGCCACAGACCCTCACGGCGAATTTCCGGGCGCTCATGGCGGTGTTCATGGGCATATCCGGTCTGTGCGGCGCCGTGGCGAGCGACCGACTGGGACCAAAGGTGTCGCTCATCATTGGCCTTCTGAGCCCCGGGGTCGCGGCATTGGTGTTCATCATCGGCAGCACTTGGATTCTTCTGCCGCTTGCGGTCGTAAATGGCGCCGGCCACGGGCTCCTCTCGATCGGCGGCGAATCATATCTGCTGCGCGCGGCTCCGGCGCGTCGCATAGGAGGTGCGAGCGCCACGTATTTCCTGGGCAGCACTATGGGAGCGGCCCTGGGGGCGGCCGCGGGGGGCGCGCTTGTTGACGCCACATCGTTTGCTGTCCTTGGTTTTGTCATGCTTGCGGTCAGTCTTACCGTGACGGTATCCGCGCTCCGGTGGCTTCCTCGACCCGGTCCCGCCAGTGTCCGGCTCATACCGATTTCGACCATGCTGGCCGGTTACGTAAGGATGCTCGGCCGGGGCTACGTCCGGCCGTTCATTGCGATTGAGTTGCTTCGAGCAATCTTTTGGTCGGCGGCAGCGCTCGCAATGCCGTTCATTTTGGCGACCCTTTCGGGCGACATCGCGATCGCCGGCTACTTCACCGCGCTCAGCCTACTGGCGGGCATGGTCGCCATGCTCATAATCGGTCCGATATCCGACCGCGCCGGCCGCGGACGCGTGTTCGTGGGGCTTCTTTTTGTCATGGTCATCGGGTCAGCTCTTCTGGGTATGACCTCGGGAAGCGCGGCCTTCTTCTTCGCCGCGGGAATGCTTGCCACCGCGGCGGCCTGGGCGCTTGCCGGTCAGGTGCCGGCGCTCGTGAAAGACATGGCACGACCGGACGAAGCAGGCCGTTTGCTTGGACTGAGCCTCCTGCCGACCTCGGTGGGCATACTTCTGGGCGCGCAGCTGCACGGCAGGCTCACGGAGGACCATGCCTCGGTGGAGTTCTTCATACTGGCGTCGCTTTTGGCGGTGGCGTTTCTGGCGGCCATCGTCTTGTTCGGGCGTAGTTTGGCGAGGGAGTAGGCGACCGGTCCTCCTACTGTCGAGATCGCGCTGGTGGAGAAGTTTCCGGGTCAGACATCCGTACCCGGACGGCGACCTCGCGCCCGGTCATTTCATGCCATTTCATCTGGCCGCCTCCACTCAGCCCAGCTATTGCGGCGATAGCCGCGCATAGATCACCTCGGCTTCAGAACGGCGAAAAGGCCGCGGGTCAGGCTTTCAACCTGCAGTAGGTCAGTCGGAAACGGGAAAATAGACCGGAAGCCCTGACGTCGCCGATTGATCCCATGCCGCGCAAAGCTCGATGGCCCGGACTCCCTGCTCCGCGGGGAGATCGGGTTCCGTACGATCCAGGCACGCCTTGATCCACCGCCCCAATTCGGTGATGAAAACTCGGCTTATATGCGCGTGATCGCGCTGGAAAACCGCTGCGCCAGACTCGCCGTAAACCGCACCCTCGAACGCGGCATGGTTGGTGCGGATCATCCCTTTGGTTCCGATGAGCTCCACCTCCCAGAGCGGCGCCGGGAATGTTGTGCTGTACACGGCATCAAACGACGCGGCGAGCCCGTCTTTGAACTTGACGATGCCCTTGCCCGTGTCCCTCTCGTCGGTCCCGGGAGTGTTTTGACTCGAATACTCGGCGAATACGCGGTCGATTTCTCGGTAGCCCGAAAGCCAGTTGATCAAGTCGGCGTTATAGAACGCAATACCAAATTCCAGGCCTATTCCGCTCTTGGGCTCGTACCACGGAATCGAACGCGTCTGCTCGATGTTCCTGCGATTGTGCTGGATCCATGTCCGCAGCGAGATCAGATCGCCGATCTCGCCGTCGTCGAGGCGGGATTTGGCTTCGCGAATGGAAGCCTCCCCGCGAGCCGGATTGCACGCGCTCAGCAGCACGCCCGCAGCTGCGGCGGCGTTAAGGCTCTTGCGGGCATCCGCGATCGAATTGGCCATCGGCTTACAGATGTAGACATCCATCCCCAGCGCCGCCGCGCGGGCGGTCAGGTCTCCGTTCTGGGGGGCTCGCCGCAGATCGCCACCGACTGGAGAGCTTCGCTCTCAACCATTTCGGCGATGTCGTCGTAGACGCGGACGCCGAATTTCTCCGCGTACTCAGCATGCGTCAGGCCAATGCAGCGTTTGCTGTAGTCATCGTCGGTTCCGAGGGAGCAGGCCCCTCGGAGATCGGCTTATGGTATTTTGACCAGCGCCTCGGCGAAGGCGCGCGCGTAATAGGTCGAGAGTCCGACTATTCCGATCCGAAGGGGCATGAATTCGTCCTTTATCCGTACCGCCGTGGGCCGGGTCGCGACCCCCGACCGATGTCGTTCCAGGGCGCCGGCAGCGGGGACCGCCCGCCGGGAATCGCGCCGCCAAACCGCTGGTCGCGCTGCATTTCAACCAAAATCGTGGACGGGCTTCAGATGGCGTCCTCGGCGCGCAGGTCGTTCAGCGAGCGTTCAAACGCCTCAACCGTGAACTCGATGTCTTGCTCACGATGAGCCGCTGAAACGAGAAAGCCGCGGCCGCCCATCATGTCGACTCCGTTCACGAGCATGGCCATTCGCAGTTGCCGCGTGAAATCGGAGCTCATGGTTTCGTAGATCTGCTCGTGGGTCATGGTGCAGATCTCCCGGTCGCATTCGCAATCGAACCCGACGTTGATGTGGACTATCGATGCCACACCGTGAGCGTGACCGGCTATTCCGAGGTTATCGAACACCCGATTCAGGCCTGCCTTTAGGGCTTCGGCGTTGGCGTCGGCTCGCTCGAGGGCCGGTTCGTCTCTTATGGCTCGTAGGCAAGCCACGCCCGCCGCCGCGCTGGTTGGATTCGCGTTAAAGGTGCCGCCCTGCGCAACGCGCCGATTGTTGTCCCACTCGGGATCCCCGGTTATCGCAAGCATTTCCATGATGTCTCTGCGCCCGCCGACCGCGGCTCCCGGTTCGCCGCCGGAAACGATCTTGCCGAACGTCGTGAGATCGGGCCTCACTCCCCATCTGACCTGGGCTCCGCCGCGAGAGAGCCGAAAGCCGGTGACGACCTCATCGAGAATGAAAACAACCCCCCGCGAATTGCACATCCGTTGGACCGAGAGGAGGAATTCCGGGTTTGGCAGGGGCACCGCGCCCCAGTGGGCGCCGTGACCCTCGACTATCACTGCCGCGATATCGTCGTTCTCGTCAAGGATCTTCTCAATCGAAGCCGTATCGGCGCGACTCACGATGACGCTATCGCGTACTCCGGGCGGCATGTAGGCGTCGGGCTGACCGGAAGCCGGTAGCGCGTATTCATGCCAGCCATGAAAGTGCTCGTCGAGCTTCACGATCTTCGGCTTGCGCGTGAAGTTCCTGGCAATTCGCATTGCGCCATATGTCGCTTCCGTGCCCGATGTGGCGAACCGCAGGGTCTCGATACTGGGAACAAGCGATTTGAGAAGCTCCGCCCAGTCGAGTTCCAAAACGTTCGGCCCGCTCAAATGCGTGCTGAATGGAGCCGCGGATGAGATCGCCGCTACGATGGCCGGATTCGCGTGGCCGAGGATCAGGCTCCCGTTTCCCATAACGAAATCGACGATTTCGTTGCCGGCCACATCGTATTTGAGACCCGCGTAGCCACGCCGAAAGTAAATCGGAAACGGCTTCCGAAATGAGGTCTGGTGCGTAACCCCGCCGGGAAACAAGCTCTTGCCGCGTTCGTAGAACTCGGCGGATTTCTGAAACTTTTCGGTGTAGCGCGCTTCCACAGTTTTGACGAGTGTTGCCACGTTTATCTCCCCCTCGACACCGCCGCCGAAAGACGGTTGTTTCGAACGTCGCGGATACTAGCAGCCCTGCAATTCGCGGATGGTGAGGGCTGTGATGGCCATTTCACCGATATTTCATCCTGTTCTTCTTTACGCGAAAGACGTTCATCCAGGGGATCACTCTCACGGGACTCAAGGGATAAGCCCCGGCCGGCGGCGATCTGCGGAAACGCATCCGAGTCTGGCGGCACAAATGGAATATTGGGGGGACGACGATTTCCAAGATCCGACTCGGTCTCATTGGTTGCGAAAACATGGCCCGGCAACACGGGAAGCGGTTCGACCGGCAGGGCGATCGAATTACGCTTGCCGCGGCCGTGGACATCGAGCCCGAAACCGCCGCGGACTATCGATCGATCGTCGATGAAGTGGATGCGGTGCTGATCGCACTGCCGCATCACCTGCATCATCCGTCGGCCAAGTTCTTCCTTGAAGCCGACAAGCACGTTCTGCTCGAGAAACTCATGGCCAACAGCGAGGAAGCTTGCCTCGATCTGATCGAAACCTCAAAAAAGACCGATGCGGTCTTCATGATCGCCTACGTGATGCGATTCAATCCGCTGGTGGTGCGCATGAAGGAACTCCTGGACGAAAAGGTCTGCGGCGATGTCTTCCAGGTATCGATCTGGACCGAACAGCACACCGAGTTTCCCGTGGGACACTGGCACGCCAGCGCCGAGCATCTCGGCGGCGGTCAGTTAATGAGCCACGGCTGCCGTTACATAGACATATTGCTTTGGTGGCTTGGCAGGCCCCTTCGTGGGACGCATCTGGGAACCAATTTTGGGACGCCTTGGATGGAGCGTGAGGGAACGAGCAACGTAGTCATCGAGTTTGAGGGCGGACGGCTTGGATACCACTTTGGCACCTGGGGCGCCCGCGGTAGTCGGCTTGGATATTCGTTTCACGCGCACTGCACCGAGGGGATGATTGAAGCCGATATTCGGGGCGGCCGGTTGATTGGACACAAGAACGCTCGCGGCGAGTCGGTAACCGGCAACCAGGAGATCTTCCTGGAGTTGGGAAACCGCAAATTCACGGAGAACGAATTGGCGCACTTCCTGGACTGCATCGATGCGGGAGCCAAGCCGCTCACGGATCCAGTGAGCAGCCTTCAAAGCTTGCGCGTGATCTGGCGGCTCTGTGAAGCCGAGGACAACAACGTTATCGCCGACCTGCGCGGCCTCGGATTGGATGAGTACGCCCCTTAGGTCGAGGTACGCCGTGCGCTGACTGCGGCATCAGGCTGCCTTTTTACGGGCGACGTACTCCTGCCGGTTGAACGGATGTGAGGTTGGTTCCGACCTCAAAACTGGCACGGTGAAATGCCACTGAGGTCGCCTTGCGTTTCGTTGACAGGCGATGTGGGGTGTCCCTACAATCAACGGACTCCTGCCACACCCTCGTGCAATTTTTAATCGCTTTTTCTGAGCGGTTGAAGTGCGTCGGGTCGGGGGAGTTCGAACCTTAACAAGCGAATAATTTTTTGTAGAACTTCAGTTTTGCCGATCTGAAGGAAACCAAGTTATGAAGGGCGTGCGGTGGATGCCTTGGTGCCAAGAGCCGAAGAAGGGCGTGGTAGGCTGCGAAAAGCTGCGGTGAGCCGCGAGCAGGCTTCGACCCGCAGATACCCGAATGGAGAAACCTGGCGGGAGTTATGTTCCGTCATTGCAGGATGAAGGCCTTCGGGCTGTAGTAGTCCTGCAAAGGTAAGTGGGAGAACTGAACCATCTAAGTACCCCGAGGAATAGAAAGCAAATGCGATTCCCTGAGTAGCGGCGAGCGAAATGGGAACAGCCCAAACCGCGGACACGTGATAGGTCCAAGCCGTTGTGGTCGCGGGGTTGTAGGAGCCGGCCGGTCCGCTTGGAAGGACCGAAGAAGTTACAAAATCGTGCGTTAGTCGAAGGCGGCTGGAAAGCCCCGCCAAAGACGGTGAGAGCCCGGTAGGCGAAAACGCAGCGGACTTCTGCTGGATTTCCTGAGTACCACGGGACACGAGAAACCCTGTGGGAAGCTGGGAGGACCATCTCCCAAGGCTAAATACTCTTGGCGACCGATAGTGAACTAGTATCGTGAGAGAAAGGTGAAAAGCACCCCGGAAGGGGAGTGAAATAGAACCTGAAACCGTATGCCTACAAGCAGTCAGAGCACTATGTTGGCTAGGGCGACCGAACGGTAGCAAGAACGTCTGGAAGGTGGCTTCGGCCACCGGAAGGGCCGGACGGCTTCCGGGAGGAAGCCCATAACGGCCGAAACGTGTGATGGCGTGCCTTTTGTAGAATGAACCGGCGAGTTAATTTGTGCGGCGAGGTTAAGGGCCAAAGGTCCGGAGCCGGAGCGAAAGCGAGTCTGAATAGGGCGTCCAGTCGTACTGATTAGACCCGAAACCAGGTGAGCTAACCATGGCCAGAGCGAAGCGGAAGTAACACTCCGTGGAGGCTCGAACGCACCAATGTTGCAAAATTGGGCGATGAGCTGTGGTTAGAGGTGAAATGCCAATCGAACCTGGATATAGCTGGTTCTCCCCGAAATAGCTTTAGGGCTAGCGTCGTGCTTAGTCTGCCGGAGGTAGAGCACTGACTGGGCTAGGGGGCATATCGCTTACCAAACCCTATCAAACTCCGAATGCCGGTAGATTTGCGCGGCAGTCAGACTGCGGGGGCTAATCTTCGTAGTCAAGAGGAAAACAATCCAGACCGCCAGCTAAGGCCCCTAAATCTCGGCTAAGTGGGAAACGTTGTGAGATTGCTCAGACAACCAGGATGTTGGCTTAGAAGCAGCCACCATTTAAAGATTGCGTAATAGCTCACTGGTCAAGTGATCTTGCGCGGAAAATGTAACGGGGCTCAAGCCGAGTGCCGAAGCTGCGGGAGCTGTTGCCGGTTCGCCGGTGACAGACGGTAGGGGAGCGTTCCGTTTGCGGTGAAGGTCGAGCGAGAGCACGGCTGGAGCGGACGGAAGTGAGAATGCCGGTATGAGTAGCGTAATGCGCGTGAGAAACGTGCACACCGAAAGCCTAAGGTTTCCTGAGGAAGGTTAATCCACTCAGGGTTAGTCGGGCCTAAGCCGAGGCCGAAAGGCGTAGGCGATGGACAACAGGTTTATATTCCTGTACCACCAATCTTCGCTTTAAGCTAAGGGGGGACCCGGCGCGGTAAGTTGAGCGCGTTCTTTGGCTATACGCGTCCAAGCATGTAGGGTGACGCCATAGGTAAATCCGTGGCGTTAGATCCGAGGTGCGATGGGAAGGTCAAGGGCAACTGCGGCCGACTCGATCGATCCGTGCCGGCAAGAAAAGCCTCGTAGCGAGAAGCTTGGTGCCCGTACCGCAAACCGACACTGGTAGGCGAGGGTAAATGCCCAAAGGTGATCGGAATAACCTCTACTAAGGAACTCGGCAAATTAACCCCGTAACTTCGGGATAAGGGGTGCCCCAGTAAGGTGACCGGCCCGCGCGGCCGCGAGCCTGAAGGGGTTGCAATTAACAGGCTTGTCCGACTGTTTAACAAAAACACAGGTCTCTGCTAAGGCGTAAGCCGATGTATAGGGGCTGACTCCTGCCCAGTGCCAGAAGGTTAAGGGGAAGGGTGTAACAGCCTTGAACCGAAGCCCTGGTGAACGGCGGCCGTAACTCTAACGGTCCTAAGGTAGCGAAATTCCTCGTCGGGTAAGTTCCGACCCGCACGAATGGAGTAACGAGATGAGCACTGTCTCGGTAGAGGATCCGGCGAAATTGAAGTACCTGTGAAGATGCAGGTTTCCCGCGATGGGACAAAAAGACCCCGTGGAGCTTTACTACAGCTTGGGATTGGTTTGGAGCTGTACCTGTGCAGGATAGGTGGGAGGCTGTGAAGCCGGGACGTTAGTCTCGGTGGAGCCACCCTTGAGATACCACCCTGGTGCAGTTTAAAATCTAACTCGCGTCCGTAATCCGGCGCGTGGACATTCTCAGGTGGGTAGTTTGACTGGGGCGGTCGCCTCCCAAAAGGTAACGGAGGCGCCCAAAGGTTCTCTCAGGCTGGATGGAAATCAGCCGTAGAGTGCAAAGGCATAAGAGAGCTTGACTGCGAGACTTACAAGTCGAGCAGGGACGAAAGTCGGGCTTAGCGACCCTATGGTTCCGCATGGAAGGGCCATAGCTATCGGATAAAAGCTACCCCGGGGATAACAGGCTAATAGCGCCCAATAGTCCATATAGACGGCGCTGTTTGGCACCTCGATGTCGGCTCGTCGCATCCTGGGGCCGTAGCAGGTCCCAAGGGTTGGGCTGTTCTCCCATTAAAGCGGTACGCGAGCTGGGTTCAGAACGTCGTGAGACAGTTCGGTCTCTATCCATCGTGGGCGCAAGAGATTTGAGGGAAGCTGACCGATAGTACGAGAGGAACCGGTTGGACGAACCTCTAGTGCACCAGTCGTCCCGCCAGGGGCGTCGCTGGGTAGCTATGTTCGGTTGGGATAACCGCTGAAAGCATCTAAGTGGGAAGCCCATCCCAAGATTAGATCTCTCACAGCGTTAAGCTGGTAAGACCCCAGGAAGACTACCTGGTTGATAGGCCGCAGGTGTAAGGGCAGTAATGTCCTCAGCCGAGCGGTACTAACGGTCGAGGGCTTAGTTGACTTCAGATCGGCAACACTGCAGTTCTACAATTACGTGGCTGGTCCCGTTTTCTCTTCGAAGCGAAGAGGTATGGGGCCCGGGCTTACGCCCCTGCCACGGTTAAATTCGCAAGATTCCCCGGTGGCCAAGCGGAGGGGTACCACCCGTTCCCATCCCGAACACGGAAGTTAAGCCCTCCAGCGCCGACAATACTGACTGGGCAACTGGTTGGGAAGATAGGTCGCTGCCGGGGAGTTTTTTATTCGGGGCTCCACCGATGCGGCAGGGAACCTCGTCATCTCTCTCGCGCCAGATTCTTTACCATATTGGTAAAGATCTTTACAATTGATTCTTGACATGCCTAAAAAGCTGAAAAAACTGACGAGCACCGTTTCCAGCAAAGGACAGGTCACCATCCCCAAGCAGGTGCGCGACCGGCTTGGCCTTGTTGCCGGTTCCGAGGTCGAATTCGAAGTGGACGACGGCGCGGTCCATGTGAGAAAGGTACCCCCATCAGAGGGCGGTATCTGGAAATGGGTTGGCTATTTCGAGCGCTCGGGCATCGATTTCCCGTACAAGGATTCTCTGGAAGCTGTCGATGACATGCGCGGCCGCGGGAGATGACGACGGCCGTCGATACGAATGTCCTCATAGACGTTCTGTCGAACGACTCCGTATTCGCGGTTCGTTCGAGAGACAGCCTGGCCGAGGCGTCCGGCCGAGGGCGGCTGATCGTCTGCGACGTCGTGATCGCCGAACTGGGGCGATTCGTTACCGACGTTGACGATCTCAGCGAGTTTCTGCGCGAACTTAGCCTGGACTACGTCCCGACGTCGCTCGCCGCGGCCGCGAAGGCTGGAAGATTGTGGTCCGATTACCGGCGTGCTGGCGGCAGCAGGCGCCGCGCCGTGGCCGACTTTCTGATCGCGGCGCACGCGATGAGCGAGGCTGACCGCCTCCTGACCCGCGATACCGATTTCCAGCAGCTTTCCCTGGGAGATCTCGAGGTGCTGATCCCGGAGGCCTGACCCATCCGCTGGCGAAAAGTCAGTCCGGCGGACGCTTCAATCCTGCTGCTCCGAGACCTGGTTTCTTTTAGTTAAGGTCCCCGTCGGCTAACCTGACGGCCACCGGCGGCGGGCTTAAAACCGCCCCATAGGCTTGTATATGCAGCTTTCCCGGGAGGACACTGTGGGCGAATCCAACGGCTATTCACTTTTCCGCACGACCCAGACCGTCATATTCGGATCAGGTTCCCTCGAAACGCTCCCGGATCAGGTCAAGTTTCTTGGCGGGAGAAAGGCGTTCATAGCCACTGATCCAGGCATTGAAAAGGCCGGGATTCTCGGCCAGGCGGAACAGCTGCTGAGCGGCGCCGGTATCGAGTTCGAGTCCTACACGAAAGTCGAACCCGAACCGCCGACGACCAGCATCGACGCCTGCGCCGACGCCATCGCGAGATCCGGCGCCGAGGTCGTCATCGGACTGGGAGGCGGAAGCTCGATGGATACCTCGCAGATAGCCGCCTGCGGCGTAACCAATGGGCTCAAGGCGGAGCAGATGCTCGGAATTGAGGCCGTTCCCAAGCCGGGGCTGCAGACGATTTCGGTTCCAACAACCGCGGGAACGGCCTCCGAGGTCACCGGTAACGCCGTGGCCGTGTTGCCCGATCGGTCGAACAAGATGGCCGTGGTCAGCCCATACATCTATCCCCAGGTTGCGATTGTGGACCCGCTGCTGACGCACGGCGTTCCAGCCAACGTCACGGCCTACACGGGCGTGGATGCCTTCTGCCACGCGGCGGAGTCGTTTATTTCAAATAAGGCCACGCCGCACACGCAGCTTTACGCGCGCGAGTCGATGTCTCTCATACTCGGCAATCTGGCCGATGCGTACGCAGACGGCGGCAATGCCGCGGCCCGTTCCGCCATGGCCCGCGCGTCGCTGATGGCCGGATATACGCTGGCGAACGCGGGTACCACGATGGTTCACGCGATGGCCCACGTCCTCGGAGCGCGGGCGCGGGTCCCGCACGGCCTCGCCAACGCCATTTTCCTGCTGCCTGTGATGCGCTTCTACGCCGATCGGGCGCCGGAACAAATCAATCGGCTGGCGGGGGCGGTGGGCGTATCCGATTCGGTCACCGACCAGCAAGCCCGGGCCGATCAAGCCGTCGGGATCATGGAAAAGATGGTCAACGATGTGGAGATCGACCGCAAGCTGGGAAACTACGGCGTCAAGGAAGAGGACCTTCAGGGAATCGCCGAAACCACCGTCGCAACGCGGCGGTTGATGTTGCAGAGCCCGGTGGACGCGACCGTGCAAGATGTGTTGGGCATGCTGCAGGGGATCTACTAGGCCGGCGGGAAGATCCGCGACCAGTACTTCGGTCGAGGTCGAATTCTCGGCCGGAAGAGGCAGATCTCATTCACGGACTATCGGCTCCGCGATAAATTTCCGGAGGGCATCGCCAGCTCCTGAGAGCATGGGCCGATCGTGTGCCGGTAGCAGCGCGTCGAATTCGTAGTCGAGCAGGACCCTCAGGCCCGCCACCGCTTGCTCGGCCGTGGAGCCGGTTCGCTTGAGATACCGGGTATAGGTCATCCACAGCGTCCTGGCGTCCCGAACGTCGATCGCCTCTCCCGCAAAAAGACGGCCTCCATCCGACTCGTCAAGAAACGCGGTCGCGCCGATGAAGTTGGAGTTCGGGATTTGGATCGCGAAAATGGTCGAGCAGAATGTCGCCGTCCGAGAAATATGAATCGGCCTTGAAATCGGTCCACGATTCTTCCGCCGCATGTAGGTAGACGTCGCAGCCGAACTCCGTTCGGAATTCTCCGGCCGACCGGATATGAAAGTGGTTCGTCAGCAGAACGGCGGCCGGGTCCAGTCCACGCGGAAGTTCTTGGAGCCCGCCGTCCGCCCCGAATGGCGGATCGACCAGGATCGTGATCTCGGGACCGATTATGACGTACCCGCGGCAGGGCAACGGATGGCCCGGCTCGGGTCCTTCCCAGGTCCACACGCCAGGGAGTATCTGCTCCATCGCCGTCTAGCCAGATCCTCCAGGGTAGGTCAACGGCGCAGCATCCGCACATTTTCCTCCGGTGGATCGGACGGGGCCACTGGGGGCGGTCACGCGGCTCCGAATTCCTCCAGACAGCGTTCGACGTAGTCCTTCGCATATGTCAACGCCTCCAGGGGATCGGCGGACCATGCGGCGGCGTACTCGTCGCCGATCCCGGCCGCATGCGGATCGGCCCCGGCTCTCCACGTGTAGTTTTCGATGATCAACGGTCCCTGGAATTCAGCTTCATGCAGGACTTTCAGGCATTCCTTGACCCTTGCGTTTCCTGTGCCGGGTGGAACCTCCATCCCCAGCGCTTCCGGACTCTCCGGCGGCAGACCGTCTTTTACATGGACGGAGGTCACCCGGCCCAACACTCGACGCAGCGCGTCGGCCGGGTCGCCCATCCGATAAAGGACCATATTCGCGAAGTCGAAATTCACTCCCACGTCGTATTCGGGGATTTTGTCCAGAAACCGAGCGAGTTGCTCGCCGGTTTCCTGCCCGGTTTCCAGCGAGAGCGTCGCGCCGCGATCGGCCGCGTAGCCCGCCAGATCACGAACCGCGCCCAGCAGGCGCTTGTACGCTTGGTCGGCCTCGTCGACAGGCAGGAATCCCATGTGGATGGTGACCACGCCTACCCCGAGCGCCTGCGCGAAATCAACGCATTTTCGGCCGTATTCAAGGCGCGCCTCGAGGAGATTCTCCGGTCTGAACCCGACCGTCGAGAGAACGGCGGGTACGTCGCGGTAGCTTTCGCCGTCAAACACGATCACCACCGACGTGGCGGTCACACCGGCGGCGTCCATCATTTGCTTGAACTCCACGGCGCCGGAGGGCGTGTAGAACCGGTCGTCGAGCCTGCTTATCTGAATGGTGTCGAGGCCGATCGACCTAACCGCCGCCAGAGCATCGGCAGGATCGTTTCGCCCGGTGCATCTGAGAAAGACTCCGATGGGTCCCATATCGATCCCCACAATCTCCCGATCCGGCGCCGACGTGGCCGGCCACGGGCTGGTCTAGGCGCAATTCTGCTATTAATCTATCCGTTTAACCCGTCGACATCACTGGAAGCCTCGCGGCCGGACCGACCGGTTCGCGTGGAATACTGGGCAGAATGAAGAGCATCGCAGCCATCGCGAATTCGCCTCCGCCCGTATGGGAATCGGATCGAGACTCGCTTCGATCCGTTTGGTCGAAGCTGGCGCCCGCGCTTTGGGCCGTACTGTGGTCCCTTTTTCTCGTTGGCGCCGCGCCGGCCGTCGCTCCGTCCGCCTGTAATGAGATTCAAGATATCTGCACCGCCGAGCAGTTTCTTGACTTTTACGACGAGATCAACGGGCTGTTCTTCCTTGGTCTGCCCGAGAGCGAAGCGACGCGGGAGGGCAATTTCCTGATCCAGTATTTCCAAAAGGGCCGGCTCGAGCTGAACCTCGTGTCAGGCCATGTCCGCAAGGGCGACGTGGGACTCGATCTGGTGCGCCATAGGATTCCATTTACATCGGGTGAGATTCCGGACGACAGCCCGGCCCATCTGTATTTCGCCGAAACAGGGCAGTCGATCAGCTTCGCCTTCAAGGACTTTTACCTGTTCAACGATGGTTTTCGCCAGTTCGGTCCCCCAGTAAGCCCCGATTACGACGACGGCCTCCTTTGGGCGCCGCAAGTTCAGTACTTCGCCAAGGCTCGGCTCGAATACCATCCAGAGAACATTGGCACCCCTGACCTCATCCAAATAGGCAACGTCGGGTTCGAATTGGTGCAGGCGGCGCGTCGCGGAACGGCTGTGCCGGTGGCCCGTCCTCTGCGCTACGGAATGCAGGTGCACACGTGGCACGCGCTGCAGCATCGCGAGATCGTTAAATTCGTGGCGGAGGCCCGGTTCGGATGGGTTAAGCACCTGGTTCTGTGGAGCGAAGTCGAGCCGGCGGAAGGCGAGTATGACTGGGTGGAGCTTGACGCCTTCGTCGAAGCCGCCGAATTCAACCAGCTGCAGGCATTGGTGACGATAGTCGATGCCCCATCATGGTCGCGTTCCGGCACCGGTCCCGGCCGTCCTGACGATCTCCAGACGTTCCGGCGTTTCATGGAAGTTGTGGCGGACCGCTATCGGGGCAGGATCGCGGCCTACGAGATCTGGAACGAGCCCAACCTCGCGCGCTTCTGGGGAAGGGCGATCGTGCCGCATGAATACGCTCAGCTGCTCAAGGCCGCCTATGAAGGGGTCAAGGAGTTCGATCCAAACGCGCTGGTGCTGTTCGCGGGTCTGGCGCAGAACGGGGCAAGCGATCCGAGTCTTGGCGTGGACGACATCGATTTTCTGCGCGCCGTGTATCGGTACGACGGCGGGGCGGTCAAGAAGTGGTTCGATGTGATGGGCAACCATTCCTACGGGTACCGGTCGCCGCCGCACGCCGAGTACGATTCCTGGTTCGGCGATGATTTCGGGCCGTTTCTCTCTCACCCCAGTTTCTTCTTCAGACGTTTCACACAGATCAGGGCGGTGATGGAGGAGTTTGAAGACGGGGCCAAGCCAATGTGGATGACGGAGTTCGGATGGACCACCGACAACCGGCATCGGGATTTCGTGTTCGGTCAGTTCATAACGGCGGAGCAGCAGGCCCGATTCATCGTCGACGCGTTCGAGCTGGTCGAAACGGAATACCCGTATGTGCATGCGATGTTCATCTTCAACTTGAACTTTCGCACGCTCGACCTACCCAATACGTCCGAGCACGGCTTCAGCATTCTGGACGCCGGCTTCACGGCCCGGCCCGCATACGATGCGGTGCAAGCGATGGATAAGTCGAAGGTGAGCCCGGCGAGGTTGGAATGAGTCCGACTGAGCGGCGAGCGTTGACCGACTAAAACGCCCGCCTCGCTCGTGGGCGTATTGCCCTCGCTGGCCTCAATATCTCCGTGGGATACGGTTGCGGTGAGTTTCCTAGTACTCGTCGGCGTCCCCGTCTCGGAATCCCTCGGACGCGGCGGTGAGCCTCTCCTTGAAGCGGTCCAATGCTCGGCTAACGTCCTCGTGCTTCGAGCGCGCGTTGTTCAGGTGCGTGCCCAGGACGGAATACTCCTGCAGGACGGCCGCGTATTCGCGGGTCAGGCGCGACACCTGATCGCTGATATCCCTGGCGTGCCGCTCGACGGCGAACCCGCGCAGCGCCATGGCGATGGTCTGAAGGTACAGGTAAAGGGTGTTGGGCGACGTGAGTATCACGCCGCGCTCCTGCGCGTAGCGAACCGGGGCCGACTCGGGGTCCTCCCCCCGCTCGCGGACGATGATCTGGTGGTACACGTTCTCCGCCGGGACGTACATCAGCGCGTAATCCACCGTCCCCTCGTCCGCCTTGATGTACTGCGCCACGTCGTCCACATGCCCTCGCACGGCCCTGAGGAACCCTCTTCGCGCCCTGGCGCGGTCTTCGTCGGTGCTCGCGGACACGAGCTGCTCGAACGCGGCGGACGGAAACTTCGAGTCGATCGGCACCAGTCGATCGCCGATGCGAACGGTGACGTCCACCCGGGTGCCGTCGGCGAACGAGTGTTGCGTGTCGTACTGGTCGGCCGGTAGTAGATCGCGCAGCGCGTTTTCCAGGAGAAGCTCCCCAAACCCGCCCCGCGGTCCGGGGGCTTTGAACGCTTCCCTCAGTTCACCGAGTTTGCGCGTCTCGTCCAGGAGGCCGCCCGTCGACGTCGTCAACCTCGCCAAATCCTTGCTTACATCGATCAGGGAGTCCTGGCTGGAGGTTGCTACGTCCACCAGATTCGACTGCACGGCTTCGAGCGCGCGTCCCAGCCTGTCCTCGGACTCTTGAACCCGTCGGTCGATCCGGGCCAGTCTTGCCAGAAGGATCGCGCCCGAGATTCCGATGGCGACCGCGACCGCGATCGCCACGATGGTCAGGCCTTGGGTTGCATCCATTTCACCTCGGGCTCATCTGATGGCGCTCCGCCGCCGTCATGGCGGGACCGCTCCAATTCAATCGCGTGCCACCGCCGTTCCCGCACATGTTCGGCATCCGATCCTTTGCTTGTTGGGGTGCCTTAGCCGGATTCCATCTTCGTCGACGTGCGTTCAAGCAAGGCCCAGTCGAGGTCGTACCCCAGTCCGGGCTTTTCCGGCACCCGCATGACGCCATTTCTGATGGGTTCGACATCGACGTAAAGTTCGGCCCACGCCGGGTCGCGATCGGGGTTGGGGAACGATTCCAGGATCAATCCGTTCGGAGCGCCGGCAACGCAATGGACGTGGATCTGGGGATCGTGGTGAGGAGCTACGACAACGCCATGTGCGGCCGCAAACGCCGCCACCTTGCGCCATTCCGTGATCCCCCCGGCCTTCGTGGCGTCGTACTGCATGATCGTGACCCCGCCCCGCTCGATGAGGTCTCGGCAGCCGTATCGCGTCAACTCGCCCTCGCCCGAAGCGATGGCTATGGAAGTGCTTTCCGCCACCCTGCGCAGGCCGTCGATTTCGTCGTACCAGTGCACCGGCTCCTCGAACCACCGGATTTCAAGCGGCTCGAATGCTTGGGCTGCCTCGATTGCGGTGGGCACATCCCACCCCTGATTGGCGTCCAGCATGATGTCAATATCCGGAAATGCGTTCCTTACCGCCCCCACGCGATCCACGTCCGGCCCCACGTCGCCCTGCCCCACCTTCAGCTTCACGGCTTTGTATCCGTCGTCCTGCACGTAGGTTCGGATCTCATCGACAAGGCCGCCAAGGTCCTTGCCTTCTTCGTAGTATCCGCCGGTGGCATAGGCTTCGGCCTCCCTACGCGCGCCGCCGAGCAACTTGCACACGGACCGCCCCGTCTCCTTCCCCATGAGGTCCCACAGGGCGATATCCACGCCCGCGATGGCGGTCATGATGGTGTCGCGCCGCCATCCCTCGAGCGCCCAGCCCTTGCTGTGGTTGAAGGCGAACATCTCTTCCCAGATGCGCTCGTAGTCGAAGGGGTCGGCGCCGATTACGACATCGCTAAATGCCCGGGTGATGATCTCGCCCACGTGCTCCATCGGCGACCCGTGGCACTGCGAGATTCCCTGAATTCCGGAATCCGTGGTGAGCCGGACGACGATCTCCCGCGAACTTGTGATCGGCGCCAGCGACATCCAAAATTCGCGCCGCAACGGGGTGCTGTGGAGGAAGACTTCGATGCGTTCGATTTTCACGTCGCTACCTGGCCACCACGCCGCCGTCCACCGACAGCGCGTGGCCTGTGACGAAGGACGCCGCGTCCGAGCAAAGCCATACGGCGGCCTCGGCGATCTCCTCCGGTTCGCCGAACCGTCCCATCGGCACGCGTTCCTGGCTCAATCGCTCGCGCTCTGAATCGCCCTCGAACAGACGCAGCAATGGCGGAGTCCTGGTCGGACCTGGACATACGGCGTTCACCCTGATCCCGTCACGCGCGTATTCGAGCGCGGCCGTTTTGGTGAGACCCACGACCCCGTGCTTGCTGGCGGCGTACGCGCAGGAACCGCCGCCGACGAGGCCCAGCGCCGAGGCGTTGTTGACTATGGCGCCGTTTCCCTGTTTGAGCATCTCCCGAATCTCATACTTCATGCACAGCCACACGCCCTTCAGGTCGACGTCAATTAGCCGATCCCAATCGGATTCCATATAGTCGGCCGTCGGGGAATCGGAGCCCACGAACCCCGCATTGTTGAATGCGCAGTCGAGCCGGCCGAATCCACTAACGGCTGCCTCGACCATGGATCTGACATCGGCCTCCACGGAGACGTCTGCCCTACGAAAGATGGCCTCGCCATCTGCCGCCTCGATGCGGCGAACGGTTTCCCGTCCGCCATCCTCGTCCAGATCGGCTACCAGCACGCGTGCGCCCTCCGCCGCGAAGGTCATGGCCGCCGCCCGACCCATCCCCGATGCCCCGCCCGTCACGATTGCGCTCATTCCTCCAAGGCGGCCCATCCGCTACGCGCCGCCCGCCCGGACGTTCCATTCCACCAAGCGGCGCCGACGACGGGTCATGGCAGAAGGTCCGTTCCGGGCAGCACGTCAGGGTTGTAGACGTTCTCGGGCACCTTGCCCCGCAAAACGTCGGCGGCGCACTGGGCGGTGCGCCGCTGGAGTTCCTCCAACGATTCCTCGGAATAGAAGGCAGTGTGGGGGGTGATGACGGCATTTCGCGCCGAACGGAGGGGATGGTCGGGATCGGGAGGCTCGCCTTCCAGGACGTCGATCCCCGCTCCGGCCAGTTCGCCGTCGTCGAGTGCCTTCGCCAACGCGATCTCATCGATGACCGGTCCTCGACAGGTGTTTATGAGGTACGCGGACGGCTTCATTCGCTCCAGCTCCGGTCCGCCGATCAGGTGCTGGGTGTCGGAAGTCAACGGCGTATGGACGGAGACGAAATCCGACTTCTCCAAGAGTTCGTCGAATTCGACGAACGTGGGGGCGTCGCCCTCTGGAAACGAGTCCTCATTCAGATAGGGATCGTGAACGATGATCTCGAATCCAAATGGCTCCGCGCGGGCGGCGACCGCGCGTCCGATCCGTCCGAATCCAACGATTCCCACGGTGCGGCAGCGAAACCTGTGTACCGGCCTGCCTACGGTTGGGTCCCAACCGCCCGACCTCACGTTCGCGTTGAGATTCATCACTTGTCGGGCCAGCGTCACCAGGAGCGCCATGGTGTGGTCGGCGACTTCCTCGATGCAGTAGTCGGGCACGTAAGTGACCGGTATCCCCAATTCCGTGGCCGTGTCGACGGAGATGTTGTCCACGCCCACGCCGTACCTGGAAACAACCCTCAGCTTCGGGGCCGAACGGATAACCCGATCGGTGACCTGAGCGAAGCATGTCAGGATCGCGTCGCAGCCGACGGCCAGCTCGGCAAGGCGGTCTTCATCCTGCCCATCCGCCTCCACTACGTCCGCTCCCACGGCGTCGAGGATCCGCCGTTCGAGGTCGACGTTGGGCCAGACGTAGTCCGTGATCAGCACGCTGAAACGTGAGCCAGCGTCCGCCATGGTCACCTCGTTCTTGCCGTGAGTGCGGCCTCGTATCCGACAGGTCTAAAGGCGTCGCTATGGTATTGCCAACTTGAAGGGAAACCAAAATTCGATATGCCCTGTAATCGAGTAACGCCGGAGTCCCGCGGCGGCGAGGCCCATGTATACGCTATGCGCGGGTCGCAACTCCGATGCCGAGCAGCACGACCGCGAGGATGGCGACCACCGTCGAGGCGATGATGTAGCCGTTCACCGGTTCCCTAAAGATCAGAAAACCCACGCCGACGCTGGTCGTGAGGATGGCGAGGGCCGCGTAGAGACTATAGAAACTCGCTCCGTAGCGGACGACGAGAAAGTGGAATCCCACGAATGTCATCGCCAGGCCCAGCCCGGTTGCAAGGACCCACGCTCCGTGCGTCTGAACGTACGTTGAGACGTTGGGCCACTGCAGAAACGCCGTGGAGATCAGGAGGGCGCCGGCGCAGACGAATGCCGCAAGCCCAAGCAGGAGCATGGGATTCTGAGGAAACTCGGCGCGCTTTTGGGAATAAAAGAATATTGCATTGCCAACCGCGGCCAGCAACGCGAACAGTACCGCGGGGATGAAGGCCGACACTCATCCAGCCCCGTTCATCGCGGGATCCGTTCGGCCCACGGAACCCATCACAATTCGCGTCGCCCTTCCAGAGCCTGGCTCAATGTCGTCGGATCGACGTACTCGATGTCGCCGCCGGTGGCGAGGCCGCGCGCGAGTCTGGTCAGCTTTACGTCCGTACCCTCCAGACTTCGCCCGATCTCGAGCGCGGTGGCATCGCCCTCGAACGTGGCGTTCGTCGCGACTATCACTTCGCGCGCGTCGCCTTCGCGTACCCGAGCGACAAGCTCGTCGATCCTAAGATCGTCGGGGCCTATCCCTTCGAGCGGGGAGATCGCGCCGTGCAGCACATGGTAGCGGCCCTTGTAGACCCCCGAGCGCTCGACGGCCAGCGCGTCGAGCGCGTCTTCCACCACGCAGATGGTCGTTGCGTCGCGCTGAGGGTCCGTGCAGAACCTGCACGGGTCGCTGTCCGAATAGTTGAAGCAGGCGGAGCACTCGACGATCTCCGTTCGCAGCGCCGTGAGGGCATCCGCGAGCAGAGCCACCTGCGACTTTGGTGTCTTGAGAAGGTAGAAGGCCAGGCGGCTGGCTGTTTTCGGTCCGATGGTCGGAAGCTTCGCCAGCTCTCCCACGAGGCGGGAAATTGGTCCGGCGACGCCGTCGATCAAAGGCTCGTCGTCGTGATCAACCCCCGAGGCCGGGTATCTTGAGCCCGCCGGTCAGAGCGCCAAGCTTCTTCGAGGCCATCTCCTGGGACTGGCCGATGGCTTCATTTACCGCCGCGACCATCAGATCTTCAAGCATCGAGATGTCGTCGGGATCCACGGCATCGGGGTCTATTGATATCGACCGGACCTTCTGATCGCCCGTTATTTCGATCGTGACCGCCCCTCCCCCCGAACCGACTTCGATGGTCTTGCCGGCGAGCTCTTCCTGCACCTTCTCGAGCTCTTTTTGCATCTTCCGCATCATCTGCATATTGAAGCCTCGGCTGCGTACTAGACGGGACGATCTTCCTGGATAATCTTGGCTCCGTACATCTTAACCGCGGTGTTTACGACGTCATCCGCCGACGCTGCGTCAACGGGGGCCGCGTCGGACGTGGACTTCAGCCTGTATTCGATTTTGGACAGCTCCCCGGTAATCTCCTTCACGATTTCGCGCAGCCGTTGGAGATTATCGGGCTTGGACAGCGCGTCCCGGTGTGCCGCGTAGCTGAGTTGGAATACGACCAGATCACCGTCGCGGGCAACCGTCGTATCCTGGAAATAGGTGGCGTAGAGGGGGTTCCACTCGCGCACGGCGGCGCGAACCCGGTCGAGATCGATGTCCGCGGCTCCGACCGATTGCGCGGCAGGCGGGCTCGCGTCCGCTTGAGGCGGGTCGGCCGCCGGCTCCGGGGACCCGTCTTCCGGTGCGGGAACGTAGGCCGGCTGCGGAGCCGCTTCGGCGGCGGCAGCGCCGTTACCAGCAGCGACGGAGCCCTCCGCGACCTCCGATTGACCGTTTTCCGCCGCAACCATGAGGCAGGCCTGGACGGACGCCAGTTCCAGGTCGAGCTGTGGCGAAAAGCCGGCCCGTCGCCGCACCCCGCCCTCCGTAAGCAGCTCGATGCAGCGCACGAGTTGACCCACGCGGAACCTCACTGCCTGCTCCGCCATCTGTTCCACTTCCGATTCCGAGAATTGAAGCGTCTCGCGATCCTTTCTGCCTGTCCGAACCAGCAGCAGTCCCCGGAAGTACTCGACGAGTTCCTGCTGGAGCGTGGCCGGATTGGCCCCGTCCTGCACCGCTCCGTCAACCAGCGTGAGCGCCCGGCCTGGGTGGCCGTCGGCGATGGCGTCGGTGAGCCCGGCCACGGCCTCTACTCCCGTGATCCCAAGCATCTCCCGGAGCAGCCCCTCGGTCAGCTCGTCGTCGGCGTAGGAGAGGGCCTGATCGAGGACGCCGATAGCGTCCCTGAGACTGCCGTCCGCGTTCCGGGCGATCATGCGCAGCGCGTCCTTGGTGAATGTCGCGCCTTCGCCGGTGGCCACCCGAGCGAGCTCCTCCACCGTATCCGTGTGGGTGTGTTTCCTGAACCGGAGATGCTGACACCTCGATCGAACCGTCTGCAGCACTCTGTGGGGATCGGTGGTCGCCAGGATGAAGATCGCGTGCTCGGGAGGTTCCTCCAATGTCTTCAAGAAGGCGTTGTACGCCGCCCGCGACAATTGATGCACCTCGTCGATCACATAGACCTTATAGCGGCCGGACGCCGGCCGGTATCGAACCGCCTCCCTCAGCGCCCGGATGTCATCAACGCTTGTGTTGCTGGCGGCATCGATCTCGATGAGGTCCAGGAAACTTTCGCGTCCTACGTTGAGGCAGTTTTCACACCGATTGCAGGGCTCCGGTTGCACCCCTTCGAGGCAATTGATCGCCTTGGCGAGAATGCGCGCAACGGTCGTCTTACCTGTGCCGCGGTCACCCGAGAACAGATACGCATGGCTTACCCGATTGTGCGCGAGCGAATTCTGAAGAATCCGAATGATGTGCTGCTGACCGACGACATCGGCGAAGCGTTGCGGCCTGTATTTGTTATAGAGGGCTTTAAAAGGTGTTTCGTATGACAATTCACATGCGCCGTTGAATGGTTCTTAACGTCTGACGATAGCGTTAAAAGCGGCCGTGCACCTGCCCTCGAACGCCGGTCCCCGCCTTACTCGCCAGGCGCGGCTCCAGCCAGGATGTCCCGCGGCACCCAAGGCTTACCCCTTACCGCTGCTTCCTTCCGGACCTGACGGAATTCGAGGCCCCTTGTCGCACGGGTCCCGACCTTCAGCACCGGCCTGAGCAGGCAGAATCGACGACCGAACGGCCTCAGGCAGGAATTCAACCCCGCTAAAGCGGATTGCGGGTGCAGGGCACCGCTGGCTCCCCGTCTAGCACGGCCAATTCCGATGCTATCGGGGCCATCCAATCCCCGTCAACGAAATGGGGCGGCACGCCGCCGCCGCGAATCCTCCCGTTTAGCCGCCCGCCTCGTTCCCAGCTCGTTTCTTCCCTCGAATCACGCTGACGGGCCAGGAGAACCGGATGTGCCCGTCTTGGGGCTGGATCCCGAACGCCTTAGCGAATTCCGCGGGCGGCGATTCGAATGTTCGCCTCAGTTCCGCCGCGCTGGCTTCTGGCGTTGCGGCGCGCTGGAGCCAGTCGTCAAGCTCAAGTCCCACTCGCGTGTGCTCCGCCCGATCCACCTCGAATCCAGATGCGTCGAGCAGATCAATCCACCGCGAGTGGCTCAGGTTTCGGGCGTGCGACCGATCGCGGAGCAGCTCGATCCTGTTCATCATCCGAGCCAGATCGGGATCTTCGGGCGCCACCGAGTCGCAGATAATCAGCGTGCCGCCGTTGCTGGTAACCCTGCGGATTTCCGCCACGACGCGGTCCGGAGCCAAACAATGATGCATGACCCATCGGGTAACAACGATGTCGAAGACGCCGGCCGCGAACGGAAGATCGTGGTTGTCGCCGATTACGATCCGGAAATTCTCAAGCCCTTCGCCCCCGGCGCGCTCGGCCGCCGCCCGAGCCATATCCGGCGACAGATCCAGGCCCACGACCGTACGCACGTCCGGGGCGAGCGCATGGGCCACGAATCCGGGCCCGGTACCGAGGTCCAACACGACATCCGATTGACTCGGCTGTGCCATTTCCGAGATCAGGCGCAGCGAATCGTCCTGGGAGTGCGGGACGCTGGTGGCGTATGCCTCGGTTCGGGCGCTGAACTGGCGCGAAACCCTATTGGTGTGCTCGTCAGTCATTCAATGGTCCCGCTTCGGAAAGATCATCATTCCATGCCCGGGACTGCCGATGATTTCGTTTCCCGACGCGCCCAGTTCGAGCCACGAGGCGGCGCAGAAGGCGCACACGACGGCGTCGATCGCGTCCTCGGCCGCCTTCAGCGCCTTTCCCTTCGAGGGCTCCAGGTCCCTGCCCAGAACAAAGCTCAATGCCGCAGTATCGAGCACGCGTGGACTCCGCATCGGAAGCTCCCCGAGCAGTTTGCGCCCGAGCCATGCGAGCTTCCGGCGCCGATGCCCCACCCTTCCCTTCTTATAGGCGACTCGTCTGTCCAACCGGAGCACGTTCACGATGGCCGGGTGCGGATACGTCTCGAAGAACACGCGGTCCGACCTGACCGGGGCCTCCATGAAGTTTCCGCAATCCATCAGCCGGCGCCGGATGTCCTCGCATCGAGGGCGGTTTCTGAGGAGGCGCTAATTACATGGGTATACGCCAATTAGGTATTTCCAATATTCGCTCGCGACCGTCCTGTCGCAGTCGCGGGTCCCCGTGGGATTCGGGATCCAAAGCGGCGCATCGATGGCCACGACGGTCGTACCGGCCGAGTGTCGTAGGACCCAGTCAACGATCTTTTCGTTCGACCACGTCTCCGCGATGGCTTCCTGCAAGTCCCAACCGCGTGGAGTGCGTTCCATGAAGCACAGGCCGGACGTCTTCCCGTCTGTCCATGCAAGATCGATGCCGAGAGCTACGTCTGCCATTTCACCCCGTCATATCCCTTCGACGACCAGCGCGTGTTTACTGCGAGTGGCGGCATCTCGATAGAAGTGTGACAATCTCGGCGTGCGACTTGAAAACAAGGTAGTTGTGATCCCCGCCGCCGGTGGCGGCATGGGAACGGCGGTTGCGCGACTCTTTGCGCGCGAAGGTGCGCGTCTCGTGCTCGTGGGGCGGCGTGAACCTCCGCTTCAGGAGATAGCAGGGATCGCCCGATCCGATGGCGGGGAGGCCATGATCTGCTCCGCCGACGCTTCCACGGAGGACGGCTGTTCGACGATGATCGAGGCCGCCGTCCGTGAGTTTGGCCGCGTTGACGTTCTCTATTGCAACATGGGCGACTATGCCCACGGCGATCTGGAGACGCACGAGACATCGCCGGATGCATGGGACTACCTGCTCAACGTCAATCTGAGAGCTCACTTCCTCTGCGCCAGGGCGTCGATCGTCCAGATGATCCGACAGGACCCACCGGGGGGAACGCTCATACATGTCGCGGCGTCCGACGATGTGTTGCGGGAGGCCAATCCCGGGTACTCGTCCGCCAAGGCGGGACTCATCCAGCTTGTAAAGCGTATGGCTCGTCAGTATGCCGACAGGAACATACGCGCGCACTGCATTTGTCCAGGATCGATCGGAGGCCAGCCGCCGCCACCCGGGCCGCTGGGCCCTCCCGCTTCCGCCCTGGCGCGCGACGCGGTCAGCGTAGACGTTGCGTACGCGGCCGCATACCTAGCGTCGGACGAGAGCTCGTGGACAACGGGACTCGTGATCCCCGTGGACGGCGGTGGGCGGCTCAAATGAGCGGCCGCCGAACGCGTCCAATCACACTAACCGCGCGACCATGACGATAGGAAGGTGAACGTGGCTGCAACGCCCCGCGTCGGCTTCGCCGGCATGACCCACGACCACGTTTGGGGCTTGGCTCCCGGATGGTCCGAACTCGACGTTGAACTGGTCGCAGCGGCCGATCCCAACGGCCCGCTCCGGGACCGCATGTCTCGTGAGTTCGGCGTGTCTCGCACATACGATGGATTCGAGGACATGTTCGCGGCGGAGGATCTGGATATCGTCACCGTCTGTCTCGACAATGCGCACCACGCCGACGTCGTGGAGGCCGCCGCTGCCGCGGGAGTCCACTGCCTTGTTGAGAAACCCATGGCAGCCACGCTCGACCAGGCCGAGCGGATGCTCGCCGCGGCAGGCGAACACGGCATCATGCTCATGATCAACTGGCCCACGAATTGGATGCCCATCTACCGTGAGGCGGCAAGGATGGCGGCGGCGGGCGACCTAGGCCGGATCTACCAGGTCAAGCACAAGGGCGGCCACGCCGGACCCGAGGGCATCGGGTGCTCCGAGTATTTCTACGACTGGCTCTACGACGCCGATCTCAACGGCGCGGGAGCGTACATGGATTACTCGGGATACGGCGCGAACATCGTCTACGAATACCTGGGAATGCCGACGGCTGTCTACGCTCATGCCGCGAACCTGGCGCAGGATTTTCACACCGTGGACGACAACGGACTGCTGCTCATGAAATACGAACGTGCAATGGCCCTGGTCGAGGCGTCATGGACCCAGACCGGCCACGTTCCCGGAACCACTCAAATCGGCGGCGAGGAAGGAATTCTGGTCGCCGACTACCACGCCGGAGATCTGATTCTCTACGACGATAGAAATAAAGACGGCAGGATATTGAATCTTCCGCCACTGGTGGAGGGCCAACGGAACGCGCCGGAATATTTTCTTCACAAGGTTCTCTCCGGCGAGCCCATCGAGGGGCCGTCTGACCCAGCGCGCTGCCGCAATATTCAGGAAGTACTGCAGGCGGGTCTCATGTCAATGGAGCTGGGGCGGGAGATTCGGCTGCCGCTTGAATCGTAGGTAAATTAGGCGACGAACTCAGGCTTCCCACGACCAGGTCTGGATGACCAACATCGAAAGGGTAGAGAAATGCGAACTAACCGACTGAGGGAAATGCTCGACGCGGATAAGCCCACGGTTGGCACTCACATCATGGCTACGTGGCCTGCCGTCTATGAGGTTGCGGGACACTGCGGCCTGGATTACGTGGAATTCGTCGCCGAGTACTCACCATTCGATCTCCACGATCTCGAGAACATGGCCCGCGCGATTGATCTTTCCGACGGTATGAGCTGTGTGGTGAAGATCGACCAGGAACCGCGAACGTTTCTGGCCAGCAAGATCCTCGCGGCGGGGCTTCAGAATATTCTGTTCGCCGACGTCAGGACCGCCGATGACGCCCGGGAATGCGTCGGCGCGGTTCGCGCGGAGACCCCGGACAGCCCCGGTCATCATGGAATCGGCAGCTACAGAAATAAGGGCTACGTGGTGCCGTATGCGGGCGCGGACTACGTCAAGGCCATGGATGAGGCGGTGGTGATGCTCATGATCGAAAAGAAGGAGGCCGTCGAAAACCTCGAGGAGATCCTTTCGGTCGAGGGCGTCGACATGGTTCAGTTTGGACCTGGGGACTTCTCGATGAGCATCGGCCACGTTGGCGAGTACGGCCATCCCGAAGTTTGGGAGGCGTACAAATACACCGTGGAGATGGCGCACAAGAAGGGCATCCCGGCACGCGCCGAATTGGGGAGTGTGGAAGATGCCAAGCGGTACATGGACCTCGGGATCCGTCATTTCTCCATTGGTACCGACCTCCGAATCCTCTACGACTGGTGGAAAGAGAACACCGCGTCACTGCGCGAGGTGATTGCCGGAATCTGATCCGCCCGGGGGACCGCTCAGTCGAACGGTCGCAAGGGGGGTCGAGCGAAGGTCCGCGCGCCTAATGAGTCCGGCGAACGCGGAAGATCGTTGCACGTTGGCCGAGCACCTCGATCCTGTAGGTACTCTCTACTCGCAGGTCGTTCCGCTCACCGACGAGTCGGTTTAGCAAACGGGTCTGGCTGGTCAGCAAAACCGCGACGCCGCCAGGCCTGAGCACGCGCGCGGCCTGGTCGAGAAATTCCGCATATAGGGTGGCTTCGCCCGCGGCGCCATGGCTTTTCTTGCCGAACGGAAGATTGCACACCAGTTTGTGCACCGAACCGTCGGACAGAGGGAGTCTCCCGGCATCCCATTGGAGTATGCCGATGGGTTTGTAACGAGGACCGATGTTTGTGCGCGCGGCGGCAAGCGCTTCCGGGTCCACGTCTCCACCAATCAGGTAGGCGTAGGGAGAATGCCGGCCCCTTTCGATGAGGATGGTTCCGGCGCCGCACATAGGATCCGAGAACACATCGTTGTCCGCCGGATCGGATATGAGGACCATCGCCTGGGCGACGACAGGGCGCAGCGACGCCGGGACGGTCGCTTGTTTGTAATCGCGATGGCGCATCGTCCGATCGGACAGACGCAGCCCGCATAGGAACTCGTCTCGGTCCTGCATAACCCAGCACTCGATGTGGGCATCGTCCGCAACGAGTTTCCAGCCTGGAAAGGCGCGGACCATCGCCTCCGAGATCGCGCTTTGCAGATCCACCCTTCTGTAGGCTTGTTTTCCGGCGACGCGCTGCGCCACGACGCGCACGCCTGGCCGGCGGGGCCCGCGCCCGCGCACCGCTTGGTGCGCCTTGACGGCCCTGCGGAGCAGCGGCGACTTGCGCACAAGGTCCCGCGCTTGTCGCAGACCCCGTCGCGCCGCGGATATCTCGTCGTGCGCCACGAGAGCGAAGACATCCTCGGCCGTGCCCAGATCTAGGAGGTGTCGAGGATCGCCCCGATAGTCGAAGATCACTCTTCCGGGGGCGGAAGCGACGATCCGGGAGCCGTCTAATGAGTCCTGTACCTCGCGACGAGAAATGGCCTCGACGCCCGGAACGGTCTGAAGGTAGTAGCGCATATGGAACCTGTCGGGCGGCGGGGGACGCCCCCGATTAAGACTTCGGCTTCAAATCGTCAGATTGCGCGCTAACCGAGCCCCACCTTTTCCTTGACGGTCGCGAGCGTCCGCTCGGCCAGCGGGCGCACCTTATCAGCGCCGTCTCGAAGCATTGAGTCGATGTAGCCCGGCTCCTTCTGGAGGTCGCGAAAGCGTTCTTGCAGTGGCCGGATGCCTTCGATCACAACCTCGCTCAGTTCGTCCTTTAGTTCCGCGTACCCCTTTCCTTCGAAGTTCGACTCGATGTCGGCCTTGGATTTCCCGGTGAATCCTTGATAGATCCCGAGCAGATTGTTGACGCCAGGCCTGTCTGCATCGAATCGAATCTCCCGCAGAGAATCCGTGGCCGCTCGTCTGAGCTTGCCCCGAACTTCGTCGGGGTCGTCGAGAAGGAATATGGCATGGCCTGCGGCGGTTCCGCTCTTACTCATCTTCGACATCGGATCGTCCAGCCCCATGATCCGGGCGCCCACGGCCGGAATGGACGCTTCCGGCACCTTGAACGTTCGACCGTAGGTCGAGTTGAACCGCTGCGCCACGTCGCGCGTGAGTTCGATGTGCTGGCGCTGATCGTCGCCAACGGGAACCGAGTCGATCTCGTACAGCAAGATGTCCGCGGCCATCAATGCGGGGTAGTCGAATAGACCGACCGAGACGCGTTCGCGCGCGGCCCCTGCTTTCTCCTTGAACTGGGTCATTCGCTCCATCCAGCCCATGGGAATCACACAGTTGAGGATCCACGCGAGTTCGGAGTGTGCGCTTATGTGCGATTGTACGAAGAGGACGGATTTTTCCGGATCGATCCCAGCCGCGTAGAGAATGCCAGCGACATGGCGGATGTCCGACTTCAGCTCGTCTGGCCGATGCGAAACGGTTATGGCGTGCAGATCTACGACCGGAAACAGCGTTTCGCTGTCGTCCTGGCTGTCCACCCAATGCCGGATGGCTCCCAGTAAGTTGCCAATGTGAGTTTTTCCCGTGGGCTGAATCCCAGACAGCACCCGTTGCTTTCCGTTCCGGTCGCTCAATAGTCTCCTCCGATTCGCCGCGCAATCAATATATGTGACAAACCTCACGCCTCGGGGACTCGAGGCCACAGGTCATATTCGTGGAACCACTCAGATCGGACGCATCCGCGTCTCTCTCACTTACGGAACGGAGACTCGGCCGGCGTTCGATACCCTCCCGCCTGACGGCGGCTTCGTCCGCTTGCCCCCACTTGGCCCAAGCCGTTTGGACCGCGGTTTAGGCAGCCACCCACCTTCGGTTCTCGCCGCCGGAGTCACACCCACGCCGGCTCGCTCCCGGCATCTTCCGAAGGCTGCCACCCAATTCAACCATTAATCGGGTTCGAGGCTATTTCAGGTCCAAATCGCTGTCAAGACACATGCGAAATTCATCAAAACTCGGACTTCGGGTCGGGACTCTTCAGCATTGCGTCAGCTCAGCGAGAAGTGATGCCTGATGGCGTGCGTGAGAATATCCGTCTGGCACTCCTCGCAGAACTGAATCCTGTCCTCGCGCTCCGACCTGGCTGCTTCCACCAGTTCGCCGACGGCCGCGGTGTGCCTCATGACGCACTCATTCGTGCAATGTATGTCTCCGAAGGAGCGGGTCGTTGACGTCGACCGGTCGTGGGCGGGTGCCTCCAGAATATGTCCGAACGAGTGAACGGTGAGACGTATCAGCGCCATTCGAAACGTTTCGTCATCGGAGATGTTCCGCAGTCTATTCACGGATATGACCGCAGCCAGATTTCGTTCGGTCGAGGAGAGGGCATACTCCCGTCCCTGATCCGAACCCATGGCCTCCGGGTCGTCCACCAGGTCATGATGCAAGATCGCCACGTCGTAATGCGCGGCGATACGCTGCCAGGGTTCGTTCCTGATGGTATCGATGAATCGTGGGCCTGTTATCCGTTGGCTGGCTTCATCGAGGCTTTGGCTCACGTACCACATGGTCGACCAATACGGCGACCCCCTCTCGAGATGCGGTATGTACCAGGTACCGAACGGGCGGATCTCAGGCTTCTCCAGGCCGATTCCCGCCCGCGCGGCGATCGAAAGCGTAGCTTCGACTGCCCTGGCAACCCCTTCGATCACGACCTTCGCCTCAGGCATGGTTATCCCGTCAGTCCACTGAACCGAGATCGACTTCATACGGTCAAAATGTTCCTGTGCTTCCGCCCGGCGGCGACTAAATCTCGTTCCCGGATGCGACGCCTTCCGCTCAGGGCGCGATCCGCCGCTAGTCCTTTGTCGGCGCCTTGGTCCACTCCCTCAGCAGTTTTGTCACGAGACGCACTCCCACGCCGGTGGCGCCGGCGGGGGAGTGCGGTTTGCTCTTTTCGATCCAGGCCGTACCCGCGATATCCAGGTGGGCCCAGGGAATATCGCCGACGAAGTTCTTGAGGAACGAACCGCCGGCTATGGACCCCGCCCCGCGTCCACCGGTGTTGTTGATGTCCGCGATCTTTCCCTTGATCGCCTCGTCGTACTCGCTCCACAGCGGAAGTTCCCAAACCCTCTCGCCCGTGTATTCGCCCGCTTCCGTGAGGCGTTGCACGAGTTCGTGGCTTGTGGACATAACTCCGCTCGCCTCGTGTCCCAGCGCGACTATCACGGCTCCGGTGAGCGTGGCCAGATCGATCATCGCATCGGGTTTGAACGTCTGAGCATATGCCAGGGCGTCCGCGAGGATGAGCCTTCCTTCTGCATCCGTATTCAAAACCTCGATCGTCTTGCCGGACCTTGCGGTCAGCACGTCGCCGGGCTTCAGCGCCGACCCGCCGGGCATGTTCTCCGCGGCGGCGATGATGCCAACCACTCGGACCGGCACTTTCAACGCGGAGACGGCCTTCAGGATGCCGATCGTGGCGGCGGCGCCGGCCATGTCCATCTTCATCTCGTCCATGCCGGCGCCCGGTTTGATGGATATTCCGCCGGAATCGAACGTTACGCCCTTGCCGCAGACGGCCACGGTGCCTCTGGACGCCCCCTTTGGCTCGTAATCCATCACGACAAAACGCGGCTCTTCGGCGCTGCCTTTGGCCACGCCCCACAGCGCACCCATCTTCAGCCGCCGGATCCCAGCGGGCCCATGGACGGTGCATTTGATTCCGTTCTCGCGGCACATGGCCTGGGCGTGCTCGGCAAGCTCGGTGGGGGTCACGTCCGATCCCGGGGAGTTCGCCAGGTCGCGCGCGAGGTTCACGGAATCTCCGATTATCTCCGCGTCTTTTGCTCCCGCGCGTATCTGACGGACTCGAGACCGGTCGAACTCCACAATCCTCAGGGAGTCGAGTTCCTTTTTATCGTCGTCTTCGTCGCGGCTCTTGTACCGATCGAATTCATACAGCCCGAGCAGTGCGCCCAGCACCGTCGCCTCGGACGCTTCGGCCGGCTGGAGCCCGCCCGATCCGGCCCCGAACGCGACGGTCGCCACGTTTTTGGCGCCAAGTTCTTTGGCGCGGGACATGCCGGTCGCCGCCGCCTGCAACGCCCGGTGGACCGTGAATTCGTCTTCCTTGCCCAGACCCGCGACGACGATTCGGTCGGCGGGAATCGAGTCGCCGGGATAGATGACCGTCGTTGAATTGAATTTGCCCTTGAAATCGCCCAAATCGAGAATTCGGACGAGAGCGCCGCCGGTCGCTTCGTCGACGGCCGCCGTCGCCCCACCCGGAGTTGCGTCCTCGAATAGATTTAGGACGACGGTGTCAACCTTCTGGTCCTGGATGCTGCCGGTCGCGGTGGAAATTCTCATGTTGATCTCCCTGAATCGGAACAGCTTGAAGCTTTTGACCGCCCCGGATGGAAAGGTGCTCGCGGGCCGCGAATTATACCTGCGTAGTAGATCCGCGTTGCCGGGCGCAATCCGTCGCACGCCGCGGCGGACTATGGGGAAGGAAGTGCCCCATCACGCGCCCGCCAGCTGGGGACACTCGCTGGTCCCACCATCGTGCCTGCGCCGTGTATGCCGGAGTAGTCTTGGATTGTGCTGCAAGTCTCCTATCCAGATCGGAGTGCTTGGCCTAATGAGGAGACTCAGGATGGGCCCCCTGGAGGTTTCGGTGGGCTCGCGGCGATCCGTAGCGTCATTCGACCCAGGCCATGGAGCGCGGCTCGATCTCGAAGCGATCGGATACTCGATCGAGTTCACGTTCAAAGGAAGATGGGGCCTTACGGCTTTTCACGCGCGTCCGCGCCGCGCGGTCTTCACGTCGAACGGACATGTGCGGTCCGTCTCCATTAACGCGATCGACGCTGGACGCCGCGCATGGGCGTGGGCCGTCAGCCTCGGCCGGGCAAGGGCGCAAAGGAAAGGTGGGCCTCAATGAGCGATGCAGGCGGAAACGAATCGATCGAACCTGGGGCTGCACCCGGCTTTGCCGGCAGCGATCAGATCACGGATACCATCCGGTCCATCGCCGCACAGGCGGATGCCCGGAGCGTCTTCGGCCAACCGGTCACCGAGGGCGGCGTCACCCTGATACCGGCGGCTACAGTAACGTTGATCGCAGGGTTTGGAATGGGGTCGGGTTACGGGCCCTATCCGCACTCTGAAGGCGCCGAGTCAGGCAACGAGGGCGGTGGTGGTGGGGGCGGGGGCGGCGCCGCGATCTCCGCGCGGCCCGTGGCCGTCATCAGGGCGTCCGAGGATGATATCGAGGTTGCCTACGTCGTGGACCGGACCCAGATCGTAATGGCGGGACTGGCCACAGCTGTATTCCTGATCGTCTGGATTGCCCGCCTGATAATCGGGACGGCCGAAGGCAACGGGGCAGGCGCAGCGGCACTGGCGCGAGCGGTCCGCGGGCTCGTGGGATCGAAGTAGCGGCTCAGCCGGCGGCGGTTTCCACGGAGACCAACTGATAAATGTCGAGAGGCGGCAGGTCTACCACTGCGCGGCCCCCTCTGACTCCATAGTCAACCGCGGATTCGCCGGACTCGGGCGAGTCCAGCACGACGCGGCCGACCACGTTTCCGGCGGGCAGGGCCAACCTGATTTGCAGGCCCTCGGCGGGCTCCCGAGAGAAGTTGACCAAGTGCGCCACCGTTAAATCTCCCACGATCGTGTGCTCGCAGATGACGTGCGGCGGCGAAGTCAGCTGGAAGCCAAGCGATCCGCCGGCGGCCCATCGAATTGCGTCGGCGATTTCGCCGTGGTTGGCTGGATTCGACCATCGGGTCCAATCGAACATCCGCGGCCGTCGCGGGTCCATGGATACGGGCGGTTCCGTGCTTGACGCTCCCGGCAGAATCTCGGGAATATAGACCACTCGTCCCTTCGCCACCTCTCGTCGCGTGTGGGATGCTTCGGTCTGCTCCGGCGAGAGCTTCAGCGGATCGGTGGACGGCCAGTTTCCAAGCGAACCGTGAATGACGGGGCTCAGGGCGTCGTCACCAATTATTTCCCTCAGTAGACTGTCGGGACGCTGTCTGCCCCAGTGATCGAAATGGCCGCTCTCCTCGGTCACCACGATGCCGCCGCCGCGCCGGATGTAATCTTCGACTATTTTCGCCTGCTCCCTGGACATCGATTCGACGTTCGGGATTATCAGCGCCCGGTATCGCGAAAGATCACCAAGATTCCGGTCAAGCACGATGTCAAATGGGATTTGGGACTGGAGCAGCACCTGCTCGAGCAGGACGGCGCTTCGATAGGGCGCGTCGCAGTTGAGCGCCAGCGACGCACGTGATCTCCATACGCCCACCTCGGCGGCGGATTCGGATCCGATGAAATAGTTCTCGCGTTCCCGCCACCACTTCAGCCACTTCCGTTTGGTGTCCCAGAATGGCTGATCGTGCGGCGTTCCGGCGCCCACGTGGCCGACCACATCTCGGCTGAAGGCGAACGACTGGGCGAGGCATAGTTTCACGTCGCGTTCGGAATCGCCGCGTATGTAAGAAAATATGCCGTTACGAAGGGCCTTGCCGACCTTGAACTCCCGCGCTCTCGAAACAACGATGCCGCCCGCCTCGATGCGGGGATGGTGCCGATCCTCCGTCCAAAGAATGTCGTTGTTGTCCGCCAGCAGCTCGAGGTCGACGCCGTTGTAAAGGTACGCGTTGGAAATCGTATGTACGAGCGCGTTGACCTCCATCGCCACGTCGGGATCGGCGTCAGTGATGAACTTTGATAGACGTTCGTGAATCCGGGCGAGGAGGTTGGTACGAAAGTCGATCCATTCTTGCAGCGCGGGGTCGCGCACGCGGCCGACCCCGGAGAGCGGCCGGAACATCGGGTGATACTTTGGAGGCCCGATCACGTCGAGGTAGGAGTGGCCAAAGCGCTCGCGCGCAAGCGTTTCGTCGCCGTACTTGGCCAGGAGGTGGTCGTGGAAGGCGGCCCGGCATCGATCGCACGCGCACGTTGCGCCTTCGTTTCCGGTTGAGAAGCCGTCGTAATGGATCAGATCGACCCCAATCTCTTCGATCGCGAATCGAGTTCTGGTCTCGAGATACTCCAGCCACGGCTCGCTCGTCGGGCAGTTGAAGTACCGAAATGGCTGGTTGGCATAAACAGCCGGTTGCCCGTCCCAGGCCACTGCGTGCTCGCTCGCCAGCTCGGGCATCTCTCGGTAGAGCGTCTCCCACAGAATCGTGTCGTACCGAATATAGGCGCCCACCCGAATCCCGATTTGGTGACACAGCTCGGCCGACCTTCGGGTGTGTTCGATCTCTTCCGCCAGTTCGGCCAGTCCGGCGCCCTTGTCGAAGTGAAGCATTACGAGATTGACGCCCAGATCGGCCATCTTCCGGAACGTCTCTTCGGAGTGCTGGCGTTCGTAGTGGTCGGCTTCTTGCGAGCCTGCCAGGCCCGACCTCCGCCTGAACATCAGCGGCTCCCAGTTTCCGGCGATGACGAGGCCTTGAGTGACCCAGTCGGGTCGCTTGCGATCCACCATCAGGCGGTTCGCCCCGGAAACGCCCGCTGACTGACTGACGGCGTTGGGCGCGGAAGATTCACGGGTTCGCGGTGAGCGCGGCTATCATCGCGTCCGTCATGTCGCCAAGATCGAATCGGGATTCCCATCCCCAATCGTTCGCCGCGTCGGTTGCGTCGAGCTGCGAGGGCCAGCTGTCGACGATTGCGTTGCGTACCGGATCGGGCACGTACGAAATCCGGACGTCCGGCAGCCGCGCCTTGACTGTATCGGCCATTTCCCGCGCCGATGGCCCGATTCCATTAACCTGGTAGACCCTTCGGGTAAGCGCCTCTTCAGGCGCATCGTGGAGGTCCACCAGTGTGCGCACCGCGTCGTCGATGTAGATGATCGGCGCACGCGTTCCGGGTTCCAAATAAAACTCGTAGCTGCCATTTCGAATGGCCTCCACATATAGCAGCGAACAGAACCCGCTCGCGCCGCCCGCCGAGCCATGCGGAGCGGTGACGGCCGCGAGCCGTACGCACCGAAAGTCCAGTCCGAACCGGTGATGGTAGTAGACGCCCAACCTCTCACCCGCCACCTTCGTGGCGCCGTAGAGGCTGACCGGCCATTGAGGAGCGTCTATGTGGACCGGCTCCGGCAGACCGGCACCAAACGTCGCCACGGTGCTGGCGAACAGGACTCTCTTGACGCCGAAGAGCCGTGCCGCCTCGAGCACGTTCCTCGTGCCGCCCATATTCACGTTCCAGGCCCGGTCCGGGTCGTCCTCGGCATCGCCGGAAAGCATCGCTCCGAGATGGAATATCGATTCGATTCGCAATTCTTCGATCAGCGGCAAAACGTCCTCAGAGCGCGCAAGATCACCCGTTATCACCCGACATTTCTTGAACTCGGGCAGCGTTTCGGCGGGCGTTTCGCGTAGGTCGAATAGCGTCACTTCGTCCCCACGCTGAACCAGCGGCGCAAGCAGACGTGAACCAAGATTCCCGGTGCCCCCGGTTATCAGGATCCTCATGCTGCGTTCCTTCTTGAGTCCGACAGGGGGTTTCTTGGCCTCAGTTCCCGAGCCCCTCGTCCAAATGGCCGAATATCTTCTGCAGGCGGCGTCTGACCGCAACCGGAAGCGGACCGGCGTCAACCGATCTGAGGTTGTAGCGAAGATGCTGGAGATTCGCCGAACCGGTGAGCACGGTCGAGACGGCACTCGGCTCGATTGCATATCGGTAGGCGGCCGCCGGCACGGATTCCACGTCACCGCGGACCAACCATCCGAGCGGATCTTCGTCCGGGACGGACTCGGCGTCGATCAGACCCCGCGCCTTTAGATCGGCGATCACCTCGACGAGGCGCTCAGGTCTGCTTAGGGCGCGCCGGACGGCCATCATGATGATGATCCCGACGCCGTTTTTCTCGCACGGACCAAACACGGTTCTTTCCGCGTTCTGATTGATCATGTTGTAAGTGACCATGGCAGTGTCGAAATGCCCGTCCTGAGCGACTCGCTTGATCACCTCATGGGTCTTGTCGGTGCTTCCGGACTCGGTGATTCCGATATGTCGTATCTTGCCCTCATCTTGGAGACGCTTGAGCGCGGGAACGTGTTGCTCGACAACCTCGTCATAGCGCTCTGGCGTCACGCCGTGCGCCTGGTAGATATCAACGTAATCCAGGCCTAGTCGTCGCAGGCTGCCCTCCACCTTTTCCTTCAGCGCGGATGGTGGAACGAGCGGCCTGTTCGTGGCCGGCTCGGACGACGAACCATCCAAATAGGAGAACTTTGTAGCGAGGATGAAGTCATCGCGCGATATCCCCTGCAGCGCCTGCCCGAGCCTCACCTCGCTGTCGTCGTACCCTTCGGCGGTATCGATGAGGTTGATCCCCTGCTCCAGGGCTTCGCGAACCACGCGGGAAGCATCGTCCGCACTCACTCCCGACGTCTGGCCCATTAGGCTTGGGCCGCCTGTGCCCAGGCTGAGCAGCGAAACCTCCAGGCCCGTTCGCCCGAGCGTCCTTGTCTGCATGGTGGCGGATTGTAGCAGCGGAATCTGAGCCAGTGATCTCAGGAATTGCGACGCCTGACAGGCGGCCAGGCGATCGGCGGGGTGCTTCGGTCGGATTTCGGTGACTGATCTGAGACATGCACCCTCCGAAGCAATCCACTGAATTCCTCTCCAGCGCCGATTTGCTCCAAACTATGGTGGCGCTGTGGATCGGCAACGGAGGAATCGATGAGTACCAAGGAGGGTGTGGTTCGATGGGGGTCCCTCTCCACGGCGAAAATCGCTCGCAACGCGGTGGTCCCGGCAGCCGCGGGCGCGGATAACGCCGAATTCACCGCAGTGGCCAGCCGCGATGCTTCCACGGCCCAAAGCTTCGCGACGGACCTGGGCCTCCCAAAGCATTACGGCGGCTACCAGCAGCTACTCGATGATCCCGATATCGATGCCGTCTACAACGCGCTGCCGAATTCAATGCACTGCGAATGGACGATCAAGGCCGCCGAGGCTGGAAAACATGTTCTCTGCGAGAAACCCCTGTCGGACGACGAGGCCCAGGCGCGCGAAATGGCGTCGGCGTGCGAAGAAAACGGCGTCCTGCTGATGGAGGCGTTCATGTATCGCTTCAGCCCCCGGTTCCGGCGCGTGCGAGAGCTAATCGACGGCGACAGCATCGGCCGCGCGCTGCTTGTGCGGGCGAACTTTTCATTCAATCTCAGGGGTTCCGGAAACTGGCGCCTCGGAACGGGCCTCGCGGGCGGCGCGCTGGCGGACGTCGGATGCTATTGCGTGAGCGTCAGCCGCCTCATATTCGAAAGCGATCCCAAGGGTGTCTATTCTCACCTCGAAATCGACCCGAAGTTGGGCGTGGACATGTCGGGAGTGGCGATCCTCGAGTTCACGGAGCAGCGCCGCGCGCTCATCGATTTCAGCTTTGACATGGGCGGCCGTCAGGGCGTCGAGATCGTTGGGACAAAGGGCAATATCCTCGTTCCAATGTGCTTCCTGCCGCCCGCCGATGTTCCCATGCCGATCGAGATCAAGGTCGGTTCGGAATCGACGGTGGAGGAGATTCCGTTCGCGAACAGCTACACCCTGCAGTTGGAAGAACTTTCCAGCGCCATCCTCAGCGGCAACCGGGCACCGATAACTCCTGAGGATTCCATTGCGAACACCCGCGTGATCGACGCGATTCGGGAGTCCAGCGATTCAGGGAGATTGGTGGGTATCAGGCCAAGCGCGGACGCCTAAGACGAACGGTGAACCTTCGGCTGTACTAGTTGGATTCGGATAGTCGAGGCGACTTTCGAAGGTAGGAGGATTCGGCCATTCGCGGCAGCCGCAAAGGAATTGCAGCCGGGCACTCAGCCGAGCGGAGCTACCGGCCTGCTCTGGACGGCGCGCGCCGTCGGCGCCTGCTCCTGTCCGGCCGCCCTCGGCCGCCGTCGGGTTGTGACCGTTTGCCGCTCAATTTCTCGCCCGGCAAAACACGCGTGCCGTTGGAACTGGCCACGCGATCTTCGCCGTTGGGCTCCTGCACGGGAATTTCATCAGCCCGGATATCGTCCCAATAGATTCGCTCAATCTTGCCGCCGATCGCCCGCTCGATGCGACTGATTTCCACCAGGTCCGCGCCGGTTACCAGCGTCACCGATTTTCCGCTGCGACCCATGCGCCCCGTTCGTCCCACGCGGTGCGTAAACATGTCGGCCGACTCTGGGATGTCGTAATTGATGACCATACCGATGGATAGGATGTCCAGTCCGCGAGCGGCGATGTTGGTCGCCAGCAGGATCTCGCCTTTTTCGCTTCGGAACCATTCCATGACCTTGTCCCGCTGATTCTGATTGAGATTGCCCTGCAGCGCCCGAACCTTATATCCGTCAGCGGCAAGTCGCGACCGAAGCCGCTCAACGCCGTGCTTGGTCCGGCCAAAGACTAGGGCGGTGCCATGCGCACGCTCGTCCAAAAGCCACCTGAGCGCCCGGGGCTTTTCAAAGTGGGAGACGATCATCACCGAGTGCTCGATGGGCAGCGAATCGTCCCCCACGCCTTCGACTCGAACCTCGACCGGATCTTTCAGATGTCGGTCCGCCACCCGTTCGATCCACGGCGGTATGGTTGCCGAAAACAGCGCGGATTGACGCTCCCGCGGCGTGGCGGTGAGTATTTTAATTACGTCGGGACCGAATCCGTCGTCAAACATCCGGTCGGCCTCGTCCAGCACTGCGAAGCCCACACGCCGCAGATCCAGGATTCTCTGGCCCATCAGATCCAGGACCCGTCCTGGGGTTCCCACAACTATCTGGGCGCCGCCGGTCAGCGCGCGTTTCTGATCCCCGTAGCCGGTGCCTCCGTAGATCACCGCGCAACGAAGACCCAGTCCGCGCGTGGCATCGTCTACGACGCCGGCGATCTGCTGCGCCAGTTCGCGAGTCGGCGCGAGGATCAGAGCCTGAGGCGCCCGAAGATTCGGATCGATCGTCCGGATCATGGGCAGCACGAACGCCAGCGTTTTTCCAGAACCTGTGGGCGCCATCGCCACAACGTCGCGACCCGCGAGCAGAGGTGGAATGGTCTTGGACTGGATGGGCGTCGGTTCGTGTATCCCGAGGGAATTCAAGTTGGCAAGTGCGCGCGGCTCGATGCCGAGCTCTTCAAAGCTGGATTTCAAATACTGAGTCCTGTTCGGGGCCTGGAATGGTTGGGAGCGGGGGTTCGATGTCTATCTACTGTCAGCCGCGACTGCGGGGCGTTCGTCATAGGCCCAAAGATGCGCACCGCAGTGCGCGGCAAAAGATGAAAGATGGTTTCGCGTTAAGTAGATTCCGGCATCTGGTGTTTACATAAACAGGTTAGCACCGTGTAGCGGGCCTGGCAATCTTGGCCTTTGGTTCCATCGGCTTGCCCCGGCGCTTCGGGACCGTCAGACTTCCTTCGGTACGCAATAACGACATGATATCTGGAGTGATGAATGCGCGGACACATCCTGCACGCGGACGATGTCGAATGGATTGAGCGAGGCAACGGCATCGCCAGCGGTCCTCTGTTCGGCGGCCATACCAACGGCGCGAAGTTTGCCACCGGGATGACCCGCTTCCCGCCGGGCGGCGCCATCGTCTTGCACTCGCACAATGTGGATGAGTCGGTGACTGTAATCGAAGGGTCTGGCCGCGCGGAGATCGACGGTCAGGAATTCGAAGTATCCGTCTACACGACCACGTATGTTCCAGCAGGCGTGAATCACCGGTTCATCAACACCGGTGACGGACCAATGCGGATCTTCTGGGTCTACGCGGGAACGGAGGTAATGCGGACGATCGCCGCGACCGGTGAGACGGTCGTTCACCTTTCCGCCGAAGACCGGTCGGCATCATCCTCATAGTCTGAGTCGAAATTTCGGAGGGCCGACGTTCCAGGCTTCGAACGTCGAGCGTCCTCGGCGCAGAGCCTAATGTCGTGCGTCCGCAGAGATCTCGGCTCACTCAACGCCGTTTAGGATTCCCACGGTCGAACCACAAAAGGGCCGCGGGGCCGCCGCGTTACTGAAACTTGGTTGGCGCCGGCGTGAAGTTGATCTTCAGACCGCCCCTCATCACCTTCTCCAGTCCGCCGCCGGCCTCGAGTCGGGCCAGCTGATCGGCCTTCGCCTTCCGGTCGATCTCCTCGGGGTCGATCATGGATCGAAGCTGCGATTCGAACCTTGAAACTACGTCCGCGAACCTCGGATCGCGCCCCAGATCGCGCTGCTCTCGTGGATCGTCGAGCATGTCGAAAAGCTGCGGGGGATAACCGCCGGTGTAGTGCACGTACTTGTATTGTGCGTCCCGAAGCATGTACTGAGCCTCAGGGGAGTAAATTGCGTGGTATTCGCTAAACACCGGGTCGGCCCTGGCAGGCCGGTCGTCGTCGGCCAGTCGCCACAGTGACGTTCCCGGAAGATCGTCGTCGGCGGATTCGGGCCTGGCGCCTACCGATTCCAAGATCGACGGAAAGCAGTCGACGAGCGAAACTGGATCCTGGACGGCCTTTCCCTGCGGCACGCCGGGCCCGGAAACCACCAGCGGGACGGCGGCCGATCCCTCGTACATGCAACTCTTGCCCCATAACCCGAAGTCGCCCAGCATCTCGCCATGATCGCTGGTGTACATGATCCGGGTAGAGTCCGAAAGCCCGGACGAGTCGAGCGCCCTCATCACCCTACCGATCTGCGCGTCCATGAACGTGATCAGTCCGTAGTAGGCGGCGATCGCCCGCCGTACGACAGCCTCGTCGAACTCGCCTTCCTCGATCGGCATTCTCAGGCCCCGTACGGCTTCCATGTATGGGTGATCGGGCCAGTCGGCGGCTGAGCCATCGATCGGCCACTCGACTTCGTCAGTCGGATAAAGATCGAAGTACTCGTCAGGCACCACGTACGGAAAGTGAGGCGTAACGAACGACACCCACAGGCACCATGGTTCCCGCGTATCGCCGGCCTCGCCGTCGATCCACCTGGCGGCCTCGTCGGCGACCGCGGTGTCGAATCGGATGTATTCGGTCTCTCCCGGACCGGCGTTCCGGACGTTTTCGACCATGTGCGACTGCGGCGACATGCCGGCGCGATTGAGTCCGAAAAGGTCGCCAATCCCGTCCTTTACGTCCATGATGATCCGCTCGTCGGGAAACCCGTTGTCATCGTCGACGCTTCGAAAGTGCATCTTGCCGATGATCGTGAGCGGAATGCCCTGGTCGGTCAGTCGGTGCCCCCACCCTTCGGTGGCCCCGGTATACGGCGCCGCATTGTCCCAATTACCGATCTCATGGATGTACCGTCCGGTGACGAAATTCGCGCGGGCGGGCACGCAGATGGGGCAGTTGGAGTAGGCGTTGTCGAATCTGACGCCGCGCGCGGCGATTGAATCGATGTTGGGTGTGCGCACAATCGGGTTTCCGTAACACCCAGACATGCGTTGCGTGTGTTCGTCGGACATGAAGATCAGCAGATTGGACGGTTTCATATGCGTGTTTCTAATCTAGCGTGTGCCAACACGAATCGGTGGCCCGACCGGTCCGCCGGTCGGGGAGCAAATCGGTCAGCGCCCACAATACGTTTCGCCAAATCGGCTCCGGTTGGGGCGGCCCTCAGCCGCTTGGCGATCGCGCCTGCGATCGCCGGTGGTTCAGGATCCCGGCTGGGGTAGAAGGATTCGAACCTCCACTACGTGGGCCAGAACCACGCGTCCTACCATTAGACGATACCCCAGTGACTGCGGCGCATTTTACAGCGAAGAAATGCCGGGCCGACGGTCCGCCTGATGTCTTCGGCGATTTTTGCCGCGGTTAGTGTTGATGCAACTTGAATGCTGTTGTCTGAAATGGGGAAAAGAAGGCACGCCTCAAATGTCGGTTTGGGAGTCCGTCGAGGCGCTGTGGCCGGCGAAGGCGGTGACCCGCCGGCGGTTCTCTGGGGGTGCATGGAATCTCGCATGTACGGGCGATCTCGGAAGCGATGGCATAATTTGCGGGAAATGACACTATTAGTCCATGCGGCCCGAGGAATTTGGCGTAACGGCTTCGGCGGCGCGGCGTGAAACTCGGCTGGCGCGTCAAGGCGTCCAAGATCGCGTACAGCGGCAGATTCCCGGTTTTCGAGGATGTCCTGGTGGCCGATCTTGACGGCCGGGAAACCCTGTACACGTATCTCGGCATCACGGGACGCGCGGTCTCCATACTCGCCCACGACGGTCAGGGCAAAATCCTGGTGGTGCGCGAGTATCGGCACCCGATCGGCGACGTCGTCACCGATCTCCCGATGGGCTCCGTCGAACGTGGTGAAACCCCGGTCGAGGCCGCGGAGCGGGAGCTTCGGGAGGAGACGGGATACGCGGCCAACAATCTGGTTCACATGGGCGCTGTCCGTCCTTTGCCGGCCCTGACTTCGCTGGCAATCGACTATTATCTCGCTACCGATCTCCGCCGGGTGGAGGCGAATCCTGACCCCACTGAAATACTCGACACCGCGTGGATGAGCTTCGACGAGGTCCTGGAAAAGGTCATGGGCGGCGATTTTCAGCACGGTGCGTTGCCCCACGCCGCCATACTCGCCGCGCACGCGGGCTTTATCGAAGTGTCCCCTACTCCGGAGAATGCGAAGTGAATTCCGTTCGACTCGTCGGTGATGTTTTGCTGGAGGACCGGCGTAGCGCCTATCAAGCTGTCCTTGGGTCCGAGTATGTCACCGCGGCGGCGTCATTCCATGGCGTCGATCTCGCCGACGTGGCTAACGGCCATGCTGGATGCGTTGAGATCTGCCGCGAGGCGTTGGACGCGGGAATTCGGGTCGTGGCCCACGGTCCGTCGGCCGGCGAGTTGGGCGATTTCAAGAAGCTTCTCGACGACAGCGATGGCCGGCTCCGGCTTGCTCATTCAGTTCGCTTCGACAATAAATACACGCTTCCGCACGAAGAATCGTCCGATCGGAAGCTGGGCGACGTCATTACGGTTCGGGTTATTCGTACAGGTTCTGACGAACGCGACTTCTCGGTAGAGGAGCTGAACGTATTTGACGCATTGCTCTTGTTTGGCGGAGAGGTTCAACGTGTGTTTACGCGACGGAATAGCGTTCTTTCCGACGATGTAAACACGTCTCTGAGCGTCATTCGCTATTCCAACAAGGCGATCGGCTACGGCGAGGCCTGCACGGCCTACAGGCGGGGTTATTTCTATGAGGTCATCGAAGTGGCCGCCACCGATGGAATGCTCGAATACGATTCGTTCTCGCGGACGAACCGGATTATCGGTGACGATGGCATCGAAATCGTGGACAGCTATCACGTCACGCCCCTCCAGGCCATGGTCGAGGATTACGTCGCCCACTTTCGAGGCGATCGGGTGAGTTCCGTGCCGGATGCTCAAACAATGGAGCTACTCGATCTTGCAATGGCCAGTCTGGCGAGTTCGGTATCGCCGGCGGCGGTAACGGCATGAATCGTCTTCGCATGGGCGCCATCAGCTTCGACCACGGGCATCAGTACGGTTGGTGCGGCGCGCACCTACAGCTTCCCATGGTTGAGCTGGTGGCCGTTGCGGAATGGATTCCCGAGCAGGTGGACCGCGTCAAGAGTGTCTTGGTGTCGCCGGAAGGAGCCATGAGGGCGCTTGCTGATGAGCGACAAGGCCCGGTGAGGTTCCATGAGGACTACCACGAGCTTCTGGCCCGTGACGACATCGACGCCGTGAGCATCAGTTCCGCCAACAGATATCACCTGGAGCACACCGAAGCGGCCGCCAATGCCGGAAAGCACGTAATCCTCGAGAAACCGCTCGCGACGAATCTGGATGATGCCACGGAAATCGTGCAAGTCTGCGAAACGGCGGGCGTGCATCTCAGCACCGCCTACCCGACCCGGTTTTCGCCGCCAGCCATGGAGGCCAAACGTCGCATCGATCGAGGCGAGATCGGCGAAATCGTGTCCATGCACGCCACCAACCACCTGCGTCAAAGCACCGCGGGGTGGTTTTTGGATCCCGAGCTGTCGGGCGGTGGAACGATACGCGACCACATAGTTCACGGAACGGATCTGATGCGCTGGTTCTCGGGTAAAGAGGTCGTGGAGATCTATGCGGAAGGCGACACGCTGGCGCGTCCCGAGATTGAAGTCGACGACGTTGCCATGCTGCTTGAGACCTTCGAAGGCGGCATCGTGGGTAGCTGCGACCCAAGCTGGAACCGTCCCATGACGGCCGCCGTGTGGGGAGACGTGATGGTTCGCCTCCTCGGCACCGAGGGGGCGATCGAGTTCGACATCACCGGCAATTACATCTCCAGAACCTTGGCGGGAGGTGGGCAGTCCGCCGAGGCGTGGGAAGCGGGGGCGATCCAGGGATACATCACGCACATGTCGTATCAGGAAGACTCCAACCTCTGGTACGTCAAGGACTTCGCCGAGGCCATCCTCGACGACAGAAAGCCCCTGGTCGATGGAATCGACGGCTGGTACGGCGTGGCTTGCATAGAGGCCGCTTATGAGTCGGTTAAGGAGCACCGGGTCGTGGAAGTCCCTCGTTATCCGGGTAACGGCGCCTAGTCGGGCCGGGAGGAGTTCATTCGTGCTGAAAAAGGGAATTCGCGACGGCTGTTTTGGGGAGTCGTTGTCTCTTGAAGAAAAATTCAAGCTGGGGGCCGAGCACGATTTTCACGGCATGGAAATTTCGTTCCCGGAGGACGGCGAGTATTCGCTGAACAGCCCAAATTCGAAGCTCGCTGAGATCAAGGGCATGAGCGAGCGGTATGGGCTCGAGTTGCACTCCATGGGCGGGGGCCTGCCCTGGCATTACCCGCTGACCGCCGCCGACAAGGAAACCCGCGCAAAGGGCATGCGGAGTATGGAGCGGACCATCGATATCGCAGGCGACCTGGGCGTGGACTCGCTCCTGACCATCACCGCTCGCGTGGAAGAGGGCGTCAGCTATCGCGACGCCTGGGATGTCTCGCAGGCGGCGTTGAAGGAGCTGGCGGCGCGCGCGGCCGACAAAGGTGTACGCCTGCTCGTGGAGAACGTCTGGAATAACTTCCTCTACAGCCCGATGGAGATGGCGCGCTATATCGATGAGGTCGAGAGCGACAGCGTCGGCGCGTATTTCGACGTGGGCAACGTTGTGGCTTTTGGATATCCCGAACACTGGATCGAAATCCTGGGACCGCGCATCGGCAAGCTTCACATCAAGGACTTCATCCGCGAACGTCGAAACCAGGCAGGGTTCTGCTCGCTGCTCGACGGCGATGTGGACTGGAAGGTTGTGATGCCCGCGCTGAAGAACGCCGGCTACGACGACTGGGCCACTCTGGAGGTGAACGCCTACGGCGCGTATCCTGAGCAAGGCATCGCGGAGCTCTCCCGTCAGCTCGACGTAATTCTTTCCGAGTATCCGTAACCGGCGGGAAAGCACGTTACAGTCAAGCAGTCTGGGGCGGTCCGATTGACGACGTCGCTGGACTCCGATGACGTTCGTGCGAAAATCACGATCTGGATTCGTGTGTATTTTCCTCATTTGAGATCGTGACCAAGCCCCGCTACCGAATGGCGCCAAGTCCCACCGGGTTGCTCCACGTGGGCAATGCCCGCACGGCGATGTACAACTACCTGCTCGCGCGAAAGACCGGCGGCGCCTACGTGCTTCGCATCGAGGACACGGCCCGTGATCGGAGCCAGCCCGAATTCGAGCGCGCGATGCTGGCGGAGTTCCGCTGGCTCGGCATCGATTGGGATGAAGGGCCTGAGATCGGCGGGGATTACGCTCCGTACCGGCAGAGCGAACGAATCGACCTGCATCGCGAGTGGCTGGAAAGGCTAAAGGCCACCGGCCGCGTGTACCGCTGCTTCTGTACCCCGGAGGAACTTGCCGAGGAACGTAAACGCGCCCAGGCGGAGGGCCGTCCGCCCAAGTACTCGGGAAAATGTCGCGAGATAGCCGAGAGCGAAGTCGAAGGCCGGCTGAACGCCGGTGAAGCGGCCGCGTATCGGTTCAGGGTTGAGCCCCGCAAGGTCGGGTTTAAGGACCTGGTCCTGGGCGATCTCGAAGAGGACGCCGGGCTGTGGGGTGATTTCGTCGTCGGAAGATCCGACGGCACGCCCGTGTACAACTTTGCCGTGGTGGTGGACGATCACACGATGGAGATCACCGACGTGGTTCGCGGCGCGGACCACATCTCGAACACGTTCAAGCAGACCGTTATGTACGAGGCGCTCGAGATTCTGCCGCCGCGTTTCGCGCACTTGCCGCTGATGCTCAACCAGAAGCGGCAGAAACTCAGCAAACGTGACGGATCGGTATCGGTGGCGGAGTACCGCGAGCAAGGTTATCTACCCGAAGCGGTGCGAAATTTCATCGCATTTCTTGGGTGGAATCCCGGCGATGAGCGCGAGCTGTTTTCGCTCGACGAACTTATCGAGGAGTTCAGCCTCGACCGGGTGAGCAGCGCGAATCCGATATTTGACATCGAAAAGCTCGACTGGTTCAACGGCGTTTACATTCGGAATATGTCCGTCGCGAGTCTCGCAAGCGCCGCGAAACCGTACGTGCGCGAGGCCGGAATCGACGTGGCGAAGAATGGCGACCCGTATTTCGAGCAGGCCCTGGCGCTCGAACAGGAACGGGTCAAGAAGCTCTCCGACTTTGGGGACGCGTTGCGCTTCTTCTTCGTTGAGCAGGTCGATCCTGACATGAAGTTCCTCGTCAAAAAGAAGGGCACGCCCGAAGAGACCGCCGACGCGTTGACACAGGTCGTGGGGCTGGTAGCCGAGCATGATGTCGATGACGTGGAGCGGTCGGAGGGTTACCTTCGCGGACTGGCCGAGGAGTTGGGTTGGAAGGCGGGAGAGCTTTTCATGCCCATCCGCGTGGCCATCACAGGTTCCCGCGCCACCCCGCCGCTCTTCGAGACGCTCAAAGTCCTCGGCAAGGAACGGGTGGTCAAGCGACTCCAACGGGCCATCGAGCTGCTGTCCGTGGTCTGAGCCGGCCCTTCAAATCACGTCGTCGCTTGATCGGAATCAGTCCAGGAACGCCGTCCACGATCTACGGAACGGTCTTGAACCCCTGTTCGGAGAAGTGGCGGTCGAACGTAAACGCGGTTTCGATCCCAAGGTTGCGCATTACCTTAAAGCTGACGCAGTCGACGAGGCTCAGATTTCGGTCGCCGGCGGTGAAGAATGCCGCGGACGCACGGTCGTGATGGGCCCGATCCACCCAGTGAAGGCGCATGATTGGCACGAAATCGAACTCGAAAGAGCGAACCGCCCCTATTCCCAGCCGCCGCGTGATGAGTGCGGAGGATTCGACTAGGACGTAGTTACTGCACTCGAAGGCATCCAGCCGGTCGACGGAGCCTGGGAACCATTCGCGTGCTCTGGCGTTATTGAGATCGCTCCGGTCCAGCAGCGCGAATAGCGTACACGTGTCTACATAGGTCCGCGCTGGCCGAAGTCGTCGGAAAGGTAATCATCGTGCCTTTCCGAGATATCCGTCTCGCCGGAACTGAAGCGCCCCACAAGCGCCAGCGCTCGTCGGCGCTTCCCCGCACCGTCGGACTCTCTGAGGATATTGGCGACGCCTTCGCGGATTATCTCGGCCATCGACACGCCCCTCCGCTCCGCCAATTCCTTGAGGGCGCGCGCGTCTTCATCGGGAAGCTGAATCTGTATCCGTTTCATTCGAGATAGCGAGCCTACTCAGCCTGATCAAAGTTGTACGTCTAGTGATAACACCATTAGAAGACGAGACCACTGACCGTGGACAACCTTCAAGGCCTAGCGACGGTATCAAATCCCACTCGACGGGGGCTAGGTGATCTCATTGGACCAGGCGCGGCTACCAAATCGTGAATCCACCATCCACGACGAGGTCGTGACCCGTGACGAAGTTCGACGCGTCGGATGCCAGAAAGATCAGCGCGCCCTGCATATCTTCAACCTCGGCCATGCGGCCCAGAGGCGTATCCCGGATCCAGATGGAGTGCGCGCTCCGCTTCTCGGGCGCGTCGGCCAGCTCCGTCCGCGTGTAACCGGGACTGAGGCTGTTGACGTAGATCCCATGGGCCGCCCACTCGGCGGCGAGCGAGCGGGTCATATGGACGAGCCCCGCCTTGGAAGTGTTGTAGGGCATCTGATCCTGGGGCCGGTTGACGATTCGCGCCGACATGGAGGCGTTGTTGATTATCTTGCCGTAGCCCTGCGGGATCATCACCCTGGCTTCGGCCTGCGAGCAGAGGTACGGCCCCTTGAGGTTGGTGTCGATCACCGTATCCCAATCATCCTCGGTCAGTTCATCGGTGGCCACCCATTGACCGACGCCCGCGTTGTTGACGCCGATATCGAGCCGGCCCCACGCTTGGACGATCGTGTCGATGGTGCGATCCACGTCCGCCTTGATCCGGACGTCGCAAATTATGGCCAGCGATCGGCGGCCCATGGACTCGATTTCGCTCGCGACCGCATCAATTGTGGCGGAGGAGCGACCCGATACGGCCACATCCGCCCCCGCCTCCGCCAGCGCCATCGCCAGCGATTTGCCGATGCCGGTACCTCCGCCCGTCACGAGCGCTGATTTCCCGTCGAGCTTGAATCGATCCAGGATTCCCATGTCGCACCTCGTTTCGCCGTTCTTACTGGTCGCAGATTGTGGTGTCGAGCCCGAACGTTCGCAACGTAGGCGAGATCGGGCGGCGCCCGGGGAATAGAGTCCCGGGCGCAAGTCTGTCACATGGAAGAGAATTGCCGTTGGGATCCGATAAGGTGGTGACGCTACATCGCGGCCTGGAGCTGGACGTGTCCGAGTGCGAAATCCGCACGGCGCGGTCGTCGATCGACGAGACGAATATCTCTGGCTTGCGCGCTCTGCGCTATGTATTCATCGCCTTGGGGACGTTGAAACTCGCGGTGGGCATCGTCGGCATATTCCTCCCCGTGTTGCCCACGACGCCGTTTCTGCTGTTGGCCGCGGCCGCCTACGCGCGGGGCTCCGGCCGTCTGTACCGCTGGCTGCTCGGCAACCGACTTTTTGGCAGATACATCAGGGACTGGCGGACGCATCGGAGTATCCCCGTCCGCATGAAAGTGGCCATTGTGGCCATGATCGTCATCGCGGCCGCACTCTCGTCGTACTTCGGCCTCCAGTCCACGCCCTTACGCGCGGCCTTGATCGCCCTGGGCGCTGTGGGTGTGGGATACGTGACGTTCATGCTGGCAACGCGACGACGGAAGACCTAACTCCACGGCTTGATCGGAATCCAGGTGTTTGTTTCGATTCGGCCCCCGAGGGTCGACCTAGGCTGAGTTGCTACGCCTGTCTTCCCGCCAAGCTCGCAGTCCATCCAGATCCCGGGTATTGATCACGTTCGAGGCGCTTAACCACGCGCGTCGGGACGCGGTTATCCCGTACTTGAGGTAGTCAAGATGCTCGGTTGAATGGGAGTCGCTGTTGATCACGATGGGAATGCCCATGCTTATGGCCTTGCGCGCGTGCTCCTCGGGCAGGTCTAAGCGGTCCGGCATGGCATTTATCTCGAGCGCGGTCCCGGTCTCGGCCGCCGCCTCCAGTACGGCGTCCATATCGATTTCGTAGCCGTCGCGGCTATTGAGCAACCTCCCGGTTGGATGCGCGATGGAATCCACGTGCGGATTTCTGATCGCGCTTACGACCCGTTCGGTCATGATCTCCGAAGACTGCCGAAATCCGCTGTGGACGGCGGCTGAGACCCAGTCCAGGCCGGCGAGGACTTCGTCGCCGTAGTCAAGCTTTCCATCCGAAAGGATGTCTACCTCGGTGCCTCTCAGAATAGCGAGGCCGTCGATCTCCTGATTGGCTTCATCGATGGCCCGTCCCTGCTCCCCCAGCCGTTCCGCGTCGAGTCCGCGCGCCACGGTGAGTGAAACGGAATGATCGCTGATTACGAGGTACTCGTGGCCCTGCTCCAGGCCCGCCCGGGCCATTTGTTCAATCGAGTGCGCGCCGTCGCTCCAGCGCGTGTGGCAATGCAGGTCGCCGCTAAGATCGCCCGTGGCCACCAGCGCGGGAAGCGCGTTCCGACCCGCGGCATCAACCTCGCCTCGATCCTCACGTAGCTCAGCCGGAATAAACTCCAGCCCAAGCTCTGCGTAGACGGCGCGTTCGTCCGGGAGTCCTGAAAGATCGTCCAGGTCGATGCTTCGACCGGCGGCGACTTGCCGCAGCCGTTCCAGATGGGCGTCGGAACCGGTTTCAAGCACCAGCTCGCGCGCGAAGCCGGCCGGATCGCACACGGAAAGTCGGACGATTAGGCCATCGTCGGCGACGCCGGTCGCCGTGCCGCCGTTTACATCGGTTGCGCGGCAGAGACCCCGAAATCTACTCAGGACGGCGTCGGGGTCCGCTGATGCCGCGAGGATCGTCATGTCTCCAACTATGGGGACGCCCCGCCGACCGTCCCCAACGACACTGGCTTCGGTCACGCTCGAATCGGACCGAATGTCGTCGAGCAACGGGATCGCGACGTCAAGCGCGTCGGCGAGAAGGCGAAGGCCACGGCGAAGGCGCAGTTTTTCGATCTCGATCAGTATGGTCTCCACTTTCTTCGGCCCCATCCTGGGAAGCGAACGAAGCCGTCCCGATGCGGCGCTCTGCTCGAGGTCTTCCAGGCTTTCGATCTCCAGCTCGTTCAGCAATCGGCCGGCGGTCTTGGGACCGATCCCTCTGACCCCAAGAATTTCGAAGAGGCCGGCTGGGATACCCTCGCGGGCTTGATCCAGCTCCTGGCTGCTTCGGGTTCTTACGTACTCGTCGATAACGCCCCCGAGCTTTTGACCGATGCCCGGCAGGAGATCCAGCCTGCCTTCGGAAACGGCATCCGCGACCTCGATATCCATGCCCTCGACGTTCCTCGCGCCATTCCGGAAAGCCCTGACACGGCATTGATCCACAGACCTTATTTCGAGGGAGTCAGCGATGGAGTTGAGAAGGGTTGCGATCTCTTTGTTCGTCGGAGTCTTATACATGGCTCATGCAGATTTGACGGAACGCGGCCGGCTCCAGCCTAGCAGTGCTCGGCTGACGCCAGCGCCGTAGGCCGACTCCGTGTTTCGCCGCGGATTCCTGCAAGCACTAGGCGGGACCCGCCTGGCTGCCAACGTGGACGGTTCCCGCCGGGGCGTGGCGCTAGCTCGTCAATTTTGCCGCCGACACGTCGTGTCGCGCCGCGGTCCCACGTCCTTGCCCGACGCCGACGTACGTAAAGCCGTGGTCCTCCATAGCATCGGGATCGTACAAGTTCCTGCCGTCGACCATGATTCGCTTGCGCATGGCCCGACCGCCGCGATCCCAGTCGATTTCGTGAAACTCGTTCCACTCCGTGGCCACGAATACGGCATCGGCGTCACGCAGGGCCTCGTAGGGGTCGCTGGCGAATTCGATTCCGTTGAGCTCCGCGGCCGCCTTTTCGAGCGCGACGGGATCATATGCGCTGACCTCGGCGCCTTCGCTTTGAAGAAGCCGGATGATCTCAATTGCAGGTGCGTCGCGAACGTCATCCGTGTTCGGCTTGAAAGAGACTCCCAAAACGGCGATTCGCGAACCGCGCAGGTCGCCGAGCTGGTCTCGCAGCTTGCGCAGGATGGACCGTCGCATGTCGCGGTTGATCTCCATGACCGCCCGCAGCAGCTGCGGGTGGCAGCCGTTAACCGCGGCCATGTGCTCGAGAGCCAGTACGTCCTTCCGGAAACAGCTTCCACCCCATCCGATTCCGGCCGAAAGAAATCCCTCGCCGATGCGTTTATCCAGTCCCATGCCCCGAGCGACCTCGCTCACGTCCGCGCCCAGCGGCTCGCACATCGATGCGATTTCGTTAATGAACGAGATGCGAGTGGCCAGGAAGGCATTGGATGCGTACTTGATCATTTCGGCCGTGCGCAGATCGGTGATGATGATCGGGCAGGAAAATGAGCGATACAGAAAAGCCACTTCCTCCGCGGCCTGATGGTCCTCCGACCCCAGCACCACACGGTCCGGCTGAAGGAAATCGGATACCGCCGAGCCCTCCCTGAGAAATTCGGGGTTGGAAACGATGTCGAATTCGATGTCATCGCCTCGATATTGGCTGATGAGACTGCTCACCAGGTCACCCGTACCGACCGGGACGGTGCTCTTATCCACGATGATCGTGCGTCCATCCAGGTGTGTCGCGATGCTCGCCGCCGCTGCCTCGACGCTTGATAAATCGGCCTCGCCTCCCGACCCAGGCGGCGTATCGACCGCTATGAAGACAAAGTCGGACTCCGGTACCGCGGTGGCGTGTGAAGTAGTAAACGCGAGGCGGCCCGCCCCCCGGTTACGTCGAACGAGATCTTCCAGCCCCGGCTCGAAAATGGGAACTTCGCCCGAGTTGAGCGATTTTATTTTTTCTTCGTCGATGTCGAGGCAGATGACATCGTTACCGAGATCGGCGAAGCAGGCCCCCGCCACCAACCCGACATAGCCCGTGCCGATGACACAGATCCTGCTCATCCGGCGCCCGCCTTGCATTCATACCCCATCATCGAGCTCGCTCCTGACCTGTCCCGCGTTCCGAACTCCACTATCTCATGCCCGGTCCGGTGGGCGCGCCCAGGTTGCAGCATCGATCTGGGTCAATGAGTCGCAAATATGATACGTGAGCGGCGAATGCTGGCATGGTCAAGGTTCCGTGCGGTGGGCGTACTGCGGTGAAGGTCCCTGTGGATGGCTCGGCATCTCCGATCGCTTAATTCTCTCGGCACCTCGACGCACGCGCGGTCACTTTGCTACTCTCGGCCGCATCTCTGGGAGCCGGCAACAGAGGTCACCGCCCCTGAAATTCAGGACACAGTCAGGACACCCCTACGCGCGCACGCGCGCCGGGCTAATCTCGGCTGGACATCTGGAAGTCGGCCAAACCGGGTCTCCCCCTGTAAACGTTTACATTCGTTGACACTCCGACGCGCGAACGCGAAGTCGGACCCTAGTCTCGGAACCAACGAATCCCCAAGTGTCGGCGGGCGGAAACATCGAATTGGTCTAGCCCGATCTGGACATCAATCTGGATTACAAAAGCGATTTGCAAGCCTCGGTCAGATTTTGATCCATTGGGCCCCCCGCTCGCACATTCATACCCCAATAATCCAGGGCCGTTGGTCGTACTGAGATGTGACTGCTCATCCGCTGGGCAAAATCGCGGTTCTTGTTTTTGAGCGAACTTAGGTGATCGTGGAAAGGACGCTTTCGCCAAACGGTTTGGTCCGCACATGAGCAGGTGGGCCACCAAGCTGGGACAAACGCGTAATCGACTCCTTGGCGCTGATTGTTGTTTTCTGCCAACCCTGTGCGTGAAATCGGACCTACCGAAAATAGGTATGACAGCTCCGAACACGTGTTGTATGGCCAGAGGACTACTACGTGAAGATTGCGTTCGCCGACTTTGGTCCCTTCAAATACACGATCGAGACGCCCTATGGCGCACCGCTCGGCGGGATCGAGTCATCTGTCTGCTACATGGCCGAAGAACTGGCCGCATCCGGGCACGAAGTCTACGTCCTCAACGCGCTCGCTATGCCGGTCGAATCCCGGGGAGTCCACTGCATTCCGCGTGAGCAGGTTCCAGCGGTTCTGCTGCCGTCCATGGATGCAGTGATCGTCGTCAATTCCGGGATTGGCGGCTCGATACTCAAGCAACATGTTCGCGACGACACGCCCATTATTCTATGGAGCGGCCACGCTCACGACGAGCGGGCGATGCAGTCGCTCCTAAACCCGCTCTATCGTGATGCTTACGATGGGTTCGTTCTCGTCAGCGACTGGCAGAGCGACATGTTTGGCCAGACGTTCGGTATCGAAGATGGGAAACGGAAGGTGATCCCCTACGGGTTCGCTCCAGCGTTTGAGGGGCTCTTCGAACCTGGTAAGCCGATTCTGTCGTACAAGCACTCAACACCCGTGCTTGCGTACACGAGCACACCCTATCGGGGACTGAAACTGCTGCTCGCATTGTTTCCCTATATCCGCATGGCGATGCCCGGGACCACGCTGAAGGTTTTCTCCAGCATGAAGGTCTATCAGATCGACGCTGACAAGGACGAATTGGAGTTCGGTGATCTGTATCGCCGCTGCCGAGAAACCGAGGGGGTCGAACACGTCGGATCGCTTCCGCAACCGGAACTAGCGACGGAAATGCGCTCGGTTACGGCGCTTGCCTACTCGAACACGTTTCCGGAGACTTGCTGCATCAATCTAATGGAGGCCCTCGCCAGCGGTTGTATCGCCATAACGAGCGAACTCGGAGCCCTGCCTCAAACGGGGGAGGGATTTGCCAATATCGTGCCCGTCAACGGCGACTGGTCCGAATATGCTAAGCGGTACATTTCCCAGGTTGTTCACAGCCTGCAACTTCAAACCAGCGGCGATTTCGCTCTGGTCGGGAGGAACCTGGCGGCACAAGTGGCCTTCTTCAATCAGAACTGCACCTGGGCCGTGCGCGCGGGTGAATGGACCGAGTACATCGATCGACTCGCCGTGTCGTCGGGTCGCCCCAGCACGGCCACGTCTCTGGGTTGAGTGATCCGCCGCTGGAGCCTTCCAGATTCGGAGGCCTCCGACGCCGGGATTGCGCCAAGGACTCTGGATCCGGCGCGTATCCGCGGCCGGATCTGCTAAAAAGCTTCCGTAATGGGATGCCCCTCACACCCGCAGGTCCGTCATCGAACTAGGGATTTCTTGGTGGTCGCGTGATGCCCTGGTGTGTCTAGGTCCACGGGAATGAAGGACTTACAGCATAAGGGTCCGAGTCGCGCATGGTTTGAATGCCTCACTAGGATGGATTGACTGCCGCCATCTCTTCTAGGCTCGCCGCATCGCCCGCGAATCTTGCTCCTGCGCCCTTGGTCTGAAGGTTAATACTCTTGCCGATAGCCAGCTGGCGCGGTCTGTTGGCGTGCACTTGAGAGTGCGTTCGGACCGGCGATTCCACCCCGAATTCGCCTGCGTCGCCGCCAGCCAGCTCAACGGCAAATCCGGCTTCGATCATGCTGGTGGCTTCGCGCTCATTGAGTTTCGCTTTCTCGTAAATTCCCTTCCGTCGTTTCAGAACCGACGCTGGGTCCTTCGAGGCGACCACTGGCGAAACGACGCCGTACACCCGCGCGCCAACTCTTACTAGATCACCAGGTGCGAAACTCACGACGCCGTCCGTCTTCCTCAGCCCGTCATGAGTGTCATGAGCCACCGGCAATGCATCGGCCAACAAGCGTCAACCGCGACGCCCTCGCAACTTCCCAATCTCGCTGAAGAAGGGTTCTACTTTCGCCGGACCAATTCCGGGAAGGAATTGAAGCCTTGCGCTGATCTCCGCCCGATCGAAGTGGTCCAGCTTTCCCACCTCGAACCGTTCGTGTAACCTCCCGGCCGTCTTCGGCCCGAGACGTCAAATACCGTGGAGTTCGAACACTCCCGGCGGTATCGCATTTCTGGCGTCTTCGCACTAGGTTCCTGTTCCGGTTCGCACGTATTTGTCTGTCACGCCGCCGATTTTCTTGCCGGTCGTGGGAATGATGTTCAATAGACGTTCCGACACGGCATCGGCGGATTTAAGGCCAAAAACCTTCGACACTTCTGGCGCCGTTTCAAAATGCGCGCAGCGTCTTCATCATGTCCCTTGAATTCAATGGCGTGGAACAGAGCCCCGATTTCTAGGTCTGTGCGTGTCCTCTTGCGATTCGGATCGCTCCGCGGCCCAGTATCTAAGGGCAAAGCTAGTAATCATCACGGAAGCTTGGATTGGGTGCCGGTCGGGGAGCTTAGCGAGTCGAGAAGTGGGAGGATCGCGCCCTGGCTGTGGGAAAGACCGCGTTAACCGGCCAACGCTCGCGGGCCTTCCGCATTAGGGGCTCAGCCGCACCTTCGTACGTGTCACGCCAGGTACGAATCAGCAGGTCGGCAAGCTCGTCGTCCGCGGGCATAAGGTCGAGAGCTTCCGTCAGCAAGGATGCGGCGGCACTAATCCGGCCAGATCTCATCAGATATCTAGCGCACGCGGCCGGGCCTTTCTCGTAAATGGGCCTTGCGGACATTCCCGCTTTGTACCATTCAAGTGCGCGCTCGTCATCGCCCAACCGCTCCGCCGCAGCAGCCACAAGGCACAGCATTTTGGAACTCGCCTGCCTACCATCCTCCAAACCGGTCATCGGGTGAGGGTTGGACTCGAGTGCGGCGGCCGCCAGCATGTATTTGCGTGCCCTTCGATCGTGACCGCGGCTCGCACTCACGGCCGCCCGAACGGTCTGCATGTCCCGTGATGGCGCGATGTCGAGCGCGGCTACCGCTGCGTCGTAAGCCTGATCGTATCGGTCCAGCGCGAACGCTGTGAGGGCTTCATAGAAGGCGATCTGGAACGGAGCGACGTCGCCAACGTGGGGGATTTCGTCGGATGCTACGGCTCTCTTGAACTTCTCAATCAAATCAAGAGCGAGGACGGAGCTTTCAGCGTCGTACCGATTGCCTCGGATGGCGTCGATCCAGAAGACTGAATAATCGGGGGTTTCCTCGAGTTGACGAAGAGTCAGCTTCGCGTTCTGTTCGACAGTTTCTTTCCTGTTGACGTTTTCCTCGGTGAATCCCCAATGGTGAATGACGATTTGCCGCACGCGAATGGAAGGTAGCGGGTTCCCATCTGAATCCAAGTAGTACTCGTGGCGGCGCCCCAACAGGCGCCGGCCTGGTGCGAGCGGCAGCATTGTTCGGCTAAACGAATCGACTGTCGTATCTCCCGATCTGACGTAATTCTTCCATAGACCTAAGATCGTTCTGGGTGGGTCTGAGCAACGTGAAGCGGCGAGTCTCAGGTACTCGCCGCTGGACGCATCTAGCATCGTGTCGCCATCGAGCAGCAAAGCCCAATCGGTGTGAGCCAGCTCCAGGGATCTCGTCCTGGCCGTTCCAAGGTCAACACCATCGGTAAATTCCAAGTGATGGACGGAAGCACCCGCCTTGCGGGCTATCTCGATCGTGTTATCCGTGGACCCAGTATCCACAACGATGATCTCGTCGACCCAAGGTGCTGCGCTTGAGATCGCGCGGTCGAGCCCTTCCGCCTCATCCTTTACTATCATGCAGAGCGCGATGCTCAGCTCGGCGCCGTTCACCTTTTTGGCTCGCTCTCGCTCCTGCGCTGTGGAGCCGCGACCAAGCCTGCCTCGGCCCGCAAGTGTTCGAATACAGCGTTTTGCGGCCAGTGCGACCTTGCTTGCTGCAGAAGCGAGCCGAGCTCGTCCTTGCACCGGCTTCGCCAGATCTGGACGAGGCTGTTGGCAAACCCCGATTCTTCGGGTTTGGAGTTGAGCGCTTCGGTCAGAAGCGTCGTCGCGGCGTCTAGCTGATCAATGCCAATGAGAAAATCCGCGAACCAGATTGGTCCCTGGATAAACGTCGGAATAGTACCCATCCCCTTGGTGTACCAATTGATGGCGTGCTGGATATCCCCGACGCGTCCAGCGGCACGCGCGATGTGGCAAAGCATCTTGGACGTCATGTAGCTACCTTGGTCGCGACCCGTCAAAGGATGGGGCTCAACGGCGATTGATTCCGCAGCCGACATTCCATTTACCGCCTCGCGATTTCTGCCAACCGCCGCGTTGACTGCCGCTTTGACAGCGAACATGTCTTTAGACGGTGCCGTCTCCAATGCCTGGGAGGCTGCCTTGAATGCTTGGTCGTAACTGTCGGCGCTGAAGGCCACGAGCGCCTCGTAGAAGGCGATCTGAAACGGCGTTGATTCCTGAACGTAACGGACCACGCCGGTCTCTAATGCGTTCTTAAAGCGCTCCACGAGTTCCAGCCCTTTGGCCGCCATATCATCCGAACGATGGGCTCGAATGGCGTCGATCCAGAACGGAGCATATTCGGGAGTTTCTTGAATTTGGAGCAGCACGATCTCGCGATTCTTCTCCGATGTTCCCTTTGTAAGAAGGCTGTCGAGAGTGAATCCCCAATGATGAATCACGAGTCCATCCGCGACTTCTGTCGGCATTATCGAGCCGTCCGCGTCAACGTAGAGGCTGTGCCGCCTTCCGAACATGCGTCTACCAGGGGCAAGGGGAAGGAGGGACGCGGTGTAAGTCTCGTAATGCTGGCTGTTAGACGATCCTATGTAGTTCTTCCACCGGGCTCCAACGGTGGCCGGAGGATGTGAATAGCTGGCGGCAATTTCCTTAAGATTCGGTCCACTGGCCTGATCGAGAGTCGTATCGCCGTCCAGTAGCAGGGCCCAGTCGCAATGAGCGAGTTCGATCGACCTTGTCCTGGCGGCCCCAAGATCGACTCCATTTGCGAATTTGAAGTGATGTACCGACGCGCCAATCTCGTTGGCAATTTGGACGGTTGTATCGGTTGAACCGGTGTCCACCACGATGATCTCGTCAACCCAGGGGGCCGCGCTCGACACTGCACGCGCGAGTCCGTCCTCTTCGTTTTTCACGATCATACAGAGTGCGATGGACGTGGTCATGACATCCTTCGATTAGGGGCGCAGCGGGCCGTTTCCCAGTGCGTGGCCTTGGTACGAGAATCGGAGTTGTCGGTAACCGGCTGAACCTTTGACCTGGCGCTTACTGACCTCCCAGGCGCAAGGTTGAATTGCGCCAAACCTACGGGACTGGGCCGCCTCCGCCAACACATGCGATGTAGCCGTGGCTGGCTGCTCCCACGGTCGAAAGACGGCCACGAACGGTGCCCGGCAGAAAACTCCAAAGACGTAATGTACGGCGTTCACACGGAACACGGAACTCCGATAATCCACTCAGAGCCTTAATTAGGAGTAATCACGTTGCTGAACGCCAGCGTCGAGTGTGCCCTCATTGGCTACGGCTACTGGGGACCCAATCTCGCGCGAATCATCAACAACGTCCCCCAAGCGCGGCTGCGCTGGATCTGCGATCAGGATCCCGACGAGCGAGTACGCGCGAAGCAACTCTATCCCGTGGCGCACATTACCGAAGACGCTCAGGAGATTCTCGCTGATTCCAACGTCGATGCCGTGTTTATTGCCACTCCGCTGTCAACACACGCCGAACTGGCGATGTCTGCTATCCAGGCAGACAAGCACGTGTTCGTGGAGAAACCGCTCGCATCTTCATCGCATGCCGCTCGACGCCTCATCGGCGAAAGCGAAAAGCTATCGCGCACGTTGATGACCGGCCATACGTTTCTATACGTCCCGGGGATCCGGAAGCTAAAAGAGCTGTTGGAATCGGGGGAGATCGGCGACGTGCTGCACGTCAGCTTGTCTCGCCTAAGTCTCGGCCCGTTCAGAAGGGACGCCAACGTAGTTTGGGATCTTATGCCGCACGATGTGGCGATTCTCCTGTACCTTTTCGATGGGGCCGTCCCGAATCGAGTCCGCGCCGCCGGTTCCGCGCATTTCGACCCCAACGTGGTGGACACCGTAAGCGCGTTCCTGGCGTACGGGAATGGGACAACTACCGAGCTGCGCGCGAGTTGGATCTATCCTCACAAGATTCGCGAAGTTACGGTGGTGGGCAGTCGCAAGATGATGATATTCGACGACACCCAGCCGCTAAACAAGGTCCAGGTCATTGATCGGAGCATCGAGCTTGCCTGGCCCGCAATGAACCTGGGCGAATTTCAGATGGCGTCTCGCTACGGAGACACTCACATTCCGCTGCTAGACAACACGGAGCCGCTATACATCGAGATTTGCGATTTCATCGACTGTATCCGGGAACGTAGACGCCCATTGAGCGACGGTCATCTGTCGGTCAAGGTGGTAGAACAGCTGGAGGCCATTGATGAGTCTCTGGGTCCTGTGATCGCGAGGCCGATTCCGCTGAATTCACCGACCCCTTCGAAGTCAGCCCATGAATCTTGCAGGAGATCCTCGTAGAGATCTCCAAGAATCTTCTTAGGGTTGTCAGTCGCGTGGAGGTCCTCGAGCGCCAGAAAGTTCCATCCGTTGATTAAGACCGACGCGCCGGTACGGCCCGCCCGCAACCAATCGACGTCTAGTTGGCCTAGAAAAAGGAGTTACCGACGTCGACGAGTAGCTCGGCCCCGTCGAGAAGATCGCCAAGCCGTTGATCTCGCTCGATGCCGTATTACCAAGTTACATCTTCAGGCTTGAAGTCGGTGACCGTCACCGCCGAGTCCGCTTGTTCGCGAATGTTACAGATGCGCGCTTCATCCGGTCGACGCCCGCGCAGTCGAGACTATGCGCGAGTAAATCACGGAAAGGCCCGCATGATGGTCTCGTCGTTGGTCTTCCGGGGGACGGCTAAGGCGCGGCCACAGGCAAGGATCACAGCCTCCACTTGCTGATCGCTGTTCCCTCAGGTCCTACTTTACCGGGAACAAATTGACTTTGAATTCGACGATTGCATTCCACTCGAGACCAGCCAACCATTTTGTTTTCATCGCGTCGTCGGCCTCAGGTCCATTCGGTTTGGCCATATCCCCAATACTGGAAGATGTCGTCAACAACACATCACTTTGATTGAATCCAAACGGTAACCCTGGCGGAATATATCCCGACTGCGGGTTCAGGTAGCTGAAGCTCGTTTCGACAAGAAACCGACGATGAGTCGGATCCTGAAAGGCACCGTTGGATCGAGCATGGGGAACGATTACTTCCATTTGTCCGGTGGCCTTGAGCAGCTTCCAGCATTCATAAAAGAAACAGTAAAAGCCGTCCCAACCTGCGAGCGGGTAATCGCTGGCCTTAGCGACGTCGTGTGGGATGTGCTCAACCAAATGGCTACAGAAGATCTGATCGACCGTGTGTTCGTATTTCTCTAGTTCCGACCATGGGAATGCGAAGAGATCCTGAACGACATCAACCCCCGCAAAATCGATGATGTCGACATTGACGTGATCATCAAAGATCTGCTCCGGCCCGCAGCCAAGGTTCAGTTTCACGGGTGCCCGAATACTAGCCGGCGCAACGTCGATTTGTAGCGCCGGCGAAACTACGGCCTTTTCGCGGTGGGAGGCCGTTTCGATAAATTTACCCATGTATTCCTTTGCTCCAATTCTCCGACCCGAGAACAACGGCGACCAAGCGCTACGAATTGATAATCGACACATATCGCGGATGGCTGGAGACGGCGTGGTGAAGTCCATGAGGATATGGAAGCGCGAGCATTTGACGTGGGCTGGAGCGTCAAGCAAGCGGTCAGATGTTTTTGGCGCAGCGATTGGATGCTGTCCGGGCGGGGCTGATTGAAGAAATCTGATCGACGGAGTAGATAAGTCCGAAAATACGGAATGATGACGGTTGTGGGGTTGGCTTGATTCTTACGATTTGAGGAGGGGACAGGGTCAGGTGCTGGAGTGTGGACGTGTTAAATGAGGAGTGTCGTTGGCACGGCCGTTGAATCGGAGGGGCGCGTCGAGCAGCGGGAATGAGATATCGGTGAGAACGTAATGCCGGAACAGCGAACAGAGGTTGCGTCAATTCAACCATCAGACAACAGGGCGCAGCGGCGCTGCGAAGCAGAGAGCGTCTATGGGGTGCTGGGGAAGTTGGTGGGTGGAATGCGTGTTCTGCATTTTAAGTCGGGGTGGGGGGCAGGAAGTGATGTTCTTGCAGTGAAAGCTCGAAGCGTAACCGGGATGGAAGAGGATTCTGAGCGGGTAGCGTAAGCGCGGCAGACGTGGCGCCGGTCGAATTTGGAATTCATCGCCGGTGTGATTGACGACCAAAGCCCCAATGTAGTCCGTCAGGTCGCGTTCGCAAATTACATATGCAGCTCGGGCGAACGCCACAAGATACGAGTATGCAAAGCTAGCCGTTGTGCCATCTGCAAAGCACCACCACGTCCATCGAGCCTGAGCCGCCATCGACGCCCGACTATTGTCGATTCTCCGCGCTTCCACATGAATTCGTCATCGAGCGCGTTTGACTGAATGTCACTGAGACTGCCCTAGGGTCATTGGCAGGCGCTCAGGAACGTGTCGTGAATCCGGGCGAGTTCAGCGTCACAATCACTGCCTGGCGTCAAGGCGAATCCGTATTTGATGTGACCCTGCCCCCAACTTACCCTCACTCATAAGTAGAATCTTTTCAGGTTATGGCCCCAATTGGGGCGGGCTGCAAACTCGTTGGGTGTGAGCCCATCCAGGCTCGTGTGCGGGCGTGTTGTGTTGTAGTCGTACCTCCATTCCGCGATGATCCGCCGCGCTTCGGCCAGGCCGGCGAAGAGATGTTCGTTGAGGCACTCGTCGCGCAGGCGGCCGTTGAAGCTCTCGACAAAGCCGTTTTGCATGGGCTTGCCCGGTGCGATGTAGTGCCAGCCAACGCCGCGTTCCTGCTGCCAGCGCAGGATAGCGTTTGAGGTGAGCTCGGTGCCGTTGTCGCTGACCAGCATGCGGGGGCGGCCCCGCAGCTCGACGATGCGGTCCAGCTCCCGAGCCACGCGGACGCCAGACAGCGATGTGTCGACGACGAGGGCGAGGCACTCGCGGCTGAAGTCGTCCACCACCGCCAGGATGCGGAACCGCCTGCCGTCGGCCAATGCATCCGCGACGAAATCGAGCGACCAGCGCTGGTTGCGGTTCCAGGGGAGCAGCAGCGGGGCACGCGTGCCGAGCGCCCGCTTGCGCCCGCCTCGCTTGCGCACCGTGAGCCGTTCCTCGCGATAGATGCGATAGAGCTTTTTATGATTGAGCCGGATGCCTTCCCTGGCCAGCAGGATGTGCAGACGGCGGTAGCCGAACCGTCGGCGCTGCTCGGCCAATTCCCGCAACCGCTTGCGGATGCCGGCGTCGTCCGGCCGCCTCGATTCATAGCGGTAAGTCTTCGGATCCATCCCGACAAGAGCGCAGGCACGGCGCTGCGAGTGACTAGTCTCCGTCATCGCCCAGGCCGCGGCCTTCCTCCGCAATCTGGGCGTTAGAAGTTTTTTGCAAGTAGCTCGCGCAGCGTCGCCACATCCAGCATCGATTCCGCCAGCAGCTTCTTCAGGCGCCGGTTCTCATCCTCCAGCCCCTTCAGCTTCCTGGCGTCTGATACCTCCATGCCGCCGTACTTGGACCGCCACTTGTAAAACGTCGCGCCGCTGACCCCGTACTTGCGGCAGAGCTCTGCGGCTGGCAACCCCGCCTGGTGCTCTTTGAGGATGCCGATGATCTGTTCCTCGCGATACCTGCTCCGTCTCATGTCCGTCTCCTCCCATTGAACGGACTCTACTCAAAATCGAGGGCATTTTCGGGGGCAAGGTCACGGAACATAAGCGTGACTGACCCCGCCGTCTCCGGTAACAACTACAGCGTAGTTAATCCCGCTACTAGCGTGGTGTGCATGCAAGCTCAGATTACGGTTGCCGGGCAGCTGGTGACGCTGATTCAGGTCATCACAGTCGTTGACACTATTGCGACGATCGCGGTCGGCGAGAGCTTCACGTTCAACTTCTCGACGTTTGGCATCACGTTTTCGGTGGAGAACGTGAGCACCCAGACGTTGACCGCTGCAAATATGGCGGCCCTTGTCGACACCGACACCATACTTATCGCGTCGACGGCCGGTGCGTCGTCGAACATGGTTCTGCAGATCGGTGCGAATGCGAATCAGGTGGTGACCATTTCTCTGGTTGATGCCCGATCGCAGTCGCTCGGTGGTTCCGTAAGCAGTTACGGGAACATCGAGGATCTGGTCGCGGCTCTGTCGTCAAGCAACATGACGGACTTGGCCGACGAGATGATCAGCATGGTTGATCTGGCGATACTGGACGTGAATGCGGCGCGATCCAACCTGGGCGCGAACCAGAACCGTCTGGGCTTCACGATCAACAACTTGACCGTATCAGCCGAGAATCTGGCTGCGTCCGAGAGCCGGATCAGAGATGCGGACATCGCACTCGAGACGGTCCAGTTTGTTAAGGCGCAGATCCTGCAGCAGGCTGGCACTGCGGTATTGGCGCAGGCCAACCAGGCTCCACAGACCGTATTGGCGCTGCTCAGGTAGAGCCGGGTCAGTGAGGAGAGTGGTAGACATGTTGCGTACGTTTCTTACGCGCGCGCTTGGGCCAACTCTCTTACTGCCGGATCGATCTGGAGGAGATCGCCATGGCTGTTGAGGGAGTTGCGGGCCTTCTTGGGTCTTATGCGCCTTCGGCAGTTCTCCCGGGCCAGTCAGGAGAAGCGCAGGCAGCGCCGCTGCCGGGTCATTCCCGAGGACTAGGCGATTCCGGCACCGCCGGAACCGTCGGCGTCGATGTGGAGGTCCAGAGGACGTCGCCCGCGGTTCCCGCGGTCGTCAATTCCAGCACGAATTTCGTGCGGGACAGGTCCACTGGACTAGTTACCATCGAGATCGTCGATTCGACCACGGGAGCGCTAATTCGGAAGATTCCGATTCGGGACTCCGTCCAGATCGTAATGGACGGGAGGAACGCTAAAGGAGCCTTATTCGAGGCCCGAAGATAAGGGTGAGACTACGGCGGATGTCCGTGATAACACCGCGGAACATGCGGAGCGGGCATCCGCCGCTCATTCTCACGATCGAAATTGCAGGGAAGCGCACGATCGCGCGACAAAAGCAGGGTTAGGTCGCACATGGGAAGCTTGTTTCAAATCGGCGGACTCGTATCCGGGATAGATACGAGGGGGCTAATCGATCAGCTGTTACAGATCGAAGCCAGGCCCATATTTAACTTCGAACAGCAGAAATCTGACCTGGAACTCGTCGACCAAGCGTATGCCGACATAGGAGCTCGCGTAGCCAACCTGTCGGCGCGGGTCAGCACGCTACTACGTTCATCGAGCATAAACGCGAAATCCGTCAACACGACGACCGCGTCGACATCGACGGCGGCCGCGGGCATACTCGCAAACTCCGACGCGGCCAATCAGACGTTTCAGTTGACCATCCTTCAGCTCGCGACGACGACCGAGATTTCCGGAACGACTTCCATAGGCTCCGACGTCACGGCAACCGCCGACATAACGGATACCACGGAAGGCGCCGCCGGCACCGGACTGTCCAAGGCCGTGACCGCGGGAACGTTCACGGTCGGCATCGATGGAACGCTCACGCAGTTCACTGTAACTGCCGGCGACTCGCTCAACGATGTGATAACCAGCCTGAACGCGACATTTGGCGGCGGGTTCGCCAGCGTGGTATCGAACCGGCTCGTTCTAGACATCAGCGTGCCGGGCGGCACTGAGTTCAACATCGGTACAGCGGGCGACACAAGCGATTTCCTTGAAATTGTCGGGCTGGCGGATGCCGTGAGAGATCCGGGCACCGCGGCTACGGTCACTGGAGGCGTAGTTACGCGTACGGCCGATCCCCAGATGATCGTCCTTAATGGTGAAACCATAACCGTCGATCTGAACGACATCCCGGCAGCCAATTCCGATATGGCTCAGATATTGGCTGATGCCATCAACGCAATAAAAAGCACTACGAAAGTCACGGCCACCGTTACGGGCGCCGGAAGCGATCAGATCACTCTGACTCACGACGATGGCGGATCGGGAAACGATATCGCATTAACCTTCGCAAGTTCTGATACGGGGCTTACCGCCGCCACGACTTCCGGGACCAACCTGAACACGATCACGAGCGCTCGGCCGGTGGGCATCGCGCAGGTTTCGGCGGTCCTCGATGACGCCCGCCTGGATACGGCCGTCACCGCGGGCACCGGCAGCTTCACCATCAACGGCGAGACGTTCACATATGACACGACATCCGATTCCATCAACGGCATCATCAGCGATATCAACGGGTCCGACGCAGGCGTAACCGCCGCGTTCGACCCGGTCGAAGGCAAGATTCTGCTCACCGCGAAGACCACCGGTTCGCAGGCGATATCGATGGCCAATGTGACGGGGAACTTCCTGACCGCCGTGGGACTCCTGGCTGGCACTCAAACGCTTGGCGACCAGGCTGAATACGCAATCGACGTGCTCGCCGGCGGCGCAACCCAGACCAGCTCCAGCAATACGGTCAATAATGCGCTGCCCGGAGTAACGGTGACCCTTAATGCCGTCGATGAAGACAACCCGATTACCGTAACCGTCGGCCAGGACATTGGGACTGCAGTGACAAACGCTCAGAGGTTGGTCGACCAGTTCAATAGCACGGTGAGTCTGATTGAAGAAAAGATCGCTTTCGATGCGGATTCTGGTGAGAGTGGGCTTCTGCTGGGCGATCCAACCATCACGGGGATCCTGCGAAATCTGCGAACTTTTATTTTGGCGGATGGCGATGGCCTGACGAGCGAATTCACGTCATTGGTCGACGTCGGATTTAGCTTCGATGCCGTAGGTAGCAGCAGCCTGTTGCTGAAGCTGGATCAGGGGGCCTTTGGCACCGCTCTTGTGGAAAACCCGGATGCTGTAGCCGACCTATTCTCAGAGCGAACGACTTCCACGAGCATCACAACTTCGAGCGGGACAGTTGTCGCGAGTATCACTGGAACCGAAGACTTTCGTAAGAAAGCCGGTACCTACACATTGGTGTTGGATACTGCCGGCACACCCAATCTGACGGTGACTTTTGTGCCTGATGACGGCGGAAACACCATCGTTACGACCAATGACGTTTCAGCCGGAGAAGTGAACACTGGGGTTATACCGGGCGTGACGATAACGTTTGAGGCAGGCGGCACCTTCGCAAGCGGGACTGACGTGTTGACGGTTACAGTTCCGACAAAGGGTGTGGCCCAGAAGCTCGACGATTTGCTCGACCTCCTGCTGGGAACCAATGGAGCCTTCGATGCCAAGTGGGACAGCACCTTAGACCAGATCGACGATATAGACGGACGAATCAGAGCACTTGAAGAAAAGTTGCTCGCAAGAGAAGTTTCTCTAATACGCGAGTTTTCCGCATTGGAGCTTGCATTGGTCCGATTGCAACGCCAGCAGTCCGCGCTTACGTCTCTTACAGGTTCGCTCAATATTGGCGGCGGCGGCGGGTTCTTCGGCTAGGAGCGTCGGAATAGATGAGCACTAAGAATCTCGAGTCCCCCGACATTGACTCGCTGACGATTGAGGAAACGTTCTCGAGGCTTTGGAATGAATCGAAGCTCGTGTTGCAAGCAGTCGCCAGCGGACGGAGCGCGGATTTGAAAGCGGCACTCGACGCACGTGAAGTATTGCTGCGTCACGCATCTCAGCTCGCGCTGGGTGCAAAACCTGATGAGATCCCCGAAGTGCTTGATTACGCTGAGCGAATCCGGAAGCTTATTCCGGAAGTCGAGTCCCGATTGCGCTCTCAAGAGGAGGAAGTCAATCGAGAACTCGTCGCGGTTCGCAAGGGTGAGGCCTTGGCACGACGCTACGTCCGACCGAAGATTGGAAGAGGCGGCGCCATTTTCGGGCGCGACGCATAGGTTAAGACTGGCAGTGGATTGAAAATGGCCCAAAGTTATCTGAAATCTGGACACGAGCAGTACCGAAAGGTCCAAGCGCAGACGGGCAGCCGCGCCGACCTGGTATTGATGCTTTACCAGGGCGCGATTCGATTCATGAACCGTGCGCTTGCGAAGCTCGACGCGGAAGATATCGAGGGAACGCACAACGCTTTAATTCGCGCCCAACAGATTCTGAACGAGCTGAAGGCCACCCTAAATCATGCCGTCGGGGGAGAGATCTCCTCTGGTCTCGATGGTGTCTACGATTACTGCGTTCAAAGGCTCATCGATGCCAACGTAAGCAAAGAAGCCGATCCCGTGCTCGAGGTAAAGCAACTAATTCAGCAAATTGCCGGCGCATGGGAAGAGGCGCTCCAACAGGCTAAGGACACGAGGAGCGATCTATCAGGGTAGTACCCGCCGGATTGGAAGACTGGTTACCGAGCTGAGCCAGAAGACGTGCAACAATTTCGCTGACCCCGAAACAGGGCAACACGTGGCTGGGCCCTGCAAGATCGAAGGTTATGCGGATTTATCGCTCAGGTAAGCGCCCCGGCGGCAGCTGATTTAACCGACATCGATGCGCAGACAGACGCTCACGACGTTATCGCCGTCGTAAAGCTTGCCGATGAGTACTACGGCATATCGGCGGAGCAGCTTCGGGAAATCGTTCGAGTCCAGGAAATAGCCGAAGTTCCCAACTCCCCGGCGCACGTCGAGGGAGTGATCAACCTTCGAGGCCGCATCGTGCCCGTCGTGGACCTCAGAAAGCATTTCGGGCTGCCCTGGGCGGATCACTCCAACGAAACTCGAATCGTTGTTACGGAAATCGAAGGGGAGGAATCAGAGACTCATATCATCGGTCTCATTGTGGACGGCGTCGATGAGATTCTGACGGTGACCGAGGAATCCATTGACGATGCCGCTCAGATCGTGTCAAGTGTGGGCAACGAGTGCATAAGGGGAATTGTGAAGCTTGAAGGCCGTCTCGTCATCCTGCTGGATATAAACCGCGCGTTCTAAGCCGTTTCCGCCGCCGCCTTTAATCCCGCGGCCATTTCCTCTACCAGCCCAACGTCAAGTGCTGCTTGAGCCGCGCGCACACCATTTGCGACCGCGCGGGCGTCCGAACGCCCGTGTCCAATCAAAACCAAACCGTTGACTCCCAGTAGCGGCGCGCCGCCCCACTCCGCGTAGTCGAATGTTCGCTTCAATGATCGCAGTGTCGGCCTCATCAGAAATGCCCCAAGGATAGCCAGCGGCGACGATCTCACGTCCTGCCGGATCCTTCCGAGCGCGAAATCTCCCACTCCCTCCATGAGCTTGATCGCGACGTTGCCGGTAAAGCCGTCGCAAACGACCACGTCGAATTCGCCGGAGAATAGGTCCACGCCCTCGAGATTCCCAACGAAATTGACCGGGCTGCCGTCGAGCAGTTCGTGGGCATCGCGATACAGCCGGGAGCCTTTTACAGGCTCCTCACCGACGTTGAGTAGACCCACTCTCGGATCATCGACTCCAACGATCCGCCGTGCGTAGATCGAACCCATTATCGCGAATTGCACCAATTCCGCCGGGGTGCAGTCCGCGTTGGCGCCGATATCGAGAAGGAGCACTCTTCCGGTATTCGATGGCAGCAACCCTGCCATCGCGGGTCGGATTACGCCTTCTGACCTGCCGATGACAAGTACTCCGGCCGCCATCGTGGCTCCGGTGTTCCCGACCGATATCAGGGCATCGGCGCGCCCCTCCTTCAATAGCTCGGCCGCGACTATGATTGACGAATCCCGTTTTTGCCGGAGGGCGCTGGCTGGCTGCTCGTTCATTTCGACTACGCTTGGCGCTGCAACGATCTCAAATTCCTCCGTACCGACATGCAGTTTGGCGAGTTCCTCGGCGATTCGTTGCTTGTCGCCCACGAGCACCGGCCGCAAATCATGTGCTCGCATGGCCTCAACAGCGCCGGCAACGGTTGCCGCCGGTGCGAAATCGCCACCCATCACGTCGAGCGCTATTCGAGTCAATGGACGGGGCCTGCTATGTACAAAATTGGATCCGTGAGTTGAGGATAAGGGGCCCGGTGGTTTTCTGCCTTCTCAGGTCCGGTTTTCGTCGGGAATGGGACGGCCACCGTCATTCAGGCGCGAGCGACGTGATCCGGAACTTTTGTCGAGGAGAGTTGTGGGCGGCGAGTTCGCGCCTGTTTGGCATCTCCAATGGCGGCACGTAGGCGGATGTCCCGACGTGCAGACGGCGATATGCCCTGCCTCAAATCACGGGCGCGCGAATGTCCGGATCGGGTTCGCGTCCTGAACGCCGGCTAACCGGCCGACGGCGCTAGATGTCCAGGTTTCGGACCTGCTTGGCGTGAGTCATGATGTATTGGCGTCGGTCCGCGACATCGTGGCCGAGCAGCGTCGTGATCAATTGGTCCACGGCGAGTTCGTCGTGCATTTCAATCCGCAAAAGAGTGCGCGTTTCGGGATCCATGGTCGTCTCCCAAAGCTGTGACGCATTCATCTCACCGAGCCCCTTGTATCGCTGAAGGTGGACACTCCCCTTCAGGCGCGATAGCTGCTCGTCGCGCTCCTTATCGGAATAGGCGTAGTAGGTCTTGCGGCCACTGGTTATCCCATACAGCGGGGGTAGGGCTAGATACAGGTGCCCTCGACTCACCAGTTCCTGCATATTGCGGAAGAAGAAGGTCAAGAGCAGAGCCCGAATGTGCGACCCGTCCACGTCCGCGTCGGTCATGATGATTATTCGACCGTACCGCAGCTTGCTCAAATCAAAGTTCTCGCCGAGACTGGTTCCCACCGCGGTTGTGAGGTCGCGCAGCGCCTCGTTCGCGAGCATCTTGTCGAGGCGCGCCTTCTCGACGTTGAGAATCTTGCCGCGCAGCGGAATGATCGCCTGATTTCGCCGGTCGCGACCCTGCTTGGCGCTGCCTCCCGCGGAGTCGCCCTCCACGATGAAAAGCTCGCATTTGTCGGGATCTCGCTCTTGGCAATCGGCCAGCTTCCCCGAGAGAGCCATCCCATCGAAAACACCCTTGCGCACCACTAGGTCCCTGGCTCGTTGGGCGGCCAGGCGGGCGTGGCTGGCGACCAGGCATTTTTCGATGATGCGCCGGGCATCGGCTGGATTTTCATGCAGGTACTCGGCCAGGCCCTTGTTGACCACGGATTGCACCTGCCCCGCGATTTCGGGGTTGTTTAGCCGGACTTTGGTTTGGGCCTCGAACTGCGGCTCCTGGAGCAGCACGCTGATAACGGCGACCAATCCTTCACGAACATCGTCCCCGGTGAGGTTGGAGTCGTTGTCCTTGAGGTGCCCGTTCTGGCGAGCGAAGTCATTGAGCGTCCGCGTCAATCCCGCGCGAAATCCGGAAAGATGGGTTCCACCATCGGCGTTGTGCACGGTGTTTGCAAATGGATATATGACCTCGGAGAAGCTGCCCGTGTACTGCATGGCCACGGCAATGGAGGTCCCTTCGACCACGCCCTCGACGAAGATTGGACGCGGAGTTATGGGTTTGCGGTGACGGGCGATGTTTTCCACGAACGACTTGATGCCGCCCTCGAAGAAGAAGGTCTGACTCTGGCCGGTGCGGCGATCGCTGATGGCGAATTCAAGTTTCGGCACCAAGAAGGCCATTTGACGCAGACGCTCGCTCAGCACTTCGTAGTCAAGTTCTATGGCGTCGAGCGGGAAGATCTCTGGGTCCGGCTTGAAGCTGATTATGGTGCCAGTATCGGAGGCTTTTCCACGGACCTTGACATCGCCCGTGGGCTCGCCGCGGCGGTACTCCTGCACGTATTTCTTGCCCTTCGTATGCACCTCCGCAACAAGGTGCTCCGACAGAGCGTTCACCACGGAAATGCCGACGCCGTGTAATCCGCCCGAAACCTGGTAAGCCTTGCCGTCGAACTTTCCTCCCGCGTGCAGAGTGGTCATGACCACTTCGAGCGCGGGCCGGTTCATCTTGGGGTGCTTGCCTACGGGGATGCCCCGGCCGTTGTCTGCGACGGTGACGTACCCGTCCTCGCCCAGCGAGACCTCAATCTTCGAGCACTCGCCCGCCAGAGCCTCGTCGACGCAGTTATCCACGACCTCGTCGACCAGATGGTGGAGGCCGGCCGAATTGGTGCCGCCAATGTACATGGCCGGTCGGCGGCGAACCGCTTCCAGTCCTTCTAAAACTTCAATGGACTCGGCGGTATAGGCCAATAAAGCCCTCCTAGGCTTGCAAGCCGCGCGGGTTGCCAGATTCCTCCGGCTTGGGAAGGCGGCTCAGATAGAAAATCATGCTGGCTGCGGTGATCCCGGTTCCGACGAACGCGCTCCCGAGCACTGATACCATCAGGGCCGGCCCAGCCTCGGAAAGCCTTCCCCATATCAGCCCCAGGCCGAACTCGATGACGAACGCCAATACCGCGAACCCGATGGCCGCCCTCGGATTTCTCCTCAGGAACTCCACCGATCGTCTGATGCTGGACCTCACGGTGAGGGGCTCGAGGACCAGCGCAAGTACGGCGAAATACATGATCAATAGAGCCGCCAGCAGCGCAATCAGAAGCGTCACCGAGATCACGAATGAGACGAGCATCAACGGGGCGCCCAGAATCCCAGGGACACTCATCGCCACCGCCGCCAACCCGCCTACTAAGAATAGTAAGAGGGCCCCCCCAACCGCGATCACTGCACCGGCGCCGAACGTGAGCCCGAGAAGACTTCGGGCTTTGCTCATCACGAGATCCGTCACCCCGAGGCCGTCTTCGTCCATGGTGACCACCTTCGCGAGCAGAAGAAGGTATACGGTTGCCACCACGACACCGCCGGCAATCAGCACGAGACCCATCCCCAGCGCCGAACCGATCCCTGTTAGCTCGATCGGCGTTTTCCCGGCGTCAAGCGCTGTGGCGAGGGCGGCTATCGATGGGACGAACAATCCGGCCAGCCCGGAGATGTCGAAGCTGAAAGCTGCGGTTTCCTGCGCTGCCACTGTCGCGCCGACGGATCGCAAAGACGGCACTTGAACGGAGATCGGCGGCAGGAGCCAGATGACCAGGTCCAGGAGAATCGGAATGAGTATCAGATAGGGCCTCCGAATGACGGTACGATACCCGTCACTCAGCGCGTCAATGACACCCAATAACAGCTCCTATGCTCGTTCTGAGAATTATACCCGAAAGCGCGCCTCTGCTCCTGTGAGCGGTGGCAATTCGAGGGTGGTCACAAGTACCTTTATCTTGACATAAAAAGCCGTATTTGTCCAGTTTTTCCGTCACACTTCCGCCCCCGGCCAATGCTGGTTAATTTCATTAGCGCGGGAGGTGCGATGCTATTGTTGGCGGCGATTCGCTTGAAAACGATGGAGGTGTCATGGCAGGTGGGCTCAACGTAACGCTCGAATACTGCATGCAGTGAAACTATCTCCCGAGAGCCGTCAGTGTGACGGACGAACTTCTAGCGGAATTTGGATCGAAGATCGGCTCATGGGCGCTCCTACCGTCGGACGGCGGCCGGTTCGAGTTCACGGTTGACGGGGAGCTGCTTTTCTCCAAGAAGGCCGAAGGGCGTCACCCGGATGTATCTGAGCTTCGGGACAAGCTCAAAGCCGTAACCTAGCCGCCCCGAGGCGCCGCCAGCTTACGACAAGGCGCCCGCGGCCCTACTTGAATTCGGTGGCAGGGTTCACCGCCGGGTAGAAGAACGCCATTCTCAAGGGTTTGGCCGAGTCGTTCCTGAACCCATGGTGAATGCCCGCGGGTGCGATCACGGCATCGCCCGCGCCCACCGGCGTCTCGTCTTCACCCATGAGCGCCACGCCGGTGCCCTCGAAGATGAAAAACGCCTCCTCCACGAGGTGCTTATGCAGTGGCAACAATGAGTTGGCTTCGATGGTCAGTTCTCCGAGCGTTACGGCCCCGGCGCCGGTGTCCGGGTCGATCAGCGGTTTCCCTCTGATGCCGGGGATCGTCGACTCGGGCGTATCTCGATCCGCACCTCGTACAACACCCATTAGTGCATTCGTCCTTTCACAACCGCCGGGAAATCCGGCGTCGATTCAGCCTGGATGCTGCCAGCATTAGCGATGCGGAGTCCAGCGAGACCTGTGATCAGACGTTCGTCGCAGGGCCGTTCCGGGTCTACACTTGGTCGCTCCCGGCGAATCTCCTTTGGGGGTGAATCGACTGACCGCCGATCAGGACGCGGTGACGTCTGCCAATATCCGCAGGTTTGGCGAGCGTGCGGCCGGCTACGGGAAGGGAATCGAGCGCCCGGACCTCGATTTGTTGACCGAGATTGCCGGCGATCTCGACGGCAAGGCATTGCTCGATACGGCCGCTGGAAAGGGAGCGTGCGCCGTACGCATGGCGGCGCGCGGCGCCGAGATATACCAAGCCGACATCACGCATGCGATGCTCACCGAGGGAATGCGCGAAATCGAGGGGCGACGTCTGCCTCGCCGATCTGTAGTCGCCCACAACGGCTGGCTTCCGTTCGCGGACGCCTGCTTCGATGTGGTGACTTGCGCCCGCGCCTATCACCATATGGAGGGGATACGGGATGTGCTGCTCGAAGCACGCAGGGTCTTGAGGAAGACGGGCCGGCTTCTGGTCGCCGATCATTCCGGCCCGGATCATCCCGAGGCGATCGGACTCCTGAATGCGATTACCAGGATCCGTGACGACTCACACGTCCGAACCTATTCGCCGTCGGAATGGAAACGGATGCTCGCCGGGGCGGGCTTCAAGGTGGAGGTCCTGCACCTCCTGGAGTCGCGGCAGGATCTGGCGGACATCATCGAGGCGTCAGGGGATATGGCGTCCCGGGTCGAGGAAATGATTTCCGAGGCGCCGGAGCAAGTGTTGCAGGCCCTGGATTTCGATGCGTCCGCGTCCGCTCACTTCCGTACTTCAATGGTGGTCTTCGCGGCATCCGCGGAATAGGCCCGCGGGCAAGCGCTTTTGACGGTCACCGCCTAGTCCGGACGGATCGCCACCAGCTCCCTGCGATAAGAGTCGGCCCGGTCCATCAGCACGCCGCAGCCGTCGCGCACGAACGCCTTCAAGCCGTCCACGAGGACAATTCTGTAGCCCGGATTTCTGCCGTGAAGAAGATTGAGGACGAAGTCTTCCACCGGGAGTCCAAATTCCCAGCGACCCACCAGGGTATTGCGATCCGCCACGACGAGGTCAATCCCCAAAATCGCGTTTGCGATCTCCTGGAAAACCTCGCTGGCTGAAGAGTAGAAGATCTGTAGTCGTTTTCCGCCCTTCCGCTTTACCCACCTCCAACCCTTCTCGTCAACGCTCGCATCGATCTCAGAAACGGCACTCCGTGCCTCGCCGGAGGGATGACGGCGCGCGTAGCGCCTCAGTTGCCCGTAAGTGCGCGGATATGAAAGGCTGGGGGCTGTGCCGAGGAGCCGATGGTCAACCGCCCCGGTGGTCTGGCGGCGTAGCTTCAATTCAATCATTTCTCACCCACCGCGGCCGAGTCGGACTGGTCGGCGACGAGGCTACCGAGGACGACGCTCTGCGTTCCGAAACGGTCGGTTATTCCATCAACCGCGACATCGAGCCTTCGATTTCGATCCTCCGAGCCGAGCTCGAGCGTAAGCTGCTCCACATCTTTTGGCGCGAATTGGGATACGTGGACCCCCGCAAGACGGTAGCTGTCACGGTTGGTGAATGCATTTCGAAATAGGTCCATTGCCGCTTCGAATATCGGTTTGCCGCCGTCAACGTGGGCTTTCAGGGTGCGGCGGCGTGTGATGGTGGTGAAGTCCGAATGTCGAAGCTTCAACGTTACGACCCGTCCGCGGAGCCCCTCCGCGCGGAGCCGTTTGGCTACCTTTTCCGATAGGGCGAGGATAAAGACGCGTAGAGCTTCGGGATCGTCGACGTCCCGCTCGAACGTCATTTCATTACCCAGTGATTTACGGACGTGGGACGGCGTGACAGGTCTTGGATCGATGCCACGAGACAGCCTGGAAAAGTGGAGACCCTGCCGGCCGAAGGAATGCGACAATTCGTCCGCGTCCTGCTCCGCGAGATCGCCGATAGTCGCGATGCCGGCGGCCCGGAGGCGTTCAAGTGTCTTGGGGCCAACGCCCCACAGCGTATTCACGGGCAAAGGCGCGAGAAACGCGCGCTCCGTTCCCCGCTCGACGAGGAGAAGTCCGTCGGGCTTGCTCAGTTCCGAGGCTATCTTCGCCACCGATTTGTTGCAGGCGATTCCGATGCTGATCGTCAATCGCTCTTTCTCGCGGACCAGGTTCTTGATCTTGCGGGCGATCTCCAACGGATTGCCTTGCCCACGCTCGCACCCGGCGACGTCCAGGAATGCCTCGTCCATGGATAGAGGCTCGACCAGGGGCGTGATGGATCGGATGATATCCATGATTTGCTTTGAGACTTCACCGTAGACGTCGTGCCTTCCCGGAACGAACGCGGCATCGGGGCAGAGACGTTGGGCGGCGCCCAGTGGCATCGCTGAGTGCACACCGAACTTCCTGGCCTCGTACGAAGCAGCCGCCACCACGCCGCGTCCGCCGGGCAAGCCACCAACCACGACCGGCCTCCCCTGGAGCTCCGGTCTGTCGCGCTGTTCGACAGCGGCATAGAACGCATCCAGATCGGCGTGGAGGATGGCGGCGCCCGGCGTTGTCATGGATGGGCTTGGTTTTCCAGCCGTTGGGGCTGACCTGAGCTGCGGACGGGCTCTTTGGGATCGTCGGCTTCCGCCGGGAGCGTGAACGGCGCCCAATCGGAAGTCAGCGTCAGCCCCAGCCGGCGCTGAAGCCCGAGTTCGCCCCGGACCGGCTGAAATGGGATAAGTCCACATTCGGAGATCGCCGCGGTCATTATCGGTGTCCGGTTCATTTTTGAAGTAACTCCTCGGATTGATTGCCATTTGGATCGTTCGTAAGCTGTTCGGTAAGAGGGTACCGAACGAATCACGAACGCGCAAGATACGGATCATCTTGCGAGGCTGGACGCCTGGTCGTGTATCGTCGGGCGGCTAAGCGCGCGTCGATGCGGACGACGTGGCGCCTGGCAGTATTTCAGCTTCGCTTTCTCGGGGAACGTACATGAAGACTGGGTTCGCGTTCAGGGACATTACCGCGCCAATCGGAGCGGACATGCCCGGCGCCTTCAGATCGCGCGTCAACCGGGGCGCACTCGATAGGCTGTCGGTGAGCGCAGCCGTCATTGATAACGGCTCGGACCGGGTCGCCGTAGTTGGGGTCGATGCCCTGTTCATCACTCGCCCTCTGGCACAGCTTGCATTTGGGATGATTGAGTCGCGCACGGATCTATCGCGCGACCAAGTCCTGATCGGCGCCAGTCACACGCATAACGGGGGTCCAGTTTTCGACGGTCTCATGTCCCAGGCCGATCCCGACTATGTTGAATGCGTGGCCGACGCGATAGCGTCGGCAATCGCCGAGGCTCAGGAGTCCTTGAGCAACTCCCAACTCGGGATTGGATCGGGCAGCGAGCCGGACATTTCGTTCAATCGGCGTTTCTTGATGAGCGACGGAACCGAGATCACACATCCTGGTAAGCCGGGGACAGCCCATCACGACGAGGTCATTACGGCGGCGGGTCCAATCGATCCGGACGTGGGTGTGCTCGCGGCGCGTGACGCGGCGGGGCGGGTAACCGGGATCATCGTTTGCTTTGCCTGCCACAGCACTGTAGTCGGCGGCGACCTTCAGACGCCCGATTACGCCAATTATTGGCGGACTCACCTGAGGTCACACTTCGGAGATCATCTGCCGGTCGTCTTCCTGCTCGGGGCGTGTGGTGACGTTACGCAGGTGGACAACATGTCCGCTGGCGGGGAATCAGGTCCTGATCACGCCGGCATGATGGGACTGAAGCTCGCGGCCGCGACCCGCCGAGCGGTCGATTCCATCGATTGGCTGGACCAGGCCGCAATTGAAGCGAATCCGGGAATGGCGACGCTTCGGATCAGAGTATTGCCGGACGCCGAATCGGAGCGTCCGCCCTTCGGCCTTGGCAGCGAGCCCGATTGGGAGCCTGTATACGCGGACGAGCGCGCAAAGGTGGCGGAGTTGCGCAGGGCTAACCCGGCGATCGAGACGCCGATCCAGGCCATGCGCATCGGTCCGCTGGGGATCGCCGCAAACGGATCCGAGTTCTTCTGCGAGGATGGCTTGCGCATCAAAAGGGCGTCTCTGTTCAAGTTCACATGGGTCGTGAGCCTTGCGAACGATTACCTCGGTTACGTGCCCACCGCCCAGGCGTTCATCAGCGGCGGTTACGAACCGCGGACCGCCCGGACAAGCATGCTGTCGATCGACGCCGGACAGAGAATCGTGGAGTGTTCGCTTAGGGCGCTTTCCCAGGTTTCGAACCGTACTAGCGAATAGAATTGGCCTCGCGACGAAAAAGATTGTGATAATTCAGGGACGGATTTGGGCCAAGTCAATCTCAAACTGAATTGAAACGGGACGGAGGCTGCCGATGCCGACGATTGAGGAAGTAAAAGTGGCGCTGGAGGAGGTCAAAGACCCCGAGCTTGATCTCGACATCGTCAATCTGGGACTCGTCTACGACGTCGAAGTCGATGGCGTCCGCGTCGATGTGGAGATGACGTTTACCTCGCCCATGTGCCCGGCGGGACCGGCGATAGTTAAGGATGTCACCACCGCAATCGAGGCGATGGATGGCGTCGATGAGGCCAAGATCGAGATCGTATGGGATCCCCCGTGGAGCATGGAGATGATGAGCGAAGATCTGAAGTTCATGCTCGGTCGCGGCTGATCTCGGCACGCCTGTTCCAGATCACCACTGCGCATAGGATCTGTTAGGCGGGGGATCGAATCGCGGCGCTTCGAAAGTAAGGCGACAGCCTTACCACCGTAATTCCGGTTAATCTCATCGATCGTCCTGACCAACCCAGAGGGGCTGCGGAGATGTCTCAAGCACCAGCCAGCGAGATCGCTGAAAGCCCGTTGATGTATGAGTTGGTCGTCGTGGGTGCCGGCCCGGCGGGACTTTCCGCCGCCCTGTTTGCGGTGGGTCAGCGCATCAAGACGGTGGTGGTGTCCGCGGAGGTAGGCGGGCAGGCTCTGCACAGCACCCATGTCGAAAACTACATGGGCTTCGAGCACATCGGCGGCGCAATGCTCGTTGAACGGTTCGAGCAGCAGCTTCGAGACTATTTTATCGAGCACGTTTCGGACGACGTGAGTCTTATACGGCGCCCGGCCGACTATTTCGATATCGACCTTAAGGGGCAAGGATCTCTGCAGTCGAGATCGGTAATCGTCGCGTCCGGGATGGTTCCCAACACGCTTGGCGCACCTGGCGAGGTGGAGTTCACGGGGCGTGGAGTCAGTTACTACGCCGACAACTACGGTCCTACGGCCCACGACAAGAATGTTCTGGTCGTGGGTGGGGGAAACTCGGCCTTGCAGGCGGTGCTGGAAGTTTCACCGATCGCTCGAAAGGTGATGGCCATCACACGATCCGGCTGGACGGGCGAACCGGGCAAGATCGACGCCGTTAGCAAATTTGAAAATGTCGAGATGCTTCCGCCTTGCAACGTTCAGCGAATTGAAGGCGATGAGCATGTTGAATCAGTGGTCGTCAGCCCGTCTGACGGCGGCGAGCCTTATTCGCTCGATGTCGATCTTGTGTTCGTCCAAATAGGCTTCCACCCAAGCACCGAATACGTGAGTGACATGGCGAAGTTGAACGATCGCCGCGAGATCATAGTCGGACGCGACAACGGTACGAACGTGACCGGTCTCTTCGCGGCGGGCGACTGCACCGAAGGCGTCGGCAAAGAGATCGCGGTGGCGGTCGGCGACGGCGCGCGCGCCGCGCTCTCGGCTAAGAGCTTTATCCGAAGCAAGGCGTGGTTGGAGGCCGGATAGCGCCGCTCACGACCAACGGTCGTTTTCACCCGGAATGTGGGGGCGCCGTGGTCCCATTCGCTCTGCTCCTAGTCGGGCCGCCCCGTCATCCCCCGATAAGGTGGTTCGAATACCTCGGCGTAGACATCTATCGCAAACCGGTCGGTCATCCCCGCCATAAAGTGAGCTACGACCTGGTGCAAATCGCTGTCCGGCTGCTCCAGCTTTTCTTGGGTCGATCGCGGAAGCAGTCTGGGATTTCCTACAAAGGCTTCGAACAGTCGGGTCAAAACCATCTTTCCCCGGGCGACCTGTCGCTCAACCGACGGGTGCCGGTACACGCGATTCATCATGAAGTCGGTGGTCTCGTCGCGCCAGCGCCTCCCGGCGCCCGATGCGCCGATCACGGGTTGGACGAGCCGCCTTACGTCTTCGGCGCCTTCAGGGCGTTTTGCTTTTATCCGATTCGCGCTGGCTCGAACGATGTCCCCGATCAGTTCCTTGATCACGAAACTGGTGGCGCGACGAAGCAACACGCGTTCCCGGTCCATCCCCAGGTCGGACCGCGGCGACTGGTTACAGAGGTCATCAGCCGCGCCTAATGCGTTACGCCATAGCTCAGGTCCGTCGCTTTGGAGGGCGTCGATCTGAAGCAGGCCGGCGTTAACGGCGTCCTCCACGTCATGGGCGACATAGGCGCACTCGTCGGCCTCCGATACCACCTGGGATTCCGGTCCGGGCTGCGCGTACCGGTCGAATTCGGCGCCGCTGGTGGGCACGTCGAATCGGGTCGAGTGACGGGCGATTCCCTCCCTGGTGGCCCAGGTCAGATTGAGACCGCGGTAGCTCGGAAACGGCGACTCAACCTCATCGACCACGACGAGCGAATGCTGATTGGCGTGCCAGCCCCCGTGGTCGCTCATTAGATCGTTGAGCACGTCCTCCCCCTCATGGCCAAAGGGGCCGTGGCCAAGGTCATGCGCAAGCGCTATTGCCTCGCTCAGCGTTTCATCCAGGCCGAGTTCATACGCCAATCCCCTTCCGATCTGCGCCACCTCGAGCGAATGGGTCATTCGCGTTCGGAAGAAGTCGGCCTCGGTCACGACGAAAACCTGAGTCTTATGTTGCAGGCGCCTGAACGCCCGCGAGTGAAGAATCCTGTCCCGGTCGAGCGCGAATTCGGTTCGTTTGGCCGGATTCGACGGCGGCTGCGAATGGCGCCGATCGGTCCAGGGAGTTAGACAGGGTGTGGCCAGGGTCATTTCAACTGGCAGATTAACTTACGGCGGACCGCGGTCCGGCCGTTCCCAGGACGGCGCCAATATCCTGTCCGTGGTGTCAAGCCCACATTTCTACAGGCTCAACGTTCACCAAGTGTTGAATTCAGGCCTACAGGTAGTCTATTTCGCCCGCACGGGATCTTTTCGTCAAAGACCCAGATCTATCAATTCCCGGTCTTCGCGGCCTCCCGCAGCGCGCTAACCGCGGTGGACGACAAGAATGTATTGCGCAACGATTCGTCCTCGAGGTCGCTGGCAATTGAGTCGATGACTTCAAGAGATTTCCGATTTGCGTCGCTCGCGCCATCGGCGTCTCCCGCCGCTGCTCGAGCGCGGCCACTCGCCGCCAGCGCTCTCCAGATCAGACTCGGATTTCCGTCGTCGGTAGCAACCTCAATCCCCCGGTCGAGCTCGGCCACAGAATCCTCGTGCCGCCCCAGGGCGCTCAGCGCCTGCCCTCGCAGCCGCTTTCCCTTCGCGATGTAACGAGGCGCCCCCGCGCTCGTCGCCGCGGCCAGGCATTCTTCCGCCAGTTGCAAAGCCCTTTCGGCGTCGCCCTCTTCCAGGACCGCTTCACCGAGGCTGTGAGCTATATGCATCGAGTAGCGCCACCGCATCCATTCATGCTGCTGCGGAGCCGTTTGGTGGAGCTCTTCAAGTTCCTCCAGCGCCTCCTTTAGCCGTCCCATTCCCAGCAGCGAGTCGCCGGCGTTGGCCCTCGCGTTCATTTCGACTTCCGCCGTGTCCAGACCCACCAGCCCCCGTGCCAGTTCCACCGACCGTCGGTTCAGTTCCAGCCCGCGCTCCCAGTCCTGCAACTCGTTGTGGATCCAGCCTTGCGTGTTCATGCAGCGCGCCTTGTACCCGCTTTCCACCAGCCGGTCGGAACGTGCGATCGCCTCGTCCAGAACCAGCAGGGCCGGCGAATAGCGCCCGGTTCTGCCGAGAGTTATTCCAGAGAACGTCCGTCCCAGCATTTCGGGCCCGGTGGCCCCCCTGATACCCGCCATCTCCACGAACCCCGCCATATGCTCGGCCGCGAGATCGTGCTGCGATTGCAGCGATTCGACAAACGGTACCATCATATGGAAAAAGCCGGCTAGCAGCGGATGCAATCCATTCGCATGCGGCCTTATGTGATTAGTTAGGTCCGCGACCTCCGACAGCCGCCCCGTCGTGAGCGCCAACATCGCCGACGGCATCATGGCCCAGGCTTTGACGCCCTCATCCTCGATTTCGTCGGCGATCGCATTCGCTTCGGCCTGAACGGACTCCGCCTTGTCAAATTCATGATTCAGAACGTGGGCGAAGGCTTGCAGAGCGGTCATTTTTCCTTCGGCTTGCCTGTCGCCGGCCTCCCGGCGGATTCGCTTCAATTCTCTGAACGCGCCAACTGCCCCGGCCATGTCGCTGGTGGCAATCTGAACAGTAGCCCGCCCCTGGTGGATCTGCGTCACGACTTCCAATGGAAAGGCCGGCAGCCGATCCGCCGCCAGCAGCGCTCGATCGAAGAATCGCAATGCGTCCTTCGCCGCGAACGCCGCCGCCGCCTTGAGCGCCGACTTTACAAGGTACTCGAGCGCCTTGTCCCACACTTGGCCTTCGTCGAAATGACGCGCGAGCACTTCGTAATGCTCCTCCAGGCGGTCCTTGTAAAGCTCCTCGATCGCCGTCGCCACCGTGCGGTGCAGCGAACGGCGCCGCTCCATCAGCAATGTGGAGTAAGCCACCTCGTGCGTCAGCGCGTGCTTGAACATGTAAGGCAGTTCGGGGAAGTAATCCTTCTCATAAATCAGTTCCAGCGATCGCAGGCTCCCCAGCAACCCATCCAGCTCAACCTCCATCTCACCTATCCGCTCCAGCACACCCCGCGTGAACTCCCGGCCGATCACCGAAGCCAGCTGGATCGTCTCGCGGGCTTCGCGGTCGAGGCGGTCGATCCGGCTCAAGATCACTTCCTGGATCGTGTCCGGCAGCCGCACGTCCTGCAGCGACCCCTCGACCACGTATTCGCCGTTACTGCGCCTTAGCGCTCCCAGTTCGACCAGCGACTTGGTCACTTCTTCCACGTAAACGGATTGCCTTCGGCTTTGTTGAGAATCAGGTCCCGCACATCGTTTGGCAGGCTATCCGACCCCAGCACCCCCGCCGCCACTGATGCGCTTTCGTCAGGCGGCAAATCGTCGAGCACCAACCGGCTGTAATACGAACGTTCCCCCAGGCCAGGCGTGACACCGGGCCGATGGCTCAGCACGAGCAGCACGGGCAAGCTGGCCACAAAGTCCACCAGCGTCCCCAGCGCAGCTTCCGACTCTTGATCGATCCAGTGCACGTCCTCCACCAGCACCACCAGCCCCTGACCGGCCGACTCTTCGGCCACCAGCGCCCGCAGACCGGCGTATATGCCCGCCCGTCGGCCCATCGCGTCGGTGCGCTTCGCCGCGTCGTCGCCAGCGTCCACGTTCAGCAGTAACCTCAGGAATGGCACCGTCCCTTGCGCGTCCCGATTCCAGCTGGCCGTTTGTTCGTCCAGCCGCGCAATGATGCGTTCTTCGGCGTCCTGCTCCTCGATCCCGAAGGCGTCCTTCAGCAAGTCCACCATCGGCAGGTAGGGTATGTTGCGGCCATAACTCACGCATTGCCCTTCGATCCAGGCCACACCCATCGTTTCGGCCCGGCGCCGGAACTCCAGCAACAATCGCGATTTGCCGATGCCCGCCTCGCCCGCCACAAACACGACCTGCCCCCGTCCGTCACTCGCCCGTTTCAGATAGCCTTCCAGCGTCGCCATCTCCTGATCGCGCCCCACGAATGGCGACAGCCCGCGCGCCGCCGCGGCTTCCAGCCTTGTGCGGACCTCCTTCGCCCCGACCGCACGGTAAGCCGCCACCGCGTCTCGCTTGCCCTTTACCTGTAGATCGCCTACCGACTCGCAATCGAAGTAGTCAGCCACCGCCCGGTAAGTGTTGGCGGTCAAATAGACTGTTCCCAGCTCGGCCGACTGCTCCATTCGGGCCGCCAGATTGACGGTGTCGCCGAGCGCAGTGAAATCCATCTCCAGCTTCTCGCTGATGCTCCCCACCACCACCGGCCCAGTGTTTAGGCCCACCCGAAACCGACAATCGATCTGAAGCCGTTTCTTCAGTTCGTCGCCGTACTGGCCCAGCGTCCGCTGCATCTCCAGGCCGGCCGCCACCGCCCGTCCCGCCGAGTCCTCATGCGCGATAGGCGCCCCGAACAGCGCCATCACCCCGTCGCCGCGGAACTGCACCACCGTCCCCTCGAAGTGGTGCACGGCATCCATCATCCGCTGCAGGCAGCCCTGCATCAGGCGATAGACCTCTTCCTCGTCCAGTCGCTCGGAAATGGGTGTGAATCCGGCGGCGTCGGTGAAGAGCACCGTAACCGTCCGCCGCTCGCCCTGGATCGCCTCCCGACCCTCCAGAATCCGGTCGGCCAGGTGCGCCGGCGTATAGCTGAGCGGGTCCGGGCTCGCGGCGACTTTCTCAGCTTCCAGCGGTTTCCCGCAGCTGTCGCAGAACTTGGCCTCCGTACGTGCGTCGGCGCCGCAGTGCGGGCAGGTGAGCTTCAGCGCCGCTCCACACTGCTCGCAAAACGCCGCGCCGGCCCGATTCTCATGTCCGCAGCGTTCGCACTCCACCCCGTGCCCCCTGCATTCGGTTCTGGCCGCTAACGATTCTCTTCTCGACCTCCATGTCTTGCAACTTACGCACTGTGTGGCCAGACTTCGACTGCGCCCAGAACGTCCATTGCACGTGCCCGGTGCCGGGCCCCACCGCCACGCCGCCCATGGGAATCAGAAATCGTCGCGGTCATGCTCAACCCAACGCCGGAGCATCATCGGCTGGCAAAGGGTCGTGCGGGATGGGTCAGAAATCCGTCAATCGGAAGCAAAGATCGGACCCTCGATCCGACTTCTTGGACCGAGCTATCTCGCAATCGATTACGTTTAGCTAGACGAGTCTGGAAACCACATTGCAAAGGTGCTCCGCCCTGGCCTCGAGGAAGCCCGGGTAGTCGTCGCTCAGCATTCGGTCTACTGCGCTCGGCGGAACAAGATTGCTCGCCATGACCTCGTCGAACTGATCCCCATGTTCGCCACGGAGGTGAGCTATGTACTCGGATGGGGCTTCACTGCCAATTCGCTTGTTCTCAGAACTGCTCAACATGCAGATATTGGCCAGTGTATTTATAAGTTCCGAATCGACACCGACATCCTTGAGGAACTTCTGAGGAAACAAGTGATGAAATTCCTTCCTGTTGTAGGCGGACAAGGAAGTGCCGACATCAATAGATGCTGCGTTTGTCAAATTTTGTGGATTCCGCGAGCCCAGCAGTGCCGCAAATGCCTGGGACCCGGCAGCGCCCTTCCGAAACTGAGATCGTGTGAAGAAGCTTTTATCGGGCGGATCTCCGAATCGCGACATATCTCCCTCGCCATCCAGTCCTGATATGGCGGACGTGAGATCTTCGTCGAACAGTGCTTCCCCTCCGGTGCGATAGCGCTCCGCAAATGAAGTGCGCCAGAACCACCTTCTGAGAACATCAACATCGCCAGAACTCAGAGAGGGTCGCTTCGCCATCACGTATGTAAGAAGCACAAGTTGGCGTTCATAAGGCAGGAAATCGCTGGACACCACGGATGTCTCCGAAACCAAGAAGTCAACGGCGAGAGCTAAAGCGGATCTGGTCGTCTCTATCAACAGTTGCAATTCAGTTCTATCGCGTTCTCTGAGACTTAGGATCGATTGGCGCCGAGCGCTTCCGGTCGCCACAACGGAAAGGCACCGAAGAACCGTAACCGGGTCGACATCGCTGTAATCCTTTTCAGCCAATTGTTCCAGCACTCCGCCGAAGCTGGATCGAAGATTGAATTCGTCTGGACCTTCGACGGACCATGTGGCTGCGACCATCAGATCGAATATCGTAAGTCGCGTTCCGCGGCTGTTGATGCGTTCGAAAATCACTCCGACTTCATCAATCGGAACTTCAAAAAGCGTTACAACCGGAATGACGTAGTTTTGGAAGGTCTCCCACAATCTCTGTGCCTCTGTGAGAGAAGCCTCACTGTCAGGCAACTCGCGAAGACCGTCTTGAAACGCTAGGAACCGTGATGGGTCCTTTAGGATGTTGAGAGGGACCTGGTACGAGCCTAGCTCGCCCTTGAGTTCCACGAATTCCTGTTCCTTCAAGTCAAATACGACTTTGAAACGATCTTCGGCTCTGGTTGGATCCTGGGTCAGCAATGCGTACAGAGCCGTTAGACGTTGCTGACCGTCAAGTACATAGTTGCGTGGGAAACGCTCGGGCGTTTCCGGTAGTCGGAAGCCGCCGAGGTTCCGCTCGGATTGAAGGCTGCTGGTTGTCAGCCAGAACAACAGGCTTCCGACTGGGTACCGACGGTACACGCTATCAAGGAAATCGATGACTTGGGAGATATTCCATACCTGAGGGCGTTGAAACGTAGGCAATTTAATAGTGCCCTCATCGACGTGTGCAACCAGTGTCGAAATACGTTCCGCTTGGGGTCGTGGGTCTCTTAGAAGCTCTGGGTGTTCATTCCCCGACATAATTCTTGTTCCTAGGACGCTGCAAAGAGGGCGGAAACTGTTCTTGACATTAGCACTTACCGCAGGGGTAGTTATGATTCGCGATTCGTCCCCGTGTGGGATGCCGACGTCGTGGAAGAAAGACGGTCCGAATGGGGCCGGTTCATGACCCACTGATGGATTGGAACGGGAGGAATCATGGTTCGATGGCTTTTGAGACTGGAAGGCGCGGGAATACTGGCCGCCGCCATAGCATTGTTTGCCGAGGTGGGCGCGCCGTGGTGGATCTTTCCCGCCGCATTTCTCGCGCCCGACCTCGGGCTAGTTGGCTACGCCGCGGGTAACCGAATAGGCGCGTGGACTTACAATATCGCTCACTTTTTGCCCTTCGCCCTGGCGGTTGCGATGGCGGGCCATTTTGCGGATTCGGACCCAATCATGGTGGCGGGACTGGTATGGGCGGGGCACATCGACGCGGACAGGATTGTCGATTACGGGTTCAAATACGCTGCCGCTCCAAAGCCAACGCACATGCAAAAGGTGTAGCCGCACCAAATCGCAGGATCAGCGGACCCGCACCCCGCCCTGGAATACGGCGGTCACGCGGCCAAAAGCCTTTATGTCCCTGGTTGGATCGCCATCGACGGCCACAAGGTCGGCCGCTTTGCCGGGCGCGATGGCGCCGATTTCATCGCTGAGGCCGATCGCCTCAGCCGAGATCTTTGTCGCCGCGGTGAGAGCTTCGGCGGGAGACAATCCGACCATGTGGAGAAGCTCGAGCTCGTAATCGATATGGCCGAAGGCAATGTCGTTCGGTCCGGCGTCCGTGCCTGGCACGAAGCGCTCGCCGAGACCGGCCTCAACAAGCCTCCGAACGATGGTCAGGCGGCCTTCCATCCTCGATTCGAGTGCGGACAGCTCGGTTTCCTGCTCTGCCCCGAGCGATCCGGCCTCGCGCCCTTCTCGCAGCCGGACGATTCTCGGATACCTTGTCCACGCCTGCAGCGTCGGGCTGAGGTATACGTCCGTATCGATCATCATTTCCACTATCGCCGGATCGAGGCGCATCTCGCCGTCGGGGTCGAGGAACTCCACGTGTTCGATGAGATCGATCCCGGCTTGCAGGGCTCGTCTGATCGACTCCGTGGCGCGGCAGTGGGCCGCGATCGGTCTATGAAAGTTGTGAGCTTCGTGAGCCGCGGCGCTCAGCTCCTCGGTGGAATAGGAGGCTAGACCGGGATCGGTACCCGCGGTTCCGCCCCCCGAGGCCATGATCTTGATGTAGTCGGCGCCCTCGTGAATTAGCCTGCGCACGGATCGGCGGACCTCCTCCACGCCGTCGGCGGTCTCGTTGCAGAAATGGAAGTGACCGTTGGTGCATGTCACGGGCCTGCCGCTGACCAGCATGCGGGGTCCTTCGATGTAGCCCCGCCGGACGCCCTCGCGGATCACGAACCCCACCCTGTTGCGGGCGCCATGCTCGCGGATAGTGGTTATTCCGGCGTGCAGGTGCTTCTTGAGATTCATAGCGCCGACGATGGCCATCAGTTCATCGGAGTCCGAGAACTGCTCGGCGTACGTGCGGCCGTCGCCGGCAAGGCTCGTGTGGGTGTGACCGTCGATCAGGCCCGGAATCAGGCAGTCCGTGCCCAGGTCGATGACTGGCGTTTCCTTAGGTATTCCGGCAGTGATCTCGGCTGCCGGCCCAACGGCGATTATTCTTCCGTCGCGTACCAGAACGGCTTGGCCCCTGGTCGCCGGCGCGCCGCTGCCGTCGGCGAGCAGGCCGGGGCGTATGAGGGTGATATCGGATCGGGAGTCGGTCATGTTCGTTCAGTCTCCATTTGCTGGCTGGGATCCGGCAGGGCATGATCCCACACCGCGAACGGCGCTAAGTCGGGCACGATCCCTGCTGTGCGGGAGAAGGGAATGTCATCATCAAACCCATTGCGGTCGATTTCATTGTCTACAATGTTTCGGACATCAAAAGGAGCGTTGAGTTCTATCTCGACGATCTCGGGCTGACTTTTGAGGACTGGTACGGCGAGGGCTGGGCGGAATTTACCGTCGGCTCGCTGGCGCTGGCGTTGTGCAAATCGCCCCAGGGTGCTGGCCCGGAGGCCGGGAACCGAGGCGGACCGGCGGTGGCCCTGGCCGTTGAGAACGTCGAGGATGCCGTCGACGAGCTTGAGGGCAAGGGTATAACAATCCTCGAAAAGGATAGCGAGTCCCCGGTTTGCTACTGGGCGATCGTTGCCGATCCCGACGGCAACCCCATATGGCTGCACCACCGTAAGGACGGCACGGCCGGATAGATCCGGGGACGCCCATCTTCGCTAAAACCATCGCTGGATGACAATCTTCTCCTCGGTGAAGAAGCTCACGGCGTCCTTGGCCTGGCCGTGCAGGTCGCCGTAGAAGGACTCCTTCATTCCCCCGAAGTGGAAAAACGCCATGGGCGCGGCTACGCCGACGTTCACACCGATGTTTCCGGCCTTGACGTTCGAGCTGAAGTCCCTGGCGGACTTCCCGCTGGAGGTGTAAATCGAAGCCATGTTCCCGTAAGGGACTCCGTGAATCGTATCGATGGCCGCCTCGAGCGAATCGGCCTTCATCACGGAGAGAACGGGCCCGAAGATCTCTTCCTGCGCGATGGTCATCGACGGCTTTACGTTGTCGAAGATCGTCGGTCCGACGAAAAAGCCGGTTTCGCTGCCGTCGGCGACGTTCTCACGTCCGTCGAGCAGTAGGTCGGCTCCCTCGTCCACGCCTTTGTCGATGTAGCTGAGCGTGCGGTCCCGGCTCGCCGAAGAAATCACCGGGCCCATCTCCGATCCACTCTTCGTCCCGTCGCCCACCTGAATCTTCTTCGCGCCTTCGAGGAGTCCCGCCCTCAACGTTTCGTGCGCGTCTCCGACCGCCAGTACAACCGATCCCGCAAGACATCGCTGGCCGGCCGCGCCGAAGGCCGAATTAAGGATGTTGTCGACGGTCTGATCCATGCTCGCGTCCGGCATGACCACGAGGTAATTCTTCGCCCCACCCTGACACTGCATGCGTTTCCCAGCTGCCGTTCCCCTTCGATAGACCTCTTTGGCCGCCGTCGATGAGCCAACGAATGAAATGCCGACGATCCTGGGGTCCTCCAGCAGCGCCTCGGAAACCGAGCGCCCGCCGTGGAGGATGCTCAGGACCCCTGGGGGGAATCCGGCGTCCAGCGCCATCTGGGCAATTCTTGCCTGAGCCAGCGGTGTCTGCTCCGACGGCTTGATGATGTAGGTGTTCCCGCAGGCTACGGCGTAGGGCATGAACCACATGGGCACCATCGCCGGGAAATTGAACGGCGGGATCATCGCGAACACGCCGAGGGGTTGACGCACCGCGTACTCGTCGATGCCTGAGGCCACATCTTCCAGGTTGGTGCCCATCATCAGCGTCGGGACGCCGGTGGCGACGTCCACGTTTTCGATCGCGCGCCGGGCCTCGCCGCGGGCTTCTTCCAGGGTCTTACCATTTTCCGCCGTGATATCCGCGCTGAGTTCCTCGATGTTCTCTTCCATCACGGCTTTCAGGCGGAATAAAACCTGCGCCCGGTCGACGGCCGGGACCTTCCGCCAATCTTCAAACGCCGCTTGGGCCGCCGTAATCGCGGCATCGACATCGGCATCGGTGGAATCTGGGGCCTGGGCGATAACTTCCCCGGTAGCCGGATTGGTGACGTCGATCCAATTATTGGTCCGGGAGCGGACCCACTCACCGTCGATCAGATTCGCCAGTTTCTCGACTTTTGCGGTCCCCGCCTCTGCGTCCGTTGCGTCGATTTTGGTTCTAGCCATCATTCCGGCCTATCCAGTGGCGTTCATGGTTCGCCATGTCCTCGCTGCGCAAATCTATAGTGGCACATAGAGGGGGTCGAAAGGGTAGGGTTACTTGCCTACGGCGGATTCGCCCGGTCCTCGTGGACTCACTGCCTCGCCAGGTCGTACCGCGCCAAGCCATTTTCGTGAGAATTCGGAACTGAACTCGGCGCCGACAAGCAGTATCAGAGCTGATATGTAAATCCACAGCATCAGCACGATCACAGCGCTGAGAGAGCCGTAGACAATGCTGTAGGACGCCAGGTTCGTGGCGTACCACGCGAAACCGAGCTTCCCCAGCTCGAAGAGAACCGCGGCCAGGATCGCGCCCGGGAGCGCGTGCTTCCAATGTACACGCACGTTCGGAAGCATGATGTATACGGACTCGAACAAAAGCAGGCTTGTTGCGAGTGGAATCAGGCGGAGACCAAGCGCCCAGACGTCCCGAGATCCCAGGAATCCGACGACGGGCACGGTCTCTCCGACAGTGCTGACGGCGTACCGCACCGACTCGATGATTGCCGTCGAGGCCACCGATAGGAGGATCAACGGGGCGATCAGCAGAACCGCCGCAATGTCCATCGCTTTGGCACGCATGAATGGCCTTCGCCCGGCAGCATCCCAGGCCGCGTTGAGACCGAGCTGGAGGGCCTCGAAAATCCTGGAGGCGGACCAAACCAGCGTGGCCAGCGCCAGAATTCCAAACGGACCGCGCAGGTCGATGGCCTCGTTCAGATTGTCTTCGATGAGGCTGTTACCAGCGGGCAGGAAGTCGGCGATGACCTCCAGAACCGTGGCATAGGCGTCGCGGCCGGCGGAGAAGAAGGACACGATGACCCCGGCCCCTAGAAGCAGGGGAAAAAGACCGAACAGCGTGTGAAAGGCTATGGCCGCCGCGTGCGTTACGCATTCGTCGGCCGCGAACTCCTTGAAGGTCCGCATGACGATATTGGCAGGGTTGGTGAGCCATGCAGGAAGCCCCTCCGCGATGTCGCGCGCGCGCCGTTCGGCGCGCTGCGGCAGGTCCTGAAACCGATGGAGTCTCCTGCGCGCGTTTGATCGCAGTCCGGCTGCGGGCCTTTCCGGATCGCTTACGGCAGCAGCCGGCTGGATGTCGTTCGTATCGTCGTCAGGCGAGCTGTTCAATTGCGGCGATGAGGCCGGTCATGCGTCCAATCGCGTTGGCGCGCGCGCGATGTCCGTATTCGGAATCATTGGACATGGTAGGAACGTGGTCGTCGATCAGGAAGCCTGTGAAGCCCGTCTTTCTAAGCGTCAGCAAAGCTTGAACGAGGTTTACGTTGCCCTCGCCGAGGAAGCATTCCTGGAAACGTGGAACAGTGCCCTGGACGTCCCGGAAATGCACGTAGAGCACTTCCCCTCGGCTTCCGAAGTATTCCATGGCCTCGATGCAGCCGGCCCCCATCATTTCGGACCAGCAACCCATACAGAAATCCAATCCCAGGTTCGGGCTCTCGCGTATGCCCATCGCGCGCTTGAAGTTATCGAAGCTATTGGCGATGCGCGCGATCCCGCCCAAAGATTCCACCGGGGGGTCGTCCGGATGCAGCGCCAGCTGCACGCCCGACTCTTCCGCTACCGGGACGACGGCGTTTACAAAGTATTCGTAACTGTCCCAGAGCTCCTCGGCGCCGTACTCGCGGTCGTGAGTGAGGGGCGACGATTTCGCCAGCTCCATGTCGAACGAGGTGACACGCGCTCCTCCACGGCCCCGAGTGGTGCGCGAGGTTCTCCAAACCTGATTGGGCATCCAGTGAAACCCCAGGATTGGGATTCCGGCCCGCCCCATATTCCGAATCGTCTCCTGATAATTCTCGATCTGTTCGTCCCGCCCCGTGAGACCGAGCAGCGCCTTGTCGTAGAAGCCTATGGGTGTGTTTTCCAGCGCCTCGAGCCTCAATCCGTGATCCTCGGCCCTTTGGCGCAGCTGCAGAAGATCCATGTACTCCCAGCGTGAATCGCCGGGGATATTCGGTGTGTTGAGTTGAACACCGTCAACGCCAAGTTGGGCCGCGAACTGGAGGGCCTCATTCGTGAGTTCCCGGAGCTGACCTACAGCGACACGTATCGAATCAGCCATCGGCATGCTCCCTCCGGTCTCAAGGCTGCGGATATGTTATCGCCAGCCTGAATTCGGAATCAGCGTCGCCTGTCCCGCGAAAATTTGCGGGGCTACGTCACTAGCATCCCGTGGCGAATCCAGAGGTGCTCCGACTGGAATATAACGGTTCATTCGGGCCAGACCGGTTGTTCTCTCCCGGCGGGTCAGCCATGAACGCCAAACAGCCTGCGCGCGTTTCCATGCAGAATCGCGTTGAGCTGTTCATCAGTCAGATCATCGCTGTCGGCTATTCCGATCATCCACGCGGGCGTGACCAGGTCCATGTCCGATCCGAAAAGCACACGATCCACTCCCACATGGTGTATCGCTTCACTCAGCTGATTGTCCTCGGGGACGCCGCCGCAGAATTCAAAGAGCACATTGGCGTAAGGACTCGCCGCCAGCAATGCGTATCGCCATTCGTCGCCGCCGCCATGAGCCATGATTATGGTGAGTTCGGGGTTTTCTTCGGCAAGGCCCACGGTCCCGTCGATTTGCTGGTGGCCCCACGTGTGAATGAGCAACGGCTTGCCGCGGGCAGCCACTTCCCTGACCAAATCCCGGGTGCGCCGCTCTCCCGTCGGGATGGTGTTGTAACCGGGATGGATCTTGGCCCCCGCCACATGCGGCTCGGGGTAATACCGGTCCAATTCCTCCAGCGATCCCGCAATGTCATTCGGGTTCACCACCACGTAAACAAGAATGTCGCCCGCGCCGCGGGTCTCCTCGACGAGCTCACGATTGCCGGATTTGAAGTCGTTAGTGATCGCCTTCGCCGACGAGACGACCGACGCTTCGTAATTGTAGTTTCGCATCAGGTTGCGGACGTTTGCGACCCCGTGCCCGGAGAACGGAAATTGCCACACTCCGCTGTGCACGTGCACGTCGAATATCGGGGCCGTCTCGGGACCGCGCACCGGCGTCCCAAAGGGATTGGCTGGCACATCGCCGGACCGTGCATCACCCGTATCCACGTCCAACAGTAGGCGTTTGGCGTTTCCAGCCAGAATCAGGCGGCGATCTCGTTCGGGCACGTTGGCGTGCAACACGACGTTGAGCGCAGCCCGAACGTTTGCGGGAGGTCCTCCGGTGCCGAAGATGATCCGATCCGAACCTACCTCGGAGGCAATCACCTCGATCGAATCGGGCTGATTGAATCGATGACTCTCGACGTGGACGCGCGGGTCATTCTTCATGAGCGTGATGGCTTCCCCCGTATTCCAGTAGGGAACCTCCTGGAAAATCAGGTTGATATCCAACTCGGCCAGTGCCCGCGCGGTCTCGGTCATCGAACCGGGACGTCGCTCGTTTTCGATCATGAGGGCGATGTTATGGCCCGCGAGGAGAGATGCCAGGCGCTGGAACGTCGATTCGTGGGTCGACCAACCATGCTGGCTGACCGGAAAGAACCGAAAGAGCCTTACTCCTGCGTCGGCCGTCCGCTCGATCTGATCCTCGCAGTGGAAATACCGGACGGGATTGATCGTGACCACCGGCTCCAGTCGCGTATGTTCCTCGGCGGCTTGCAGCGACAGTCGATTGCCCTCCACGAAATCGTAAAAGACGCCGGTGTCGCTGAGGGCGAACATGCGATCGATCCCTTCACGGGTCGATCGCTCGAGCACCTCGTCGACGGTCCACGCTCTACCCTCGGACGGTGTTGCGCCAAACCGCGCCGAGATGTCGATCACCTCGTAACCGTGGTCCGAGGCGCCTGGAAGATCCGGTTCCGAAGTGTTTACGGCCAACGGTGCTCCGCTGCGGTGGCGAGGTGATGATCGGTCGAAGAGATTGCAATCGCAATTGTAAGAGGTCTATCGGATGGTTGACCGCCGACGGAATGATAATGGCTGCAACGGTGCTTCGTGCCTGGAGAGTCAATTGCCGAACCGTCATAAATCTCGCGCATGAAGGTCTTCGATCGCCTCGAGTCGATGTGGATTCGCGCCGTGGCGTGGGTATTGGACCGCGTTTTTCACAGGCGCCGCGTACCGGCACTCAACGTGGGAAAGGTATCACCGCAGGTGGGACACGGCGCCCCGGGCGATCTGCGACGCAGCCTAAACGTGATCCTCACTCGATTTATGGCCACTGATTCGCAAGCGATCGACTATCAGGCCCTTCGATCCTCGGAAGAGTTTGGCGAGCTGATGATGTGTACGCGTGGATTGCGCGGCCTAGACCTCCAGAAGTTGAATTCCCGTGAAGAGCGACTGGCCTTCTGGATCAACCTCTATAACGCGCTTCTCGTGCATGCCGTGATCGCCTATGAAATCTACGGGAACATTCTTGACAGCCGGTGGATATTCCGCAGCGCACGCTATGAGGTCGGTGGTTACGCAGTGTCGCTCGACGAAATCGAACATGGCATCCTGCGTGGAAACCGGTCGGCGCCCTACGTTCCCGCGAAGACCTTCGAGCCGAACGATCCGCGCCGCGGGCTCGTTATCCGCGATCCCGATCCGCGGATACATTTCGCGCTCCACTGCGGTGCGAAATCGTGTCCACCCGTGGCGGCATACGAGCCCGATCGCATCGACGCGCAACTCGACTCGGCCGTGGGCTCGTTCCTGGAGAGCGGCGGCATGGTGATCGACCGGGGGACGGGCCGGGTAACGCTCAGCAGCCTGTTCCGCTGGTATCGGGGCGACTTCCAGCGCGCCGGAGGATTGCGGAACTTCCTGGAACGCCATGCCTCAGCCGTCGATGCGGAGTTCCTGCGGTCCAGGCCGGACGTTCGCTTTGAGTGGTCGCCGTACGATTGGACTCTGGCCGCCGCGTAGCCCGTCGGAATATTGCGCGCGAGCGCTACGAATCGATGGCGTTCCGGAGCCCCGGTTCCAGATCGGGAAATTGGAACTCGAATCCTGATTCGGATAACCGGCGAGGCACGACCTTCTTGCTGGACAGAATCTCCGCCGCGAGTCCGCCGAGGACCAGCTTCAAGGCGAACGCCGGAAAGGGAATTATCGCCGGGCGACGGAGGACGCGGCCGAGGCATTTAGCGAACTCGCCCTGGGTCACGATCCCCGGCGCGACGACGTTGATCGGGCCGTTCAACTTGTGTTCCAGGACGAAGGCGATCGCCTCGATCGAATCCGCAACGTGTATCCAAGGCCACCATTGCCGGCCGGTCCCGATGGGACCGCCCAACCCGAGTCGGTAGGGAAGCAGCATCGAGGCGAGAAACGCGTTCTCCTTGCTGAGCACCGGCGCCATCCGCAGCCAGGCGACGGGAATGCCCATGTCAATCGCGGGCTGCGCCTCTCGCTCCCACGCTGCACACGTTTCGGCCAGAAAGTCGCTTCCCGGGGCGGCGTCCTCCGCAAGTTCCTCGTCGGAGCGGCTCCCGTAATAGCCCACGGCGCTCATCGTAATGAGCTGGATTGGCTTGCTTTCGGCCGCCGCCATTCCGGCCACGAGATTCCGCGTACCGACCGCCCGGCTCGACCTAATCGCCCGCTTCTTTGCCGGGGTCCAAACGCCGGATATCCGTTCGGCCGCCAGGTGAACCACTGCCTCCACGCCCTCGAACGACTCGACCGCTGGAGGCGCGAGTTCGGGATCCCACGAATGACATTGCACGAGCGCCGGAACCTCCGCCCGCGCCCGATTTGGATCGCGGGACAGCGCCCAAACCTCGTGGCCGTCATCGTCTAATCGCTGGCAGAGGCGCCGGCCGATGAATCCGGTCGCGCCTGTGATGAGGATCCGCATTTCACGCTCCTACGGTGTTGTCGTCACGTGGACTTCAATCGGCGGGTTCCGAAACCAAGCCACGAGTTCCGAAACCATCGATATCCTGACGACGTAATCCCCAGGCTCGTCCGGCGCCGTCAGTACGCCTCTAAACGCGTATCCATTGCCGGGACGGATGTCACCGGTGTCGTGGCCCAGCCATGGGATTCGGCCTTCGTATTTGTGAACTTCCTGTTCGCCGCCGCCGGGCAGCCTGCGAAACCATCGCCAGCCTAGCCGGGCCTGGACGTCCCCGCTCCAAATGATGGGGCCCAGATTCACAGCATCCACGTGAAGAGGGAATCTGTCGGCGGGCCGGCCACTGAAAGCAGGGGCCGATACCAGGGTCAATTTTGCCCAAAGACCTCGGCCGGTCCCGTCGAAAGGAGCCTCCTCGCGCTCGATGATGCGGACGCTTCGATCGACAATCATCGTGCGATCGATTTCGATCTGAAGGGTGTAGGTGCCGGGCTGATTCGGTGTGACCAAGCGAAAGGGCGCTGCGTGGGTACCCCCTGCAATGAGAAACGGAGGAGGAAGCAGCGGCCACTCTGAGTCCAGAACGACTTCGCCAGATTCAGTGAGCCATCTAAACGAAGCGCTGCGATAGTTGGGGCCGCCCTCGGGCACCCATGGAGCGGACCTGCGGTTTGCAAACGACAGGGCCGTCATGAATCCGGCGTCCGGTGGCGCGGTATCCACAAGCACCGCCGATTCGACCTCCCCCCCAACGCCGATTGGGTGCAGGCACGATATCGCGGAGGACTATCAGGCGCCATTGCCCCGCCGACTCAGTGCTTTCGACGTATGAGGACTCGTCGGCTTCCCGCCAGTCCCGGAATTCGGTTGCTGACAACAGCGCCCGATCGAGCACGATGTTTCGAATTCCATAACTCCTGAGGGACCGGAGAAGATTGCCGATTTGCTGCCGGGGGACATTGGCGGTCATGTCCTTGAAATACCAGTATTGAGGCCACGTAAATCCCGAATAGCCATTCACTAAAGGTCCTGCCCCTGACTTGGTGCTTAACCACAGCCTCTTGACTTCTTCGGCGGCGCTGACGGGTACGAATAGGATGGGCCCATCAGGCGCGGCGCGGAGGAGGCGCTCGAGCGATTCGTCGGCTGCGACTGGGGTGACGTTGATCGGGCGCGGGAGCGCTTCGAGCGTAACGGCGCCCGTGAGGGCGATTCCAAGAGCGGGAGCCAACCAGCGTTTAGTGGGATACCTTCGGGCCGTGGCCGAGAGTCCAAGCGCTCCCAGAATGGCGAAGCCGAGATTCAACATCAGGCTAAAGCGGCCGACTGCGCGAATCGAATCGAAGCCTGGCAACTTCTCAAAAAAGAAAAGGTACGGTAATTCGAAATCTGTAACCGAATCCGCCCATTTCCAATGCGTTCCAAGTGAAAAGACTACGCCGACCGCCCCGATAAAGAGGGCGGCCAAAGCGGCGTCGACCGCGGATCTCAGGGCCGCTGGCGAAAAGGGCTTCTGGACGCTTGCAGACGCTCCGTTCTGGCAGCGCATGTCGTCTTCCAGGAGGTTGGGGTAATCGCTCATAACTACGACGGGCAGGTCTGGCTGCAGCTGTTTGATACGCGCGGAAAGCTCAAAACCAGTCATTGAGGGCATGAAGATGTCCGTGACCAGAGCATCCACGCGAACCTCTTCCATGAGGCGCAGCGCGCTGATGCTGTTGTTTCCCGTAAGCGTGACGTAGCCTGCGGCTTCAAGCGCGGCCTGAGCCGATTTCAGCACGGAGTCGTCGTCGTCAACTACAAGCACGGTCTTCGCTGATGTGGGTGCCCCGGCGGGCCGCGCATCGATCCGGGGACGATCGACCGATCCATCCCGGGCCTTGACTTCCAACTCTGTCGCGGCGCTGGAACTCGCCAGGGCGAGCACCAACGCCTTGCATACCCGGCTATCCACTTTCCCGTAGGTCCCATCCTTGATCTGCTCGACCGCCTCGGCCGACGTGTACGCCGGTCGACCGGAGGTGGTGGAGGTCAGCCAATCGAAGAGATCCACGGCGGCGGTGATCCGAACGGCCAAAGGCGTCTTTTCTTCGAGCAGCCCGTCTGGGTAACCGCCCCCGTCCAGACGCTCGTGATGCGACAGCACGCACTGGGCGACGCCGTCGGGCAGCGCCAGCGAATCGGCCACGATGTCGTGGCCGATCATGGTGTGCTGATGAACCAGGACCTCGGCTTCCCCGCCAAACGTGAAGTGATCCAACTCAGCGCTTATCCGGACTTTGCTGTAGCCGATGTCGTGCAGAAATCCGCCGAGCCCGATGCAGAGCAGGTTCGGCCGGTCGCCGACCCCAAGCTGAAATGCCGCCGCCATGGAGAGCAGCGAGCTACTGACCATGTGTCTGTCGACCGAGAATTGGCCTGACGGTGTCTTGATCAAGAAGGGGAGGTATAGGAGGTCTGCTTCGATGCGGTCGACGGTCGCCTCGAATATGGACCGGACCCGCCGCAGTTCCGCCCGTGACGGGTCGCGCAAAACGCTTCTTGCGACTGAGAGCATCGAGATGCGTATCGCGCCTGTGTTTTGCCCGATCGGACCCTGCGGTTGAGCGATGTCTCGGATCAAATTCGCGGCAACGTATTCGTCCAATGTCGGAAGATCGCCGGCCTCTACGAAAACTTCCCCGATTCCCGAACCTCGCAAGTCCGCAAGCAAACCGTCGTCCACTTCGGAGTTCGCGTCATTGAACATCTTGAATCCGCGGGTCGTTTTGACGTAGATCGGCACGCCCAGGCGTGTGCCAGGCCGGATCGCCGACACTTCGACGGCGGTCAGATCCGATAGCGCTTTAGTATCTAATGACATCGATCGCGCAAAGATTTCAGATATCGATCGTTAGACCGTTGCACCGTACGAGATGCAACGGCGAGATCGATTGCCTCCCCACGGGCTTAGTTGAGCGGCGCCGAACCCGGGCACCGTACCCGATAGATACCATGCTACCTTGTCGGATGCCGATGTGAATGTTGAAGAAGGGAATTTCCGCGGGTAACGAGCGGCGCCAGCTACGAAGACCGTGTGCTTGCCGTGGGGCTCGGAATGAACGTTGGGCCGATCCGAATCGGGGTCGTGACGCCGGGGGAGGCATCGATCGAGCGGCCGGAGCCCTTCAGCAATGATCCAGCCCGACGGTTGAATCCGCCGCCTGCACGGTGACGGCTCGGCAATGAGGATCGTTGGGCTAATTTGGGTCGTGCTGGCCCTCACCGTCGTGGCCTGTACGGCGCCTTTCGGTGTCCCGGAAGGCGCCGAAGCGATCAACGTCAACGCAATCCTGGCCGCCGGCGACTTTGCCGTCGGCGAGAATCGTTTTCCGTTCGCCCTGATCGGGATGGACGGTGAGCCGCTGATGGGCGCACGGGTTCGAGCCACCTTCCACAGGCTCCATGAAGACGGGTCCTCGACACTGAAATCGCAAGCCGACGCCAAATTCCGATCCGTCATCAGCAAGCTGCAGCATGCGCACGGAGATGGCGGGCTCCATCTCCACGAGCATGTCCAGGGCGTCTATGTCGTGGACGGCCTGGCTCTGGATGAGGCGGGCATATGGCAGGCGGTCCTCGAGATCGACCGCGATGGCGAGACAAATGCCGCGACTGCGACTGTCGCCTTTCAAGTAGCGGCGGAATTCGCCGCGCTTCGGCCGGGTGACCTGGCCCCCGCCACCTGGAACCCCACGTCGCGCGATGTCAGCGATCTGAGCGAGATAACAACCCATCAGCCGCCGGTGCCCGGCCTCTATGAACTCACGGTGGCCGAAGCGATCGAGCAAGCCAAGCCATTCGTGGTGTCGTTTTCAACTCCAGCCTTCTGCATAAGTCGGGCGTGCGGACCGATGACCGACGTGATCGCCGCGCTCCACGGCCTGCACAAGGACTCAGTCAACTTCATCCACATTGAGCCCTGGGATCTGCGGATTGCCCGAACCGGAGGAAGGCTTGTTCTGGTCGATGCCGCCAAGGAATGGAACCTCCCCAGCGAGCCCTGGGTATTTATCGTGGACGCGAACGGGCGGATAGCGGCGGGGTTCGAGGGGCTTGTGAGCGCGGAGGAACTGACTGCGGTCCTAGATTCTCTCGAACCTTGAGAGATCGGACGACCGTTAGGCTGCGAGCCTGCGACTTCTGGACGCGGCCGCGCTCGGCGCTCGCGTCGAAATGCGTATCCGTCACTGGGTTGTTCGCCGCCCCGCCAGAAGCTCTCCCACGCGAATCCCCGTAACGCTCTGGGGACCCTCCGGGCTGCTCACCGATGCCGCTCCCGCCGCACATCCGACCTCGCAGGCCTCGCGCAACCCCGATCCGCCAAGCCATGATGCCAGCAGGCCGCCCACGAACGCGTCACCAGCGCCGATGGGGTTCACCTCGGCGACAACGCATGGAGGGATGCGAATCGCTTCGTCATCGCTCATGATCAGATCGCACCCGTCGGATCCCAGCTTCACGACGTATGGGCCGCCATAAGAGCGGCGAATCACCGAGCGCGAATCGGGGTAGCGCAGGCCAGTCAGCGATTCGAACTCATGTCTGCTGCCGACGATGAGGTCGAATGTGTCCCCAAGGGCCGTAAACTCTGAGATACTCAACGGCTCGCCTACCGGCGGCCCGATGTCGAGCACCGCCCTGCTCCCCTCGGCCTTGGCCGTCTGGGCCGCCCGCCTCAGGGGATCGACGATGGGACGCTTCATGACCAGATTCATGCCTGTGAAGTACAGATGAGGCGCGCCGGCGCCGAGCGCGAGACCGTCGAGGTCCATATCGGGACCGGAATAAAAGTCAGACTGCCTTCGTCCGTCCCTGCCGACGGCGATCATATGAGTTGATGTTGATGATGCTCTTTCGCCTTCCACATGCACGCCGCGCTCTGCAAGTATCGCTACGAGGAATTGGCCCAGGGGATCGGTTCCGACGGGCCCGGCTAATCGACAAGCGCCTCGAAGCGCGGCGTAGACGATGGCCGAATTCGCGGCCGTGCCTCCCAGCAGCAATCGAGCCGGGCTGTCGTGCCATATGTCGCTTCGTTCGGTGAATTCATGATCAGGCGACGGGAACCGATCGAGATCGGAGACACTTATGTCCGCGACGATGCTTCCCACGCACAGGAGATCTCTGGCCATACTCGGCCCTCCACCGGGTCGGACGCTCTGCCCTGTCGGCGCACAGGCGCGAATTGTACGTTCGCCCTAGCGGGCTCTTATGGGTGTTGAGCGTTGGTCCTCAGGGTACACGCGTCGGCGCCGGGGTATCTGGAGACGGTCTTTTGTTTGAACTCTTAGGGCGCGCGGTTGTGAAATGGCGCTGGGCGATAATCGTCGCCTGGCTGATCCTCGCCACCGGCGGACTGGTCTTCGCCCCCCGCGTGGGATCCGTTCTCCGATCGGGCGGCTTCTCGACCGGCGGTCTGGAAGCTGAACTGGCGTTCGAACGGCTTGAAGAGACGTTGGAGATTCCGGGCGCGTCGATCGCGGTGATCTTTTCGAGCGAGGACGTACAGGCAACCGATATTTCCTTTGTGCGGTCGGCCGCCCGAGCGCTGGACCCTCTGAATCGGCTCGAATTCGTCTCGAAAATAGAGCCCTTCTGGAATAACCCCCGGCAGATCGGACGGACCGGACGCACGGCATACGCCTCGGTATTCATCGATGTGGATGAAGAACGCTCACATCGGGTCGTGCAGGCGGTCAGGGACGCCATCGGGGATACCGACCTCGACGTGCATTTGGGTGGCGCGGCCGTCTTCTATAGCGATATTCAGAGCGTTAGCGAAGGTGATCTGCGGCGTGCCGAGATAATCGGACTCCCGCTCGCGGCCATCGTTCTGCTGTTGGTGTTCGGTTCCGTCGTCGCGGCCGCGCTTCCGGTAGTGGCCGGCGGCGCGACGGTTCTCATTGGGCTTTCGGCCCTTTGGGGACTGGGCCAGTTCACCAGCTTTTCGATTTTCGCCCTTAACGTGGTGACACTCATCGGGCTCGGACTCGGCGCCGACTACTCACTGTTCCTCGTAAGCCGGTTTCGCGAGGAACTGCAGGTGGCGGACGTTGAGACCGCGGTCGTCCGCACGGTTTCCACCGCCGGGCGAGCGGTCCTATTTTCAGGTCTTACCGTACTCATTGGGCTCTCGTCGTTGATGCTCTTTGAATTCATGATGCTGCGCTCTATCGGCGCGGGCGGAAGCGTGGTGGTTGTGATCGCGGTTCTCGCCGCGTTGACCTTCGTGCCCGCATGCCTGGCTGTGCTCGGACCGAGAATCGATCGTTTCCGGGTTTGGCGGCCCAAGATCGGCACCCGCTTCGGATGGCAGGAACTGGCCCGCGGCGTCATGCGCCGCCCAGTCCCGATCTTCATCGGTGTCACCGCGCTATTGGTCGCCATGGGCTTGCCGTTCCTACACGTTCGGATCAGCGCGCCCGATGCGTCCGTCCTCGCGCCAGGCAATCCCTCGCGTACGGCGTATGACCTGATGCGGGCCGAATTCGGCGAAGGGAGTGTATCGCCGCTGTTCGTCGCGCTTCGCTTCAAGAAGCCGGCTCTGCACCGCGAGTCCGTGGCGGCGATGCATGCGCTGGCCAGTTCAATGGAGGCCGACGAGCGGGTGAGCCGAGTGGATTCCGTGGTCACAATCGATCCGAGGATCACACTCGCGGAGTATCAACTTCTGTATGCGAACCCGGAATCGATCGCGGACCCGTACGCGGCCGGCTACGCGTCCGCCTTCGTCAACGGCGATTCGGCAATCATTTCCGTGGAGCCGCGGGCCGGTCCGTCGACTCAGGAGGCGCGGGATCTGGTATACGCCATCCGGCAGTACCGCGATGAAGCCGGGCTCGACGCCCTGGTTGGCGGGGGCGCCGCCAGTCTGACGGATTTCGTCGATCGCCTGTATCGGGACTTTCCCCGTGCTGTCGTCGCTATTCTGATCGCCACGTATTTCGTGCTCGCGGTTCTGTTCCGATCGGCCGTATTGCCGCTCAAGGCGGTCGTGATGAACATGCTCAGTTTGCTGGCAAGTTTTGGGGCTCTCGTCCTGGTGTTTCAGGATGGATGGCTGTCGGAGTTCCTAGGCTTCGAGCCGTTGGGATTCATCGACGCGACGTTGCCGATAATCCTATTTGCCGTGCTCTTCGGGCTGAGCATGGACTATGAGGTCTTCCTCCTCAGCCGGGTCAAGGAAGCCCGCGACGCTGGAGCTGAAAATTCGGAAGCGGTGGCGATCGGGCTCGACCGAAGCGGACGGGTAATTACCAGCGCCGCGGCGGTGGTAATCGTGGTCAGCCTTGCCTTCATCAGCGCCGACATTGTGTTGATAAAAGCGGTCGGGTTGGGCACTGCCATTGCCGTGTTCGTTGACGCAACCATCGTCAGATCTCTGCTGGTGCCGTCGACGATGCGACTGCTGGGTCGGTGGAACTGGTGGGCGCCGCCGCGGCCACGAGCGTTCAGGCGATCGAGCGCGCCTTGAGAAACCGGTTCAAGCGCAGGCGATTGCTGATGCTCTTTGGGGGGTTGGCGGCCGCATGTGGAGGTGAGTTCCGTCCACTGGCCACCGGAATGGATAAGGCGGCCGACGCCAACGCTCTGCCCCCCATTCGTTTTCCCGTAGACGATCTGCCGCACCGAAACCTGACCGAATGGTGGTATTTCAGCGGGCATCTCGGCGGTGGCTCCGGCGGCGAATATGGATTCGAGTTCGTCGTTTTCCAGGGCATACGCGGGGACTCGCCTCTCTCATATGCCGCGCACTTCGCCATAACCGACCCGCTTCGCGGTCGCTTCACATACGACCAGAGGGTGTCCGCGCTTCACGGAGCGTCGGCGGCGGCGGGGCTTGACCTCTGTGTGGGTGGATGGAATCTGACGAAGCTTGAAAACGGCTTCGCCATGAGCGCCGAGATGAATGATACGTCCCTTAGCCTGGTAATGGTCCCAACGAAGCCACCTGTGAATCACAACGTCGACGGTGTATTGGATTTCAACCCGTTTGGCTGGAGTTACTACTACTCGTATCCGCGGCTCGAGGCATTCGGCCAGTTGACTCTGGACGGTGTCCCGATCGAAGTCAAGGGAATGGCTTGGATGGACCATCAGTGGGGAGATTTCATTTCCGTGGGCTCCGGCGGCTGGGACTGGTTCAGCGTTCAACTGGATGATGGCCGCGATTTTACGGCCTCGGACATTCGCGGTGAATCCGGCCAAACGGTTCTGAAGTATGGAACCATCATCGAAGCGTCGGGCGCTTCGCGTCACCTGGCCGAATCGGACTTCTCGATAGCCGCGAGGGACACTTGGCTAAGCCCGAATACTGGCGCGCGCTACCCGTCTGCCTGGTACCTGTCGATCCCGTCCGCGGACATCTTTTTAGATCTGCGGCCGGTCATGGCCGATCAGGAGCTCGATGCAAGGGGTAGTACGGGAAAGGTCTACTGGGAAGGGTCCGTGCAGGCGTTTGTCGACGACGAAGTCGTCGGACGCGGCTACGTGGAACTCACGGGCTACGCGCCGGACCGATTCGTTCAATTTCCGGCATCGAGCGGTCCAACGCAGGACCTGTGCAAGTAATCGCACGTCCTAACCGAGATCCCCGCGGCAAGTCCGAATTTGATTCGGATCTAGCGCCCCATGCCCCCCAACGCTGTCTGCAGACCCCCGGATGTCGCCGCAACAAAATAAATCTTGCTGTCCGGTTCAATCTTGGTATTGAGACGTCCACGCTCGAGGGTCGCCCCGTCTATGGAAAGGACCAGCCCGCGACGCAGCCTGTTGTCCTCAACCAGTCGCTCTTTGACTCCGGGATGCAGCGCGTCCAAGGCGTCGATCGCCTCGCCGATCGTGCCGCCAGAGACGGTTACCGTTCGCTCGCCCCCGGTGAGGGTTCGCATAGCCGAGGGGATAAATACCTCCGCCATGGCGAGATAAGGGGCTCTGCCTAGCCGCCGTTTGCGGCGATGGCCTTTTGGACCTTCGGCGGAGACATCGGAAGCTCTCGCATTCTCACGCCCACCGCATCGTGAATGGCGTTTGAAATCGCCGCCGGGGGTGGGATTATCGACACCTCTCCCACGCCGCGGACCCCGTACGGATGTCCGGGATTCGGCACCTCGGTAATGATCGTTTCGATCATCGGCAGGTCGAGCGCCGTGGGCATGCGGTAGTCCAGCAGGCTTGCGTTTCGAAGGCGACCGTCCTGGTCGTAGAAGTACTCTTCGTTTAGAGCCCAACCTATGCCCTGAACAATTCCTCCCTGGAGCTGCCCCTCTACGTAGGGTGGATAGATGGCTATCCCCGCGTCTTGGGTGCCCGTGTAACGCAAGATCTGGACCTTACCGGTCTCGGTGTCGACCTCGACATCGGCTACCTGAACGCTGAATGTACTACCGGGTTGCGATGGAGCCACGGACGCTGTTCCGAGGATTCCAACGTCTTCATCGTCGAGGATTTTCGCGGCCTTCTTGAACGACAATGATTTTCCGTCACTTGAAAACTGCCCGTCCTCGAAATGAACGTCCGACGGCTGCGCGTCCCAGTACCCGGCGATGCCATCAATCATCTGCCGGATCATGTCGTGGGCGGCCTCGTGCGCGGCGTAGCCCGTCGCGTACGTGACGCGGCTGCCGCCTGTTACCCCGGTGTAGCCGATCGAGTCGGTGTCAGGGACAATCGGGTTTACGTCTTCGACCGGAATCCCAAGCACCTCCGCCAGCTGCATGGCCACGGAGGTGCGGGTCCCGCCGATGTCCACTGAGCCTTCGAGGAGCGTAACGGTCCCATCTGGATTGAGCCGCCCCTGAGCACTCGACATGCCTCCACCGTTCATCCAGAAACCGGAGGCTATCCCGCGACCCCGCTTTAGGTGCGGCTCCTTAGACTGTTCCAGACGGGTCCGCCAATGGTCTGAGTTCTCTATGTTTTCAAGGCATTCGATGTTGCCGACTCGCGTGAACGGCGGGCCGTCCACCCGCAAGTCGCCCTCTTTTGACGCGTTCAGCAAGCGAAATTTCAGCGGGTCCATGTCAAGCGTTTCGCAGATCTCGTCAACGGCCGTTTCCACGGCGAATTCGGACATGGTCGATCCGGGCGCGCGGTAGGCGTGGGAGTGCGGCTTGTTGACGAGCACCTCGTAGCCGTCGATGCGGAAATTCTTCAAGCTGTAGGGCGAAAGCGCTGTCATGCATCCAGGAGCGAGGGGTGAACCTGGAAACGCACCAGCCTCAAAATACAGAGTCACGTGGGCTGCGGTTATCTTCCCGTCCTTGGTGGCCCCGATCTTGGCTTTCTCCCAGGTTCCGGGCGTTGGTCCGGTCGCCTTTAGCACCTCCGCCCGATCCATGGTCATCTTTACCGGCCGGTCGGTCTTCTTGGATAGGAGGGCCGCCAGGATTTCAATATAGATGGTGGTCTTGCCGCCGAATCCGCCGCCGATCTCCATCGGCGTGACCTTTATCCTCGATACGGGCATCTGGAGCAGATCCGAGAGTTCCTGGCGGATTCCAAACTGGCCCTGGGAGCTGCACCAAACCTCGAGCGTTCCGTCCTCGTGCCAGCGCGCCGTGGCGTTGTGAGTCTCTATGTATCCCTGGTGGACGGTCGCGGTCTCGTATTCGTTGTCCACCACCACGTCAGCGGCCGCGAACCCCGCCTCGATGTCACCTTCTTCGTAGATTACGTGCTTGGTGATATTGCTTGGGGCGGCGTCGATTTCACCCTCGGTGTCCGTGAAGATGTCGGGCAGCAGCAGAACTCCGTTGGAGTCAATGGCTTGCTGGGAGTTCATGATCGGCGGATGATGTTCGTACTCGACTTCGATCCGCCGGACGGCATCTTCGGCGATGTGCGGATCGGTGGCGGCAACGGCTGCGATGGCATGACCGTCGTATAGCACCTTCTCGCGGGCGAGCATGTTGTACGCCTTGAAATAGGTCGCCTGCTCGCCGCTCTCGTTCAGCTCCGTCATCCCTTCGCCGGGCTCGGGAAGATCGGTGTATGTCACCACCGCGTGCACGCCGGGAATCGCTTCGGCCTTGCTCGTATCGATCGACATGATCGTGGCGTGCGCGTGCGGGCTCCTGAGAACTTTTCCGTAAAGCATGCCGGGTAGGAAGATGTCGGCCCCGTATGCGGCTCGCCCGGTTACCTTATCGACGCCGTCGTGGCGAATGGGCCGCTTCCCGATTACATTGAAATCCCCACTCTTTACGAGTTCCGGAGTGCGCGTCGCCATCTGCTATGCCTCTTGCATTTTCTCGGCGGCGTCTTGGACCGCGCGAACGATTTTGTCGTAGCCGGTGCATCTGCACAGATTCCCCGCCAGCCAGAAGCGAATCTCGTGCTCGGTCGGACTGGGGTTTTTATCGAGCAAGGCCTTCGTCGAAACGATGAACCCGGGCGTGCAGACGCCGCACTGTAGGGCCGCGTTCTCCAGATAGGCCGTCTGGATAGGATGGAGCCCGTCCGCGGTGGCGATCCCTTCGATAGTGCTTATCCGCGATCCTTCTGTTTCCACGGCGAGGACGCAACATGAATTGACCAGCGTCCCGTCCATGATGACGTTGCAGGCCCCACAGTTGCCGTTGTTGCAACCTTCTTTGGCGCCCGTGAGGTTAAGCGTCTCGCGCAGAACATCCAGGAGGCTGTCCCTCGGTTCGCACTGAAACGTAATCTCGTCGCCATTGATCACCGACGTGACCAGTGTGGCGCCGGAAATCAACTTAGTGGCCACTTACTTCATCCCCCTTTGCGCGTGCAACGGCGCCTCGCAGCGCGCGCACCGTAAGCACGCCGGACATGTGGATTCTGTATTCCACCGTTCCTCGCATGTCGTCGATTGGAGTGGCGGCTTCTCTGGCGGCGGCAGCCGCCAGTTCGTATGTCTCCTCGTTCGGGGCCTTCCCTTCGATGGCGGCTCCGGCATCACGGACGAAAAGCGGCGTGGGGGCCACGGCCCCAAGCGCGAGGCGGGCCGACTCGATCGACCCGTTGTCCAGCGTGACGTTTGCGCCGGCGTCGACCACCGCGATGTCCATTTCGTTGCGGGGAATGAACCGCAGATAGTGCGCCCCCGAGTTCGCTTCCGGGGCGGGAAGAGTCATCGACACCAGTAACTCATCGGGAGCCATTACGTTTTGGCCAGGACCCGTGCAGAACTCCTCGACGGCCACCGAGCGCCGTCCATTCGGCCCCGCGATGTTGCACGACGCCGAATAGATAATCAGCGGCGGAATCGTATCTCCGGCGGGACCTGAATTGCACAGATTGCCGCCGACCGATGCGCGGCCCTGTATGGCCGTGCCGCCGATAATCGAAACGGCGTCTATCAGGCCGGGATACCTATCCACGACACGTTGATCCTCATAGATCTGAACGCAGGGCGCCGCGGCTCCGAGCGTCATCGCGCCATCGCCGTCAAAGCTGATATCCGTGAGCTCGGGTATTCCCTTGGCATCGACCATCACGTCGATATCGCGAACCCACTCCCGGACTTGGACGATCAGATCCGTCCCGCCCGCAAGCATTCGCGCCCGGTCACCGTATTCGGCAAGGACCGAGATAGCGTCCTCAACCGAGGTTGGGGCGGCGTATTTAATTCCTCGCAACCGTCTCTCCAGTTTCTACATTTGAGCGTAGGACACTGAGGCTCCTCGACCCAATAGTGTGGCGCAAACCGCCCATCATGCGCCAACTCCCTTCCCCGCCTCCTAATCCCACCGAAACCGGGGCGTCGTAGCGCTTATCGCGGATCGTTTGCCATAGCTCCGCGCCAAGATTCAAGAGCTTGACATAAAACCCAAGCCGAAAAATCTTGCGATGGGTTTTGCGCGGGGAAGGTCGTTTTCATGAATCTATGGAGATCCGATCTCAACTATTTCGCCGTGGTCGCCGCCACGGTCGGCAGCATGATCTTGGGCTCGCTTTGGTATTCGTCTCTGCTGTTACCCGAGCTGTTATCCGAACTCTGGCTGAGGCTCATCGGCAAAACGGGCGACGAGATTCAGGAGCGGGTGCGGAATGATACAACGGATGGTGGGTTCCATTATCGGCGGGCTCATCACAGCCTACGTCCTTGCGCTGGTCATCAAGGCCACGGGGTCCACGGCATTGGTCGACGGTCTGCTGGTATCCCTATGGATCTGGCTGGGGTTCGTCGCCACCTCCAGCGTCCTCGCGTTTGTGTGTCAAAAGCGGCCAATACGGCTGTGGATGCTCGAGAGCGGCAATCATCTGCTGTCGTTGGTCGTTATGGGAATGGTGCTAGGAGCCTGGCAGCAGGCGTTTGACCCGGCGGCCGCGAGCCCAATCTTTACGCTAGCAATCGCTACGGACATGACGCCTTGGGTTTCCCAGCGGATTTTGAGTCTCGCGTCGGCAGCGGCCTGGGATCGGCGCGGCGTTAGGGGCGGGCTTTGCCGATGGGTGGCGAAGCCTGGGACGGTCGCTTGCGCAGCCTGGCTGGAAAGTATGATACTGGTCCTCTCCGATGCCTCGGCCACGGGCGACGAGCCTTCCTGAAATCCGGGGTGTCATCGGCAAACCGGAGCTTCCGAGTTCCAGCAACAGACAAGAATCCGACTTCGGGAGGATGCAATGAACGTAGTCACTCGCGGCGACCTCGACGGATTGGCCTGCACCGTATTCATCGGGCTCATGGAGGATGTGGACAAAATCCGGTTTTCGCATCCGTAAGGACATGCAAGACGGCAAGGTCCCGATAACCGAAGACGACGTTATTGTGAATCTGCCGTACGTTCCGGGGGCGGGAATGTGGTTCGATCACCATAGCTCACAGGAGCAGATGATCGATGTGGCCGGCGACTTCAAGGGCCGATACGAGGTGGCGCCTTCCGCGGCGAGGGTGATCTACGAGTACTACGACTCGCCGAAACTGAAGCCGTACGACGAAATGCTTGTGGAGGTCGATCGCGTCGATAGCGCCGACCTCAACATGGAGGATGTCACAGATCCCGAGGGCTGGGTGCTGCTTCCGCATACATGCGACCCGCGCTCCGGCCTGGCTCGATTTCAGGACTACTTCACGCTGCTTGTCGATTTGATCACGAAGCAGACGCCAATCGAAGAGATCATGGAGCATCCGGAGGTTAAGTCGCGCACCGAAAAGTTGCTCGGCGATCAGGAGGATTTCGCCAAGTCGCAGATGGAACTCTCGCATCTCGATGGAAACGTCATCGTCACGGACCTGCGCGGCAAGCGTGACCTTCCATCAGGCAATCGCTTTCTTATTTACACCCTTTTCCCGGAAGGCAACGTTCAGGCCCGCATATTCGGGGGCATAAACAACAGCACGGTCGTCGCCGTGGGGCACAGCATCTTCAACCGGACCTGCAAGACGAACGTAGGCGAGTTTTTGAACGGATATGGCGGCGGCGGTCACCGCGGGGCGGGAACGGCGCAGTTCGATGCGGACGTCGCCGAGGAAAGGGTCAACGAGGTAATCGCCAAGCTCAAGGCGGCCGGATAGGAGCCACTCCTCGGGCCCGACGATGAGCGCGCGTTGGGAGCACGTACTCAACCGAAGCCCGGCGGCGGGTGCTTGCGCAACGGACTCGATCCTCATGGTTGGGGACGTCCTGTCCAGACCACAGCTGGAACTGGCGCGACATTTCGGGGACCGTAACGGACGCCTGAAACGTCCGCGGGGTCCCAGCCTTGTTTGCATCAGGTAGGCTGCAACGGCAGACGACCAGCGGGCTCTCCGATTGGTCCGTCCTCGGGAGAGATCGAGAAGAGTACCCAAAGCCATGGAACGATACATAGCTCCGTTGGCAATCGTGATCGGCGTTTCGGCCTTGGTCTTGTCACTGCTTTGGTTGTTCCAACGACGGTTGATCTACATGCCCGTTACCGGCGCCGTCCCGCAGGCCTCTGCGCTCATGCAAGGCGGGGAAGATGTCGTTCTGCGGACGGATGACGGCTTGGCGCTGGGGGCATATTTCATTCCACCGCCGCCGAACGGTCTCGATTCGACCGTGATCGTTTTCAACGGTAATGCCGGCAATCGCGAATATCGTGTGCCGCTGGCCGTGACGCTACACCGTCGGGGGTTCGGAGTATTGGCTTTCGACTACAGGGGCTACGGCGAGAATCCAGGCAGCCCGTCGGAGTCGGGCTTGGTCCGGGATGCGAGGGCGGCGCTGGCCTACGTGTCGTCGCGCCCCGAAGTGCGTCGGGACCGCATCGTCTTCTTCGGTGAGTCGCTGGGCGCCGCCGTGGCTGTCGCGCTTGCAGCGGAACGACCTCCGGCGATCCTGGTGCTCCGGTCGCCGTTCTCGTCGATGGTGAAAATTGGACAAACGCATTACCCTTTCTTTCCCATCGCCCTGATGCTCAAGGACCGGTACGAGTCAGATGCCTTGATCCGGAAAGTGAGCTCCCCAGTTTTGGTGATTGCGGGAGACTCCGATCGCGTCGTTCCGCCTGAGGACAGCCGGCGGCTCTACGATGCGGCTAACGATCCAAAGCGATTCCACCTCGTCTTGGGAGCGGACCATAACGATCCGGCGCTGGCAGGCGGCGAGAAGGTAATGGATGTGGTCGTTGATTTCGCGAAGCAGCACATGCGCGATGGCGACTAAGAGAGCGCAGCGACTATTCACTGAATTCGGTCGGCGAAGCGGCAGGCCGCGAGAGTTCTCTGAGGCGGGACGTCCCTGGCCGGCCTCTGGAGCGGGGCGAGTTCCTGCGCAACGTCCGGTGTGAGATACCGTAGTGGCTATGAACGCAGGTGTGGGAAGGCGCGACATAACTCCCGCTCCGGGATTGGCGATGAGCGGGTTCGCCGCTCGCAACGGCCCGCCGACCGCCGTCGGGACTCACGATCCGATCTACGTTTCCGCTCTGGCCGTTTCAGATGGCGTTTCGACGGTATTGCTCTTCTGCTACGACCTAATTGGATTGCCGTCGGAGTGGGTTTCCTCGACTCGTCCGACCGTGGAGCGCGAGTGCGGGGTGGCGGCCCGCTCACAGATGTATTGCTGTTCGCACACCCATTGCGGACCCGGCACCGGTGTCATTCCCTACGTGCTCGGCGACGCTCCGGCGGTCGACAAGGAATTCATGGCGCTGCTGGCCCGGCACACGACGAGCGCGGCGCGAGAGGCGCTCAATAGTATGTCGGCGGTCCGCCTCGATCTGGGATCGGCGGAATCGTACGCCGGGTGGAACCGCCGTTCCGCCGAGGCCAGCCCGAGCGGCCCAGATGACGGTGGCGTCGACGACATAGACCCTGCCGTCGTCGTGGCGCAGTTCTTGCTCGACGACGGTGGAGTGCTTGCCACCTTGGTCAACTATGGCTGTCACGCCACAAGCAGCCGCGACTCCTATTACTCCTCTGACTACATCGGGTATATGCGGACGCTGGTCGAGGAGGAGACGTCGGGGCCGTGCATGTACGTAAATGGGGCGGGCGGCGACGTCAACCCACGCGGGGCCGCTCACGATTTCCGGAGTTTCGAACTCGCCGCGGCGACCGGGCAGCGGTTGGGCCGTGACGTCGTGGACGCGCTTGGTTCACTTGAGCCGTCGGAATCGCATCAAGTCGGATCCGCCAGCGCCCCCGCTCAGCTCGTCTATGGCGATCTGATATCACTTGAACAGGCACGGCAAATCCGCGCGGACGGCGAGAAGGCGGCGGCGCGCGCTCAGTCCCCTGCTGATGAATTCGCGTCCATGTGGACCCAGGTTTTTTACGCCGAAAGAGTTCAGGAAGCCCTTGAAGACCCCGAAGGGGCCGCACATATTGAGGTGGAAGTGCAGGCGCTTCGCATCGGGGACCTTGGGATAGCCGCGTTTCCCAGCGAGTTCTTCTCGGACGATGGCCGGGCTGTGCGACGTGAACGCGGATCCCCGAATTTAATGGTCGCCTGCTGGAGTAACGGATTGTGGGGTTATACGCCGACCCGCCGCGCCATGCCGCTAGGCGGATACGAGGTAGAGGTGGCCTTTAAGATCTACGGCCAGCCCGCGGTCTGGGACCCTGTGAGCGGAGACAATCTACGCGCCGCTGCCCGCCTGGTCATCGGAGATCTCTTCCCCTAAACCGCGTCGAAGCGCCCGACGGTCCCGCCGGAATACATTGCGCCACGGCGACCTGATACGATTCGTGCGCCTGGGCCGAACGGCTGAATTTGCTCCCGCTTTGCCGCGCAGGTCGAAGGGGTCTCGCACGGACACCCCGTGCCGTAAGCAGCGGGCAGTTGATGGAGGAGGCTTCCGATGTCCGTTTTGGCGATCAACGGCGGCAGCCCGTTGCGCGAGAGGCCGTTTCATCCGTGGCCGGTGGGCGATCCCACCGACGTGGAGGCCGTACGTCAGACAATCCTCTACGGCGACTGGTATGCCGGCGGCGCTAACGTGAAGGCCTTCGAGGAAGAGTTCGCGGCGCACCAGGGGGCCAAGTTCGGCATTGCCGTGAATGGCGGAACGCCTGCGCTTCAAGTCGCGCTCAGGGCTGTGGGAGTCGTTCCTGGCGACGAGGTGATAATCCCTGCCTACACGTACGTGGCCACGGCCTTGGCGCTGCTGAACGTGGGCGCCGTGCCCGTCTTCTGCGATGTCGAAGAAGAAACCTTCAATATGGACGTTGACTCCGCGGCCGCTGTGGTTACCGACCTGACCACGGCCATCATGCCGGTGCATTGGGGTGGACGGGCGGCGGATATGGAAGGCGTTCTGGCGCTTGCGAGCGAGCGGGGAATCAAGGTGGTGGAGGATGCATGCCACGGCTGGGGCGGATCGTGGCGGAATCGCGGGCTGGGGTCGATCGGGGACTCGGCCGGCTTCAGCTTTCAGGCCAGCAAGAATTTGACCGGCGGCGAGGGCGGATTCGTGACAATCGCCGACAAAGAAGCGGCCGAGATCGCACATCTCCTGCGCTGGGCCGGGTCCGGCGAACGCGAGGGCAAACCCGCCATTCTTGGCGGCAACCACCGAATGAGCCAGATCGTCGCGGCGCTCCTGCACAACCAATTAAGGCGGCTCGACGAGCAAAACCGCGCGCGCATGGCGAACGCCGATTACCTATCCGACGCGCTGGATGAGTTGGACGGTTTTCGGTCGGTGCCTCGCCATCCCGACGTGACCATGAACACGAACTATCAGTACATGTTCCGGTACAAGCGGGACGAGTTCGAGGATCTCCCTCGCGAAAAATTCGCCGAAGCCATGAAAGCCGAAGGGATCCCGGTGGGACTCGGTTATCGAAAGCCGCTGCAGGAATACGATCTCTTCACCGGCATCCCGGATTCGCTGCCCGGCGGACACCCGTTTACGTCCGGCGCGTATAAGGGATCGATGGACTATTCAGAAGTCGATACCCCTGTGACGGATCGTCTGTGCAAGGAGGAGGTCCTGACGTTGCCGGGAGATCCATTGCTGGGGCCCCGTTCAGACATTGACGACGTGATTGACGCCCTTTTTAAGGTTCGAAGTAATGTGAGTGAATTTGCGGAGGCGGCGGCCGTCTAACCGACCTATGACGTCCGCCGTGAGCACGACTACATATCCGGGAATGAGGATCTAGATGGACACTCTGGGCGCGGCGATCTGGGGGGCCGGAAGCGTCTCCACGGAGCACATCCGGGCTTACGTGGGCAACGGTAACTGCGAGGTTCGGGCGATCGGGAGCCGCAGCGCCAGCTCGGCGGAGGCCAAGCGTGACCTGTTCGATCTGGACTGTCCCATCTACACCGACTACGACGCATTCCTCGCCGACGCGAACATCGATCTGTTTTCGATATGCACCCCGCCCGAAGGCCATTCTCGAGAGACGATTCTGGGCGCCGAGTCCGGAAAGCACATGCTCATCGAGAAACCTGTCGCAACGAATTTCGAGGAGCTTCACTCGATGACTGACGCCGTTTCCAAGGCGGGGGTCAAGACCGTGGTCAGCTTCGTTCTGCGCTGGAACGAGATGATCGCCAACGTGAAATCCCTCATCGAAGCGGATGCGCTCGGAGAGGTCTTCTATGTGCAGACCGATTACTGGCACCCCATGGCCTCTCGAGGACGTGGCTCTGGTTGGCGGAGTCCACATACGGCCCTGCTGTCCGGCGGTTGCCACGCCGTGGATATGGCGCGGTACCTCATGAACTCCGACGTCACCTCAGTAATCGCCTTGGGTGTCAACGTCAATCCAGAAAACACCAGCACCGCCAATACCGCGACCATGATCGAGTTTGAAAATGGCCGGATTGGAAAGGTCTCGTGCATAACCGAGGCGCGAATGCCTTACGTGTTCAACGTGGAGGTTTTCGGTACGGAGGGCACGTTCAGGAACGGCCACGTCTATTCGAAGCTGTTTCCGGAGCAGAATGACTGGGCATTCGTTCCATCCGTTGAGCCCGAAAGCGCGGACGTGGCCGAGCATCCCTTTCAGGGTGAAATCGATCACTTCGTGGACTGCATCCTGAACGACAATGACTCGCATGTGGACCTCGCGGACGCCGTCAACACGCACGAGGTGTGTCTGGCGGCTGAAGTCTCCATCGAGCGTGGGAACGAGAAGATCAGTCTCCCGTTTCGAGGCTAGACTTGCTGTTTCATAAGTTTCCCGGCGGCAATCGTTGCAGCCCGCTGCAGCCGTGTCACAGGTGGGACGCCGATAGACGCCGGACGGAATTGACGGTCTGATGCGGCAATTGAGAATCGGACTCATCGGCGCCGGGCTGCGGGGCACGCAGCATCTCAATACGCTCACGAAGCTCGGTGAGGCGTTGGAACTCGTGGCCATAACCGAGCAGGACGAGAATAACGCCGAGCGCGCCCGGTCAAAATACGGTGTCCCGGTCTACGCCAATCCAGAAGAGATGTTCGACGCCGCGAATCTGGACCTGGTCGACATCGTTGTGCCGCCCGACGGGCATCTGCCGTTGACAGCCCTCGCCGCGGCGAAGCGCGTTCATGTCCTCGTCGAGACGCCGATCGCGCCCACGCTGGCGCAGGCCGATGCCATGATCGAGGTGTGCAGTTCGGCGGGCGTGCAGCTGGAGGTGGCGGAAAACGTTTGGCGATTTCCGAACGAATTGCTGAAACGGGCCGCCATCGATGCCGGTTTTCTTGGCGAGGTGATCAACCTGCAGCTTTTCTACGGATCAGGCTCGTATCACGGCATGAATGCCATTCATACGCACGCCGGGGCGGGGCCGTCGCGTGTGGTCGGCCACGCGAAGTTCCTGAAGCAGCGCGACGACTACGATCGATTGACTGGGGCGTCGCCCGTAATGCGTTCGAACGCCTGGGAGATCGGGATCTTCGACTTTCCCACCGGCGCCACCGCCGTCTACCAGTATCCGGCCAGAGTGGAGCGAGGGAATTACTGGGAAATCATCGGAACTCAGGCGAGTTTCGTCGGATCGGACTACGTTCCGCACGGGCGTGGCGCAACACCGATTCCGATAGAGGCAGAACTGGACGGCGACACGATCGTGGAGCTCTCGCTTGCGGTGTCGCCTGAACTGCGGTGGGAGAACCCATACGCGGAATACGGCGTCGAGGGCGCTGACGGTCACGCTCTGGCCCGCATATATATGTCAATCCACGCGGCGGCCACCGGCGCCGGTGTCGACTATGGCGCGGCGGCCGCGAGGCTGGACCAGGAAATGCTGATTGGCGTCCGCGAGTCCGCGCTCCAGGGCGGCGCTTCCGTAACGTTCCCGATCGAGGAGGAGACAACGTATGAGGCGCGAATTCTCGAGGAGCATGAGGAGAAGTTCGGCGCCGACGCGCTGGATACGAGTCCAGAGGCTTGGCGGCGGCTTTATCCGCGGAAGGTGCTGACCCGTACCTACGTCGGATGAATCGATATAGATTCGACCCAGATTTAGGCTGTATCGATTTGAAGTTTCCGTCGTTCGAGTGACGGCTTCGGTTGAAGGAGCTGCCGGCTCCGCTTCGGGAGGACCGCGGTTGAAACTCAATCTGATAGTAATTTGCATCGACACGCTGCGCGCCGACATCATCGGCGAAGACCAATCGATGAGTTTCGTGAACACTCCGAACCTGGATCGATTGGCCCGCGAGGGCGTTACGTTCACCCGCTGCTACGCCGAAGGATTGATGACGATCCCCGTTCGGAGGTGCCTGTTCACAGGAGTGCCGTCGTTCCCCTGGAGGTTTGACACGCCCAGCGAGGGGATGCACTTGCGCGTTGGACACGGATGGCATCCGATCCCCCACGACCAGCAAACGATGGCCGAGTTCCTTCACGATGAGGGCTATGTCACCGGCCTTATCGCCGCCACCTATCATTTGTTCAAACCTACGTGCAACTTCACTCGCGGGTTCCTGTCGTGGGAATTCGTGAGGGGCCAGGAGAACGATCCCGCCCGCGCCGGCCCGCTCGACGAAGTCGACCTAAGCCCGTACCTAATCGACGGCGATACCGCACCGGCAAATCATCCGACCCTCGCTCAGTATCTGCTCAACATGAGGGACCGATCGCGCGAAGAGGACTACAACGCCGCCCGCGTGTTTGGAAGCGGGGCGAACTGGCTCGCCGACAATCACAGGAACGGGCCTTTCTTCCTGTGGATCGACAGTTTTAGCCCGCATGAGTTCTGGGATCCGCCTCGGCGCTATGCCGACGCCTATTTCGCGCGACCGGGCGGCAGAGATTTCATATATCCGCAAGTGCTCAATGGACTGAGAAGCCGTGACCACGATGACGTAATGAGAACGAAAGCGCTCTATTACGGCTATGTGACGTTCGTAGACGAGTGGGTCGGACGTTTTCTCGCGTCGCTCGACGACCTCGATCTCTGGGACCAGTCGATCGTCATGCTGGTCTCGGACCACGGCACTGAGCTGATGGAGAAGGGTGTATTCGGGAAGTATCCGGATCGGCTTTACCCCTGCACGACTCGAATGAACTGGATAGTCCGACACCCAGGCGGTCCAAGGGGTCGAAGGCTTGACGGCTGGGTCCAGAGCCACGACTTCTTCCCCACGGCGATGTCGCTGCTGGGTGTCGGCGTCGATCCGGGAGCCGGTCATGATCATCGGCCCGCCTTGTTGAACGGCTCCGCCGGCGTGGGAGAGCGGGAGTACGTGGTAACTGGATGTCGCACTTGGGCCTGCGTGCGGGACGAACAGACCTCAGTTCACATTGATCTTCGGGAGCGGCGGGACCAAGCAATTCGGTGGATCTACGATTTGGACAGCGATCCTGCTGAGACCAACGACCTATCGAAAACACGAACCGCCACCGGTCAGGTTGCGTTGGACCGGCTGGAAAAGCTCACTGGAGCCCTGCCGGCGCAATTCGATGAATACGAACCGCTGTCGCAGGGCCGTTACGACGCGCGGATGATCAACTCATTTGCGCCGATTCGCTACGGCAAACGCCGCGACGCCACCGACCGCTAGCTCGATTGGTCGAATTCCGGGCCTTGGCCGGCCCCCAGGCGCGTCAGCTGACCGTAACCGGTCACCCCACGGTCGCGGCCGTCCATGTCAGGGTCCACGTGCTTGGCGAACCAGTCCTCGAGCAACTGCCTCATCTCCGAGATCCGCGGCGACTGTTCTGAGTCGCCGGCCAGATTGCTGCGCTCATCGGGATCGGCGTTCAGATCGTAGAGTTCGTTCGGCCCGTCTGGATAGCGGTGGATGTATTTCCAGTCGTACGTCCGCACCATTCGCGTTGGACCGTACTCGTCGTAGACGACCACGCTGTCGTGGCCCGGCGATCCATTACCGGTCAGTAGCCCGGCGAAGCTCTTCCCCGGCAGGTTCCGTCCCTCGGGCCCAGGCAGTTCCAGGTAGTCGAGCAGCGTCGGCATGAAGTCGTACGTGCTAACCAATTCCGCCGCCGTCGATCCCTGTGGGATTACCCCGGGATGACTGGCGATGAACGGTACCTTCACGGAGTTCTCGTACATGTTGAGCGGCGAAGTGCCATTTCCCTTACCCCAGAAACCGTGATGTCCGCAGCTAAATCCGTTGTCGCTCGTGAAGACGACCAGCGTATTGTCCGTCATTCCAAGTTCATCCAGCTTGTCGAGAATCCTGCCCACGTCGGCATCCATCGCGGTAACGGCGGCGAAATAGCCCTTCAGCATCTCGCGATCGCCGAGACAATCATCGGTCAGCCTGGTCGCCCAGGGGTGCCGCGGCTCCTGCGGACACGACTCGAACGGGCAGTCGTCGTAGGCGTCGACGATGTCCTGCGGATGTCCGGTCCACGGGCTGTGTGGCGCGGTGTAATGCACGCTCAGATAGAAGGGCTCCTGGCCGTTGCCGCTGCGATCGAGGAACGTTAGCGCATCGTTCGTGATGGCTGTCGTCACGTAGCCAGGCTCATCGATCAACTGGCCGTCCCGCACCATCGGCGCGTTGTTATAGCGTCCGCCCCCAAACTGATGCACGTACCAGTGATCGAATCCATGCTGGGCGAGCTGACTATTTCCAAGGTGCCACTTTCCGCTGATTCCGCAGCGCCAACCGTTGGCGGCGAGAATATCGGTGTAGGCGATCTCGTCGGCGAGATAGAGGGCCGGATCGGGCGCGGCGTTACCCCCTTTAATCCAGTCGTGCACGCCGTGCTGCGAGGCGATGCGTCCGGTGAGGAAGGTGGCCCTACTGGGAGAGCAAACTGGTGTGGAGACGAAGAAGCTCTCGAACCTCATGCCGGCGGCGGCAAGACGATCGATGTTTGGCGTCCGAATTTCCGGGTTGCCGTAGCAACCGGCGGCCCAAACGCCCTGATCGTCGGTGAGAATGAAGATTACGTTCGGACGTCCGCTAGCCAACGCTCCTCCTTTTTTGTGTGAGCTTAGCCTGGGCCGTGTCGATGCGCATTTGTGCCGCGCTTGACGCAGCTGCAGGTGAAGCATTTCGGCTGTCTTTGGTCCAAAGACCTGACGCTGGACCGGCGATCGACCCGACTGGGTCTTGGCTGTCGATCGCAGTGTAGGAAGCAACAGGCTGACCGAAAATTAGAGGGGGCGCTAGTTGGGATTGCGCGGCCTCCGTCAACCGCCGGAGTGACCGACAGAATGTTTGGTTCCATCAAACGGATATCGCCTGGCTTAGTGCTGGAATATGATCGAGCGTGGCCGCGTCCAATCAAGTCCGAAATTAACTGAGTACTACTGCGGCGCGACGGCGGCGGGTCGCGTTGTTCGGGCTGCTGATATTAGGCGTCGTGGCCGCGGTGCTCGGGGTCATTCTCGTGTCGCGGTTCGTCGAGCGCAGCGAGGGTTTCGGCGGCACCGAGGAGGGCACGGTTCTCGCGGGCTCGGCAGAGGCGAAAGCGGAATCCGCGACGGCAGGCGGGAGCCAGACCGCTCAGGCCGACCGCAGTCGGCCGGCCGCGGCGGAGTCTGGCGAAGATTCGCTCGATAGTTCGGCTGAAGCCGGGAGCCAAGAGGGATCCGCTCCACGTTCGGCCGCCGAAGTCTTCGAAGGGATGTCCCTGGAAGAGAAGGTCGGACAGCTTCTGTTCCTTGGTCTGACTCCTGGTCCGGTATTCGACGATCTCGAGACGGCAGCGATTCAGGAGTTGACGCCCGGCGGCGTTGTGCTCTTCCACTGGAACGTTGAGGGGCCGGATCAGGTCGAGCGCTACATCGGGGCGATGCAAGCGCAAGCGGCATCATCGGGCGCGGGGATTCGTCTGCTAGTTTCCGCCGATCAAGAGGGCGGTCTCATCGTCAGACTGGGCCGCGGGTTCACACAGTTTCCGGGCGCCATGGCCCTCGGAGCCGCCGGTTCGATGGAAACGACGCGGCGCGTTTCCGCCGCCGCGGCCGCCGAGATGCGGAGCGTCGGATTCAACATGAATCTTGCTCCCGTAATCGATATCAACACCGAGCCTCGCAATGAAGCCATCGGAATTCGCGCATTTAGTGACGCGCCGCAGAGCGTTATCGACCACAGCCTCGCGTGGATCGCGGGACACAAGGAAATCGGCGTCGCGTCCGTGGCCAAGCACTTCCCGGGACTCGGCGCGGCGACAAGCAACACCGACTTCGGACCGACTGTAATCGGCAAGGATCTCGATGAGCTGAGAGAACTCGATCTTGTGCCGTTTCAGGCGGCTGTAGACGCGGGCGTGGAGGCGATGATGATAAGCCTTGCAAGCTATCCAAGGCTCGAGCGCGGCGTCGCGATCAGGCCGGCGGCGCTCTCGGACCGCCTTGCCACTCGGCTTCTGCGAGAAGAGATGGGATTTACGGGCGTGTTGATTACAGATGCGCTCACGAGCGTCTCGGTCGCCGAAGGTATGACCGTTCCGGAGACCGCCGTCGATGCATTTCGCGCCGGCGCCGACATGCTGATGGTGGTCATGGATGGGGAAGTGGAGTGGCTAACGCATCAGGCGCTCGTGGCGTTCGTTGAGGAACAGGGCGCCGAAGGGCTCGAGCGTCTGAACTCCGCGGTGAGCCGGATTCTCAGTCTGAAAGCAGGGCTCGGACTCTTCTCCCCTGATCCACTGACGGCGGGTGATATCGAACCGCCGGACGAGATTCTGTCTGTGGCCGCGTCGGCGGCGCTGGATGCGGTGACCATGTATTCTCGAGACGTCGGATCGTGGAAACCGATCACCGATGAAAGCGTATTCGTCGTCGAATTTGCTCCCGATCCCATCTATTCGTTCCGCGCTGAACTTGGCCTTGACCTCTCCTTAATCGCTCGTCTACGCGCCAATGTCCCGCAGCTGGAATCCGTCTCGCTGTCGCATTCCCCGTCCGCCGCAGAACTCGATTCGGCGCTGACAGGGCTGGCCGGCGTTGATGTTGTAATCGTGGCTCTGCGCGACGGGTGGCGGCAGCCCGCTCAGATTAAATTCGCCCGGGAGGCCGTGGCGATTTCAAGCCGGACGATAATCGTCGCGCTCTGGAGTCCTTATGATCTCGCCTCGCTGACCGAAACCGACGCGACGCTCTTGGCGACGTTCGGCGACAACCCGGTTCAGCTTGAAGCGTTGGCCGAGCAACTGATTTCGGCTGAGCTGCCTCGGGGTATACCGCCAGTTCGCCTACCTTAGGCGCTCGGCTTCTAGAGTCGCTTTCTTACAGCATTGACGGTGTCGCCGTCGAGATGTAACCCGACCATCCCATCCAGAAGTCGCAGCACGTCGGGGCGGGAAATTGGGTCACGATACGGCCTGTCACCGCACAGCGCGTCAAACGTATCGGCGGTGGCCAATATTCGAGCCTCGATCGAGAGGTGCGTGCGATTCATGCCATGGGGATAGCCGCTTCCGTCCAGTTTCTCGTGGTGGCTCGCGGCGAGATCCGCGATGCCATCGAAAAGATCGGTCTGTTTAAGCGCTGCCCTCGTGTATTCCGGATGCGCGCGCAGGGCCAGCCAATCCTGTTCGTCGAGCACCGATCTTTTGTTGAGCAGGCTGGTCGGCACGCTCAGCTTTCCGAGATCGTGCAATAGGGCCGCCAGTTCAAGGTTCCAGAGTCGATCGGCGCTCAAACCTAACTCGTCGCCAATGGCAATGGCCGCCGCCGCCGTGCCGCGAGAATGCGTTGCCGTGTACTTCGACTTGATATCGACCACTTCACTGAAGGCGGTGGCTATATCTCGAATCCTTGCGCGATCTCCCTGAAATATTGACCGCGTGGGATCGAGCCGGGACATCGTCTCAGCCATGTCGGGATCATCGACTTCGGCGACGAACAGGGGATCGTCGAGCAGCTTCAATTGGAGGTCGGCGACGGCGGGGTCGAGCTGCCCTCCCGCCCGCCTTCGAAGTTCACGTTTGGCATCCTCATGCGAGCGCATACAGCGATAGGCGTCGGTCAGCTGGGCCACGGCGATAATCCTCGCGCCTATCGGTATCTCATCGGCGCGGAGACGGCGCGGAAGGCCCGAGCCGTCGTAGGATTCGGTGATGCTCAATAGGGATTCTTGAACCGCGTTGGACAGACCCAATCGATTGGCTATGGAGCTTCCCACGGTGCATCGAATCTGAGCCATCTCGGGAGCTGCACGCTTGAGGGCCTTGTAGTCGCGCGCCAGGTTCGCGACCCTGGCCGCAATGGACGCCCCCGGACGAAATCCCCTGATGACGGTTTTCAGGCTTCCAACGAGTGAAAGGTCGTTGATATGCGACGCCGCATGGGTGCGTATGTCGTTCACATCGACGATTTCCTGGAGTACGTCTACACCGGCTGGACACCCGCTGTCCTTGATATACGCGGCATAAAAGACATCGGTCTGGTCGATGCTGCTCAGCCCGGCTTCACGAGCGATGTGTATCGCCAGGAACGCGGTCCGGACAGCGTGTCCGTGCTTCACGCCTTGCGAAAGATCGAGCGCATAGGAGAAACCGCGCAGGAGGTTGGGGACCGGAACGTCGCGGCCGCCAACAGCCTCGAGATGATCTGGAGTTGATTCAACGGCCCGGCTTGGATCGATCTGCAGAATTGTTTGCTCCCCGTGATACATAACATCATTTAGTAGCTACGAGCGTACGTACTTTTCTCGGTTGACGATGTAAATATCATCACGGAAAGGAATATTGAGCAGGTGCGCGATAACCGTATTGCGGAACTCTAGCCGTTTGCGAAGGTTCGGCCGCTCTGTCTGACCATGTGTCGGACTGAGGCGATTCCGCGACGGGCGTTTCGCTTCATTCCGTGAAAGCAAAATTCGGGATTCGGACGCGTTTCCGAAGATGACGAGATTGAGGGACGGTCATGACGATTCAAACGGTGGCGATACTCAGTCCCGGCGAGATGGGAAGTGCCGTCGGCGAGGCGCTTGGCCGGAGCGGATTGGAGGTAACGACGTGTCTACAGGATCGAAGCGAATATACCCGCCGCAATTCCGAAAGGTGCGGTTTTCGTGAGGCGCCCGATCTGAGATCGCTGGTGGCCGGGTCGGACTTGATTCTGTCGATCCTGGTTCCCGCGGAGGCGATGGCGGTCGCCGAGTCGGTTGCGCGAGCCATGCGTGACGAGGGCACGGGAACGGCATTTGCCGACTGCAACGCGGTTTCGCCGCAGACCGCGGGAACGATCGCGTCGATCATCTCGGAGGCAGGCGGCGTGTTCATCGATGCCGGAATCATTGGAGGTCCCCCGCGGAGCGACTACGCGACCCGGTTCTACGCCAGCGGGCCGGGCGTATCGATTCTCGAGGAGTTGGATGGCCGTGGCATAACGGTTGTGCCCGTCGGCGACGTGAGCGGGCGCGCGTCGGCGATAAAGATGTGCTACGCGGCGCTCACAAAGGGCACCGCCGCCCTGCAGACCGCATTACTCATCGCCGCCGTGCGTTTGGGCGTTTTCGAGGAGCTCCGGAGCGAACTCCTGAATAGCCAAAGGGCGACCTACGAACGCATGGAGTCCTCGTCCCGGCGACTACCCTCCGTGGCCTACCGGTGGATCGGCGAGATGGAGGAGATTGCGAGCACGTTCGAAGCCGCGGGCGTGACCCCGGATTTTCATCGTGGGGCGGCGGAGATATTCCGTCTGGTTTCGCGGTCGGCGCTCGCCGATCCGAAGGTTTCAGAGGACCTGGATCTGCAAAAGGCGGCGGAGCTGCTGGCGGACGCAGTCGGCGATCGCCCACCGGCGCCATAAGGCGCGGGCGGCGGCCCAACTCGGGTAGGATTGGCGTTCATCGCCGCTGAGGAGGGGGAGCATGGCGTCAAATCACGGTGTTGTCTACATGGGGCCGGGGCGTGTGGAAGTCCAAACGATCGACTTCCCGAAACTCGCGCTGGACGATCGGAAATGTGAGCATGGCGTAATCCTCAAGATCGTGGCCACCAACATCTGCGGCAGCGATCAGCACATGGTCCGAGGGCGCACGACCGCTCAAGCCGGGCTTGTCTTGGGGCACGAGATTACCGGGGAGGTCATCGAGATCGGGAGGGATGTGGAGTTCATCGAGGTGGGCGATCTCGTATCGGTGCCCTTCAATATCGCCTGCGGGCGCTGCCGGAACTGCAAAGAAGGAAAGACTGGAATCTGCTTGAACGTGAACGCCGCTCGTCCCGGCGCGGCCTACGGCTACGTTGATATGGGAGGCTGGGTCGGCGGCCAGGCCGACTACGTGATGTGCCCGTACGCCGACTTCAACCTGCTCAAGTTTCCGGACCGGGAACGTGCCATGGAGAAGATCGGGGATTTGGCGCTCTTGTCCGATATATTCCCGACTGGGTATCACGGGGCGGTCACGGCCGGTGTCGGGCCGGGTTCAATCGTGTACATAGCGGGCGCGGGTCCCGTTGGGCTTGCTTGCGCCGAAGGCGCGCGGCTGCTGGGCGCGGCTGCGATCCTCGTTGGTGACATGATTCCTGAGCGCCTACAACAAGCCCGCTCATTCGGCTGTGAAACGGTGAATCTGCGCCAAGACGCAACGCTGGCAGAGCAGATCGAGCAGATAGTCGGCGCCCCCGAGGTGGACAGCGCCGTGGATTGTGTGGGATTCGAGGCTCGCGGCCATGGAGCGAAGTCGGGCGTGGAGGAGCCGGCTGCGGTATTGAATTCGCTTATGGAAGTCACACGCGCCGGCGGTGCGCTGGGAATTCCCGGTCTATACGTAACCGATGACCCGGGCGGGATCGATCAAAACGCGAAGATCGGTCGTCTTGGCATCCGTATCGGGCTGGGATGGGCCAAATCGCATTCATTCGCCACCGGGCAATGCCCCGTCATGCGCTATCACCGGCAGTTGATGCAGGCGATTCTCTATGGCAAGGCCGAGCCGGCCAAAGCGGTCAACGCGACGGTCATCGCTCTGGATGACGCCCCGCAAGGTTATGCGGACTTTGACCAGGGCGCGGCGCGGAAATTCGTGCTGGATCCTCACGATCTCGTGCGCGCAGCATGACGCAGAAGATTCAAATAATTATCTGACGGCGGAGCGGCCGGCGCGAGGCTATTCGCCGTGCTGGGATCCCTTGTTTGTGACAAGTCGCTTGATTTCTACTTGCCATTGGTGGGGCGCCCCTCCGCAAATATCGGCGACGGCGCGGCTGCGTCGCCGGAAACGCCAGAGGATCCCCAAAAGCGCTCATACACTTCGCCGGTGTGGCCGCCGTTTTAGCTCCGGCGAGAATATTGTCGAATACGCGGCTGGAGGGTTACCCGACTGCCTCGCCGGTGACTTCGGCGAGGCGCCGCCGCAGGTAACGCTTTTCGACGGAGTTGGTGCAGAGTTCCAACGCCTGACGATATGCAACGGCCGCTTCTTCCGGACGGCCGGCTCGACGCAGCAGGTCGGCGCGGGCGGCCGGCAGCATGTGGTAACGATCAAGTTCGCCCTCGGCCTCAAGCTCGTCGATGAGCCGCAGCCCGCTCTCCGGTCCGCTGGCCATGGCCCGGGCCGCGGCGAGATTGAGCCGCACCACCGGCGTGGGGAGAAATCGCAGAAGCTCTTCGTACAGGCGCGCTATCTGCGGCCAGTCGGTGTCGTCGGGCCGGTCGTATTCCACATGGAGTGCGGCGATGGCCGCCTGGAGTTGGAATTGTCCCGGACGGCGCATCCGCAGGGAACGCTCAACGAGCTCGACGCCGGCTTCGAGCTGATCCCGATTCCAGAGGGACCGATCCTGCTCCTCCAGGGTGACCAGATTGCCGGCGGCATCGGTGCGGGCTTCGCGGCGGGAGTCAATTAGCAATAGCAGCGCCAGCAGGCCGACGGCCTCCGGCTCGTCCGGCATGAGTTCGGCCAGGATCCTGCCCAGGCGGATGCCCTCGTCACAAAGCTCCGCGCGTACCAGCTGCTCGCCGGCCGCCAAGTAGCCTTCGTTGAATACGAGGTAGATCACCGTGAGGACGCTGGTCAGGCGTTGCGGGAGTTGATGCCCTGCGGGAACCTCATAAGGGATACGGGCGTCGCGAATCTTGTGGCGGGCGCGAGTGAGGCGCTTGGCCATGGTTTCCGAGGCCACCAGGAACGCGCGAGCGATTTCCTCGGTCCGCAGTCCTGCCACCGTCCGCAGAGTGAGAGCCACCTGGGCCTCGCGGGAGAGGGCCGGGTGGCAGCACGTGAAGATCAGGCGGAGGCGGTCGTCGAAAAACCGATCGTCCACGGGCGATTCAGGTTCGGGGGCGCTGGAGGCGTTCTGTTCCACCTCCAGCAGCCCCTGCAGGATTTTCTTCTTGCGATGTAGAACCTGGTCGCGGCGGAGCCGGTCGATGGCCCGACGGCGCGCGGTGGTGATGATCCAGGCCGTGGGGGATGTGGGGACGCCCTCATGGGGCCAGCGCTCCAGGGCGATGGCCAGTGCGTCCTGAAGGGCGTCCTCGGCAAGCTGAAAATCGCCTCCGCAGGAGCCGATCAGCGTGGCGGTTATGCGGGCGGAATGTTCCCGGACCACCGCCTCAACCGCCGCGGTAATGGGCGACGGTGCGCCCGATCCGTCCGGCGAATCTTCGGGTCGAGGTGCCGGGAACGTGAAGCCCTCCCGCGGAGTTGTCGTCTCCGAAGAGCATATCTCCCTCGTCACCGGGCGCGCCGATCCGATTTTTTAGACGGCGCCGGCGCGCCCCGAGGCACCTAGACGTGAGCCTAGTTCCCGGCTTGGAAATCTCTTAGTGGGCGGACTTCGAGGCGGCCTGCCTGCACCATGGGCATTTTGGCGGCAAGGGCGACCGCTGTTTTCATGTCTTTGCAGTCGTAGAGGGAAAAACCGGCCAGGTGCTCTTTTGTGTCCGCGAAGGGCCCGTCGGTGGTGACTACGTCGCCGTCCCGGAAGATGATTGCTCTCGTGGTTTCCACCGGCTCGAGGGCCCCCTCCGCGACGAGCGTCGCTACCTTTGCGGCGTCTTCCTGAAAGTCCTGGTAGCGTTTCATATCTTCTTCGCTGGGCGGGCCTTCATCCATATCCTCTTGTTCAGAATCTTCTTCAGAATCCTCCACGTAGAGCAAGAATATGAATTTCATGGGAAATTCCTCCTTCGGGAAACGGGACCCGGTGGCCCCCTTGTGGTGTAGACGAACGGGACTGGCGGATATGGACTGCCCCCCGTCCTTTTCCTGGCAATTTCATCCGCTACCGAAAAATCGACCGACGCGGGCGGCCGCGCCGCCAACCGATCGCCGATTCGTCAGGGGCTAGGGGATCCCCAAACGCTCATACACTTCGCGGAGAGGCTTGCCCTCGATCAGGTCGCTCCTAAACTCATTCTCCTTGCCGACCTTGTCCTCGGCCTCGCCGACCCTGTAGGTTTTCGCGAACGCCGTCACCATTAGGACCGCCGGAGCCTGTTCCCGCTGGTACGCGGTGTCGGGTCCCGCCGTCGGGCTATTATTCGCGATCGAGGCCTCCGGCGTGTTCACCGCGCAGACATCGCTGGTTGAGAGGATATTGGCGTTGAGGGTCATGATCGGTTGGGAGGAAGGGCCGCTCATCGCAGCCTGCGGGAGTTATCTGAGGGGAGCGAACTGGTGGAAACGGACGACACAACGACGGCGCAAGCCGCGATGAACGCGTGGGGTGGCTGGCTCGCGATTAGCCTCGCGTTGGCGCTGACGACCGGGGCGATCCACGCCTACATCGGCATCGCCGACCTGATTGACGGCGAACCGGCCAAAGGGGTGATATTCATCGGGATGGCACTACCGTACGTCGTGGGAGCTGCCTTCATAGCGGCTGGGTTGAGGCGGCGGTTCTGGCTAAAAGTCGGCCTCGGCTACGCGATATTGCTTTTGGTCGCCTGGGCGCCCGTGGGCGAACGGAACCTGCTGGCCTACGCCGATAAGATCGTTGAGATCGTTCTGGTTTTCGCCGTAGTCGTAACGCTTCGACGCAGCCGGAAGTCCTCAGTCTGACGGGTTGGATTCCGCCGCCGGCGCGTCGTCTTGCGCTCCAGGGCACCTTTCCTGATAACAGGTACCGGCGAGAACCAAAGGACTGGACGTCCGAGCCTTTCACGTCCAGCAATCTTGCACTCCCCGACCATGTCCTCATACAGGTTGTGCGATAGGCTGCGACACGGCATTGGAGAGTGGTGCCGCGGCTCATTTTGGACCACGGGGGAAATATGTCGGACGACGACGTAGACCTGGACCAGCTCGCCAAGGTATCGACCGCAACGGCGACTCACCTTCTGTTTAAGCTGGGAATAAGGAATACGTTTCTCGAAGGAATCAAGCCGTTGTGGCCCGATTCTAAGGCAGTGGGCCGCGCCCGCACACTGCGGTACTTGCCGGTGCGTGAGGACCTGGCGCCGAATCCGTATGAGCCGAGCGGAAACGCGCAACGGCGGGCCATCGAATCGATAAAGGAGGGCGAGATCCTGGTGATCGACGCGGGCGGCGAACTCGGCTCAGGTACTTTGGGCGACATCCTCTCGGCGAGGATGAAATATCTGGGCGGAGCCGGTCTCATAGTCGACGGCGCGGTGCGGGATGCCGTTCAGATTCGGGATGTCGGTCTTCAGGTGTGGGCCCGAGGGGTGCACGGAGCTGCCAATATGCGCATGCTGTGGCCCGTTGACGTGGACATCCCCGTGCGGTGCGGCGGCTGCACGGTGATTCCCGGCGACTACATTCTTGCCGACAGCGATGGCGCGGTCACGATTCCGGCGACGCACGCCGCCGGGATCGCGGAAGAAGGCGCCGAAACGGAACTGCGGGAGAGTTTCATCAGGGCCAAGATCTCCATCGACGGATACTCCACCGACCGCGCCTACCCACCGAACGCCGAGGTACTGGCGGAATTTGAAGCGTGGAAGAAGACTCAGGGCTGAACCTATCCGGAGGGCGCATCAATGAAGGGTCTGTCTAGTCGAGTGGCGCTGGTTACCGGGGCGGCCGGTGGCATCGGCTTCGCGGCCGCCAAACGGCTGGCCAGCGAAGGCGCCAATGTCGCCCTGTCGGACATCAACGCCCAAGGCTTAGAACGGGCGATCGAATCCATCGGCTCAGCCTCCTCCGCTCGCGTCATTGGAATCCAGACCGATGTCTCGAACCGCGAGCAGGTCCTGGACCTGGCCAGGCGTGTCCAAGACGAACTGGGTCCGGTAAACATCCTCGTCAACGCAGCCGGCATCCTGGAGTTGGGCGGCATCTTGGACATTTCCGAGGAGCAATGGGATCGAATGCTGGCTGTGAATCTCAAAGGCCCGTTTCTCGTGACGCAGGCAGTGCTGGAGGGGATGATCGGAAGCGGCTATGGACGGGTCATCAACATCTCGTCGAATGCCGGCAAGAAGGGCGGGATGCATTCCGGCGTCCACTACGGCGCCTCCAAGGGTGGTTTGCTGGCGTTCACCAAGTCCCTGGCCCGGTACGTGGCTCAGTTCGGCATGACGGCCAACTGCGTGTGCCCGTCGCTCACGGACACTGACATGGCTTCGGCGTTCACTCCGGAAGTTCGACAGGCCATGGCCGACGAGAATCCCTTCAAGCGGCTTGCGAGACCCGAAGAGATCGCCAGTGCCATCGCATTCTTAGCATCCGAGGAAGCGGCGTTCATCAACGCCGAGATGCTCGACGTTGACGGCGGCTTTATCGCCGACTGAATCCCGATGGCGAGCGACGGACAAGCGCATCCCGCACGGTGATCGGGAATTGCGCTACTGGGCCGTTGAACGTTCCATAGACCAGTAGGTGCGGCACCGGCAACGATCAGGCGGCATAGCGTCGTTGATCCCACCGGACAACCGCCAATTCCTACGCTAAGGAAGGCGAATTAATCACCGAGTAAATTAGGCGGCCAGTCCAGTTATATGCTGCTTTTGCAGAGATCCTGTGACGCTAGATATCTAGTGTCTCCAGACGCGACCGTCGATACGGACCGTCTGCCATGTTTCGTGAATAACTATTGGCCGATAGCGGTTTTTGCTACGACCGTGACGCCTTTTATGGTGCCGACCACAGAGCGTCGCACACGCCGTGCAGCTGCGTCGCTGATCTCGCCCGCTGCTTCTATCGCGCCGGTGGCGGCAGCCGAGGCGGCCTCTTCCGCGCTCACTCCAAGCTGCTTCGCGCCCTCCAGAGCGCCCTCCACGGCGCCCACCGCCGCGGTTGTGATGTCTACACCTACTTCACCGGCTTCCTTTACCGCGGCGCTTGTCGTCTCCTGAATCGCTTCAAGCCCTTCGGTCCCGATCTCTCCGGCTCCTTGAATGGTTCCAATGACGGCGCCTTTGGCCGCACCGCCGACCTTGCTGCCGATGCTGCTCGCCGCGTCTACGGCTGCGCCGACGCTATCGGCCGCGGTTTCCGCCGCTTCCTCGCCAATGTCTCCGACGGCGCCGATCGCTGCCCGGATCGCACCCACGCCCACGTTCCCGACTGCGCCAGCCGTGCTGCCGGTTTCGCCGACCGCCGTTTTCGCTACGCCGGCGACGGTGCTAATCGTTGCTTCTAATATGTCCCCGGTACCGCCGAGGAGACCGATGATGCCGTCTCTCACTCGACGGCCGACCTCTCGTTCATCCATCGTAGGACCTCCCCTATAACATCCGACGTTGTGGCAGCGATCATACACGTTGGATACCTCCATTCAAAGGAGGCGGGTATGGTCTGAGCGAACGTGGGGTGAAAGACGCTGGCGCAGGTTGGCTGATGGACAAAATGCCCCTCGGGCGTTGTGTTTTTGAGGAACATCGCACGCCTGCGCCAAGAGAACGAACGCTTTTGCCGCCGCCCAAAGTTTTACTGTGGCTTGCGCCCCCGACAGCGCAGGAATAACCAGCAGCGCTGGCGCACAAATCGTTGCGCGCACGCCCGGGAGTAGTTATCCACCGCCCCGCGGAAGCGAGCACGCAATGAGGCTGCAACCGCTGCACCGATGCAGTCGCAGGACCGCTTCGAAGCCCGCCGGGAGGAGTCAGCCGCCTGCCTTATTCGGCCAAGGGATCATTCGTTCCGGGTTCCACCGTCTAGGGTGAAAGCGCGAGATGTAGCCTTGGTCACGGGCAAAGGTAGGAAGGTCTCCGATGATTCGCGATTCGACTCTGGCGGCGGTCGGTAAGCGCGTTCGGCCGCGGGGCGATTCCTCGAGCTGAATGACTACATCTTCAAGTGCCCGCTCGGTCGTTTTGCCCCGGGGAACGATTCCGCCGTCAATCGCGCTAGCGAGAACGGCCCGCTCACGGCGCGACAGCGTAATGAACGTCGACCGCACCTGGATAACGTAGCGTGCTGTACCTAATCCCCCTGAACAGGTTGGGAATCGACTCCCGATATCTGATCGCGTCTTCCACGATTCGATCACTGGCGGGAATGGGAATCACCGCCGTCCTTCTAAACCTTTACGTGATCAGACTGGGCTACGGTCCGATCTTCATCGGGCTCTTCAACGGGATTGCAATTGTCACCGCGGCGGGGATTTCGCCAGTAGCCGGCGCATTGGGGCGACGCTGGGGCGCGCGCCGGACGATGCTGACCGGTCTCGGTGTTGGCGTGGTCGGGGGTGTACTGCTACCTCTTGCCGATCTGCTTCCCGAGAGCCTGACCAGTGCGTGGCTCGTGGGCACAAATGTGGTGGCTGCCATCGGGGGCATGCTCTTCTACGTCAATCTAACGCCGTACCTCGCCGCCGTCACGGGTCCTCGAGAGCGAAGCGGGGCATTCTCGATAAGGTTTTCGCTCCAATTGCTCGGATCGTCCGTCGGCACCATGGTTGGTGGGCTGCTGCCGGGCGCATTTGCATGGCTAACGGGGGAGTCGCTTTCCAATCCCGGCTCGTATCGGTACTCGCTGCTTCTGGGAGCTGTGCTGCTTCTTGCGGCAGTCTTCTTCGTGCTTCGCGGCCGGGAGGTGAGGGCCGGGACGGCGCGCGATACGACGACCAGGACGAGTCCCACGCCGTGGAAGCTGTTGATGGTTATTGGACTCGTGAGTCTAATGATCACCCCCGCGGAAGCGGCCGCGTGGGTATTCTTCAACGCATACGCCGATACGGTACTCCGAGTTCCGACCTCCCAGATTGGATTTGTAGTGGCAGCCGCTCAGTTGCTGGGAGTGCCCGTGGCGCTGACGATGCCTGCCGTTGGATCCAGGCTCGGCAATGGTCGCGCGGCGGCCCTGTCCGCCTTCGCCATCGCGGTGAGTTTGCTTCCGGTGGCGTTGATTCCTCACTTCGCCGTGGCGGGTCTTGGGTACGTGGGGGTGCTGGTCTTCGGCGCTATCCTGGCGCCGGCGTTTAACGTCTACGTTACTGAGTTGGTGCCGGCCGAGTGGCTTTCACCGGCGGCGGGCGCGTCTCTCGCGGGTACGGCCGCTAGTTTCGGTTTGGTATCGCTGGGGGGCGGATTCATGATCTCGGCGCTGGGATACACGGGATTCTTTCTCGCCGCGGCGGGCCTGACGGTCGTTGGCGTGCTGATCTTCAGGGCGACCCTGCTAAAGGGAACTGAATTCGCCTTCCCCGCCGAGGACCTTCAAGCAGATCAAACAGAACTAATCAGGCCCTCGACTGATTAGGCGGCCGAACAGAACGGTACGTATGCGCGAGCCATCGCGCCGGATCGCCCATCCGGCTAACCTTCGCCTCGGCGCGGATTGAAGTTCCAGCAATGGCGCGGCCTATCCAGAAGGGCCTTCACTTGCCCGGGGTGAGCGCGTCGCCCAGCGCGGCCTCGAGCAGGGGACGATATTGGCGCTTGAGTTCCAACCAGCGCTTGCTGTCCTCGGTGCCGGGCGGAGTATCCGGCATCGTGCCGTCGAGGTAGCGGTCGAGATCTTCAAGCCAGGCGTGCCAACCGGCCGCCAGACCCTCCTCGTCGGGAACGTCGCGCGGCGGCTGCCCGAAGTCAACGAAACGATAACGGCAGCCCTCGCCGTCCGCCTCCAACTCCCATTTGATCGTCGTGTGTCCCCAGGCATACCACAGGAGCCGCTCCGGCTCGATTTTTGTGATTACGCCGTCGATTCCGCCCTCGCCGGTGCGGCTAAAGTCGACCCAGTAGTCACCGCCGACCCTCAGGTCGATCCGCGCGGGGTAGTTCATCCAGCGACTCACCTCCTCGGGATCGGTGATCGCCCGCCACAGGCGCGAAGGTGAATGCTTTGACCGTCGGTCCCAGGTCACCGCGTATAACACGCTGATCTTGCCCAGGTCACTCATCGCCGTTCTCATCGTCGGTGTGTAGCTGGATTTGTGATTTCAAACTCGCACTTCATCCAACAGCCTCCATACCGCGACCTCGCAATCCCGTCCGCGCGTCGCCGAAACCCTGATAATTCAGCAAAATTGGCCCAGACACTTGCCTGATTGCGGTGTTCTATTTCGCACCTAGCGCCGTGGCGCTGATCCGGACAGACCCCGATACCCGATTCTGTCCCACGCGAATCCACCGCTGAGGGTGAGCCCAGGCGCTACGATAGTCGGAGGTCCCCCCTACAATCAGGCCAAGCCGTGGCCGCCATAACGTTCTGGGAATCGGTCGGAGCCGGCTGGGGAAGAATACCGGGATGGACCTCCACTAAGTGGGATTTGGTCGCTGAAGAATATAGCCCCGCTCCTCATGTCTGCCGCCGCAGCGATCGCGTTGGCGGGCCTTTTCGCCGCCTGCGACGTCGAGGAGGCGGAACGAGACGCCGAAGTCAGGCCCACCCCGACCCTCTCTCCGGCGGTTCCCGGGCCTCCTTCTGGGGTGACGGGGCGGCTGGCCACGGCGGGCCCCACGCCCACCGGCACTCTATCTGAGCCCAACGTCATCGGGCGTCCTTCACGTCGGTCCGAGAGGACCCTCCCGGCGGCGACGCCGCCTGCGGGCACGCCCGGATCGGCGCCCGCGTCCACCGCTTCGCCCGGCACCGTGACGGAGGTCAGCGCGACGACCTCGCCGTCCCTGACCCCTACGCTCGCTCCCGAAACTCCCGCCACACAAGACACCCGACTTGCATTGGTTTACGAACTCGTTGAGTACCCTCTTCCGGGCGGCTCCCGGCCTCACGACGTGGCCCCAGCCCCCGATGGCCGGGTCTGGTACACCGCCCAGGGATCAGGCGACCTTGGCGTTCTGGACCCAGACACCGGCGAGACCCGGCACATACCGCTCGGTCGGGGTTCTGCCCCGCACGGCGTCATCGTCGGTCCCGACGGTGCGCCCTGGGTCACCGACAGCGGCTTGAACGCCATCGTCCGCGTCGATCCAGTCACTGGGGAGCTTCTCCTGTTTCCCTTGCCCGCGTCCGCGGGTTACGCCAACCTCAACACTGCGGCCTTCGACGCCTCCGGCCGCATCTGGTTCACCGGGCAGAGTGGCATATACGGCGTGCTCGACCCGGCCTCGGGCGAGATGTCCCTTTTTGAAGCCCCGCGCGGGCGCGGTCCTTACGGAATCGCCGCCACGCCATCCGGCGACATCTACTTTGCTTCGCTCGCCGGCAGCTACGTTGCCCGCATCGATCTCGCCACCGGAGCGGCCGCCGTACTCGAGCTGCCCACCGCCGATCAGGGTGCCCGGCGGGTGTGGTCAGATTCGGCCGGCCGAATCTGGGCCAGCGAGTGGAACGCCGGACAGGTCGCCGTTTTGGATCCAGCGGCCGGCCGCTGGCGCGAATGGCCCCTCCCCGGCCCAGCCCCCCGCGCCTACGCGGTGTACGTGGACGAATTCGACGCGGTCTGGCTCAGCGACTTTGGCGCTAATGCGCTCGTCCGCTTCGACCCCGCCACCGAGGAATTCCTCACGTTTATCTTGCCGTCAACTCCGGGCAACGTCCGCCAGATCCTCGGCCGGTCCGGCGAAATCTGGGGCGCCGAGTCCGCTGCGGACGCACTGGTCGTGATCCGCTTCCAGCCGGCTGCAAATTTAGAGTAGGTCGCCGCGAACAACACCCGTCCGCCACGCGTAGACGGCGGCCTGAGTGCGATCGGCTAGATGCAGTTTGCTCAGAATATTACTGACGTGGCCTTTGACGGTTTGCTCGCCAATGACCAGTTTTCCCGCGATGTTTCTGTTGCTCAAGCCGTCGGCGATCAGTTTCAGGATCTCCATCTCGCGATTGGTCAGATCGGTATGCGGGCCGGCATTCGCGCCCTTTGCACCGCGCATTTCCTCGATGACCCGGGCCGCCACGCGCGGATGCAGCGTGGCTTCGCCGTCGGCGGCTCTCCGCACGGCGTCGGCCAGATCCTTCATGTGGACATCCTTCAGGACGTACGAGATAGCCCCGGCCTTTAGGGCGGGGAAAATATGTTTGTCCTCGTGGTACGAGGTCAGGACGACAATGTGCGTTCGCGGACTCGCGATCTTGACCAGTCTCGTAGCCTCGACACCATCCATTCCCGGCATTATCAGGTCCATCAGCACAACATCCGGGACATGCTCTTCAGCGAGCTTGACCGCTTCGGCGCCAGAATCTGCCTCGGCCACGATCTCGAAATCGGGAAGCGCACCTAGATAGGCTCCGACTCCCCGGCGGACGACTTCGTGGTCGTCGACCAGCAGAACAGTGATCCGCTCAGCCATTTTGAGGGTTCCCCTCTCTGTCCTTGAGATCGCCGACTTTTAGTGACAATGTGACCTTTGTTCCCTGACCGACGCTGCTTTCGACCGTCAATTCTCCACGTACGGCGTCGGCCCGCTCCCTCATGGAGCGCAGACCTAACCCAGCCCGGGTTTGGCCGGGCTCGAAACCGCGTCCATCATCGAGGATCGCGCAGCGGAATTGCGATTGGGTGTAAACCAGCTCCACGCTGGCGTTGAGTGCATTGCTGTGCCGGGAAATGTTGGCCAACGCCTCCTGCACAATTCGGAGCACCGTTTGCTCGATGTCGAGTGGCATCGACCGCTCACCGTCGACATCTACGTTAAGAGTGATCTGATTCTGCCTTGACCAGTCGGAGGCAAATTCTCGCACCGCAGATACCAAGCCCTTGTCCTCGAGCGCGGCCGGGCGCAGCTCCTCAATGACGCTGGTGAGGCCTTGTCGCAATTCGTAGGTGAGGCGCTCGGCTTCGTCAATACGCGCGGCTGCGGCTTCGGGGTCCTTCGTCAACAGCGCTCGCGCCGCGCCGATCTGGGCTCCCGCCGCGAAGGCCTACTGTTTGGCGGTGTCGTGCAGCTCCCGCGCCATTCGGTTTCGCTCATCTGCCAGCACGAGCTGGCGGCGCGCCTCCATCAGATCTCCAAGCTGTTCCGCCATGTAGTTCAGACGCTGAGCAAGCTGCCCTAGCTCGTCGCCCGACGAGTCGTCGACGCGGACTGAGAAATCGCCCCGCCGCCAATGCATGGCCCCATCGGCCAGACGATCGAGCCTGTTGACCAGCCCCCGCGCCGCCAGAAAGCCGAAGGCCGAACCGGCCAGGCCGGCGACCAAGGCAAATACAAGGGCGCTGACTCCGAGAATTGGAACCATGTCGCCGAGAACTGAAAATGTCGTTGGAATCGCCATCGACATGACCAGGGCGCCAAGGACACGCTCATCGGATGTGTCCCAGACGGGCGCTGTCATAACGGCTATGTGTTCCGCCGAGCCTAGGTCGTATAGCATGTCTGGATCCGTCTCGCCGGCCAGCGCGGCCTCAAGCGGGCCGGCCAGTCCCGGGATTGCCCCAGCGTCCAGTGGCTGTCCGATCCTGGACTCCTCAAGGAAGCCGGGAGTGAGTCCCAGCAGATGCCGGTCATTGCCGACCACCATCATGTCCAGCTCCCCTTCGCTGAAACGGACGGGGATCACGTCGAAGACCTGGATCGTGATCGTCGTGGTTTCGAATCGTTTCAACCAGGCAGCTACACCTTCCACATCGGTGGACGATTTGTCCATATACGGTCGAAGGGTCGGGGCGTACTGGTCGGCCGCGGCCTCCACCAGCCGGGCCGGTATGGCGCCGGTGTTGATCAGAACCGCCACAAAGAGGGACATCGCCGCCAGAGCGATGACCTCCACCGCCAACAGCGCGCCGACCGTAACGGCCGCGTAGCTCAGAGTCAGCTTCCAACGGAGCCGCCGCGGGCGGCTACGGAGAGATAGGAGGGTGTTCATGACCTTGATCCGCGACTATCTTTGGCTGGATAACGCCCACCCCCCTCTTGGCCGATATCTGACCAAGAAGGGAGACGGGCGGGACGATTCCCGGAAAAACGATAGCAACCTAGGCGGCGCCCGTAAGCTAACTCAGCACCCCGAGGAACACGACCACGAACCGCAGCGTGTTGGCCAGGCCGTGGGTGATGATCGTGACCCAGAGATTGCGCCGGGTAAGAAGAAAAGCGGAGGCGAGAACCAGTCCGAAGGCGCCGTTTGTGGCCAGCCCTAAAGGTCCCTCGCCATAGTGAGCCAGGCCGAATGCCACCGAGCTACCAACTGCCGCGAACACCAATGGGGCCTTTGTGTTCTGGAAAATTTCAGCCAGCCGGGTAATCAGGAAGGCCCGAAACATCATCTCTTCGGCGAACGCGAACGTGGTCCACGCCGCCACTATGAGAACCATCAGCAAAGGCAAGTTGCCTTCCAGGATATTGAAGCGACTTTCGTCCGGCGGAAGTATGTCCCCCGGCAGGCTGACGGCGACGATCTGCACAAGATTGATCGCTACAAAGGCGGCGAATAACACGCCGACTCCGATGAGTACCGTGCGGACCAGGCTGGAGGGCCGGGCCAGGCCGATTTCGCGCCAGCCCACTCCCTGCCGTTGCAGCATCAGCCAGGCGACGGCGACGGCCAGCATGTAGCCGATGTTGATCAACGCCGCGCCGGGCAGCGTATCGGCCCCGAAGCGGCCGCCGATCAAGCCCAGTGCGACGAGCGGCACGAAAGGAACCAAGACGCGCGGCAATCCGCCAAGCTTTCTGAGATGGAGTGGGCCGCCGACGCGTTCCCAGGCAGGGTGTCCAGCTCTAGCGATCATCGAGTAACTCCTCTGCAGTTGCTGATCCAACGTATCCCAAGCATGCGGCTCACGAGGACAGCGGTCACGAGTCCAGAGAGGGGTTTTGCACCCTACTTGAGAGGGGGTAGGGCGCTACCTACAGGTCCAGCGGGGCCCCCAAGTCGACTGCTGGGGCAGCGTTGACGCGGCACGCGCTGGAGCTGGAGCGTCCGCACGGAGCCGTCTTCTGAAGCCGGGCAAGGGGCCAGGTCGTCAATACCGTCGCCGCTGAGATCGCTCGCTGTCGGCCGCCTGAGCCGAAGATTCAAACGGTCTCGAAGGGCAGTCTCAGCTCGGCCGAACTGCCGCCGGCATGTCCAGGTAGTCCTTCAGCCTCTGCGCTCTTCGGGGATGCCGCAGCTTCCGTAACGCCTTGGCTTCGATCTGGCGGATACGCTCGCGCGTTACACCAAACTCCACGCCTACCTCCTCGAGCGTTCGCATACGGCCGTCGTCGAGACCGAACCGGAGCCTCAAGATCCTGTGTTCGCGCTCGGACAACGTCTGCAGAACGGCCTCCACTGCTTCCTTCAGCATTTGAAACGAGGCAGCGTCGGCGGGAGCCACGGCAGAAGGGTCACCGAGAAAGTCGCCCAGGCGGCTGTCTTCGTCACGACCTACAGGCGTCTCGAGAGATACTGGATACGTAGCGGCTTTCATAGCCAGCCGGACCTTGTCAGCGGGGATGTCGAGCTCCTTGGCGATCTCCTCCGGCGTCGGCTCGCGACCGTTTTGCTGTATTAGGCGGTGCGATACGCGGGCTACCTTGTTGATGATCTCCACCATGTGAACGGGAATGCGGATCGTCCGGGCCTGGTCGGCGATCGACCTCGTGACTGCCTGTCGGATCCACCAGGTTGCGTAGGTGCTGAATTTGTAGCCACGACGGTAGTCGAACTTTTCCACAGCGCGCATCAGACCGGTGTTGCCCTCTTGGATCAGGTCGAGCAGCGACATCCCGCGGCCGTAGTACTTCTTGGCAACGCTGATGACCAAACGCAGGTTCGCCCGAATCAAGTGGTCGCGCGCCGCCATGCTGCCCGCTTCCACCTTCTTGGCGAGAACGACTTCTTCCGCCGCGGTCAGCAGGGCCACTCGTCCGATCTCCCGCAAGTAGAGACGGATCGGATCGTCTAACGGGCCGTCCTCGATCTCTTCACTTGAGGATTTTGAGGCTATGGGGATTCGCAGGAAACGGATTCGCTCCTCGTCCTCCTGTATGTCCGCCATCGATTTGGTGAGGTCGAGCTGTCTCTGTTCGTTGTCGCCGTCATCCAGGACATCGATGCCCTCACCGACAAGACGCTCGTGGATCTCGTCCAATTTCTCGAGGTCATCCGCCGTATCGGGCAGAACTTCGACGATGTCCCTGTAGGTTACGTATCCTTGTTTCTTGCCCTTTTCAAGCAGGGCTTCCGTTTCGGTAATGAGAGAAACGCCGCCCGTACCGCCGGCGGACTTCGTATCGTTGCTCAACCGTGCTTCTCCGTCGGCGTCATATTGCCCGCCCTAGGCCGGCATTCGCCGCATTGACCACGCGGCACACTATATGTCTTCGCGTTGACACTCAGCACACCCTCTCGCCTTGGCGCTTCAATACCGCTGGGCTGGCGCGCGGTAGTTAGGTAAACGACGGGCCGCGGCACTCTCTCGGGCCTCGCCAAATCGAGATTGATGCCGCAGTCCTCTCAATGCTATCCCACATGCGGGGGCTGCCGCGTTTATCGCCGCGCACGACAGCATGCATAAGCGGCCGCAAATCGCTACGGCGGCGTCCTCGATCGCGGTCGGTCTATCAGTGTTCCCGGCTCGATGCCGGACGTCGCTTACGCCCTTCCGACTGCCGAGCTTCTGAACTCAGGTCAAGCGGCCCATGATCGCGTTGAGCCATCGCTTCAGGCGAACTGAAAACCGTACAGCTCGGCGTTTCGCAGATGGAACCTAAGCTTCACAGCGCCCGGTGCTTCGGTGACCGTCTCGCGGCCGGACCAGTTGACCTGGTGTCGCACCGCGTCGCCCGTGAACGTCTCACACCTTTCACGTGAGTACTCCTTCCAAACGTTGTTCCAGCCGTCCATGATCTCCACCTCAATGAAGCCGTCCTTGCGGCAGCGCCCATTGATGAATAGGTGGGCGCCGGTGGAAAAAACGGGCTTGGTTTCAATCCAGCCCTCTCTCACGGTGGCGTCAAGCGAGACGTAGCCATCGAGGCGCAGCGTGGCCAGATTGAGAAAGTGCCCATTTTTGGCCATGTCCCAGTCATGAGCTTCAGGCACATCGGGTCTTTTGTCGGCTGAGAAGATCCACCAGTCGTGATGCACGTTCATCCCCCCGTAGTAGAACCAGAGTTCGTCGCCGACCTCCAGGGGCTGATTGGTGCACTCCGCGCCGAACTGGTCGTAGCTGCCGGCTCCACCTCGCGGAATGAACGGGCGATGATCCAGAAATCGCTTCCACTCGCGGCCATCGCGGCTGTGCAGCAGGTACATTTCCATTGTGTTATCGACCTGGTGCAGCACGTTGACAAGTCCGAGATGTTCCTCCCCGGCCCTCCAGGTCATGAACATATAGAGTCCGTCGTCCAGGTTGTAGTCGTCGCCGGGATCAAGCAGAAGCTCAGGCTCCGACCAAATCACCAGGTCTGAGCTTTCTGCGCGGTACAAGCGTCTGCGCGTTCCCCAGACGCCCTCCGGCCGGCCGGGCCATACTGGCGCGAACCAGCCGTCGAATTCGGGATGAGCGCTGCCCCCGGCGGAGCCTCCAAAACGACCCCATAACACGTATTTGCCGTCCTCGGCGTCGTAGTTGAGGATCTGGCCGTCGCTCCGCCAGCCCGCGATCAGTGGATTCTTCTCGGATTCGGTCCATTCGATTCCGTCGCGCGAGTAGCTCATGTTCAGTCCGCCGGGAGCGCCACCGCGCGCCTGATGATCGATATTGAAGTACACGAGCTTGTACCTTCGCTCCGGATCGGACTCCATCGGGTCCAGCATGATGTAGGGACAGTCGATCATCTTGCTCTCCGGGCTGAACAGGGCGTTCGTGTTGTGTCCATCAATGATGTGAATGCCCAGCGCCGGTTTCTCCCAGCTCAACCCGTCCTTCGATTCCGCATAGTAGAGTCTCTCGCGACTCGGGGCGCCCGGATCGAAATACTCGTAGAAGTCCGCATACCAGCATTTGTAGCGCTGGTGTTCAGCGTCCCAGATTACGTTGTAGGAACTGGATCGGAAGTAGGTGGTGACTTCCCAGGGCTTGTCCCGCTGAATGACTGGATTAGCCGGGTGTTTCTTGGGACTGTGTTGACGCCTCGTAACGTTCTTCACAACGGCGATTACGTCGTTGTCGATGAAGAGCTGGCGGCGGCTTCCGATGTCTTTGTAGACCGTGTCCGAAGAATACGCCACGTACATCTATCCGACCTTCCAAATCCGTCGCCGTAACGGCTGAATCCGCCTTGTGGCCGAGACAGCCCGGCGCAGTTGCTCGAACGATTCAACATGTTAGTCCAGCGCGCCCAAGGTCACCGAAGGGGATCGTCATCGGCTCCATGTGACAAGCCCGGAAACATTGTCTGCCACCGAGCGGTCAAGGCGTCGCCGGCGCAGCACGGTGACTACCCGAACAGTCCGGCTCTTCGAATACAAGCGTCACGTCGCGGGCTGCCGCGGGCCTACGAGGCCAAATTCGGTGAATGCGGCTGCTTCGGTCCGGACCCTGGAGGTTCGCGACGATGCCTATTGCCGGACCAGTTCGAGGATTATCTGGTGGGGTACCTCCCACGACGTGCCATCAGGCGGCCTTACGTCCCCCAGACCGCTGATCGAGAATCCTAAGTCGCGAAACGTCGTGACGTAATCTTCCATCGTTCGGTGATGGTACGGGACGTGGATCCCCGCCTGCTCGAAGCCGCCAATGCGACCAACGGTTCCGGTTTCGTAGTAGTTCGGGACCTTTTCTCGCGGAACGGCCGAGTAGGGGTTGTCCATCGACAGCAGGAATCTGCCGCCCCGCCGAAGTGAGTCGCTCACGGTCCGGATGAACGCACGGTGATCGTCAACGTCGCCGAGTACCATGCTGGCGATGGCCAGGTCGAAATGTCCACGATATTGAGGCAGCGGCTGCCGCAAATCAAAGACCTGATAGTCGATTGGCGTCTCGGTTTCTTCGTCCGGCGTTCGCGCCAGCTCGATCAAGCGCGGCGAAATGTCCATGGCGGTCACGTCGGCCCCGGATCGAGCAAAGAGCCTCGCCACGTGTCCCTCGCCGCAGCCTGCGTCGAGGACCTTCAATCCCTGGAGGTCGCCCGCGCGCTCAAGTATTTGCTTGGACACCTTCTGAATAAAGGGCATGGGGGAATCAGCGCGGACGATTTCGGCATAGATGTCCGCGAATTCGTCGTACATGGCGATCCTCAAGAGAACCTGGCGCAGTCAGCATATTGGGGTTTTGCAACTCCTTATGCCAGTACAAACTCTTGTGGCGGTTGATAAGCGCGAATATCATTGATTACTGGCGTTCTGACGCGGCACCGTGTCCGAACGCGATCGATTGAACGTAAAGGATTGTCGTTGGTAACCGAGCAGCAAACAGCCGATGTCACGCTAACCGAATCCGCGGCCGAGGCCTTCAGAAGCATCATTTCCAAGAAGGGTGTTTCCGATGCGGGCATGAAGCTGGCCGTTGGGCCGGGCGGGTGCGGAGGCTACGAATATCTGCTCGGTTTGGCGCGGAAGCCAAAATCGACGGATATCGTGGCCGAATCCCAGGGCATCACGCTCTTTCTCGATACCAAAACTCTCCATCTCTACGACGGCTGCATCGTCGACTTCAAGGACGGCCTCATGGGAGAGGGGTTCGCGGTGAGCAATCCGAATTCCAAGGCCGATTGTGCGTGCGGTCAGTCATTCAAGGTCTCGGGCGAGGGTGAGGTGGATAGCGGAGCCTGTACCTCGGCGGTCGCAGGGCGAAGCTAAACCCGAGAAGCGTCTCCCGCCGCCTCGATCGAATCGTTCAACTCGAGCGTCGATTCAAGCACGTTGCATGCGTCAGCCGCTTTGCCCCGGGTGGGCGGCCCGGCTGAAACCCGATCGATAGGCAATCGAAACTACCCGCCGAAGCCCATATCCGAGAGAATCTCGCGAGCGACCGCGGCCTCATCCCAGGGGATCGTCTCTTCCGGCATGATGATGCTCGCCTCATGACCTTTGCCGGCAAGCAAAACGGTGTCGCCGGGTCTGGCCAAATCGAGGGCTTCCGCGATCGCCTGCACCCGATCCAGGACTATTCGAAATTCGGCGTCCCGGTCTCCGGACCGCGCGCCCGACGCAATCTGCTCGGCGATCTCCATCGGGTCCTCGCGGCGCGGGTCTTCGTTCGTGATTATGAAAATATCGGTCATCCGGGCGGCGATCGCGCCCATCAGCGCTCGCTTTTCCGTGTCGCGTTCGCCGGCCGCGCCGAAGACGGCAACCAGGCGGCCGTCCGCGGAATCAAGCGTGCTCAGCACGGCGTTTAGGCTTTCCGGCGTGTGCGCGAAGTCGACTATGACCGCGAACGGCTGACCGCATTCGATTCGTTCCATGCGGCCTGGCACGCCTGGAAAAGTAGCGAGGCCTTCAACGCAGGTGGCCAGATCAACACCGATCGAGGCGGCGCACGTAATGGCCGCGAGACTGTTATCTATGTTGAAACTGCCGGGCAACCGCGAACGTGCGGAAAACTCGCCCCACGGACTGGCCGCGCGGAATTCAATCCCGTCGACCGACGACTTTTCGGCCATGACCCTCACGTCGCAGTCACCGGACCGGCCGTAAGTGAACAGATCGCCCGCGACGCTCGCGCGCAGTTTCTCGAAGCTGTCGTCGTCCCTCGGCAGGACGGCCGCCCTGCCCCATGATTCCTCTGGAGCTTCGGCTTGGATCTGAAGCAGGCGCGCCTTGGAGTCCACGTAGGCCGCGAAGCTCCCGTGGTAGTCGATGTGTTCGTGGGTGATCCGGGTGAAGACCGCGCGGTTGAAGGCGAATCCGCTGACGCGGTGCTGATCGAGTCCATGGGAAGTGGTCTCGATGACCGCCCACTCTGTTCCGCTATCGCGCATATCGGCGAGCAGACGCTGGAGTTCGAGCGCGGATGGCGTGGTTTGGTGGACGGGATTGGAGACCATTTCGCCGCCGGTCGAGATGCCCGCCGTGGTCACCGCGTCGGCCGCGATGCCTCCACGTCGCAAGATCCAGGCAATGAGGCTTGACGTGGTGGTCTTCCCGTCGGTTCCCGTCACGCTAACGAGGCCCAGCGATTCGTCCGGCTTGGCGTAGAACGTCTTTGCGACGCGTGCGAGCGCCACACGACTATTTGGCGTCCAAACCTGCGTGACCTGGACCGGAAGGAACTCTTCGACCAGTAGCGCGGAAGCCCCGTTGCGGAGCGCGTCCTCGGCGTAGCGATGGCCGTCGGCGGCCTCGCCTCTGATGCAAACGAATAGAAAGCCAGGCTCGACCCGGCGTGAGTCGAAGGCTATCCCCGCGATCTCAGGATCGTCGCCACGCAGTTCGGCGACCGGAATATCCGCGGTTACGGAGGAGAGCAACACGATCAGGCCGGTGGCGCGTGGCTACTGCGCCCCGGCAGGCGTCGTTGGAGCCACGTGCGAATCGGCATTGCGACCCGTGTAAAGGCCACCCACGCCGACAGGCTCAACGGCAGATCAAACGTCCCGGGATGCGCGACCGGGATCGGCTGGAACCCCGCCTTGAACCGATGCACACCGGCCATCGGATCGTTTTCCGCATTGGGATCGGCCATACCCCAGAAATCGTACGTCGAGCAATTCTGATTCTTGGCCCACCGCATCGCCTCCCATTGCAGCAGATGGTTTGGCATGGTGTTTCTATGGCGGCCCGATGATGCGCCGTAGAGGTACGTCGCCATCTTGCCGCAACGCACCGCGAAGAGCGCTGCCACATCCTCTCCGCTGACGCTTGCCAAAAACAGGCGGCGTTTCTCGTCGCCGAAATGGTCCCAGACCGCACGGTAATACTCGGGTCCGTGCACGGCGAAGCCGTCGCGCACGCCAGTCGTTACGGTGAGGCGATAGAACGATTCAAGGTCGCCGAGCAGAACGCCGTTACGGACCTCCACCCCTCTTCTCACTCCTAAACGGACGTTGTAGCGTGTTTTTGACTTGAACCCAGCGAGAATCTGGTCCTCGGTTCGCGTCAAATCCACGTAGGCGGTATTCCTTATCTGGACGAACTGCGACGCCGCCCGATATCCGGCGCTCTCAAGCGAGCCCCGAACCTGTGGCAACGACTCGATCGGCGGCTCGACGCGCAGGAACGATGCTCCAGCATGGCGCGCCAGTTCGGCGGCCGATTCCAGGAGCAATGAACATTCCTCGGAGGTCTGGCAGCCGAACGGTCCCCTGGGTGCGTATGCGATTCCAAATCGCAGCGCCTCTCCGAGGAGCGCCCGCGTCTTGACCAGGACCTGAATTCCCGATGTTGGTTCGGCGTCTCCGATCGCGAGCGCGAGACGCCGCGGGATCCATCCAAACTCGCGTTTCACCTCTCCCCATTCCCAGGACTGGAGGAAGCTTGGGCGGTCGTTGCGAGTCAGGAGCGCGTCCCATTCCCGGCGCGACCGAATCTCCTCGACCGGACTCGCAGTGTCCGCGACCGTCATGCCCGGCTCCTAGCGCGGTGTTGTGCCGGTATGAATGGCAACGCTTCCCATGGCGAGTTTTGAGTACTCAACGTTCTCGAATCCACATTCGACCATCATCTTCGACAAATCGTCCGCGCGGGGGAACTTTTCGACCGAATGCGGAAGGTACGCGTAGGCACGCGGGTGCCCGCTAACGAGCCGGCCGATCAACGGTACGGCCGAGTTGAAATAGAACCGAAACAACCTCGCCAGCGGTCCTGACCCGACTGGAGTCATTTCGAGCACGACGAGCCGACCTTCTGGAACGAGGACTCGCGCGATCGATCGTAGAGCCCCCTTAAGATCGGGGATATTCCTCATCACAAAGGCCGTGATAACGCCATCGGTCGATCCGGACGGAACCGGCAGGTCCATCGCATCGGCCGCGGCCAGATGGATCGAGGCGCCGCTGCGGCGCGACCGTTCCCGGGCCTGCGCGAGCATAGGCGTAGAGAAATCCACGCCCAGCACTTTAACGTCGGCGGATGTCCGTTCGTGAATCATCAGGGCCAAATCACCTGTCCCGGTGCCGAGATCGATCAGCCGTTTCGGGCCGTCGCGCAGGCAAATATCCATCGCTCTGCGTCGCCACCGAATGTCCATTCCCAGGCTGATGATCCGGTTGAGGAGATCGTAGGTGGGAACGATCGCGTCGAACATGGACCTGATGTCCGTCGCATCGTCCGCGACGGAACTACGAGAGTCGGTTGAGGACGTAATACGTGAGCTCGTCAAGGGCGACGCGGTTTGGCCCGGCCGGTAGCCGCGCGGCGTGCTCTCGCGCCTTCTTTGCAAAGGTCTCGGCATCACCCATGGCCTGCTCGATCGATCCCGATTCGTTAATTGCGGTAATCGCCTCCTGCAACTCGTCGTCCGATAGCCCGGGATTTCCGATGATCCGGCGCAACATGCTGCCGTTGGATTCGCTCAGCTTTAGGAAGTAGATGGCCGGCAGCGTCAGAAGTCCCTGCTTGAGGTCGTTGCCCACGGGCTTTCCGGTGTCATTCTCGTCGCCCATTACATCCAGGATGTCGTCGGTGATCTGAAAGGCGATCCCGAGGTTCAGCCCATAGCCCTGCATCGCATCGAGAGCCGCCTGGCCGGCGTCGGCGAGTTCGGCGGAGGCCTCGCAACAAAGGGCGAACAGGGACGCGGTTTTGCCCTCGATCTTCGAGAGGTACTCCTGGATCATCCCGTCCGAGCCGCCTTGCACGTCGGGGGCCACAAACTCGCTCCGGCACATCTTCATGATCGTGTCGGCGAACATCCGGACAATTCTCGGGCGGCCAAGGCCGGCAACCTGGTCGGCCGCCATCGCCAACAGGAAATCGCCGCTCAAAACGGCGGCGGCCTGCGACCACATCAGGTGCACGGCCTTTCGGCCGCGCCGCGAATCGGCGCCGTCGACGATGTCGTCGTGCACAAGCGTTGCCGAATGCAGGCACTCGGTGGCCGCCGCCAATTGGATAACCGCGTCACTGGATCGGCCGAATACGGCCGAGGCGAGCAGGACCAATGCAGGCCGGATCCGTTTGCCGGCGTGCTGCAGCGAGAATTCCAGGACCGCGCCGAGCGTGCTGCCGCTCTCGGGAATCGAAATACCGGCAAGCCGTGAATCAACGCGAACCATTGACCCTTGAACGTGCACCAAAATCTCATCCAGAGCCGGCGCATGTCTGGTCGAACTCACGTAGCGGGCTCCACGCCGAACAGCGTGGCGGCGTTTTGAGCGGTCATTTGGGCTAGTACCTCAAATGGCTCGCCGAGGATTCCGGCCGCGCATTCGGCGGTGCGCACCAGATTTGCCGGTTCGTTCCGCTTCGATCTGTCCGGACCGGGAGTGAGATAAGGCGAGTCGGTCTCGATCAACAGGCGATCTCGGGGAACCATCCTCAGAGCCTCCCTTACGGCAGACCCGGACCGGTAGGTTATTACTCCCGAGAAGGAAATGTGCAAACCGTTCTCCAGAAATCCGCCGAGCTCGGATGGCCCACCAGTGTAGCAATGAAGGACGCCGTCACCCTCGAATTCTTCCAAGCACTGTAGAGCATCGTCAGACGCCTCCCGCGTATGGATGATTGCGGGCAGTCCCAGTTTCGAAGCCAAATCCAGATGTGAAACGAGCGACGCCTGCTGGGTCTCGACGGTTTGGAGGTTCCGGTAATAGTCAAGACCGGTCTCGCCGATGGCGACCACCTTCGGGTGGGCGGCAAGGCGTTCAAGTTTCTGCATCGACTGCGGGTTGGTCTCATTAGAACTGTGAGGATGAATCCCGACCGCCGCGAAGAGGCCGCTGTGCTGTTCCGCCAGCTCGATCGCACGAACGCTTGACTCGATGTCGTAACCGACGATTACGGCCCTGGTTACGCCGGCGCGCACGGCTCGCGACCAAGCCTCTGCCTCTTCGCCGAGGAATCGAGGCGAGTTCAGATGCGCGTGGGAATCGAAGAGCAACGGGTGTCGAATTCGGAAGCGGCTACTCGATACGTGGAAATATGGGATCGCCCCCTGGGATTTGCGTTCCCGGTTTGAGAAAGCCCCAATCCTTCTGCGCGATCCAGGCCGCTCCGATAACCGGGGCGAGCCCCAATTGCGAGTAGATCTTGTCGGCCGTCTCGGGCATTACCGGCGCCGCCAGCAGCCCCGCCTGACGCACGGCCTCGGCAAGGTTGTAAAGAATGGTCCCCAGCCTGGCGGCGTGATCTCCCTCTCGCGCGAGGATATAGGGTTTGGTTGTGTCCACGTAGCGATTGGCGGCGGCGACGAACCGCCAAAGCGCGCCGAGCGCCTCGCTGAACATCCATTGGTCGAGTCCGCGGTCCACACCCTCCCAGGCATCCGCCGCCGCGGCCTTCAGGTCGCGCTCTGGTTCGGTATCGGACTTGGGCTCTGGGAGCGTTCCCCCGCAATAGCGTTCGACCATAGCGACGGTGCGGTTCAGTAGATTGCCGAGATCGTTGCCCAGTTCGTTGTGATAGCGGGCATCGAGGCTCTCGGGTGTAAAGCTGCCGTCACGCTGAAACGGCACCTCTCGGAGCAGGTAGTAGCGGAGCGGATCGACGCCGTATTTTTCGGTGACATCGCCGGGCCGGACGCCGGTACCCGCCGTCTTGCTCATTTTTTGACCGGCGAAATCGACAAACCCGTGCACGACGATCTGCTTGGGCAACTCGAGTCCGGCCGCCATGAGCATCGCCGGCCAGTAGATGGCGTGGAATCGCCATATGTCTTTTCCGATTACGTGGATGTCCGCGGGCCACCACTTGGCCAGCCGGTCCTCATCCCCCGGATATCCCGCAAGGGTCACATAGTTGATGAGAGCGTCGAACCAAACGTAGATCACCTGCGAATCATCGATGGGCACTGGGATGCCCCAGTCCTGTCCGGCTCTGGAGATGCTGAAATCATTGAGGCCCTGCCGTATTAGCCCGAGGACCTCGTTCTTCCTCGACTCCGGAATTACGAATCCAGGATTCTTGTCGAAGTGTTCGAGGAGTCTGTCTTCGTACTTGGACAGCGCGAAGAAGTAGTTGTCCTCCGAGAGCCAGTCCGGCTTGGTCCTGTGGACCGGACAGTTCCCATCCACGAGATCCGATTCAGGGTAGTAGCTCTCGCACGATAGGCAGTACCAGCCCTCATACTTACCCTTATAGATGTCACCGTTTTGGTGAACCTTTAAGAAGAACTGCCGCGATGCCTCAACGTGCCGCGGCTCGGTGGTCCGGATGAATTCGTCGTAGGAAATATTGAGTTCATCCCACAGTCCTTGGAAATGTGGCGACATTTCGTCGACGAATTCCAACGGCTCCTTGCCCGCCGCCAGCGCGGTCTTGGCCACGTTCAAGCTGTTTTCATCGACGCCCGTCGAGAAGAAAACCTCGTAACCCTTCAGCCTTCTGTACCGGGCAGCCGTATCGGCCCCGATCTTTTCCAGCGCGTGACCCAGATGCGGTTGAGCATTCGGGTAGTCGATCGCGGTGGTTATGTAGTAGGTGCTCAATCGTGCCGTGTTTATGTAGCTAAAAAGATGATGGCGTCTTCGCGGGCGAAAATGTTATCACAGGGCAATCCACGCCGAGGCGGCGAGTTCCCGTCAGGCTGCGGAGTCCGCATCACAACATCCGGCTAATCCTGATTGGAGCGTGAATCCATGTCGAGCGAGCAGACCGCGCCTTCCAGCAGCGCCGACGGCGTTCGTTGGGATCTCACTGATCTCTATAACGGAGAGAACGATCCAAGGATCGACAAAGATCTCGATACCGCCGACGCTCTCGCGACGAAGTTCGCCGATCGCTATCGAGGGAAGATCGGCTCTCTCGGCGCGGGGAAATTGGCGGGCGCCGTGTCGGAGTTGGAAGGGATCGTTGAACTCGCCGACGCTCCGGTGTTGTTCGCGCAGCTCCTGCACGCGGCCAAGAGCGACGATGCGGCACGCGGCAGGCTGGTCGCCCACGTGAGCGAGCGAAACTCGGCCGTCCGCAACAAGCTGGTCTTCTTCGAGCTCGAGTGGGTGGCTTTGGATGACCCCGCCGCCGATAAATTGCTGGGCAGTGCCGAGACCGCGAGTTACCGCCACTATCTGGAGCGGGAAAGGCGCTTCAAGCCTCACCGGCTGAGCGAGCCCGAGGAGATGCTGCTGGAGCAAAAGGCCAATACGGGATCTCGGGCGTTCACACGCCTTTTCGACGAGCTGACCGGTCGGCTTACGTGCGACGTGGAGATCGATGGCGAGATCCGGCGGTTGAACGAGTCGGAGACGCTGGCGCTCCTCTACGAACCGGACCGGAATACGCGCCGCGCCGCCGCCGAGGGCATGACCGCCACGTTGAAAGAGCAAAGTCATCTGCTCACGTACGTGATGAACGTGCTCGTCCAAGACCACAAGGTGGATGACACGTTGCGCGACTATCCGTCGGCGATGGCGGCCCGGAATCTGAGCAACGAGATCGAACAGAAATACGTCGACGCGTTGATAACGAGCTGCGTGGATGCGTATCCGACGGTGCAGCGTTACTACGGGTTGAAGCAACGGCTGCTGGGATACGAGGAACTCTACGACTATGATCGCTACGCGCCCATCGCCGCCGAGGCCCCGAAACTCGACTGGGAAAGCTGCAAGAGGATCGTCCGCGACGGCTATGCGTCATTCTCGGCGGAAGCCGCCCAGATCGTGGGCAAGTTCTTCGCGGGTAACTGGATCGACGCCGAGCTGCGATCGGGCAAGCGCGGAGGGGCGTTCAGCGCCAGCGGTCCGACGCACGCGCACCCGTACATTCTCACCAATTACACCGACAGGCTTCGGGACGTGATGACCGTGGCCCACGAGTTGGGGCACGGCATCCACCAATACCTATCTCGCGGGGTCGGCTATCTGCAGCAAGACACGCCGCTGACGACCGCCGAGATGGCGTCGGTGTTCGGCGAAATGATCATATTTCACCGCCTGCTGGAGCAGGAGGACGACACGAAAGTGCGCCTGTCTCTGCTCACCGGGAAGATTGAGGACGCGTTTGCGACGGTCTTCAGGCAGATCGTCCTATGCAGATTCGAACAGCTAGTCCACGAGGCCAGGCGTTCCGAAGGTGAGCTGGCGACGGAACACATCAGCGACCTCTGGATGCAGGCCAACCGGCCCATGCACGGTGACACGGTGACTCTCACCGACAACTACTCGATCTGGTGGAGCTACATCCCGCACTTCATTCACTCGCCCTTTTACACGTACGCCTACGCGTTCGGAGAATTGCTCGTGCTGGCCCTGTACAAGCTCTATCAGGAACAGGGAAAATCGTTCGTCCCCAAGTACATGGAGATGCTCGCCAAAGGTGGGACGCAATCGCCGTCGGAATTGGTGGCCCCATTTGGCGTGAACATCGACGATCCCGAGTTCTGGAAAAGCGGCCTTTCGCTCCTGGATGGGATGGTCAGTCAGGCTGAAGAGCTGGCTCGTAACTAACATCCTTGGTAACGAGTCCAATAGCTTCAGCGGGCGGGAAGGCTCAGGCTTTTGTTATAGATATTCACGGTGCGGTTCCAATCACCGATGAATCTCTGAATCGCTGGCCATTCTTCCGTCCGCTCGCTTGCATCCAGCCAATCGTATAGAGGGTCAATCGCGTCAATATAGTTTTCAACAAGGTCGACAAGGGGGAGATCGTCCTCGTCAGCCTCGAGAAAACTTTTAGCGAGCTGAAAGCACAACGATCTTCGTCTGCTGCGTCGTCTGTTTGCTGCAAGGAGGGCCATGGCACTTGCTTTGTCGATAAGTAATGAGAGACTCATGTTGGATTCCTGGTCTTGTGTCGCTGCTGCGGCCGACCCTCGTATGGTAAATCCCGCAAGAACCGAGGGTAGCGAGAAGTGCACCGCCGCGTCCCTTAGTTCACGGGTGACGCATATCACCGGTGCTCTGTGCATTATGTGGTCGCACCGCTCATCGTATTCTCTTAGCAGAGCGCGATTTCGATAGAACGTTCGGGTATGCCGCATCGTCTGCTGCTCCAATGAGACCGCGGACGCCAGGAAATTGTGCAATCTCCTCATCACGTCTGTAAGCAGGGCTTCCCGGGCATCAGAGTCCTCAGTAGAAAGTTCAAGTACTGAGCGAACGTCCTCGTTGATTCTTCGCTGTAGGCTGATGATGTCATACGCATTTCGCCTTACGACCGTCCTCATGTCTTTGCGCGAATTCCGTCCCTCATATATACGGCCGCCTCGGGTGTTGCGAAGGCGAGAGAATTCATCGAGAGCTCGGCGGCGGTCCGCGTTCATATGCGACCAACTGACTTCAGAACACTGCCCATTGGAATGTCCAGATCGATTCGCTTTCTTCGGCCCATCGGATTAGGACTTTCGTCGACCTTTGGACATCGTCCAAGTGCTAGGGTGCGATTCTGGAAGCAAGGAAAGAAAGGTGCACCACGACAAAGATTGCTATGACGAGCCTTGAGATGATCTTTATGGTTGGACCTGTTGGAGGCTCGACCGAAACTGTCTTGACCGGCGGCCGTAGGTAGCGCACCTCAAGCCTTCGGATGGCTCTGATGTGCCGATCGTGATACTCGAAAAGGCGATAGTTCATAAACAGCGACAGCACTGAGATCGCCACGGCAGCTACGATGAGTGCGACCTGTATTTCGGCTTCAAGTTTGTCGTTGGAATAGGCGACCACCAAGATGCTGTTCGCAATTAGCATCGCATTGAATGAAGACCAGATTGACTGGCCGTTATGTGCCCAAAGCACCATACCGGCCTGATAACCGGTCAGCGCTATTTCAAGGTCATCGGCAGACTTCGTAGACATGATCCGTCCTTGATGAAAACCGTGCGCTTTCGAGAATATCGCCAATCTTCGTTACGAGTGCCAACCAAGCAGGTTCTTCGTTCTCGAGGGGCCCTTTTCCAATGAAATGGAAGCCCCGAGAATCTGGAAAAGCGGCCTTTCGCTCCTGGATGGGATGGTCAGTCAGGCTGAAGAGCTGGCGGGCGAAATATGACCCGGTTCGATTCTCCACCGTAACCTCCAACCGGGCGCGGGCCGTGCCTCCGCCTAGCGAGCCCGCTCAATCGCCGACACGACTGGCTCGTAGGAAACGCTACCCAGATCGGACGTATCGACCACCATCGTCGCACCGGTGATTTTCACTGGAACGAACTCGGACCTCAGCCTGCCCTTGAGTTCGTCGGAGTATTCGTCCGACCAGTGGCCGGGATGCCGGTCCGGAGAGCCGATCCGGCGCATGTAGCGTTCAATCAGGGTTTCGGAATCCGCCGTCAGAACCACCTGAAACGTCCGACATGCGAATTCGCGCTCTACCCGAGCCACGCGGGCGTTATCCCATTCCGGGTAGAAATTGGATTCCAGGATCACGGGCGACCCGACTCGCAGTAGGCTCTCGCCAACGTCCCAGAGCATCGCGCTCGCCGCCGCGCCGAGCTTTCGGGACCAGGGGCGATCCGAGTGCCCAAGCGTGTCGAACAGGCGCTCCTTCATGCCATCTTTTGAAAACAGCGCGATGCTCAAATGCTTGCTGAGGTGCTGGGCGAGGGTCGTCTTCCCGGATCCGGGATGACCGTTCACGATTATCAGGAGCGGGCTTTCGATCTTCCTCTCGCCTTTCTCGGTTGGGCCCGTTCGATGCCGGCGTCGTAAGCCCGTCGTCGCGGAACTCCGAGTCGCGCGGCCACCGCTGCGGCGGCGTCCCGCGCGCTCCGTCCGGCGCCCCGCTCCCGCGCCATTTCGTCCGCGATCCGCGCGTCGGAGACTTCCCGTGGCGGGCGCGCGCCGCCTCCCACCACCAAGAGGTATTCGCCCTTCTTCTTTTCCACGGCTTCCAGTGCCGCCGCATTTTGAAGCGTCGATTCCGCGATCTCTTCGTGCAGTTTTGTCAGTTCCCGGCACACCACCACGGGAGCGTCGTCGGCGAAGTAATCCCGGCATTCTTCCAACGTCCTGGCAACTGTTCGCGGAGAGCAGTAGATCACCGCCGGCAGGCCGGTTTCACTTGCGCTTTGAAGCGCCTTCAGTCGCCGCTGCTTGCGCCTGGGGAGGAATCCCAGGAAAACGGCTCCGGCCGCCTCCATCCCGGAAACCGAAAGCGCGGCGGCAAGGGCGGACGGACCTGGAACCGGCGATACGCGATGCCCGGCCTTTCTGGCGGCGGCAACGAGTCCGGCGCCCGGATCGGACAGGCCCGGTGTCCCGGCGTCGGTGACGTAGGCCACATCGCCGTTTTCGAGGAGCGCGACCACCCGATCCAGCTTGCGCGGCTCGCTATGGGCGTGCAGGGATTCGAGCTTGGTCTCGATCCCGAGCGCCTGAAGCAACCTTCCGGTGCGCCGCGTGTCCTCGGCCGCGACGACGGCGACCAGCCCGAGCACTTCCCGCGCTCGCACGGTGATGTCCCCAAGGTTGCCGATGGGTGTAGCGACGATGTAAAGCGTTCCCACGGGGCATTAGCCTGCGCTAGCTGACGCTGTAGACCCCGTTTACCACGATCTGGTTCGGCCAGTCCCCCGAGAGGACCGCTATGGCGTTGTCAACGGCCATTTCGGCCATCGCGGCGGTGCTCTCCGTGGTTGCCCCGGCTATGTGTGGGCTGACGATGACATTGTCGAATTCAGAGAATGGGGAGTCGCTTCGAGGCTCGTCCTCGAACACATCGAGACCGGCTCCGGCGATCTTCTTATCTCGTAGCGCCGACACCAGCGCCGCCTCGTCGATCAGCGTTCCGCGTGCAGTGTTTATCAGGAAGGCCGAGGACTTCATAAGGTCCAGTTCGCGCCGTCCAATCATCCCAACCGTATCGGCGACCGCCGGAATGTGCAGCGAGACGAAGTCGGACTCCGCATAGATAGTGTCCAGTTCCACCTTCTCGACTCCCAGATCGGCCACCTGCTCCTGCGAAACGATGGGATCGGCGCCGAGGATTCTCGTGCCGAATCCGCCCGCGCACCGGGCCACGGCCTGCCCGACACGGCCCAGCCCCACGAGCCCCAGCGTCTTGCCGTGGACATCGGTACCGAGCTGCGGCATCCATGCACCTGAACTGAGATCCGCGTTCAGGATCGGGATTCGGCGGGCGCATGCCAGGATGAGCGCGATTGTGAAGTCGGCGACCGCTTCCCCGTTGGCGCCCGGCGTTGTGGTTACGGGCACGCCGCGGGCCGCCGCAGCGTCCACATCCACGCGATCGAACCCCACTCCGGTGCGGCAAATGACTTTTAGGTCGGAGGCTGCGTCGATAACCTGCGCGGTTACATCGTCGTTGCCGTTGGCGAACATGGCCACGGTCCCGTCGAGGTCGGGCAGCCAATCGGCCGTGGCCAGCGGGGGCTCGGCCCGGCTGATAACCAGCTGGACGCCCGTCGCCGTGAGCTTGTCCAGATACGGCTCCAGCCATTGGTCGTGCATTACCCGGGACATGAGCGCTTTTGTCACCGGCGTCTCCAATTCATGGATCGGCTCCAAATGCTAGTTTCACTGCAGACCAGTGACGGGGTCAATTGTGCGTTCCGACCCCCGACCCGACTTGTCTGCAAGTCGGGTCGGCGAACTCCTCGATCGCGACCTGTCACCAGGTCGGGCCACAGGGGAAGTCGGGATGGCGAACCAGGTCGGGCCGCCGCGTGTTCCTCATCCCGCGCGGAATGACAGTAGGCTCGTCAGGCTCTGGACCTAGGGTGTCGAGGTGTTGGGCCTGGCCCTCGCTTCGGGACCCGAAAGGAGGTTGGCGTGATCGTAGACGTACACACTCATCTTTCCACGCTCGAACAGTGGGGGCCGACGATTCGTGACGCGGTCGCCAGGACCTATGGCGGCGCCGTCGATCTTCACGTCACGCCGGAGCGGCACAGATCGGAAACCCGGCGCGCAGACAGGGTCATCGTTTTCGGAATCAACGCGCTGGCGCTCGACACGCATACCCCAAATGACGTCATCGCCGAGTACGTGACCACCGATCCTGAGCGGATCGTCGGGTTCATGTCGGTGGACCCGCATCAACCGGACGCGCTGGACGAAGTGGATCGGTGCGCGTCTGATTTGGGACTAAAGGGCATCAAGATGAGCCCGGTTTTACTAGGACTACGATCCTACCGAACTCCGTGCCGGGAATATCCATGCCAAGGCTCAAGAATTGGGCCTGCCGATCATCGTTCACGCCGCATTTCAGGGCATGAGGAAAGCGCCGATGGATTGGGCGAACCCTCTGTCCTACGACCGTGTCGCGCGGGATTTCCGGGACCTCAAGCTCGTGCTGGCCCACATGGGGATCCCGTGGCATGACGAGGCCATGGTCATGGTGCGGAAGCACCCGAACGTCTACGCCGACGTGTCGATCTGCCACCTCCGGCCCTGGTGGATGTATCAGGCGCTGATGGCTTTCCACGAATCGGACGTCATGCACAAACTGCTTTTCGGGAGCGACTTCCCGTTCGGCACGCTCGACGCGACCATCGACGGCATGAGAAACGTCAATTCCATCGTCGAGGGAACCGGCATGCCGCGAATTCCCGACGAGGAAATCGAGGGCATCATCAATCGCGATTCGCTGGCGCTCCTGGGGATCGACTGATATTCCAAAGACGCGCACAGCGGGCCGAAGCCGCCTCCAGAAGCTCGCTACCCACCCGCGGGCGGTCCCCATTCTTCCGCTACGCTCTTCGTCTCTTCGAGGATGGCCGCCGCGTCCTCGTCGCGGGCGAGGACCTCAAGGGTCCAAGCGCCGCTGAATTTCGTCTTCCGCAGAGCATCCAAAAATGCCGGCCAGTCGACCCCGCCCCGACCCGGTGGCCAGTGGCGGTCCCGCTCGCCGTCGTTGTCGTGGACGTGCAATGCAATGAGCCGGTCACCGGCGGCGTGGACCTCGGCGGCGGGATTGAGTCCGTTGGCGAAGGCGTGTCCCGTGTCGAGGCATAGGCCGGCGTTGCCGGGCAAGCCGTCCACCAGGGCGGCTAGTTGGGACATGCTCCCGCAGGGCTGAGAGCGGCCTACCGAGAGCATGTTCTCAAAGGCCAATCGAAGTCCGTAGGGCCGCGCGAAGTCGACGGCTGTCGCCATGCTTTCCCGAATCCGGGCCTTGCTAGCCTCGGCCGCTTCGTCGGTCTGTCCCTGCGGGGCGAAGTTTGGATGAACGACCACTGTCTCCACGCCGAGCATCGCGCAGGGCTCCAGGAGTGAGCGCAGGGAGTCAAGGCCCGCCTTGCGGAACGAAGCGTCCTCGCTTCCCAGGTCCATCTGCGGGCCGAACGGCGCATGGCAGGTAGGAGCTTTCATGCCGTTTTCCCGCAGCGCCCGCAAGACGGATTTCACGTCGTAGCTCGGGTCGTTCGGATCGAGCCGGGTTTCGCGTCCGTTGAGCTCGGTCTCCTTGAATCCGGCCTCAGCGAGTATGGCAATTGCCTCTAGGAGGTCGAGCTTCATCAACAAACTGGCGGCGATGCTGTAGTTCATCTCAATCCTCGCTACGTGGCTGGCATGGGGCGCGAGAATGGGAGGTCAGCGTGTACAGCCGACTCAATCTCGCGGCATGCCCCTTCTCCCTCGGGGAGAAGGCTGGGATGATGGGAATTTGACCGCCAAGCTCCGGTAGTGTGGCCCGACCTGCCCGGAGGTCGGGAGAATCCCCTTCCTCTCCCTCGGGGAGAGGATTGAGGTGAGGGGGAAGTTGACAGGGATGCAGCCGCGCCCTGAGCCGCCTGCGGAGCGGATCAGAAGCCCCAATCCCGGGGATATCGAAACTCGCGCTCGATGGTTCGGTCGGAGATCTTGGCGATTATCGGCGGCCGCCGCTTGAACTGATTCCGGCGCACCATCTGGTAGACCTTCTCGATCGTGGCGTCGGAAAAGCCCGCGTCGATCAACTCCTGGGCTTGGTAACGCTCGTCGAATATCAAGTACAGGATTCGATCCACGTCCTCGTACGAGATCCCGAGATCTTCCTCGTCTGATTGACCCTCCCACAGGTCGGCGCTGGGGGGCTTCTCGATGATCTGCGATGGGATATCGATCGCCCGCGCCATCTGTCGCACCTGGGTCTTGTAGAGATCGCCGATAGGGTTCACCGCGCTCGCCAGATCGCCGAACAAGGTGCCATATCCGAGCAGGATCTCAGTCTTGTTGGACGTTCCGATCACCAGGCCGCCGAACTCCGCCGAGTTGTCGTAGACGACGATCATCCTCATGCGCGCCATCACGTTGCCGCGCCGCACGTTGGAGGCTTCGGGCCGCGACTCCAGGTAAGGATTGACCATCTCCGTTATTTCTACCACCTTCGATCGAACGCCGATCCTCGATACAAGGTCCTCGGCGTCGGCGCGGCTTGCCGGATTGCTGGTGCGATACGGCATCATGATCGCGAGCACGTTATCCGGCCCCAGGGCGTTGGCGGCGATGGCGCACACCAGCGCCGAATCTATGCCGCCCGAGAGGGCGATGACCGCCCGCTCGAAGCCGACCTTGTTGAGTTCGTTGGCGATGAATCCTTCGAGAATTCCCCGTGCCAGATCGGTATCCAGGGTGAGACCGACGTCGGCCCGATCCGTGAGTATGGACGGGGATTGCGCCGGGGCGCTCAACCGTACTGCTCCTCGTGGATGCGCTGGAGTTCGCGCATGGTTAATTCAAGATTTTCGTCGCGTCGCAGCGGCACTTTGATCCTTGCCCGCCTGAGCGCGGCGTCGGTCAAATCGGCCACGACCAACTCCTCCCGATCGCTCGATCCGCGCGCCAGAACGTCGCCTTCCGGTCCGACGACCTCCGAGCCTCCCGGAAAATTGACGCCGTCCTCATAGCCGACTCGATGGCAATATACCTGGTACGCGGTAAAGAGCTGCGCGTACAAACGGTTGATATCGTGCCACGTCGAGATCGACCCCAGTTCGTTCTCGCCGCCGGAGATGCCCCGGCCGGGGCTGCAGGATATGCCGTAAATGACATCCGCTCCGTCGAGGGCCGCTATCGCCGCCGTCGTCGGATGCCACAGATCCTCGCAAATCAGAAGCGACTGTCGGCCGAACTTGCCGTCCACCGGTCTAACGGAATCGCCGGGGGCCAGATAGCGGCCTTCGTCGAATAGGCCGTAAGTGACGAGATAGACCTTGTGGTGGATATGGAGAATGCGGCCGTCTTCAACGTAAGCGGCCGCGGACTTAAATGTGTGCGCGGGAGTGTGGTGAACAAAACCGAAGATCACCGTTATGTCGTGGCTCTTTTCGAGCAGGGGGTCGAGAACTCCGCTTGACGGGTTTACGCCGACCTCGTGCACGAGGTCGCGAAGGAAGTAACCGGTGAGCGATAGCTCAGGGAAAGCAACCAGATCGCATCCGGCGGCGCGGGCCCGGTCGATGTAATCCAGGTGTTTCTCGAGATTCGCCTCCACGTCGCCGAGCTTGGGGGCGATCTGGGCCAGCCCAATCCTGAAATCGCGCAACGCTGGACCTGCTCTTATATTTCTGTGGGAGTCGTGGTCGATTCTAGCGGTCGATGCTGGAAGGTGCTGCTTCCGGGACCCGCATCGAACTCCGCGCGAAGGTTGGCCTCGCGATTCCCGGAAGGATTCGGTCGATGGAATTGTCCGCGCATTACGCTCGGGCAATGTACTCGTTCAGATAACGGGGGCGTAGGACCGTCCCGTCGGGCCTCCGTCCCGGTCACCGGGGGTGCGGCGATATACTGGTCGACGAGCCCATCGCGGCTTATTTCCCGACGAGAGCGACATTGCGGCAGCCCGAAACACCAACACTCAGAATCCCGATTCATTTCTACGTCCTGCTCGTGGCGGCAGTCGTGCTGGCGGGCGGCGTGGGTACGCTTGGCGGATACTTCGCGGGCCGCAGTTCAACGTCGCAGACTCAGATCGTGGAAATCACTTCGGCTTCGACGACGGAACCTCAGCAGATAGCCGCCACTCTTCCGGCGGACGGTTCGCGCACGACCCAAGATGTGATAGAGCGATCGCTGCCGGCCGTCGTGACCATTTTCGGCCTGACGGACGGGGAGTTTCCCAGCGAGGGAGGCAGTCCGCGGGGTCCCGTCTCCGCGGGCAGCGGATTCTTTTTCAGCGAAGATGGCCTTCTATTGACGAACAATCACGTTGTCCGCGACCGGGAGAGCCTACGGGTGATCCTCTACAACGGCGAATTCCGGAAAGCGGTAATCGTGGGCCGAGATCCATACATGGATACGGCCGTATTGAGGGTCGAGGGAGGCCCCTTCCGGGCCCTTACGCTTGGCGATTCGAAGGGCTTGCAGCCGGGCGACCCGGTTATCGCCATCGGAAGCCCCCTGCGCAATTTCCAAGGGACGGTCACGCAAGGGATAGTCAGCGGACTTGGCCGCAGGTTCCCGAATCGCGTAAATACAGCTGACGGAGAGTTGAGGATCGACCTGGTCGGCATGATCCAGATTGATGCGGCCCTCAACAACGGCAACAGCGGGGGGCCGCTGCTCGACAAGTACGGCGCCGTGATCGGAATGAACACCGGACGGGAACAGGGCGCGGACGGTATCGGCTTCGCGATCCCGATTGCGCACATCAAGCAGCACCTAAGCGCCTTGATAACCAACGGGCGCACGCAGCACGGGTACCTCGGTATCCGGTTCAGGCCGGTAAATGACGATGTGATTGTGGAGCAAGATCTGAAGGTGGACCGCGGAGCCTACATTGTTGAGCTCGTCGCCGAATCCACGGCCGCCGCCGCGGGGATCCAGGTCGGCGACGTTGTTCTCACGATAAATGGCGAGGAAATGAACCAGGGCTTCTCGCTCGGTGAGAAAGTGTTCGAGATTCCGGTGGGTGCCACGGTCGTATTCACCGTTGACCGCGACGGCGAAAGACTCGAACTCAGCGCGCCTCTGCAAGCCCGACCAGAACCAGTGGGACTGGACTAGCCGCGAGTTTGACCTCGGGCGTTCCCGCGCTTAGATTTCCACGGTAACGGCGGTGAGCTGAACGGCGTTATCCTCGACGAAACTTTCTAACGACGAAAGGCATCCAAATGGGGAGATTTCTCCGAACCGGGCTGTTCCTCGCACTCATGGTCACGCTCGTGGTGGCCGTGGCCCGGGCGGCGGAACACCCCGATGAAGAGGCCGTGCCGAACGGCCGTTTTTTCAGGCAGACGGGGCAGGAGACGGGAAACGGGTTCGCCGTCACCGACAACGACGGGATCCCCTTCTGGACCGAGTTTCAGAAATTCAGCCTGGACGCGATCGGATATCCGATCTCGCATCGTTTCAGTTTCAAGGGATTCACCACCCAGGCCTTTCAGAAGGCGGTCCTTCAATGGGACCCCAGCCGGAACGCTTTCAACTTCCTGAACATCCTCGACGAGATGAACATCGCCGGCAAGGACGCGGCGCTGACGCTCGTCCGGCAGACTCCCCCGCACGCCGCGCTGCCTGAAGATGCGTCGCAAGACGGTTCGACTCCGGCTGGATTCGAGGCCATCAAACAGAACCATCTCCGGATCCTGGATCAGAACTCGATCATCAAGGAACGGTTCCTGTCCGAGCCCAGGTGGCTCGATCTCTACGGGCTGCCGATTTCGTACGCTGTCTACGGCCCGGTCCAGGTTCTGCGGGCGCAGCGTCAGGTTTTCCAGGTTTGGACCGAGCCCGGCGGCGGCGGACCGGTAGGCCAGGCCGTGCTCGCGAACACCGGTGACCTGATGAAGGAATTCAACGTCATTACAGGATCGGCGGTCACTCCGATATCGATCGAAGAGGCCAAGAGCGGAGTGCCGGTGGTGACGGTCGAAGGGACTGTCGTGCCCACGGTCGCGGTCGCCGCCACGGCTACGCTAGTGCCTACGGCTACGCCAATCCCGACCGTCGTGGCGACCGCCGTGCCGGTGGTCGGCGGTGTCCCCGCGCCCCTGAACCTTCCTCAAGGCCTGCAGGGATACGGGATGCAGGCTCACATGATCGGCGGCACGCGGGCGAATGACGCGTCCTCGAAGATCGTCGAAGCCGGCTTCAACTGGACCAAGCAGCAAGTTCGGTGGAATGAGATCGAGACGCAGCGGGGAACGTTCAACTGGGGCGAATACGACACCGCCCTCAACACCCCGTCGGGCAGAGGCCTGAAGCTGCTCGTCAGCGTGGTTGCGGCTCCCGCATGGGCCAGGGCGCCTGGTACCACGCACGGTCCACCGGCCGACGTGTCCAACATCAAGCCATTCTTGACGGCGCTCATGCAGCGCTACAAGGGCAAGGTACATGCGGTTGAGGTTTGGAACGAGGCCAATCTGAGCGTCGAATGGGGGTTCCTGGCGCCTACGGCCATCCGCCAATACGGTGAACTGCTGAAGGCGGGCTACGAGGCGATTAAGGCCGTCGATCCGACTGTGGTGGTCCTTTTCGGAGCCCCGACACCCACGGGTGTTAACGACGCCAGTATCGCCCTGGACGACGCCACCTACGTTCGCCGCGTCTACGAAGAATTCCCCGAGGTTCGGAACTACTTCGACGCGCTGGCGGTGCATCCAAACGGTGGGGCCAACGCTCCGGACGATACGTTCGGCGGCCAGAACCGAAGCGTCTGGGGATGGAACAACCATCCGAGCTTTTTCTTCAACCGGTTCGTCGAACTGAAAGCGATCATGGTTGCCCAGGGTGATCCGAACAAGACGATCTGGTTTACCGAGTTCGGCTGGAGCGCGACGCCCGTCACTCAGATAGTCCGCGGCTACGAGTACTCGCAGTACAACTCCGAGCAGGACCAGGCGAACTTCCTCGTGCGGTCCTTCCAGAAGGTCAAGTCTGAGTTCCCGTACGTGACTCACATGTTCGTGTGGAACCTGAACTTCCAACAGCTCGTTGGGCCGACCGATGAGAAATACGGATTCGGGATCCTTAGGCCGGACGGCAGCGGAAGACTCGCCTTCGACGCGCTAAAGGCCATGGCCAAGTAGCGCCACTGCTCGTCGCGAGCCACGTGAACACCTCAGCCCGGACCGGCCCCGCGGTCCTGGCTGCTCACATGGAATCGAAATGAAGGTGGGACTAGTGGGCGCGGGCGGGGTTGGGTCCATCAGAGCGCGCCTCGTGGCCGAGACCGAGGGCGTCGATCTCGCCCTCGTGGCCGACAACATAGGCGAACGCGCGGTGAACCTCGCCGGGGAATACGGTGGGGAGGCCGTCACCGACTGGCGCACGGTGGTCGACTCGCCCGAAGTCGACCTCGTGATCGTTTCGGCTTCGAACGACCTTCACGCTCCGGTGTGCATCGCCGCGATGGAAGCGGGCAAGGACGTGCTCTGTGAGAAGCCGCTTGCCCGGACGCCCGACGAGGCGAAGGCGGTTCACCTCACAGCCGAGCGCACGGGACGGCTCTTGAAGACCGGCTTCAATCACCGGCATTATCCGGCGATTCTGCGCGCTCACGAGATTGCCGCTTCGGGCGAGCTCGGATCGATTTTGTGGATGCGCTGCCTCTACGGTCACCGGGGAACGTTCGCCATCGACAAGGGTTGGTTCATCCAGCCCGAGGTATCCGGCGGCGGGACGTTCCTCGACAACGGCGTCCACGTGCTCGACATATGCCGCTGGTTCATGGGCGACTTCGCCGAGGTTTGCGGCTTTGTCGACCGGGCGTTCTGGCAGGAAATTGAGCCGGTCGAGGACAACGGATTCGGTCTCTTCCGCACGCCCGATGGCCGCGTCGCGCAGGTACATTCGAGCTGGAATCAGTGGGAATCGATCTTTTCCGTCGAGGTGTGTCTCGAAAACGGATCGATAACCGTCGACGATTCAGCGCGTATCAGGATTGCGCGCCGGGGCGCGGAGTGGGGGCGGGTGGAGGTCGAGGAACGGACGTATCCAGAGCCAGCGGAAGATTCTTGGACGCTTGACTGGCAGGAACTCCTTGACGCGATTCGGGAGGGCCGCCAGCCGATGGCGAACGCGTACGACGGTTGGAAGGCGGTCGAGATGGCCCACGCCGTATACCAATCGAGCCGCGAGCGGCGGTTCGTCGAGATCTAGGCATTCTCGCGCGCCATAAATACGGGATGGGATCGGCTGACTGTGCCTTCGCGGGTCCGAACGGGCGAGACCGACGGATGCGGAAAGACATCCGCGGCCGAGTTCGCCGCTCAGCCGATCCTGTAAAACCGCCGGGCGTTGTCGCCGAGGAAGCGGGAGCGCTCGGAGTCCGTCATGTCCCCAACCGCTCCCATGGTCACCTCGAAATTCGTCTTGTAGCTGCCCGCGTTGAGGCACACCGGCCAGTCGCTGCCCCACATGAGCCGGTCGATTCCGTAGGTGTCGATCATGAACCGGACGGCCCGACGCAGCGTTTCGGAGGTTGGGTTGGGTCCGGCCTCCGTGAGCATCCCCGAGATCTTGAACTTCAGATTCGGGATCTTCTCGAGCGGCCGCATGAGTTCGGCCCAGGGCTCGAAGTAGCCGTCTGCGGAGGTCTGGGGCTTGGCCAGGTGGTTCAGCACCATCGGCAGGTCGGGGTTCTCGTCGGCGATGCGCGGAACGTCCTTCAACTGGGGGATATTCAGCAGCAGATCGAGTGAGTAGTCGCCGCGCGACGCCAGTTCCCGGATGGCACCGCGGACATCCTCGCGACGGAGCCAGTCGTCGTCGGGCGCGTCCTGGCCGCAGGCGCGAATCCCCCGGAACTTCGGATATTCGGAGAATCGATCGAGCAGGCTGCCAACGTCGGTGCCTTCCAAGTTGATGTAACTCACCACGCCGCCGATCACGTCGTTCTCGCCGGCGACCTCGAGCCAGCGCTCGTTCTCGTCCGCATCGTGCCATGCCTGGACCAGCACAGAGCGGTCCACGCCGATCGTGGCGAAGGCGGCCTTCAAATCCTCGACCAGAAAGTCCCGGATGGTGGGACCTCCCTCGGACCGCAACTCGGGGGTGAGCCAGTAGAGGTCCGAGGTGTCGACGCGCCAGAGGTGATTGTGGGTGTCTACGATCATATAAATGCCAACCCCGAGAAGTGAACGGGCGGGTCTGCCCAGCTAAGGCCGGGCGGAGAGGGTGGGATTCGAACCCACGAGGGTTTTGGCCCTACGCGCTTTCCAGGCGCGCGCACTAGTCCACTATGCGACCTCTCCATTGCGAGCGGAGGCAGGCGGCGGGGCTAAGACGCTATCGCCGGCGGAGAGGGTGGGATTCGAACCCACGTGGCGTTTTCGCGCCTATCCGTTTTCGAGACGGACCCCTTATGACCACTCGGGCACCTCTCCGTTCGAAGGGGCACCTGCCGCAGGGAGTATATCAACGCGTAGGACCGCCTCCACCGCCACGACGCCCGATCCTTTACACTTTCGCCGGACGAAAGCTCGCGGTCCCACAGCGCGGGGTGGCGGTTCACCACGCCGTCCAATCACGATTGAGGTATGGCTTGATCCACATTGAGGTCTGGTTCAACACGGCATGGACGGCCGCCGGGTCACAATGGCAGTAGTTCGCAGCGAAGAGGCGGAATCGTTCGAGATTGAGCCGGGCATCCATGTGATGGTGCTCACCGGCGCAGAGACCGGCGCCGCGGCGCTCAACGTCGGCATGGCCACGCTCGATCCCGGCGCCAGCCTGCGTTGCCATACCCACGACTGCGAGGAATCGGTCACCATACTAGTGGGCGAGGCCTACCTGGTCGTCAATGGAGAGCGCAAAAAGCTTGAGCCGTTTGACACTTCGGTGGTAAAGGCCGACGTTCCCCACAGGTACGTCAATGCGAGCGACGATAAGGTCATGACCATGTTCTGGGTCTACGCCTCTCCGAGCGCCGGACGCACGATCGTGGACGCCGAGCTCTGCGGTAGTGATGCCGCCGGGGATAATCCGCAGGACGAATGAAGCTGCGATTTTTGGGCGGTTTCCTTCTGGTTCTCGGATTCCTGGCGATCATGATGGGCACCGTATTCACCCTTCAAGGCTTGGGGATCCTGGGACCTTCGAGTTCGTTCATGGTCAATAACGCGGATTGGATCACGTATGGACTGGCTGTCGCAGCCGCCGGGGCCGCGCTCGGCTACGCCGGTCTGAGGATCAGGCGCACGCGCGGCAACGCCTAGAGCCCTCTTCCTCAAATCGGAACGACCCTGGCCGCGTCCGCGCGTATTGGTCCAAATGGGAAAACGCGTATCATTCGGGACCGATTTCTGAGAACAGGTGGAGCCAGAACGTGGACATCCTTGTGGGAACCGACTATCTCGAGGATCTTTTTCAGTCTCTCTTGGACGCGATGCCCGATCACAAGATAAGGCGTTGCGCCGAGGCGGAGGTGCCCAACGAGATCGCCGGCGCGAACGTCTATATTCCGGCCAGAGGTCCGATCAGCGCCGCGGACATGGATCGCGCGCCTGACCTGAAGCTGATCCAGCAGTTCGGCGTTGGCGTGGATATGGTGGACATTCCGGCGGCGAAACAGCGCGGCATCGCCGTGGCCAACGCCCCCGGGGAGGTAACGGGAATAGGCGATATGGTGGCCGAGTGGGCGCTGTTCCATCTGATTGCCGCGGGCCGGTATCTGACGACTCAACTCAGGCTTGTGCAGGAGAAGTCCGGGGCGATACCGGGCGGCGTCACCTTGTTCGATAAGACGGTCGGAATCGTTGGGATGGGCAACGTCGGTCGCGCGCTGGCGGAAATGTTGAAGCCCTTCCGCTGCACCATAATCGGGGTCAAGCAGACGGTGTCCGAGGATCTCCGCCGGGAATTCGGTATCGACCGGCTGGTGGGGCCGGATGCTCTTCTCGAGATTCTTCCGGAGTGCGATTTCTTGGTGCTTGCCGTTCCTTTGAACGACACTACGCAGGGCCTGCTGGGTCGGGAGGCCATCGACGCCCTGAAACCCGGAGCGTTCGTTGTAAATATCTGCCGGGGCGCGGTAATCGACAAGGAACCGTTTGTTGCCGCGCTGAAGTCGGGCAAGATCGGCGGCGCCGGGCTGGACGTTTTCTGGGTCGAGCCTCCCGATCCCAAGGATGAGTTCTTTTCCTACCCCGTCGTCGCCACGCCGCACTCGGCGAGCATGACCGACCTGTTCCTGAAAAACACCGCCGCCCTGGTGGCCGACAACGTCGCCCGCGCCGGGCGAGACGATGAGATTCTCCACAGGATGGATCGCTAGCGAACTCGGGCGATCATCCCGTCCAGGACCAGTCACCTACGGAGTCGAGACCGGGCAGACGCAGAACCGAGAAGGCCGGGATCGTTAGGCCCTTCCAAAGCCGGTGACAATCCATGCCTTTTGAACGGCCGATGAACAGCGAAATGACCGTTCCGTGGCTGACGACCACCGTGGACCCGAATCGATTCTCGGGTGCGATATCACGGATGGACGCGGCCAAGCGCCGGTGCGCGTCATCGGCCGTCTCCGTTCCGAATACGAGGCGAGACGGGTTTTCAAAGAACTCCGCGATTTTTGCGTCAAAGGCGGGTCTGGGGAGATGACGACCCGTGTCTCGACCTTCGTGTTCATGAACGCCCGGCGCAACTTGAAATGGGATGCTCAAGCAGTCGGCGACGATGGTCGCCGTTTCGATCGCCTTCGGCTCGTTGCTGGAGTAGATCCTTTGGGGCCTGTGAGGACGCATCGCTCCGGCCATGACTTCCGCACGGACGCGTCCCTCGTCCGATAGGGTCCATTCCGCGGCCGGTATTTCTGGGTCGACCCGCGGCGAGGAGTGCCTCGCCAGTATCAGGCTCGGCACGGGCGGATGCCCGTTTACCAATCCGCCACGGATCCGTCCTGCCAGACCCAATGCGGACGGTGGACGGGGACGTAGGGATGCTCCGCGGCCACGTCTTCGTTGAGATCGATCCCCAGGCCCGGACCTGACGGCAGCGTCGCGTAGCCGTCCTCGATCACCGGGCCGCCTTCGAACAGATCGGCCTGGAAGTCGGGGCCCGGATAGACGTATTCCTGGATCACGCAATTGGGAGTGCAGGCGTCCAGATGCAGCGACGCCATGGTGCTAACCCAACTCTGGGGATTGTGAGGCGCAACTTCAATGAAACGTGATTCGGCCATGGCGGCGATCTTCTTCATTTCGAGGATGCCCCCGGCATGGACGATGTCCGGCTGTACATAGCTGACGAGGTGGCGCTCGATGATCTCGGTAAATCCCCATTTGGTGAAAAGCCGCTCGCCGGTGGCAAGCGGGACGGACGTCCTCGCGCCAAGCCATTCGAGCGCGTCGATATCTTCCGGCGGCGTGGCCTCCTCGAGAAACATGATGTCGTAGTCCTCGATCCGGCGACCAAAGTTCGCGGCGTCGGGGAGATTGAAGCGTCCGTGTGCGTCCACCATGATGTCCACCCGATCGCCAACGGCGCGGCGGATGGCTTCGATGCGGCGTGCTTCGGCCTCGATATCGGGCGGCAGCGGGACAACGCCGTCATCGCCGGCCCAAACCGGACCCGTTTTCATGGCCGTGAAGCCCGCCTCGACGAGAGATGAGGCATGCTCAGCGACTTCGGACGGCGTGTCGCCCGAGACGTGCGCGTACAATCGGATCTTGTCGCGGCACGCGCCGCCGAGCAGCTGATAGACGCCCACACCGAGGGACTTGCCCAGGACGTCCCACAACGCGATCTCGACCGCGCTGATGGCGCTGTTCAGCACCGGTCCGCCCCGCCAGCGTGGATAGCGGTACATTGCCTGCCAGAGGCGCTCGATCTCGAACGGATTCTTGCCCACGAGGAAACGCTTGTGCTCCATGATCGCCGCCGCCGTCGCCTCGTCCTTGGTTGCAACGTGACCTTCGCCCAGTCCCGTGATCCCTTCGTCCGTGTACACCTTGAGAAATACCCAGTTGGAGCCGCGCGCATGGACCGTGAAAGTTTTTAGATCAGTTATTTTCATTGCTGAGCCGTGCCTTTCACAGCGTCACAGGGCCATCGCTACATACGACGCGCACCGTCGGTATTCTGTACGCCCGGATCGGTTGTTCGCAAAGACGGTCTCGATGAGCGGGCCTATCTCCAGCGATATTGGCGGCCCGACCTGGCAACAGGTCGGGATCGAGGAGTTCGCCGTTGCCCGACTTGCAGACAAGTCGGGCAACGGGTTGTATCGAGACACCGGCTGATGTCGCTATTCTGTAGGCCCGGTTCGAAAATGCGCAAAAAGGGCCGCCATGGTCATGCTGACGTCTCGCCATTTTGAGGCTGATGATTTTCTGGCGGCCCAGGAGCTCTTCTTGGAGCGGGGTTGGACGGACGGGCTTCCGGTCATTCCCCCGACGCCCGAGTTGGTCGAATCGATGCTGACCCACACGAGCCGAGCCAGCGACGAGGTCGTGGGTGAGATACCGGAACGTCGCAGGGCGATAACAGCCGAGAAAATCGCCATCAACGCCGTCATGGCAGGATGTGCGCCCGAGTACATGCCGGTCGTTGTCGCCGCGGTGGAGGCCATGTGCGATCCGGCTTCGGGGCCTCACGGTCCCACGGCCAGCACGCGTGGCGCGGGCTTGCTGCTCATCGTCAACGGCCCGCCCGTCCTGGCGCTCGGCATCAATTCGGGCGGAAACGTATTCGGACCGGGCGTGCGCGCGAACGCCACCATCGGCCGCGCGCTGCGGCTCATCATCATGAACTGCGCCGGCGCCTACCCAGGCGCTGCGGATAGGGCGACGCTCGGCCATCCGGGCAAGTACTCCTGGTGCATCGGCGAGGACGAGTCGGATGAGCGGTGGAATCCCCTTCACGTGGAGCGCGGCTTCGAAGCCTCGGATGGCACTGTGACCACCTTCTGGGGCATGTCTCCGGCGCAGGTGGACGAACACGAAACGCGCGATCCGGCCAATATCGTGGGGGCCATCGCAAACGCCATGACCGCGCCCGCCCCCGAGTTTCTGAGAGGTCGCGAGATCGTGGTCGTGATCGCCGCCGAGCATCGAGAGACCATAGCCGGGGCGGGTTGGTCGAAGGACGATGTGCGCGAATGCCTCCATCGGGCCGTGCCGGAGAGAACAGTCGAGTCGCCGGATGACTTCCTGGTCGTGGCCGCCGGTGGCACCGGAGGACGCTTCTCGGCGTTCAGCGTCAACTGGGGGGTAAAATCCGGCTACGCTGCGGTTACGAAGACCATAGAGATCCTGAATTGACCCACCGGGAGGCCCTCTGATGACATCGGCGGTTGAAGTAAAGGGCTTGAAGGTTCTCGATCCCACCGTCGATCCTGCCCCGGGCGGGCTCGTCCAAGCGAGCCGCGTATCCGAAATCGGGGGACTGACGGTCGGCCTGGTCGACAATGGCAAGCCCAAGGCCGATGTCTTCCTCAAGCGCCTGGGGTCCCTCTTAAAAGACAAATACGGGGTAGGGGCCGTTCACATCATCCGCAAGGATGACGCTTCGACCGTGGCGGCGCCGGAAATCCTCGACGACATCGCTCGTAGATGCAACATTGTCATCGCCGGAGTCGGTGACTGAGGATCGTGCAGTGCGGGCAGTGTGCTCGACGCCGTGGAAGTGGAGCGGGCAGGGGTACCGGCGGTGGCCGTGATAACAGATGAGTTCGGCGACACGGCCAGGGCCATGCTGGAGAATCAGGGGGCGTCTTGGTATCGATTCGTCGAAGTGGCGCATCCGTTAAACATTCTCGAGGACGATGAGATAGAAGAACTCGTCCGTGGATCGCTCGCTCAGATCACGGCGCTTTTGACCGGCGAATCTTAGAAAACGGGGAGTGACCAGCTATGAGTGATACGGCGACGCGAATTCGTGGAAACATGCCGGCGCTGGTGACCCCGCTGACGCCGGATCTGAAGGTGGATACAGAAGGGATCGCCCGACTGGTCGACCACGTCTTGGAGGGCGGCGTCCACGGCGTCGTGGTGCTGGGAACTTCAGGCGAGTTCCAGTCGATCGACACGGATCAGCGAGGCATCGCCATCTCGACCGCTGTCGAGGCTTGCGGCGGGCGGGTCCCGGTGCTCGCCGGCGCGGGGCTACCGAATCTGAAGGCGACCATCGAACAGATCAAGGCGGCCGAAGACGCGGGCGCCGACGGCTGCCTCGTCACGCCGCCCTATTACTTTCCGATCGACCAGGACGCCATCGTGGCATGGTTTGAGCGCCTCGTGGCCGCGACTTCATTGCCGATCCTTTACTACCACTTCCCGCGTATGACCAAGCTCATGGCCGAGCCAGACACGGTGGTGCGGATGCGGGAGGCCGGATTAGCCGGGATCAAGGACAGCGGCGGCCTCACAACATATCTCCAGCAGGTGCTGCTGCGGCTTGCCGATGATCCGGGGTTCCGCGTCATGGTGGGAGGCGACAACCACTTTCTCGCCGCGCTTGTGCACGGGGCCGACGGAACCATCGGCCTTCCGCCGAACGTCGTGCCCGAGATTGGCTCACGGTTATTCGAAGCGTATGCAAGCGGCGACATGGAGACCGCGTCCGAGATGCAACGACGCGCGGTCGAATTCGTGAACGCATTGATGCCGGGCGGCGGCAACGGTCAGTCCGTGGCAAAGGCCGCTCTCGAGAAGCTTGGGATCTGTGGCCGCACGGTGGCGCCCCCGATGCGCACGCTTTCAGAATCTGAGGCCGAGGAGGTGTGGAGAAGGGTGCGGGATATCGTCCGCAAACCGGTCGAGGTGGCCTAGCTCCGCGCGCGGGCTAGCTTGCCGGAGCCTTCTACACGCTCGCGGCGAACTTCGCGCGGCCTTCCAGAAAGAGTTCGGCGATCTCATCGCGTTGGCGATCTGTCGCATACCGTCCTGTCGATCTGATCCAATCCAGCGAGCGATCGATCGACTCGACAAAGAACCGAGCGGATTCCGATCGCGACTCGTGCGGCCGCCCAACCTCAATGTAGACCGGACTTGTGTGGGCGTAAACGGCGTGGTCAAAGCTGTTGCGCGCCCGCCCCCAGAGACGGGCGGCGATCCACGAATCGTGGGCGATCGGCACCGACGTTTCCCAGAGGCCGTTGCCTACCGGCTCGTCTAGTTTGTTCCGGTCCACCACTACTCCGTTGACGACCAGCTCGACGAGATCCACCGGGTAGTGCGAATTCCACCGAACCGAGCAGTCCGCCGATCCTTCTTGACGCTCCAGGCCCAAGATCGATCCGGTACCGCTTCCATTCACCTCAAGGAATATCGCCGGACCGTTGGTGATAAAGGTGGCGCCCGCCTTTAGGCCCTGCAGCCACGAATCGTACGAGAACTCGGCGGTCGAGTTGACATAAACGCGATTGCTGGAACACACGAACCAGTCGGTTCCCGTGCTCGCCGGGAGGCGGATCCCGCTGTTCAAGAGGTGGTAGTAGATGCGGTACTCGGGATCCATCCAGGTCGGGTCAAACAGATTGAAGGCATCCAGTTTTCCCAACGCGGCGGCCACCGGCGCCTCCATCCCTTGCCCGTTATGGCACCAGATTACGACGCCGCCCTGATCCCGTGCGTCATCGCAGGCCCAGCACAGCGGCGGGTAGTCGGGGTGCAGGTCGGATACCAGCGTTCCCGTGCTCACCGGTTCCACCAGATTTCGGACGTTTATGAACATCACGTGACCGTAGCCGATGCTCCAGGGTTGGTCGTTGTGACGCGCCTCCTCACCCACGTCGACCACGTGATGGGAAGTCGTAAGGTCTGTGAAGAGTCCTATTGGGTACTTGTTGCTCGCGTAGGGAAGCTCGCGGCGCTTCAGCACGCTGACCACAGTGATGCTGTAATCCTCCATCACCGAGTCGAACCGGAGGCGCTCGTCGGGCAGCCGCTCGTTTTCGTCATAGTGAATATGAGTGTTTCCCGGATACCAGCCTTGGTCGGGGAGATCGGTCCATCGCGAAAGCGCAGCGGTGAGATCGACGGTTCCCTCGGTTGGGATCGACAGCGTGGTGCGAAAAGGCACATATTCCGTGCCGCGTTCTATTACGACATCCGCCTGGCCCACGGGCAGACGCACCTCGAAACGATCGTGCGCGTAGAAGAAGGGAAGTCCCGATCCGACCTTCAGGATTGCTTCGGGCGGAGCGGTGAAATCGCCGCGGGACGAAAGTACATGGACTTTGGCATCGAGCGGCTGCCCCGAGGATTCGTCGACGATCGAGCATCTTAGATTTGCCATGGCGCCCGGCCCTTCCTGGACCTCGAAGAGGTTGCCGTTAGTAGTCGGCCACTGATCCGTCGTCGCGCAGGTGGGTCTCGATTGCCCTGTCCGATGCGCGACCGCCGCTCAGCGTCAGTTCGCTGAGTTCGATGCCCACGCCTGGGACCTCCGGCAATTCCAGGTACCCGTCAACGAGCCTGAGCGGTTCGACGACCATATCGCGCTTGGGGGAGAGGTCGTCGCCCGTGTACTCCTGCAGGACGAAGTTTGGAATGCAGGCGTCGATCTGAACGCACGCGGCAGTGCTGACCGGTCCCAGGGGGTTGTGCGGGATCACGCCAACGTGGAACGATTCGGCAAGCGCGGCGATCTTCTTTGATTGAGTTATCCCACCGGCCAGACAAACGTCGGGTCTCACGTACGCCACCCCACCCGCCGCGAGCAGCTCTCGGAATTGAAATATTGTGGTGAAGCGCTCGCCCGTGGCGACCGGCACGTTGATTTTTCGTGCCAGAGCTGACATCGACTGAACACTATCGGGAATTATCGGATCTTCGAGGAAGAAGATTCGGAACGGTTCTAATTCGCGAGCAAGCTGCTCGGCTTCAGGCGGGCTCAGCCGCCGATGGACCTCCACGCAGAGGTCCACGTCGTCCCCGACGGCGGCGCGGACGGCCGCCACCCGGTCGACGCATTCAGCGATTACGCGTGCGTGCCGCCAGTTGTGAAACCCTTCGACCAGCGGGGTGAACCGGACCGCGGTGACACCCTTGTCGGCCCATCCGCGAGCGCTGGCGGCCAACTCATCAGCCGATTCGCCAGATAAGTGCACGTAGACGCGAACTCGCTGCCGGCATGCGCCGCCGAGGAGTTCATATACGGGGGCTTGGTAATGCTTCCCAGCAATGTCCCAAAGGGCTATGTCGAGGGCCGCGATGGCGCCGGTGACGGAGCCGCCCATGAAGTGAGAATTGCGATAGAGATACTGGGCGTGGTGCTCGATCTTGAGCGGATCCTGCCCCACGAGGTAGCGCGAGAAGGCGGCGATCGCACCATCAGCGGCCTCTGGATATCCCCAGAATCCCGCCTCGCCCACGCCCGTCAGTCCGGTATCCGTAACGATCTGGACAAACAGGTAGCGGTCGAACCTGAATCGCTCGATTTTATCGATCCGCACGGTACGCGTGTTTCATTCAAGCAGTCCGCCCAGGTCGCCGCCAAAACCGTAGATGATGGCCAGCACGATGATCCCCCAGCCCACCACCGCGACTCTTACGCCGGTGTCACCAAGAACGACCGCGGTGGGGTTTTCGACCGGTGAGTCGGCGAATACCCGCACAAGATATCGGATCACGCCGTAGACGACGAACGGCATCGTGAGAATGAGCGCCTTCCCACCCACCTTCTCGACCGTTTCGGGTGCCACCGTGTACAGGGCGTACGACACGAGGGTCGCCGCGGCTGCCGCCGAGAGCACCGAGTTGAGAAGTTGAGGACTGAGCTCTGAGAGGACGGGCCTTGTATCGGTCCCCGTGGCCCCCATGACCTCGAGTTCCGCCCGCCGCTTGCCGGTTCCCATTAGTAGAGCCACAAAAAAGGTGCACAGCAGCAGCCATACGGAAAACGGGACCTCGATTGCAACGGCGCCGGATACGGCCCTGAGCACGAATCCGATGGCGATGACCAGGACGTCAATCATGGCGATCGACCTCAGAAAGGTGCTGTAGAGGAGGTTCTGGCCCGCATAAATTCCAAGTATGAGAGCGGTGCCGGGGCTGATGAGGTACGCCAGAGCGACCGCGGCGCCGATGGCGAACGCTCCGACGACCGCGCCGTGGGTCCTCCCAATGCGGCCGGCGGCGATGGGCCGGTTCCTTTTCTTGGGATGAAGGCGGTCACGCGGGGCATCGAGCGCGTCGTTTACGAAATACACGCCCGACGCAAGCAGCGAAAACAGTGCGAACGTCGAGACAGAATACGCAACGTCACGAGGATCATCGAGTCGTTGCGCGAAGACCAGTGGTGCGAGGACGAAGAGGTTCTTGACCCAATGAGCGGGTCTCGCGGCACTCCAGTAGCTCCTAAGCACCGGGATCTGGATCGCCCATACGCCGGTGGCCGATCAAAGCCGCCGTTGGCTAGTCGTCTGCGTCAATAGGTCAGAAAAAGGCGGCCCCACTTCGTCTTGAGCGCGGCCTTGGCGCGCCGACGCCCATGGACGTTGTACCAATAGACGTCGTGGTAAATACGCGAAGCCAGATAAGACCATGGCGCAAGTACCGTCCGCAGCAGGAACTTCTCGAGCGGACGCAGAGGCCCCCAGTAAATCAGCTTCTGGCCGCGGCTGGCAAAGGTCTCGCTGGGGCGTTCCACTTTCCAGGCGGTTTGTTCGAGATCCTCACCCGCGACGTCGATTTCGCTGAGGTCCGCGCACCCCAGCCCGCGTTCATGAGCGATGCGCAGGAACGGTATTTCCATGGGGTCAAAACCCATCAGTCGCGCGCACACGGCATCCACGGCGACCTGATCCGCGCCGGCGACCACAACGTCGCGTTCGCTTACCTTCATGCAGCGTGGCCCGGGGCCGGACCCTGAAAACGCGCCGTCCACCACGGCGAAGATTCCCGGATGGATTTCCTGCTGGATGGCGAGCAGGTCAACCAGCGTCTCATGAATCACGCCATGGCAATAGTGCCGGCGCTCGAACAAGAGCCCGCCAAACGCGTTCTTCATCGCGCCCGTGATCGTCGTAAACACGTGGGTCTTGACCGTCGGGAGGTGTATTACATTTGACCCGATGAGACGCTTGGGGATTCGTATTCCCTCGGGAAATACCTCGTCGAGCACGAGCATCTTCGCTTTGGGCCTATAGATCACCCAGTCGGTGTCCTCGTAGAGATGAACGTTCTCTATGCCATGCTTTTCGACAACGTCGATGTGCCGGTTGGCGCGCTCTCCCTGCCGCGCCGATACGACCACCGTGCGGTTGTGAGCGGCGTAGATCCGCGATTTCGCGAATCCATCGTCCGACAGCGTCTTCAACACTCCGTCGATCTGCCACGGGGCGCTGGAGCATGCCGGATACCAGTGCTGCCAGGAGATATTTACCTTGAGGGCCGTAGGTATGTCCGGCGAGATCGCGTCCCGGTAGCCCGCCATGTTCATGGCCTTCGCGTAGTCGTCGAGCACCGTTTCGGGGGTGGTCCTGACCAGGGAGATCCTGGATCGTCCCGGCGTCTTGGGCTCGCCCGTGGCTGCGGCGGCGGGCGGGGTCTTCGTTTCCATACAACCGTGATGCTATCAAACCGACTGAGCGTCCGGTCGCCTTGCGCACCCCAGTCTGACGCCGCACCGGAGCGGGAACGGTAACCGCTCGATCCCAGCTCTGCTACCCGGCGGGACTAACTAAACGCCGGACCGAGAACAATGGCCTCGGGACGTCCCGGCGCTCCGGCCTTGCCGGGTTCGTAATATGCTCTCTTGCCGGGGGGTTCTTTGATCCGCGATTGAAACGGGCGTTGCGTCGCATGGCTGATGCTGGACGCGTCACGATCGACATCGGTTCGAGCCTCATCCACGCCGCTGAGATCGGTCCGGCGGTGCGGCTGGCGGCTTTCGGCGCAACCGATGGCCAGCGTAGATTGCTGGCAATGGCAGAAGCCGCGTCGACGTATGCCGCGCCGCATTTCGATCCCCGCGTGGGGTTTGAGGACGCCCGCGGAGAATTGGCGTCCAAGCTCGGCGTCCTTGCGGATGGTGAACAGGTGGAGCCTGCGGTCATCACCGGTGGCGCGCTGGGGAATCCGATCAAAGCCAGCGTCATCAGCAACCTTCACACGGACGATGAATTGCGGCTGACCGACCTGCTGCGGGCCAACGGATTTGAGATCGGAGCCGAAATGCACGCTCCGAACAAGCGGCTGATCCGGCAGTTCGATCCCGAGGAAATAGCTCGAAACCTGCTTGTTGCCCAGTCGCCTCTCGTAGTCATAGCGCTAGCAAAGGACCAGGGCTGGGAAAGCCTGTCCCTGTCCGTGGACGTTCTAAAGTACGCCGTGGAGGGCCGCCTGCCCAGATACTCGCCGGCCATCGCTGTTCTCCACTCCGACGATCCCCACACTGGACTAATCTCATCCCTGGCGGACACCTTTGAGGTTTTTGACGTGAGCATCAAGAGCCAAGGGGATGGCGTCGACGTCATGGCCGCCCGCGGCGAGATCGCGTCGGCCTATCAGACCCTCGTTCTTGATCACGGGGCCTCGCGTCTACCGTTGGGCCTGAACGTGGAATCGGCCGTTCCCACGGGCGCTGCGCTGGCCGCGGCCGCCCGACAGATCGCGGTAAACGGCGGGATATCCGTGGCCGTTTTGCATGTCGAGCCGTGGGGCGCCGTCGCCGCGTACAGCGATGGATCGCAGGCGTTCGCCGAAACCTTCGGATCTGACCGCAACTCGGCCGCGGAGGGACACATTGGGCTCCTATTGCCGATAGAGCAAATCCTGGAGTGGGTGCCCGTCGTTATTCCCGAAACGGCCGCACGGGCCTATTTCCTAAATCGGGCGTGGCGGCCGTGGCTGGTTCCGGAAACGCCGGCGGAACTGCTTCTCGACCACGCGGCGGCTCATCTTGCGCTGCGAGAGGCGGTGCGCTCGATTGGCGATCCCGCTCCGGCCGTGGACCTGATAGTTTGCACCGGACGGACCCTCGCCACAGTGCCCCGTCTCGTGCAGGCGGCGCTATGCGGAATCAACGCGTATCTTCCGACGGGCTACTGCCAGGTGGCCGTGGACAAGCCCGGTGTGTTGGCGATGTCTGGGGCTCTGCTTGCGTTGGGTATCGAGATCGCGCCGGAGGCGTCCCTGGTGCATGTGGCGACGTGCGTCGCGTGCGATGGAATCGCGAAGATCGGATCACCCGCGCTTGCTGTGGAAGTCAAACCAGAGGAGGGCGAAACGGTCAGCCGATCGGTATCCTTTGGATCCATGGATCGGATTACATGGGACAGTTCGGCGTCCGCCGAGGTCCGCGCCTGGCCAGGTAGCAAGCTCGACGTCGGCGGTGGACGAAGCCGAGCGACCGCCCTTCGCAACGAGATCCGGCGAGGCGAGGGCGGCCTCATTATCGACGCTCGCGGCAGGCCCATTGGGCTGCCCGATGACGCAACGCGACGGAGGGCGGCGCTTCTGCAATGGTTTCAGAGCACCGACTCGTACGCTCTGCCGTCCCCGGAGTTGGAGTGGGGTGGGGTTGAGTACTAACCTGTCGCTCGTTCAAAGCTCCGTGGCCGCGGGTCTGCTCAAGCGACGCCACTACCTGCCGTTCGCCGGCGAGATCGAAGTCCAAGTGGGCCAGGATCTTGAGATCGGAACTCGCTGGGCGGTCTGTCATCCCGCCGGAAGAACGAGCATCCGTGACATCCCACGCGTATCGAGAGTCTCCCCCGCCCAGGCGGCGGAAGCCATCGACAGCCCGTTGGGCGACGAGGTCGCCGAAGGATCGCGGCTGGCGAAGGGAGGCGGATTTCTCTCCGGTTCGCGCGATTGGACAGCGCCCTGGGACGGTCGTATGGAGCACATCTCTGATCTGTCAGGGCTCGGTTTCTTTCGGGAGTCACTGGATGCCATCCCGCTGTACGCCAGGTTGAGCGGAACCGTTGTGGAGGTCGTTGACGGAAGTCACATCGATATTGAAGGTCGCGCGACGGCGATACGTTGCGCCTACGGCGCGGGCGGCACAAGTTTCGGGCGGATTCTCGTTGCGAGCGAAGGATCAGACATCGAGTTTCCTCGCGATGGCCCGGAGGGCCCCTGGATTGTCGTGATCTTAGATACGTTGACGCCCGACTGGATTTCGGCCCTGCCGCTTGAAAAGACTTCTGGATTAATTGCGCCCTCGGTCGCACGTGAGTCGATCGATGTATTCGAGGCGTCGCCGGACGCAGGGGAAGCGAATGCCGGAGCCCAAAAGAGAGCTCCGACTGTACTGACCGAGGGAATTTGCTCGTCGCGAATGCCGCCCGCCCTGCAGAAAATATTTCGCAGCTGCATTGAAATGCAGGCATGCCTCGTCGCAAGCTCCACTCCAGGCGAGGCTGAGGTGCTCCTCCCTGAGGCCGATCGCTCCGCCCTTCCCCAAATGGACGAAGCAGTTCGGATCGCCGCCGGACCGCAGATCGGTGTCCAGGGATCGTGGAAGGGACATGAGGCGCCATACGGGAGAAACGGCGCTGGTGTCGTTGGACGCATGGTGGATCTGCAACGCGACGAAGGCGGTATCGCGCGCGTCATTTCCGACAATCTCGAGCGGCTTGGCTGACCGGCGGGGCGCGCGTTGATCGAAAGCCGGATTCGCCGTTGAGGATAGAAGTATTGCCGGACGCCGAAGCGGTGAGCCGTAGAGCCGCCGGGGAGGTTGCCGCCTTGGTGAGGCGCGGGGGTCCGGCGACCGTCGCGTTACCCACAGGCGAAACCCCCAAGGGTATGTATGAAGAGCTTGTCATCATGAGCGGTCAGGGGCTCGATTGGTCGGGCGTGACGGTGTTCAGCCTCGATGAATACGTTGGGGTGCCCGAGGCCAGCCCGCTGAACTACAAGGGTTATATGGAAAGACATTTCTTCAGCAAGGTGAATGTGCCGGTATCAGGTCGGCATATCTTCGACTCGCTCTGCGCTAGTCCAAAGGCGGAGTGTGAGCGGTACGATCGCTTGATAGCGGAGGCCGGCGGATTCGATTTGGCCGTGGTCGGCATCGGCCAAAACGGGCATGTGGCCTTCAACGAGCCGGGCGAGCGTCTGATCCTGCCGTGTCATGTTCAGGAGCTCAGCGACGATACGATCCTGGCCAATAGGGCGGTGACGGAGACTGAAGCCAGAATCGTCGGCGCAGAGGTCCCGGCCCGAGACGGATTCCCCACCCATGCCATGACGGTTGGCATGGCGGCGATCCTTGGCGCCAGAAGTATCCTGTTGATCGCCACGGGACGGTCAAAAACCGAGGCCCTGACGTCCATGCGAGACGGCACCATGACGACCCGCGTTCCGGCATCACTGCTCCAGCTGCATGAGAACTGCACGATCGTTGCGGACGCTCAGGCGGCGGGTGGTATGCAGATCTAACCTGGCGGGATCTTCGACTTGGGCAGGCATTGGTCGCGCCCCAGGCTAGAGCTCACCTTTGACCACGTATGCCAGGTTCGTGGAATAAGTGTTTACCCGTTTCAAGTTCGTCAGGACGTCCAGGTGGATATCGCTGCTGTCCAGCGACTCGGCACGGCCCGTATTAAGCCGTGCGATGTGGGCTCTCCGCATCTCCCGCTCGCGATCGCTAAGCTCTTCCTTCTCTCGGATCACGTTATTGGCCAATTCAACGTCGCCGGTCGCAAAGGCTGAAATAGCCGTTTCCAGCGCCCTCTCAACCCGTTCGTGGTACTCCTGAATCTCGCTCCAGCCCTTTTCGGAAAACATGTGGCGACCGTGAATCTTCTTCAGGGCCAGTTCGAGCAGGTTCTTGTCGATTACGTCGCCGATGTTTTCCAGATCGTGGGTCACGTATAGCAGGCCGATTTGCTTCTCCGACATCTCGCCGGACAAGCGGGTTTCCGAGATCCGCGTAAGGAAAGATCTGACGTCACTCTGAAGTCGATCAACGTCGTCATCGCGCTCGCTTATCTGCTCCGCGAGGTGGCCGTCGTTTTCGGCCAGCACCACCAGCCAGTCGCGAAGCATCTCTTGCACGAGATCGGCCATCCGCAATATTTCCCGGGTCGCCTGCCCGATTGCCAAAGGCGGAGAACTCAGCGTGACCGGGTCGAGAAACCGGGCTCCGGCGGCAGCGGATTCGGCGGCCCGATCCGGTAAAAGCTTTCTGATCACCCAGGCGAATTGGCCGGTGAGGGGCAGAAATACGACGGCCAGCGCCACGTTGAACAGCGTGTGGGCGTTCGCAATCTGGCGTATCGCGCTTCCGCCGGCCAGCTGTATCAGGTCGGCAAACGGCCCCATGGCCGGGAAAACGAGCGCGACTCCGGCAATCTTGAACAAGGCGTGCGCCACGGCGACGCGCCGCGCTTCGAGCGGGCCGCCGGCGCTGGCTATGAGGGCCGTGGCACTGGTCCCGATGTTGGCGCCGAGGATGATTGGCAGGGCTGACTCGAGGTCGATTAGCTGGTTCGCGGCCAGCGCGATTGCTATTCCGATCGTTCCCGCACTGCTCTGGATAATCGCCGTCACCACCAGTCCGAGTACGAACAGGATCAACGGTGATGCGCTTAGATTTCCGATCAGATCTCTGAAAAGTTCGTTGTTCGCCCAGCTTCCAGAAGCTTCGGTCATGAGCCCCATGCCGAAAAACACAAGCCCGAAACCGAGGATCGCGCGCCCAGCGAAGCTGTACGCCTTGCCTTTGGAGACCAGAATCAGCGCCACTCCGACCGCGACCAAAAGCGGAGCCCACTCGAAGATATCGAAAGAGATTAGCTGCACGCTGATGGTGGCGCCGATGTCTGCGCCGAGCAGAATGCCCAACGTCCGGCCAAGACTCAGGAGGCCGGCTCCGACCAATCCCACGAGCAACACGCTGGTTGCGCTCGAGCTCTGCATCAGCGCAGTGGCGACGGCCCCCAACGCCGCCCCGTATATGCGATTTCGCGTCAAGGTGCTCAGCATGTGTCGAAGCCTGGTTCCGGCGGCCTGCTGAAGCCCCTCCCCGGCTATGTTCATGCCGTAAAGCAGGAGCCCGATGCCGCCGATTAGGCCAAGAAATGTCTTTGTGGCCTCGTCCATCTATTGCCTCTCCGGGCTAGCCAGGCGCGTCGCCACGCCCACCGGCGGGGCATGCACGACGGTCACGCCAGATTGCGGCGATCCTATGACATCGATTATCGGCCCAAATGCGCCGCCGCCGGGCCGCCGCCGGAAATCTCAGTTGAGAGAAGAGGCTTCGTCGTCTTCTCTAACCATCAGTTCCGGGGCGGATATGCCCATCAGATTCAGAGCGTTGGCAAGGGTTCGCTTGACCGCCAAGGCGAGCCTGAGGCGCGCCTTCGTGACAGCTTTATCAGAAGATATGACGCGATGTACGTGGTAGTACGAGTTAAACCGCCCGGCAAGATCCAGCGCGAAGTGCGGCAGCTGATGCGGCTCCAGTCGCCGCGCGGCGCTCGCCACGACTTCCGGGAATTGCAGCATCGTCCGGATGAGAGCCAGCTCCTCGGGCTGTCTTAGCTCATCGAGACTGCCACCGTCCATATCGATCGCGCTCTCTTTGGCCTTACGAAGAATGCTCGCTATGCGGGCGTGCGCGTACCGAATTTTATGGACCGGATTCTCGTCGGACTTCTTCATTGCCAGATCAACGTCGAAGTCCATCTGACTGTCGGTGGAGCGGAAGATCATGAAGTATCGGGTTGCATCGGGCCCGATCTCTTCGACAACTTGGGATAGAAGCTCGAAGTCACCGCTTCGCTTGCTCTGCTTGACGGGCACGCCTTCCACAATCACGTGCACCATTTGACACAGGACGAACGTAAGCCGTTCCCGGTCGATCGCCATTGCATCCATCGCCGCGTACATGCGCTGAACGTGGCCGTGGTGATCGGCCCCCATCACATTGATAACCGATCCGAAGCCCCGGTCCACGAACTTGTTGTTGTGGTAGGCGATGTCGGACGCAAGATACGTTGGATCACCGGTTCGCTTGATGAGAACATTTTCCTGGTCGTTCTCTTCATCGCCCGCGGTGAACCAGGTCGCACCGGCGCGCTCGATAACGTATCCGCGTTCGCGAAGCCGCTCGATACTCTCGGACACGTCACCGGAAGCGTGCAGCTGGGCTTCGGAGAACCATTCATCGAACTCGATCCCGAGTTGGCCAAGGGCGTCCCGAATCTGCCCCAAGGCATTATCGATGGCTATCTGGGTGAATTCGAGGGCGGTCTCCTCCTGGGGCAGGTCCAGGTAGCGCCTTCCGTGTGCGGCGGCGAGCTCCACGCCCCAATCCCTGACGTATTCGCCCTTATAACCCGTTGGCGGGAACGGAGCCTCCTCCCCCAGCGCCTCCGCATACCGTGAATACAGGCTCTCGCCCAACAGTCGAATCTGATTGCCGCAGTCGTTTACGTAGTACTCGCGATGTATGTCGTAGCCCGCAGCCGCGAGGACTCGCGACAGAACGTCGCCGACAACGGCGATGCGTCCGTGTCCGACGGTAAGTGGACCTGTCGGATTGATGCTCGGATACTCGACCTGAATCCGCTGGCCTTCACCGATCTCGGAATGACCGAATTTCGATCCCGCGCCGAGGATGTCACCCACCTGCTCCGCGACCCACGAATCGGCGAGAACGAAGTTTATGAATCCCGGCCCGGCGACACCGACCTTGGACAGCATCGGCGACGCCGGAGCGGCATTGACGATGGCGGTCGCGATTTCTCGCGGCGACGCCCCGACCGCCCGGGCGATCCGCATGGGAAGAGTACTGGAGTAATCGGATTCCTCGACGCGCGACTTCTCAACGCCCAACTCGACGGATTCAATTGATGGAAGCGTGCCCGCTTCCTGCGCCGCTTCAATCGCGTCCTTGAGGAAGGCTTCAATCTTCCCCGTAACCATTACAGACATCTCCGCTTGGCGGTCCCGTGCATCTCTGAAAACCAAGAAACCGCCCGCCGGATTCCGGCGCGGCAGCCTCTCCTGCGAGCGTAGGACAGGCTCGCCCGCAGAGGATCACGATCGTAGACCTCCACCCAGGGGCAGTCAATGGGCTACACGCGTTTGGACGGTGGTTGCCACGCGTTTGATTCCAGGGAGGTCCGACGGGTTATCTGGCGGCCATTTAACCGCCGTGACGGATTGTCTACCGGACCTCGTTCAGAGAACCGGACCGGAATCCCTGGAGGTCCAGGGTGACGAATTTGTAGCCAACACTCTTTAGATTGGTGACCAGTCGATCCGCCGCACCGTTCGCGAATAACCGATCGAATGAGGCTTGTGGTATCTCAATCCGGGCAACGTCACCATGGTGACGGACGCGAAACTCCGTAAAGCCTTCGAGGCGAACGTAAATTTCCGCTTGCTCGATCTGCGACAGCTTCTCTTGGGTTACGCGCTCCCCGTAGGCGATCCGTGACGAAAGGCAGGGCGCCGCGGGCTTATTCCAACTCTCTAGCCCGAGTTCTCGGGAAAGCGCGCGCACATCGTCCTTACCGAGATCGGCGTCAACCAACGGCGCCTTGGCTCCCGCCTCCTTGGCGGCCCGCATTCCAGGCCTGAAGTCGCCGAGATCGTCGGTCACCGGCCCGTAGGCCACATGCTTGAATCCGGGATTCGATGTCTGGAATTGGTCGATCCGGACGAACAATTCTTCCTTGCAGAAGAAGCATCGATTGAAATCGTTGGTCGCGTAGTCTTCGTTATCTACCTCTTGGGTGTTGACGAACTCATGGCGTATGCCGATGGACTTCGCAAAGCGAATAGCATCGCTTTTATCGGCCTGTGAATAGCTCGGCGAAATCGCGGTCACGGCCACCACGTTGTCGCGGAGCACGTCATGGGCGACCTTCGCCAACAAAGTGCTGTCGACGCCGCCCGAGTAAGCTACGATCAGGCTTCCATAGCCGCTGATAATTTCTCGAAGCCGCTGATGTTTCGCCTCTACGAGCGGCGCCGCGATGGCCATATGTGAAATCCCTTTCGGATCTGGTCTACGCGATTCTACTATTCGACGCCGTCTTCGAAGATCCTAACTTCTTCCTCTTCTATCTCGCCTGATTCCACGAAAAAGCTCCGCACGCTTTGAAGGTCGTCGCGGAGGGTGACTATCACGAGCCGTGCGCGGCCCACTACGACGCGATCCACGTCGGTCCGGGAGGGATATGCCTCCGAAGCCGGATGCGAGTGGTAATAGGCCAGATCGTCGAGGCCGCGATCGAAGATCTCGGTCGTTATCCGCAGTTGATCGCCCGGATCCATGAAATACTCGACTGGACTATGCAGGGTGTTCTCGGCGGCGTGGACATCGGATACCGTGTCGTCCAGGCCGGCCAGTATCCCGCAAGCCTCTTCGGGAGCAGCTGAACGTGCATGTTCAAGCATCTGGTTGACATTAAATTCGGGAATTCTCAGCATTGGATTGGATGGCTATATCGATCGCTGGAAGCCCGTCCGACCCGGGCAAACGATCCGCGCTATTAGTAGCACTCGGAACCCTCGACTGCTAAGATATCCAACTTGGGCGAGAGTTAGCGATTACCACTTATTTTTCGCATCGTGCGATGGGTCGCGAATTTCTTGACCGGGTAAAGAATACGGCATCGCGGGTGATGCTTTGCGCACGCACCGCATTTGCAGGTTTGTGACCCAATCGGCTCGTTCTCGGAACTAAAGCGTAGGGACGAAAGGCAATAGGAGTGTAGATGGCTAAGCAGATCGTGATGGACGTCGAGGCTCGATCCCGCCTGCTCGAGGGGATCGACATCGTTGCCAATTCCGTGCGGACGACGCTCGGACCAAAGGGGCGGAACGTGGCCCTGGGTAAGAAATACGGCGGGCCTACAGTGACACATGACGGCGTCACGGTTGCCAAGGAAATCGAGCTGGAAGAACCGTTCGCGAACATGGGTGCGCAGCTCATCAAGGAAGCCGCCAGCAAGACCAACGACATAGCCGGCGACGGCACGACGACGGCGACGGTACTCGCTCAAATGATCCTTAAAGAGGGATTGAAAAACGTGGCCGCCGGGGGAAACCCAATGATCATCAAGCGCGGCATCCAGAAAGGTGTCAATGCGCTGGTCGAGGCTCTCAAGTCCCAGGCGCTGCAGATCAAGGGCAAAGAAGAGATCGCCAACATCGCCGCGATTTCCGCCGCCGACACCGAAATCGGAGATCTGATCGCCGAAGTGATGGACAAGGTAGGCAAGGACGGAGCCATCACGGTCGAACAATCCAAGGGCCTGGAGTTCGAGACCGAGTACGTTGAAGGATTGAAGTTCGATCGCGGCTACATCTCTCCCTATTTCGTGACCAACCAGGAGCAGATGGAAGCCAACATCGAGGAGCCGTTCATCCTCATCACCGATAAGAAAATTTCGGCCGTCTCCGACATCCTGCCTACTTTGGAAAAGGTGACGCAGTCCGGCAAGAAGGAATTCATAGTCATCGCCGAGGACATTGAAGGCGAGGCGCTCGCCACGCTGGTGGTAAACAAGCTGCGGGGAGTCCTCAACTGCATGGCGCTTAAGGCGCCGGGATACGGCGACCGCCGCAAGGAAATGCTGCAGGACATCGCCATCATCACCGGTGGGACAGTGGTTTCCGAGGATATGGGCCGCCGGCTCGACGGTGTGATCCTGGAAGATCTCGGCCGAGCGCGCCGCGTTATCTCGGACAAAGACAACACCACGATTGTGGAAGGTCAGGGCACCGAGGCCGCCGTACAAGGGCGGATTCAGCAGCTCAAGGCCCAGCTCGACGAAGCTTCGTCGGACTACGATGGCGAAAAGCTGCAGGAGCGCCTGGCAAAGCTTTCCGGCGGCGTGGCGGTCATGCGCGTCGGCGCCGCGACCGAGACCGAGCAGAAGGAGAAGCAGCATCGAGTGGAAGATGCGCTCTCCGCGACTCGCGCCGCCATCGAGGAAGGCATAGTGGCGGGCGGAGGCGTTGCATTGGTCAACGCCGCTTCGGTGCTTGACGACGTGGAAGTCGAGAACGATGACGAGGCCGCAGGTATCCGGGCGTTGCGGAAGGCGATGGAATCGCCGCTACGTTACCTTGCGGAGAACGCGGGCTACGACGGAGCCGTCGTGGTGGAGGAAGTCCGGCGTCGCCGCGGTACTGCAAAGGAGAATCAGTACATAGGATTCGACGTGCTCGAAGAGGATTACGGCGACATGGTCGAGAAGGGAATCATCGACCCGCTAAAGGTGACTCGATCGGCACTCGAGAATGCGGCTTCGATAGCGTCCATGATCCTCACTACCGAAGCTTTGATCGCCGATATTCCTGAGAAGGATCCGGTGGCGGCGCCTCCGGGCGGCATGGGGATGGACTACTAGACTCCGAAGAACGGTTAAGCGGCCCGGCGCGCTTGCGCGCCGGGCCGCTTTCTTCTTTCGGCTTGATCAGCGGGCCTGGTGATCGCCCCGGGGGCGTTGGTTCCCGGCGGCGGAAAACGCCGCAGTGAAAAATCTGAATAAGGCTGGCGTCAACTCAGAACGCCGTAGACCAAGACGAGCATGGCAAACAGCACCGCCAGCATAAGCACCGCCAGCGGTGTGCCGGCCTTTACGTAATCGCCAAACCGGTAGTTGCCCGGTCCCATCACGAGTATGTTGCCGGGATGCGCATACGGGGAAATAAAGGCAGTCGCGGCGGCGAGCGCCACCGCCAAAGCAAACATTCGCGGGTCCGCGCCCGCCTGCGTGGCCGCGTTCAAGGCGATGGGTGTCATGAGCACCGCGGTGACGTGGTTGCTCAGAACGTGGGTAAAAACGAACGTGAGAATCATGATGCCGCCCAGCACCGACCACGCCCCCATGCTTCCCAAGCTGTCGACCATCGTCGAGGCCAGGTAAGTCGCGGCGCCCGTGTCTCGCATCGCCTCCGCCAGGGCGAGCATCGCGCCTATCAGGATGATTGCGCGCCACTCCACACTTGCGCGGGCTTCCACCACTCCCACGCAGCCCGTGGCGATCATGGCGACGGCGGCCGCGACGGCCACGATCGGCACCGGCGCCACACCCAGTACGAGCGAAATCATGAAGCCGAGCAGAATCGCGATTGCAACTGGCGCACGGTGGCGCCGGAACGGCAGTCCTGATTCTTCGGTCAGGACGACGAGCTGTGGCCAACGTCTGAGCCTTTCAATCCGGGCCCGGGGACCCTGGAGCAGGAATGCATCGCCCGATTGGAGCGACATGTTCTGGAGATGCGTTCGGCGCGGAACTCCGTCTCTCCATATGCCCAATACGTTCAGGCCGAATCGGTCGCGAAACCCTATCTCCGCCAGCGTCTGGCCTTCGAGATCACTCCGTGGCGCCAGGGCGACCTCGACGATCTGCACCGATTCGGATTGCAGCGCTCCCGGCCCAAGGTCTACTTCATCGCGAATGGTTACGGAGTGCATTTCCTCCAGTCGCTGCATGTCCTCGGCCCTGGCGCTGACCACGAGCATGTCTCCCGCAAGGATTGCGGTGGATGAAATCGGAGAGGCGATCATGCGTCCGCGGCGGTTTATCGCAACGACCCAGATCCCGAACGATTCCCCGAGCGCGCTTTCGCTCAGCGTTGTTCCGGCAAGGTCGCTTCCATCTTCCACGTACAGCCCGAACAGGCGCTCCTCGAGCCGGTACGGGACGTGTTGGTCGTTGCGTGTGGGCAGCATGGATGCTGTTGTCGCTCCAGCCGCGCGAACCGGCAGAAGACGCCGCCCGCCCAGGGTCATCACCGTGATGCCCACGACTAGGGCCGCCACTCCGAATGGGGTGAATTCAAACAGTCCAAAACCTTCATAGCCTTCGTCAATCACCAGACTGTGCACCAACAAATTCGCGGGCGTGCCCACGAGGGTCAGAAGGCTACCCATCAAAGTGGCGTATGACAGTGGGATCAAAACCCGGGAGATCGGAATGTTCAGCTCTCTGGCGGCGGCCACCACAGCGGGCAGGAGAACCGCGGCGGCGCCTATAGCGTTCATGAAGCCGGAAAGACCACCCGCGACGAGCATCGTGATGGCCACCAGGCGTCGTTCGCTGTTGCCAGCCAAGCGGCCAATCCGCTGCCCGATGGAGAAGGCAACCCCGGTCCGCGCCAGACCGCTGCTCATTACGTATACGGCGCCGATGGTGACCACGGCGGGATTGGCGAAGCCGCCGATGGCTTGCTCCGTGTCTATTAGGCCCGCAGCAAAGACGACGATCACGACGCCCAGGGCTACGACATCTGGTGGAAACCTGCCGCTTGCCAACATCGCCATCGCAGCGACCAAGACCACGAGAATGAGGCCGATCTCAAACGTCATGGCGCGGAAAAATTAGTGGAACTAGCCGCGAGATCGATGCGCATGTCGAGCGATCCTCGGATTCGAATCAGTCGGCCTCGCGCATGGTGGCCGTTCACCGTGCAGGACTTGCCGTCGCCGGACCGAGACCACGATGAAGATGTCAACGCAACGTCATTTCAGCTACGGCAGTCGGATTCGAAACCGACTCGAAGGGCATGGCTGGTGTACCCTTGGGCCCCTCGATTCGGAACAGTGTTCGGGAACGCCCGCCCTTAGTCGCGTCTGTCACGATATACGGATTTCTTCCAGCAATCCAACCGCGGACCCGTGGCCGATCACTCAGTTGGTTTGGGTTCCGATCTCGGTGAGGCGGCCCGTGCGCACTCCCTCGAGCTCCCCCTGATCCTTCAGCCGGTCGACAACGAATTCGCGCAGCCGCATGCCGAGTGCGGTCGAGTCGACGGCATTTCGCATCCAACGGAATCCGGTATTGCCGCCGGCCAAGAAGTCAGACGTGGCCACGGAGTATATGCGGCGCGGATGGAGCCTCTTGCCGTCCACGAAAGCCTTCACTATGCGGCGTCCCGGAGCCCTCCGGTAGTTGACCGTCAGTTCCAGTCCGGAAAAAGCCAGATTGTTGTAGGACCTCTCGAAGCTGTACTCGAGAACCGCCCGCAAATCCTCGCCCCGGAGCCGGATGACCCACAGGTTTTCGTCGTACAGGATCATGTCGTCGACGTCACTTTCGCGAATCGGACCAGGGCCGAGATTATGTTGAATTCCCCACGCTTTCTGAAGCGCGACATCCGCCCCGGCGAACGTTCGAATCGAATCGACCAACCAGTTGCCCAGGGGCGTGTTCGGCCTCAAATTCACGTTGTTGCCGTTAATGTCGAGCCAGTAGCGGTCGGGCCGGAAATCAGTAAGAGCCTGGGCGATAATTACGGAGTCGGCTCCGTTGTGGGAGTTTGATGCCAATGCATGGTCGACTTCGGGATGAGTCGCCCCATGACTCTCGGCGGGGTGGATCGAGCTTGACCACGACTGCACCGATCCGCGGTTCACGGAAAGCTCAAGCCTACCTACCGAGCGGATGTTGCTGTGCGCCTGCCCCACTATTGTTTCCAGCAAATTACCGTATCCGGCCACCAGATGCTCGTGACCGCTTAGCAGTACATCAATTTCGCCGAATTCTTTAACGAGCCTGTCGCGTTGGGGCAGCCAGCCGTGGAACAGCACGATCAGAATGTCCGATGCCGCACGCGCCCTGGGCACCCACTCCCGAGCTGCTTCGATTGGGTTCCTAACGACAACCGTCGGATCGTAACGCTTGCTCAACCGGAAGCTTCGATCTTGCATGACGAAACCGAGAACGGCCACCCTCAATCCCGCGCGGCGCAGGATCCGGTACGGCCTGCACCATCGAGGCCGCCTGCTGAGCTTCCGGCCGGGAACCTTTAGCTCGAAATTTGCGGATACGAATGGAAGCGATCCGCTCACCCGCTTAATGGCGGCGAGTCCCGATTCGGTCAGATCCTCATTTCCAAGACCAACGGCGTCATAGTCCACGAACCGCATGAGATCGAAGAACTGAAATCCGTCGCCCGCGTCAAGGGTGATGGCGCGCCGACGGCCGCTACGCTGCAGCGAGCCCACCAATGCCGCGAGGCGCGAGAACTGGTCTACGGGCGCGTCTTGTATATCGTTCGTATGAACGACTAGGAGCTTCTTAGTGGCCATGGGCGGACCTGGATGAGATTCGCGACACTCGTACTCCTGCTTGCTCCTTGGGAATTACATGAAAGACGCAGGCGTCGGCTGTATTTGTGAAGGTCATATATTGAAAAATCCACGATCGGCGTTGGATTGATGTGGAAGTCAGCGTGCGTACCCCCTGTACGCCTACGGGGTTAGCTGCCGGGTTCGGGCCAGGGAATCAGCCCTACCTGCGACCTCCCGCAGGATTCACCCCACTGTCGTGGGTCCCCCGTCGCTCTCATTCGAGAGAGTTCGGCGAGCGGTGCGACATCAAGCGCACGATACCAGCCGTCATTCGCCTGCGCCCAATTATAAGCGGGTCGCAATATGGTTCGAATATTTGAGTTTCATTGGCTGCCTACCGCACCAAAAGCGAATTGATACTTATTAAACACATCAGTTGACGATGAAATACGACTTAACACGCAAGAAAATCATATAACAATGCATATTGTTAGCAGCGCGACGTAATTTGGGGGCGAGAATCAGTGTTAGACCGCGGGATCGCGCGGGCTTATCGGGGTTGCGGCGTCGGACTTTCGATTTGAGCTGAGGCCGCTAGATTCGCGCGAACCTAGCCACGGGAAGCACGAATACCATGGTGGCCACCTCCGGATCACCTTCCCCGTCGGCATCGGTCTGAGGCGTGTGCTCCCGAATGATCTCGATCACGTCGTCTACCTGATCGGATGACACGCCAACAAGCAGCGTGACGTTCCCTCGCCGCAGGAACCCACCGGCGGTGTTGATGCGCGTGACCCGGAACTTCTTGTCGAGCAGAGCAGTCTGAACGGTTCCGGCGTGCGAGCTTTGAATAATCGCCAGGACGAGGCGCTCCGCAGCCTTGCTTTCGTCCAAATTTGGTCTCCGCTCCCGAACTGGTAGGGCGACCAAACGGTATCACCGGCAAAAAAGATGGGTCAACATCGCGGCCGATCGGCCGTGAGCCCGGATCACAACGGCGTGAGATCGTCATCGGGCGCAAGGACCGGTAAATCAGGAAGATCAAGGAGTTCGGTGTACTTGAGCGCATTTCCCGTGTTGAGAATCACGATCCGGTCATCAGTTCCAAGCCAATCGCTGTCGCGCAAGTTATCAAGTGCGGCTATTGCCGCGGCTCCCTCTGGACAGACGTAGATTCCCTCCAGCCTCGCAAGCTGCAACGTGGATTGCGCCATCTGATCGTCCGACACCGCGACCGCCGTGCCCTTCGTCTCCCTCAATATCCGCAACACGAGCCGATCCGCGAACGGCTTTGGCACCCTGAGGCCGGATGCGCTTGTCGTGGCCTCATCCCAGAACCGGCAATCCTCGGCTCCGGCTTTGAACGCCTCAACCACTGGTGCGCAGCCTTCGGCCTGGATCGATACGAGCCGCGGACGCCGGGATCCAATCAAACCAACCGCTTCCAATTCGTTGAAGGCCTTCCACAGTCCGATGAGTCCGACGCCGCCACCGGTTGGATAAAGGATCACGTCGGGCAGATCCCATTGGAAGTCCTCCGCGATTTCAAATCCCATGGTTTTCTTACCTTCAACCCGGTATGGCTCTTTCAGAGTTGACACGTCGTACCAGCCATAGCGCGAGCAGGCGTCGGCGACGATCCGCCCGGCGTCCGAGATCAGCCCGTCCACCAGGTACACCTTTGCTCCGTAGGCGACGCATTCGGCCATATTGGCCGCCGGCGTGTCCGTTGGCATTACCACGTGGAAGCTCGCTCCCGCCTTGGCCGCGTACGCCGCCCAGGCGCTGCCGGCGTTGCCCGCGGTTGGCATGGCCCAGCTAAAGACGCCTAGTTCAAGGGCCTTCGAGGCGCCGGTGGCCGCGCCGCGTGCTTTGAACGTCCCCGTTGGGTTGGCGCCCTCGTCCTTTAGCCAGAGATTCTCCAGCCCAAGGTCGGCTCCGAGCCGATGGAGGCGCAGCGTCGGGGTTCCGCCTTCGCCGAGGTCGAGCGCGTGGCTTCGGTCGACCACTGGAAGCAGCTCGCGATATCGCCACAACCCCGGACGCCGTGCGGCCCAAACATCTTTGATGGAAGAGTCTCGCACCGCGTCGAGATCGTACACCGCCATCATCGAAGAACCGCATTCGGTGCAGGTATTTACCACCGTGCTAGGATCGGCTTCGGTGCCGCATTCAGAACATTCGAGCCGTTGAAGGAAACTCACGCGGGAGGACGCTCCTTGCAGGGTTTCTACGAGTCCGCAGAATCCAAGCATAGGGAATCGTCGACGGCCGTAGTTTTTCCGTCGAGATTTTGAGCCGGTGTTCTCACCCGCCGTTCCGGGAGGGTGCCGCAACGTGAGCTATCGTAAACGCAGGAAGTCGATCCTAGAATCCGACCATGCGCCATCGACGTATCCGAACGTGAGGCGGACACAGCGGCGTTCACGGACCCCATCTTCACTGATTCGCGTTTAACTAGGTTTGATGCTTGCTTGATCAGATTCGAATCGACGATCGACCGGGCCGGACGGCAGCGGTCGGACGTAGCGGCGTCTTTATCCACGCTCTCCTATTCGTCGCCGGGTTCACGGTGGTGTTTTCATTCCTAGGGGCGTCCGTGGGCCTGGTGGGCTACCTCGTGCAGGACGCGAGGCGATGGATAAATCTCCTGGCCGGGATTCTGCTCGTCTTATTCGGGATTCACGTCACCGGCTTGCTCCGCCTTACGACGATGCGGATGGTGTCCTTGAGCGGGCGCGGGGTGCTACCCGCCCCCTTTGGCCACGTCGCCCGCGGAATGGTCAAGCTAACCGAGACCCTCTACCGCCAGAAGCAGATTGAACACAGGCCGGCGGGTAGGGGAGTTTTATCTTCATTTGGAGTCGGGATGATCTTCGCGATCGGATGGACGCCGTGCGTGGGATTTGTCCTCGGAGGTATCTTGTCGGCGGCGTTCAACTCTTCGGACGCCACCGGGGCGATGCTCCTCCTGATGGCCTACTCATTCGGCCTCGGGATTCCCTTCCTGCTGGTGGCGCTGTTCATCGAACGGGCCAGGGGCGTCATCAGGGCGTTGCAGCGCCACGCGACGGTGGTAAACATCATCAGCGGAGCTGGGCTGTTTGCCTTTGGTTTGCTGATAGCGTTGGATTTCGCACCGAGGCTCGGAGCATTGTTGGGGTCCGTGCCGGTGATAGACGATTTGTTCCTCACGGCGGGATTCGGTGAGTCACTCAGCGTCGCCTGGATCATCCCCGCCTTTGCCGCTGGTGTGCTTTCGTTCCTATCGCCCTGCGTCCTTCCACTGGTGCCCGTATATCTGGTTCACCTCGCCGGGGCAGCTGCTGCATCGGACATTCGAACCGGTTAGGACTGCCAGCGCCTCGGAATTCGGAACGCCGGGCCCGCGATGATGGTCCGTTGTTCGGGACGTGTCATGGCACGGCATTCGGCAGTCGCGAAAGCGCTGGCGGCGCCGGTGCTGCCTCCCACTCAGTATAACGCCAGGTGGGACGTCAAGACTGACACGCGACGGCTGAGTCCCGCTTTGGCGCCCGGTTAGGGGTTAGGCGCGCCGGCTAAGACTCATGAATACTTGGACGCTTCCAGGTGTGCTATGAAATGATACCGAGCCTAACCTGCAGTCCCGTGGGAGACCGGAATGGCGGTCGGAGGATTGAATTGTCTGACGAGCTCGAGGATCTGCGATCAGAGGTTGATCAAATCGATTCGGTCATCCTCGGCCAACTGAACCGACGAGCCGAGCTAGTAGCGAGAATAGGCCAGACCAAGAGCCGGAGCGGGTCGCCCATATATCAACCCGCTCGAGAAGCGAAAGTAATCGGCAGGGCCGTAGAGGCGAACCAGGGACCGCTGTCCAACTCGGCCGTAGCCGCCATATTCAACCAGATAATGGTGTCGGGGCGTTCGTTGGAGAAGGCGCTGACCATTGCATTCTTGGGGCCCGAGCACACGTTCACCCACCAGGCCTCCCAAATCGTATTCAGTGGAGGGGCGTCGTACGAGGCCACATCCTCCATAGGCGAGGTCTTCGACCGAGTAGAGCGTGGAAGCGTGGACTATGGGGTCGTCCCCATAGAAAACAGCACGGCCGGTACTGTGGGCGAGACGCTGGACCGGTTCGCGGAGACTTCAGCGCGTATCGTTGGAGAGACGACTCTCGCGATTACGCATCACCTATTGTCAAAGGGACCCGTCGAGGGGATCAAGGTCGTTTACTCACATCCGCAGGCGCTCCAACAGTGCCGAGGCTGGCTCGCGACCAATCTGCCGGACGCGGAGCAAGTTGAGGTGGCTAGTACCGCGGCTGCTTCCGCCCGGGCATCGTCCGAGGAGAATGCAGCCGCCATAGGACTCATCGCCGGAGCCGAAGCGCACGGCCTTCGTGTGGCAAAAAGCGACATTCAGGACTTTGCATCGAACACCACGCGATTTTTCGTTCTTGGGCGCGAATCGAATCCATCAACCGGAGATGACAAGACGGCGTTGGTGTTTACCGTCGTCGATCGCGTAGGTGCTCTGCACGATACGCTTGAAGTGCTCAGAAATCGAAATATCAATCTTTCGAACATCCAGACAAGACCGGCGCGGGGCCGGTCCCACGCTAGATCAGGCGACTATTTGTTCTTTGTGGAGCTAGACGGACATCCCGAGGACGCTTTGGTGGATCTGGCAATCGCCGAAATGCGAAGCGTGTGCACGCTTGTAAAGGTGCTAGGGGAGTGGCCCTCGAAAAACTATCGTGACTGAACAAGACCCGGTCGCCAGAATTGTGCCGCGCAGCTCCCAGGCCGCGCAGATCCAGCGGGCGATCGAGGACCAAAAGGACCAGGCCAGATTCCAGCGCCGCATCCTTTACTCCATCGGCTTCATAGTGTTTAGCGCGGTTGGGGCGACCGTCGGGTACCAAGTCATCGAGGGATGGTCGTTCCTGGACTCCGTTTACATGGTGGCGATAACGCTGACCACCGTGGGATTCGGCGAAGTGCATCAATTGAGCTTTGCGGGACGCATCCTTACGTTGCTCCTTGTAGTATTCGGTGTCAGCGGCGCCCTGTACGGCATAGCCATAATTGCTGAATATCTCGTAGAGGGGCATTTCGCCGGAAGTATTCAGAGACGGCGGTTACAGCGGTTGATTTCCAGGTTGAACGGTCACTATATAGTGTGCGGCTTCGGGCGAATGGGGTTGGGGATCGTCAACGAGCTGCTTCGTGAAGGCCAGACGATCTGTGTGGTCGACTCCGATCCGGAACGATGCGCGTTCGCCGAGACCCTGGGGCTGCCGGTCGTGCAAGGTGACGCGACCGAAGACGCGAGCTTGATAGCAGCGGGTATATCACGCTCGAAGGGTTTGGTGGCCGCTCTTGATTCGGATTCTCAAAACGCATTCGTGACACTATCGGCCCGGTCGATCGCGCCTAATATCAAGATCGTGGCGAGGGCCGAAAGCGACGGTTCGCTCGAGAAACTGCGCCAGGTGGGCGCCGATTTCTCGGTCACGCCCTACGACGCCGGCGCGCAGCAGATGACCTACCTTCTCACCAAGCCGTTGGTGGCACAGGTTATAGCCATGCTCTCCGACGAGTTGCACGGCGAGATCGTTCTGCGACAGGTTGGAGTTACTCAAGAGTCACCCATAGATGGTCGCACCGTCGGCGACATCGAGGGCGAGGATGACTCCCTCGAAGTCATCGCGCTGAGCCGGGACGGCGAGGACGTTCGGTTCATGCCCGGTGACGATGTGACTCTCCACGAAGGCGATCAAATTGTCGCGATCGGTGCGCCCGCCGACCTGGACAAGATCGCGGGGACGGGTCAGACGGTTCCACGTTGATCGGCGAGACGCTCGGGCTGGCCGCTGACGCGTGAGGCTATTATTGCTGGCGAGCTTGGTGGTGGCGGTGCTTTTCATCCTTCAATCGGGCTTTCGGCGGCGGCTCCTCTGGTCGATCCGTGTCACCCTAGTCATCTACGCGTTCTTCTTCATTCTGCGCTTGGTGATCTGGCCGATTTTCGATTTCGACGTGGAAACTTTCATCCTCATTGGAGGTCTCGGATTGGGCAGTTTTCTCGTATGGCTGGGCGCACGATGGTTGACGCTGCGCTACATCAGGTCGAGGCCCAAGCAGGTGCGACAGCCGATCGACCTGTCCCGCGTGTTGCGATCGATATTCACCCGGTGGGGATAGGCCGGATCGAGCATTTGCGATCGGTGGTCGCGGCGACCCAGATCGCGCCGAATTCGTTCGCTGCTAAGGGAAAACAACGAGTGACGTTATCAAGACCCGCGGATGAATCCGCCAGCATGCGCCTTGAGTACTGAACGGCACTTCGACCCGGCGAACCTGGACGCGCTCATCGAGCCTGAGCGCGCAGAGTGGACCAGGCCACTCGAGCTCATTGAAATCGCCGGCGTTGGGAGCGGCATGACCTGCGCCGATGTGGGTTGCGGCCCCGGATTCTTCGCGCTGAGGATCGCCTCGAAAGTTGCGCCCGGCGGTCGCGTGTTCGGCGTGGACGACTCCCAGGAAATGCTTGACAAACTAACATCCCGCGCACTGGAAAACGATCTCGGAAATGCGGTTGTTCCGGTCCTCGCCGACGCCGCGTCGACCGGCCTCGCCAAAGGGTCTATCGATGTCGTCTTTTGCGCTTTTCTTTACCACGAGGTGGCCGACCGTCACGCGTTGATCGGAGAATTCGCGCGGATTCTCAAGCCCCGAGGCGCGATGACTGTCGTGGACTGGAGAAGAGGCGCGCCGAGGCCGCCGGGGCCTCCCGACGACCACCGCCTTACATCCCGGCAGATGATCGATCCGATGAGCGAACACGATCTTGCCGTCGAGGAATCCGAATTCAGCGATCTGTTCCATGTGATCCGAGCGAGCATGCCCGGATGAAGCGATCCTTCGCGGTCGCGAGACATCTCGGCGGGCTGACTTCTTGACCGTGATATTCGACTTCGGTTGGACGCTCGCCGACCAGCCCGGCGTGGGATGGGACGGGTGGGTTAAGACCGTCGAGCGAGCTCTCGCCGTGCTTGGGAGCGATTTGGGCGGCAGCGCCGCCGCCGGAACGGCGACGGATTATGAGCGCGCCGTGCTGGCGGCGGTCGAAACGGCGCTTGCCGGCGACTCGCCACCGGAAATCGACGAACTCTGGGCCGAGATCTCACGAAGCCATGGCCCTTACGCCGCCAACGCCCGGTCCGAGAGTATCGACACGTTTGGGTCAACCCTGTCGACGGGCTGGCGTCTCTACGGTGAGGCCATCCCTGTATTGGACCTAATGAGCCGGCGCCGGATCAAGATGGGTCTTCTGTCCGACGTGGCAAGCCCGTCGATCCATTGGGAGTCTCTGGCGGAGCGTCTCGGGTTGACTCACTACATAAAGGCCATGGCCTTCTCGGAGGGCTTGGGAGCGACCAAGCCCGATCCGGCGGGCATACGGGCCGTTATTGAGAAACTCGGTTCCAATCCCCGGGAATGCATCTACATCGGCGACACACCGCACAAGGATGTCGACGCCGCGGTGGAGGCGGGCGTGACGGCGGTCTGGCTGAAGCGCCGGCCGGAGGCTCAATTGGGCCGTTACAAACCCGATCACACGGTAGACAGTCTTCGAGAGCTCTTAAGGATCCTGTAAGCGGCTATCGCGGGCCCCGGGATCGGCGGGAAGCGCTCGACCGCGCCCCTTTGGCGGCGCTGCTGCTCGAGCCTAGAACCCTTCGACCAAATTGACCTTGTTGAGCAGCGCCTCGCCGGCCTTATAGCGTCGAATATTCTCCACGAAAAGCTCAACCAGTCGCTCGGCCCGGCGCGGGCTGGCGCCGCCGATGTGGGGGGTTAGGGCAACATCCTCCCGATCCCAGATCGGATGATCCGCGTCGGGCGGCTCGCCGTCGATGACGTCAAGTCCAGCGCCAAAAAGGCCGCCTGCGTCAAGCGCTACGATCAGGGCGTCGGTGTCCACCAAGCCGCCCCGCGAGACGTTAACGAAAATCGAGCCCTGCTTCATCTGGGCGAAGCGGGCCGAGTTCATCATGTGATGGCTCTTAGGCGTGTCGGGAGCGGTCATGCACACGACGTCCGACGCACCAAGCAACCACTCCAGCTCATCGATGCCCCGGAGTTCGTCGACAGCATCAGGTTTCGATTTCGGATTCACGTCAACGGCGATGACGCGCATGCCCAATCCCTGTAATCGCTCCGCGATGGCCCGGCCGATGCCGCCCAGGGCGATAATGCCGGCGGTCTTCTCGAACACCTCGAACAGAGCGGGCGGGCGGCGCCATTCGTGAGCCGCCTGGGATCGCACTGCTCTCTGCAGGCCCCTGGCCACCGCCATAAGGAGAGCGATCGCCGTCTCTGCCACCGGTATCGCGTGGATTCCGGCGGCGTTCGTCACCTGCCAGCCCTTTGCCTGAATCTTGTCCCGCGCCATCCAATCGATTCCGGCGGCGCTCGTCTGTAGCCATCTGAGCTGGCCGGCGGCATCGATCAACTCGGCGCCGAAATTGCCCGCGAAGAGGATCTCCGCGTCGGCGACCTCCCGCAGCAATTCGCTGATGTCCGCCACGTGCACCACTGTCGCCCCGGGAGCGGCATCCCGCACGGCGTCCAGATAGTCAGCGATCTGCGGTCCCTCGACGACGATTTTCATATTGTGCCGCTCCCAACGTGCTTGTACAGGCTTCAAATTGGCGGGCGAAGTCTAGCGCAAACCGTTGTGCACGGGCGTCTTTAGGGCGGTTCCAATTGGATGATCCGCAACCAAGGCCGGGGTCCACCAGGGTCAACGGAAACTATTGGCCTCAGGCACGCTTCAGAGCAGCCTGAACATACCTCTTGACGGGGTGTCAAACGGTCCCTATCGTTCTAGTATCGGCAAACGGGCGATAAACTTTAGCCCGCCACATGGATTGTGGCGCTAAGACATGAGGGATCATGGCCGACATTCTCGATTCCACCGCTAACCGTCTTGTGGCATTGGGGTTCCTGTATAGGTCGCTGCTTCAGGGGTCTGGAGGCTTGCGGGTATCCGACGACAGGGCGGTTCGAGAGTCGCAGCGATTGATCAGCTCGACCGCCTTCAGGCTCGGCGGAGTCACGTCGGCCGTCAACAGCCTGTTTCTGCGGGTGGAAAACTTGAAGGCCGCCGCCAGGTTGCTCGTAACCAGCAACGGAAACGGGGTATTCGCGAAGAAAGATGGATTCTCCAGCGATCCCGACCTCATATCCGTTTCAGTCGAAAATGGCGCCGAGGACGACGACTTCCATATATCCGTATCGGAAACGGCTCAGATTCAGCGGAATATCGGCAAGGAAATCGTTGGGTCGGATCTTTCGGAATTTATCCCGGCGCGTAACTTCTTCACCATCACAAGCGATACCTCCATAGAAATAGTCTCATTCGAGGTGGAGAAGATCGGGGGCAATCGGACGGCGCTGTTGGAGATCGCGCAGGAGATCAACATTGCCCAGATCGGGGTCACCGCCAAGGTCGTGAACGACGATGACGATTTCCGCCTTATTCTCACATCAGATGCATCCGGCGCGGCAGGCGGATTCACGGTGGCCGATCTGGCGGGAAACGCCGTGAGCGCAAGCGGCATGGACACGGTTGTCATCGCGGCCCAGGACGCCGTATTCGCCGTCAATGGCCTCCAAGCTACCTCGGCCTCGAATACGCTGACGCTCCAGGATTCGCTCGTGCAGGTGGACCTTCTTCAGCCAACCAGGCAGCTTGTACGCATCGAGATACGCAGTAGCCCGGAATTGGTGTTGGAGGCCGTTGCGGATTTCATTGGGGCTTTCAACGATACGCTGGCGTTCCTTTCCAACGGCACATTTGCACAGGCATTGCGGGCGAAGAATGCGCTGGGCGAGCCAATTCGTGCGAATCTGGGCGAATTGTCCGCAATTGGTGTCACACAGGATCGATTCGGTCACTTGAGCGTCGACGACGACACGTTTGCGAGTGCTCTCAGATCTGATCCCGATCGCGTCGAGGCCCTAATCGGCAGCCCGGAAGGCATCGCCGGTAAGCTCGCCGGCGAGCTGGAAGACATCGGGGCCGCACCGGTCGGGCGCCTTCCATCTCCCTTCGGCTCGACATCGACGGTGGCCTCGATCGTTTCCGCTCTCACCTCACCCGGTTTTGCGTTGGACGTCTCCGCCTGAGGGGTTTGGACCGCAAGCAGCGTGCTACCATCGCCGCGCCTCCGCAACGGGTTTCTCGAAGGGTGAAACAAGACTCGAAAACCATCCTTGTCACAGGTGGCGCCGGCTTCATCGGGGCCAATTTCGTGCGATTTTTTCGGCGTCAAATGCCGGAGTGGAACATTCGTGTTCTGGATCTTCTGACGTATGCGGGTGATGAGCGGCGTCTTATCGGCGCCGATGTCGAGTTCATGCACGGCGACATCGCCGATCCCGAAACGGCCGCGAAATCAGTCAGCGGAGCGGACTGGGTCGTCAACTTCGCCGCCGAATCCCACGTGGACCGTTCGCTGCTCGACGCGTCGGATTTCATGCGCACCAACGTCCAGGGCGCCTACACGATCATGCGGTCGGCGGCGGATTCCGGCGTGGGGAAGTTCGTCCACGTCAGCACGGATGAGGTCTATGGCGAGACCAGGGGCCGGGCGTTTACCGAGAACGACATTCTCAATCCGCGAAGCCCGTATTCGGCCAGCAAGGCTGGTGGCGAGATGCAGGCCATGGCGATGAGCGTCAGTTTCGGCTTGCCGGTTTGCGTTACTCGGGGTGTTAACACCATCGGGCCGTGGCAGCACCCGGAGAAGGCCGTCCCGCTGTTTACGATCAATGCGTTACGGGATCAGGCGCTTCCGGTATACGGACGCGGGGAGCAGCAGCGCGACCGCCTCCATGTGGACGACCATTGCGCCGCGATCCTCAAAGTTCTGGAGCGTGGCGATCCCGGCCAGATCTACAACATCGCGGCCGGCAACAACCGCGACAACCTCACCGTAGCGAGGGCAATTTGCGGCCGGCTCGGAAAGCCTGATTCGTTGATCGAATTCGTGGAGGATCGACCCGGGCACGATTGGAATTATGTGCTCGACGCTGGAAAGCTCCGCGGCCTCGGCTGGACACCGCGCAACGATTTTGAGACGACGCTTAATTCAGCGGTGGATTGGTACGTCGAGAATCGCGGATGGTGGGAGCCGCTGCTTGGTGGCGATTTCGCGGAGTACTACGAGAGTCAGTACGGACACCGTCTACGGAAGGCATCGCCCACCTAGCCTTCGACCGATTTGTTCCAAGCTTTTCCGGTGAGCGTTCGCGGTGGATTGGTTCCCCTACATGGCTAGGATTTGGTCCATAGCCCGCGAAGTCTGGGTTATCCCTTCATCGGGGTCGCCACGCATGGGCGGTAGCTCGCACGTCAACCAACCGTCGTAGCCAGTCTCGCGAAACGCTTCAATCACGTCGGCCCAAGGCACGTCGCCGTGCAGCAGGTGGGTGAACCCCTGGATATTCCCGATATCGGTTCTAAAGTCCTTGATGTGGACCCGGTAAATCCGGTCTCCGAGGATCCTGACCCAGTGTTGCGGGAACGTCCAAACGAGCACGTTGCCGACATCGAAGTACGCCCGCAGGTATTCGTTGTCGAACTCATCGATGAAGTCCCGCAATCCAACTGGTTCGATAAACGAGCCCCCAAACTTGGGCCAAACGGGCTCCAGGCAAATATGCACGCCCGTTCGTTCGGCGATGGGCAGAAGCTCCTTGATGACGCTACGGGCTATGTCGAGCGCCTGATCGTGCCGCACGTCTTGGGTTACATGTCCCAACACCATCAAGACGGCGTCGGCGCCCAGATCGCGGACGGTTCCCAAATACCAATCGATCGTCTCGAGCGCCTTGGAGCGGACCGCGGAATCAGGGCTGCTCAGGTCGCTGCCTGTGCCGCCGCCCCTGCCCGCCGACACGACCAGGCCCTTCGACTCAACCGTGGACCGTATTTTTGCCGTGTCGGAGTTGCTGCCCCCCACGGGAAGGACGCCGTCGCCGATGTTGAGTTCGATGCCGTCGAATCCGGCATCCGCCAGCGCCGCGACTCTCCGTGTCAGATCCCAATCCTTGGGAAACATTCCCTGATCGCTGGACTTTTTCATTTCCGTGCAATGCCCTCTCAGTGATTTTCCGGAAGCTGAAGGTAACACCATGAGCGCGGCGGAACCTAACGCGGCCCCGGAAACGTCTCATCTTGATGCCCAGCGTGCGAATGGGACCGTCTTCGCGGAGCTTCGCCGAGCCGACCACACGCAATTGCGCCGTCTGTGCTGCCGACTACAATTGATTTACCGCGACGGGAGGAGAGCAATGGCCAACTCTTGGTATCAGTTCCTTGACACGATTCGTTCTGGGTTTGGAGGACGCAAGGGTGCCCGCCGGCTCAATCGGTTGGTGCCTGCCCGCCGCCGCTGAAAAGGCTGACATGTACCCTTCAGCGGCGTGTTCGCGATACCAACCCGGTTAATCGGGATAAGTCCGTCCCGAAAGAACCCGCACCTCTGCACAGTCTGATATGAGCTGGCTCCCCCGGGCGGGGAGGAAACAGAGGTCTCGGTGCTCTTCGTGGATGTGCGGGGCTTGACATCTCTTACGGAGAAGGTATCGCTCAGCGAACTCACGGTCCTCATGAACCGCTTCTACAGTGTTGCTAGCGAGGAGGTGGTCCGCCTGGACGGCACGGTGGACAGGTTCGTGGGAGATCAAATCATGGCGTTTTTCGGTGCGCCGTACAGGCGCGAAGACCATGTGGAACGTGCTGTCGAGGCCGCCGTGGCCATTACGAAAGCTGTGAACGACATGTCCAACGAGCTCGCGGTCGGTGCCGGTGTTTCGACTGGAGTTGCATTCGTCGGAAACGTCGGTACTGCTGACGTGAACGACTTCACTGTCCTGGGCGACGTAGTAAACGTTGCGTCAAGGCTTCAGGGCCATGCGTCGCCGGGAGAAGTGTTACTTGCCGAGCGGACCTTCGAGCGCCTGGGCGAAACGTATCAGTTCGTCGACGAGCGCCAGCTCGAGCTAAAAGGCAAGGCCGGCACAACCAGAGTCTGGGTGCTGCGACCCTAAGGTTAGTAGGAACGGCGCCCGCCCGCCCTTGGCCAGCCACGTAGAAGATTTCCCACGGTTCTCGCGCCGTCTCGTTCCCTATGCTCCTTGGGGAGAGGTAAGCGATTCTCAATAGCCGAACCCCGATGGGAGCGGACCGATGTTCGATGTGGGTGGAGCGGTAGTGGCGGGATCAATTGGTGGGGGCGTCATGATCGTCCTCCTTTATCTGGGCATCGCGATGATGCCATCAGGGATGCGGATGAATCTTCTGCTGATGCTGGGAACGATGGTGCTGCCCCGCGGCCTCGCCGCGTACGTGCTGGGAGCGATGGTTCATGCCATGATGAGCATCGCGTTCGGGCTCATCCACGCCGGCGTATACGCGGCGGGCCTCGAGCCTAGCGTCGGTTGGGGTCTGCTGTTCGGAGCGGTTCACTGGGCGATCGTGGGCATCGGCCTGGGGATGATCCCAATCATGCACCGAGGCATGCGGGCCGGCGAGATTGAAAAGCCCGGAATGTTCGCGATGAGCCTGGGACCCATGACCGCAATGGGCTTCCTGGTCTTGCACCTCGTCTACGGCGTCATAGTCGCAGCGGTTTACAGCGCCTGGATCGGGTAAGGCAAGACGACCCTGAGCCGCCCCAACAGCATCACGTCAACTTACTCGCCCTTGGGAAGAGGACTGAGGTGAACGGGATGTTGACCGCCAAGCTCCCGCCTCCTCGTCAGTCTCCTCCGACCGCCCGGTCCATCGGCCCTCCGCGATAGAGTGTGATGCATTGCAGCGAGTCGAGAAGGGCTGGTATTCCATGAAGGTCAGAGCGGTCGATTTTGTTGCGCTGGAGGTGTCCGACATGGATCGCGCCATCGCCTTCTACAAGGACGTGTTGGGACTGCCGCTTGAGTACACGTACGAACAAGCGTGGGCGGAATTTGCGGCCGGCGATGACACGCTGGCGCTAATGGCGAAGTCAAATGATTCCGGCGACGGCCAGGCGACCGCCCCGACCGGCCATCTCGCGCTTGCCGTCGAAAACGTCGATCAAGCCGTGGCCGAACTGAAGGAAAAGGACGTGGAAATCCTATCCGGCCCTCACGATACGCCCGTGTGCCACATCGCCACACTCGCCGACCCCGATGGAAACCGGATATTGATTCACCACCGCAAAGACGGCACATTCGGGTAGCGTCCGCGCACCGGCGGAATCCTGCCCCATCCCGAGCTTCTCCCCGAAGGGGAATCGGCCTGCCGCGAGCGAGAACCGACACCGAGGGCATGGTCTGCAATCCCGACCGGCGGACCGGACGGGCCACGAACTACACGGTCATGCAAATCTGCCCTCACCCTATCCCTCTCCCAAGGGGAGAGGGGACCGGTTGCTTCCTCTCCCTCGGGGAGAGGATTGAGGTGAGGGGGAATTGACGCCAAGCTCGGCAATTCGATGACCAAGATGCGTCGCTTACTCTTGGTGTGATTGCCGACTTGATCTCGATCGGCGTGCAGATCGGGGCAAGTACGCCGGCTCATCCCGCGGCCTCATCGGAGGCTCGATCCGCCTCAGGTGGCTTCGGCTTCGGCGTGACGAGCAGCAACGACGCCGCGATCGCCAGTCCGCCGATCGCCGCCCACCAGGCCGGAATGTACGAGCCGGTGGAATCCTTCATGAATCCGGCGAATGGCGCTCCGGCGACGTTGAACAGCATCATGATCTGCATGGCTCTGCCTCGAATCGCGCCGATGTGCAGGCTGCCAAAGTAGGCGGGCCAGATCACGTTGCTCGCCACGCCGGTGCTCGCCGCTCCCAGGCCGAACAGGATCGTCGCCAGAAAAACCTGCCACGCAGTGGCGGCCGCGATCGTCGCGAATATCGCTCCGATAAGAATCGCTATCGGTACGGCGGCCACGTAGCGTATCTGGAACCTGTCCAAGGCCCATCCCGCCGGAATCGCGGCTATGACGCTCGCGATGGCCTCCGCCGAAAACGCGAAGCCGATGACCTGACGGTCTACGCCCTGGTCTTCGAAATAGGGCGTGCGGAAGAGTCCGACCGCGCCGAATGAAAGGAACAACAGGCCGTAGATCAGGATCAGCCGCCAGAAGGTCCACGATCGCATCGCCTGCCCGCGCGTCCATGAAAACTCGCTTTCCGAGCGCTGCTCCTCGCTGCCGCCTTCGATTGACGCGGCCGGCGACGGCGGTTCCCCGTCGGGCGCAAGGCCCATATCTTCGGGAGCGCGGCGGATGATGAAGACGGCCACCAGAACGATCACCGCCCCGCCAAAGATTCCGATGATGACGAAACTGGTGCGCCAGCCGACGGTGTTGATGAGGTAGGTGACGACCGGCGTGAGCAGGATCCCGGCTGGTATGCCCATAAAGGCCATGGACATCGCTTTGCCGCGTTTGCGCCAGAACCAGCGCGCAATCGGCACGCTGGCGTAGAGATTTCCCCCCGCGCCCTGCATCCCGACCGCGCCAATGAGCGCGAATATCGCGAGTAATTGCCAATCGGCCTGGATCGCGCCGATGGCCACCACGAGACCGCCAACCACGATCCCAACCACGATGAGCAGCCAGCGCGCACCGTATCGATCGAGCATCCGCCCGATCAGAAAACTCGTGACCCCGAAGCCGAGCATGCGTGCCGACTGGGCCCAGCCGAAGAACGTTTCGCTGATGTCGAGGTCTTCCTGCATGGGCCGGATGAAGAATCCGAAATTGATCCCGGCCATGCTGACCGACACCAGGCTCACCAGCGCCAGCCCGGCGACCACGTACCAGCCGTAGAAAATGCGCGGCCGGGCCGTCCGGACCGCCGCGGCTTCCGTCACATCGGGCATTCGATCTCCGAGGAGGTCATCTACAGGTTTGGCGTGAAACGCGGTGCCAAGGCTATCGTCAGACAGGAGCGCATGCGAATCTCGGCGGCGGTCCGCGCTTCAGACGGTGATGACCACTTTTCCGCGAGCGTGACCCTCTCCGATATAACCGATAGCCTCGGCTGTCTCGCTAAGCGGGTACCTCCGGTCGATCACGGGTGTGATCTTGCCGGCTTCAACGAGCTCCTTCAGAACGACCAGGTCATCTTTCTTCGGCAACGAAAGAAACGGGCGCGATATCTGGCGAACGAACATTGACATCGCGAACGCGTTGAAAACGCGACCCAGGCCTCCGACCCAACCACCGACCGGGCCTCCGTTCGCCAAGACAGTCCCGTCGGGGGTGAGCGCGCGTCGGCAGTCCGACAACGAATGGTTCCCCATATTGTCGAGGATGAAATCGTAACGTTCGCCGCCCCGTGTGAAATCCTCTTGGGTGTAATCAATGACATGGTCCGCGCCGATCGATCGGACCATGTCCACATTGCCCGTGCCGCACACCCCGGTTACTTCCGCTCCGAACGACTTGGCAATCTGCACGGCGAACGTTCCGACACCTCCCGACGCACCGTTGATCAGGACCTTCTGCCCTGCCTGTACGTTTCCTTGATCGCGAAGAGCCTGGAGGGCGGCGAAAGCGGACACGCCAACGGCCGCTGCTTGCTCGAACGTGAGGTTGGCCGGTTTCGGCACGAAGTTGCTCTCTCCAGCACACGCATACTCGGCAAACGCGCCCTTGCACCAGCCGAAAACCTCATCACCGGATTGAAACTGCGTCACGTTCTCGCCGACCGCCTCAACCTTGCCCGCGACATCTGTTCCCGGAACACTGTTCTTCGGTTTGAGCAGCCCGACCGCCATGCGCATGACGTACGGCTGGCCTCTCATGACGTGCCAGTCACCGATGTGGATGCTGGCCGCTTGAACGCGAACCAGCACCTCATCACCCTCGACGGCCGGCTTGTCGATCTCCTGGAGTCCCAGGACCTCGTCAGGTAATCCGTATTTGTCTTGGACGATCGCCTTCATCGTCTTCTCCTGATCCGTCGCCGGGATCGGTGGACTCGAGCCCTTCGGCATTCTTATACACCCAAGGGTGCGGAAACGGGCTGACTGCTGCCGAGCAGTGTTCCATGTAGGGCGTCCCGAACCCGGATCGCGCGGAGCCAGTGGCGGTCGATGGCTCTGAGGAGTTGAAGTGCGTAGGCGAACCCCCGCCCATAATCGGCGACCTCCGCGGTGATTTCATCCGCCGCCCACCCTCACCGCATGCAGTGCCAGAAATTGGGTCAGAATCTCGTTGATGCTACCGGCGCGTCGTAAAATGGGCGTCTCGGTCGCGGAAATGTGATAGGGCAGCACAACCCGCCTGACCGAAGGGGAGACTTGGCGTGTCCGAAGGCGAACGGCGGGACGATCTTCACAAAATAGCCGGCGCCGAATTTGTGAGGCGTCTGCGGGCGAAAGTGGTCCAAGGCGATTGCCCGATCGCATTTTTCCTGGGAGCTGGCTGTTCCGTCTCGTCAGGCATTCCGGCGTCCCGAGATCTTGTCCGGGACAGATGGCTACCCAGACTTCGGCACTTCCTAGCCGGGCCTCGCGGTCAGGATGTCGAAGAGTGGGCGATAGAGCACGTCCCGGGATACGACCCCGAAAAACCGGCGTCCTCGTACGGTCCGGTAATGGAAATGCTGTTCCACGAAGACTTGTGGCGTCAGCGCGAAATCGAGGATCTTTGTCAAGGCAGAATGCCAACTTTCGGCTACGGGGTCTTGGCGACTTTGATGGCTGAGAGACCGGAGGCGTTCAGCGTGGTACTCACGACGAACTTCGACGACCTCGTAGAGGACTCGCTGTACCTGTTCACGGGACGAAGACCGCTGGTTATCCATCATGAGTCGCTGGCCGGCTACATTCGCTCGCATCGGACGAGACCCATGGTGGTCAAACTTCACGGAGATCATCAGCTGTCACCAAAAAACACCGTCAAAGAAGTGGGCCGTATCCTTGAAAATGTGGAGGAGGGGGTTAATGGACTGCTGCTCGAACGAGGGCTTGTCTTTCTCGGGTACGGCGGCGCTGACAAGGGGATAGTGAGCATGCTTAGAAAGCTGCCCGAATCCGCACTCCCACACGGTATCTACTGGATCGCAAAAGATTGGCCTGAGACCGACTTGGGCAGCTGGCTCGCAAACCGCCGGAATGTTACTTGGGTCAAATCCGCTGACTTCGACGAGCTGATGCTATTGATTCGGCACGAATTCGACCTACCGCATCCAAAACGAGATCGGATCATGGCGGTATTCGACGGCTACGAAACCACGTTCGCGGACCTATCTCAGAAGGTGTTCGATCTGTCTCCAAAGGAGCCGGGCGATGTTGCGTTGCGTGAAGCGGCGGAAAGTGCCGCGGAGGGTTTGCCCAAATGGTTGTCAATCGAGATCCATGCCCGAGAATTTAAGGAGTCCGATCCAGCTCGAGCCGACAAGATCTACAGGGCGGGGCTTGAGACCTCCCAAGGCTCTAGGGAACTTTTGGGCAACTACGCAAACTTCCTGACGGAGGTTCTTGGCGATCACGACGGCGCGGAGGAACGGTACAAGCAGTCTCTGGAGGCGGATCCCAATAGCGCCAACAACCTAGGAAATTACGCCACTTTCCTGAGGAGAATACGCGGCGATTACGACGGAGCTGACGAGCAATACAAGCTGGCTCTGGAGGCAGATTCGAATCACGCCAATAACCTGGGTAATTACGCAAGCTTCTTGACGACCGAACGTGATGACCGTGAGGGCGCGGAGGAGTACTACAAACGGGCGCTGGACGCGGATCCAAATCATGCCCATAACCTGGGCAATTACGCAAGCTTCTTGACGGACGTACGTGGTGACCATGATGGAGCGGAGGAGCACTTTCGACGCGCGCTGCAAGCGGATCCAAATGATATTGGTGCTCTGGGTAACTTCGCCACTTTCCTGAGGAACGTGCGCGGCGACTACGACGGAGCTGAGGAGCACTACAAGCGGGCGCTGGAGGCGGATTCGAATCACGCCAATAACCTAGGCAATTACGCAAGTTTCCTTACGGACATACGTGGCGATCACGACGGCGCGGAGAAACACTACAAGCGGGCGCTGGAGGTGGATCCAAATCATGCCGATCACCTTGGCACCTACGCGAATTTCCTGAGGAACGTGCGCGGCGACTACGACGGAGCTGGGGAGCACTACAAGCGGGCGCTGGAGGCAGATTCGAACCATGCCAATAACCTAGGCAATTACGCAAGTTTTTTGACGACCGTACTGGGTGACCGCGACGGCGCGGAAGTGCACTTCAAGCGGTCTCTGGAGGCGGATCCAAATCACGCTAATAATCTGGGCAACTACGCCGGGCTACTTCTCGGCGGGGGCCGGTTGAACGAGGGCATGGAATCTCTGGCCCGAGCAATGTCCGCCCCCGACTTCCAGAAGGTGTCAGGGCTTCAGGCGGAATGCTGGTTTTACCTATACGCCAATGGGCCTGCAGAGCGACGTGACGAAGCGCTTATGGAACTCAAGCGAGTTCTGGCTGACGGTGACCGATCACCGGGCTGGGACTTGAGCGCTAACCTTGCCTGGGCGCTCGAAAATGCTCACCCCGCGGGCGATTGGCTGCCAATTCTTGCGGAAGTAATCGCGGATGAGGCTGAAATCCGATCGCTCGACGGGTGGCCGGAATGGGCGGCGGCCTAGCGGCCCGGCCGATGCCGTTCTCCGTCACTTCGGCTATTCGGGCTTCCCGGCGCTCATTTAAGGTCTCACGGCAACTCCGCGAACGATATTCGGTCCCGAGCATTGGCACTGCTTGGGCTCTGTACTGCGATCAAGAGGAGAATATCGCATGGATCGAGTCTCCCACGTGCAAGCCGGCCCCGCATTGTCTTGACACCCCCATGTGCCCTCCCATAGGCTCGAATCTGGATAAAGGCGTTGATCGGGACTAGTAACCTCAGGAGAGCGCCCTAAGAGAGCCGGTGCAGGTGAGAGTCCGGCGGCGAGACCCTGAGGCGAATGGACCCGGGAGCTGCGGCCCGAAAGGATCGACCGAGTAGGCGTCGACGGCGCGTCCCGCCGTTACACGGGAAGGGTATCGAGGTCCGCCGGAAGGCGAATCTCCGTACTTGAGTGAGACGTTGCCGCGTCTAATCGGGGTGGCACCGCGAAGGTCTAAGCACCTCTCGTCCCCGCGACGGGAGGTTTTTTATTTCCCCGGTTCGGGCGGCAATGTCGGAGGAGTTGTTGAGCCATGAGCGTTCAACTCAAAAGCGCCGCGGGGGTCCAGCCCGATCGGGAGCAGGTGCTCGACTGGCTGGAGCAGGGCCGCAGCGTGCCCGTGTTCCGCGACGTGCTCGCCGATCTGGAAACCCCCGTTTCGACGTACCTGAAGCTGGCGGGGACGGGACCGTCATTCCTTCTAGAGAGCGTGGAGTCGGCCGACCGGCTGGGCCGGTATTCGTTTCTGGGAGCTGCACCCTATTCGGTAATTTCTATGCGCGACGGGGTGGGTCGCTTCGTCTCGGATGAAAACGACGAAAGCTGGACGTACTCCGATCCGCTGAAGGTGATCGAGCGCGAGATCGCCCGGCGAAACTCCGTGGCCATCCCGCAGTTGCCGAGGTTTCAGGGTGGGGCCGTGGGGTTCCTGGGATACGAGATCGTCCGGCACTTTGAAGAACTGCCGGCGACGGGCCGGGACGATCTGGGGCTGCCCGACGCCATGATGATGCTTGTGGACACGTTCGTGGTATTCGACCATCTGCGCCACAGCATGAAAATCGTTTCGCAGGCGGTCAGCACCGGAAATCCGGTCGCCGACTTCGACCGCGCCGTGGAGCGGATTGACGAGCTGGAAGAGGCCCTGTCCGCGCCCATGGACACGCACGGATTTCCATTCCCGGCGCCGCATGGGGCGGGGACGAAATCTCCGCCCGCCAACCTGACCCAGGCCGAATACGAAAGCTCGGTCGTGGCCGCAAAGGAATACATCGCGGCCGGCGACATCATCCAGGTCGTGTTATCGCTTCGGCTCGCGAAGGAACTGCGGGTCCCGGCGTTTTCCGTGTACCGACAGCTGCGCCGGGTGAATCCGTCGCCGTACATGTTCTTTCTGGATATGGGCGACTTTCAGGTCGTGGGCGCGTCGCCCGAGATGCTCGTGCAGGCCGAGGGACGGGAGATCCGAACCCGGCCCATCGCCGGTACACGTCCTCGGGGCGAAACCCCGGAACAAGACTCGGCGATGGAGGCGGAGCTTCTCGCCAGCGACAAGGAGCGCGCCGAGCACGTGATGCTTGTGGACCTGGGGCGCAACGACATCGGCCGGGTGGCCGAAGGCGGAACCGTACGCGTAGACACGCTCATGTCCGTGGAACGGTTCTCCCACGTGATGCATATCGTTTCCCAGGTCGACGGGGAGCTTCGCGAAGGCCGGTCGGGCATGGATGCGCTTCGGGCCTGTTTTCCGGCCGGGACGCTGTCCGGCGCGCCCAAGATCCGCGCCATGGAGATAATCGCGGAACTTGAGCCAACCCGTCGAGGACTGTATGGCGGGGCGGTTGGATACTTCAGTTTCTCGGGCGACCTGGATACGGCGATTACTATCCGCACCATGGTCGCCAAGAATGGATGCGGCTACGTTCAGGCGGGCGGTGGAATCGTTGCGGATTCCGACCCCGCCGCGGAGTACCAGGAGTGCATGAACAAGGCGCAGGCGGTTCTGCGGGCCATCGATCTGGCCCAGGAGGCGTAGGATGCTACTGGTAATCGATAACTACGATTCGTTTACGTACAACCTCGTACAGTACCTGCTCGAGCTTGGGCAGGAGCTTGAAATCCGGCGGAACGACAAGATCTCGGTGAACGAGATTCGACGCCTCGCCCCGAGCGCGGTCGTGATTTCACCGGGACCCTGCACGCCGAAGGAGGCCGGAATATCCCTCGATCTCATAGCCGAGTTTTCGGCATCAACGCCACTCCTGGGCGTATGCCTTGGGCATCAATGCATCGGCGAGGCCTTCGGCGGCGATGTGGTGCGGGCGCCCCAGCTCATGCACGGCAAGACTTCGCGGATCTTCCACGACGGCGAGACCATCTTCCAGGATCTGCCGCTGCCCTTCGAGGCGACCCGGTACCACTCTCTTATCGTGGACCGTGAGACGCTGCCGGATTCGTTGGAAATCTGCGCGGAAACCGACGACGGCATCATCATGGGTCTCCGCCACAAGGAGTATCCGGTCCACGGCGTTCAGTTCCATCCGGAGTCGATATTGACCCCGTCGGGCAAGGATCTGCTTCGAAACTTCCTTGCGCTGAGCGGGATCGAGGTCCACGGGTGATCGTCGAGGCGACGCGGAGCGTCATCGACGGCGGAATCTTATCGTTTGACGAGGCGGCGGCGGTAATGGAGGAGATCATGGACGGCTCGCCCACCGAGGCCCAGTTCGGGGCGTTCGTCGCCGCGCTGAGCGTTCGCGGCGAGGATGCTGAAGAGATCGCGGGCATGGCTACGGTGATGAGGCGGCGTGCGCGCGCCGTCGATGCGCCGGAGGCGGATATGGTGGACACCTGCGGGACCGGCGGCGATGGGAAAAACACGTACAACATCTCCACCGCGGCGGCCTTCGTAATCGCCGGTGCGGGCGCCAAAGTCGCTAAGCACGGCAACCGGGCCGCCACGAGCCGCAGCGGAAGCGCCGACGTGCTGGAGGCGCTGGGCGTGAAGATCGACCTCCCACCGGAGGCCGTGGCCAATTGCATCAGTGCGGCCGGGATCGGATTCATGTTCGCGCCGTCGTACCATCCGGCCATGAAATTCGCGGCCCCGCTCCGCCGGGAAATCGGCATCCGAACGGTTTTCAATATCCTTGGACCGCTTACAAACCCGGCCGGAGCCCGACGTCAGGTCCTGGGCGTTGGTCGTCCTGAATTGGTGGAGAAAATGGCGGGAGTGCTGGACCGTCTTCAAACCGATCACGCGCTGGTCGTGCATGGGCACGAGGGTCTGGACGAGCTTTCGATTTCAGGAGCGTCGAGTGTGGCCGAAGTGCGCGGCGGGGAGTCACGTCAGTACGACGTCACTCCGGAGTCCGTGGATCTGGAGCGCTCCCCCATAGAGTCGATCGGCGGCGGCGATGCTGGCGAGAACGCCGAGATCATTCGCTCCATATTCGCCGGCGAAGCGGGTCCACGCCGCGACGTGCTGCTGCTAAATTCGGCCGCGGGCCTGGTAGTGGCGGGCATCGCCAACGAACTTTCGGATGGAGTGGGGATCGCGGGGGAATCGATCGACAGCGGCGCGGCGGCCGCCAAACTCGACGGGCTTGTTGAAGCAAGCAACGCCGGCTGATTCCATGGCACGAACCGCGACGATTCTCGACGAGATAATCGCCCGAAAGCGGGTGGATGTCGAGCGCGCCTCCGCCGCCGTATCGGCCGGGAGGCTCGAGGAAAAAGCCCGAAAAGCATCCCGAACGCGATCGTTCGCCGGATCGCTTTCAACGCCGGGGGTCTCGATCATCGCCGAGATAAAGCGCGCGTCGCCGTCGGCGGGCGTCTTCGGCGCGGGTCTTGACGCCGCCGCTACCGCACGGTCGTATGAACGGGGAGGAGCGGCCGCGATCTCGGTTCTGACCGATGAGCCGTTCTTTCAAGGAAGTGACGATGATCTGATCCGTGCTCGGAACGCCGTCGCCCTTCCCGTCCTGCGCAAGGACTTTATTTTCAGCGAGTATCAGGTGGTCCAATGCCGCGCGATGGGAGCGGACGCGGTGCTGCTGATCGCCGCCGTCGTCGACGATCTGCCCTCGCTGGCGATTCCCGCAAGGGCGCATTGCCTCGATATATTGGTTGAGGTGCACAACGAAGACGAGCTTGACCGAGCGATCGAAGCCGGACCCGACATGATTGGGATCAATAACCGCGACCTGGCAACGTTCGTCACCGATCTTGCCGTGACTGAGCGGCTTCGACCCCGCGTCCCGACTGGAATTCCCGTGATAAGCGAGAGCGGCATAAAGGGACCCAGTGACGTTCGCGTGTTGCGAGATCTGGGCGTTGATGCGGTTTTGGTCGGCGAGACCCTCATAAGAGACCCTTCCCCATCCAATGCTGTGAAAGCGCTTGTCGAGGCGGGCAGTGTCGAGCGGGGTTAAGGTCAAGATATGCGGCCTGCGACGACCCGCTGAAGCCCGCGCGGCCGTCGAGGCCGGCGCCGATATGCTTGGCGTGGTGCTGTGCGAGGCGCGCCGGCGCGTCAGCCATCAGGAGGCACGCGAGATCTTGGGCGAGGCGCCCTCGGGTATCCAGAAGGTTGGCATATTCGTCGATCCCACCATCGATGAGGTCGAGGCTGCTGTGGTGGAGGCCGGAATCGAGGTGGCCCAGTTGTGTGGGTCGGAGTCGCCTGAATTCTGCGAGCGTCTGACCATCCCGACAATGAAGAGCTTCAGGGTAACGGACAACGGAATTCAACCCGACCCGGATGCGTATTCCGGTCCCATTCTCCATGTTGAAGCCCCGAACGTCCCAGGCGGCGCGGGCCTAGAATGGGACTGGACCCAAGCCGCCGGGCTGACGTCGCGGTTCAAGGTCTTGCTCGCGGGCGGGCTCAAGCCGCAGAACGTGGGCGATGTCATAGCGGCGGTTTCTCCTTGGGGCGTGGACGTGAGTAGCGGCGTGGAATCCGACGGCTCGAAGGACGTGGAGAAAATTAGACGATTCGTTGCAGCGGCCAAATCGTAGCCGCGTCATTGGCGGGCCATTCATGAAGAGTCGGGAATCGAAAGCGCGACCTGAACGATCGGCGGCGTCCGATCGTCGATTGTCGTCTTCATGGCGACGCGTCGTCGCCGGGGCGGCTATAGCGCTCTGGCTTGGCGTACTGGGAGCCTGCGATCAGGGCTTCACCGTGGCGTCCACGGAATCGGAGGGTGGGTCACGCCCCACACCGAGAGTTGCGTTCAAGACTCCGCGGACCAGTCCCCCGCCCGAACCGGAGCCGACCCCCACGACCGAGCTGGAAACGTCGCCCGAGGTGGTAGCTACGCCCGAATCGGCGGCTCCGTCACCCACAGCCGCGGTGGCCGCCACGGAGGTACCCCCGACGCCCGCGGCCACGGAAACTACGGCGCCAACCGTGACGGTCGAGAGGACGCTTGTTCCGGCCGCCGGCGAGACCCCCGCTCCCGATGCCGCGCCGGAGATCACGGAAGAGATCCAGGCATGGATATTGGGCATTATCAGCGACCTGAGGGCGGGAATGACGGCCGTCCGGCCTTACGAATTTGACGCGGCGTTCGAGGTTCTGAGCGAGAGCAATAACCTGGCAACGGTGGTGCCGCCGCAGTTTTTTCAGGAAGCCTTTGACTCGAAAATTCGGAGTTCGTACGTCGTCCGCGCTCTGCGTAGTACCGACTTCACCGATCCCGACCAGCTTCGCAGGCCGATCTTGCTTTCGGAATTCATATTGGTTCATGAGTCCGAGGCGGACGCGGCCGCATTCGTCAACAGCTACCGCAGCATCGCCGTGCCGTTTTTTGGAACGTTCTCGGACTCCTATGTCCAGCAGAATTTTCGTGACGCCGAAAGTCGAGTGCAGGAGGACGCTGGGTTCGGACTGGCCGAGGACGAACTGATACTGCTGGGGGAATACGATCTCGGCAGCGATGCCACCGGCCCACGACCCCAGCTGTACATAATGGTTGCGCGCCGGGACAACGTGAATCTGGCGCTGATGGTGCTTTATCTGGAGTCGCAACCTCGGATGAGGCCCTTCGGGTTGTTCGATCGGCTCGTTGCGAAGGTCGGCTGAGCGAAGCTCATGCTTTTCGAACACGATTCCGCGCTCGATCGTCTTCCTACCGGCCGCGTAAGTTGACGATTAGTAGCCGCAACCGAGCAGGGTCAGACGATTCCAGGTTGAAGGGACGGCTGCCCACCGCATCGGGGCACTTCGGGACCTTTGGCGGTCGTTTCGTGCCCGAGACGTTGATGCCCGCTTTGGAGGAGCTGGCTTCGGCGTATTCGGCGGCGACCGGCGATGAGCGATTCGGCGTAGAGCTCGATCGTTTGCTCAAGCACTATGTCGGCCGGCCAACCCCAACTTATTTCGCGGCGGGGCTGACCGACAAGCTATCAGGCGCCCGCATCTATCTGAAGCGCGAAGATCTTGCCCATACGGGCGCCCATAAAATCAATAACGCGCTGGGTCAAGGATTGCTCGCGAAATCGATGGGCAAGGAACGAATCATCGCCGAAACGGGCGCCGGGCAACACGGCGTGGCCGTGGCGACCGTGTGCGCCATGCTCGACATCGAATGCGCCGTCTACATGGGTGAGGAAGACATCCGCCGCCAGGAACTCAACGTATTTCGCATGAAGATCCTGGGGGCCGAAGTGGTTCCGGTTGCGTCGGGAAGCCGGACTCTGAAGGACGCCATCAACGAAGCCATCCGGGACTGGGTTACGAACGTTGGCAATACGTTCTACCTCTTCGGATCGGTTGCGGGGCCGCATCCTTATCCGATGATCGTGCGCGATTTCCAGTCCATCATCGGGCGCGAAACTCGCGGTCAGATCTTGGAGCTTACAGGCAAGCTCCCCGACCTACTCGTCGCGTGCGTCGGTGGTGGCAGCAACGCGATCGGCCTGTTCTACGAGTTCCTCGACGATGCCGGCGTGAAAATGGTCGGCGTCGAGGCCGCTGGGGCCGGACTGGAAACGGGCAAGCACGCCGCAACGCTTACGGCGGGCCGGCCGGGCGTGCTCCACGGCGCCATGAGCTATCTGCTGCAAGATGACGACGGCCAGGTGCATGAGGCCCACAGCATCTCCGCCGGTCTTGACTATCCGGGCGTCGGACCGGAGCACAGCTATCTCATGGAATCCGGACGGGCCACGTACGTTGCCCGAGACGATCGGGAAGCCTTGAGTGCGCTGGGTGTGCTGGCGGAGGAGGAGGGGATCATCCCGGCGCTCGAGTCGGCGCACGCTCTCGCCTACGTCATCGATATCGCTCCGACGATGTCCGCCGATGATGTCATCGTCGTCAATCTGTCTGGTCGCGGTGACAAGGACATGGACACTGTCGTGGACGAGCTCGGGCTCCGTACTTGAGCCGGATAGCGCGGATCTTTGAGCGCGCGTCCGTCGAAGACCGGCTGGTCGTGAGCATCTTTCTCACCATCGGGCATCCGAGCGTTGATGAATCTCGCGATCTTGCGCTCGCGGTTATCGAGTCCGGCGTGGAGATCGTGGAGCTTGGCGTTCCCTTTTCCGATCCCCTAGCCGACGGCGCCACGGTCCAGGCTTCGTCCTACGCGGCCCTGCGGCAGGGCGTCACGTTAGGAGACTGCCTGCGTGTCGCCGGCGAGATCCGCGAAATATCCGATGCCGCGCTGCTGCTCATGGGATATACGAATCCCTTCCTCGCGTACGGACTCGACCGGCTGGTGGACGACTCACAAAAGGCCGGCGTGGATGGATTCATCGTCCCGGATCTTCCTCCCGACGAAGGTCAGGATTTCGAGCGCGCCGTCGAGGGATCGGGACTGAGCATCGTTTACCTGGTCGCTCCAACGTCGCATGACGCCCGCCTTAAGACCGTGGTGAGCCACGCCCAGGGGTTTCTATATTGCGTTTCTCTTACCGGGACCACCGGCGGCGAGCAGCTAGGCGACGGCGTTGATGAGTTTTTGGCTCGTGTTCGGCGTCACACCGATATTCCCCTGGTCGTGGGATTTGGCATTTCAGAGCCCGAGCACATCTCGCGCCTGCGGGGGAAGGCCGACGGCGCGATCATCGGCAGCCGGTTTGTGCGGCTGGTGGATGAGACTAATCCACACGAGCGTATAGGGGCTGCCCGTGCGTTTGTCGAGTCCATGACGGAGGCGGCCCGCGGGAGATGAAGGCCGCGGCCATGCTGCTCGGCGCCGTGGCCGTCGCCTACATCGCCATCGTACTCCGTACCGCCTGGTCTCTCATCAGCCCCCGTCGTGACTACTCGCCCGAGGGCTACGTTTCCGCGCAGGTTCCGTTCGAGAGCGTCGCGTTCAAAAGCCGGATTGGACTCCGGCGAGCCGGCTGGTTGGCGATCACGGACGATGCCCCGGGGACGATCGTATTGTGTCACGGCGTCTGGACGAACCATCGCGAAATGGAATCCCGGGCCGAGGCGCTTTGGGATCGAGGTTTCTCGGTAATGACCTTCGATTTCCAGGGCTCCGGGGATAGTGAAGGCCGGTTTACGACTTTGGGCCTGCGTGAGGTGGGCGACCTACTCGGCGCGCTGGACTTCTTGTCCGAGCGAACAGGTGTCGGCCCGATCGGCGTTCTGGGTAATTCCATGGGTGGGGCGGTTGGGTTGCTGACCGCGGCGCGGGATTCCCGCATCGCCTGTGTCGCCACCGACGGCGCCTTCGCCGCCGCCGATTATGACTTCGTGGCGCACGCGTTTCATGGAGCGACCGGACTAACACCCGGCCCGTTTCAGGATGCCGTGGTCGTTGTCAGCGAGTTGCTGTCCGGCGCCAGGCTCGATCGTGTACGCCCGGTGGACGCAATTGGCGCCATCGCACCACGTCCCGTACTGCTCGTTCATGGAACCGAAGACGAACTGGTGAGCGCAGACGACGCGCAGCGGCTCCACGAAGCCGCCAACGACCCGAAGGATCTCTGGATCGTTCCGGGCGCCCGCCACGTGGAGTCGTTCCAAATCCAGCGGGAAGAATACCTCGACCGAATGGAGCGGTTCTTTCGGGGAGCCATGGCCTAGGATTCGCACGCTCGAACGAATCTCTACTCCGCAGTCGAAGATGGGCAGATATCGCTGAGGGTGCAGCGGTCGCAAGCGGGTTTGCGCGCGTCGCAGACGCGGCGGCCATGCCAGATCAGGGCGTGGCCGGTAAATATCCATTCTTCCTTGGGCAATATCTCCATAAGAACTTTCTCGATCTTTTGCGGGTCGTCTTGGCGGGACAGGCCGAGCCGCTGACTCAACCGATGGACGTGGGTGTCCACGACGAACCCGGACGCGATTCCAAAGGACGTGCCGAGCACGACGTTGGCCGTCTTGCGCGCCACGCCCCGCAGAGTCAGGAGGTCATCCATTTTCGACGGCATCTCGCCTCCGTACCGCTCCATGATGGCGGCGGCGGCTTCCCGCACGGCGCGCGCCTTGTTGCGGAAAAAACCGGTCCGCCGGACCATCTCTTCCACTTCCTCTTGGTCCGACTCGGCCATGTCCTTGATGGTGGGGTACCGGGCGAACAGCGCCGGGGTCTCCTTGTTGACCCTCACGTCGGTGCTCTGCGCCGAGAGAATCGTTGCCACGAGCAGTTCCCAGGGAGTCGAGTAGTCAAGTTCACAGTTGGCGTCGGGGTACTCGCCGTGGAGACGATCGACGATCTCCAGCGCCCGTTGGCGGCGCTTGGACTTGCTCTCCCGCGGCCGCCGGATTTGAAACTTTTTCGCTGCTGGCCGGCGCTTCCCCGTCGCTGATTTAGCCACGCGTTCCCTCAACTACTTCGATAGACTCTCTAGAAGAAACTCAAGCTTAACCGCGCGTACGGCGGATGACTTCCGTGGACCCGAAACCCGGACGATTCAGAGCCCGGGAGGCGGGGTGAAACCGCCGGTGACTTCAGCCAGCAACCTTGCGAACTCGATGGTGGTGCGGTCTTGGAGGTTCGGCCCAACGATCTGAACGCCCACGGGGAGGCCATCCGGCGTGAGTCCGGCCGGCGCGACGGTCACGGGCAGCAGGCAAACGCCAAAGGCAATCATCCAGGTCAGCTGATCCCAGTAGGGGCGCTGCTCACCGTTGATGCTAATTCGCCGCGCGTCCGTGTCGTCGGACTGGTCATGGGTTATCGCCGGAACCGGGCTGACGGGCGCGAGCAGCACGTCGTAATCGGAGAAGAAATCCTCATACCGGGCGCGCAATTGGTGCCTTTCTTCGTTCGCCTGCAGCCAGTCACGGCGGCGGATGGCAGTGTATTCGGCCGGGGGCGTCGTGTCATCGGCGGCGACGACGCTCGACGCTTTCTCGACCGCCGCATTGAATTCGGCATCAGCCATGTCCGGCGTGTGTTCGGAAGAGAACAGCCGCCCCCAAATATTGGCCGCTTCGGCGAGCCCGGCCGGCGGCCGCGCCCGCGTGTCGACCGCGACTCCAGACCGGCCAAGCATTTGCACCAGCGACTCGAGCGCATTACCGACGGCCGAATCCACGCTGCATTCGGGATCGTCGAGCCACGCCGCAACCTTGAAATCGCCGAGTTCCGATCTTCGCGGCGGAGGTAACTCCAGGCTCCAGGCCAGCCGGTTTTCGGGTTCCGGTCCGGCGATTACATCGAGAATCAGCGCGAGGTCCTCGGCGCTGCGCGCGATCGGGCCCAACGACCAGATGTCAAAAGGCCGCAGAGTGCCCGGCGGCCCGGGAACGTGGCCTCTGAAAGAGACGATGCCGTGCGTGGGCTTGTGGCCGTAGACGCCGCAACAGTGCGCCGGATGCCGGATCGATCCGCCCACGTCGCTGCCGATGTCGAATCCAGTGAGACCGGCCGCCACGGCGGCGGCGGGTCCTCCGGACGACCCACCAGGTGTCCTGCTCACGTCCCATGGGTTGTTCGTAGTGCCAAACAGCGGGTTGTAGCTCTGAAGATCCTGCGCCAGGGTTGGGGTGTTGGTCTTGCCGTAAATAACCGCCCCGGCGTTCTCCAAACTCCGGACCACGGGGCCATGACTCGATGGGACGTGATCGGAGTAAATTTCGGCCCCGGCCGTCGTGCGGAGACCCTCGACTTCGATCGTGTCCTTGAGCGTGATCGGCACCCCGTGAAGAGGCCGAGCGCCCCCACCGGCCGCCAGCGACGCATCCAGCTCGTCCGCGCGGCGGTGGGCGCGCTCGGCGTCCAGGGTCACGACCGCGTTGATTCCTGGGTTTATCAGATCGACCCGATCCAGGTAATAGTCGAGAAGCTCCCTGCAACCGATCTGCCGCGCGCGGATCATCCGGGCAAGTTCGGTCGCCGAGGCAAACGCCATCTCGATCATGGATTTCCCGTCTGGGCTATGGCCCCAATCTCCCGCGCTATAGAGTTTTCCCGCTGAATTTACCAGTCTTCGTAAATCTACGATTGATCGGGAGGAAGGCGTGAATAGCAAGGCGGTTGTATTTGCCGGAGTGGGGCAGGTTGAGATCTGGGATGTGGATATCCCCAGCCCGGGCGACGCTGAAGTCCTGGTAAGAACCACGCATACGGGTATGAGCGGCGGCACCGACGGCTGGATGATACGAGGCCGCTATGCGGGCGTGCGGGACAGGTATCCGTTCGTCTACGGATATCAACGTGTCGGCGTGATCGAAGAGGTCGGGCCCGGGGTCGCGGGCCTCACGGCGGGCGATCGGGTCTTCTCGGGGCTTGCGCGTACCCGGCTCGGGGACGCCGGTCCCCTCGGCGCCGAGGCCGGCGCCTATACGGGACTAGGCTGCCTGCCCGCGAACGGCGTTCTGACCATTCCGGAAGGTGTATCCGGCGAAGATGCGTCGTTCGCGGGACTGGCCGCGGTGCCCATGGTGGGCAGGGATCTAATCGGCGTCTCTACCGGCGAGTTGGTTGTGGTGCTTGGGCAGGGGATGGTCGGGCAGATGGCTGCCCAGATCTGTCGCATTCGCGGCGCCAAGGTGATAACAACCGATGTGATTCCACAGCGGGTGAGGCTATCCGGCAAGTTGAGCGCCGACATCGCCTTGGACGCCGTACACGACGACATCGCGGCGGCCGTGACCGCCATCCAGCCCGAAGGGGCGGATCTGGTGATCGATTGCACCGGCCGCAGCGATATGTTCCCGCTGATTCTCGAGATCGTGCGCGGAGCGTGCTCGGGAGTCGAGAAACCAGGCCGGGCCTGTCTTCAGGGCTACTATCCGGACCCCATCGAGATTGACGCCGACGCGGCCCATCGACGGAGGCTCAAGCTGGCATTCCCGTGCGGATTCGACAAGGGTGGCGTGCAGGAAGCCCTGCGCTTCATGGCCGAAGGGCGCTTGACCGTCCGCGATCTCATTACCCACTCGTGGCCCGCGTCCGATGCCCCGGAGGCGTTCGACTTCGTGTTGGAGAATCCGGCCGATGTCATGGCCACCTACCTGGACTGGACCTAGGGCGTCGGCCCGAATATGTGCAATCCTAAGCTCGGAAAGGGCGCCGGGCCGGCTTGAAGGAGGACCGTTTGGCTTGGGATTTTGAAGTGGTCGCCGGGCCCTACACTTTCACGGAAGGTCCCGTTTGGACCGGCGAAGCCATCCTATTCACGGACATGTACAACCATCGCGTCATGCGATTCGATCCAAACAGCGGTGAAACGAGCGTCCATCACACTGGCACCAATCAGGGCAACGGGCTGTTGTGGAGTCTAAGGGGCAGCCTCTATTGCTGTGAGATGGTTGGACGTCGGGTGTCGAGTTACGACGTCGACGGCGGCCTCGACGTCTTGGCCGAAGGGTTTGAGGGGAAACGGCTAAACAGCCCGAACGACCTCATCATGGATGGCGCCGGCCGGATTCTGTTCACCGATCCGCGGTACGGCGAAGATCGCGCCGATATGGAACTCGACCACGAGTCGATCTACCGGCTATCCAGATCTGCGGGCGGGGACTGGGACATCGAGCGAATGACATTTGACACGACGCGCCCCAACGGTCTGGCACTTTCCCTTGATGAGCGCACGCTGTACGTCGCGCAGAGCGATTACGGCGAGGGCCAAAAGCGTGAGCTGCGGGCGTATCCCGTTTCCGATGACGGTTCGCTGGGAGCGTATCGGGTTCTCCATAACTTTGCACCGGCCCGCGGCATCGACGGGATGACGGTTGACAGCGAGGATCGAATCGTCGCCACGGCGGGCTGGATACGTAACGGACCGGGTCCGATGATCTACATCTTCGAGCCGTCAGGGCGTGTTTTGGAGACCTATCGCGTACCTGTGGATATGCCCACGAACTGCTGTTTCGGCGGTCCCGATCTCTCCGATCTCTATGTTACGGCCGGTTCGGGCCACCTGTTCCGCGTCAAGACCAAACTCAAGGGCGTGCGCCGGTAAGGGCGACCTGGCAACAGGTCGGGATCGAGGGGATTGCCATCCCGACTTGCAGACAAGTCGGGCCACAAGGCCGGAGTCACTCGAAGACCGTTCCGCCCGTCTGATTCTTCTTTACGAAATCCCAGTTGATTTGTGCGCCCAGACCGGGTCCCCCCGGCACGTGGACGCAGCCGTTTTCGTCGATTGAGTCGAGGTTGTCGGAGTAGTCCAGATAGATTTCGCCGGTATGGGCGGGCGCTTTTGGATGGACAAGGCCCATTTCGTAGTAGTTTGAGTTTCGGACGGAGGCCATGAGGTGCCGGTGAGCCGGGCCGGGACCGTGGGTCTCGGCATCGAGTCCGAAGCCTTCGGCGGCATGGCAGATCTTAAGTGCCCCCGTTATGCCGCCATCCAGATACGCGTCCACGCGCACGAAATCGGTGGCTCCGGCGACGATCACATCCACATGCTCCTCGAGCCCGCGGATGTGTTCTCCCATAAGCAGGGGGGTGCTTATCAGTTCGCGCAGTTTGCGATGCGCGAACGCCGACACGCCTCCATCCTTATACGGGTCCTCGTACCAGTAATATCGGGCCTCATCCAACGCCCGGCCGACCTTGATGGTGTCGGCGAAAGTCTCATACTCGCAGGCCGGATCGAGCATCAGGTCCATTTCGTCGCCGACGGCCCTGCGGACGGCGAGCACGTTCTCGATTTCCTGCTTAATGAGCGGATCGCCCCAGGGGTGGATCTTGAACGCCGGATAACCCATGTCCCGGCACTGCACCGCGAAATCGGCGAACGCTTGCGGGCTGTCGAGACCGCCGTTGCGGTCGCCGTGATAGGTGCTGGCGTAGGCGGGAAGCGGCTTGTCGCTGCCGCCGAGCAGTTTATAGACGGGCACGTCAAAATGCTTTCCGGCGATGTCCCACAGCGCGATATCCATCGGGCCCATGCCAGAGCGATCGCTCTGCCGAAGGCTCCGCTTTACCTCGTTGTAGATCTTCTCTCGTTCCAGCGCGTCCTTACCCAGCAGGTAGTGGGCGAACCCCGAAATCTGAGCGAAGGACGACGCCGTGCCTGCGATGCACTCGCCGCGTAGACCGCCATGCGTCTCGATGGCCAGGGCGTGGCGCTTGAGTTGAAGTGACTCTCCCGCCCGGTAGACCATGTTGAAGCCCTTAGAGTCGGTGCTCATGTCCTTGAGTTCAACCGCGAACTCAAACGTCTCGATTTTCCGTATTGTCGTTGCTCTGGTCACACCGCGCTCCTTCTGAGTTCAGCCGGTCAAATCCAATAAAAGTCCGTTCCGGGAGCAGGTTCGATCCTCGACCCAGCGCTGAGATCATCCACCGACCGTACGTTCCTGGATGGTGTCCACAAACCGTCCACCGCCTTCGAAACTTTGGCGATCATGCGCGCGACAGAAGCTCGAGCATTCGGTCCAAGCCCGCCAAGTGCATCTTCACCCGTTGCTCCTCAGGAAGTTTGCCCGGAGTTTCAGCGCCCTGACCGACCGTGTCGCATCGCCGGTGAAGGTACAGCCCAAACGGCCATTCTTCCATATCTTCGATTGTGCTCAGGGCGTCCGCGGGGAACTGAATCAGGCCGTCCTTCACTTCGTAGGGAAAATCGGGCTCCGGGATGCCGCTCGCAAGAATCGGGCCCGCTTTCGACACGGCGTCGATGATCTTCGGTCCCCAGTCGTGGCCTCCGGGCACTTCGTACAGGTAGAAGCCCGACGCGTCGATATCCTCGTGCATGTCGTAGTAGCAGTCGAACGAAGCGCCGTCCAAGTCGGCCCGGATCGATCTGGATTCCGGCGTCCCGGCGCCTCGAAACGATCTATTGATGTCCGCACCGTCGGCGTTTTGCCGGGTTCCGGCATCGAACCCCAACGGATTGACGCACGGGTACAGCTTGAACCGGACGCCGGGATACGCTCGCCAGCGACCCTCTTCAGCGAATCGCGCGATCGCCTCGACGCCGGCGGGTTCGTCTCCGTGGGTGCCGGCTATCAGAAGCGCCCGTTTTGACGGTAATTTGGAAGGATCGATCTCCACAACGGGTATTCGTTCATGGAAACCCTCGATGGGCAAGTCCCGGTAAACGATGCCCTGCGCATCGGCGGCGCGCCGCATGCGCAGAATGGTTTCGCTAACGTTCCGAGCCATCTGTCTCATCCGCCATGCTTGGAGTGACGGAGGCAGGCGATCAAGGCCGTGTGAGGGTGGTCGGTTCTCGTGGAATTCGCTAGCACGCGTGTTTCTGCGTCGCGTAGACGAGCTCGGAATGACCTATTGCCAATCCCTTTGGGCGGTGGTTATGTTTGATCTTTAGGAAGCTCGCGGCCGGAGGCGGCCAGCAGGAGGCAACTTGGCAAGCTACTACAAGTGGCGCACACCGGAGGGACGGCGTCTCACCGTTGACGAGATGCGTGGTCACCTCATCGTCTGCAACGGGTGCTGATGCGGTTCGGGCGATACGTTGTTTCGCCCGCGGGTCCTCGTTGAGGACTATGAGACTGGCCTCGAGGACCGAGGCATCGATGAGAAGATCGACCTCACCATCACCGACGACAGCGGCGATGGCTGCCTGGGTCTGTGCAGCCCCTCGAATGTGACCATGCTGATACTGCAGGGACGCAGCCTCTGGTTTGGCCGGATGAATACGCCCAACGACATCCAAATGTTGCTCGACTATCTCGCCGACGTTGTGGACGATGACGATCCACCGATTCCCGAGGGCGAACTCGCGCGGCGCACGTTCGCGAAGATGCGGGGCGAAATGATCCCGATACAGCAGCTGATCGCGGCGGACACATAGTCGGGATCGCGGCGTCGCCGGGCTATTCGTGTGGTCCCTTGATTGCCAGCGGCACTTGAATCAGCGATGGTCGGTCAGCGGCAAGGGCCTTGTCCATTTCAACGTTGAACTCGTCGGCGGTTTCGGCCACGGCGCCGTTCGCGCCGAGTCCCTGGGCCACCAGGTCGTACCGGACCGGTCCTATGAGGCTGGCGATCATCGAGTCGGCGCCGTAGGTCTCTCGCTGTTCCGTGACGACTATTCCCCAAGCGCTGTCGTCGGCGACCACAACCACGAACGGCAGGTCCTGCCTGACGGCGCTTTCAAGATCCGAGATAGCGAAGTGAATGGCGCCATCGCCAATCAGTAGGATCGCCGGGCGGTCCGGGAACGCTAATTTGGCGCCCATGGCGCCGGGGATGCCCCAGCCAACGCAACCGCTTGCTCCGCAGGTGATCCAGTTGGGCGGATAGCGATCGGCGTATTTCTGATGCGCCCACTGGCCGATATTTCCACCATCGACGAGAAATGTTACGTCGTCGGTGAGGAACGGCTCGAGCGCATCGACCAGATGTCTTCCCGTAAGCGGCGGCGACGGAGGTGGGGGGTCGATCCGCCACTTTTTCCGGAACGCGTTATTGGCCTGGACGGCCTCTGTCTTCCAATCGGAGTGGTTCGGTCCATTCAACTCTTCATAACGCCGGGCGATCTGGGCGAGAATTCGCCTGGGATTGCCGACGATGCCGATGTCGGGCGCCCGTCCCTGATGGATTTCCTCAGGATCTGCGTCGATCCGAACCAGTTGGGCGTCATTGGCCACTTCGGGTGCCCGGCCGTACCCCAATCGATAGTCGATCTGGCCGCCGACGAGCACGATCGCGTCGGCGCGGGGAAGCACCTCTGGCCGGCCGGTGGCGGCGCCGACGACTCCCATGCAGTGGTCGCTTTTCTCAAGGACGCCGCGATCCCAAATCAGAGTCGCCACCGGCGCGCCGGTGATGCCGGCCAGGTAGAGCAATTCATCGCCGGCGCGCGCGTAGAACGCGCCGCTGCCGGCGATGATCATCGGCCGCGCGGAATCGGCTAGCAGCCGGGCGGCTTTATCGATCAATTTGGAGTCCCCGTCGCCGCTCGGTCGCACGGCGGCGGGCGTGCGCTCGACCACCGGGAGGGCGTCTTCATCGACCTCAGCAGCGGTTACGTCGGCGGGAATGGACAATTGCACGGGGCCGGGCCGCGGACTCGTGGCGTGGGCGATGGCTTCATTAATGTAGAACTCGATCTCGTCCGTGCGAGTAACCCTGCGGGCGTACTTGCACAGAGGCGCTACGAGGGCGGTGTGGTCGAGTTCCTGGAATTTCCCGCGATCCGTGCCCGGCAGTGCGGTTTCGCCTGTGATGAGGAGCAGCGGGGAGCCGTCATAGTACGAATTGAGAACCCCCGCCATTGCGTTGATGTGGGCGACGCCGCTGCTGCTGGTCGTCACCCCGAGCTTGCCCGTCAGCCGTGCGTACGACTCCGCCACGTACGAAGCGGCGTCCTCGGCGCGGGCGTCGACGACTCGCATGCCTCCGACGCGGCACGCTTCGAGAATGGGATCGAGTCCGTTGCCGCATACGGTCGCGATGAAGTCCACGCCACGATCGCGCAGAGCTCTTACGAGAAGGTCGCCGCCGGTCATCGATCCCCTCCGTTCCGGCATCGGGATCGCATTCAGATCCCTCGGCTTCGGCGTCTAGCGGCCTCTTGGTCCCACGGCCGCCAAGTTGGAAGTATCCTCCGACTTGATCTTGTCGAAGTTGCTGGCAAAAGCGTTTGCAAGCTCCGCCGCCTTACGATCGTATGCGTCTGGGTCGTCCCATGTGGCCTTTGGTTGCAGGAGCTTCGGGTCCACGTCGGGGCAATTCTTCGGTACTTGCAAGCCGAAATACGGATCTTCTTCGTACTCGACCTGGCTCAACCGCCCGTCGAGCGCGGCCTTCACCATTGCGCGGGTATCGGCAATCGGCATTCGGTGCCCGGCAGGGTAGGAGCCTCCCGTCCAGCCCGTATTGACCAGCCATACGTCCGGCTTGTGTTTCGCCAGCCGCTGGCCAAGCAGATCGGAGTACTTGGACGGGTGAAGCGGCAGGAACGGCGCCCCGAAGCAAGTGCTGAAGGTTGCCTCAGGCTCGACGATCCCAATCTCGGTTCCCGCGAGCTTCGATGTGTATCCCGAAAGGAAGTAGTACATCGCCTGGTCGTGCGAGAGGCGTGCTATCGGCGGGAGAACGCCAAAGGCGTCCGCGGTGAGCAACAGCAAATTTCGTGGATGTCCGGTGACACCGTCGGGGTCCGAGTTGGGGATGTAATCAACGGGATAGGCGCCGCGCGTGTTTTCCGTGAGGCTCTCGTCGTCGAGGTTCAGTTCCCTGCTGTGTTCGTCGTATACAACGTTTTCGAGAACGGTCCCGAACATTCGAGACGCGGCATAGATTTCCGGCTCGGCCGTCGGGGAGAGCCGGATCATCTTGGCGTAACACCCACCCTCGATGTTGAAGATCCCGGTGTCGCTCCAACCATGCTCGTCATCGCCGACGAGTGTGCGCGACGTGTCAGCCGAAAGGGTTGTCTTTCCGGTTCCCGAAAGGCCGAAGAACAGCGCTACATCGCCCTTTGGCCCGTAGTTGGCGGAGCAGTGCATCGACAGCACCCCGCGCATCGGCAGGACGTAGTTCATGACGCTGAAGATGGATTTCTTCGTCTCTCCGGCATAGCCGGTTCCCCCGACGAGCACGATGCGCTTGCCGAAGTGCAGGAAGATAAATGCCTCCGAATTCGTGCCGTCGCGTTCGGGGACGGCCTGAAACCCGGGCGCATGAACGACGGTGAAATCCGTAAGCGGCTCCCGATCTGATCCACGTGTGGCCGGGTCCAAGAAAAGGTGCTTCGCGAACATCGCGTTCCAAGCCCGCTCGGTGACCATCCGAACGGCAATGCGGTTTTTGGGGTCCGCGCCCGCGTAGAGATCCTGGACGAATAGCTCCCTGCCCTGCAGGTAGTCGCCGACACGCTCGAGAAGCCGATCGAACACTTCCGGCTCAACGGGACGGTTCACGCTGCCCCACCAGATCTGGTCTTCACTCGTATCTTCGCGGACTATGAATTTGTCATTCGGCGAGCGGCCGGTGTGTTTTCCCGTCTGGACGACAAACGGCCCGTGACTGGCGACCACGCCTTCGCCGCGCCTGGTTGCCTGCTCGTAAAGGACCGGAATCGATGTGTTCCAATGGACGCGTACCGGATTCTCGATTCCGATGGACTCAAGATCGCCCGGCGCCATTACGCTGCCGTCAGAACTCATCCGGTGACCGTGCCTTCCATACTGAACATGTCGCGGTCTCGGTCCGCTTCGGCGGACGGCCTCCCCTGATACTGACGCGCATCGAAAGGCGTCGCCCAAGTGAGAGAATGAACTGTAACCCAACGGAGCGGGCGCCGTCACGCAGGTTGGGTCGGTCGCGATGGGAGAGGGATTCCGCTTCGCCATGAGCCTCGTCAATCAAGGCCGGATGGATAGCCTCGTTCGGTCCATACACGCGGCGCCGGTGCAGCTGGTGATCGTATCGGCGGGGGGTGGAAGCGGGGCCATTGCGGCTCTGGCCCGGATGCCCGGAGCCTCGAAAACGTTACTTCACGCGGCGGTCCCCTACTCGGAGTCTGCCCTGCGGGCCTTTTTGAGGACCGCACCCGAATCCCTGTGTTCTCAGGAGACCGCCGCCGACATTGCCCGGCGGGCCTTGGAAATGGCAACAGCGTATGGCTCCGCAACGGCTCGCGACCTCATTGGAGTGGGAGTCACTGCCGCGTTGGCCACCGATCGGCAGCGCAGAGGCCAGGATCGCTGCTATCTCTCTGTGGCCGGAGAGGCGGGGTGGATCAACCGTCGCGTGATCTTCGACAAAGACGTTCGCCAACGAGGGGACGAAGAGGATCTTGTCGACGCGCTGGTGTTAAACGCCATCGCCGAGGCGTGCGATCTGGCCGAGAGGCTTCCGCTGGATCTTCTATCGGACGAGCGCATCGCGGAGTCGATTCTCGGAGCCGACTACTGGCATTTAAGGGTGTTGGATGGAAGAGTGGCCTGGTTTCGCCAGGGCATTGAGGGAGAGCTGACGGACGCCGGCACAGTTCCCGGTGCGATTTTGGCCGGAGCGTTTGACCCGCTGCACGATGGACATCTCGAGCTGGCCTCGGCGGCCACCGAGATGCTTGGAATGCCGGTGGTATTTGAGCTTTCGGTCACCAACGTCGACAAGCTGCCCCTTGATGTTGATGGGCTACAAGGGCGGCTGCGAGCGTTTCGAGGAAAGGGCGACCTGTTCGTTGGCCGAGCGGCCACGTTCGTGGAAAAGTGCCGCCTGTTTCCCGGATGCGTATTCGTCATCGGCGCCGATACGGCCCCCAGGGTTGTCGATCCGCGTTATTACGATGGCAGCGTCGGAAAAATGCGCTCGGCGCTGGATGAGTTGGCCGGCGCCGGTTGCAGCTTCTTGGTGGCGGGAAGGGCTGACGACGGCGGAGGGTTTGTAGGTCTTGACGGCGTCGAGATTCCTCCCGAATACGCTGGGATGTTCGAATCGATCCCTGAGACGCGGTTCAGAATGGACGTTTCCTCCACCGAATTACGTGAGCCGGGAAAGCGCGCCTAACGTAACGGGATCGCGTCTTCCGCGTGCAGCCAGCGGAGGCCGCCCGGCCAGCCTGCCTCGGACATCCTCAGGATCGATTTGCAGTACTCATTCGGTCCGCTGACGGAGAAGTCATGTCGCTGCGTTTCCCAAACGAAGTAGTTGGCTATCGCAACTCCTGAGAATTGGCCGATTTTGCTGGGATTTGTCTCGCGTCCATCCCAGTTGAGCGGTATGAGATCGGGGCTGCATTTCAGATCCCATGCGGATGCCGCACGTCCGTCACCGTGCGCGTACACCACGCCATGTACAGCATCGACCGCGCCCCAGACCCCGTCCAGGTGCGTTTCGACGATTGCGTGGCCGCTGTAGGCGGCACCTGTGTTGAACAGGTACACGATGCGCGACGGCAATCCGCCGATTTGTAGGAGCACGCAGGCTACTCTCGCCAGATCCGTGCACCAGTCCGTGACCCGCTCGATAATCTGCTCCTCGGTGCCCCCAAATACCAGGGAGTCGATTGGAGTTTCGTCGTCGCAGGCAAGCCGCGCGCAGAACCGGGCAAAAGCCGCGATCGTTGAACGGGACCCGGCCTCTCCGCACTCGCGCTTCAGTAAGCGCTCCAGGCCCGGGCGCGATCCGGGCTCGTAGTCCACGCGGAGGGGCGTGTATGACGAATACAGAAACTCGACCGTCTCATCACATAGTTCGATCATCGTTCCGGTGAGAATGCGGTCGACCGAGTTTGGGGTATGGGTATCCCTTTCCAGCATCGCCTCGTAGGCTCTGCCGAACCGGGCTATGCCCTGGAATCTCCGAATATCAATTCCATTCGGACTTGTCGCTGGTTCTGCCATTGCTCGATCCGGGTTACTTCATTCCTCCAGGCGCGGCGCCTGTCCTCGGCAAATAAGATATATCAGCCCGTTCCAGCGATTCGGGTAGAAAAATCTGTGAACACCGTCGATTGGGGCGTATACTCGACGTTCGCTTCGTCCGCCGGACTCAAGGAGTCACACCATGGGGATCACACTTGGGCCCAATCCACCTCAATTCACTCCTCCTCCGAATCGAGAAGAGGAGCCAGACGAGGTCGAGCGTACGAACCAGGTCGGCGAGAGCCGGGACGACGACGGACAGGTATCCGAAGCGACGAGAAATCAGCCGACGGATCCCGGTCCAGCGGCGCGGGCCGAAATAAGCGCGGAGGGCAGAGCCCTGGCCGCGCAGCAGGCTGACGAGCCGCAGGCAATAGCCGCCGCGGCCGAGCCGGCGCAACTTCAACCTCCCGAGGAACCGGCTGAGCCACCCGTCCCCGAGGAAGAGCCGAACCAGCCCACGGGTCTCTAAGAACCGTCGGCCGCCGTCACGAGGGGTTCGCGCCCGAATTGTCGCGCCGTTGATCTGTGTAACGCGGGCAGCCCCTCCCGTTGGAGCGTGGCCCGACCTGTAACCAGGTCGGGAGAAGGGACCGCTCATCAAGCCAGCGCGGTGGGAGCTGGCAAGCGAATTCCTGTCCCTGGGTGAGGAGCAGGGCGAGCGCGTAGTCTCCAATCCCAACCGGCGGACCGGTCGGGCCACGAGACGCGAACATTTATAGGACATCCCAGCCGAGCAGCGTAGTCCGCCCCAGGTAAGGCCTATTCTCGAATTGGCCGGGATTCGCCCCGGTCCTTAACGCAGTGCGGCTTCGGCCATACCAATTGGATCAGCGCGCGTAAGAACCGGCTTCTAGTTCCTCAAACAAGGAAGCTCCCGCCGGCTCCCAACCCAGGGATTCAACGGCCTTGGTCCCCGATATCTGCTGATCGTGGAGCTTCACTTCAAGCTGCATTCCGCCGAATTCAGCGCGGGCCGCATCGACCGGCTGCGACTCGGACCGGCCCCTTCCGCGCGCCGCCGCATCGTAGAAATCCTTGGTCGAAATCGCCGGGAGCAAGGTGCCGTTGAATGCCGAACCGGCGGGCGCCTTTTCGAGCGCGAGAAGGTAAAGATCGGCGAGATCGTTCACGTGCACCCATGTAGTGCGGTTTGAGCCGTCGCCGACATATCGGGCCACGCCTGTGTCCCGAAGTTCCGCGATCACCGCCGCCGGGAGCCCCCGTCCCCGCCCGTATACAAAGCCGGGTCTGATTACGACGGTCCGAGCCCCCTCGGCGGCGTATTTGAGGATCCGGTCCTCGAGCTCAGGCCGCCAGGAGACGAAGCTCAACGCGTTTCGATCGCTGTCTTCGTCCGCGATCTCATCGCCGGTCGATCCGTAGACAAGCACCCCGCTTGTATAGATGAAGGTTTTCCCAGTTTCCTTCAATGCACCCAGAATCGCGTCGACGGCCGTAGTATCGGCCTCGGCGGTTGACTCATCTTTGGTCAGCGCCGCATGGATGACGGCGTCAGCGGAATCCGCGCCGCGTGCGATGCTGCCCGAGTCATGCAGGTTTCCACGATGGCTTGCGATGCCGACGGACTTGAGTTTCCGCTCGGCTTCGTCGGAACGGGCGAGTCCGAGAACCTCGTGCCCGGCGGACTGCAGCATCTCCGATACCGTGGTTCCGATATAACCCGTGGCGCCAGTGACGAATACCCTCATGTCCAAACCCTCGCTAAATTCGAGATGACGTGCGCGGACCCGTGGGAGCTTCGGTCCAAGCGCCGCATGCTACGCTCGCAGCCTTCGACCGAACAAATGCAGTTTCGCAGAGCGAGAGGATTCGTTTCACATGGATCTGACGAAAACCGCGCCTCGCAGTCCCTACGACACTCTGGGCGGCATCGTGTTCGTGCCCCGAGCGATCGACAAATGCCGCGCGGAGATCGCCGGGACGTTGGGTGAATACGTATCCCGCGGCGGTCGATCCGGGATGCTTCTTGAATTCCTGGGCGTGGCGGAGGCCGATTTCTTCGATGCGCTGCGGTCGCGAACGACGGACGAGGAAATCTGGGCCTGGTTATCAGATCAGATGGCGCCTCGATCGGACGAAGAGATCGAGAAGTTCAACGACATGATGTGCTCGAGGTCCCCGGACAACGGGGATCTGGATTGGGACTGGTTTCGCGAACGTCTGGAGGAATCCGGACACGCGCACCGCACGGACATCAAGAGACATTTCGATAGGCTCGATCTTGACGACGGTCGCGAAGTCGCGGAGGGTGGTCGCTGGTGGCGCCAAGTCGAGGCCGGCCCGGCGTAATCTCCTTCGGCCTTAAAGCCGGAATGGATCCCGCGCCCCCCGATCTCCGATCCCTAGGCGACCCTCGCGGCGACGGAATCGGGAACTTGATGGGCGTGTTTCAGCCGTTCCACAACGGTCGGTCGCGAGCCGACCACCAAATCCGGCGCCGCGCCCGTGTCGACGTAGTCCCTAAGTTCGTCCCTGGAGAATCCATCGAGACCCAGCGACTCCAGCGTCCGCCCCCGGCGTTCGTAGGCTACGCCGTGAACAACTGATGCGAGCCTGACGATGGTAGCCATTGTGTCGCACGCGACCCCGTACCGCCGGCCGAGGGAAATGATCGGCACCAAACTGTACGGAATTTCTTCGAATATGTAGCGATGCATCAGCTGCCGCGGAGCTTTGATTCCAGCGTATCCGGGGTTGTTGTGCATGGCTTCGTACAGCGATCGTCCGCCCGCGCGGTACGCGGACTCGAGCCACTCAATCGCCGAGGCGGCACCGACTCCCAGCGACGCGGCGATGGTTACGCGCTCGCGGTCCAATGCTTCCAGCACCCGCGCTATCGAGGGCGTGACGCCGTCCACGTAGAACTGAAAATCGCCCTTGGTGGCCTCGATCCAGCCGGCGTTGAGCAGCGTTAGGGCGGGATGGAATATCGCTCCCATATTTCCCAGACTCGTCTGCAAGGTGTTTTCGGCGGCCACGAATTGTGGAAATCCGGGCGCGAGACAATCGAGCACGTCCAGCGTATCGGTGGCCGGTAGGGCGGCCACGGGAACCGCATACTTCGTTCGAAAGATCTTTGTTTCCGCCAGCCCCCTGCTGCGGCTTGCAAACAGAAGTGTCTGCGCTTCGGCGATCTTCGCGGACGACTCGTTTCCGGCGAGTCTCAATACGTGCTTGAACTCCAAGGCTCCAAGTGTCCGGCCCGGATGCAGCACCACAACGTGATGATCGGCGAGATGCGGCGCAACGAGGCGAGCCACGTCGGCGTGCGCGCTGGATGGAACCACGACCATCACTCCGGAAATACCTTCGAGGGCTTTGGAGATGTCGCTTGTCACGAGGCCGATCCGGGCGAACTCGCGGACGTCGTTTTCGTTCGACAAATACAACCCGCCGAGATCGGATATGGCTTTCACGTGCTCGAATGTCCGATTCCAGAGATGGACGCGGAATCCTTGCAACGCGAGGACCGCCGCCATGGCGCGACCCCCGTTGCCGGCGCCAAGTACGGCATATCCGGGATGCTCACGTCGTCGTGGCCTTGCCGGCGTCTTCGCGGACGACCTTTCCGCAGTCGATTCGTGTCCGTTTCGGTGGTTTCGTAGGCTCTGAATCACTTGCATCTCCTAGTGGATGTTGGCTGGCACGCGAAGAGTCAGCAGATCGAGACGTTGTTTCTCGGTGAGTGGGCGTCCGGTATCGGGGTTGACAGCGTGGATGGCGCCGTCAAAGGGCATGGTCCGGATCTTCCCCAGCGCGTAGCGGTTGTTTCCCAGCTGGGGCGCGTCGAGAATGCCGGTATCCACGGCGCGGGCGAGGGCGGCCGGATCGGTCAATGGATCGTCGGCGCCCGGATCGGCGATGTCACGTATGGCCGCGCAGATCAGCATGGCCTCGTCCACTAGTTCGTCTTTGCGGGCGATCACCGCTGGATCGGCGATCATGCTGGGACCCCCACGCACGGAGTTTTCGATCGAGCGGGAAGCGATCCTGCAGCTCTCGATAATGTCGTCGGCGGACGCCGCGTGGCTGGCCTCGCTGTGCGAAACGACGTGGACGATGTGCGGCCGCAGAGCCATCTGCACGTATATTGAGGCCGCGAGGTGGCCCCGCGCCTCAGGCGCGCCCACCGGATAGCTGAGCAGCCCGGTGCGGGTCTCGCGATACACGCGAAAATCGTCGCCGGCCAGGCTCTCCGCAAGCTCAGCGCAGGCCAACATCTTGGCAAGGTCCATGGCGTCGGAAAGCTCGGCTGGGCTGTTGAACATGTACTGTGCAAAGTAATCGTTGACACCAAATCGCTTTGCGTTCAAGGCGCTCAGGTATGCCGACGCAACGCACACGGAGTCCGGCGCGTCCCTCATTCCCCAGTGATGGGGCTCGTTTATCTCCACGGGAATTCCGCGCCTGGCGTACCAGGCCATGACCTCCTGGTGCAGTCGAATCGACTCTTCCAGCGGCCAAGGCCCGCGGCCATCCATGGCGTTGAACCAAAACAGCGGTATCGCGCACCACGCGTTGTGTATGGTTCGGACGTACATGTCGGCCAATCTCAGGAAATCGTCGGTGCCTGAATACACGCGCATCAGTGGGTGGTTGCCGGTCCTCGTCGCCTCGTAGAGTCGAACGAAATCCTCCTCCGATCGAACCGGGACGCCCCCCGCTCCGGCGCGTCGCCCCTCTTGGCGTTCGGGATGGAAAAAGTTGGCCTGAGCGTCCTGATCGGTGCCCAGAGAAACTACGTCGAGAACCCGGGCATCGGCTATGCGGCGTACTCCCTCCACCGTGGCCTCGACGGTGGGCTGGCCGAAATGGTGTCGGAGGATGGGGTAGGGATGCTTCCACGCGATTCGCTCGACGGCGGTTTGCGGATAGCGGTCCTCGGTGACCTCCCTCGATTGTCCGCGAAGCATTGATAGAACCTCATCCGATCTCTGAGTTCCGTCAAATACGCGATCGAAGAAGTCCAGACGTTCGGCTACGGCGGCAGTGGGTGGGGTGCCCGCGAACCAATAGGACGGGGAGTCGAGCCTCCGATTTTGAACTTCGCGCACGAAAAGCCGGAGCAATGACTCTCCGGTCTCCGGCGTGAGCCGATACGAGACGCCGACAAGCTCCGGGCGTTCCGCATGAATCGCCTCGATGAAATCCGGCAGCGAAACCGCCGGACCCAGGAACATCGTGCGGTAGCCGGTTTCTTCGGCGAGCCGGAGGAAATGCGAAACGCCGCCGACGTGAACGTCTTCTCCGAGCGGTCCGGCGATGGCGAGCGGCTTGTGATTTGGGCCGTTATTCAAACAAAGGTCCTTTCAAGAGCTTGAGGTGGTCGTCGATCGATGAAGTGGGCGCGGATCACTGGAGACGCACAACGCGGCCGCAGGCCGTCGGGAACGGCGCTTCGAATGGGGAGTCGATACTAGCTAGCGGATGCCGCGAATACCTGTGCGCGAACCAGTCTGGGTTGTGGAGGTCCGGGCCCGTTGATTGCTCAGAAGAAACCAGTCAAAGAAATCCCCTTAGCAGCCTACGGGGTTAGCTGACGGGTTCGGGCCAGGGATTTGGCCCTACCTACGCGGATCGCGGGATTCACCCCTAAAAATCGGGTCCCCCGCCGCTCTGGACGAGCGCTCGGCTGGGTGGCCACCCTAACGACAATACTGGGACTGGGAAGGGCAGCTAATGCACTTTTATTCATTATACCAGACGAAACCCAGAGCCCCGGTCACCCGATCTACCGAAAATGAATCTCCCAGGGCCGGCTCCGTCCAGCGGCGAATAGCTTGCGGGAGGGTGGAACGCCCCGCTCTTAGACCTCTTCGTACCTAAAGCAGGTGACGAGATGATCGTTGACGAGCCCGGCGGCCTGCATGAAGGCGTAGCAGATCGTGGGCCCCACGAATCGGAAGCCGCGTCGCTTGAGCTCTTTGCTCATCTCCTCCGCCCGCGCCGTCGACGCAGGGATCTCCTCTAGCGACTTGAAGTCGTTCCGGATCGGCTCTCCGTCCACAAATCGCCAGATGAGCGCTCCCAGCGAACCGAATTCATCAATAGCCTCCAGCGCGGCCTGTGCGTTGCCTACGGTCGCATGGATCTTGAGCCGGTTGCGGATTATCCCGGGATCGGACAATAGCGTCTCGATCTTCGTGTCGCCATAGCGTGCGATGCGCTCAATGTCGAAATCGTCAAAGGCTTCGCGATAGCCCTCACGTCGCCCCAGGATTGTCCGCCACGATAGGCCGGCCTGTGCGCCCTCGAGGGTTATGAACTCGAAGAGGCCGCGATCTTCGCGAATGGGGACGCCCCATTCCTCGTCGTGGTACGCGATCATGAGGTCGTCGTCCGCAGCCCAGGCACAGCGATCCCCGTTCATGTTCCGCTCTCCTCAGTGTCCGAATGAACGATGCTATTCGTTATCGAGCGTCAGCGCTCGGCCCATGGGAGGAGGAGCTGGCGGCAAGACCTAAGTCGAAACCAGCTTCTTTTACTAACCCGTGTCGGATCGATAACCTAATCGCGCATTCGCGCCGGCAAATCGGTCCGAGCGCGCGTGAATTCATGGAAACGCCCACGACCAAGGGAGGTCCCGAATGGCTGCCCAACGATTAAATCCGCCGTCGCTGCCCACGCCGCTGGCTGCCTACAGCCAGGTGGTGAGGAAGGGGCCGATCATCACAACCGCCGGTGTCGTCGCGCTGGATTCCGACGGAAATGTGGTGGGTGAGGGTGACATCGAAGCGCAAACGCGCAAGGTCCTAGACGGCGTCCGCGCCGCCATCGAGGCGGCTGGCGGAACGATGGCGGATGTGGTGAAAACCACCGTATTCATCGCGGATTTGGCCGACTACAAGGCGATGAATTCGGTATATAACGAAGTCTTTGGCGACGCTCCGCCGGCTCGATCCACGATTCGCGCTGACCTGGTGCTGCCGACGCTGCTGGTCGAGATCGAGGCCATGGCGGTCGTGGACTGACGGTCCAGGCGACCGCCGGGCGGCTGCCCCGTCGCCGGATTTTGACGCTGGCTCGCGCGCCGCGGCCGAGATCCGACCAACTACAATTGCGTCAGCGATAGCGATCCGCCGGCTGTCAGGTCGATCCGGGCCTTCCAACACGCTCTATTATCGGAGTGCCGAATCGCACTGGTTGATCGAATGGCCGGGCCGATTCCCGCAAGGAGCCGACTTTTATGGTCCGAAACAATCTCGAGAACCTGCGAGAAATGACTGTGGGAGATCTGTGCGAGCAAGGGTTTTGCACGGAGGTGGTCGAAGTGCGGGAAGACACACCGTTCAAGGCTATCGTCGAGGCCATTCGCGGCGGTCCTCTCTTCCATTCGGTCGTCGTTCTCGACCAGGACCGGAAGGTTGTGGGAAGGGTCTCGGTGGAGCATTTGTACGAGGCCGTCATTCTTGACATATTCCCCGAACAGGCGCTTTCGTCCGCGACTGATTTGGAATCGGTTATGGAGGTAGTCGAGGAGGTCGTACACAATCGCGCGCAGGACATCATGGAAGAACCCAACGTGGCCCGCGTGCAGGAGCGGGCGCCGGACGTCCTTGGCCGGATTTTCAGAGAGAATCTAAAGGGCCTCGTGGTTGTGGACGGCGCGGTGAAACTCGTCGGATACCTCGATCGCATGACTATCATCTCGAACTGGCCGGAACTCACCGCGGGACGTTGACCGAACCGGCCCAAAGACGGCGCTCTCCGCGAATGCGTTCCCCGTCGACGGTGGGGCGAACGCTAGCGGACACACCTCAATCGGCTTGAGCTACGCAGTCCGGGGTTGATTCCGCCACCCGGCACCCTTGGCGGAGCTCGTAACGAACCAACTGTGCAGGGCATCGCGCAGTTCCTGCTTGATCGCGCCGTGGGCCGGATCGTCCCACAGATCAACGATCTCGTCGGGGTCGTTCCGGAGATCGAATAGCTGCCCCCCGGCCGGTTCGAAGAATTCCACCAGTTTCCAGTCCTTGCTGCGTATCATCAGCTGCATTTCGGTTCCGTCGAGTACCACGTCGCGGGCGTGTTCGGAGAATACGTACTCGCGCCCGGCGGCGTCCGCGTTACCGGTCAAGACCGGAACGAGCGACTCCGCCTCCCAACCGGGCGGCACGTCGATGCCGGCAAGCTCCAGAATCGTGGGTCCTAGGTCGAAGAGCTGCTGGAGACCCTCGGCCTTGCGTCCGCCCTTGAATCGTTTGGGAGCCCAGACGATCAGCGGCACTCTGACCGACGCGTCGTACATGTTCCATTTCTGGCTCAGGCCATGATCGCCCAGGCAATCGCCGTGGTCCGAGGTGAAGATGACGACTGAGTTCTCAAGCTGGCCGCGTCGATCGAGTAGCGCGAGAATCTGTTCGATCTTTTCGTCGATCATCGTCATGTTCGCCATGTAATAGGCGCGCTGCCTGTGCCGGTGCTCCATCGGTGCGTCGGGCCGGAATCCGACGGAATCGGCGTTCCGTTCAATATGCTTCTGCCTCAGTGCCTTGATCGGCCCCGGCTGCGCATCCATCTCTTCGGCGGTTACGGGAAGAATCGGCAAATCCTTCGCCATATAGGGTTCCGCGTAACGGGCAACCGGGTCGTACGGGGGGTGCGGTCCAGGGAAGCCTATCTGGAGGAACAGCGGCTCATCTTCCATTGGCGGCGCCTGCTCCAGCCAGCGGAGGGCCATGTCGCCCACGAAGAAATCGGGATGCAGTTCGTCCGGCAGATGCCATTCGTAGGCCCCGAGCCGCTCACCCCATTCCGGCAATTGCCGAAAATAATCCTTTTCCAGTCGTTTGAAGCCCCTGGATTGAAGTGCCTTGTCGAACTCGTCGTTATAGGCGTGCGCGGTTCCTCTCCACTGCACTTCAGTTGTTCGCCGCTGTTTGTTCTCGACTACCTGCCGCTCATGGAATCCGTGCAAGGCCTCGTACGGATCGGCATGCATTTTCCCGATGTTGACGCAGCGGTAGCCCGCATCGCGCAGAGACTCGACCCACGTTCGAGGCCACGGATCGTTATTACGCTGGGCTCCGTGGTTGTGCGGCGAATAGCCCGTAAACAGGCTCGCGCGCGATGGCCCACACGAGGGCGCGTTCACGAAGCAGTGGGTGAAGGCCACGCCCTCCTCTACCAGCCGGTCGAGACTAGGCGTGTCCGCGTAGGGGAAGCCGAGCGCGTTGATAGTGTCGTAACGCTGCTGGTCGGTAATTATGAGGATGATGTTCGGTCGCTGGTCGGCCATTCGCAATCCACCCCATGATCTATATTCTTCAACTGATGATTTCGGGAACGAATATTCTAGTTTCGTTGGGGCCCGAAACCGGTCCAAGGATAACCGCAGCTTGGGCGGGAATCGTGCCGCGGCCGACCGGATGTCCCCGGTCGGTGCGGCGCCGTGAATCGATGGGCGAGTATGGATGAGTCGAGTCTCAAATCCAAGTTTCGTGGTGCTCTCGTCGGCGTAGTCATAGGCGACGCTCTCGGGGCGCCGTTTGAGGGTATGCAGACAGTCTCGCGGCCGGCGATTGAAGATGTTCTCGACGCGGACGTCGCTCTCGGGTATACCGACGACACGCACATGACTATTGGCATCGCGGGTTCTCTGATTGAACGCGGCGGATTCGATGGCGCCCACATGGCCGAAGTTTTGGCCCGCAACTACTTCGCCCAACCGTGGCGCGGCTACGGTCCCGCGCCTCCGGAAGTGTTTCGAAGGTTGCGCGAAGGCGCGCGATGGGACCAGGCCGCTCGCACTCTGTTCGGCGGCCAGGGCTCCTTTGGGAACGGATCCGCCATGCGAGTGACTCCGGTGGGCCTGCTCGCGCACCGTGACCTGGATCAGGTTGCCGATCTCGCCGAGCAAACTTCCATCATCACGCACACGCACATGCTGGGGATCGAAGGGGCCGTGCTCCAGGCGTGCGCGGTGGCGATTCTGGTCCGGGCCGTTGATGAAAATACCTTCGACGTAGGAGAGTTCGTGGCTCAGCTTCGGGCTCGAGTTCGAGCACCTAAGTACCAGCGGCGGCTCGATACGATTGAGGATCTTCTCCCCGATTCCTCCGCCGACCGCGTGGTGGAAGAATTGGGCCACAGCATCGCGGCGCACGAATCAGTACCAACGGCGATCTACACGTTTCTCAGAAACGCATCATCGTTCACCGAGGCAGTGACCTACGCCATCGAGCTTGGCGGCGACACCGATACGATCGCGTCAATGGCGGGGGCTCTGTCCGGCGCCCATTTGGGACTTGAGGCGATTCCGGAAGGCTGGCGCAATCGAGTCGAAGGCACCGATTCGCTCATTCAAAAGGCCGATGCGCTCGCGGAGATGGCGCTCCCACCCCGAGGATCGGCAGCGCTTTGACGCATGTCCACGGCGCGCCTTACAGTTTCCTGTCACAAGAAAGCCCCGAGGGCGTTCGGTGACGCGGTTTTCAAGGAAACGGCGCAGTTTCGAAATCGATGGCAGGTATCGGCCGCGCACAGCCCCTCATGCCAGCTGCGTAAAGACGCGGGTGACAAGGCCGCCGTCGGCCCCTTCCCCTAGGCGGGAACCCTAGAGCGCCGACCGTCCGGCGCGTTGAATTGCAGCGCCGCCACTCCCCATTGCCGGTACGAATTGGCTCATAATGGCGTGCCGTGCCACTGACGCTGGTCGCTGTCCCCGCACGCCCAAGATCGAAAGGTGTTGCCTGCATTCATGAAGAAGGTTGAGGCCGTCATCCGGCACGAGATGCTCGATTCGGTTCGGGACGCGCTGGATAAGGCCGGATTCCATGGTCTGACTATAAGCGAGGTCCGAGGCGCCGGAACTCAACGCGGTTACACGGAGAGGTACCGTGGCGCCAAGGCCACGATCGTTTTCCGGCCAAAGATCAAGTTGGAAGTCGTAGTGGCCGACGAGAACGTTGACCAGGTGATTTCGATGATCTGCGACAACGCCACCACGGGCGAAGTCGGTGACGGAAAGATATTCGTTGTCCCGGTTGAGGATGCGGTGCGAATCCGTACCCGGCAGACAGGAGTAGACGCACTTTGAAAACGCTCGGATACGCTTCAATTCGACTGATCAAAACTCCGAAAATCGGCCGTCTGAGATACCCGAGCTGGGTTGCCGCTCTGCTCGGCGCCGTACTTGGGTCGCTTCTCTTGCCGGCAATCGCCGACGCACAGGAACTTAGCCTCGCCGACATCGAAAAAGCGGTTGATACGGTGTGGGTCGTGGCCGCCGGCGCGCTCGTTTTTCTCATGCACCTTGGGTTCACGATCCTGGAGGCCGGATTCACCCGCATGAAGAATGCGGCGAATATTTGCGCCAAGAACATGATGAACATGGCCGTGGGGCTAATCGCCTATTGGGCAGTGGGATTTCCCTTCATGTTCGGTGACGGGAACACGTTCCTGGGCTACAGCGGTTGGTTCCTATCCGTGAACGATACCGGCGCTGCCGGATCGTTCAGTTCGCTGGACTGGGCCGGCCTGGACATGTCCGCCAAATGGTTCTTTCAAGTGGTATTCGCGTCCACCGCGGCGACGATAGTCTCCGGCGCGATGGCGGAAAGAACCAAGTTCCTGGGTTACATCTTCTACGTGGTGGCGCTTACCGCGTTCATCTACCCGGTGGTGGGTCACTGGGTGTGGGGAGGCGGGTGGCTCGGCGACATCGAGTTCATGGACTTCGCCGGATCCACCGTAGTTCACACGGTCGGAGGAGTAGCGGCGTTTGTTGGAGCGGCGGTCGTGGGACCCAGGATAGGGAAATACACGAACGGACGCCTGAACGTGCTTCCTGGTCACAGCATGACACTGGCGATCGCGGGCGTGCTGGTCCTGTGGTTTGGCTGGTTTGGGTTTAACGCCGGGAGCACGATGAAGGCCGCCGGGGTGGACTTCGCGGCCATTATCCTCACCACCAATCTTGCCGCCGCGGCGGGTGTGATGGGCGCGCTCGTGCTGTCATGGATCATCGAGCGAAAACCGGACGTCGGCATGTTAGGCAACGGCGCGCTGGCCGGCCTTGTGGCCATAACGGCCGGGTGTGCGTTCGTGGATTCCTGGGCCGCCCTCGTCATCGGTGTTATCGCCGGCGTGATCGTCGTTCTGTCGGTCCTCGCCGTTGACCGCCTCAGGGTGGATGATCCGGTCGGAGCGGTCTCCGTGCACGCAGTGTGCGGTATCTGGGGAACGCTTGCCGTCGGGCTGTTCGCCACCCCGGCACAGACCGCCGAATTTGGCCGCGCGGGCCTGTTCTACGGTGGCGGATTCACACAGTTGGGTGTCCAGGCGCTTGGTTCGGTGAGCACCGTTGCGTGGGTCGCCCTTACCTGCGTCATGGTGTTCTACTCGATCAAATGGACCTTAGGCCTGCGGGTGAGCCGCCGCGACGAAATCGACGGTCTGGACATATCCGAACACGGGATGTGGGGATACCCGGAATCCGTGGCGGGATCTACCTACGCCACATCTCCGGCGAATGGTGGAAGCGGTTCCAGCTAGCCGGAGTGGGCGCGAGGCCGCGGCGTAAGCCGCGGCCTCGCGCTTCCGCATCTCCGTTGGTTCGGTCTGCTCATGGAACGCCAGAGCGCGGGCCGGCCCAGCCGTTGGCTCAGAGGGTCTGGTCGTCCGGCACGGCCGTCTTGATGCTTTTGATTTCCCGGAGCGTGATCGACTGCTCGTCCAGCGGATCGGGCTTCGCGGTCTGACGTTTTCGACGCCGGACCCAGCGCTCGATGCGATCGGCCATGTCTGAAACCACAGCGGGCCAAATGTCCGCCACATTGACCTGCTCGGCCGCATCGGCGCTGAGATCGTAGAGTTCAACCTCGGGGCCGTCGTGCAGATCGGTCTCCAGCGATTGAATCAATTTCCATCCGTGCCGCCGCAACCCCCGCTTGCGCTGCCAGGTGCATTCGGTGAGGTAGAGCTCGTCACGGGTTATCCGGCTTGTGCCCGTGGCCAATCGCAAGAGCGAGCGGCCCTGCATAGGCCGCGGCGGTTCGATGCCGAGGATGTCCAGGACGGTGGGTGCGAGATCGAGCGCGCTCACGGTTCCGCGTGCGTGCTGGCCCTGGGGGATCACGCCCGGAAGTCGCATGATCAAAGGCACCGCCAGGTTGGCATCGTAAAGCCCGTGGTGATCGAACTGTCCGGTGTGGTCGCCAAGGACCTCGCCGTGGTCGGAGGTGATGATGACCAGCGTTCTGTCGGCCGCGCCGGTGTCCTGCAAAGCAGTAACGACGTGTGCGACCGCTGCGTCGGCGTAAGCGATGGCGGCGTCGTACTGGGCGATCACGAAATTGATGTCGCGCACATCCCCCATGATCTGTTGAAAGTACTCGGCGAACGGCTCGAACGAGAGGATCTCCTCCATGTCGGCGTTGGTGGAGACCGTTTCGTCGCCCGCATAAAACATCCTGTCGAACGGCGGTGGCGGTAGATACGGCGTATGCGGATCCCAGTAGTGCAGGAAGAGAAAAAACGGGTCGCCGGCCACCTTCCTGAGTAGATCTACCGCCGCCGCGTTCACGGCCTCGGCCTTCCGCCAGGGCTGGTCTACCGGGCCTTTGAAATCGTAGCTTTCGTAATCATCAAATCCACGCTCGAACCAGCGTCCGAGGTTGTCCGCCGCGGCGGTTCGGTAACCGTTGGCGGACAGGATCTCCGGCAGCACCGGAATCTCGCCGTCCAAATCAACGTCGCCGCCCTGGGTGACGATTTGATGATCCATTACGTCCACGCCCGTCAGCATGGTCGTGAAGCCAGGGTGGGTGGGGATGTGGGGGCTAAACGAGTCCCGGAAGAGGACTCCCTCGGACGCGATGCGATCGATATGGGGCGAGGTTAGGCGCGGGTATCCATAGCAGCTCATGTGGTCGCGACGAAGAGTGTCGATGCCTATGAGCACCACGTTGATGGGAGCGGTCACGTTTCTTTTGGCGCGCGCGCCCCCGCCGTTGCGAGTACGGCGGGAACGTCGATCACCGATCCTGAATTGATCGACTCAATAGCCGCCTCCACAACCTCCTGGGCGGCAAGCCCCTCCTCGCCGGAGGCCTCCAGGGACTCATCACCATCGGTCACCTGTTGCAGGAAACGGTGGATTCGGTTGTGGATGGTCTGTGGAAAACCGGTCACTCCGCCCATGATCGAGTTTCTTACAACTAGAAGTTCATCGGACTCGTGAGGATAGAAGGTGAGTTCCTGATAGACGTTATCGATGACGAACCGTCCGCGGGTGCCTCCGACCTCGCATCTCTCTATTGGATGGAGGTTGGACATGTCATAGCTGCCGGTCAGATGCCCCACCGCCCCACTCGTAAACTCCAGATTGATCGACACCACCGACCATATCTTTCGGCCCGGCGCCTGCAGTGCGAAGGCGTGGACTCGCGCAACGTCCCCGCAGAAGAATCGCATCACGTCGACGGAGTGCGAATGGAGCGCCCGCAGGTGAAACCACGGCGAAGATTCTCGCGGATTTCGAATCCATAGGTTCATGTTCACGAACAGCGGCTCGCCGAGGGATCCATCTGTAATCAGTCGCCGCGCCCGCTCCGCGGCGGGCACGAAGCGGTGGTTCAGATCCACACCGAGGCGCAGATCGTGGTTTCGTGCGGCGGCGACCATCCGGCGGGCGTTCCCGATGTCGTTCGAAAGCGGCTTTTCGCACAGCACGTGCTTTCCTGCGTCCAATGCGGCCATCACGGGATCGAAATGATCGCCTCCGTTCTCTTCGCCAGCCGTGGCCACGCTCACGATGTCCAAATCCTCGGAGGCCAGGAGGTGTTCCACGGTCGTGCAACAGCGGGCCGAATGAGCCCGGGCGAGGTCTTGTGCTTTGGCTTCGACGAGGTCGCATACGGCGACCAGATTGGAGAGATCATGAGCGGAATAGGCGGCGGCGTGAATCCGCCCGATGTTACCGGCGCCGACCACCGCTACTTTAAGTGCCAATCAGGGCCTCCGCCGAGCGGAATAACGGACATCGACCGCAGTCGAGATCTCGGCGAATGCTATCACCGCCGATCCGACGGAAATGCCGACATTCCTCCGCGATTAGTCGAACCGTTCTTATGTCCGGTTGGAGATGGGGAACGGCATCAATATAGTGGCAGCGGTTAATACCGTCAGGGTGGTGAGGAGGCCCGTTCTGGGACTCGGATTCGGCTGTAGCACGCTGCTGTGGGGCGGGCATACATTGGATTCGGCGCTGGCTGGAATTCGTCAAGCCGGATTCGACGCCATCGAACTCTGTTCGATTCCAGGCATGGGAGCGGATCATCTGCCTGCCGACGCATCCCCAGAGATTGTTTCGTTGATCGGTCGCAGTATTAACGACCGGGGACTTGCCATCGACTCCATCGGCGCCTCGTCGAATCTGGCGGATCCGGACGCCCGGAAGCGCGTCAAACGTCTCATGGGTCTGGCCGCCGATCTGGGTGCGCCGAGCGTAGCGAGTTCTCCAGGCGGCGTGTCGGACGACGAGGCGTCGTTTTCCGAAGCCGTTCGCTGGATCGATGAACTGGCGCAACACGGAGGCGATTTGGGAGTTAGATTGGCCCTGAAGCCCCACCTTGGTTCCGTGGCGTACAGCGCAAACACCGCGCTGCGCCTCATGAACGAAGTTGATACCGAGTGGGTCTGTCTGAACTTCGACGCGAGCCACGTCTACCGGGCCGGAGATGATGCCGTGGAGTCGCTCCGGGACCTCGCGCCGCACGTCGGCAACGCCCGGATTCGCGACGCGAAGAGCTCTACGGAAAGTCCTCCACCGGTTGCGGAGCAGGTCTGTGGTGCGGGAGTTCTCGACATCCACGCGTTAGTGGAGGTGATGCGCGGAATCGACCGCCTTCAATACGTCGTTCTTGAGATCGTCGGGATGAACGGCTATCCGCTCGAAGTCGTCCAGGAGTTGGCCGAAGAGTCCATCAAACATCTGCAGGCTGCCTGATCTCAGGCGAGCGGCGGCCCCGGCATGCCGCCAAACTGTTAGGCGTAACCTGCGGGCCCGTCCGGTTATCGGGAGTCGAAGCGCCCGGCTGGATTGTGATGCTGGGTTCCTCCGCCTTTAGACTTGGAATCGATGATCCCATCACAACGACCATGCCTTCCGAACTGAGAATCGGAGTGGCCGGGACCGGCTCGTTCACTAGCCGGGTGCTGATCCCAGGCCTCAGCGCCAGCGGCGCCGCTCGGGTTGTGGCGCTCTACGCGCGTAACCCAGATCGGGTAGCGGAGACGGCGCGAGAAAACAATATTCCCCATCAGTTCGACACATTTGAGGCCATGCTCGAACTTGAAGGTCTGCAGGCGGTGGCGGTGTGCACGCCGAACTACCAGCACGTCCCTATGGCTTCGGCGGCGATCGCCGCCGGCAAGGCCGTTCTCAGCGAAAAGCCCCTCGGCGTCAATTCAACGGAAACGCTGGCGGTGGTAAGACAGGCAGCCGCCGCCGGCGTGCTAACCGCCGTCAACTTCACGTATAGGTCGATGCCCGCTTTCATGCTGGCGAAGGAGATGATCCAGGCAGGCGAGATCGGCGAGTTGATCTCGGGGATCGTGAATTACGGTCAGGCAAACTGGGCCGATCCAATGACGCCCCTGGACTGGCGCATGACTTCGGACGCAGCCGGCGCGGGCGCTCTGGCCGATCTTGGCTCGCATGTGATCGATCTGCTCTTCTGGTATGGCGGCGACGTGGTTGCCGTGGCCGGAGCCGATTTCATTGCTTCCGATCCCAGGCCGGTCGACCTGGGGCCGAAGGCCGCCCCGACGGCCAGCGACACCGCGGCGTTTGTCTGCGACATAGGGGGCGGTAGGGTCTTTTCGTTCCATCTCACCAAGCTGGCGTGGGGTCACGCGAATCAGATTTACATGACGCTGGTGGGAACCAGGGGCAGCCTCAGGCTATTCCATGAGCGCGGCGAGGAAATCACGCTCGAGGTCGCCCGGCCGGGTGAGTTTCGTTTCACGCAGGTCGAGATCCCTTCGGAACTCCGGGTGGAATTCGCGGAGTTCCCCGCGTTCCACATGGGGAGGGTTTCCCGGGCGCTGCTCGGTGAAGCCGAGTTCGCCACGTTCGCCGATGGTCACAGGGCCCAGTGCGTTATCGACGCGATCAGGCGCTCAAGGCGCGAAGGGCGTTGGATACAGATCGAAGCTGGAATCTGAGGCCAAAAGACGTGGGTCGTTTGCCGACCGGTGCTGATACCATCTTGCCCCGTCTGGGTACGTTGGCAATGAAGTGGAACCGTTTGAAGTCGATCCATGGCCGGTAGCGCATCGATCATCGTGCAGAAATTCGGGGGCACTTCGCTTGCCACCGGTGAAAGAATCCGCAATGCGGCCGAGCTCGTGCTCGCGGCGAAGCAGGATGGTTACAGGCCGGTTGTCGCGGCGTCGGCCATGGGCAGTACCACGGACGACCTGCTCAACCTGGCGTTCGATCTGACGCCGGCGCCCGACGAGCGGGACCTTGATCTCCTACTTTCGACAGGCGAGGTTGTTTCGTCGGCTCTACTCTCCATTCTCTTGAATTCGATGGGGGCGCCCGCGCTGGCCGTGACGGGACCGGCGGCCGGGATCGTGACCGACGGCCGCCATGGCCGGGCGCGGATTCAGGCGATCGATTCCACTTACCTACTCGGCGTGGTCGACGCCGGCGTGATCCCGGTCGTGGCGGGGTTTCAGGGAATGTCGGCCTCAGGCGACCTCACCACGTTGGGGCGGGGCGCATCGGACACGACCGCGGTAGCTTTGAGCGTCGCCCTTGGCGCCGCGTATTGCGAGATCAATACCGACGTGGATGGCATATACAGCGCCGATCCGAAAGTTGAGCCCAATGCCCAAAAACTCGAACGGCTCACTTACGAGGAGACGCTCGAGATGGCATCCTTGGGCGCCAAGGTTCTGCACCCAAGATCGATAGAGGTGGCGGAGCGGCACGGTCTGAGGGTCGTTGTACGATCTAGTTTCAACAGGAATCCAGGAACCGAGATCTTGTCCAGAGAAAAAGTCGAGATTGAAACCGGCGCGCGCGTGCGCGCGGTCGTCCACGATGCGGACGTGGGCCGGATAACCGTCCGCGAGGTACCGGACAGGCCCGGACTCGCCAACGCCGTATTTCAGCCTCTTGCGGAGGAGGCTATCAGCGTGGACGTGATCGTCCAGAACCTGGCACAAGGAGGAACGACGGATATCTCCTTCACAGTTGGCCGATCGGATCTGCGCAAGGCGCTGGCAATGGTTAGGAGGGTTGCCGACGATATCAACGCATCGGAGGTAACGTGGTCGGACAGTCTGGGAACGGTCAGCATAGTGGGCATAGGGATGCAAAGCGCTCCGGGAGTAGCCGCTCAGATGTTTGGCGCGCTAGCCTCAAAGGGCATAAATATTACGAGTATCTCAACCAGCGAAATTCGGATAACCTGTCTCATAGACGAGGATCGCCTGGAAGATGCCGTGCGCGTCATCCACGATTCGTTCGGCCTCGGCGGTTAGCGAGAATGGTACGCATGGATCGTCGAGGTTCCGATGGCGGCGCGGCTTGCCCTCTTCGGAGTCCGGCCAAGGGATTGAGCTTGGAAAAGGATCGGCCAAATGATTGAGATGGTCGTTGAGAGTGTGAGGGTAAACCTCATCAATCCCAACCGGGTCGTCGTCCTAAAGGAAAAGGACAACGATCGCTATCTCGCTATCGTCATCGGGGGGCCCGAGGCCGACGCCATCGCGATCAAGTTGCAGGACCGAGAGGCGCCGCGTCCGCTCACGCACGATCTCCTTCGCAGCGTAATCGAAAATGTTGGGGCTCAGGTGGTCAGGATCGTGGTCAGTGAGCTTGTGGACCAGGTTTACTACGCAAAGATCGTCATCCAGAACAACGGTACCGAGCTGGACATCGATTCAAGGCCAAGCGACGCCATTGCGCTGGCGGTGAGGACCGGCGTGCCGATCCTTGTCGCGGAGGAGGTCCTGGATGCCGCCGGAATCGAGCCGGACGAGGACGGTGAGAAAGCAGAATCCGAGGATTCGGAACTCGTGACCGAGGAGATGCTGAAACCTTTCCGCGACTTCATCAATCAGCTCGACCTGGACGACCTGGGCGGCGAATGATTCCGCGCGGATAGCGTCTACGTTTCGAATCCCAGCTTAACGTCGCCGAGCCGGTCAACCGCCTTCCGCAAAATCTCAATGGTTGTGACAGCATCGTTGATGTCGAATAGCTCAACTGGGGAGTGCGAGTAGCGGCGGGGAATCGTCAGCGCGGCCGTGGGAACGCGGCCGCGCGCCATGTGGATCAGGACCGCGTCCGTGTTCGCGTTTTCGAGCGCGGCGAGCTGATAGGGCAGTCCAGCATCCTCGGCGGAAGACCGCAACCAATGGAGCACCCCGGGATGAGCGGTAAATCCCGCGTCGGGCCCCTGCGAAGCAACCTGCAAAACCGGCCCGCTTCCAATCTTTATTGGAAGCTCGCGGGCATAGTCCACGTCGGGCGTGCCGCCTGCGGGTGTGGTGTCCACGGCCACGGCGAGATCGGGATCGACGCTGAAGGCCGTCATCTGACCTCCGCGCCAACCCGTCTCTTCGTTGGTGGTGGCAACCGCGAATACGCACGCGTCGAGATCGTCGTCGAGCAGTTCCATGAGCTTCACCAGCACCGCGCAACCGATTCGGTTGTCCACGTAGGCGCCGCATAGAAGGTCCGGGTTGGCCATCTCTTCCACGGGGCTGTGATAGCGGATGGGGCTCCCGATCTCGATGCCCAGATCCGCCACCTCCTCGGCCGAGTCTGCCCCGACGTCCGCGTACATATCAGAAAGGCTTGGCACCGTACGCCGCTCGTCGGGACGCTGGATATGACCTGGCCGGACGCCCACGACTCCGGGAACATCATTGACCCATACTTTCCGCCCCACCAACAAAAGATCCACGGCTCCGCCCATGCGATACAGGCGGAGAAAGCCGTTCTCATCAATGCTTCGCACAATGCAACCGATGACGTCCAAATGGCATCCGAGCATCAGTCGAGGCCGGAGCGAGGGATCGCCTTTTCGGGCGATAACGTTGCCCATGTGGTCGATGCGAACATCATCCACAAGCGGGCGCAGCAGAGTTTCGACGGCACGGGCGATTGGACCTTCGTTGCCGGACACGCCAGGAACGGCGGCCAGATCCAGAAAAATTCGTTTCAGCTCATCCTTCAAGGGAAACGCCTCCCACATCGTTGCTCAACGTCGGTCGATCCGGCTGATCGGTCCCGCGAAGCGGCCATCATGCTATCACCGGCCTAGGTATCCACATCCGTTCTAGTGTGAGACGCTTATGGTCGGCCACGGGTGCGCTTTTAGGAGTGGAGGACGGCAACTTGGAGAGCCTCAACGTCGGAATAATCGGTTGCGGAAACATGGGCCAGAGCCATATTTCGAACATCGCCGATACGGATCTGCTCAGCATTGTCGCCGTTTCGGACCCCGTCGCGGAGAACGCCGAAGAGGCTGCGACCATGGCGGGTAACGTGGCCAAGTTTGGCGACTATTCGGAGCTGCTCGAGCGCGAAGACGTGAATGCGGTGATCGTCGCGACCCCGAATTTCCTGCATAGGGAGGTGACGATAGCCGCCCTCGAGGCGGGTAAAGACGTTCTGTGCGAGAAGCCGATGGCGCTGAGTTCGGCGGACTGTGACGCCATGTGGGATACGGCCCAGCGGCTCGGTAGGAAACTGATGGCGGGACAGGTCCTTAGGCTCATGCACCCATTCGTCGACCTGCGCGCCCTCATAGCTTCGGGCGAGGTGGGCGAGCCGCGCTCCGCGAATATCGATCGAATAAACAGTAGTTGGATTTTTGGCTTCGCTAAGTCCGAGCACTGGAGGTTGAGCCGTGATAAGACCGGCGGCCTGCTCTTTGAGATAAACGCCCACGAGATGGACCTGCTCCGATGCATACTGGGCGAGCCGATCCAGGTTTTCGCCAGAAGCGTCAACTTGCTCGATGCCCGTCATGACTATGAAGACAGCAACATGCTTCTAATAGATTTTGAGGGCGGCAATACGGCCTGTTTTTACGGTTCGAGCGCAAGCGGGATCAATCACACGGGCGGCGTATTCTTTTGCACGAAGGGCACCGTGAGGTACGAGTGGAATTTCCGTGGTGAGACGGTCCTGGAGTACAAGCGCTTCGATGACGAGGAAGCGACGCGGGTTGACGTTCCCGATGACCACAAAATCGGTCTCCGAACCCAGGCGGAGAGCTTCGCAAAATGGGTCATGGACGGCCAGGAACCGGACGTTACCGGATGGGATGGGCGGCAGGCCGTGGCGATGGCCGAGGCGGCGTACGAATCGGCCCGCCAGAACACGCCGGTGAAAGTAAAGTAGACGTGAGGCCTGAGGGTAGCTGCTCGTCATCAGGCTGGCTGCGGACCTGGCGGCCACGATAGATCCTCATGACTCGACGCGCGCGTCCGATAGCCGAGGCGTTGATTGGGCACTACTGAAGAAACGGGAATCTACCTAGCCGATCCGTCGCCGCCCCTCGATACGGCGCCTGAAGGCCTGCGGGAGCTATTGGAGCAGACGCTGATCGTGGCTGGCGCCTCGGCGATTCAATTGACTCTGCGTGGCCCGGCGTCGGGCGGATTTGGTTACATGCACGCGGTCGTCGCGAGTCCCGATGGCGAGGCCGTTCGATACTCGACCGAGCCGTCCTATCCGGGGGCTGAGGCCGCGACTGAGCTGGCGCCTGGGAGTCCGATATGGACCGACGATGTAGCTTCGGTTGCCGGTCAACCGCTGGCCGGCCTGTTGAAGGGGCAGTCAATCGCCGGCGTCGAATTGGGGCTCGAATTCGAAGCGCGGAGTATCGGCGCACTCCACATTGGCTTTGAAGGCCGAAATCCGCGGCGCACCAAGACGATCAAGTTTCTGTGCGCGCTTGCCCGGCAGACCTCCATCGGAATCGCCAGCCTGGTGGAGACACAGGCGCTGAAGGGGCGCGTGGAGCAGTCCCGCGCGCTCGCGGATATCGCCAGGATTTCAACATCCACCCTGCAGCTCGACGAGATGCTCGATCGGCTCGTCGCCGCCGCCGCCAGACTCACGCACGCCGACCGCGCGAGCATCTGGCTGCTGTCTCCCGACGGCGAGCGGCTCCTTGCTTCCGCAATGTTCGGTGTCGATGAAAAATTTCTCAGCGCCTGGAAAGAGGGTGACCAACTCCTGACCGATCAGCAACTCTCGCGCGAAGCCTTGGAATCCGGAACACCCGTGGTCGTTCTCGATGCCGGGTCCGATCCGCGAACAGACAAGGCGGCCGTTGAATTCTTCGGCGACAAGTCGATTCTGATCGTGCCACTGACCCTTGGATTGCGGGCGATCGGGACGCTGTATCTGAACCACATAGAAAAACCGCACTCCTACACGGCGGCGGAGATCCAGGTCGCGCTCGCGATCGCCAGTCAGGCGACATCCGCGATTGAGAACGCACGTCTTTATACCGAATCGGAGGAGCAGCGCGAACGGCTCAGGGCCTCGTTCCGCAGACTGGGAGACGCCCTGGGGAGCGGTCCTACACTCGACGAAACACTCCAGCTCGTCGTGAATATCGCCAGGGAGATGATGGATGCGCGCGCATGTGTGCTGGAACTCGAGGATCAGGTCGACGGCCGATCCACCGTAAGGGCCTCCGCGGGGGAAGGCCCGTCGTCGGTTGACGATCTCATCAGGCTGGTGGACCAAGCGACGGCAAACGGCCCCGCTCCCGCGGGTCTCTCGACGCTGGAATCCGGCGCCAGCCTGGAGGGCCGGCGGAAGCGCAACGGGTCGCCGGATTCGCTTGAAGAACGTTCGCCGCCGTTGCTTAGCGTCGCCCTTTCCGTCGACGACCATCGAATCGGATCACTGAGCGTCGCCGGAAGAACAGGCGCGGAATTTTCAGACGAAGACACGGAGTTGCTGGCTGGTTTCGCCGGCGGAGCCGCCGTGGCGATTCAGCGATCTACGCTTGAAGCGGAGGTAAAAGCTCGCCTGCACCATCTCTCTGGTCTGTACTCGCTCTCGCAGGCGATTTCGAGTCTAGGCGATTTCAATGAAACTCTGGCTCACATTGTGGATCAGATTGCCACGGTCCTGGATGTGGAGCGCTGCGTGATTCTTCTGCTCGATGACACCGGCACGAAGCTCGTAGGCCATTCGCACGCGGTCGGGCTCGAGCCGGAGCAGGCCGCGTTGATGACGCTCAGCAGGGAAGAGGCGACGGCGTCCTGGGATGTTTTGGACACGGGCGAGCCGTTTGTGGCCAACGACAGCATGGCTGACGAACGTCTCAACCTCAGATACGTGGATGCATTTGGCGACGAGAATCTGCTGATCGTTCCCATGCGAGTGGGCGAATCCCCTGTTGGGGTGATCCGCGCGTCCAACAAACCGCCTCCCGGGTTCAGCGAGAGCGACGCAAGACTTATGAACATTTTTGCCACGCAGGCCGCGGTCATCGTTCAGAACGCGACTTTGTTCAGGGAGGTAATGCGAGAGGCGCGGCAATTGGAGGCGATCATCAGCGAGGCCAGCGACGGGATTGCGGTCGTGGATTCTCGCGGCCAGATTATCGCGTTTAACGCGGCCATGGAGTCCCTTACCGGATGGCCCCGTGCCGAGGCGATTGGCAGGGACTGCGAAGAGTTGATTCAGACGCCGGCTTCGCGAGCAGGAGACGACGCCGGAGCTGCGTTGCCGCTGAAGACCGTGCTGGAAACCAAACAGTCCATCCCATATTCCGAAACCGTGCTGCTCAGCCGCGACGGAAATAGAGTGGATGTCGGGGTGAGCTACTCCTATGTTCCGTCGCCGTGGGATGAGTCGCCGCTCGCCGTGGCGATCGTGCGTGACATCAGCGCGCTCAAGGAGGTCGAGGGAATGAAGTCGGACTTCGTGTCCCTGGTCTCGCATGAGCTGCGGACGCCCCTGGCCCTCATCAAGGGGTACATCGCCACGTTGCTCCGGCCTGATATGGAACTCGATCCTGACACACGACACAGATTCCAGATAGGAATCAACGGAGCGGCGGATCGTCTGGGTCTGATCGTACATAATCTCCTGAGCACTTCGCGGATTGAATCAGGGCTGTTTCGGCCTCACCGCAAAGAGATTGAGCTAGTCCCGCTGGTTGAACGTGTGGTCTCCGAGTTACAGGAAAGCGCTCACGGCCAGCTGGAACTCCTGTGGCGCGGCGAAGGATTCCGCGTCGTCGCCGACGGCGAGCAAATATCGCTCGTATTGGGAAACTTGATTGGCAACTCGATCAAGTACGCGGGTCCAAACCAGGAAATGTCGATTCGAATCACGGTCGACGGCCGTAAAGACGACATCAAATTCACGATCCGGGATCGAGGAATCGGGATTCCGAAAGACCTTCGCGGCCGGATATTCGAGAAGTTCTACCGAGGTCCTGAAAGCCAAAGTGCGCCGGGCACCGGTTTGGGCCTCTACATCTGCCGAAAGGTGATAGAGGCCCACGGCGGCATGATCGAGCTGGAAGGCGACTCCGAACCTGGAACTCAGATTTCGTTCGTCCTACCGAGAAGGTTGAGTCAGACAGGCGAGCGGCCTGAACTGGATACAGGCGCCGAAAAGGATCGGGGGGCGCAGGAATGAGCGGCGAAAAGATTCTGGTCATCGATGACGAGGTCGGCATGCTCGATATCGTCGCCACGAACCTGCAAGCTGAGGGTTACACGGTTGTCACGTCCACAAGCGGCCAGTCGGGGCTTGAACTGGCGGGGAGCGAACTGCCGGATCTCATCATACTTGACATAATGATGCCGGAAATTGATGGTTGGGAGGTCCTCAGAAGGCTAGAAAAGAAGCCGGTCACCGCCGGCCTGCCAGTCATAATGCTCACCGCTAAGGTCGATGACACGGACGTGCTCGCAGGGCTCGAACGGGGTGCCGTCGAATACATCACCAAGCCGTTCTTTCCCGAAAATCTGGTGGCCACCGTCAAAATCAACCTCAGCGCATTCGACAAGTCGCTCAGGGACGAGCATCGAGCCAGCCTCATCGAGCGACGCAGGACCATCCTTGACCAGCGTCAGAAGCGTGGTGAATGAGCGATCCGGCGGATTCCTCCAAAGGGACGATCCTCCTCATTGAGGACGAGGAGGGAATAGCCGAGGTCCTGAGCATCAACCTGGCCGCCGAAGGACTTGTGGTGGAGACGATCCGCGACGGGATCAGCGCGCTTGCCCGGCTCGACGCGGCCCCGCCCGACATCGTGCTGCTGGATCTAGGCCTGCCGGAAGTGTCGGGCTACCGGGTAATGCGCGTCCTGCGCAGAACACCGGGCTGGGAGAATACCCCGGTGATGGTCGTCACGGCCTACAACTTCGAAGAGGCTGCTGACGTGATCCGTGACGGCGTAGACGAGTTCGTCACCAAGCCTTTCGAGATCGGCGACCTGGTCGGCAGAGTGGTCGAGATCATCGACGGGAAAGCGCCGCCGGACTCGTAGCGGAGCCTGCGACGTGCTGATCTGCTCGACCCGTCTTTACTGAAGTAGAATGAGGTAATCAAGTTTTGCGACATTGCATAGGGTCATTGCGGGCATGAACAACGGCACGTATTCGTTTACGCACAAGGCGGGTCTCGCCCAGATGTTGAAGGGCGGGGTGATCATGGATGTGGTCGATGTCGACGACGCCAAGGTCGCCGAGGATGCCGGGGCGGTGTCCGTAATGGCGCTCGAGCGGGTTCCCGCGGACATTCGCCGCGACGGCGGCGTGGCGCGCATGTCGGCGGTTGAAATGCTGATGGAGATCAAGGACGCGGTCACCATACCGGTGATGGCGAAGTGCAGGATCGGGCACTTCGTGGAAGCCCGGATGATTCAGTCGCTCGGACTCGACTACATCGACGAATCTGAAGTGCTGACGCCAGCGGATCCCGAAAACCACGTGGACAAGCACGGATTCAAGATTCCGTTTGTCTGCGGTGCGCGCGATCTCGGCGAGGCGCTGCGGAGGATCGGCGAAGGCGCCGCCATGATTCGCACTAAAGGCGAAGCGGGCACCGGCGACATCGTCGAGGCCGTCCGGCACATGCGGAAAATCATGTCTCAGATACGCAGGGTGACATCTCTGACCGACGACGAGATCATGGCCGAGGCGAAGAACCTGCAGGCGCCCTATGAACTGCTCAAGGAGGTTCACCGGCTGGGCAGATTGCCGGTCGTCAACTTTGCGGCGGGCGGGGTGGCCACGCCAGCCGACGCGGCTCTGATGATGCACCTTGGGGCCGAGGGAGTTTTCGTCGGGTCCGGGGTGTTCAAGTCCGAGGAACCCGCGGTGAGGGCCAAGGCCATCGTGGAAGCTGTGACCCACTATCAGAATGACGAAATGCTCACGCAGGTGTCCCGAGGACTTGGCGGCGCCATGTCCGGTATCGCCGTCGAGCAGATGGAGCCGGAGGAGCTACTGGCCAAGCGGGGCTGGTAGCCTCGCCCTTGTTCGGAGGATGCTGAGGCGGTGGGCGCCGTGGGAGTCCTCGCTGTCCAGGGAGACTTCATAGAGCACGTCCACGCGCTCGAGCGGCTAGGCGAACGCGTCCTTGAGATCCGGTTGCCGGAAGACCTCGATCGAGTCGAGGCACTGGTGATCCCCGGTGGAGAGAGCACCACGATTGGAAAGCTTTCCGAACGTTTCGGGCTCAGCGATGCGATCCGCGAGCGGTCTGCCGACGGGATGCCGGTCTGGGGCACGTGCGCTGGGCTCATATTCATGGCCAAGAACCTCGGGAACTCCGGCCAGGCGACCCTCGGCTTGATGGACGTGACTATCAAGCGAAACGCATTCGGATCTCAACTCGATAGTTTCGAGACCGATTTGGAAGTCGAGGCTTTGGGCGGAGACCCGTTTCCTGCGGTGTTCATCCGAGCGCCGATTTTCGAGAGCACGGGCGATGGCGTTGACGTTCTGGCCAAGCTCAACGATGGGAAGATCGTTGCGGCCGAACAGGGGAATCTGCTGGGCACCGCCTTTCATCCCGAATTGACGCAGGATCTTCGGTTCCACGAATACTTCGCGAAAAAGATGAGGTGAGCGCTCTCATAGCGGTGATACGGCCAAGTGGTTAGAAAGTCGCGACTTTGGGACATCCCAAGGATCGTCCGTTCGTTCGTATTGTCGCGCAACGGTGTAGTGGGGGTTGTTCCGCACGCCGGCAGCCTGACGCCGGGACTTATCGCCGCCGCGTCGGCGCTCCCAATCCCGTCGCCGCGGCGCCAGCCGTACATATCCAGGCGTGGGCGGACATTCGGACTCGCCCTGGCGACGCCCCGGCGTGAATCGGATCAGCTTGACCTCTCGTGGCTCTTGGTGCGTGAGGAGAATGGCTCCGGCGCCAACGATCACGCATCAGGACCGAGCGACGAGACCCGGGTCGTAACCTATCTGGTTGAAGCCGTCTGCAAAGGCGCCGGCGAACGCGGAATCGTAAGTGTTTTCGCGCGGCTTCCCGAGGAGTGTCGATATCTGGAGGTTTTTCGCGAGTTCGGATTTACGGTGGTTGCGCGCGAACCAACGTACTACCGATTTGAGACCTCGATACCCGAGCCGATTGCCTTGTCGGACTTGCGTCGGCAGGAAAAGCATGACGCCTGGGCTATTCAGCAGCTTTACCGCGCATGCACGCCGGCGGCCGTTCAATTCGCCGAGAATCTTACGAGCAGGACCTGGGAACCACACGTTCGTCGGTTTCCGCTGTTCGGAGGAGAGCCGGAGTCGGACAGCTTCGTGCTCGATGGAGAAAACGGGATCGACGCTTGGTTGCGGGTCGATCGCGAAACCGATGACCAGAATCGGCTTTCAATCATGGTGAAACCGGGAACGTCGCGCGTCGTTCCGGCCCTGGTCGACTTCGCGCTGGAATACCTCAGCAACTACAATCCGCGACCCGTGGCCATCACCGTGCGAGACTACGAGAAGGGCATTCGCGACGCGCTTGAGGAGAGTGGATTCGAGGCCCGGTACGCGCGATTTCTGATGGTCAGACATCTGGGAATACGCTTCAAGTCGATGGCGAAGGCTTCGGCGCTTGGACGCGTCCCGAATTGACGATTCGGTAGGTACGACCTGAGCACCGCCGAGGCAGCCCCTCAACCACAGGTGTCCGAAACGGACATTGCCGAGCTGGGCGCTCTGCTGGCCATCCTTCCCGATGCCGTGGCGGATTCAATACGAGCTCAACCGGAAGGCCACGAGCTGATCGAGATTGTTCTCGATCTTGGTCGGCGTCCCCTGGCCCGATTCCCCCTGGGCGAAGTGGAACTGGGAATGTGGGAGGTGGACCAGCAAACCATTCAGCGCGTCGTGGACAACGTTGGGGAATTCAGCGATGACAATCGTGCCGGCATAGGTCGCACGCTGCACCGTATATCAGCCATTAAGAATCGAGCGGGCAAGGTGGTCGGGCTGACGTGTCGGAGGGGTCGGGCCATCTACGGGCGCGTGGAGATCATTCGCGATCTTGTCGAGTCCGGGAGGAGCATTCTTCTCCTTGGCAAGCCGGGTATCGGCAAGACCACCATGCTCCGTGAAGTCGCACGCGTCCTCGCGGAGGAACTGAGTAAGCGCGTCATCGTCGTGGATACCGCCAACGAAATCGCCGGCGACGGAGACATCCCCCACGAAGGCATCGGCAGATCGCGCCGGATGCAGGTTGCGTCGCCTCACCTTCAGCATCGAGTGATGATCGAGGCGGTCGAGAATCACATGCCCGAGGTAGTCATCATCGATGAGATAGGTACGGAACTCGAGGCCGTTGCCGCGCGAACGATAGCGGAGCGGGGCGTGCAGTTGGTCGGCACCGCCCATGGAAATACGCTCGAGAATCTCCTGTCGAACCCGACTTTGTGCGATTTGGTGGGTGGTGTGGAGTCCGTAACGCTCGGCGATGAGGAAGCCCGCCGTCGAGGAACCCAGAAATCTGTCTTAGAGCGTCGGGCGGCGCCTACCTTTGATGTCCTCGTTGAGATCAAAGACCGCAATCGTATCGTGGTGCACACCGCCGTTGCCGTTTCCGTTGACTCATTGCTTCTCCGGGAGAGCGTGCTGACTGAAGTCAGAACGCATGAGGACGGCGAGATTCGCGTGGAGTACGAGCAATCGACGCTGGAAGGATCGGAAGACAGATCATCGGTGGCCGTTCGTGAGGTTTCGAGACCGTCGCCCCGACCGTTGCGGATATTTCCGTTCGGCGTGAATCGCAAGCGGCTTATTCAGGCTCTGAGATCGCTGCGGCTGGACGCTGAAATAGTCAGCGGGCTCGACCAGGTGGACGTGATGCTCACGCTGCGAAGCTACTATCGCAAACGTCCGTCTCCCCTGCGTGAGGCGGAGGATCTCAACGTGCCGGTCTACGTGCTTCGCAACAACTCCGTGACGCAGATGGAAGCGTGTCTCGCCAGCGTGTTCGAAATGCACGAGGCAGTCCCGGGCGGAGACCCTATATTTGAGGCCGAATCCGCCGCGCGTCAGGTACTTCGGACCTCCGGCTCGGTGGAGCTCGCGCCGGCGAACTCGTTCACACGCCGTTTGCAGCATCAGATCGCCGAACGCTATAACCTGAGTTCGCAGAGCCAGGGCCGCGAACCGCGGCGAAACGTGCGCTTCTACAGGCATAGATCGTGGAGGGAAGTGCGGGATGGTTGATTCCGAAGACTACCCGGGATTCTTTGTCGTCTTCGAAGGGCCCGACGGAGGCGGCAAGACCACACAGAGCCAGCGGCTCCTCGCGCATCTGCAGGATCTCGAATATGACGTGACCAGGACCCGTGAACCTGGTGGAACTCCACTGGCGGAACTCATCCGGAAAGTCCTCCTGGCGGACCTTAACTACGTCGACCTTTCGCCTCAGGTTGAGGCATTGCTCCTGTCCGCCGCGCGCAGCCAGCACGTCGATGACGTAATCCGACCGAACCTGGAGGCGGGCAAGATCGTGCTCTGCGATCGCTTCAAATACTCCACAATCGCCTACCAGGGCGGCGGCTCCGGATTGGATATCGACGAACTGATGTTGCTGAACCACTTTGCCACCGAAGGGCTCGAGCCGGATCTCGTGATTCTCCTCGATGTCGATCCACAGGTAGGGCTTCGGCGGAAAATTGGCCTCGGAGACGGTCGGGATGGCCCAACGAACAAGATGGAACTGCGGGGAGTCGAGTTCCACGGTCGCGTGCGCGATCAGTTCAAGCGGATGGCGCAGGCCGCGCCCGATCAGTGGCTCGTCATCGACGGAGAGGCCAACGTCGACGAGATCAGCGATGAAATCTCGCAAAACGTGGCTAAGGGCCTTGAACTGAAATCCATAATCCCGGCAAAGGGCGCCACGGGAAGGCTACTCTAACCGGAGATACTGGCGAGCGGTTAGCGATCGGAGCAAAATTGAGTCCCGAAGACGATGCGGTTATCACCATGAAGCTCGTGATCGCAATCGTGCAAGACGAAGATGCGGACGCGCTCTCGGACTCGCTCACGTCGGAAAAGTACGGGCTGACGCGACTCAACACGGCCGGCGGATTCCTTCGACAGGGCAACGTCTCGTTCCTGATGGGTGTCGAGGAGAGCCGTTTGGGTCAGCTACTCTCCATAATCCGGCGTAATTGCGTTACTCGAACCCAATACGTCAATCCGCTGCCGCCGATCATGGAACCGGGCGAATTCTATATGCCGTATCCGGTCGAGGTGCAGGTCGGAGGCGCCACCGTTTTCGTCTTCGACGTCGAAAGATTCGAGCGGCTCTAGGCTCCGCACTGGCCGCGGCCAGACCTGTCCGGAGTTTGGGATGATGGCGCGCGGGATGATCGCACGTGGCCCGACCTGCCCGGAGGTCGGGAGCATCCTCTTCCTCTCCTTTGGGGAGAGGATTGAGGTGAGGGGGATGTCGACCGCCAAGCTCCCGAGGCGCCGCTAATCGGCCTGGCGTTCACGCATAGGTCAAAATGAACCCGTAAACCAATATGGCTTGGAGGTTGAAGCTATGGCGCTTGATCTTGAGACGCTCATGCGCGAGCAGGCAGCCCGCAGAATAGAGCTGGATCGCTTCGGCACGTACTTCCTCGGTTCGATAGACGACGACGAGGCTGAACGCTTTTCAAAATCGCTCATCGTCATGGCGGGGATGCGCGCCCGCGCCAAGGCCGAGGACAAGCAGCTGAATATCTTCATCAACTCCGGCGGCGGGTCGGTCGGCGCGGGCCTGGCCATGATGGAAATGATGCACCGCGTGAAGCGCGACTTTGGTGTCCGGATTCGAACCGTGATAACCGGTTACGCGTCTTCGATGGGCGCGATCCTGGTCCAGGCGGGCGATTGCCGTGTAATGGGCAAGTACTCGACTCTGATGCTCCACTCGGGAAGCTGGATGAGCGCCGGGGAGGATCAGCGGATCTTTGAGGACTACAGAAAGCTCTCGGATCATTACAAGCAGCTCATCGGGAACATGTTCGCGGAACGGACGGGCCACCGCGACGCGAAGTGGTGGATCCGGTACGTCTACTCCGGCCGCGACCGCTTTCTGTCTGCGCAAGAGTGCCTGAAACTCGGTCTCATCGACGTGGTCACCGAGGACGAGTACAGCGAAGCGGCGGGGTGTACGCCGTAGGCGCCGGGATGCAGGGCTCGCAAGCCTACCGAGCGGCCTCCAGGTAGTCGTTCATGCGGCGAGCGGCCTCCGCCAGATTCTCCGTCGAGTTCGCGAAGCTAAGGCGGAACGATCCCGCCCCATAGCTTCCAAACGCCGTGCCCGATAGGACGGCCACGCCGGCATCGTCCAGCAAACCCGTAGCCAGTTCGTCGGCGCTCTGCCTGAAGCCTTCAACCTGCGGGAAAACGTAGAACGCCCCCCCGGGCGACTTGCACGATACGCCGTCGATGGCGTTGAGATCGTGCACGATTTGCGACCGCCGCTCGCGGAACTCGCTGGCCATGCGTACGACGGAATCCTGCGGCCCGGTCAGCGCTTCCAGTCCGGCCCGCTGGACGAACGACGCGGTGCAGCTCGTGCTATTGGTCTGCAGTTGTGCCATTGCGTCGGTGAGCCATGGAGGCGCAACCGCGTACCCGAGCCTCCATCCCGTCATGGCATAGCTTTTTGAAAAGCCGTCGAGGAGGATCGTCTGATCCTTCATACCGTCGACCGACAGAATACTGGAGTGGTCCTCATCGTAGATGATCCGGTTGTACACCTCGTCGCTGAGCACGAAGATTTCCCGCCCGCGAATGAAGTCAGCGATCCGCTCGACGTCTTCTCGGGGGATAGTGCCGCCCGTAGGGTTCTGGGGCGAATTGAGGATGAGGAGCTTCGTCCGGTCTGAAATTAGCGATTCAAGGTGGTCTAAATCTATGCGGAAGTCGTTTTCAGGAAGTAGCGGAACAGATACCGGCTTCGCTCCGACGTAGCTGACCATCGATTCATATATCGGGAACCCAGGGTCGGGCACCAAGACCTCGTCCCCCGGATTACACAGGGCCAGGATCGAGAAAAAGAGAATCGGCTTGGCGCCCGGTGTTATCAACACCTCGGAAGGGTTCACGTCGCACCCTCTGGTTTCGGCAATCTCGTTGGCAACGGCCTCGCGAAGTTCCGGCAGACCGTGGGACGGGCCATAGTGAGTCCAGCCATCACGGAGCGCGCGAACACCGGCCTCGACGATGTTTTCAGGCGTGTCGAAATCGGGCTCGCCGATCTCAAGGTGAACGACCGACTTACCTTGGGCCTCGAGTTTCTTGGCGCGAGCAAGAACCACAAAAGCAGTCTCAGTTCCCAGGCGCGACATGGCCGACGCAAGTTCGGGTCTAGTAGTCGTTGCCACGAGTTTTCCTTGTCATGGATTGTATTTCTCCCTGGACCTTATGGCCTCGCGTTCTGGCCCCGGGGATACAATCCTCCAACCGATTTAGATGAACGATCTCATACGGGATTTGCGCTTGCAACTACAGACCATGCGAAACGTCGACATGGAGGTCGTAAGCGAGATTGTCGCGAGCGCCTATCGCGACATCGTGAGGCAGCTGTTCGGTGATCACGCCGTGCGTTTGTACCACCCCAGGACGCCCGGCCAGCTCGAGGCGACGCGGCTCATGTTCGCGGACGGCTGTTTCACCGCGGCCGATCAGGGCGGTCCGATCGGCGCGATATTCGCCCGAAAATGGGGAGAGCTTGGCTGGTTCTCTTCGCTGGCGGTGCGTCCGCAAGACCAGGGACGGGGCGTCGGCATGGCGCTCGCGCGGGCGGCGGCGGATGCGCTCCGAGAATCCGGCTGCCATACCGTGGGATTGGAAACGTGGCCCAGTTCGTCACCGATCACGGCGATGTACGTGCGGCTTGGATTTCAGCCCGTGGCCGCGACAGCTCAGATGATCGCTCCGTCGGATCTGTCTTGGCCGGAGCCCAAAGGGGGCCGGATTCTTCTCAGAGACGAACTATCAACCGATCTCGATGCCGTCGCCGACGCTGCCGCGGACAGGATTTGCAACAAACTCGTCCCGGGAATGTCGATCCGGACAGAGATCGCCGACGCTGACTCGTCGCCGCGGAAACAGAGCCTGTGGCTGGTCAAGGCCGACAAGATCGAAGGCGTGGGGCTATTCGATGCTTCGCCTGACTTCGACGCGACGGCGACGTACGCGGATCTGTGGGTCGGGGTAATGGATCCCGACCATGCGGACCCGAGGGACTTCCTGGCCCTGGCCGGTCGCGCGGCGGCGGAAGGTTTGCGGGTGGGTAGGACTCGTCTGAATGTTGACGTTTCGACCGACTACCCTGAATCTTTCAAGGTCCTTCTGGACGCAGGCTTCAGGTCGACGAGTCAGTTGCTGCGATTCGTGGACAATCTGGACCACTACGCTGGAGATCGGGACCGGGCTGTGTTCAACGTGGGGCGGTGGGCTACCTAGCGGGCGCCCGCTAGGTCAAGGGGCTATTCGCGCGACGCCAGGATCAGTAACCTTTCGCCGCTGAACGAGTACTCCGACCTGCGGTAATCGGAGTACACGCTCTGGACGCTGAGACCGGCGGCGCGAAGCATCAACTCCAGTTCGAATCGGAAAAAGTATCTCAGGTCGTAGCTGGACTGCCGGCGCTTGACGGTCTCGTCCGGTGCAGTGGAGTCGTACATGTGATCCACCCGAATTTGCTGGGCCTCGTAATCGATCCTCCAGGCGACGAAGTGCTTGATCGGGACACGGTTGGCGCCCTCGAACTCCGATTGCAGGATCACCGCACCATCGCGCGCGGCAAGCATGTCCGGGCTGGCATTCGCCACGTCCAGGGCCAGCACGCCACCCGGCTTCAAGGATTTGTGGACGCCCGCCAGGCATGCCTCTTGATCATCAATGGTGAGCATGTGACCGAACGAGTCCAGAGCGCAGATCACGAGATCGAATTGATTCGAGTAGTCCAGGCCGCGCATATCGAGACGGCGCAGTTCCATCGGCACGCGATTTTCGCGAAGCTTGCCGTTGGCTATGGTCAGCATCGTATCGGAGGTATCCACGCCGATCACGAACTTCCCTTGGGCGGCGAGCTCTAGACCGATCCTCCCGGTTCCGCAGCCCAGGTCCAGAATGTATGGTCCCGCGGCGTCGGCAACGTCGCGATAGAACTCCAGATCTTCGGTAAGGCTCACGTGCTCGGCGTCGTAATAGTGCGCAAGCACGGTATAGGCGTCTCGCCGCCCTGGGAATCTGCCCTCGTTTGCCATTTAGTCTCTCAGCGCCCGCCAAGCGAAAGCGGCTTCGGCTGCTATTACCGCGAGCGCGATCGACAGCACGGCGGGAATGCCGAACCAGCCGGCGCGAAGCAGGAACAGGCTGATCATGACGGCGCTCGCACCCAGCAGCGCCTGCCGCGTGCAGGGCCAGCTATCCGCGGGGTGCTCGCCATCGGGTTGAAGCATGCGACGCACCGAATAGCCGCCCGCCCAAATGCCGAAGAATGCTCCGAACCCGATCAGCGCATAGAAGACCGCGAGGTTGACGCCCGCCGACGGATCGGTGAGGAGCAGGAGGTATACCAATCCGGCCGCGCACGCGATAAACGCCGCAGTTACGGCCGCGAACAGACCTCCACGCCACAAGATGAACGCGCCGCGCGCTCTCCGGGATTTCCCACGGTACTCAGTTGCCTTCGCCGTCGAGGTCGACGTGGTCGCCATCGGCTGCGTTTAACCTCCGATCCCGACCGGGCGGGGGATCGAACGCGCGGTCCGCAGGAGCGATGTGGACAGAACCGTGCCGTTTTCAAGCCGAATCTCGTGATCGAACATATTCTGGTCGACCGTGCCTGACGTCACCATGACAAACACCTGCCTGAACGTTTCTCTCACCTTATCCGAGGTTAACCGCTCGACTATCCCTTGGCGTCGCGAGGGGTCGGACATCGATACGGGATCGTCTATGAAAACGAAGCCCGGTGTGCCGGCGGCGGGGGGTGTCAGCGCCGTGATGGAGGCGGCCAGTCTGAGCACCAGGTCAATCTGGATTCGAAGGCCCGCGGACGCTCCAGTCACGCGCATCCAACTCATTCCGTTTTCATCCCAAAGCTCAGTCTCGCCGTTCGGACCGGTGCGAAGATCGAAATACCGCTTGTCCACGAACGACGGGAGTAGGTTGCGCGCAACCTGCAGCGCGCGAGCCTTGGAGTCCTGCACGAGCCTGACGTCCGCCCGTGTAGCCAAGTGTTCCGCGTGGCGTTGGATCTTGATCTCGTGCTCGAGCCGTCGTACCTCATGTTCGAGCTTCTCTTGGCTGAGGTCCTGCAAACCAATGCCGGCGATAGTCTCTTGCGATTCGATCTCCAGGCGAATGGACGCGCTGTGCGATCGCAGAGATTCGATTTCGGCGCTGAGCTGCGATTCCTCGTTGCCGTGATACCCCCTGAGCTCTGGAAGCGCTTCGCGAATCGCCTCGACCCCGTCGGTCGGGCCGAGGTGCACGCCTGCGGACTCCGCGGCCGCGGCGAGATCCTTAGACGCGGCGTCGAACGCGACCGTTGATTCCTCGAGTCGAGGTTCCAACGCGGAAATGCGCGCGGACACTTCGGCGAGATGCCTGCCCAGCGCCACTGGGTCGTTCGGGGATTCGTTCGCGTTAACAAGCGCTTCCAGGATTTCCGCATCGGGAGCATCAGCTACGGGCAGGTCGGGACGCAGCTCGCGCAGACGATTGACCTGCTGCTCCATGTTTTCCCGCGTCCGGCGCTCCCGCGCGACCGCCTTGGCCAGTTCTTCTTCAAGGCGCAGGAGACCGGCGGTGACGGATGATTCGTTGGCGGCTGGAAATGTCTCGACCGTGTTCGGGTCCCCAGCAGCGAGCGTTGCGCCGGACGGGGCCTCGCGTTCCAGTCGCGGCTCGGGCTCGGAGCCTTCCGGTCTCGACGGGGCGTCGTCCTGCCGCGTCGCTTCCTCAACGGTGGATTCCTTGGGCAGCGGGCTTTCCTCGGATGTCCGAGCTCCCGCGGCCTTCGCATCGAATATCCAGCTCTCTTCGGGCCGCGGCGGTTCGTCGGCTCCTGGCGCCTGGGCGACCCGGCGGCGGATGGTGACGGTCGAATACAGGGCGTACCCAAAGAGACCCGAGCTGGCCGCCAGCAGCGCGGTCGCGGGGACGACGGTCGACCCCGCCACGCCGTTGCCACCTATGAACATAGCCACGCCGGTAAGCAGCGCGACCAATCCGGTTCCCGATGCCACCAGCACACCCGTGGAGATGCCTGGCGCTTCCCGACCGTCGTTTGGGCGGATGCCGTTGCGCTCCGGCTCGTGCTTCGCGCCTCGCGCGGCCGTCGATACGGCGGGTCCTTCGCCCGGCGGAGCGACATGGGCCGATCCGTGGTGTTCGGGCTCGTTTTGACTTTGCCGCGGCAAGATTTTGGGCGATTCCGGATTCCGTGCCTGGATTTTCTCGACATCGGGAAGGTCCGCCGCAGCCGATTCCAACGCCGCGATTTCGGCCCGGATCCAATCGATGTTGGTTCGAGCCTCCCCGAGCGCATTGCTGGATCCGCTCAGTGCATGAACCAGCGCGACAGACGCGGACCATTCCTCGGCGGCCTTCAGGTCATCCCGCAACGCCGCCCGGGTTCTTTCCAGATCCGAGGCCGTTCGCCTCGCCGACGATAGCCGCGCCTCAGCTGACGCGAAGTCGATCTGAGCCCTCCGGACTCGAGCCAGATCGAGCCGGCGGTTGGTGTCGGCGAGACTGTTTGAAGCGGATTCGAGCCGCAGTCCGTTGTTGCTGAGTTCAAGCCATTCTTTGGCCGTGTTCAGGGATTCCTCGAGGTCGGAGGTATCGCCGAAATTCTCCCCGACGAGCCCAAGCTCGCGCCGGCGAGGTGGTGAACCGGCCCGCCGGTAGCCGATCCCGCGCCGGTCTCCATTCGCGCCGGGACCGTCGAATTGGATAAAACACGATTCGGCTATATCGTCCGCTGCGAGTCCCGCAAGCCGCTCTATTCCCGCGTAGGCGTCCGCCTCTGAATCGATGGTGGTCCGGCCGATCCCGCTGTCCATGGACATGGAAATCCGTCCCGCACCGGATCTGGAGACCGCCCGTTCGATTTCGAGCGAATGCCGATCTCCGGCCAGTTCCAGGCGTATGAATGCCTCGTCCCGACCGCTGCGAACGAGGGAATGCCGAGTGACCCCGGCAGGGGTGAGTCCTGTGAGCGTAAACCGAACCGCATCCATGAGGCTCGTTTTTCCAGCCTCGTTGGGGCCGTGAATCAAGAAACAGCCGTTTTGCGGCAGCCGCAGCTCGACATCCGAGAGCCCCTTGAAGTTGCGGCAGCGGATCGATCTGATGACTATCAAAGCGGGATGTCCAGCATCGTCATCACGAGCCGAACTCGGCTCGCAGCGATTTCATAACAAGGTCCGCGGCTTCTTGGATATCCGCGGGATCGGAACCTTCCCTGTTGCCGGCCTCCGCCGCGGACCGGCGCACTTCCTCGAACGGCGAGATCGATTCTTGGGCGCGGCCGGCGTCCGATCCATCGCCCACTCGAAGCCCATCGAGATCGAGACTGAACCGCGCGCACAGGGACGACGCCCATAGCGATAGCTCCGCCAGTCTGGCTTCGCGAAACGAATCGTCGTCGAGCCGTCCGGCGATCCGAAGTAGGACCTCGGAATCGGGTTCCAGCTTCGGCCTGAGGACCATTCTCAAATACTCAACAGCGTGGTCAGGTTGGAGCTGGCTCGCCTGAACCAGCACCTCCACGGGCTCATGCACAATTCCCGGCAGCAGATCGATGTTCTCGATGCCGCGTGCAGATAAGTCGATGGCGACGAATCCGCATGCGTCCGCCGCGCCGACCGGGCTACCCGGAACGATCACCGTGGTTTCACCGAAGACATCGTGATTCGTGGCATGAACGTGGCCGCATACAAGCGCGTCAACGCCCATGAGCGCGTTTACCGAATCGAGGTTTATCGATGGACCCGAGCCGTTCGTTCCTCCGAGGCCTTCCACCGCGTAATGGCCGATGAGTATGTGAAAGTCAGCCCCCGTTCGCCGGTCAAGGTCGCCCAGGAGGCCATCACCGGATCCCAGCCCCTGTGCGCGCTTGACGGTTGAAATGGCTAGCTGGAGATCGCCAAATTGCACCGGCGAGTGTTCCGCGGCGTCCGGCTTTTCAAGGTCGATGAGGAGGCCGAGTCGGTCGAACAGGCCGATCGTCGAAATCGAACCCGCGGGAGCCTGATCCGCGTCTCCGGCAATCGCTCCGACAAATAGCCCGGCCGTCTTGAGCTCGGTCAGATCTTGCGCGACGTGCGCGAGGTCGTCAGGGTTCGGGGAGGGCGAATCGAAAAGATCGCCCGCGATCAGCAAGGCATCCGCATCGCTTTCGGCGCAATGCCGGACAACATTGCTCAACGCCTGCCGATGGCGCAAACTTGGGTGCGTCTGATCGGGAGAGCCGAATCTGCTTCGGCCGATGTGGATGTCCGCGGTGAGGACTATGCGGACTTTAGAGCGCTCACCTCTGAGGAATCTCATTCTGGAATGCTGATGACATCACCTAGCCTCCCAGCGTTTGCGAGTTAGAGAAATACTATCAACGGCGTCTGGTCGAAACAATAAGCTCTGCCGAGCGCTTGCCGCGAAGTCACCAACACCGCGTTCACGACGAGCTCCTCAGGTAGCTATGGGGCACCCTTGGTAAAGGTCCGCAAGAACGTCGATGAGATGCACGGATACGTTCCGGGCGAACAGCCGCGGGGTGAGGGCTGGATAAAGCTCAACACCAACGAAAACGTCGAATGCTCGCCCGCGGCTTTGGCCGCGCTCCGATCGATCGATGCCGACGATCTCCGCCTCTATCCCGATGCCCAGGCAAATGAGCTACGGGCCCAGCTGGCCCGGCGGCACTCGGTCGAGCTGGATCAGGTGATGATCGGAAACGGTTCAGATGACATCCTCACCCTCCTGTTCCGTGCAATTTGCGATCCGGGCGATACGGTTGTGTTCACAATGCCGAGCTACTCGCTATATCCGGTGCTGTCCCAAATTCAGGGCGCGAAGAGCATCGAGATTCGCCTGGGTCCCGATTTCGAGCTACCGGTTCGTCGTCTTTCGTCTATCCGCGCCGCAATCGTATTCATCACGAATCCGAACAATCCGGCCGGCACGTGGTATCCGCCGGACCAAATCGCGGATATATGCGAGTCCGGGCAAAACCTTGTGGTCGTCGATGAGGCCTACGCCGATTATTCGGGCGCGGACTGCGTTGAACTCGTTTCGCGCTATGCGAACATCTGCATCGTGAGGTCGCTTTCGAAAGCCTATGGTCTTGCGGGAGTCAGGATCGGGTATTCGCTGAGCAGCGGCGAACTGTCGGCCGCGCTACGCAAGGTGAAAGACTCATACAACGTCGGCCGCCCGTCGCAGATCGCCGCCTTGGCCGCGCTCACCGACGAGGACTGGGCGCAGGAATCGTGGCGGAGAACCGCCGAGCGAAGGGACTGGCTAGCGGATCGGCTGACGCTGGATCTTCGGCTCAAAGTTCATCCTTCACGCGCCAACTTCATCCTCGTCGACCTTGGTGATTATTCGGCTGCGGACGCGATGACCTTTCTGCGTGAACGTAAGATTCTCGTTCGCCATTTCGCTGACGATCCGCTCGTCGACAACTGCCTGCGTATCACAGTCGGGACGCAGGCGGAGTTGGAGGTTCTGGTGGAAGCGTTGGGGTCTGCCCTGGAGAACCAGAAGCCTGCAACGGCAAAGTGACTTCCGCAACTAAATCGTTCAAGTAGACTATTGCGTTTGCGTTCGGTTGGCCGGGCGCGTAGTCACCCCAAACAGAAACCGCAGCGACAGAGGAGAACATGATCTGGATAGTTCCTGGCTCAATTGTGCTGGCATTGCTATTCGCCGGTTACCTCGCTTGGGACGTGCTTCGGCGCGATCCGGGCAGCGAGGCGATGCAGGAGGTTGGGGGCTTCATCTATGAAGGCGCAGTGGCGTTTCTCAACCGCCAGTATCGAACCATTGCCCTGCTCGCTCTGCTCGCGGCGGTGGTGCTGGCCGCGGTCGTAGGCGCGTTCGGATCCGAGACGCCGCCTGGAGAGAACGCCGAGACGATCGAGGGCGTGGAGATCGCCTGGCGTACGGCGGTCGCGTTCTTGATAGGCGCGTTCAGTTCCGGCCTCGCCGGAGTTATCGGGATGATCACGGCCGTGAAGGCCAATGTGCGAACCGCCCACGCCGCCGAATCCAGCCTGGGCGAGGCCCTGACCGTGGCGCTTCGCGGCGGAGCCGTTTCCGGGATCCTGGTGGTGGCGCTCAGCCTGCTCGGTGTCTACGGGGTGTTCCTGCTGTTCGGCGGACTCGATAACCCGGCCCTGGCGCCTTTCCTGATCGTCGGATACGGCTTCGGGGCGAGTTTCGTGGCCCTGTTCGCCCAACTCGGCGGAGGCATCTATACCAAGGCCGCCGACGTGGGGGCGGATCTCGTGGGCAAGATCGAGGCCGGAATTCCGGAGGACGACCCTCGCAATGCGGCCGTTATCGCCGATCTTGTCGGCGATAACGTGGGCGACTGCGCCGGTCGCGGCGCGGACCTCTTCGAGTCCACCGCCGCCGAGAACATTGGTGCGATGATCCTCGGCGTCGTGCTGTACGTGGCTTCGGGCAGCACCAACGAGGCCTGGATATTGTTCCCGCTCGTCGTCCGTGGTCTCGGACTCATCGCCTCGCTCGTGGGATTGATGGCGGTTCGTCCCGACCGCGTCAAGGACCCCCAGCGCGCCCTGGACCTCGGCTTCTGGGTCACCGCGATTCTCTCCACGTTGGGGATGTTGTTCACCTCGCTCGTGATGCTCGAAACCTTCTGGTTCTTCCTGGCCGGCCTCGTCGGCATCCTAACCAGCGTGGCGTTCGTCTACATCACGCAGTACTACACGTCCGGAGCATGGCGGCCCGTTCGCGAGATCGCGGAGGCGTCACGCACGGGCCCCGCCACGAACATCATCTCTGGCATGGCGGTCGGGTTCGAGACCACCGCCGCGCCCATACTCGTGATTTCGGCCGCCCTGGGCGCGTCCTTCTTCTTGGGTCGCGAAGGTGTTGCCGCGCTCGGCATCGACAGTCCGATCGCGGGCGGCATCTTCGGCACGGCCGTGGCAACCATGGGCATGCTGATGAGCGCGGCGTACATCCTGGCCATGGACACATTCGGCCCCATAACCGATAACGCCGGTGGAATTACCCAGTTTTCCGGAGCGAGTGAGAAGGCGCGGAAAATCACCGATGACCTCGACTCCCTCGGCAACACCACGAAGGCCTTGACCAAGGGATACGCCATCGGCTCGGCGGCGCTCGCTGCATTCTTGCTGTTCAGCGCGTATCTGGAAAAAGCCCATCTAACGGCCGTAGATATCTCCGACGTGAAGGTGTTCATCGGCGCGATGCTGGGCGCCATGCTCGTGTTCCTATTTAGCTCCATGGCGATAAGGGCGGTCGGTAAAGCCTCCAGCGCCATAATCGAGGAAGTCCGGCGGCAGTTTCGCGAGCATCCTGGAATCATGGACGGGACCGAGAAGCCCGACTATCAGGCCGCGGTCGACATAGCCACCTCGTCGGCGCTGCGAAACATGATCGCACCAGGCTTGCTGGTGATTCTGTCGCCCATAGTCGTAGGGATCGTCCTGCGCGCCGAGGCGGCGGCGGCGTTTCTGATGGTTGGCACGATCGCCGGCGTGATCCTCGGGACCGTGATGAACAATGCCGGCGGAGCCTGGGATAACGCCAAGAAGCTCATCGAGGCGGGCAGTATGAAAGATTCCGAGGGCAACGTCATTGGCAAGGGTTCGGTGCCGCATACCGCCGCGGTGGTCGGCGATACGATTGGCGATCCGTTCAAGGATACGGCCGGGCCTTCCCTGCATGTGCTCGTTAAGCTCCTCAGCACAATAACGCTCGTACTGGCGCCCATATTCATTTAGCGTCGGAGCCGGGGTTGCGCGCGGGGTGTGTGATTCAAACTGCTCGACGGCGGGAATATGGCTCCTGGTGAGAGGCGTTGACACTGGAGTGGACTGACTGGTTGGCGGCCCTCGTACTGAGCGTCATCCAGGGGTTTACCGAGTTCATCCCCGTCAGCAGCTCCGGCCATCTCGTCGCGATTCCATGGGCATTCGGTCTGGACTCGCCGTTATTGAACGGGCTTACGTTCATCGTCGCGGTTCACGTGGGGACGGGTTTGGCGGCCATCTCGGCTATGAGTGCACGCTGGCGGCAATTGCTTTCCGATGCGCGATCAGGTGGACGCGAGAGCCGTTCGCCGGCCAGGCGGAAACTTGGAGCGATCATCCTGGGAACGCTGGCGGTGGGACTGGTGGGGCTGGTGCTGGAATCGGTCGTGGAGAGCAGTCTGCGTCAGCCGCGGGTGGTGGCACTAGCGCTCATCGGCGGCGGCATCGTTCTTTATGCGGCCGACAGGCTGGGCCGCCTCTCTGACGGCGGAGGTCGCTCCGTCCTGGTGTGGCTGGCCATCGCGATTTCCCAGATCGCGGCATTCATTCCCGGAATTTCGAGATCAGGAATTACGATATCGGTCGGGAGAACCCTTGGCGTGGGCCGCGTGGAGTCGACCGAGTACTCATTTCTTCTCATGGCGCCCGTGATCATGGGAGCGGCGGTTCTCCGGGGTTACCGCCTCGTGCAGGAGGGTGCCACGCTTGAAGCGTGGGCTTTGCTTGGGGCCGCGGCCCTGGTGTCGGGAGTCGCCGGTCTGGTCGCAGCCCGATGGCTGCTTGGGTTCGTGGAGGGACGCGGATTCCTGGTCTTCGCCCTCTATCGGGTCGCCGCCGGCGCGGCGGTGCTGGCATTGCTCGCGGCGCGTGGCTGATCGGGCTCAAGAGGTGTATGTGACCAAGGCCATCGCGCCCGCCATTCGTCCGCCGGATTCTTATGTCGATCCGCAAGCCGGAAGGGCGCGCCACCAATCATGCCCGCGCTGATCGCCAACGATGTTGGCATACATTACGAAGACCGCGGTACTGGACCGCCGGCAATGTTCATTTCCGGACTGGGCCAAGATCACACGGCATGGAATCTCCAGCTGGACCATTTCGCCCGCTCCAAGAGATGCATCGCCCCGGACAATCGCGGTTCCGGCGAATCCGCGGCAACACCCGGTCCCTATAGCGCCTGGCTGATGGCCTCCGACCTCGGGGCCGTGCTCAAGAAGCTCGACCCGGGGCCGGTCGATGTCATGGGCATATCCATGGGAGGCCTAATAGCTCAGGCTCTCGCGGAACATTTTCCGGATCGGGTGCGGAGTCTTTGCGTTGTCGGAAGCTGGGCCAGGACCTCCGCGTACCAGAAGTCGCTATTTGAATCATGGACGCGCGCGTACCGGGCCGGGGGGCTTGATTTGTTTCTGACCGTCGCGGTGCCAACGTCGTTCGCGCCCGCCACCTACGATCGCGCCTCGTTCGTGGACGATCTTGTGGCTGCGGCGCTCGCGGCCGAGCACCGGATTACCGCCGAGGCGTTTGAATCCCAAGCCGCTGCCTGCATCGTGCACGAAGATCCGGGAAATTTGTCCCAGATTGGGTGTCCGACCCTTGTGGTCTGCGGCCGCCACGACCGAATCGCGCCACCCGAGGGTTCCCAAGAACTGGCCGGCGCCATCCCCGGTGCGCGATTGCACTTCTTCGAGGGCTCCGGACATCTGCCGATTTGGGAGGAGCCAGAGGAGTTCAACGCCGTCCTCGACGAGTTCTGGAGCGGATTTAGGTGATTGCGTCGCCAGCGACTATTGCGAGCAACCACTCGCCCGCCGCCCCAAATCGCGATCAACGCGTCGTCTCAGTTTGTTTGGACGACTGAGCGAACCGGAACGGCACTTCAATCGCATTTCGCCTCATTGGTAACGCTGGAGGTACGACAACATGTTGGCTGGCCGATCATCCGCGGAATTTGGAGTGATGGGGCATCAGGACTCGGTTCCACAGTTATAATCGCCGGAATCGCTCGGCAAGCTATTTATTCGTCTGGCGGCCAGGGCGGCGGGTACTTCGGCATCCAAGGTCACAACCGCGTCGATGCCGCTGGAATAGCCGCGTGGATGACGCCCGAGCAGCGAGCGGTGGGAGGAGAGTGGTAGCAATTACGCTCCACCGCTGACGATAGGCTTCATGGCGACACTACCTACCAAAGCACTAGAAGACTCCCCGGCGATGGTTTTTACCGTCGGGAGCGACTCTCAAATTTGCGCCCATAACGCGCGCGTGCGAGCGATCCTGGGGTACTCGGACGAGGACCTTGCGCATTGCTCAGTGACCGATCTCGTCCATGGGAGCCTGCCCAGCTCAATAGCTCAACTGATTGACGAAACGAGATCGATCGCAGAACCGGTCTCCGCAAATCTAAATTTGCGAACCGCCGACGGGGTCGCCGTACCAGTCCGAGTGACCGTGGCGGGCCTCAGTCACCTCGACCAAACCTGCTGGGTGGCCCTCCGAACGGAGCCAGTCGACGAGTATTCGACAAAGCCCCGTGACGGTGAGGAGCGCTTCCGCAAAGTCATCGACCACGCCAACGACGCGATATTTGTGTTTGACCCGGTGGGAAACGAATTTCTCGACGTCAATCAAAGGGCCGCCGAGATGCTGGGTTACTCCCGCGACGAGCTAATGGCCTTAACCCCCGCCGACATCCACCCGGCCGAATTGGCTAGATTTCAGGCTTTCTTTCAAGTGGTTACCGACCGCGGACAAGGTTGGACGGATCAGCTGACTTGTCGGACACGAAGCGGTACCACGCTGGCGGCGGAAATAGCGGCCTCAGTCGTCAAAGTTCACGGAAGGCAAGCCGTCATTGCGCTGGTGCGGGATGTCAGCGACCGCGCACGCTTCGAAGATGAGCTGAGGATGGAGCGCGATCTGCTGCGGTCTCTCATGGACAACATTCCCGACTTAATTAGCTTCAAGGACACCGAGTCGCGATACGTACGCGTCAATAGAGCCTACGCGGAGTTCATGGGAGTAGAAAATACGGAGACTGTCATCGGCGGGCGCGCCTCAGATTTCCTTGAACCTGCCACTGCCCGGGCGATTCATCAAGACGAGAAGCGATTGCTCCAGGACGGCAAACCACTCGTCAACGTCGAGCGACTTACGAGGACGGGAGGCGCCGACCGCTGGATTCTCACCACGAAAGCCGCGATGAGGTCTGCGGACGGTCAAATATCTGGCTTGGTGGGCGTGTCCCGGGATATCACGGAGCGCAAACGGTCGGAACAGAGATTGGACGTCCTGCTTCGAGCTAGCACGACGGCGTCGGCATCGTTGGATATCGACGCCGTGCTGCCGGCGATTTTGGAACTCATCACGAACTCAACGCCCGCGGCGTACTCCGAAGTATGGCTCGTCGACGAAGGCGAACTATACCGCGCGGCAGCTAGCGTCGCGGAGAATATGAATTTCGAGAAGGTTCAACGATTCGTGGCGGCCACAAGCTACCAAGTGCAGGTAGCAGAGGTTGGGCAGCCGGTCACGATCAGAGATAACACGAGCACTGCCGGCAATTCTTCGATCGCTGCCACCAACGCGAATGAGATCACGGTTTACGGACTGCCGCTAACCCGTCCGGGCGGCCTCGTCGGTGTGCTCGGATTGGCGTGGAATGATTCCGTTCTGGCCGACGACTTCGTTGAAATCGGTGTGTTTGAGGGTCTCGCGGAGATAATCGCGGCAGCGGTCGAAGCGTCCGATCTCAACGTCAAGATTGAACAAACCGCCATTCAGACCGAGCGGAACCGCTTGGCCAGGGAGATTCACGACACCCTCGCCCAGTCGCTGGCGGGGATCGCCATGCGGCTGGAAGCCGTCGAGAACGATATTTTGCCGCAGCCAGCGGCCGCCCAAGCCACGATTCGTGAGGTCCGACGCGAGGTCCGTGCCTGCTTGGACGAGGCTCGCAGATCCGTCTGGGACTTACGACCAGCGGCGCTCGAGTCGAGCCGTCTCGTGGATGCGCTCCGCCGCGAAGTGGCGGGCGCCACCGAGGAGGGTCTTTCGATTTCGCTTGAGGTCGATGGAGAGTCGTCCGCGTCCGCGGGTGACGAGTGCGAGCACACCCTATTTCGGATCGGCCAGGAGGCGGTGAACAACGTTCGACAACACTCCGGCGCAAGTGTCTGCGATATTTCGATCGATTTTCGCCAGAATGATATTTCGCTGAGGGTCGCCGATAACGGTCACGGTTTCGATCCCGATTCGGCCGCGGGACTTGCAATCGACGATGGCCGTGGCTTCGGCCTGGCGAGCATGCAAGAGCGTGCCAGAGTGGCGGGCGGTCGGGTCGAGATACGCAGCAATCCAGGTATCGGCACCGAGATCGTCGCCGTCGTTCCCCGAGTGGCAAGTGCCGGTGGTGGGCCTGCCCTAGCGCTCACTTCGATAACGGCGAACGTGCCGGCCACGGCTGAGTCACGGATCAGAGTGTTAATCGTGGACGATCACGAAATTGTGCGACAGGGCATCTATCACATGCTGGACAATGTCGAGGGAATAGACATCGTCGGAGAGGCGGAGGATGGCATAACCGCGATCGACCAGATTTCCAAGCTTTCTCCCGACGTAGTGCTCCTGGACCTGCAAATGCCCCGCCTTGACGGCATCTCGACGCTTCGCCGTCTCCGGGAGCTCGGCATCGATACGAGGGTGATTCTTCTAACGGTATTTGCCAAGGATGAACAGATATTTCAGGGGTTGCGAGCTGGAGCGCGAGGTTACCTGGTCAAGGATGCGGACCCGCTGGACATAATTCACGCTATCCGCACGGTTCACGACGGCGGGTCCATGATCCCTCCCGTGGTCGCTGACCGGCTCATCAACCGGCTGGATGAATCTGTGGCAGACGCTCTCACGGGGCGAGAGCTCGAGGTTCTGAGGCTGCTTGCGGCCGGCCTTCGGAATAAGGACATCGCGATGGAGCTCTCGATTGGCGCCGGCACTGTCAAGTGGCATATCAAGAACATCTACCAGAAGCTTCACGTGACGACCAGGACCGAGGCGGCGCGCATCGCTCAGGATCGCGGCATCATCGATTCATAGCGATCTCCGCCCGGCGGACTCTCGCGCATAGCCCCCCCCCCCCCCCCCCCCCCCCATATTGGAGGGGCGCCCATATCCAATCGCACGGGCAAAAAACGATCCGTCAGGCTGGCGCATTGGGCGGCGAAACCAGGCAATCTGACCCCTGTAGTTAATCGCTGGCTGGGTTACTAGTAGGGTGAAAGTGATTGAAGCGCAATTGGGTACCGCGCTGAGCAAGTTCCAAGATGAAACTTCGCTGCCGCGGGATGGCTTGAGTTACAGGGTTGAAGGCGCGATCCGTACGGTGAACGTGTTCGAAAATCTCGGAGTCGATGCCATAAGCGCTTTCACCGCGAGAGTTCAGACCACTACAGCACCCGCGGGCAGGACAGTTTACGAACCCGATCTAACGGGCGAAGGCTTGTTTGTACTTCTGAAGGGAAGAGCTCAGATCTACAGCCTTTCACCCGGAGGCAAACGTGTGATCGTGGCGGATGTTGAACCTGGCGGAATCTTTGGCGATATGCCATTCATCGGACACTCGATGCACGGAACGTTCGTCGAAACGACGGAGGATTCAGCCATCACCGTCCTGAGTCAGAATGACCTTCAGCGGATCATCGGGCGGTTTCCCGAAATCGGATTGCGGCTGGCTCAGCTATTAATCCGGCGGCTGGGCAACGCCGAGACGCTGCTCGAGGATTTCGCGTTAAAACCCCTGGCACCGCGGTTGGCGACGTTCCTCTTACGTCGTACGTCCCCAGAGTCAAATTCCCTCCGCGGTGTCACACATCAGGACTTGGGCGAACTCGTGGCGGCAGCGCGCGAGACCGTCACATCCACCTTGAACTGCATGAAGCGTCGAGGGCTCATCAATCTGGGTAGACGACGAATTAACGTGCTCGACCGCGATCGGCTCCTGGATTTGGCTGAATCCTACTAGGCGATCTCTAGTGCGTTTCCTGATTGCCGGGTCGGTCGGTCTGACGGTCGCCTCTTGATGATGCGCCGCGTCCCGGGCTGCCAAATCAGGTGGGGCCGCGATGGAGCGCAGTTCGGAGGTAGCTGATACTGCATTTGGTTCAGCCGACGAGCGACGCGTCCTTCACCGAATCGGTGCTAGTTCTCGACAAACCGGCGATAGTCATCGTCGGGGCGCCTTGGTCTGCCCCCTGTCGTTCAGCAATGACCGGTGCATCCGACCTTGCAACTGAGTTCGGGAATCAGGCGGCCTTCTTTTCGTTGAACTCCGATGAGAATCCGGAAGTCACCCGGGAATATCGAATCTCGGTCATTCCCACGTACCTCTTCTTCAAGAACTTCGAATGTATCGCCCGCCTGGTTGGATACCAGGGGGTCAGCGCGCTGCGACCTAGGATCGCGGATCTAATTCAGGATTAGGCGGGCAGACACCTCCGGAAATCACGCGGCCTCCTACTGCGACATCGATAGCGTCATCGCGGTGAACGACGCTATGCAGGAATTCGGGCCCTATCCCACAGCCGGATGACGGGCGGCGATGGCCAACTCGCTCAGCTAAGAACGGTCCGCAGAGCCGATAGAATGCTCCTGGCCGAGGGTGTCACGGAACGGGTATCAGAACCGGCACTTTCGCCTGAGTTACGGATCAACGGGGCGCCCACCGCCGTTGGGACGGCCCTGATCTGCCGGACGCTCGGATGATTGGTGGCGGTATGACGTTCTGGTTGAGTCTGATCCGTAACGTACGTGCGCCGCAGAGCGCTCTCACACTCGTGACCGGGGTGGGGATCCTGGTCGCCTGGAGGGCGGGCGCGGAAACGCCGGACGGTCCCGCCTGGGTCTGGTGGCTGATCTTGGCTCTCGCCTTCGCGGGAGGCGCTCCGATCTTTGCCGGGGCGGCCCGCGGACTGATTCGCGGCCGGTCAAACGTTGACGAGCTTGTCACGGTGGCGATCGTCGCGGCGTTGATCGGTGGTGAACACCTTGCGGCGGCGGTCGTCGCATTCATGATGAACTTCGGACGGATGCTCGAGGATCTGGTCGAGGAGGTGTCCGGAGACGCCGTTGCCCGTCTCATCGAGCTTGTGCCGCAAGTAGCTCGGGTGAAGGCCGAGGACGGCTACTCCGTGATCGCCGCGGCGGATGTTCGCAAGAGTGACATCGTCCTGGTCCGTGAAGGTGACGGAATCGCCGTTGACGGAACGATCGAAACGGGCGCCATGACCCTCGATCAGTCCAGCATCACCGGGGAGTCGGTGCCGGTCTTCAAGTCGATCGGGCAGACCGTGTTTGCCGGTACGGTCAACGTCGAAGGCGTCGCCGAAATCCGAGCCACGGGTACGGGCGGGGACACGACCCTGAGCCGTATCGTACGGCTGGTCGAGTCGGCCAAGATGCGCAAGGCGCCCGTTGAGCGAGTGGCCGAGCGCTACGCCAGATATTTCATGCCTGTCATTCTGGCGGTCTCCGCGCTCGTATTCGTCGTAACGCGGGATTGGCAACGGGCCATAGCCGTGCTGATAGTGGCGTGCCCGTGCAGCCTGGTAATGGCCACACCGACAGCCGTCGCGGCGGGCATTGCCCGATCGGCCCTCGGCGGCATCCTCGCGCGAGGCGGGGATGTGATGGAGGCGGTGGGAAAGATTACTACCGTCGCGCTGGACAAGACCGGAACCATTACGAGCGGCCGGCTCGTCGTCCATAGGATCATCCCGCTATCGGACATACCTGAGAGTGAGGTTCTCAGGCTTACCGCGAGCGCGGAGACGCTGTCTTCCCACCCTCTTGGGACGGCCCTGATCGAGCATGCGCGTGCCGCGGGACTAGAACTCGCGACACCGGAGTCGTTCGAAGCCCTGCCGGGCCGGGGAATCGTCGCCCGGGTGGGAAATCGGACGGTTTCCGTGGGTAGTCATTACCTGCTCCAAGATCCGATGACCCCGGCGACCGCCAGGCCGCTGGTCAAGGACCTACGCGCCGAGGGACTTACCTGTCTAACCGTGGGAATCGATGGCCGACCGGCGGCCTTGCTCGCGATGCGCGATTCGGTGCGCCCGGAAATCAAGGGAGTCGTGGCTTCGCTTCGAGGATTGGGCATCCGGCGGTTCATCTTGCTCACCGGGGACAACAACGAGGTCGCCAACGCCATCGCCAGGGACGCCGGAATCGACGAAGTCCATGCGGAGCTGCTACCCGCCGACAAACTCGCCTACATCGCGGACTGGCAGAAGGGCGGCGAGCGCGTGCTGATGGTCGGCGACGGCGTGAACGATGCGCCGGCGCTCGCACAGGCCGACGTTGGCGTGGCCATGGGTCGCTACGGCACGGACGTGGCTATCGAAAGCTCCGACGTGACGCTGCTCAGCGATGACCTGAGTAAGCTGGTTGGCCTCATTCGCATGGGCCGGCGAACGCTGTCGGTAATCAAATTCAATCTGGCGTTCTCGGTCGTGCTAAACGTCGCGGCGTTCGTGGCTGCCGGCGTTGGCGATCTATCTCCCATCGGCGCCGCGATCCTGCACAACGTCGGTTCCGTGTTCGTGATGGTCAACGCCGGACTCATGACCGTCCGCAGACTCTGACCGAACTCGCCGAAAATCAGTGGAAATCTATTACAGATAATCAAGGAGGCTGAGATGGACACGTGGGAGTATTCGAACGTGATTCTGAAATCGGAAGTGGATGCTCAGCGGGAATGGTTCGCGGAGCAGTGGCCAGACGGGAAACCTCCCAAGTACGCCGTCGAGGCACTCACCCCAAAACTGAACGAATGGGGCGAGGCGGGATGGGATGGGAGTTAGCGTCCATCCGGCCGGTCTTCGTAGGCAAGAAGGGCGACATCCTCATCATAGGCATAGACGCGCTTAACTATTGGACCTACAGCTACCTATGCTCATTCAAGCGACGAACGAGTCTCGGCGGCGACGAGCCTCCCAAGAAACATGAAGGCCGGACAGCTGCCGACCATGGGTGAGAAATTGGCGGTGAGCGCCGTCGAGGCGTGGACCACCCACGAGGGGGGTTGAACCGGGGAATTCGCGGCCGGAACGTTGTCCCGCGGCTACTCGCCGAGCCGTCGCTGCTCGCGAACCGCCACAACCATGAAATACGCCCCGGCGAGTACCACTATGGTAGAGAACGCCACCGCTGGGGGCAGGAGGAAAGAGGCCAGCCCACCGCCGACGGCTGCTTCGGTACCTTCGTGAGCCAGGGCTATCGCGGGACTAGTGACGATCGCCGCGAGGACAACACCTGCAAGGACGACCAGCTGGCGGAATTTCCGTTTCACGGCACCGCCTCGGTCGCCACTGCTGGTCCAGCCACGCGCTCTCGCCGGCCAAATAAGCGCAGGAATAGAAGATATGCCAGCAGCGTGAACAGCGCCGACGCTCCGAACGCAAAGTTCCACTCGCCGGTCGATGCCATGATCCATCCCATTGTCAGCCCGGCGATTCCCATCGGGAATTCGCTCGCGGAGTGGATCAGCCCCGCCGTGGCCCCGCGTTCATTGGGATTGACCTGCTCCATGATGAACAGGCTAAATATCGGCCCTCCGACGTCGGAAAGTACGGCGCGTATGACGAACGGGACCACCGCGACCGCCGCCAGTGGAAGCAGCGGAATCATGAGCACAAAAGGGATCGCCAGCAACTTCGTGTAGGCAATCGTCCTGACTTTACCCACCCGGGCCACGATGAACGGCGTGGCCATCATGCCGATGGCGGCGGCAAAGGAACTTATGGCGAAAAGATACCCGACCTGCTCTTCGTGGAACGCGAATCTATCGAAGAAAAATGCGTTAAGAACCGGCACCACCGCGCCGATCCCTATCGCGCCTATGGTCGTAACCACGCAGAGCTTGGATATCGTTCGGATGCTCGTAATGTTCTTCGTCCATGACGAATACCATGGATAACGATCGGCCGACTCGGGGGCGGTCCAACGCTCGCGGATCAAGTAAATGGGCAGCAGGCCCACGACCAGGAGCGGTGTGGCGATGATGAGCGCCATCCGGGTTTCTTGGGTGCCCACCACGTTGAATCCACCGGCGATCGCGATTCCGGCCGGGAGCAATCCTCCAAGAAGCGCGCCGCAGGTTACCGCAATGAGTCCGAACATCGACTGAGCGCTGAACAGGTGGCTGCGGTCTTCCTTGGAGCAGTTCTCAATGAGGAATGGGCCGCTGGTCACCGCGTGAAACGAACTCCCGAATCCGGCGAGACCGGCGAGAATCAGCAGGGCCGCGGGATCGAGGGTGAAGAGCTTGCCGAGACTCGCGAGGATCGCGATCACGCTGGCGATCAGGAAGGTTTTGCGACGACCGAAGCGATCGCTGAACAACCCTCCGGGAAATGCGGACAGCCCATGTACGAGCCAATCCACGGCGACCATCATGAAGATGAATTCGACGCCGAACACCTGCTTGCCGTCCACGACGATGGTGAGCAGATAGATATTGAAGGCCACGCCCCAGATGCCGAATCCGAGCGGGCTTATCAGACTCCGGGCAAGCAGCAGCTTGGCGTTGGGAGTAAATCCCTGGATCCGTGAAAAATAAGCTGCGACAGGTCTCATTTACAGCGGCAGTCTCGGCGAAGGATTGAACAAAACTGTAAACCCGCCCGGGTTTCCGGCGCAATCTACGATGGTCGATCTGGGCGCCGCCAACCCCGGCGCAGACTCGATCGAGACACCTTACCTGCCGAGCAGCGCCGGGAGGTCGAGGAGGTATTGACTGCGCTGGGCGTGGTCTCCGCCGAAGTCGCCGTCTAAGGGGTCATGCCCGGTGGCCCGACCGGTCCGCCGGTCGGGATGTGTCAAACCGTCTTGCCGCGCGCTTCCTTGAGCTGCTCAAGGAAGCGTCAAACGGCGGACGAGCCCGACGAGTAGGCTACCGGTCGGCGGGACAACGCAGGCTGATTCGATAGCGAACGATGGCTGTGGGAGTCCCCAGAAACAAATCCTGGGCAGCGCCATCCGGACGCCATCCTCCGGCCTCGTAAAACCGTCTGGCCTGGTTCGCGTCGCGAAGCGTCCATAGAGTAGCGGCCGAGAACCCCGAAGCCCCGAGCGCCTCGATTCCGCGCTTCATCAAGGCTTGACCGATTCCACGGCCCCAGTTGTCCGGATGAACGTAGATCGCCCCCACCTCTCCTATCTCATCGGAATCCAGCTCTTCATCTCTCGAGCCGTGGATGCTGATGAAGCCCAGGACGCCGTCCCCAGTTTCCGCAACGAAACAATAGAAGTGGGGGAGGTCCTTGGTCGCCATTCTGCGGGACAACCCGTCAGCCCGTCCGTTAATATCCATTGCCGCCAAATAATCGGCGGAAACGATCCCTGAAAAGGCCCTGCGAAATCCTTGAATGTTGATAGTCGCTAGGGTCTTCGTGTCCTGGACGGTAGCCTCGCGGATCCGCACCTCGACCCGCCCAGGCGGCGGCCGTTCGCGGCCGGCTCCACCGATCATTCCTACCAGACCTTTTCAGCCACTGCGTTGAACGTACGCCGCAGCCAACTCAATTCTCGAACCGCGTCCATCTTACGGCTTAGACGATCGTATGCGGGCGCCGTGCCGTCGGCGTTCCCTTCTTCTGGGAGCGCCGGCTAGAGCTTCGCGGCCGTGGAGTTCGACTTCGCGTTACGCTGTCGGTGTCCGTCAGCAGAAACTTTCCACGCGAATGCCAAACACCACACCGAATCTCGCCACCCTTCCGCAATGGTCCGTCGTCGCAGCGGCGACTGAGGTCTTCGAATCCGACGCAGGCGTCGTCTGCGCGTGGTTGGGCGGCAGCTTGGGGGATGGGACGGCAGATCGCTGGTCCGATATCGATTTCCGAATCGTGGTTCGTGATGCAGATCTCGCAGCTTTCGCTGACGGAGATCTGGATATGATCCAGCGGGTTTCCCCTCTGGTCGCGGCGACGGGGCCTCGCCCATCGGGGGGCGACATATTACGCCTAGTCCTTTTTGAAGGCGCGGTGCGGGCGGACTTTCTGTTCATTCCCCAATCCGGCGCGACGGATCGCGCGGGCGAGCGGACACACCTGCTAGTAGACAAGAACGGGATCTACGAACGCGTCTGCAGGATTCCGCCGGAGCAGCTGGCATCTTCCACGGAGATGCTTAAGCGCGTCGGGGACGACCTTGCCGTGGCGCTGGCCCGACATCGGCAGGCGGTCGTCGCGGCGTCGGCCCTTGCCGCCTTCGAGGCGCACGTGCTGCTGCTCGAAGCAGCCGAGCGTATTTTCGCCCTTTTGAGAAGTCCAGCCGACGCCGGCAGGATTGGACACAAGCACCGTGCCGCCGCCCTAGCTTCGGACGATCAGCGGAGGATCGTGGCCACCCTAGGCCCCTGGGAGGACCCGACATCCGCATGTTCGCAGGAAGGACTTGCACCTGTCCTGTCGCTCCTGAATGAGCTGTCCGAACGCTGCCGGTCCGTCGGATTGGAAGTAAGCCTCAAGCCCGCGGCAGACGGGAGCTTCGCCCCCGGTCTTTTCGCCGAACCCATCAGGAGATCGATCCCTGTCATCCTCGATCTGCTCATCCACGCTCCGGTCCACGCGGCTTATTTCAGTCGGGGCCAGTGGCCGGGAGTTCTCATGGGAGATCGGATTCTCCTTCGCGCCGCGGTGGATCTCCTATACGCGCGCGAGCGCGACGACCTTGAAGGCCAGGTCGATTTTCCGGAGCTTTATCTGTCAACGGGAGAAAAGGAGAGTCTTGCTCGGTGTTTACGGCCGCTTGGCCGCTGCAGCAGCAAAGGGCTTCTGGATTCGCAGAGCGAGATATTTCAGGTCTTTACCAAGGCGGGCCGGGCCGCCTCGCTCCGGCACTCGATTCCGTATCCGCGCAAACTGGAATCGGAGGTCCTCGCATATTTACAGCGCGAGGGCACCGTCGTTGGAGCAAGATTCGGCCTAAGAACTAGGTCTACTTGAAGCTGCAAAGCCGCGGCCGCGGCGGCGGGTCCTCGCCCGTCGGGAGGGGACACGTTGCGATTAGCTCTGTTTGAAGGCGTGTGGCTTGCAGTGAAGCGCCGCCCAGTAGTTGACGCGCGTCCGGTGGCCCGACCGGTCCGCCGGTCGGGATGTGTCAAACCGCCTGGTGGCTCACCCGGTCTCCCATTCACCGCCAGCGGAAGGACGATCGAGTATCCGAAGCAACACACGCGGAATCCATCGCGCAGGATATTTGGGGGTGCATCGATGCGGCCGAAGCACGGCGGACGGGACGCGCGGCTTTAGCTTTATGCGGTGCCTAGACGTTCCTGAACGATTGCCGAGTATCTATCCTGGGATGAGTTCCACGCATTCAAGGTCCTCGGCGGCAGTGGCAAGACGAACCAACTCAAGCTCGGCTCTTTCCCTCAACTCGCCGGGAAGATCTTCGTCCGCAATCCTGCGCCACTTGGCAAGAGGCCGGGCGAGATTCCAAAGGAGCCCAAGGCGATAGTCGCGTATGCAGTCGTCGAAGCCGTATCCCGCAACCCCACCTGCCGCAAGCGTTTGGTGGTACAACCTAAGAAGCCTCATCTCCTCAGTGCTTCGAGTCGGAGGGGCCAGACCGCTGGTGATGAACCGGGCGATGTCGAGCGGGCCTCGGGCTCTTGCCACCGCTTGGAAATCGATCACTGCGATCTCACTTCCATCCGCATCCAAGTCGAAGAACACGTTGTCAGCGCGGAGGTCCTCATGAGCGATTGTGTGAGGCGCCTCAGATAGCCGGTCTATTACCGTTTCGAAGTTTCGTATGACTGCGTGGGCTATCTCGCCGACCCGTGCGGGAAACGGGACCGAGTAGTCCTGAAATCGTCCCGCGATCCAATCGACAATTGGAGACGTTCTAAACGGTCCAATCCAATCGAATGTCTCCAATTGCGGGTCGTCCCACCATTCGGCGTGGAACCCGGCCATGGTCCGGACGACCGATTCGACCTCGGTCACGGTACAACCCGCCATCACGTCGCCAACACGCGCGGGATGCATGTCCTCCAGCAAGAGCACAAAGTCGCCGGTCTCAGGGTTGATGTCGGCGTAGTAACAATGTGGTGTGCGTAACACCGAGTCCGGAGCGACGTCTCGATAGAAGCCCAGTTCGGCCATGTTCACGCGAGCGACCGCGCGCTTCAACGAATCGCTCGCCGGGTGGAGCTTGGCGATCAGCGACATGGGAGCCGGCTTTTCGGAATAGTCGTAGCGCAGGTGAAGTCTTTGCAGTTGCCCGACTGCGCCCCCCGCCATGGCGCTCATGCTGACGTCTAGGATCCTCTCGCCGTCCAGCTCGCCATTATCCCGAAGAGCTTCGGTGAGCCATTCGGGAGTGATTTCCGCGAAGCTCTCTGGAATGGATAGATCCCCGGCCATCCTGCCTTCCCCTCCGTCCCTATCGCGCCCGCAATAGCGTCTGCCGGACTCTCCGCACCATAACCTCTCTGTGAAGCTTAGGGTTGAGCCGTGCATCCACCGCACACATCCGCCATCACCAGCAACTTACTCGACATGTCTCAAACCTCACCCATCGGAAACTGGATATAGACCTTGCCCTCTTTGCCGTCCGTTTCGGCGCCGATCGTGGCCGTCTCCCGGAACTTGCCAGGCCGGTGTGCCCTCAACAGAAACATGAGCAGCATGTCTGAGTACCGCTGAACATGGCCGACGACCACACCGCACTTGGTGGCCTGCTAAAGGGGGTTAGTCCAGGGAAACAAGGGCTTGCGTTGCCCCGAATCCATCGTCCGGTCCAACAAAAGTCCGCTATCATTCATGCCGAATCTAGGTAGTGGAGTAAGAGAATTGTCGGTAACTAACCACGACCAGGGCGGCTCGCCGGGTCGCTGGCGGAAGGAGATCGTGTGTGCCACGTAACTGGAAAAGCCGCCTGGCAATTTTCGGGGCTGTGCTTTTGACCATGGCGCTATTCCCTGGTGTGATCTCGGCCGATTCGAACCGAAAGCCGGTCAAGATCCCACCCGGCGCTAAGCAGGTTGCGCAGGGGGTTTTCTATCTGGGCAAGGCGAAGGACCGCGGTAAGACCGTCGAAGGCTATGCCTTCGTCCACCCCCGTAGGCCCAACGCGAAGCCGGACGGCAAGGGTAAGAAGCCCGGCGGCGGCGGCAAAGAAAGTTGCTACACGTTCCTTGCCAAGGGCGCCCGATGGAAGAGCACCGAAGCGTATGTTCTGGACACTGGTAACAACGGCGGGCTTTCCGAGGCATCGGTCACCGCTCTCACAGCTGGCAGCCTGGGATCCTGGGACAACCAGGTGGGCTTCGAGATCTTCGGGGGCGAGGACACCGTAGCTACGGTGGACGGACCCGATTGGAACAGCCTGGACGGCAAGAACGAGGTGATGGTTGCGGATATTCAGGAACCCGGTGTCATCGCGGTGACGATCGTCTGGGGAGTCTTTGGTGGGCCTCCGCCCGGCCGTTATCTGGCGGAATGGGACGCGGTTTTCGACGACGCTGACTTCGACTGGAGCCTCACTGGCGAAGCCGGGAAGATGGACTATCAGAACATCGCCACCCACGAGTTCGGCCATGCGGCCGGTTTGGGTCACCCGGCTGACACCTGCACGGAAGAGACGATGTACGCGTACGCCGACTTCGGTGAGACCAAGAAGATAGATCTGAATTCCGGCGACATCGCCGGGATAACAGAGCTGTACAAATAGTCCTTCCCGCCTGTTAGGACCCGTGGTCCGAGGAATTCTGGGGCTTCGCAAGCTACTCGAGCTTCCGTTCGAGCGCGTGATCGTTACACACGGCGACCCGGTGCACACCCGCGCTGCCTACCGGCGCGCCCTCGAACCGCCACCCTGGGGCGGGTAGCACATGCCCCCGCTCCCTCGCGGTCATGCTCAGGTGCGTCGCAGAGCCCATGTGGATAACCGAGGGGATTGCGGGAGCCAACGTCACAATGGCGATTCGCGCAACGGCACGGAACCCCGGTCACCCTTTGAGTGTCACTGGTCAAAAGCAACGGTCGGGGCGAGAGGATTCGAACCTCCGGCCTCATCGACCCGAACGATGCGCTCTGCCGGACTGAGCTACGCCCCGAGGACGCTGATGATATCGCTCATCAGTCTGTAAGTCTCGATATTCCGGGTCTACACGAGCACGCTGTCGGGATCAAACGCGTTCCGGATGTGGGAGAAACCGAGGCCACCGCCTCCACCTTCCCCTAGACGATCGAAGTCGGCGGGCCACTCGGACGTCGAAACGCGGCAGCCGGCGACTATCTCGTCGAGTTTGCGTCGATCCGTGCCCGCCGCGATGCCCCATCGCGAGAGCGGCGCGGCGAACGCGGCCAACTCTGGCGCGCTCTCGGCGATCTTGGCGACGATCCGGGCACACACATCGGGCCCGGCCGTCCATCTGACCAATCCGCCCCCGGCGCGATCGGACAGGGGGCCCAGCACTCGATTCATCCAATCCAGCTCGCTGACTTCGTTACCGAGGACACCTGACATGCTCGTTACGGCGGATTCGACGGCGTCCACCCGACCTGCGAATGAAATCACCGTCGTGATGCCGGCTCCGGGGAGAGCGGCGACGTGAATCGACTCGACTGCAGTTGAACCTGATCGTGCCTGGCTCAGGATGCCGGGCTCCGTCCCCCCCTCGAATGCGATCTGTCTGGCGGCAATCGGTTCGAGCCTGAGGTGACACTCGACGGGGATCGCAGAGTAGCCAAATGATCCAACGAGGATGCGAGACACGTCGTATCCGGCGGAGTTCTTGACTGTTTTGCCACCCGACGCCAAAGACGTGCCGCTGCCCAGCATCCATCGACCTCCTAGCATCCAGTGACGCAGATCGGGGAAGATCGAGGATTTCACCAGTCCCAAGCCCGTCGATATCGTCTCCGCGATGGTCCTTTGCTGGCCAAACGCGGCTACCGGCCAGCGAAGATGCGCTTCGGCGAGGGCCGCCGACAGCGATTCGTGGCGAACCCCCGCCTCGATGGTTGCGACGAGATTCGCCGAATCCACCTCCAGGATGCGATCCATGCGCGAAAGGTCAACGGCCAACCCGGCGCGTGCCGAATCCGGCCGGCCGAATGGTCCGAGGGTCGCCTGCAGCAAGTTCAGCTTGCGCCCCAACCGCCCCGCCGTGGCGACGAGATCGCGCAGTTGCCGCGGTTCCGATGGAGCCAGGTTTATACGCCCGACTTCGGACCGCGTGACGCCTTCAGGGCCTACAATCGCGGCGAGGGCCTCATAATCCATACGCTTCATCTTCGATTGCTGAGAACATGATCCCCAAATTCTTTTATTTAATAGCAGAGTTGCCGCGTCGACACGCTGCGTGACCTGCTCGCGGCTTGGGCCGGAAAGACGGCCGGACGGATCGCGATAGCGCTCCGGGCCGGCGGAGGTTCAGCGCTGCCGGGACTCATCGGACTCAAGATCAGCCCCCGGGCTCTGGAGCGGATGCTGGGAGCGATTCCCAACGGATTCGTGTTCGTGACCGGTACCAACGGCAAGACGACGACGGTGGCGATGCTGAGCACGATTCTGTCCGACGCTGGATACGACGTATTAACCAACCGCACCGGCTCAAATCTCGCTCGCGGCCTTTTGTCGTATCTGCTCGAGCGGACGGACGCCCTGGGCCGCCTGCGCGTCGAGTCGGGAAGTATTGGCGTATTTGAAGTCGACGAGGCGGCGCTCATCGGCATCCTGCCGACGGCGGTTCCACGGACACTCGTGCTTACGAATCTGTTCCGCGACCAATTGGATCGGTACGGTGAGATCGACTCGCTGTCGAGGGGATGGGTGGGGGCAATAGGATCGGCGGGAGCGGACCTGCACGTTGTTGCCAATGCCGATGATCCGGCGGTGATGCTCACGGCGTCACAGGTCCAAGGGATGACAACGACGTTTGGCGTCGCCGGGGGCGGCAACCGATGTTCGCCGGACGAGTGGGCGGATTCGTCGTCATGCCCCGTATGCAGCTCCCGGCTGGAGTATCGATACATTGCGTACTCCCACTTGGGCGATTACGCATGCCCGAAGTGCGGTTTCACCCGACCGCAGGTCGATTTCGAGGCCACCGACATTACGGCTGATGGCTTGAGTCCCGCCGCGTTCTCTATCGGCCACGATGACGCGCATTCTCAGGTCCACTTGAAGGTGCCCGGCATCTTCAACATTTATAACGCTTTGGGGGCCGCCGCCGCCGCGGCGACACTCGGGGTTGGAGTTGAAGATATCGTCAACGGTCTGGGGCGGTCATCGCCGGTTTTTGGCAGGGCTGAACGTGTTTCCGTCGGAGAGGTTGAAATCATACTGCTCCTAGCGAAGAACCCGACTGGCGCGAATGAAATTTTGCGAACGTTGAGGGGGATTTCCGCGCCGATCGATGTTCTCATGGCCTTGAACGATCGGGCCGCGGACGGCCACGACGTCTCGTGGATCTGGGATCTTGACGTCCAAAATCTCAACGTGAACCGCCTGACCGCAACGGGCGATCGCGCGGAAGACCTCGCTCTGCGCCTCAAATACGGGGGAGTGGCGGGCCGCGAGGCGGTAACCGTGGAGCGGAACCTCGCCGGCGCGTTCGAAGGCGCGATCCGGCGGAGCGAGGGAATGCTCTACGTGATTGCGACTTACACAGCCATGCTCGATCTGCGCGCCCTGCTCGTGCGCGACGGACGTCTGGAGCCGTATTGGAGCCATTGAATCTCCGACTGGCATACCTCTACCCCGACCTGATGAACATCTACGCCGATCGCGGCAATGTCGAGTGTTTGGTGCGGCGGTGCGAATGGCGTGGACTTCGTCTGGAAGTCGAGCGCATTCACGCCGGGACGGAATTCGATCCGGCCGCGATTGATCTGCTATTCATCGGTGGAGGGCAGGATCGGCAGCAACAGGCGGCGAGCGTCGATCTTTCCGGCCGCGGTGGACGGCTCGTGCGGCAGGCAATCGATCACGGAGCCGTTCTGCTGGCGGTCTGCGGTGGATATCAACTTATGGGCAGGCGCTACATAGCCGCTGACGGTTCGGTGCTGCCGGGTCTAGGGATCTTCGATCTGGAGACTCGACATTCCGGGACCGCTGCGCCCCGATGCATCGGAGACGTCGCCGTCGGCTGGGATGGAGAAAATCTGGTCGGTTTTGAGAATCATGGCGGACGAACTTATCTTGGGCCCGACGTCGAACCGTTGGGAACCGTCATCTCGGGCTACGGAAACAATGGGGAAGACGGTACCGAAGGGGCGAGATACGGACGCGCGTACGGCACGTACCTTCATGGATCGTTGCTGCCCAAGAATCCCCACTTCGCGGACTTTCTACTCGAGGCCGCCCTGCAGCGGCGGGAACCGGGCGCCAAGCTCGATCCATTGAAAGATGACGAAGAATGGGCCGCCCACCGCGCCGCATTGAAAAAGATGCGGCTCGGATAAGGGACTTCACTCCTCCGCAGGCGATGTGTCCTCGCCGGTCGGCATCCGGATCAGCGCGGCGATGCGGTTCGGGCATTCGAGCTCCGGGAAATGCCCGCATCGCGGCAGGACGCTGAATCGGATCGACCGACCATTCTTCGTCAACGTCCTGAACGCCGACGATCGGACTATCGGGTCTCCTGCTCCGAACACAATCGTTAGAGGCACGGCGACGCGATCTAAACTGCCGCGCCAATCGTGATTTTGAAGCTCGTCAATCGTCGCGATGAGCGCTTTGACGTACCCCGGTGTCCGAGCCTGAAGGTAGAGGGAGTCCGCGATGGTGTCGGCGGCCGCCGAGGGATCTACCGCCAAACGGCCCATGATCCCGCCAAGGATGCGCCGGCTGGAAAGCACGAAGTCGAAGGCTCTCGCGAAACCCCAACTATTGCGGGATAGCGCGACGGGCCCATTAGGTAGGTCGAGTACAGGAGATATCAGAACGATGCGCTTGAAATTCTCAGGCGATATCAGCGCGGCTTCGATGGCGGTTGCGGCGGCGGTGGAGGCGGCGACCAAAATGACGGGTTCCCGGCACACTTCGTCGACAAAACAGCTCAACAGTTTGCCTTGAGCCGCGGGGCTGTAATCGAGATCGTTGGGCTTATCGGAAAGGCCCGAACCTGGCGGATCTACCGAGTAAACGGTAAACGAATCCCGCAACAATTCCGAAAGGGGCGCCCACGTCTGGGCAGAGCCGAGCATGCCTGGCGCCAGCACGATAGGCGGTCCCGTTCCTTCGCGCCTGAAGTGGATTTCCAATCCAGAGACTCGCGCGTAATCGCCGTCTGAGACCAGCGCCCGTTCGGGGATCGGCGTACGATCCTGTCGCAGCGCTCGATACAGCATTCGGAGCGCCGCTACTGCCCCGGCGGCCACGGCGGCACGCGCCAGATTTCCGATCACGAAGTACCTAAATCCTCAGACATTCTCGACTGCAGGTTGGTAAGGATGATGACAACATCCATTCCGCATAATATTCGGGCGCGGCTGTTTGAATTGCGGCGTCGAGTCGATGGACTCTAGAATCGCCGCAGGCAAACTTGCTCGCGGTTGAAAAGAGGCGAATGACGGCCACCGAAGTCCTCTCCTCAACGGCCTCACCTGGACGGGCGCGGTACGACCTCCAGATTCCAGATATCGACTACTACCGATCCAACGTCGATTGCGCGTCGGCCTGTCCGGTGCAGACGGACGCTCGAGGCTATGTGACGGCGATCGAACGAGGCGACTACGAAGAAGCGTGGTGGATCGCCAGACAGCCGAATCCATTCGCGTCGATTTGTGGGTGGATCTGCGCGGCGCCGTGCGAGATGGCATGCCGCCGCTCTCGCATCGACGACGCGATCGCCATCAGGCCGCTCAAGCGGTTCGTCAACGAAATCCACGGTGTCCTGCAGAACCCCTTCGAGTTGCGGGGCGACCTGACGGCGCCACAAAACTCAAGGACCGCCGGATCGGTGTCGGCGATCCTGGATTACGTTGATGCGTTTGACGGGATACGCAAGACGGGCGCCCGAGTCGCGATTATCGGAGCCGGCCCCGCCGGTCTCACCGCCGCCCACGATCTGTCGCTGATGCGCCACCGCGTCACGATCCATGAGGCGGCGTCTACGCCCGGCGGCGCCATGTACGCAGCGGTACCCCCAAGTCGGGTCGACCGGGACCTCGTGGCCCGCGAATGTCATGCGATCTTGGATATGCCCGGTGTGGACATCCACTACAACAGCAGACTGGGGGAGGACGTAGAACTAGCGCAGCTGCGGGACGACTTCGACGCCGTGGTCATCGCGACCGGCTTGTGGAGTCCACAGCGGCCCGCCGTTCCGGGAGGAGATCTTGAGGGAGTCGCGGATGCGGCTACTTTTATCGGAGAGTCGCTTTTGGGCGAAGGGCGCGAGGTCGGGGATCACGTGGTCGTTATCGGTGGCGACGATCGAGCCTTTGACGCGGCTCGGCGTGCGGTTCAATCGCAGATCGCCGCCGGTAAGCCGATTGATGTTCATGTATTTGCCGACGGCAACGCGGCCGATCCCGTATCTGGATATCAAGCAAGGCGCGAAGCTGAGCTGGAGGGGGTTGCAGTGCACGCGGGTTGGGAACTGGCGGAGTGTTCAGGCAACGGAGCGGTGGAAACCGTAACCTGCACGCCGACCATGAGGGACCCCGAAGGGATGGTGGCGCTGCCAGTCGAGCGCAATCGCGATCGCGGCACTTGGGAAGTGCGAGTGCCGGCCGAAACGGTCGTCGTTTCGATGGATCGGGCCGCCGATCTGAGCTTTCTGAAGGGCCTCGATGGACTGGCGGCCGGGAGTCTGATCGAGACGGACGCGGCCACCAACCGAACCGGCGTCGAAATGGTCTATGCGGCCGGCGAGACGGTGTCGGGGCCCGCGACGATAATCGATGCGGTTCAGACCGGCCACGTCGTCGCACGCAGCGTTGAGGAGGATTTCCAGGGCCGGCGAATCGCGGTCAAGCGCACCGGAAAGATGACGGTGATCCCGCCAAACGATTACCTGGTGGACGGCTACCTAGATACCCCCCGTCAAGAACCGATGACGCTGGAACCCTTTGAACGCAGGGGGGACGCTCCCACCGAGCTTGCATTCTCGGAGGACGAGGCTCGAACCGAGGCTTCTCGCTGTCTCAAATGCAATGTGAACACGGTCTTTAACGGGGATTTGTGTACAGTCTGCAACCTATGCGTCGACGTCTGTCCATACGATTGTCTGCAGCTGGTGAGCCTGGACGACGTCAAGGGCGCCGGGCTGGACTCGGCTGTCAAGGAGCGCTATGGTCTCGGACTGGATTTCTTCCGCCTAAGTCCTCCAGAATCGCTGGAAGTCGGAATCGCGATGATGAAGGACGACGACGTCTGCACCAGATGCGGTCTCTGCGCCGAGCGCTGTCCCGTGGACGTTATAACGATGGAATGGTTCTCGTTCAGTGAAGCCCTCGAGTTGGTGGAGATTGGCGCGGTTTAGTGGCTGCTGGAACTAGCCGTACGCGATCGGCGTTGCTCAACAATCGGTTGTTCAGATCTATCGCGCGACGCGCCGCTCCGGTAAGCGCTACGGACCAGGCGCGAGCGACGTCGGACAGCTTTTTCCTGCAGCTTCACTCTGTAAAGGTGCGGCGTCGGAGCCTCTCCTGGAAGTATTCGTTCGGACTTGGACTCCTATCCCTGTATATGTTCGTGATTCTTCTCGTTTCCGGCCTTGCCTTGATGTTTTACTACGTGCCCACCATCGAGCGCGCCTACGACAGCATGCTCAATCTCAAATCCGAAGTGACGTTTGGAGTCATCGTGCGGAACGTCCACCGCTGGGCGGCGCACGGGCTAATCCTGTTCGTCTTCTTGCATATGCTCCGTGTTTTCTACACGGGCGCCTACAAGCCTCCCAGGCAGTTCAACTGGGTTATCGGAGTTGTGCTGCTGTTTATGACCGGACTGCTCGCGTTCACCGGATATCTGCTGCCCTGGGATCAAAAAGCATTTTGGGCCGTGCAGATTGGAAGTGAAGTCGTACGTTCTGGTCCAATTTTCGGGGAGCACGTCCAACGTGTTCTGTTCGGCGGTCCGGACATCACGCAAGCCACTCTGATCCGTTTCTATGCGCTGCACGTGGCGTTATTGCCTCTGGCGACGCTGTTGCTAGTCACTTACCATCTATGGCGGGTTCGCAGGGACGGCGGCTTGGCGGTTCCCGATGAAGAATCTGAGGCTCCGGCCCTCGACGCGGATGGCGCTTGATGGGCCCATCATGCATGTTCGCGAAGGTAGGTAGCTAGGTTGGCCGGCGTCCAATTCCGTCACCGACAGGGCGAGAACGCGTTTCCGCGCACCGGCGACAAAACATACGCGCTCATGGAGCTCCCCGCAGGGACAAGTCCGGCCGCCCGAGGTGCGCCGGGCGGCACGATCATGGCCTGGCCCACCGTGTACCTTTTGGAATTCGCCATCTGGTCGGTGCTCGTTCTCGCGCTCGTGATCCTCGGCGCGTTTGTGGACGCGCCCCTCGGACCTCAGGCAGACCCAGCGGTTCCGCCGAACCCGGCGCTGATGCCGTGGTATTTGGCGAGCATCCAGGAACTGACCCTGCACATCCACCCTGTTTTCGCGGGAATCATGATTCCGACGCTGGCATTCGTCGGGCTGGCGGCGATTCCGTATCTGGACAGAGACCCAAGGGGCGCAGGTCGGTGGTTCGGAAGCCGCCGAGCGGTCGCTTCCGCGATCGTTTCGGCGATCCTGGCGGCCGTCGCGTGGATCGTCCTCGAGTGGCTCGATCTTGGTCGTGATCTGGCCTTCAGGCTCGACCAAGCCCTGAATCTTGCGAAACTGAGTGGCGGAGAGACGCCCAGGTCTTGGCCCGACGGGTTTGGCATCCTTGGCTTTTACGACCTCACCGAATGGTCTGCATTTCTCTGGGCGGGCGTAGTCCCGTTCCTGATTCTCGCGGTGTTGCTGGCGGTAATCGGTGGGGTGGCCAAGCTTGTCTTCCGTTGCAATCGCCGCGAGCTACTTATTTCTTTGTTCACCGCGGTGGCCGTTTCGGTTGTGGTGCTCACGTTCGTCGGGTCGCTGATGCGCGGAACCGATGCGCAACTTTACGCTCCCTGGGATCGGCCGAACGTCATTGAGATTCAGAAGTAGTGACCGCGTGTCGCGAATTTGTTTCCACGGTTGCCCGGGCGCGTTGAAGGCGAAGCGGGCATGGCTGTAAACAACGCCCCTGAAGTCGATCCGATTCGCAGGAACCTGTTTCGGCTGATGTTCGTTGGCGTGGCGGCCGGCCTCGTTCCGGCGACGGCCACGGTCGCGGGCATCAAGTTCCTCTGGGGTCCGAAATCGCCTGAGGGAGTCGAAATCCGGGCCGGGAATGTGAATGACTATGAGGTCGGCGACGTGCGGCTTTTTGGCGCCGGCGAGTTTTATTTGATCCGAGTGGACGAGGGCTTTTTGGCGATCAATCAGCGGTCAACGCACATGAGATGCAAGGTCGTATGGAAGGCGAGCAGTCGCGAGTTTGTCAGCTCCTGCGACGGATCGATATTTGACGACAAAGGCGAGGTAATCCGTGGTCCCGCTTCTCGGCCGCTTGGGACCCATAGGATCCGGGCCGATGGCGGCGAGTTGCTGGTACTCGTAGGCGACGAAAACGTCCTGAAACGCGACGAGTTCAAGCGCGAACAGGTGTACAGCCTTGGTTAGCTTTTCTAAGAATGAGATTCTGATGGGCCTTGCCGCGGCCGTCGGCCTTGGGGTCGTTGTGCTTATCGTGGTCGTGTGGGGAATGGAGTCTTCACGGATGCGCGCCGCCAGAGCCGAGGTCGCCCAGGATCGTGCGGCGGCTCCGCGGGTTGCAGTGGCCGATTCGGCGGCGGAGATGGCGGCCAAGCAGCCGCCGGCGGAGACGCCCGCGCGTTCTCCGGCGGCCGAGGAACCCGTGGCGGATATCGCGGCGGCTCTGGAGTTGTTCAAGGCCAAGGCCTGCACCGGATGCCACATCGCGCCCGGGATTCCAGAAGCCGTTGGAACCGTTGGACCCAATCTTACGGGCTTGGCCTCCCGTCCACAGGTAGCCGGCGTCATGGACATGAGCGGCGAGAATCTAGCCAAGTGGATCCGGAATCCACCGGCCGAAAAGCCGGGAACGGCCATGCTGCCTCCCCTCGGACTGAGCGACTCGGACATTCAGACACTGGTTGACTGGCTCCTGACGCTCAACTAGATCGAATAGCGGCCAGACTCTCTCAGCACCCAAACAGGATCTGGTCGATCGGTTAATGCTCCCAGGTTCGCGGGCGCCTGCTAATCGTCCTCCGGAAAAATCGCAAAAAGATCGTCGTACGTTTCGCGACGGCGCGAAAGCCTGGCGTTTCCGTCATTCACGAATACGACGGCTGGGCGCAGCGCCATGTTGTAGTTGCTCGACATGGCCATGTTGTAAGCGCCTGAGGCCGCGGCGGCGAGAAGGTCCCCGCCGCGGAGTTCCGGTAGCGTTACATCCTTGAATAAGATGTCGCCGGACTCGCAGTAGCGGCCCGCGATCGTCACGGGCGAACTCGACGGCTCCGCCGCTCTGCTGGCCAGCTCCACCGTGTATTCCGAACCGTACAGCGCGGGCCTTATGTTGTCGGCCATACCGCCGTCCACGGCCACGTAGGTCCGAACGTCCGGAATCTCCTTGATGGTTCCCACGGTATATAGGGCCACGCCCGCGGACGCGATTATGGATCGGCCCGGCTCGAGGACCAGTTCTGGACTTTCCCCGGACGGCAGCATCTCCTTGAGCTCGTCGCATATGGTCGTTACCAGACGCTCGATTTCGAGCCCGGAGTCCTCCTCGACATACCTGACACCGCATCCACCGCCCGGTGAGATGACCTCGGGCGAAATGCCATGGCGTTCGCGCATTTCGCTGGCGAAATCCAGCAGGATGCGAACCGTATCTCTATACGGTTCCGTATCGAATATCTGCGATCCGATGTGGGCGTTGTAGCCGATCAGGTTCACACCAGTCGACTCGAGGGCCAGCTCGACCGCGCCCTCGGCTTGTCCGGTGCTGATCGGAACGCCAAATTTGGAATCGAGGGCGCCGGTCCTTATGTACTCGTGGGTGTGCGCCGAAACGCCGGGCGTCAGTCGCAAGATTACGTTCGCGGTTACTCCCCGGGCGGTCGCGATGCTTGAAATTAGACGGATGTCCTCGAAGCCATCCGCGGCGAATCGCCCTACGCCCGCGTCAAGGGCCAGTTCAATCTCGTCGGTCAGCTTGTTATTTCCGTGGAACAGCACGCGGTCCATGGGAAATTCCGCGGCCACCGCGCATTGAATCTCGCCGCCGCTAACAGCGTCCAAACCCAGACCTTCGTCGCGAATCAACCGCAGGAGCGTCGGATCCAAATATGCCTTTCCGGCGTATAGCACGCTCGAATTTGGATAGTTATTACGGAGCGCGGCCAAGTAGGAATGGCATGCGCCGCGAATCGTGGCCGCGTCGTAGACGTACAGGGGCGATCCAAACTCCTCCACGAGCTCGACCACGTCGCAGCCGCCGATTACCATCCGCCCCTTTGGATTTCGATGCGTCGCGGTGGGAAAAACCATCTCTCAGTAACTCTCAATCTCAGCTGGCAGGATCAGCGATATTATTCGTTTTCGCGATGACGGCTGGAATTCAATTGCACATGCGAGCGTCAGCAAGCCGCGCCCGAGGCACGATTCGAGGCGTTACCCTTCGGCCGCTCACCAGGTGGACCCGAGCGCCTAGACAGTCGCGTCGCCCGTCTCGATTTTTCAGAATCGAGTGTAACCAAGCCGTGTTAACGCGCGGGAAGTCCGGGTTCGAAAACTACGTCCGGGAGCCAATCTGCCGTTTCAGGCGTGACAGACTTTCAAGTCGCCTGGTCCTCTCTCGCTGGCTGCGCGTTGACGTGGGCGTTGATAGTGGTGAATACGCAACATCCAGTAGCTGGGAGGCCTCATTGAGGGCCGACGCGACGGTCGCGCGTCCGGGCCGCATGGATGTGATCAACTGACCGATCATCATGGCCGCCCAAACCTCGAATGCGGCTGGGGACTCAACCATGCGAAGAACGCTGGTGTGACAAGCATTGAGCGTGATTCTCATTTCCTCCGCGTCCCATGCGGAGGGCGGTTGACCGGAACTGGCGTCAATATCGATGCGAACGCGAATGCCATCAGTCGGAGATCGGAGCGGCTCGTTAGGTTGGTCCTCAGGTCTCCGGAACGAGATGTCCAGCACCCTCCGATGCTGGGCGTTCGGCAAGTCAATGTCCACTATGGGGGCAAGCTCGGGCTGGGCCAGGACCGCCTTCGAGAACCGCTGCGTAAGCTCGCTTTCGAGTTTGGCGACGTATTCCGGCGTCAGGAAAGAAGGAGGGCTTGCGATTTCCGCAAGAAGATCGACGATTAGCCGTCTCGCCGCGGCCCTGAAGGCCCTGCTCGGCCGGCCGCGACCGGCGGGCCGGGTGGTTGCGGGGTCGATCTCAAGCCAATCGCCTACCTCCATCCATCCCGCCAGTTGGGCCACGCGGGATCGCCGCACTGGTACGTTGAACGTCGTGCTGTCCAGCACGAAACCTCTGCGAACGAGATGGATCCCATGCGCCGCGGGGCGGCCGCGCCGTCTGGGACGGCCCTCCAACATCCTCAGCTCATACGCCGATTGCGCAGACACTGTGCTGGAGCCCAGACGCCATGTGAACGACATTTCGCCCCGGTCGAGCAGTGTCCCTCCGTAGCTTCGGGGCCGCACTTCGGCGCGCCCTTCCACATCGTCCAGGTAGACGCGAAATCCTTCTCCGAGCGGCAGCGACTCCAGGGCCAGATCGGCGCGGCCGTCGGAAACGTTCGCCGACAGGACCGGGAGCTCGATGGTGAAGGGGGGCCCGCGCAGGGCAAGCCGTTCACGCGAAACGTTTTCGATCGTCGCGATTCGCGCGATTGGATCGATTGCGAGCCGGAATGGGTCGGCGTCTGAAGCCGTGTCGTGAATCTCGACCCCTTCGGAGAACAATCCCAAACTAAGTAGCCCCAGGCCGAAAGTGCCGAGCGGCTCGCGATCGCCCACGCGGGGCGGAGTCGTGCCGTCCTTGAAGAAAGCCTCGAGCGCCTCCCTTGTCAGCGCCGGTCCGTTGTGCCTGCACTGGAGTGCGGTTGGCCGTCCTCTGTTATCGCGCTGGATTCGGAAATGCGCCTCGCTGGCGCCGCAATCGTAGGCGTTTTTGCCGAGTTCCTTGATAAGGACCGGCAGATTTGCCCGGGATGCGCTGGAGGCGGTTTCGATGCGCCCCTGGTCCAATGGGAACTTCAATGCTACACGCCCGCTGTTTCATGTTGGCGGCGCGTGTCGATCCCACGGAATTGACGGCCTGAGCGCAAGCCCGGCCCAATGACAAGACGATTCGAAACGAAATTCTGTGATTCCCGGAGCACGGCCAGCTCATGGATGATGCAGAATCACGAAATTATACGCCCAGTTTCGGATAAAACCGGTACCGACGTCGGGCTGCTACCGCCTACGAGCCGGCTATCCCTCCGCGCCTGTCGGCTTCTGGCCGAACGGATGCGAGGCCGAACAACACGCTCTAGCCAAACTCTCGGTCACGGCGTGGCAAACGTGGGCGGGCTGCGAGTGAGACTGAGATGGACCAGCGCCTCACGCGCAGCCGCCAGGCCGCTGCGAACGGCGCCCTCCATGGTGGCCGGCCAGCCGGTATCCGTCCATGCGCCTGCCAGGTATAGGCCGGGGACCCCCGTCACCGGACCCGGCCTCAGCTCCGCGGTGCCGGGCGATTGAAAAAAGGTGGCGTTAAGTTCCCGCGTGACGAAGAACGACTCCACGCTCGCCGATCTCGCCGCGGGGAACATATCTGACAACGCTTTGACGAACGTGTCCCGGAGATCGGAATTGCCAACGGTCGTAAACTCATCGGCGCCCGAAAGTGAGACGGCGAGGTATTGGCCCCGCTCACACCCGGAGATCGACGTTCTGTCAAAAACCCACTGCACCGGACCACCGGACCCTGCCGCGAATGGCCATTCCATCACCTTGCGGTCATAAAGGACGTGAATGTTGACGATCGGCGAGGTTCCGAGGCGTTCGAGCGCGGCCGGGTCGGGCAGCGCATCGGACGGTAAAAGTTTTGCCGCGCCGTCATGGGGTACGGCCAGTATCATCGTGTCAGCGCGGATTGGTGGCTCGTCGGCAGCGAAAACGCGAATCGAACCGCCATCGCCGGCGAGGGACACCACGCGCGAGTCGGTGCGAACCTCGGCGCCGGCGGCCCTGAGAATCTTCACTGCGGGCGCGACATGAAGTTCTGATAGTGGGACGAGGCCATAGCCGATGTCACCCGCGGTTCGGTTCCGCAGCAACCCCGTTTGAAAAACCTTCGCGGCCAGGGCCAGGGACGCCTGGGAAGAATGCGCGTTGAGGGTGGGCAGTGTGAAGAGATCCCAGAAGGACGCGATCGCTTCGGGCGACTGTCCGTTTTCCAGCAGCCAGTCTCCAAATGTCTTGCGATCGGAATCGGCATTCGAAACGTCGAGACGGACCAGTTTTCCTGCCGCCATGGCCACTCGAACGCGATCGAGGGGCCTGAGGAATCGGAACGTGGCCAGCGAGGGAGCGAGATGGAACGGCGCCGGTAGCCGGCTGCTCTTGATCCATGCGGTCTTGCCGGTCCGATGCACGACCGGTATCTCAAGCCTGGATTGAAGGGTTACTTTGTCCGCGACGCCGAGCCGATCGATGAACCACTGATAGGCAGTGCAACAGCGAAGAAACACATGCTGACCGTTGTCCACTAGCAGGCCATCACGTTCAAACGAATACGTGGCGCCGCCCAGACGGCGCTTGGCCTCCAGGAGCGTGACGCGGGCGCCGCCGTCAATGCAGGCGATGGCGGCCGACAGGCCGGCCAATCCTCCGCCGGCCACGACCACGTGAGGCTCGCTCACGCCAGGCCACCGATTGTTGACCTGGCAGCCACCCAGGCCTTTTCCCACGTCGGTAGAGCGACCCTGCCACTGAGCACGTCGCCGGGCCGCCGCTCGATGCGCCGAAGTATGCGTCTGTATATTCCTGCCGCCGCCGCGACGCAGGAATAGGTGCGACCCTGCAACAGCGGCAGCAGACTCATTCCGTGCCCAAACCACTCCCGGGCCCGTTCCGCCTCGAAGGCGATGACCTCAATCAGGTCATCGTTATCGCTGCCGTCGAGGTTGACCGTGGAGCCAAAGCGATCGAGGTCCTCAGCGGGCAGATAAACGCGGCCGCGCTCGTAATCCTCTCGAATGTCGCGCAGGATGTTGGTGAGTTGAAATGCCACACCGAGGGCTTCGGCCCGAGATTCGGCCAGTTCGGGATATTTCGAGCCGAATATGCTCAGCGATAGCCTCCCGATCGATCCGGCCACGCGACGGCAATACAGCAGCAAGTCGTCGAAGGTCTCGTAAGACGCGCCGGATACGTCCATCTCCACCCCGTCCACCAGGTCTGAGAACGCGGAGTAGGGGATCGGAAATCGTATCGACGCGTCGGTCAGCGCAACCGCAACGGGGTCATCGCCAACGGTTTCGAGGGAATCGAGCAGCTCGCGGACGGACCCGAGTTCAGCGATCTTCCGATCATTGGGAAGGTCGCCGTCAGCGATGTCGTCCACCCGCCGGGCCAGTGCGTACACAGCGCTGAGCGCATTTCGCTTCGGTCGCGGCAGTAGCCGAATTCCATAGTAGAAATTACCCGCGCTCGCGCGGGTAATCGCTTCGCAGGCTCTGTATGCGGTCTCCGCGTTCAAGTCCCTACACCCGGCGAAGTTGCGCGAACGTCCTCAGGAATTCGGCCGCGCGCTGCAGTTTGGATGGTCGCGGCGATCGGCGCAGGACGTCGTACCCTCCTCGCTCGATGGCGCCGAGCGCGGCGCGTCCTCCGGCGATGAAGGCCACGATCGCCAGCCTCGGGCGGCCGCTCAGCGAGTTGGCCAGCGGGGCGCCGGCGTCGAGGTGCTGCCGCGCCCGGTCCACCTCAAACGCCATCAGGCGCCGGAAATTCGCGTCTGCTCGCCGCAGGCGGATGGCCTCCGCTGAGACGCCAAATCGATCCATGTCCTCTCGGGGAATGTATATCCGGCCCGCGTCGAAATCCTCGGCCACGTCCTGCCAATGCTCAACGAGTTGCAGGCCGGTGCATATCTGGTCGGACAATCCAAACCGCTCCTCCGTCGCGGCATCAACCACGTACAGGACGAGCCGGCCGACCGGATTGGCGGACAGTGAGCAGTATTCGATCAGCCCGGCAATATCCTCGTAGGATTTCACCGTCTGATCCTGTCGGTTCGCATTAATCAGGTCCGTGAACGGAGCACTGGGAATATCGAATCGGTTCACCGTCTGGGCGAGTCGCCGCATTAGCGGGTGATCCGGACGTCCCCCGTAGATCTGGCCCAACTCTCGTTCCAGCCAGTCGAGATGGGCGATTCTGTCTCCTGGAATCTCATCGCCAAGCTCGTCCACAAGCCGGGCAAATCCATAAAGATTGAGCAGATGGCGACGGATCTCCCGGGGCAGGAACAAGGCCGCCACGGGAAAGTTCTCGCTGTCCGCGTGCGCCATGACCTGCGACGCGGTGGGTATCGCCAATCCGCCGGCGCGAACGGCCTCTAGGCGGGTGGCCGGATTCGATTCAGATTCCCCTGCGCTCATGATCCCAACGCCGCAATGGGGCAACAATCCGGACGATGCGTTGCCGGGATTTTCATTTCCATTCCCAAGATGCGCGAACCGAATGGACTTGCCCCCACAAGAAACAAGCCGCGCGTCGCGCGGGCCCCCCATTATTTGGCCGATCGGGCGTAGGACTCCCAAGGAGCGCGGCTAGATTAGCACGTGGCCGAGGCCAGTCGGCGATCGAACCCATCTGTCGGCGCTGCATCCCTCGGGCGGCGCGACGGAGTCCATGCCTGCCATGCGGCGGGAATTGACGGCCTCCGGCTGGTCCATACTGTTGCGGATTCTAGGGGCGAGTCGAACCACGAACGAGGAGTCGGCACATCGATGAAATTGCAGGGAAAAGTGGCGGGGATAACCGGCGGCGGGGACGGATTCGGCCGGGCGATGGCCCTGGCTTTCGCCAGAGAAGGCGCGGACGTGGCCGTTTGCGACGTGAACCTCGAAACGGCCAAGGAGACCGCGAGCCTCGTTGAAGGGGCCGGACGGCGGGCGCTTGCGGATCACACGGACGTTACCGATACGAAGGCCCTCAGAGGATTTGTGGACAGGATCGTCGAGGAGTTCGACCGCATCGACGTCTGGGTCGGAAACGCCGGCATCGCCGGGGGCGCGCCCGCCGCCGACGAGACTGAAGAGTTCTGGGAAAAAATGCTTGACATAAATCTGAACGCGGTCTTCTTCGGCGCGCAGGCCGCTGGGCGGCACATGCTCCGGCAGGGGTCCGGCTCCATCATCAACATCGCCTCCATGTACGGAGCCCGAGCGTCGGCCAACCGCGTGGCCTACTGCACCGCCAAGGCCGGGGTAATCACTCTTAGTCAATGCCTTGCCGTGGAATGGGGTCCCCACGGTGTGCGCGTGAATGCGATCGGACCCGGCTACGCGGATACGGCGCTGTTCCGCAAAGGGCGCGACACTCTGTCGATTCCGGTGGACACGCTGCTCGATCGGGTTCCCATGGGCCGGCTCGTCACCCCGGAGGAGGTTGCCGCCGCCGCGACCTTCCTGGCATCCGACGAGGCCTCGTTCGTCAACGGTCATTGCCTGTTCGTCGACGGGGGCTGGGTCCCGCGGGGGGCGTGATCGCCCCGACCGCCCGAACGACGGTTCAGCGGGCGCTCGGAGCCGCCTTTAGGACACAGCGCCTAGTCAACGACCCCGGAAGCCATCTCATACGCTCCCTGGACTCCCTTGAACTCGTGCTGACCCTCGAGGCTCGGCCCCGTTCTGCCGAAGTAGATGGCGCCGAAGGCGCCCCGCAGCCGTTCGGCTTCATCGGGATGGTCTTCGATGACGTTCGTCGTCTCCCGACGATCGTTTTCCAGGTCGTACAGCTCGTCCTGTTCGCCGGCGGGACGCACGATTAGGCTCCATTTTTTGTCGCGGATGCAGCGATCGGCACCCTCGTAATAGCCGGTGATCACCGCATCGCGCGCCGTGTCTGAGTCGCCGTCGATCACAGCGCGCAGACTCGAACCGTGCATGTCGTGATTCAGGCTTCCCAGTCCCAGGTGGTCGAACAAGGTTGGGAGCACGTCGTGAAATTCCGCCACCGCCTGGGTGATTCTGCCCCCGCCGTCGCCGCCGGGAAGCCGGATCATGCACGGCACCTTCAGAAGTTCGTTGTACATCCGGTCGGCGCCTTTGAGGAACTTCCCATGGTCGGCCAGCGGGTGTCCGTGGTCGGCGATCAGCAAGATCAGCGAATCATCGTAATAGCCCTTTTCTTCGAGCGTTTGAAAAAACTCGCCCAACGCGTAGTCCACCGAGGCGACCTCGCCCGCGTAGAGGCCCTGGATGTGCTTGATCTCGTCGGCGCTGGCCCAGCTAGCGGCCTTGCCGCCCATGGGCATTACCAATCGCGGTCCCGTGTAGTTGGGATCGGTATAGGTGTCGAACTGCTTTGGCGGATCCCACGGCTCGTGGGGATCGAAGCTGTCGATCCACAGGAACAGTTTCTCGTGATCTCGGTTGCGCCTTAGCCACTCGCTCGCCGTCCGGAACACCTGCGGCGCGAACCACTTGTCGGCGGTATCGAAGTCCTCGGTGTTGGCCAGGAACTGCGAGACCCTGGCGCGCCAGATCTCGGGGAAGCTCTCGTTTACGAAATCATCGAGGGAGCGGGTCGGAGGAACCGATACGTACGGGTCGTACTCCTGCCCCCGGATCCAGTGGTACGAATGGAACCCGCGATGAAAGTTCATGTTCGGCGCACGGTAATGATACGTGTCGGAGATGAGGCCGCACACGTAGCCCTCAGCGCTCAGCATCTCGGACATGGTCACGTCGGACCCGGCGAGCGGTTGCCATTGGCGGTTCAAGAGCGTGCGCTGGCCCGTCATCAAGGCCGTCCTGACCGGAATCGTCGGCAGCGCCTCCGGGTAGATGTTGTCGAAGACGATGGACTCCCGCCCGAAATTGTCCATGTTCGGAGTCTGGCAGGCAGCGATGGAGTCAAACGGGGCGCCGATCCGCTGGTTGTACAGGCTCACGTGGTCCTGGCGGAGACTGTCGAGCATGATGACGATCAGGTTCATTAAGTCCCCCCGATGGCGATCTAATCCGGCCCCGGGGCCGGTTTGATACGAAAATTCGCGCCCAGTTTAACGGCCGCGGCGGATTTCGATGCGCGCGGCCGGATCCGTCTAGGCGTAGTAACGCGCTTTGACGATCTCCGGTCTTGACTCCCCCGCCGCGTCGATTCGACGTACCAGCGCCTCACCCAGCTGGTCGGCCACGTCGCGGTAGCGGCCGGCCCGGCCGACTAGATTGACCGTCTCGTGGGGATCGGACCGCAGATCGTAGAGATAGCGTTCCACGTAGGTATCGCTGGACGGGTCGTTCCAAGGGTCGGCGTCCGGCGCGTAGACGCTGTATTTCCATTGCCTCGTTCGGATGCCGCGTCCGACCTCCGCTTCGCTGATCTGGAAGAACACCTCGTCGGGCCAAGTCTCAGCGGTTCCGTGCGCGAGATTCAGCAGCGAAGCGCCCTGAAACGATTTCGGGACACGGATCCCCGCCGCGTCCAGTAGCGTCGGAGGAACGTCGATGAGGCTCACAAGATCGTCCACGACGGCGCCTTTCGGGAGGCCCGGACCCGCCATGACCAAGGGGATCCGAATCGAAGCGTCGTGACAGCTTCGTTTGTATTCCGGATTGCGCGTGCGAAAGTGGCTGCCGTGGTCCGTGGTAAAAACCACGACCGTGTTTTCCAGTTGACCGATGTTCTCCAGCACGCTCAACAGCCGCCCGACGCACTCGTCCAACCGGGCCACGCACCCGTAGTAGTCGGGCAGTTCGGCGTGCCAGTCGCCAGGCTCGTTCCGCAGGTCCTCGGGTATCCAAGGATTCGCGAAGCGCTCCGCGTAGCCGTCGGGAGCGACGTAGCGGTCCATGTCGTTCTGGTGGTGCGGTTCGAGATGGGACAGGAACAGGAAAAAGGGCGCGTCCTGAGAGTCGCGAAGAAAGATTTCCGCCCTGTCGGTTAGAAAATCAACGCGATATTGCCCGCTGAACTCGATAGCGTCGCCGTTTTCGTTGAATATGCGCCCTTCGGTGGGATGCGACGTAAACTCGAGGGCGTCCGCCGCCTCCCATACGTCGTCATAGCCGCCCCTGAGCTCAGGCGGTACTGCGTCCTCGCGGTGGCCTCCGGCCAGATGCCACTTCCCTATGTATGCGGTTCGATAGCCCGAATTGGAAAAGAGGGTCGCCACCGTAGGCGTTTCGACCGACAGCGCAAGCCCGTTTCGGAAAACTCCATGACTCGTGGGGAATTGGCCGGTCTGGAGCGATCCCCGCGCCGGAGCGCAGACGGGTTGGCAGGTGAAGGCGTTTTCAAATCGCACGCCGCGCCGCGCGAGAGCGTCGAGGTTGGGAGTGAGATCCATGGGATTGCCGTAGCACCCAACGGTGTCCCAACGCTGCTGGTCGGTGAAATAGAACAGGACGTTTGGTCGATCGGCTGGGTTAGAGGGCATCTGCTTCGTCCACCGTCTTACGTGAAATCTGCGTGCCGCTCATTCTGGTTCAGGACCATGCGTGAGCGCCAATTACGGGATTGGCGGAAGGCCGCCGCCGAACGGCGCAACCGTACTCCGTCCAGCCCCCGCGATCTTGACTCGAGACCTGGCGTTTGTGACAAACGCCGAGGATCGATCCTGACGCCAAGCTCGAACCGGCGGTCAGTTTCCGGGTTGTTCCAGCTTCCGCGATGTCCCGTAGCGCCCGGAGTCGAAAGTTTCCAAATTCACCGGATTGATCATAGGTCCATCTTCAACGTAATCGGCCGATCGCATGATGATCTCAAGTATCACCAGTTCGTCGTCGCCGATGTTCTCGACGTAGTGAAACCCGCCGATCGGCGCGTCGATTATGTCACCGGGACCGACTTCTTCCTGTCGCTCACCCATCGCTGAACCGATATCGGCGCGTCCCTTCCCGCTCATGATGTACCAGATGGCGTGGTCCCTGTGATGCTGATGGAGAGCCACGCCGCCTCCGCCCGGGCCCACCGCGACATGGTGCCAGTTCATGCTCACGATCGGCCTGGTGGGCTCAATGATGCCGATGGGCTGATTCCAGGTGATGGTGGTTAAATCGTCCGGTTCTCGATTGTTCACTTCGCCGGCGTGAAGCACCGTGCTCTCCTGGGCATCTGACGGGCTCTCGGCGAGTAGTCCTGTTGCGGATTTCGGGTTGGCCGCCATCTTGATCCTCCTTCGGGGGCCGTAGCGCGAGTGTTCAAGTATGGACCGGCTGCGCCCGAACGGAAAATTCTCGGAAAGCGCTGATGGCGCGGACGAACGCCCAATCTCGACCACCAGCGTGGCGCCGGGGGGTGAGATCATTCGGTGACCGCCATAACAAAACGGCCCGGTGGTATCAGCACCGAGCCGTCTCGTTGGGAAGTGTCCGTCGGACGTTGGGGGATCCGTCCAGCGGGCTGATTGTCGCTTTAGCTGTGAACCTTTACGTCCAGGACCTTTGACTTCTTGGACTCTAATCTTTGAAACGTAATTCTGAGGACGCCGTTACGGTACTCGCTCTCCGCTTTTTCAGTGTCGAGTTCTTCCGGTAGACGAAGCGAGCGGTGGAATGACCCTGAGCGACGCTCGCGGAGAAGATAGCCGCGATCCTCGGCCTCGCTCTCGTCCTTGGTTTCGCCCCTGATCGCAAGCACGCCGTCGTCGATCGTGACCTTGATGTCCTCCGGTGCGACACCCGGGATAGATGCGCTGACGACGAAGTTGTCGCCGTCGCGCTCAACATCCAAAGGCAGCGCCCAGCTTCGCACGGAATCGCCGTTTACCCCGGTCCCGATGACTCTCCGAAACCGGCTGACGGTGCTGTCAAGCCGCCTAAGGTCACCCCACGGGTCCCAACGTTGAATCATTGCCATGTCTCTGGCCTCCTGATAAACCTAAGCCAACTAGGCTTCTACAACCTGCATATGCCGAAATATAACAGTTGAGTCTATGACTGTCAAGTATGATGATGGCGCATAGGAATAGTTCCTTATTGAAAGCATTTGTGGTGTATGCGAATCGCCGTCAGGCGGACCGATCCGGCATTGCTGTCATCCGCGATCGCGTCAGACGTCGGCTCGGTCGTACCGCTGGTTGGCAGAATCCGGCCCGCGGCCGAGCGTGTGCGGCGACTACTCCGACAGAACAGGTTCGACCAGCGTCGCTATGCGTTCGTCGGTCAACGGGCCGATCCAGCGGCGCACGAGCACGCTCTTGCGATCGATAACGAAGGTCTCCGGAAGCCCCGTCACGCCGTATTCCACGGTCACGGGGTCGTCGCCCTGCGGTCCGTTGGGATACGTGACGTCGAATTCATCGATGAAATCGAGCGCATTGTCACGATCGTCCCAGACATTTAGGCCGAATACCACGAGTCCGCGGTCGGCGTACTCCACCGCGGCCCTTTCAAGCGCGAGCGCCTCGATACGGCATGGTGAGCACCAGGACGCCCAGAAATTCAGAAGGACGACGTTCCCTCGTTGGCGGGATAGCTGGAAGGTGGACCCGTCGAACTGCTCCACGCGGAAATCGGCGGCAGGGCGGGTGCGTATGTCGCCGAGTTTCCCGGTCGCATTGACTCCGATCCCGCCGCCGTCACTCCCGCGAAGGACCTTCAGCCCCAGCAGCGCAAGGAACGAACCGGCTATGCCCAGCGCGCCGACCGATGCGACCGTGCGCCGGGACAGGAGGCCGCCGGCCAATCCCCGTCGGATCCCGCCGGCAGCGGATTTCTGATCGATCATGGTGATTTCACGGTGACAGTGCATGCTTCCGACGAGCCCGATTTTCCGGTGGCGCGGATGACTCCGTCCGCCTCGTCGGCGTCCGGTTTCGCGGCGAAGATCTTGGCAGCCGGCCGGCGCGGGGCAGCGTCAGCACTCTGACGACGCCATAACGCATTGGGAATGTCCTCAAGATCCATGCGGCAACCTTTGCCTGAGAAGCAGTACCTCTGGCCGTTGATTTCAGCCGTCTAGGTCGCCGTGGTCTTGTCGACCGCGGCGTCGAAAACGGGATCGCGGGCCATGTCCTGCGCCTTTCCGAGCAGACTCCCTTCACGCGGATGCTAGCGCGGCGCCGGCCGGCGGGCCACTACGACTGGATCACGAGACGGGCCACGATGCATCACGTCTCTCGCCCAGCACATAGTCAGAGCTCGGTCCCGCTCGTGGATTTCCAAGACGAATTAAAACGGTTCGCCGAAGGCGTTCGAAGCGTCACCCGTGGACGCCGCATGCTACGGTTTGTTCGTCTTTGCGAAAACGGGGCGCCCCATCCCTGCGCTTGCTGATCGCCGCGTGGAGATGGGTCTGGGCTGGAGAGGATGCTGGGATGCCGCGAACTGAATACATCAACGAACTTGAAGAGACTCAGAACGAGCTCCTGTCGATAGGGAGACTCGTGGAGTCGAGTATCCATGATGCGCTCGAAGCGCTCAAGTCGCGGGATCTAGACGCGTCGCAGCGGGTCGTCGATGACGATGACGAAATCGACCGCAGGCAGATTGCGCTGGAGGAGCGCTGCATCGATGTGATGGCGAGGCAGCAGCCCATGGCCGTGGACCTGCGAACCCTCGTGAGTGTGATCCAGGTTGCCTCAGAGCTTGAGCGCATGGGCGACTACGCGGAGGGAATCGCAAAGATCAGCCTGCTGATGGGCACCGAACCGCCATTGAAGCCGCTCATCGATATCCCGCGCATGGCGGACAGGGCCACGGACATGCTTCGGGTCAGCCTCGATGCGCTGGTGAACCGCGACAACGAGGCCGCGGCGCGGGTGGAGTCGGCCGACGACGAAGTCGACGAGCTTTACGAGCAGGTCTACCGGGAGCTGCTTTCCTACATGTTCGCGGATCCGCGTTCAATAACGCGCGCCACATATCTCATGTGGGTGGCGCACGACCTGGAGCGGATTGCGGACCGAGCGACGAACATCGCCGAGCGCGTCATATACGTGACCACGGGCCGATTGCCGAAATCAACCGCCGGAGCCATTGAGCCCGACCGCCCGCCCGAGGGTCAACCCGAGGCCGAACTGATGGCGCCGGATTAACATGCGCCGCCGAGATCGCGCGGTCCGGATTGGCGAACCGAAAGCCGCGTTGGCGCGTACTAAATCACGAAATCGTGCTTGTGAGCTTGTGTAACCGCGCTGCCGCCGTCTGAACCGCCGGACGGCTCGGCGTCGCGGCCGCGGATCGAGTTAGCCTCCGGTGACCTCAAGAAATCGCTCTTCGTTGCTCGTGGCCGTGCCCATGCTGGCCGCCTTGTTGACGCTAGCGTCGTGCGACGCGGGTCAGGCGGACGCACCGGTCGTCGCCGCAAGCCCCGTTTCAACACCCGTCGACACATCCACTCCTCAGCCTAGTCCTGCTCCCACGCAGACTCCCACGTCTCGCCCGGTCGAAGTTTCGACGGCCACGCCCGCTCCTGAAGCGGACGACACTCCTACGTCCGTCCCGGTGGATACCCCGGTTGCTGTGCCTTCGCCGACCATCGCCGCGACAAACACTCCTGTCCCGCCACCCACCGCGACCCTCACGCCGGTCCCCACGGAGACGGCAACACCGCCGCCGACGCCTACGGAAACTCCACCCCCGCCGCCTACACGCACTGAAACTCCGCCGCCTACAGAAACCCCAGTACCGACCGCAGCCCCAACTCCCGTTCCCGAACCCACTGCGGCGCCTACGGCGGAGCCGGTGGTAGAGACTCCCGCTCCCACTCCGACTACCGTTCCCGAGGCTCCAACATCAACTCCCGCCCCCGCCGTCGGGCAGGGCGTCAGCTTTGCCCGCGACGTGCTTCCAGTTCTCGTGCAGAGCTGCTCGATCTGTCACGGCGGCACCGCCGGCCTGTTCCTGGACTCCTACGAGAACGTGATGAGAGGAGGCGCGAGCGGGCCCGAAGTCGTACCTGGAAATCCTGACGCCAGCCCGATAATCCGGCGGGTCCGAGGCATCGATCAGCCGCGGATGCCACTGGGCGGACCGTTTCTGAGCGACGCGCAGATCGATCTCATCGCTGCGTGGATCGCGGACGGCGCGCTTAACAACTAGCGCTGTAATGGCATGGCGCCGGGGGCACGGCGGCCATCCTACCGAGCCAGTGGAAGCTTCCTACGGGCGGCGACGGTCCGAACTAGTGGTGATCGGACTCCGAATAGTGCAGCGAGAGGAGGTCTTCGCCCCAGTCACGCTCGAAATCGCGCAGCACGGAGTGAATGTGGTTCCCATCGTTCTGGGTGTTGTCGTACTCGATCATGAACTGGGGTCCGATTACGGAGTAATAATGCTGTTTGCCTCTTTCGGCCGGCCCGGCCCACGCAAACGTGATCGGATCCAACCCCGCGGCTTCGATTCGCCGCCACTCGTTGTCCGCGATTTCCTCGTCCACCCGGCTCACGTAATGGCGGATCAACCTCACCAGACGTTCTCGCTGTTCGCCGGTCATCGCTGAGAACTCAAGTCCACTGAGCGGCATTTCGGGGTCAACCCGGCGGTAGTTCTTCGTCAGGATGTCTTCCGGGGCCACGGGATCGACGATCGCTTGGCGTTTACGGTCGCCATCGAGGCCGTCGAGCACGGCTCTCGCCAGATCTTCTTCTTCCGGCAGGGTGCGGGCCCCCTTTTGCGGGCCGTGTCGAACCTGGGCGGGATTGGCGCCGAAAAAGAACGGCAGCGGCGAAACGATCTCGCCGTCGATGATCGTGAAATGGATTCCGATATGGTGACCGCCGGCCCGCCAGGCCCATGGGTCGCGAGCTGCTGGGTCGCCAAAGACGCTGTAGTAGTAGAGCTCCGGGTCGCGCATCCAGCTACTTTCGAGCTCCTGGATGCGCTCCCATTCGCCAAGGATTCCATCCAGGTCAATGATCCGCTTCGCCTGGTCGGAGGCGCGGACGCCGAGTCCGCTGGTCATCAGATCCATGGCCAAGCCTCGCTGGGCCTGGGTCATGTCCTTCAGGCGCAGGCCTTTGCGCGTGACCGGGACATAGCTCCACTCGTACCGCTCGTCGCCTTCGAAATCGAACGTCGCGACGCCGCGCTGACCGTCATCAAGCGAATCGAGGAATCGCAGCGCGGCCTCGCGCATCCGCTTCGCGGTGACCGGCGCGTGATGAGCCGTGGTCAACTCGACCTTCATCGTGAGTCTCCTAGCGCTGCCCTGGTCCTAGATCGGCCGTGGGGAATCTGGTCTTAGTCGTCGCTTCGCTCCAGCAATTCGATCTCGTACCCGTCCGGATCGTCGATGAAGCCCATCTTGTTCCCCGACGCGAAAGCTTTTCTCCAGCCATCGGGCCAGATTTCGATCCCGCGCTCCTCCAGATCGCCGCAAAAGGCCGTTAAATCCGGCACGCCAATGGCGAAATGCATGAGATCTTCGGGAACGTTGAGATCGTAGTCGTCCGAGTACGTCAGCTCAAGCGTGGTCACATTGCCTGGCAGCTCGAGGTGGGCGATCTGATTGCCCTGAGGCGACTTATCGCTGCGACTTTTCACCTTGAATCCAAGGTTGTCACAATAGAAATCGATCGTTTTTTCGAGATCGCTGACCCGGATACGCGCATGCAGGAAAACCGCCATGATCGCCTCCCTTTTGCCAAAGCGTACCGCCCCGGGGTCCTCGACGCACGCCGCCTTCGAAATCTTTCCGACGGCCATGGCGCGGCGGCTGATGTCGAGGGGGTTAGGCGGCCCCACGGTATGGTCTGCGCCGATTCCAGATCAGCGCTCGATAGAACAGTCCGGCGGCAAGGACCAAAAAAACGCTCGGGATAGTCCACCATGCCCAGACCGGCAGGCCGTCATTCGTCACTGTCGCGGCGGGCAGGTTCATGAAGATGTCGGTGGGTCGGATCTCGAGTCCCGAATCCAGAATGGCCGCCGCGGAGCGGAGGCCCCCGGCTTCCAGGTCCCCTGGCGCCACGACGTAGTTGACCCGTCTGAGCGCCGAGTAAATCGAATCTCCGGTTCGGGCGTCAAGAATCGGCGTTGCGCCCCCGCTGATTCGGGGCGAACCGTCGACGTCGAACCCGTCAACGAACACGTAGATGTTCGCGTTCGAAGTACCGGCTCGTATCTGGTCGCGTCCAAAATCGAAGTAGACAATCTGCCGCCCAACATGCCAGCCGGGATTTAGGACTCTTTCGTTTGCTCGAGCGCCGGCATCAACAATGGGACAGTTGACCGTGATCTCCGGATCTATTATTCGGTGGCCCGCATCCCTGACCGCGGCAACGGATCTTGCTGACCCTGGGACGAAATCGCCGTCAACGACGTAGAAGATAATTCGCCAGAAATCACTGTAGCCGGGGTCGCCGGGAACCGTATCGACAACAGGATCCTGCCCCTCCACGAAGATTGGGCCGCCGCTTTCCGAAAAGCCACTGATTGCCCTGTAGAGGTCCGCGGTGTTGGGAACTGAGACACCGAAATCCCAGTAGTAGGTCTTTTCGCCCTCGTACCAGGCGGCTACGGGCCTGAGTTCGCCCGTTCGCTGACCGATCCGTCCATGCTCGGCGGCTTGGGCGACGGCCGCCGCCGCGCCTGCGATGAGCACCGCCGCGACAATAGCGGCCGCGATACTTCTCGCGCCCCGAATTGGACCGCCCGGGGACGATATTTTAGCTTTACTCATCGGTTCGGCGATATGTTCTTCCTGGATCGTCCAAGCACGCATCTCATTGACCATTGACAGTATCCACTATTGCGTTCTCGGGCAGGTCGTGAACCGGTGATCCCGGATGACTGATCGGCGCGGTTTCAGACACTCGCAGGGTGTCGTCCCGGCGACTGGCCCGCATTCTCGCTGCAAATCATTAGTGAGCCGTTGGTGACACGAAAGTATTGGCGCGATCTCGCCGCTCCAACGCTTGCTGCGCTTGGAATAGTTGCGGGCATATCGCTGGCCCATCCGCTCGATTCCGATCTCTGGATTCACCTCAATACTGGCCGCTATATAGCTGAAAACGGTCGGACCCCCGTACCGGACCCGTTCACGTTCGGCGCCGCTGGAGAAGACTGGATACCGCATGAATGGCTGTCTGAGTGGCTCATATATCAGTTGATTTCGAACGTGGGCGTATGGGGTGCACAGGCATTTTTCGCCCTGGTGTCGATGGCGACTTGGTTAGTTGTGGACCGCGCACTCGCGGGGGCGCGTGTAGGGCCATTCGCCCGAGCCTTCGCCATTACGATCGCCGCTTTAGCCGCGAGTCAGTTCGTTGGCATCCGCCCTATGCAGTTTGGACTGCTGCTACTTGCGATCACCGCCGCTGTTGCGATGCGTCACCGTCGATCCGGGTCGCGTCTCATTTGGCTTTTGCCGCCGGTGTTTCTCGCTTGGGCGAATTTTCACGGATCGTTTCCAATCGGCTTCGGAATGCTGGCGTTGCTTGGGCTCGACTGGCTGTGGCGGCGATTCAATCTGCCGTCGCCTCTGTATGGATGTCGCACGCGAATCGTTCATTTGGCGCCGGTGGCGCTTTTCGGCGCCGCGCTCGTCGCGATCAATCCATCAGGGCCGGCGCTGTGGGCGCATCCGTTTTGGCAGCTGACTACTCCTGCTCGCGAATTCAATTCCGACTGGAATCCACCTGCAACGTTCACAGCCACATGGTGGTTCTTCGGGATCTTCCTGATCGGCGTGGTGGTGGTGCTGATATGGGGACGCTTTCAAATCCCATCCGCTTCCGCGGCGGCGGTCATCGTGCTACTCGCGCTCGCGTACTCCGCCCGCAAAACTATCCCCTTCAGCGTCCTGGCGGTCGTTGTGCTCCTATCCGGCAGTCTGGCCCGAATACCTGCGATGAATCTAAGATTGCACTCCGTTCCGGGTCTGCTTCTGGCTGCGTCGATGATGGTTCCCATCGGAGTCGGCGCATGGCTTGCGCCCACGTCGCTTGATGGGCCCAGCGTGGTGCCAATGCCTTATGGTGCGCGCGACTACATCGCCGGACTACCAACGGGTCGCGTTTGGAACACTTACCATTGGGGCGGCTTTCTGACCTGGACTCTCTGGCCGGATTCCAAGGTATATATCGACGGGCGCTACGATCCGTTCGTATCCGGAGCGCTTGAATCCTATATCCACGTGGACGGACTTAGCCCGGGATGGGAAGAGGTCCTTCGGTCGGCGGAGCCTGACACGATAATCGTGCAATTCCAGTCGGCCCTGGCTCCGGCGCTGCGTTCGGATCCAAACTGGGTCGTCACCTATGAAGACGAGGTGGCGACGGTGTTCGTGGACGCAGGCGGCGGTTAGCCCACTGACGGCAGGGTCGCTGCCGGGACCTTAGCTAGATACCTTCGGCGATCTTTCCCCATTCGCCTTCTGGATAAGCTCTCAGCGTCTCGGTTCCAACGCCGAATTCGCGCATTGCCAGCATCGCCTGGGTGCAGGCGAGATCGTCGGGAAACTCGACGATCATGGCGCCGTCGTATTGACCCATCGTCAAGTAGGTCTCCACGAGCTTTCCGCCGTGCGCCTCAATCAGCTTGCGAGATTCCGGTGCGCCGTCGGCAATGGCATCCTTTACAGAGCTGCCATCCGTGCCAACCCCTGAACTGGACATTGTTGCGAGTACGAGATAAGTGGCCATGTTTTCCTCCCAGCCATGTGAAATGCTTTCACGCAGGGCCGATTATAGGTCCAGCCGGGGTGAGCGCCGCTTAGATGCTCCGCTGAGCATCGTTCTTGCCGTCGCCTGCGGAATATGGAAGATCAGGTGCGTCGATCGAGAGAGCTTTCAATGTCCTCAACGGTCTCAAGGTTCGCTTTAACTTCTAGATCGGCGCAATCTTGACTCGACGGTTACGCGATCGTGGCCGCCGAATTCATCGTGCTGTTTGGACCCGCCGCTCCACCTCCCATTCGACGGCGCCGGGATTCACCTGACGGGGAACAAGGTAGATTTGGGCTCCACCGGTGGACTCAAAGGCCAGCGTTAGAAATGAGAATCGCCGCAGAACGTTGAAGCCGTATTTCTCGCGCTCCATCGACCCGACAAAAACGTGAGTCACGCCGTACTTGTGAAGAAGCTTCAAGGCCGCCTCCGCGGGAGCCTCGGAATAGATGGCGTCGATTGCGTCGACTCGTTCGGCGATCTCGGGGTCCGTGTTTCGCCAGAGGTTCTCGTGCTGTATCCAACCGACGAGCGTCGGGATGCCGGTCCAAGCGGATACCCGGCCGTATTTCGTGTAAGGCTTGCCGGCCGCCTCCAGGATCACGGCATCGGGAGGGGCATTCTCTCTGAGCCAATCGATTACGGGGATATCGGCGCCGTACGCGACATCGGCATATGCCAGGCCGTCCAGCGTCACGTGATCGAAATCGGCCGCTTTGGCTCGCCCGGCAATGACAGGGTAGATCATGGTCACGGCAACCAACGCGGCGGCGGTCGGCGCGAGCGCACCGGCGAGGACGATCCGGGCGGATACGGACCTGCGCACGATTTCAGTGTATATCCAATAGGCTGCCGCGATCGAAGCGATCCCTATCATCGGCCAGACTTGGTAGTAGAGCTTGAAGACTGTGTTCATTCGGTCGTAGGGCGGCCCGAAGAAGTCCTTGATGAATATGAGTTCGGGAATCGCCGCCAGCCCGAATGCCCCGAAATACAGAACCGAAACGGCGCTGAGTCCAACGTTGTGTTTGCTTCGCAATAGCGAGCCGGCAGCGGCGGCCGCGCCCACGCCGCCTAACACCACCACGGCCGTTCGATTGCCCACGAACCAGGCGACCACCACCATGGCTAATCCAGCCGCGAAAACGAGAATTTCCACGCGCCGTTTGGACTTCAATCTAAAGGCGAGAAAGACGATTGCGACAAGAATCCACAATCCGAAAATGGTCAGGAACTGGGCGATGCTTGATCTGATTTCGACGATTCGGACGCCGCTTGCGAAGGGCTCGAAATTAAAGTGAAAGGGAAAATAGGCGGCCGCCGCGACCGCCGTGGCAAGCGCCAGGGACAAAAGGAGCCGGAGAATCCGCCGGCCGCTTCGATCCTGACCAAGCACCGCGACACCGGCTGCGCCGCCGATGGTCACTAAGACCAGGAAGCTCGGGAAGTCCCAGGAATTGATTACGTAAAGAGCGCCGAGCAGCCAACCAGTTACGGTCGCGATCGCGAACTCATGGCCCATGGCCCGTACGCCCGTCGACCAGTGGACGAGCCACGCGATTGCCACCGACATCGCGATCACCGTGAAGGGCAGAGCCATAACGTGTGGATGCAAATCGCCCAGAATGAATGAGAACGCGGGAAACTCATTGATGGTGTAATCGAGTAGGTGATCCCCCGCCTTCAGTTGGACCACGCGCGTAGCATCCCAACCCATGCCCTTCCAGAAACTGAGGCCGCGTAGGTCGGCGTTGATCAGGTAATGAATCGGGTAAAGGTTTCCGGCCACCATCACCATCACGGCGGCAAGAAACCCACCGCCGTGGCTTACAGCCCACCGCGCGGATGAGTTGATTAGACGTATCAGATCGAATCCGAGCGAATAGACGGCTACAAAGGCGGACGCCAGGAACGTGCCCAGCGCCAGATTGAAGCCCACCGGGCTATCCACCCCGGAAAGCCAGGTTAATCCGGCGGCGATGGCGTACCCGAAGTAGTAGTAGTTGATCCCGAACCCCGACAGCCAGGGATCTAGCGGCGGATAAGTCGGGCTGCGAATTATGCCGGTCATCAGCGCCATGTCCATGGGCTTTTCGGTCCCCCAGATCTCCGGATTCCGCGACCGGTAGAGGGCGAACAGCACAAACGCGATCGCAAATACCGCCTCCGCCAGCAAGAATACGCGCCAGCGTGCGATGCGCTCCCGGCGAAAGGCCGGAGCGAGAATCATCAATACGACGGCGACCGCGGCGCATCCGAACATGACGGCCAGGTGGTAGATGCGCCCATTGTTGAACTGACCGGTAAACAGCAGGATCCAACCCAGATAAGTTGCGAGCAAGATCCCCAGGGGCTTTGCCAGGAATACACCGCCCGACGGGAGATTGCGGAAGAGGATGTAGGTCAGCGGCATCCCTGCGACACTGGCGGGAACGAGGAACAGCAGCCAGGTGGTGGTGTCTACCAACTGCTCTCTCGCAATCTGCTCGCGAGGCGAGGGCGCTTACTTCTCGTCCGAAACATCAACGCACCCTCGAGACGCGCACCGATGCCCCCGCGGGCCGTGAATTGCTGTCTTCCCAGCAGCGAACACGGAGTCGGCGTGAAATCGGATGACCACATGTAGATGAATGCCCGGCGCGGTTCGGGGCCTCGGTCCGATCCGGTTCCGTGGCTGTCACGGCGTCGGAGGGATTTCGCGTTCGTCATGCGTCAGAATCCTTCGGGCTGGCATCATCCGAGTCTCGATTCCCAACACCGTGGTTGTCATTCAATTCGGCTCAGGATGGGATCTAACGCGCCATGGCCCATCAGTACGGCTCGACGGTGGCCCCGGATTGCGGCGATGTCCGCCACCTGCACCTTCTTATGGCATCAATCAGGGACTCAAGCAACGGGTGAGCACTGCCGGCATCAACGCCCCCCGAGAGATCGAACGCGCACGGCTTGGTAAATCTGGGCGCCGGTGGGCGATCGTCATCCGAGTGCGTCAACGATCTCAAGGAACTGGCGGTTGAACTCGTCGGCTCCAAATTCCTTGCTTCGCGTCACGGCGGCCGTTGAAAGACGGCGTCGCAAGATGGCATTCCGGACCAGTCGCCAAGTTAAGTCCCGCAACTGGGATTCCCGTTTCCAGAGATAGCCTGAGACACCGTGTTCGACCGTTTCTCTCAATCCGCCACCATCGAAAACAACGGGAACCGCCCCGGCGGACATGGCCTCAACCGGGGAGATGCCGAAATGCTCGAAGCTTCCAGGGCTGCGCCGTTCATTCTGTCCGTGTCCGGCGGCGTGCCAGTAGATGCTTGCATTCCTGTATGCATCGTGCAGAGTTTGGACATCCACGTCGGTTTCGATTTTGATTGGAAGACCGCGGGCGGCACCTCTTAGTGACTCTAAATACTGATTATCCTTGGGCCGGTTGCCGGCGCCGCCGATGAGGCGCAAGGTCCATCCGGACAGACCGCCCCTAACCATTGCTGAAAAGGTTTCGATCATTAACAAATGATTTTTATGATGACTACCTATGAAAAATCGGCCAACAGATAATATTTCCGCATGCTTAATAGGGTTTGTCTGGTCAAAACCTATGTCGTCAACCGGTGGGTAAATTACTTCCGAACGTAGATTCCACCATCGATCGAGCCAACCGGCGGTGAAGCGCGAGTTAGAAACGATGACGTCGTAGCTGGCCAATGCGTCACGCGGCGAGACACCGGTCAGGCGCTCGAGTTCTTCACCCAATCGAGGCGCCAGTCTCCTAAGCAGGAGACGGACGGGGAGCTCCCTGGGGGAACCAGTCTTGGGATCGGCTATGGCGATGCCGATCTGCCGATCTTCACGAACATTGGTGTTTGGACCGCGGTCAAGCGGAAAGACATCCAAGCTGACGATGGCGTCCCCTGCATCTCCCCGAGGTACGTCGATCGGCCCAATAGGGACGAAGCCGCCATTCGTCGGTGGGATACTAAAGCGATCCAGTTCCTGATTTCCGTTGGAGACGATCACGGTTTTCTGGGCCGCTGACGCGTTGCCGGCCATGAAACTGAGACTCCGCGCGCCAGCGGGCAGCGTGATCGTGGCGTGTGACGAGGTGTTTCTGAACCAACCCCGGCCGACGCGTTCGGGACCGAAGAAGCCAGTTGAATATATCGGGAGCCCAGATATCCGGGTTGCCGGCCCGAGTGCTTTAGCCATTGCGGTGAGAATCGAGTTGGGTTTGCGCGGCGGGAAAAAGAGCAAGCGGATCCCTCTACGACATGGATTTGGCAAGAGGCTGTCGTGAGTGGCATTTATAAATAGATCGTATTCAGAAAACTCACTTACTAGGCCCGATGCGGGTAGATTCGGCCGGTTCCATAAGGAGAGCTTATGTAATGGTAAAGATGTTAGACGCTCTAACGATTGTCTGGAAACTGGCGCGTGGCTATGGACGTGCACTTCGTGCGTCTGACTGAGGGCTGCGGCGGCGGTGAGCAGGTGCTTCTCGCCGCCCCCGAGCGTGTGGAGCCAGGCGTCGTAGATTCCTATTTTCACAGCGTGGCTACCTTTGGTCGACGTACTTTCCGGTGAGTGCATTGAACCGGATCTTGAATACGTCGGCGGCCATCCGCAGCGGATCGGAGAGTGGGCGGACCTTGCTTTCGGGGACGTGGCGCCAGCGTACCGGCACCTCCACGATCTTGAACCCCATGAGCTTGGCGAGATAGAGAATCTCGACGTCGAATGCGGTTACGCTTGGACCGCGAAGCTCCGGATTGGGCCTTCCGTGGAGGAGGGTCCTGGAAAATATCTCCTTGGCCGACCGGCGCGTGAAGGCCTTGAATCCGCACTGAGTGTCCATGATTCCTCGGAAGAGGATCGTTCTGACAAGCCAGTTGAATGCGCGACCGCGAAGCCGCCTGAGCGGAGGTTCGCCCAGCCGGGAAGCGCCCCACGTTTCCCTCGATCCAATCGCCACGTCGGCGCCTCGATCGAGCTCCGACATGACGTTGGCTATGTCTGCCAAGGGCACCGCCAGATCGGCGTCCATGAACATCACGCGCCCGCGCGCCGCGGACGCGATTCCCGCCTTCACGGCGCTGGCCTTGCCGCCATGAGGCACCGTGATAGATCGGGCGAACGGACGCTGGTCGCACCAGTCGCCCATGATTTTGAGCGTAGCGTCACCGCTGCCGTCGTCGACGAGGATGATCTCAATATCTTCGGGGTCATGCCCGAAGTGATCCGACAGAGCCGCCAGCGTGCTCGGAAGCCGTGCAGCTTCGTCATAGGCTGGTATGACGATCGATAAGTCGTGGACCACGCCGTTCCTTTGGGTAAACGCGGCAGGTATCACGTATTAAACCACCCGCCGGGCGACCGTAACGGAGCTGCAATCCGGACGCAGTAAGTACCGAGGGTACAGAGTCTGATTGTCGAGTGCTTCGAATCATCGACATAGGAAACGCCTTGGATAAGGTGATCACTATTGAGAAATGCTAGCGTTTGTGCCCACCAATATAAGAAGACACAGTAGTAAGTGGGGTGTAATAACGGGAGCACTTGGCGAATGACATCGGAATCTCGCTGCTAAGAGAGGTCGGTCAGTCCTCGAATGGTAGAGTTCGCTCGGACCATACGGTCCTAGATGACCGAACGCGGTCGACCGCCACCCGAAGTGCAGATGCCACGAGGCGTGGGGCCGTACCCGACGGGGATGTTCGGGCCTGTACCGACCACTCCGGCTGGAGCCGATCGATCGCGTCGGATCCGAATTCGGCTGAATGCTTCTGGAGTTCGGGAACGGTGAGCGTTGTCAGGTCGGTACCGTTTTCGACGCAGGTCCGGACGATTTCGCCGACGATGGCGTGAGCCTTTCTGAAGGTCAGTCCCTTGGACACCAGGTAGTCGGCGAGATCGGTGGCGGAAGAGTTTCCCATTGATGCCAGCCTTCGCATACGTTCCTCATGGATCTCAAGCGTTTCGAACAGACCTCGGAACGCGTCGATGGCGGGCAAGAGACTGAGCTCCACGTCGAATACAGCCTCTTTGTCCTCTTGGAGGTCAAGATTGTAGGTGAGTGGAAGGCCCTTCATCGTAGTCAACATGCCGGTGAGCCTACCGATCAGGCGCCCCGTCTTTCCCCGTACGAGCTCCGGAACATCGGGATTCTTTTTCTGAGGCATGATGCTGCTTCCCGTAGCATAGGCATCAGCTATGGAAATAGCTGCGTAGGGTTGGGAACTCAGCAGGCATAAGTCTTCCGCCATGCGGGACATGTGTATGGAAGTCAGGGACGCCGCATAGAGGAAATCGAGGACGAAGTCACGATCCGAGACGGCGTCCATGCTGTTGGCGGCGGTTCGTCGAAATCCCAGCGATTTCGCCACGCGTTGAGGATCAACCGGGTACGGTACGCCGGCCAGGGCTCCGGCGCCGAGCGGGAGCACGTCGGCGCGGCTGAAGGCCCGATCGAAGAGATCGAGATCGCGGATAAGCATCTCGTGATAGGCGAGAAGCTGATGGGCGAAAAGGACGGGCTGAGCGACCTGTAGGTGGGTGAGCCCGGCCGTGATCGCCGTGCGATGCCGTTCGGCCAGCGTGATGATGGATGAATCCAGGTCACAGAGCGCCAGCGCCGTCCGCCGATTCAGCCCCTTTAGGTACAGCCGAAAGTCGGTTGCGACCTGGTCGTTCCGGCTTCGAGCGGTATGCAGCTTGCCGGCCGGTTCGCCGACGATCTCGCCGAGTCTTCTTTCGACGAACGTGAAGATGTCTTCATCGTCGGCATCGTCGGGAATGCCGTTCGCGTCGATCTCACCGCGAATCTGCCTCAGGCCGGAAACTATGGCGTGCGCGTCGTCTTCGCGGATGATTCCCGCGGCTCCCAGCATCTCGGCGTGTGCGATGCTGGCCGCGATGTCTTCGCGGTACAGGCGGCGGTCGAATCGGAACGAGCCGGTGAATTTGACTGCTTCCGAGCCGCCCCCGGGACGAAAGCGGCCTTCCCAGAGGGTCATTCTTCCTCGACGGGTCTTGGAAGTACCGGGGACTGGGCTTGACGCCCAAGCTGTAAGCGGGCCTGGGTCTGCTGACTGAGACCATGGATTCTTATGAAGCCGACCGCGGCCTCGTGATCGTACGCGTCGTCCTCCCCGTACGTGGCAAGGCTAATCTGGTAGAGGCCCCGCGGCGCTTCACGTCCAACCACGGTGCAGCCGCCCTTGTGCAGCTTGACCTTTACCTTGCCGGTAACGTACTCCTGGTTCACTTCGATGTATGCGGCCAGTTCTCTGTGTATGCCCGAGAACCACTGACCGTTATAGACCATGTCGGCGTACGCCGACGAAACGTGCCGCTTGAACCGCGCTTGGTCCTTGGCGAGGGTAAGTTTCTCCAACTCCAGGTGCGCCGTATGCAATATCGCGGCGGCGGGAGCTTCATAAATCTCGCGCGACTTGATCCCCACCAGGCGATTTTCCATGTGATCGGTCCTACCCACGCCATGACGGCCGCCCACTTTGTGCAGGCGTTGGATCAGTTTGACGCCGTTCAGATCTTCCCCGTCCAGAGCGACAGGGATGCCGTGCTCAAATGCGATCTCGACGTACTCAGGCTCGTCGGGAGCCTCCGCGGTATCGACCGTCCATTCGTACACGTCTTTCGCGGGCTCCTGCCACGGGTCCTCGAGGGGACCCGCTTCAATGCTTCTGCCCCAGAGGTTTTCGTCGGTGCTGTACGGGCTGGCCTTGGTCACCGGAACCTCAATACCATGCTCTTCGGCGTACGCCAGTTCCATGTCCCGAGACATCTTCCACTCGCGGATGGGTGCGATGATTCGGAGATTCGGGTCGAGCGTCATTACCGACACATCGAATCGAACCTGATCGTTGCCCTTACCCGTCGAACCGTGTGCGACGGCTGTGGCGTCTAGCTCGTGGGCGAGGTCGACGAGCAGCCAGGCGATAAGAGGCCTTCCGAGGGCGGTGGCGAGATAGTAAGAATCCTCGTAAACCGCTCCGGCCTGCAGGGCGGGCCAAACGAAGTGATCGACAAACATCTCTTTGGCATCCACGATCCTCGCGTCGACCGCGCCGGCCTTGAGCGCGCGTTCACGAACACCCTCGAGGTCCCCCTCCTGTCCCAGATCGACGGTAAGCGCGACGACCTCCAAGCCGTATTTGTCGATGATCCATGGGACCGCCACGGACGTGTCCAGACCACCTGAGTAGGCGAGTACGACCTTTGCCAAAGTGGACTCTTTCTGCCCTCTCGCGACGCCTGCTACAAGCTTGCGAGCACGCTGCGAACTATGCGCGTCGCGGAATCGATTTCATCCTCGGAGACCGTCAACGGGGGGACCATCCTGATCGTGTCGGCCGCCACCTTGATGAGCAGGAGACCGTTTTCCCGACTGCCCTCGATGAGCGCGTCGGCGGTTTCGACCGAATCGAGCTGAAACCCGAGCAGCAGCCCTTGCCCCCGGACGTCGACGACTCGCCCCGTGGACTTCAGGGCTTCGAGGCCCTCGTAGATTCTCCGGCCCTTGGCAAGCACGGCCTCCAGGAAACCAGGTTCGAGAACTCGGTCGACCACGACCTGGGCGCCGGCGCAAACGAGCGGATTACCGCTAAAGGTGGAACCGTGATCGCCAGGCTCGAGCACCGCGCAGGCTTCCTTGATCAGCGTGGCCCCGATGGGCAGGCCGCCGCCCAATCCCTTGGCCAGGGCGATGATGTCTGGCTCAACATCGAACCGTTCGTAACCGTACAACGTCCCGAGGCGTCCGATCCCCGTCTGCACTTCATCGAGAATCATGAGAATGCCGCGATCGTCGCAGAGCCTGCGTACATCGGTGATGTAGCCGGGATCGGCGACGTGGACACCACCCTCGGCCTGCACCACTTCCAGCATCACCGCGCATGTCCGATCAGAAACGGCGGATTCAAGCGCCCCGATGTCGTTGTAGTCGACCTGTTGAAAGCCGGCGGGCATGGGCTCGAAAGGCACGTGGTAAGCCGGGGTCCCCGTGGCCGCCGTCATCGCCAGACTGCGGCCGTGAAATCCCCGAAAGGTCGAAATGACCTCGAATGCTCCGCCGAGATTGAGCTTTCCGTACTTTCGCGCCGTCTTGACCGCGGTCTCGGTGGCCTCGCCGCCGCTGTTGACGTAGAAAATCCGGTCAAGGCAGGAGTTGTCGAGCAGTGTTTGGGCAAGCTCTAACTGGGGAGTGGTGTAAAAGAGATTCGAGGTATGCACGAGCGTTCGCGCCTGCCGGGCAACGGCGTCGGCGATATCGGAGTTGGCGTGCCCGAGCGCGTTCACCGCGATCCCAGCGGCGAAATCCAGGTACTCGTTGCCTTCGTCGTCCCACACCATCGTGCCGTCGCCCCGGACCAGGGTGACCGGCGCCCGATTGAAACACTGGACGTAATACTTTGCTTCGAGCGTCTTCCAGTCGGTGGCCGTCTGGGTCAAAACGTGACTCCCATACCCGTTCGCGGAGACGGCGATTGTATCACCAGGAGCCCGTCAGAATGGGTGACTGGGGCAGGCCGTCTAGCTGGGGATGAACCGCGTTCCCGATCCGGCTCCGTCGCGCAACCGATCCAGCAGCACGTGCTCATCCGAGCCGTCAACGATGTGTACTTCGGCAACATGATCCAGTGGAGCGAGGGCGGCCTCGACCTTGGGAATCATCCCGCCGTGGATCGTGCCGTTTTCCCTCAACAGACGCGCGGAATCGGGCGTTATGGTGCCGATTGTCGCGCCGGTTTCGTCGAGCACGCCGCGAACGTCGGTGATAAATAGAAGGCTTTCCGAGCGGAGGGCCGATGCCACCTTGCCGGCCACCGTGTCGGCGTTCACGTTGTACATGACGCCGTCTTTGTCGGCGGCGATTGGGGCGATAACGGGCGTGTAGCCCGCTTCGAGAAGGCGCTCCAAAAGACGCGTATCCACGGAAACGATGCGCCCCACCAGGCCCAGCCCTGGTGGTCTCGTTTCCGGTTCGGCTTCGAGGAGGTCGCCGTCCGCCCCGCAGATTCCAACGGCCGGAACGCCGGCCGCCTTGAACCGGGCAACGATCTCCTTGTTGACCTTCCCGGCGAAGACCATCACCGCGATTTCCAGTGTCTCGGAGTCAGTGACGCGGAGCCCTTCGACGAACTCACTGGTCTTTCCTGCGCGTTTCAGCCAATCGGAGAGCGCGTTGCCGCCTCCATGCACCACCACGACCTCGAAGCCCCCGCCTCGCAGGGTCGCGATGTCCTGGACTATCGCCGCCGCGTCCGCCTCGGTACTGCCGCCGATCTTGACGACGACCGATCGGGACTTCGTCCCGGCCTGCTGAGTCGGTGGCGGTTTGTCCGCCTGAGAAGGCGATCCGCCCATCAGGTCGTGTAGTCCGCGTTTATCTCCACGTACTCTTTGCTGAGGTCGCAGCCCCAGCCGACCCCGCGTTCGGAACCGGCATGTAGGTCGATAACGATTTCGGACTCCGCGCCGCCCAGATAGTCCGACGCCTCACTCTCGGAGAATTCCTGCGGGATGCCCCCGCTGAACACCCTTGTCGGACCAATCCACACATCGGTGCGGTCCGGGTCGAAGTTCGCCCCGCTGTAGCCCGCCGCGCACAGGATGCGTCCCCAATTGGGATCCGATCCATGCACAGCGGCCTTGAAGAGATTCGAGGAGGTGACCGATCGAGCAATGGTTCGCGCCTGCGCGAGCGAAGACGCGTTCTTGACCTCGACGGAGAACACCTTTGAAACACCTTCGCCTCCCCGAACGATCTCCCTGGCTAGATGGATCGACAGCGCCCGGAACGCCCGCTCGAAGTCCCTCAACCCTTCCGAGTCAGGCTCGATCGCCACACCCGAGGCGCCGTTGGCGAGCAGCAGTACGGTGTCGTTCGTCGAGGAGTCGCCGTCAACGGAAATCATGTTGAAACTCTCGTCCACCGCCGGACCCAAGATTCCCGTCAGCAGGCGGGTTTCGATGACGGCATCGGTGGCGATGAACGCCAGCATGGTGGCCATGTTCGGATGGATCATTCCGGCGCCCTTGCACATGCCCCCGATGCGGATCGAACCGGCCGGAGAGTCTATTTCGACCGCGGCGTACTTCGGAAACGCGTCGGTCGTGATGATCGCTTCCGCGGCAACCGGACCGCCGTCGCGACTGAGGGTTAGCGCGTTGATCCCGCGTTCGACGTTGGCCATCGGGAGCCGCTGTCCGATTACGCCAGTTGAACAGACCAGCACAATGTCGGACGCGATCCCAACCTTCGATGCCATCAGACTGGCCATTCGCATGGTGTCGTCGAATCCCTCGGCGCCGGTGCAGGCGTTGGCGTTGCCGCTGTTGCAGACAATGGCCTGGGCGCGCCCGCGACCCACCACCGCTCGGTTGTATCGAATGGACGCGGCCTTTATCACATTGGTCGTGAACACGCCTGCAACGGAGCATTCGCCGGCCTCCGAGAAGACGCCGCTTATGTCGAGATTTCCAGAGGGCTTTATTCCGGCCTTCGCTCCTCCGGCCACAAATCCCATGGGCGCGGTCACGCCACCCGCGACAGCTTTAAATTCTTCCAGCCCAGGCAATGGCTTAGGGAAAAACCGGCGGGTTTGTGAGACCCGCGGTCTCTTCGAAGCCCATGACAAGGTTCGCGTTCTGCAGCGCCGCGCCTGCGGCTCCCTTGACGAGATTGTCCAGGGCGGAGGTCACGATCAGCATGGTCCGGGGCCGGTCCAGCGTGGCGTTGATCGCGCAGAAGTTGCTGGAATAGGTCCATTTGGTGCGCGGGGGTTCATCAGTGACCATGACAAAGGGGTCGTTTGAGTAGGCGTCCCGGTAGAGCTGCGTGATCTCAGCCTGAGAGACATCTTTGTTCAGCCGCGCGTAGCACGTGGCGAGTATGCCCCGCGTCATGGGAACGAGATGGGGCACGAACGTGACCGCAACCTCACTTTCCGCAATTTCGGAGAGCTCTTGAACCATTTCGGGTACGTGCCGGTGACCTCCCACCGCATATGCGTGAACGCTTTCGTTGACCTCGGAAAAGTGGTTGTCGAGGTTGATGGACCGGCCTCCGCCGGATATGCCGGATTTGGCGTCAACGATCGCGGAGAGTTCAATGATTCCAGCCCGCAACGCCGGTGCCAGCGCCAGGATCGCGGCCATTGGATAGCAGCCCGGATTTCCAACGATCTTGGCTTCCGAAAGCTCGGCACGATGAATCTCGGTGATGCCATAGACTGCGCTTTCCAAAAGCTCAGGGGCGGGATGCTCGATTCCGTACCACTCCTCGTAGATCGCAGCGTCCTTTAGCCGAAAATCCGCGCTCACGTCGACAACCGGCACACCCTGCTCGATGAAAGGAATGAGAGCCGGCGCGGAAACCGCATGGGGGAGGCATGAGAATACGATGTCAACGGAGCCTTCGACCGATTCGGAGAGGAGCATCGGACCAAGTTTCGAGCCGCATGGGAAGGCGGCGACGTGAGGAAAAACCTCTCCGAGGCGCTTCCCAGCCTGAGATCGGGCGGTGATCGACGTGACATCGGCGCGGGGGTGGCTCGAAATCAGCCGTAACAGATCCAGCCCGAAATAGCTGGTGGCGTTGATTATTCCGACCTTCATTCCGCGTACCCCCGTCGTGGATTTCGAAGTATAGCCACCGTTTCACCCACTACTCCTCGCGTTCGGGCGGTACCAATAGAATACGTTTGCCCTTTGGACGGAGGACCCACATGCCCGCGATAGCGATAACCCTGGACGACGACCTGCAGTTGACTGCGGACCTACTGGAGACCGAGACCGCCAAGGCGGTCTTCGATGCGCTTCCGATAGAAACCACGATCAATGTTTGGGGAGATGAGCACTACTTCGAAATTTCTGTGGAAGCCGATCAGGAGGCGATGGCGAGGGATGTCGTTCAGCTGGGGGAGCTCGCGTTCTGGCCCCCCGGAAACGCCTTCTGTATCTTCTTCGGGCCTACTCCGGCCAGCAAAGGAGCCGACGAGATTCGCGCTGCAAGTCCGGTCAACGTGATCGGGAGCCTGCGCGCGGTACCGGTCGAGGACCTCCGGGCCATTCCGTCCGGCGCCAAGGTCCGCATCCAGGCCCTCGAAGCGTAAAAGGCGCCGATCGGCGCTCCAATGGGTCCGGCAGGTTGACATAACGGGGTTTGGCGGCTCGCAAATATCGGGCGAGTTCGCCTGACTTGTCGGTGGCCACAGGCGGATATCGCGCACGGGCAGCCACAGCTCGATGAGGTCGACGAACTCCCCTTTGTATTCAATACGTTCGGGACACCTGCCCCACTCGCGGAATCCGAACTTCTCATACAGGTGAATGGCTCGCGGGTTGTTAGCCAAAACGCCCAGGTACAACCCGCGCACCTCCAGGCGGCCGATCTCCGACAGATGGGCGCGCATCAGCGCCGTGCCGAGTCCGCAGTCTCGCCACGCCCGGGCGACCGCGGTGCCCACGTCCGCGCAATGCGCCATCCTGCCCGGTCGCCGGTCAGTGCCCATGTCCCCGACGATCCGACCGTCCGGGTCCTCGGCGTACAGGTGTAGAGCATCGCCGTCCTCGACGCGTTTCAACATGTTTTGAAGAAATGCTTCTTCGTCCTCGATAGCTATTTCCGAGCCGGGCGGCGTGTTGATGAACGTGTCCTCCGCCACGATCTCGCTGAACCATTCGAGGATCTTCAGAGCGTCGGTGTCCTCGGGCGAGCGCAGAGTCACTTTGCGGCCGTCTCGAAGCTCAATGTGTTGGCGGTAGTCCTTCATTGGGTCAGGTTATCAGCGGTGAGGCCGGGAGCTGCGGTCGAGAGGCCTTAGGTCCGGCGGCCGCGGAATCCCGGAGTCGTTCCTCTCCCGAAGAAACGGCGTCAGACGTAAGGGGAGGTGGGGGTCCAGGGGCCGCCGATTTGCGGAACTTGACCCAACAGCCCATGCTCCGGTGAACCACGCAGTGAGCAGAGTTCGGGAAGGTCCTTATGAACGTCGTTCTCGTCGTATTCGACACGCTTCGCAAAGATCATCTGGGCGCGTACGGAAACGATTGGATCCATACGCCGCATCTGAACGCATTCGCCGAGGAGGCGGTCACGTTCACGAATGCGTACCCCGAGGCGCTGCCGACGCTTCCGGTGAGGCGCGCTCTGTATACGGGGCAGCGCACCTTCCCATACGCCGGCCATCGCCTTCTGAAGGGCGACATGGGAACGCCCGTTCCGGGTTGGGGACCAATTCCCGAGGAGCAGGACACGGTGTCCGAGCTGCTGTCCGAATCCGGATACCGAACCGCCTTGATTTCGGACGTTTATCACCAGTTCAAGCCCTCAAAGAACTTCCATAGAGGATTCGACGAATGGAACTGGATTCGGGGGCAGGAGCAGGATCGGTTCAGATCCGCCCATCTGCAGAGCGTCGAAACCATGTCGCGCCACTATTTTGAGGACCTCCCCAAAGACATCCGAAGGGCGGAACTCCTCGAGCAGCACCTCACCAACACGGCGGGCAGACGTGACGAGCGCGACTATTTCACGGCTCAGGTCTTCGGGGAGGCGGCGCGGTGGATCGACCAAAATTACGGGGCCGAGAACTTTTTCCTGGTGGTGGAGTCGTTCGACCCCCACGAACCGTGGGATCCGCCCGACTATTACCGGCGCCAATACGATCCGTCCGAGGAGGAGATTCGCGATCTCATTCACTCGATCTACTCCATCTACGACGGCGTTCTGAACGATCTCGAAGTGAAACGCGTACAGGCGAACTACGCCGGCGAGGTAACGCTTTGCGATCGCTGGTTCGGTCACTTCATGGAAACTCTTAGGGGGTCCGGCCGTCTGGATGAAACGTTGGTTGTCGTTACGTCAGATCACGGCCACAACCTTGGTCACGAGCCGGGCGACAAGCACAGGATCAGCAAGCAGGGGCATCCGCTGACGCACTCCGTGGCCGACAACGTGCTGATGATTCGCCACCCCGACCGCATTCGCTGGGGAGAGCGTTACGCGGGGTTGGTAACCCACACGGACGTGGCCGCCTCCATCCTTGCGGCGGCCAAAGTTGAAGCGCGGGACGACATCGAAGGCCGGGATTTTTGGCCGGCCGTAAAGTCGAACTCGGGACCGGTGCGCGACTACGTCACGATCGGTTGGGGATCATTGGTAACGGTCATCAACGACGAGTGGTGGTGCAATGCCTCAATATGGGGTGACGAGCCGCTGCTTTATCGCGTACAAGACGATCCGAATCTGGAGCGAAACCTGGCCTCGGATGAGCCCGCGATCGTGAAATCGATGCTAGATCTGGCGATACAAGACGCCGGCGGTGAGATTCCGAAGTATTTTGAGGAATACCGAGATCACCCGAGTTGCCAGACTAACTTCACTCGCTTCGAAGCCGGCGGAACGCTCGACTAGGCATACGAGCGGTCACCGGGTATGCCGCGCTGGCCGCAGCCCACAATCCTCCTCTCCCTCGGCGAGGGTCCAGTGGCCCGACTTGTCTGCAAGTCGGGATGGCGATCTCCTCGATCCCGGCCGGCGGACCGGTAGGGCCACAGATCGAGCTTCGTCTCCCTCGGGGAGAGGATTGAGCTGAGGGGGATCCGTAGGGAGCGTCAGGAAAGGGCCGCTTCGTAGACTCCCAGGGTCTTGCCTACGGTTTCTGCCCATGTGAACTGTGAAACGGCGCGTTCGCGGCCGTTTTTGCCCCAGCGCTCAGCTCGCTCGGGGTCTTTCAGGCACTGGCCCGCGCCCCAAGCGATATCGTCGGCGCTCTCTCCATTCACGTGTACGCCGCATTTCATCGGTCCTTCGTTGAGCACCTGCTCCCGGAAGCCGACCAATCCACGGGCGCCGACGACCACAGGCTTGCCCATGGCCATGGCTTCGAGGCAGACGATCCCAAATGGCTCGTATGTGGACGGGAATATGCAGACGTCGGATGCCGCGTAGTGAGCGATCCGCTCGTCTTCCGGAATGAATTCAGACCTGAGCATTACGGTTCCGCCGAGACCGAGACCATCGATGCGCTTTTCGATTGCCACTTGAAGCTCACCGGCGCCCAGGATGACCAGCTTGGCCCCGGGAAAAACGGCGGCGACCCTGGACCATCCTTCGACGAGCGGAATCACGCCTTTGACACCGGTCAGCCGGCCCACGAACAGCGCCATACGGTCCTCTTCGGTGACCCCATACCGAGACCTGATATCGTCTCGTCCGGCCGCCGCCGGGTAATACCGATCGGGGTCGATGCCGTTCCAGATCGCGTGTACCTTGCCGTCCTCGAAGCCGTGATTCAGCAGGTCGATGCGCATCCCGTGGCTCACCGTGATCACCGCGTCGGCTTTATCGCCGAGTTGCCTTTCCCAGTAGGAAACGGTTGTGGACCCCCCGTCGCCCCGCCTGCCCCACTCAGTGCTGTGAATGTGGAAAACGACCGGGACGCTCGACTGATCGGCAAGAATCAAACCCGCCGGTGCGCTCAGCCAGTCTTGCACCGAGACGAGATCGAAACCTTCTTCTTTGTGAAGGCTATTAAACCTATCGACCCACAGCAGGTTCGCAATATACAGGTCGCTGAAGAAACTGCCCCACTGCCGCAGATCCCACTGGATGACGTGCGGAAAGGCCGCCGAGGCGTCGATGGCGGCGGGCCGGACCGTGCGCGTCCCTGAGTGCTCGCCCGATTCGTCCATGTCGCCTGGATTCGGGGCGAAAACCACGATTTCGTGGCCCGCCGCCTGGAGCTGCTGGACGACGTTGTCGCTGTAGACGCCCAGACCCCCAACAATGTTGGGAGGGAACTCCCAGGTGAGGAATGCTATTCGCAAGACGTCCGCGCTCGAGTCAAATCTCAGAGGTCCATGGAGTCGATGAAATTCTTGTAGACGCACTGGTGCTCCCAGACCATCTGATCCACGCCGAGGCGCTGCCATGCGTCCGGCGTGAAGTATGCCGAAACGTCAGCCTCTGAACCGGAGCCGCCTATCCACTGGAGCCAGTGAAGGTTGTCCGACTGAAGAAGCCACAACGCGATTTCCTCCATCGCTGGGTCGTCCAGAATCCTTGCCTTGTTTATCGCCGCAAGCATGAGCCGGAATACCGCTCGCTGAACGTCGTTTCCCACGAAGAACTCCTGGCCGCCGTGCATCCCGGCCCAAGTGACGGGAAACGGTGGAAGTGGGATGTGATGGCTTTTCGAGCCCAGCTTGGCGATGGACTCGCCCGGAAGCAGACAGCTGACCCCTTGTCGTTCGAGCTCCCGTGGAAGTGCCTCGAGGAACTGGAAGATCCCGGTACCGTGATCGTGGTGGTGCCCAAAGGTCTCGAAGTCCCAGGCAAGCGTCACGACGTCGCCTTCGGTCTCCGCGATCCATCTGGCATAGTCGTCGGCCATCAGCGGCCAGCCTTCCCACGACCTGTTCGAGAACCGGTATCCGACGTCGTCGCTGAGATCGAAATGTCGAACAAGGATTTTCGTTCTCCGTCCCGAGTCGTAGAGATGCGCCGGCGAGCGCCATTCCATCACCCATGGCCGTCCGTCCATGAAGGTTCCCGAGAACCCCGCCGCATCGATAGCCGCGTGGATGTCTGACGACTGCATCATCTCCGTTGTGTCGGTCACGTCCGGCGCCACGCCGAAGTAGCGCTTCATCTGCGATCGCATGGACTTCATGAGCTTGATGAAGAGCTGCAGATCGAACAGCAACGAAACGCCGTGATAAGGCTCGACCCCGATGAGTTCCGCGTTGTCGTGGGCCACGAGCTCTTGGAATTTCTCCAGTTGTTCGGGATGCCACGCCTCGAACTGCCGGATCACCGAAACGGAGAATCCAAGGCCGAGTTTCATGCCCGCGTCGAGCATTCGGAGCCAAGTTTCGCTGGCGGGTCTATAACACCATTCGTTCACGATATCGAGGTAGTGCCTGTCGAGATCGTGATCGAATATCAGCTTTTCAATCTCGTCCGGCGGCGTGCCTTTGGGGATTGCAACCGCTGGAAGACGCGCCCGTCTGGGCTGGTGCACCAACGAGTAAATCACTAGGTTCTCGGCCATTGCCCCTAGTCCAGGTACTGTTTGACGGCGATCAGCTGGAGCTTCCGGAGCATGATCTCAATCGAATGGTCCCAGGTAAAAAGGGAAGCCAGTTCGCGGCCTCTGGTTCGGATGCCAGCGGACCATTCGGGGTCCTGGTGGAGGGCGATGGCCATTGTGGCGACCTCGTCGCCGTAGCCGGTGTCGAGGACGATGGCGTTCTGACCCGAAATCGCATAGTCTTCGCCGGTCGAACCCACGAAAGCGATCCCTCCGGCGGCCATGGCTTCCAGTCCCACGATACCGAACGGCTCGTACAAACTGTTGGCGAGTGTACCGTCGGCGGCCGCGTAAAGAGCCGGCAGAACGTCGTCCGGTATGAAAGTTTGGATGTCGAGGATGTCCGCATTCGGTGCGGCATCCTTGAGAGCGGCGGCAACTTCCTCGAGGGAATTTCCCGACGGGTGGACCTCCTGGAATTTGAGTCCGAGCCATGCCGCGTGACCGAGGAAATAATCCCGATGGGTTTCGTGCCGGCCACCCTTCATCACGAGTTTGGCGTTGAGTCCGCGGGCCTTGAGTTCGGCGACGGCGTCCACCGATTCAACCCAGCCCTTGTCCGGATCCATGCGGCCGATCTTGAAAAAGAACAGATCGCAGGCGACGGCGTCGCGCAACATGCGAATTGCGCCTTCGGGGGGCTTTCGCAGGAAATCGTCAGGGATGCCGTTTGGAATCACCATCGCGTCGAAGCCCAGGGCGCCGATCTGGTGTTTGACGTAGCGACTGACGGCCGTGAACTGAGCTAAGTACGCCACCCTGCCCCAGTTGATCCGGTGGAACGACATGTCGTTGTTGGCGTTCCACATGAGAAGACACTTGCGTCGCAGGCCGTTGAAATGAAGCGAGTCGGAGAGGCGGCACAGGGCGTCGGCCGGATGCCAATCTTCAGCGATCACCGCCACGTACTTTCCTGCCTCGACCGCGGGGTGGACCACGAAGTTGGTTACGTGCTCGGGAATGGTCTCCTGATACTCGTCCACCTTCCAATTCTCGTTCTCGTAAATGCCGCCCGGGTGATAGCGGCTCTGCCACTGGCACCAGCGGTTGAGCCGGAGTTTGCCATCCGAGCGCTCTTCATATCCCGGAAGGTCGGGATCGCCGACGAAGAAAAGATGCGTCGCGAACCCTTTCGCCGCCAGCGCGGCCGTGAGATTGGTCACGCGCACTCCCAGGCCGCCGGCCTGCGAATAGGGTTGATCCGGTCCCTCAAACGAAAGGATCACGAATTCGAGATTTGAAGGGTCCAAGGTCCGCAAGTTCGAGCCATTCCGAGGGGGCCGGGAGAACGCCCGGCGATCTCTCCGGCATACTACCCCGAGTGAATGGAGAACCAGGATATCCAAGTGCCCGGGCCGCCCGCCGAATCTAGGGCGGACGCCGAAAGCGTCAGGGGCGGCGCTCGCGATGACGATACCGGCGGAGGATCATCCGGGGCCGTGCGGGCGGTTTCGGGGGCCGTCGCCCTTCTAGTCGCTTTCTATCTCGCCAGTAGAGTCCTCGGCTTCGTTCGGCAGGCGGTGATCGCCTCCCTTTTTGGCGTCGGACCCGAGGCCGACGCATGGTTCGCCGCCTTCCGCATACCCGACACGCTGTTCACGCTGTTCGCCGGCGGCGCCCTGGTTTCGGCGCTCGTGCCCGTATATACGGAGTACCGCAAAACTGACGGCGGCAGGGGCCTGCGCCGGCTCGTCTTCGGACTTTTCAACCTGGTGGCCCTCTTCATGATCGTCATGGGCGGACTGGGAGCGATCTTCGCAGGGCCGCTGACGGACCTTTTGGTGCCAGGATTCGACGAGCCCACCCGCGCACTCACGGCGACGGCCACGAGATGGCTGATGCTGTCGCCGCTCTTGCTGGGATTAAGCGCCGTTCTGAAGGGCGTAAGCCAGTCGGAACGCCGGTTCCTGATACCGGCCGTGGGCCCGGTCATATACAACCTAGGCGCGATCGCGGGCGGACTGCTACTTGCAGCCGATCACGGAATCATGGGGTTGGTGTGGGGGACGGTCGCCGGCGCCGGGATTCACCTTGCGATTCAAGCTGTGGCCCTCGCCTCCATGGGACGGGGCTATCCGCTCTCCATAGGCTCCCGGTATGCAGGGGTCCGGCGCGTCGTAGCGTTGATGATCCCCAGGCTGATGGGCTTCGCGGTCATTCAGGTGAGCTTCTTTTTCGTCAATTTCATCGCCTCGTACCTCGGCCCGGCGTCCGTTTCGGCGCTTGCCAACGCCTGGTTGTTGTTGCTGTTCCCCGTTGGCGTGCTCGCCATCCCATTCGCAGAAGCGTCGCTACCGGCGTTTTCGTCGCTCTGGGTCGACCGCGACCAGGAGGGCCTCGTGCGGCAGTACCACTGGGCGTTACGCCGGGTGCTGTTCTTGGTAATCCCCGCGACAGTCGGATTGGCCGTCCTGGCCAAGCCGCTCGTAGGGGTTCTTTTCGAGCGCGGCGCATTCGACGCGGAGGCCACATCCCTCACCGCCGGGGCGCTTGTTTTTTACGCCGTCGGGCTTGCGGGGCACGGCGCGGTTGAGGTGCTCGCCCGTGTGTTCTATTCGATGCAGGACACTCGCACTCCGGTATTCATCGGCGCCGCTTCGCTCGTTTTGCATATGCTGCTCTCATGGCTCCTGTCCCTTTCCATGGGGATCGATGGGCTGGCTTTGGGTGTTTCGGTGGGAGTCCTTCTGGAAGCGGCTGTTCTGTACGCCGTCCTGCGAAAGCGGTTCTCAGCACGTGCCATGGGACGTGGGCTGGGTTCGCCGATCACGAAAACGCTAGCCGCCACCGCCATCATGGGCGTGGTGGTCTACGCGGCGGTTTCCCTTTCTTGGCCGGGCGGAGGCTCGAGCGCCGGAAACGCGGGACTTCTGGCCGGATATCTGATTGCCGGCGCCGCCGCTTTCGTCATCGCCGCAGCGGCCCTCCGATCGGATGAATTGATCGCCTTCGCCAGCGTGATTCGACGGAAATTCCAGGGTCAAACGGTCGGTTAGGGCGGCCTCTCTGATCTAGAATCGGTGGATGACCTCAAACACGCCGCAGTCGCGAATCCGCAATTTCTGCATCATCGCCCACATCGATCACGGCAAATCGACTCTGGCCGATCGAATGTTGGAGATCACGGAAACAGTGTCGGGTCGCGAAATGCGAGCGCAGGTGCTCGACAGCCTCGATCTGGAGCGGGAGCACGGCATCACCATCAAGGCCAAGGCGGTTCGGATGAACTACACCGCCGCCGATGGGGTCGATTACCAGCTAAACCTGATCGACACGCCTGGACACGTCGATTTCTCCTACGAGGTTTCCAGGGCGCTGGCGGCGTGCGAAGGGGCGGTCCTGCTCGTCGACGCATCGCAAGGGATTGAGGCCCAGACCATCGCGAACGCGTACAAGGCGATGGAACTCGATCTCGAAATCATCCCGTTGGTCAACAAGATCGACTTGGCGACGGCGCGCACCGAAGCGGTTCGCGGCGAAATAAGAGAGATTCTGGGATTCTCGGAGAGCGACATCCTCTCGATCTCCGCGAAAACCGGCGCTGGCGTTGTCGAGGCTCTGGAGGCCATTGTAACGCGCATTCCCCCTCCGGTCGGCGACGACGATGCTTCGCTGCGAGCGCTGGTCTTTGACTCCAGCTACAACCCCCACAGAGGAGTGATGGCGTACGTTCGCGTGGTGGACGGGTCGGTCGGCAGGAATGACGGTATTCGTCTCGTCGGCACTCGCAAGGAAGGCCAAGCGCTCGAAGTGGGCATTTTCAATCCCGAATTCGAGCCGGTGGACGCGCTTTTCCCCGGAGAGGTCGGATATATAGGTACGGGATTGAAGGACGTTCACGACTGCCCGGTCGGGGATACGGTCCTTCTCGCGGCGGATCGCGAGGCGGTGCCCCTGGCTGGTTATGAACCAGCCAAGCCCATGGTGTTCGCCGGCGTCTACACGGAAGAGCCGGCAGATTTCGCCGCTCTGAGGACAGCGCTCGAGAAGCTTCGGCTGAGCGACTCGGCGCTCACGTTCGTCCCTGAGGAGTCCGGTGCCCTGGGATTCGGTTTCAGGATCGGATTTCTCGGCCTCCTGCATATGGCAATCGTGCGCGAGCGCTTGGAACGGGAATACGATCTGGCTCTCGTCGTCACGAGCCCGAGCGTCGAGTACCGCGTGCTGAAGACCGACGGCGAGCAGATTGAGGTCGACGGTCCGGGGACCATGCCCGACAGGGACGAAATCGACTCGATTTCGGAGCCGTGGGCCGATCTCAGCGTAGTCGCGCCCGCCCAGTACATCGGCAACGTGATGGAGTTGGTGCGCCAGAGCCGCGGAGAGCACGGGTCGATCGAATATCTGGAGCCGACGCGGGTTCTGATGACCTTCATAGTGCCGCTGGCCGAACTGTTGGTCGATTTCTTTGACAGACTAAAGTCTTCGACCCGCGGCTACGCTTCCATGGACTACTCCCTGACCGAGCACAGGGTCGCCGACGTCGTGCGGATCGACGTGTTGGTCAACGGCAAGGTGGTGGATGCCCTCTCGATGATCGCCGAGCGGTCGTCGGCCCGTTTCAGCGCGCGTGAGCTTGTGACGAGACTCCGAAAGGTGATTCCGCGTCAGCTGTTTCAGGTTGTGGTCCAGGCTTCGATCGACGGTCGTATCGTCGCGCGCGAGAACGTGGCCGCCGTCCGCAAGGACGTACTTGCGAAGTGCTACGGAGGAGATGTGACCCGCAAGCGAAAGCTTCTCGATCGTCAACGCGAGGGCAAGAAACGCATGAAACGACTCGGCAACGTTGACATCCCACAGGAGGCGTTCTCGGCCGTGCTCGGCCGTTAGGTATCGAATTCGGGCAGAGCCCTTTATAATCTGTCGGAAATCGGGGAGGCCATAGCGGCAGGAGGGCGCCGCGGTGGGCTGGCAACTTAGCGGCTTCGGCGACGAGATAACCGACCTGTTCCCCGAGCAACTCGACCTCATGGTCGAACTCGGCATTCCGTTCATTGAAATCAGGCAGTTTCAACTGCCCGGCGGCGACAAGAAGGTCATCGTCGACGCCTCGCCACAAGAACTCGACGGCATAGCCGCGGCGTTGGACGAGGCGGGGATGAAATGCTCGGCCATTGGGTCGCCCGTGGGCAAGTATCCGATCGACGACCCATTTGAAGGCGACCTGGAGCGGTTCCGCGGGGCGATCAGGGCCGCGCTGCGGCTCGACGCGCCCTACATCCGCGTCTTCTCCTCATATCCTCCGGCCGGCGGCGATATACGCGATCATCGAACCGAAGTCATGCGCCGGATCGCAGAGTTCTGCGAATTGGCCCGACTCGAAGCCCCCGGAGTGACTCTGGCGCTGGAAAACGAGTCGGATTTGTACGGGGAGCGGCCCGACGGCTGCCTGGACATACTGGAAACCGTGAATTCGACCAATCTCGGCATGGCGTTCGATCCTTGCAACTTCGTCGTGGCGGGCGTCGACCCGTTCACCGAGGCATGGCCGATGCTCAAGAACCAGGTGCGCTATTTCCACGTCAAGGACGCAGCCGATGACGGGACGATGGTTCCGGCCGGTGAGGGGATGGTGAACTGGGTTGGTCTCCTCAGAGAAGCGAGAAGAGAGGGCGTCGGACAATTCCTTTCACTGGAGCCACATCTCATGATCGCGGCGAAAAGTTATGGCGTCTCCGGCCCGGAGCTATTCACGAGGGCCAAGGAGTCGCTCGACGGAGTCCTCAGCCTTGCGGACCAGGACTAGGAGGTATTCCTGGGCATAGTGCCCGGGCCGGCCCGCCGGCTGGCTGAAACGGTCAGAAGCTGGGGGGGCGTGGTGGCCGCTGCGTTGGTGGCGGTGGCCTTCGCCGGGTGTGCGGAGGTAAGCGCCGGGGTGGATGTGAGAGTCCCTGCGACGCCCACGTTATCGACTCCGATCCTCGGGCCGGCCAGCACACCGACCCCATCCGAGGTTGCTGCTCGTTCGGCCCCGCTCCCGCCGCGGCGGACTCCGCCGCCTCCGGTTTTCATTCCGACGTCCACGCCGTTGCCAACGACCATTCCAACCGCAACCCCAACGCCTGAACCCTCGGCGACGCCGACGCTCGCTCCAACGGCGACGGCCACTCCAACGGCTACGGCCACGCCGACGGCGACCCCGTCGCCCACGCCAAAAGCCGTACCGACGGAGCGACCACGCGACCTCGATGAGCACACGATCATTTTCCAGAGAGACCAAAGGCGGGATCTAAATGTGTTCGCGATTGCCGGCGACGGCTCCACGATCGAACGGATTACCGATGTCCGGACGGACGAAGTGATGCCGAAGTGGTCCCCCGGCGGCGACTTGATCGCCTATGCAAAAGACAAGGGCAGGGATTTCAACATCTGGGTCATGCGACCCGATGGATATGGAGCCAGGCAAATCACGACGCACCGTGGGGATGATTTCAGTCCAAGCTGGTCGCCGGATTCGCGCCAAATCGCGTTCCACTCCACTCGCGACGGGAACACCGATATCTACGTCATCGATCTCGAGACGAAATCCGAAACCCGCCTCACGTTCGATGAGTCGTCGGACGTGGAACCGGCATGGTCCCCGGACGGCACGAAGATCGCCTTCGCCTCCGAGCGCGACGGGAACTTCGACATCTACGTGCTCAATCTGGAGACCGGAGCCGAGTACGGGCTCACAGTTGCCGGCGGGGTCGACATATCGCCGGCTTGGTCGCCCGACGGTCTGGAGTTGGTGTTCAGTTCAAATCGCGATGGCCGCTATCGTCTTTACCTGATGAACGGCGACGGGTCTGATCAGCGGCTGATCCCGATCCCTCCGGAGGGTCCGCTCAGCGCCGACAGTTCGCCCGCGTGGTCGCCTGACGGTCAGTTCATCGCGTTCGTATCGGAGCGCGATTACAACCCCGAGATTTACGTCACCGACCCTAAAGGCACATTTCTTCTGCGGTTGACCCGCTATTCAAGCGAGGACATCTCACCCGATTTCAGACCGAGACCTGAGAACAAGCCCTAGGGCGCGACGTATCTCAAAACCTCATCTCTGGCTTCCTCTCCCCGAGGGAGAGGGAACTTCGTGGTCGCCACCGCCGCCTCTACCCGACCGGTCCGGCCACCGGGCTGAATTCACGCCGTACGGGGCGACGTACCTCAATACTTCCTCGACGCTAAACCGTCCCGCCCCCCGTGTATGCGGCATCCGAACGGGCTTCCTCTCCGTAGGTGAGAGGCCATTGGCCCGACCGGTCCGACAGTCGGGCCACCGAGCCGAATTCAGGCCCTAAGGAGCGACGTACCTCAGTACCTCCTCAACGCTCAGCCGTCCCACCGGCCCCGTGCTGTATACGGAGACCTCGACCTTGCGATCGGAGTCGAGGACGAATTGCGTGGCATGGAAGCAGTTTCTCTCCAAGCTGAAATAGGCGCCGATCTTGTCGGCATCCTCGGGTAACTCGAGTTCGCACGCCACCGGGAACTTCAGGCCGAAGCGTTCGATTACGCCGAGGGCCTGCTCTTCCGTATCGGTGGACAGCGCCACGATCCCCACATCCATGGCGTCAAAGGCCCCCATCTGGAACTGATACTCGGCCAACTGCCGTTTGCAGTGCGATCACCAATAGCCACGATAAAAAAGGACGACGATAGTCGATTTCCCCAGGTCGTCCGGTATGGCAATCCGGCCCCCGCCCGCCACCTTGGCCTCAAACGTCGGAAACGCGTCGCCCGGAACTAGCTGAGGCATGCACCCATCCTTCTCGACTGGTTAGAGGCGTCCACCGTCATCACATGAGACCCACTGTACCCCCGGTTCACCGCCGTCGTTTGGCAAGTTCGGCCCAGACCATCTCCGGATCGACTCCGGCATCGGCCAGGAAGACCAGCAAGTGGAATATCAGGTCCGCGGCCTCCTCGCTGATTCGCTCGCGATCGGATTCCGATCCGGCAATTACTGTTTCACCGGCTTCTTCGATCACCTTCTGGCCGATCTTCCGCCATCCCCCCTCCATCAAGGAAGCGACATATGAACCCTCGGGCATCTCGGCCTGGCGCTGGAGGATTACCGCGTATAGCTCATCGAGGATTTCCGGCCCGCTGTTCGGCTTCATTCGCCGCCGCTCCAGTCCAGATCGCGGTAGTAGCAGCTGCGATTGCCGGTGTGGCACGCGGGTCCTTCTGGCCGTACTCTCAGCAGCAGCGAATTCTCCTCGCAGTTGACGCTGATCGACTCCACCCGAAGATAGTTGCCGGACGTGGCGCCCTTATGCCACAACTCGCTGCGCGACCGGCTCCAGAACCATGCATCGCCTGTTTCAATCGTCTTTTCCAAGGCGTGTTTGTTCATGAACGCCAACATCAAAACCTCGTCGGTTTCGGCATCCTGAGACACGACCGGTATGAGGCCCGAGGAGTCGAACTCTATTTCGTCAGCCGCGACGGGCGGCTCGGTGGTTGTCATTCGTAGTCCATTCGCATGGGGATGCCCTTTTCTTGAAGGAATCCCTTTGCCTGGCCGATGGTGAAATCCTTGTAGTGGAATATTGAGGCTGCGAGCACGGCATGCGCCCCGCCCACCGCAAAGGCATCGTACAGGTGGTCGAGCGTTCCCGCCCCCCCTGACGCCACCACGGGAACGGAGACCGCCTTCGTTACGGCTTGTAAAAGGTCCAGATCGTATCCCGCGCGGGTACCGTCGGCGTCGATGCTGTTCAAAACGATCTCGCCCGCTCCCAGTTCGACTCCCTTTTCCGCCCATTCGAGGGCGTCCATGCCCGAGTTTCGACGCCCGCCGTGGGTCCACACGCCCCATTTTGGCGAGGGCCCGTCCATCGATCGCATGGCGTCGATCGACAGCACCATGCACTGACTGCCAAATCGACTCGCTCCCTGAGTGAGGAGCACGGGCGTTTCGACCGCGGCGGTGTTCAGGGAAACCTTGTCGGCCCCGGCGCGGAGCATTTCAAACATGTGTTCGGTGCTGCGAAGACCGCCGCCGACCGTGAGCGGAATGAAAACCTGACCGGCGACCTCTTCCAGCAGAGACTGCATTATGCCGCGGTGTTCGGCCGAGGCGGTTATGTCATAGAAAACGAGTTCGTCGGCGCCTGTGCGGTTGTAGTAGCCGGCAAGCTCGACCGGATCGCCGGCGTCGCGGTCGGCGGAGAACTTCACGCCCCTAACGTTGCGTCCGTTCTTCACGTCAAGGCAGGGAATTATTCTGCGGGTCAGCATCAGAGGAGAATTTCCCGGACCGTTTTCAGTGCTTCGCGGAGGTCAATGTCGCCGGTATACAGCGCGCGACCGATTATCACGCCGTCGATTCCGGCGCGGGCGGCGTCGCAAACGTCGTCGATCGTGGAGACTCCTCCGCTGACGATCACTGGCACGTCGACGACGGCGGCGATATCCACGGCTTCCTGAATACCAGGTCCTCCCATCATCCCGTCGCGTTCGATGTCGGTATGAATGATCGCCGAAACGCCCGCGGCGGCGGCTTTCTCAGCGACTTCGACGGCGGCAACGTCGGTGGTGGCGGTCCAGGCCCTCGTCGCCACCCTTCCCTCTCGCGTGTCCAAGCCCACGGCGATGCCGTTGGGGAACCGGCTCGCGGCTGCTTCGACGAAGCTGAAATCCTCGATCGCCGCGGTCCCCAACACGGCCCGAGCGGCGCCCGCGGCGAAGACACTGCGCACGTCGTCGATTCGCCGCAATCCTCCACCTGCCTGGATCTGACACCCCGTGGCGCTGGCGATTTCAGCCAGAATGGTCAGGTTTAGCGGATGCCCGGCTCGAGCCCCGTCGAGATCAACCACGTGAATCCAGCCGGCGCCCGCCGCGGCCCAGCGAAGGGCCGCGTCCACCGGTGACTCGTCGAACACCGTCGACTCGTTGAAGTCCCCGCGAAGGAGGTTGACGCATTTGCCGTCTTTGATGTCCACGGCCGGGTAGATTTCCAAGGGCTACGGCGTCACCGAGCGTGGAGTTTCTCCGCAGAGGCGCGCGAAATTCGCGTAGACGCGGAGTCCCGGCGCACCGCTCTTTTCGGGGTGAAACTGCGTTCCATAGACGTTCTCATGACGAAGAACGCTGAGGAATTCGACCCCGTATTCGGTTGTGGCCCCGACCAGGGGGGCGTCGGCGGGCGCGTAGAAGGAGTGTGCGAAGTAGAAGTTCGTATCTTGCGCGACACCGTCGAGAATGGCGATATCTCGGCTGGAGTGCACCTGATTCCAACCCATGTGCGGCACGTGAAGCCCATTACGGAACTTGCGGACGGTGCCGGAATACACGCCCATGCACGGGGTGCCGTCGTCCTCCTCGCTCCGCTCGAACAGCACCTGAAGGCCCATGCAGACGCCGAGAAACGGACGGCCGGATTCGATGTAGGACTTGACCGCGTCCAGGAGCGCCCGCTCGGCCAGACCGGTCATTATGTCGGCGGCGGCGCCAACTCCGGGAAGGATTAGCCCGGTCGCGGTCGCCACGGTCCCAGGGTCTTGCGTGACTTCAAATTCACATCCAGCCTGATGAACGGCGCGCGTTACGCTGCGGAGGTTCCCCGCGCCGTAATCCACGATGGCAAGCAATAGCGGGTCCTTCTCAGGTCGAAAGAGCGTTGATCTGGGCGGAATCAATGGTATCCGGCGACTCCGCCGAACGGGAGCGTCAGCGATCCAGGAGGGCGGCGATCTCCCCCGCCGCGGTCTCGAGTTTTACGTCCTGCTGCGACTTTGCGTCCATGTCCCGCACCGTCACGGTGCCGTTTCCGATATCGCGATCGCCGATCAGAATTGCCATTCGCGATCTCGAGGCGTTGGCCCGGCGCATATGTGACCGAGCGCTGGCCTCACGATAGCCCGAGACGGCCGAGCGGCCCATGCGTCGCAGATTCGATGCCAGCGCGCCGGCGAACGGTTTTGCGGCGGTCGTCAGAGCAGCTACGAAAACGTCCGGCCGATCCGTCGCGTCGCCGACGCCGTCGTGGTCCTGCAAGTTGAGGACGATGCGCTCGACCCCCGACCCGAACCCTATTCCCGGCAACGGTGGGCCACCGATGACCTCGGACAAGAGGTCGTAACGTCCTCCACCGGCCAGGGTGCCCTGCGAGCCTGATCCGGCCGGGATGATCTCGAATACAGTTCGTGTGTAGTAGTCCAATCCGCGGACCAACCGCGGGTTCACCGTGTACTCGATGTCGAGAGCGTCGAGGCCCTCTCGCAGGCCCTGAAAGTGATCCTCACAGTCGCTGCAGAGGTACTCGACGGAGCTTGGGGCGCTCTGTGCCAACTCGTGACAGTGAGCCTCCTTGCAGTCGAGCAGCCGCAGCGGATTTCGTTCGAGCCGCTGCTTGCAGTCGTCGCACAACTCGTCGACGCGACTCGCGTAGTACTCGACCAGCGCGTCCTTGTATTCGGGACGGCAAACCGCGTCGCCGATGCTATTAATCTCAAGGCTCAGGCCCTTCAGATCGAGGTCCTCCAGCACGCGCCAGATCAGGGAGATGACTTCCCCGTCCACACTCGAATCGGCTTCCCCCAGGACTTCCGTGCCCATCTGAGTGTGCTCACGGTAGCGGCCGGCCTGCGGTCTGTCGTAACGGAAGAAGGGAGAGATGTAGTAAAGCCGGACGGGCTGAGATCGTGACTTCATGCCATGCTGGTTGTAGGCCCTAACGACCGGCGCGGTTCCCTCGGCCCGTAGGGCGAGGCGCTCTCCACCGCGATCGTCGAGCGTGTACAGCTCTTTGGAAACGATGTCGGTCTCGGCGCCGATTCCGCGAGTGAAAAGGTCGTGGCTTTCGAAGGTAGGTGTCTGAATGCGCCCAAATCCGTGCAGCCGGCACGCGCGTTCGAAGGCTCCGGTTACGCGATCCCAAGCAGCCTGCTCTTCCGGGAGGCGATCCTTGGTTCCGCGTGGAGTTCGCAGCTGTTTCACTATATGTCGATCTCCGTCAGTCGCTTACGCACTTCACCGGCGCTGAGGCCCTCGATCGAAACGACTTTTCTGGGGCCGCGGTGGCCCTTTACCACGCTGACTCTCGACTTCGAGACCCCCAGATGCCGGGCCACGGTGTCAGCTACGGCACGATTGGCCCGTCCAGCCCGCGGCGCCGCCTTGACGCTCACCTTCACGCCTACTTCGTTAACCTCCAGGATCGCGTCAATCGTTGCTCGCGGCCTTACGGCTACGTCGATAAGGGTAACGCCGCCCTTTTCCCTCACGGGTGGAATCGAACGCAACGGAAAATCGACTGTCTAGACGGCTCCGGCCACCAGACCGATAATGATGCGGTCAAGCAGCCTGAGCCCGACTATCGCGACAATCGGCGTAAAGTCGAATCCCATCGTCTGCGGCATCAGCCGCCGTATCGGGCGAAGCACGGGTTCGGTGAGGTCGATGAGGATCCGCATGGCGGGATGTTCCGCGTCCGGAATGAACCAGGTCAGGATCGCCCGGATGAATATCAGGATCGAAAGTGCATTGAGCACGAAGGAAATCAAAGGTGCTAATTGGCTCACGGTGGTCCGACTCCAAGGCGTGCCGCCACGCTACGTACGGGCTTTTGGCTGGGAATACTTTATCGCCGATCGCCGAAGATTGCCCGGCCGATCCTCACCAGCGTGGCGCCTTCCTCGACCGCGATTTCGAAATCGTTCGTCATGCCCATCGACAGATGGCTCCACGGATGGTCCGGTACGGCTTCCCGGACATCCAGCAGCAGGCTCCGCAGAAGTTTGAAGCTCTGACGGATCACGGCATCGTCGTCAACGAACGGTGCGATGGTCATGAGGCCGTCCAGCTCGAGGGAAGTCTCAGCATGCGTTGCCTTCGCCGTCGCAACGAGATCATCCGGCGCAAGCCCCTGCTGATCGGGATTGCCGGTCAGATTCAACTGCAGCAAGATCGGATAGCCCTTCTCTGAGTACCGGTCGATGGCCTTTGCCAATCGGAGGCTGTCGACGGATTGGACCGTGTCGAACAGCCCGGGTACGTGCCTCGCCTTGTTGCGCTGCACGTGTCCGACCATGTGCCATATAAGGGCGTTCGGCGCATCGGGGATCTTTTGCTGGGCCTCCTGAACTCGATTTTCGGCGAGGTGGCTCACTCCTGCCGCCGCGGCCGCCCGAACATGATCCAGGCCGAATGTCTTTGACACGGCAACGATTGCTATCTCGTCGGGATCGCGGCCGGCCTTCTCGGCGGCCGCGTCAACCGCCCGTCGCACCTGGCGATAGTTCGATCCCACGGCATCTGTGATCTCGGGCGGGACGTCACGCGGCGACGCAGCGAATGGCGAATCATTCATCACGGCCCGTCATTCCCATGGCAGCCATACATCATCCCCGGTCATATCCATGTGTGAGGCCGGCCTGGCGGACGCATGGCAAAAAAGACAACATCAAACTGGAACTCGAAGTGGTCGGACCCAGTAGCCTGCAATCCGAATGCCGAATCAGGCGGAGGGACCCCCGCTCCTGCGTCGCAGGAAAGCTGGTATATCCAGTTCGCCGCGCTGGCCCTCACGCTGCTGTTCGAGTCCGAGCTGTCTGACCCCTCTGAACGGCGCATCGCGTCTCCGCCTGATCTGTCCTGTGCGGACATCCTCGAAGCCGGTGGCGATAACGGTGACCCTTATATCCGACTCCATGGTTTCGTCGATCACCGCCCCGAAGATTATGTTCGCCTGGGGATCGGCGGCGTCGGCGACGATGGATGCGGCCTCGTTTATCTCGAAAAGGCTGAGATCCAAACCGCCGGTGAAGTTGAGCAGCACGCCCTTAGCCCCATCAATGGAAACGTCCAAAAGCGGGCTGTTGAGCGCCGACTCAATCGCCTGGACGGCCCGGTTCTCGCCGCTGGATTCGCCCAATGCCATAAGCGCCGTTCCGGCCTGGGTCATTATTGTTCTGACATCGTTGAAATCAAGATTGATCAGGCCCGGCTGGGTAATCAGGTCGGAGATGCCCTGGATGGCCTGACGCAGAACGTCGTCGGCCAGCCGGAACGCGTCGGTGATGGGCATCTTCTTGTCGGCAATTTGCAGGATCTTGTCGTTTGGAATCGTGATCAGAGTGTCAACCCGGTTGTGGAGTTCCTCGAGCCCAGCTTCGGCGACCCTGGCGCGAGTGGCGCCCTCGAATTGAAACGGCCTCGTGACGACCGCCACCGCGAGCGCTCCGAGTTCGTTTGCGACTTCAGCGATCACGGGTGCGCCGCCCGTGCCGGTGCCTCCGCCCATGCCCGTGGCGATAAATACCATGTCAGCACCGGCGAGAGCCTCGGAGATATCCTCGATGCTTTCCTCAGCCGCCTTTTGGCCGAGGGAAGGATCGCCGCCCGAACCGAGTCCTTTAGTCACCTTGTCGCCTATGCGTATGCGGGTGGGGGCGAGTGAGCGCATGAGCGCCTGCGCATCGGTGTTGACCGCAATGAATTCGAGGCCGGCGATATTCGACCGGATCATCCGGTCGACCGCGTTGCCGCCGCCTCCGCCAACGCCGATGACCTTTATCGCAGCGAATGTTTCCACGCCGGGCTGCGCGCCGCTGGACGGGCTGGCTGAAGGCCGGGGGCGCCCGGAGCTTGTAAGGCGGGTCACGCGACTGCCGCCGCGGGTTTCCTCAGCCATCATCCCCATAGACCTTTCGGCGGGAACGCCAAACGCACCTTGCGAACGCTCCACCTGAATCCTGCCCCGCCGTCGCCAACAGCATGTTCACGCGGGGGCGCGGTTTACATAATAGGTCAAGTTGGGCGTATGACAATACTTAATGCTCGGTTTCCCAGCCGGGCTTCGGGGCCAAAATAGTTCGAAAACGCTCTCCGGCGTGCGCAATCCACGCGTTGATTCCGGTTAGCTCCGGCTCAAGCCAGCCCGCGCCGGCGCGGGCTTTCAGACCCGCCAGCACGAGTCCGATCCCGGTGGAGAACTCGGGTTGACGAACCTCCTCGTCGAGGCCGTAGAAGGCCGGCGGGCGTCCGAGCATCGCAGGAGTGCCCATGACATCGCTGGCCAGTGTCGTCAGGCCTTGGATCTGGGATCCCCCACCTGTCAGAACTACGCCGGCCGGCAGCAGGTTGTAGTAACCGCTTTGGACGATCGCCTGTTTAGCCATTTGCAGAATCTCTTCCATGCGCGCCTCCACGACCTCGGCGAGATCGCAGCGTCGAATCGCAATCGGCGCACCCCTGTCGAAACCAGGGACCTCCACGATCGATTCATCCTCGGCCGCCACCGGGTCTATGCGGCCGTTTTGGATCTTCAAATCCTCGGCCACCGAGCGCGGAAGCCGGAGACCCCGGGAGATGTCGGAGGTCACCATTTCGCCCCCGATCGGCAGCACCGAGATGTGCCAGCACGCGTCGTCGAAGAACACCGCGACGTCGGTGGTGCCGCCACCGATATCGACGAGCGCCACACCGTCGCGGCGCTGCTCGGCCGTTAGGCACGCCTCCGCCGAGGCAAGCGGTTGCAGGACGCGGCTTTCCACGCCTATGCGGGCAATGTCGACGCAGCGCTCGAGATTTCTCATTGAATTCGCCTCGCCCGTCACGACATGCGCCTCGACTTCTAGCATCCTACCCACAAGGCCGCGCGGATCGGATATCCCAGTCATCGAGTCGATGGCGAACATTTTTGGGATCACCGCCACGATCTCGCGATTCTCGGGGAGCGGTATCGACGCCGCGGCTCGAACCACGGCATTCACGTGGAGAGGGTTGACTCGCGTTTCACCTGCTCGGAGGCTGATTTGGGCGCGCTCACTGTGCGACTGCAAATGCCCCCCGGCGACCCCCACGCACACTTTGTCCATCTTTATCCCGGCTGCGCGCTCGGCCCGGAAGGCCGCTTCATCTATGGCTTCGCTGGTGAGGTTGATGTCGACCACCTGGCCACCGCGAAGTCCCCTGGAGGGTGCGGTTCCAATCCCCAAGATGTGGACTTGCGATTCGCGGTAGAGCTCTCCAATAACCACTGCGGTCTTGGTGGTTCCAACATCGAGACCTACCACAATGTCGCGTCGAGCCATCAGTTTCCTCCTAGGGGGCCGGCCATCGGGATCACTGCCGCGCCGTGGGATGCCCGCATCGCCTAGTCCTCACGGACCCTGTACGTGGGCCTGCCCATCGGACGCAGATCAATTTGCTGCAGCTCTTCGCCCTGGCGCGCCGCGTCGTCGAGCACGGCTTTGAGGGCGATGAATTTGGCCGTCAAATACTCAGGCGGCCCAAAGAGAATTTCACGATCGCTGGCATCGCGCACAACGATCCCGGTCGTTGCCGAATAGGATATTGTTGCTGGCTCAATCCCCATTATCGGCAGGTTTTGATGCAGCTTGTAAGCGGCATCGAGCGCTTCGGGATTGACGTAATCTCCCACCTCCGCGGAAGTTCGCCCCAAATCCCGTATCGTCAGCGGAAGCGTCCGGTCGTGACCTTCCGCCAGGAGGATGGCGCTCCTCCCAACGAGAAAACTCTTGCCGCCCGCGGTCCAATTCGCAACCGGCTTCCGGTAAGAGATTGAAACTCTGACCTCGCCATCGATTCCTACGCTCGCAAAAGCCCACTGGACCGAAGGTACGGATTCGATCTGGGCGGTTATGGCCGCCGTGTTAAGTCGAAATACATTTTGTCCTTTTACCCATTCGAGGTCGGTCAGGAGCGCATGCTCATCGAGTAGCGCCGGAGATGAGCTCTCATCGCGGTCGAGAATCACTGTGTCAACGCTGAAGGTGGATGCGTTCAGCATCCAGGCAATCACCGCGATGCAGGCGATACCAAGTCCGGCGGCGACCCATTTGGAGCCGTAGCGGTCCATGAAATCCACGATCATCGGTCGTCTCCGAATCCTTCACCGATGAGCTGGATCTCAAGCTCCAGATCCACGTTGAACTGCTCCTTCACGGCGGCCCGGGCGTCTCCGATGAGTCCCCAGACGTCCTGAGCGGTGGCACCGCCCTCGTTTACGATGAAATTCGCATGCTTTCTTGAGATGACCGCGTTGCCTCTGCGGCGTCCCTTCAGCCCTGCGGCTTCGACGAGGCGGCCCGCATAGTCGTTTACGGGATTCCTAAACACGGACCCGGCGCTCCGCGTCGCCGGTTGGGTGCCGCGCCGCATTCGAGAAAATTCGGTAATACGGCCACCCGCTTCGCCGCCGGAGTCCGGCCTGCAGCGGAGCGTCGCGTCGATAACCACGGGGTGGCCTTCAATTTTCGAAAGGCGGCTCGTCCGATACCCGAATTCAAGGGCGGAGTTGTCGAATTCAGTGACTTCGCCGGATACCCAGACGCGAGCGGCCTGGAGGATGTCCTTGATCTCAGTTCCGAAACACCCCGCATTACCGAATACCGAGCCGCCGAGCGTGCCGGGAATTCCCACCCCGAATTCGAGTCCGGTCAATCCGCGCTCCGCGCTCCAGCGCGCAAGCCGGCCCATGAGCGCCCCGGAATCGGCCCGGATCAAGCCGCCGCCCAGGTCGACGATGGACTTCGAGGCGTTCTTGATGACGAGTCCTCGGAATCCCTGGTCGCTCACGAGCAGGTTGGATCCTTCGCCGACCACCAGCCGCCTGATTGAACGCTCGTGGCTCAGATCGAGCATCTGCCTCAGGGCCGCCCGATCGTCCACCACGGCGAAATAATCCGCGGGTCCGCCGATTCCCATGTAAGTGTGCCGGGAGAGTGGCTCCCGTTCGGACACAGGCACGTTTTGAGGCCAATCGACCGGCGTTGGCGTGCCTATGGCGATCACCTCCGAACCCATTCCGCGATCCTGTCGCTCAGGCTGTTTACGTCGCCGGCGCCCATGACCAGGATCATGTCGCCCGCCTCGGCCGACCCTTCAACCTCGGTGAAGCCGGCCTCGAAATCCAGCTGGAAAGATGTGGTATCCCGTCCGATCGCGTCCGCCAGATCCTTGCCGGAGATCCCGGCGTCGCTCTCACGGCCCTCGGGGGAGAAGATTTCTGTGATCGTGACTCGATCCGCCTGATCGAAGGCATTCGCGAAGTCCTGGAAGAAGTCCTCGGTTCGGCTGCGCAGGTGGGGCTGGAATATCACCCAGAGGCGCCCCGTGTGGATTTGACGCGCGGCCTCTATGGAGGCCCGGATCTCGGTCGGGTGGTGCGAGTATTCCTCGACGACGGAGATTCCGCGGCCTTCAGCAAGAAGCTGGAACCGCCGGTCCACGCCCAAGAATTCCAGCAGGGCCCCGGCCGAAGCCTCGACTTCAACGCCCAATTCACTCGACACCGCCAGGGCAGCCAAGGCGTTGTACGCGTTGTGCAGGCCGGGGACGCTGAGTTTGACGTCGATTCGGTCGCCGGACGGGCCGATAATGCGGAATCGGCTTCCCCAGGCGTCGGGTTCGAACTTATCAAGCACCCAATGGCCGCCTTCGCCGAGCCACACGACCGGCTGTGATGAGGCCGCCGCCGCATATTTCACAAGCGGCCCCATGTTTCGTATGAACAGCGAGCCGCCTGGTCGAACATTCCTGGCGAAGTCGCAGAACTTTTCGACCATGTTCTTGATCGACCCAAAGTAGTCGAGATGATCCGGTTCCAGATAATTGATAAGGGCGATATGCGGGCTGTACTCGAGAAATGCGCTGTCGTATTCGTCGGCTTCGACGACAAAATGCTCGCCGTCGCTCCACTGGGCGTTTCCGCCGAGATCCCTGGACGAGGCGCCGATCAGATAGCCCGGTGAAAGCCCGGAACGAACGAGGATGAGCGAGATCATCGCGCTCGTCGTCGTTTTTCCGTGAGTGCCGGCCACGGCGATTCCCGTTCGTTGATCCATCAGCCGTCCGATGATCTCCGCTCGCCGGACGATGGGAGTGTCCAGCCGGGCGGCCTCGATCAGTTCGGGGTTGTCCGGCTTGATCGCGGCGGAAAAGATGACCGCTCCAGCGCCCTCTACGTTGGCCGGATCGTGCCCAATGCTGACCTTGGCTCCCAGCTCCGATAATCTCGCCGTGTAGGTGGTCGATGAGATGTCAGAGCCCGTTACCTCGTATCCCCGCTCCAGCAAAATCCGGGCGATTCCGCTGAGCGCCATTCCACCGATGCCGATGAAGTGCACCCGCCGCACGCCGCCGGAAAGTATGTCGCCAAACAGGTGCGTCGCGGCGCCGCGCACATCTTGTCCCAGACTCATCGACCACCGCCCTTACCGAGTTCCAGCACCTTTTCCGCGATCCGCTCGGCGGCATCGGTCTTGGCAAGGCGTGCCGCCGCATTTTTCATTTCCCGCAACCAGGAGTCGTCGTTGAGAAGGCCCCGCACGATGGTAAGGAGTTCGCCTCCGTTGAGATCGGATTCGGAGAGCGTCACCGATGCCCCGCCTTCAGCGAGCCTGTCGGCGTTTGCCTTTTGATGTCCGCCGGCGAAAAGGCCGGGAATCAGCACCGATGGCAATCCGGCGGCGACGAGTTCCTGCGTGGTGCCTCCCGCCCTGGCGATGGCCAGGTCGCTTGCCGCCATAAGATCGGCCATTCCACCGTCCAAGTATGCAAGCGGGTGATAGGCGCCGCGGATAGCGCTGGGCAGCGCGGACTTCCGAGCTTCATAGCGGGCAATGTGCAGGTCTCCAGTCAGGTGTACCACGTTCGCCAGTTCAAGCAGCTGCTCGAGAACTGAGCCGATCGTATCGTTCAACAGAGTCGAGCCTTGGCTGCCGCCGATCACCATCAGTAGCCGAACGTCACCGTCGATACCCAACCTTCGGCGCGCCCGACCGGCGTTCGGGCAGTTAAATTCATCTCGCAGCGGCAGGCCGGTAACGGACGATCTTTCCGGCGGGAACTCGGCTAAGGCCTCCAGCGTGGCCGATGCGACGTAGCTGGCGAACCGCCCTATCAGCCGGGCCGCGCGCCCGGGACGGGCGTCGACGGCGATGAGTACCTGGGGAACCCGCTGGATCAGGCACGCGGCCGCGCCCGGGATCGAAGCGTACGCGCCCGTGCTCAAGGCAACGTTGGGCTTGAAATCAGCGATCTTGCGCATGGCGGAGATGATCGCGGCGGTCATCCGTAGAACGTTGAACGGCAGCGCTAGGCGAGCTCCGACGATTGGCGCGGCACTCGTCGAATGGAACGCGTAGCCCGCGGCCTCGAAACGCGTCCGGTCAGACGCCGAGTTCGTGCCTATGGCGAGCACCGACAGTCCCGGCTCATGTCGTTCCACGGCTTTGGCCACGGATATGGCCGGGTAAATATGACCCGCGGTTCCACCACCGCAGACTACTAGCCTCATGTCGTCTTCCGAAGCGTCGTCGAGCGCGCGATGTTGATCAAGATTCCCATCATCGCCAACGAGACAAGCAGAGACGTTCCGCCGCTGCTCACGAAAGGCAACGGAACGCCGGTCACGGGAAACAAACCGACCACCACACCCATATTGACGAATGCTTGAGTGGCGATCTGGAAGCTGATTCCCGCGGCGAGGCAGCGCCCGAATAAGTCCGGAGAATGGGCTGCGACCCACAGCCCTCTTGCCAGCAGAATCAGAAATGTGAGCAACAGCAGGCTGGTGCCGATAAGCCCGAACTCCTCGCCGATCACTGCGAATACCGAGTCAGTATGCGCCGCTGGTAGATACGAGTATTTCACGGTCCCAAGACCCAGCCCTTTGCCTCCGATTCCGCCCGAACCCAACGCCAATAGCGCTTGCTGCGATTGGTAGCCGGAATCAAGTGGACTCCACTCGAGACCGACGAAGGTACGCAGACGCGTCAACTGATACGGATTCGTAAATACCGATATGGCGCCGACCGCCGCACCCAAGGGGATGAGGGCGAGCAGGTGAACGGCCTTCGCGCCGGCGGTAATCGCCACCGCAATGGCGGTTACGCAGATCAGTACAGCGGTACCGAGGTCGGGCTGAATCATGATGAGCGCGATGGGGAGAGCCGCGACGGCAACTCCCACGGCGAACCATCGAGGCTGAGTCAGCCTCGGCCCGAGCTTCGCGGCCCAGAAAGAAAGGTGAATGATGAGAATTGGCTTGGCCAGTTCACTGGGCTGAAAGCTCAGCAGCGGCAGGTCGAGCCAACGCTTGGGGCCGCCGGCGACAGCCGCTCCCGGCAGAAGCACGAGCATCAGTAATCCAATTACGAGGAAGTACCCAATCCAGGACCGTTCGCCGAGGCGGCGATAGTCGATCTGCGACGCGACGAGGGCCGCGCCCATGCCGGCCAGGGCGATCACGAGGTGCCGCAGCGTCGAGGCGCCAAACGGGTCCACGTCTTCGGCCGCGGCCGGCATCGAGGCCGTCGCAACCGCCACGACACCAACCAAAGGGAGCAACACCACGAGCACGAGGAGAACCGGATCCAGCTCCGGCCAGGCCAGAGCCCCCTGTTCGAGAAACTTGAACCGTCGGGTCACGCGCGCGGTCAACTAGAACGCTCCGGTTTGATTCGAAGGTGAGGGAAAACTCGGTCTACAACCGTGCGAAAAACGGGTGAGGCCACTTGCGACCCCCACGTTCCGGTTTGCGGACGGTCGATCTTGACCAGTACCAGAACTTGCGGATCGTCACGGGGACCGAACCCCACGTAGCTTGCGATCGTCTGTTCGGGGAGTATGCCGCCCTGGTCGGGAATCTCGGCGGTGCCGGTCTTGCCGACTGTCGAAAACTTATCGCTGAGCGCGAGGTTCGTCGGGACCGCGTGCTCCGCGGTGTACATCATGCCGATGAGCGTATTCGCCGACTTGGCGCTGAGGACTTGGCGGACTGGCTCGGGCTCTCTTTCGATCGTCTCTCCCGAAGGGTACTTCCAGCGGCGCACGACGCGCGGCCGCATCAGGACGCCCCCGTTGGCGACGGCGCCGAACGCGGCCGCCAGCTGGATGGGCGTTACCGAGATGCTTTGGCCGAACGAATTCGCGGCAAGGTCTGAGGGGTACCAGCCGAGGTGTCCGCGCGCCTTGAGAAATCCCCTGACTTCGCCGGCCAGGTCGATGCCAGTTGGACTGCCGAAGCCAAAAGCTCGCACGTATGCGTAGAACTTGTCCGGTCGGAGGCGATTCGCAACGTAAATGGCCCCCGTATTGCTCGAGTTCGCCAGCACGCCGACCATGGTCTGATTGGGATATGTGCGCTCATCCCAGTTCTTGAATTCAAGGCCGTAGTACTCGTATACGCCGGGCAGATTATGAGTGGAATACGGCGCGATCAGTCCGGAATCGAGGCCGGCGGCCATCGTGATTATTTTGAACGTTGACCCCGGGTCAAATACCAGCGAGACAGTCGGATTTAGAAAGTCTCGCCCGATGGACGAGTACTCCTTGAGCCTGGCGGGATTGAAGGTTGGTCTATTGGCGATGGCCAGGACATCGCCGCTCTTCGGTTTCATGACGATTATGGTGCCGCCGGTGGAGCCGAAACGAGCCAGAGCCCGTTCCAGTTCCTGTTCGGCGATGTGCTGGATGGGCCGGTCAATCGTGAGCGTGAGATTTGCGCCGGCCTGCGGCGGCAGCGGATCGTACCTCCCGACCGGAATGCTCCGCCCGGCCGGATCCTGATCGCGGATCAGACTGCCTGGCTTTCCCGTGAGCTCCTCGTCGTAGAACGACTCCACGCCCGCCTGGCCGACGCCCGCGCCGTTGACGAAACCAACGACATGAGACGCCAAGGAGCCGCTTGGATATACGCGCCTCGACGATGGCTCCAGGCTGATCCCCTGGAGCAGGTTGGCTTGGATGCCGCTCCGTATCGCGTCGGCCTCATCGGGATCGGTCGCCGGGGACAGCACCGCGTAGCGCTTCGATGGCTCGCCAACCTTTAGAATCAGCGGCTTGGGATCGGTTTGCAGAATCTCGGCCACACGGCGAGCGATCTCGGTGGCATCGTAGCTCGCCATGAGGTCAGGCGCCGCAACGACCCGATTGACGGGTTGAGTAAGGGCCATGACCGCACCATCCGAGCTCGATATTTCTCCCCGGCGCGCGGAAAGAAGCTCTTCACGCCGCTGCTGGAGGCTGGCAATGGCGGCGAGGTCGGGAGATTCCGAAATCTGCCATTTGACCAATCGCTGCGCGACCATTCCCGCCATGCCGAGTCCTCCAAGACCCAGCACTAGCAGGCGCCTGCGGGCCGCGGGCTCGCGCCCGCGAGCGGGCTTCTTAGGCACCTGACCTTCCGATGGCGCCGGGAGGCGCGTTCCTGGCCGCAGGCTCCGCCAGCCTGGTAAGTATTCGTTGCAACCAATGTATGTCCGTCGGCGGCGCCGGTTCGATCCAAGGCGTATCGGAAAGGTCGATACCGTCGGGCAGATCAGGCACGGGTACAACGTTTTGAATGTCCGCCGTCACCATATCGAGATCTAAGAGGGCTCTGCGCTCGATGGAGGCAAGATCGTGGAGCACCGCCAGCTCCACCCGCAGAGCCTCTTGCCGGATCAGTTTCGAGGCCAGGTCGTTTTCGAGCCTGGTTATCTGCGTGCCCATCTGAACCAATGTCTGAATCTGGAGGATGTAGAGGAGAGCTAACACGAAGGCCCCGATGAGTGCGGCAAGTAGAAGCCTTGCGGGCCGCAGGCTCTGTATGAATTCAACATTCGGAGCCGACCGCCGCGGCCTCGCCGCAAAGCGAACCCGGAGTTCCGTGGTCGCCATCGACTAGGCCGTGATCTCGGCGGCTCTGAGTCGAGCGCTTCTGCTTCTTGGGTTTGCCCGCTGCTCCTCGGCGTCGGGTCGCAGCGGCTTGCGTGTCAATGAACGAAGTATTCCGCGGCGATCGCCGTCGCGGATGAAGTTCTTGACGATCCGGTCCTCGAGGCTGTGGAACGAGATCACAACGAGGCGGCCGCCGCCGCCCAGGATTTCCATCGCGCCCTCAAGTCCGGCCTGAAGGTTTTCAAGCTCGCGGTTCACGTAGATTCTCAATGCCTGAAACGTGCGCGTGGCCGGGTGGATTCGCCCCCGATTCGGCCGAGTCGACTCAACGATCGTCTGGGCGAGGTCGGCAGTGCTTTCGAAGCGGGTCCGATCGCGCCGCCTTACGATGTGGCGGGCGATCCGTCGGGCCCGTCGCTCTTCTCCAAGCTCGTGGATGATATCGGCGAGATCGCGCTCGGTGATCCGTTCCAAAACGTCGCGAGCCGAGCGGCCCGAGCGTTGGTCATACCTCATATCTAGCGGGCCATCGATCCTGAATGAGAATCCGCGCCCTGGATCGTCGACCTGATTCGAAGAGAACCCGAGATCCATCAGCAGACCGGAGGCGTGGCCGAACCCCCGCGATCTCGCTACGTCCGCGATATCGGCGAAGCTGGCGGTCTCCAGCGTGGCCCGGCCGCCGAACTCGGCGAGCCTTTCGAAAGTCCTGGATATGGCGGTTGAATCGGCGTCAATGCCAAGAAGGCGGCCGTCAGGATTGGTCGCGCGCAAGATCGCTTCGGCATGTCCTCCCGATCCGACGGTTGCGTCCACGTAATCGCGCCCCCTGGTAGGCAGCAGATACTCAATCACCTGCCGCGTCATGACCGGCCGATGATCAGGCGGTCGGCCTGCCATGTTCATGGGTGAATGTAAGGCGAAGGGGAGGCTCTTCGCCCCACATTTCACACCCTAGGTTGGAGATTTGGGTAGACGGCTCGCGCGCTCAAAGATATCCGGCGCTCCGGCATCTATCGACGCCTTCTGGTGCCGCCACCCTTCTAGTTGCCAAATCTCTATTTTGGTGCCCACGCCGACCACCGCTACATCCTTGATGATGCCGGCGCTCTCGCGCAGGTGCGCCGGAATCGTTATCCGGCCTTGACGATCGAACACGCATTCCTCGGCTGTGGCGAAGAACTTCCGTTGGGCGTCGCGGGCTTCCGACCTGAGCTGGTCCAATTGCAGCAGGCGCTCGACTTGGTCCTGCCACGCCTCGGGCGAGAAAAAGTAGAGACATGGCTCCACTCCCTCCGCCAGCGTGCCGCCCTCGGGGGTCAACTGCCGCAGTTTGCTGGGAATGGTGAGCCGGCCTTTCGAGTCGATCGAATGTTGAAAGGTCCCTGTGAAGAGCCTCATGATCCGCTAATGAACCGACCGCACGATCTTGGGAAGTATTCCCCACGATTCCCCACATATTGACACTGTATAAGCTAAATGCGGGGTAAAGTGGACCACACTCCCCACCGGGAGTCAAGTTATTGCCATTGGCGGTCACGCGGACGGTCGTCCGGGCTCCGCTTCGGCGCGAGTCGACCGGCATGTGATTCGGAACGAGGCGTGGCTCCGGGACGTTCCCCGAATCGGTCCGGCCGAGATGTCTAGATAGCGCCTCTGGCGTCGATAGCGTCATTCGCCAGCGCGTCGGCGTCGCGGTTGCTGGTTCTTGGGACGTGGATGAACGCCACGCTGGCGAACGTCGCCGCGGCTCGCCTCACCTGGTCGGCCAGCTTCTTGAGCGCGGCGTCCTTGATCCGATATTCACCTGTCATCTGCTTAACGACGAGCTCGCTATCGAGCCGGAACTCAACGTCGGACAGGTCCAGCGCCCGCGCGGCCATGACGCCGGCGAGCAGGGCGGTATATTCGGCCTGATTGTTTGTCCGTCGCCCCAAGTACAGCGAAACGGTTCCAAGCGACTCACCGGATTCGTCCCACATAGCCACACCAGCGCCCGCTTCTCCGGGATTGCCGCGAGATGCCCCGTCGCAAAAGATCACAGCGCACCGTTCGGAGTTCACGGGTCTGCGGCCTCCTGGTTTATCTGGTGATGGTTATGGTACCCGTGGCGCAGATGTGGTCCATCGGGCCGCAGCCGCGTCGGCAGTAAGCCGCTGACAACCCAAAGAGTCTAAATCTCGGCCGCTGATTCGAGGAAAAAGGGGCTGCGGGCGTCTCACGCCCCCTGTGCTCGATCGGACTGGGGATCAGACGTCCGCTCGTCGATCGGCCGGGGTATCTTTCCTCGCCAAAGCGTCAGCACGAATGCCAGGCCCATGACGGCCGCGCCGGCCAGATAGGCGATCCTGAACCCCTCGACGCGCGCATCGATGGGAGCGTCGATCGCCATCGCCACTCCCGCTATGGAGGTCACGGCCCCGGCGAAGAGCGCCCCCCCCCGATGGCCTGCCCCGTCGCGAATCCGAGGGTTCTCGACCAAGCCAGGAAACCACCTGCAAGGCCGAGCTGCGCGCGCGGCAGCGAACTCATAAGTGTGCTCGAGTTGGCGGGCATGAAAAAGCCCAAACCGACCCCAACGACGGCGAGCCGAAGCACGACCTGAAGCGCGCTCGTGTTCTCGTCCACGAAGGCCATGCTGGCCATGCCGCCGGTGACTAGGATCAAACTCAAGCTGGCCGGGACACGCGCGCCGAATCGATCCACGATCGTTCCTCCAATGAGCGCCAGCACGCCGCTTATGGCGGGAATGGTCGCCATGACCAGCCCGACCTTGGCAACGGGAAACCCAAGCAGGTCTTGAAGCAGGAACGGCGTCAGCAAGATAACGGATGCCAGCGACGCGAATGTCAGCAGCGCTATCCCCAGCGAGCTTCTGAACATCTTGATCTGAAAAACGGCCATTTGGACGGCGGGAAAACGTGCCTTGATCTCGGCCACGATGAACGCGGCAAAGGCCGCGATCGCGACGACCCACGCGGTTGAAATCACGGGCGAGAGCCAGCCGCGCTCTCGCCCCTGGTTGAGCGCGAAGATCAGGGCGATTATCCAGATCGCCAGGAGCGTGGCTCCGACGAAGTCGAATTTTTCGCCAGGACTGCCGCGGGACTCTCTCAGAAGGCGCATGCCGCCGATGGTGGCCGCAAGCGCAATCGGGACGTTTATGAGAAATATGAACGGCCACCCGAGGGTCGCTATGATCGCCCCGCCGACCACCGGTCCGGTGAGCAGGCCAATTGAAACGACGGTCCCGATGATCCCCATTGCCTTGCCCCGCTCCCGCGCTGGAAACGCCGCCACGACGAGAGCAGCGCCGTTGGCCCCCAGCATCGCGCCGCCGACAGCTTGGACGACGCGCGCGCCGACGAGCCACCACACGCCGGGGCTGAGTCCGCACAGGGCCGAACCAACACCGAAGATGATGAACCCGGTGAGGAACGTGCGCTTCCTGCCGACTATGTCCGCCAGACGGCCCATGCTAAGCATGAGACCGGCGAGGCCGACGAGATAGGCCAGCACCACCCACTGCACGACGGTTATGTCCTCGCCGAATTCACGGGCGAGCGTGGGAAGCGAGACGTTGACGATGCTGCCGTCTAGCGTCGCCATGAAAACGCCGCTTCCGACGACGACCATCACCGACCACTTGTAGCGGTCGCCCGGATGGCGGGTGGCGGTCGCCGCGCCGGGCTGGTCCTCCTGGACGGGCATCAGATGATTCTGGCCAATCGCAATGCGCTGTCCACGAGCTTCCGAGCATCGCGAGGATCGAGCGAATCGTCCACCGGGATGGTTACGTTCGCGCCGTCGGGCCTCGGCCCGACGGCGGATACCGTTGTCAGGTCGTCCCGCCACTCTTCGATCGCTTCGGCGGGAACGCCCCGCCGGGCAAGCGTGGCGAGAGGCGCTTCGAACCGGGGCGACACGCCGCTGGGCGCCGGTCCGTACGCCCATAGGATCGTCAGATGCTGGTCCTCCCACTCGGTTTGCAGCGCCACGGAGCTGCCCACCAATCGCAGTAAGCCGCCTCCCTCCCGCCAGGCGCGGAACACTCCCATGAACGCTTCCCGCTGACGGCTGCTTACCGTGGCGAGAAATCTGGCGACGTTCGGATCGCGTGAATCCATCTGCTCCGTCCGGCTAAGGCGATCGGCCAACAAACTTTACATTCGGAGCGATCGGTTCGAACTGACACCACCAACCGTAATAGAATGCTGTCCCCCCGGAAGGAGGCGAATATGGCGAGATACGGAATCGGAATCCACGGCGCCGGTTGGGTGGCGGGAGCCCACATCGCCGCATACAAAGCGGACGCCAGAGCGGAGATCGTGGCCATCTCCAGCCGCAAAGCGGAGAGTGCCAGGAGATTGGCCCAGGAGACCGACTGCGCGGACGCATCGATCTATACAAGTTACGACGACCTACTGGCCGATCCGAGAGTCGACGTCATTTCGATATGCACGCCAAACAACCTGCATTCGGACGAGACGGTCAGGGCCGCCAAGGCTGGGAAACACATTCTCATAGAGAAGCCGGCGGCCCTCACTCTGGACGAGCTGCGCGCGTCTCGGGACGCGGTCCGCGATGCCGGAGTGAAGACGGTGGTCGGATTCGTGCTCCACTGGAATCCGCTGTTTGAAATTATCAAAAAGCAAATCGCGGACGGTGCGCTCGGCCGGATTTTCTATTCGGAGGTCGACTACTGGCATGAGATTGCCGACTGGTACGCCGGTTGGGACTGGGTGAAATCGCGGAAAACCGGCGGAAACACGTTTCTGTCGGCGGGCTGTCACGCCGTCGACACCCTTCGCTACTTCAAGGAACAGGACATCGTGGAGGTCTTCGCGTACGAGGTCACCGATGGGAGTGAAATTGAAGAGGCCTCGACCAGCGTACTGATCTGCAAGTTTGCTGACGACACAATCGGCAAGGCCAGTTCAAGCCTTGGAATCCACTCCCCATATCAGTTCAACATCGACCTTTTGGGCGAAGAAGGAACTATACGCGACAACAAGATTTTCACGAGCAATATGCCCGGCCAGACCGACTATGCCACCGTGCCGACGATACTGCCGAACAGCGGCGATGTGGCTCACCACCCGTTCAACGGCGAAATGGGGCACCTGCTGGACAGCATCGACCGTGATGAGGAGTCGCACGTAAACCTGGAAGACGCGATCAACACCCACGAAGTCTGTATCGCGGCAGAGATTTCCGCCACCGAAGGCCGGCCGGTGCGCCTGCCGCTTTTATCGGGCTGATGTCAGGCTGAGACGGATCGATGGGCGACCCGGTCAGTCGCCCTGCCAATCAGATTCGCCTACGAGTTCGCCTTCCTCTTCGTCGTGGGCGTCGGGCGCGACTTGCTCGTCATTGTCCGGCGGGTCTTGGGCCGACGAAAGCCGGTCCGATCTGACCAGAGATCCCCCTGTAGCCGCCTCGACGTCTTCCCAGCCAATGTCCGGGGCGAGTTCTAAACACTCGAATGCGCCGTCGGAAATCTCAAAAACGCCGAGGTCGGTCACTACCGTGTTGACGCATCTGCTGGCGGTGACGGGTATGCCGCACGCGGTCACGAGCTTCGGCGCGCCCTCGGGGCTCAGATGAGTCATCGCGGCGATCACGCGTTTGGATCCCACGACGAGATCGGGCGCCCCGCCCATTCCGGCGACGTGCCCGCCTGGAATCATCCAATTCGCCAAATTTCCTTCCTGATCGACCTCGAAGGCTCCGAGAACGCATATGTCCACGTGGCCGCCACGCATCATGACCGATCCGGATACGGCATCGAAAAACGCGCCTCCCGGTCGGAGGGTGGCCGGCTCCCCGGCCGCATTCGCCACGTCCGGATTGGACTTCCCTTGGGCCGGTTGCGGACCTTGCCCCAGCAAGCCGTTCTCACCGTGGATCAGGACTTCCAGAGACGGATCGATAGCCTCGGCCACAAGTGATGGCAGTCCCATTCCGAGGCTCACGATCTGTCCCGGCGAGAATTCTTTGACCACGCGGTCCGCGATCTCTTTGCGTGACCAGGGCATTCGCGATCAGGCCTCCACGATCATGTTCACGTAAATCCCCGGTGTCTCCACGGTGTCGGGATCCAGATCTCCGATGTCGTAAAGCTCAGCCACGGCCGCGATTACGATGTGCGCGGCCGTCGCCATCACGGGATTGAGATTCCGTGCCGTTCCGCGGTAGACGAGGTTTCCGGATCGATCCCCGCGGAAACCAGCGATCAGCGCAACATCGGCGACGATTGGTTTTTCTAGCAAGTAGCTCTCGCCATCAACTTCGATAACCTGCTTACCATTCGCGACTGAAGTGCCCAGGCCGGTGGGCGTGAGGACGCCGCCAAGACCTGCTCCCCCCGACCGGATTCGCTCCACCAGCGTACCCTGCGGAATCAGTTCGACGGTCATGTCACCGTTGTTCATTTTCTGTTGAGACTCGGGATTGCTCCCCATGTGACACGTGATGACCCGATCGATCAAATTGGCGGAAATCAGGCTGCCCACCCCGTGCCGGGGCGTGGCGGTGTCGTTGCAAATGAGCGTCAGGCCGCCGGTCCCGCGGCGGACGATTTCTTCTATAAGTCCCGATGGGGTTCCAATGCCCAGGAAACCGCCGATCATCACGACGTCGCCGGGGCGAAGCTGCGACATCGCATCTTCCAAGGAAGTGACCTTGTCAAACGCGCTCTTCGACGTTTCGCGATCGGGTGATTCGGCTCTCCTTCGGCCTACGGCCAACGGGCGAGAATCCTCCCTGGAAGACCGCGCCTGGAACTGGTTCCGTTCGCGGCCACTTGTGTGCCTGGCGGGTGACTAGCGCGGGCGCTGCCGGGGAACATGCTCTATGGGAAACCGATCACGTCGGGAACTAGAGGAACCGGCGGAGGATTCTGGCTATCAGACCGGACATTCCGAGTGCAATGCCGAACGCGATCGCTGCCTTCGTGCCCATGAGGGCACGAACCTCGCCGTTGATGACGCCGGCGACCACGGCAAGCGAGAAAACATTGTTTGCTTCAACGTAGCCGGCCGCCAACCATTGGGTGGCGCTATTCTCCACGCGGACGTGACCACCACCCGCCGCCGTCACGTAGCTGTTGCGGACATAGGTCGAGCTGCCCAGCGCCGCACCAACCGCGCTTGCGTTTATCCGGGCTGTATCCGATCTGACGAAGCCGAGCGCAGACATATTCGACTCGACGGTTTCCGCGGTAACCTGGCGAGCGGCCGAGCGCTGGAGAATCACGGCGGATGCCTCCACTGGATCGGTTTTTCGGTCCTCGCCGTTGGTGCCCGAATCGCTCACTGAAACCTCCCTTAAGCAGCTTTCGCGATGCGCTAGGTCGAACTCTGTACTTTCAACATGGCGTCGCGAGCGAAATCCATGACCTTGCGTATGGGCACGCCGGACTCTATGGCAAGGGTCCGGCAGTCCTCGTATTCGGGTGATGCATCGCGGACCTGGCCGTCAAGAAAGGAAACCTTAACACTTACATCGCCCCAGGGCGTCTCGATGGTCCGCACCGTGCGCACAAGCTTGCGCCGGCGCGTCTCGTACATCCTGACTCCCAGCGTCCCGGTCTCGGCGAAGAGAACGTCGCTCATGCGGTCTTCATTACCGGGCGTGGTGATCACGGAGAGCTTCGTCGCGGCTCTCCCCTTCTTCATGACGATCGGCGAGCTATAGGCATCGAGCGCCCCGGCCGCGAGCAGGCGCTCGATCGCGTACGCCTGCACGTCGGCGGGCACGTCATCGAGGTTCGTCTCAATGACGATTGCCACGTCGGACTCATCCGTGGAGGTCGTGTCGCCGATGACGAGCCTAAGTACGTTGGGCAGTTCGAAATCGGCGGCGCCGGCGCCGTACCCGATTCGATCGACCTTCATCGCGGGCATTGGCCCGTAACTCGATGCGGCCGAGGTGAGCACGAGCGATCCGGTGGTGGTCAAGAACTCCCGGTCGTCGCTCGTGGAGTAAACGGGCGCCTCAGCCTCCTGCGCGAGCAACAGCGTGGCCATTCCGGGAACCGGAATAGGCCCTCCGAGGGTCTTGACGACTCCGCCGCCGGTGTTCATCGGCGACACCACGATTTCGTCGCAGTCAAGCCATTCCAAACCGGCTGACGCCCCCACGACGTCCAGTATCGAATCCACCGCGCCAACCTCGTGAAAGTGGATTTTCTCGATTGGCTCGCCATGGACTTGCGCCTCGGCGCGAGCCAGCCGCTCGAACATTTTTCGGGCTCGTTCTCGAATCCCTGCGGCCAGATCACTGTCATCGATGATGGCCAGGATGTCCGCAAGTCCTCTATGAGCGTCTTCAACGGTTTTCAGGTCGAAGGTGACCCTTGTCGCGGCCACCGTGCCCTTGACGACCTTCTCAACGCTCATCCGGTAGCCGTCGAGCGGGAGCGCCGACAGAACTTCCTGGAGCTCGGCGGCGGGCCAACCCGCATCGACAAGAGCGCCGAGGAACATGTCGCCGCTGGCGCCGGAAAACGCCTGGAAATACGCAACTCTGCCCATCAGCCGGCGTTCGAGGTTCGGCAGATTTGGGCCGCCATGTAGCCGGCGCCGAATCCGTTGTCGATATTGACGACGCTGACTCCGGGCGCGCACGCGTTCAACATCGCCAGCAAGGGCGCTAGCCCATCGAACGCCGCACCATAGCCCACGCTGGTCGGGACGGCGATCACCGGGGCATCCACCAACCCCGCCACGACGCTAGGCAGCGCCCCTTCCATTCCCGCCACGGCGATAAGCACCGTTGCGCCCTCGATTTCTTCTTTCTGGGCAAGCAGTCGGTGGACGCCCGCCACGCCGACGTCCCACAGCCGGTTGACGCGGCCACCGTACGTTTCGACGGTTATCGCCGCCTCCTCGGCCACAGGGAGGTCCGAGGTACCGCCCGTCAAGACCGCCACGCGACCGTCCAACCGTGGGACGTTGTCCGCGCGGACCACAACGGTATGGGCAATTTCGTTGAATTCGGCGCCTGGAAGCCGCGCTTTAACGGCATTAAAGACTTCCTCGGTCGCCTTCGTGGCCAGAGTGGTCTGGTCGGCTTCGGCCAAGGCCTCCGCTATGGCTGCCACTTGTTCCGGGGTCTTTCCCGGACAGTAGATGGCCTCAGGGAACCCGGTCCTGCTCGGTCGCTGCACATCGACTTTCGCGAATCCGAGGTCACTGTAGAGGCCGGCGATCCTGCCCGCCGCGGCGCCGGGCGCAACGTCGCCGTCGGCGACTTCCTGGAGAAGCCGCTGGAGGCTGCTATCCACCTCGATCACCGTCTAGTTCGAGCTGGTAGAAAACGTCAAGGCCCCCGTATTCGGCTTGAGTTCCGAGTTCCTCTTCGATGCGCAATAGTTGATTGTATTTCGCCACTCGATCCGATCGGGCGGGCGCCCCGGTCTTTATCTGACCGCAGCCTGTGGCCACCGCGAGATCGGCGATGGTCGTATCCTCGGTTTCCCCGGAACGATGCGATACGACGGCGGTGAACGAGGCGTTTCGGGCCATCTCAATCGCTTTGAAGGTCTCGGTCAGAGATCCAATTTGATTTACTTTGATGAGCACCGAGTTAGCGGCTTTTTCGTCGATCGCGCGCCTTAGAATCTTCGTATTGGTCACCGTCAGGTCGTCGGCCACGAGCTGCACTGTGTCGCCGATGCGCGAGCAGAGAAGCTTCCATCCCTCCCAATCATCCTCGCCCAGTCCGTCTTCGATGGAGATGATGGGATACTGCCGGCACCAGCCCTCCCAGAAGTCCACTAGTTGCTCGGTGGACAACCGGTTGCCTTCGCTTTTCAATACATATTCGCCCTGGTGGCGGATCTCACTTGCGGCGGCGTCGAGTCCGAGGTAGACCTCGCGACCCGGGGAGAGTCCTGCATTCTCGACCGCCTGAAGTATCAGTTCGATGGCTTCGGCGTTCGATTTCAGCTTCGGGGCGAAGCCACCTTCATCTCCCACGTTTGTACTGTGACCCTCCGCGTCGAGCACCGCCTTTAGGCAGTGATATACCTCCGTTCCGGCTCGCAGAGCCTCGGAGAACGAGGTGAAACCGACTGGCAGGACCATGAACTCCTGGAAATCGACGGATTCGGACGCGTGAACGCCGCCGTTGAGAATGTTCATCATCGGAACTGGCAGCCTCGTGGCGGTGACGCCGCCCAGGTAGGCATAGAGCGGAAGGCCAACTTCCTCGGCGGCGGCCTTGGCAACGGCGAGGGACACACCTAGGATCGCGTTCGCGCCGAGATTCGACTTGTCCTCGGTGCCGTCGATGGCGATGAGTTTCGCGTCGATGGCGGCCTGCTCGGTGGCGTCCATGTCCTCGAGCGCCGGCGCGATTACGTCGTTGACGTTTTCGACTGCTCCGCGGACGCCCTTGCCGCCGTAGCGGGGGGAATCGGAGTCGCGTAGCTCAACTGCCTCTCGCGTGCCGGTAGACGCGCCCGACGGGACCGCCGCCCTGCCCATGGCGCCGGTCTCGAGGTATACATCAACCTCGACTGTGGGATTTCCGCGCGAGTCGATGATCTCCCGCGCGTGGATTTCTTCTATTAACGTCAATTGCGGCATCTGGACTTCGTAGCAACGGCACGGATATCTGGCGGCGCGGGTCCCCGACAGCCCCGCAGTTTCATCCTAGTTCCAGTAACGGGCCGGCGGTTGGTTCGTTTGGCGCTGCGAAGTATATACATCGGATCGATATCGGTTTAGTACGACGTGTCACCGGCAAGTGGAATGTCCGGACGGCCCTTGGATTCAGTCAAACCGGCGGCGTCCAATCGCCAGGTCGACGAATCCAGTTCTATCGCGGTTCCGGTCCGCATGCTTTCGAGGGCGGCGAATGTGCAGGACATGGCCCGGGCCGCCGCGGCGCCGTCCACAGGCATTCCCTCGCCGGCCGCGATCGCGGCGGCGAGCAGTTCCAGCTCGCGCAGGTGGCCCTTGTCTTGCGTCTCGAGGGTGATGTCGGCCGCACCATCGAGGCCGAACGTATGCAGCGACCGAAAATCGTCGATGACCGCGACGGCCTCATTAGCGAAGATCTCGATCAGCTCTTTCGGCCTGTCCCGATGGCCGATGTCGCCGTGTATGCAGGTCGCGAGCGACCCGTCATCGAAAGTCAGGACGATCACGGCGTTGTCTTGCGTTTCCGGCGTATCGGGGTGGGTTATCGCCCCGCCCTGAGCGAAGATTCGAACCGGATCGGCGTCGAGCAGATTGCATAGGAAGTCAAATATGTGGCCGGCCTCCGAGATCAGCCGGCCGCCCCCGATATCTGGATCGAGCGCCCAGTGGCCGTCCCACCGTTGGTCCACCATTCGGTAACCGACGATCCATGGTTTCGGATGGTTGACGAGGGCGTTGACCGCCCGCTCGGATAGAGGTGAATACCGCCTGTTGTGCCCGACGGTGTAGACGACGCCCGCCTCCGCGGCGGCGGTGAGGATTTCATCGGCTTCGGCCGGTGTAATGCACATTGGCTTTTCGACGAGCACGTGTTTACCGGCCTCGAAACACCGGATCGTCAATTCGGCGTGGGTGTCGTGCCTGGTCGTGATGACGCAGAGGTCGATTTCGTCGTCGGAGAATATTGCCTCGGGATCATCGGTGAAGTAGTCCGCCGCGTACATGTCCCCCTCGTCCCTGGCCCGCTTCAGGATAATGTCGCAGGTTGCGCGCAACCGCAGATCGGAGACCTTGGCGATGTTGGGGAGATGGACGCTTCTGGCGAATTTGCCGCAACCGATGACGCCGACTTGAATTGAATCGCCCATCTGACGCTCCGTGCGCTGGCTAAACGAATTCGGGCAGATTCCGATTCGAGCGCGCCTGGTCGGTAACGTCTGCGTGCCGATCGGTCGACGTTTCGCGTCCCGGTCGGGCATCGGCCACCGCGGGGGCCATCGCGGCCGAACTCAGACCCTAATCTTCCCCGGCCGCGCCACCTGTCTCGTCGATCTGCCTCTGCACCTCTTTGGTCAATTCTGGCACGTCCTTCGGCGACAGCCCGAGGATTTCCAGTATCACGGACGGCATATCCGGATCTGGAGTCTCGTTGGCGCCGACCCCGGTTCCCAGCGTTCGGGCGAGCCTGTTCGCGAGCATGCAAACCGCCACGAGTCCGGCGGTCTCCTCGGAATCTCGGCCGCTTGGCGCGTGGTGGTGGCTCCTTATCGCATCCGCGAGGAAGTCAGGCAGCCCCCACTTCTCGGCGAGGATGGCGCCGACCTCCCCGTGGTCCATGCCCATCAGACGCCGCTCGGCTTCCGCAAAGCTTATCGACTCATCGCGGGCCATTTCGGCTATCGCGCCCACGCGCGATTCGATGTGCTCGTCGAGCACCAATTTGCCGATGTCGTGCAGGAGTCCGGCGGTGTAGGCCTCGTCGGCGACGGATCGGTTGGTTTCCGAGGCTATTTGGCTCGCGGCGCGCGCCACGACCAGCGAGTGCCTGAAAAGTTCACCCCGGGGCAGGCCGTATCCCGAAATCGGCTTCTCGATGGCGCCAGACATGGTGGCCGTCAACGCCAGATTGCGGATTGTTTTTTGACCCAGCAGAAGTACGGCTGATTTGATGGAGCCAATTTGGCGCGGCAGTCCGTAAAACGCGGAATTGGCGATTTTCAACACGCGCGCCGAGAGCGCCTGATCTTCGCGGAGAATGGCTGCGATATCGGAGGCGGTCGTGGACGGATCGCCGGCTCGCTTGATTATCTGCAGCGCCGTCTGATTTAGAGGCACCGCATCCGGAGCGCTTTCGAGAACTTTTTCAAGATCTAGGTCATTGGACATGGCAGTTCTCGCGCTAAATGGCGCTGCAAATGAGGATCCGACCGCCCGAGGGACAGATTTTAGGTCGCGATACATGGTATCTCAACGTTCAGGCGCCGCCGACGTGGCCAAGGCCACGATTTTGCCCTGGTCATCGCGCTTGTCGGTGGCGATCATCAGGCTCGCCACAACCGAGACGGCCGCAACCGCCGCGCCCATGGCAAACGGCACGACATGACCGAAGGATTCCCACAGAAGCCCTCCGGTCACCGGGACCACGACCGCTGCAATATGGTTCATCGTCTGCCCGGCGACCATGGTTGGCCGCAGGTCGGCGGGATCGACCAGGATTTTCTTGCCGTACGTATCTATTCCCACCGAGAGGCTGAACATTATGTTGTCAGTGACGTACAGCGCGAACAAAATCCCGACGATATTCACATACGCATAGCCGAGGAAAATGCCCGTGAGCGCCGCGAATCCAATCGCCAAGAGCCTGCGTTCTCCGTAACGGTCGATCAGCCTGCCGGCGACATAGGCGGCGATCACACTGAAGATCTGATTTATGAACGACAAAATCGTGACGGTTTCCAGGCTCGTTTGGTGGAGGCTCACCAGAGCGAATATCGCGAAGGTCATGAAAATGTGCCGGCGCGTCCCGTTCAGGAACTGCAGCAGGTAGAACAGCCAGTACTGACGGCGCAAGACTATTCGCTGCGCCCTTGTGGATTCGCCGCTGTTTACCCGCACGAGAAGGACGGCCGCACCGAAGATCACGATTCCGGCCACGACGAACATTGGCCGCATGGGCACGTTCATGAATCTGATCATGATGAAAACGAGCCCGATTCCAAGCAGCCCGCCGACGTTGCTGCCGGAACGGAGGAGTCCCAGGCGCCTTCCCTCTTCTCCCTCCCTGCCCATTCGCAATGCCATCGACGAGATCAAGGGCATATAGGTGTGGAAACCCACGCTCCAGACCAGCGAAAAGAGAACCAGGGACCACAAGGCGTTTATGTGCAGGTAATTCACCACGCCGATGGCCATGACGGTGAGGGCTATGGCGGCAAGGACCGGCTCGAGGAGCCACATGGTGATCGCCGCTATAAGCAGGCTCAGCATTCCCGGTACCTCGCGAACCGATTCGAGGACGCCAAGTTCCCCGGGAGTGATACCGATGTCTTCGGCCACGAAGTTGATGAACACAGTGTTGTAGATTGAAAAGCCGAGGAAGAACAGCAGCGATGAGCCGACTAAAACCTTGAAATCGCGTGATTCCGTGGCCCCGGCGATGGCCGCCAGCCTGGCGCTAATCGAGGCCAATCTTGGTTCCCGCGATACCGGCGAATGTGGGCTCCAAAGCCGAATAAACCTTCTCGTAGAGTTCGGATAGAGCGGCGTATTGTTTCACAGCGGCCGGATCGGGAACCACTCGGCCCTGGATCGGCACCAATTCTCCGGCGGCGAACAGCGAATTGAAGACGCCTTGAGTCCGCATGGCCAAAAGCGCCGCTCCGAAACCCGACGCATCCTCGTTTGGCGGTAATGCAAGCTCCTGGGCGAGCGTTTCAGACAGTATCTGGGTCCAGAGTTCAGATTGGCGGTATCCGCCCGTCGTTCGAATCTCCGTGGGCGGGCCGCAGACCTCAATGAGTCCGGCGGCAGCCTGCGCGTAATGGAGCGAGATTCCCTCCATCGCCGCCCGCGCGATGTGCCGGCGGTTGTGACTCAACGTCAGGCCAACGATGATCCCCCGGGCGTCCACGTTCCAGTTGGGCGACCTTTCTCCGGACAAGTAGGGCAGGATCAGAAGCCCTTCGGCCCCCCTGGGCGCTTGGGCGGCGGCGGCATTCACCGCGTCATAGCCGTCCATGCCCCGTGCTTCGAGCGCCGCCGCCTCGGGAGCAAAGAACGTATCGCGCACCCATCTATAGACGATGCCGCCGCTGCTGAGCGACGCGCCGCACACCCATAGATCGTCGGCCAGATAGATCGCCCAAGTCTTCTTCCGCGGATGTAGCACAGGTTCGTCTCTGACCGTTCTGAACGCTCCGCTGGTCGCGAGCATCGCGGCGTACTGGCCTTGCCGCAGGGCCCCAACCCCCAGGCTTGAGAGCATGCCGTCCGCTGCCCCAATGACGAGTGGCGTAGCGGGTGGGAGTCCGACGGACTTCGCAACTTCAGGCAGAAACTTCAGCGCCGTCGTCGGCTCGACAAAGTCGCCCAGTTGACCGCCGTCGGCGCCGAGATAGGCCAGCCAGTCGCCGCTCCACTCAGGCTGCGCCAATCGCAGCAAACCGGAACCAGACGCCACGGACCGATCGAAAAGTAATTCGCCGGTGAGTTTTTGAACCAGATAGGCTTTCGTCGGCACGAAGTGCGTTGCCGCGTGGAAGATGCTCGGATGCCGCCGCCTGAGCCAGGCGATCTTCGGGCCGACGTATAAAGTGTGGACCGTGCAGCCCGTGTCGGCGTAGAGATCGTCTTCCGCCAAGCGGAGTTTTGCTTGGGTGCAGTCCGGCGAGGACCGCAGGTCCGCCCATGTCATGGCGTTGGCCAGGGGCGATCCGTCCGCGGCCAGGGGAATCATCGAGCCGAGTATCGAGCTCAGCGCCACGGCCTCAATTTCAAAGTTACGTGATTCGCCAACCGCCCGCACGCATTCGGCCAGACAGCGAACTGTCTCGGCCGTCAGCTTGTCGGGATCCTGCTCGGACGCACCCGGTTCCGGTTGCAAGAGTTCCAGTTCCCGCCTGGTGGCCGCGACCAGAGACCCATCGGTCGCGTAGGCAGAGGCCTTTACTGCGCTGGTCCCCGCGTCTAGACCGATGAAGACGGGAACTTTGCTCAGGGTCGCGCTGGTGGGTGGGATTTGGATGAACGGCGAAGGGATTCGATCAAGACCTGAGACGCCCTTTGCCTTTGCATTTGGGGCAGCTGCCCTCGAGCTCGTGCCAGCCCGTCGGCTCCGAGGGGTCCGGCCATCGTTCGTTGATGAATCCGCTGCCGTCGCATCGATTGCATATGGGACCACGCGGCGGAAGAATTCGGGGAAGAAGCAGAACCGCCCCGACCACTACCGCGATGATGAGGATTAGTATCGGATCCACTGCGAACCTCAGCGCCACTTGATATAGAAACACGCGACGGGGTACACGCCGACGTTCCCCATCCTCGGGTATTGTAGCTCGGTCAGGTGCGCCGGCCGCCTGAAGGGGAGCCCAGCCGCCGCAGCAGCATTCCACAGTGGTAACCGGGCCGCTCAGCCGGCGCGGAAGGTTCGACGGAACGGTGCGGCGAAGCCGTCGCACGGAAGCGTGGTCGGTGGCCAACCCCCACAAACCATGCAAAGTCGGCGTACCGCCGATATCGCGGCTGAGCAGCAACACGGCGAACTCGTTCGCCGCCGCGTGGACCTCGCTGTCGTTTGAGTGTGGGCGGCCATGCAACCTACAATCACGTTAATGTCTAGCGGTCCTGCTCAGAGCTTCGCTCACCTGCATGTGCACAGCGAGTTCAGTCTGCTCGACGGGCTGTGCAAGATCCCCGAACTGATCGCCCTCACGCGCGAGCTGGGCATGGACGCCGTCGCAATCACGGATCATGGTGCAATGTACGGCGCCATGGATTTCTACATGGCCGCCAGGGAGCAGGGCGTTAAGCCGATCGTCGGCTGCGAGTTCTACGTTGCGGCCCGCTCCCGGACGGATCGTGAACGCAAGCTCGACTCCTCGTCTTCTCACCTAACGGTCCTGGCGGCCGACGAAGCCGGGTACCGCAATCTCTTGCAGCTCGCCACCAAGGCGCAGCTCGAGGGCTTCTACTACCGACCCAGAATCGATCACGAATTGATGGCCGAATTCTCCAAGGGTCTGATCTGCCTGTCCGGGTGCGAGTCGGGGGAGGTTACCCGTGCGGTTCTCGACGGAAATATCGATCAGGCCCGCGAGCGGGCGGCCTGGCATGCGGAGGTGTTCGGCCGCGACAACTTCTTTGTCGAGATTCAGAACCAGGGCAAGGCTCACCAGAAGGAGCTCAATGATTCGCTGGCGCAGGTCGCTCGCGATGTAGGCGTGGGGTTGGTGGGCACCAACGACGTCCACTATCTGCGTGAGGACGACGCCTACGCGCATGAGGTGCTCCTCTGCGTCGGCACCAACTCAACGATGAACTCGCCCGATCGAATGCGGATGGAGGGTAAGTACCACCTGCGACCGCCTGAGGAGATGATCGCCGCCTTCGAGGATCACCCCGAAGCCGCGCTCAACACCTTGGCGATCGCCGAGCGCTGCGATCTGGCCCTGGACTTTGGCCGAATCGCGATGCCGCGAATCGAGATCCCGGACGGGATGAATGAAGATTCATACTTGCGCGATCTTGCGGAACGAGGGCTTCACGAACGAATGCCCGACGCGGACGATTCCTATCGCGCTCGTCTCGAGCGTGAACTTGGTGTCATCCAGGATCTCGGATTTTCCGCGTATTTCCTTATTCACGCCGACATATTTCGATTCGCGCGAGGACGCAATATGCTGGCGGGACCGCGTGGTTCAGTGGGCGGCAGCTTGGTGGCGTTCGCCCTGCGCATATCCGACATCGATCCCATCGCGCGCAACATAGCGTTCGAGCGGTTTCTCAATGAGGGGCGGCGAGGCCAGCCTCCCGACATCGACATGGACTTTCCCGATGACGGCCGTGAAGAGGTGATCGACTACGTAGCCCAAAAATACGGACGCGACCGAGTCGCCCAGATCGCCACCTTCGGCACGATGGCGGCGCGGCAGGCTATCCGCGACGTGGGCCGGGCACTCGACATGCCCTACGACAGCGTCGACGAGATCGCCAAGGCGATCCCCTTCAACGCCGTCGATCCGGTCGACATCGGGCGGGCACTGGAAACGGTCCAGGAAATTCGCGAACGCTACGAATCGGACGGCTCAATTCGCAAATTGATGGACACCGCTCGGCAGCTCGAAGGTGTAGCTCGCAACGCATCCGTTCACGCCGCCGGCGTCGTCGTGGCGAACGTTCCGATAGTCGAGCACGTCCCATTGATGCGGTCCAGTTCAACAGGCGAATCGGTCGCCCAATTCAAATTTGGAACTCTCGAGCGAATTGGGTTCATGCAGATGGACTTCCTGGGCCTGACGACCTTCAGGACCATCACCACCGCTCTGAAATTCGTCCGCGAGAACCGTGGCGTGGAGCTTACTCCGGCGGGGATCCCGCTGGATGACAAGGCCACGTTCGATCTTGTGACAAGCGGCCGCACGGTCGGATTGTTTCAGCTTGAGAGCAGCGGCATGACCCGGTATCTCATGGAATTGAAGCCATCGTCGGTCAGCGATTTGGCGGTCATGGTGTCGCTCTATCGCCCGGGCCCCATGGCGAACATTGAGGCGTTCATCGAGGCGAAAAGAAACCCGAGCCGGGTCACGTACCTTCATCCAAAACTGGAGTCGATTCTCGAGGAAACGTACGGAGTGATGGTGTATCAGGACCAAGTCCTGATCGCCGCCCGCGATCTCGCCGGTTTTTCATGGCCTGAGATCGATGTGATGCGCAAGGCCATGGGAAAAAAGATTCCGTCAGAACTCAGAATCCAGCGACAGAAGTTCATCGACGGGGCTACGAGCAACGGCGTCGAAACGGGAATCGCCGAGCAGGTCTATAACCTGATCGAGCCGTTCGGCGGGTACGGATTCAACAAGGCGCACGGGTTTTTCTATGGTACCGTCGCCTACTGGACCGCGTACCTGAAGGCCAACTTCCCCGTGGAATTCATGGCCTCTGTATTGATTACGTGCAGCGGCGACACCGGGAAGCTGGCCGCGGCTGCGTCGGAGTGTCTCGGGTTCGGAATCGATGTCGTGGCGCCATCGATTTCCCGCAGCGAAATCGACTTCCGCATCGACGACAACGCGATCGTCTATGGGCTCAGCGCGGTGAAAAACGTAGGCCGCGGCGCGATCGAGGGCATCATCGCGGCGCGCCGTGAAGAGCCGTTCTCATCGTTGCAGGACTTTTGCGAACGCGTCGATCTGGGATCGCTCAACCGACGCGCATTAGAGAGCCTGGTCATGGGCGGCGCATTCGACGAATTCGGCGAACGAAATGCGCTCCTCAGCGCGCTGGGCCCGGCCGTGGAGCGGGCCAATCGCCTCGAGCGCGACGGACTGCTCGGGCATGCGACGTTGTTCGATACCGTGGAAGTCGGCAAGGCCGACCCACTGCCCCTGCCTGACGTCGAGCCGGCAAGTGAGCAGCAAAAGCGACTGTGGGAAATTGAGCGTCTCGGCTATGCCTTCACCCGGGGAGAGATCGACCGCGTGTGGCTGGGCTTGAGGAAGGTGATTGACTATTCACCCGGGGAGATCAGTGAGGCTCACAACGGACAGACCGGCGTGAGCACAGGGGGACAGGTGACTGGAGTGCGGGCGTTCACGACGCGTAAAGGCGCCGAAATGGCTGTGTTTACCCTGGACGCACCCGATGGAACGATTTCCGTCACCGTATTCCCGCGGGTCTTCCAACGATTCCGGGAACATCTTGTGGATGGAACGGTCGTCGTCATCAAGGGCGAAATCGAAGCGGATGATCGGGAATCCAAAGTGCTTGTCGGGAACGGCGGCTCGATGCGAGTGTTCTCAGAATCCTCCCACGGCGATGCGGGGCGCAGCAACGGGTCGACCGAGGGCGCTGATTCCCCGGTTGAGACACCAGCCCCGACTGCGCGGGAAGGGAACGGGTCCGAAGGCGATCCAGCCGCGAGTCCAGAGCCGCCCGCGGCGGAGCCGGATGCGAATAACGATGCCGCCAACGGCCATGGTGCGGCGATCAAGGCGATAACGGTTACTTTCAATCGGTCAAGCGACGTAGAGAGAGACAAAGGATTGTTGGCCGATCTGGACCGCGTCACAGCTGAGTATGCCGGCGAGGCCGATCTATACGTATTGGTTTCCGGCGGCGGTGGATTCACGCGCCTCCTCTGGTCTCGGCGTGTGGCCGCGACGGACGGATTCTTCAGCGAGATCGAATCGCTTTTTGGACCCAACGCGACAACTACCAGTGACACGCTCGTCGGCGCCTCGTCCTGACGGTTTGGGAAGGGCGCTCAAAGGGACGTCGTAGGCTCTCGAATGCCTGAAACAGGCGACAAATTGTCGGCAAGAACACTGAATCTCGAAAGGCGGACGCCGTGAGGGTTGGGTACATCGGACTGGGTCACATGGGTTTGCCAATGGCGACAAATCTCCTGAAAGCGGGCTACGAACTCGTCGTCTACAACCGGACGGCCTCAAAGGCCGACGGGCTTGTGGCTGACGGGGCCGAACGGGCTGAATCGGCGGCGGAACTGGCGGCCGAATGTGAGATCGTCATGGCGTGTCTGTTGACGCCCGACGTGTGCGAGGAAATCTTTCTCGGTGAGGGAGGCGTGGTTGACGCCGCGGCGCCTGGGTCGCTGATAATCGACTTCAGTACCAACGGACCGACCACCTCACGTCGAATCCATGAAGCGGCCAAGGACCGCGGCATCGGCTATCTGGACGCGCCGGTAAGCGGGGGGCCATCCGGCGCGGAGGCTGCGACTCTGGCCGTGATGGTCGGCGGCGACGCGAAGGACTTCGAGCGGGCTTCACACGTATTCGAAACGCTGGGATCAACGATTCACCATATGGGGCCGTCTGGCTGCGGGTCAGCGGCGAAGTCGGCGAACCAGATAATCCTGGGGGCTACCCTGGCGGCCTGTTGCGAGGCCTTTGTGACGACGACGAAGTACGGCATCAACCCGGGGCAGCTCTTTGAGGTGCTGATGGGATCGTCGTCCGGCGGCAAGGTCATGGACCGGAACATCGGAACAATGATCCTCAACGGTGATTTCGAAGCTCAATTCAGTCTGAATCTGCTGACCAAGGACCTGGCCCTGGCGACGGATCTGGCTAAGGAAATGGGCGTTCGTATGCTCGTGGGATCGATGGCCGAGCTGACTGCGCGGGAGGGCCAGGCCGGCGGACTGGGCGAATTGGACATGGTGGCGATGATCCAGACCATGGAGGAAGCCGCAGGTATTAAAGTCCGAGCCTGAGCGGGAATTTCGAGTGAGAATTTGCAGCTGACGCCGCCGCCGTCGATGACTCCCTGAGCCTCGGCAGTTGCTCCGCAGAGCGCTCGTTCAGTGGGCGTCAAATTTTCTGGCGATACTTTTCGTGGCTGCCGTACTAGACCCGCACATCACACTCCCCCCGGCCGGCACGTCGGAATACTGGTCGACGGCGGCCGGGTTTGCCGCGGTCCTGGCCATCCTGAATTCCGTCGTGCGACCCATAATCTACTTGCTGCTCGCTCCGATTACGTGCCTTTTGATGATTGCCACGCTCGGACTGGCGCACTTCCTGGTAGGGGCCGTTATGTTTTGGCTGGCCGACAGATTCATCGAATCGATAACCGTGGAGAATTTCGCGTATGCCCTGCTCGGGGCGTTCATCACGGCGGTCGTCGGATTCACGAGTTCCCTGGTGCTTGGCGACCGGCGGCGATGAGGGAGTACACGGGGTGTTGGAGGGTATGAGCGCCGAGGCGAAATCGGTGGCGAGACGCAGCGGACTCGCCGAATCGGCCTACGCCTATCTTTCGAGCCGGGGCATGCGCGTGGAAATGGAATCATTGACCAGACACGCGCTGGCACTGAGTGGCGAAGTTCCGGACTCGCTCAAGAACGAGGTCGCCAATCTCCTGCGCGTCGATCCGCGGTTCGCCATCGACGACCGGGGACGCTGCTCGCTGTCGAGTTGGGAGAGAGATGGACTGCCGCTCGACGACGTGGAGTTTGTCGTCTTTGATGTCGAGAGCAATGGAGGCCGGTCCGGGCGACACCGCGTAATCGAAGTCGCCGGCGTCAAGACCCGCGCCGGAAAGACGATTGCCGAGTATTCGTCTCTGGTCAAGCTGGAACGCAGGTTGCCGCGGTTCGTTTCGGATCTCACCGGCATCGAGCCGGAGCTTTTGGAAGATGCTCCTCCCATCGAGAGCGTTCTCGGAGAGTTCGCGGAGTTCGCGAACGGGTCCATCCTCGTGGCTCACAATCTCCCGGCGGACCTGTCGTTTCTGAATCACGAGGCCATCTGGGCCGGGCTGGCCCGGTTTCCGGGCAGTGGGCTGGACACAATGGAATTGCTGGCGAGTCTGGTTCCCGAACTTCAACAGGCCAGTCTCGTTGCTGGTCTGACACATTTCGATCGCGCGCCAAGAGCCGCTCACCGCGCCTTGCCCGATGCAAGGAATACCACCGATCTATTCTGGTGCCTCATCGAGCTCGCGAAGGGCCGCGGTGCGTCAACCGTTGGGGAGCTCCGCGACCTGTCCATGGGGCCAAATGGCGGCGCGCTTCCGCACCGACGGAAGGAGTTGATCCGATGGGCGTCGCTGAACCTTCCGGCCCTGCCCGGTGTGTACATCTTCAGGGGAGTTGAAAGCCAGGCCCTCTATGTTGGAAAGGCCAGATCTTTACAGCGCCGGGTCCGAAGCCATTTCACCGGTGAACGGGCGATGCGGCTCAAATGGAAAGGTCTGCTCGACGCAACGGCTTCCATCGATCACGAAGTCACTGGTTCCGACTTTTCCGCAATGTTGCGCGAGTACGAGCTGATTCGGGATCTAAGTCCCATCTATAACGTCCAACTCCGTCGCCGCCGCAACGCTCGGTACGTCCGCCTCGGCGGCGAAGCGGACCCGGTGGCGGGATGCGTCAGCGAGGTCGGGGACGACGGGGCGAGCTACATCGGACCGTTTAGAACAGCGTCCGCCGCGACTTCCACGGCGCGTACCGTCCGAACGGTATTCGGGATGCCGTCGCGCAGAAACCGATTCGAAATCGAGTCTCGGCTGAATTACGAGGCCGCCAGACTGTTTCTGACCCGAGGAGCAGGCGCCGCTCTCGAGCTGCTTGACGGCGAAACCGGGAACGAGACGGAGCTGGCGCGCAGAATTTCGCGGGGACTGCGCGGAATCCGCCGGGTCTCACGGCCGATCGCGGGCGGGCTGGCCGGCGCCCGCGCCATCGTGTACGGGCACGGGCCGCGACCGGACGAGGTGGAATTTTTTTTGATCGAGCAAGGCTCTGTTCTCGCCCGCGAGGTGTTGCTCAGGCCACCAAGAGCGGCCGTTAAGGAATTCTTACGCGAATTCGTCAGCTACGCGGGGCCGGTCATCCGGAACGATTCGGGCAGTGTGAATCTGGTCCTGGGGTGGCTGCATCAGCACTTCGGCGCTGACGAGGTGGCGGTCGTTCGCGGGCCAGAGGATATCGGCCGGTTGTCGTCCAGCATATGGCGACGCGTACGCGAGATCACACGGCTTTGAGCACGGTTTGGCTTTGGCGGGAGAAACCACCGCGTCCCCCTAGATCGATCGGAGGCGACGGTCGGAATCGAACCGACGATAAGGGTTTTGCAGACCCCCGCCTTAACCACTTGGCTACGTCGCCGTATTGGTATTCTGTGACAAGTACATTTTAGTGCCGCGCGGCGGCATGCCGGTAGCTTAAATCAATCGCGATCTGCAATTGCGGATTCCGATGGAAGCTCGCCTGCCCACGCCGGCACGAAGCGGCAGGTGGCCGCCCAATACCCACTCCCGGCCATGTGCGACCGCGTCCGCTCGGCCTCCGACCGATCGTGAAACAGCCCGAAACAGGCGCTCCCGCTCCCCGATACGATGCTCGCCGAAGCACCGTACCTCCGAAGCTGCTCGGTGATCTCGCCAATTGAAGGGCGAAGACGCACGGCCGGGGCCTGGAGCGAATTAGTCAGATTGGAATGGAGCAGTTGCCCCCGCGCAAAGCCTTCAGCGACGCTCATCGTCGCCGATCCATTTGAGTACTGCTCACGGGTCAAATCCGCATAGACCTCCGCGGTGGCAAGGGATTCCGCCGGCATCGCCAGGACGACGTGATGGCTGGGCGCCGCCGGGAGCACTGATATGACGTCGCCGCGGCCTTTCGCGATCGCAGTTCCGCCGGTCAGAAAAAAAGGAACGTCGGACCCGAGTAGGGCGGCCAGCGGGGTGAGTTCGTCTATTGTCAGGCCGGTCTTCCAGAGCACGTTCAGACCCATCAACGCGAACGCGGCATTCGAGCTGCCGCCGCCGATTCCGGCGGCGACGGGAATTGACTTCTCAAGCCGAAAGTGGGCGCCGGCGTTGGTTCCGGACGCTTGCCGCAGCGCCCGCGCCGCGCTCAGGATCAGATTGTCTTGAACTGGGACTTCTTTGGGGTTCCCCGTGATGGTGAGGTCAGGCGCTTCCGAGATGGTGAGCACGTCGTGGAGCCCCACCGATTGCATTACCGTCGTGACCTCGTGATATCCGTCGGGCCTTTTGCCGAGCACCTCGAGACCGAGATTAATCTTGGCGTACGAAAGTAGTCTGAGCTCTCGCGTCATGGAGGCGGCAAACTTAGACCAGATCGTCGGATTTCGGCCGAATGGGCAGGCCCATGATGGTCAACGCGCGATCTTCGGCGGCGCGCATCCTGCGATAGTCGGCATCATTCTCGTGGTCGTATCCCAGCAAGTGCAGTGCGGCATGCGCAGCGAGGTAGGAGACTTCCTCATGTACCGAAACACCTGCCGCCTCCGCATTCATCCGTGCATGGTCCACGGCGATGGCGATATCGCCGCCCGGATGGCCTTCCTCGCGTGGAAACGCCAGGACGTCGGTCTCTCGGTCAATGTCGCGGAATTCGCGGTTCATCTTACGCATCTTCGGGCCCCTGGTGAGCAGGCAGGCGAACTCAACTTCGACTTCGACCCCCGAAATAGCCGTGGCCGCCTCGCAAGCCCGGGATATCGACTGGGAAAACTCGGGATGCGGGCAATCGGGGAAGTCGGAAAGTATCTCTACCTTAGCTCCCATGGCGACTCGATCTTGTCTGCGCGCCCCCTCCACCCGCGACTAAGAATCGAGCAGTTCGCGGACCACCTGCGAGCAGAGCGCTCCGTCCGCCTGTCCACGTAGGCGCGCCATGAGCGGCCCCATCACCTTGCCCATATCTTTTTGAGATTCCGCGCCGACCTGGGCGATTATTTCGCTGGCCAATTCGGCTACGGCTTTGGCGTCGAGTTGCCGCGGCATGTACGACTGAACGAGTTCGAGTTCGGCGGTCTCCTTGGCCACGAGATCGTCTCTTCCCGCCTTGGTGAACTCGACAATCGATTCCTTTAGACGCCGGGACTGGCGAGCCAGGTTATCGACCACTTCGGGATCTTCAAGAGGGCGCTGGCGATCCTTTTCGGTCTTCTGAATCTCACTTCTCATGAAGCGAAGGGCGGCGACGCGGACCGCGTCGCGGTCACGCATGGCTTGCTTGAGATCGTCGAACATCTGATCGGCTATGCCCATGACGTGCCAGCCTTGTGGGTGAATGCCGCGGAACCGGCGGCTCGGGACTTAAGGCTGTCTAGAAGGCGTATTCGGAATTCAACGCCTTGGCCGCCTTGAGGGCGGCTCGCCGGGCCTTGCGATCTCGCGCGGCTTCCTTCTTCTTCCGGCGAACACTTGGCTTCTCGAAATGCTTTCGTCGCCGAGCTTCGGCCAGAATGCCGTTCTGCTGCACGCGTTTGTTAAAGCGGCGGAGCCCCGCCTCGAAAGATTCGTTAGGCCCAAAACTCACCTGAGTCGCCAAGAAAACCTCCAAATTTCGACAAAACCAATCGCCTGGGGCCATCTTCGCGCCGGTTCCGCACCGCAGATCGGACGCGTTGCGAGCTTGCTGCAATTTGCACCAAACACACCCGTTGCCCCGTGTGCTTGATTTTATCGCGACCGAATCCAGCGTCAAGGGAAGGGCCGCACGATCACCAGCTTTGGATGAGTGACCCTACACCTATACTGAGCGCAAACGCGAATGATCGGCGTCGATCGGGGGCGTTACCTGACCGAACTCAACTGGCTCGCCTTGGCCGTGGCCGTCCCGCTTGGTGCGCTCGGTACGTGGACTGCGCGCTGGGCCGGGCGGCGATTTGGGTGGCTGCACGAACCCGGGCCCGGCAGGATCCACAAACGCCCGGTTCCGCGACTCGGCGGTCCCGCCATTCTGCTCGCGTTTGTGGTGGGATCGATAATCAGCGTCCCGCTCGATATGCGCTTAGCCGGGCTGCTTTTGGGCGCGACTGTGGTGGTCGCCATCATCCTGGTGGACGACTTTCGAGGCCTCCGGCCGCGAGACAAGCTGCTCGGCCAGCTTGTTGCCGCCGCGATTCCCATTGCGTTCGGGATACGAATAGACGGTGTGAGCAATCCTCTCGGGGGCATCATTTTCCTTTCCTTGGCGGTCGCCATTCCGTTCACGTTGTTCTGGATATCCGGGATGATGAACGCCGTTAACTTCGCTGACGGCATCGACGGACTCGCGGGCGGGCTAACTGTGATCGCCGTAGGCGTCTTGGTCGTCCTGTCGGCCCGGCTCGGGCAATACGCGATAGCAACGATGGGATTGGCGGTGGTGGGCGCGACACTCGGATTCCTGCCCTTCAATTTCCACCGGGCGTCCATATTCATGGGGGATTCAGGCTCGCATTTGCTCGGATACTTGATAGCCGTTCTCGCGATCATCGGCGGCGCGAAGATCGCCACCGCGCTGCTAGTGCTTGGAATACCAATCCTCGACGTGGCGTGGTCGATTCTTCGCCGTCTGCGCCGAGGGGGAAAGCTCCAGGAGCGCGATACCGAGCACCTGCACCACCGGCTTCTGCGAGCTGGGCTTTCGCAGCCCGTGGTGGTGCTCGTCTACTACAGCGTGTCCGCGCTGTTCGGCGTCGTGGCGATTTACCTCCACAAGATGGAAAAGCTATACGCCCTCGGCGGAATGACGGTTCTCATGGTCGCCGTGTTGATTCTTCTCGCGAGGTCGGATCGCGCCGCGCCGAAGGAAGATCCCTCACAAAGCTGACTCCGTCCCCGTGATAAACTCATTTTGAGACCAAAAATTGGCCTTTGAGGAGACGTGATGAGGCCCGGAATCCATCCAGAGTTTGTGGAGTGCACGGTCACCTGCTCGTGCGGGAATACGTTCGTTACCAGGTCCACGAATCCCGAGATGCGAATCGATATCTGCTCGAACTGCCATCCGTTCTTTACGGGAACCCAGCGGCTCGTTGACACCCAGGGCCAAGTGGACAGGTTCAAGCGCCGCTTGGAGAAAAAGGCTCAGCCTGCGGAAGCCTAGCGCGGTGTCCTGAGGGGCATTGCGTGCGAAACCAATTCAGTCGGTCTTCCATCTTCGGTCGCGCGTAGCCCCAAAATGCAGGATTCCAGCACCGAAGAACGTATTGCCTACGGCGGACAGGCGGTCCTCGAAGGTGTGATGATGCGCAGCCGCGGTTGTGTGGCGACGGCGGTGCGTCATCCCGCGGGACAAATCGTCGTTCGCGCGCGCCCGGTCGTCACGGGACGGCTGGCGAAAGCCCTGCGACGGGTGCCGGTGCTCAGAGGAGTGGCCGCGCTGTGGGACATCTTGCTGATCGGCATGAGGTCGCTGGCATTCTCCGCCGAGGTGGCCATCGAGGACGAGTCGGATCAGTCCGATGTCGAGCCGGCCGAGTCCGAGGGCAGCAGCTTTGTTTGGGCGTCACTAGCATTCGGGCTCGCCATCGGCGTTGGGCTCTTCTTCGTGCTCCCGATTTTCGTCACCCGGATAGCCGATCCGAGCATCGAGTCGGACCTTTTGAGCAATCTGCTGGAAGGATTGGTGCGGCTCGTGCTTCTCGTCGCCTACCTCTCGATCATCGGGTTGTTGCCCGATATCCGCCGAACGTTCGAGTACCACGGAGCGGAGCACAAAACGGTCAACGCGGTAGAAGCCGGTGACGAGTTGACCGTGGATAATGTGATGTTGCACAGTTCAACCCATCCGCGCTGCGGCACGAATTTCTTGCTAATCGTTGTGGTCCTTTCGATACTGGTATTCGCCACGCTCGGGCGGCCCGACCTGCCGCTGCGAATCGGTTCGCGAATCGTTCTGGTGCCACTGATCGCCGGGCTGGGATTTGAGTTGATACGATTCCTTTCGAGGCACACAGAGAATTTCCTGGCCAAGGTCCTCTTGCGGCCGGGACTCTGGTTGCAGGCAATTACGACCCGGCCACCCAAGCCGGATCAGGTGGAGGTGGCCATAGTGGCGATGGATCAGGTTCTGCGCGCGGAGAGCGAGGAACGGGCCGCGCCGCCGACCACCCTGCATTACGTGCTCAGATCGTGAACGAACGGTACGAGGCGATCGAAGCCCGCCACGAGGAAATATCGCACCGTCTCGGTGATCCAAAGATTGGTTCCGATCCAGCCGCCTTGGCAACGCTCGGCAGAGAGTACGCCGGACTCGACGGCCAGGTGGCTCGAATTCGGGAACTGCGCAAGTTGAGGACCGACCTGGACGCCGCCGATGAGCTATCGCAAGACTCATCGGATCCTGAGATGGCGGAGTTCGCCGGGACTGAGTCCGTCGAGCTTCGGGAACGGATTGCAGAGGTTGAGGAGGAGCTGCGACGCCTATTGATTCCGAAAGACCCTCACGATGATCGCGCGGTCATCATGGAAATCCGTGCGGGAACCGGGGGCACCGAGGCCGCGCTCTTTGCCGCGGACCTACTGCGCATGTACGGTCGTTACGCCGAGCATTCCGGCTGGAAGGCCGAGATCTTGAGCCAGACTCTGACCGAGCTTGGCGGCGTGAAGGAGGCGATAATCGGAATTCGCGGCTCCCGCGCCTATTACAACCTGAAGTACGAGAGCGGCGTACACAGGGTCCAGCGCGTTCCCGTAACCGAATCCTCGGGCAGGCTCCATACGTCAGCGGCATCGGTCGTGGTCCTACCCGAAGCCGAGGAAATCGATGTCAAAATCGACGACGAAGACATCCGGATCGACGTTTTCAGATCCTCTGGTCACGGCGGTCAGAGCGTAAATACGACGGACTCGGCGGTTCGCGTCACGCACCTGCCGACCGGACTCATCGTGTCCATCCAAGATGAGAAATCGCAGCACAAGAACCGCGCAAAGGCCATGTCGATCCTCCGGTCTAGACTGCTGGATCTGGAGCGTCGCAAACAGGACGCGGATCGCGGCGATGCCAGGCGGTCACAGATCGGGGGTGGTGACCGCAGCGCGAAGATGCGCACCTATAACTTCCCGCAGGACCGCGTGACCGACCACCGCATATCGAAAACCCTCCATGGGATCGACTCATTCCTCAACGGAGAGATCGACGACATTGTCAAGGCCCTCATCGAAGCCGACGAAGCCGAGCGACTCGTCGCCAGCGGAGCCTGACCTAAGACTCGACCGCCCCATCTGCGGAGCGGCGCGGGCCTGGGGCTGTCTCCAGCTCAGAAAGGCGAAGGTCCAGTCCTACATTCTTGACGCAGACCTGCTTCTCGCCGGTGTGCTGCAAGTGGGACGAATCGACCTGCATATCAACCGTGACGTTTCCCTCAGCGAGGAACAGACACAAAGATATGTTGAATTCATAGAGCGTCGGTCGGCGCACGAACCGGTGGACTACGTGCTCGGTCGAAGAGATTTCATGGGCTTGGACTTCATCGTCGATCGGCGCGCGCTCGTGCCTAGGCCCAGCACGGAGCTCTTGGTGGAGAAGACGCTTGAATTCGTCGGTCTCGACGTCGGCCTGGGCCGGGTGCTTCGCCCAGAACCGAAATACGACCCGCTGATCGTCGATGTGGGAACGGGATGTGGGGTCGCGGCCGTTGCGCTGGCGCACTATCTTCCTTCAGCGAGCGTCGTGGCGTCCGACGTATCGGTGGAGGCCCTCACGCTCGCACGCGAAAACGTGGAGCTGAACGACTGTCGAACCAGAGTCTTCCCGGTGGCGGCGGATCTTCAGCCCGCCACGATTGCGGCTCCCGATTTCTTGGTGGCGAACCTTCCATACATCCCGACCGGTGACATCGGCGAAATGCAGCCGGACGTCCGCGATTTCGAGCCGCGACTGGCGCTCGATGGCGGAACCGACGGCTTCTCGCTGTATCGTCGTCTCATCTACGCGGCTCGGATTCGCCCGGGCGGCGCCCTGCTGCTGGAGATCGGCTACGAGCATGGCGATCGCGTGCGCAGTGCGGCTGCGCTCCGGTCATCCGATCTTCGGGTCGAGGTGTTTCCCGATCTCGTCGGACTCGACCGCATAGCCATCATCACGGGATGGGCCTGAGGCGATCCTAAACGCGGCCATGCGAACACTTGACGGCATGGAGGTGACTCCTCGGCCTACCCCCCTGCGGGCGCGTGCTAAATCGCGGCCGTCGCGCCGGTCTCACGCCGGGTCATGCGGGTTCGTAGCCGCTCGACTTAACTCTGCCTTTGTATTGAACATATTTGAGAAGCACTTTGGCGGCGCGTTTCGAAATCTTGAAACGATCCGCCACGTCCTGTGCTGTAATGGTGCCTTTCTCGCGAGCGAAATCCACCAACTCGTCTTCCAGCGATTCCAACCACTCGTCGAACAGAGTCCACAACTCGGGCGTGGCGAACGCGCCAAAGGGTCCGGGACCAACACAACCTCCAAAGCCCCACCGCATGACAGCTACCTCCCTATGTATTTCGCCGGGCCCGTTTTGGCGTCGGCGTCAATTCCACGAGTTCTGACTGATTTCCGAGCATCCAATCGGGCAGGTCAACCACTTCGTGCCTTTCGAGCGCCGCCTGTCCGGCGGCCGTTACAACCTCTCGCCATTCCTGCAATTTGGCCAGCATCCGACGGTCCGCGAGGGCGTGATATACGAACGGACCGTCGCGCCGGGTTCTGAGTAATCCGGCTTCGCGCAGCGCCCTCAGGTGGTGCGAGACCAGGGGCTGCGACATCCCCGTCAATTCGGCGACGTGTGAGACGGTTAGGTCGCGGTCGCCGATGGCGTGAAGGATGCGCAAACGATTGGACTCGGCCAGCGCCTTGAAAAGCCGGGCGAAAGGACCGAAATCAAAATCCATATCGATACGATAACATATAAACAACTGTTTATATCACGATGGTGGCGATCTGGCTTCGGCTCGATTTTCTGAATCGAGCCGGCCGGCCTCTCATATAATTTGACCCGATCGAATCCGCGCCAGATACGTGCGTCCGCGCCAGATACGTGCGGCAATCTGCATGTGAGAAGTAAATTGCCTAGTTCCCACGGCGGCATTTCGTCATGATTTTCTCGAGCTTGTGTCGGTGAAGGGAAGCTTGTTCGTCGTCACCGGAACGTCCGGCAGCGGTAAGGACGAACTGATCCGGATCCTTCGAAAAGGCGGTGTGAAATTTCGAATGGTCACCACCGCTGTAACCAGGACGGCGCGCGCGGGAGAACGGCCGGGCGTGACGCATCACTTCCTCAGCTCCGATGAATTCGAAGGATGGCGGCGAGCCGGGAAGTTTCTCGAGTGGGCCGAGGTCTACGGACGCCGTTACGGAACGCCGCGGCGGGAAGTCGAGGAACCGCTTGCCAAGGGCGAGGACGTGCTCCTGCGAGTGGACGTGCAGGGCGCGCGATCGGTTAAATCCGCGATAGATGACGCGGTTCTGATCTTTATCGCGCCGCCTTCGGAAGATGAAGTGCGGCGGCGGTTGGAGGCCCGCGCCACGGAGGCCGGGTCGGAAATCGCCGCACGGATGGGGGCCTTCGAGTCCGAGATGGCGTTCCAGGCCAATTGCGACCACGTAGTGGTGAATCACACGGACGGCCAGGAGCGGGCCGCCGCCGAAATCCGCGGGATAATTGAAGCCACGCAACGGGTCCGGAGTGGGGTGAACCCGGATATTTCTTCGAATCCGAGTGGCAGGATTCAGAGCCAATGAAGGAGCCGCGACCCTCTTCCGGCGAACGCTCGGTGGCCTCGGGGCTGTTCGCAGAGGTAGCCGTGGTGGCGCCGGACGTTCGAGGCGCGCGGACTTTTCACTATCGTGTTCCTCGGCGTCTTGAATCGATCATCGCCGCCGGCCAGCTGGTGTTCGTGGGATTTGGACGGCGTCAGCTGCATGGTTTGGTGATGAAATTCGACCGGTCGAGCCCGGTTCCCGATCCGAAGCCTATTCTCGACGTTGTCTGGGAGCCGCCGCTCCTGGACGGCCGGGGACTGGAGTTCCTTCGCTGGATGGCGGCCAGGTACGGGTCGCCGCTCGCCGCCTGCGTGGAAAGCCTTCTACCGCCGAATCTGCAGCGGTACCTCGAGCACTCATATTCGTTGATCGCCGCGCCAGAGAGCGCGGCAGCGCCACTGCCGGCAGCGTCCGCGCGCGTGATCCAGGCCCTGACGGATGCCCCAGCACTGTCTGAGTCGGAGCTATCTCAGTATGTAGGTCGAACGGCGCTGAAAAAGGCGCTGCCCCGTCTGCTGGAGAACGGTCACGTCAGGCGCCAGGCGACGCTCAAGCTCCCATCGGGAGGTGAGCGGATGGCACGGCTCGCGGTCTCCATTCCCGAGGCCCGTGATGCGATCCTGAGCATGGGGCGAGCGCCGAAACGCCGCGCAATCCTTACGGTGCTTGCCGGGACTCTCGCGGCCCTCCCGATTTCAGAATTGCTGGACGGGGCCGGAGCGACGGGGTCGTCCTTGAAGCCTTTGGTGGACTCGGGTCTGGTAAAGATCGAGAGAAACTATCGACTGCCCAAGCCCGATGCGATGAGTTATCGGGAAATTCGGCGACCCAAGGTCGCCGACGAATCCGCTGCCAGCGCGCTTGAGAAGCTCATCGACCGCGAAGGGCATGCCACGGCGCTGGTGCTCGGCGAGCACCAAGATCGGGTGGCCGCGTATGTCCAGGCCGTCGATCGCGTCGCGGCCACCGGGCGGCAGGTGCTGATTCTGGCGCCGACCGAGCGCGAAGCAGAGAATCTATACCGATCGTTTCTCGGCCATGTTCCCGGCCAGATCGCCTTGGCCGCTCACGCGAGAACGCCCGCCCAGCGGGTCGGGCTTTGGCGGTCACTCCGGGCCGGGGAGATTGACGTGCTCGTGGGCCCCCGTTCAGCCGTCTTCGCCCCGTTGACACGTCTTGGACTCGTGATCGTCGATCGAGAGGAAGATCGCAACTACAAAGATCGGCGGGCAACTCGGGTGCAGGCTCGTGACGCCGCGGTCCACTTGGGCCGCTTGCACAGATGCCCGGTGGTGCTGGGGACGGACACCCCAGCGGTGGAGACTTTCTACGGCGTAGAGAAGGAGCGCTTTCGCTTCATTCTCATGGGCAGCGCAGGCCTCCTGCGCGCGACCCGAATGAATGTGGGAAGAGGATGGGGCGCCCAGCGACCGGCGGGCGTCGTTGATGTGGTGGACATGCGCAGCGCCCCGGCCATGGGCCACGGGGGGATGATCTCCGAGCAACTTCATATTGCCCTGCGGGAAGCGATGGATGACGGAGGCCGCGCGGTCTTATTCGTAAATCGTCGCGGTAGCGCCTCGCTTACGATCTGCCAGGAGTGTGGGTACGTTTTCAGCTGTCGCAATTGCAGCACCAACCTCGTTCAACATAGATCCTTCAAGAGTCTCGTTTGCCATGTCTGCAATCATCGTGAGACGGTGCCGGAATCATGTCCGGAGTGCGGCAGCAGCCGGCTACGTCTCTGGGGAGCCGGCACCGAGGCCGTAACCGAGACGCTGCGAAGACTGTTTCCAGGCGAGCGCGTCGATCGGGTTGACAGCGACGTCGACGCCAACATCGTTTCGAGCGTCGCCGACGGATTCCGCCGGGGCGCCATCCGATTCCTCGTGGGCACGACGATGCTCTTCAACGTGGCCGAGTCGCTCAAGTGTCGCCTGCTTGGCATCGTGCAGGCTGACGTGGGCATCGGCGTACCCGATTACTCCGCGCCCGAGCGTGTCTTTCAGTCTCTTATGCGGCTCCGGAGGAGCGTGCTGGGAGGCGGAATGGATGGACGGATGATCGTGCAAACCATCATGCCCGAGCATCACGTGATCGAGGCCACCCGCATTGGGAGCTATATCAGATTCTTCCGTCCGGAGCTCGAGACCCGGCGCGCCCATGAATTCCCCCCGTTTAGACGCCTCGTGCGATTTATCTATTCCCACAAATCATCCGAGAAGGCCCAGCTGGAGGCCGAAGGCCTGATCGAGCGTCTGCGGCTGTCGATGTCGGAGTCGGGAGTCACGGGCGTCCAGTTCATGGGACCCGCCCCGGCGCTGCTCTACCGCGAGCGCGGGCTACACCGCTGGCACATAATGGCCCTTGGGCAGTCCGAGGAATTGGAAAAGCTGATCTCGCTGCCGCATAGAGGGTGGGTGGTGGACGCCGACCCCGTGGACCTGTTCTGAGGGTTCAAGCACTCCGACATCCCATAGAATCGTTACATGAGCGTTCTGCGAATCCTCCCTATACAGCACCCGTCCCTGCAGCGGGTATGCAGCCGGGTGAAAGGCGTCGGCCCTTCCGTGCGAAAGCTCATGGGAGATCTGGAAGAGACGATGCTCAGCGCCAACGGGGTCGGTTTGGCGGCGCCCCAGGTGGGAAAACCGCTGCGTGTCATCGCTGTGTTGGAGGGCGAGCGCGCGTTTTCGATAGCGAATCCCGAGATCGTAAGGGCGTCGGGCGAATCCGTGGCCGAGGAAGGGTGCCTCAGTTTGCCGCTGTTTTTCGGTCCCGTGCCGCGTCACGACGAGATTACCGTTCGGGGTCTGGACGAGCATGGCAAGAAGATCCGGCGCAAGGCAACCGGGCTTCTTGCCAGAGCGATCCAGCATGAAATAGATCATCTCAACGGAGTTCTATTCAAGGATAGGTTGGCCGAGGGCGCGGAGCTTCGCTTTGCACGGCCCCAATCGGAGCCCGTGGAGGAACAGGCCGCCGGCTAGTTGTGCGCGTCGTATTTCTCGGTACTCCGGAGTTTGCGCTCCCGTCTCTGAACCGCCTGCACAAATCGCACGACGTTCTCCTCGTCGTGACGAGACCGTCACGGCCGGTGGGACGGCGGCAGGTGCTCGCGGCCCCGCCCGTATTCGACGAGGCTCGGCGGCTTGGACTTGAATGTATCCAGCCATCCGACGTCAATTCGGCCGAGGCGCTGGAGCGAATCGGAGCCGGAAGTCCGGACGCCGTTGTGGCGGTGGCCTTCGGTCAGCTGATCCGGAAGCCGCTTCTTCGGCTCGCGCCACGCGGAGTGCTCAACCTTCACCCGTCGCTTCTTCCCCGTCATCGCGGGGCCTCTCCGATTCAGACGGCCATACTCTGCGGCGACGTTGAAACCGGTGTAACGATCATGGCGATGGACCGCGGTCTGGATACCGGCCCGACGTTCTCCCGGCGAGCCACGCCGATACATCTCGACGAAACCACGCCCGGGCTCGAGCGGCGGCTCGCCCAATTGGGAGCCGATCTACTGGTCGAAACATTGGACTCTATCGCGCTCGGGAGGCTGCGGTCCGAGCCGCAGGACGAAGCGCTCGCGACGATGACCGAGCGACTTGGCCGCTCCGATGGCGAGATCGATTGGGATGAACCCGCCGTGAAGATCCACCGGTTATGGCGGGCGCTGCAGCCCTGGCCCGGCGTTCATACGTTCGCCGGCGGGCGGACACTAAAAATCCTGGAGTGCGCGGTATCTCGGAGCGCCGATTGTCGGGGGCCGGCGGGTCACCCCACCTACGAGGGAGGCAAGCTGCTTGTGGTGACTGGGGATGGGTGCATCGAGGTCACCCACCTACAGCCCGAGGGCCGGAAAGCCATGAGCGACCGGGAATTCAGCCTGGGCTATGCGGCTCTCATGAACGCGAAATGGGGTCGATAGACGCGACCCCAATGGGCGCCGCCCACGGGCCGACGGCACCGATGCCGATGGTAGAATGATCGCTGTGTGGAAGATGGCGGCGATGCCCGGTTTGGGTGCCTTCGAGTCCGATCTCGAGCCTGCGTGACGGAGTCCGATGTTCTTTTTCGATCCCGTGTACCTGCTGTTCCTCGCGCCCGCGGTAATCTTCACGATCTGGGCGCAAAACAAGGTCAAGCGCACCTACGCCAAGTACTCCAAAATCGCGTCCCGGGCGGGAATGCCCGGACACGTCGCCGCGCAAAGACTACTGGAGTCGGTCGGTGTCCCGGATGTCGAAATATCCAGAGTCCCGGGTGAAATGACCGATCACTACGATCCGTCAAAGAAGGTCTTGAAGCTCTCCGAAGGGGTATACGACAAGAATTCGTTGGCCGCGCTTGCGATCGTGGCGCACGAGGCTGGACACGCCATTCAAGACCAGGTCCGATATCCGTTTCTGGTACTCCGAACGGCGCTTGTGCCGGCTACGAACTTCGGGTCCAAGTTTGGCTATCTCCTCATCATGATGGGCATGATGCTGGTCTTCTTTGGGGCGGGCGAGTTCGCGTTGCAGGTGGCATGGCTCGGAGTGATCCTCTTCGCGACCACGTTGGTGTTTACGATCATTACTTTGCCGGTCGAATTCAACGCTAGCAATCGCGCCCTGGCCTTGCTCGAGGCTAATGGGATCGTCGGCCCCGACGAGAAAGAGGGAGCCAAGAAGGTCCTCGACGCGGCCGCGCTCACTTACGTGGCGGCGATGGCGACCTCGCTGCTCACGCTTCTATATTTCGTGTTTCGATTGCTTGCGCTGGGTGGCCGGCGCGACTAAGGCATCCGCGGGGTCCACGTCAAAGCCGGGCGGCACGACCGCCGCCGGCGGGGAGCGGGCCATCGGAGAGTCCTCGAACCGGTCGGATTCGGAAACGTCCGATGCCATGCCGTTGCGGACTCCACTGACCAGCGTGTCGCTGGCTGATCTTTCCGAACGCCTGACGGGCATGGGTCAGCCGGCCTTTCGGGCCGACCAGGTGGCACGGTGGTTGTATCAGCGCACTGTCACCGAGTTTTCGCAAATGACAGACGTTCCAGCCTCGCTGCGGGCGGAACTGCAAGACTCGTACGCGCTTCACGGTCTCACCCTGGAGCGTTCGCAAGTTTCGATCGACGGCGCGACAAGCAAGCTCCTCTTCGCAGCGGTTGACGGCGCCAAGATCGAGGCCGTGCTCCTACCGCGTCGGCGTGGATCGGCAGTGTGTGTGAGCAGTCAGGCCGGATGCGCCATGGGCTGCCCATTCTGCGCCACGGGGCTACTCGGCCTGCGCCGGAACCTCTCCACCGGTGAGATAGTCGATCAGTATCTCCTGGCTCGGTCGGCGGCTAGGGCCGCGGGATCGGACGTCGAATCTCTGATCTTCATGGGCATGGGCGAGCCGCTGGCCAACCTGGAGAATCTGGAGGGGGCGGTTGCGCGTCTTGTCTCCCCCGACTATTGCGGCATCGGCGCGCGGCGCATAACGATTTCTACGATCGGCATCCGGAATCGAATTCGCCGTCTCGCCGCGTGGCCCTGGCAGGTCGGGCTGGCGATCTCGCTGCACGCGCCGAATGACGAGTTGAGAAACCGCCTCGTGCCGCCGAGCCGGTCGTTCCCAATAGGCGAGCTCATGCGCGAATCGATCGCCTACCAAGATAAGACCCGACGAAGGGTGTCCTACGAGTATGTGATGCTGAGTGGCGTAAACGATTCCACCGGTATAGCAACGGAGCTCGGGCGACTGCTGAGCGGGCAACTCTGCCACGTGAATCTGATCCCGTACAACCCGGTGTCCGGAACGGGATTTCAAGGATCGTCCGTGTCCGCCATTGAGGAATTTCGCCGCATCGTCGAATCCACGGGCCTTACTGTCACGATTCGACGTCCACGCGGTCGGGACATCGCGGCTGCGTGCGGCCAGCTTGCGGCCGGCGAGAGTGTAGAACAACGGTGATTCGGATCGCGGCGTCGGTACTGGCAGCGGATTTCGCGCGCTTGGGTGAGGAAGTGGCGGCACTCGATGACGCGAAGGCCGATCTCATTCATTGCGACGTGATGGACGGTTCGTTCGTTCCGTCCATCTCCTTCGGGGCCGACTTTATTGCCGCCGTGAGCCGGTGTTCAAGAGTGCCACTCGACGTTCATCTCATGGTGCGAGACCCTGTATCGCAATTTGGGTTCTTGGAGAGGCTGCGGCCGCATATCATTTCGTTTCACCTTGAGGCGGTCGACGATCCGACCGCGGTGGCGCACGAGATAAGGTCGATCGGGGCGCTGGCGGGGGTTGCCATCAAACCCGCTACTCCCGGCGGCCGGTTGGTGGAACTGCTGCCCCATATCGACGTGGCGCTCGTCATGACGGTCGAACCGGGCCTGGGTGGGCAGCACTTCATGGGCGAAATGATTCCCAAAATCTCCGAGATCGCCACCGCCATCCGGGCCGGTGGGTTATCGACCATGCTGCAGGTGGACGGAGGCATCGACGTGGAGACCATTCGTGCCGCGGCCGCCGCCGGAGCCGATACGTTCGTGGCGGGGACCGCGGTGTTCGGACATCGGGCGGGTCTTGGCGCGGCCGTGGATGCATTGCGGGTGAACGCCCGCGCCGCCGTTCGGAACTAGGCCGCCCTATCCGCCTTGTGCAGCGTTCGCAAACAGCGTGTGCAGATATTCATGAGCCGCCATCGACCCTCGATAAACACTCGCTTACGCTGGACGTTGGCGCGCCACCAACGCGGCTTTTTCGGGGCCCGGAGGGCCCACTTTCCCGACGCCTGATGTCGGATGTGCCGGCCGGCCTGACGGCCCTTTCCACATTTGTCGCAAGACGCCACTGATCCGGGTCTCCTGAGTTTCTGGCAAAATATGCACTCGAAGAGTGCGAAGATGATTATATCAGCGGTGTGAGGCTGCGGACGTGCGCCAGATTCACGCCGAGCCATGCAAAGGGCTGTTAATTGGCACAGTCTGACTCCGTTCCCACCGTAGAGCCGGCCGCAGTTCGGGAATCCCTGAGCACCGGACGTGGTCTTCACCTCGCGTTCCAAGCCGGACTCGACTGGCTCAAAGCAAATCGCGAGGCCATTGACCGCTTGAACGTGTTTCCGGTTCCCGATGGCGATACCGGCACGAATATGGTGCTCACGCTTGAGGCGGCGCTGGAGGAAATTCGGAAAGTACCCTCCCGCTCGGTCTCGGACGTTGCCCGGGCCGCGGCGCGCGGTTGCCTGCTCGGCGCCCGCGGGAACTCGGGGGTGATTCTTTCCCAGATCGTCAGCGGAATGTCAAAGGGTCTGGACGGCTTGACTGAGTTCACGTCGCCGCAATTCGCGGAATCGCTCAGACTCGCGTATCAAGTGGCCTACGATGCCGTGTCTAAACCCGTGGAGGGCACGATTCTTACCGTTGCACGGCATACGGGCACGGCGGCGGTCGATGCCGCGGGGCAGGGCGCGTCCGTGGAATCCGTGCTTGCCGCGGCGGTCGAATCCGCCGCAAGGTCCGTTGAGGACACACCCAACCGACTCGAGGTGCTGAAAGAAGCCGGGGTAGTCGACGCCGGTGGGCAGGGACTTTACATAATTCTCGAGGGCTTTCTCAAATACTGTCGCGGCGAGGAGATCGATGCCGACGCCTCGATCGAGCGTGCCGAGGACGTTTTCGCGGCATTCGCACTCGACCATTCTGGGGACGAGCACGGGTTCTGCACGCAATTCCTGATTCAGGGCGAAGAATTGGATCTGGCGACGGCTCGGTCTGATCTGGAATCGATGACCGATTGGGCCATCATCGTGGGGGATGGGGATCTCATTCGTGTGCACGTTCACACCGAGCGACCCGGCGACATCCTCAACTACGCGGTGGACTTGGGGGACGTGAATCGCATCAGCATCGATAACATGGACCTTCAACAAGCCGAGCACTTTGCCGCTGCGCTCGATACGGCCCCCCCCGTCGCCGTGGCGAAGGCGGATGTTGTGGCCGTCGCCGCCGGACCAGGCTTCCAGGAGATATTCGAAAGCCTCGGTGTTCGTGTCGTGCTTGGCGGGCAGACCATGAATCCCAGCGCGGCTGAAATCCTCGAGGCGATCGACGGATGCGGCGGGCCCGAAGTGGTAGTGCTTCCGAACAACTCGAATATCGTCATGACCGCGAGACAGGCTGCCTCCTCGTCCTCGAAAAGTGTTCACGTTATCGAGACGGTCACGGTCCCTCACGGCATCGCGGCGGCGCTCGCGTACAGTCCCGCGGCCGGCCTCGAGGCAAACCGATCCAACATGACGGAGGCCGCCGGCTCGGTGACAGTGATCGAAGTGACCAAGGCGATACGGGATTCCGAGATCGGCGGCGTGATGGCCCGCGAAGGCGAGTTCATCGGTCTTGTCGACGGATCGCTCAAGGCCGCTGGGGAGACCATCGGTGATGTGATGGCGGGTTTGTTCGTCACGTTCCCCGACTCCGACTTCGATCTCGCCACTGTATATCGGGGCGAAACCGCCACGAGCGGCAACGACGAGCAGGTGTCCGCTGCAATTGAAATCATCCACCCAGATGTGGATATCGAGTTTGTCGCAGGAGGACAGGCGCACTACGACTACATCATCTCCCTCGAATAGTCCGGATCTGAGTTCTAGGCTCCAGGTGCTGCTGCGAATCCTCGATTCGGAGCGCGAGAGGGGATTCACCGACCGGGTGGTTGCCGGCGGATTGGCGGGATTTGTCGACAATCTGGTGGCGGAAGACGCCGACGGAGTCCTTTCGCCTGACGTAAAAGCCCTTTCCGAATACGACCGGATGGAGGTATCAGACCGCGCCGACGCGGTCCGACGGGTTCTGAGCAAGTTGGCCGCATCAGGCGACGCGGTTGATTCTCTGCCGGGGGCCAAATCGTCCAAATCCTCGGGCTCAGGCCTAGATACTCCGGTTACGTCCCTCTTTCGTGTCGGCCCTCAGTATCAAAAGATGCTGGAGAAGCTGGGAATCCAGACTTATCGGGACGTCCTGTTCCACTTCCCGCGAAAATACCTCGACCGGAGCACGTTCACACCGGTGGCCGAGGCCAAGTCGGGCCTTTCGGTCAACGTCATAGCCGATGTCCTCGAAGTCGCCGGGAGGAAATCACCGCGAGGCCGATTCGTGCTCACCGAGGCGCTGTTGGGGGACGATTCTGGTTCCATTCGAGCGATCTGGTTCAACCAGCCATACGTGGCGAAGAACATTCGCAACAAGAAGGGCGTGGCCTTTTTTGGTCGGGTTTCCTGGGGCGACCATGGTCCGGAACTGCGTGCTCCCGAATACGAACTGGATCTCGGTCGCTCATTGCATTCGGGCCGCCAGGTACCCATTTATCCGAGCACCGGAAAACTCTCGCAGAAGCTGCTCAGACTGTGGGCTTCGCAGGTGGTCGACGTCTCTTCCGGATTGGTCCCGGAGCACTTGCCCAAGCGAATCCTCGAGTCGGCGGATCTCATCCCCATCGCGGACGCCCTCCGGTCAATCCATTTCCCAGATGCGCCCGACGATGCCGCCGGAGCGGTGCGCAGGCTCGCGTTTGACGAGGTATTCCTGTTGCAACTGGGCGTTCTCCTACGCAGAAGGGAATGGCGCGAGGGAAGTCCCGGCAAGGCCATCGCGGTCCGACGCGAAGAAGTGCGAGAGTTTGTCCGATCGCTGGAATTCAGGTTGACGGGCGACCAGAAGCGAGCGGTGGCCGACGTTCTTGACGACATCGAAGCCGACGTCGCCATGAGCCGCCTACTGCAGGGCGACGTGGGATCCGGAAAAACGATCGTGGCCGCGTGCGCTTCGCTTGCCGCCGCCCGCGATGGATCGCAGGTGGCATTCATGGCGCCGACGCAGATCCTCGCCGAGCAGCATCATCGAACGCTCGATGACCTGCTTTCGCCGTGGGGCCTGAACGTCGAGCTGATCACCGGCGCCGTATCCAAGGCCCAGCGCCGCAAACTCTGGAAGCGCGCAGCCGAAGGAGAAATCGATGTGCTGGTCGGGACCCAGGCGCTCATCACCGACGAGGCAGCTTTCGGCAACCTCAATCTGGTGGTCGTCGACGAACAGCACCGATTCGGCGTCCACCAGCGCGCTCGCCTGAGGGGAATGGCGTTCAACCCGCACATGCTGGTAATGACCGCCACGCCGATCCCACGCACGCTGGCGCTCACCCTTTACGGCGATCTGGATGTGACGCGGATCGGCGAATTGCCTCCGGGACGCGTTCCGGTCAAGACGGCCCTTATCGCGCCGGAAAAGCGCGATCGGGCCTACGCCTTCGTGCGCGAGAAGATCGCCGAAGGGCGTCAGGCGTTCGTGGTATTCCCGATCATCGAAGAATCCGAAAGCCTTCAGGTTCGCGCCGCCGAGGCCGAGTATGAACGGTTGAAGATTGACGTCTTCCCCAGCTTCGCCGGCGAAATCGGCCTGCTCCATGGACGGATGAGCAACAAGAAGAAGACCGAGACGATGATGCGCTTTCGAGCCGGCGAACTTAAGGTCCTGGTCACCACGGCAGTGGTGGAGGTTGGTGTTGACGTGCCAAATGCCGCCGTGATGCTCGTCGAGGGTGCGGAGCGATTTGGCCTGGCGCAGCTGCACCAGTTGCGGGGTCGCGTCGGAAGGAGCGCTGACCAGGGTTACTGCCTTCTGCTCAGCGATTCGACGGATGCCGCCGAAAACGAGCGGCTGCTGGCCCTAACCCGTACGACCGACGGATTCGCGCTGGCCGAGAAGGACCTGGAACTCAGGGGACCGGGCGAGATCCTCGGATCGCGCCAGAGCGGGCTTCCGGCCTTGAAGGTCGCGAGCCTTTCAGACGTGCCCACCCTAGAGCTCGCGCGGCGTGAGGCCGTGGCGCTGTTCAAGCGCGACGGGAACCTCAGCGAGCCGGAGAACGAGGGCATAGCGGAGCGGCTGGCGTCATTCTGGGATAACCTCGCCGAGCTTTCGTGATGGCGAGCTCCGGATAGGATGCCTGCCCCGGGAATCCGCGTGACCGCAGGGTCCGCGAAGGGTCTCATCCTCCGCATACCGAGCCGGCCAAAAACCCGTCCAACGTCGGGACGCGTGCGCGAAGCGATCTTTTCATCGATCGGGAATCGGAGGTTCGGCAGCGTCGCCGATCTTTTTGCTGGGAGCGGAATCCTCGGCATCGAAGCCCTGAGTCGAGGGGCCGCCTCCGTTACATTCGTGGAGTCGAATCGAACGGCCGTTACCGTGATTCGGGCCAATCTCGAGAAGTCGAAATTCGCCGACCGTTCGCTTGTGATCGTGCGAACCGTGGAGTCGATGCTTCGCGAGGCCGAACCGGAATTCGACCTCGTTCTCGCGGACCCGCCCTACGACTATGCCGACCTTGATGGGCTTGTCACCGGGGTCGCGGATTCGCTGCTGAGACCCGAGGGAATCCTCGTGTTCGAGCATGCGTCGCGCCGCGGACCCCCCGCAGCTTGCCCTGGTTTGACGCTCTCTAAAACCCGCACCCACGGCGACTCCGCGTTTTCGATCTTCGTGAAGACCTAGCTCGTTCCCCACACGATCGTTGATATAATCCCCGTCTGCCGCGGGGGTAATATTTGAAGGCCTTTTTCCCGGGAACTTTCGACCCGTTTACCAACGGTCATCTGGATATCGTCCAGCGGGCCGCCAGGATTTTCGATTGGGTTGTCGTCGGCGTCTATCGCGAGTCGGACAAGAACGTGCTGTTCTCGCCTGGCGAGCGGCTCCAAATGGTCCGTGATTCGGTGGAGTCCATTCCGAATGCGTCCGCGGAGGCGTATGAGGGACTCACCGCCAAGCACGCGAAGAGCATCGGCGCCGGCGCCATCGTTAGAGGCTTGCGCGCTTTGTCGGACTTCGAACATGAGTTTTCGCTCTCGTCAATGAATCAGAATATCGAGCCCGAGGTCGAAACCGTCTGCCTGCTGACTTCGAGAGAGTATGCCTTTATCAGTTCCAGCCTAATTCGCGAGGTCGCCGCCCTCGGACAGAGCGTGGATCATTGGGTGCCGTCGAGCGTAGCCAGCCGAATACGCGCTAAACTGCAAATCGATACCAGACCTGTATCTGCACGGGGTGAAGTCCAATCGACCTCATAAACCTGATTGAACGGCTGGAGTCGCTCCTCGAAGCGGGGCAGCGCGTGCCGATGGTCAGCAAGGTGATGGTCAATGAGCGCGAGATTCTCTCCATCATCGACCAGATGCGAATAAGCATTCCGGAAGAGATCAGGGAGGCCCGCCGCCTTCTGCGCGAACGCGAGCAGATTCCGCAGTCTGCACAGATGGAGGCCGATCAGATAATCGCCAAGGCCAGAGAACAGGCGGAGGCGATGATTCGGGATGAGGAGATCGTCAGACAGGCCCAGGTGCGGGCGGACGAGGTGGTCATCGAGGCCGAGGAGCAGGATCGCACCGCCAGGGAAGAGATGGACGCTTACGCGCTGAATATGCTTCAAGATCTGGAGCGGCGGCTGGCTACGCATCTGACCAGCATCGAGCGCGGTATCCAGGCCATCGAAACGCAGCCCGAAGCGCCGGTCGCGGAAGCTGTCGAACCGTCGCAGGCTCAATAGCCGCCGAAACTCAATCGTGTCTGATTCCGCAACTGACCTGCCAATAATCAACGCCTCACCCCTCATGGGCGCTGGCGCGGGAACCGAGATCCAATTCGCCATCAACTGCGAATCGGATGAATTGGGAGTTCCCGAGACGCATGGCGTGATTTTGGGAAGCGCTCGCGTGGTCAGGGGCGACGGCGAGGTGATCGCCTTGGGCGAAGTGGACGTGGATATCACCGTTCCGTGTCGGCGTTGTCTCGAGCCGGTGACTGAACGCGTCGCCATCGAGTTCGAGGGGCGCTATGTGCCTTACGGAAGTCCCGCGGCCAGCCCTGAATCGGGCGTCTTTGACCCTGAAGTTTTTTCTCTCGACGAGCGCGGGGCCGTCAATCTGACCCAATTGCTTCGTGAGGCCGTGATCTCGACCGTGTCGCCCATCGCCCTATGCATGCCGGACTGTGCGGGACTGTGCTCCGTTTGTGGCAACAATCTGAATCACTCGGCGTGCGGTTGCACAGAGTATGATGAGGATCCGCGATGGGCGCCCCTGAGAACTCTCATGGCAGAGATGTCATCGCAGGCGCACGCGGACCACAACAAAGAGGAATAGCGACTTCATGGGCGCGGAACCGAAACAGAAGATAGTCAAGGGCAGACGTGGGCGGCGACGGTCCCACATGGCGCTCAGAACGACGAATTTCGGCAGATGCTCCCAGTGTCGAAGCCTGGTTCGAAATCATCAAGTTTGTCCGGTCTGCGGTCATTACGGAAACACGGAAGTCGTGGCCATGGACCAGCCGAGGACCAAGTATCGGTAGGGCGTTCTCGGAGATGGGCTCACCAGGGGAAACCTGATCCGCGGGGATACAAGCTATTCGCTCTTGTTTCCAGGCCAAGCATCGCAGTTCGTTGGCATGGGGTTAGAAGTGGCGAGGGAATGGGCTGCCGCCGATCGCGTGTTCGACGTCGCCGACGATGCCACCGGGATCCCCGTTCGCCGTCTGTGCTTCGAGGGGCCGGAGGATGAATTGGTGCGCACGGCAAATCTCCAGCCTTGCGTCGTAGCGACCAGCATCGCCACTCTCGCCGCGACGTGCGAGGCCGCTGGAGTCAGCGTGGATGACAGATTCGATCTGACACGCTTCGCGGCGCCGCCGGCATTCGTCGCCGGCCACAGCGTTGGCGAATACTCCGCGCTGGCGGCGACAGGCGCCATATCGGTGCATGATTGTCTGGAAGTCGTAGCGTTTCGCGGCAGGGCGATGGAAAAGGCCGGAAGCCAACGGCCAGGCGCAATGCTGGCCCTCGTATCGGGTTCGCCGGACGATGCAGTCCGCTTATGTAGCGACATAAGAGACGAGATCGACGGGAGTTATATCGATATCGCTAACTATAATTCGACCGATCAAGTCGTAATCGCAGGCGACATCGAGTCGATGGACCGTGCCTCGCGGAAGGCCGCCGAGTATGGATTTCGCCGGGCATTGCCAATCGCCGTCTCAGCCGCGTTTCACTCGGCGGCCATGCTGCCGGCGGCGGCTGAGCTGCAGAACCGTCTGCTCGCCGTCGCATTGGATGAGCCGTCGATTCCCATCGTGGGGAATATCGGCGCCGAGCCGCTCGAAGACGTCGGATCGATGAGACACGAGCTTTCCGCTCAAGTCGCATCGCCCGTGAGATGGTCGGAATCGGTAGCCTATTTGGCTTCGCACGGGACCAAGGAGTTCTTCGAAGTCGGTCCGGGTCAGGTTCTCTCGCGGCTCATCAACCGCGGCGGGACTGACGTTCAGGCCGTTCCGATTGGCGATCCCGGGAGCGTGAGAATGCTCGCGGACCGGCTGACAGGAGGCTAAGAACGTGTCCGCTGCCGGACTGGAAGGAAAAGCGGCTGTGGTAACCGGCGCGTCCGGGGCTATCGGCGGCGCCGTCGCCAAAGAGCTGGCCGCCGCCGGAGCCTCGGTGACCGTCCACTACCGATCCAACCGGGATGCGGCGGAGTCGCTTGTGGAAATGATCAGATCCGCCGGTGGTGAGGCCAGTCTGGCCGGCGGCGACCTAACGCTTGATGCCGATGCCAGGAAGCTTGTCGCAGCGACATCTGAGCAGTGGGGTGGGATCGACATTCTGGTAAACAATGCGGGTATTACGCGGGACGGGCTTCTGGCGCGAATGACCGAAGACGACTGGGACGCGGTTATCGCCGCGAACTTGAAATCGGCGTTTCTCTGCAGCCGGGCGGCGCTGCGGACCATGATTAGGGCCCGGTCTGGACGCATCATCAACATTTCGTCCGTCGCCGGCATCATGGGCAATCCGGGGCAGACCAATTACTCGGCGGCAAAGGCGGGCCTGATCGGGTTTACGAAATCCCTTGCGCGCGAAGTTGCATCGAGGAACGTGACCGTGAACGCCGTCGCGCCCGGTTTCGTCAAATCGCCGATGACGGATGCGATATCGGAGAAAACTCGCTCGGAGCTCATGAGCATGATTCCCATGGGCCGGTTGGCGACACCCGCCGAGGTGGCGGGAGTCGTCGCATTCCTCGCCTCGGACGCGGCTTCATACATGACCGGCCAGACCGTCACCGTTGACGGCGGCCTTTCGATGTGAAGGAGTAGCGGTGTTCTCGAAGGTTCTCGTGGCCAACCGCGCCGAAATCGCGGTTCGCGTAATCCGGGCCTGCAAGGAGTTGGACGTGGCCACGGTGGCCGTGTACTCCGATGTCGATCGTGACTGCCTTCACACCGTCATGGCCGACGAGGCCGTGTGCGTCGGAGCCGGCCCGGCCTCGGAAAGCTACCTAAACATCCCAAACATCATCAGCGCCGCCCTGAAAGTGGGCGCCGACGCGATCCACCCAGGGGCCGGCTTCCTCGCGGAGAACGCCTATTTCGCCGAGATCTGCGATCAATACGGATTCACCTACGTGGGGCCGTCGCCTGAGGTGATCGCGGCCGTCGCCGACAAGAGTTCGGCGATCGAGGCCGCCCGGCAGGCGGGTTTGCCGACTCTCGATACATCCACGATCCCACTCGTCGACCTGCAAACCGCGAAGGCGGAGTTACTGCGGCTCGGATGTCCGGCCATGCTCAAGGCCAAGGCCGGCGGGGGAGGCCGCGGCCTGCGCATTGTCAACTCTCCATCCGAATTGCCAGAACTCTATGCGCGCGCCCAGGCTGAGGCCCGTGGTTCATTTTCGAATGGAGACTTGTATCTGGAACGATTGCTCATCGGTGGTCGCCACGTTGAAGTGCAAATCCTGGCCGACGAAGCAACCCCGCTTCACCTCGGGGAGCGTGACTGCTCGATTCAGCGTCGCCACCAAAAGATCGTCGAGGAAAGCCCCGCGCCGAATCTGTCGACAAGCGAACGCGACGAGTTGGCCTCGGCGACCGTCGACCTGACCCGCCATCTGGGTTATACGAATGCAGGAACCGCGGAGTTCCTTAGGGCACCGAATGGGGAGTTCTTTTTTATCGAGTTGAACTCTCGCCTTCAGGTCGAGCATCCGGTGACGGAGGCGATTACCGGCGTGGACATCGTCAAGAAGCAGCTGGCCATCTCGGCCGGCGATGGAGTGGGTCTGAGTCAGGACGACATCAGACCATCGGGTCACGCCATTGAGTGCCGAATCCTCGCGGAGGACCCGGCACGGAATTGGGCGCCTGCATCAGGGACCATCACCGAGTTCGTCATGCCGGGTGGGCCGGGAGTTCGAGTCGACTCGCACGTTCATCAGGGGTATGTGGTCCCTTCGAGCTACGATTCACTTCTCGCCAAGGTCATCTGCTGGGGCGGAACCAGATCCGAGGCGCTTTCGCGGGCCCGTCGGGCATTGGATGAATGCGCCATCGAGGGAGTCGACTGCAATCTTTCCTTCCTGAGGTGGGTGCTTTCCGATGGATCGTTCCAGCGCGGCGACTACAATCTCGATAGCTTCACCAGTGCCGCGCAGCCAGATGAGGCGTATGCTGTTGGATGAGCTAATCACTGCCTGGGATCGCTCTATTGCCGTTGAATTGCGCCGCTAATTTAATGTCTGGGACCTGCGCGTACCATGCCCCGTAGAGGCAGACGGTATGCGCGTGAATTTTTGCTCACGGTGCTGTTTGAGGCCGCCAGCACGGGTAAGGCGTGTCGTGCGCTGATTGAGGCGCGAGCCGAGGATGAGAACGTCGGAGATGATGAGCTTGCATACGCCCACCGCGTTGGCGACGCGATTGAAGAGCGGGCCCAAGAAATTGATGGCAAGATCGCCAACGCAGCGCCGCAGTGGCCGCTGGACCAGCTTTCCAAGATCGATCTTTCTGTTATGCGGGTTGCGATCGCTGAGATCATCATCGAGTCCGTGCCCGTTGCGGTGGGCATAGATGAAGCGGTGCGGCTGGCCAAGCTCTACGGCGGCGAGACTTCAGGCTCTTTTGTGAACGGCGCGCTGGGAACGATTGCGCGTACGATGGATATGTCCGCCGGGGCGGCTCGAGCGGAATAGCTAGGGAGTATAGGTGGCTGAAACGACCGTAGACGCCGGACAGGGCGCGACGCCTGACGAGAGTTCCGAAGGCTTGATGAGCCTGCGCGAGCACCTCCTGGAGCTGCGCAAACGCCTCACCATCGCGGCTATTTCCGTCGTGCTGTTTAGCTTTATCCTCTGGCCTTTCAAGAATCAAGTATTCGAGCTGATGGCGTCGCCTCTGCCGGAAGGTGTGGGGTTGCAGCAAATTGCGCCGACCGAGGCATTCTTTACGTTCATCAAGCTCTCGATGATCGCGGGCGCCGGGTTTGCCAGCCCGATCGTGCTATACCAAGCGCTGGCGTTCGTCGCTCCCGGGCTTTACGACAACGAGAAGCGCTGGCTCTACATATCGATCCCAGCGATTTCGATCATGTTCATGATCGGGGCGCTGTTTGCGTGGTTCGTTGTGTTGCGATTCACCATGGGGTTCCTGACACAGTTCACGCCCGACTTCATCAGAACCGAGCTCACCCTCGACAATCACGTGACGTTCGTCGCCAAGTTGCTGGTCGCGGTTGGCGTTGTGTTCGAGACGCCGTTCGTGGTTTTCCTGTCGGCAAAACTGGGCATCATTTCCACCAAAAAACTCTCCCAGTTTCGACGCTATGCCATAGTCGTGATCGTGATCGTGGCGGCCGTAATTACTCCCACGCCCGACCCGTTCACGCAGATGACGGTCGCCATTCCCATGTACCTCCTTTATGAACTCGGAGTCCTCATGGCGAAGATCGCGGCGCCGTCCGGTGAAGACGAAACAGAGACCGAGCAAGAGACCGAGGATGCGACTGCGTAGCCGCTGACTGCCAAGCAGCCGTGGCCTGAGATGTCTGCAAGTCGGGATGGCGACTGCTCGATCCAGACCGGCGGACCGGACGGGCCACCAGACACTGACCTTCCCGTCCATCGGGGAGAGGTCGGAGGGGAGGCAACCGTGGCCTGACTTGTCTGCAAGTCGGAATGGGGAACTGCTCGATCCCGACCGGCGGACCGGACGGGCCACCAGACACTGACCTTCCTCTCCGTCAGAGAGGACGGAGGGGAGTCAACCGCGGCCTGACTTGTCTGCAAGTCGGGATGGCGAACTGCTCGATCCCGACCACCAGACACCGACCTTTACATCATGGGGTCAACACTGCCTAATTGAGCGAGGGCAGCACCTTTTTAGCGAGCAGTTCCAGACTATTGACGGCTCTGGATTTATCGTCCCAGTCGTGGCCGATCATCAGGAGCGTGTCGAAGGGGCCCGCTTCGCTCTGCAGCTTGTCGATCTTCTCGACGAGCGTCTCCGGACTGCCCACTATCCAGGTGTCCCGGATGAGGTAGTCGACGGTTACGTCACTGTCGGGCATGTCCGGATCGTTTTTGAAGTACTTGATCGCGCCGCTGCGAGCGGTCAAGGGAAGCATGTAGCGGTTGAACGCCTGGCCCATGGCGCCATTACGCGCGTAATCGATGGCCTCTCTGTCGGTATCGGCAACGACCACTTCCCTGCAGACGCGCCAGCCGCCCTGATCGGAGGGATGTCCCTTCGAAGCGAGCGCCTTTCGATAGGTGTCGCGGTGATTTGCCAGCGTTGCCGCCGAGACGAAGTTCGTTGAAAGTGCCATCCAGCCGCGTTCGCCGGCCATGCGGATCGAAGGGGAATCCATGCCCATGCCAGGAACGCCCACGGGCATGTGCGGTTTCGAATATGGCTTGAGCGGATAGCCAAGGCTGATGTCCATATTGCCGCCCTCAAGTTCGACGTTCCAGAATTTGCCTTTGTATGCCCAGGGTGGGTCCTCGGTCCAAAGCTTGAGTATTATTTCCAGGCTCTCCGAGAAACGCGCCAAGTATTCCGGCTGATCCACGGTCACACCCTTAAACGGCCGATCGCTCGGAATCCCCCCGGTGCCGATGCCAAAGTTGAACCGGCCCTTCGAAAGATGATCGAGCATCGACGCACGCGAAGCGATGTCCGCAGGGTGGTGTAGGGCTAAGAGGTAGACTCCGGTGCCCAAACGGATGGTCTTGGTATGGGCGAACGCGTACGCGAGAAAAAGATCGGGCGATGGGATGCTTTCCCAGTGGCAGGTCATGTGCTCGCCGATCCAGGCCTCCGTGAGGCCGAGATCCTCGGCGCGACACAATAGCTCCAGGTCTTCGCCGAAGCCGACCGTCCGAGATTTCTCCGGTGGATGCATGGGCATTATGAAAAGTCCTAGATCCATCGGTCCCCCTCGCTTGCCGGCCACTCATTCGCCGTCCGATGCTGCCGGTGGTGGTCGTCGATCCGCCACCGGATTGTCCAGCTCATTAGATCGTATTGCCGCTACGTCTGACCAGGACAGAGGCTTTTTAGCGTCCTACGCAGAGTGTGCAAATCAGAACTTTCGCCACCTCCGCGCTCGATTGTGTTTATTGATGGATGGCCGCCCTGCCACGCTGCCGCCGCGCCATGACGGATGGCGAGTTGCGTGACCGGACGCCGCCGTGTCCTAATCTCAGCCGGCGTTCTCGGGCACTGGCGCCAAACAACGAAGGTGAAGATTGGAAATGCCAACAAGCGTCGCCGTCCAGCTCTACTCGATTCGCGACTTCACGACGAATCGCCGCGACCTCGCGGCCTCTCTCAGGAAGATCAAGTCGATCGGCTACGACGGCGTGCAATTCTCCGCGGTGGGCGCGGTAGAGGGCGACGATGCCGACACAACGGTGCGTGAAGCCCGCGCACTGATGGACGACAACGGTCTCCGCTGCGTCGGGGCGCACCGGCGATGGTCCGCATTGCGCGATGACACCGCGCGTGAGACTGAGTTCCTAAAGGAGTTGGGCTGCCCCTTCGTGGCGGTTCCGATGTTCGTGGACGAATACGATCCGTACGAAATCGAATCGTATTCACGGTTTCTTGACGATGCGGTCAGCCCGATAGCGGTGCTCAAGGCGGAGGGAATCGCGCTTGGCTATCACAATCATGCGCATGAGTTCATGCGGTCATCGCCGGGAGGGACCGCGCCGTACGACATACTCGTCGATCGAGGCGGCCCTGACGTACTGCTGGAAGTCGATGTTTACTGGGCCGCGTACGCGGGAGTGAATCCTGCCTCCCTGTTTCCCCGGATTCACGGGCGCGCCACCTACGTTCACGCCAAGGATATGGAGTTGGTTCGGGGGAAGGATCAAGGCCGCGCGGAGCCGTTCTTCGCCGCCGTTGGCGAGGGAAACCTGGACTGGGACTCGATCATCCCCGCCGCGCAGGCCGCCGGAGCCGAAGTGTGGATCGTCGAGCAAGACCTTGCGCGTCGCGACATTTTCGACTGCCTGCAGTCGAGCTACGAGTACCTCGTGGACAGGGTGACCTAGGAGCGGTCTGGCTCGCCGCCGTCCCGATTCAGAATGGTGTCTCAAGTTCCCTGATTCAGGCGTACGCGCCGGCCGGTTCGAGCGGACTCAAGGGCCCCATCCACAACTTCCTGCGCTTTGAGGCCGTCATGGAAATCCGGAGACACGTTTCGGTCCTCGAGAATGGCGTCGATGAATAGTCGATCGCCGACGGAATCATTGGCGTACATCTGCCTTGCCTGCTCCAGCGGGGGCAACGATGAATCGAAGTACCCCGGAACCGGGACGCCTAAGTCTTTGAAACTCTCTTGACCGTCCCGCGCGCCCCGCAATGACCAGCCGGCGCCTGTCGAATAATTCAGCTCGATGGACCCCAACTCGCCATATAGCGTGAAGCTGATATCCGACCGCCGTTCCGCCATGTACGCGACCTGGCTGCATTGGATCAGCCCCTGGGCGCCGTTGTCGAACTCGACCGAGAGGGTGGCTGAGTCGTTTGACTCGTCGCCATGATCGCGGCCGGGACGCGGATGTTCGATGTAGTGATTCAGGTTTGCGGCGACGGATACTATCTCGCCTACGTTTGACCTGAGCAGGTCGATTGCGTGGGATCCGACGTCGGCAAGGGTGCCGTTGCTTAGCGATGCATCGGTGCGCCACGTATGGGCGCCTCCGCGGCGCGATTGGGCCAGGAATCTCACGTAGGCTTGGAACGGGCGCCCCACGTAGCCTTCGTCGATCAGTTGTTTCGCGCGCCGAAACACCGGCGGCCATCGGTACGCGAAGTACGTCATGTGCTTCACACCTGCCGACTCCGCCGTTTCGTACAGCTCTCGGGCCTCCGCAACGTTCTGGCCCAGTGGCTTCTCGCACAGCACGTGGAGACCCGCATCGAGGGCGTACATCGCGATCGCGTGATGCAGATCGTCTGGCGAGACCACCACGACGGCGTCGAGCGTTTGGGAATCGATCATCGCCACCTAGTCGGTGTAGATGTCGGGGATGCCGTACTTTCCGGCCAGGTCCTGGCTGTTTACTCTGGTTCGCGCGCAGATCGCTACCAGGCTGGCTTTGGGGTGCGCGTCAAGACCTGTGATGTGCAGCCGTTCCGCCCACTCGCTGGCGCCGACGATCCCTACGCGAACCTTTTCGTTCATGTTTTGATGCCTCAACAGTCTCGGGGCGCTTCAGTGATGCGAAAGCGTAGCCGACGGGCGGGATCAATGTTCGTGTCGGCGCCGAAGCTCGATGCGGCGACTAGACGCCCCCAGCGCGGACGGCCAAAGCAGACGCCTCGGGCGGTAGAGCGGTTGCGGGTCTAAACGTCTTTGACCGAGGCGCGCAAAACCGTGTGACCTTTGGACACACCCGCCTAGTCGGCCAGTAGCGATTCACATTCGAGATCGTCCACGGCCGTGGCAAACCGCGTGAGTTGCCGTGCGATCTCGGCGTCGGCGCCAAGCGGTGGATCGATGCCGACCGCCGCCATTACGCGGCTGTTGGTCTCAAGTCGCAGCCGTCCCCAAAGCAGCCCGAGACGGTAGTCGTATAGGCAGTCGTCGAACGTGTACGAATCCACGCCGCGGTCCGAAAGGGCGCGGTGGTATCTCCGCAGAAGATTCATCTCAACGCCGCGGCGAGCGCCGGTCGGCAGGCTGCTGCCGAGGAAACGGGCGACGTCAAGGGGGCCTCGCCCAAGGCAGGTCAGTTGGAAATCGACGAACGCCACGGTCGGATCGTCGCCGCGTGCCCCAAAAAACAGATTGCCCACATGGAGGTCGTCGTGAACGACCGTCAGCGGCGGTTTGGATAATCGCTTTCTGACGAATTCGTACCGACGGTCAAGGCGCGCTCCGTTTTCGGCGTCGGACATCGCCGACTCGCCTTGTTCACCAATTGACGAGCGCTCGAGCAGGTCGGCATGGTCGGAGCGATCTAGCGCTTTCAGGCCTCCCCGTCGTGCCGTCCGTTTTTCCCATAGTGCGGCGTGGAACCGAGCTACGTGGTCGACCACGAGTTCGGCATCGGCGGGGTCGCAGTCGGTCATGGAGAACCCTTCGCGCATGTGGCGCAGATCTTCCAGCAGGAGGATCGTGGCTTCCGCCTCGTCATCGTGATCGCCGTAGTAGCAGATCGGCGTTGGCAGATCACCCGATGGCGCGATCTGGTCGTAGAAGCGGCATTCTGACGCGGATAATGGCGAAACCAAGCGTCGGAGCAGTCCACGCTCTGGATGGAATTTGGCTATCAGGGTCTCGGACGCGGCCGGAGCGTTAGGGGCGTAGATGAGGCTGATGCGGACCATCCGGCTGAGCCGCCCGCGGCGAAGATAGTTCCAATCGAACGATTCGATGGGACCAAAAGGGTTCGATTGGCCGCGGGCGAGCGCGGAGGTGAGCCACTCGATGGTGATTTCTTCGGGTCCTTCGGGAATTCGTCCGTGGAGCATGGCGTGGTCAGCGAATGACACTGCCGCGCTCGGCCGCGTGTTCGCTACTTCTGGCGGTCAATGGGTTTGAGAGGCTTGGGTTCGTGATCGATGGGCATGGCGGTGGGGCGTGGGTTCCCTTGAAGTGCTCGCGGCGGCTTCGGATTCTACTTGCTGTGAGCGATCTTCGGAACGCGCTGCAATGCTCATGCGGGGTTTGCGTGTCAGTGCGCCGCAACACGTGCGGGTGTTTTTCCGCCGCCCGAGGCTTGGCGTTCTCTCGAACCTAGCACTGGTCGGTGCAGCTAGGCCTCGACGTTGTATCCGGTTCCAGAGAAAGTGGACAGCTCGGCGTCATCGACCCCAAGCTGAGCCGCCGCGCGCTGGAAGTCGCCCGGCAGCCCCGCCCAGCACTCTATACGACATCCGTCGCTGCGCCGGACGCTGATTCGCCATGCGTGAAGCATTTGCCGGTCGGGGCGGGGATCGACACAGCCGGTCGATTCGAGGACATTGCGGCCGCCATAGCCCGTGTCGCCGACGACGGGGTGGCCTATCGCTTCGAGATGGACCCTTGCCTGATGAGTGCGTCCAGTGGTCAGGCCAAGCTTGAGCAGACTCGCAGTACAGGTCCTGGTAACGATTTCGAATTTGGTTACAGCATTCTTGCCGGACCAGTTGACCTCCATCCGCCGACGATCCGACGATTTGCGGCCGACGGGGGCCTCGATCACTCCCGAATCGTGAATCACCCGGCCTTCCACCAGAGCCAGATAGGTCTTGACGACCGCACGATCGGCGAACTGGCTGACAAGACTAGCGTGTTCACGCTCGGTCCGCGCAACCAGCAGGATCCCACTGGTGTCCATGTCGAGCCGATGTACGATCCCGGGTCGACTGGCCCCACCAATCGATGCGATCTCCGGATACCTGGCAAGCAATCCGTTTACGAGCGTGCGGTCAGGTCGCCCCGCGCCAGGGTGCACCGGGAGGCCGGGTGGTTTATTGACGGCAATAATTCCGAAATCCTCGTACACGATCTCGAATTGGATGTCCTGCGGAGCCGGCGTTTCGTCCGGCTTGTCCGTCTTCCAGATTTGGATCTCGTCGCCCGCCGCCAGCCGCAAGCTGGGTTTGGGCGGCTCGCCGTTGACGTGGACGGATCCTGACTTGATAAGTCGAACAGCCACAGAACGGCTGATGTCGTCGAAATTGCCGGCCATCCACTCGTCGATGCGGCGCCCTAAATCAGCATCGGACGCGATCGCGGCGTGGGTGGCATCCGGGCGATCACCCGTCGATCCCACGAATTTCGCCCCGCGCCCTATCCCATGAATGGAGAGGGCACGTTCGGTTGCTTCTCGACCCTTCCAAGCACGAGAAGGACGATGAATATGACGATCGATATGTTTATCGAGGCGTCCGCGATATTGAAGACCGGCCACCAGCCTAGATCGACGTAATCGACAACATAACCAAGCCGGGAACGATCGATCAGGTTTCCGAGCGCACCCCCGAAAATCAGCCCGAATACGATTCTCGTGGACAGAGTGGGAGATTGGATCTCCCGGGTGAATACGTACAGAATAGCCACGATCGCGACAATTACCACAAGGGAAACCAACCACGGGGCGGCTCGTCCGGAAAGCATGCCGAACACGAATCCAGAGTTATGGACGAGTCGGAGCTTGACGATCGGCTCCACCAGCCACACCTGCCAGCCGCTCTGCGATTCGAGGTACGGGGTTAGAAGCGCCTTCGCCACCTGGTCCAGCGAAACGATCGCGATGGTGGCAGCGGCCGACGGCAGGTTGGATTTAGTGAGTGCAATCAAAAGAGAAGGACGAGGGTGTCTGGCGGCGCTCTCCACGCCCGGGCGTATGGCTTTCACGTTGGATTCCGAGCATGCGGCCGATGTTAGCATGAGGTCGGACTGGATCGGGTCCCGCACTGGGACGGATGCGCCGATCCCAGCACAGAGCGGACTTGCCATACGAACACGAGAGCCGGAGTGCGGTGGGCGGGCTGAATAGCCGGTACCAAACGGCGTTTCTCGAAATTCTCGAGACTGCTCTCTTGGCCCTGTTCATCTTCTTTGCCACGCGGCTTGTGGTCCAGAATTTCCGAGTTCAAGGGCCCAGCATGCGACCGACGCTGTCCTCCAGCGAACTCGTACTCGTGGGCAAACTCTCATATTTCAACTCGAGTCCTAATCGGGGCGACGTCGTGGTATTCAGGAAGCCCGGAGGCGACAAAGAAGATTTGGTGAAACGGGTGATCGGCCTGCCAAACGAACTCATCGAGATTCGGAACGGCAGCGTATTCGTCAACGGGAGGGAACTCGACGAAAGCGCATATTTGGAGCTACCCGGACGTTCGGCACTTTCGCCGCGGTTGGTTCCGCCGGGGAACGTATTCCTCCTGGGTGACAACCGTTCCGTCAGCGAAGACTCACGGAAGTTTGGGCCGGTGCCGCTGTCGGCCGTAGTGGGAAAGATCTGGGTCATATATTGGCCGTTCAGTCAATTTGGATCGTTTCGGGATCTAACGCCAACGCTGCTTCCGGCGCCCGTCCGGTCGGCGGCATGGCTGCCAGATCGCGCCGCCGCCTGACGACGGCCTAGCGCGGCCACGCCTCGACTAGGCGCTTTTTCGTTTCTTCGAGCGTCTCGGGCATGACCTTGGTTTCCCCGACCACGGGCATGAAGTTCGTATCGCCAGTCCAACGTGGAACCACGTGGAAGTGAATGTGGTCGGGCACCCCGGCGCCCGCCGACGTACCCAGGTTGATACCTATGTTGAATCCCGTTGGCCTCATTGCCGTTCTCAGGGCCGTTACTCCGCGCTGGAGATTCTGGAACATGTCGGCCTGTTCGTCGGACGTGAGATCGATGACGTCGCCTACGTGGTTGTACGGCAAGATCATTATGTGACCGCCGTTGTACGGGTAAAGATTTAGAGTAACGTAGGAATACGTGGAGGCGGAGACAATTAGGCCTGGCAAAACTTCGGCGGTTTCCCGGCTGACGCAGAACGGACACGCCCCTTCACTCGGCGAGTCCGACTCGATCCAATCAATTCGCCACGGGCTCCATAGCCGATTCAAGTTCGCCTCCGGAGGGTCAACAACGTTGATCGCCACTCAAGGTTACAGGTCCGCCGCGGCGCGGTACTGACGCTGTGAAGCGGGCCGCCCTCGAGGACTCAATCGCGCGTATTGGCTTGGAGCTGCCGTCGGCGGAAACTCTCGACCGCCTTCTTGAGTATGGAGAGATTCTACGTAAGACCGCGGCCCCGCTCGGTTACGTTGGCGATGCAACGATACCGGTCCTTGAAACCGTCCATCTCGCCGATTCGCTGGCCGGACTTCTGGTCATCGATCGCTGGGGAAAGGACGAGGGCGGGAGGATTATCGACGTGGGAACGGGTGCGGGTCTGCCGGGCCTGCCCATCGCGATCACTCGCCCGGACATCGTCGTGACGCTCGTCGACTCGGTGGCGCGGCGCGCTGATTTCTTGCGCACGACGGTGGAGGTTCTCGGGTTGGCGAATGTCTATGTGGTTCGAGCGGGGGCGGAAGTTTTGGGCCGCCGTGAAGCGTATCGGGAACGGTTCGACGCGGCGGTTTCCCGGGCCGTCCTCCCCTGTGGTCCCGCCGTGGAGCTGAGCCTGCCCTTCGTTCGCGTTGGAGGGTCCGCAATCCTGTATAAAACGGCCGGTCAGATAGATGAGATCCGGGACGCCGGTCCCACCGCCGCGCGCCTAGGGGCAATGGCGGGCGATTCGCTGGAGTACACGTTGCCGGGTATGCGCCAAGGGCGTCTTTTGGCCTTGTTCGAGAAAACCTCAGCCACTCCACCGATGTATCCAAGGCCTTCCGGCGTTCCCGCCAAGAGGCCGATCCGCCAGCCGAACGCACCCCCGGATTGAGGCACGGCCAGGCGGAGAGACCGGGGGTCTAGGTCCGAACTCGGTCCAGCTGTCCAACGGCTCCTTTGGACGTCTGCCCGTCGGTGATACTAGGAACTGGCGCTGTCCATTCCACGGCGGTTCCGGCCCAGGAAAGTCCGGCCCCGAATGCCACCATGAGGATCTTGTCGCCTTTATTTATGCGACCTTCCTCGATCGCTTCGCACAGGGCTACCGGGATAGACGCCGCCGACGTGTTGCCGTAGCGATGCACGTTCGTGAAGACCTTGGAATCCGGAATTCCAAGCTCCCGGTTTGCCGCGTTGATGATTCGCATGTTCGCCTGGTGGGGAATAAAGAGATCGATATCGTCCAGGCTCAATCCCGCCTGGCGAACGGTCTTGAGCGTTGAGTCGATCATGGCTCTAACGGCGAAACGGTAGACCTCGCGACCGTCCATCCTGAGATAGTGGATACCTTCAGCCACGGTTTTTGGGCTGGCCGGATAACGGCTTCCTCCTCCGGTGAGGCACAGCGACATGGCGCCTGCCCCGTCGGATCCGAGAAGTGACGTAATCACGCCCCCGGGCGCGTCCGACCCCTGCAGCACCGCGGCGCCGGCGCCGTCGCCGAACAGGACGCATGTCGCCCGGTCGGTCCAGTCAACCACGCGAGACATCGTCTCCGCGCCCACCAGGAGCACGTTGTGGCTCTGACCGCTCGAGATCATCCCTCTGGCAAGGGCGATCCCATAGAGAAACCCCGTGCACGCCGAGTTGATGTCCACTGCTCCGGCTCTGCTTGCGCCGAGCGCATCCTGGAGCAGGTTGGCGACGCCCGGGAAGCCATATTCCGGCGTAATTGTGGCCACAATAATCATGTCGATATCGTCGGAATGCAGGTTTGCGTTACCGATTGCCTGCTCGGCGGCGGCCAGCGCGAGAGTGAATGTCGATTCGCCGTCGGAAGCGATGCGCCGCTCTTTGATGCCGGTTCGCGACTGAATCCATTCGTCCGTCGTATCGACCATGCTCTCGAGATCGTGATTTGTACGGACGTCCGTCGGCACCGACATCCCCCAACCGACGATCTCAGTGGATGCAGCCAATGACTCTCCAGATTTGAGCTGGCTCGATGGGCCCCGTGCTGGTTCCGTCTCGGAAGCACGCGGGAACTCAGCATTGCGAGTATATGGGGTCAATGCCGGTGCCGCTCGCGGCCGCCGTCACCCGTCCAATGAGCACGTTGGTTGGTATAATCCGCCATTGCTGGGCAGCGCGTTGTGCTGGGCCGGTCCGCTGGCCGGCCTTTTTGTATGTCGAGAATGCTCCGGAATTGGAGCCGCAGATGGCAGCTGATGTAGCCATTACCGGAATGGGCGCCGTTAGTCCCCTTGGCATCGGCGTCGATATGTTGTGGCGGGGATTACTTGCCGGAAAGTCCGGTGTCGCGCGAATTTCGATCTTTGACGCCAGCGAATTCTCGTGCCAGATCGCGGGCGAAATCGACGATTTCGACGGGGCGGAATTCATTGGCGAGCGTCTCGCCCGGCGCACCGATCGATTCGTTCAGTTCGGATTGATCGCCGCGCGGGAGGCGTTTGCTGACGCTGCCTTGGAGGTGACCGACGAGATTCGAGACAAGATCGGGGTTTTCGTAGGCAGCGGTATCGGCGGCATAACAACGCTGTACGAACAGACGCTCGTCCTCGAGTCGCGCGGCCCGCGACGGGTCTCGCCATTTCTTATCCCAATGATGATTCCCAACATGGCCGCAGGGCAGATTGCGATTGAGACCGGCGTAACGGGCCCGAGCATGGCGCACGTTTCGGCCTGCGCGTCCGGAGCGCATTCGATCGGCGAGGCGGCGGACGCGATCCTGCGGGGCGACGCAGTGGCGATGCTGGCCGGTGGCGCCGAGGCCGCGATAACTCCGATCGGACTGGCGGGATTCTGCCAGGGCCGCGCCTTGAGTACGGGACGGAACGAGCATCCTGAGTCGGCATCTAGGCCGTTCGACGCCGGCCGCGATGGTTTCGTTCCATCCGAAGGGGCCGGAATCCTCGTGCTCGAGGACATGGATTTTGCCCGCAAACGTGGAGCGCGGATCCATGCGGTTCTCACGGGCTACGGTGCCAGCGCCGACGCATATCACATAACCGCGCCGCCGGAGGACGGATCGGGGGCTGCGAAGTCGATGGTCCGGGCGCTTAGGAGTGCTGGGTTAGCCGCGGCCGACATAAGCTACATCAACGCGCACGGAACCTCGACGCCGCTGGGAGATGTCTCGGAAACCGTCGCATTGAAGACGGTTTTCGGCTCCGCCGCCGCGAATACACCCACAAGTTCGACCAAGTCGATGCTCGGACACATGATAGGGGCCGCGGGGGCGACCGAGGCGATTATCTGCGTCAAAGCCATTCAGGAGGGCGCGATCCCGCCAACTATCAACTACGAGGATCCCGATCCGGAATGCGATCTCGACTATGTGCCGAATCAAGCTCGGGAGTTGACCGTAAACAGCGTCCTGAGCAACAGCTTCGGCTTCGGAGGGCAAAATTCATCGCTGATCTTCAGGCCGGCCTAACCCGTACCAGGCAGCCGACGCAGGGATTCTGAGCTCTCAAGTGCCATCTCTATCCAGCCTCGTGATGGCCCTGTTCGCCCGAACTCGAAACTCGGCGCTGAAGGAAATCGAGGTCCGAAAAGGCGACTTTCGCGTCCGCCTGCGCCGGAGCCCAAGCGGCAGCGTCCGGACCGCGGACGTAACTCGCACGGTCGATCGCGGCGAAAACAAGGCGGAGGTCGGCGTTGTCCTCGTCGATGTTGTGACGCCGATCGCAGGCGTTTTCTATCGATCTCCCTCGCCGGGCGAAAGCCCCTTTGTAACTGAGGGCGATGAACTTCACGAAGGTCAGGTCGTTGGACTCATCGAGGCCATGAAGGTCTTTAACGAGGTTGTCGCAAATGTCGCTGGGGCGCTGGTGAGCTTTGCGGCCAAAGAAGGCACGGAGTTGAGTGAAGGCGCTACAGTACTCCGTGTCAGACCCGACGACAGCCCAAAGGCGATGTCAGATGGCCCGAATTACACATAGGAACCGCGTCAATTGAAGGTTCTGGCCAGGCGGTCTCACTCCGGTGTGTTGGCGACCGAGGTCGGTGCAATCCGCGATGTGATGCTCGTCGTGGGTGGAAGTCTTCTCCTCGCCCTATTTGCCCGGATTTCGATTCCGCTGGATTTTACGCCGGTGCCCATAACGGGGCAGACGCTCGGCGTGTTGCTCGTTGGGGCCGCATTGGGCAGTCGACGTGGATCCCTCTCGGTCGTGCTGTATTTGGTTGAGGGTGGATTCGGTCTTCCATTCTTTGCGGGCGGCGGCTCCGGTTGGGCGGCGTTCTCCGGTCCAACGGGTGGGTACCTTCTCGGATTTGTCGCCGCCGCATATGCGGTCGGATGGATGGCCGAGCGTGGATGGGATAAACGCTTTTGGTCCGCCGCGATGGCGATGTTGGTTGGTGAGATCGTGATCTACGTATTCGGGGTCCCGTGGCTCGCATACTTCGTGGGCGTCGAAAAGGCGCTGCCGCTTGGGCTTTATCCATTCATCCTCGGTGATGCGATTAAGCTGGTCTTGGCGGCCCTTGTTTTGCCATCGACGTGGAAGCTCATCGGTGCCCGGAGCGGAGACGGCGGTAAAGGATAAGCCTCCGCCAGGATTCGTCGAAGAGCAGGCAAGACGATGGTTTTGGGCTATCGAAGCACATCGCCTGTACAATCCGATGTTCACAGTGACACGGCGTTTCTGCATCGGATTGCTGTCGTGCGCAGAGCACGCAACCGCCTGCATTCAAGTGAGGCACAAGGAGAGAGCTTTTGGCAGTTTTCGATGATGTAGTCGGGGTGATATCGAAGACGCTCAAAGGTGTCGACGTAGCGACTGTGACCATGGAGACGAGATTCGAACAGGATCTGAGCGCGGATTCTCTCGATCTTGTTGAGCTCATCATGGAGCTCGAAGAGAACTACGACATGACGATTCCAGACGAGGATGCTCAAAGCATGTTATCGGTCGGCGATGCCGTGAATTACATTCAGAAGCGGGTCGCCGAAGACGTTTGACGTCTATCCCGCCCAAACTCATTTTTCTTCGCGCCGGGTAGCGCATCTCAGCTCGCTATATTCCACCAGCCCACGAACGCCTGTGTCTGGGCGTTCTCGCGGAAGCAACCGACGGATCCGTAGCGCCCTACAAATCAACGATATATTCGCTTCAACTATTGGCGCAACGAGTAAATAGCGATAGTCGCGCTAATGTTTGTTTCAGTATTGGCCGTAGCATGGTTGAACGCTCGGACTATAAGAATATCGTGATTAATCAATTTGGTTGTTTAACAGCGTTCGATTCTCAGGTGGGCGCGGCGACCTGACCACCGAATGCTCGGAACCGTCCGCCAGGTGATTCCCGGACAGTATCGAGTACAGGTATTCGGTCAGTGGCGGCTAATCGCTGTGGCCGGAGGACGTTTGGACCATTCGTTCGGTGGGGCGACGCCCGTATCCCTGTCGGGATCCTCCTGAGAACGCGCGGATGGTTGTGGAGGCGCGTCTGGTGGATTCGAGGTGATCGATTCCGTCGTATCCACCGCCTGCGGCGCGGACTTGCAACTGCTGCGAGCTCGGCCTGAGCGCGCCGGCCGTGACAGAAGCGCGTATCCTTTGCGGCGGAGGTCCGGTGGGGCGGATTGTCCCTTTGCCCTATGCAGCCTGTAGGCCACCGATGCGTCGATCAAGAAGGGCCGGACGCGGTCCCTCCGACCAATGAATCTTGTACCTGTGCTGGGTGGAGTCTTCTGGCGGGAGCCAGCCGCTTTAATGGAATGCGGCGGATTGAGAATTGCCTTCTCGATTTTCCGGCGGATCAGTGATCCGTCGCCGCCGTCTAGGCAAAGTCGCCCTGGCGATGGATGGGGATGCATGGGAATTGGGGGAAATTTCGCCGCATCCGGGATGACCCTGTTTTGACGGTGACAAGCGTCGAGAATAGGATGGAGATATCGTCGCGCAAATTAGATAGACATCGGTTGGTGAAGCGGATGTTTACGCTCCGTCAAGTCCAAATGTTCGAGACCGTGGCGCGGCTTGGAAGCTACTCCAAAGCGGCTGAGGAACTCGGCGTCAGCCAGCCGTCGGTGTCGGTTCAGGTGCAGGAGCTCGAGAAGGAGCTTGGAACCGACCTGTTCGAGCGAGCCGGGCGCCGTAGCCGGCTCACTGAGATTGGGACGGCCTTCTACCCAAGGGCGGCGAGGATCCTCGCCGCCGTCGAGGAATCGCTTGTAGAAGTCGATAGCTTTCTCGGTCTGGAGCGTGGCCGCGTCAGGGCTGGTGCGATCGAGAGTATGGGGCTATATCTGCTTCCCAGCTCCATGAGAGAATTTGGCGAATCGCACCCGGGAATAGACCTGGAATTGACGATAGAAACTCCGGATGAAATCGCCGCCGGACTTCGATCTGGACGGATGGACATCGGATTTGGCGATCGAAGCCTTGCGGACGAGGCCTCGATCGAGTCCATAGAACTTCGTGTCGTGGAGTTTGTCGTGATCACGAGCCGCGAGCATCCCTTAGCCCTACAGCAGAAGGTACCGGCCGCGAAGTTGGCAGGCGAGACGTTCATCGTCGAGGGCGATGCGTCCCCTTCGATGTGGGGATTGGAGTGGCTTGCGTCTCGCGTAGATGGCGATGGCCCCAACGTTGGCATGCAGGTAACTAGTTGCGATGCTCTCAAGCGCATGGTGCGGGCGAACCTGGGAATAGCAGTTACTTATGATTTTTGCGTTGAATGGGAGTATTCGGCCAGTCTAATCCACACGTTGAATATAGCCGAGTTATCCTCGGCGGCGCATCTATATGCTTGTCACATGCAAGGGCAAGAGCTTGCGCCGGCGGCGGGCGAATTTCTCAGGCTGGCCATGGCCTCGATCGGGGAGGGAAGCGGTCGCAAGCATTAACCGGTCCATCAAATAGGCATTCGAAGGGACGGCAACAATGGAAACTCTGGCGCCCGTTGTGCTGAAATGGATGAACATCCGCGAGGAGCCAGACGCGGGGAGGCGATTTGACCGTCAGCAGCAGGCAGTTTCGGAATTTGATGCGCCACTATCCCACCGGAGTAACTGTCGTTGGGACGGTTCACCAGGGCGAGAAGCGCGGAATGACGGTTAACACGTTTACGTCGGTGTCACTCAATCCTCTGCTCGTCCTCATCTGCGTTTCGAAGGATTCAGGCTGCCACCCGCTGATAGATAAGTCGGGCGTATTTTCGATCAGCGCGCTCGCCGAGGACCAGAGCGACCTATCGCGTAGGTTTGCAGCGGAAAGCGATGTTGAAACGCACCGGTTCTCGGGCGTTGCGCATCACATTGGAGCGGTCACTGGGGCGCCGTTGCTGGACGGCGCGGTGATCAAAATCGAGTGTACCGTGTCGGATCGGATCGCCGCGGGCGACCATACGATATTCGTCGGACGGGTCGAGTCGGCGGTGGCCGCTCCTGATAGGCACGCCCTGGTTTTTTCGGGCGGCGGTTATTCGAAGGTTGGCGCGGAGATTACCGGCTGACCCATTCGCGTTCACCATTACGCAGGTAGGTTGGCGACGATTAAGTCGCGGCGGAATGCCTGTCGAATCGTTGAGGCTCGACTGAAAATCTAGATCCACAGTGGTTGGCCGCGCGCCATTCGCGAGATTCCGAGTCGGGCGCCGCAAGTCGAAACTTCATCAGGAGCCATGCTCGATTTCCACGTCGATGTGAGGCTTTAAGTGGCGGGGCAAACGCCGATTCTTTTTCCGGGAAATGACGTATGGACGCACCCAACGGGGCGTCTTGATGAGATTGTTGGGAGGCCCACAAGAAACTAGAGTGCGGCCAGGGCTACCCCGTCCAACGCCAGCTCGTAGAGCCAGTTCGAGAAAATGCCAAGCGCTACCGTGCCCACTCCGGCGACGATTATGACCGCCGGCATCGAATCCGAAAGCGAACGAACCGGTGAATCGATGATCTCCGGGTCCGGGTCACTCATATACATATATACGATTACGCGCAGGTAGTAGTAGGCCGAGACAACCGACCCTATCGCCAACGTTACCGCGAGCCATGAGAGATCGCTGGCCACCAGCGCCTGAATCACGAAGAGCTTGCCAAAGAATCCGGCCAGGGGAGGCACGCCGGTCAGGGATAGCATGAAGATCGTCATCATTACTGCCGGCATCCAGGCTCGTTGAGAGAGGCCCCGAAACGCCGAAATATCGATGCTGTCCGTCTGCTTTTCGACGTAAAAGACAACGGCAAACGCGCCGAGATTCATGAGCGCGTACGCAAGCCCATAGTACAGAAGCGTATGAAACCCGGTATATACGAGGTCGCCGTCGACCACACTGGCGGCCGCTATGCCGGCGAGCATATAGCCGCTGTGCGCGATGCTGGAATAGGCCAGCATTCGTTTGATGTTGGTCTGCTGAACCGCCCATATGTTGCCCGCGATCATCGTGATGGCGGCGAGGGTGTAAAGGAGCACCTGCACGTTTCCGGCAAGAGGCTCAAACGCAATGCCGACCAGGCGCACAAGCATTGCCATGGCGGCGATCTTCGGCCCGACCGACATGAACGCCGAGATCGGCGTCGGCGCGCCGTCGTATGCGTCGGGCGTCCAAACGTGGAAGGGCACGACGGCGATCTTGAATGCAACAGCGACCAACACCAGACCCAATGCGAGGAGCACGGCGACGCTGGGGTCGGCTTCATGTTCCGTGAGGGCCGCGGATATGGCGCTTAAACGAGTCTCGCCGGTGAGACCGTACGTCCAGGCCATGCCGTAGGCCAATATCGCCGTGGCAAATGCCCCGAGCGTGAAATATTTGATGGCGGCCTCGGTCGATACTCGCCTGAAGCGCGTGAACGCCGTGAGAACGTAGACGGGAATCGCCATAAGCTCGACCGCCACGAAGATCATGATCAGATCGGTCGCTCCGGCCAGCAACATCATGCCCACCGTCGAGAAGAGGACGATCGACGCGAACTCCGGAAACGGGATTCGCTCGAGCTGGTCGACGGCGAGCACCAGCGCCCCCGCGGACACGATAAGGAAAATGAATCGGAAGTAGACGGTGAATCGGTCGATTGTGATCTGCCCGCTGAAGATCTCCGTGGGCTCGATGGTCAGATATTGCACGGAGTAAGCGGCGGCGGCGAGATTGCCGGCCAAGGCCAGTAGAATCACCAGCCAGCGATTGTCCCGGCTGCTGAATACAGAAATGAGCAGCACGCCGGCGGCCACGGATGCAACGATGATTTCAGGGAGTATCAGCCGCAGTTCGCCGGCGGTGGTCATAATCCAGCTCCGCTAACGCCCGGACCGGTCGCTTTCAGGTTCATTGAAACGTTGCGATTCGCGCCGTTGAAATCGACAGGTAATCTACGAACGTCGCGGGCGAAACACCCACGAACACCACCAGAGCAGCCACAGGCGCCAGGGATATTACTTCTATCCTGTTCATGTCGGGTATCCGCGTGAAGGCCACATTTTTCACCTGGCCCAACATCACGCGTTGATACATCCAGAGCATGTAGGCCGCGGCCAGGACGACGCCTGTCAATGCCAGCGCTCCGGCGAGGAATGACCAGCCGAATGCGCCGACCAGGACCATGAACTCGCCGACAAATCCGCTCGTCAATGGCAATCCGAGCGATGCGAGACTGAAAAATGCCAGGAACACCGCGTACACAGGGATGGTCCGGGCCATTCCGCCGAGATCGGAGAGCATCCGCGTATGCGTCCGCTCATAGATGATCCCAACGCACAGGAATAGAGCTCCGGTGACCAACCCGTGGCTGAACATCTGAATAATCGCGCCATCGATGCCGACCTGCTCCTGTGAAAAGATTCCGAGTGTCACGAATCCCATGTGGCTGACGCTGGAGTAGGCGATGAGCTTCTTCAGGTCGCGCTGCATCATCGCCACCAAAGCTCCATAGATGATGGCGAAGACCGACAAAACGATGATCCAATTTCGCGCTTCGTCCACGGCGTTCGGCGTGAGCGGCAACACGTAGCGAAGGAAGCCATAGCCGCCCATCTTCAACAGAACACCGGCCAGAATCACACTGCCGCCCGTCGGGGCCTCCACGTGCGCGTCGGGCAGCCAGGTGTGGAACGGGAACATCGGCACTTTGATCGCGAAGGCCAGGAAGAACGCAATGAACACCCACCCCTGAAGCGAATCGGCGAGCAGGCGATCGGGCAGGACCTCCACGTCGAACGTACCGGCATTGAACGAAAGGACCAGGATCGCGACGAGCATGAGCACGCTGCCCGTGAACGTAAAGAGGAAGAACTTGCGCGTGGCGTAGATGCGGCTGGGACCGCCCCAGATACCTATGATCAGGTACATGGGTATCAGGACAAGCTCCCAGAACACGTAAAACAGAATCAGATCCAGAGCCAGGAAAACGCCGAGCATCCCGGTCTCGAGGATCAGCATCGCCGCCATGTACTCCTTCATCCGCTTGTTGATCGTCAGCCATGAGGTGCCGATCACCACGGGCGTGAGGATGGCGGTCAGGAGAACCATAAGGATGCTGATGCCGTCTAGCCCCACCTTGTACTGCACGCCAAACGAGGGGATCCAGTCGCGCGCTTCGACAAACTGATATCCGAATGCCTCTTGGTCGAATCCAGCCACAACCGCGATAGTGGCGGCGAGGCTCACCAGCGACGCGAAAAGCGCCACGGCCGTGGCCGAGGTCCGGCTGCGAGTGAATAAAACCAGCACCGCCCCGACGAACGGGGCCCAGATTATTAGGGACAGTTCGCCCACGTTATCTCCGCGCCATGCTCATACCGAAATTCAAAATTCCGCCTGTCGAGTCAACCAAAGATCACAAACGCTCCCACGGAAACCACGGCGCCCGCGGTGACCAGGAAGAGGTAGTTCTGCACCTGCCCCGTCTGGAGTCTGCGCGTGACCGTGCTGATCGACCTGACGATCCAGCCGGTCAGATTGACGATGCCGTCCACGATCTTCGCGTCGATTGCCCACAGGATCAGGCCGATGCCTTTGGTTACGCCCACGATCCCAAAGTTGACTATTTCGTCGATGTAGTACTTGCGGTACAGGACCTTGTACACACCGGGGGCCAATGCCGCCACCGCTTCCGGGGACGGCTGGCGGCGAGAGTAAATCGCGTACGCGGTCACGATCCCGATCGCGGCGATCGCGGTGGAGATAACGGCGAGCGAGATCACCGCGGTCAGGTCGCCCGCGCCTTCGAAGTGGACTATGCCTGGAATGGCGCTCAGATACCCATGGATGAATCCGTCTTCGGGCGGGAATCCGACGACTGCGCCCAGCACCACCGCGCCGACCGCGAGGACAACAAGCGGCGCCACCATCACGGCGGGCGATTCATGCGCATGAGAGTGTAATTCGGCGTTTCGCGGCCTTCCATGAAAGGTAAGGATGATCATTCTGAACGTGTAGATGGCGGTGAAAAGCGCCGCGATTAGACCCATGGTCCAGAAGACCGTGAAAGGCCAATCACCGCCGGGCGCCACACCTTTGAAGAAGGCGCTCCCCAGCACCTCGTCTTTGCTCCAGAATCCAGCGAAAGGGAACACCCCCGATAGCGCCAAACCCCCGAGCAGAAACGTGAAATAGGTCCACTTCATGCGTCTCCAGAGGCCGCCAAACTGCGTCATTTCCTGCTCATCCCGCATCGCGTGAATCACGCTTCCCGACCCGAGAAACAGGAGAGCTTTGAAAAACGCGTGCGTCGCGAGGTGGAAGATGGCGAACGTATATGCGCCCGCGCCCAAAGCAAGGAACATCAATCCGAGCTGGCTCACGGTCGAATAGGCGAGCACACGCTTGATGTCTGTTTGGGCAAGTCCGATGCTCGCCGCGAACAGCGCCGTGAAGGCTCCGACACCGCCAACAATAAGCAGGGCTTCGGCCGACATTTCGAAGATTGGCCGCATCCGGGCAACCATATAGACGCCGGCGGTAACCATGGTCGCGGCGTGAATCAACGCGCTCACAGGGGTCGGGCCTTCCATGGCGTCCGGCAACCAGATGTGCAGCGGGAATTGGGCGGATTTTCCCATCGCGCCTACGAATAACAGCAGCGCGATCACAAGCATGAGTTCCGTCGATTTGTCCGGTGCGGCGGCGAAAACCTCGGAATAGTTGAGGCTGTTGAAGTTCCAGAAGATGAGGATTATCGCGAATGCGAATCCGAAGTCGCCAACCCGGTTAACCAGAAATGCCTTGACCGCGGCGTTCGAAGCCGATCTGCGTTGATGCCAGAAGCCGATGAGCAGATAGGAGCACACGCCCACCATCTCCCAAAACATGTAGAGCGAGAGGAAGTTGTTGGAGAGCACCAGCATGATCATCGAGAAGACAAACAGTGGGAGCCAGGTGAAGAACCGGGCGATCGACTCGTCCGCGGCCATGTACCCGATGGAGTAGACGTGAACCAGGAAGCTGACGCCGGTCACCACCAGAAGCATGATGACCGTCAATGGATCGAGGATGAATCCAATCTCGATTTCGAACGATCCCGAAGTCACCCATCTGTACAGGATGTGGTCGGGAGTATCGGGGCCCACCCCGTCCGCCCACAGCGCCACGGTCGCGATGAATGCGCCGAGAATTCCCGCCGATGCGATGTAGCCGGTGGCTTTCTTGAGATATCGGGGTCCGAATGCGCCGTTTATCAAAAAGGCCATGAGAGGCAACAGAGGGATGATCCACGGGACGCTGACCATCAGTCCAGCGGGCCGATGCGTTGGGCGAACGCCCCGCCTACCACTTGAGGCTGTCCAATCGGTCGACGTAGAACTCGGTGACGCGCCTGCTCAAGGCGACCAGGATCGCCAATCCCACGGCCGCCTCCGCCGCCGCAACGGTAAGCGATATCACGGCGAACATGCTTCCCGCCATGTCCTCCAGAAACGCCGAATAAGCGACGAAGGTGAGATTGACCCCCTGAAGCATCAACTCGACCGAGATAAAGATGACCAGGACGCTGCGCCTGATGAGGACTCCCAGCGTTCCGAGCGAAAATAGGATCGCCCCGACCAGAAGGTAGGCGTTTAGGGGGATACCCAAAATCGCACTCCTGGGTTAACCATCCCGAGACGGAGCTGACGGCGCCTCGACGGACTCAGCCTCCTGACCGCCGTCGCCATCCGCAAGGCCGGAAGCGTCCTGAATCATGTCCGGGACGGATGCCAGCGCATCTTCGTCGGGGTTTCGCGCAAGCACCATGGCTCCTACGGCCGCCGCAAGCAGGAGAACCGAAGCGACCTCAAACGGCAGCAGATACTCGTTGAACAAGACTGTCGCGAGGGCCTGGGCGCTGCCGCCCAGATCGCTTATCGTCGCCGGTGAGAAGCTGCCTTTGATCCCTTCGGATATCTCGGGCTTAGTAACGGCTATCGTTCCGATCTCGACGAACAGGAGAATCGCGATGGGGATGGCCAGCCAGATCTGGCGGCGATGCACGGTTCGCTCCTGCTCGTGGCGGCGCAAATCTAGGAGCATCATCGTGAACAGGAACAGCACGACGATCGCTCCGGCGTAGACGATCACCTGGATGGCCGCCAGGAATCCGTTGCCCAGTAGAACGAACATTCCCGCCACGTGGAAAACAACGATCACCAGCGACAGCGCGCAGTGCACCGGGCTTCTGAGGGAGATGGTGCCCACACCAGCGACGGTGGCGACGATCGAGAGATACGTAAAGGCGATTAGCTGATCAGTCACGCCAGAGATGCTCGAATAGCGGTTGGTCGGGATTCTGCGTCATTCGCATCATTTCGTCCGCGGTAATGAGCAGGTCGGCCCGGTTATCCGTCGAAAGGTGATACGCGCGGGTCGTTTGGAGGGCGTCAACGGGGCAGGACTCCACGCACAGATAACAGAAGATGCAGCGCCCGAGGTCGAATTGGTATCGCTCAACCCACCGCGTTCCGTCTAATGACTCCGACGTGTCGATACGAATCACGTCGTTCGGACAAGCCGTTTCGCACAGCCCGCATCCGACGCATGAGAGTTGACCGGTCACTTCGTCGCGGCGCATTCCGACCAAGCCGCGAAAACGCTCCGCGACGGGTCGCGGGCTTTCCGGATACATGTAGGTGACCGGTTTGCGTAAGCCGATATTCAGGATCCGCATGAGTCCGCTTACGATCCCGGATCCTAAGGGCATGTCAAATCAGCTCCAGGCCAGTCTCAGCGCGGCGGTAACCAGAAGATTGAAGATGCCGAGCGGAAGCAGGAACTTCCAGCAGAATCCCATCAACTGGTCGTAGCGCAGCCGCGGAAGTGTAGCGCGAAGCCAGAAGTATACGAACATAAGGCCCAACGTTTTGACGAGGAACCAGAGGACGCCCGTGAAGCCCTCGAGATACGGGATCGTCCAGCCCTGCCAACCGCCGAGAAAGAGAACCACCGCAAGCGCGGATATCAGGAACATCGACGCGTACTCGGCGATGAAGAACATGGCGAACCGGATACCTGAATACTCCACGTGATATCCGGCCACGATTTCGGTTTCAGCCTCGGGCAGGTCGAATGGGGCCCTATTCGTCTCAGCGATCCCTGAGATCATGAAGATCACAAACCCTAGGATTTGGGGAACAACGAACCACATCCCGCTCTGCTTCTCGACGATGTCCACAAGACTGAACGAGCCGGTGTACATCAAGACTCCGAGCACCGCGAGCCCCATGCTTATCTCGTAGCTGATTACCTGGGCGCCCGATCTCAAAGATCCGAACAGAGCGTACTTGCTGTTTGAACTCCACCCAGCCATTACCGGTCCGTATACAGCCACGGAGCCCAGCGCCAGTATGTAGAGGACCGCGACGTTCAGATCGGTCACCCAGAGTCCGAATTCCCGGCCGATCTCCACCCTGGGACCTATGGGAATAACGGCCCAGGCCATTGTTGCTGGGACGACCATGAACAACGGCGCCAGCCAGAAGACCACGCGATCGCCCTTTGGCGGAATGAAATCCTCTTTGGCTCCAAGCTTGATTCCGTCCGCAAGCGTTTGAAGCAGACCCCACGGTCCGACCCGGTTCGGCCCGATCCGCGATTGAATCCGTCCAAGAATCTTGCGCTCGGCCAAGATGAAAACCAGCGGGGCGAGCGGAACCACCGAAAAAATGACCAGGGCCTTGATGACGAGGATGAGTACGTCCCAGCCGTCTACCAACGCTATGACCCGGCCTTGATGACATGCACGGCAGTCCCGTCGGGCGCCCCGCGATTCAAAGCCGCGGAGGACGCCTCAGGAATGCCGTCGGCAAGGTGGACGACGCCTTCGGGAATCGCCTTCGACAGTTTTGCCGGCGCTTTTACAACGCCTTGACGCGAGCGCACTTCGACTTCGGTCCCATCGTCGATGCCCAGCCTGCCGGCGTCGGCCGGGTTGAGCTCCACCTGAGCGGGGTAGAGATCCGCGAAGACCGTTCCTCGGCGCGCGGCGGAGCCTGCCGTATAGAGGTTCGTTTCGCTGGTCAGCGCGAAGGGATAGTCGCCGCCCGGTGGCGGGACCGAGCCGTTCACGGCCTGGAGCTTCATGCTGCCCGCCGTCTCAACGGGGCGCGTTACCTCGCGGATTTCGCTCCAGAGTTGATCGGCATGTCGGTAGCCGAAGTCCGCCCCCAATCGCGCGGCGATCCTGGACGGGATCTCCCAGTCTTCCCTGGATTCGTCGATTGTCGGCGCCGCCTTCGTCAGTGGGCATACGCGACCCTCGAAGTTGATGAAATGACCGGTCTTCTCGGCAAATGTCGTACCTGGCAGGACCACGTCGGCGGCCCTGGCGGTCCCGGTCATAAATATGTCCTGGACGACGACGAGCGACGCGGACTCGAGCGCCTCGATCGTCCTTTTCGGATCGGCGGAGTTGCCGACCACGTCTTCAGCCATCACGTACAGGGCCTTCATGCCGCCTCCGTATAGGAATTCATCCCGCGGCACACCCGGTTCAGCGGGGGGCAGCGCCCCCCAGAACTCTCCGAGCCGCGATCGGGCCGATTCGTCATCGATCGGCACCGGTCCTGGCAGCGACTCTGGGCTCATACCCATCTGCACCGCGCCGGCCAGATTCCCTTCCTCCGGCAGAGGGAAGAGCTTGGTTTTGCCGGTGGAAATCGCGACGTTACATGCGGCGGCGGCGATGTCCTTCGCCCGGCCCGCCGTCCAGGCGCCCGTGTCCCACACGATCGCGGATCGCTCCGCGCCGGCAAGGGCGGTTCGAATTCGCGCGATTTCACCAGCGCTCACACCGGCGGTTTTCTCGATGTCGGCCCCACCGCCGCCCGCGAGCGCGGCCAGGAACGTGGACTCCCCACCCGGCCGCACGCGCACCGACAGATCCGCGACCGAGTCGATGGCCGACCCTAGTCGCGTTGCCACGATCAGCTTCGGACCGCCTTTGCGCGCCGCCGCTTTCAGATGGGCCGCGAGGATGTTGTGCGTGCCATTGATGTCGGCGCCCAGAATCAGAACGACTTCCGATTCCAGCAGATCGTCCTGGTCGTGGAAGATCGCCTGTGATCCGAGCGCTTTGGTGATGACATCGTGGGCGGCGCTGAAACCATTTTCGGCGAGGTAGACGTTGTTGGTGCCGATTACGGAGCGCATCAGACGTTGCAGGGCGTAGTTGTCTTCATTGGTGCAGCGTCCGGAACCTATGGCTCCCACCGACTCGGCGCCCTCGGTGGCGGCGATGGACGTCAGTTTCTCGCCTACGAATTCGAGTGCCTCGCGCCACGTTACTTCTTCGAGTTCTCCGGCCCGGCGGATCATGGGCGACCCTATTCGCTCGGCGCTATTCACGAAGGACCAACCAAAGTAGCCCTTAACGCATACGATGCCTCTATTTGGCTCGACGGGCTCACCAACTCGAGCGCGCAGGATTTCGCCTTTGCGGGACTCGACTTGAATCTTGCAGCCCACGCTGCAATGAGGGCAGGTGGTGTCTGTCTGCACCGTTTGCCATGCCCGCGCCACGTGCTTAAAGGGGCGGCTCAGCAACGCTCCCACCGGACACACTTCGATGCACATACCGCAGCGTTCGCAGTCCATGAACTTAAGCTGCGCGGGAACGATGAACGCGCGCGCGCCCCGGTCCGCAACGTCGAGCGCATGCACGCTCATCTGTTCGTCACAAACCCGCACGCAGCGGAAGCACATGATGCACCGGTTGTGGTTGATCATCACCACTTCGTTGAGGTTTTCTTCGGGATAGGCCTTTGAAACCGTCTCAAACGGGCTCTGCCAGATGTTCAATGCGAACGTCTGGTCCTGCAGTTCGCAGGTCCCCGACTGATCGCAGTAAGGACAGTCGAGCGGATGATGCTGCAAGAGCATTTCAATGGTCTTGCGCCTCACGTCCACCATCGCCTGAGTGTCGGTCCGAACTTCCATCCCGTCGGCGGCCGGTGTGGTGCACGATGCCGCGGGACGGGGAGGGCCCGGCTGAATCTCGACGACACACATGCGGCATGCGCCGACAGGTTCCAGCGTTGCGTGATCGCAGAGAGTGGGCACGTCTATTCCCAGCGATCTCGCGGCGTTCAGCACGGACGTGCCCGTGGGCACGGACACCTCCTGTCCGTCGATCGTGAGGGTTACCGTTGCCTGTGCTATTGTGCGCTTTCCCTTAGCTTCTCGATCATCGATCGACCTCGCCCAGGACGATGTCGATACTGCCGATCGTGGCGACCAGGTCGGCGATCATATTCCCTTCGACCATCTGCGGCAGCGCCGCCAGATTCACGAACGAGGGAGCGCGAATGTGGCATCGGTAAGGCGTGCCCGTACCGTCGCTGACGAAGTAGAAACCAAGCTCGCCCTTTGGGGATTCGACCGCCATGTAACAGTCGCCCTTGGGCGGCGAATAGCCTTCTATCCACAGTTTGAAGTGGTTGATCATGGCTTCCATGTCGCCGGTGACATCGGAGGGCTCCCAACCGGTCACCCGCTCGATTTCAGGCGGCACGACGTTGGCGTTCACGATGTTGGAAGGCTCCCCGCGTAACTCGCGCGCCCTGACCACGCATTGTCTGATTATCGAGGTCGACTGATAAAGCTCATTGAGTCGCACGAGGAAGCGGGAGTAGACGTCGCCGTCCTCCCCCACCGGCACTTCAAATTCCACCTCGTCATACCGGCAGTAAGGTCTGGCCTTGCGCAGGTCCCAGGCGACCCCCGAACCGCGGAGGCAGGGCCCGGTCATGCCGTAGTTGATGGCATCTTCGGCCGAAATCACTCCGATCCCCTGGGTTCTGACTTTCCAGATCTCGTTTTCGGTGAGGATGATGTTGAAGTCGTCGATCGTAAATCCGTTGGCGAATTCCTCGACGTGATCGAGCCAGCCCGGCGGATCTTCATGCCGCCCAGTTCCACCGACTCGGAAGAAGTTGGTCGTAAGGCGCGCCCCGCTTCCCTCTTCGAAGAGGCCGGACACCTTCTCACGTTCCCTAAACGCGTAAAGAAACATGGACATGGCGCCGAGATCGAGTCCGTGGGTGCCGATCCATACGAGATGGCCCGCGATCCGGGCGAGCTCGGAGACGATCATTCTCAGATAGTGTGCGCGGTCCGGAATTTGGTCTTCGATGCCCAGGAGCTTCTCAACGGCCAGGATGTAGCCGACGTTTCCGGCGGGCGCGGCGGTGTAATCGGTTCTATCCGTGTACGTCATGCCCTGCGCGTAAAGCTTCGACTCAATGAGTTTCTCGACTCCCCGATGCAGGTAGCCGATATCGGGCGTGGCTTTCGTGATCGTTTCGCCCGAGAGTTCGGTAAGGACTCTCAATACACCATGGGTGCTCGGATGCTGAGGCCCCAAATTCAGGACCATTTCCCGTTCGGTGGTGTCGTTCAGATCTCGTTGCGTATCAGTGGCCATTGATCACGGCGAGGTCAATCCGGGTCGTCCCAGAAATCGTCTTTTTCGACTTTGTGATGCGCATCGGTCTGGTATGCGTCGATGGGAAAGTCCGGCCCCTCGATTGGAAATTCCTTTCGCAGGGGATGCCACGGATAGTCTTCGGGCATTAGGATTCGGCGCAGGTCGGGGTGACCATCAAAGGTAATCCCCATCAGGTCGTAGACCTCGCGTTCCTGCCAGTTGGCGGCCTTCCACAGGGGAGTGAGGGAAGGCGCCGAATCACCCTCGCCCAACCTCGATTTGATCCCGATGATGAGGTTGTTGCTGAGGGAGCGCAGATGATAGACGAGTTCGAACTGCCTTTCGTCGTCTGGCCAGTGGACCGAGGTAATGTCCACGAGCATCGCCATGTCGAGGTCGGGATCGTTCCGGAGCCGTTCCATCGCGGATCGAAGATCGTCGATGGGAACCTCGATAACCACGTCGTTTCGGTAGATCTCACTGCTGGTGATGGCAGCGCCGAGAATTTCCGACGCCTTATCGAGCAATTCTTCGGGGTCGTACTTCTGCTGGGAAGTGACTTCTATCATATGGCTGCTTTTTAGATCAGTCCCCGCGGTTCCAGTTGAAGACTCCCTTTCTTAATGCGTATACATATGCGACAAGCAAGATTGCCACGAATACAACCATCTCCACGAATAGGAAAAGGCGCTCTGAAAACAGTTCCTGGCGGGCGAAGTGAATGGCCCAGGGAAACAGGAATACCAATTCGAGGTCGAAAATGACGAAGAGCATCGCGACAAGGTAGAAACGCACCACGTGGCGGCCCCTCGCATCGCCGATCGGTGGCATGCCCGACTCGTACGGATCGAGTTTTGCGCCCGTGGGTCTGCTGGGTCGCAACAGTGCGGTTCCAACGAGACTGCCGATGCAGAAAAGAAAGCCCAATAGGGCCAGCAGGACAACCCCTACGTATGCGGGCAAATCGCGACCAATCCGTTTCCGATTAGTGACGCCACCATTGATTGGAGCATTTTAGGGAACAATGCGCTGGGTGAGCGAATACGAAAGGTACTCAACCTCAATTGAAAGGTCCACGTGGGAGATTTTCACATCTTCCGGCGCGTGCAGTCGCCCCGGGGCGAAGTTCAACACAGCCCTGATGCCGGCCGCAACAAGCTCGTCGAGGATCTCCTGCGCGGCGTCGGCTGGGGTCGCCAGAATCGCGAGTTGAATATCCCGATCACGAATGACGCAGGCTAGGTTATCGACTGGATCGACGCGAACTCCCGAGACCATCGCGCCCACTTTCCTCTGATCGTTGTCGAACGCCGCGATGATCTTGAACCCCTGTTGATCGAAGCCCCTGTAGGCCAATAGCGCTCTGCCGAGGTTCCCGACACCGACGAGCGCCAGAGCCCACTCGGCGTCGATGCCAAGAATCGTGCGAATTTTCGCCTGGAGACCCTCGACTGCATAACCTACTCCGCGCCGTCCGAAATGGCCAAAGTAAGCAAGGTCTCTTCGTACCTGCGCCGCGGTGAAGCCGGTCAGGGCCGAAAGTCTGGCTGAAGAAATGCTCTGGGTGCCGGAAGCCGCCTCCATCCCCAGCGTGCGAAGGTATATTGAAAGCCTGCGGACGGTAGTTTGAGGGACATCATCGGGCCCGGTCACTGTCAAAATTCCCATCGGATCCAGCCTAGGCCCCCGATTCGCGGAGCAATGGCTTGATTTGAGTGTGTGAAAAATATCACATAGGCTCCTGCTGTGAAACACGCCAAGGAATGCCCACCCGTCCTGCCCCATGAGTGTTGAGGGCGGCGACCGCCGCGTCGGGGTGGACGTTGGGGGTACGTTCACCGATCTGGTGGTTGTCGAAGATGGCCGGATCAGCGTGGGCAAGATACTCAGCACGCCCAACGATCCCAGTCGTGGCGTCCTCGAAGGCCTAGCTTTTGTGGGAGTGGCCAGCGCCGCCGCAATCGTCCACGGATCCACGGTTGCAACGAACGCGATCCTCGAACGAAAGGGCGCTCGCACGGCGCTCATTACAACGGCCGGATTCCGCGACGTGCTGGAAATAGGCCGCCAGGACCGACCGGAGCTATATGCGGTGGAACCGCAACGGGCTGAGCCGCTCGTTCCGAGGGCGCTTCGCCGCGAGGCGAAGGAGCGCGTCGATTACACCGGCAAAGTGGTCCGCGCGCTCGACGAGGCCGGTATTCGCGAGACAATCAGATTCCTCAAGCGGCGCGGGGTCGAATCGTGCGCCGTGGTGCTCCTGTTTTCCTTTCTGAATCCCGCCCACGAGCGGCGCATCGGCCAGATTCTTAATGCTGAAGGTTTTGAGCACGTGAGCCTCTCCAGCGAGATCATCCCTGAGTTTCGCGAGTACGAGCGCACGAGCACCGTCTGCATCAACGCCTACGTCGCGCCGGTGATGGAAGGCTACCTACGGCGGCTCGGGGCCAAGGCTCCAGGTCCGTTGTGGATCGTGCAGTCGAGCGGGGGCGTGCTCGGGGCCGATGAGGCGGCGAACGAGCCGGTGAGAACGGTACTGAGCGGACCCGCCGCCGGCGTTGTCGGCGCGCTTCACGTGTCGAAAGTCTCCGGCTTCGATCAGCTGGTGACTCTCGACATGGGCGGTACGTCAACCGACGTTACTCTCTGCCCCGGCGAAGCCGTTCAAACGAACCGCGGATCGATCGGTGGCTTTCCGCTCTCCATCGGGATGATCGATATCCACACCGTCGGCGCCGGGGGCGGCTCGATCGCCCGCGTGGACGACGGTGGCGCCCTCGTGGTCGGACCTGAGAGCGCCGGTGCCGATCCGGGGCCCGCGTCCTACGCCCTCGGGGGAATCGAGCCGACGGTGACCGATGCTAATGTCGTTCTCGGGCGGCTGCCGGCGACTTCGAAACTTGGCGGCGCGTTGACTCTCGACAGCCGAGCCGCCGCCCGTGCCATCGCCACGCTTACCGAGCGGCTGCCCGAACTGGCGAACCTGCCCCAACAAGACGGCATAGTGCGGGAGGCGGCCGCGATAGTGGAGCTGGCGAACACGACGATGGAAGGCGCGCTGCGGCTGATCACGGTTGAGCGCGGCTACGATCCCCGCGAATTCGTCCTGGTGCCCTTTGGAGGCGCCGGACCCGTTCACGCTTGCGATCTCGCCGAGCGGCTTCACATGGACACGATTCTCGTTCCTCGATACCCGGGTGTGCTTTCCGCGTTGGGTTGCGTCGTGGCCGATCGGATGCGCCTGTACTCACGGACGGTGATGGTCCCGGACGAACCGGGCTCTCATGGGGTCCTGGAGCGCACGGCAACCGAACTCGAGGGAATCGCCCGGTCCGATCTGCGGCGAGAATCTTCCGATCCTGTCCTCAAGCGGTCGCTCGATCTGAGATATGTGGGGCAGTCGTACGAACTGAATGTGCCCTGGAATGAGGCAGGCGTGGCAGCCGCGGTGAAGGAATTTCACACGGCGCACGACAAGCGATTTACGTACTCGGACCCCGAGCTGGACGTGGAGGTCGTGTCGGTGCGGGTCGAGGCGAGCGTCCTGTCTCCCAAGCCTGTCCAAGCGCCCCAAAATGCGCCGACCTCGCGGCCGCTGCCTGCTTCGGTGGGGGAGGTGGTTTTCGGCGCTGAATGGGTGAAGACCCCGATATACATCAGGGACGACCTCGTTTGCGGCGCGGAGTTCCACGGTCCCGCAGTGGTTGCCCAAACAGACTGCACTACGGTCGTGTCGCCCGGGTGGACGGGACGAGTGGACCCCTTCGAGGCCCTCGTTCTTACGCGGATCTGAATCGGCGTCTTTCGCGGTGAAATTCCGGAAGAGCCGCGCCCGAGCGGGCCACCGAAGCTAGGGATGTCAGTCGGGAGCGGTCATCAGGCGCTTCAAGACGTGCTGGCCGATCGAATCTCGCGTCACGGCCCGATTCATTTCAGCGACTACATGGACGCGGCCCTCTACGATCCCGAGCATGGCTACTACATGCGGCTGGACCGGGATTCCAGCGACTATGTGACGAGCGTCACCGCGCATCCGGCCTTCGCCGAAATGATCGCCCGGCATCTGGATGATCTTTGGGACGCGATTGGCCGGCCCGATCCGTTCAACGTGATCGAGTTGGGTTCGGGCGATGGCACGCTCGCAGAGCGAATCCTGCGGTTGGCGGCCGAGCATCCGTGGTCGGCCTGCCTCAACTACGTGGGGGTTGAGCGAAGCGCGGCACGGCGACGAGCAGCGGCGCGGGCGAAGCGGGCGAACTTCGTGGGATCGCTCGGCGATATCGGCGGCCTCGAGACGGCGGCGATGATAAGCAATGAGTTCTTCGATGCCCTTCCGTTCGATATTGCCCGACGGGAGGGATACGCATGGGTGGAGGAGCGCGCTGCGCTCGACGGCAACACGCTGGTGTTCGTCGACACGCAGGCGGACGATCGAATCCTGTCCTACGCCCAAAGATATGCGGGAGGCGTGCCGAATGGCGGCCGGATCGAGATCCGGCGCGGCGTGGCGGACGTGTTTGAGCAGCTACCGCGAATCGCGGAGCGGGTCGTTGTAACGACGATCGACTACGGGGGAGCGGCGGAAGCAGTGCACAGCGCCAGGCTTGCGGCGGGCACTGCCCTGGCATTTCGCGATCACGGCGGCTTCGAGGATCTCCTTGCATTCCCAGGCAAGCGGGATCTGACGGCGCATGTGAACTTCACCGAGCTTGTGGACGCCGGTGAATCGGTCGGCCTCGCCGCAGCGCCTCTCGTTGAGCAGGCCGACTTCCTCACCGCGCTCGGCATCGGCGAATACCTGGGCCAGATTCAGGGGGTTGCCGGCATGACGCCCGAACGGTATCAACTCGAACGCAGAGGGATTATGAAGCTAGTGTCACCTTCAGAGTTGGGGAGGTTCCGGGTCCTGGTGCAGGGGCGCGCGGTCCAGATCGGGAAATTACGAGGAATTCCCGAACGCCTATGACTCGGGGCTTGGTCAGCGCGTAAACGCGAGGTGCAGCGCCCGGCGTTCACGTGCGAGAGCGCCGATATTGTTTCCGGCTGTTTCGATCAGATGAACGGTGCCGGGGTTGCGACCCAAGGTGCGTACGATCTTGGCGAAGTCGAGTCCCTCATCGAGTTCGAGGTGCAGCGGAAGACTGGGGTCCCTGCCGGGCGCGGTGTTGTGCCAGCGAATCTCGGCGAGCCGATCGTCGAAGCGTCGCATGTAGCCCAGCCGGTCTTCGAAGGTCGAATGATCCGTTCCGACCGAGTGGAACGACAGGCCGGTATGGAATGAAAACCGGGTGTTGGACGTCTCGTCGAGAAATGCCAGCAGGGTGTCGAGGTTCGCTAACACGCCCGCCGGATCGCCGTTCTCGATCGCCATGGGCAGACCGGGGAATAGAGTATCCAGCGTCCGCAGACCTTCCTGCAGGGCGCGCAGATGCTGCTCGATACCGGCATATCGCCGGCCCGGGTGCACAACGTACATCTCGATCGGGTGGTTGTGCTCGAAGAACTCGACCACCTGGACGATGCGCCGGAGGGCGATGCTGCGAGGATAGGTCTGCACGTCCGAAAGCGAAGCCTCCGTACGCGAGATCGTGTCGTGGAAGAGATGCAGGTGAAAGCTCGTCGGCGCGTCCTTCATCACATCGAAGAAATCGCCGCCAAACACAGTGGTCATTCCGAGTTCGTACGCATCGAGCGATAGCGATAGCTCGATGACGTCGAATTCGAGTTCCTTGGCGTTCTGCACGGCGATGCGCAGCTGCTCCACGAAGCTCCGACGATCGATCGGCACCAGCTTTGGATTGAATGCCAGCCTCATCGGCGAGCGGCTCCGTCGCTGGTCAAGCCCGGTGGTTGAGGGCAGCCCCGCGACCGGCCGCTAGCCTTCACGGGGCCTCAACACGTCCGTATTCATGCGATTTCGCAGCACTCCAGGCACAACCACGGAGCCATCCGCGCGCTGGTAGTTCTCCAGCAGCGCGACCACGAGCCTGGGCAGGGCCAGCCCCGATCCATTCAGAGTATGCACAAAACGGGGTCTGGCGCTGTTGGCGCTGCGGTAGCGGATGCCGGCGCGGCGAGCCTGATATGACTCGAAGTTCGAAACAGATGAAATCTCGAGCCAACGCCCGGCCCCCGGCGCCCACACCTCTATGTCGTAGCACTTCGCCGCGGACGCTCCCAGATCGCCGGCGCTGAGGAGCATCACCCGGTAGGGGAGTTCCAGGCGCTTGAGAACCTCTTCAGCGTCACTGAGTAGCTTTTCGTGCTCGGCGTAGGACGTTTCCGGCTCCACGAACTTCACCAGTTCCACCTTGTCGAACTGGTGGACGCGCAGGAGCCCGCGTGTCTCGGTGCCCGCGGCGCCGGCTTCCCGGCGGAAGCATGGCGTGTATGCGGTGTAGTAAATGGGGAGGGAATCGGGCGGCAGAATCTCGTCGCGGTGAATGTTGGTGACCGGGACCTCGGCCGTTGGCACGAGCCACAGGGCATCGGACTCGATCGTGTAGGAATCGCCCGAGAACTTGGGCAACTGCCCGGTCCCCTCCATACATTCCGCCCGAACCAGCGCAGGGGGATATACCTCCTCGTAGCCATGTTCATCCGTATGCAACTCAATCATCCAGTTGATCAGGGATCGTTGCAGCCGGGCGCCGGCTCCTTTAAAGAGCCAGAACCCGGAACCCGAAATCTTGGCGGCCCGCTCGAAGTCCATGATCCCGAGACGTTCGGCAAGTTCCACGTGCCCCACGGGTTCAAAGTCGAATTCGGGGCGCGTCCCTTCGGTGCGGATTTCAATATTGTCCTCGTCGCTCGTTCCGGCGGGGACGTCGGCATGGGGAACATTGGGTAGGACGAGGAGAGCTTTCTGAAGACCGCCGTCGATCTCCCCCAGGGCCTCCTCCAGAGGCCCAATGTCCGCGGACGCCGACTTGGATTTCTGGATCAGCGCACGGCGTTCGTCCTCATCCTGAGTCCTTCCAACCTGGCGCGACGATTCATTGACCTGGCGGCGCAGATCTTCCAGGCGGCCGAGCGTCTGGCGCCGCCGCCGGTCCAATTCCAGGACCTCGTCAAGCAGATCCTCGGGCTCATTGCGAAGTTCAAGTCCACGCCGGACAAGGTCGGGGTTCTCGCGGACGAAGCTAACGGCAAGCATTCGTTTTCTCCAAAGGACCAGCTAGGGCGCGGACACGATCGCTACGATTTCGATCTCAACTGAGGAAAAAGAATTACTTCTCGAATATTACGGTTGCCGGTCATCAACATGACGAGTCGGTCGATGCCTATGCCGAGTCCGCCGGTCGGAGGCATACCGTGCTCCATGGCGAGCAGGAAATCTTCATCCAGAGGCTGTGCCTCCGCGTCGCCCGCGGCCCGGGCCTTCGCCTGCTCTTCAAAGCGCCGGCGCTGATCGACAGGGTCGTTTAGCTCGGAGAACGCGTTGGCGAATTTCACTCCCGCGGCGACGGCCTCGAAGCGGGCGGCATAGCGTTCGTCGTCCGCGCGCCGTTTGGCAAGCGGCGACGTTTCGACTGGGTAGTCGACTATGAAAGTCGGCTGCTGGATCTTTGGAGTCACATATTTTTCCAACAATAGATCAAGCAATTTGCCCCGGCCCAGCCCCGGTTCCGGCGCCAGACCGAGTCCTTTGACCGCCTCCGATAGCCGGTTGGCGTCCGGGTATTCGTCTATGTCCAAGCCGGTCTCATTTCGGACGGCGCCGCGGAATGAAACTCGTCTCCACGGCGGCGTGAAGTCGAGACGCCATTCGTCCGTATCAACCACGGACGAACCGCAGGCGCGATCGGCAACTTGGCTGACCATGGATTCCGTGAGATTCATGATCTCTTCGTAGTCGACGTACGCCTCGTAGCATTCGAGCATCGTGAATTCTGGGGAGTGCGTCCGGTCGATGCCTTCATTGCGAAAGTCCTTGCAGAATTCATAGACCTTCTCAAATCCCCCGATGATGAGGCGCTTTAAGTACAGCTCATCGGCGATGCGGAGGAAGAAATCTCGGCCCAGCACGTTGTAGTGAGTTACGAACGGTTGCGCCGAACCGCCTCCGTACAGCGGCTGGAGTATTGGCGTCTCCACTTCCATATATCCCCGCGCGTCCAGGAACCGCCGTATTTCGGCGGTTATCGCGGTACGAATCTCGAACGTTCGCCGGACGTTTTCGGCGGAGATCAGGTCGAGATACCGCTGGCGAAAGCGGATTTCAGGATCGGTAAGGCCGTGGAACTTCTCCGGTAGAGGCCGGAGACTCTTGGCGAGCATCAGGAGCTTCTCCGCTCGCAGTGTGACCTCGCCGGTTCGGGTCCTGAACAGGGCCCCCGATGCTCCGAGAAAATCGCCTATGTCAAACAGGTCGAGAAATCTGGTGTATTCCTCTTCGCCCAAGACGTTGTTCTGCAGATAGAGCTGAATTCGCCCGGCCCCGTCCTGAATGTGGGCGAACGCGCTTTTGCCCATGTGGTTCAGGCGAACGAGCCGGCCAGCGATTCTGATACTCGTCTCTTCGTCGGGATTGGCCTCGAACTCCGAGATTGCCTCGGCGGACGTGTGCGATCGATCGAAGTTGTGCGGATAGGGCTCGATCCCGAGATGGCGCAAGCGATCGAGCTTCGCGAGACGCGGCGCGACCAGATGATCTACGTCCGCGCCGGCTTCAACTCCCATTCAGTCAGCTTCAGCGGCTACCAGATTTCCAGGATGGTAAAGCTGTACTCTCCGGCGGGGGCGTCCACGATTGCAACTTCCCCCACCCGTTTCCCAAGCAGCGATCGGGCGATGGGCGATTCGTGCGAAATCTTGCCGTCTTCGGGGGAGATTTCGGCGGATCCCACGATGTTGAACTGCGCTTCGTCATTCTCGTCGTCCTTGACCTTCACAAACCCGCCCACCGACACAACATTGCTGTCGTGCTCCGAGATGACGCGGGCGTTTTTCAGAATGTCCTCAATCTCGGCGATACGGCCTTCGATGAATGCTTGTTCGTTCTTGGCGTCGTCGAACTCGCCGCCTTCCGGCATTTCACCAAACTCCTTGGATCGGTGAATCTTTGCCGCGATCTCGGGGCGGCGCTCGTACTTGAGGCCCCCAAGCTCTTCCTCGAGCTCAGCTTTGCCTTCAGCGGTGAGATATGTTTCCTTGGCCATCTTTCAAAGCACCCGACTAGAAAAAGTACCCGCGCGTTACGGCGTACGCGGGGTCCTACAACAGTTCGCTGCGCCTATTTTAGTGCGCCCAGCCCATCAGCGGGCGATGAGGTACCGCCTAGATCGGGCGTCCGCCGGAATATTTTCTAACGAAGCACCTGATAGTTAGGGGCTTCCTTGGTAACTATCACGTCGTGGGGGTGACTTTCCTGCAGGCCGGCGGCGGTCATCATGACAAATCGGCCCTTCGTCTTGAGCGTCTCGATGTCGGGCGTTCCACAGTAGCCCATTGCCTGCCGAAGCCCTCCCACCACCTGCGCAACGGTCATGTTCAAGGGACCGCGATAGGGGATCTGGCCTTCGATGCCCTCGGCGACGAGCTTGGCGGCGTCGCCGATGGTCTCCTGGGCGTAACGGTCGCGCGAATGGCCTCGCGCCTTCATGGCGCCTATCGATCCCATTCCCCGGTAGTACTTGTAGCGCTCACCCTGGTACAGGACGATCTCACCCGGGCTCTCATTGGTTCCGGCGAACAGGCTGCCGATCATCACGGAGTCCGCTCCCGCGGCGATCGCCTTGGCGACGTCGCCCGAATATCGGACCCCACCATCCGCGATCAGACCTATGCCGTGTTCGGCGCATACGCTTGCGCAATCGCTGATGGCCGTTATCTGCGGGACTCCCACTCCGGCGACGATCCTTGTGGTGCAGATCGCCGACGGGCCTACGCCCACCCGTATCGCGTCCGCGCCGACCGCTATGAGGTCGGACGCGCCCGCAGCCGTGGCGACGTTGCCAGAGACAATGACCATATCCAGGTTTTCCTTGGCCCAGCGGGTCATTTCCAGGACTCTCTGGCTGTGCCCGTGGGCCGTGTCCACGACAAGTACGTCAACCTCGCTTCTGGCCAGCTCCTGGGCCCGCTCACGCCCGTCGTCTCCGACTCCGACGGCGGCTCCAACCATCAGCCGTCCCTTGGGATCGAAGATCGAATTCGGAAACTGCTCCCTCTTGCTGAGGTCTTTCACAGTGATCAGGCCGCGCAGCCTGCGCTGATCGTCCACCACGGGCAGTTTTTCCACCCTGTGTTCATGGAGTATTCGCTCCGCCTGATCGAGCGTCGTGCCGATCGGAACGGTCACCAGCCCTTCACTGGTCATCAGCCGCGAAACCGGCGTGTCGACGTCGCGGCAGAACCTGATGTCTCGGTTGGTCAAGATTCCGACGAGTTTGCCAGAGGGCTCCGTGATCGGAACGCCCGAAATGTGATACTTCCGCATGATTTCGAGCGCGTCGCTAAGAAGAGCATCGGCGCCGAGGGTTATCGGGTCAATGATCATGCCGGACTGAGTTCGTTTGACCTTGTCCACCTCGGCCACCTGCTTGTCGATCGGCAGGTTCCTGTGGATGATGCCAAGCCCGCCCTCACGGGCAAGCGCGATGGCCAGGTCGGATTCCGTGACCGTGTCCATCGGCGACGACATAAGCGGGACCGACAGCGATAGAGAATCCGTGATGCGCGTCCGCACATCCGTCTGCTGCGGCAGAACGTCCGACTTCAGCGGAACGAGCAGCACGTCGTCGAAAGTGAGTCCTCGGCTTGAAAACTTGTCAATGGACATTGGATTCACCGTCCTCCCTCATTGCAGGCGCCGTAATGCGCCTGATATGGATCGTCCAAGATCAGCAAATTTAAGAGGTGTTCGCGGGATTGCCCAGACGCCGGCCAGACTTCCCCCGGAATCGACGGCCACGTCGGTCCAGGATCCGGTGCGGCCGGGGACGAAGGTCTGGTGAGCTTCGTCGAAAACCGCGTACGCGACGCAAACGGTGAGCGCGCCGAGGGTTCCCAGCCGGCCGACCCGTGGGCCGCCAAACGATCTCCAGATCAGCAGCCCCAGAATCACGTATGACGCGAAGTGGCCGACCTGTTTGAGGGTGACGTCAAGCCATTCAGCTCGGACAGAGGGCAGTGTCGACTGTTGCGAGACTAGAAATATGAGGCCCATCCACAGGATGGGGGCGAGCAGAACCAGGACCGGCCGGTGGAGGATCCTGGCAGGCGTCAAGCCGCGCGAATCCGCCGGCGGAAAATCCAGCGCATACGAGTCGGTGGCTCCATTGACGAATTGTACTCGCGGGTATGTGCCATTCCAACAGGAAAACTGGCAGTGCATTCCATAGTCGCGCGCCGGCCGTGCGATTGACGCTCCACTCGCCGTTGCTAAAATCGGGTTCAGTCGAGAGCCCCTAACTGGGGCCTTTATCGTTCATGGTGGCCGTAGCTCATCTGGTTAGAGCGCTTGGTTGTGGCCCAAGAGGTAGCGGGTTCAAGTCCCGCCGGTCACCCCGGCTGTCTTCGCTGGGAGACCCGCCGCGCACTCGTGTGCGGCACGGGACCTCGATGTCTGAATCCTGGAAATCGGATTACCGGCCGTCCTGACAATAGCCTCCCCAGCCGTCGGATTATCCGGAGCCATTGCGCCCCCGGCTGTTGACGGTAGTTACAGCCGTATCGGTGCGCTGGGAAATTTCCGCCGGTCCGGGATTCGCGCTGGGCCGCCAAGGGACACTCCAACATCGCGGTCGCGCTTCGAAGGGGTCGGAGTTTTCCTCATAGTCACGATCGTGTTCCAGGTTATTCCCCAATGATTTGGCCGGTTCCCCACGGGGGCGGATATGGCACAACGGCCTTGGGCGCGTGAGTTCCGCGCGAGGAATCGTCATGGGAGCCGTCGTCATTCTCCTCGTGATCATCATCGCGGGGATCGTGACGCTGGATTTCTACCTGCGGCGCACAACCGCCGAGCCGGAGATCTTGCGTCCGAGCCCCACGCTCGAGCGAGATCTCCAGACGCGTCCGATACTCGAGCCTCCGCCGACTCCAACCGTCATCGTGATTCCGATCGTTTTGCCGGAGACAACGATCACCGCTCCACCCACGCCGACGCAGGTCGAAACGGATGAGAACGCCAACGAACCGGAGATCTACGAGGTTCTACCGGGCGACTCCCTAATCGGAATCGCGGTGCAATTCGGGGTAGACGTCCAGGAAATTATCGATCTCAACGAGATTGTCGATCCGAGCCTGATAAACGTTGGCCAGAAGCTGCTGATACCGGCCGGATAAGGTCTATCCGGTCAATCCAGCAAAAGCACTCTCACCGGTGACGACGCGAGGCCGGTCATCGCGAGCGGAAGCGCGATGGCCGCCAGACGTCCACCACTACACTGATCGAGATTGACGAGGTTGCGAATGATCGGAATACGAGCGTCCAAAAAGATCCTGTGCGTTTCGTAGGAGCCTTCAATGTCCACGAGAAAATCCTCACCGAATCCAACCATTTTCGCGCCGCTTTCCACGAGCCACTGAGCCGCTTCGGGACTCAATGACGGCGCATTTTCGGCGCCCGCCAGATTCGCCAGCAGCACTACGTCGCCCGACTGCAGCAAGGTGGACGCCCCCTCCTGGATCTCCGCCGCGCCGACGACCGCGCCGGCCTCGGAAAACCTGAATCGAACGATCATTCCCTCGCCAAAGAAAGTCTTCACATCCAGTTGATCGAGGGTCGCGCCGTCGAGGTCCAGAAAGTAAGGAGCCAGCACGTGAGTTCCCGCTTCACCCGGTATCTCGACTCGGCTTACGCGCGTGGTCGGCCTGCGGATATCGCCCGACTCGAACACAAGCGTCCTTGGACCTTCGGGCGAACCGTCGGCCATCAAGGGCTTAGTGGCATCGATTACGGTTCTGGGCAAGATGACTCCCAGGTAGATTCAGGGGACAGGTTTCACGAGGATTCTGGCTTCAACGATGATAGCTTGACCACCGTGCTGCACGCTCGCCGCGACTTCGCGACCAGCGCTTACGAGCCCATGACGTTTATCGGCGATCCCGTCTTGGGCTGCTCCGTCCTGATCTTGGAATCGGAGAGCGCCTGAGCTATGCGCGCCGGGTCCTTTGTGTGGACCGGGATCACCATCGCGGGCGAGATCTCCTCGACCATCTCCAGCACCTCGTCCTGCGAGGCGTGACCCGAGGAGTGAAAGCCCTGGTCTTCCTGGGAGGTCGATTTGGGATCGCCGACGAATTTCAGGTTAAATCTCTCGATCCAGGTCCGCATCCTTTCGATGTCGATCTCCTGCTCCTCCGTGTAGGGCTCGGCCGTGGAATATATGTAGCTGCCGCCGGGAGGGTCGATGTCGAGCAGGCGCGGAAGATCGTAGAAGCTCAGGCAGATGATGTAATCGCCCTGGCGCTGCCGGACCTCCCGCCAGTCGACGATCTTGTTTGCGAATCGCTCCCAGACCCGCTTTTTCCAAGCGGCGGTCTGGCCCACGCGGTCTTTGTAGACCCAGAGGTGATCGTCGGATCCAGGATCGGGGACTCCGCGCTGCGCCGTCCCCATGGCGGCGAGCAGATGTGCGTCTTTGGCCAGTAGGACGAGCTTTCTGTCGGTCTCCTCCGCGACTTCGAGAAAGTTCAACAAGCGCTCGACGTTCCGAGGACCGAAATCGGCCAGGACAAGCCCTTCCTCCTGCCGCACGATATCGAGCGATCGGGCGCGGACGTCGGCTTCCGAGTGGGGCTTTTCACTTGTCGAGCCCGCCCGAGTGGCCTCGCAAACGAGGGCAACCGGGCGCAGCTCCCGGGTCTCCTCGACGAATCGCCGGGTGAGGTCTCCGCGCCGGCCGTGAGTTCGCAGGTCGCCTGTATATACGACCCATCCCTCAGATGTCTCGACGGCGTAAGCCGTCGCCCCGGGTATGGAGTGATCGACCGGGTACGAACGTACCGCCAGCGGGCCAAGATTTCCCGCGAACGGATCGGCGTCATGGGCCTCGAGAACGCCCTTCGCCCGGGGCGAATGCTTCCAGAATTCGACCGCCGCCGGTGACCAATTCGCGTGATCGGTGACCAGCCACGGGCGACGATTGAGATCGGCGTTGCGTACCGAGCGCAGGACCTGGTCCGATTCTTGTCGATCGCTTCCGTAGATTACCTCCGCCTGCATTCCGCCGGCGCCGGTGTCCTGGATGGATTTCGCGATAACGGCCGTCGTGGCGCTCGAAACGACCGCCGTATCGCGGCTAAGCAGCGAGATGAGGCCTATGTGATCCATGTGAGCGTGACTGGCGAGCACTCCGAGCAGGCCCACGTCGTCTCGATATCCCGTTGCTTCCTTCGCTATGCGCCATGCCGACGGATCGAGTTCTTCGACCGCGGCGTCCGCGCGATAGATTCCGGCCAATGGTGGGAGCAGCCCGAGCATCAGATAGTCATAGGTTCCCGAGGTTGAGGTGCGGGGAGCGAGAAACTCGGCGAAGTACTTGCCGGAGTCCTCGAAATTTAGGCCGAAGTCCAGAAAGATGTGATTCGGACCGTCCTCCAAAAGGATTTTGTTGCCGCCGATCTGGCCGGCTCCCCCATAGGCGGTGATCCGCACCGCGCTCATGCCGGACCCCGCCGGTATTGCGACCGCATCAACGCGCCTTTGAGTCGTGGCGGCACCGCGCAATCACCTGGGCAGCTCTGGCGGCGTGCGCGGAAACGCCGGAGGCGTCTCACAGCCGGACATCACCTCGATCAGCGTCGGGCCTTTCTCCGCCATCATCGTCTCAATGGCGCTCCCGAGGTCCGAGACGGATTCCACTCGCATCGCCGGGATCCCGAACGATTCGCCGAACTTGACGAAATCGGGCGTGGTCAAATCGGCGGCAATGTAACGCCCGTCGTATTCGCGCCGTTGCCGCACGCGTATGGCCTCGTATCCGCGATCGTTGAGGATCACGTTGCAAACATGTGAGCCCTCCTGCACCGCCGTGGCGAGCTCGCCGCACGTGAACATGAAGGCCCCGTCGCCGCCCAGCGCAACCACGGGTTTCCCGCCCCCGCCGATGTGCGCCCCAATGGCCCCCGGGAGCGCGAATCCGAGCGTGCCGAACCCCATTGGATTGTGCATGCTGCGCGGGGCGCACAGCTCGAAATACCTGTTGGCCCAAAGCCCTATCAGGCTGTCCGTGGTCAGCAGGGCGCCGTCCGGCATCGCCGCCCGCACCTGCGCCAGAATCTCCATGGCCACGGGACCTTGGCGCATGGCGAATTCGCGCGATTGCCGACGGATGTCGCGCCGGTATCCGGCTTGGCCGCCGCCAGTGCCGTCGCGGCCCGGCGATAACTTCCCCAGTAGCTGTCTCAGGACCGTCCGGGCATCGCCCACGGCGTGTGCGGCCGCCGTTCCCGCCTCGAGGATCGTCCCGTCGTCAATGTCGATCCGCGCGATGTGTTGTGCGGCCAGGCCGAACATCCCGTCGAGCCTCGCGCCCACCACCAAAAGCAGATCGGCATTTTCGGTGAGGCCGCGCGCGGCGTCGGCGCCCATCCAAAGGGAACCGACCGAGAGATCGTGATCGTCGGGTATGGACCCGCGTCCGCTCACGCTGCACAGCACGGTGGCGTCGAGCCGTTCGGCCAGCTCGGTGAGCTCACTCCAGGCTCCCGACCTGATCACACCCACTCCGGCGAAGATGACGATTGACTTCGCGCCATCAAGTGCTGAGAGGATCGCCGTCAATTCACTTTCGGAGGCGCCGGGCCTCACAACGTCGGCCGCCGGTACCAATTCGATATCCGAGATCCGATCGGAAATATCCACTGGGATTTCCAATTCGACCGGGCCGGGTCGCGATGTTCGGAGCCTATTTGTGGCCTCGCGCAGCGACGCCGGGATGTCGGCGGCCGAATAAACGATCTTGTTCCATGCGGTGACCGGCGCGGTGATGCCGATCTGATTTTGAACGTGATGCGCCAGCTTGAGGCCCTTGTTCAAGGCTTCAATGGCCACGACGTTCGAAATCACCACCATCGGGCTGCATGCCGCCGACGCCTCACCGAGGGCGGTGAGGGCGTTGGTTATCCCGGGACCGCCGACGGCAAACAGCGCGGCCGGTTTCCCGGCCGTCCGACCGTAACCGTCGGCCATGAATCCGGCGCCCTGCTCATTTCGCGCAACGACATGGCGGAGATCGCCCCGAACTTCATACAGCGCGTCATACTGTCGCTGGCTCTGGACGGCGGGGATTCCGAACGCGACTTCCACGCCCTCGATGACAAGCTGTTCCACGACAGCCGAGGAGCCGTACCTTTGGGTCAACGCCCCGGAAACCGTGATGTGGGCGCGAGGTCTCGCTTCATGGCAAGCCTTTTGCCAGCCACCGCTGGGGTGAATGCCCTGGCAGCGGCGGCTGCCCTCAACACCCGGGGGATCATGCTTGGGACTCGTTTGAGGCCAATCGCTCGATCCGTTCCAAAAGCGCGTGTCGCGCGTCCGCAAGTCTCCTCAGTTCCGCGCGAACTCCGGCGGCCTCCGCCGATGCCGAATCCACGGTCGCCAGCCGGCCCGCCGTCTCTTCTTTCCGCCGCATGTAGGCGGATTCGATGCGGTCGGCCCGATCCGCTTCCCACGAAACGAGTCCGAGCGAGCGAACGTGCTCCGGGCTTGGCTTCCCGCGCAGCAATTCGTCTTCCCCCGTCCTGACGAACGACGAGTGATCCTGTTGGGTTGGGCCGCCAGGTGAGGCCCGATAAGAGCCGATCCCTCCGCCGGGAATCCTGAACCTCGAAGCAGCTTCAGTCGCCCGCCGGTACGTTAATCCAAGCGCGATCAAAAGAAGCGCTACTGTGGCTATGATGGCTTGCACTAGTCCGAATTCCAGTCCCTTCATTTCGGACCCAACCTTCTACTCCGTGAGGATGCTGGCGGTCGTTCTCAGCAGGTGCACCCAGGTGTGGCCTGGGCGGAGCGCGATCGGATTCCCAGACTCATCAGTGAACCGAGTTCGTGCGCTGACATGGCGCCGGCTCCACCTGCCGTTGAACCTTAGGCCGTCGTGCAAGACGATCGCCTTTCCCTCGCCCACGGTCTCGATATCAAGGCTGAGGTTACCAAGCGAATCCTCGACGAATTGAGTCGCCGCAGTCCGCGTGAACTGCACCACCACGTTTTCCACGGCGACCTGCCGCCCGTCCAGGCCATCAATCGTGGGCCCGTTTCCAATCCAGCGCGAGTATCTCCTGGAATCGGAATCATAGGCGTAGCGCGCGCGATACGTGCCACCGGCCGGGGGAGCGGGCACGTGTATGGTTCGGACCGCACCGTGCAGCGGCGGCTTCCCGTAGAAAACCCAAGGCGTCAGATCTGTCAACGGCTCGAGACCAATTGACTCGGCATCCGCCCTCAATTTCGCCAGATCCACGAACGTGTTGTGGGGCGCCTGGCGATCGTCGGTACGGAAATAGGGACCGCCCGCACCATAGAAAAACTCGTCTCGATCGAGATCGCTGAGAATTCTGAGAGCGCGGCGGACGGCAGGACTGCCGCCCACGTGGGCGAACAGCGCCGAATACTCGCGAACGAGATCCACGTCGACGAACCTGGCGCTACGTATCGGGCCGACTTTTCTCAGATCGCTCAAAACGAACAGGGCCGTGAATCGCGTGATTCCTCCCTCGGTTTCGTGCTCGTAGACGATCTCGGCCTGACTGATCCCCACAGGCGGCCTCGAGCCCGGATCGTTGGGAATCTTCACTGCGATCGGACGGCGCCCCGCGATCCGAGCCTCGCTTGTCAAACCGCTAAGCGGCGAAATAGGTAGCGGCACCGGCGTTTCCGTCGGCGGTGCGGTCGGCGTGGGAATTACGGACCGGCTGGCGATCGCCGTGGGCGCTTCGATTGGCGATACCACGGGAGTGGCGGCGGCCGCCCGTTCGCCCACGGGCGTGGCTTGAAGCGGCGTTGTTCCTGGGCTCGGTGTCCCTGGCGGCGGCGATTCCGCGATTGGCGAAGCAGCGGTGGGCGAGGCCGGACTCGGAACCGCGGTTGGTCCGGGCGCGGCGGCCTCTTCCCCGGATCTGCAGCCAGCCAACGAGACGAGCAATGCGGCCGAAATCGTCAGACCCAGGGCGCGCCGGCGAGTGATTCGGTGGCGGGCGATCATGGCATCCGCGCTCAGATCCGTTGGGAAGTGGCGTTACTGAGGAACGCAAGAATATTGGCCGAAAATAGCATAGGGAAGCAGCGGGCTCAGGCCGTGTTGGCCTGATCAAGCCAAAATTTGAAGCCGCGCCGGAGCAAGTGTTCCGGACCGGCAGGGCTCCTAAATTGGCTGTAGGTGAATCTCGATCTAGGTGGAGCGGGGCGGAACGGCGCAGCGTAATCGACGACGATATCAGCCGTCTGCCGGTCGAATTGTCCCGCCTGCATGAAATCGCCGCGAAGATCACGACCGGCCAGGAACTTTCCGATGTGCTCGCGAACCTGGCTCGGGTGGCGGCGGAGGAGGCCTGGACCGACAAGTCCGCGGTTTTCCTCCTCGATGACGAAGGGGTCGAGCTTCGTCTAAAAGCGCACATGGGGCTGCCCGATGCGTTTGTGGAGCGCCTGCTGAATACCCGCCTTGGCTATGGCGCTTGGGGACTGGCGGCGATGAAGAGCCGGGTCGTGATCGCCGAGCGCCTGGAAAACGACTCCGTCACCGCGGTGGAGCGAGACCTATATCGCCGCGCGGGCATCAAGTCGGCCTGGGCCGTGCCGCTCGTGGGTCGTGACGATCAGGTCATCGGCGCTTTTGCTGTTTTCTATACCGGCTACAAACGCCCGAGCCGCCGCGATGTGTTCATGGCGCAGCTCTACGGCTTTCACGCCTCAATGGCCATCGAGAACGCCTGGCTTCACGAGCAGCTTCGCGCGCAGGCAATTAAGGGATGGCAAGACGGGTCTCTTCAACCACGACCATTTCCTGAGCATATTCAGGCTGGAGATTGACCGCGCCGCCCGCCAGGAATCCGAGCTGAGTCTCTTGATGGCCGACATCGACGACTACAAGCGTTACAACGACACCTACGGTCATCTGATGGGGGACAGGGCGCTGCGGATAATCGGCGCGTGTCTGCGGCGGGTCGCGCGCTCCATCGATACGCCTGCCCGCTACGGTGGCGAGGAATTCTCGATGCTCCTGCCCGATACGGGACTCGACGGTGCGCTCGCGCTGGCCGAACGGGTGCGCTTCGATGTGGATTCCGAGGTGTTTCCGGCCCATGACGGGGCCTTGACCGCGAAGCTTACGGTGAGCGTGGGAGTGGCGACGTTCCCCGCCGACGGCCGAGAGATCGATCACCTGATCCAGTATGCGGATCGAGGTCTTTACCAAGCGAAACGCATGGGGAAAAACCGGGTGGAAAGAGTCCGCTCGGCTTGAAAGGCGGCGCTACCGGATCGCGGTTCGGTGGCTTGTAGACCGAAACGAGCCCGGATTCAGGCTAGGGCGGCCTCGATGATCCGCTCGGACTTGTGGCGCGACTCCTTGGACACTTCCAGCGGGTCGAGTTCGCGGAACTTCGGGTTGAATAGTTCGACCTCGGCCGGACCGGCGTAACCGGCCCGAACCAGCGCGGTGATGAATCCGCCTAGGTCAATGACGCCGTCCCCCGGCATCACGCGGTCGGCGTCCTGAAGGGTGCCGATCGCATCGTGTGGAGCGTCGTTGATGTGGACGCCGTAAACGCGATTATGAGCTAGCGAGGGCAGGTCCTCCGGCTTGGATCCCGAGCAAAACAAGTGAAAGCTATCCGCAACGACGCCGACGTTCGCGCTTCCCGCCGCACCAGCCATCGTCATCGTTCCTTCGACACCCGTGTAGAACTCGAAGGGCTCCGTGTCGAATGCCTGCGGGCCGCACCATTCGATCCCGAGCCGCGCCCCGTGGCGGTCAAGAACCTCGGCGATCGCTTTGAGTCGCTGCGCCACCAATTCGAGCGCTTCCTCCCGCGGCCTTCCGGACCGATTTGGGATGAAGATCATGCAATTTGGGGCGTTGGCATCAGTTGCGAAGGCGGCGAGGGTTTTCAGCCGTCGCAGGCCCTTCTCGAAGTCAGCGTCCGACGCGAACACGTGCGGAGCGCCGCCCCATCCCGATGGCTCAAGGCCGTATCCATCGAGCAGCGCAATCGCCGTCCCCGGCCCGTTCTCTCCGTCGTAGGCGATCGCGCCTTCGACATCGAACGCGGTGGCGCGGAACCCGGCGTCCTTCGCCAGGCGAGCCAGTTCCGCGAATGACAACCCCTGCTTGATGGTTGCTGGATGGAACGACGGGTAGATCGGCAGATCAGCCATGCCTCTACTCCTCAGGCCGTCCATCCGGTTTTGTCGCCGCTTCGGCGGATTTTACTCCAAGGGCCGCGCTGGGATTCCGTCGCGCCGAAACCCTCTGTTCGGGATCGGTCGATTCGCGCGGAAGCAGCGTGAGCGCCGCCACCAGGATTACGGCGGCGATGGCGTAGATCGGACGCACTCCTATCACAGCGGCGAGCGGCAGGGCGAGGAGCGGGCCGATTGCGGTGCCGATGTCCCTGAACGTCGCATAGCCGCTCATGACGGTCGTCCAGTTGTTCTCCCGCGCCAGATCACCGGCCCAGGCCGACAGCGAAACCTGCAGACCAGACGACGCCCCGAAGACGATGAGCGCCCCCACGGATATGGCGGCCAGGGATGCGCTCGAAAAGAGGATTCCCAACCCAACCGCCATCAACAGTCCTGTGAGAAGCGCGATCCGAAGTCGACCAAACCGGTCCGATACGACTCCCATAACCGGTGCGAGCACGGTCTCGGATCCAAACCTCACGGCGACAAAAACCCCTGCGACCGCCGCGACGCCCGCGGCCAGTCCAAATACATCGACTGAGTCCCCGTACGTCGTATAGAGAAGGAGACCGATGCTCGGCACGACGACTCCAGTACCCGCGAGCGCGCCGGCCATGGCGACGAGAATCACGCGCGACTCGGGACGCCATTGAACGAGATCGAGGAGGTTTCGAATGGCTCCGGTCTCGGCGGTATGTTGAACGACCGCGTCGAGGCGCTTTCCCACCCGGCTCGAAAGTCCAAGCGACAGCAGGCCGACCGCTCCGAAGGCTACGGCGGTGGCGCGAAATCCGATCGCTTCCACGAGGATTCCGCCGACGAGGGCCCCAGTCATGCTGCCTATCCAGGAGACGGACTGGAACATGCCCATGATGCGCCCTCGGTTCGAGGTCGCCGACTCTAGGAGAACGGCGCGGTAGGCGCCGAGCCGCAGCAACGAGAACGCCGCGCCCCAGGCGAGTCGCGCAGGCAGCATGGCCGCGAAGAAGGGGAAGACTCCGTACGCCGCCGTAGACGCGACGGTAAGTATCGATCCGGCGATCATTCCGCGCCTGACTCCCCATCGGTCAAAGGCCGACGCCGCGCCGAAGTTCGTCGCGATGCGCACCCATCTGTTGACGCTGAGCAGCACGCCAACGAGGGCGATGGGAATTCCCAGCGAAGCCGCCTTGGCGGGCAGCACCGCATACAACATGGCGTCCCCGAGAAGCGCCATGGCAAGGGCGATTGAAGCGGTGAGGACCGTTCTGGGCAGCGCGACTCCGCTCGGGATTGTGAGCCTGAAGGGGCTCGGGTCGGAGGTAGGGATTGATTCTATTTGACCGGCGCCTTCAACCACGCAGAGACGGAGTCGGTCACGCGATACCGACGGCGGCTGCGGCGCGGGGTGTTTCCTTCCTATAATCTGACCGCCGTAGATGAGTGCCGGGACCCCGGCAGGGTCATTCCAATGCTTGATCCGAAAATCGTCGATCATGTTTCCACGCTCGCGCGCCTATCGCTTTCCGAGGATGAAAAGGAGAAGATGCGCGAGCAGCTGTCACAGATATTGGAGAACTTCGCCGCGCTCACCGATTTGGATACGAGCGCGATTCCGCCGACCGCGCAGGTAATCCCTCTCGTCAACACCATGCGTGACGACGAGGTTGAGCAGTGCCTCCCCCTGCGGGATGTACTGGCCAACGCGCCGCGAACCCATGGCGACTTCATTCGGGTCCCGGCCGTACTCGAAGAGTTCTAAGGCCCCGGGGGCACAGGATCGACGAGCTCTGGGCACTGACCGTCAGCGAGGCGTCGGCGCTGCTGGATGGCGGCGAGATATCGTCCACGGAACTTACACGCGCCGTGCTCGAACGGATCGATGCCGTCGAAGACAAGGTTCGCGCCTACATAACTCTGACCGCAGATCTCGCGCTGGAGCAGGCGGCCGCGGCGGACGAGCGCCTTAGCGATCCGGACGCTCCGCCGCTGTGCGGAATCCCACTTGCCCTCAAAGACGTCCTATCGACTCAAAACGTCCGCACGACGTGCGGAAGCAAGATCCTCGGCGATTTCATACCTCCCTACGACGCCACGGTCGTGAAACGGCTGCGCGACGCCGGCGCAGTGATGCTGGGCAAGACCAATATGGACGAGTTCGCGATGGGCTCATCCACTGAGAATTCGGGTTTCTTCACCACCCGCAACCCTTGGGATCTCGATCGCGTCCCCGGCGGATCGAGCGGCGGCTCGTCCGCCGCTGTCGCCGCGGACGAGTGCCTGGGAGCGCTAGGAAGCGACACCGGGGGCTCGGTTCGGCAGCCCGCCGCTCTATGCGGCGTTGTGGGGATGAGACCGACGTATGGCCGCATCTCACGCTACGGATTGGTGGCGTTTGCCTCGTCGCTCGATCAGATCGGTCCGCTCACGAAGGATGTGGCCGACTGCGCCGTCATGATGCAGGCCATAGCCGGTCACGATCCGCTCGATTCCACCTCCCTTCCCGACGCCGTCCCCGACTACTCGGCGGCCCTCAAAACGGACGTGGCGGGGCTGAGGATCGGACTGCCCAAGGAGTATCTCGCGGCGGGACTGGCCGACGCGGTCAAAGCGGTCGTCCTGAAGGCCGTGGACGATCTGGCCAACGCCGGAGCCGAAATCGTCGACGTTTCACTCCCGCACACCGAATACGCGCTTGCCACGTACTATCTGATTGCCCCAGCCGAGGCGAGCGCGAATCTGGCGCGTTACAACGGCGTCAAATACGGATACGCGGACCTCGATGCCGGCAATGTGGAACAGCTGATGATGAATAGCCGCGGGAATGGATTTGGGTCCGAAGTGAAGCGGCGAATAATGCTGGGAACGTTCGCCCTCTCAACGGGCTATTACGACGCGTACTATTTGAAGGCCCAAAAGGTAAGGACCCTCATAAAACGGGACTTCGACAAGGTTTTCGAGTCGGTTGACCTCGTTGCGACGCCGACCACGCCGACGGTGGCGTTCGCGATCGGTGAGAAAACCGATGATCCGATGTCAATGTATCTGTCCGACGTAATGACGTTGCCGGGACCCATTGCCGGGATACCCGGAATATCCGTGCCGTGCGGTTTCTCCGACGGGCTACCCGTAGGGCTGCAATTCATGGCGCCGGAATTGGGTGAGCCCGCGCTTCTGCAAGCGGCCTTCGCTTACGAAAAGACGGCGCGCGTGGGCTCCGCCGCCCCACCCAAGGCAATCTAGCGTGGTGGTGGAGACGGAGGCCGGGGCGGCCTACAAGATCGTGATCGGCCTGGAGGTCCATGCCCAGCTTCTGACCGACAGCAAGATGTTTTGCGCCTGCTCGGCGAAATACGCCGACGCGCCGCCGAACACGGTGGTGTGCCCGATATGCCTGGGAATGCCCGGCGTACTGCCGGTGATCAACAGGCGCGCCGTCAAGATGACGATCCGCACCGGCCTGGCGCTCGGCTGCCGGATACCCGAGCACGCCAAATTCGACCGTAAAAACTACGCGTACCCCGACCTCATGAAGTGGTACCAGATATCCCAATACGACCTCCCGTTTTGCACCCAGGGACATCTGGACATCCAGGTCGGTGGTGGAACGCGGCGCATTGGAATCACGCGGGTGCATCTCGAGGAAGACACCGCGCGAATGATCCACGGCGTGGACGAATCCGGGGAGACGTACAGCCTTCTCGACGTCAACCGAGCGGGGGTGGCGCTCATGGAGGTCGTGAGCGAGCCGGACATGGCCACGGCGGACGAGGCTCGTGAGTACCTGGTGAAACTTCGCAACATCCTCATTTATCTCAACGTGTCCACAGCCAACATGCAGGACGGCGCCTTCCGCTGCGACGCCAACATCTCCGTTTGGCCCGAAGACGCGGAGGTCGGCGATTCAAAGGTCGAAGTGAAGAACATGAACTCATTTCGGGCCGTGCACCGCGCGCTTCGATACGAGCAGGAGCGACAGATCGCGCTCTGGGAGGCTGGGGAGGGTCCCCCCGAACAAGAGACCCGCGGCTGGGTGGAGGCAAGCGGAATCACGGTGTCTCAACGCAGCAAGGAATATGCACACGACTATCGATATTTCCCCGAGCCCGATCTGCCGCCTCTGACCGTCGGACGCGAGTGGGTCGAATCGATAGCGGAAAAAATGCCCGATCTTCCCGACGAGATCGAGCACAGACTGATCCAGGAAGCGGGAATCAGGGCCGAGGACGCGCGTCAACTCATCAACGATCGGGACCTGCTCCGCTACTTTGAACAGGCCTCGAAGGGCTATCCAGATTCCCAGCGGCTTACGAACTGGGTGACGCGTGATCTGGTTCGCGAGCTCGGGGAACGTAAGGTGACCGCGACCGACTCGCCTGTGCCGCCCCAAGCTTTGGTGGAGCTATTGGAACTTGAGGACTCCGGCCGGATCAGCGGAAAGATGGCCGCGGAAATCTTCCGCTCGATGTTCCAAACCGGCCGGCGCGCCGCTGATATAGCGGCGGAGCAGGGCGAACAGATTACCGACCAAGACGAGATCCTCCAGGCGGTGCGATCGGCAATCGAGCAGAACCCGAAGGCCGTGGCCGACTACCGGTCGGGGAAAAAACAGGCGGCGGGTTTTCTTGTGGGTCAGGTCATGAAGGCGACGAAGGGACGAGCCAACCCCGGCAGCGTAAACGAACTCATCGCTTCGGAGCTTGCATAGGCGCTGGGCCGCCGCGGCGGCGTCCGACAGGCAACTTTCGCGGCCTGGGCGGGTGCCTTAACAGACAAATTTCCAAGTGTCGGCCTGGATAGAATTGGCTACCAGGTTGCGCAACCGGCAAAGGAGCCCGCGCCAATGACGGCGAAAGTCACGCACACGGCGACTCTGGAATCGACCGACGACAATCTGTTCGAAGCGGCTCTATACCAGTTCGATTCGGCGGCCGATCGACTGGGATTGGACGCGCGCCTTCGCGCGGTGCTGCGCCAGCCCCGCCGCGAGCTCTCGGTGAATTTCCCGGTCGAAATGGACGACGGCACGATATCGATGTTTCACGGGTATCGGGTTCAGCACAATGTCGCCCGAGGGCCGGCCAAGGGCGGGATCAGATACAGCCTCAAAGCCACCCTCGACGAAGTGCGCGCACTCGCCATGTGGATGACCTGGAAATGCGCCGTGGTTGAGATCCCTTTTGGAGGCGCCAAGGGCGGGGTCGAGGTAGATCCAAAGCAACTCTCGCTGCGGGAACTCGAAAACCTGACGAGACGCTACACAACTGAAATCTCAGTGCTCATCGGGCCAGAAAGCGACATTCCGGCGCCTGATATCGGCACCGACGACCAGACCATGGCTTGGATCATGGACACCTATAGCATGGGCAAGGGCTACTCGGTTCCCGCGGTCGTCACGGGAAAGCCCGTCAGGATAGGGGGATCGCGCGGGCGGTCAACCGCGACGTCGATGGGGATCGTCCATGTGGTCGAGTGCGCCGCCGCGAAGCTGGGTTTCGAGCTCGAGGGAGCCACGGTGGCCGTTCAGGGCACGGGAAATGTGGGGATGGGTGCGATCGAGAATCTTGCCAACAGGGGAGCTCGAATCGTAGCGGCAAGTAATAGCCGAGGCGGCGCCTACGACGCTTCCGGGCTTGATCCTATCCGCGTTCGGGCGGCCGTAAAGGAGGGCGTGCCATTGTCCGAGTTGCCGGGCGTGGACGCGATTAGCAACGAAGAACTTCTAGCCGCGGACGTTGACATTCTCGTGCCCGCCGCGATGGAAGGGCAAATAACCGGCAGGAATGCGGTCGACGTCAGGGCGCGCCTAATCGCCGAGGGAGCGAACGGGCCCGTCACCCCAGTGGCTGAAGAAATTCTGCTTGACGCAGGCACTTTCATCATCCCGGACATCCTTGCCAACGCCGGTGGAGTGACCGTCTCCTATTTCGAATGGGTTCAGGATTTGCAGGGCCTCTTTTGGAGCGATGTGGAGATCGGAAATCGGCTCTCGTCGATGATGCGACAGGCTTTTGAAACGGTCTGGGATGTCCACGAGCGAGATGATTGCGATCTTCGCTCGGCCGCGTACTCCGTGGCCGTGGGACGGGTGGCCGAGGCAACGAGGATTCGCGGCATCTACCCGTAATCGCGATGGTTGCCGGTCCGCGAAGGACTCGACCCACCGGAGTTTCTTGGATCAGTTCGCCAATGGGAGATACGATTTGAACATGCCTTCAAACTTCGGGAAGAACAGTTGAGCCCGGCGCCTTCCAACGAATCCGGCGTGCTGAGCGCCTTGCTCGAGTCGGGCGCGCGGATTACTGAACAGCGCAAGCTTGTGGCCTCGATAATCGACGAAGTCAAGGCGCACGCAGACGCCGATGAAATCTACAGGCGGGCGCGAAAAACGGATCCACGGATAAGTCTGTCCACGGTCTACAGGACCCTCGCGTTGCTCAAGTCGGAAGGGCTGGTCCAAGATCATAGGTTCGACCAGGAGCACGCGCATTTTGAGCCGGTGTTGGACAAGCGGCACCAGCACATAATCTGCAGCGAATGCGGCGCTGTGGCCGAATTCGATTTGTCTCTCGACGATCTACAGCGCAGCAAGCTGGAGAGCGCCACAGGATTCGTTTATGCCGCGGCGCAGATTGAAGCAGTCGGGGTCTGCCCCGATTGCCGGCGCGGCGACACGATTGCCCGCCGACCCTAGCCCAGTCTTCAGCTGACGCATAAGTAACCACCAGGCATTGTGGATTTCCCGGGGAAAACCGTTGGATAAGGCATCCCGCCGTGATACAATCGCGGCCCTCGCACTGGAAAAGACCGTTGGCGACGCGCAGCGGGATCGGCTGTGTCTTCGACGCGTGGATCGAATCCATTTCGATAACAAAGTATTGGCAAGGACAGCCGGATGAGTGGAAGAAGACCGCGCGGCACGTACGGTAACCGGAACGAGATCAGGCGCATCGCGCAGCGGATCGCCGATGAGATCGCCGACATGTGGCCCGGCTCGAAAATCGATGTCGATATCGATACCGTTGATGACGAGGACGCTTTCCTCTGGATTACACCTTCCGAACCGTCCTACGCCGACCGCGTCGCGCTGACGGCGCTCGAACGCGTTAACTCCCTTGGCGCGCGCTACGGTTTCTGGGTCGTGCCGCGGGTCCTTAACGACCGCGGTACCGGCGAACCGGCGCACCGACTGCGTCTGAGGGCCGACGCGGAACAGAAAGCGACGCTTCCCTAAGTCCCGGAAACTCAGATGCGGGATGCCCGCAAGTGAGCCGTGACGATTCGTTGATCCATGGTCGTCACCAGAGCAGATGGTCCCTTTGGGACTTTGGCTGGCGGAATCGGAAGGTCGGCTCGCTGCGCAGCAGTCTCAGACCCACCGGGCTCATGAGCCTTTGGCATCGGAGCCCCTAGCCGGTTCTGGCTATTGGCGGCGTTCCACCGACGGGCGCAGCTTCGAAGTCGAGGAAGTGGACGGGGAAGGGCGCCCGGTGGCTCTGCCCGGGGTTCGTACCCAAATTGGGGAGGTCCATGCCATGCCGCCGTCCCAGCACGAGACGCGGAGGTAGTAGTAGTCCACTGGATCCTTCCGCGCTCTGTCTTCCCAATTAATTACGTGCTGGGTGGAAACGGCGCTCTGTGAGATGACGGGTTCGCCGTTCCGGATTATCTCGACGCGCCTGATGTCGCATTCGGACGTTACGCTCACATGGAAGTTACGACGCTCACTCAGCGGCATCTCAATGTCGTCGCCGATGGTGGCGTTGTTCATGTGGAAATCGATGATCGTTCGGTGCCCAGTGGTGACGTAGGTTCTTCCGCGTTTGATCGCCTTCATGAGGGCTTCGCGGGTCAGATCGTCGGCCACGACGGCCGTCAGACCGCCCCTGAAAGGCCGCCAAGGGTGCAGGGATCTCACGTTGTGCTCCTCCGAGGACAGGCCCGGTGAGCCTTCGTATCCTGCGCTGCAGCCCAAAAAAGTTACGCGGGAGCCCGTAGCCAGTATTTCGTCCACCGAGATACCGCTGCCCTCCAAGTGCATGGAGGGGCCATCGCCGCGCCGCTCGGAGCTTCCGTAACTCGAGTAAATCTCCACCGCCGATTCCTCCCCGCCCGTGTGCTGTTCCCACGATGCGTCGAGGATCGGATGATTGGCGAAGACGACTGCGTTTCGGTCACTGGAGGAGATTTCATCGAGCACTTCGGCAAGGGAATTGCCCGGACGATAGCCCTTGCGCAGCGGCAGCGAGGCTGCGGAGGTCACGATCGTCCGAGCGCCGACCTGCCGCTGCTCGCCCGGCCCTGGGGCGTCGCTCCACTGGTATCCGACGAACGAGACGAACTCCCCGTCCACGTTGGCGCGATCGGCGTCACGCTGCGCGCGCGCCCACTGCCTCCGGCTCATCATGTTTCCGGCGTCGGTCGCGGCGCAGAAATCAAGGAATGCGACATTCTTGGCGAATTGCAGTGTTTCCGCCGTGTTCGCGAGTCCTTCGGAGTATTGAGTGAAGCAGTGGGGATCACCCCAATACACGGTCTCCGACGGTGGCTCGGACAGGCAGAGGATCGGGTTGCTCGCGCCGGTTCGGCCAGTCGTATCGTCTACCTTTACGATCATGGTGCCGGCTAATTTCGGGATCCACGTGACCGACCTGCTGCCACTGTCGCTGCCGGCGAACGTCTCCCTGAATATTGGCTCGTCCGGCGATCCCTCGATCTCCACCCGCACCGCGCCCCGAAACGGGGGTGAGGCCGGGTTATTGAAATCATCCACGCCGATAACGTTGACCGTATGCGGCAGCCCGACAAGCGCATGGCTGGGGGCGATAACGAGGAATTTTGAAATCTCCCCGGCCACCACCGTCATCGAGTGGCGTCTGTGCTTGGCGGTAAGCGTCAGCCGGCCGATGCCCAACCGATCGGTCACGACAGTGAGCGGCGGAAGCAGCGTTTCCCTCTGCCTCGGGGTGCGCTCGTCCAGTACCTGCGGAACGATCGGTGCGATCGTTCCGGGCCCTTGGCGAGACCGGTCGCCATAAACGACAGTGATCTGGTCCCCGGCTCGCATTTTCTCCTGTCGAATCGCGACGTGGATGCGCCAATACTCCGAAAATCTGGATTGTCCGGGCCTGAACACGTCAGTGATCTCCGCCAGGGCACGGCCCGTATTGTGAATGGTGAGATATCCCTCGCCCGTTGCCTCGCGAATCTGCGGGGGCGACCATCCGTTGTTCGGGACGAGGAAAATGATTTCGTCGTCAACGGCCAGGCCGCGACGACCCACCGTATATGTTCCGTTCAGCACGCAAGTGCTTCCCGCCTCGACCTCGCTCGGGCTTATCTGGGTGCGGCCGTTCACATCCGCGAATTGCGCGTTGAGTTCGTCTTCGGACCTGGTTGAAGGCTCCGGCCTGAATTCGAGGTCATCGGTTACCAAAAGACCCGCGAACTCGTCGAGATCGCCGCCCGGGAAGTAGATGCTGACCTCCAGGTATGGCCCGATATCTTTGACCGTGACGCCGTCCGACCAAGCCACTCCCGGTTCCCTCGGCGGCGGGCAATTGTGGGTGGACGCGATTTCCGACACTTCGGCCACAAGGGCCTGATCACCATGGCCGGGCCGCGACTCCACACCGACCATGATCCGTAGATTTGCCGTGGCCTCCCATGTTGCGGTGGGGACGATCAGGTCGGCCACCGGACGGCTGTCTTCGTCGGCGTCGAAGTGAAACTCGGACGAATCGAAAAGCAGATAGAGATCGCCGGGCGGGGCCCCGGCGGGCCGAGATGGCGCAACGCGGGCCTGGGCGGGTCGCAACGCGCTGCGAGCCGGCCGAGTTCCTTCGTCGCCGAGCGTATCTTTTGAGGAATTTGACGCGTTCAAGTTACTACGAATCTATCGGGTCGAGGACCGATCAGCATTGTAGGCGTCGCACGCTGGGCATCAATACCAGTGTTAGGGCGACGACCACCACGCTCAATCCTCCAAACAGGCCCAGCGCCGTGGAGATGCCGGTCGAATGGGCGATCCAGCCCAAAGGTAACGTTCCGACGGGCATCAATCCCCAGGTGATGAGTTGGAGAGATCCGATTCTTCCCCTGTATTCGTCCGACACGAGCAGCTGCATGATCGCACCAGTGGTGGCCATTATCACCCCGCCTCCGATTCCGATCAGTATCAGCGCTATTACTGACAGCCAAACGGACTGCGAAAACGAAAAGAAAAGTACGGCGGTTCCCATCAGAAGCCCCGCGGCCTGAAGGAGGAGGCCCCGCCGTCGGTAGTTTGAACTGGCGGCCGCCGCGAACGATCCTGCAACCCCGCCGATCCCGTTGGCTCCCATGAGTAGGCCCAGTCCGGGCGCTCCTATTTCGAGAACATCCTTTGCGAACATCGGCAAGAACTGCGAGAACGGGAATATCAAGACCGAGAACACCACACCCAGCACGAATACTCCACGAAGCCTGGAGTCGCCAACAACGATACGGAATCCGCCTAGCAAGTCGCCGAGGAAGCCACCATCGGTCGTCCGGCGCGTGGGTCGTTGGGGGCGTATCTGGCGAAACTTAAAAATGGCCCAAAGAAATGTACCGGCTTGAATGAGATACGACGCTCCGGCCCCGACCGTCCCGATTAACACGCCGGCGATCTGAGGGCCAACGATGCGCGAGCCGCCTACGGTAGTTGCGTGGACCGCGATGGCATTCGCGAGGTGCTCCTTCGGGACGACGGCCGCGGTCAGACCGTAACGCGCGGGAACGCTGGCCGCGGTGGCGATGCCGGAAACGAATGCGGCTACCAGCAGTTGCCATGCCTCGATTGCTCCCGTGAAGACCAGCGTAGCCATCAGAAACGCCAGGGCCAGCGCAAGAAACTGGGTAGTGATTATGATTGCGCGTCGATCGACGCGGTCGGCGAGAACTCCCGCAAACGGCGACAGAACGAGCATCGGTCCGGAACGAGCAAGCGCGGCCATGCTGAGATAAATCGGCGACCCGGTGAGATCGTAAATTAGCCAGCCTTCGATCGTCGTCTGCATCCAAAACGCCAATGAGGTACCGGCGCTGCCCTGCCACAAAAGGCGATAGCTCCTGTGTTGGAGCGCCGGCAGCGTTCGCAGCGTCCACGGTCTGACGTAGGAGAGGACACGGATTCGTGCGCTTTGGCGCGACGCGTCCGTCCCTGATTCAATCTGATTTTCGTGGGCTATCGACTGGCCATGTGCCGGAGGCGTGCGGGAAGGCTTTCTTACCGGCTTGGCAATGGCGAGGGTTCCACCTTCTGATGCATCGGGGATTGGCAAATCTAATCGTGGGTGTTGCCGATCGGACTGTCAAACGAACCATTCGTGCGTAGAAACCGAACGGTGAGCCGGCCGCGGCGGTGCAACGCCACGAAACCCCAATCGATTCGAGCCTGTTCGCCGAGTATTTGATGGAATGGTCCGCCCCTTGTCCGAACGGACATTTTTTGATTCGGTGCGCAGTGGCTAACGTAATGCGTCAGCCAGCGTCATCTGGCTTCTGAAGTCAATCACGGATTTCGGCCTGCGGAGGTTTCTAATGGCGGATCTGGATGGGAAAAGTGTCTTAATAACGGGTGCCGGTCGCGGTATCGGGCGCGCAATCGCGATACGGCTCGCCGAAAACGGCGCGGACATCGCTGTCAACGATGTGAACAGGGCCGGCGCGGAGGAAACCGCCGGAATGGCGCGGCAGCGGGGCGTCCGGGCGCTAGTCAATGCCGCGGACGTGACCGACGAGCCGGCCGTGGCCGCCATGGTGGACGCCGTGGTGGCGGAGTTCGGCAAACTTGACATAATGATTTCAAACGCGGGAATCCACCAGACCCGGAAGCTCGAAGAGACCACCGTCGAGGACTTTGACCGGATTCTTGCGGTCAACGTTCGAGGCGTGTTTCTGTGCGCGCGCGAGGCGGCGCGGCACATGGTTCAGCGTGGTATAGGCAAGATCATTAACGCGGCGTCCGTGGCCGGGCACCGCGGCTCTGCCTATCAGGTGTCCTACGTGGCGAGCAAGTTCGCGGTTGTGGGTATGACCCAAGCTCTGGCGAGGGAGCTTGGGCCGCATGGCATCACCGTGAATGCGTACTGCCCGGGCGTCGTCGACACAGATATGTGGGCCGTGATCGATGAGGACAGGTCTGAAATCCTCGGCGGACCGACTGGAACTGCTCTGAAGGAGTCCCTTGCGACCATCGCGCTTGGCCGCCAGGAGACACCGGAGGACGTCGCTCGGTTCGTGAGTTTCCTTGCATCGCCCGATTCCGATTACGTCACGGGCCAATCCATAAACGTCTGTGGCGGCCTCCACATGTATTAAGCGATGGGGATTCGGTCGACGGCTCCGCGAAAACCGATTGAAATACATCGACGAGCGATCTCGGATATCAATGCCTCTCCGGCGCCAAGGAGCATCAAAATTGATTGAACGCAGCGGGAAGCCGGCGAGAGAACGGCGTGCGGCCAATTTCACCTCACAACGGGATTCGATCGAGCGATGTTGAGCACCAGCAGGCGCAAGGAGCGTTTCCTGGAGGAGCTTCTGCGGGGTATATCGCCGCTGGGTTTCGCGGACGTGGGATCCGGTGGTCCACTGAAAATGCCTTGGACGCTGCTTCCGGCGGCCAGGATCAGTAAGTTCGATTTCGATGCCGCACCGGACGCGCGTAGCGATCTGGGCGTGTGCATCTCCAATCGCCACGGCGAGGCGTCGCTGAACATCGCTCGCGATCCCCGCTCCTCGTCGCTGCATCAGCCGTCCGAGGATTTCATGTCGTGGTTCGCCGACGATGGCATGCGGATCGAGCGCCGAATCGACGTGAAGCTCGAAACCCTCGATCGGATCTTCGCCGGTCGGGAGAGCGAGATCGATCTGATCGATATCAACGCCGAGGGTCACGATCTGATGGTCCTGGAGGGAGCCGTCAAGATTCTGCGCGATGGTTTGGTGAAACTTCTAAAGGTTGAGTTCGAACTTGCCGAGGTCTGGATCGGGCAGCGCTACTTTGGAGACATCGATGGATTCTTGCGCGGCCAGGGCTACGTTCTTGCCGACGTCCAGATCGACTACAGGCGGCCGGCCACCGTTCGATCCGTGGCCGTCCGGGGTGAGCCAATCTGGGGAAAGGCTATCTACGTTCCAAACGCCGGGCGCTGGGCCGCGCACGAAAAATTGGTGGAGCGTCCGCGTTTCGCGCGCGACCTCGTTGCAGGCGCCGCCGCCTGCGTGCTGTTCGATCTTCCGGGGAGGGCGTTAGCCCTGGCCGAAACGCTCTCCGATGAAGAGCGTCCAGCGATCATGGCTACGCCCAGACCTGCAATCGACGACTTGTACCGATATTCCCTGATCGACTCGATATCGACGTCGCTGCGGAATGGCGTCGCGGACGCGTGGAGCATGGCGAGGGCCGCGCTCGGCGGATAGGGATCTTGCCGCGTCTCGCGCCCGCATCTCCGCTCGGGAATTCAGGGCCCGCGGACGAGTTTGGGGATTCAATCGGCCGAATCGCCGAAAGGGGCCGCATTGGGATTGGAGAAAACGGTTACATTCTGGCCAGGTCCAAACGTCTAAGATGCTACCGACGTTTCCCGGCTTCCCGTTCGACGAAAATTGCCCTGCGGATTCTACATCTGGGAGACTTGTAGTTGACGGCGGTGCACGACTCGGCCCGTCGATGGAACCAGGCTGGCGGTTAGGTGCGAGCGGTGCGAATTGCGATTGGCGGGGACCACAACGGCTTTGAGTACAAAGAGCGGTTCCGGCAAATGTTGGAGGACCGCGAAAATGAGGTCGTCGATGTGGGCCCGTATCGACTGGATCCCGACGACGACTATCCGGATTTTGCGATCGCGGTTGGGACGGCCCTCCAAGAAGGGCGGGCTGACAAGGGAATTCTCATATGTGGGAGCGGCGTGGGCGCCAGCATCGCAGCCGCTAAGATGCTCGGCATTCGGGCGGCCGTGTGTCACGATACGTACTCTGCGCATCAAGGCGTTGAACACGACGACATGAATGTTTTGTGCATGGGCTCGAAAGTCATCGGCGCGGAGACGGCACGCGAGATTATCGAGGCCTTTGTGTCGGCGTCATTCAGTGGCGAAGAGCGCCACCGGCGCCGGCTTGGGAAAGTCGCTGTTTTGGAAAAAGGGGTGGAGCGGGCGCAGCCGTAGCGTCCGATTAGCCATTCGGAAGGAGCACGGAGGATGAGCGGGACGCCGATTCAGGAACTCGGTCGCCTTGGACAGTCAGTCTGGATTGACCAGATAAGCCGCGGGATGATCGATTCCGGTGAGCTGAAGGATCTCAGGGACGCGGGGGTGACCGGCCTCACGTCGAATCCGACGATCTTCGAGAAGGCGATAGGCAGCGGTACCGATTACGACGAAGATTTGCTCGCCCTGGCCGGAGGCGACCGGTCAACGGAGGAATTGTTCGAGGCCGTCGCCCTGGACGATATCCGCGCCGCATGCGATCTTATGCGGCCGGTCTACGAAAACGTCGGTGGCGCCGACGGATTCGTCAGTTTCGAGGTGTCGCCGCACCTGGCGCACGAAACCGACGAGACGATAAGTGAGGCCAAACGCCTCTGGGCGTTGATCGACCGTCCGAACGTGATGATCAAGGTACCGGGAACACCCGAGGGAATCCCCGCGTTCCGTGCTCTCGTGGCCGAGGGGCTCAACGTCAACGTCACGCTGTTGTTCGCCACCGATGTGTACGAGCGCGTGGCCAACGCCTACATCGACGGATTGATCGAATACGACGGTCGCGGAGGCGATGTGGCGGGCATAGCGTCGGTGGCATCATTCTTCGTAAGCCGTGTCGACACGGCCGCCGATGAACGAATCCAGGGACTCATCGACGCAGGCAAGACCGACCTGAACGACCTTCTCGGAAAGACCGCCGTGGCGAACGCGAGAGTCGCCTATTCGCGCTATCTCGCCATCTTCGGTGACGCCAGGTTCGCGACATTGCGAGCCAAAGGGGCCAAGGAACAACGCTGCCTGTGGGCCAGCACGAGCACCAAGAACCCGGCCTACAACGACGTGCTCTACGTGCAAGACCTGATCGCACCCAACACAGTCAACACGATGCCGGCGCCGACAATTGACGCGTGGAACGACCACGGCGACCCAAGGCTCACCCTTGAAGACGGTATCGAGAGCGCTCGCGTGACCATGGATCGTATCGCGGCCGCGGGAATCTCGATCAGAGAGATAACCGATCAGTTGACCGTCGATGGAGTGAAGTCCTTCGCGGACTCCTACGATCTTCTACTCGAAAACGTGGCTGGCAAGACCGCTCGCTTAACGGCGGCAGGGGCGCCGTAACATGGTCGGCGGCGCCGTGGCCGCCCCGGTGCGTGACGCGTTGGAGCGTCTGCAAGCCGACCGCATCGTTGAGCGTATCTGGGGGAAAGACCCGGCCGTTTGGCGGGAGGACCCGTCCGAACAAGGCGAGATTCTCGACCGGCTCGGCTGGCTCGATTCGCCGTCGAATACGCTTGAAGCGGCAGACGAGATCACGGCTTTCGCCGGTGCGCTCAAGAGCGAGGGGACGCGATTCGCAGTCGTCCTGGGCATGGGTGGCAGCAGTCTGTGCCCGGAGGTCTTGCGCTCGAGCTTCGGTCGGGTTGAGGGCTATCCGGAACTCTTGGTCCTCGATTCAACCGTACCCGAGACGGTCCGGCGCGTGGCCGACACCATAGATCCGGCCAAGACAGCCTTCATCGTGTCCAGCAAGTCCGGCACGACGACCGAGCCGCTTTCGTTTTTCCGCTTCTTCCACGGCCTCGTCGAAGCGAAGATGGGCGATGCCGCTGGACGGAACTTCGTAGCCGTTACCGACCCGGGAACACCGCTTGCGGCGCTCGGGAAGGAGCGTGGCTTTCGGCAAGTTTTCCAGGCCGATCCCAACGTTGGCGGCCGGTATTCGGCGCTGACTCATTTCGGAATTGTGCCGGCCGCGGCCATGGGCTTGGATATAGAGCGCCTCCTCCGCCGCGCCGTGGACATGGCTCGGCGGTGCGGTCCCGGCGTGCCGGTCGTCGAGAATCCCGGGGCGGTGCTGGGGGCCGAATTGGGCGGCTGGTATCAGGAAGGTCGCGACAAGCTCACTTTCGTCACGTCGCCGCGCCTCGAGCGGTTCGGCCTGTGGGCGGAGCAACTGATCGCCGAGAGCACCGGCAAGAACGGACGCGGGATACTCCCGATCGCCGCCGAACCGCCGGCCGCGACCGAGCTATACGGAAATGACCGCATATTCGCCTATCTTCGCCTCGAAGGTGATGACAACGCGGCAGCGGACGAGCACGTGGACCGCCTCGAGAAGGCGGGACAGCCGGTCGTGCGCGAGAGCCTGGCCGACGTCTACGACCTGGGTGCGTCGTTTTACAGGTGGGAGTTCGCCACGGCGGTAGTGGGCGCGCTGATGGACATCCACCCGTTCAATCAGCCCAACGTGCAGGAAAGCAAGGACAGTACCGTGCGAGTGCTGTCCGAATATGAGTCCAGCGGGAGGCTGCCCGATCTGGGCCGAGGGGCGTCGCTCTCCGGGCTGCTCGGTAGCGCGCGGCCCGGCGATTACGTAGCGATGATGGCCTACGTGAATGAATCGCCCGAGGTCGATGCCGCCGTCGCCAAGTTACGAGTTTCATTGCTGGAGCGTCACCGGTTGCCGAGCACATTCGGATACGGACCGCGATTTCTGCATTCAACCGGCCAGCTGCACAAGGGCGGCAAACCCAACGGGCTGTTCATCCAGCTTGTCGCCTCGGATTACGGGCACTTGCCGATTCCTGGCGAGCCGTACGGATTTGACGTTCTCGCCGCAGCCCAGTCGGCAGGGGACTTCCAAGTTTTCCAGTCCAGGGGACTCAGGGTGGCACGCATCGAACTAGACGTGGAGATTCCGGGTCGGTTGTTGGAAATGGCGAGGGAGGTCTAGCCTCGGGGATCTAGCCACCTTGTCGGGAAATCGTAGTTAGGGCATCAGGAAACGTTCAGCCATCGAGGGAGGTTTGGCGCATTGAATATCGGTATCTATGGTCTTGGCCGTATGGGCGCCAACATGGCGCGCAGGCTCATCGGCGGCGGCGTCGAGGTCGTCGTGTTCAATCGAAGTCCCGGGCCTGTGGAGGCTCTGGCCGACGAGGGGGCCGTGCCTTCGTCCTCGCTCGAAGATCTCGTGGGAAAGCTGGAGTCGCCGCGGGCGGTTTGGCTCATGGTGCCCGCCGGCGCCGTTACCGATGCCGCGCTCGAAGCGGTTACGCCGCTTCTCAAAGACGGCGACATAGTTATTGACGGCGGGAATTCCAACTACAAGGACAGCATCCGGCGCGGTGAGTTTCTCGCCGACCGGAAGATTCGATTCCTCGATGTCGGGACCAGCGGTGGAATCTGGGGACTCGAACGCGGATACAGCATGATGATCGGTGGGAATCGAAGCGCATTCGATGATCTTGAACCTATCTTCCAAGTTCTCGCGCCGGGCGCCGATCGCGGATACGGCTTTGTCGGTCCGACCGGGGCGGGCCATTTCACGAAGATGGTTCACAACGGCATCGAATACGGCATGATGCAGGCGATGGCCGAGGGTTTCGAAATCATGCACAAGAAGAGCGATCTCTCCCTTGATCTGGCGGCGGTGGGACGGATCTGGCAGCACGGCAGTGTCGTCTCGTCGTGGCTTCTCGACCTCGCGGTGGCGGCCCTGGAAGAGGATCACGATCTCAGCGAGCTCGAGGCATACGTCGAGGATTCCGGGGAAGGGCGATGGACGGTGGCGGAGGCTATAGAACTGGACAGCTCGGCGCCGATTATTACGCTGTCGCTGCTGCGTCGGTTCCGGTCGCGGGACGATTCGCCGTTCTCTGATCGGATGCTTGCCGCCCTTCGCAATCAGTTCGGCGGCCATGCCGTGAAGACCAAACAGGACTGATGTCAGCCAGCACGACGCTGGTGATCTTCGGCGCTTCGGGGGACCTGACGCATCGAAAACTGGTGCCGTCGCTTTTCAGCCTGCATCGAAAAGGGCGATTCCCCCACGAAATCAGGATCATGGGGTTGGCGAGGACCGAAATGTCCGACGCCGAGTTCAGGGCGAAAATGCTTGACGGAATCCCGGAGGCGGAAGCCTCGGGCTGGGAAGAATTCGCGGACTCCCTGCACTACGCCAGCGGCGATTTCACGAACATCGACGATGTCAGAAGTCTCGACGAAAAGGTGACTTCCCTGGAGGAAGGGCGTCAATCGAACCGGGTCTACTACCTGGCGACGGCGCCGCGCTTTTATCCAACAATAATCGAGCATTTAGGCGCGACCGGGATGGCAAGAGGTGAGGCGGGGTGGCGGCGCGTGGTCATTGAAAAGCCTTTCGGGAACGACCTTGCGTCGGCACTGGCGCTCAACATCGATGTTCACTCCGTCTTTGACGAGCATCAGGTGTATCGCATCGATCACTACCTGGGTAAGGACACGGTCCAGAACATCCTTTTCTTCAGGTTTGCCAACGCGATATTCGAGCCCATCTGGAACCGCAATTATGTCGAACAGGTACAGATCACGGTGGCGGAAGCCGAGGGCATCGGTCATCGCGGAAGTTATTACGACTCCGCGGGCGTGCTTCGCGACATGTTCCAGAATCACCTCTTGCAGCTGCTGACTCTCGTGGCCATGGAACCACCGGCCACCTTCGACGCCGACGCCCTTAGAAATGAGAAGGTCAAGGTCTTGCAGGCCGTCCGGCCCGTTCCCGTGGACAAAGTGCCGTTGCACACCGTACGAGGTCAGTACAGGGGCTATCGGGACGAGGTTGACGTAGCCCCTGACTCTCGCACCGCCACGTATTGCGCTATGCGTCTTTACGTCGACAACTGGCGCTGGCGCGATGTGCCCTTCTACCTGCGTTCCGGCAAGGCCCTCGCGGAGCGCGTCACCGAGATCGTCGTCCAGTTCCAGACACCTCCCCACGTTCTGTTCGACATGCACGGCGAAACGACGCTGCGGCCAAACGCCCTCGTCCTGCGTATACAGCCCGACGAAGGCATACATCTGAGGTTCGAAACCAAGGTGCCGGACTCGGATCAGGAAATGCGATCCGTGCATATGGACTTCGCCTACAGTTCAGGAATGGATGACGTTCGCATCCCCGACGCTTACGAAAGGCTGCTGCTCGACGCCATCGAAGGCGACGCGTCGCTGTTCACGCGAAGCGATGAGATCGAGCTTGCGTGGCGACTTGCCGATCCCGTTGCGAAGGCATGGGAAGCGTCGGAGGGTCAGCCTCTGGCTCTGTATCCGCCCGGGACGTGGGGACCGCTCGCCGCTGACGATTTCCTCCTCGAGGACGGCCATAGCTGGATTTCGGAGAAATCGAACCGGTCCGGGTAGATGGCGGCGTGCTCGACCGCCAGCCGTCATTGTCGCTCGGCGCGGCGAATCCTTCACGAGATTCCGCGGCGTCTATCCACGAAGATGCCCGTGAATGAACCGCTCACGTGTAGGCCAGACTCCCAGCCGTAGGTGTCACTGAGCGTGATCCGGTGGGCGATCGCGGGCTTTGGCGAGATAGCCGATAAGGCGGTGGCCCCGGCGGTGCTTGCCCACCCTGGCAGCGAACTGGCGGCGATATGCCGCAGGAATCCGGCGGAGCTCGAAAAGTTCGCCCGAACACATCGCGTGGACAACGCGTTCTCCGATTACGGCGAGATGCTCGATTGGGGGCGATTCGATGCCGTCTACGTCGCGACGCCGGTGGACCTGCACGCTCCCAAGACAATCGATGCGCTTCGCCGTGGGTTCCACGTGCTCGTGGAGAAACCGATGGCGCTTTCGGTCGGCGAGGCGGAATCGATGATCGAGGAGGCACGAGGGGCCGACCTGAAGTTGGGCATTACCTACTATCACCGACTGACGCCGCTCAATCGGAAGGTCCGCGAAATCGTCTCGGCGGGAGAGATCGGCGATCTCGTCGCGCTGCACGGCAATGCGTCATCCAGATTCAGCCTCGATCCGAGCCATCCAAAGTACTGGCGCGTCGACGCCGTCCAGAGCGGCGGCGGCCCCCTGATGGACATTGGAACGCACCGGCTCGACCTGTTTCAGGCCCTGGCCGGCCCCGCAGCCAAGGTCGCCGGGTTCGCCGTGCGTCGGTTCATCGATGGCGACGTTGAAGATACCTGCTCGGTGATAATTGAGTACCGATCCGGAGTGCAGGCCACGTTCTCGTCTCTGTGGTGGGTGAAGCCAGGCCGCAGCGACTACGAGGTCTCAGGCACCGAGGGCCGGATTTATGTCCCCGATGTAAGGGGGGACATCCTGAAACTTGAACGTGACGGCGACTCGAGCGAGATTCGGGCCGAGACCGATGAGTTGCATGATCTGCCATTGATCGAACGGTTTGTGGATGCCGTGGAAGGTGGGGCCGATCTGGAGTTGTCCGGCGATGCCGGACTTCAGGTCCAGCGAATCACGGACGCGGTTTATGAATCCGCGTCCGCGGGGACCATCGTCGCCATCTAGCCACTCCTCGCTGCTGGGAGCGTGGGCCCACAACGCGGACGCTCACGCTGCACCGAGGATTCACGCCGGCGAAGCGGATTGGAACCGTGCATCGTCAATCGGGTATACCTGACTCGTCAGACGGACCAGGGCGCCGTCGCAGCAGAGCCAGAGGGCCACCCATAATTACCGGAATCGTCGAGTCCATTTTTGCCTGGGTCGTATTCAGGTCGATCGAGGCGAGGCCGGCCTCACATCGCAGGCCATGACTGACCGACGAGGCGCCGACCTTCACACACACACGACCGCATCCGACGGGTCGGATTCACCGACTTCGATATTGCGGAAGGCAGCGGACGCCGGTCTGGAAGCAGTAGCCATCACTGACCACGACACGATGGACGGGATCGCGGAAGGGATCGGTGCGGCCGGGGAGATTGGGATGGAACTCATCCCGGGAGTGGAACTTTCTTGCGAGTACGTCACGCCAAACGGGAAGAGGCAGGAGGTTCACGTGCTCGGGTATTACCCCGATCCTCTAAGCCCGGACCTGGCAAGCCATATGCACGATTCGAAGGACGATCGTGAGTCGCGCGCCCGAGAAATGGTGGAAAAGCTGAACGATCTCGGCCTGTCGATCAAGTGGGAGCGAGTCCTGGCGATCGCGGGAGACGCGCGAATCGGCCGACCGCACATCGCCAGGGCGATCATGGAAAGGGGCTATGCGAAATCGTGGAGCGAAGTATTTGATAGGTGGATCGGCAATGACGCTCCGGCTTACGTTGGACGGACGAAGCTGGCGCCGACGGATGTCGTGACCATGCTTCGCGGCGCGCGCGCGGTCACCTCCCTGGCTCATCCGATGTACGACTTCCACGGCGGAACTTTGGATCTTGAATCGCTGTTGCCAGAGATGATGAAGGCGGGCTTACAGGGGCTGGAAGTATACTGTTCCAAGCAGTCCGCCGACGTGACCAAAAGGTATTTATCGGTGGCGCGAAGCCATGACCTGATGGCTACCGGCGGCAGCGATTATCACGGCGACGACGTATCACCCGACATAAAGGTTGGCGACGCTGTCACTCCCCACGAGGTCCTGGCGGCGATTCGTGAGTTGGGAGATCGGAACGGCGGACGTGCGTAGGCAGAATCAAGAAGCGACCTTAGCCCCGCATGGGAGGCTGAAGATGGTGACGACGAGTAGAACCGGGACGGTTCAAGCAGTTCGACCAAGCCTAGACGACATGGACGTCAACCTCGGCAAGCGGACCCGGCTCCATCGCATGCTGTACGACTATGGTCCAGGCGGCGGAACCATGCTGTTTCTGCCGTTGGATCAGGGACTCGAGCACGGTCCAAGGGACTTTTTCGCCAACGAGGACAGCATCGATCCCGCTTACGAGACGGCCCTGGCGATAGACGCCGGATACTCGGGCATAGCTCTGCAGTATGGGCTGGCCTCCAAGTACATGCGGGAAATCGCGGGGGCGGTGCCGTTGATCCTCAAGCTCAACGGCAAGACCGAAATCCCTCCGTCCGGCGCTCCCAGATCGCCGCTCACGGCCAGGGTCGAGGACGCCGTCAGGCTCGGCGCCGATGCCATCGGTTACACCCTATACGTCGGGTCCGCCCAGCAAGAACAGGATTTCGAGAAATTCTCTCAGGTTCGGCTCGAGGCCGAACGCATGGGCATGCCTGTGGTCGTGTGGGCGTATCCACGTGGGGAACATGTCGATGCGAAGGGTGGGAGCAACTCCATCTACGCGATCGATTATGCCGCGCGCGTGGCTGTGGAGCTTGGCGCCGACGTTGTGAAGGTGAACTTCCCTGATACGGCCAGCGACGGTATGGTCGGCCCGAATGAAGCTTCTCCGAAGCCATACAACTCGATGTCGTGGACGCTGGAGGAATCGATATCAAAGATCGTGCGTTCAGCGGGGAGAACGCTCATCATAATGTCGGGCGGCGCACGGGTGGACGACGATCTGCTGCTGGATCGCGTCGATGCCGCGCTGGCCGCTGGGGCCGCCGGGTTCATTTTCGGAAGGAATATCTGGCAGCGGCCCCACGATAAGGCTATGGAGATCGTAGGGCGGATGAAGGCGCGAATGGCCAAGCATGCCATTCCATCAGGAGGGTCTCGCAATTCGGATGAAAATGGGTATTAGCGGCTCAAGGTGCCGTATCGGTGGCTGACCTGGAACCCGAACGTCGCGAAGGATCCGATCGACGCACCGATCGTCGACGGATACGGGCTGCAAAGCGTCGGTTGGAACGCCAGCGGAGGCGCGACGCCGAGCGGCGCACAAGCTCAACCGATGTCGCTGGTTCGGAGAAGAGGCAAAGCTCGAATCGAAGGGCGGACCCGGATCGCCGTGACACGGCCGATCGTCGATCCGACGATGATCGCCGCGACGAGGAAGATCGGCGGAAGCAGAGCGAGCATTGACCGAGGACTCCAACATGGCTCACGATCCTCACGCTCAGCGCGGGTCCGAATCCACCGAAGAGCACCGCCACGCCGCCAAAGACCTAGATGCAATTGAAAGCGCCATTGTCGTCGTTAGCGACAGCCGCTATGAGGACACTGACACGTCGGGCGACCTGGCGCAGGAGTTAATCACGCGGTTCGGGCACAAGGTCGTCCACCGCGAGATCATCAAAAACGACGCGAAAGAGATCGCGAAGAGGTTCCACGACCTCGTCGGCGAGAAGGCTCAGTTCGTGGTGTTCTGCGGAGGGACGGGCTTGAGCGAAAAGGACATAACCGTCGAGACGGTCACGCCCCTTTTGGACAAGATTCTCGACGGCTACGGGGAGTCGTTTCGTCGCTTCAGTTGGGACGAGATCGGACCGGCGGCGATGTTAAGCCGCGCCGTGGGCGGCGCCACGAAACGCTGTGTGGTGATTTGCACGCCGGGTTCGACCGCCGCCGTTCGCCTGGCGTTGGAGGACATAATCCTCCCGGAACTCGACCACATAGTCCGCGAGGCCGCTCGCTGATATTCCGGCGGCAGGGGACTATCAAGCGCTCTCCGTTCCGGCATCGTCCGACGCCCGTCGCCTGCGCTTCCGATCCGATCCGGCGATCCAAGCAGGCTTGACCTGCCGCATGTTCATGATCGACCCGGCGCGATCGCTCACCAAACCGCCATCCAAATGGTCGAGTTCGTGCTGGATGGCCTGCGCGAGCAGCCCACGAGCGTCGACCGTAAAACGCTTGCCGTCGAGTCCCCAGGCCTCGGCCACAACGTGACCAGCGCGGGATATCGTCGTGATGAAACCGGGCAATGACAGGCAACCCTCTTCCACGGAACGGAAGTCATTCAATTCCCATATCACGGGATTAGCCAGACAAAGAAGCTGTGTCTGATCCCAGTCCCATTCCTCGGTGTCGTCCGACTCGTGACCGGCGGGCACTTCGATCACGACCAATCTGCGATTAACGCCGACCTGCGGGGCCGCCAGTCCGACTCCGTTCGCTTGACGCATGGCGGCGACCATGGACCGCGCCAGCCCCAGTTCGTCTCCGCCCATTTTCTCGATTCGCTCAGCGGTCCGTCTCAGCTTCGGATCGCCAATTCCGAGAATGTCCAGTTGCACGATATTTGAAGCCTCTCACCGGCGCAGCGTCACACCGCGTTGACACCCGGAAGAACGGCCTCGTACGCTTCCGAATACGGGTCCGCGTATTGGTCGAACCGTTATTGGGGCCGGCAGCCATGGCCGGATTCTCCGAGGGTGAAGATAGTGAGCACTGCTAATCAAAGTCCAGTCGATTCCTACGAACTGACCCGTCTCGATAATGGGATTAGGGTCGTCTCCGCGACTCATCCACATACCAGGGGTGTTTCGCTGGCCATCTATTTCGCGTCCGGATCACGCTACGAATCCAATGCGACCGCCGGAATCTCCCACTACGTGGAGCACATGCTGTTCAAGGGCACCAAGAAGTGGCCGACCGCCCGAGACATAAGCGAGGCCGTGGAAGGCGTCGGCGGGAACATCAACGCCTCCACCGGAAAGGAAATCGTCAATTACTGGGTGCGAGTTCCCGCTTCCAAGTTCGATCTGGCGGCGGAGGTCGTTTGCTCTCTGGTTCGGGAGCCAATCCTCGATCAAGCGGAGTTCGAGAAAGAACGCAAGGTAATCCTCGAAGAATTAGACATGACTCGAGACGATCCGCAATCACGGATATCGATGCTTGCGGAAGAGATCACGTTTCCCGGTCACCCGCTTGGCCGGGATGTGGGCGGCACGAGCGACAGCCTGCAGTCTCTCACCCGGGACGATCTCGTGCGACATATCGCCGACGAGTACTCCCCGTCGTCGGCCGTCGTCAGTGTCGCCGGCCCCGCTTCACACAGCGACGTGCTGGAGGTTATCGAGCGCTTTCTGGGCGAATGGGCCGGCGGCGCCAGCGGTAACCGCGAGGGCACGCCGGGACTTGCAACCGGTCAAACCGTAACGGTGGAACATCGTGCGATCGAGCAGGCCAACATTTGTCTGACGATGCCCGGTATCGCCTACGAAGATCCCGATCGCTGGACCCTGGCGCTCCTCAACGTGATCCTCGGAGACGGTATGAGCAGCAGGCTCTTCCAGCGGATTCGCGAGGAACTTGCGCTGGCCTACGCCGTTCAATCGTTCTCGCACTCCCACTCGGATCAAGGGTTTTACGGAGTCTATGCCGGCGTTAGTCCCGAGAGCGCTCCCGGTGCGATCGATGCGATCCTGGAGGAACTGAGGCGGTTCCGGGGCAGCGTCACGGCGGATGAGCTGACCCGATCCCGGGAATACCTGAAGGGGCGGCTTGTCCTGGGTACCGAGGACACGGGCGGCGTGGTTTCATGGACAGGCAGGCAGGAGGCCCTGATGGGCCGGATACTGACTGTGGCGGAGGTGCTGGAGAACTTCGAAGCCGTGGCGCTGGAAGACATCAACCGCGTGGCGGAACGGATCTTCGATCCCCGCAATTATCGCCTTGCGGTATTGGGACCGTTCGAGTCCGGCGATGAGTTCGAGAGCCGGCTTGCGGCGGCGTAGCCCCCGCGCCAGCAGATTTGCGGACCCGCCCCGCCGATTTCGTTCCATACTCCTGCGCGAGTGCTCGATTTCTTGAACGGACCTGTTCCGTAGCCGTGTTGCCACATTGACCGGCGGATCGACCCGCCGCTCCAACCGTCCGGGGGAGCGGCGCAGCGAGATCACGTATATCACCGGCGGCATCGTCATGGCTCCGTCGGGTCCGATGGTGGGCGGCACGGTCGTTGTCGAGGGCCGCCGGATCGCTTCGCTGATCGGCGGACCGGCTGAGCCGCCATCTGACGTGGCGGTCATTGACGCGAGCGGCCTGTACGTGGCCCCAGGGCTCATCGACACGCACACCCATGGGCTAAACGGAAGTGACGCCATGGACGGCGAGGCTGGGGTTCGCGGCATGTCGCTGGGACATGCCGAGCGCGGTGTGACCGGCTTTCTCCCGACGCTGGTGGGACAGAGCCGCGACCGTCTGACCGCCCTGGTGGCCGAGGCCGCATCGGCGGAAGTGGAGGGCGCTGGGGTCCTCGGCATCCACCTGGAAGGTCCCTATCTCGATCCCTCCATGCCCGGAATGTTCGATCCGGCCACGTTTCGACCATATGACGATTCCGAGGCGCGCGATCTCGTCGATGCCGCGGGCGGTTTGACGGTGGTGATGACCGTGGCATGTCATGGCCAACGTGTGGCGGCGGCAAAGGGATTGATCGCCTTGGGTGTGATCCCGTCGCTGGGACACGCCGCCGGGACCTACGACGAGGCGATGCTTGCGTTCGAGTCAGGGGTAGCTCGCGCGACCCACTGCTTCAATGCCATGACGGGGTTTCATCACAGAGAACCGGGCATTATCGGGGCCGTTCTCGATCGGCGTGAGGTAGCCGCGGAACTCATACTGGACGGTCACCACGTCCATCCCGGCGCCGCGTCGCTCCTGCTGTCATTGAAGGGGACGGAGCGAACGATTCTGGTAACTGACTCGACCGTCTTGACCGGCTACCCGGACGGGACGCATGAGTGGGCCGGATACGAGATCAGCATCCGCGACGGATCGGCCCGAATCCCCGAGGGCAACCTGGCCGGAAGTCTCCTGACGATGGACCAGGCGGTGCGCAACGCAGTCGAGATGCTGGGCGTGACCTTTGAAGAAGCCATCGAAATGGCCAGCTTGACGCCCGCGCGTTCGGCGGGAATTGAGCGACAAACGGGAAGCCTCGCGCCGGGGAAGGATGCGGACATCACCGTCTTCGATCGCGAACTATGCCCTTTCACGACGATGGTGAAGGGCGAGGTCGCCTGGTCTCTGGGGGGCAACTCGCCCTAGGTCAGGCCTCCGCCCAATCGAGCGACCTAGCGACCGCTCGACCCCACTCGCGGCGTCGCTTGACCACGGTGGGATCTTTGGACGGCGAGAATTCCCTGTCCATCCTCCAGATCGATCTTAGATCGTCCTCGGACTTCCAAAACCCGACCGCGAGCCCGGCCAGATACGCCGCGCCCAGCGCCGTGGTTTCGATCATTGCCGGCCGAATCACGCGGGCGTCGAGCAAGTCGGACTGAATCTGCATCAGCAGGTCGTTGCGCGAGGCGCCGCCGTCCACTCGGACCTCGTCCGCCAGCGGGATGCTTTCGAGCGCCATGGTCTCGGCCACATCCGCAACCTGATGGGCTATCGATTCAAGGGCCGCTCGGACGATATGCGCCCTGGTGGCGCCCTGAGTGAGGCCGGTGAGGATCCCTCTCGCCCGCGCATTCCAATGGGGGGCGCCGAGCCCCACGAATGCGGGGACGAGCGTCACGCCGGCGGTATCGTTCACCTCTGAGGCCACGATCTCCGATTCTTCCGATGAATCGATCAGTCGCAGGGCGTCGCGGAGCCATTGGATGACCGCGCCGCCCATGAACACGCTGCCCTCGATCGCGTAGACGGTTTTCTCGCCTATCCGCCACGCGATCGTGGAGAGGAGCCGGCTCTTGGAGCGCATGCGCTTCTCGCCAACGTTTGCCAATAGAAAGCAACCGGTCCCATAGGTAACCTTCAACATGCCCGGATCGAAGCACACCTGGCCAAACAGAGCGGCCTGCTGATCTCCGGCCATGCCACCGATCCGGACACCCGCCGGTATCACGCCATCGCCCGATGTGATCGCCAGATCGCCGCTACTTGGCACTATCGTGGGCAGCATTGATTTCGGCACATTCAAAATTTCGAGCAGGTCATCGCTCCATGCCACTCGATCGATGTCGCAGAGCATCGTCCGGGAGGCATTGGAGGCGTCGACGATGTGAACGTCTCCGCCGGTAAGTTTCCAGATAAGCCACGAGTCAACTGTTCCGAATTTGGCCCGGCCGGACCGTGCCGCCTCCGCGAGGCCAGGATCGGACTCCAACAGCCATCTGACCTTGGTGCCTGAAAAGTACGGGTCGATCACCAGACCTGTTGCGTCGGCGATGGATTGACCGTATCCATCCTCGATCAAGCGCTCGCAAAGCCCGACGGTTCGGCGATCCTGCCACACAATCGCCGGCGCGAGCGGCTCGCCGGTATCGGCGTCCCAAAGTACGGTGGTTTCACGCTGGTTGGTTATGCCAATGGCGGCCAGCCGGGGTTTATCTGAGCCAAGCGCTTCCGAGGCAGACTCCAGTACGGAGTTCCATATGTCGCGAGCGTCCTGTTCAACCCATACGTCCTGGGGATAGCGGGACTTTAGGCGCGCGTAACCCCGCGACCTGACACGGCCCGACCGATCGACGAGAAGGCACGTCGTACCCGTGGTGCCCTGGTCGATCGCCAGGATGACTTCAGCGTCGGACAACTGGCAGTAATCCCTCCCCGGAGGCGTTGTGGAGCTACGCTAGCATAGGAGTGACCGCCAACTTCCGGCCATCGGCGAGACGGTGGATTCGGAGATACTATTCGGTGGCTCGCAGACGCTATCAGAACCAAAGAAACGTGCGATCTCTGCACTCCGCCGGCGGCGTGCCGTACCGCACCTCGAGGCGTGGCCTGCAGATCGCGATGTGCCGCAGTTTCGCGGGCCATTGGGTCCTCCCGAAGGGCGGTCTGGAATCTGGGGAAACGGCGGAAGATGCCGCACTGCGCGAAGTACTGGAGGAGACGGGACTCTCGACGCGGGTCGTTTGCCGTCTGGGAGACGTGTGCTACCGGTTCAGCGCGAAGGGGTCAAGATTCTCAAAGCGAGTCGATCATTATCTTCTACGCGTCATTGGCGGAAACCTGCGTCACAATCCCGACGAACACCTGGAATGCAAGTGGTTCGAGCCGGCCCGCGCCCAACGCCTCGCGCGCTACGAAAGCGAGGCGGGAATCATCAATCAGGCGGAGCGGCTGATTGTCGATTTGGGACACCGTCCGGCGGGATCGCGACCGGATTCAGGCGATGAAACGGGCGGCGACGGTAAACGGAGCTAGTTCGCCGATCGGGCTGCTGCGCCGGTTGATTTCAAGCCGGGCGCTTGGAGGTTTCATTGCCGCCATCGGTCTAGCGCTCGTCGTGGGGTGCAATGGCGGACCCGGCCCTAGCGGCCGGGGTGTCGATGCGCCGGTCGCACTCTTCTCGGCGCCCGCGAGGCTGCAAGCGCAGCAGGTACCGGACGCGGCCCCGGCGCAGGTGCTGCGGATCGCCGGATCTCAACCGATCACGCTGGATCCCGCATTTGTTCGCGATACCGGATCGGCGCAATACGCCGTTGAGCTTTTCTCGGGCCTGGTGAAACTCGATTCCGACCTCAATGTCGTGGGGGACCTTGCCGAAAGCTGGGAGGTGACGGGCGACGGGAGCGTGTATACGTTTTCGTTGCGACCGTCGTTGAGGTTCGCCGACGGGAAGGCGCTCACGGCGGACGATGTTGCCTATTCGATCAACCGCGCCCTGGATCCGCGGACGGAGTCCGAGACGGCGCTGACTTATCTCGGCGACATCGAGGGGGCGGGCGACTTTGCCCGGGGATCGACCGGCAGTATCGTCGGGATTCGCTCCGGGGCTTCCGCGTCTTTCGAGATCCGGCTGGAGCGGCCTGTGGCTTTCTTCTTGTACAAGCTCACCTATCCCGTCTCGTTTGTCGTCGATTCAGCCGAGGCCGACGGGGATGGCTGGTACCGCTCGCCGAACTCCAGCGGGCCGTTCACGCTTGCCAGATGGATTACCGGCGACGAGATCGTGCTCGTGAGAAACGAGAATTATCACTCACCTGCGGCGATTTCGCAGGTGAGGATCGCCCTGATAGGGGGTTCCGAGGCGCTGCTTCGATACGAAACTGGAGCCGTCGACATCATTGACATCGGTGGGGGGAACGTGGAGCGGTTCCGCGATTCAAACGATCCCCTTCGAGCGGATTATATGAACGCCCCGCAGTTCTCGCTTTTCTATCTCGGCTTCAACACCGAGGAGCCTCCGTTCGACGATGTCCACGTGCGGCGGGCCTTTGCCAAGGCGATTGACGTGGAGAAAATCGTTCGCGTGAGTCTGCGGGGCAACGACGCCGTTGCGAATGGGATTCTGCCCGAGAATTTTCCGGGCCATGATCCAGCCAGGGCCGGGCTCGGCTACGATCCCGTCGATGCTCGTGCCGAGCTGGCGAGTTCAAGCTACGGTTCGGCCGACGCGCTGCCCGATATACGGATGCTCATCTCCGGCTCCGGGCTACTTCTGCCCGCCCATGTGGAGGCCGCGCTGTTTCTGATAAAGGAAAACTTGGGCATCGACATCGCCGTTCAGACCACTGACTGGGCGGACTTCCTGGACGAGCTATATGGACCATCCGGGGAGTTTCAGATTTTCTCGCTCGGCTGGAGCGCCGACTATCCTGACCCGCACAATTTCCTTGATCTTATGTTTCACTCTGAGAGCGCTGAAAACGTTTCGAACTATTCAAACCAGCGCGTGGACGAGCTGCTGGTGAGCGCCCGAGAGGAAATGGACCCAGCCGCGCGGCTGGAGCTCTACGAAGGCGCGGAAACTATGATCGTGAATGATGCCCCGATCATCCCGATCTGGTTTTCGGTCGATCACGTCCTCGTAAGGCCTACGGTTCGCGGATTTAGCCGGCCTCCGAGCATTCAGGAATGGATGTCGTCGGTATGGATCACCGACTAGGCGGTCGGGGCGTGAAAACGAGATGAGGCGCGGTCGGGTAGCCCGGTTCTTGCTCGCCTTCGCCGCGTTCGTATTTCTGGCTGCTTCCTGCGGGCCGTTGCCCGCGATAGAAGGGCCGGGAGAACCGACAAAACGGGTCCTCAACCTGGCGATGCCTGAACCCCTGTCCATCGATCCCGGCCTTGCTTCCGGGGCCGGGACGCTCACGATAGTAAATCTGCTTTTCGAGCCGCTCACGCGGATCTCGCGCGATGGATCCGTCGTGCCGGCGGCCGCGGAATCTTGGGAAATATCGGGAGACGGCCGCACGTTCTACTTCCAGCTGCGCTCGAACGCCAGATGGCAGTCGGACCGGCGTCTGACATCGAGGGACTTTAGGAACGGCTGGACCAGAAACCTTGATCCGGCAGTGGCCAGCGACTATTCATACCTGCTCTATACGATTCTCGGCGCGCAGGAATATGCGGAAGGTCTGGCTGAGGACGCCTCGAACGTGGCCATCACGTCCGCGACGGCGGATGAGTTGCAGGTTGTCTTGAAGAGTCCGTCCACATCGTTTCTGGCGCGGGTGGCCACGCAGTCGTTTATGCCTCTGCCCAGGGATGAGATCACTGACTGGGGCAATCGCTGGACCGAAGCCGCGCACATAGACACGAACGGGCCGTACAGGCTGGTTGAGTGGTTCCACTCCGAAGGTATGCGCTTGGTTCCGAATCCGCATTACTGGGATCCGTCGCGGCAGCGATTCGACGAGATCCGCGTGAAGCTGGTCGCTGACGACGAACCTCTGATTCCCATATTCCGCAATCAGGTCGCCGATGTGATCGAGCTTAGGCGGCGGGAGCTGCAGGCCGTGCGGGAGGGCGAGGATCTTCGCTCCCTCACAGCGGTATTCGGACTCGGAGGCAACTGGTTTCTTGTGTACAACACGAACAAAGAACCGTGGGATGACGTACGAGTTCGGCGCGCGTTTTCCCTCGCCATCGATCGGGCCGATCTTATTCCAAAGGTGTTCACCGGCTCGGAGCAGCCCGCCGGCGGCCTACTGCCAGCTCCCCTGATCCGTGGTGAGATACGTCCGCATCCGCCGCCGGATCGGGCGATCCAGGAGGCACGGCAGCTATTGTCCGACGCCGGGTATCCGGACGGCCAGGGCTTTCCAGCTGTACAACTGTCGTATCACCGAACCGCACAATGGGAGCGACTGTCGTCGTTGCTGGTGGCGCGTTGGGCGGAGGTTCTCGGCGTTGATGTGGGCCACAACGTCATGGAGTGGCGCGAGTACCTGGATTTCACGGAATCGCCGGGCGATTTCGACTTCTACCGCGCGGGTTGGAACTCCGAGTATCTCGATCCGGAAAACTGGCACAACACGCTATGGTGGTCGGGGGATGACTTCCTGCGATCCGGCTGGTCGGATGCCGAGTACGATGCCATCGTCGAACGCGCCGATCTGCTGGCCGACCAGCAGCTCCGCCGGGAGACTTACGCGGAAGCGGATGCGATCCTCGACGCCGAGATGCCGGGGATCCCGATTGCCGATCGTGCGGTCGCCTATCTGATCCAGCCTTACGTCACGGGAATATGGGTGGCGCCGCTCGGCGGTTATCTGGTACTTGACGCTGTAACTGTCGAGAGGCCCGAATAGGGTCGATCTCAGTTCTAGCGAGTTTCGCGCAGACGCCGTCGCGCCCACTCAGCCGCGCCAAGGAGTCCGACGTTTTCTCCCAGGGTCCAGGGGACGATTCTCAGCCGATCGCCAAATCCGGGCATCAAGTTCCCGAAAACGATCTCACGCAAAGGTTTGAAGAGCAGATCGCCGGCGTTCGCCACTCCACCTCCGACCACTATCAGCTCGGGATTGACAACATGAATGATGCTCACGAGGCCCGCGGCGAGCGCCCTGACGCCCTGATCCATCGCCTCCACTGCCAGATCATCGCCCGCGCCGGCGGCCTCTACAACATCGCGACCCGTCACCCGGTTGTTGCGATCCCAGGGACCCCGTAAGGCCGACACCCGCCCGTCCTCGATGGCCTTCTGGGCGTAGTACGCGATCCCGGTGCCGGACGCGTACAGCTCCACGCACCCAACGTTTCCGCAGTGGTGGAGCTCGCCGTTCAAATCCACCGTGAGGTGACCCACCTCGCCGGCATTGCCCGTGGCGCCGAGAAGTAACTCGCCGTTGGTCAGAATTCCTCCGCCGACTCCGGTGCTGACGGTCACGTAGACCATGTCCTTCACACCCCTTCCAGCGCCGTAGGCGTGTTCTCCAAGAACCGCGAGATTGGCGTCGTTGCCCAGGAAAACGGGGAAGCCGAGGTGTTCGGAAAGCGGGCCGGCCACGTTGATGTCTTCGAATCCGGGAATGTTCGGCGCGCTGATGACTATGCCGGCCTCGTGGTCCAGCGGGCCGGGCGCGGCGACGCCCATCGCCTGGATATCGGTCATGCGGACCCCAGCCGCCCGGATGGATTTCTCAACGCTGGCGCGTACGCGATCCACGACTGACGATGGTCCAAGATCGCCTCGGGTCTCGACCGTGTTCCAGCCGCGGACCTCCCCGTCGTGAGTGACCACGGCGCTGCGGATGTTCGTGCCTCCGAAATCCGCGGCCGCAAAGGGAGCCTCCGGCGTCTGCGCGCTCATTTGTCGCTCCGTTCCAGGTGGGTTGTAGGGCCTTCGGTGGTCGCTCGTCCCGAGCGAACCATAGCCCACGCCGACGCGACCCCGGCCAGACCGGTTAATCCGGCCGTCATGACCATCGCCGGACGCAGTCCGAACGATTCGCCGATTGCGCCGGCGATCGGTGGGAACGTGAGCGAGCCTACTCCGGCGGCCGCCACCATGAATCCAGTCAGCGCCCCCGTGGCCGCCTCCTGGCTCTTAACTCCCACGGCCAACGCGGTCGGAAATGCGGATGCCAGCATGATACCGACAACGGCGAAGCACACGATCGCCAGAATGGAATTATCGATCAACGAGGCGGCAAGCGCGAAAAAGCTCCCCACCGCTAGGGACAATGTGAGAAGTCGCAACGGATCCATCCATCGCGTCAGCAGCCCGCTCGAGAGGCGCCCAATCAGAATGCCCACCCAGAAGACCGAGACGGCGGCGCCGGCGACGCCGCGGTTGAATCCGTGATCCAGTTCGAGAAAGCTGGGCAGCCACCCGGCTATGGTCACTTCAACCCCGACGTAGAACACCAGCACGATCATCATGAGGATGATCAGCGGCTGCAGTGCGATCCGACCAACCGACCCAAGCCGAACTGGCGCACGGCGCGGGCGCGCTGGAATCCGCATCAGCGCGAACGGAATTACGGCTGTGGCGGCCACGATTCCAAGCACAGCGTAGATTTGCCGCCAGTCGGCCCCCAGGCCGAGGGCTGCACCGGCGAGAATAGGTCCAGCGAGCGCGCCGGTTCCGAAGAAAAAATGAAGGTAATTCAGCCACTTCGCGGTATCGGAGGTTGAGAGGTCCATGATCAACGCGTTAAGCGGTCCGTCCAGGAGGCCCATACCCATTCCAATCACCAGGGTTCCTGCGAGCAAAAGCGACCATGTAGGGGCAGTGGATTGAATTCCAACGCCAGCCGCCATCAGGGCGGAACCCGCGACCACGAATGGGCGCCTTGCATAGCGGTCGGAGGCGATGCTTCCAAGAAGCCCCGATCCGATGTATCCCAGAGACGCAAACGGAAACAGAAGGCCCACTTGGGCCAGGCCAACGTCAAACGTCTCGCGGATGGGTTGCAAGGTGGGGCCGACGACCGTGGCGACCAAGCCGAATATCAGATATGCCCAGGCTCCGGCCGCGAATGGGAATACTGGCGGCGTGGTGTGGGGTGGGCTGGAGCTAGCCGCCATTATCCGACATGTTCCGGGCGCTGAATTGGCAATGGGATCGATCAGGCTGGAAGATCGGACAACCGGCCGTCCCGTTCGAATTCGATCTCACCTGCATCGCCCACCCGCGCGCCGCCGCCGGCCCCTTCGATTTCCGCCGCCACGGGTTGCGTCACCAGAAACTCCTCTAGCTCCAGCGTGTTCCGTATCCGGCCGATGCGAGGTTCGCCGGGCGAGGTTCGCGTCGCCAGACCGATGGCGGTTTCGAGGCATTCGCGATCGGTGGGAAGCGTGAGCGGGATACGCGCCATGAATGGAACCATCGCCGTTATGGCGTTCAGGTAGGTCTGGTTTCGATCTATCGCGTCCACAAGGGTCTGGGTGGTGAAATCGGCCATACCGATTCCCGAGGCGTTACCTTCCGATGTCTTGCGGAGGCGCAAAACCGACAGCAGTCCATAGTCGGGCACCCGCTCGCCACCGATGCGCCGCCACATGCCGATCACGTTGGTGTCCATTCCCGTTCCCGAGATGTCTTTGCCCATCTCGTCGACGATAAGAAGATCGAGCCGATCGATCGGTATGCGCGGCAATAGCTCCTTGGCCTCGACCAAAAGATCGCGGTCCGTGTGGTGGAACTCGTCGGGACCGGCGATCTTGACGATGTAGGGTCGGTCGAATGCGTTTTCCACCAGAGCGACGCCGAACAGCAGCCTGCCGGAGTCGATGGCGACCGTGGCGGCTTCCGGAATCGTTTCCGTCAGTCCGCCCTCATGAATTTTGCTGGCTCCTGTACTTTTTCCCATTCCGACCGCCAGCATCTTGCAGAGTCCGCTCTCAATGTCGGACCTAAAGCCGGTGTGCGGCTTTACTCGCGCGACGATCACGATATGGTCCGCATTGAAGGCATTTAGGTCTATATGGACCTCCACACCGTGCGATGTCGTGCCGAGGAGTTGCGTCTCCATCGTGGCTCGCACGGGCGCGCCCACGGTCGATTCCGCGATTCCATATTCTTCCAGGACTGCCTGCTGCCCTGCCGCGGTGCCGCCGCCGTGGCTGCCCATGGCGGGAACGATAAACGGCTCGAGCCCCGCCGCGACAATCTCCCGGACGAGCGTCGCCACCACCTTCCTGATGGGGGAGACTCCCCGGCTGCCTACGCCGATCGCGACGGTCTGTCCCGGTCGGACCTCGCCAAGCCCAAGTTGGGCGCGTACACCGCGGGCAATCTCGCCCTCAAGATCGCGCACTTCGTCATCGTCGAAGTGCTGGCGCATTGGGACCAAGAGCGGGCAATCCACATCCATCTCCGATTTGTGCTTCGACTTGCTGGGCGTCGAAATATAGCGCACCCGTTGCCTCCGCGGCCTCGGCTTAGACCCGTGATCGTTCGTTTGGTACGCTTTGCGGACTCGTCACGGGAATCTGAGTTTGAATCCGGAGCAAGGCGTCATGCGATTCGCTATCGTTTCCGACATTCACGGCAATGAGGTCGCACTACACTCGGTGGTCGATGACATCGACAGCACCGGGATTGATCAAGTCTACGCGGCGGGCGATTTGGCCCTGCTGGGACCCCGGCCGCGTGAATGTGTGGCGATCCTGCAAGAGCGAGGCTGGAGCAGCGTCAGGGGCAACACCGATCGGATGATCGCCGAGTTCGATGCATCGGCGCCGTCGGGCGAAGCGGAGGCAAGCGTCGCCATTGCCGGGATGATCTCATGGACGCGCGATCGGCTGGGCGATGAAATGGTCGAATATCTTGGCTCCCTTCCTCCCAGCATCTCGATCAGAAGTGAAAATGGCGCCGGCAATCTAGTTATCGTTCACGGCACACCTCGCAGTGACGAAGAAGGCTTGAACGCCGACGAGAATGACGAGCGGCTCCTCATCCTTACGCAGCAGGCATCGGCATACGCGGTTGTTGGGGGGCACACGCACAGGTCGTTCGGGCGCATGGTGCGCGGCACCCTGATTGCGAATGCCGGGTCGGTCGGCCGATCCTACGAGGGCCGTCCGAGCCGCGCCACGTATCTTGTGCTGGAGGATGAGCGCGGGGTGTGGACGGTTGAAATCCGCCATGTTCGATACGACCGCCAGCGCAACTTTCGCAGCCTTGAAGCGGAGGGCGCGCCCATAACCCACGAGCTCTCGGAGCCGTTCATGACGGCAGTTGCCCCGGACTGAAGCAGGCCCGCGGCCCCGTTCCTTCGCTATTAGCACATACCCGGATGCGTGCCCGGGCAGCTCGCCGGCGTGACCGAACATTCGCCCGTTGAACCGCCGTTCGGTCACCGGCATTGTCGCTTTTGCGGCGGGAAAATGATCGTATTGACCGGCGAGCAATCTCTTAGGCTGCGCTGCGGAGCCTGCGACAGGCGCGACTATTTAAATTCCAAGCCCTGCGCCGAAGTGATCGTCTCCACCGGCGGCGAAATCCTGCTCCTGAAGCGGAGCATCGAACCATTTTTGGGTTACTGGGACATTCCGGGGGGCTTTCTGGAGGACGGCGAGCACCCTGAAGATGGCGCCCGGCGTGAGCTCCTCGAGGAAGCCGGCATCGAGATCGACATCGCCGGATTAATAGGCATTTACGTCGATGAATACCCGGGCGAGGAGAAGCTGCACACGGTCACCTTCTCGTATGCCGGGGCGCCGCGTGGCGAACCGTACCCGTACGACGAGGCCGATGAGGTTCGGTACTTCCCGGCCGACCGGATTCCCGAGAATCTTGCATTCGATCACGCCAGACATTCGATCGAAGACTGGCGGGATTCCGAGTTTTCCTAGATCGGCGACGTCGGGGTGAGCCCGCCGCCTTTCAAATCGCGGCGACCCGCTCCGGGCCGTGGTCCATGTTCAGGACCGCCTGGTCGTAGCTCTTCAGTAGCAATTCCGACTTGACGTCCGCGCTCGCCGGATCGTCCCACAGGTTCTCGAACTCCTGCGGATCGTTGCGGAGGTCGTAGAGTTCGCCTACAACCTTGCCGTGGTATACGACGAGCTTCCACCGCTCGTCGCGATACATGGTTGCGTACGTGCTGTCGGGAAGGTCCACCGCGTCGAAATACTCGCAACGAACGTGATCGCGGTGCGTATTCGCGGAGGCTTTTCCGGTCAGAATCGGCAGCAGCGACAGTCCGTGCATGTACTCAGGGACCTCGAGGCCCGCGATCTCGAGCAACGTCGGCACGATATCGGTCAATTCGACCAGGGCATCACTCCGGAGTCCCGCCTGGATGTTACGAGGCCATGAAAAAATGAGTGGAACTCGAACAAGACCTTCGATGAACCGACAGCCTTTGTATATGAGCCCGTGGTCCCCGAGGGCCTCCCCGTGGTCGCTGGTCAGGATGACGATCGTGTTCTCGGACCCGCCGGATTCTTCGATGGCCGTCAGCACTCGCGCGAGCTGGTCGTCCACTAGTTCGATCATCGCGTAATAGCGCGCCTGCTCGGTTTTCGCGTCCATTTCCTCCGGCGTCTTCGAGACCGACTGGAAATCGATTCCGGCGGCGGTGAGGCGGCCCTGGTTCACCAGGTCGCTTTCTCGGAAAAGGGGTCCGGGCAGCGACCCCGGATCGAATTTCTCGAAATAAGACGTTGGTGGGTTAAACGGTGGATGAGGGTAATAAGGGTTCATGCTGAGCAGCCACGGGCCGCCGCGGGGGCGTTTGATGAAGTCGATGGCCATGTCCGACGCCCACGTCGCCTGATGGTGCTCGGCGGGTACGTTTTCCGGGCTGGCCAGCATCGTTTCGAGGTCCTGACCCCTGGCGCGAAGCCATTCGACGTAGTCGTGTCCCTCATCCCAATCGTCGCGCGGCGCGTGGCTGTACTTGAAGTATGTGTACCCATCGTCGGCGCGCGGCTCAATCCCCGCGGCGGCCGTGGCCAGGTGCAATTTGCCGATGAGGCCACATTCCCAGCCGAGATCCGACAGGGTCTTGGAGATAAGCGGGTATTTGTTTGGAAATAACTCGACGCCGTTCTTATCTGCGCCTACCGTGCTCGGATACATTCCGGTCATAAAGCTCGCGCGACTCGGAGTACATATGGGTGCTTGGCAGTACGCTTTCGTAAAGGCGGTTCCCTGGGCCACCAGCCTGTCCATTGCTGGCGTATGGACGTGCGGATTGCCCAGCGCGCCAATGGTGTCGTACCGCTGCTGATCGGTGCAGTACCAGAGAATGTTTGGCCGGTCGTTCATATTGGTATCTGGACCTTTGCCCAACCTAAGGGGTAACCGGCGGCTTCGCTCAAAGCGGACTCACCCTCTCGAACGTCAGGGCCGGAGCGGCGGCGGATATTAGCATGGTCGGCGCCTTCGCCCCCTGCTAATCTTTCAGGCAGGTTGTCGAGGCGCATATACCATAGCCAAATGACGGACTGGCGACCGCCTCGCGGAACAGTCCGCTTGATTGCCGACCCCACAACTTCTCCCGCTCGAGTCCACAAGTGTCGATGAGCGACCACCCCGCGGCCTGGGACGCCGGCCGCCCGAGGGCCGGCCAATTTTTCAAGCTCATCGCGTGGCCGCTGTTCGTGGCGATGGGATTCGGCCTGGTCATCGCCACCTTCGTCCACGGTCGAACCGGTCTGCCTCCCGGACTTGGCTGGTCCATCACGGTGGCTTTAGGCGCGGTTGGCGTGGCCGGGGCATATGTATTTCTGGGGCTCGCTATGTCGCTGGTCGGCCGCCTGCGTCTCGCGGACGCCCTCGGGCGAGGCACTCAACCGTTGATACCACTCGCGCTCATGTGGCCGTTGCTGGTCACGATTTATGCATCGGACGCGTTCAACCACCGCGTGGCGAACGAACAAGGCCCTGCGTGGATCTGGGGCGCCGCCGTTGCCGCGTCCCTCTTTTGGGCGATCTACGCGGTGGCACATACCGCCGATGGCGGCGGTGGCGGCGGGCCTGCACGTCGGGTCTTGGAGTTTGTTCGAGACTCGAGTGCAGGGCCGTTAAAGCTCCTCGTGGTTCAGTTTGTCATTTTTCGCGCCATGGTACTGATCGCGTTCACTCCGCTTGGCTTCTTCGAGCGCGGGTCCGACTACGGCGCGTTCGAACAGCGCGCCCGTCTTGGCGCTGAGGGACTGCTTCCCGGCCTCGACTACTGGCTTGAGTACCCTCCACTTTTCCCCTGGGTATCCGCCACCGCGCGCCTGATCGCCGAGTCGTTCGGGGGCGGGTACGTGAACTTCGATATTTCGCTGGCGGCGATTCTGCTTCTATTCGAGACGGGCAACCTGATATTCATCTACCTGATAGCGAAACGCGCGTTCGGCGAGGAGATGGCGCTTCGGATCGCCATCTCCTATTCGGTGCTTTTTCTTCCGATCTACGCGTGGCGGCGGACATTTGAGGCCATGCCACTTTTCTTCGCGCTCTCAGGCCTCTATTTCCTCATCCAGGGACGCAGGACGACCGCCGCCGCGTCCCTGGCCATTGGGTTCATGACAAAGGTCTTCCCGGCCGTCCTGGCGCTCACGCTGCTCCGATCGTCCGGCGGGCTCCTGAGGTCATGGAGGTCGCTTTTTGCCTTCGGCGCGACCGCCCTCGTAATCGGGCTTCCGCTCCTCGCCGCGGGGCCGACGTTTTTCATCGCTTCATACCGGAACATGCTCGCCAGGCCGCCTTGGGAAAGCCTGTGGGCGGTGCTGGGCGGGTATTCATCATTCGGATGGGTTCACCGCTACCGTCTCGATCCTGACACGGCCACGGAATTCGCTCAGGGCCAGCCACTCTCTCGGGCGGTCAACCTGCTTCTGATCCTGCTGCTGGTCGTGGTTTTCGTCTACATGATCACGAAATCCGGTGAACTTGAATCACCCACCGCGCAGATAAGGTTCGCCACGGTCTCCCTGCTGGCGTTTGCCATCTACTTGAAGGGCTGGAGCCCACAATTCATGGTGTGGATCCTTCCGCTGGTGCTGCTCTCGTATCCGGGCGGGCGCGGATTAGTGATAGCTCTTGGCCTGAGCGTCTTAAGCCTGTTGGAAAACCCTGGGTATTTCGTCCTGTGGAGTGACAGCCCGTGGGTCCTTTGGATCATTGTGGGTGCGCGAAACTTGGCCTTCGCCGTTATGGGCGTTCACCTGTTTCGGCTGGTGCTCGCCGAGCGCCGGATCGATCGCACCGATGCCGCGGAGGCGGTGGACGACAATGGCTAACGTCGCCGGTTCGAAGGACAGCGCGAGGCTTCGCACCGGTCTATCCGTGCTCGGCTGGATCAGCCTGCCCTCCACCTCGGCAGCTGTTGCCACCTTGATTCAAGGGCGGACGCTTGTTTTCTGGCCGAGCGCCGCGTGGGCGCTGACGTTTCTCGCAACCGCCATTGGAATGCTGGCGTTTTGGGCGGCCATCGTGGTGCTGCGTCGGAAAATCGGCGCCCGCGATGGATTCGTGGCGGCGGGTTTACCGCTCCTGTTCGTCGTCGACGGTTTGATCGTGCTTGCGTTCCTTTATCTGCACGATCCGACCAATCACCTGATGACGCGCAGCCTCCTTCCCGGCGACCTCATAGCCATGCCGGATATTGAGGCGTTTCTGCTGGGGAAGTACGTGGTCGTTGGGGCGGGATGGCTTCTGGTAGCGCTGTGGAGGAGCGGCGAGGAAGATATCGCCACGGAGCCGCGGCAAGGACGACGCGGGTTCGAACCGGGTGCGTTTGTGGCCCTGCTTCTGATCCTGGCGTTATTCCTGCGGGTTGCGGTGCTGGGCGTGCTCGAGATCGAAGTGCCGTCGGACCTTCGGGTCAACTACGTTGCTTCGCTGGCGATGCGGGAAGGATTGAACCCCTACGACAACACCGTGGCTCTCCAAGTGGCAGGCCGGGAAGCCATTCCCTACGTCGGCACGGAGACTTGGACCATGGTCACCAACCCGCCCACGGCCATGCCCTATTTTGCTCTGTTCACGTTCATGCCGCTGTCCGACGCCCGGGTCGCGTTCCTGGGGGTGAACGTCGCGCTTCTGGCGCTCTCGCTCCTCTTCATCTACCGGACCGTCGCTCCTCGCCGGCCATGGTCATGGCTGGCACTGACCGGGGCCGCGATCCTGGCATTCGAGCCGATACTCAGAACCCTCCGGCTGGGCCAGGTGGATATCGCGATCCTGTTCCTGCTCGCGGTTGCGGTGTGGGCGCTGTCCCGCCGCAACAACGGTTTCGCCGGGATTGCGGTTGGTCTGGCCGCGTCGTTCAAACTCGCCCCAGTGCTGCTCGGTCTCTATTTCCTTTGGAGGGGCAACTGGCGGGCTCTGGGTGGCTTGGTCGCCGCCACGGGGGTGATGGGAGTCATCTCGCTCTGGTTCGCCGGATCCGGAACATGGGACTATTACCTGACCAAACGATTTCCGGATTTGCTTGCGGGTACCGGGCTCTGGAACAACCTGTCCGTGCCGGGGTTGATCAACCGCTTCACGGTTGGAACGGAACTGGCGGGTGGTTACTGGGGGACGCTTCCCGCCATCCCCCTGGCTTCGGCGCTCGGGTATGTATGGATCGCCACGGTCTTGTTGATCTGCGCTCGGATTTTGGGCCGGCGGCCGAATGCGCCCGTAATGCTCGAATTCGGATTCGCCACCGCGGCCGTGCTCGTTGTGGCAGGGGTTGCGTGGCCGCATTACGCGGCCTGGTTGCTGCCCGTTTTGGCCTACATGCTGACGATCGATTCCTGGACCGGTCCACGCCGAAGGCAAGTCATGATCGGCGGCCTGGTTGGAATCGGCGCTGGTCTACTTTCCATCCCCTATGCGCAATTTGATGGAATGTTGGGAGGACTCTACGACTTGTCGGTGATCAACATGTCGCTCGGAAACCTGGGACTTCTACTGATCACCGCCGGACTCGCACTGGCCATTCTGCAGGCCAGATCGACGCGGCGGGATGCGAAACCCGGAGCGGCTCCGTGATTCTCGCTCGGGTTCCGAAGTTCGCCGTCATTCCGGCGGCCGTCCTGGTGGCATTCGTGCTCGTCCTTGTCGTTTCGCCAGCGGTCCGCGAATTTGCCCAGTCGTTCCTATTTGTGTTCAGAGAGCGACCGTTCACCGTTGTCCGCATTGACGGCGGCGTGTTCCAGTCGGGCATGGGCGCATTGGGGCTGACGGTCCCCGACGCCATAGATATCAGTTATGAAATCGCCCCTGCGCTTGAAGACGCAGGGCTGGACGGGGCTAAATTCCGTTGGAATCCGCCGAGGGAGCCCGCGGGCATCGCTGCCGATCCGGTGGAGGCGATATTTGGTCCTGTTGTGGGCACGCTGGAATTCGGCCTCGAACCGCTTCCGATTTCAATTGCCGGCCTCAGTGGCGCTGGATCGATGACGTTCCAATTCGACTTCCCGCCCACGTCCGTGCTGCTTTACGCGAACGATCCGTCCGCTCTCGACGCGCTCCGAGATAGAAGAATGCCCGAGGGCGGGGCGAGATTCATCGTGTACGGTGAGACGGTCCGTCCGCGAATCGTGGCTGGCGGTGATCAGGATCTGGCGAGATTGGCCGATTCCCTTGCCGGGGCTCACATTCTGCCGGTGCAATTCCGCTCACAACTTCGTGTCGTGGCCGATTGGCTGGGCTATCTATTGCCCGACCCATCGATCGGCGCCCCGCCCGAACCGCCCCCGCCGCTTCTCGTTCAGGGGCTCGATATCGGCGATATCGTCATATGGGAGCGCGATGGCGCCATCGGCATCCTGATCGGAAATGTCGGCGTGGACTTGCTGTTGGAACTGGCCAAACGAGTTGGCTGACGCAGCCCTGGCGGTATCAGTATCCGGTCTCACGAAATCCTACGGCCATGTGGTGGCCGTGGACGAAGTGGCGATGAGCGTCGAGGCCGGGGAAATATTCGGGCTGCTCGGGCCGAATGGCGCGGGCAAGACCACTCTGGTAAAGATCCTGGTTGGCCTGATTCGAGCGAATTCCGGCGCCGCGAGCATTTTCCAAGATCCCGCCGGCACTCTCGCCGCCAAGCGCGCGATCGGATACTTGCCGGAGCACTTCAGTTTTCCCGATTGGATGACCGCCAAGGAGTTCCTGGAGTTCCACGGACGCCTGGCATCGGTCAACGCGGACTCGCTGGGCCAAAAGGCGGGAGCACTGCTGGAAAGAGTTGGCCTTTCGGCGCGCGCTGACTCGAGATTGGGGACTTTCTCGAAGGGCATGCTTCAGAGGATCGGCATAGCGCAGGCGCTTGTTGGAGATCCAAAAGTGGCCTTCTTGGACGAACCGACGTCCGCCCTCGATCCGATCGGCCGCCGGGACGTGCGCGATCTCATGCGCGATCTTCGTGTCAGCGGGGTAACGGTGTTTCTGAACTCCCATCTACTTTCTGAAATCGAAATGGTGTGCGATCGGGTATCGATCTTGAACAACGGAAAAGTCGTGGCCCACGGAACGCTGGGAGAGCTTCTCTCCGCGCGTAGATTGTCGGTTCGCGTGAACGAATCCGACCCGGCCCGGATACGCGCTGCGTTGGGCGAATTCGACGTTGCAATTGGCGAGGCGGGGAGACTCGTTTTCAAACTGAGCGACGAGGAAGATGTCCCGCGGGTCGTGCGGGCGCTCGTTGACGCCGGTGCTGACGTGCATGAGGTAGCAGTTGAGGCCAGCACTCTCGAAGAGTTGTTCGTGGAACTCGTCGAACCGGGCGACAGATGATTGTGGAACCGCACAACGACTCTTCAGCGCGAAGGCGCCAATGGCGATCTTACCGTCGAATCACGCACGGACCATGAACTCGGTGGGCTGGAATCCGGGCGAATGCACGGCGAGATGACCGTGAAGGGCTGGTAACCGGCGGTGCTTGTCATCACGTTCGCGACCCTCAGGGAAGCGGTACGACGCCGGATTGTCCTCGCCGGAATGCTGCTGACGGTCGGATTTCTGATCCTCTATGGTCTCGGCGTTTTTTTCGCGTTCAAGGAACTTAGGTCGGAGGGCCCGGTAGATCCCATCGAGCAGGCCTTCATCGGCGGTTTCCTGTTGTCCGGCGGCATGTGGGTGCTCAACTTTGTGTCAGCTTTGTTGGCGATATTGACGGCCGTCGGGACGATCTCCAGTGAGGTGAGCGACGGAACGATGAGCGCTCTAGCTGCGCGCCCGATTCCCCGATGGCGAATTCTGCTGGGCAAGGCGCTGGGGCTCGGAGTGATGCTGACCGCCTTCGTCGCCGTCTCGACCGGCGCGGCGACGGCCATCGTCTATCTCATCGCGGACTACCTGCCCGAGAATCCCGTACTTCCGCCACTGCTGATTCTGCTGGCGGCTTGGGTGGTGCAGTCGCTGACCATTCTTGGCACGACACGCCTGCCGACCATCGCCAACGGGATTCTCGTCTTCGCGCTGTTCGCGTTGGGGATGATCGGCGGAATCGTCGAGCAACTGGGCGCCGCCATCGAAAACGACACCATGCTGAACATCGGGATATCGAGCAGCCTTTTGATCCCAAGCCGCGCGATCTTCGACATGGCGAGTCAGCGGCTCATCTCAGGGATAGCCATGCCAACCCCGGGTGGGGCCTCTGGAGGGCCATTTATCCTGGCGAATCCGCCCAGCTTGTGGATGGCGATATATGCTGTCGCGTACTCAGTCGCGGCGCTCTCGGCGGCCGTTCGGTCGTTCAGCCTGCGCGACCTCTAACTCGGCCGAACCAGGGATGGAATGAGGTCGGACACGCTTGTGGTATTGGGTATCATGCCTTCGAAAGGCGGATCCCTATGGCGAGAGTACGGGTGAAATTCACCTACCCGACCGAGCAAATTCAGCAACCCATAATCCATTCCATCTCCAAGGATTTCGATCTGGTCAGCAACATTCGACGCGCTGAGGTGACCGAAAAAGTGGGTTGGGTCGTGTTGGAGCTGGAAGGCGAGCAGAAGAATATAGACGCGGGATTGGCTTGGGTAAAGGACCAAGGAGTTCGAGTCGATCCCGTCGAAGGCGACGTCGTCCACTAAGGCTGCAACCAGCCCCGCCGGTCCCTTCGGACGAGGATTGCCCGTAAAACGAGCATCACTCTGGTGGCCTCCTGCATTGCTAATCGCCGTTGCTCTGGTCGGTATGTTGTTACCCGCGCCGGCGAGCGGTCAAGCGGTCGCCGGCGATGTCGGCGCGTACGCGGTCGCCGCTGAATTCAGGCTCATCCACGAAAAGCTCGGCGGCGCTAATGCGCTGGGTCTCACGATCACGCGTCCTTACTATCTTGATGACGATCTCGTGCAGTACTTCTATAGAGGGCGGCTGGAAAAAGCTGGACGGAGCTCCGACCGGCCGCTTGGATCAGTCCGGGTGTCGGACCTCGGGATCTTTCTGGCTCAACTCACCGGTGCATCTGCCCGCTTTGCCTTTCAACCGGCTTCGCCCTCCGATGACGAACTGTACTTCGCCGAAACCCAGCAAGCGATCCATGAATCGTTTCGCGAATATTGGCTGGGACGCGGCGGATACGAACGCTTCGGTCCTCCGATATCGTCAGGCCATACGAGGGGTGGCCGTTTCGCCCAGTGGTTCGCCAAGGGGTTGCTCGAGGTGGCCTCGGATCCCTCCAGCGGCGCCACGGTACGGGAAGCTCAAATCGGGAGGGAATACCTAAATTTCTCTCGCGCCGAACGCGACGCCGTGGAGTCGGTCCCCCCGCTCTACGCGGAACAGATCGCCGATCCCGCGGATGGCTTCGACGCCCCTATCCTGTATTACCACGAGGTGCCCGACGGCGAGCTGTTTGAGCGCCAGATCGTAGGCCTGCTGGAGGCGGGCTTCACGCCGGTGCCGTTCTCGCGCCTGGTGCGCTCGCTTACGTGCTGCGCGACGCTGCCGCCGAATCCGATCGTGATCACCTTTGACGACGGCTGGACGAGCCAGGTGGATGTGGCCCTACCGATTCTCCTGAAGCTCCGAATACCGGCCACCTTTTTCGTGATGCCAGGCTTCGACAGCCAACAGCCAAAACACATGACCTATGAGGATTTTGGAACCCTGGCCGAGTCCGGGATGAGCGTTCAGTCGCACACGATCAACCATGCCGCACTGCCACCGTTGGTCAGATTCAACCTGGGGGCGGCACAGGCGGAGGCGGTGGAGTCACGGGAACGGTTGGAGCGGTTCGGCGGTGTGGATTATTTCGCTTTTCCGTTCGGAGCCTTCGACCTGGAATCGGAAGCGCTGCTGGCCGGAGCCGGATACGTGGCGGCTGTGTCCACCGCGTTCGGGCGCCGACATTACCGCGAAGATCTCCTGCATCTGCCGCGCATAGCGGCAAATCCGTCGGGACCGCCGTCGGCCGTGCTTGCCGATCTTGAACGCGCCTCGCGGGCCGAGCGTTGACGCCGGCCGCGGGCCTATCTCAGGCCGTCTTACCCGGGAAGCAAACCCCCACCAATCCAGGGCCCGCGTGTGCGCCGATTACGGCGCTCAACTCGCCCTCATACCATCGATCGACGTTGAATCTGGCCGCGACGAGTTCCTTGAGCTTCTCGGCGCCGTCGGGGTTGCGGACGTGCATGATGCCGCAGTAGGGCAGCGACCCGTCCGACTCGTCATCGATGTAGCGCAGTAGGCGGTCGACCGCCTTCCTGAACGACCGAGCGCGGTCGAGCGGCTCCACCCGCCCGTTTTCAATATGGAGCACCGGCCTTATGCGCAGCAGCGAGCCCAGGAAGGCCTGAGCGCCGCCGATTCGCCCTCCCTTGTGGAGGTATTCGAGCGTGTTTACGGCAAAGCCGATCCTGGTGGTCGGTATCAACTTTTCCACAGCTTGAAGGATTATCTGCCGGTCGGAACCGTGGCGCGCCATCTCCGCTGCCGTGACGGCCAGATGCCCGAGACCTATGGTGACCGTACGGCTGTCGATTACGTCAACGATGCCGCTTAGATCACCCTCCTGAATCGCAGTCCGCGCCGATTCGCAGGTACCCGATAGCTCCGATGAAATGTGAATCGAAATTATCGAGTCGGCTTCCTTGGCGACCTCTCGATACAGCTCGAGGAACTCACCCACGCTCGGCTGCGAGGTCGACGGGAACTCGCTTTCAGTCGTTAGTCGTTCGTAGAATTCCCCGCTTGATATGTCCAATCCGTCCCGAAACGCGTCGGAGCTGAACCTTACGATTAGCGGGATCGACGCGATCCCCAGCTCTTCCCGCTGCTCTTCCGAGAGGTCCGCCGTGCTGTCGGTTACGATGCGTATGCTGGCCATATTTAGAATCGCTTTCGATTGGCGTCCGCCGATGGGATGCGCGTTGGAGAGCCATCAATCTTGAACTTGAAGAAGATCATAAGGCGAGTGCAGCTAGGACTCGTCATTTTCGCGCTGACGATCGCGGCCTACATCGCAATTACGATCGTGTTTTGGAACGTGGTGATGTCATACGTCTTGGCCGCGCTCTATCTGCTCGCTGGAGCGGTGGTAATCCTGCTGGCCGGGGCATTTGCCGCCTACGTCGTGATTCGCCTGTCGCGGCTCCGAACTGGACGCCGCCTCAGGTAATTTTCCGTTCCACATGTATTGCCGACATCTTGAACTAACCGACTTTCGCAACTACCAGTCGGCGGAAATCGATTTTGAACCGGGAACGGTTCTGGTTTCCGGGCTGAACGCGCAGGGAAAATCCAACTTGCTGGAGTCGATTCTCGCGCTGTCCACGGGGCGTGGACGCTCCAGCGGTCCGCTGTCCGATCTCATTCGGCTCGACCGGGGTTCCCGCAGACCATTCGCAAGGATCAGGGCCGAAGTGGTTACGAGCCGGGGCGAGTCTCGGCTCGAGCTGGTTTTCTCGACCGCCGGAGCGGAAGGTGGGGCCGGCGATTCAAGCGCGGGCAGGACGTCGCGCCGCGCATCCGCCGACGGGCGCCCCACCACGCTCGCGGGTTTCATCGGACGCTTCCGCGCGGTCCATTTCTCTCCCGAAGACGTCGACCTATTGATGGGACCACCGGCGTTGCGCCGGCGGTTTCTTGATATCTCCGCATCCCAGGTCGAGGGCGCCTATCTTAGAAACCTGATGGATTACAACCGGGTGATTTCGCAGCGGAATGCGCTCCTTCGAGACGCCAGGGCACGCGGAGCCACGGCTGGCCGTTCGCTCGAATTCTGGGATGAGAAGCTTCTGAATTTGGCGGAGCCGATCGTCCTTTCACGAAGGCAGTTCGTAAGTCATCTCGCCGAGCATGCCGGGGAAGTATTTGCCGAGCTATCCAACTCCGACAGCGCGCTCGAGTTTGAATATGCGGTACAGCGACCCGATGGACTGTACGATCTTGAACTGGGCCAAGCGCTGGACTCGCTACGGGACCGAGAGTTGCGCGCGGGTCAGTCGCTCGTGGGACCGCACCGGGATGACCTGGAGATCAAATTAGGCGGCAGGCCCGTGGGAGGCTTCGCTTCGCGCGGCCAGCACCGCCTGATCATCCTAAGCCTGAAATTCGCGCAGCTTCAGTGGCTGACGGATTCCAACGACGATCGTCCGGTCCTACTTCTGGACGATATCTTTTCGGAACTGGATGCCCATCATCGGACCGCGGTGGCGGGCCGGATTCCGCAGAACGCACAGGTACTTATTTCCACGGCCGATCGAACGGGGCTCCCACCATGCCTGATGGATAGCGCGCGAAGCCTGCGGATCGAGGGCGGCGCGGCTGAGTGGAACGATGCCGAACCGTAGCCGCGGCCGGGATTCAGCGGGCCCGCGTTCGATGCGTTCCCTTCTGGATTCAATCCGTCGCGATCCCGCCATTCGCGAGGGCATGGAACGCGCGCGGTTGCTCGATTCGTTCCCGGCCATCGCCGATATGGTGCTCGGAGCCGGCGGTTCCGAGAACTGCCTTGCCATTCAACTCTCGGATCGGAACCTCGTAGTCGAGGTGACCGACAACATATGGGCGCAGCGAGTGCAGATGTCAGCCCGAGAGATATTGAAGGAGGTCCAGGCACGCGGAGGTTCGCCTCGCCTGGCGCGGCTCAACACCCGCCTGCGGCAGCGTCGAGCCCCGGAACCGGCTGCCACGTCGCCGCCGCCGGAGGGGCCAGCAATGCGCTGCGAGCGCTGTGGGGGTCGCAGCGCCGGCGAACGGCTCTGCCTGGTCTGCGCCGCCGAATTGGATTACTGGCGAGACCCACCTCCGTGATGAGGGGATCGGCAGGTCCGGATCATCTCTAAGTCGAGATTCCAGGGCGCCAGACCGGATGGAAGTCGTTGAACGGTGTGTCGGCTACCAACCAGAGGACCCCCGCCACGGGGTCCATCACGTAGATCCCGAACGTAGCGTCTTCCGAACGCCTGGCCGAAAACGCGATCAACCGGCCGTCCGGAGACCATGCGGGTGTCTTGTATTCCCATCCGTCTCGGATCAGAGCCCTGAGCCCCGACCCATCGGCACGCATACGGTAGATGCCCTGCAGGCGGCCGGACTGTACCGAGAAGATAATGCTTCTCCCGTCAGGCGAGATGCTGGGGTTTCGCGCGTCTCCAGGGAAGTTTGTGAGCTGGATCGCACGTGTATCGGCGAACCGCAAGCGGTAGATATCAAAATCCCCATCCCGATCCGACGCAAACACGATCTCGTCGCCCCCAGTACCCCACACGGCGTCGACGTCGCTGCCCACCGACTCGGTCAATCGGAACATCCCGGAACCGTCCACGTTGACGATATAGAGGTCGTCTCGGTCGATTCTGTTTGAGCTGAATAGGATCCGCATGCCGTCCGGCGAGAAGTCGGGGAATCCGTTGAACGGCCCGCCGTTGGTCAGCTGACCGATCCTCGACCCGTCCGAATCGGCGATGAAGAGATCGAGTGAGCCGTCGCGTGAGCTGGTAAACGCGATTCGACTGGCGTCCGGCGACCAACCTGGAATGACGCTCAACCAGCGGGCGGAGGTGAGATTTATAGGAGTCATGGGCGTCTGGATGTGCGATCCTGCCCAGATATCGGTAGGTCCGCTGGACGCGGCGAACGAGTAGAACAGCAGGGTCGCTGCTTCGGGTACCGGATTGGCTCGACTCGGCCTGGCCGCAGTTGATCCTATCATCGGGTCCCTGTCGGCCCCGTCCCCGCTCACCAGACGCGCGGATTTCGATCCGTCGAGTGTCACGAGGTAAATGTCGGCGTCGAAGGCTCGTTCGCTCACGTAAACGATAAATTCGCCGTCCGGCGTAAATGATGGTGAATGGTCGGAGCCGGTCCGGCTCGTGATGTTTGCGGCGCGGGAACCGTCGGGTTCCGCCACGAATATGTCGTGGCCGAATTCACTCGACCGTGAAAACGTGATGAGGTCCCCATCGGGAGACCAACGGGGATTCAGTTCTGACAGACCGCTGTGGGTGATGCGGATAACTCCCGTACCGTCGGGCCGCACCGTATAGATCTGGAAGGGGCCATCGTGATCCGAGGCGAACATTATCTTTGCCCCATCGGGAGACCAGCTTGGTTGGAGCTGTGTGAAGGGAAGGGATATGAGCTTCGTGTTGGCGGCGGTGGCGACGTTGACGATGTACAGGTCGGTATCGCCGTCAGCCCAGCCGCTGTACACGATCGCACCGCCGTCCGGAGCCCATGACGGCGCGCCCGCCCAAATACCCTCCGGACTCAGAGTGCGGTCCTTCCCCGAGACCAGATCTCGTATCACGATTCGAGGCAAGGTGAGTTCACCGGCGGAGGGCTCGCGTCTTTGATCGATGGCGGGCGCCCGGGTTCCCCTGGCGAAGGCAACGAAAGACCCATCGGGCGAAATGGCCGGATATCTTTCGACGTTGTCGGACACGGTAAGGGCCATGGCATTTCCACCGTTCGGGGCGGACATATACAGCTGCGTGGAGCCCGTACGCTGCGAGCTGAATATCAACCGCAGATCCCCTGGCTGGTCGAATGGAACGTTGTTGGGCGTGCCCGGTTGGGCAAGGTCGAGATTGGGAAGAAGTCCCGCCTCCTTGAAAATGTCCCCCGCGTTGACGCGGCTTATCGACCCGGGAGGTTCACCACCCGGCGCCTCCTCGACCCACAACTGCAATGCGGTCCGCTGAAACCGCTGGGCGATGAATGGACCCATGCGCCGGGGCCTGGACATGGGCAGACCGTTCAGGAAAATAGCGTCGTCACGCGTCCACGTGGGAACCCGGCCGGGATTGGGATTCGCGAAATACGCATCTCTCAGCGTGTCATTCTCGAGCCAGCCCAGGCGGATCGCGATGGCCTCGGCGAACGTAGTTGCGCCGTCATCCTTGACCGGCGGCGGGACTCCCTGCGCCGCCAGGTGGTCGTCCAACCCGGCGTCCGACAGGATTTCGTAAATGTTGGCGGGCTTGAGGCGGCCTTCAAAGCGATCCCAGTAAAGTAACGACTTCTGCGTGAGTTGGGCCCAGTTGAGGTTTGCCCATCGAAATACCTTTGATATCGGATATCCGAACGACGGCACTCCGCCTAGGCGTTCGAATTCGTCCCAGAAAAATTCCATGCGGATGCCCAGCCGCCGCTCGTTGACGATTGAGAATCCGGTTCCCAGACCGATTCCGGTCTGCGTGTAGAAATGTCCCATTTCGACCGGGTGGTCCGCCGGGCCTGGATCGATGCCGGATGCATTTACCGTGGCCGCGGACGCAAGCAACGCGGTAAGCGCGATCGCTCGTGCGGCATGCTGAGGAAAGCCCGCCATGGATGCCAGCCACCGGAAAACCGGGCCAGTTGAGGGATGCCGCGCCGTCGACCGGAATCTTGACTTCATCACCATCCGCGGGAGCGTCGCCGGCGGTTCGCGGTGGGCAGGCATACGGGTTGAGCCGCGCATCTGGGTAGCCTACACGTAGGCTGGCTTCGCTAAGCGTGGTCAAACGACCGTGATCGTCGGCCGAGGAGCGGGATGGGGCAGAATATGTACCCGTTGCGTCGGTGTAGTCATGGAACTGTTCGATGCGCATTTCTGAGGTCGTGGCCGAAATCCTGCGATATCAGCTCGAACGACCCATGCGCGACGCGCAGGTGAATATATCTGAACGGGTGTCGATCATCGTACGCGTACGCACGTCGGATGGCATCGAGGGTATCGGCGAGGCAGCCTGTTTCGGCGGTGCGGAGGAGACCGTGCGCACAATAATTCATGCGCAATTGGCGCCGCTCTTGGTGGGCGAAGACCCGCGCTATGTCGAAAGGCTATGGCAGCGGATGTTTCGCGGGACCGTGCAACTCGGCCGGCGCGGGGCCGTATTCGGGGCGATCAGCGGCGTGGACATAGCGCTATGGGACTTATTGGGTAAGGACTGCGGCCGGCCCGTTTACAAGATTCTCGGAGCACACACGGACACACTGGCCGGCTACGCAAGCTCCGGTTTCTACGTCGAGGGCAAGGGTGTGGCTGAACTGGCCCGCGACTTCAGCTCTTACCGCGAAGCGGGATACCGGGCAGCGAAGATGAAGGTCGCCGGCGAGCCTCCCGCAGGCGACCTTGCTCGAGTTCGTGCGGTGCGCGAGGCCATTGGACCGGATATGAGACTGATGATCGATGCCAACAATATGTACACGCCCAAGCAGGCGATCGCATTTGCTCGAGAGGTCGAGGACCTTGACATAACGTGGTTTGAGGAGCCCGTCAGGACCGACGATATCGACGGTGCGGCGGACGTGCGCCGTTCCACCACGATTCCGATCGCCGGCTACGAAACCGAGACGTCGCTGATTGGATTTCGGCGCCTCATTACCCATGGGGCCGTCGACGTGGTCCAGCCCGACGCCATATGGTGCGGTGGGATCACGGAGTTCAGGCGAATCGCGGCCCTCGCATCCGCGTGGCATCTCCAAATGGCCGCACACAGCTTCGCCGGAGCGGTGTCCGGCTTCGCCAACCTGCAGATATCGGCCACGCTCCCGCATGCGACGATGTTTGAATTGGATCAAAACCCGAATCCGCTCCGTACCGAGATTGTCATAAATCCCATGTCCATCGATGCGGGCGGAGACGTCGCTTTGCCCGACGGACCCGGCCTTGGATTCGAACTCGACGAGCAGGCCGTGGAGCGATACAGAGCCGGCTAGCCCAGGGCGCCTAGCTCGGCAAGCTCGAGGCGTTCCCCGCCGCGAGCCACGGATTCCTCCGCCGCAATGCCCAGGACGGCAGCCCAGTATCCGGCTTCGAGGCCCGCCGATGGTTCTCGCCCGCTCTCCAGGGCGGCGAAGCAGTCCTCGAGCAATCCCACGTCGCCGCCATGGTGACCACCGTCTCTGCGCTCAACCGGCAGAACATCGTCGGACCCGTCGACGGCGCGTGTCAAACGAATTCCTTCCGAGCTTTCCATCCCCTCGAGCTTGCCATCGGATCCCCATACGCCGTACGCCCGATCCGTGTAGCTGGCGAATAGGCAGAGCGAGTAGGAAGCGCGGGCGACGCCGCCGTAGTCGATGAAGGCCGCCGCATGGTCCACGGTGTCCTTTTCCGAATTGAAGACGCAGGTGTCGGCTATGTAGCCGCTGGTCTCTTCGGCGCGGTAGTACAGTTCCCCAAGCGTTCCGGCGGTGATGTCGGTGTACTCGGGACACGTATCCTTCACGTCACAGGTCAGGCAGCGCTCGCCCGCCCAATCCTTGGGCGTGTATACGGCCAGGCCGCCGGTAGCGGCCACCGCCGTGGGGCGCCGATCGAGGACCCAATTGATGGCGTCAAACATGTGACAACTCTTGTGTACGAGCATTCCGCCCGAGTTTCGGCGGAGGCGATGCCAGCGTCGGAAATAGCTGCCGCCCACGCGGTTGTCGACCGCGGTAATAAACCGCGGCGCCCCGACGGTTCCTTCAGCCACGGCGCCTCGCAACCGCACGAGAAACGGCGTATAGCGGAGAACAAAACCCAGCATGAAAAGGCGATCCGATTTCCGTGCCGCCGCCAGGACGCGGTTGCAGTCCTCGATCGTGGTTGCCAGCGGTTTCTCACAGATTACGTGCTTGCCCGCGCTTATCGCTTGAAGTGCGATCTCAGCGTGGGTGTAATCAGGAGTCGTGATCACGATGACGTCGACGTTTCGATCCTCGATCAGCTCAGGTGTGGTGGAATACGCGGTTTCGACGCCCAAAGTCTTGGACGCGTACGCGAGCCTCGTGGGGTCGGCATCGGAGAGTGCGACGATATCGGCGCGTTCCCCGAATCGCTCGCGGAGATTCTCGCCAAATGCCCGCAATCCCCGCGATCCCGTTCCAACGATTCCAAATCGAATTCGCTTCATGCGACGGTCCTCATCTCGCTTCCAATCAGTGCGTCCAGACTCCCCGCAGCATAAGTCCAAACCGACGCCGGATCGTCACAATACAATTGGAACCGGTTCGAGATGATCGCATCTGACCGTGACCGGGTCGTGTTGGTAGGCTGTCGATCAGGTTAGATGAAGCGGCCGCGACCATGATCGGTACAACTCGATCAGATCCACGGGATACTGGCGGAGGGGATGGGATTCTTTTCTTCGCTAGGGCAAGGCGCGGCCGTTGCCGCAGGAAGGCTGGCCTACGTGGGCAGGCTTGGCCGCCGCGAGACGTTCCGTTGATATGACACGATCGTTGACAGCGTCGAATCGCGTTCGTTGGGGAGTATTCGTACTGCTCAGCGCCGGCTATGCGGTCCTGCTGCTGTTTCAAGATTCTCTGCTGGGGCGTGCGACGCCGATCCTTGCAACTTTCCCGGTCGTTGCGGTTGCGTGGTTTTTCGGATATCGGTTTGGGTTGCTGGCAGCTCTGGCGGCGATCCCCATAAACGTATCGGCGGAGTATTTCTGGTTCGGTTTGCCACTCCAAAACGTTCTGGGTAGTCCGGCGTTTTGGGTGGGGCATGCGGCCTTGATATCCGTCAGCCTGGCAATTGGTGCGCTGCGAAGGACGCTCGACCGGATCGTCGTTCAACGCGAAGCGCTGATGGAAAGCAACCGCATGCTCGACGAGGAGATACGGGGCCACATGCGCACGGAAGAAAACCTCAAGGAGGCCATTTCAAAGATGGAGGCGCTGGTAAACGCCTCCCCGACGTCCATAGCGGCTCTCGACCGAAACGGTTTCGTAACCATGTGGAACCCTGCGGCGGAACGTGTTTTTGGATGGTCGGCAGCTGACGTCCTCGGGAAGGAAAACCCGATCGTTCCCGTCGAATTCGAGGAGAGCGCGAATAAACTCTGGGACCGACTGCTCGGTGGCGAATCGGTTCACGGAATCGAAGTTCGCCGGCAGCGGCGCGACGGATCCCTAATCGACGTGAGCATATCGACGGCCGCCTGGTACGACGCCAGTGGAAATGTCGATGGGATCGTGGGCGTGATAGTCGACCTTTCCGAGCGGCGAAAAGCCGAAAAAACGGTTCTCCAGGAGCGTAAACGGATGGCTCGGGAGATGCACGATGGTCTGGCCCAGATGCTTGCGTACGTAAGCGCCGAGACCGCGGGAATAAGCGTTTTGATGGAATCTGGAGACTCCGAAGGCGTCCGGCGTGAAATCGACAAGCTGAACCGAAACGCGCGCGAACTGTCCGGAGAGATCCGTCAAAGTATTCTAGGACTCCGGATTGCCTCGAGCGATCCTGATGAATTCGCGACGATGTATACGGATTATTTGCGCGATTTCGCCGCCAGGAACCAGCTGGACCTCAGATTGGTCGGATTTGCCGTTTTGGACAGAGTGCGGTTGAATCCTTCCGTTCAACATCAGTTGATACAGATCGTCCAGGAGGCGTTAGAGAACATTCTGAAACATGCATCTGCTCGATCGGTTCATGTCTGCCACTCGCTGGAGAATGGACTTCTCTTGGTCACGGTGGAGGACGATGGAGTCGGGTTCGACGCGGAACTTGTCTCGTCGGCCGGGGTGAGGCATTTTGGTATTGAGACTATGCGTGAGCGGGCCGAATCGATCGATGGATCGCTGACCGTCGAAAGCTCGAGCAGCTGCGGGACTCGCGTGAATGTCGGGCTTCCAACTTCGTGACTGCGTGCGAGTCCACTCCACCCGCGGTGCGTGTCGTCATCGTCGACGATCACGATCTTTTTAGAGATGCGCTGTCCATGTTGCTACAGGCTCAGGGCCATGACGTGGTGGCCACCGTGTCAAACGGGGAGCAGGCTGTGACGATCGTTGGGGAGCTGGAACCCGATGTCGTGCTCATGGACGTCAAAATGCCAATAGTCGACGGCATGGAGGCGGCGCGGCGCATAAAGTGCCAATGGCCCGCCATAAAGGTCGTGATGCTATCGGCCTTCGACGACGAGGAATACGTGCTGGGCGCAATCAAACTTGGCGCGGAGGGTTATGTTTTGAAGGACACTCCGGGCGAGGAGTTTGGGGCGCTTGTGCAGGCCGTTAGCCAGGGTGAGCAGGCGCTCCCGGCGCATATTACGCCGCCGGCTAGTTCCGGCGACGTCGATCGGTCCGGCTCCGAAGGCCGCGCGCGCGGCGGCGATGGGCCATCGGCCCTGAGCCGTCGTGAGGGAGAGGTTCTCAACCACGTTGCGTCCGGGATGACGAATAGGGAGATAGCCGCCGAACTCTCAATTTCCGAACACACAGTGCGGAACCACATGGCGAGGCTGTTGTCAAAGCTCGGACTCCGCAACCGGGCCGAAGCCGCGGCCTACGCGGTGAGGATGGGGCAGACTGACTGAGCGGAACCACAAAGTCAGCTCTGCCGCTCGGTTTATTCGAGGGCGATTCAGGCTGGCCGGAATCGTTCTTCGCGCACAGCAGATGCTGATGCCGCAAGGGGCACGAAAGGGCGTACAACACGGCCGTCATCCCTAAATTGACGTTTAGTACGAATGGACTATATAAACAGCGGGCCGGACGAATACGGGCGTCTTTAGACATCGCGGGTAATAGGAGATGACCATCGAAATCGACGTAGAACAAATACTGGAAAACGCGCCGGACGCGGTTCCGATGCCCGAGACAGCCACCAAGATCATCAAGAAAAGCAGCGATCCCGCCACCACTATGGTCGAAATGGCAGATATCCTGGCAACCGATCAAGCGCTCGCGGCACGGGTACTTACGATCGCCAACTCGGCCTTTTATGGCCTGCGTAGACAGGTCGCTACGATAAACGAAGCGGCCATTCTCCTCGGAATTAGGACTATCCGCAACCTTGCCCTAACGGCGTCGATGAGCGGATTGGCCAAACAGTCAGTCTCCGGCTACGGGCTTCCACGCGGAGAGCTTTTCAAGCACTCGCTGGCAATGGCCAATGTATCCAAGCACGTGAGCACCGAGACCAACAAATCGATCCCGGACGAAGCGTATACGGCTGGACTCCTTCACGACATCGGAAAACTCGTCCTGAGCGACTATGTTGGACAGGAGTTGGAGGCCATACGCCAGAAGGCTAGCGAGGAGAACGTTAGCTTCGCGAAAGCCGAGCGGCTTACGTTGGGCATAGACCACGCCGAAGTGGCGGCCGCCATGGCGGAGAAGTGGGAGCTTCCGGATTTCCTTACATCAGCGATCAAGTCTCACCACGGTCTGGACAACGGCGCGACCGTGGAAGCCACGAGCCTCTCGGCGGTCTGCATACTGTCAAATCAAATGACCAGGACTATAGGAAGCGGCAGGGGCGCAAATGAAACGGATGACCCGCCGGTCAACCCCGCGATCCTCGAAATCCTTGGCATCCAGGCCGACAATCTGGTCGAACTCGCGGCCGAAATCAAGAAGAATGTAGACGCAGCCAGCGAAATGGCCGACGGGGCCGAATCCTAGGACCCAACCGTCGGATTGCCAGCCTCATTGAGGGATAGGTCTGAGAACGGCGGACCGTTTCCGAGGCTTGGTTTAGGGCGCGACTTCCGCCCTCGCTAGAGTCAGAATCTCCAGACTTTTGGCAACTGCCCCAACAGGGTCAGGCAGGTTGTTTTTGCCCTCGATCGACAGGGGCCCCTTATATGACGAGCGGACCAAAGCGGCGAGGATTCCCACAACATCGTCCATATCGAGTACGCCTTCGGTCAGCGGTAGGTGTAGGTCGTCGTCGCGGTTGTTGTCGTCAAAGTGGATGTACCCAAGGCGATCTCCCGTGTCGGCAACGGCCAGCGCGGGATCCTCCCCCGATATGAGGCAATGCCCGACGTCGATCAAGGTGTACAGATTAGGATTGCCTACCCGGCGGACGAGGTCGGTCGTCGCTCCAGCGGATTCGAGGAGCGTTCCCGGCACATGCTCGATGCAAAATCTCAAGCCGGCGTTGGCGGCATCATCGGCAAGGGTTGAAACGGCCGCCTCGAAATCACGTAGTCTGCCGCGGCCTGCGGGAGGCGGTCCGATATAGACCGCTTCCGCTCCCAATCGACGGGCTTCCTCGACGCCGCCGCGGATGTGCTTCATGGCGGCGATCCGGGCGTCGGGATCGCGGGAATCAAGCTGCGCGTGCGGCGGCATCAGGTGCCCGGCGGCCAAGCAAGTCACCCTGATTCGGACCGGGCCGGTGGATGCCTGGAGGGTCGCCGCGAATCCAGGATCGACGTCAAAATTCTCGATGCCTACCGCCGCGAGTTTTTCGACCGCCCGGTCCGGTGACTCAGGCAACCCCCACAGACACGCGGAAATCTTCAAATTGCGTACCTCGATGCACCAAATACCGCGGCAAGTCTATTTCCTCGAGGCGGCGGAGCCAACGTAATCGTAGGACCGGACGTGTGGTTAGGGGTGGGATAGGCGCGATTCGCAACCGCGTCCGTAAGCAGGCGTTGACTGCTTGATCTGGCAGAATCGTACGCGAACGACCCGATCGGACTACGGTCCCGGTGCAAGGGGCGCCGATGCTGCATACGAAACCATCGAACGTAACAGACCCTTTACCTTCTCTCGGCTGTCCCCTGGTCGTGGTATGCGTGGATGGGTTTGAGCCCGCATACGCCGACGCCGCGATCGATCATGGGTACATGCCCACGTTCGCTCGATGGCAGCGTGAAGGGGCTTTCGCGCTCGCACGCACCGTGGTTCCCTCGTTCACCAACCCCAACAATCTTTCCATAGCCACCGGGGCGCCGCCTTCGGACCACGGAATTTCCGGAAATCATTTCTACGATGCGGCGGCGGACCGGGAAGTTCCGATGAATGAGCCGCACTACGTTCGAACCCGAACGTTGTTTGCGCGATATTCAGACGCGGGCGTTTCGGTTGGGGTCGTCACCGCGAAGGACAAGCTGCGCCGAATGCTCGCGAGCGGTTGGCGTGGCGTCTGCTTCTCGGGAGAACGTGCGGATTCGGCGCGGGAGGATGAGCGGGGAATCGACCGCGTTGAGGCCCAGGTGGGCATGCGAAAGCCAGGCATGTATTCGGGTGACATGAGCGACTTCGTGATGGCTTGCGGCGTCCATCTACTCGAGCGGGGACGTGTCCGGATTCTCTACCTGTCGCTCACCGATTTCGTGCAGCACACTCATGCGCCGGGCTCCGCCGAAGCTGATTCATTCTTCGCTCGGTTCGATCGGCGGCTGGCGCAAATCGACGCCTTCGGGGCGATTGTAATCGTCACTGGCGATCACGGTATGAACGACAAGTCCGCGGCTGACGGTTCCCCGAACGTCGCATTCCTCGAAAGCATTCTGGAGGACGTGGTCGGCAGTCTGGCGCGAGTGGTTTTGCCCATTACCGACCCCCACACCACCCATCATGCGGGCCTTGGGTCGTTCGCAACGATTTACCTGCCCGAGAGCAAGATTGGAGCCGCCATGGAACGGCTCAGCGATGAACCGCTCGTCGACCGCGTGTTGACCCGGTCCGACGCCGCTCGGGAGTTTCAGCTACCCGAGGACCGCATCGGCGATATCGTCGTACTCGCCACCGCCGCCGGCGTGTTCGGCAAGACGGCCGACTATCACGACCTGAGCGGCCTTAAGGGAAAGCGTCTCAGGTCCCACGGAGGAGAGCACGAGTCGACCGTGCCGTTCGTCGTGAACCGCCCGCTCAAGGCGGAGTTCAGTTCCCGACTGGATGGAGTCCGCAATTGGGACGCGTTTGAATTCGCGCTGCGTGGGGTTGAGGGATAACGCGGCGGCCGGATGAGAAATCGAAACCGCTTGCCGTCCGCGGGCCTCGGGGGATTCGACGGCCGGCGGCGACCAACCGGAGTTAGACCCCGCGATCGACGCCGGACGGTCCGCGCCCCAAGTCGGTCAGAGCCCGGCGGCCTCCGCTTTCTCGACGACGACCTCCGCCATCTTCAGAGTGGCCGCATCGACCATGTCGCCGTCGATCGCGATCGCGCCTTTGCCCTCTTCCAAGGCCCGCGTGTATTCCTCGACGATCCGGCGACCCTTGGCGATGTCCTCCGCCGACGGCGTGAAGACTTCGTTGGCGACGCCGATCTGATCGGGGTGAATCGCCCATTTGCCGTCGCAGCCCAGGGCGAGCGCCATTTCGCAGGACTGTCGATAGCCGTCAAGGTTGGCGTAGTCGGCATAGGGACCGTCGACTGCCTGGAGTTCGGCCGCCCGGGCCGCAACAACGATCCTGTGTATCGCGTAGTGCCATATGTGGCCCGGGTAGTTCTCATGCGCGCCGATCGATAGGCCCCTTGCCTGGACGCTTGCCGAGTAGTCGCCGGGTCCAAAAATGAGTGCCTTCAGCCGTTCGCTGGCGAACGCCACTTCATTGACGTTGACCATTCCCAAGGCAGTCTCGATCTGCGCCTCGATGCCGATGCGCCCGATCTCCAGCCCATTGTTCTCTTCGATCTGGGTGAGCAGTGTGTCGAGAACGTAGACGTCTGCCGCGGAATTGGCCTTGGGCAGCATGATGGTGCTGAGAGAGTCGCCCGCGCCTTCAACGATTTCGATCAGGTCCCCGTAGAACCATTTGGTATCCAGCCCGTTCACGCGTACGCAAACGACTTTGCCCGACCAATCGAACTCGTTGAGGGCTTTTACAACCGTGCCGCGGGCTTCAACCTTGGCGTTTGGCGCAACACTGTCCTCGAGATCTAGAAAAACCTCGTCGGCGTCGCTCTGGCTCCCCTTTTCAAGCATGCGGAGATTCGAACCTGGGCTCGCAAGTTGACAGCGTCGCAATTCCATGATTATTTCCCCCTTGGCAGGCGGCACGACCGAATCGCTGGTTTCGTGGTCGCGCCTCGTGGCGATATCCGATGTGCAAAACGCCTAAAGCGACTGGGACAAGAAATTCTAGACCGCCCGGCGTTGCTTGCCCAACGCGCTGACATCATGCGTGTGGCGCCTTCCAGAAGAATCGCCAGGTCTACACGCCAGGTTCGAACGAGAGTCAGTCCCCTCTAACGAACGGATTGAAATGACCTCCTCGACGCTGCTCGAAGTTCCGGCGTGTCGGCCCTGAGGCCTAAGCCACCGGGTCTCGCTCTCGCATCGTCGGATTGAGTAGCGGGCGCACTATCTCACCTAGAGCGAACGGGGTGCCGATATTCTTAGTACGGTCGGCACGATGGAGGCCGGTTCTTGTCGGTGTGCCTCAGAGAGCCCCAGATGGCAGGGGCCTCGGTAGAACCGGGCATGGAAAGGGTCGTTTTGGTCAAGCTGCTGGGAATAATCGTGGGAGCCATAGCGATCGGTCTGGGGGGCGGGGCCGCGGCGCTTTTTCTTCTTGGCGACCAACTCGGTCTCCAGCCAACGCCTGCGGTGAAGGCGCCGACAACTGGTGAGCCCGCGCAGGCCAAGCCTCAGGAACCGCTTTTTTACAACGTGCAGACGTGGTTCGAATTTACCTCGCCCGCCAACGGTGAGTCTCTGGGCGAAATGGTCGCAGACGACGTATCAGGACTTAGCCTCTTGCCTCCCAAGGGTTTCGTAGCGGCCACCACATCCGAAATCCAGGAGCAGGCGGCCGAGCGACCTCAATCATCGCTCCGCCTTGGCCAAGAAGGCTTCGACACCGGCTCGGTTGTGTGGATGCTGCGTTCCGAAGATGGAAGGGCGTCGATCGTCGTGCGTTCCAAACCGCAGCCCGAGGAGATCGGGCCGGTGGACTACGAAGATATTTTCAACCGGTATTCGGAGGGGATGACGACGCTTCTTTCGCAGCTTGGCATCGACGATGTAACGGTCGAAGGGGCGTTCTTTCAAGACGGTCTGGGAATCTATGCGAAATTCGTCGATCCCGGGCCGCCAGAATCCCTGATTCATACGGTGCAGGTGCTGGGGACCCCAAACGGTAACGTCATCTCGCTTACGTTCTCCCGGTCGATCGACCGCATGCCCCCTGATTGGGAGAGCGTCGTCCAGGCGTCGATCGAAAGTCTCACGGTGGGCGGCCCGGCCCAGTAACCCCAGCCTGGTCTCGGGCGGAGCCGGCGGGGGGGGGCCTACACGCGTGGCTTCCATAGATTGGCCGATTCCTCGCTGAACGTCGGCGCCTTCGGGAAACTCACAGGACATCACGGATTCCGCCGCCGCGACCAGCGCGTAACGCGAGTCTGCTTTCTAGGGCAGTCGCCCTTGCAGACGAAGCAGGTCGTCACCCAGCAGGCCGAGCACTATCCGCGTCCCGCCCGCCTCGTTGAGGCGAAACTCGAATCTCGCTCGCTCGAAGTATTGGACCGTGCCGCCGATGGAATCATCGGTGAATTCGGGACTTATCGGGTTTCCAAACGAACTCTCACCACGGCCAGGGTCGAAAAACTTGAGCGCCGATCCCGCAAGACAAAAGGCCCGCTCCGGAAAATACCGATGTGGGACTACGCCGGTCAAAGGTTGGTCCTCTCGAATGAGAAGTAGCGATCGGAGGAGTTCGTCCGCCACGATTCCGACCAACGATCCGAGCGGCTCCGGCCCCGCCAGGCTGCCGACCATGGGAGGGGGCGAGTTTCGGATTTCACATTCTTGAGAGGTGTCCAGATCCCAGCCCAGCCCCAACGCGCGGACGAATTCGTCACCGAGGAACGCGAGTCGTACGTCCGAGGAAGCCTCGAATCTGGAACGCTGGAACCACTGAGTCGTCACGCCGTTTTCCGGTCCCGCGTTGGTGCGTGGGAAGCCATGTCGGTCGAGGCCGCCGGTTTCATCGTAAAAACGCAGGAAGTCGCCGCGAATGTAGGTATTCGTGGCGGCGAAGTAACGGGTATTGGCATCTATGTCGCGCCACATTCCCGTGTTGGCGAATACGCCGAAAACCGTGCCGACCTGGGAGGACGTGCAGATCACCTTCGGATCGTCCTTATCCAGGTGGCAGTTCTTGAGAGGAGTCCAACGTCCGCTGGCCCGATCGAGCAGTCCAATGAAAACATCGCCGCGCTGCGTACCGGGACCAAACAACTCCGGATCAAAAGGCAGCGAAATAGTGGCCGGTCGGTTTGGGCGTAGGATTTCGTCTCCGCTTTCAGTGTCGACGATCTTGATTTCGACCGCCGGGCCTACCACCCGCGCTCCAAGGAGATTCGGATCCTCATGGCGGGCGAGGTTCCCCACGATGATGGCCTCGCCCGTCGGGAATGTAGCGGTCGCCGCGATTTGAATCGGACCACCGATTTCCCTGGGCTGCAGCAACGGCGGCGCGGGCGGAAATTGCAGGTCGAGCGCGGTGATTGTCAATTCCAGTTGCTGATCCGGCGGCGCGGGCGCTACCTGTGCCTCTATCGCTCCGACCCGTACGGTAGTCTCGGCTACTCTCGACATGGCTTCGGTGGCAACGGCTTGCGTCGGCGTGGCCGTGGCTGTTGGCGTAGCGGTGACAGTCGGGGTCGCCGTGACCGTGGAAGTGGGCGTTGCGGTGGGAGTCGTCGTTGCCGTTGGAGTGGGGGTGCCCTGTCCTGCCGGAGCCGCTGCAGCGGGCGTCAGGGCCGTCGTGGGCGTGCCCGATCGTCTTGGAACTCGAGGCAGCGACGTATCGGCCTCCGCTGAGGGGTCTCTCGGGGACGGGGTGGGCGTGGCCGTTCGTCTCGGGACCCGAGTCGGGGACGTGACGGTCGCCGCGGAGGCGACTCCCGTGCCAGGGGCCTCGGTCGCCGTGACGGCGAGCGCGGCAAACATGGCCGCCACGAAGGCGGCGATGAGAACGATCGAATGTCGGCGGATGAGTCTCATGTGCTCCGATGTGTCCGTTACGACTGGAGACGCGTCTCCGGCGATTCAGGCTGTGTCTACGATGCTGAACGGCTGGACTACCGTAGGCAGCGATTGGCCGTTTATTCCTACCAAATAATCGACAAAACAGATGTCGCCGTGAACGTGGTCCATTATTCTGTTCCTACATATAGTCCACTATCGCCGACAAGTTCCGAAAATAGATGGGCGATGGTGTTTTGGACTGACATGTTTAGATTTTCGGTATCCCGCGGCATAGGCGCGGCTGCGGTGGCATTCTGGGTGCTCATCGGATTATCAACGGTGGTCGCCCCGACGGTGGTCCGCGCCGAGAGTTCAGACGCCACGTGGGTGAGCCTCGGCCTGGCTGGCGAAAGCGTCCAAGCGATCGGTCTTTCGCGGACGAACGCTCTCATAATTTACGCCGGAACGAATGAAGGACAGCGCGGGATATACCGGACGAACGATGGCGGATCGACATGGGAACCCTTTAACAACGGGCTCGGCGAACTCGATCTCCAGTACATGGTGGTGGAATTCGGGACCTCGGATTCGGTCGTGTATACCGCATCCATCTACTCGGAGCACGTCTGGAAGACGCAAGACGGTGGGGGGACCTGGCATAACCGGCTGACGGGGTCCGACTGCGGCAACACGCAACTGGTAATGGACCCCGGCGATGCCTCGCGGCTGTACGTGAGCAATTGCGATGGTGTTCGACGCACCGAAAATCGGGCCGACTTCACACCTTGGACGCTGGTTGGACCGATTGCAGCGGCCACCGTCGCGAACCCGCGCATCGCCATTTCCAGGTCGGATCCCTCGGTCGTTTACTTCATCGAGGACACAACCGTATACAAGAGCACCGACTATGGAACGACCACGACCACGCAGGCGGCGGTTGTGGGTCCGGAGGAAGAGGTCGGCATCCAGTACGCCCTCACTGAGGTGGCGGTCCATTCGGGCAACGAGGATATCGTCTATATCGGCACGAGCACGAACGGGATGTTCAAGTCCGAGAACGGCGGCCAGACCTGGTTCGCCATCAGCCATCGCCTTCCAAATCAGGGCCAGGGCTTCGACGTGCGGCTCCTGGCGGTCGATCCGCTCGACGGTGACACGGTCTACATCTACGGAATCGCGTCCGCTACCGCCACCGTTGAGCTCGTGACGGAGGAGTCCACCGGATTCTGGAAGACCACGGACGGCGGAAGGTCGTGGGCGTCGATCAATGCCGACATTCCCGCGGATTTGGCCATCAACACGATCGTCGTGCCCGAAACCGGAATGCGCGAACCGATGATCGGAACGTTCGAAGGCGTGTGGCGCCATTCTCCCGTCACCGCGAACGAGGGTGACCTGGTCAAATCCGCAGCCGATCCCGCAACGTCGGGCACCGTCTACCGGATAGTCGACGGCCAAAAGCGCGCCTTTTCGTCGTTCAACGTTTTCGCCGGATGCCAATATCGATCGCAGGATGTGAAACTGATCCCCAGTTGGTACCTCGATGCGATTCCGGCCGGGGCGAACCACGCGCCGTGCTCGAGTGCGCAGGATTTCGCCGTCGCAGGGGGCAGGCTGTATACGCAGGCCGGACCGGGAACCGGCGCCGGGTTTACGGTCACGGACAACCTCGGTATCCCGTTTTTCACCGGCTATCAGTCGTTGGGCGGACCGGCCAACCTCGGTTTCCCCATATCGCGAAGGTTCTACGACGGCGCCTTTACGCTTCAGGTATTTCAACGCGGGGTGCTTCAGTGGAACCCGGCCTCAAGGAGCGTGGCGATTCTTAACCTGTTTGATCACCTGGCATTGAGGGGGGCGGATCCGTGGCTGCTCGCGAATCGACAGGTGCCGAGCGCCGCCGACTGGTCGGGCGATATCGGGCTTCCGTTTGAAATCGCCGCCCGGCGGCACCTCGTAATACTGGATCGGAACGAGGCGATTAAGAATAGATTCCTCGCAAACCCGCTGTGGCTTCAGGATTTTGGACTCCCCATGGGATACGCGGATTTCGGCGCCGTTAGGGTTCTCCGCGCGCAGCGTGCCGTGCTGATCGAACGGAACGGCGTGGTCACGATCCCCAACACCGGAGAGATCGCTAGCGCGGCCGGATTGATACCGCTCGGGGCGGCACTACCCGAGTAGCTGAATTTCAGCGATGATCGACGAGCGGCGCTCCGCTATCGTCTGTGGGTAGAGCTTGACCTCCAGCGGGTGACGGTCCGTAGAGAAACAGCAAGGCGGTGCGCAGATGCCTTCATTTGAGTACGTGCACAGGGACGGCAACGTCGCCCTTTCGAACGTGGGAATGCATTACCTCGAATGGGGCTCCGCGGGTCCCACCGTGCTTATCGTTCACGGCATCAGCGGAATGGCCATACGTTGGGAAGGATTCGCCCGAACCCTCATGGATGATTTCCACGTGTATGCCATCGACCTGCGCGGGCATGGGCACAGTTCGTGGGCAGGCTCCTACACGTTGGACGACTATGGCGGTGATGTCGAGGAGTTCATCGATGCGGTCGGCCTGAGCGATCCCATTCTCTTGGGCCATAGCCTTGGTGCAGCAATCAGCATGCGGTTCCTGGGAACGAGGAGCCATTCGATCTCGAGGTTTGTCTGCGTGGACATGGGCCCGGAAATCGCCGTCGACCGCTCGCGCTCCAGAAGCCCCACCGACGAAAACCGCTCGTTCGGCAGTGCGGCGGAGGCCGTTGAGCGGATGAAAGAGCTGCTGCCTAGGATCGAAAACGAGGACCCGGAGGAATACGTGTACAACCATTACAGGTGGACCCGCGAGGGGTCCATGGAGGCCCGACACGATCCCGGCATTTTTGGCTGGCGCCGGGCAAAGGGCGAGTCTCCATGGACTTTGTGGGATGAAGTTCGCCGCATTCGCATTCCCACGCTGGTAGTGCGGGGTGAGAACAGCTTCGCGTTGAGCGCCGAGATCGCGGCCCGGATGGTCGGCGAAATGCCCGATGCCAAACTGGTTGAGATGCCCGGAACGAACCACGTTCTGAACGTCGAAGACCCCGCGAATTTCAATCAGATAGTGGGGGACTTCATCAGGCGATAGGCGCGCCGTTCAATTGACGCCGAAATCGCGCCGTGGCGTCCGGGATCATCACGATCAACCGTCAGTCACGTTGATAACCTTGACGATGTGAATGTCTCAAACTCCCTGTTATGACGAGACGGGCCTTCTTACGGTCGGCGGGCTTACTCGCCGCGTCCATCATTTCGGCTGCGTCTGGCGCCAGGCTCCGAGCTTCGGGCGGCACTGTCCCTGGCGCTCAGTCACGTGAAGCTGGACGTGGCATAGGATCGGATGCCGGGCGGGATCGCGATCCGCTGAGGGCGCCAAACCATCAGGACGGCTCCCCGCGCGAACCGCGCAGTCAGGGCGATGGCGAAGAACTCGCCAGCGACGACCCGCCAGCGCCGCCCTTTCGCCGGACCACGATCGCGGATCGCTTCCGGCGCGCCTTCGAGATGTTCGCGGACGGCCGGGACGCCGCCGGGGCCCAGGAATTCAACCGGGCGCTGGATGAGGCGCACCTGGCGAAGCTCGAACCCACGGCGAGTTCGATGATCCGTCAGGCCATCGACCAGTCCACGATTCGGAGCCAGACTTCCCGAGTTCTCCGCCTAAACGTGACCCGAAGCGCGCTTGACTGGATCGATGACGCGGAGAGAGAGCCGCTGCTGGAACTGGCTGCCCGCGCCTACAGGCAAGGGTTGAGCCGGGCGGGGCTTGAAGGAGCGACGGCGAGCGTGACGGGTTACCTCCTGCGCCTGCAGGAAATCCGTGCCGGCGGGCGATTCACGGGCATGCACTGGCCCAAGCCCCGACAACAGTACGCAGACGGAACGCCGTTTGTTGAACGAGTAATTTGTTTCGCGGATGGGGCCCAGGAGTTCCATCGCGAACGGGTCAGAGCGCGTTTGGGGTTCTTGAGGGAGCAGCATCCGGCTTCCCGCATAATCCTCCGGATCGATTATCGGGCCGGTATCGCCGTGCCGAGGGACGCCGCCGAGCGCGACGAGTATTATCCGCGTCTTGCGGAGGTCATGAATGCCGAAGAATTCCGGGGCATCATCATCCAGCAGGGCAACGAACCCCAGTTCGAGGGTGCGCCCACCCCAGAAGCGATGGCGCGAGAGTTCAACGGTTGGGGACGGCCCGCGTCCGATACGCGGAATTTCTGGATGACGGCCGCGGAGCACAACCCCAACGCGCCGCGACTGCCCCCCGCCATCGCGCCCTTCAATGCCCTGGGACCCGACGCGCCCAATCCCGACGGCCTCGAACAGTCGCCCTGGGCAAAGCTTGCGTATCAGACGAAATATCGGATCGTCGAGGCCGGGCTGGAGTTCGATCGGATGCCGCATGGATGGTCCGAGCACGTTTATGGCGATCCGCCCCGAAGACAGGCCGATGCGGGCCTGGAGCCATGGGCCGAACCGCTGGATTCCCACGGCTGGCGCTGGCAGATGAATGTTTCCGACACTTGGCAGGAGGTGAACGCCGCGATCGAGGAACGTTATGGTATCGAACCCATCGACGTGTGGGTCACGGAGTTCAATACCGCCGCGCGGGGCCACGCGGCCGGGTTTGCGCCGGTGAACAACTACGCGCGTGGATGGATGCTCAACGCAATCGGCAGATTCGCGTTCTCATTTCGCCGCTTCCGCGGCGCTGCCTGGTTCGTGGGCGATGCGGCCAGTCACGACTTCAGCTGGAGGGATTTCGCCATCCACGAGCGAACGGGCCGTCTTGGCATTGCCGAGGACGATTTTCTTGACCTGCTTCGCCGCGGGCTTTGACCGTCGGTAACGCGGGATCGTCCAGCGGCGATGCGGGCCGCCCTGTTTCTGCGGCTCGACCGGATGACAGATTGGAAGGCGACAATCCAGCGAAAAGTCTTGCCAAGGCAGGTCCAGCCGGGGTTCAGCCCTGTCCACGCTGTGGATCTGATATGCCCAACCTGCGCGGCGGCACGCTGAGCGTTTGCCGCGTATGCGGCTACAAGGACGACTGCTGCTAGGACCGTGGCCGACCCTGCCAGGGATCTCAGTAGCGACTTCGACGAAATTCGGATCGCCGCGACCAGCAGTCTAAGGTTCGCTGATCGGACTCGGCGCATTGGCTGGTTCCGCAGGGAATTTTCATCGGGATAAGATCGGAAGTTCTCGGATCTTCCGGGCCACTCGCGTGCGGCTGTGATTGGATCCGTCTCCAATGGGTTGAGGTAACGACATGCGAGCAAGACTCGGCGTCGCCGCAGTCGGCGTGATCTTCCTTGCGTGGGGGCTGCAGAGTCTGTGGCTGGAGATACCCGACGCGGCTTCGATGGCGCTGGCTGCGGTAGGCGCCACCCTCGTCCTCTTATCGACCGTGCCGAGCGTGGTTGGCGCCGCTAAGGCGCTGTTTCGGAGTGGAGGCCCAGATGTCGACGCTCGGCGTGAGTTGACCGGCTCGGACCGCGATCCGGATCTCCTGTCTCCGCGAGTCGTCCTGATTCCCGGCCGTCGTGAGAATGACAGCGGATTTGAGATCGTCAACCACACGGGCGACGAGATCCGGCAGCTGGGCGTCTCGCTCGTATCGCTGGTCCGTCTGTCGGGCGGGAGCGAGAGCGATGAGCCGGAGGACGCGGGCATCGCACCGTTGTTGCTGGAATGGAAGGGCAAGGAGCGCTCGGCTTCGGATGTCTTGGACCGCAGCCAGGTCAGGTTATTCAAATCGGAATCTCGGTTCATCAAGCTGTGCAGCGGTTCGAGTTCACGGATATCGCTGGCGGTGTCGGATCCCGAGTCCCGACGGTCGCTCGAGGCGGCCGGCGGGTGGACCTGGAGATTCTCGCTGAGAGTCTCGTCCGACTCATTCCAGCCTCGCCTGGTGCATGGCTACGAACTGAAAATCGAATGGGACCAGTCGCGCGAAAGCTGGTACGGCGTGATCGATCCCGACCGATCTCATGAGTTGGTGCTCTGAGCCGGATTGACTACCTCCAATTCCCCTCTACCTCGGGGAGAGGGTTGGGGTGAGGGAGAAAGTTAGTCCTTCACGATGATTCATGGGAGCGGCTCTCGGCAGTGCCTCCGCAGGAGCGCCCGCATGATCCGCAGAAACCCTTCGGCCCATCTCCTTCGGCGGGCGTGAAGCCCACGGAAGCACCGGACCGACGCCGAAAAGCTGCTCAGGCCGCTCGCTCGGGGCCGACAATTCGGTGGCTTCAAGCTCAGGCGTCAGCACAGCCGAATTATCCAAACGCAATCATGGATAATGGATGGCGGGCGGCACGGGGGCACCCATAGGATGTACTGTTAGTGGCAAATCCGTGCGTTGACAATCCTCTGTGGGCACCAATATCTCGGGTTCCGATAACGCGTAAGGACTACTCTGCGGCTCAATCATTGGGCCCGGCTTCATGGACAATGCCTACCGTGAGCTTTGACTTGCAGGATGCTGAGAAGTTTGCCGCGGAGTCGAGAACATCGATGACTGACGGTATTCGCGGCGAGGGAAGGACGCGCCTGTGGATGGTGTGATCCTTGTGGTTCCAACCGAGCATGGAGCTGGGAAGCGCCGCCCGACCGACGATGTGATCCTCCGCAAGTTGATCGGCGTCCCGTTGATCAAACGCGCGATCCTCGCGTTTCGGAGGGCGGGGATTGCGCGGATTACGATCGCTGGGCACATCACTCCGGACTTGGAGGAACGCCTCGGCGACGGGTCTCGGCTTGGCGTCGATCTGCGTTTTTCGCAATCGGCGACCAAAGACGCTGATGATCTGGCTTGGCTGGAAAACGCCGAGTCTATAAGCGAGGGCGATCAATTTCTGCTGGCTAAGGCAGACCACTGGTATCACCCAGAGATCGTCCAACGGCTGGTCTCGAAGGCCGCAAATGATGGCAAATCATGCGTGTGCGTCGATTTCCGAACCGATGAAATCAAAATCACACCGTCAACAGTCTTGATGAAGGTTCACGAGGACGGAGCGATTCAGCGGTTCGGCGCGAGTCCGGATGACTTCAACGCGATCGGATGCGGGCTTTACGCTCTCTCCTTTAAGGAAATTGAAGGTCTCATAAAAGCGGCGGGAGAGCCAAAGCTTTCGTTGGCCGCGGCAGCTCGTCAATTGGCGGATAGCCGGCGTCTTCTATCCATGCCAGTGAGTGATTTGCCCTGGGAGAACGCCGGCGCGGATGCAGGCTTTCGGTGGGCCAAGCGGAAACTGTTGAGGTCGCTCAACAGCCCGTTGGAAGGCCTGGTCTCTCGACAATTAAATCGCAAGTTTTCAATTCCACTCTCAAGGTTAGCCGTTTCCGTGGGACTGACGCCGAATGCGCTGAGCGTAATCTCCTTTCTTATCGGCCTGGGGTCGGGAGTGTCTTTCGCACTGGGCTACCTGATTCCCGGCGCCATTGGCGCTCAGGTGGCCTCGATCGTCGACGGTTCCGATGGTGAGGTGGCTCGGCTGCGATTCATGGAGTCAAAATGGGGCGGCATGCTCGATAAGCTTCTCGATCGGTTTGCCGATGCTGCGATTCTCGCCGGTATCAGCATCTATCTCTTCTCCGTCGGGGCGCCACAGTGGCAGTTGATCTCCGCAATTTCGGCGCTCGCCCTGGCGCCTTCATCAATGATGATTACTGACCAATTCGAGCTCGCCACGGGCACGAAATGGAATAGGTTAAAACGTGACGGCCTGGGTCGATTCATGCTTGCCCAGCGGGATGGTCGGCTATTCGCGATCTTCCTCGCCGGCCTGACGGATCAGCTGGGAGTCGCGTGCCTGTTCATCGCGGTCAGCTCCTTCGTCCTGCAGTCGTGGCGGCTAACTAAAATATGGAAAGAAGTACGGGTCTAAGCGATGTGACGGCGGTCAGTGCGCTTACGGCGTCCTCCATGCCTCGATCCAGATTGCGCGCAAATCCCGGGTAGGGGCGTCAATTCCTGCCGTGAAAAGTCAGTTCAGCGATACCGGATTTGTCCAGCTCGCCTTTTCCAGCCGCCACCAATGCGTCGAACCGTGATTTCGTCACTTTGGCGAGTGGCAGATCCAGGCCCTGACTTTCCGCCAACGTCAACGCAATGCCTGAGTCCTTGGCCGCGTGCGCGGCGGAAAAATACGTCTCGTGGTCTCGATTCTGCATGTCCTCGCCATCGGTCTCGAGTACGCGTGAGTTGGCACCTGTCTGGGAGAAGACTTCTCGCAGCATGTCGAGGTCCAATCCCAACGCCGCTCCCAGTCCCAGCCCTTCCGCCAACGCGACTGTATTAATGTTCATGACCATGTTTACGAGCGCCTTCAGCTTTGCCGCCGTACCCGCCGGACCAATGAACCGTTTGGTTGCGCTCATCGAGTCGAGCAGGGGCGCAATCTTCGCGTAGACGGCCTCCTTGCCGCCGCACATCAGATACAGCGTCCCGTCTCGAGCTTGAGTGATGCTGCTCGCCATGCATACCTCTAGGCTTTGTGCTCCGTTCGCTTCCGCCAACGCCTCCACTTCCACATGGACGTCCGGTGAAACAGTGGCACAGTTGACGAAGATCTTTCCCTCCGCGGCACGCAGTAAGCTTTCCCCACTCTCGCCGTAGATTTCACGCATCGCCGCATCGTCCGTGACGGCGGTGATGATGATGTCGGATTCTTCCGTGACCTCCGCGAGGGTCTCCGAGCTGCGACAGCTCAGATCCTTGGCGAGATCCTCGGCCACATTTCGTCTTATGTCATAAACGGCCGAAATCGTGTAACCATCATCCCTCAGGTGCCGCGCCATGTTCGTGCCCATCCGCCCCACGCCCACGAACCCTATCCGTTTTCCTGTTGCTGTCATTGTTTGCCCCCGAACTATTTCGAGGCACGGGCGCTTGAGCCCGTGCCTCGTCTTGTTCTGAGCGCCGCGGTTACCCCGTCAGCGACGTGTGTAGCTCGTTCCAGTCTTCCAGTGCGTTTAGCGTGACCGCGTCCTTGATCGAATGATCGGCGTTCGTGCCGACCGCCTCGGAGATCGACGCAACATCCTCGTCCGGGTGCAGGTAGTCGATGATCGCCTGATTTGAATTGTGGATGACGGACTGTTCCAGGCTGCCGCCCTTTTGCTCGAGAACCCACAGTTCGAATTCTGGGTATGAAGGCATATTTGTCTTGAGGTGGTTCAACGTCACCTCACGATCGAGGCCCAGCCCATCCAGCATCATCTGGTCGAATCCAGTGCCGCACTCATCGTATTCGTCGTCCAACACATCCTTGGCCGACATCAGAACCTTGGACCAGAACCTGGGAAGATGGATCGCCCCAAGCGGCCCGGCTTCGCTTGACCCGATTAGTGGAACCATCTTTGCCATGTGGCTACCCCCCCCTTAAGTGCATTGTCAAACGTGGGCGGATCGTACCATGACTCGCGTTGGCCGTCGCTCCCTCCGAGAATCCTTATTTCGAACCTCAGTCGAAGGGAACGGCCTTCACGTTGTCAACAACCTAAGTGACGAGTACAGCCAGCCCCAGGGCCTGCAGAACCTCGGTGGCCCGCCGCAGCGAGTCGGTCAGGCCCAGGAAACGCATTCTCAGACGGTCTCATACCACTGCCCGGCGCGTCTAAGGTGCGTATCGCTCGGCTCAGGCAGATCGCCGCCCGCATCGTCGACGATCCTTCCCAGGAGATCCTTGGCCACGTCTGGGGCGTCCTTGCCAATGTCATTCTCCAGGCCGGGATCGTGGCGAAGATCATAAAGATATGATTCCCGGCCGTCGGTGGTCGCGATCAGGTAGTTTTGTTCGTCCTGGTAGCGGACATACTCGCCGAATCCCGAAGTCGCGAATTCGCGGCCGTTCGATCCGCCGTCCACGAGCTGCCACAGGTCGCGGCCGTCCACCGGCACGGGCTCTTCGATCCCCAGGAGGTGGAGGGCGGTCGGGAAGATGTCGCAGTCGTACGACCAGGCGTCGCTCGACCTGCCCGCCCGCTCGCCTCGCGGATGCCTCAGCAGCAGAGGAACATCAACGAGCTCGGGGTATTGCGCCCGGCCTAACTTGCCGATAAAGCCGTGCTCGCCCAGTGAATGTCCATGATCGGCGACCAGAAATATCAGCGTGTCATCTAGAACGCGGACTTCCCGCAACTTATCCACGAAAAGTCCCAGCCATCTGTCGACCATCGTCACCTCGCCGGCGTACAGGGCGCGTATGTGTTGAAGCTCGCGTTCGGAGTATTTCTCGGAACTGCCGTAGTACGGCCAGATATGCTCCCTGCCCTCGTAGTCCGGATCGTAGAGATCGGTGTAGTACTTGGGCGGGTCCCACGGCTCGTGAGGATCGAATGAGTCGACCACTAAGAGAAACTTGCCCGAGTCGTGATTCTGTTCAACGAACTTCATTGCCTCTCGGAATACGCGAGGGGCGAAGTGATCCTCCTCGGCGCGCTTATCCGCGATGTTGGCGAGATACTGGCGCATGAGCGTCTCTCGATGGGTTCCAAGTTCATCGGGCGCCAAATACTGGTCCAGATCGATATCGCGGGTAGTGGCGGGAGACGCGTAGCGGTCGAATTCCTGCCCTCGCACGAATATGAACTGATCGTAACCCCGGTGAAAGTTCATGCCCGGCTTGAACTGGTGCTATGCGTCGGTGACGAATCCGGTGTGATATCCGGCGTGACGCAACACTTCGGCGAGGGTGATCTGTTCTTCCCCGATTGGCGCCCAGCCCGGCGTACGCACGGTATCGCCTTTGTGCGACCGGTGGTCCACAAACGGGAAAACTCGATTTCCGGTGTGAATTGCGCGCCGAACAGGTATTGTGGGGATTGATTCCGGAAACGCCCGCGTGATAAAGAACTGACTCGCGCGCCAGCGCGTCGATGCTTGGGGTCCTGATCCAATCGTTGCCGTAGCAGCCGATGTAGTCCTTACGCAACGTATCGATGATGATCACGACCAGGTTCATTGGTCCTCCCGATGTGAAGTCTCAGTATCTAGACTCTAGTGCGCCGGCCCACGGGGGGTCCCGACGGGCGGTAGGGGATCGCAAGGGAGCGTCTCGATCGACGCAGCTTCTCTGGCCCGCCGTCGCGGCGTACCCCGTTAAGGCAGACCTAACCTTGTGGGATGTTCAGCCGCACAGGCTGGATCGGTCGAAGGATAACGGGGCTAACCCCGCTATCTTCCGGATTCGGTCTCAAGACCCAGCTCGGTCCAGCTTCGAATCCCCTCCCTCAGACAGAAGACGTTTGAGAAGCCCGCTTTTCTGAGGAGACGAACCGCCACGCGGCTCGATTCTTGAAAGGCTCAGTCGCAGACGAACACCAAATTCTCGTCGCGCAGATGTCTTCCGGGCAGCAGCCCTGTCTCTTGAAAAGTGATGTTGATGGCTCCCGGTATGTGCTGGCGAGCATATGCTCCGGGTGAGGACAGGTCGTATACGAATGTGGCCCTGGGAGCGACCGCGCGAAATTCGGCAAGCCGTTGGCCGTCTATCGCATGTTGGAAGTCGCCGGAGTCCCCAAAGCTGCCCTCGACGCCGCCCGCTGTCACGTTGAGGGCCGAGTCTCTCAAACCGACGTTGCGTTGAGAGGGGTCAACCTTGCTCGCCGAGGGCTGGGAGGCCCGGGCGTCCGGTTTGCGAGGTGGCGCATAGCTCACGAAGGCGACCGCTAGGAGGCCGATCACGACCGCCATCGCGATCGGCAGCCTAAGGGAGGCGGTCGCCCGCCTCACTCGAATCTTCCCATCGCGCAAGCTTGAAAAATGTGCCAACCTTCCACCTCGATCCAAATTCCGTCGGTGGGTTCTCTCATACTGGGCGCCGGCGTCGTTGGGCCAATGCGGCGCAGCTCTCGAACACCCAGACCTCAGGCACGGCGGGAACGTCTGATTCCCGAATCTCGATTGCCTGGCCGGCTATTTCCTTGACGGCGGCTCTCGTGCCAAGCCAGCCGCATAGCCCTAGCAGGCCCGAGTCGGGGTCCGTCAAATCCGGGATGAGGTAATGGTGAGGAATGATAATCCTTGGGCGAAGGGCTTCGATCAGGGTGTCGATTTCGGCGAACTTGAGTATGTGCTCGGATCCATCGACGGGCAGCATGAGCGCGTCGAGGCCTTCCAGCTCGGCTCCGAGCTCCGAGGGGAGATCGCCCGAGTTGTCTCCCAGGTGGCAGAACATGAGCCCGCCGGTCTCTACGATGAATATGACGTTGCGATGCCCAAACGCCGCGCCCGATACGCCGGCGTGCCTACCCATGAATCCTCTGATCCGCACATCATCCAAAACGTAGTCGGTGGGCTCGGCTATGACCATCGGTGACCCGGCCGCGCGATCCACCGCGTCGTGATCAAAATGAGGATGGCTGACTAGCACGACCTCGGCCTCTACCTTTGGACAGAGTCGCAGAAACCAGCGCGCCGCTGGATGGTTTCTAAATGGGTCAATAAGAATCCGAGTCCCACGAGGCGAAGTCCAAAGGAAGGATGAGTGTCCGACGTACTCGAGCCCAACCCCGGCGCGCGAGCCGCTCAACCGGCCAATCCGGGGCTCAATTCGACGTTTATCACTATCTTTCGAACGTATGGTGTGCATGAAGATTTGAGGATAGCGTTTGTGGAGGCCGAGTGAAACGCAATCGAGAAGGCTCGACCATCGTCGGAGTCCGCGGCGCGTGCGCGGGCGCATGAGCTTGGGATCAGCGGCCGCGCACCCCCGGACCCGTCCTTGACACGGGCCGATAAGTCGCCCATGGTTTAGGCCACGGGTTGGTCAGCACGTTGCCGTGCGTAGCGGCGTTGAAAATTCAGAGCCACCCGGACAGGCGGAGAAGTAACGTGGCTACCAGTCAGACGCGGGTGCTGGACGCCAACCGGATCAGATGCCCTCGATGTGGGCAGGAAAACGATCTCGGCGATCCCACCTGCACCTCGTGCAGCTTCCCGCTGCGCCCCGAGGCCGCCAAGCGGCTGGAGGCGGCTCCGGCGCGGGCGAGGCTAACAGCCGCTGCAATAGACGCGACCGCTGTGCTGCTGATGGGCTTCGTAGTCTCCTTGCTCCTGAACGGGCTGATCCGGCTGTTGAATGGAGATAACGACTACCTCTTGACTGGATTCGGCCACGGCATTCTGTTCGGTGGGGTTTTCGTGATCGTGGCATCGGCCTATTACATTTCGTTTCATGCACGGCGCGGGGCGACGCCAGGAAAAATGATTTTTGGCCTGCAAGTAGTCGATCTGAACACTGGGACGTACTTGCGCGTGAGTGACGCCGCATGGAGAACGTTGTTTCTGCTCGTGTTCGCGCTATCGCCTCTGTTCCTTGGCGAACTAGAGCTGCTATCGCGCATCTTCCGTGGGGATAAATGGATCCAGATGGTCCAGTATTTGCCGTTTGTGATAATCATGCAGGCGTTCTTGCTTGGGAACGTCTATTCGGTAGCAACCGGCGATCGACGGCGTGCCTGGCACTTGCTCGTACTGACGGCACTCTCGTACGTGCCGTTTCTCGTCACTCTGTTCGTTCGTGGGTTCGACCGAGATTCGTTCTTCCTTGATGAACAGGTTCTTCCCATCCTGCTCCTGGTGCTGCCGATTCTGACCCCGATCGTCGCAAGCCTGTCGCCCGCCAACGATCGCCACCAGTGCATCCATGATTCCCTGACGTCCACCATCGTCACAAAGCAATAGGCCCGGTTCCCCCGATTGGGGCGGTGATCGGCGCGAGCGATTCTTCGTACACGCCCTTCCGTGGGAAAGCGTAGCGCCCCGGCGTGCCGTTCCAGTGCACGCCGGGGCGCCGTCCGGACGAGCTAAGCCCGCGCCGGTTCTGACCGTTAGCCGAAGGACACAGGTACCTTCCGGATGTCGTCGTCCGGGTAGATCCCGCCCGTGAAATCGGCTTCCTCGAGGACCAAGTCCTGATCCGCCGCCGCAATCTGCATTGCTTCTTCGACGGAAACCTTGCGGAATCGGGCTTCTTGGAACTGATCCTGCCCCGCCTTGTAGAACGCACGCTGCGACGGCATCTTAGACGCGGTGACGCCGTATTTGTTCAGCAGGCCAACCATTTTGGGATTGTGGTCCCTCAACACGAAACCCTGATTCGCCGCCGACATTCTTGGCGGAATGAAGAACAACGTCTCGTTGTAGAGCAGCAGGTTCTCCGGCGACATCAGGTGCTGGAGGAGTTCCCAAGTCTGATCCTCGTTCTTGATAAACGCCGACACCGCCATCCAGTCGTTAAAGGACTGGACGACCGGCTGAACATTCCCCGGAACCGACGCGTTGTACATGTCGCCGCCTGGAACCGGCGGCGTTTCGACGATGATGGAGTCCAAGAGCTCCGGCTTGTGCCGTTTCACCTGCCGCACGGAGCCGCCCATGTTGGTGTAGACAGCCGCCTGCTGACCGGTGACGAAATACGGAATCGGCGATTCGGGCAGCTCTACGCCGCCGGCCTGGCCGCCAGTAGCTTCCCATCTGTCGACCAGATACTGCAGCGTTGCTCTCCCATCCGGGCTGTTAATCGTCGACTTGCCGCCTATGATCGGAGGGGTGGACGAGATCGACATGTACATGGCGTGGAATTCCTGGATTCCAACCCAGTTCATACCCTCGCGGATCAACTGCCCGTCTTCGACCTTCGTCATCTTGCCGGTGGCTTCGACCACGTCTTCCCACGTAACCGGAACGTCCTGGATGCCCACCTCATCGAAGATGTCCTGCCTCCAGAACACTGTTCGAGGCGCGATCAGATGCGGCAATCCCCACATGTGGCCGTTCCAAAACGGCGTCTGAAGGCCCTGCGGGAAAAAGTCCGACGTGCCGTCCCAAGCGGCCAGCCACGGGTCGATGTTAAAAAGCTGCCCCCGGTCCGAGAACGTGACCGAGTGCGATGCGCCGAGCTCGAAGATATCGGGCGGACTACCACCGGCGAACGCCGTAATAATCGTCTCGATGTTTTTCGACCAGGTGAGCCATCGATGTTCGATCTTGATCGACGGATTCGCGGCCTCGAACGCCGGATAGATCGTTTCCTCATGGACCTTCTTGGTGTCGTCGTTCTGGTTGACGATCCACAGACCGATGGTCACGGCTTCTTGCTGGGCCGGCGCGGCCGTAGCGGCGGTGGCGGCGGCCTTTGTCGCCGCTTGCGCGGGCGCCGCGGTGGCCGCCGGGGCGGCGGCCTCATCCTCACCACACCCGGCGAGAGCCGCCAGGCCCGCTACGGCGACCGATCCAACCAAACCGGCTCGCAACAGCCCGCGTCTACTTAACTTACTCGCGCCGGAGCGTTCGAAGTCATTCATTCTTTCATCCATTCAACGATCCTTGCCTTTCCTTGATCGCACGTTTTCAGACTGACAGCCCAATCTACGTCTTGCGATTGTGGCCGGTCTCCTTCCCTCCTCTCGCGTTCCGAATAATGCCCGCCGATCGCAAGAAAGCAAGCGGCTCGACGGCGGCATCTACAAGCGAATCGGGCTATTCACCCCCTTCGGAACTAGGCCTCCCCATCGGCCATCACCCCTATCATCTCCTCCTGATCTCGATGGTATCAGATATCAATTCGTATGGATCGGGCCGATACGGTAAATGTGAACCCTGCATTTGTAGTGGCGCAGCCAAGCCGATCGTTACCCCGTGCATCCAGGCGCCGCTTGAGGCGGCGGCGGCGGTTTGCACGCATCTAGCCTTTGATCCCCGTAAGCGATATGCCTTCGATAAAATACCTTTGCGCAAAGAAGAAGAGCAGCAGGGGAGGCAACATGACCAGCACGGATGCCGCCATCAACTGGTTCCATTCAACTTCGGTCTGAGTCTGGTATTGAAGCAGTCCTTGCACGACCGTGAAATTGGATGTCTTGCTCAAATAGATGACCGGTTGGAGTAGTGCGTTCCAGTGTGCCTGCATCGCGAATATCCCGACGGTGGCCAGCGCCGGGAAGATCTGAGGCAGAATGATCCGCGCGTAGATGGTACCTGGTCCGGCGCCGTCAATCGTTGCCGCCTCGTCAAGCTCAATCGGAAGGCTCAGCATGAATTGTCTGAGCAGGAATATCGAAAAGGCCCCACCACCCAGGAATGATGGAAACCAGAAGGGCCAGAACGTGTTGGTTATCACCGGGAACGGCAGCGGTGAGTTGCCGGAAAAGATGAGGAACTGAGGTATCAGCGTAACCTGGTACGGCAACATCATCGTGGCGAGCACCAGAATGAAAAGGCCGTTGCGACCCGGCCAGCGCAACCGTGCGAATGCGAACGCGCAAAGCGATGCGGTGAGCACCTGTCCGATGACGCTTCCAAGCGTCATCACGGTGCTGTTCAGGAAATACCCATGCCATGCCGGGCTTGCCAGCACATCGACGTAGTTGTCGAGAACGTACGGGTTGGGAAAGATTTGCTCCATAAGCGGCGTACCGACGTCGGGGAACGTTTGCTCAAGAGTCTTTAACGACGTTGCGAGCATCCACCAGAGAGGAAATAAGAACGCCAGGGCCCCTGACGTCAGGATGGTGTAGATCGCCGCGCGCTCGGCGTAATGGAACACGGCCTTGCGTCGCCGCGACTTGGCGGCCTCGACCGCGGCCACCTGGTGGGCTCGCTCGACTACCGCGTTAGCCATGTACCGCTACCTCTACTCTCCCTCGTAATACACCCACTTTGTCGCCAGCTTGAACTGGACCGTAGTGAGGAACATGATGATGAGGAAAAGGACCCACGCCATCGCCGAGGCGTAGCCCATCTTCAGGTGCTGAAACGCCGTCTCGTATATGAGGTATGCGTAGAAGTAGGTGGAGTTAAGCGGTCCTCCCTGGGTGATGACGTAAACGCCCTCGAAGATCTGAAAAGCGTTGATGAAGCCGAGAATCAGGTTGAAAAATATGGTCGGCGTAATCATGGGCAGCGTTACGTTCCAGAATTTCGACCAGCGGGTGGCGCCGTCCACTTCGGCCGCCTCATAGAGGTGTCTCGGCACCCCCTGGAGGCCGGCCAGGTAGATCACCATGCTGGTCCCCGCGTAGAAGAGCGACGTCATTATGAAGGTCGGCTTCGACCATATCTCGTGCTGGAACCAGAGCGGCGGGTTACTCATCTGGAAGGTGCCCCTCAGGATCTGGTTAACGATCCCGAGGCTCGGGTCAAATATGTATATGTACAGCAGCAGAATTGCCGGTCCCGCCAGCACGGCCGGAAGGTAGTAGAGGGTTCGGTACAGCCTGATGCCTCGCACGGCTTGATTCATCAGCAGCGCGACGCCGAGGGATACCACCAGATAGGCCGGTACCTGTACGAACGCATAGAACAGGTCGTTCTTGATGGTCACGTCATAAATCTTGTCTCGGAAGAACAGTTTGAGGTAGTTGTCGAATCCGACGAATTGCGCTTCGCGCACGATGTCCCATTTGAAGAACGAGATGATCAGCGAAAAGATCATCGGGTAGAGCGTCAGCAACAGAAATCCAATAATCCACGGCAAGGCGAAGGAGTAGCCCCAGTAGAGCGCCTGCCGCTGCCGCCGCTGTATTGGCGCCCCCGCTTCGAGCCGTTCCCGTTGAGCCACGGGCAGAATCTTCAGAAAAAGCTCGTAGGGACGGACGAGGAATAGGGCCGCCGAGCCTCCCAACCCGATTAACGTCAGGGTGGGGATCGCCTTCAACACCGGAACCTCAGCTACGTCTTGGTCCACGAAAACAAACCAGAGGAATAGGGCCAGCGCAGGCAGCAGGTATGCGAGGAAGATGAACAGCGAGAACCATGCCGCCCGGCTTGAACCGACGAACCCCAAGTTCCCTGGCCGGAGGGTGGTGGCGGCCACTAGCGAGTCACCTGCGCTCCCAGAAACTGACAGACAAGGTCGACGTCATCCCTAGAAGTCCCCCGGCCGATTCTTCAGGTGCATAGCCATTCCGGCGCTGAACAGTCGGCGCATAACCTGTCTCAGTCTACTCATCCATCGTCCTTTTGGCAGCAGCGGGGTAGAGCCGATTGCCGGATATCCTATATTGTGCGCGCGGGACCGGTCTAGCCGTCTTAGTCGCGCGGAATTTTTGTTCGGGAGCATCTAGGGATAAAGACGCTGGCTCACCGCTGACAAGAAATGAGTATCCGAGGTGAGCCCACAAGGTGACCCGGGAGCACACTTTCAGGGCAGCCGCGGGAGGTTGGGATAGCCGTGCAGACCTGGGAAGACGAACTCTCCACCGCGGAGAGCCGTCGCGGTGGGGAGCCGTCGCCTCTGGGCACGGGCGCCATAGGCTTCGGAAAAAAGGATATTGCTGGACAGGCGCCGCGGCGCGGACCATCTGGACTTGCTGCGGCAGGGGGATCGATCGCGCCACGCCCGCTATTCATGGATGGGCCGTGTCTGGGTCCCCCACGACCTTTCGAGACGAATCCCGTCTATTCGTCAGAGTCGATGCGCGGCTTAGCATTTTCTATATCATCGTCAACGCACCTGGAGTCCTAGCTCAAGCCAACCGGAGGGGGCGAGCCTGAGTGGTGGCCATCGATACGCGTATCGTCGAAGTGATCGATTCCCACACCGGTGGCGAGCCGACCCGCGTGGTCGTATCCGGTGGACCGGATCTCGGGTCGGGCCCGATCTTCGAACGCCGCGAGAGATTTCGGGCTGAACACGACAACTTCCGGTCGGCGGTAGTAAACGAGCCGCGGGGATCGGACGTCATCGTTGGAGCGCTGCTCTGCGAACCGTTCGACAAGGCGTCCATGACCGGCGTGATCTTCTTCAACAACGTCGGCTACATAGGGATGTGCGGCCACGGCACCATCGGTCTCGTCGTCACACTGGCCCACCTGGGTCGCATTGGGACCGGGACGCATCGAATTGAGACGCCGGTGGGCATCGTGGAGGCGGCGCTTCTCGATTCAGGCAAAGTCCGGCTGGCGAACGTTCCGAGCTTTCGCCATGAAAAGGACGTGCATGTTCGTCTTGAGAGCGGGCAGCTTGTGACCGGCGACGTGGCCTGGGGTGGGAACTGGTTCTTTCTGGTTGATGACCCCGATGCGGATCTGTCACTCGCCAATGTCGAGCAACTCTCCGATCGGGGGTGGCAGATTCGTCGGGCGCTGGCTCGGGCAGGGGTGACAGGGGCCGACGGCGCCGAAATCGATCACGTGGAGCTATTTGGTCGGTCGCAACGCTCCGACTGCGACAGCCGTAATTTCGTCCTTTGCCCGGGCGGTCAGTACGACCGCTCCCCCTGCGGCACAGGCACGAGCGCAAAGGTGGCGTGCCTCTACGAAGACGGGAAACTTGTGCCTGGTCAGGTTTGGCGTCAGGAAGGCATTGTCGGAACCGTGTTTGAGGCTACGGTGAAGGCACTGGATGACGGGAAGGTCATTCCGACGATCCAGGGCTCGGCTTACGTCACGGCGGAGTCGCGGCTGCTGCTTGATCCGCGCGATCCCTTTGTCGGCGGCCTAACTTCGTAAGCGCGACCGCCTACCGGCGCCGGATCGGTGCGGCGACTATGCGTTCGACGCCCCTGAACTGATGGCTGCGTATAGACGCTCCGGCGTCATCGGCGCGTGGTCGCACCACACGCCCACGGCGTCGTTGATGGCATTGGCCACGGCTGCCGCCGGCGCGATGATCGGAGTTTCGCCGACACCACGAACCCCATAGGGCCCCGCGGCGGCTGTAACCTCGATGATCTCGCAATCGATCATAGGCAGATCAAGCGAGGTCAAATGGCGGTAGTCCAACAGCGATGGGTTGAGGATGGAGCCATCCGCGCCGAATATGACTTCCTCGGTGAGACCCCATCCCAGCCCCTGCGCCGCGCCGCCCTGCATCTGCGCCTCGATGCGTGCTGGATTGATGGCCTTTCCTACGTCTTGTAGACATGTGAATCGCTCGATCCTCACCCGACCCGTCGCCGAATCCACGTCTACGTCGCAGATGCAGACGGAAATCGTCGGATGCAGGGGCAGCCCCTGCGAGGTTCCGACTCCCACGACCGTGCCACCGGCCAACATCGCAACCGTTTTCATAGAGATTGCTTCCTCTTTGCCGTCGACCCGGAACTCCCCACCGGCGAATACCACCTGATCCTCGGCTACATCCATTTCGGCGGCGGCTTCTATCCGGAGTTGGCCGATGGCCGCCTGGCATGCTTTGTGAAGGGCGTCGCTGGAGGAGTAGGTGATGCGACTACCGGCCGATACCGCATTGAACGGTGCCGTCTGGGTATCGCCGAACTCCACCCTGACGGCCCCTACATTCACTTGCAGCTCGTGGGCGGCTATCTGCGTGAGCGCGGTCCGGGTGCCTGAAATATCGATGGCGCCCATCGTCACGGCCACGGTGCCGTCGGAATGGATATGCACCTCGCACGCTGACGTATTCTGGTTATTGCGCCAAAACCCCACGGCGACCCCGCGGCCGCTTCCAGGTTTCGACGGCTTCGGACCGCGCCAGTGTGGGTGCTCTCGGGCGGCCTCCAGGACCTGCCGAAAACCGACGCGGGGATGTGGGGTTTCATTGGCCTGAATGTCGCCCTCACCCGCGACGTTGAGCAGCCGGAACTCAACGGGGTCCATGCCAATCGCGGCGGCTAGGGCGTCGACGGTCTGCTCCACGGCGAATGCTATCTGCGGCATTCCGGGAGCGCGGTAGGCGGTGGTTTTGGCCTTGTTGGTCAGAACATCGTAGCCCTCGGTATGGAGGTTCGCGATGCGATAGGCGCTTGTGGCCAGCGATCCGCCGTTCGCGGCCGGTGATCCGGGCAGACAGCCCGCGTCGTACGCGCACCAGATCTTCATGGACGTTATGCGGCCCTGGGAATCGCAGCCGGCCTTCACCTTGACGATGGACGCCGCCGCCCCTCCGCTAGCGCGGAGTACCTCGTCGCGCCCCAGGACCGCACGAACGGGGCGGTGAGCCTTTCGGGCCAGCAATACGGTCGGGATATCGATGATGGTCGAGATCTTGCCTCCGAACGCTCCGCCAACCTCCATGGGGACGACACGCACTTTGCTCAGCGGGAGCCTGAGGATAGATGCGATCTGCCCTTGACAGTTGAACGAGCCCTGCGTGGTCGCCCAAACGGTTACGTCGGCGCCCGCGCTCCATTCAGCCACCGAGGCTTGGGGCTCGATGTAGCCCTGATGAGTGGCCGCCGTTCGGTATTCACGTTCGACGATCGCCTCGGACTCGTCGAAACCGCGCTCTACGTCGCCGAGTTCCCACTCGTGCTTTGCGGCCACGTTGGAGGGGCCGACGCCCTTGATTCCTCCGAAAGCGTCGGTAGTCACGATCCAATCGTGGATAACCGGGGCGTCCGCGGCCATGGCCGCATCGATGTCGAGCACATGGGGCAATGGCTCGTAGGTCACCTGGATAAGCTCCGCCGCCTGCTGGGCGATGAACCTGTCATCCGCGGCAACCGCCGCGACCGCCTGTCCGTGGTACAGGGCCCGATCGCCCGCCATCGAGCACTCGAACAGCCGCCGCACATCGTCCGGCACGTTTGCGGGTTCAGGTCCGTCGAGACCGTGCGCGGGATAGTCGGCCCTGGTCACGACGGCCCTTACGCCAGGTAATTGTTCTGCCCTCGATGTATCGATGCTCAGGATTCGGGCGTGCGCGTGGGGGCTTCGAACGAAGGCGGCTTCCAACATCCCCGGCCGGTCAACGTCGGCGCCGTAGGCGGCTTTGCCGGTGACCATCTCAGCGGCGGCCACCTTGGGGATACTCGTACCGATGGTGTCTGGAGAATCCAAAGCGCCCGCCTCATTCCCGGATTCGGATCGCCCCGCCATCGATCGACTCGCGCTCTGAACGGCGCGAACGATCTTGTCGTAGCCCGTGCAGCGGCAGAGATTTCCGGACAGATCGCGGCGTATCTCGTCTTCGCTTGGGTCGCGTCCGTCGCGCAGAAGGGCGTGTGCGGACATGATGAAACCTGGCGTGCAAAATCCACACTCCAGGGCGCCCGCCGCAACGAAGGACTGCTGGATCGGATGCAGTTCTTCGCTGGCCAGCCCTTCCACTGTTGTAACGGATGCGCCTTCGCACTCGGCGGCAAACACGAGGCACGAGTTAACGGCGTTCCCGTCCACGAGCACGGTGCAGGACCCGCAATTCCCATTACCGCAGCCTTCCTTGACGCCCCAAAGATGAAAGTTGTCGCGCAGCACTTCGAGCAGGGTCTGCCGCAGATCGAAAAGGACCTCGCGCGCCGAATCGTTGACCTCGAAGGAGAGCACTCTTTTCACGGCCAATCGCTCCGCTCATTGCCCCGAAGTCTCGTTGCACAATCGTCAAGCGTTCGCCGGGTGAGTGCTCGCACCACATGCAGCCGGTATTCGGCCGATGACCGATGATCGGATATCGGCCGCGCCTCGGTCGCGGCCTTTTCGGCGGCCTCCTCGACCCTGGCGTCGGTCATGGGCGAGCCTCTCAATACGTCCTCGGCGGACGCGGCCCTGATTGGCGTCGGCGCGACTGCCGACAGCGCGATGCGGCAGTCTTCGACGACCCCATCGTCATTCAGGGCCATCCACGATCCAACGCCCACGAATGCGATGTCCATCTCGGCGCGCGGGGTCATGCGGCGATATGAGCCGGCCGAACACTCGGGGCGTTCGGGAATTACGATTGCTGTCAGTAGCTCGCCGGATTCCAAAATCGTTTCTCCCGGCCCCACGAATATCTCCTCAACGGCAACCTCGCGTGATCCGTTCTTGCCCGCCAGGACGGCCCGAGCGTCCAGGCAGATCAGCGGTATCACGCCGTCCGCGGACGGTGCCGCGTTGCAGATATTCCCGGCAAGCGAGGCGCGATTCTGTATTTTTACGTCGCCGATTATTCGGGTCCCGTCAAGCACCATCGACCACCTGGAGCCTGAGACCAACGGGCTTGAGTTTACGTCCGTGCAGGTCACGGCTCCGCCGATCCGCAGGTTTCTCCCGCCGTCTACCTCGAGGACGTTGAGCTCCGGAATTCGCTTGATGTCGACGAGGATTGAAAGTGCGCACGCCCCGGTACGGATCTGATCGATAAGGTCCGTGCCGCCGGCCAGGGCCCGTCCGTTCCCATTCGCGGTGCCGAGTGCTTCAAGCGCACCGGCAAGCGTCGATGGGGCGGCGAAATCAAATTCATTCATCGCACCATGCCTTCAGTGCGTACAGCATCGCAAAGGCCCGGTTTCAGATCAATCGGCCGTGGCCCAAATCCGGAGGCTACCAAAATGTCCCGGCGTGATCGCGGACCCGATCTCCGTGAGCGCGCAACTCCGCCAGCGCAGGCGGTTCCAGGGATCTCCAGTCGTCCAGCAGGGCCAGATCGTGCTCCAGTTCGGACCGGTTCTCGCGGGGCCATGAGCGCCACGGACACGTCCGGATGTGACAGAACGAATCTGTGCCACTCCCTGGGCGGCGGCGGTACGAACTTCTCTGGATCGGCCGGCGTCGAATCCATCAACGCTCCCCACCGCAGGCACGTGTAGGCGGCGAACGGCATGCCTCGCCTTCTGGTGACGGGGAAGACCTCCGTTTCCGCTCCACGGTTCGCCGCGTTGTAGCGCAGCATCAACATGTCGAGCCTGTCGGTCGCGGCCCATTTCGCGGCGAGTTTTCTTTGATGGCTCGTGAGCCCCACAATTCTCACTCTCCCGTCCGACTTCGCCGCCTCCACGGCGGAGAGCGCTCCATCCGGCGCCTTGATCCCCGCCCACTCGGCGTCCGATTCGATGTAGTAGAGCGTCACGATATCGATTCGGTCGGTCTGGAGTTCCTTCAGGGCCGCATCCAGTTCCGGTCCGGCCCGCTCGGCATCCCGCGCCATGATCTGCCAGGCGATAACGACCTCGTCCCGCTGCGATCCCAGTTCCGATATCGCGCGGCTGAGGCCGTCGGGATGGCCGCACCAGTTTAGGTAGTTGATGCCGCGGTCGATGGCGGCCCGCACGTCCCGAACGTCCAGTTTGCTCGTGCCGCGCGTCGCCAAGCCCAACCTGCAAGCCGGTGGAATCCCGCCGCCGAGATCGGCGTAGCGTTTCACCGGTACGTTCCGGCATTTTCCGGACTCGCGGCTCGCGGCGCTTCCCCGGACATCCGTGGGCGGTTCGGCTTACCTTCGGTAGAGGTCTGATTCATCAGATCGCCGATTTCGCGGGTAAGTCCTCTAGCTTGCGCAACCTGAGCGTGTAAAGGTCCTCATCGATGATTCGATCGGCGTTCTCGAGAACCTGACTCAAGTCCTCGGCCGGGCTTAGGACCCGACCGGCCAGCAGGTTGTCGGGCAGCGCCGCGATGAAGGCCGCGACCCTGGCCGCCTCGGTGGGCGGAACGTCGATTCCGTCCCTAAACCAATCGGCCGCACGGGTGAACCACCTCTTTCCTTCGTCGCTTTCCAGTTGAAACTCGGTCATTGCGGTCCGCACCAGTCCCGGTCCCATCGCGAAGACGCCCACCCCATGCGGGGCCGCCTCCCTGGCGAGCGTGTCGGTCAGTCGAAGCAGAGCGGCCTTTGAGCACGCGTAGCCGGAGCCGTATTCGAACGGCGCTACCGAGCCGCCCCCGCTCATGTTGATGATCCTTCCCCGTCCGCGATCGATCATGTGAGGCAGAACGGCCCTGGCGCACAGGAAGCTGCCGAACAGGTTGGTCGTAACGTCGCGCCACCAGACCTCCGGATCGACATCCCAGACCGGCCCGATGGCGGCGAAACTGCCAGCGTTATTCACCAGTAGATCGACGTGGCCGAACGCGGTCACGGTGGCGGCGACCAGGTTGTCGGCGGAGGACTGGTCAGTCACGTCGGTGACGACGGCGATCGCCCTCCCGCCGGACCCGGTGATGGCCGACACCGTTTCGTCCAATTCGCCCCGCGACCTTGCCGCCACCGCAACGGCCATGCCGTCGGCGGCGAGTCCCTGGGCGATCGCGCGGCCGATTCCGCATCCGCCGCCCGTGACGATACCGACCTGTCCCTGGAGATTCTTCGTCGTGCTTTCGTTGGTTTCCAACAGAGTGAAATCCTTTATCTAAGTGCTCTGCGTCAAGAATCGTATTCCGCGCCGGATGCCGTGACGTCACGAGTGAGGGATTGGACCGACACTTCTTGGCAAGTACGCCGACTGCTGGAGGGGCGGAGCCCCCCACGTGCGAGTGGAATACCGCTAGGAACTCATAGCGCCCCAACTAAGCATTCGAAATCACTCGACATCGCTCGCCGATGTTCCCGCTGCACTGCCGGATTCCACTGTATCAGTGGCCGAAGCGGGCCCGCGACGGGCCGAAAGTAGAGCCGTTGCCAGGGCCAGCCCGGCGGCCAACAGGAACACGATCCGGAATCCGATAGCCTGTGCGGCGCGGCAGGCTGAGAATCAGTCCCGGCCTGGACAACGTCGCGTCACGTGCCGGCGGTTGGTACCCGAGGCTGCCATTTGGGCGGTTCGCTGGGTACGTATTTCGCTATTACTCGACGGCACGGGTACGTCCCTGATAGTGAAGAAGCTATCGCGAAGGTTGCCACTATCGGGTGATAGAGTCACTATCCTACCGAATCTGGCCGACGGTCTGGACTACCCGTTTCCGTGGCGGGCTGGATTCAGCAGAAAGGGCAGCGATCCGGCCAAGCTTTGCATTGAATCGTGGGGGTGAACCACATCAAGCGGAGCGAAAAGTTAGTGTTGCGATCCCACAGGAGGTTGTGTGTGCACGACGACGGATACCACGACGTGCGGATCGCCGCGACGTACGACGAGGACACTGCGGGCATGTCCGGTCCAGACGTCGTCAACCCCGTAATCCAATTCCTTGCTGAGATCGCCGGCGACGGACGAGCGCTCGAACTCGGGATAGGAACGGGCCGGATAGCGCTCCCGCTCGCGCAGAGCGGAGTGCAAGTCCACGGGATCGACTTGTCGAATGCGATGGTCGCGCGACTGCGTGCCAAGACAGGAGCTGAAGATATCGGCGTGACGATCGGCGACTTCGCGACGACCAAAGTGGACGGATCGTTCAACCTCGCGTACCTGGTGTTCAACACGATCATGAACCTGACGACGCAGGCGGCGCAGGTCGCGTGCTTTCGCAACGTGGCGGCGCACCTCGAGTCCGGCGGCTGGTTCGTCATCGAGGTCCTCATTCCCGAGCTGCGCCGTCTCCCGCCAGGAGAGACCCTATACGCCTATCACTTGGGTGAGAACAAGTGGGACATCGACGAATACGATGTTGCGACGCAGCAGCTCACGTCGCATCACTTCAGGATCCGAGACGGAGAATTCGAGCGTTTCTCGCTCCCCTTCCGGTACGTGTGGCCCGCAGAACTCGACCTGATGGCGCAGCTTGCAGGGATGAGTTTGCGCGAACGCTGGGGCGGGTGGAAGCGGGAGCCGTTCACGACCGAGAGCCGCAAGCACGTGTCGGTCTGGGAGAAGCTCACGGCCTAAACCCCCGGGATCACCCGGGTCCTGCAACGTTTTCGCGGGCCCTAAATCTTCTAGACGTTCGCCGAAAAACAGCGATCTCAAACCGACGGATTAGGTACGTGCGAACCGACCCAATGACGACACGTCGCAATGCTGATCCCGTCAAACCTTTTCCCCTGTGGGTCGATCAGGCAACCGCGAGCATCGCTCCTGTGACACCCAAGCATGGGCATGGCGCGAAAGAGATATGAACCAGCCGAGATCCTCCCAAACGCCCTCTGCTTCGTGACTCGCGTACGTGCCAGGGCGTCGCCACGCGGTCGGGATGTCGGCCGTCAGCCTTCGATTCTGCCGCGTATTGGCCGCGGCCGACTACCGCGAGGTCGCTGAACGCGCCCACGCCGACGCGGCGACGGCAAGCGCGCAGCTTTGGTCATACGTCGATGCCCGGGATGCCGCGCTGGCCTGCCGGCCGGCGGCGGAGACGGATGGACTTGATTGCGATTCGTTCTTCCTCGCCGCGCCGGAGACGTACATGGATGTGCCGACTGGTGAACTGATGGGGCGCTATTATCCCGGCTCCGAGGTCCGCTACGACGGGGATCGAGAGTTTTTCTCTCCCATCGATAGCTCGAAGGCGCGAGCGCGGTTCGAATGGAAGCCGGTGCATTCGTGGCGGGAGAATTTTTAGGCTCCCATAGCGCGGCGTCCGCGGCTCACCGGGCAGACGACGAGAAAATCCACGAGAGATACTCAAATATGCGGTTGCGGGCGGACGATATCGGAGTCGTTGCCGTGGAGAAGCGTGAGGCGTTACGGCATGAGTAGCAAGCCGAACGTCATGCGCCGGATGTTGGTGGATGTGACCGTCGCATTCAAGCGCGATCCTCGGATGGCCGAAACTCGAATCGAAGGTCTCGAACTCTTTGAATGGCGCGAAAATCAATGGTAGTGGAACTCGATGCAAACACCCTATCGCGTCAGGTGCCGGACGAACACCAGACTCAGGCCGTATGGCTCAAGTGGTGCGAAAAACACGGCGTTCGGCTCGACGACCCCCGAAGGAAATCCGTGTGTCAGGTGCTTAGAAGTGAAATCGAGGCCGTTCCGGTCGGCGACCTAGTCGTAGATTCCGGTGCTGGTGAGGCCGCGCTTCACGCGATGTTTCCACATTCTCATTACATATCGGTCGATTTCGTTCACGGCGGAGCTACATCAGGTTGGGATTTTGAAAACCTGGACATAGTCGCAAATATCAACGCCTTGCCGCTTGTGGGAAATTGCGCCGCGTTCGCGCTTTCGATTCACGTTCTCGAGCATCTGTTTACGCCATCTCAAACGCTAAAGGAGCTTCACCGAGTGCTCCGGCCCGGCGGCCGCGTGCTCGTGTATGTTCCGTTCATGTTTCATCTGCACCAGGAACCATTTGACTACTTACGTTACACCTGGCACGGAGTTCGTGAATTGCTTTCAGAGGCCGGTTTCATCAATGTTGCCACCTATGCTGATTGCACGGTCGGCTTCGCATGCGCATATCTCGCAGAATGGGCGTTTTTTCAACTTTCGGTGACTTCGACGGATGACTCGACGCAGCGGTCCTTGACTACGACAGGCGAAACGCTAAGGAATCTAGTTTGGATGGCAGCCCAGCAGGACCCTGGCCTTCCCGTCGAAACTGACGTAGATCAGGGGTCGTTTGCGCTGGGCTATATCGCGACGGCCACAAAAGCCGGGGCGCCTCTCACTCCGATGGACGCATCTGATTTGCGTAAGGTCGACGTGATGCACCGCTTCGTGCGTTGCCCGGATTGTCTGAGTCGTCCGCTAGCCTGGAATGAAACCTCGGCCGTGTGCGAGGACTGCGGGAGCCGTTACCTAGTTGACGGGCATCGCATCGACGTTCTTAGCCAAAGAAACTCCGCGAAACAGCTCACGGGGGTCAATTTCTAACCAATGCCGCAATAACCCCGGGCAATAGTGGCGGCCCGGCATTGGACTCCGGTGGAGCGTTAATCGGAATTCGGATTCAGGGGGCTGACCCTTCCCTGTGGAAAACATGGGCTTCATGATCCCATTTGATCGCGTGCCTCCGGTTATTGATGGAATACCACCCACCGGCGTAACCGAGTTCCAGTTCCTGGTTGCGGACTTGAGCTTACGTTCCAGCACCTACGACTGGCTGGCGGCCGCCGTCTGGCGGCGGAGCTGGACGGAGTGCAATGCGATTCGTTCTTCGTGGCGTCGCCGGATACGTACATGGTTGTGCCCCCAGGCGAACTGATGGGGCGCTATCATCCCGGCTCCGAGGTCCGCTACGACGGGGATCGAGAGTTTTTCACTCCCATCGATAGCTCGATGGCGCGAGCGTAGTTCGAATGGAAACCGGTACATTCGTGGCGGGAGAATTTTTAGGCTCCCATAGCGCGCGGCGGGTATTTGGTGATGGTCCGAACGGGAAGGCGATCATGAAATCGTTGAGAATGCCGGAGCTCGGAAAGCTGGAATTCTTCGATGTGCCGGCCCCCCGTCCTGGAGACGGCGAAGTCTTGACCCGAACGACCGGGCTGGGACTGTTCCGGTCGGAGTTTATGCCCTTGCTGCGGGGTTCCGATCCGCGGACGCGCGTGGGTGATTACCTCTATCGCGGATTCCCGTTCGACTTCGCCGCCGACTGTGTGGGTCAGGTAGGCGAAGTCGGTCCGGGCGTGGACGGCGTATCCGACGGGGCGCGCGTTACATACAGCGGGCGGATCGCGCCATATGCGGTCGCGCGAGCTTCGTCCCTAGTGCCCATCGCGCACACCCTTACCGACGAGGAGGCCACGTTTCCGATCCAAATCGGTGTTGTGCTGAATTGCATTCGCAAGCTCCGGATCGATATCGGCGACACCGCCGTGGTCATCGGTCAGGGACCTTTGGGATCGCCGCGACCACGAGCGGCGCTCGCGGGCGGCTTCCGACATGATCGCCGCAGGGCGGATGAAGGTCGGCCCGCTCGTGACCCAATCCCGTTTGAGGATGCGCCAAAGGCCTTCGACCTCCTCGAATCGCAGCCCGATTCGACTTTGAGGGTTCACCTGGGTTTCGAGTAGCGACCCGCTGCCGGAACCGGACCCCGCCCGACGTGTGAGCTCTCGGCGTCGGCGGACGCGTCAAAACTCGTTGCGGACCTCAATCGACCGGCCGGTGGCAAGCGATTCGTGCGCCGCCACGGCCACGGCTATCCCTCTGGCGCCATCGACGACGTTCGGTTCGGGCTCCCCGTCATCCGCGATCCATTCGGCCATTTTGTGGAAATACGGCAGCAATTCCGACGCGTGCCCCTCAATCACCGGTCCGGACGCCGGCGCTGGCCGGGTAGGGAGGGTTCGGTGCTCGGGGTCGTCATGCAATCCGATGTCGAGACCGATCACGGTGCCCTTCGAACCGAATATCTGCACGTGCTGGTGGATTTCGTGCGGGGGATTTATGGAGCCGCACATCACTAGCACGCGCCCGAGCGCGCCGCGCTCGAACTTCAGGTTCAAGATCCACGTGTCCTGAATCGGATAACGGGAATCACCTTTGAGTTCGCCGCGTAGGCGCTTACCTCGATCACGTTGCCCGCGAACCAACGAAGGCAGTCGATGGCGTGCGCGCCGCCGCCGATAGAGAAAGTCCTGTGGGACCGACACGCGCCAGGGGGTGCGCACGCAGATGCTCCGGATGTCGTGGACGTAACCGGTCTCGATGAAGTTGATGCGGCCAATGCGTCCCGCATCCACCTCTGCCTTCGCGGCGGCGATCTTCGGCAGAAACCTCCATGTCTGGGCCACGACGAACTTGGCCCCGGTCTTCCGTACGAGCCCGACGAAGCGGTCGCAGTCCTCTATCGTCGTGGCCATTGGCTTGGTACAGACGACGTGCTTGCCGGCTTCGAGAGCCGCAGGCACGTGTTCGGCGTGCAGATGATCGGGAGTGAATACACCGACCACGTCAACGTCGGCGCGCTGCAACAGTTCCAGGTAGTCGGTCGTCGCGAATGGCACCTCGAATTCGCCCGTGGCCCGCTCGAGCAACGACGAGTCGAGATCGGCGACCGCCCGCACCCTGATCGGCGATTCAGGGTACAGATTGAGCGCCAGCGCCCCCTTGCCGACTCCCAGACCTATTATTCCGAGCCCGAGTTGCTCCATCGAAGAGTCCTTTCGCGGGAGAGCCGACGGTCCGGGATGTTAGCAAGCACCCGTGCGGCGGCGATCCAAGTCACCGGAAATGCGTATCGCGTCCCTTAGCGAAAGCAGCGTCCTAACGCCACCGTTGGGCGCAGCAGGCCTGGGTGCGAGGAATCCCCGTATATGGTCGCTGAAGCAGAGCTGTGAGTGGCAACCTTCAATATCGGTGGATAGACCCTCGCCCCCGGTGGACGGCGGACGCTACGAGCGAATCGGATACCATCGCGCTGCGGGCAGGCACCTGCCGGCCGATCGCCGGGGAGTCAAGCCAGAGGACGTGACGAATGACGAGATTAGTTGACTTGACTCAGCCAACGTCGCGGGAATCGCAGCCGCATCCGTCGTTTCCGGCGCCACTGATCCTTCCATTTCGCACCCATGCGGATGGGACGAGCAGCCAGTCGAATCGGACGTCGAAGTCAGAAATGATTGTGCTGCACAACCATGCCGCAACCCACGTGGACTCAATATCTCATTTCTCCGCGGATCCCGACGCGGAGGACATCGACGAGATGTCTCTGGATACTTTCTACGGGGCGGCCGTCTGTGTTGACTTCCGGCGGATTCCCGCACGTCACTACATCACGGTGGCCGAATTCGAGGAGGCGCTGGACCGGGGCGGGCTTGAGATTCTGGAGGACGACGTCGTGCTTTTCTGCACCGACCATTACGGCCGCACGGCCGGATCTTCCGACTACCTGACGGAGTTCAGCGGCGTGAGCGCCGAGCTCGTGCACTGGCTTGCCGACCGTGAGATCAAGGCGTTCGGCGTTGAGTCGATCAGCCCGGATCTGCCGATGGTCACGAAGGACTACCCGTCGCATCAAGCGTGCGACGAGCGCCGGCTGACTCACTACGAGAATCTGTGCAACCTGGCGGAGGTCGTGAATCGCCGTTTCATGTTCTACGGATTTCCGCTGCGACTGGTCGGGGCGGCGGGATCACCGGTTCGCGCGGTCGCCATACTTAATGATTGAGGATGCCTCGGTCCAGCATTCCAAGTTCTAGATCGGCTCAGCGGCACGGCCCGAAGGTCCTCTAACGAATCGGGCGACGGTCTGAGGCGCCGAACGACGCGGGATGAGATCCACGAATCCGGGCAAAATTCGATCCGAGAGAGGGGGTTGCGGGCGTCAATGGGAGGGCGGCTCGACGAGAAGGTGGCCATCATCACGGGCGCGGCCACGGGAATCGGCCGTGCCGCGGCCAAGCTCTTCGCAGCGGAGGGCGCGGGGGTCGTGGTTGCCGATCGAAACCAACCCGACGGTGAGCAGACCACAAAGTCGATAGAAGAGGGCGGCGGCCGGGCGCGATTCGTCAACGTGGATGTCTCAAGGGCTGAAAGCGTCGAGGGCATGGTGCGGTTCGCGCTCGATTCGTTCGGGCGCCTCGACGTATTGGTGAACAATGCGGCGATCCTTATCAGGGCGCCGCGCCTGCACGAGGTCACGGATTTGGAGTGGGATCTTACGCTTGCAACAGACATCAAGGGCGTGTTTCTCTGCTGCAAATACGCGATCCCCGAAATGATGGAACGCGGCGGGTCGATCGTTAACGTTTCGTCAACATCGGGCATCAGAGCATCATCGGCCTCTGTACCGTACGGCGTGAGTAAGGCGGGCGTGATCAGCCTCACGCAGACGGCGGCGATGCAGTACGCGGCGGATGGAATACGCGTTAACGCGGTCGTTCCCGGCCCAGTGGACACCCCGCAATTCAGGGGAAGCACCGGCAGCAGGACCGTGTTCGAAGAACGCGTGGCTGCGATCCCGGTGGGGAGGGTCGGCAAGCCCAAGGACGTTGCCAATCTGATGTTGTATTTGGCCTCCGACGAATCGAGCTACGTTACCGGGTCGGCATTCGTCATCGACGGCGGAGTCTCGGTGGGCCTGTGATGGGGGTATTGAGCGGAGGTATGGGCATTGGCTGAACGCGTATTGCGAGAGATCGTAGAAAAGGCTGTTGCCGATTATGGGTTTCGGCTAGCGGTGATGTGGGGCGTGGACGATGTCGTGGCCGCTTCAGATCTGACGGCCGATGAGGCGCAGGCGCTTCGCGATGTAGTGGCTCCGGAACTGAGGTTGCTGGCCGATCCCGTTGAACCGGGAGATAGGCCCCGCATCCAAAAACGAATCGCCGATCTGGCCGTGTCCCACGCTGGCAAGATGCGAGGTTCGTCGCCGTGAACCGTGACATCGAGATGATCGACTATCTGGTTGGCATCGACGACACCGACATTCCTGGTTCGCCAGGTACCGGGCGGCTGGCCAGGGACTTATCGACTCGGCTGGCTCGGGCTGGGGGTACGGCGCTGGGCATAACCAGGCATCAACTCGCCCGACTGCCGACGATTCCGTATACGTCGCGCAACTCGGCGGCCTGCCTGCGGATTCGATGGGCGGAGGGTATGGATTTCGTCGCCGATTTTGTCGAAGAATTCCTCCGCGACCGATACGTTCAAGGAGCCGATCCCGGGCTTGCGGTTGGAACGGCGCAGGCGGTTTCGCCAGAGCTGATCAGACTCGCCCACAAAGCCAAAACGGAGCGTATTGAGCTCAGTCAGATTGAGTCCGCCACGTGTGATGCGGTGATAGCGGTGCGATCGGTAGCGGGCGCCAGGGTGGGCATCGTTGGCGCTGCCGCCGCACTGGCGCTTCGAGCGTCCGGTAACGATGGCCGATTTATTGATCTGCCGGGAATTCGCGATGACTGGGTCGAGGCGACCGTGGGCGAGATTCTCGACCGTACCGCGATTGACAGGGTTGTTGACGATCGCGGCAGGGCCGTGGATTTCGATAGAGTAGTTGCAATCGATGGGTGGTTGAGGCCGTCGCTCCTCGACCAGGCGCCGGTCTTGGTTGTCACCCCGGGGTCGGACGACGGGAAGTTGGAGATATATGAGAGGCCTGCTCACAGGAAATCCGGCGGAAGCTAGTCCTCGCATCTGGGAGGCCGCCCGGTTTGTGGCGCTGATCGTCACGTTTGGGACCGTTGCGGCATTGGTCCGTCGATATGTCAATTTCCAGCTTGGGATTCCCGGGCACTCTGGCGTTGCCTGGATGGCCGTCTTGGTGTTGGGCTACCTGCTCACGCGCAGGTTCGGCGCTGGGATCGGCATGGGCGTGACCTCCGCACTGGCAAGCCAGGCGTTTGGCTTCGGAAACTCGACCGCGTTCAGTTTCGCCGTCTTCGGATCCGTGGGAGCGGCCCTGGACCTCGTCTACGCCATTCCATTCATCCGGCGTGAGTCGCTCTTCGGTGGCGCGCTGGCCGGGGCGGTTGCCCATCTGACCAAGTTCGGCGTGGGCAAAGCGATCGCATTGGCCGTGGGCGGCCTGAAAAACGTGGCCTTCGTCGGGCTTGGGGTGGCAACGCTGAACCACATTCTGTTTGGCGTCGTCGGCGGCCTGATCGCAGTGATGATCTTCACCAAAGCCCGATCGATTGCACGAGATCGACGGCCCAGGGCTTAGGGGAATCCGGCGGTCTATCGGTACACGTCGTTCCAGGAGGGCTCACCGGGCAGCATTTCGGCTACATTTCCTGCTTCAAACGTAGCCGGCCGCAGATCATGAACGCCTCGAGCTGTGTCCTGATTCATCCTTCGACCTATCGCGCCCTCGGGATGTTTGCGCGATGGGTGCTCTTACGTCGGCAGTCGGCTTCCAATAAGTCGCGGGAACGGATGCCGTGACCAGCAGCTACCGGTCCGCGGCGGCGGCCACCCGTATCGGAGTTGCGGGCGGTCATCGCAAGGAGATCGCATCCGGGTAACGCGAGAATCGCCTTGGCCCAGTGAGAGGCCATGGCTCGGACCCAATTACCGCCGCCCGGACATTACTCACGGAGCTCTGCCCCCGCCTTCCGGAGATCCCAAACTCCAATGTTTCAGCGCGTTACTCCGTTTCGGCGGCCGCGAGTTCTGAGAGCTCGTTGCGCTCAGCAGGCGTCAGGACCAAATCGAAGCCTGAAGCGTTGCTATCCAGTTGCTGGACCGTCGAAACACCTAAGATGGCCGACGTGACATCGGGGTTGCCAAGTACCCAGGCCAGTGCCGCCTGGGCGCCTGTGTACCCGCGGTCTCGTGACCATGCAGCAATCCTTGCGGCGCGTGCGAGGGCATTTCTTGTGAGCTTGGGTGCGGAGCTCGCCTCGCCCGATTCTTCCGTAACCCGTTCGAAATAGCCCGCTCGAATCGATTTCGGAACCGGCGTATCGCCCTGCGCCATTTCCTGCGTGTACTTCCCAGTAACGAGACCGCCCGCCAGCGGCGAATACGCGAAGGTTCCGACGCCGTCACGCTGGCAGACCGGGTAAAGGTCTGATTCTGGACCCCGCTCGAAAACGTTATACAGATCTTGCGCCGCCGAGATGGGCCGACAGCCCAGGCGGTCGCCGGTCCAGAGCGCCTCGACCAACTGCCACGCGGGGAAATTGGAGAGGCCCGCGTAGCGGACCTTTCCGGCCTGAATCAAATGATCGAATGCCGCGATCGTCTCGTCCAGGGGAGTTGAAGAATCTGGCTCGTGGGCATAGAGGAGGTCTATGTGATCGGTATCGAGCCGACGCAGGCTTCCTTCAACTGCCTGTACCAGCACCCGCCTTGTCAGTCCGCGATTTAGAGAGCCGCCTGCCCAGGCACGGCCTGGATCGACCTTCGTTGCGAGGAACACCTCTTCGCGTCTTCCCTGCAGTAAATCTCCCAGCACCGACTCGCTCGTACCGGGCTTCGGACGAATGTACTTTTCTGCCGTGTCGATGACGTTTATGCCGAGTTCGAGGGCGCGGTCGAGTATGCGGGCGCATTCCTCTTCCTTGATGTGGACGCCAAAGAACGCCGTGCCCAGGCTCACACGGGAAACCTCCACGCCGGTGTGTCCAAGCGTCGAGAACCGCATTAACTATCGTCCGCCCTTCCGCGTGGAATCGCAACGGCCCGCTGCTGGCTCACAGTGGCGAACTCATCGAGATGGCACCGGACACAGTCGCTGCGTTGCTGAAATGCTCGGATCACTGGCCGCCGCCCGTGGTTCCGTTAGCGGTGTTCCGATCCAATTGTGCGAATCTGATCCAGCTCGTCTGCAGTCAACTCAATATCGGCGGCCGCGGCGTTTTCGATGGCTTGTTGCGGTGTCTTGGCGCCCGGGATGATGCAGTCGACGGCCGGGTGGGCCAGCGTGAACGCGAGCGCAACCTGGGCCATCGTGCGCGAGGCGTTGGAAAGCGGGCGGATCGCCTCCGCGGCGTCGAGCATAGTCAGAAACTCAGCGCGGCCTTCTCCATCGTTCCACCCCGAGCGAGCCTGCTCCGTGAACCTTGCGTCGGCGGTGAATTTGCCCGACAAGATTCCCTTCGCCAATGGGCCTCTGATCAGCGTTCCGATATTCCGGTCGGCGCATATTGGCAGCACATCGCCTTCGTAGTCCCGCTCGACCGCGCTGTAAGGAACTTGGACCACGTCGCGGCGACCGTGCGAGTCGAACGCCGAGATGTCGTCCGCGTAGAAGGTGGAAATACCGTAGGCTCGGATCTTGCCCACTTCCCGCAGCCTTTCGAACGCCTCCACGAAAACATCCGCGTTTGCGTGTCGCCGGACATGACATTGGTACATATCGATGTAATCGGTTCGGAGCCGATACAGGCTGGCGTCGCAGCAGAGGTAAATGTGCTCGGGCGTCGCATAGCTCAAGGGGTGTCCGTCGCGGCCACCGATGTTGCCGACCTTGGTGGCGATGAATGCTTCGGATCGCCGTCCCTCGAGCGCCTTGCCCAAAAACTCCTCGCTGCGACGCGGGCCATAGGCGTCGGCCGTATCGAACAGGTTGATCCCGGCGTCCAATGCTGCGTGTACGGTGGCGACCGCCTGCTCCTCACCGATATCTCCCCACTGGCCTCCGAGCGCCCAGCAGCCCATTCCGACGACGGAAACGTTCCAGCCTGTATTCCCGAATTCTCGAAATCGCATTAGTGACTTGTCCTCAAATTGATCGGATTTCCGCGCCGCCGCTCGCCACTTTACCTTTGCGGCGAACCCCCGGCGGGCGGATCGAAATTCAAGCCCGCCGCGGCCAGTGTCGCGCACGAGCGCCGTCCCGCGTAGAACGACGATCAGGTAGTCAGGCCCTTAGGCTGACCGATGTCGCCGATCTGGTCCGCCAAATGCGATTCGATCGCCCGTTCGAACTCGCCGGTGTCGAAGCCCCACGGACCGGGGCGGCTCCGATACGCGATCCTGCCCTCCGCGTCGATCAGGTAAAGGCGTTCCGGCAACGCCGCGTACGCCCGGTCAACCTTGTTCGACATCTCGTCAAGGAGCGTGGGAATGGGCAGGTTGAGTCGAAGCTCACAGGTACGGGCTATGGCAGCCCGCTCCTCCGGGGTATTGGGTTGCTTGTAGACCACATCGTCGCGCTTGTTGACGTCGAGCTGCCAGCCGTCCGACGGGTGTGCTTCGCTGATGTAGACGATGTAAAACCTGACACGGTCGCCAAATCTCTCGGATATGGATCGGAGGCGCCCGGCCTCGCGTCGGAAAGGTGGTCAGGTGTAGGAACCGAAGATCAGCGCCACCGGCATCCCGCGCAGCCCGGAAAGACGTACGCGCTCGGCATCGCCGCCAAGCACCGGAAGCTCAAAATCGGGCGCAGGATCGCCTACGCCGGGAGGAATTGCCGTCTGGTCTCGAATGATCCCCATGCCGCGGCGAATGGTCTCGGCGCCCGCGAGTTGAGCGGCCTTGATTCTGCGGGTAAGCCTACGCCCCATCAGTGGACGCGCCGCCTCCCCCAGCGAGTCGAACGGGTTTCCGCTCCCATGATCTGGCGGTCCGTCCATTTCCGGTCGATCGTTCATCTGGATGTCCTCAAACCGAAGGCCATTTGTGATTGTGAACCGCCATCGGTTTCCGGGCAAGGGGCGGAGGCCGCGGTTCGAAGTCTTCTCCCGACTCCCTACAATTGACCGAATGGACGGACTCAAGTGAGTGACGACCGTATCGGAGGGGGTTGAGCAATAGTGGCCAGGACAGAAATGGCGAGCGAAACGCCGGTCTCCATGACCGCGACGGAAGCCCTCTTCGAGGAGGCGCGTGGATATATCCCCGGCGGCACGTCGCGCATCCACTACTACTTCGATCCGCACCCCATCTACGCGCGATCGGCGTCCGGCTGCTGCCTCACCGACGTCGATGGCGTCGAGCGGCTGGATTTCCTCAACAACATGACATCGTTGATCCACGGCCATGCCAATCCCGCAATAAACGCGGCCATCGTGGCGCAGCTAGAGCGCGGCACCGCCTGGTCAGAGCCGTCCGAGGTTGAAATTGAACTGGCGAAGCTGATTATCGACCGTGTCGATTCTGTCGAGAGGATACGGTTTTCGAATTCGGGTACCGAAGCCGTGATGCTGGCGATCAAGCTCGCGCGCGCATTCACGGGTCGCGACAAGCTGGCGAAGTTTGAGGGCTTCTACCACGGCTATTACGACTACGTGCAGGTGAGCTACAGCTCGACCCCCAATAACTGGGGCTCCGTCCAAAGCCCTGCTTCCGTCGCCAGTTCCGGGGGCCTGCCGGACTCAGTTCTCGACGAAGTGCTCGTTGTTCCCTACAACGATCGAACCGCCCTGGAGGAACTGTTCGCGAATCACGGCGGTGAAATCGGCGCGTTCATCACCGATCCGCTTTCGAACCGCGCGGGCTTTCCGCGCTCGGAGAGGGGATACCTGGATTTCCTCCGCAAGATCACCCGCAATCATGGGGTACCGCTCATCTACGATGAGGTAATCAGCTTCCGCATCGCGTATTCGGGCGCGCAGGGTGAGTACGGCGGCGAGCCGGATCTCACCACGTTTGGCAAGATCATGGGCGGCGGATTGCCCGTCGGCGCGGTGGGCGGCAGCGCGGAAATCATGTCGCTCCTCGATCCCACGCGAGGACCGCCGGCGGTCGCGTCGGGTGGAACATTCAGCGCGAACCCGCTGACGATGGTCGCCGGTCTTGCGGCGATGGAGCAGATGACCCCGGACGTTTACGAGCGTCTTAATACGCTCGGCGATCGATTGCGGCATGAATCGAACGCCGTATTTGAAAGCGCCGGGGAACGGGCCCAGATCACAGGCGACGGATCGGTCTTCAGGTTGATGATGACGGACCAACCGATCCTCGACTACCGCACTTCGGTGATAGACGCGGCCCCCGCGAAGCGGCTGCATGCGTTACACCGCAATCTGCTTGACGACGGCGTAATTATCTCCAAGGATGGGCTCGGCTGTCTTTCGACTCCGATGGGGGACGCGGACGTCGATCGGTTCGTTTCGGCGCTGGAGCGATCGGTCGGGCGACTCCCTCAGCCCGAGTAGAGCTGTTTCGGGCTGGGCCTCCGTATAGGGGGACTTCTGTTGTTTACCACCGCCCGGTGACAGCTCATCCTTGGCCCGATGCGCCCTCGAATTGCCGGAATCGAATTCGTGTTCCGCTGCCCGCCGCATCGGATCCCCCGTCTCTTTGACGGGACGGCCCGTAGTACGAGCCGAGCGTGACTAGAAGTGTGGCCTCCACTGGGGCGAGAGGTCGTCACCAGGTGTATCCGCCACGAGCCAGAACTCGCCGGTTTGGAGATTCATGACGTAGATGCCAAAGGTCTCCAGTGGCGGCTGCTTGGATGCGAACGCGATAAATCGACCATCCGGTGAGAACGCCGGCGTCTTGTAGTCACCTCCGTCCTCAATCAGCGGCATGAAGTTTGAACCGTCCGCCGATATCGAATATATCCCCGACGAAGTCTCCCGATTCAGCTCAAACGCGATTGTGAGTCCGTCCGGTGAGATTGTCGGGCTACGCGCAATCCCATCGAAGTGCGTCAGACGGTTCACGCGGCCCCCCGACAACGTAGTGTGGTAGAGATCGAAGCTACCGTCGCGATCGGAGGCGAAAACTATCTCCTCGCCCGAAGCCGTCCATACGGCATCGAGATCGCGACCGTTTTTCGTAGTCGTAATCCTCCGCATCCCGGAACCGTCAGCATTCACAATGCAGAGATTCTCCGGACCCTGACGATCGGAGCTGAACACCAGTCGGTTTCCAGTGGACGCGAACCTGGCGATGAGATTCACGTTACCAGAGTTTGTGAGCTGCGCCAGGCCGGGCCGGTCGGACTGCATTTTGTAAATATCGAAGGTGCCGTCGCGGGAACTGCTGAACACCAAGGTGCGACCGTCCGGCGACCACGACGGATAGAGTTCCTGCCAGACGGTAGTCGTGATTTGAACGGCCTCTCCCCGTCTTACGTAAGTGGCCCAAAGGTCGCCGGATCCGGCGCCGCGCACCGTCAATGAATGGAACACGATTTCGCTATCCCTTGGAACCGGCCTTGAGATGGATGGATCGACCCCATCGCCGATGAAGGCGGGGTGATCCACAAAATCGCCGCGGTCTATGAGCAGCACGGGATGCTGGCCACCGAGATTCGTGACGTAGATCTTCTCGTCCAATGTCCGGGTGCTCACGAATGCTATGAACTTGCCGTCGGAAGTGAATGATGGCGACCGGCCACCCTTGAAGCTAACCAACAAACGGTGAACCCCAGAACCATCCGGTCTTGCGATATATATCGCTTTCGAAGTCGACACCGCGGCTAAATGCAATCAGGGACCCGTCTGGGGCGTACTTCGGTTTGTAGTCCCCGGGGCCGTCGTGAGTAAGCCGGTATATGTCCTTGCCGTCGGGACGCACAGCATAAATCCGGTACCGCCCTTCGTGATTTGAGCTGAACATGATCCACTTTCCGTCTGGCGACCAATCGGGGAAATGCTGATTCCCCGGAAGCGAAATCAGCGGAAAAGCGGCTCCACCCGCCGATGGAACGATGTACAAGTCGGTCAGGTCATCAACCCACGCGTGAAACGCGATCCGGGAGCCGTCGGGGGACCACGACGGAGCCGAGGCGGGCAGGTCGGGTGGCGTCAAAAATGTCGCCTTGCCGGTTACCAGATCGTGAGTGAGAATTCGCGGACGCACCTGCGCGACAGCGAACGGGTCTAGATGTGGATCCACGACGCCCGCCTCCGATCCACGCGAAAACGCGAGCTTCCGTCCGTCCGGAGACCAATCGGGGAATTGATCGACGTTCGGTGCAGCGGTCACGATCGCCGCATGGGTTCCCTGGGGCCCGGCCACGTGAATTTGGCTCGCGCCGGAAACCTTTGAGCTGTACGCAAGGCGCTGGCCGTTTGGCAGCGGGAATGGCAGATTACCCGGTACCGTCGGAATTGCGGCTGAAGAATCGAGAAGCCCGAAGCGCTTGAAAAGGTCACCTCCATTGACGATTGTGATAGCACCCCGTCGCGGCCCTCCGCTTACGTTTTCGACCCATAGCTGCAGGGCCGTCTTTTGAAATCGTTGTGCGACAAACGGTCCGAAGCGTTGGGGTTTCGAAACCGGCAATCCGCGAAGGCGGATAGCGTCATCACGCGTCCACTCTGGGTTGGCGCTAGGATTTTGGATTCTTGAAATAGAAGTCTCGAAGCACTTGGTTTTGAAGCCAGCCCAAACGCACCTGGGGTAGTTCGTCCGGGTCCGATTCCACGCCGCTCACTTCGGGTCGCGGGACGCCCATGGTTTCAAGGTCGCCGTCCAGACCGGCGTCATGAAGAATCTCGAACAGATCGGCGATTTCCAGCCTCGCCGTCAACCTGTTCCAACGCAGTAGAGCGCGCTGAGTCAATTGGTGTTTGCTGAGGTCGGAGCCTAAGAAAACGGTGGATATCGGGTACCCGAAGGATTCAACGCCGCCGAGTCGCTGGTATTCGTCCCAGAATGCCTCGATCCGGTTTCCAGGACGGGGATCGTTGCGGATTGAGCAACCTGTTCCCAGTCCGATGCCGGTCTGAGTGAAAAAGTGTCCCATCTCGACCGGGAAATCGGCGGGAAGAGAATCCGCTGAATCGGTTGCGCTGAGTACCGGGACTGCCACCAGGAGACCGACGACTGCTGCGCGAAGTAGGCGCTCCCCGATCGGTCTAATTTTGCCTGCGAAAATTCGCCTGATGACGGACCCGCTCAACGAGTATCCAGATTTACAGTTGAAACATACAGCTCCGCATCTGCGGCGATCGGTAGACGATCTTACGCACCCGTTATCGCCCCGGTTCCAATATGACCCTGCGCGGCCCGGATGTGTGCGTTCCACGGCGCGGCTATGCCGATGACGAAATGAGCGATCAGCGGCATCGCTTGGGCTCGACCGGAACCAGTGCGGTGTGCGCTGCCATGCCCGTGAAGTCCTCGCGAGCAGAAATGCTTCGAGTGGACGGCAACTCCCCGTAGGTTTTAAAGTCCTCCGGCTGCCTCTACACTGGCGCGAGAGACGCGGGAATCAAGCTGCGGTAGATCGTTGGACGACCTCAAACCGGTTCAAAGGACTCCAGTATGTTGAAGAGCCGAGGCTCGATCGCAATTGATTCCAATCCCGAGTCAGTTTTTGACCTCATCGCCGATCCGAACCGGCGGGGCGAGTGGGCGGAAGGGGTCGAGCAAATGAAATTCGAGCCGGCCTTCGACCCCGAAAACCCCATCGGCGCCAAGTTCATTTTGAAGATCAGGGAAGGCCGAAGCGTCAACGAATATGCGGGCGAGGTCACGGAATTTGAGCGGCCCCGAGTTCTTGCCTTACGCGTGTCCAGGGGCTTGGTCACCATGGAAATGGGGCACCGACTCACGCCAGATGGTAGTGGCACTCTCGTGGAAACCTTCGGGGATATGCGGTTTGGATCCTGGTACACAAAGGTGTTGGGAGTTCTATTCGGCTGGTATGCCTGGCGGATCGCAAGAAACCAGCTCAAGAAACTCAAGCAGATAGCCGAATCCGGCTGATCCGCCGTGGACGGGTGATTCGCCAGCGTCTCCCCTAGCTGGCGCCGCAAGCGTGGGAAGGCTCCAGCAAGGGGATCAGGAGAGCGAGAATATTGGGCCGCGTTCGGGGTCGATTTTCAAGAGTTGCACCGAGGCCCCGCGTCCCCCCTGTTGACCTGCGGCCAGCCTGCCCATGACCCGCGGACCCTCGTCAAGTTCCACCATCACGATTGTGTAGGGAGTCTCGGATTCATACCGGGTCGGTCCCACCCGGATCGTGGTCCACGAATGGATGCTGCCATCGCCCGATATTTCCGCCTCCTCGCGGGCGTCGGCGTCGCAGCTCGGGCATCGTTCCCGCGGCGGGAGGAACTGCTGACCGCACTCGCGGCATCTGTAACCGGCGATTTTCGTCATGGAGTCTCAGACTCCCGAAAGGATATGTACGGCCGCCACGGCGCCCGAGCCGCCGAGGTTCTGCGCCAGAGCCAGCTCGACGCCGGGAACCTGATTTGAAGCCGTCCCGCGCAGCTGGAGGACGGCTTCATAAATCTGGGCGAGGCCCGTGGCTCCGATCGGGTGGCCCTTGGCGATGAGTCCCCCGCTGGGATTGACGGCGATCCGTCCGCCGACGCCAGTTTCGCCCGATTCGAGGGCCGGACCGCTCTCACCGGCTGGGAAAAAACCGAGGTCCTCGGTCGCGATCAACTCGGCGACCGTGAAACAGTCATGCACTTCGGCCGCGTCGATGTCCGCGGGAACGACGCCGGCCATGTCGAAGGCCTCGCGGCCCGCTCTGACGGTGGCGTGAAAGCTCGTGAGGGGGTCCATCTCGGTCAGAGCGCTCGGGCCCGTGGCATGTCCCGACCCGAGTATGCGTATCGGGGTCGGCGATAGGTCGCGGGCGAGATCGACGGGACACAGGACCGCCGCCGCGGCGCCGTCGCTGATGGGAGTTGAATCGAAGAGGCGGAGAGGATCGGCGATCAACCTGGAATTCAGCACGTCGTCCAGCTGAATCCGGTCGCGGAACTGCGCCTTGGGGTTGGTGACGCCGTTGTTGTGGTTCTTTACCGATACGAGACCGAGCTGCTCCCTGGTGGTGCCATGCCGGGCCATATGCTCCTGCATGATCATCGCGAAGGCGCCTGGGAACGTGAGGCCCGTACGCATCTCCGCGGCCTCGTCACCCGCGGTGGACAACGCGGCAGTGATCTCGCCTACGGGCATGTTCGACATCTTCTCGACTCCGGCGACGAGAACGAAATCGTGGAGCCCCAGCGCGACCGCGATAAATCCTTGCCGGAGGGCGATACCCCCCGAAGCGCAGGCGCCCTCGACCTTCGTGCACGGGATTCCAGTCATTCCAAGGCGACCGGCCACGATCGGCGCTAGCGCTCCCTGGCCGGCAAGACGCTCGCCCACGAAGTTGCCCAGGTAGAGGGACTGGATGCGATTGCGTTCTATGCCGGAGTCTTCGATGGCGTCACGGCACGCATCGACGGCAATGCCAACGATGTCCCTGTCGGGAAGCTTTCCAAACGGCGTGCTTCCCACGCCGACGATCGCCACCGGACGCATTTTGCTGCTCGCCGCGGTGCTCATGCGGACCCCGCTCTCATCCCGGCCCTAGACCTTTCGCTCGCGATTCTCCCAGAATGGAGCGCGAAGCTCACGCTTCAGTACTTTGCCGTACGCGTTCTTGGGAAGGGAATCCAGGAAGTCCACCGACTGGGGCTTTTTGTAGCTGGCGAGATTCCGCCTGCAAAAATCGATCAGTTCCTCGGCGCTGGCACTGGTGCGATCGTTGAGAACCACCAGGGCCTTCACCCCTTCCCCCCACTTTTCGTCCGGGACCCCGATAACGGCCACGTCCGCCACGGATGGGTGTTTCGCGAGCGTCTCCTCCACCTCGCGTGGATAGACGTTGGCGCCGCCGCTGATTATGAGGTCCTTGATGCGATCGGTGATGTAGATGTACCCGTCGGTATCCATATGGCCCATGTCCCCGGTATGGAGCCAACCGCCGCGCAGTGCGTCCTCGGTGGCGGCGGGATCGTTCCAGTAGCCCTTCATCACGAGGTCTCCGCGCACCACGATCTCTCCCGTCTCGCCGACCAGCAGCTCGGCGTCTTCTCCATCGACAACGCGGACTTTGACGCCGCTAACCTCCCTCCCCGCGGATGTGAGGCGCCGTCGGGTCGCAAGGCCGGCATCGGATCGATGTTCGGACCGGGGAAGCGCCGAAATCGCCATTGGGGCCTCTCCCTGACCGAAGATCTGAACGAAAACGTCCCCGAAGGCGTCGATCGCCTCCAGCAAGTGATCCGTGTACATGGGACCACCACCGTAGATGATCGTGTGCAGGCTGGAAAGGTCAAAACGATCCCGCGCCGGGCTGGATACAATCAGGTTGATCATCGTGGGAGCCAGGAACATCGTCGTGGCCCGGTAGCGGTCGATCGCCTCGAAGATCAGCGCAGGATCGAAGTTCCGCGCCGATGGAAAGGCGCTGGCGGCGCCCCGGGCGATGTGATGGAACATGCACAGACCCGATCCGTGCGTGATTGGCGCCGCGTGCAGCAAGACGTCGTCCGGCCGAACCGGATTTATGTCCATGAGATACATGTCGGCCATGGTCAGCAGATTGCGGTGCGTGAGCATCGCGCCTTTCGGCTGGCCGGTTGTTCCCGATGTGTAGAAGAGCCATGCAAGGTCGTCGGGCTCAACCTCTGCATTTGGCGGTTCCGCGCTCCCAGTCTCGAGCAGCTCCTCATAACCGATATCACCGTGAGCTTCGCCGCCGACGCATATGAAGTGATTGACCGTCTTGAGTGATTCTCGGAGCGCTGCAACGTGTTCGCGGAATTCGACGGCGTACACGAGGGCAATTGCGCCGGAGTGATTGAGCAGGTACTCGTGCTCGTGCGCCTGAAGTTTGCTGTTCATGGGAACCACCGACATTCGAGCCTTCATGGGCGCCAGAATCGTTTCGAACCCTTGAAAACAGTTGGGCAGCAGCATGCCAACGCGGTCTCCCGGCCGCCCGCCCAGATCGACGAGCGCGTTTGCAAGCCTGTTGACCCGGTCGTCCGCCTCGGCGAAGGAGATGGTGCGGTCGTCCTGAATCCATGCCCCGCGGCTCGGGTGCCGGAGCGCCGCCCGACTGAGCAGGTGGCCTACATCCATGTCGACGGCCGCGCATTCACCGTTCGACCAGCGGCGTGGGTGAAAAATAGCGGACGCCGACCGAGGAATTTTCGCATGGGATCGAGACCGCTTTCGATTGATCCAAGCTCATGTCCAGGCGGTTCCACCTTCGATCATCCATGAGTGCCGCGTCATTGGAAGCTAAACAGGCTCGGGAAACGACACTTCGAACTTCCGGCTCGCCTCGATCAGTCCGCCCATGTGCTCCGGCGGGATGGGGATCCCACGATCCGCGCGAACCGCGCGGGTCTGAGCCTCCAGTTCGCCGTGGTATCGAATCCGGTCCACACCCGCCGCCGGCCTGCTGCCTCGAAGGCGTCGAATTTCCTCGTCAACGCGGGCGAGGAAGAGGTCGGTCTCCATGAATCTTCCCGGGTCGATAACGCTCATGAAGGCGCCGATGCCCTGCTTGCGATCCATGTCCAGCGCCACCAGGTCCGAACTGAACGCGCCGCCCGAGAGGATTCCCGCGAAGACGTCGACGACGAGCATCAATCCATAGCCCTTGTATCCGCCGAGCGGTTGCAGCAGGCCGCCGTCCGTAACGTTGTTGGGGTCCTCCGTGGGCTGACCCTCAGAGTCAAAACCCCACGTCAGCGGTATCTTCTCGCCGCGGCCGGCCGCGTCCCTGATCTTGGAATTTGCCACGGTGGTCGTGGCCATGTCCACGACGATATCGGGAGATTCACCGGCCGGTATTGCCCAGGCCATGGGGTTCGTGGAGAGCACGGGGGTGATTCCACCGGTGGGAGCGACATAAGGTTCGCCGTTCGTGGCGGCGTGTCCGATCAACTTCCGCCGCGACGCCATCTCAACGTAGTAGGCCAGCATCCCCACGTGGTTGGTGTCCCGAATCGTGGTTGAGCAGGCGCCTGATGCCACCGCCATTTCGATGGTCCGTTCCATCGCGAGGGTCGCCACGTAGTGGCCTTCACCGTTGTCGCCGAGCACCGAAAGCAGCGAGGGTCCCAGGGTTTCTATTCGCACGTCAGGGGCTGGATTCATCAATCCTCGCCGCATGCAATTGGCGTAGACGGGGGCAAATCGGATCCCGTGTGTATCCACCCCCCGGAGGTTCGCGGCAACCAGTGAACTCGCGGCGATTCCCGCGTCGGCGGCCCGCATTCCACCGGCGATCAAAATGTCCAGGGCAAATTTCTCGAGATCGTCGGGCGCGTAAAGGTCCTGATCCATCTCGCCGATCCCCCTTAAAGGTTCTCACTTGCGCGGGCCGTCCCCGCATCGGACCGTGACCACCGGGCCGTCGAATTTGACGTTGACTTTACGCTACTCTCGCTGGCGATGGCCGGTCCTGCGACAATGGGATCTTACGGGCGCGTTTCGGGACTCCGCTAAGCTGTCGCCGCGTTCGACGCACGTACGCTCATACGTCATAAGGAGATGGTATATGTCCCAGAATCAGAGCGTGCCCGTCGGAATCTGGCTCTGGGGCGATCCCGAGCGCATCGAAGACCACCTGGACATGGATGTCGTTGGGATCGTCACGAACACTATAGTTTTGGATCAATTGGCCGATCGATTCGGGACGATGATCGCCGCGATAGAACGATACCTGAGCCTCCAGGAACGCGAGCCGGTCGTTGTGGAGGTGGATGGCGACTCGACCGATGACATCGTCGCCGCCGCCCAAGTATTCACAAGTATGTCGCCTCGGGTGGTTCTGAAAATCCCATGCACGTCGAAGGGACTCCGCGCCGTGGCCAGGATGAAGCTCGAAGGCCACGAATCGATGGTCACGACCATGTTTTCCGCGAGCCAGGCCGTCGCGGCGGCCGCCGCCGGTGCGGCCTACGTGGCGCCCTTCACCGGCCCTACCATCGATTCGGGAGCCGACGCGTCGAAGATTATCGGCGATATCGTGCGCGTGCTTCGGAACCGCTCCTCAACTCCCTACATCGCGGCCGGGATCGTCCGCAGCGTCGGCGCCGCGGACGTGGCCATTCGGGCTGGTTGCGATGGGATCGTCATCTCGCCAGACACCTACGAAGAGCTTCTGAAGCATCCGGGCACCGCCGAATGGAACTCCACGTTCCGCGCTCGGTGGGACCACATGGAAGTGCGGGGGGCGCTTGATGGGGTGGTGGAAGGGGCCGTTTCCAACGTCCCGTAGCGCGTTTCCACTTCAGCCCCGAATCGCAAAAACCGATCTCGCCACGCCGCCGAAGATGAGATCCCTTTCGCCCTCAGTCGCGAATGAAAATTCCTCGATCGTGATTCGGAGCGCGTTGGTGTACCCCTCGCGATAACTCACCGGCGGGTAGTCGCTTCCCCACATTAGGCGGCCCGCCCCAAACGCGTCATAGGCGATTCGCAGCAGCTGAGGGATGGGCCTCACGAAGGGGAACGGCTGACTCACTGGCAGCGCGCGATCGCAGAACTCACCGAGACCGGGAACCTTCATGTAGACGTTGGAAAAACGCGCGAGTTGAAACGCGCCGCGTTGCGTCTGGTCTTCCGACGGATCGACATCCGCAGGGCCGGCATCGGATCCAAGATGCTCGACGACGATCGAGATTCCGGGCACGGTCCGAACGATTTCGGCGAATTCGTTGGATGCGAAATCGGAGCTCGAACCTATGCAGCTCACCGGGAGCCCGAGCCGCTCGGCCGCGCGCCAGATGGCCAGTGGGTCTTCTCCCGGCGAACGGGTCGAAGGCTTCAGGCGAACGCCGCTGGCCCCCTCGCCGGCGAGGCGCTCCAGCTCATCGAGGGCGTCCGTCCGATCGGTGTCAACGATCACCACGGACGCAAATCGGCCTGGAAACCTTTGTATGCACTCCTGCTGATAGCTGTTGTCAAACTGTGACTGCATTTGAATCAAGACCGCGTGCTCTACCCCGTTGCGGTCCATCTGGAACAACAGGCTCTCGACGGGCTCGTACCAGTGGGGCGAAACATGACAGTGACTATCGGCTATCACCAACCGACTACTCCCGCATTGCTGAGGCTTAAGTTGTGGTTCGGGCCGCAACAAGACTAAGTGATATGGAGCCGCGGGACATCCGAGACAAGTATCTTCCCGTCCGCAACTTGACCTCGACCTGCGCTTGGCGCACCGATCCGTTTATCGGCGTGGGCACGACCGCTCGACCCGACGGGGAAATCGTGGGATCGGGTCAGGGCTTCGTTTGGACTATCCTCACCAAATCGGAATACACGGACCTACGTCGAGAAAGGCATGGAAAATGGCACAGGTAGCAGTGATGCCGATGTGGGACAAGGCTCGGCACGAGATTCCAGAGTCCGAGTTTGGAAATCGAGTCGAGCGCGTACGTGAATTTTGCGTCGAAAACGATCTGTCGGGGGTGATCGTCTACTCCCAGCCCAAGATCCACCAGTGGAGTCAGACGGGACACGTGGGCTACCTCACCAATTGGTCCAGCACCGACCGGACGACGGATGTGATGGTCGTCGTTCCGCGTCAGGGCGATGCCGTGATGCTCGTGGCCGGCGTGGATTTCATGCGAGATCAAATCGAGCCTGTGTCCTGGATGGACGACATCCGCATGGTCGCGTCGCCCGATCCTCGGGCCATAGCGGCCGCCTACACGACCGATTCCGGCGCCGGCGACGGCGCTGAGATGACGCGAACGTTCGGCGGCGAGTCTTACGAAATACTCAAGGCCACCGGATCGGCGGGCAAACCCATCGCGATCTCGGGAATGGAGGCTATGTCGGTGGCGCTCCACGGCGACATCGCCTCATCGGTGCCGGAAGGGATCGCCGAAGCGCCGGACATCGTGGCCGAACTCAGGTCGATCAAGACCGAGGGCGAGATAAGCCTCCTGAGGAAGGTCGCGTCGATTTCCGATCGGGCCTACGAGACGATGCAAAACGTACTGGCGGACGGGATGCTCGCCTACGAGCTGATGGCGGAAATGGACCGCTCGGCGCGCGCGGACGGCGGGGACCTCGTCTATCACTGCATCCACTGGGGGCCGGAAGGCGATCTTGCGCGTGGTCATTTGTCGATCAAGCCGCTTGATCTGCCGTTGAGGGCTGGCGATTACATCAACGTCAACGCCTACGTGGTCTATAAGGGTTATTGGATTCAATCGGACCGCGCCGGGACCATCGGCCCTTCGCTCGAAGGCATGGCAAGGAAGATGGTCGACGCGAACATGGCGGTTCAGGATGATGTCCTTGCGGCGCTACGTCCTGGTCTGACGGTCGGCGAAATGCTGGACATGTCGAACGCGGCGGCGGAGAAACTGGGCTACGAGATCCAGGGAGGCCGTATCGGGCACGGGCAGGGTCTGGACTACTCGGAACAGCCCTTCCTCATGGCGGGCAGCGATCGGGAATTGGTGCCCGGGAACGTATTCGTGCTGCACGTCTGCCTGGGCATCCCAGGATCGAACATATTGATCAACCCCATCGCCGACCTGTGCCATGTCACCGATGATGGCGTGGAGGTCCTGAATGAGTACCCGCGGGGCCTCTTCCACGCCTGACGGCGGATGCCCGCGATATCGAAAAATTGCGCGCGGCGGAGTCGGCGGTCTGGCTGGCGCCGCCATGGATGAATCGATTGGAATCTGGAGGAGTTCATGGATACGCAGCGAGTAAATCCTGAGTCTTTACCGACGCCTCTGGCCGCATATCACCAGGTGGTGCGCAAGGGCTCAACCGTGGCCGTAGCCGGCATGATCGGAATGAACGAGTCCGGCGATCTGGTCGGTGAGGGCGATATCGTCGCCCAGACGCGGCAGACGCTCAAGAACATGAAGTCGTGTCTGGAGGCCGTCGGCGCGACTTTGGATGACGTGATCAAGACGACGATCTACATCACCGACCTGGACAACTACAAGGGCATGAATCAGGCGTACGATGAGTATTTCTCCGAGTCCGCCCCCGCCCGCGCCACGGTGAAGGTGGATCTCGCGCTGCCATCGTTGCTGGTTGAGATCGACGCCCTGGCGATAGTCGGCTAAATCTAGCCAACGTCCCCAACCAGGGCTACTCCTCCCCGAGCGCGCTCGCTTCGAGACGGGCCATTTGTTTCCAGGAGCGGAGGATCTCGCGTCCCGATGCGAGCGGCGTCCGATTCTCCCGGACGGCATCGGCGAATTCGCGATCTTGTCTGAGCACTGCTTTTTCGAGAGGCTCGTCGACGATCAACCGATCCTGATGGTCCGTCAGCTGGAGGTCGTTCCATCTCAGCAGGTCCTCGTCACAGATTAGGGTCATGCGCTCGGACTCTTTAGGGACCATGGCGTTGTAAGACATCGAGTAGGTCGCCAGTCCTTTTCCTGGGAAACGCATCTGCGCCGACATGTCGAGCGGAACGCCGGGCGCGTTGTCGGCGGTTCCGAAGAACGCGCGGGCGGAGTCGGGCTCTTCGCCGAAAAGCCAAATGGCGAGATCGACGACGTGACCGCCGTGATGCCAGAGGATGCTGTCGGTCCAGCTTCTCCGACGGCCCTGCCAGTTCACGTTCTCCCGGCGCAGGTACTCGAACTCCACGTGGAAGTGCCGCGGCGTGAGCAGTCCTTCGGATATACGCCGCTTCACCTCGATCGTCGCCGAATAAAACCGCTGCGTGTGGCAGATCATTAAGGTCTTGCACTGAGCATCCGCCATGTCGCACAGCTCTTCCGCCTGTCCGTACGACATCGCCATGGGAATTTCGGCGAGAACGTGCTTTCCCGCCAGCAATGCGGATTTGGCCTGCTCGAAATGGACCTCGCTTGGCGACGTAATCAGCAGCGCGTCGACATCCGGCCGATCCAGGGCCTCCGCGAGTTCGATCGTCGCGAACTCCGCCCCGCAGCCGTCGGCGAAGTCGCGGGCAGGGTCGATCAAACGTCCGACCACAGAATCGAACGACACGCCCTCGATCTGCAGTAGAGCGTCGCGGTGAAACCGGCTGATGCTTCCGTATCCGGCGATGCAGAATCTAATCTGGTGCCTTCATTTCGTGCGCCCACCGACAATCGCACCGAGTTTGGGGCTTGTCGCCGGGTTGTGCAAGCGTTCGTACTGGTATCCAGATACCGGAAAACCGCGTACGGACCGAAGCTGCTCCGGCCATGAAAAACGCCCCACCCTTCCCGGATGGAGGCGTCCATAGGACGCGTCCTAAGATGTCACGTCTATAAGACCTCGTTTGCGTTCTAACCAGCGGAGTCGCGCCGATGAGGTCCGCACAATCCGACTTATTGGAGCGAAGAGGCAAATCCCGATGCGTACGCCACGCCAGGTCTTCGACGACCACTGGAACTCCATCCTCGCCGGCGACATGGACCGTGTCATGGCCGACTATGCGACCGACGCAGTGTTCGTACGCCCCGATGAGGTCGCCCGCGGGCACGACGGGATCAAGGCGTTCTTCGACGGTATCGGCGACGAACTCGGCGATATGGAACTCCGGCAGGAATCTGTCACCGTTGACGGTCCGATCGTGCTATTTGAGTGGAGCGGTCGCGGCCTGCGGGGACGAAGCGCGCGTGGGACGGATACCTTCTATGTGGAAGGAGATCGCATACGGTTTCAAACGCTCACGTACACGGTGCTCCAAGAATGACCGTCGCGGTATCCGGGTATCGAAGGAGGGGGACGGCATGAAATCCGTGCAAATCGAATTTCTCGGGCAGGCGTCGTTCCGATTCGAAGCGCCGGGAGGGGACCTGATCTTTCTCGATCCCTGGCTGGATGCCAATCCGGTGTGCGCGGTTTCGCTCGATGCGGTGACGCGGGCAGACACCGTTTGTGTCACGCACGGCCCTGTCGATCATCTGGGCGACTCCATTGAGCTAGTGAAATAGACGGGCGCAGCGCTGATCGGAACGCCCGAGCCACGCGGCTACGCGAACGAATTCGATATCGGCTACAACACCGCTTCGTTACCTCTCAACATAGGCGGATCGGCCCCATCGGGTCCGGCCGAGTAAACGATGGTCAATGCCGTCGACTCCGCGGCCCTGCACGGAGTCGCCAATTAGGAAGGCCGTCTCTACGCGGAACCGGACGGCAAGCCCCTGCGGATGCGTCATGCCTTTCGATGACGACCCGATCGTCTACGCGTCGGGCGATGCGGGTGTGTTCGGAGATATGCCGATGATCGCCCAGCTTTACTCCCCGGAACTCGCCATCATGACCGTAGGCGGCAAACACAACATGGGCGTTCGTGAGGCGGCCCTGGCGGCGGCCCTGATGCGTCTAGATGCGGTGATCCCCTGCGATTACGACACTTTCCCCGACCAGGTGGCCGACATCGACGATCTTGAGCGCAGGGAGCGTGAGCATTCGCCAAGAACAGAAGTCCTAAGGATGAAGCCCGGCGAAACGCTCGGATATCCGTAGAACGGATCCGCGCGTTTCTACACACCGAGAACTCTATCATCCAGCAGTGGGGCACCGAAGTCAGGAATCGTCATTGTGGCCCCCTCGCGGTTTGCCGGTTCGTGCGCGTCGCCCCCGGATACGCGATAGCGCGCCGCATCCCCGGCGTTGGTGGGCCGGTGCTCGCCGGCCGCCACGGTCCTCGTAAAGTCGCAAGCCGGGTCGATCAGACGTCCGACCACTGAATCGAACGACACGCCGTCGATCTGAAGCAGAGCGTCGCGGTGAAATCGGCTGATACTTCCGTATCCGGCGATGCAGAATCTCATCCGGTGCCTTCATTCCGTGCGGGCGCGCGTAATCGGACTGGGTCTGATGTTTGCCATTGAGTCGCGCCAGCGGTCTTTTAGAGTTCCCCGAAACCTCCGCGCATGGATTGAGCGTAGCCCAGCCTTACCAGCCAGCGGCAAATGGCGAGTCGTGGGCCTCCTCGATGGAGCAGCGATTTCGGGCGGTTCTATTAAGATCGGCAGGCCGATCTTGATTCAAGCTCGACGCAAGGAAGCATCGGCGGATTGGGGCTGCACGCCGGCCGAGAAAAGGAGGCGCCAGAATGGTGAGGCTTGGGGTAATTGGTTGCGGGCGGATACTCCCTGCTCATCTTCGTGGCCTAAAGGAAATCCGCGACAGGAGCCGGGCCGAATTCGAGATTACGGCTCTCTCGGCGCGCAATCTCGACGACGCGAAGATGTTCCGATCGCCGGAGGACGGGGTCGCTCCTCGGACCCCCACCGCGCGCGATCAATCCGATCCGCTGTCGGCGCCGCATATGTACGTGAGCGATCTTCAAGACTCAAGGCCGGAAATCTACGACGACCACCGGAGAATGCTGGATGCCGACGATGTCGACGCCGTGATCATCCTGACGGCGCTGGACTCGCATCACACGATTGGTGAGGACTGCCTCGCGGCGGGCAAGCACGTCATCATGGAGAAACCGCTGGCTATAACCGTAAAAGCTGGCCGGCGCCTAGTGGACGCGGCGGCCAAGCAGGGTACCGTGCTGGCGACCGCCGAGGTGATCCGGTACGCGGAGCCCATTCGGGCCGTCCATTGGGCGGTGGCGGACGGCCGGATCGGCAGGCTGCAGTCGGTTCTCGCCGGCGGCATGGGTTCGCGAGATTGGTCGCCCGACTACATCGCCGCACACACTCCGTGGAGGCACATCAAGAACCGCGCTGGCGGCGGACCGAGCATCGACTTCGGCGTGCACCTTTTCAACATGATCGAATATCAATGCGGCCAGATCGAGTCGGTGACGGCGATGGTCGCGACGACGGAGCCGCTTCGCCGATACCGCGAGGATGCGCCCGTGACCGGGAACGTGGAAAACGAGCTTGAGGACGTGGCGATGATCGCGTACGGTTTCGAATCAGGAGCCATCGGACAGTGCGTGCTCTCCTGGGGCGCCCATGGCGATGTGGTCGCCATACCCGGCGGTAAGGCCATATACGGCTCGGAGGGCTCCATCGTCGGAACCGAGGTTACGGACGATTCCGGCGCGACCGCGGACGCGGTCGATCTGATGCTGGCTCATGCATCCAAGGACGATCTCGAGCGCTGGTTTCCCGCGGGGATGAAGGACGCGTTTGGGCTGGAACTGCTTGACTGGCTCCAGGCCATCGAGCAGCCTGGGCGAACGCCGGAGGTCGATGGGGCAGGAGGACTGCGAGACCTGTCCGTAGCCTACTCCGCCCTCGAATCGGCTATGGCTCGAAGGCAGGTTACGGTGGAGGAAGTTGCTTCCGGCGCGTTGGACACTTATCAGCGGGATATCGACGAGGCGCTGGGGATCTGATCCGTTCGTCCGCGAAAGGCTTCTCAGGATCGTCCGCTCCGGCTTCCGCGGAAACTGAATGAGTCCGCCTCGGCGGGGAAATGACGGCCGCAGAAAGGCGTTGGAAGAATGGAACGCGCGTTTTTCAGGATGAGGCTCAATCCCGGGATGGAGGACGAGTACGACGCAAACCATCGGGCGGTGTGGCCGTCAGTTCTCGACGCGATCGGCCAAAGCGGCGTCCACGCCTACAGCATATTTCGCGACGGGCTCGACCTCTTTTTCTACGTCGAGGCCGAAGACTTCAAGCGCTCGATGGATAATTTGAACGCCGACCCGGAGCACACGCGCTGGAACGAGACCTACTCATACATGTTCGAATCCATCGCCAATCCCACCACGGGCGAGGGGGAGCAGAGCCTCATTCCCGAGGTTTTCAGGTTTGAAGTCCGCGACGGAGCCAAGTGACCTCGATGCGGCCGCGGCGGGGTGGAGGCAAGGTCGTCCTCTGGGACTTCCACGGAACGTTGGTCGAAGAACCGGGTGGCTGGCCGCAGACGCTCCTTGACGTTCTTGACCGGCACGAGCCCGGGCACGGGCTCGATCGGGAGGCGATCCGTCCATTCCTGAAGGACGGCTTCCCGTGGCACCGGCCGGCGGAGCCCCATCCCGAGCTTGCGGATGGCGATTCGTGGTGGGCCAGCCTCGAACCGCTTTTTTCGAATGCATTTGCTTCGGTGGGTATTAAACGGTCCAAGGGTGCGTGGCTGGCGAGGCAGGTGCGGACGGCCTACATCGAGTCGGGGCGTTACCGGGTCTTCGATGACACCCTTACTTCGCTGCGAATGCTTGCGAGCGCCGGCTGGAGGCACGCCATTCTCTCCAACCACGTTCCCGAGCTGCCGCTGATCGTCGAATCGCTCGGGCTTTTGGACGAATTCGAGATCATCATCAACTCAGCGGACACGGGCTATGAGAAGCCGCACCCGCGAGCCTACGAAATCGCCTTGGATTCCGTCGGCCATCCCGAGCGTGTCTGGATGGTTGGCGACAATCCTGATGCCGACGTTATCGGGGCGGAAAAGGCCGGCATCCCCGCGATACTGGCGCGACGAGAGGATCCGCGTTGCCCGCGCATGGCGAGCGATCTGGCTCAGGTTGCGGCCATGATCCTGAACAGCGAGGACCGTGCATCAAGCACGCCCCGCCAGGCGGGGCCTCGCCGCGAATATCGAGCCTGATATCGGCAAGTTTTTGGAATCGCGGCCATAATGCGTCGCTCGTCCAATCGAATGAGGACACAGGGCACGTACCAGTCCACGGGGCTTGACCATGACCAACGCTGAAGTCTGCTTTCTGCCGGCCACGGAAATCGCCGCCATGATCCGGACGAAGGAAATATCGGCGTTCCAGGTCACACGAGCCGTTCTCGATCGCATCGCGGCGCTGAATCCCCGACTAAACGCTTACTGCACCTTGGCCGAGGAGGAGTCGCTAGAGTCCGCGAAGCGGGCGGACGACGCTCTCGCCCGAGGGGACGAGCCCGGGCCTCTCCATGGCGTTCCGGTATCGGTGAAAGACCTCATTCCCACGAAGGGGATCCGAACGACGTCGGGTTCGAGGATCTTCGAGAACAACGTCCCGGATTTTGACGGCCCGCTGGTCGAAAGGCTCAAGGAAGCCGGAGCGATCATTCTCGGGAAAACGAACACTCCCGAGTTCGGGCATTTGGGCGTGACCCACAACCAGGTCTTCGGAATGACTCACAACCCTTGGAGTCTCGACCACTCGCCGGGCGGATCGAGCGGAGGCGCCGGTGCAGCCGTGGCGGCGGGATTGGGTCCATTGGCCGTGGGATCGGACGGCGGTGGGTCGATTCGAATCCCGTCCTCGTTCTCAGGAATCTACGGTCTCAAGCCGAACCTGGGCCGCGTTCCTCAGTACCCGGTCCAGTTGGGGTTCGACTGGCTATCGCACGCAGGCCCGATGACGAGGACCGTCGAGGATGCTGGACTGATGCTGGATGTGATGGCCGGGCCAGACGACCGCGACATAAGCACGCTTCCGCCGCCGCCGTCGAGCTTTCGCGACGCCGCCTTGAATCCAGATGTCGCGGGACTTCGGGTGGCGTGGAGCCCCACGCTCGGTTATGCAGTGGTCGACCGCGAGGTCGCCGAATCCACCTCGAATGCAGCTCGGGTATTTGAAGGCATGGGGTGCGATGTGGAGTTGATCGAGCACGTGTTCGACGACCCCGGCGAGGCGTGGTTCACGCTGTTCTGCTCGGTGTACGCCTCGGCTCGACGCGACGACCTCGATCGAGTCCGCGATCTTATGGAACCGCTCTACCTGGAGTTCGCGGAGATAGGCTTGAAGAAATCCGCGGTTGACTTTACCCTGGCCGCCTATGAGCGCCGACGTCTTATGCAGCGAATGGGTGAACTCATGACCCGCTTCGACATCCTGCTGACGCCGACGGTCGCCGTTCCGCCGCTCCCGATCGAGGTCGACAACCCCGACACGATCGAGGGCGAGAAAATCCCGCTGTTCGGCTGGATACCGTTCACGTATCCGTTCAACATGACCGGTCAGCCCGCGGCCAACGTCCCCTGCGGGTTCACTGGAGATGGGCGGCCGATCGGATTGCAGATCGTCGGCCGTCGATTCGATGAGTACACGGTGCTGCGGGCGTCGGCCGCTTTCGAGGCCGCGGCCCCATGGGCGGACCGCCGCCCGCCCCCTCCGTTCGGCTAGCCTGGATCGCGATCATCGCGCGCCGCGCCTGGTCGCTCGGGGCAGCCCTGCGAGGTTGACTAGAGCCAGACGATGTCCAGCGGGGGGACCTCAGGGATGATGTCGCGGGCCGCGGCGCGCCTGTAAAGCTCCTTCAACGCTTCCTCGCCCTCTTCACCCATGTCGTGCGTGAGCTTATTGACGTACATCTTCGCGTACTTCTCGCTGCGCACGGCGTCTATGCCGTGGCCGAACTCGAGCGCGTAGTCCACGGCCGCGGCGTTGTTCTCGAACGCCGCCTCTATGCTTCGTTGCAACGCCCTGCCGAGCGCGACGTGCCAATCGTGACCCAGATCGCGCCGTACGCAGTCAAGCCCCAGCGGGAGTGGCAGGCCCGTTTCCTCGTACCACAGCTCGCCGAGATCGAGGATCTTCGTCAGGCCGGCGTCCACGTACGTCAGTTGCCCCTCGTGGATGACCACCGCGGCGTCCAATTCTCCTGATGCCACGGGATCCATGACCTGGTCGAACGGGACCTGCACCGCGTCCAACGGGGGGAGAAACATATTCGAGAGCATGAAAGCCGTCGTGTTCTCACCAGGCATCGCCACCCGCGCGCCTTCCAGACTGGCTACGCTGCGGGGTCCATTCGCCACCACGATGGGACCGTACCCCAAGCCCATGGATGCGCCGCAGGCCAGGATGCGGTACTTGTCGGCGACGTGTGGGTACATGGCCGCCGAAATTGCCGTCATCTCGAGGTCGGCGCTGAGGGCACGCACGTTCAGGGTTTGTGTGTCTTCGAGCAGTTCCACGTGATTCGCCGGCTCAGGTCCGTCAAGATCGACGAGTCCCTGGGTTATCGCGTAGAACATGTACGTCTTGTTGGCGTCTGGGCTGTGACCGATCCTGATGGTCCGCATTAGCGCGCGCTCGACGCAATCGGACGCACTCGCGGACCGGTGTCCGGGCCGGAAAGCGGCGTAATGCGGCTAGGCTGGGACCCGCGCCGGCTCATCGTCGAACACCTCCAGGACTTCGTAGCGGGTGTTGCGTTGGGCCGGAACGAAACCGGCGTCCCTGATCATTTGATGGACCTCTTCCACGGTGGTCCTGTTGTAGTGACCGGCCTCATTCATCACGTTTTCATCGAACAGCGTCCCGCCGAAGTCGTTGGCGCCGAAATGCAGCGCAACCTGTCCGGTCTTCTTGCCTTCCGAGAACCACGAGGCATCCACGTGTTCGAAGTTGTCGAGATACAGTCGGGCGACGGCGAGGATTCGAAGGTATTTGTTAGGACCTGCCCGCTTACCGCCGATCTTCCTGCCGAGCGGAGTTTCGCCTGGACTAAAGCTCCAGGGCACGAATGCGAAGAAGCCACCGGGATTGTCCTCGTCTTGGAGTTCGCGTATCCGGTCGAGGTGCTCCACGACGTCGGCGTCATTTTCGAGGTGTCCGTACATCATCGTGGCCGTGCCCCCGAAGCCTACTTGGTGCGCGCTCCGCTCGATCTCGATCCACTCGTCGGCGTCCATTTTCAGCGGGCTGATCTTGCGCCGGACTTCATTCGTCAGGATTTCGGCGCCGCCGCCGGGCAGCGTCCGCTGCCCGGCGTCCCATAGTTGGCCGAAAATATCGCCGTATTCGAGTCCGGAGACCTTTTTCATTTCGTAAATCTCCGGCGGGGACCAGAAATGCGGAGTGACCTCCGGACACGCCTCCAGGCTGGCCCGGACCATTTCGGTGTAGTAGCTCAACGGTAAGTCGGGATTGAGGCCGCCCTGCATGAGAACGGTGGTGCAGCCCATGTCTCGAGCACGCGATATGGAAGCAACCATTTCGTCAATGGAATGCGTATAAGCATCGTCGGCCGTGCTCGTGTGCGGTCGATAGAACGCGCAGAACGAGCAGTAGGCGTCGCATAGGTTCGTGTAGTTGAGGTTGGTGTCGACGACGTAGGTGACCACCGGATCCGGGTGACGCGTGAACCTGACTTCGTTCGCCAGCGCGCCCAGTTCAAGTAGATCGCACTCGGAAAGAAGAGAGAGCCCCTGCTCCCTGGTCAGGCGACCGCCGTCAAGCGCCTTGGCCCTGATCTCGGGCGTCATGCCGCGTTCTCCGCTTCCTGCAGTCGTCGATCGAGCTCCCCAAAGTAGCTCAGACCTTCAAGGGCCGAGTCGGTGAGCCTGTACTCGAAGTTCCTCACGTAAATAGCCACTTCCTCGGCGCTCATGCTCAGTTCGCGTCGCCGGGACCAAATCGATGTCGGGTCGGCGAGATTGGATTCCAGATTCCGATCGAAGTAGCGCGACGCCCATCCGAGTCCTGAATCCGTGACTTCCGGCACGGCGTACCAAAGCGCGAATACGAAGGGCAATCCTGTTGTGCGCCTCCACTCGTGCGCCAGATCGATGACAAACGGGTGCTCCTCCGTCGGCTGGAGCTCTCGCAGGGCGCGATCTCCGATCAGCAGAATCGCGTGCTGATCTTCCCCGATGTCTCCGAAGTGGGCCGGCTCGTCCAGCGCGTATTGATACGTCAGAAGGACCTTGAGGAGACGCACGGACGTCGAAGTTTCATCGATGATGCCAATCCGACATCCTCCAAGCCGACCTGGGGGCACTCGAGACCTCAAGATCACGGAGCGGGCCGGGCCCCGACAGGCGATGCCGAAATTGCCGACCGGCCTAAACAGTCCCGGGTAGTCGAACTGAGCCACCACGGGAAGGGGCGCGATGTCGACGTTGCGCGCAATCGCCAGCGCGATCATCTGACGCGGGGGCGCCGCGACGGAAGTCGTTCGGATGTGGTCATCAGCGAAAAACGGTTCGGTGTTCAGATATGGAATCCGCCCAATCCTAGGCGTCATATATACGTTCGCTCTTGTAGGTGGAATCGCGCTCGACGGGAACCTTGCCCGCGACGCGGATCAGGTTGACCATGGTGTCTCGCGCAAGGCCGAGTGCACTAGGCGTCATATATACGTTCGATCTTGTAGGTGGAATCGCGTTCGACGGGAACCTTGCCCGCGTCCCGGATCAGGTTGACCATGGTGTCTCGCGCGAGGCCGAGGGCACTTGGCGTCATGTATGCGTTCGATCGTGTAAGTGAAACCGGGTTCGACCCGGAACCTTGCCCGCGACGCGGATCAGGTTGACCATGGTGTCTCGCGCAAGGCCGAGTGCACTAGGCGTCATATATACGTTCGATCTTGTAGGTGGAATCGCGTTCGACGGGAACCTTGCCCGCGTCCCGGATCAGGTTGACCATGGTGTCTCGCGCGAGGCCGAGGGCACTTGGCGTCATGTATGCGTTCGATCGTGTAAGTGAAACCGGGTTCGACCCGGAACCTTGCCCGCGACGCGGATCAGGTTGAGCATGGTGTCTCGCGCAAGGCCGAATGCACTAGGCGTCATATATACGTTCGATCTTGTAGGTGGAATCGCGCTCGACGGGAACCTTGCCCGCGTCCCGGATCAGGTTGACCATGGTGTCTCGCGCGAGGCCGAGCGGACTTGCGGCCAGGGCTGCATGCGCGATCCTCTCCTTGCCGATGGTGCCGTCCAGATCGTCGGCGCCGAAGTTGAGCCCGATGGACGCGGTGGACTCGCCGGTCATGACCCAATACGCCTTGATATGCGGGATGTTATCCAGCATTAGCCTGGAGGTTGCCAGGGTTCGCAGATCATCGATGGGCGGCGCTTGGCGTGGGACGAGATTTGTCGTGCCGACCTGGTACTCCAGCGGGATAAAACACAAGAACCCGCCCGAATCGTCCTGAGCCTCGCGCAGCTTTATCAGGTGATCGACTCGCTCCTCCATCGTCTCGATGTGCCCGTAGAGCATGGTGGCGTTCGAGTGAAGGCCCATGCTATGCGCAAGGCTATGGATCTCAAGCCAGCGATCCTCGCCACACTTCCCGCGGTAAAGAAGGCGCCGGACGCGTTCCGAGAAGACCTCGGCGCCGCCTCCAGGCATCGAGTGGAGCCCTGCGTCGATGAAGCGCTCCAGCACATCCCGATCCTTGAGTTTCCAGCGTTTGCCGAAGAAGTCGATCTCCGCCGCAGTGAACGCCTTTATTTGAACGCCGGGCCGTTCCGATCGTATCGTTCGCAGGAGATCTTCGTACCACTCAAACGGCAGGTCGGGGTGATGCCCGCCGACTATGTGGACTTCCCGCAATTCCGGATGGATGGTATCGAGAATCTCGCTGATGGAAAGCTCGTACGCCTTGGCTTCACCGGGCTTCGCGGCAAAGTCGCAAAACTTGCACGAAAGCACGCAGATGTTCGTCGGGTTTATGTGCACGTTGAGGACGAAGTAGGCGTGGTCGCCTGAAACCTTCCGGGCCGCGTGGTTTGCTATTCGGCCCAGGCCGAGCAGGTCGGCCGTCCGCAGCATCACGAGGCCATCGCCGCGGCTGAGTCGCAGTCCGTCGGACACCTTTCGCCAGATCCCTTCTAGCCGTGGATCGCGGAAGGTCAGTTCGGCGCGTTCTTCCAGATCGAGCATCGCCTACTCCAGCACGGCGTTGGCTGAAAGCGGCATGGCGCCGGGCCGCGTGTGTCTGGGATCGATGCCCACGCTTCGAAGCAACGTCGTTCGGAGTTCCGGAAGTTCCGCGCGAAGCATGTCCGTGTCTCCGCAGCGCACCCATTCGGTGACCACTTCGTTGATCGCTCCAAACCAAGCTTGAGATACGAGCCTCGAGTTGACCGGCTCGATCGCGCCCTCGGCGATGGCGGCGTCCAACTGAGTCTCGATCAGGCCTGCCAGGCGCCGGCGGATACCCACCAGCGCTTCCTGGAATGGCGCGCCGACGGCGGGCAGATCGATAAGGGCTAGCCGGGCCATGCGTCGATGCCTCGTGAAGCTATCCAGTACGGTCGCCAGTGCGGCGTCGAGCCGCGACAATGCTTCCGACTCCGTCGAGATCGATTCCTCGACCTTACGCTCCAGACGATCGACCATTCGACGCAACACCGCTTCGAATATGTCGTGCTTGCTCGGAAAGTGAAAGTACGCCGCGCCTTTGGATCGACCCGCCGCCTCGACGATGTCGTCCATGACGGCGGCGTGATAGCCGCGCTCGGCGAAGACCGTCTGAGCGGCGTCCAGCAGCCTGGCGCGCGTCACTTCGGCGCGCACTTTTCCCTTCGAGGGCCTGTCCGTGACAGCCAGTGGTGGACCTCCGATAAAAACCGACCGGTCGGTCGGTTATACGTTTCCGGGAACTTCACTGTCAAACGGCGGGACCAGGTTGAAGTGGACGGCCGCCCTCTTCCATGATTTTTCGCAATCGCTACCGGAAGACGGCCGAAGGACGCACCAACCATCCGCCGAAACTCGCTAGTCGGCAAATCGGAGCTAGATTTTGTCCGATTACAGAGGCCGCCGCGCCAACGAAAAAGACTGCCCGGTCGGGCCGCCCTGCCGGAAACCGGCCAGCCAGACCACGAGATCTGCAACCTCGTCGACGGGCTTCACGCGCTCGCTGGGGCTGAATGGCGGCGGCTTTCCTTGGAGCTCCGCAAGCACGGCTTCTTCGCTCGACGTATCGCTGGCGAAATTCACCATCGTGGTTGCCACGGGGCCCGGCACGATCTCGTTGACGTCTATTCCGCGTTCCCATACTTCGAGCGCCAGACATCGCGTGAGCATGTACACGGCCGCCTTCGAGACGTTGTAGGCGGACGAGTTTGCCCGTGGCTCGTGCCCCATTCCCGAGCCCACGTTCATGATTTTTCCACCCGGGCCCATTTGATCGAGAAACGCCCTGGAAACTTGGTACGTACCGTAAAGGTTGATGTCGACGATCTTTTTCCAGGTCGAAGGATCGCTTTCAGCGATGGCGGCGCCATCGGCGCTTACGCCAGCATTGTTAAGAAGGATGTCCACGCGGGGAAACTCGCCGCGGACCTTTGACGCGAAGGAAGTCACCTGGTCCCACTCCGCCACGTCCACCTGAGCCGCGACGACTCGGCGGCCCATGGCCTCCATTTCTTCAGCCACAGCGTTCACTTCGTCAATGCTTCGAGCGCAAATCCCAAGGTCCGCCCCAGCCCGGCCCAGCGCTCGGGCCGCCGCCCGGCCGATGCCGCGTCCTCCGCCGGTAATAACCGCAACCTTGCCGGAAAAATCGGAGTCGTTCATCTCGTTTCACCCCCATTTGCGATCGAACGGTCCAAACGTTCGTCAGAAAGCTAGCGACGCGATTAACGCGCCTATCGGGACAATGCCATGCGCGGGTTCCCATCCCGGCGCGAGTTCATCCAATTTCTCGCCCGGGCGCCTGATGCCCCGTTTCAGAAGCTCACCAGTCTAGATCGAAATGGAGCCGCCAAGCCGAGCGGAAGCGCGGGGCTGAACATCCGGCGCCGGCGGCCGCATGTATTCAATCCAAGCATGCTGCTGTTGCGTATGGCCTCCAGGAGTACGGGCGCATGGTGGGCTGCTCCGGGGTCCGGGTCCAAGCGCCCGCGCATGTTCGAGCGTTGGGGGTAGCGTTGTGGTTCGGCGAACGTTGACCGCGGTGGCCGCGCTGCTTGCGACGCTGGTTTCGCTATCCGCAGCCCTGGCCCAGGAGAACTCGATCGATGAGTCGATGGAGGTCATGATTGCAGCTACGTCCGCCGGGAAAACGTGGACGGTCTCCGATCCCCTCGCAGGAAGCCGATCGCTGCCGACCCCTGCAGTGGCCGGTAAAGATTCAATGGTCACCACGCCAGGGGACGGCGAGTCGCGACGGGCGCGCACCGGATTGACCGGGGTCTCATCCGAGCCGTTGGCGATTGGCGAATCGAACCAGTGGACCCCCCTGGTCATTGGGGTGCTCGCGGGGTGCGGTGCGTTCATGCTGGCGTTTGCCGTCTTCGTCGTCCGAAGACAGGCCGAATTCTAGAGTCCTCATTTCCCAACGGGTATCGAGTTACCGGATTCTTAATGCCTTCGCGGTGAGCACGCGCCGGTATGCTGATCCTGATCTGACATCGAGCACCTGGGACGACGCACGGTTCGGTCGGCGCCGGCGCGGGTCTTGCGTGAGCCGCACTCTCCCGCCGATTAGGATGTCCAGGCGCGTGTGAGATTCGGCCGACTGCCGCCATCGGACTTGCTGAGACGCCTTTGATTCCCGGTTTCGAGTTCAATTTGGTCCAGGCGCCGACGGCTGTTGCGGCTTAGAAGTAAAGCCGGCACGGAATCCGCTGTCTTGCGCATTCCTTGTGAACCGCCCGCGAATCGCACGCGCCGTCCGTTCATGGACGATGCGTTTCGCCCACGGCCGAGCGTAAGAAGGGCGATCCGCGGCGCGGGAATCATCATTTCGCTCTTTTTCGGCTCGATCGTCGTTGGATGTGCCTCCCAATCCAGCCCCGACGTAGGCCGCGCGACGATCGATCGAATTATCGGAGACGTTGCGGAGCAGGTAATCGCGCACAGGCTGAGCCTCGGCGGGAATCTTCCGGACGAGCCCGAGAGTCGCGTCCTCGCCTATAAGTCGGCAAGGCTCGACCTCAGGGCCGCGGGCGACGGTATGCGTGAGGTCGACGTGGACGCCCTCGGCGCGGACCTGCATGCCATTGCCGTGGCCATAACCGTGGAAGAAAGCGAAGGTTGGGCGCACAAGGAGATGGGGGCGTTGACGATCGATCCCATGCACGAAGAGCTGGCGCACGCATTCTTCGCCGCCGTCGAACGACGCTGGCCGGCGCTGGTGGAGGCGCTTGGGGACGGACGGCGCGTGGAGTCCCGGAACTCTCAAGTTGATGGACTGCGTCTCCCGGAAAATCCCGCGCCGATTGTCGGTGGTCACGTAACTCCGACGATCTCGTTCATCATCCCACCGTCGCCAACGTCTTCGCCTACGCGCCTACCGCGGCCCGAAGCGCCGGGATAGGCCGGCTTCGCCGGCCGCGGCGAAGATAACCCCGCTAACGGATGTTCCCGCGCCGGCCAAGATTGAGCTAGAACTATCGAAATCGCCTGGTATCGACCGGACCGCGCCTCCGCAGATCACCGCAGCCGGCACACCCTTTCGAGTTGCATCGATCTCTGTTCCGTCGCCAGCCGTTGCGAAGGCTCCGACTGCCCCCCCCCTCCTTCCGCCACGTCGACTTCGGGAATCGAACAGCCCGTTTCACCGGCGGGCGCAACGCCGGGTCCGAGTCCTGCGAAGCAGCCGGATGCGGAGCCGCGGCTGTCGCCGCCGCCCTCCGCGACGGACGCAGCCCCCCAGGGAGAAATACCCCCGACGGACGGGGCCGTCGAATGGACCGAGGAGCCGGCGACGATCCAGTTCCGAGATTCAATTGGACGTCCAGCCTACGTCATTCATTGGTCGGTGTTGGCGGAGCCGGATGTAGTTACGGTGGTCAGCCGCGCCTTCGCCGGGGGAGACTTGCTCGAACTTTACATAATCGTGGAATCTTCGGGTCGGCTCTCGAGTCTTCCAGGGTTTTCTACGGCGTCCACGCGGGAGATGATCGTCCCGGAGACGAGCGTTGACGGGACATTCCGCGAGATGGGTTTGATCGCCCCCGGTGGACCGCTGCGGTTCATCTTCGACAACCGGAACGCCGGACGCGGCAAAACAGTGCATCTCCTGGTGATTTTCCACGATTTCGAACCGGGCGCCGGCAGGTAGCAGGGCGAAACCATTCGAGCCGCAAGGCACTTCCACTGACGTCGAGTCCGAGCCGAGCTTCCATGATCTGCCGGCAGTTCGTGCCGCGCAAATTTCAGGCAGAATATGAGTGCTCCACGCGATGATCGATCGCCGATTTGAAGTTACTGAGTGGGGTGAGGAGGCGCGAATCAATTGAAGCTTTCCCGTCGAGCAACAGAACTCAAGGAATCGGCGACTCTTGCAGTCAGCGGCCGGGCCGCGGCGATGCAGCGTGAGGGGATCGATGTGGTGAGCTTCGGTGCGGGAGAGCCTGACTTTGACACGCCCGAACACATTAAAGATGCGGCATGGAGAGCTCTAAAGGACGGGCACACGGGGTATGCAAAACCGGCTTCCGGCATCCTGCCGCTCAAGGAAGCGGTGGCGGCCAAGCTCAGCCGAGATAACGGCCTCGAATATGACCCCGGCTCTCAGGTGCTGATAACCGTCGGGGGAAAAGAAGCGCTTTTTCTGGCGTTCGCCGCAATCGTCGATCCCGGCGATGAGGTGATCCTGCCCGCGCCGTATTGGGTGTCATATCCGGAGCAGGTTGCATTGAACGGAGGAAAAAATGTGGTCGTGCCGGGCGACGTCGCCAACTCGTTCAAGATAACCCCCGAGCAGCTTGGGTCGGCGATCACGGACCGGACGCGCGGCTTCGTCTTCAACTCACCGAGCAACCCCGGAGGGTTCGTGTACGAGCCCGACGAAGTAGAAGCGCTGGCGGCGGTTCTGGAGGGGCGCGACGTCGTGGTCCTTAGCGATGAGATGTACGACCGCATCCTGTTCGGGGGGCGCGAGTACAAGAGCTACGCGACTTCGTCGCGTCATGCCTACGACCACACCGTCACGTTCAATGCAGGTTCAAAAACGTACGCGATGACCGGTTGGAGAATTGGATATGCGGCCGGCCCCCCGGACCTCATCCAGGCCATGGCGAAACTGCAATCTCAGACCACGAGCGGAACTGCCACCTTCGTTCAACATGCGCTGGTCGCGGCGTTGGAGGGCGATCAGTCGCGCGTCGAGACGATGCGCCGGGAATTCGAGAAACGCGGGGCCGAGATCTGCCGGCGTCTCAACTCGATTGCGGGGGTTGAGTGCCCCGAGCCCGGAGGCGCCTTCTACGTCTTTCCGGACGTGTCGGCATGCTACGAAAGGCTGGGTGTGAGCGGGTCGATCGAATTCTCGAGCCGCCTTCTCGAGGAATCCCACGTGGCGGTCGTGCCAGGTGAGGCATCGGGAATGGACGGCTGCGTGCGCCTGAGTTTTGCAACGTCCATGGAGAATATCACCAAGGGCGTTGACCGAATCGCGGAATTCCTGAGCTGAGAATCCGAGTCCTCGCGCCGCACCGCTTTGGGTGACACGCGGCGGTAACCGTTTTGTAGCCAAATCCACGTCGGGGGTTCACGCCGCTGGCGTAGCCTTTAGATGTGATGAGACGGGTTTTTCGATACTCGCTGGCCGGCCTTGTGATTTCGGCCCTAGGGCTTGTCGTCTTTGGCCTGATCTTCATTTCCGGACCGCCCAGAGCAGATTCCAAGTACATCGCCGGGCAGTCGGATACCGCCGATCTAGAAAATCTCAATTTGGGATTCTCCCGCGACTGGATCAGACCGATCTACGAACCGGAATTCGTGCAGGCGGCGGAAGCGGATCTCGATCCGGACGAAATGGTGATGGGCGTGAGTTTCAACGGCGAGGCTCACGCCTATCCGCTTCGAATTCTCGACAGCCGGGAGATCGTCAATGACGTGGTCGGCGGGATACCGGTCCTGGTTACCTGGTGACCGGTGTGCTACACCGGTCTCGTGCATGACCGGCGGCTAAACGGAGAGACACTCGTCCTCGGCAATCGTGGTCAACTTTTCCTGCTCAACATGACGCTGTACGACCACGGCACGGATAGTGTCTGGCTGCAGGTCACCGGGGAGGCGCTGGCGGGACCGTTAAAGGGTTCCAGGCTGGACGCACTGCCCGGATATACAGGGCCTTGGGAGGGCTGGCTACGGGCCAACCCGGAAACGAAGGTACTCACAACGGGCCGACGGCGATTCAGTTCCGGGGAAGAGCCTCGCGACGACTTCTTGATCGGCGTGTCGGTTGACGGATCGGCCTCCGCGTTTCCGTACCCCTCCGCCGCGCGAGTCAGAGTGCAAAACGCCTGGGTGGGCGCTACCCCGCTGCTCGTCTACGTTGACCCCGACACCCGCGTTATTCGGACATTCGTCCGGCGAGCGGGGGAGCGGGAGCTTCATTTAGTTTGGGCTGACGGCACGCTGAGGGATATTGAGACGATGTCGGAGTGGGACCCGTTCCGGGGGACCGCCGAATCGGGCCAACTCGTCGGAGAACGCCTGGAACTCGTATCTCACACCCTGTCGTTTGAGTGGGCCTGGGACATCCACTTCCCCGACAGCGTCTACTATCCGCAGCGCACCGACGATTGACACGAATCCGGCCGCTGAGGGGTCAGGTGAATCGAGTCTTATTCCGGCCGAATGGGTCGCAACGCAATAACTACGAAGACCGGCGCCAGTCCAAGCGCGAGCACCGCCCAGATATCGACCAGCATCGCGACGTACAACGGCTCACGAATCGAAACGGCGCCGAATGCGGCTAATTTGCCGAAGTTCGGCGGCCGAGGTCCGTAAAATTTGAAGTCGAGATCCTGGCCGAGTGGCGCCGGTTCACCGTTGGGGAACAGCGACCCTGCCGGGACTCGGTCCCCCTGAACTACCGACAAAACGAATTCGCCCGGCGTGCCGGCCGGGACCGCGATCTGAATTTCACCCCTTCTATCGCCTCCAGGGACGAACGGCGAAAAGCGGGCGGTGACCTCGGCGAGCGGTTTATCGGGGGGTACGGGCAGCTTCGACTCGCGGATGGGATTCCCCGCTCCGTCGCGCATTCTAAGGTCAAGTTGCCCCGGGGTTGACTCAAGCGACGAGTACGAGGCCTTGAGATCAAGTCTGGAAACCGCCGTGTCTGGAAACACCAGAGTCTGGACGGCGCCGGATTCGGCCGGGAACGGGCCCATCCAAACGTCGGTACTTGCCCAATTCGTCAGCGGAACCTCGGCCCGGAACAGCGCCCAAATCAACCCGCCTGCAACGATTGCCAGCGCCATAAGACCAGCTCGGGCCAGGAGCCGACCGAGGCCGATGGCGGGGCGACTCGATTCGGCTGCTTCGACGCGTCGCGCCAAAAGCAACGCGGCTACGGAGGCCAATCCCGCCGCGCCGAGCAGTTCTGACCCTTCCTCGAGCAGGTTTTCCAGAGCGGGCGCGCGCGTAAGGAAAACCGACTCGGCGAGCGCCTCGTGTAGTAGCACCGCTACCCACAGAACCCCGCACGAGATGACCGCCGCCAAAAGTCCGCGCGACTGCCCAAATACGGACCGGGCGAACCAAACAAAAACGACCAGAAACAGGATCACGATTGGCAGCGCGAGTCCCACCCAAACATAGAAACCTCCCAGAAATCCCAGGGACGGCCCGACATTCTCCAGGTACCCGCGCGACAGGTAGTTGATGTGGAAGTCCGTCAGTTCATCGAAGCTCAAGAACGCTGCGGTCACGGTCAGCGCGGCCCAGCCCACCTTTGGCGCTAGTTTTGGGTCCCGGAGCGCTCGCGCGGCGTGGAGGGCGCTGAGCGCCGCGAGAGCGGCCAGCATCGCCGCCGATACGGCATTGGCCACGCCGCCCTCAACGGAAGGATCGACCGCTCCCTTGACGCTCTGGGGAAACAGATCGGGTTCGAACGTGGCTATCACATTTAGCGACACCATTGTCCAGGCGATCGCCGGCAAGAGGATGGCAGCGGGGTAGGCGCCGGTTACGGTTAGCTTTTTCAGCAGCACGTTCCCAGGTACGACCGTATCTCGAGGGGGCGGAGCCCCGCCGGCGCGGCATGGAATCCTCGTAACGGATCACTATCCTACCTGCTTGCGGGGTCCGCGGTCCTATCCGAACTTTGCACGCGGGAATCGAGCAGTTCGTTCAGAAACGGTGGACTTCCGCCGCCGAGTCAATCGACCCGAAGGAGCGGAAGAGTGCGGATAACGGAGGTAGAGACGATCGTATTTCCGAATCCGGGTAGGGCGTTCGTATGGGTGCTCATCAAAACGGACGAGGGGATCACGGGTTTGGGGGAGTCGACGCTCATGGGGCGCGAGCGGGCGGTGGCGGCGACCATCGAGCATATGTCGGAGATGCTCGTCGGAGAGGATCCATTTCGGCGCGAGTTCCTCTGGAATCGCCTTTTCCTGGCCGATCGAAGGCGGGGAGGCGCCGTGGTGGGATCGTCGATGGGTGGGATCGATGTGGCGCTGTGGGACATACAAGGACAGGCCCTGGGCCTACCGATTCACGCCCTGCTCGGCGGACGCGTTCGCGACCGCGTGCGCTGTTATAACCACACCGATCCCAAAAGCCCGGATGACGTTGACGCCAAGTTCAGTGAGCTACTCGATGGCGGGTGGACGGCAGCCAAGTTCATGGCCACGCCGTCATGGCCGGGGGATGACGGCCGGGAGGTCATCGATCCGGGCAAGTCGATTCGACTCGGCGCGGAGATCGTTGAGGCCGCGCGGTCGCGCGTCGGCGACGACTTCGACCTACTGCTCGAAACTCACGGTCGACTGCGGCCCGTCCATCTGATCGAATTCGCGGATCGAATTGCCCCGTTTCACCCGATGCTCGTGGAGGAGCCGACCCGACCCGAGGCGATTGAGTCGTTCAGGCTTATCAGGGAGAAGACGCGAGTACCTCTTGCCACCGGCGAACGGCTGTATCACCGCTGGGCATTCCAGCCCATCATCGAGAACGATCTAGTTGACATAATCCAGCCGGATATCGTCCACAGCCACGGTCTTTCCGAGGTCAAGCGAATCGCCGACTACGCCGATACCCATCTGATTCTCGTAGCGCCGCACAACCCGCAGAGTCCCGTCAATACCATGGCCAGCCTGCACCTCGACTTCGTGATTCCGAACTTCCTGATCCAGGAGGTGATTTGGCCGTTCCCGGCGCAGCTGATGGAGCTGTTCGACGGCGGCCCGACCATCGAGGCTGGTTATGCGGATCTGCCGGAGGAACCCGGACTTGGTATACGGCTAAATGAGAAAAAGGCGAAAACCATCGGCTACGAGAGCTCGCCGGTCCAGGAACTCAGAATGGAGGACGGCTCGGTCGCGGAATGGTAGACACCCGGGTCGGACTTACGGCGGCGGCACCGCCATGGCAGCGCACTGTTCAGTAGGCGGACAAGAACGTCCGTAGATCGCGGCGACGGTTCAGCGGGCTCACCAGCACCGCTCGGCCGGAGATTAGCTCTCTTCGGAGATGTCCTCTAGATCGCCGAGCTGGATTCCCACCGGCTCGTCGTGCGTTTCGCAGGGCGCGTCCAGGGCGACGTCGACGGGGGCATCCGAGGCGGCCGTCAGGTTTTTCTGAACGAGGTAAGCCTCGACTTCCTCTCCGCTCACGTCGGCCAGCATGACCCCGTTGATCTCAACGCAGGGCTGCAACTCCTGCCCGGACGCCATCACCATCTCGTAATAGTTGTCTTGATTGTTGATGATGTCCCGGTCGTCGTATTTGAGATCATACTTGGCGAAGACGGCCCGCACACCGTTGCTCCAACCGCAAGAGGGCTTCATCCAGGCGACGATTTCCGGCTGCTTGCTCTCCAAGACCCATTCCTTTCAGCCATACTGCCTAAACCGTGAACCGCACGCTAACTGTCGTGATGACCCATGGTTATCCAATTCTACGATCCCTATTCCCGGGTATCAACAAACATATCTCGGCGTGCGCCGTGGGCCGCGCAGTCCTGCGCTACTCCGACGCGTCCATTTCGGGTCCCGGCATTTGCGCCGCCGACCAGAGACCAGGGTTTTGCTGGCCGCCGTCAACCCGCAGCGCAGCCCCCACGATCCACGATGACCGCGGCGAGCAGAGAAACGTGATGGCGTCGGCGATCTCCGGGGCGGTACCGAGGCGCTTATGGGGAAACTGCGAGGTGATGAACTCCTCCATCTGGTCCGATTGCTCGTCCATGCGGGTCGCCCACCCCCCGCCTTCAAACATGGTCGAGCCCGGCGCAACGCAGTTGACCCGTATGTTGTATTGCGCCAGTTCAAGCGACAGGGCGCCTGCCAAGAAGACCTGGGCCGCCTTCGCGACGCCGTACTGGGCCGGTACGGCGGGCACGAGGCCGGAGATGGACGACACGATCACGATCGATCCGCCGCCGTTCTCGCGCATGTGAGGAACCGAAGCGCGAATGGTCCTCACCGCGTGCATTAAGTTGATGTCGAGGGTGGCCTGCCAGTCATCGTCGGACGCGTCCAGGAGGCCGCCGGGCTGGGACCCTCCCGCGTTGGCGATCACCACGTCAAGGCGCCCCAGCGCCGCCGCCGCGGCGGATACCATACGGTCCACATCCTCTGGGACGGTGACGTCTGCCACGATGGTATGGACATCCACGTGCTTTGCTCTGATTTCGTCGGCCGTCGTCGCCAGCGTTTCAGCGGTCCTACCTGCGATGGCTATATTGCAACCCTCATCGGCCAAGGTCAGTGCTGTGGCCCGGCCCAGGCCGCGGCTGCCTCCGGTGACGAGAGCCCCTTTTCCTTCCAGACCAAGATCCATTTGGACCCTCCTAAGTCGCGGATGCGTTCGATATCACCTGTGCGACGACATCCGGTAAGTTTGACGTGATTCGGGACGCGCCGATCTCGATCATCCGGCTGATATCGCGCGGATCGTCCACCGTCCACGCCCCTGTTGCCAGACCGCTTTTATCAGCAAGATCGAAGAGTTCGAACGATGCGGTCGTGTAATGCGGAAGGATGACGTCGGCGCCGGCTGCCTTTGTCAGACCAACCGCCAGCTCTGCGGTCGTATAACCCTCATGCTTCACATCGTCGGCGCGCGGCAGCAGTGCCCCGGTGCGGATAGCCGGATTGATTTCCTTGACGCCCCGGATCAACGTGTGGATAAACGACGTGACCACGACCTGCTCGACCAATCCGCGTTCTTCGATCAGACGCACCGCTTCGTTCACCAAACCCCGCGTGAGGCCCTTGAGCTCGACTTGCACCTCATATCCGTCGGGCACGAGGTCCAATGCTTGGTCGAGCAACGGGATTCGCTCCGAGCGGGAGCTTTCGCTGAAATGCGATCCGGCGTCCAGGCGTCGAAGGTCGGCCAGGTCAAACTGATCCACAGGGCCCGTCCCATCGGTCGTCCGGTCGACGAGGCGGTCGTGGATCACGACCGCGTGGCCGTCGCGGCTCAGATGGACGTCGAGCTCGATGCCGTCCGCTCCCAGCTCGAGGGCACGGTTGAAACTCGCCAACGTGTTTTCGGGCGCCTGGCGCGGCGCGCCGCGATGACCGATGTTGAGCACCGTGACCTCCCGGTGAACGGTTTGGGAAGATTCGCACATGGACCCCATGGCAAGCGTAGAGATCGTTATTCCCGGCGTGCAGAATTCTAGCCCCGAGTCCCGTTCCGACTCCGCGGTCGGGCCGCCGACGACATAATCTATGGGACCTTGAGTCAACTGTGGAGGATGGCCCGTGAAAATCGTCGTTCCGGATGATCACCCATCTATATTCGCCGGCTCGAAGGCGCACGAACTTCTGCTGGAGGTCGGTAGCATCGAGATTCATGACAGCAGACCGGGATCCGATGTGGAATTGATCGACCGCATATCCCAGGCGGAAGCGGTGATAAGCATCCGAGGGGCCGTGGCGTACCCACGGGCGGTATTTGAAGGCTGTTCAAGCCTGCGGATTCTTTCGATCTGGGGCACGGGCGTCGATCACGTCGACCTTGCGGCGGCCCGAGAACTGGAAATCACCGTATGCAACACACCGGCGGTGTCGGCGATTTCAGTGGCCGAGCACACCCTCGCGCTGATGCTGGCCGCGGCGCGCCGGTTGGCCGAGATCGGGGCGCAGGTCAAGGCCGGCGACTGGCCGAAGGCAATGGTGTCGCAGCTTCATGGCAAGACGCTCGGGATCATCGGACTCGGCGCTATCGGCTCCCAGGTGGCGCGGCTCGGTAATGCGATTGGGATGGAAGTCATTGGATGGACATTCCATCCGGACGCTCGATCGGCCCGTGAATTGGGCGTGGAGATGACGGACCGCGATGACGTTTTACGGCGCGCGGACGTCGTTTCTCTGCACGTGCGCCAGTCTCCCGATACGGATGGGATGCTGGGGGCCGAGCAGCTGGCCCTGATGAAGCCCACAGCAGTTCTCGTGAATACCGCGCGCGGATCGCTGGTGGATGAGGCGGCGCTCGTGGCCGCTCTGCGTGACGGCGAACTCGGCGCGGCCGCGCTGGACGTATTCGTTGAAGAGCCCTTGCCGCCGGGGCACCCGCTGTTCGAAGCTCCCAACGTGCTGCTGACACCCCACTCGGCCGGGCTGACCCCCGAAGCGCTCGAGGCCGGCCTGGTGATGGCCGTTGAAAACATCCGGAAATTTCAGGAAGGATCGCCTGTAAACGTCGTGGGCGGGTGAGACTCTCGCGTGTCGCCTAGGCTCGTAATTCCTTAAGGTACGAATCGGCGCCGTCGGCGACGAACGTCGCGTCGGCTCCGATGCTTACGAACGTGAAGCCCTCGGCGATTCGTCGCCGCCCCATCTCGAGGCTTCCACATGCGTATCCGGGAAACTTCCCGGTCTTCTTGCACATCTCCAGAACGTGGGCGACGGCCTCGTTGTGTTCCTTGTTTACGCCGGCCTCCGCGAGATCGAGTCCCATCGACAGCGCGAGATCGGCGGGGCCGACCCAACACCCGTCGACACCTTCCACTGAGAGAATGTCCTCCGCGTTTTCAACGGCCTGCGCCGACTCGATCTGAACCGCGAGCATCACTTGGTCGTTCACCGCTTCGGCGTAGTCGCTTCCGTACAGCCCAGTTATGAACGTCCCGGCCATCGAGCGTTCGCCGACGGGCGGGTACCGCGTGGCGCGGGCCGCGGCCTCAGCGTCCTCGCGAGTGTTTACGAGCGGAACGATTATTCCCATCAGGCCGTCGTCAAGCAGGCGGCCGATGGCCGAATAGTCGTTGTAGGCGACGCGGGCGACGGGCGCGGCGGCGCCCTGGAGGATGGTGAGCACCCCAGTGCGGATTTGGTCCGCCGGCCAGAAACCGTGTTGTGCGTCCATCAATACCCAGTCGTAGCCGGCACGGGAGAGGGCTCCCGCCGACCACGGTGAGCTCAGAGCGGCGGCGCCGCCGATGGCAGGCTCTCCTCTAAGCAACTTTTGCTTTGCCTTATTCGTTCGCACCTATCCACTCCCTTTTGCCGATTCGGGCTCGGGCGCCGGCCCGTACCGGGTCCGCGCGGATGCACTTAGCCTCGGAACGCAGAATGCCTCATGCGTCCGCGGCGTGCAATGGCTTGCAGTTGTCAACCCGATGCTGGGCTATTACTCGACGGGCTCTCGACTCTGAATGCCGTCATCCGCGCCAGGGAAACCTGCGGTCCGAAGCGTCTGATGGATGGCGGAATCGTAATGGGGCCGATCCCTGGCGACCGATCCGCGCGAATGTGAGCGAACTCATACGTATTTTCAAAGTCTTCCGTTAGCGTCTTAGAATTGAGTAGATTTGAACGGTTTGCCGATGGTGGCGTGCCGGTGCGGGCCTTTGCCCAGACACCGTCATTAGTCTTGGGCCGATGGAGTGCCAATGCCGGTCAATAAGCTGTCGTGGATGGTTGGCGGCCCCCAGGGGAGCGGGATCAACCGATCTGCCGAGGTGTTCGCGAAAGCCTGCCTTCGCGAAGGGCTGCGCGTTTTCTCCAACATCGAGTACCACTCCAACATCATGGGGCGGCACAGCTTTTATCGGGTCCGCGTCAACGACAAACCCATTCGCTCTCATGTGGACCACGTGGACCTGCTCCTGGCACTTGACGAGGAAACTCTATTCGGCGATGCCGAGACCGGCCCCTATGAAACCCATCGGGGGCACGTTCACGAGATCGCGCCCGGGGGAGGCATCATCCTCGATTCGGCCTTACAAATTAGCGTGGACCGGATGGGGCGCGATGATATTCGGCTGTTCCCGATCCCGTTTGCGGATCTGCTGAAGGAAGGCGTTGGTCGGGCCGGAGTCGAGTACAACGCGAAGCGTCACGACATCATGCGAAACATGGTATCGGTTGCCTCCTCGTTCGCGCTGTTAACGCTCGATACCGGTGTCATCATCGATCTTCTTCGGGAGTATTTCGGAGAGAGCCGCGCGCAATTGGTCGAGATAAATGAGGCGGTTGTCGCCGCGACCGTGGACTTCATGAAAGCCGAATTCGGAAACACCTTCGATATCAGCCTGACTTCCATCGATCGTGACTCGAACCCGATCTTCATTCGGGGTGCGGAAGCGGTGGGACTCGGCAAGCTCTATGCCGGCTGCTCGTTCCAGAGCTACTACCCCATTGCGCCGTCCACAGGAGAGAGCGAATTCCTCGAATCGGTGCAGGGGAGATTTCCGATAACGGTCATCCAGGCCGAGGATGAAGTGGCGTGCATAAACATGGCCGTAGGCGCCGCTCATGCCGGAGCGCGATCGGCCACCTCGACCGCGGGTCCGGGCTTCTCGTTGATGAGCGAGGGAATCGGACTTGCCGCCATGACCGAAGCTCCAGGCCCGGTGGTGTGTCTCTATCAGCGCGGCGGTCCCAGCACAGGATTGCCGACTCGCCACTCCCAGGCCGACCTGAAGTTCGCTCTGCAGCCCGGACACGGTGACTTTCCACACATCGTGATAGCTCCGGGTGATATTCAGGAGTGCTTCGAGTACACGTTCAAGGCTTTCAACTACGGTGACCGATATCAGATGCCCGTCGTCGTGCTACTCGACACAGTCCTGGCAAACAGCCACTGGACGGTTGACGAATTACGGGCTGACGGCCTGGAGGTGGACGTTGGCGAACTCTTCTCGCCGAACGGCGCAGAGCCGGAATCCGCCGCGTACAAACGTCACGTAGTTACCGAATCGGGAGTAAGTCCCCGAAGCGTGCCCGGTGACCCCGGCGGGATCTTCGTAACGACGAGCGACGAGCACACTGAGTACGGAAAGATCTCTGAGAGGATCGAGAACCGCGTGGAGCAGATGGACAAGCGCATGCGGAAGCTCGATTTGATGGCATCGGAAACTCCCGAGAAAGACAAATGGACGTTGTTCGGGCCCGAGACAGCCGATGCCACCATCGTTTCGTGGGGCTCGACGAAGGGAGCGATTCTCGATTCCATGCGAGTTCTCGACGAGGATCACGGGGTCATCGTTAACTTCCTGCAAATCCGTCTCATGAAGCCGTTCCCTGTGCAAGGCGTAGCCGGCGTCTTGGAGTCGGCCAATAAGCTGATCCTCATTGAAGACAACTTTTCAGGACAGCTTGGAGATCTGATACGCGAAAAGACGGGAATAAAGATCGATCTGAAGATTCTGAAATACGACGGTAGGCCGATTTCGCAGAACGAAGTCGAAGAAGCGGTTAAGGCGACGATCAAGCAGGATTCGGGGCGACTGGTGGTCAGCCATCCTTGAGATTCCATGCGAAGGAAAAGGCGCGTGAACGTAACGATTAACTTGGGGAGAGGTCGATGGCGGTAGCCGAAGCTAAAACGGCGAATTTCAAGGTCGAAACCCATCCCGATTGGTGCCCCGGTTGCGGGGATTTCGGAATCCTCAATTCTGTTCGGCAGTCGTTAACGTCTCTAAAAATAGAGCCGCACAACGTGGCGTTGGTGTCGGGCATTGGCTGTTCGGGCAAAACCCCCCACTATGTGGCCGCCTATGGGTTCCACACGCTGCACGGCCGAGCGCTGCCGTTCGCAACGGGCGTAACTCTCGCCAATCGTGAGCTGACCGTCATTGCGATGGGAGGCGACGGCGACGGGTACGGAATCGGCGCAGGTTACTTCGTGAACACAGGCCGCCGAAACCTGGACTTCACATACATCGTATTCAACAACGGCGTCTACGGATTGACCAAAGGGCAAGCCTCGCCGACGCTGCTCCGTGGGGAGAAGACGAAGTCCATGCCGGAGGCGGCGATCCAGGACGGAATCAATCCGATCGGACTTGCGATTTCGTCGGGCTATACATTCGTGGCGCGCGGTTACGCCATGGACCCAAGGGGACTTGCGAACCTGATCGTGGAGGCGGTGAATCATCGAGGCACTTCCTTTATCGACGTGCTGCAGCCATGTCCGGTCTACAACGACCGGCAAACTGTTGACTGGTACATGGGCCGCGATCGCGATGAGAAGGAGCGCCGAATCTACCAACTCGCCGACGAGGGGTATGACCCCGTGGTCAGAGATCCCAACAACGTGGACGAGATCGTCCAGAAAAAGCAGATTGCGCTGGCGAAGTCCTACGAGTGGGGCGATCGCATTCCCACCGGCGTACTGTTTCAGGTTCAGATGCCGACGTACGAAGACGGGCTCGATTTGAGGCGTGCAGATGGATCGAAGGGCGCCATACACAAAGAAGCCAAGCCGAAGCCGGACATCACCTGGATTCTGGACAGGTTCCGCTAAGAGCCGGACGGGTCGAAGGCCGGAGGACGCCACTCAGTATCAGGATCCAGCGGGTAAATCGGACGTTGGATCGACCTGTATGGCAATGAGCCAAGGTCCTGGCAGATCGCACCGGGCGTGAGGGCGAGAAATGCCGTCCCAGCCGCTTCGGCGAGTTCGGGCTGTAGGTAGCCGAGCTTCACGACGACCAGATCGAGCTCAGACGGATCCAGTCCGAGCCGGCGGTACTGATCGACGTAGTGGAACGGCGTCCGCCGCTCGGTCACGATCACGCTGATTCCGTTTAGGTCGAGAACGGCCTGGCGTCCATAGGCTCTGGTGTGTCCCCGATCGCCGCTCGTCTCTTCCAGTCGAGCCACGGCGCCCGAGACGGGCAACGGTTGCCCGTAAATCCGATCGAGCTTTCCGCCCAGTTCGAAAGAGACGCGACCACCCTCGCCGACGTTGAACATCGCGTCAACGGCGGCCGCATCCGGGATGCTGGCGAACACGGCGCTCGTCACGTCGGCCGCTATCAGACGCTCGAGCGCGAAGGTCAGATCGCCCACGCCGCCGCCAGTGGGATTGTCGCCCGAGTCCGTGATGAACGCGGGCCGTTGGACGGCCCGCCGTGCCCAGGAAATACACTCATCCATCGTTCCCGCTGGGACCCCGTAGTGGTACTCGCTCCGGTGGCGCCAGAAATTCGCCGCGATCTCGGCCGCGAGACCGTGGCAGCGCTCGACGTCCGTGCCGCACGCGACCGCGTTGGCCATGGTGTAGGGGCGGTCCGTCCAGCAATGTCCGATGAGAAGCGACGCGTCCAGCACTCTGGGGGAATCGCCGGTATCGTCCAGCAGCCGGTACACGCCAGCCATAGGTTCGAAGTTCGTGTTGGTTACGTCGCCGGGCATCGCCATCGGGATTCCGATGCGCGTCGTCGACGGCTGGATTCCGGCCCGCACGCACTCCACCAGCAGCCGAACCGCCCGCGCGCGGGTTTCGATCGCGTCGATATGCGGCGCCGTTCGATATGCCGTAAGAATGTTCGCGTTCCGCGCCATCTTGGACGTTACTTTGCCGTGGAGGTCGAGGCTGCACGCGATGAGCTTGTCTCGCCCGACGATGTCCCGGGCGGCATCTATCAGTTCGCCTTCGGCGTCGTGGCCTCCCTCGACCTCCAGGGCCCCGTGCAGGTCAAAGTAGACCGCGTCCAGATCGCCCGCCCGTCCGAGCCTGTCGAGAAGATCGGCCCGGAGTGTCGAGAATGCAAGTGGATCCACGTTGCCCCCGGGCATGGCTCCCGCCTGCAAAGTCCCTACGAATTCAACGTCGGGATGGTCGTCGAGAAACGGGTACCGATCGCCGCTTAATACGTCGTCGCCCGTCTTGATCTGGAAGTCGTCGAGGACGGTGGGGAGGCTGTTGAACGAGGAGTTCTCAGAAGCAATACCGCCAATCGCGATTCGTAGCATCATTGCTCCGACGTTTGTGTGCCAGCGCTGGCCTGCGAGCCGCGCAGGACGCAGGGCGGACTCCCGTTGATCTGGATCGTACGTGACCCCGGGATGATATCCAGCCCGCGGACTAGGCTGATCCGGGAATCGTCGAATGTACCGATTGACGAAAGGAGGGGATGTTGATTCTCATTGTAGGAGAAGCGCTGCCCAACAATCAGATATAGGAGATCCTCGGCCTTGTGAAAGGGAGCAGCATTCGAACCCGTCACATCGGTCGTAATCTACAGGCTGTGTTCCGCGACATCGTCGGCGGCGAGGTACGCCAGTACGTGGAAATGATGAATAGCACAAGGGGCGACGCGAAGAACGATCGACGAGGCCAAAGCTCTGAAAGCCGACGCTGCGATCGCCATCCGGTACACGACGGCGACGGTAATGCACGGCGCGGCGGAGGTGTTCGCATACGGGACGTCCGTCAAAACCAATTGATCGGTCTCGTTAGGAGTATCTGCCCGTAACGAGCGCCTTCATGCGGTACAGCGGCAGCCACAGCAGGCTTCGACGCTGGTTTGTGAGACGCTGGCCCCAACTGGGTCTGGAAAACTGAAGGTTGGTGCGCGCCACCAGCGTCGTCCTGGATTCGATGGCCCGGCGCAAATCTTCCGCACTCGTACCCTTGAAGAGCGTGACTATCCGACCGACATCGTCGAAGTGGGCGTCGGTACCGCCAATGGCCGCCCCCAGACGCTCGGCGTGGTCCTGGTAGAAATCGAGCAGTCGCCGGCGCGCGGCCGTCGCCAGATATGGGGAGTCGATCTCGATGCCGTCGAATGTAAAGTCTTCCATCCACCCCAAAAGCGCTCGCCTAGAGGCCGATGACGGCAGGCCGAGTTCCGGATGCGCCACGATGGCCAGCCCGCCTTGGTCGCGTATGGCCATTACGGTGTCGCGGACTTTCCGAAACATCGACACGGGTTTCTCCATGAACAGGCCGACGATGTGATGCTGCCAGCGTGTGGTGATCTCCTGGCCCACCACGACAACGATTTCCGAGGCGCCGCCGTCGCTTTGGGCCGCCAGCGCGCCGCCGATCATGTCATGGTCGGTAATGGCTATCGCTCGGATGCCGCGTCGGGCGGCGGATTCTCGGATATGTTCGACCGAGAAAAGCCCATCGCTGCTACTGCTGTGACAGTGCAGATCGGCCGCGGAGTAATCGGCTGGTACAACGATCCGACCTCGATCATCCGTATCGAGTTTTCGCTCGAGATGCGGTCCGCTCCCCGCGTCCATCGAATCTGGATGGACGGGTTGTCGGGGATCGAGCCGCCCTTGGCTATGCTGATCCATGACTAGGTATTTGACCTTCTAACGGACTTGCCAGCCATAGACGATTCCTCGGGCATAACCGAATCCAAAACGCCCGCTCCCATGGACATCCGGGGACGCCGTTTCGACTGGGGTTCACGAACCTATGTTATGGCGATCATCAACGCCACGTGGGACTCATTTTCGGGTGACGGTGTCGGTGACGACCAGGACAAGATTCGCGAGCTTGCGACCGAGGCGCAGGGGTCGGGCGCGGATTTCATAGACGTGGGCGGTGAGTCCACGCGGCCCGGCGCCGCGCCGGTTTCCGCGGCGGACGAGATAAACCTGATCATTCCGGCGATACACACGGTGCGGGCGGCGTCCGACCTGCCGATATCGGTCGATACGTACAAGGCCGAGGTGGCCCGTGAGGCGCTGGACGCCGGAGCGGACATCGTGAACGACGTGTGGGGGCTTCGCCGCGACCCCGCCATGGCCAGCCTGGTGGCGGAGGCCGGATGCGCTCTCATCGTCATGCATAACCGGCGCGCGGGCGCCACCAAGGGATCGATTGGCGGCCACTATCGCGAGGTGGCGTACGACGATCTGGTCCAAGACATCGTAGAAGATCTTGAGGCAGGGCTCGCGCTCGCCGTGGACGCCGGGATCGATACCGGAAAGGTCGTGATCGATCCGGGATTCGGCTTCGGAAAATCACCCGCGCAGAACGTTGAACTGCTGTCCCAGCTTTCTCAGCTGCGATCTCTTGGCCTACCAATCCTCGTAGGGGTATCCAGAAAGTCGTTCATCGGCTACGCAATGGGAGATGGCGATGCCGACAGAACCGCGGGCGCCGCGGCCGCCACGGCGCTGGCGATCGGAGCCGGAGCCGATATCATCCGCGTCCACGATGTCCGCCCGATGGTGCAGGTTGCAAGGGTCGCTGATGCGATCGTCCGCGAGAGCTTCACGCCTCGGTCTTGACCGGTATGTGCACAGGCCGGACGACGATCCGCAAGGCACGGTAAGCTTCACGCGTCCGTCGGAGGTCCAGAAGGCATAGGCGCGGGTAATTCACCGGAGAGGCCGATACCCATGCAAGATCGCAGCCTTCTGCTCAGGCTGAGCCTCATCGTGCTTGGCACCGGTTCGTTCCTATTCGGCCTGATATCGCTGATAGCTCCCAAGTACGCCCTCGGGCAATTGGGGTTTGCCGACGTGGCCGATACGGTGCTGTTCGAGGGTTCTCTGCTCGGGGCGGTGATGGTACCCTGGGGGGCGGGCCTTTTCCTGGCCGGGCGACAGTCCACGTCTACGAGAATTTGGTCCTCGCTGGGAATCGTCAACTCGCTTGCGGCGCTCGTCGTATTAATCTTCTTCCTCGGTAAAGGCACGGTGGAGTTGGGGCGGGTCTGGCCGCTGGTGATTGTGTACGGGATCGGCCTGTTCGGAATCTCGATTTTCGGCCAGCGCGAGCTTCGAGGCGTCGGCGTCGTGCGGATGATCGATCCCGATCGGGACTCGGAGACCGCCCAGAGCAGCTACCGCGTGGACGTCGAGTCCGGCCCGGACGACATCGGATACTGAATCCTCGCGATAGAGTCTGACCCATCTGGGTCTTGAACATGGTGGAGTAACGCAAATGCCGTCTGCTTCCGTGCTGGGATCAGGTTCGCTTTCAAATCTCGCCGCGGTTCGAGTCTCACGGAGTAAAAGGGCGTCGAGTTGGGACCGAACCGGCGGGAACGCGGACCGAGTAGCGGTCCCCTCTGGTGATACCCATGTGCTCTTGGACGCGAGCGGCGCGGGAACGGTCCGCCACATTTGGATGACCATCGCCTGCGAGGAGGAGTACTTCCTGCGGCGGTGCGTTTTCAGGATGTATTGGGACGGTGCGGACTATCCGAGCGTCGAAACTCCGGTGGGAGACTTTTTCGGCATGGGGCACGCCGCGACCCGCAACTTCGTCTCCGCCCCGCTGCAGATGTCGCCTCAGGGCGGTCGCGCGTTCAACTGTTTCTTCCCGATGCCATTCGCGGCAGGCGCGCGGATCGAGTTCGAGAATCAGGGCGAATTCGATGTTACGGCGTTGTACTACTACGTCGACTACGAGGAACTCGATGAGCTTCCCGAAGACGTTGGTCGCTTCCATGCATTCTGGAACCGCGAAAACCCTTGTGACGGGATCGATTATTCCGAATACGACAATTCAGTTCACCAGGGCGGCGGCCGGAATCCTTCGGCGGACGGCAACTATCTGATCCTGGATACGAGCGGCGCGGGACACTATGTGGGGTGTCATCTGGATATCGAAAACCTTCGCGATACGGATGACCACAACTGGTACGGCGAGGGTGATGACATGATTTTCATCGACGGAGAGCCGTTTCCGCCCTCCCTACATGGCACCGGCACGGAGGACTTTTTCAATACCGCCTGGTGCCCCAATGAACGCTATGACTCTCCGTACCATGGAATCATTCTTCCCGGCGGGGACAACTGGTCGGGGCACATCACTCTTTACCGATATCACATCGAGGACCCGGTGGTATTCAAGGAATCGATCAAGGTAACGATCGAGCACGGGCATGCGAACTATCGATCCGATGATTACTCGAGCACCGCCTACTGGTATCAGACTGAGCCCCGGGCGCTCTCGAGGCCGCTTCCGCCCGTGGACCAGCGCCTCCCCAGGACGCCCGTGGACATGTCCCTTCAGCTTTCTTAGCAGGACGCTTCGGGCGGTGTGCTATCGGCCATCGCGGCGGATGCGATCCGCCAATTGATGCAAGCCGAGGGCATTGCTGCCTTTGATGAGAAGTACGTCGCCCTCGCGTAGCTCAGCCCGGAGCCGATCTGCCAGCGCTGACAACGGCGCTTCGATTGATTTCGAATCGAATGGATCCGATGGGTAGTGGTGGATCTGGCGCACGTCGAGACCGGCTTGACCGCCCGATTTTCCGATTACCTCGGATTTGTCCCCGATCGTGAAGAGTTCGTCGACGAACGCCGCCGCCTGACCAACGGCCGCGTGATCTTCGTCGGCGAACTCGCCGAGTTCCAACATGTCTCCCAGCACCGCCAGCTTGCGTCCACCGACCTTGGCGCGTCGCAGCTGGTCGAGTGCGTAGAGCATGGAATCGCGATTGGCGTTGTGGCTGTCATCAAGGATGTTGAAGCCCCGGGCGCTTTTCACCTCCATCCGGTGCTTCGGCGGCACAAATCGCCCCAGGCCTTCGATCAAGATCCCAAAATCGATTCCCATCGCCTGGCCGCAGGCCACGGCCGCCGCGAAGCTCGGGGCCAGGTGCCGACCGACGGCCGGCACGCCCAAGGTCGCCGAGTCTCCACGTGTTTTCAGCTCAACTTGACCGCCGGCGAACCCCGGTAGCTCGGAGTACCTGCCGACCACGTCTGCGTCTTCGGACTCCCCAAACCAGGTGATTGTCGCTCTGGTTCGGTCACGGATCGACTTGGACCAAGCGTCGTCGCGATTAAGGACGACACTCCCATCGACGCCAACGGCTTCGGCCAGTTCGCCCTTGGCCTGTGCTACGTTTTCATCGGAGCCGAATAGACCGATGTGCGCGCGGCCGACGTTGGTGATTATCCCAACATCTGGAGCCGCCATTTGGCAATATCCCGCGATCTCGCCTACGACCTGGGCGCCCATTTCGACGACCGCGTAATCGGTTTCCAAATCGATTTCGGCCAGAGTGATCGGGATTCCGAGTTCGTTGTTAAAGCTCCGTTCCGAACTCACCACCGAACCCGCCGCCGATAGTGCCGCCGCCAGGGCCTGCTTCGTGGTGGTCTTGCCGTTGCTGCCAGTTATCCCAATGACTTTTACGTTCGAGGAGCGAAGACGAACGTAGCGACCGATCTTGGCCAGCGCGGCAACGGAATCCTCCACGACCAACTGACGGCCGTACGGCCATTCCCATGTGGATTGTTGAAGAACCGCTGCGGCGGCGCCCTTCATGAAGGCATCCCCGACAAAAGTGTTGCCGTCCGCCGACTCCGTGCGAATGGCTACGAACAGGCGGTCGCGGACATCGAGCCTCGAATCGATCTGGATGCCGTCGATTTGGACGTTCCGGCTGCCATCGGGGACCTCCCGACCGAGCGCGGCGAACGCATCAGCGAGAGTGAACACCTGCCGCCCAGCCTCCGCCGGGATCCCGTCTCAGTCTTCGGCCTCTATCTCCGCCAGAAGGCCGCGGAGATATTCGAGGTCCTCTTTCGTCTGATAATTCCGATCTCCCGCACCCGAGTATTCGATGCAGAACGGGCCACGGAACCCACGTCCGTACATGTCTCGAAGAATGGACGAATAATCAAGGTCGCCCGAGGCAAGAGGATAGTGGTAGTCAGTGTTTCCGTTGAACCGGCGGCAGTTTTTGAGATGTGCGTAGGCGAGGCGTGAGGCGATCGCCTCTACGGCGTCCGCCGGGGATTCGGCGTGGTCGTATCCATGCATGCTCGCGGGATCGTAGTTGGCCTTTAGCCGCGAGCTGTCAACCGCCTCGATGATTCGCAGGATCGATCGCGCCGTGTCGTGGATCATGTTCATGTGCATTTCCAGCACCACGTCGATTTCGGCGGATTCCGCGGCCGCGGCAATGATTCCGGCGCCTTCGATGGCGCGCTCGTAGTGAATTTCTGTCGCCGCTGCCGACCCACTCTCGTGGTACGAACCGCTCGGGGCGCTCAACGGGCCGATCCAGCCGTTTATGAGCTCGAAACCCATATCCGCGATCGCGGCCACGTGGTCGGGGATCTTGGCCAGATTCTCCTGCCGCAAGGTCTGGTCGTCAGTCGTGAGGTCCATTTGCAGCGAGCCGACCGGCAGTGGCATGCCCTGAGATTCGGAATAGCTTTTCAGTTCCCTTTGACTTCCAATCGGATCGCTCGCGTCTTTGTAGTGGCCGGGAAAAGCCTCGATCCCGTCGTAGCCGAATTCTTTGGCTCGGCGGACGGCGAGTTCGAATGGCTGCCCACGATAATTCCAACCGTGGAGGTAGATTTTCTGCATCTTGGGCCTCACACCTTCTCCCGACTCGTGCAGTCATGATGGTGACCTGCCAGGGGCCGTGCGGTCAATGCGTTGCCGCCTACCGCTGTCCGTCCGCGGCGCGGGGGAGCAATTGCGCGAGGATTTCGTAGCTGATGGTGCCCGCCCGAGCGGCGGCTTCGTCAGCGGTAATGACGTGGCCGCCCTGCGATCCGATCAGCACGACTTCGTCGCCCTGTTTCGCTCCTGGTATGTCCGTGACGTCGATCATGAACATTTCCATGCAAACGTTCCCGATGATTTCAGCCCACTTGCCTCTCACCAGGACGGGTCCCCAGGTTTGCGGGGCTCGTCGGACGCCGTCGCCGTATCCTGCCCCGACGACCGCGATCGTTGAATCACGCTTAAGCTCCCCGGCGCTCCCGTAGCTCACGAACGTCCCCGCGGGCACTCTCTTTACCTGTGCAATCCTGGTGGACATGGTCAATGCAGGTGCGAATCCGCCTGGAAGCGGCGCGTCGGCCGATGGAGCCAGGCCGTATATGGCGATGCCGCACCTCACCATGTCGTACCTTGACTCCGGCAGATGCATTGCGGCGGCTGTGTTGGCCGCGTGGACGGTACCGGGATCGATGCCCCGTGACCGGATGTCCGCCAGAACAGAATCGAAGACGTGGAGTTGCCCCCTGGCATGGGCCCTGTCCGATTCGGCGGCACGCCCAAAGTGGGTCATCGTTCCGCGCAGTTCGAGCGATTCGGATCCGTCGATCATCTCGGCCAGATCCGGGGCGTCTTCCGGCGCGGCGCCCAGGCGGCCCATCCCGGTGTCAATTTTTAGGTGGACGCTCACTGTCCTGCCGATGGAGGCGGCGGCTCGATCGAGCGCTTCGATACCCTTTCCGTCAAAGACAGCAAGTTCGCACCCGGCCTGCGAAGCCAATCGGGAGTCAGCGGCTCTAGTGTGTCCGAGCACGACGACGGGAGCGTGGATTCCGCCGGCGCGCAGATTTGGGACCTCGTTCAATCGTGAGACGCCGAGCCGCGACGCGCCGGCCTCAAGGGCAGCGGCCGCCACACGCCGGGCGCCGTGTCCGTAGGCGTCAGCCTTGATGACGGCCATCACTTCCACGTCCGGGCCCACAACGCCCACGATTTTCTCGACGTTCCTGGTGACCACATCCAAATCGATCCGGAGCCAAACTGGACCGTCGGCATTTACAGTGATCACATTGGGGGAGCGCAGCGGGGCCGGAACCGTGGATCCGTCGGCCGAACCGGAATCGAGCCCCGATATCGCGGTGGCTATTTCCACCGCTGCCATGTCCAGCGCCGCGGCCGCGGTTGCCGCGGACAGAACGGCATCGATCGAAACGAGCGAATCGTCCGCGAGCGCGGCGTCCGCCGAAATCCCGCTGGAGGTGACGATGATCTTGGTCGGGCCGTCAGGCTTGCCAGATGCGATGGCGCCGATTTTGGCTTGCTGGTGGTCGCCATAGAGGATGACTTCGCGGTCCGAGATCGCGGACGCCAATGCGGAATCCGCGGCTGCGAGGACGGCCGTACCGCCGTCGCGAACGATTCCCGCGAACGCCTCCACGACCGAGATCGGCTTACGCCCCGCATCCACGGGCTCGCCATGGGTATTTGACAGGGGCGGGAGAACGCAGACGTGGGGCTCGACGAGAGCGGCGGCTGTGCGGCGACCCATGTCGGCGGAAATATCCTGGTCGATCATGACCACTTCGTGCCCGGGATGCAGGTCTCCGATCGCCAGGGAGGCTTCAACGGAGTCCATCGACCGCCGGATTCCTCGAAATACGTCGTATTTGGCACTCAAGATTCGGGAAAGCATTTCGGCGATGGAACTTTCTCGCGAAGAGGATCCGACAAGCACGACTTTGGGACCGAATGCACGGAGGGCGAATTCCGCGTACAGGCGCAGCGCGGAGGGGGTGTCGGGGACGATCAGGACCGTCGACGAGGGCGGCCCGCTCCAGTCTTCGCAGATGACGGCCGAGGCGCCGGCTTCCAGCGCGTCGCCGGAGTGCGAGTGGCCCTCGGCGTCCATGGCCACGTAGATGTCACCCTCGGCGGCTCGGGTATGGTCGGTGCAGAAGCGCGCGAATCGCTCCGGGAGGTCTCGTGTCAGAGGGCGCGCGCCGGTTGCCTTCAGAAGGTCAGAAAGATGTATCAAGCGACTTCGCTGGGCTCTCCGGCAAGGGAATGAAGAAACCTCACCAGCTCACCCGATAGTTTCGCTCTCATGGCTCGTCGAACAGCCTCTTCAACATACAAGCTTCGCCGGTGGGCCTGGACGAGGGCAAGATCGGCATGCCCCTCGTCCCTAAACTTCATTTGCCTCATGGTTAGCGTGCCGGCGTAGTCCGTGCAGCGGGCCACCGCGGCGAGCTGGATGCGTTCGCCGAAAGCCGCACGATCGAAGTCTCCGAATGAGTTATTCGTGTATCGCTCGACGAGAATATTTTCGTCGGAGCCGAGGTCGACGCCCGGGTACGAGATAAGCTCGGCGATATCGAGCTCAGCAGGGCCGATAGAGAGAGTCTCGAGATCGACGATCCGAGTATGTCCACCGCCGTTCACGCAAATGTTCAACGGCGAGAACGAATTGTGTATTACGCGTCGGCGCGACTTTAGAAGCGGGGTCACGACCTCCCGGCGAAACTGGGCCTTTGTCCGACTCCTCACCACCGGTGTGCCGTCGCTCGATCCCGCGCAGCGGCCAACGGCTATTTCAAACCGTTCCATCATCGTCGTCGAATTTACCCGATCGAGGTCCGAGCTGTAGCAAAGGGACCTGAAGAGAGCCGAGTGACGATCCATTTCGCGATGCAGTGCCGTCAACGCGTCCATTGCTCGGAGCATGAGCGCCTTTCGACTCGCCACCGGCGAGGTCTCCAATTCCACGTGAAGCGTTGAATCGCCAAGGTCCTCGATCACGAGAAACGCACTGTGCCCCGCGGTTATCGATCCGCCCAAAAGTGTGGGAGTGATGCCTGGGACGTGGCGGCCCAACAGGTCCAGGGCTCGTTCTTCGCGCCGGAATCGATGGTCGAAGAAGCGATCGCTGCTGCGGCGATAGCACTTGACCACGTAGCTCTCTGGCCCTGGTATATCGGGGGGCAAACCGAGTCGCCAGATACCGTGCCGCGATTCGGGCGTTGCGAGATTCCAGCTGACCGCTTCGACGTCAACAATGGATTCCAAACCCAGCACCGTCAGAACGGCGACGGTGGCCGGCGGCTTCGTTAGCTCCTCTGACAACGGATCTAGCTCCCCGGGTTGCTTCCATCGTCGGATTCTTCAGCAAGAGCGAGGTTGAAGATCCGCCGGGCCGCCACCGGGTTCATTTTCCGCCTGAGTGGCGGCAATCGGTGCGCTCCGCCGTCATCGGACACCGCTAACCGGTCAACGACGGCGTATAGGGGAACGCCGAGCAGCCTGACCGGCCTTCCCTGGCATAGGAGCAGTTCCGAATCCTGCCCCGTTTCAGCCACGTCTAGGAACGCCGGTCTGAACATGGACGATCCGAACCACAACAACGCCAAAATCGCAGCCGTGCCACCATAGGCGGCGGCGGTCCAAGCGAGTGTGCTCTCGGCGACCGCGGCCAAGGCCAGGGCAGCAGTTGATATCCCGACGCCGTACAGCACAACGATGACGCGGCCGCGCGACATCCCGATCAGCTCCAGATGGTGGTGCAGAGGCGTGGCCACGAATGGCAGCGGGAATTCGGCGTAGTGAACGGTCGCCCGATCCGATCCGCCCAGGAATTCGAACCTGCGAAAGAGCGGCACCATCAGTTTCGCCTGAATCGCGGACGAGAATCCTTCCAGCAGCAGAGTACCGGCGATCGCGGGAATTAGCAGATCTAACCCGGCCGACAGGGACGATGCGACCATCAGACCGCCAAGCGCCAGAGCGCCGCCGTCCCCCAGGTAGGCGCGGGCCGGGCGGCGTGAGCTGCTGCCCGGTCGCCAGTTGGATGGAAGGTTGAACAGGAGAAACCCCGCGCTCGCCCCGGCCATTCCCGCGGCGGCCGATCCGCCCGAATGAAGCATCGCCGCGGCACCCGCGATCGACGCTCCGGCTATGAACGCGAGTCCGCCGGTGAGTCCGTCGAATCCATCGCTTATTCCCGAGCCGACGCTGACCGTGAGCAGAAGAACGGCCGCCCACACAAAGACGATGAGGCCGCCGACGATTCCTGGATCCACCCAGTGCCACAGCGAGAATGGCGAAGATTCAACCGGCTCCACGGCGTTGACGAGCACCAGCGCTCCGGCGACGGACCCTGCGCTGGCGAGAACCAGACTCCGCAAGTCGCCGAATCCCCTGCCGTAGCGCCATTTCGAGATATCGTCACCGAGGCCCAGCGCGAAAAAGATCAGTCCCACGATCGCGATCGGCCATGGGCAACCGGCGTTCAATGCGAATGAAACAGCGGACGACGCGAGGACCGCGCCCACGATCGCCCCGCCTCCCACCAGCGGCAGACGGGACGAAGGTCCCAAAGTTGGCAGGTAAAGGCCGCTCTTGGTTTCGTTGGATTTGAAACGCGGGAAGGCCCGCAGGCCAACGACGGTAAAAATGCCCGCGGTGATTGCGCCGCTTGCGCCGACGGCGACTAATTCGAGGGTGATTTCGATCGGCCTTTGGAATTTCGACCCAGCAAACGCATCACCGAGTCCCTAGCACGTCATCGTAGACTCGCGCGATTTTGGCGGCCCCGGCCTCCCACGAAAATCGCTCGGCGGCGCGGCGGCGTAGGGCTTTACCCAGGTTCGCTCGAAGATCGGGATCGTTCAGCAGCCGCGTTACTTCGTCGGCGAGTGAGGCCGCCTCGCCGCGACGTGCATAGATTCCCGCCTCGCCGAGCAGTTCACGCGCAACCGGCGCCTCGAACGCGACGGTGGGAATGGCGGACGCCATGTAGTTTAGGAGTTTCCCATTCCCCTCTGTCTCGGAAAGCTTCGGCGATACGGCGATGTCGAGTGCTGAGAGATAGAGCGGAGCGCTCGCGTACGGAATCCGACCGGTGAACGTGACTTTGCCGTCGATCCCGAGTTGGTGGGCCATCGCCCGGTAAGTGTCCTCCCCCGGAAAGCCCATGATTACGAAATGGCACGCCGGGAATTCATCGACGACCTGCGCGGCGGCCCGGAGGAGGTGGCGAATTCCTTGATAGTCGGCGAGCAGGCCGAGATAGCCAACAACGAGTGTGTTGTCCGGAATGCCAAGATCCGACCTCACCCGGAGGTTTTGCGCGTCATCCGCACGCGGCCTGAACCGGTCCACATCGACACAGTCGGTAACCTCCACGACCATCTCGGGCCGGATCCCGAAGTCATCGATCAAAATGCGCCGAGAGTGCGCACTGCTGGTAATTATTCGGGCCGGAAGCCTGTTGATGATCCTCTCCACCGCGTCAATCATCGCCTGCATGGCGTCATCCTGCGCCAGAAAACCGTGATCCAGCATTTCGGCGCGAAGGCTGCCTTGGAAATCGAAGATCAGCGGGATGCCCTTCAGCTTCGACAGTATGCTTCCGATGAGTGCGCCCTCGTGCAAATGGGCATGGACGACGTCGAATCGCCGTGGCAGACCGCGCGCCATCACCGTCATGAGTAGAAGGGGATCGAGGAGGAACTTATTCCAGTGGGAACCTACCCGCGCGCTTCGGTGCCACGGAATACGCGGACCGCGCACGACTGTGCCGTCCGGAGGTGTGCCGCCGTGCGGATACGTGAATATGGTGCTCGAGTGTCCCAGGCGGGATAGCGCGCGCACTTCCTCCAGGATTCGAACATGGCAACCGTAGTCGGAAAAATACGCGGTGGGCGCCAGTTGCGCGATGCTATAGCTCAAGCGGAAGGAGTTCGCCCTTTGCAGTATGTCGGTTCAGGTTTGCCGGCTCCAGCCGTAGGGCGCGCTCACGCCCAGTCAACGAGGTATCGTAGCTACTCGTGGGGCCAGCCGTGAATAAGGTTGAGGCTTGCTCGGGCCACGTCAACCGGATCGTGGTTGAAACCGAGTCTTCCGACGAGACCGCGGGCGTCGGCGCGAAGATCGGGATTGAACTGGGTGCGGGCGACGTTCTCATGCTCTTGGGTGACCTGGGAGTCGGGAAAACCGTGTTCGCCGGGGGCGTGGCGGCCGGACTCGGCGTGGCAGGCTCGGTCTCCTCGCCGACCTATACGCTGATAGCGGAGTACCGGGACGGGAGGTTGCCGTTCTATCACGTTGATCTATTTAGGCTTCAAGATATCGATCCGTTTCAAGAACTTGGGATCGAGGAATACTTGCGTTCGGACGGCGTCGCCGCGATAGAGTGGCCGGATCCGATCCGGTCGCGATGGCCCGGCGACTATCTGGCCGTACGGCTTGAACATTTGGGCGGTGATGACAGGCGGCTGACGATTGAAGGAACCGGCTCGCAATCGGACGGATTGATTCTACGCGTGGCTCGGCATCTCGCCGAGGCGAGCGTCGATGGATGATAAACGAGGTCTGATTCTCGCCTTGGACACGTCCATGGCCACTTGCAGCGCGGCACTGGTAATGGGCGACGAAATCCTTCGAGCGCGTGCGTGGCGCGCCGACCGGCGGCATTCAGCCCACCTCGAGCCCAACGTGCGATCCTTGCTCGGCGACGATCTTGGTAGTCTGGGCGTAGTGGCCGTCTCGGCGGGTCCCGGCGGATTTAGTTCGCTGAGAACGTCCATGGCTTTCGCGAAGGGATTGTGCTTGGCGTTGGACTTGAAGTTCGTGGCCGTGCCGGCGTCACTTGCTTTGGCATACGCCGCTCCAGCGGACGCGAAGTCGCTGCTGACGTTGATAGCGACTGGCAATGACGGTTATTACGTGCAGGGCTTTCAGCGCCGCGGCGACCGAGTCGAAGCGCATGGGGCCTGTGAGCTGTTACAGCCGGCCGATATCCACCGTCTCGCAGGAGCTCGGACCACGCTTGTGGGTGACGTTCGAGAGAGCGATATCGCGCGCATTCGCGAGCGCTCCGGCGCTGAAATAAAGCACCACTCGCCGCGGCTCGAAGACGGGCTCGCGCCGCTGGTGGGAAGGGCGGCAACGGATCTGCTGGGCGAAATGGAAGTGCGTGACCTCATCGGCGCCGTGCCGATCTATGTGCGCGGAGCGGATATCACCAGTCCCGCGCAAGGTTGGGGGCGGGCCTGATGGCCAGCCCGGCGAAGTCGAGGACCGGCAATGAAACGTGGGTCATTGAGCCCATGCAACTTGACGACATCGGCGCCGTAAAGAGGATCGAGCGGCTCTCATTCAGCACGCCATGGCCGCGAGATTCTTACAAGCATGAGGTACTGGAAAACAGGATGGCGCACTACTTGGTGCTTCGCCGAGTCGGTCCGCCGCTGAATCAGGCCGCATCAAGTTCGCCCGCCGAACGCCCAAGCATTCTGCGGCGGATTTTGCGTCTGGGTGACTCCGATGACGAACCCGGAGACGTGGTCGGCTTCGCCGGGATTTGGAAGATGGTTGACGAGGCGCACATAACCACGGTCGCCGTGGACCCCAAATGGCGCCGGCGCGGTCTCGGTGAGCTGATGGTCGTGGCTCTCATCGAGAAAAGCATCAATCTCGGCGCGGATCTCATCACGCTCGAGGTGCGGGCGAGCAACGGCATCGCTCAACGGCTATACAAAAAGTATGGCTTCTACGCCAACGGGATTCGGCCGCGCTATTACAGCGATAACGGGGAGGATGCTCTCGTCATGTGGTCCCCAGAAGTGGGGGGATCTGCATTTCGGGACGGGTTCGCCGAGAACAAGCGAACTCTGATGGACCGCCTTAGTTGGAAGCAGTCGTACTAGCCATTTGCTCCTGACCCTTGGGATAGAGACGTCCTGCGACGATACGTCCGTGGCCCTGCTCGAGGGAACGACCATTCGCTCGCTCGTTACCAACTCTCAACTGGCGGAACATGAAAAGTACGGCGGAATCGTTCCTGAAATCGCCTCCCGCCGGCATATCGCGACGATAGCCCCGGTGTATCTGGCCGCGCTGGAGGAGGCGGGTGCGGAGGCCGGCGATATTGGGAGGGTCGCGGTGACCTACGGACCCGGATTGTCGGGGTCGCTGGTCGTGGGGTTGAATTTCGCCAAAGGTCTCGCCATGGGTATAGGCGTTCCCTTGATCGGCGTGAACCACCTGGAAGCACATGTTTACGCCGCGTGGACCGGTTTGGAGCCAAGCCAATTTCCCCAGCTTCCAGCCATATGCCTCGTCGTTTCGGGCGGGCACTCCGAGCTGACGATCATGCGCGAATTCGGCCACCACCGGCTCGTCGGCAGGACCCGCGATGACGCCGCGGGCGAGGCGTTTGACAAGGTGGCGCGAGTGCTGGGACTGGGGTTCCCCGGGGGACCGGCCATCGAGCGACTGGCAAAAGGGGGCAAGAACGGAATAGCGAAGCCCTTTAATCTTCCCCGCGCCTGGATCGAGGGTACATACGATTTTAGTTTCAGTGGGTTGAAAACCGCGGTTTTCAGGGCGAAGGCCGGCAAGCTCGGCCCCGCCGAACGGCAGCGTATTTTCGGAAATGAAGGACCCGCCAGCTTTGAGCGCGGGGACGAAGACGCGCACGTGAGGATGGCCGCGGGATTCCAGGACGCGGTGGTGGACGTGCTCGCAACAAAAACGGCCGCGGCCGCCGAGGAATTTGACGCGAAATCCGTGATCGTCGCCGGTGGAGTGGCCGCGAACAGGGCTTTGCGCGAACGCATGTCCGATGTGATCGATTGCCCCCTGTTCTTACCGGAAATCAGACTCTGTACCGACAATGCCGCGATGGTGGCGATGGCGGCGGATTTCAGGCTGGACCCGGGTGAAGCCGCGCCGCCCGATCTGGACGTGGATCCGAACCTGAGGCTCGCGTCCGGCTAGCATCCACTTTGGCGGTTGCTTTGAGTTGTCCAGGGCATTTGTCTACGTCCGATAATTGCTCTTATAGGACCTGGAAGCCCTGCGTTCACACTCCGCAGTCACGGGCATGAGTCGTGTGCCTACCTGGCCTGATGGATCACTCTTGGTCCGCCGCCTGACCGATCCCTCCTAACCCTTCGATACCCCTTAGCTCGCCTGTATGGGCTGTGGAAATGGTCGGTTATGTCTAGCCGTAGTCGATTGGGGCAAAATCGGGCAAACTAAAGCATCCCTCTCAGTGGGGAACTGGCCCAGTGAAGCTTGTCGCCCTTTTTTTAGGAGTCGTGGTCACCGCCATCGTGGGAGTCGTTGGCGGAGCGCTGCTGTGGAAAGCCAACCAAAAGACAATTTCGCCACCGACGGCACATGTCGGATCACCGACGACTGAGGAGTGGAAGAAGTTTGATTCTGCTGAAGGGGAGTTTTCCGTACTCTTCCCCGGTGCTCCCAGCAAGGAGAAGTTGGACTTGATGAAGCTTTTTGATCCAGGTGGAAGTTCAGGGAGGGCATCGGAGATTACTGTTTTCTCCGTGGAATTGGAGCGGGAACTCTATTCCGTTATGTACATGGACTTGTCTAACTTTGCGGGCGCTGAAGCCTGTGGAGAAAAACTGGAGATTGCAGAAGGTCAGGGCCAGACCGCCCAAGCCATTTCGGACTTCAGAGCAAGACTAAGTCAATCGGGAACCTCTTTGGATGGGCATCCCGGAATTGAGTGCAGCGTCGAGATGGATGGGGATATTGCGACATTTCGTTCGTATCTTGTCCGAGAGAGGTTATACACGCTCCAAGCGAAAACCCCGAAGGGTGATTCTCCGAGCGTGTCGAAATTCCTGGATTCTTTTAGGCTTTTGAAGAGCTAGCAGTCCTAGCCCTGCCCAAACACCCGCCGCCACCGGGAGGGGCTACCGTGGGCGAGAACAGAGAAAATCAGGCAGAATTGGGCCATGATGCGTCTTACGGTGATTGCCGCCGCAGTCGCCCTCGTTCTTGCTGGCTGTGCCGATTCGCAGACCGACGAAGCGCCGGTTGCCGTCAAGACCACGACGCGGCTGACCGCGACTCCACTGCCAACTGAACCCCCGTTACCGACGCCGACACAATCGAGCAAGCGGCCACCAAGTGAAACTCCCTCGGTCGCGGTAACGCCGACCTCCACGCTCGTACGTACAGTTGAGGCTCTTCGCAGCGTAGCCGAGGAAGCTCAGCTTCACCTGGAACGCGGGAACGAGCTAGCCGATCAGGAGCAATGGCAGGCGGCAATTGACGAGTACGAGAAGGCGATCGAACTCGACCCGAACGCCGCCGCCTACTACAACCGTGGCATTACGTACGCGGAGCTGGGTCGACTCGAGTTAGCGCTGGCGGACTATGACAAAGCTATTGAACTCGACCCGAAGGACGCCACTTCCTACATCAACCGCGGGCTCGTTTACGCCGGGTTGGGGGACATCGATCAGGCGCTGGCGGACTATGACAAAGCTATTGAACTGGACCCGAAGGACGCCGCTTCCTACATCAACCGCGGGCTCGTTTACGCCGGGTTGGGGGACATCGATCAGGCGATGGCGGACTTTGACAGGGCCATTGAACTGGACCCGAAGGACGCCGCCGCATACATGAACCGTGGGGGCGCGTACTATAAGTTGGGGAACATCGATCAGGCGGTGGCGAACTATGAAAAGGCCATCGAACTCGACCCCAACTTCGCCCTTGCCTACGTCGGCCGCGGGCTCGTCTACGCCGGGCTGGGTGACATCGACCAGGCGCTGGCGGACTATGACAAGGCAATTGAAGTCGACCCAAACAACGCCCTCGCATACGTGAACCGGGGCTTAGTATCCTTGCAGCTTGGTCAACTCGAGTCAGCGCTGGCGGACTATGACAAAGCTATTGAACTCGAGCGGAACTTCGCCCTCGCATACATCAACCGCGGGCTCGTCTACGCCGGGTTGGGGAACATCGATCAGGCGCTGGCGGACTATGACAAAACCATTGAACTCGACCCGAACGCCGCCCTCGCATACATCAACCGCGGGAACGTCTACTACAAATTGGGGAGCTTCGATCAGGCGCTCGCGGCCTATGACAAGGCGATTGAACTCGACCCGTTCAACGCCGTTGCGTACATGAACCGTGGCACAGCGTACGGGCACCTTGGTCAACAAGAGCTAGCGCTGGCGGACTATGACAAGGCTATTGAACTGGACCCGAACAACGCCCTTGCGTACAACGACCGCGGGAACGTCTACGCAGGGTTGAGGAACTTCGATCAGGCGGTGGCGGACTTTGACAAAGCTACTGAAATCGACGCGAACTATGCCCAAGCCTACTTAAACCGAGCGCTCGCGTTCCGCAACTTGGGAAGCTTTGTTCGTGCTCTCGAGGATTTCGAGTTAGCGCTTGCTCTGACTAACAATCCCGCTCGCAGAAGCGCGATCGAGCGGGCGATAGCTCAAATCGAGGCCCTCGTTGAGTAGCACCGCCGCGCGATTACTTGTGCACGGTGCGACCACACTGGAGAGGCGCAGTCTCAGCCTCGTCCAAACATTCGTCGCCTCCAGGGGCGACGGTCCCCAGTGGGTTTTGTCGTCTCCATCGGAACGCTCTGCAGGCCCGAGCGGGGGATTGTCCGATGACCGTAAACGGTGCACCGTCTACGTCCGATAGCGGTGATTGTCGGACATAAGAAGCTGCGCACCAAAAAGGAGCGGCCTCATACGATTCGTCTGTTGAGTCTGGATTGAACGCCCGCGCTGGCGGGCGTCGGCGACCGACGTTTCCCGCAACGGCTGAGGTTCGGTCGCATTTTGATATTGGGCCCGCCAGCGCCCAAAATGGCGCGAACGTGAAGACGTAACTACGACGCGGCTCGGGCCGCCCCACCGGCGCTTTTTTCGCGAAGTAACTTTACATAAAGCTCTTCATAGCGCTTCGCGGATGGACGCCACGAGAAATCTTGATCCATGCACCGAAGCGCCAGTGCTTGCCAATCCTCGGCCCGTCGGTAAAGGTCGTACGCGCGGGTGACCGCGGCCATGAAGTCGAGCGCATCGAAGTGATCGAAGCGAAATCCAGTACCGTGCTCGGGGTCGGAAGAGTAGTCCACGACGGTGTCCGCCAACCCTCCCGTAGCCCGGACCACGGGCACGGTGCCGTAGCGCATGGCGATCATCTGGGTGAGACCGCAAGGTTCGTATCGCGACGGAATCAGCAGGATATCCGCCCCTGCGTAGATTCGCTGCGCGAGACTCGGGTCGAAGCGAATGAACGCCCGGGCCGCTCCCGCATGTTCGTTGCACAGCCGGAGAATCTCGTCCTCCAGATCCGCGTCGCCGGTCCCGAGCACGACGATCTGCGCGCCGAGGCGGGTGAGCGCGGGGACGATTTGCGCGATGATGTCGGCCCCCTTCTGGTGCGATAGCCGGGTTATCACCGCCGCCAATGGTCGTGCGAGATCCGGCTCCAGGCCGGCCTCGTCCTGCAGGGCGCGTTTGTTTTCGAGTTTGAGTCCGAATGACTTCCGGTCGAACGTCCTCGCGATGTTTGGGTCGGTCGCGGGATCGTAGAGGTCGACATCGATGCCATTGAGGATTCCACTGAGGTCAGCCTTCCGATCGAGGAGGAATGCGTCGAGCCGCTCGCCGAATTCAGGCGTAATAATCTCCTCGGCGTAGCGGTCGCTCACCGTGTTGATCTTGTCCGCGAAAATGATCCCGCGCGCCATGAAATCGAGTACGTCGGAGCGCTCGGGATATACCGAAGACGAGATAAATCCCTGCTCGGCGATCCCGGCGATCTCGAGCACGTTCCAGTCGAATATCCCCTGATAAGCAAGGTTGTGGATGGTAAAGAGGGAGCCGATTCCGGAGTAGAACGGGTCGTCTCGGTAGATCGTCTTGAGCCAGTTCGGAACCAGGCCCGTATGCCAGTCGTGGCAGTGAATGACGTCGGGTTTCCAATTCAGCGCTTCGGCCGCGACCAGCGCGCCCCGGCACGCGAATATAAATCGCTGCCCGTCGTCTGGATAGCCATAGATGTTGTCGCGTTCCAGGTATTTGTCGCTGGCGATGAAGTAAACGCGGACCGGTCCCATATTTACGCTAAACACATATCCGGGCTCCAGGTGCTGGTCCATGGGCACCTCGATCCGTTCGATCACCCGCTCCGCCCCGATTTTGACCGGGTTTATTTGCCCGTATTTGGGAACAAAAACTCGAACGTCATGACCAAGTTCGGCGATGTGCCGCGGTAGCGCGCCGATCACGTCACCGAGACCACCCGTCTTTGCGAAGGGCGCCATCTCGGCCGCGATCATCAGTATTCGGAGTCTCGGCTTCATGGGCCGGTCGCGCTCATCTCAGCGCTCCGAGCGGGAATCCGGTGTCGCGGGTGAGAACGGCCGTTGGTCAATGACGGAAGTGGCGTTCGCCATTGGTGAATACCAATACGCCGCCATAGCGGTTTACCACCTCAATCACCTCCGCGTCGCCCTTGGACCCGCCAGGCTCGATTATGGCTTCGACGCCGGCCTCCAGCGCCAGTTCCGGGCCATCTGGAAATGGGAAGAAGGCATCCGAGGCCAGCGCGCTACCCGAGGCTCGATCTCCCGCGCGATGCAGGGCCATGAAAACGCTGTCCACCCGGCTCATCTGCCCGGCTCCGACCCCGACGAGACTTGACTCCTTGGCGAGCACGATGGCGTTTGACTTCACATGCCTTATCGTTCGCCAGGCAAACCGTAGTTGAAGCATCTGTTCCTCGCTGGGTTTCCGGTCGCTGACGACAGTTGTGACGAGGCGATTGGGCATGACGTGGTCCGGGCTCTGCACGAGAAAACCCCCGGGAACGGACTGGATCTGCATAGATGAGAGCGGCAGCTTCGTTTCCGCCGGCGGAATAGGGTCCATCGGCCCCTTCAAGATCCTGGCCTGTTTCCGTCTGCGCAGGATCTTCAACGCTTCGGAATCGAAATCGGGCGCGATGATGACGTGCAGCAGAACGCCGCGCATGGCCTTAGCCATTTCGACCGTGAGCGGGCGATTCGTCGCCACGATTCCGCCGAAGATGGAGACAGTATCCCCCTCGTACGCGCGCCGATAGATTTCCTCCTGAGCGCCGCCGCCAACGGCGAACCCGCAGGGATTCCCGTGTTTTATGACGGCGACGGCAGGCTGGTCGAAATCATTCACCATCTCCCACGCCGCGGCCGCGTCAAGGACGTTGTTGTACGAAAGGTCGGGGCCGTGAAGATGCTTGGCCGAGGCCAGACCGTGGGGTTCGAGATCCGGAGTGCCGAAGGCATAAAACGCGGCGTACGATTGATGCGGATTCTCGCCATAACGGAGATTTTGGATCTTCGTCATCGGGAGGGCGAGTTCGGCGGGCAGCGGTTCGCCGACCTGTCCGCGGAGGTAGGCCGCGATCACGGAATCGTATACGGAGGTGTGCTCGAACGCCTTGGCTGCCAGACGCTGGCGCAATTCGGCGCCGTTGTCATTTCCGAGCGCTTCGAGGACCTCACCGTAATCTTGGGGGTCAACGACGACGTAGACGCTTTCGGCGTTCTTCGCGGCCGATCGAATCATGGCTGGACCACCAATGTCGATCTGCTCTATCACCTCAGTCTGCGACCGGCCGGCGGACAACGTGGACGCGAACGGGTAGAGATTGCAAGCCAAAACCTGAATCGGCGCGATTCCCATTTCATCGATAGTGGATTGGTCGGTCGCGGTGTCGCGGCGCGCGAGCAGACCTCCGTGGACCGCCGGGTGCAGCGTCTTTACTCGACCGCCAAGGATTTCGGGGAATCCGGTGATCTCTGAAATCTTGCGGGCCTGCACCCCGGCGTCCTGAATCGCAGAATGCGTGCCCCCAGTGGAAACGATCTCGCATCCCATGTCGACCAGACCACGCGCAAAATCGGCGATCCCACACTTGTCAAAGACGCTCAAAAGCGCCCGCGGCTTCGTCACCGTCCCGCTCCGCTACTTTGGTGGGCCTTCTCGGCAGCGATCGCAACGATTCTTCCATGGACGCTGACGCGCCCTTCGGCGAACCATTGGACGACGGCCGGCAGAATTTTGTGCTCTTCAACCAGAATGCGGGCGGCCAGCGAATCGGGTGTGTCGTCGTCGTGGACGGGCACCGCGACCTGAGCGATCACCGGCCCCCCGTCTACGTCGTCGTTTATCAGGTGAACCGTGCAGCCCGAGACCTTTACCCCGTACGCGATCGCGTCCTCCTGGGGCTGGGGCGCCATGCCACCGGCAAATGCCGGAAGGAGCGACGGATGGATATTGATGATCCGGTTTTCGTAATGCTCTGCCGTGGCTCGGGATAGTATCAGGTTAAATCCCGCCAGCACGACAAGTTCCACATCGTTGGCCAGCAGCGCCTGATGAAATCGTTCCAGCTGTGGTCCGCGACCACCGGCCGCGTTCTTGGTTATGCACTCGGTTGGAACTCCGGCCGATCGGGCCCGCTCGAGAGCCATGCAACGTGGGGAATTGCTGATCACAAGTACGATTTCCGCACTCAAGTCTCCAGATGAGACCTTGTCCAGGAGGGCCTGAAGATTCGATCCTCGCCCGGATGCGAGCACCGCCACCCGCAGGCGCCCGTTCATCTGAGGATTCGAACCCGGTCACGATCTCCGTCGAGCAGTCGAACGCTTCCGGCGAGTGAGGCCCCGGAGATCGTGCGAACGAAACTATCTACATCGTCGCGCGAGCAGATCACGGTCATGCCTATGCCCATGTTGAAAACTCGGCACATTTCGTTGAACTCAACGTTGGCAAGCTTCTCAATCAGCTCGAATATCGCCGGGACCTGCCATGCGCCCCATTCCAGATCGACTCCAAGTCCCTCAGGCAATACCCGGGGGATATTGTCGATCAGCCCGCCGCCCGTGACATGGGCCATCGCCCGGACCTTCGGCAGCAAGTGGCGAAGGTCGTGGACGTAGGGCCTGTGAATGGCGAGAAGCTCGTCGACGAGGGGTCGCCCGAGTTCAGGAAACGTATGGCTCAGGTCGAATTCGGCGAAGACGCGGCGCACGAGCGAATAGCCGTTGGTATGCAGTCCATTCGACGGCAGGGCGACAACGGCGTCTCCGACCTCGACCCTGTTTATGTCGATGAGTTCGGATTCTGGTGCGATTCCAATCAGGCATCCGGCCAGATCGAACTGCCCTTCGCGGTATACCCCCGGAAGCTCTGCCGTCTCACCGCCGATCAGCGAGCATTCCAGCGCGCGGCAGGCGGCCGCCGCGCCTTCGACGACTTCCCCGCACATATTCGGATCAAGATTCGAGGCGGCAAAGTAATCCAGAAATGCCAAAGGCAGCGCGCCGGTCACCAGGACGTCGTTAGCACAATGATTCACAAGGTCTGCGCCGACCGTGCCATACCTGCCGGCTTGGACCGCCACCGACACCTTGGTTCCCACGGAATCGACACTCGACACGATTACAGGGTCTCGAACGTCCGAAGGAACCCTTATGGCCCCGCCAAATCCGCCGAAACCGTGGAGCACCTCCGGGCGGCGCGTCGACTCAACCGATCTCCTGATGCGGTCGAGTGCGTCTTCGGCGGCCGAGAGGTCTACCCCGGCGTCCTTGTAGGCGGTGGCGTCTCGGCGCTCAGACAAGTCGCGGTTGGGCGGGTGCGTCTGATGGAGCCGCGGTGACCTCCTCGTCGTTCGGCAAGATCCCGTCGGCAGAGGGCGGCGTTTGGGACGAAGCGCCTTCGAAGACCAATTTATCCATTTCAAGCTGTACCGGGATCGGATACTCCATGGTCAGGCAACCCGTGCACAAGTTATCGCGTGGGACGCCCGTAGCTTCGATCAGCGCCGCGACGCTGAGATAGGACAGCGAGTCGGCTCCAATATCGGCACAGATTTCGTCCACGGTGGAACCGTGGGCTATCAGCTCATCGGAATGCTGTATATCGATCCCGTAGAAGCAGGGCCACTGGATCGGAGGACTGCTGATGCGTACGTGAACTTCCTTGGCGCCGCCAGATTCGCGGAGCAGAGTGACGATGGACCTGGTTGTGTTGCCGCGCACGATTGAGTCATCCACCACGATGACACGCTTGCCCTCGAGAACCGAGTTCAGCGTGTTGAACTTGAGTTCGATTCCGGCCGTGCGGAGGCGATTATCGGGCTGAATGAACGTTCGTCCGATGTAACGACTCTTCACAAGACCTTCAGCGAACGGGATACCGGAGGCCCGGGCGAAACCGATGGCGGCGGGCGTGGCCGAGTCCGGCACGCCGATTACGACATCGGCATCCACCAGATGTTCGCTTGCCAGGGATACGCCGAAGCGGATGCGCGCGTCGTACACGTTCGACCCTTCGATCTTGCTATCCGGCCGCGCGAAATATATGTATTCGAACACGCATAACGCTGTCGGCGGATGGTGGCCCGTGCTAAACGTGCGCGGACCGTCGTCGTCGATCTGCAAGATTTCGCCAGCGAGAAGATCGCGCTCGAACTTCGCCTTGAGAGCGCCCAACGCACATGATTCAGACGCCACCATCCATGCGCCGTTGTAGCTTCCGAGGCAGAGCGGGCGGTTCCCGAGCGTGTCGCGCACGGCTACGATCTTGTCCAGCGTAAGGAACACCAGGCTGAACGATCCGCTGAGTTTCGGGATCACATGTTGGATGCGTTCGACGATGGTATCGCCCGGCGCCAGCGCCACGAGCTGGACGATCAGCTCGCTGTCCGTCGACGTCTCTAAACTTATACCTGACAGCTCCAACTCATCCCGAAGCTCGCCGGCGTTGACCAGATTGCCGTTGTGGCCCATGGCGATCGGACCCAAATCGCTTTCCACGAGCACCGGCTGGGCGTTCTCGACGCGATTTGACCCGGTTGTCGAGTACCGCGTATGGCCTATCGCGGCGAAGCCCTTGAGTGCTGTCAGGTCCGGTTCGTCGAACACCTGCGACACAAGGCCCATTTTGCGATGTGACCGCTGATTGACGCCGTCGGTGGTGGTAATCCCCGCGCTTTCCTGCCCGCGGTGCTGCAGGGTGTAGAGCGCAAAGTAGGTCTGGCGAGCAACGTCCTCGCCGGGGCCGAAGATTCCGAAGATGCCGCACTCATCGTTGAGAACGCGCGATTCGGGGTTGTACGAATACGCCTGATCGTCGGCGGGCAAGTAACCTCTCCCAGCTCCGCGTGGCGAGTTCAAGTGTACTGTGCCTCCATTCGGCCCGACAAAACGTTGGCGAGGCCCGAGGACCAAATTTGACGCGCCTCGTCCAGGGAAACGTCGGCGTTTCGAGCCAGCTTTAGGCGGTCGCCTCCCACTCGTCCGATGATGTGAAGTGGTACGTTAACGGACGCGGTCAGATCGAGCAGCCTCGATCTATGTTTCGGAGAGATCGAGACGAGGATTCTCGACGGAGACTCTCCGAACCAGAGCTCGTCGATCCGTGCCTCGGTGGGGACGGAATCGACGTTGACACCCACGCCACCGGCAAAACAGGATTCGGCCAGCGCAACGGCCAAACCGCCGTCGGAAATATCATGCGCGGAGCGGAGCAGTCCCGCTTCGATCGCGGCGGAACACGCCTTTTGCACGGCCACTTCGCGATCCAGATCTATGGCGAGCATCCCCTTGATGAGGCCGTGGAAGTGTTTGAGAAACTCGCTGCCGTCCAGCGAGCCCGCGAGGTCGCCCATCACGGCAACCACGTCACCCTCGGCGGCGAATCCGATCCCGGTTGTCGTCTCGACGTTCTCCAGCAGCCCCAGCATTCCAATTACCGGTGTGGGGTAAATCTGCCTTCCGGCAGCCTCGTTGTAGAGGCTGACATTGCCGCCGGTGACGGGAATCCCAAATGCCTCACATGCTTCGGCGATGCCTTCGATGGTCTCGTACAGCTGGTAATACACCATTGGGTCGCTTGGCGATCCGAAATTGAGGCAGTTTGTGATGGCAATCGGCCGGGCGCCCGCGCACACGACGTTGCGCGCGGCCTCGGCGACCGCCATGGCGCCGCCGGCCTTGGGATTTAGATAGCAGGCCCTTCCGTTTCCATCCGTCGACAGCGCGATGGCGCGCTCCGTCCCCTTGATGCGGAGCACGGCCGCATCCGCTCCCGGTCCCGCCACGGTGTTGGAGCCAACCGTTTGGTCGTAGGTGCGGTAGATGCATTCCTTGGAGGCGATGTTCGGTGCGGAGAGCAGGCTGAGCAGGGCTTCACCAACATTTTTAGGTTCGGGAATCGCGGAGATGTCCAGCGCGCTCGCTCCCGCCAGGTAATCAGGAAATTCAACCGCGAGCCGGTATTCGGGCGGTTCGTTCAGATGTTCGATGGGCACGTGAGCGACAGTTTTGCCCGACTCCGTTATCGTCACGCTGCCGTCGGAGGTAACCGATCCGATTACGTCCGAGTGCAGGCCCCACTTGTCGAAGACATCGATGACTTCGCTTTCGCGTCCGCTTTCGGCGACGACCAGCATCCTTTCCTGGCTTTCGCTCAGCATCACCTCGTAGGGAGTCATGTTCGCGGCCCGCCGCGAGATCTTGGCCACGTCGATTTCGACTCCCGCTCCGGCTCTGGCAGCCGATTCGACTGATGAGCTCGTGAGCCCGGCGGCCCCAAGGTCCTGAAGCCCGATGATCGCGTCCGTGGAGAGTGCTTCGAGGCAAGCCTCGATCAGAAGCTTTTCAAGAAACGGGTTGCCGACCTGGACCACGCCGCGGGCCGAGCTTTCAGGGTCCTCAACAGACGCGAATGTGGCGCCCTGGATTCCGTCGCGGCCTGTGTCCGCGCCGACGAGGATCAGCGGATTGCCTTCGCCGCTCGCCTCCGCGAGCATCAGGTCTTGATGACGCAGAAGGCCCACACACATCGCGTTTACGAGCGGATTGCCCGCGTAGCAGTCCTCAACAACAACTTCGCCCCCCACCGTGGGTATGCCGACGCAATTTCCATACGATCCGACTCCGCCGACAATGCCATTGGCCAGGTAACGGTTTCGAGCGTCGTCGAGCGGTCCGAAACGCAGGCTGTCGAACAGCGCTATCGGCCGTGCGCCCATCGTGAAGATGTCACGGATTATCCCGCCCACGCCAGTGGCCGCGCCCTCAAACGGTTCGACGGCGCTGGGATGATTGTGGCTCTCGATCTTGAAAACGATGGCCATTCCGTCGCCGATGTCCACTACGCCTGCGTTTTCGTCCCCGGCTCGCACGAGAAGCCTGGGCGAGTCGGTTGGGAGACGCCGCAGCAGCGCTTTGGAATGTTTGTAGCCGCAGTGCTCGCTCCAAAGGGCGCCGAACATGCCCAATTCGAGATCGTTGGGTGGCCGGCCCAATCTTTCTAGGATGCGGTTGTACTCGAACCGGTTAAGCGCCACGGCCGTCAAGGCCGTATCCGACACCGGATCGTCGAGCGCGCGCGCCACGCTTTGCGCTATAGCCCCAGGGAGCGCCAGATCAGGGCGCCGTGGGTTCCCCCGAGAATTGATTCCGAGCACCGCTCCGGGTGGGGCATCATGCCCATAACGTTCCCACCCTCGTCGATGATCCCGGCGATATTCTCGGCCGAACCGTTTGGATTATGCGCTGGATCGACATTCCCTTCTTCATCGCTGTACCTGAATACGATCCGGCGTTCGTGTCCCATTTGGCGTAGGGTCTCGGGATCCGCGAAGTAGTTCCCCTCGCCGTGAGCGATTGGCATCCGCAGCACCTGCCCTTGGCCACACGCGGCCGTGAACGGCGTTTCTGTCGACTCAACCCTCAGGTCCACCCACTGATGTCGAAATTGAAGGCTGTCGTTACGGAGCATCGCGCCGGGGAGCAGACCGGCCTCGAGCAGGACCTGGAACCCGTTGCAGATACCGAGGATGCGCACTCCCCGTTTCGCGGCCTCTCCCACCGACCGCATCGCCGGCGCAAAGTGCGCTATCGCGCCGGCTCGAAGATGGTCGCCGTACGCGAAGCCGCCCGGAATCACGATGAGGTCGTACTTTTCGAGATCCGTGTCCCCGTGCCAGCGCAGGTCGGTATCGAAGCCGGCGACTTCCTTCAACGCGTGATAAGTATCGGCGTCGCAGTTGCTGCCCGGGAATACGACGACGCACGCCTTCATTGTTGAGTCACTGATCCTTGCCCGACCTCAATGTCGAATCGTTCGATCAGAGGGTTCGCGAGAAGCTTTTCCGACATTTCGGTGGCGAGGCTGCGAGCATGGATCGCATCGGCCGCGGAGACGACCATCTCGATCACTTTTCCCGATCGTACGTTGGCCACACCTTCGAACCCGAGTTGGTGCAGGCCCAGTTCGATCGTGTCACCCTCCGGATCAACAACCTCATCAAGTGGGCGAACGATAACGGTCACCCGGTAGTTTGAAACGCTCACGCGCTTTCCGTGAGCCGTCTCAATGCCTCCGCATACTTCTGAGAAGTTTTTTGAACGACGTCCGGCGGTAATTCCGGCGGCGGCGGCTCCTTGTTCCAGCCCGTCTCTTCGAGGTGATCGCGTACGAACTGCTTGTCGTAGCTGGGGGGCGACTCGCCCACTCGGTAGGTCTCAACGTCCCAAAACCGAGAGGAGTCCGGGGTCATCACCTCGTCGATCAGGATCAAGCGGCCGTCCACGAGACCGAACTCGAATTTGGTGTCGGCCAGGATTATTCCGCGCTCGCGAGCGTGATCGTGACCCAGTTCGTAAAGCCGGATCGTGAAATCGCGAACCCGCTCGGCGATCTCGGTTCCCACGATTGACTTCACACGATCGAAATCGATGTTTTCGTCGTGACCCGTTTGGGCCTTCGTCGCAGGAGTGAATATGGTTTCCGGGAGCCGCTCGGCCTGTTTGAGCCCCACAGGCAGCCTGATGCCGCAGACCTCGCCGGAGCGTTGATAGTCGGCCCAGCCCGAACCGATGATATAGCCGCGGGCGACGCATTCGACGGGGAGCGGCTCGGCCCTCTTGACGAGCATCGATCGATCCTCGAGCTGATCGCGGCTGACGCCTGCTGGGAGGTCCATCTGATCTATGTCGACGGTAATCAGGTGGTTTTCGACGATCCCCGCGGTGAGGTCGAACCAGAACGCCGACAGTTGAGTCAGGACCCGCCCTTTGCCGGGGATTGGTGTGGGCAGAACGACGTCGAACGCCGAAATCCTGTCTGTCGTCACGATCAGCAGGTTCTCTCCGTGCTCGTAGATATCGCGGACCTTGCCTCGCGAAAGCAGGTTTAGTCCCGCGAGTTCAGTCTGAACTATGGTTGCCATTACCACCTCCCGAAGGTGCAAGCGCCTCGTCAAGTCCCATGCGTGAATATGCGGTGTCGATCCACTTCAGATGCCGTGCCGGATCGAACGATTCATCAAGCGTGTCCTGGTCCAGTCTGTCGAAGACCCGGTTGTCCGACGCCAGCAGATCGCGCAGCGGCAACCCTTCGGCGAGGGCCTTCATCGCGTGTTCGTGGACCACACCATACGCTTCCTGACGCGACATTCCGGCCTCCACCAGAGCCAGAACCACTCCCTGGGAGTAGATCAAGCCGTGGGTGAGATCCACATTCGCGCGCATGCGCTCCTTGTTCACGCGCAGTCCGTCAGTGAGTCGAGTGAATGACCAGAGCATGAAGTCGAGGACCATGCACGAGTCGGGGATAATCACGCGCTCGAGTGAGCTGTTGCTCATGTCGCGCTCGTGCCATAGGGCCATGTTCTCCAGGGAGGCGTGCGCATTGGCGCGCAACAGCCTGGCCAGTCCGCATATGCGCTCCAGTTGAAATGGATTTCGCTTGTGAGGCATGGACGACGAGCCGTGTTGACCTTCCCGAAACGGTTCTTCGGTCTCACCGATTTCGGTGCGTTGAAGCCCCCGCAACTCGGTGGCGAACTTCTCCAGCGATCCGCCGATCAGCGCCAGCGTCGTCAGAAAGTGGGCATGTCGATCCCGCTGCAGCACTTGGTTTGACACATTGGCGTGCTTGAGACCCAACCGTTTGCACGCTATCTCTTCGACTTCTGGCGGGACATTCGCGTGCGTGCCCACCGACCCGGAGATTTTTCCGCACGCGATCTGCTCCTTGGCGTGCTCCAGCCTCGTAATCTGACGGCGAATCTCGTCGACCCAAATGAGAAGCTTGAAGCCAAACGTTATTGGCTCGGCGTGTATGCCGTGGGTGCGAGCGATCATTAAAGTGTCCCTGTTGGCGATCGCCAATTCGGTAACACTTCGTTCCAGCTTTCGTAGACGCCCCAGGAGTTGATCGGCGGCCTCTACGAGTTGCAGCGATAGGCCGGTGTCCAGGACGTCGGACGAGGTGAGACCGTAGTGGATCCAACGTGACTCGTCTCCAAGCGTTTCCGCCACGGCCGCGACGAATGCGTCCGTCTCGTGGTCGGTCGTCCTCTCGATCTCGTCGATCCGAGCCAGAGAAAACGAGGCCCCGCGAATTTTCTTCGCGTCTTCCTTCGCTATCAGCCCCGTCTCGGCCCAGGCGTCGCAAACAGCCACTTCCACCTCGAGCTGGTAACGGAAATACTGTTCACGAGACCAAATGGCGCCCATTTCGGGGCGCGTGTACCGAGGCGTCATGGCTTCGAAACTTCGGCGGAATCCGATATGACCCGCTGCGCAAGCGCGGCGCGATAGTTTCGCAGCGCCTCGGCGATGGCGTCGTCGTTCAAAGCCAGGATCTGCGCCGCGAACAGCCCCGCGTTCCTGGCGCCGGCGGTCCCTATCGCCATCGACGCAACCGGAATGCCACCGGGCATCTGGACTATCGCGTGCAATGAATCGACTCCCTGGAGATCGCTGGTGGGAAGCGGAACGCCGATAATCGGGAGCTGGGTATAGCTCGCCAAGACGCCGGGCAAGTGTGCGGCCGAGCCCGCGAGAGCGATGATGACCTTCGTCCCGTTGTCGGCGGCTCCCTTGGCGAACTCCCTGGCCGCCTCCGGGGTACGGTGCGCGGACATGATGCGTAGATCCGCGGAGATACCGAGCTTATCGAGCGTAGATACCGTCTCGCGGCCGTAGTCCAGGTCGGATTTGCTCCCGAGGAGCACTGCCACGGGTGACACTTTGTCGGAAGCGGCCATTACGCCAGAATCCTTTCCGGGTCCTTCGCCCCGATGTCGGTGCGATAGTGAATTCCTTCGAAGTCAATTTTGCGCATGGCCGCGTAAGCCTGTCTCCGTGCATCGGGCAACGTATCGCCCTCACCGACGACGGCCAGCACACGACCGCCGGCCGTGCAGAGCAACCCATCCTCGACGGTGGTCCCGGCCTGGAAAACGAGTGCCATGTCCTCGGCCCGTGGGACTCCCTCGATGCGATGCCCGGTGACGTATTTTCCCGGGTAGCCGCCGGACGCGGCAACGATACCGCAGGCGGCGCCGCTCTTGACTCCCGCCTCCGCCTCGTCGAGCCGGCCTTTCGCGGCTAGCAGCGCAAGGTGGGCCAAGTCGCCGTCGAGAAGTGGCAATACGACCTGCGCCTCGGGGTCGCCAAGCCTGCAATTGAACTCAATGACCTGGGGGCCATCATCCGTGAGCATCAGGCCCGCGTATAGGAATCCGACGTAAGGGATGTTTTTCCGGGCCAGAGTCTCAAGGACGGGACGCATTACGTCGCGTTCGATTTCCAGGGCGAGATCGGCGTCCACGATTGCCACGGGCGAATAGCAGCCCATTGAGCCTGTGTTGGGACCTTCGTCCGCGTCGAAAACTCGCTTGAAATCCCTGGCGAAGGGAAGCATCTTCAGCGAATCGCCATCGGTGATCGCGAACGCTGAAATCTCCTGCCCCACCAGACAATCCTCGATAACGACGCGATCCCCCGCGGTACCGAACACGCGATCGACCATCAGCAAATTGACCGCCTGCTTGGCCTCGTCGAACGACCCCGCGACGGTTACGCCCTTTCCCTGAGCCAGACCGTCTGCTTTTACGACCACCGGGAATGAGCACCGGTCCAGGATCAGCATCGCTTCAGCGGCTGTGGCCGCCACTTCAAAATCGGCGGTCGGTACCCCCGCCTCCGCCATGAGGTGTTTTGCCCACGACTTGCTCGACTCGATCCGCGCCGCCGCCGCCACGGGTCCGAGACAGGAAATGCCGGCGGAGCGAAGCGCATCCGCCAAACCAGCGGCAAGCGGATCTTCGGGGCCGACGATCAGGACATCTATTCGCGAGTCAGAGGCGAAATTCGCGATACGATCGAAGTCGCCCAGGTCTAGCTCGACGTTGACCGCGCATTGAGCCGTTCCGGGGTTGCCGGGAGCGCAATACACCTCTTCGACGAGCGGGCTCTGCGTCACCTTCCACGCAATCGCGTGCTCTCGTCCGCCTCCCCCCAAGACAAGAACGTTCACGCGGCGGCGATCATCCCTTCTATTCCCACTCGATGGTTCCTGGTGGTTTCGAGGTGATGTCGTATACCACTCGCGTAATGGCGGGGACTTCGTTGACTATTCTCGCCGAGGTTCTTTCAAGTACTTCGTTGGGAATCCTGTACCAGTCTGCCGTCATGAAGTCGTCGGTGGCCACCGCTCGAAGGGCGACCATCTCCCCGTAGGTGCGGCCGTCGCCCATGACGCCAACGGTTCTGACGCCTGTCAGCACAGCAAAGTACTGGCTGATCAGTCGATCGATTCCCTCGTGCGCGATCTCTTCCGTGAAGATGTCGTCGGCCTTGCGGAGCGATTCGAGTCGCTCGGGCGTTATGTCACCGATGAGGCGTACGGCCAAGCCCGGCCCGGGGAACGGCTGGCGCCAGACGATCGACTCCGGCAGGCCCAACTCGGTGCCGACCTGACGTACCTCATCCTTGAACAGCCGTCTGAGCGGCTCGATCACGTGGAGATCGAGTTCGTCAGGGATGCGTGTGTTGTGGTGGGTCTTGATCTTCGCCGAGCGAAGTCCAGCCATTCCGCTTTCGATGGTGTCGGGATAGATCGTTCCCTGAACGAAGTGCTCCACGCCGCCCAGTTTCGCTGCTTCCTCGATGAAGACGTTGAAGAACTCATCACCGATTATCTCGCGTTTGCGTTCGGGATCGCTCACCCCAGGGAGCTTTCCGAGGAAACGTGATCCCGCGTCGATCGTCAGAACGCGCACGTCGAGGATATCGCCGAGATCCCGCTGAACCGCTCCCACTTCTCCCAGGCGCAATAATCCGGTATCGACGAATATGCAGGTCAGCTGAGAACCCACGGCCTCGTGTACGAGCGCGGCCGCGACCGTCGAATCCACTCCGCCGCTGAGAGCGAGTATGACCCCCTCGTCACCGATTTCATCGCGGAGCGAATCCACGCTGCTCGAAACGAAAGACGTCGGTGTCCAACCGGGCTTGACCCCGCACACCTCGAGCACGAAATTTCGGATAATCGCGTAGCCGAGCTGAGTATGTTTGACCTCGGGATGGAACTGTAGGAGCAGGATGCTGTCGTCGTCGTTGCCGATGGCCGCCCACTCCGAATTATCCGTTCGGGCCAGTTGCTCGAATCCGAACGGTGGCGTTGTGACCTTGTCGCCATGGCTCATCCAAACGCGCGAGGTCTCGGGCATGTCTTTGAAAAGGGGGTTCCGGCGATCGATGATTTCAAGCGTCGCGGGACCGTATTCGCGTGTGGCCGACGGCTGCACGTCACCACCGAGCTTGTGGGTGACGAGTTGCATCCCATAGCAAATACCAAGGATCGGAACGCGCAGATCGAGGACATGGTCCGGCAAGCCTGGGGCCCCGGAATCGTAGACGCTCGAATCCGAACCCGAAAGGATGATTCCCTTTGGATTCAGCGACCTTAGGCGTTCCTCGTCGGCGTCGAATGGAACGATTTCGCTGTAGACCTCGGACTCGCGCACGCGCCTTGCGATGAGCGGCGTGTACTGAGACCCGTAATCGATTACAACGACCGTATCCAGGTCGGTCCGCGCGCCTTCGGGTGCGCGTTCAAGGGTGGTTGGGTCTACCACGTCAGGTGACAAAGATGTGCTTGCGGGATGACGTCGCAGGGGTGCACGGCGCACGCGAGAAGCTCAAGCTAACCGGCCAAGCTTGTTCACATGTGCATTATATGGGCCGTGGCTCGGGAAGGGCAAAGCTGCATGCTCAGCCCGGCAGTACTCGAACGCCCTCGCTCGCCACCGTCATGGAAAAGCTTCTGCATTCGACATCCGCCAGTAGGCAGGCGTCGCGCATGGCGTCGGCGGCGGCCTTGGAGTCGCCGTGTACGAGGGCTATCACCGACGAACCCGAGCCGCTCAGCGCCGCCCCGAGAGCTCCGGAATCAAGGGCCGCATCGATCATTCGATCGAGCGCCGGATGCAGCGGCGCGCGGTAAGGCTGATGCAGCCGGTCGCGCATGGCCTCTCGGACGGCTGCGTACTGTTTGTTTTGAAGCGCCGCTACCAGAACCCCGGCGCGGGATACGTTGAACACCGCATCCTCAAATGGGATGCGGTCGGGCAAAACCGCTCGGGCGCGGCTGGTCTCGATTCGCGTCTCGGGAACCGCGATGGCGATCCGGATCTCTTCGGGGAACGGCGCCTTGGCCCAGACTGGTCCTGCTGCGCCCATCGCCACGGCCGTCAGCCCGCCGACCAGCGCTGGAATGACATTATCGGGGTGACCTTCGATTTCAACCGCCTCGGCAGCGATATCGGGCACGTGCAGATCGAGTCCGGCGTTATGACGTGCGGCGGCGAGACCGGCAACGACGGCGGCGGCGCTGCTGCCGAGTCCACGGGAGACGGGAATACGGGAAATCTCGCTAACGTGCAGGTGCCGAAACTGGTGCCCGAGCCTTCCCGAGTATTTGAGCGCCGCCGCAAGGACGTAATTGGACTTGTCGGTGGGTGTCTCGCCGGCGGCCTCGCCTTCGACGTGGACAAATGCCTCGTCCGAAACGGTGAACGTGTACTCGTCCCGCCAGTCCAAAGCGAGGCCGAGGGCATCAAATCCCGGACCCAGATTCGATGACGTGGCGGGAACGAGGACGGTGAACGAGTCCTCCCGATCGGTCACGCGCGCTCTTGCATGCCCGTCGCCATCCGGCTCGCCCGTGGCGGAAGTCCAATTCGTGTCGGCGGATTGAACATCGGCAGACCGCGGTGCAGCGATACGCTCACCACCGAACCGATGGCAATTAGCGTAACCACAAGCGAGCTTCCGCCCGAACTCATCAGAGGCAGAGTGATGCCCGTCACCGGTGCGATTCCCACGTTCATGCCGATGCTGACGAATACCTCGAAAATCAATAGAACCAGCACGCCGCCGGCGAGAAAGCGACCGAAATCGTCCGGCGCGCGCGCGGCGACGACCAACGCATAGACGAAGATGACGCCGAAGAGCGAAAGGACTATCAGCGATCCGACGAAGCCAAGCTGCTCGGCAATCACGGCGAAGATGAAATCGGTGTCACGTACTCGCAGAAACTCGAGCTGGCTCTGAGTAGCGCCGCCCCCGCCACGTCCCAGCAGCCCTCCCGATCCAACCGCGATTCGAGCCTGCAGCACGTTATAACCGGCCCCGAGCGGATCAATGGTGGGATCAAAGAAGGTGACCACGCGCTCACGCATGTAGGGTCGCATGAGGAACCATGCGACGGGCGCCGACATCACGGAGATTAACGCCACCAGACCGAGGTGCAACAGCCGCGATCCGGCGATGTATGCCATGCCGAACCAGATGATGTAGAAGATCGCCGCCGTGCCAAAGTCCGGCTGGAGCAGGATAAGGATCACCGGAGCCACCGGAATCAGAGCGGAAATGACAAATACGCGGATCCTTCGTGGATCGCTTTGGTGTTTGGCGAAGTGCCGGGCCAGGAGAACGATAACCGTGAACTTGGCGAGCTCGGACGGCTGGAACTGGATTGGGCCGAGCAGGAACCACCGCTGCGCGCCGTAGCGGGTGACTCCATACAAGAGAACGAGCCCCAGCGCGATCACGCTGGCCACGAACAGCGCCCAGGCTACGATGCCCAGAATCCGGTAGTCCGAATAGGACATAAGCGCGAAGAGGGCGAGGCCCACGAGCGCGAAAATGGATTGGCGGACAATCTGACTATCTAGTCCCGCCGACGGAGGCAGCCCAATACGGGCCAGCGTCATGAGCCCGAGCAGTATGAGACCGAGCATGGCCAGGACCAGCGCGACATCAATTGGCAGGGGGCGAAGGCGGGCTGTCATCCGGACGGACCTGACCCAAATGGCGCCGGAAGGGGGGCGTAGCGCATCGGCGGCAACTCACCCGTGAAATAGAGTTCGACCAGATCCCGGGCAACCGGCGCCGCCACCGATGAGCCCTCGCCGCCATCCCTGATCATCACGACGAACGCTATGCGGGGGTTTTCGGCTGGAGCGTATCCGACAAACCAGGCGTGGCTGGGCGGGTTCCCGTCTGCGTCTCTGGGTCCGGAATATTCCGCCGTGCCCGTTTTGCCCGCCATCACGACGGCGCTCGTTCGCGCACGGCTGCCGGTGCCTTGGGCACCATTTACCGCTTCCAAAAGGCCCCGGCGCAGCAATTCCAAGTTCTTGGCGCTTACATCGACCTTGCCGAGCTCCCGCACCGCAGGTACTTCCAGGACTTCGCCCTGGGAATCCTCGATCCGATCGACCAGCCTCGGTTTGTAGAGGGTGCCGCCATTGCCAATGGCGGCATACATATTGACGAGTTGGAGCGGAGTCGCCTGCACGAGCCCTTGGCCTATGGCCGCCTGATATGTGTCACCAGTAACCCAGGGTTCATCGAGGTTCCTGCTCTTCCAGGTGTGATCGGGGACCACGCCCGCAAGTTCGTTTGGGAGATCGATGCCGGTGGGCGATCCAAAGCCGAACTCTCGGCCGAAGTTCGCCAGCCTTTCCTCGCCTAGACCACGGAACTCCGTGTACGGATTGCCGCCGGAGATGTTGTAGAAGTAGACGTTGCACGATTCGGAAATGGCACGGTGAAGATTCACATTCCCGTGTCCCGAAAGAAGCCAGTCGTAGAAAATCCAACCGCTGGGAAGTATCAGATGGCCGCTGCATTCGATCGATGTCGCCGGAATCGCGACTTTCTCCTCGAGGGCGCCAGCGGCGGCGACGAGTTTGTAGGTCGATCCGGGAGGATAGAGTCCCGATATCGCATGATTGATGAGAGGGCGCCGATCATCGGTGGCCAGCCGCTCGAAAGCCGCGGCCGATATGCCTTCGGCGAACGGTGCGTTGTCGAACGACGGGTAACTAACCATGCTGAGCACGTCACCGTTGTTCGGGTCGAGAACGATTGCGACGCCGGCTCCGCGATCACCGAGGAAGCGGTTGAGAAGCTCGTTTACCGATCTTTGAAACTCAAGGTCGATCGTCAAGAAGGCGTTGATGCCAGGTTGAGGCTCGGTGACGGCTAGCTCGCGGACCTCTCGACCCAGTGCTTCAACTTCGATCAACCTGCGCCCGTCGGATCCGCGAAGATCGGTTTGAAGGCTCTTCTCGATCCCGGCAAGTCCGATGTCTTCGTCAAACCTCACTCCACGCCGCGCATACATTTCCGAGCGCTCCGCCGGGATCGGTCCGGTGAAACCGACGATGGCTCCCATCACGTCGCCATGAAAGTATTCGCGTTTGGTCGAGTTTCTGATCGCTATACCAGGCAGATCGAGAGACCGTTCCTCAACGATCAAAGCGATGTCGCGGTCGACGTCGCGGGCCACCCGTATCGGCTCGGCCGGATCGGATCTGCCAAGGGAGATGCTGAGCTCGATCTCGTCCTTATTACCGCCTGTCAGCGCAGCGATCTCCGCCGAGATGCGCGCCGCTTGATCTTCGGGGATATCGGCGGGAGTCGCCCAAACGCTGAAGACCGGTATATTGCGAACCAGGCTGGTACCTATCCGATCGAAAATCAAGCCTCGTACGGGAGGCACCGCTACCGACCTGGTTCGATTGGCCTCGGCCTGTACGAGGAACTCCGAGCTGCGAGCCACCTGCAACTGCCAGAGCCGCCCAACAAGCAGAGAGGTTGTCCCGGCCGCGAAAGCCCCCATGAGCAACGTACGCCGAGTCTTGCTTGCGGGCTTGCCGGTTCCCCGGTACGAAGACTCTTCCAACCTCGATCACGACCTCTCCGGCGCGTGCCGCGCTTCGGAAAGCGTCAGCTCATCCGATAGGGCTGGCGCCCCCGGGTGAATCGCTCCAGCGCAGAAACGGGGCGGTACAGGAAGACGCACGCCATTAGATTTACAGCCACGGCCGCTGGTGTGGTGGAGCCGATCGCCTGTACCCAGTCCAGGGACTGGCCGTGCGTCGCCAGCAGCAGCATCATTATCGGATAGTACGCGATCGTGCCCAGGAATACGGCCATCAACGCCCAGATAAGACTGGTGCGAAAGAGACCGGCCCCTCCCATTGAGGCAATGAAGGTGGCCGCGGTGAGCGCGAGCATGTTCGCTCCCACAGGAGCTCCGCTCAGGACGTCAAGTAGGAATCCGGCTCCGAATCCCCACAGCATTATTCGCCGCGGGCGTGAAACCGCCGCCCAGGTGGCGAGAAACACCAGCACCAGGTCGGGAATTACGCCGAATACCTCAAAACCGGAGGACAGGGAGCTCTGGAGCATCGACGCCAATACGACAAGAATCAGAACGAAATAGAATCGGGACGATGCGGCCGAACCGGGAACCGGTCGCGCGAACAGGTTGGGTCGCCTTCTCCGACCCAAGAATCTAGCCACGCTCGTATTCCAATATCACCTGCACCGTGTCCAGCATCTTGATGTCCACGAACGGCCTTACGTCGGCCTCCCTCAAGACGCTCGAGTTGGAGGACCGTATGTTGACGATCTGACCCACCAGAATTCCCTTTGGGAATCCCCCTCCAAGGCCCGACGTCACGACGAACTGTCCCGTTTCGAGATTTTGATTCTCCAGAATCTGTCTCATCACCATCAGGTCATTGGTTCGCCCGGAAGCGGATCCGTCGGCATTTGCATCGGTGCCCTGCACGGTCACGTTGACCACGCTGCTGGTGCTGGTGACGGGCAGCACCTTCGCCGCGTTGGGCGTGGATTCGATGACCCGTCCGACGAGCCCGCCGCGCCAAACGACAGCCATACCTTTGCGGATGCCCGCGGACGACCCCCGGTCGATAATCACGGTGTCCAGAAGATTGGAACTGTCGTGTCCGACGACCCGTGCGGCGACGAGGTTCAGATCGGGATTTTGCTGTACGTATTTCACGGCCTCACGCAGGGCGAGGTTCTCACGGGCCGTATCACGCAGGCTGGCCACCTCGGCGAGCAGCTCGCTTACGGTGAGGTTGAGTCGCTCGTTTTCGGTTCGCAGCTCGCCAAAACGGCGCAGGTCCTCCAGCGTCGTCGCCGCGGAAGTCGAAGTGCTCCGGATCACTCTCTGCACTGGACTCGAGGCGCGAAGGATTATGTCCTCAATCGGTGAAAGCGCACCGTTGTTGTGCATGACCGAGAAACCCAGCGAGAGGGCGGAGAGAAAAACAAGCCAGAAGAGTGACCGGCGAGCCTTCATCGATCAGACCCCGATCCGATCAATAGAGCGGATACCCGTTGTCCGATACGAAGATTTCTCGGTACGCAGCCAAATTCTGCAGGCATGAACCAGTTCCGCGGACCACAGATTCCAGCGGGCTCTTGGCCATGACCACTGGGATGTCGGTTCCCTCTTCCAGGCGTTTGTCCATTCCCCGCAACAGCGCCCCACCACCGGCAAGGTAAATGCCCTGCTCCATGATGTCGGCAAGAAGCTCTGGCGGCGTCGCCTCGAGGGCGAGCTTTACGTTTTCAACGACCTCGTCAACGGTACTCGAAATGGCCTCCCTGACCTGACCGCTGCTGAGCTCGAGTGCGCGCGGGAGGCCTGAGTTCAGATCGCGGCCGCGCACGAAGGTGGTCCCATCCTCAACATCCGAGGAGGCGGAGCCGATCTCGATCTTGCAGGTTTCGGCCGTTCGCTCTCCGATAAGCAGACCATGTTCGGATCTCACGTAATCGACGATCTGCTCGTCGATTTCATCTCCGGCAACTCGGATCGAGTGACTGACCACGATGCCGCCAAGCGAGATTACGGCCACTTCGGTCGTTCCGCCGCCGATATCGACGATCATGTTGCCGGCAGGCTCCTGAATTGGCTGCCCGGCTCCGATGGCTGCCGCCATAGGCTCTTCTATCAGATAAGCCTCGCGAGCCCCTGCCTGTAGGGCGGCCTCGTGAACGGCGCGCTTTTCAACCTCTGTGACGCCGGACGGGATACCAACGATGACCCTGGGCCGGGGAAGAAAGGGAGTTTCCTCGTGAACGCGGCTTATGAAATATCGCAGCATTATTTCGACGGTCTCAAAGTCGGCTATCACTCCGTCTTTGAGCGGCCGTGCGGCAACGATGTTGGTGGGAGTGCGGCCCACCATGCGTTTGGCTTCCGCGCCGACGGCCAGCACACGACCCGTCCGGGTGTCCGTTGCCACGACTGAGGGTTCGGATATGACAACGCCCTGACCCCGTACGTACACGAGGGTGTTGGCTGTTCCCAGATCTATCCCGAGGTCACGCGAGAATAGCCCAAGGAGCGCACTTATTGGGCGGAACATTCAGATAACTCTCCGGCCTAGGCCTCCCACCGAAGATTCACACGATTGGCTTAATTCGAATGTGGGCGGAATTGTAGCACGCAGGGGCGTGATGATTAGACATAACAATACTTTGCTACTACAAAGTATCGGTTTGGCGCGGCGCCCTCCGCAGCGAGTCTCAGTTTGGCGTGTTCAGTAACGCCGCGTCCATGACCTCCGCCATATTTTTCGCGAATATGAAGCTCAGGTCGCGCTTGGCCTTCTCCGGAACGTCGTCGAGTTCGCGGGCATTGGCCTCTGGCATTATGAATTGCTTTAGACCGGCTCTGTGCGCGGCCAGGATCTTCTCCTTCAACCCTTCAGTGCGAAGGATTCGCCCCCTCAGCGTGATTTCGCCGGTCATCGTGGTGTCCTTCCTCACCGGCCTTCCCGACATGGCAGAGACCATCGCGGTGGCGATGGTGATTCCGGCCGACGAGCCCTCCTTTGGGATTCCACCCTGCGGAATGTGAACGTGAATGTCGAGTTTGTCGAAATCTCGCGACTCGATCCCGAGTTCGAGCGCGTGAGACCGCAGATAGGTTTGTGCGGCCTTCACGGACTCTTGCATCACATTTCCCAGCTGACCGGTAATCGTCAGACGGCCGCTACCGTCGTTGACGATCACTTCGACGGGCATCAATTCGCCGCCCGACGCTGTACGGAAAACACCGGTGGCGGTTGCCACTTCGTCTTTTTCCTCCGCGGCCCCGAATCTGAATTTGGGCGCGCCCAGGTACTTTGGAATGGATCGACTGGTCACCTTCACGGCCGCCTTGTCACCTTCGGCCAGCTTGAAGGCCCGGCGACGGCATATCGTGGCGATCTCGCGCTCAAGGCCCCTTACTCCGGCCTCGCGGGTGTACTCGCGGATAACGCGCTGCAGCGCGCCGCTACTGAAGCTCAGGTGCTCTGGTTCCAGACCATGCTCGGGAAGCTGCCGCGGAACCACGAAATCCCGGGCTATCGCTATCTTTTCGTCCTCGATGTACCCGGGGATCTCCACAACTTCCATACGATCGATCAAAGCTGGGGGAAGACCGTATAGCGTGTTTGCCGCCGCTATGAATAGAACGCGTGAAAGGTCAAAGGGTATCTCGACGTAGTGATCCGAGAACGCGTGGTTCTGCTCGGGATCGAGCACCTCGAGCAGGGCCGTTGTCGGATCTCCTCGGAAATCAATCCCAAGTTTGTCGATCTCGTCGAGCATGAAGACCGGATTCACGGTCCCTGCGTCGCGCATCGTCTGGAGGATGCGCCCGGGCATCGACCCAATGTAGGTTCGTCGGTGACCGCGTATTTCGGCCTCGTCGCGAACACCGCCCAATGAAACGCGCACGAACCTTCTTCCCATCGACTCGGCGATAGATTCACCAAGGCTGGTCTTGCCTACTCCAGGAGGCCCCACCAAGCAGAGCACGGGGCTTCTCATGCGCGGCGCGAGTTTCCGGACGGACAGATATTCGAGAATCCTGTCTTTTACGGTGTCCAATCCGTAGTGAGTCTTGTCGAGGGTCGCCTGCGCCGCCGTGACATCCAGGCGATCGCGCGTGCGCTTTTTCCAGGGGAGATCGAGAATCCACTCGACATAATTTCGAATGACGTTGACCTCGGGCGTGCCGGGAGGCATTGAATTCAGCCGGTCGAGCTCCTTAGTCACTCTTTCGGTCACATGATCGGGAAACGATCCTTTTTCGAGTCGATCGCCGAGTTCCCTGGCATCGCGCGCGGCCAGGTCGGTCTCGCCAATCTCCTTTGTGATGGCCTTCATCTGCTCCCTGAGAACGAATACGTTCTGCTCCTTCTCGACCTTTTCATTGATCTCGGCTTCGATCGTCCTGCCCGTCTCCAGCAGCTTTATCTCCCGGGTCAGGATCTCGTAGAGGCGGCCGAGGCGCTCAGACGCCTGGTCGATTTCGAGCAATTCCTGTAATTGAATGAAGGGAATATCCATGGACGATGCAACGATGTCGGCAAGTACGGATGGGCTCTCCGCGTTCATCGCCCGCACGTAGATATCCTCTGGAAGGTGCTCGCTCAGGTCCACGACCTTCTTGAACAGCTGCAGCATGTCTTTCGTAAGGGCTTCGGCGGTCTGCGTCGGATCCGGGGCCTCCTCGACCGCCCAGCCGCGTCCGCGGAAGTGGGGTCTTTCCTGCACGATTTCGGCAACACGGATACGGCGCCGGCCTTCTACCAGCACGCTGGTGGTACCGTCCGGGAGCTTGAGCATCCGACCCACGTATGCTTGCGTACCGATCGTAAACAGATCGTCCGGCCCGATAGATTCTTTCTCGGGGTCCTTCTGCGCCAGCACAAGAATCTTCTTGTCTCCACCCATCGCCGCTTCGACCGCTGCAATCGAAATATCGCGGGAAACGAGGAGAGGGGTCATTACCTCCCGTACCGGGAACAGCACCGTTGCCCGGACCGGAAGGATTGGCAGCTCGATGACATCCGGACCGTCCGCCTCATCGTCCGTCTGGCCGTCAGGTACTGCGCGCTCCCCCGATTCAAAGGGGACTTCAACGAACTGCTCCTCGGGGTCACCTGGAAGCCAGTTCCTGTCCTGCTCGCCGCTCATATCTGGCTTTTCACCTCTTTCATGGCCGTCATTTTCACTCCCAGCCGCTCCAAAAGAGCTTGCGGATTGTCATCAAGTACGTTTCCGGCCTCATCGTCGGTCAGTCCAGCGCCCACGGCGATCTTCCAGGCATCATCACATGACAGGAGGTCGTTTGGACCGTGGGCATCGCTGTTGACGATCATCATTGCGCCGGCTTCGCGGCATACCGTCGCCACGTGACCGTTTGCGAATGAGTGCGTGCGCCGGCCCGAGATCTCGACGAACTTGCCTGTATTGGCCGCGATTCTCGCCGTTTCCAGATCTATCAGCCCCGGGTGGGCGATGATGTCGACGGCGCCGGACCTGGCCGCGGCTATGTTGGTGCCCTTCGGAACGAGCTCAGAGATAGTCTCGCCGTGAACGACGACAATCGCCGCGCCGAGTTCTTTTGCTCGCAGCGCCAAAATGTCGATCTCGGCCGGCGGCACATAAGTCAGTTCTACTCCCGGAAGCACCTTGATGTCCCAGTCGTGGGACGCCGTCTCGCAATCCCGAACGAGTGAAGTGAGCAGGCTTTCGAGATTTGACGGCCCCGCATGGTCGGTAATGGCCAGAACGCGACACTCGTCCCGAAAGCTTCTGTAAGCCAATTCGAGCGGCGATAGGCTTCCGTCGCTCATGAATGTATGCGTGTGGAAATCGTATACCAGCTGGCATCATCCAGATTGAAGACGGAGCAGGATATGCACCATCCTGCAATTATCGCAGGTTGAGACGTGACAGTGGTGGACCGCGAGTCAAATTCGCTGGTTGTTGATCACCGGCGGAGTCGTCCGCAGCCACGATCCCCCGAGGGTGGTTCAGCGCCTGAGCGTGCCGCCCAGGTAGAGCCAGCGCGCATACCTCAATCGCGGCGTCTCGATTGACTCTTCATCGGCGCCGGGAGGCAAATCCACGGACAGCGCTTGTTTTAACGTCAACAGCCGCTCAATCTGGCGTACGGAAATACCGCTCCGGATGAGCGCTGCCAGGCCTGCGAGCTTGTCTTGCTCTGGTTCAAGATGCGGTGTCTCACTCATGCTGGCGGTTTCCTCCGCCGCTGCAATCCAGACCGAACCGATCGCCGCTTCCGTTACGATTCTCGGCAGCGCATACTTGCGGGTGAAGCCCACGGCTTCGAGCAATTCCGGCTCGATGGGGAGCAGCGACGGGCCCATGGCTGAGAGTGCTGATGGGGAGTCGGTATTCGAGTCCTACAACCGTGGCTACAACGTGGGAGTCGGCGGAGCCGTCGTGCGCGATGGGCGGCTGCTGCTCGTGCGACGTGCGAGCCGATACGGACGCGGCAACTGGCAGATCCCCGGTGGATTCATCGAACGCGATGAATCCCTGGAGGAAGCCGTGGTCCGCGAAATCGAGGAGGAGGGCGGCGTCGTAGCCACGTGCCGCGGGATCCTGGCGATTCGCAATCGAATTCACGACGGATCCAATAGTACGTACGTCGTTTTCCTAATGGACTGGGTCTCCGGTGAGCCAAGTCCGGATGGCATCGAGACCGACCGTGCCGAGTGGCTGACCCTGAAGGAAATCGAGCGACTCGAAAATCGCCCAGCTATCAATCTCGTGGTGGCGGAAGGCGCGTTGAGCGGCTCCGCCCGCCTCCTCTCGGGAACCGAAGTCGAGAGCGGGACCGGCGACACCTACAAGCTCTTCGTGGGCTGAAAAATCGTCGAGTCCGGCCTCCGAAGCCTTTGCGCTGTTTGACGTGGACGTTTGGGAGATCGCGATTCTCCTTGTCCGATGGGCGCATGCGATCGCGGCCGCGATCTGGGTGGGCGGCGGAGTCTTTATGTTGCTCGTGATGGTGCCGAGGTCGGGATCGACCGATTCCGAAGGCGCGACGAGCAGGTCGGCCGCGGTCCTGGACAGATTCGGGCGTTACTTTGGAGGGGCGATCGGCGTGTTCATCATCACTGGTGGGGTGATGACTTTCGAGCGCTTGGCCCAGCCGGGCCTCACCGCCGCCTACGGCTTGGTTCTGGGAGTGAAAATCGCACTCGCGTTTCTGGCCTTCGGCCTCGTTTGGCGCGGGGGTGCTTTTCTCGACGGGTGGGAGGCGCGACCAATTAACAGTCTCGTCACGCGCCTACGAACGAGTCGCGCTGGTCTGGCTGTTATCACCGGCGTGGTCATATACGCGCTTTCCGCGGTGCTTGGGTTCCTTTTCGAACGAAATCTATCTGGGTGATATCGGTTCTTTTAACGAATTTGGCGTCCCAGTCGAGCCGTATACTATGCGGCAGCTTGCAACGCCTCGGTCCGATCAGTTGCTGATGGCGGAGCGGAACCAATCGGTCGCAGGAATTACGTGTGATGTCCTCTGAGGCGGTGCTGCGCAAACTCCGGCTCCCGCCGATTCGATTTCTCATTCCATCGGCCGTCATCCTTATCGCCGCCGGGTACCTCGTCTGGTCTGCAACGCGCGCCGCGGCCGTGTACTACCTCACTGTGGACGAGGTTCTGATCGAAGGGCCGGCGATAGCTGGAAAGGCGATCCGGGTTCAAGGCGCGGTCAAGGACGGAACGCTGGTGCAAGACGTCCCGGGGCCGGGGATCAGCTTCGTGCTCACCGACAACGGCCTGGATATTCCAGTCACGTATGCGGGGACCCCTCCTGACCTGCTTGGGTATTCAACAGAGGACCGATATCAGGACGTCGTCGTCGAAGGGGCCATAGACGCGACTGGGGTGCTCAGGGCGCGGAACCTGCTCGTCAAGCATGGCCCGGAGTTTCGGCCCGTCGAATCGCTGGGCACGCAATGATCCGTGGTTCGGCGTCTTGTATTTTTGCCCTCTGATCCCGCGGTCTGACCCGGGTCGGCGCCGGCTGCACTCGTGACGCCGAAAACGAGTTTCGCGACGGCAATTCCACCTAGGCAATGGTGACCCCGGCGGCGAGCGCCCGCTCCTTGACTTGTCGGCTCGGCGGAACGTTGGCTATTCGCGAACTTACATTCGACATCGATCCTGGAGAACGGATCGCCTTGCTTGGCGCGAACGGGTCGGGGAAAACAACGCTCCTGCGAGCATTGGCAGGCTTGTTATCACCGACCGTCGGTTCGACTTTCGTATGCGGTTCGCGGATGAGCCGCGCCGAGGTCGCCACCAGGAGAATGGTTGGATACTCGGGGCACAATCCCCACCAGTACGACGATCTGACGGTACGGGAGAACCTGGCGCTGGTCGCGGCGACGTTCGTCGTCGACGACGCCTCGGATCGTATCGACCATCTAACGCATGATCTGGCCCTCGACGAATATGGGCGCCGGCGGGCGAGGGAACTCTCGCGTGGATTGCAACAGCGTCTGGCCCTCGCCATCGCCCTTCTGCCCAACCCCCGGCTGCTGTTGCTGGACGAACCCGAAGCCGCTCTCGACGGTGCCACGCGAGCCCGGCTCGGCGAAATCATTGATGCGCACGCGGGATCGGCCGGGTTTTTGTTCGCGACTCACGACCTCGATCGGGCCGCGGCGCTTGCGAAACGGGCACTGGTTCTCGACCGAGGAGCCCTGGTCGGGGACTTCGAGGTGTGCCGCGGGGACGGCCGAAAACTGCTGGAAGACGTTGCCGGGGCGGTCGAAGGCAGAAGCCGGCTCGCGGCCCGCCCCCGGAATACATTCGACTATTCGGCGGATCTTGACGGGACCGGGCAAGGCACAAGCGGATTGTCGCTAGGCGACTCCGCCAGGCAACTCGCGGCCATCGTCGGAAAGGACCTACGGCTCGAATGGCGAACGCGCGAGGTCGTACCGGCGCTGTCGCTACTCTCCGTGCTCATGGTAGTGGCCTTCAGCCTGGCCTTTGTTGTTCCTGCCGAGGATGTCCCCGCAGTTGCGGCGGGAGTGCTCTGGGCGAGCCTGGCCTTCGCCACCGTCGTCGGCGGCATGCGCGTGTTCGCCGCCGAGCGAGATCAAGGAACCATGGAGGCGCTGATTCTGGCGCCGATCTCTCGTGCTGGACTTTACTTGGCCAAGGCCAGCGTCAACTTCCTGTTCCTGGCCGCGGTGGGGCTTTTCAGCATGGTGAGCGTTATGATTCTGTTCGACGTGGCTTTGCTGCGCTGGGATGTGGCGGGGTTGCTGATACTCGGGTCGGCGGCGTTCGCATCGGTGGGGTCGCTTTACGGGGCCTTGGCCGCGAACGTACGCGCGCGAGAACTCCTGATACCCGTTCTGCTGTTGCCCGTATCGCTTCCAGTGTTGATCGGGGGTGTGGCGGCCACATTGGGAAGCCTGGGCGTGACCAGCACCGCATCCCAATTCCCGTGGGCCGGCCTGCTGGCGGCGTTTTGCGCTATCTTCGCGGGACTTGCCGCGATGCTTTTTGAGCATATTCTGGGAGACTAAAGGACTGTGGATGTTCGGACGACGCGATGTCGACTGAATCGCCAAACATAGGAGATCGGATGCTTGCGGGCGGATCGAGATCGATTTGGGGTCTGACAGCTGCCACTTTTATTGCCATGTCCGCAGCCATTTACATGATTTTCATGTATGCGCCGATGGAGCGTGTCCAGGGAAATATTCAGCGCCTTTTCTACGCGCACATGTCGATGGCCTGGATCGCGTATCTGAGCTTTTTCATGGTATTCGTAGGCGGTGCGATCTACCTGGCGAGGCGATCGGCCAAGTGGGACCGTATTGCGCGGTCGGCGGCCACGATCGGGGTGGTATTCACCACGCTCGTCCTCATCACCGGTTGCCTCTGGGGTACGAGAGTGTGGGGGGCATGCTGGACCTGGGATGCCCGGCTGACCACAACTTTGATCTTATGGTTCATCTACGTGGGCTATCTCATGCTGCGCGGATACATTCAGGAGCCCCAGAGCAGGCGTCGCCTTGCCGCGATCGTCGGCATCGCCGGATTCGTCGTTGTCCCAATAAATTTCCTGTCCGTGTACTGGTGGAGGACGCTGCATCCGGCGCCGACCGTGTTGCGCGCCGACGGTCCCACGCTGCCTCCCCCCATGCTGGCAACATTGCTCGTCACCGTCTTCGCGTTCACCTTGCTATACGTCCTTCTGATGCGGCACCAAATGGCCCTTGAAAGGCTTATTGACGAAGTCGACGACATGCAATTTCAACTGTTGCTTACGGAGCGCAAGCTTTGAGCGAAAACTCGATGTTTCTGTTGTTTCTGTTTATTGGTTATGCGGTGGTATGGATTGGAATCGTCGGCTACATGCTGTACGTGGCGGCGCGGTTGCGAGCGGTCGAACGCGATCTGGACTCCCTCCGCGGAATGCGTGAAGAGAATCCAGATGAGCCTCGGGATTCCGCATCTAGCGACGGGTAGGCACACCCGGATGTTCCCGGGTCGATCGAATGCTTGATCTCGGCGACATTGGCCGGATCGCCGTTGCGCTGGCGCTTGGACTCACCGCATATGCGGTGGTGGCCTCGCTGATTGCAACCAGGACCGCGGCTCACGAGCTCGCCGTGAGCGCGCGGAACGCCATGGCCGGATCGGCCGTTCTCACAACGATCGCGGTTGCGACGCTGGCCGCCGCGTTCGTGAGCCGTGATTTCTCAATTAGATTTGTCGCCGAGAGTTCCAACAGGGCGATGCCGCCTGGGCTCACGATTTCGGCGCTCTGGGGGGGCCAGGCGGGCTCACTGTTGTACTGGTCGTGGATTCTGGCGATCCTGTCATGCGCGGCCATATTCCGACTGTGGTCCCGTCACCGCGAACTCGCGGTACCGGTTGTGTGGATTTTGGGGACGGTGCTCAGCGTGTTCCTGGGCCTGGTGGTATTCGCGTCGTCGCCATTCGAGGAGCTGGCGGTAACACTCCCCGATGGACGAGGACTTAACCCGCTCTTGTGGGACAGCGGAATGCAAATTCACCCACCTCTGTTGCTAGCAGGGTTCGTGAGCTTTTCGATTCCGTTCGCAATCGCGATAGCCGCCCTGGTCACCGGTAGAACCGGCAGGGAGTGGATCCGGGCCGCACGCGGGTGGATGCTGTTGGCGTGGATCCTACAGAGCGCGGGCCTGCTATTGGGGGCGTGGTGGGCGTATCGGGTGCTCGGGTGGGGAGGATACTGGGGCTGGGATCCGGTTGAGAACGTGGCGCTCATACCGTGGCTCATCGCGACTGCCTACCTTCATTCGACGATGGTTCAGGAGCGCCGCGGGATGCTCAAGCTCTGGAACGTATCGCTTGCGATCTCGGCCTTTATCCTGGCGATTTTCGGAACCTTTGTAGTCCGGAGCGGCGTTCTCACGTCCGTCCATTCATTTGCGACTTCGAATATCGGCCCGTTCCTGTTCGTTTTCCTCGGGCTGACGCTGCTTGGGTCCGTTGCACTGATTCTGTATCGACTACCGCTGCTGCGCTCGAACACTACATTCGAGGCGGTTACGTCGCGCGAAGCTGGATTTCTGTTCAACAACCTCCTGTTGGTGACCATCGCCGCCGCGACGTTTTGGGGAACGATGTTCCCCCTCGTATCCGAGATTTTCCGTGGCACGAAGATGGCCGTGGGCGCACCCTTCTATGAACAGGTCAACGGGCCCCTCATGCTGGCCCTGCTGGCCCTGACCGGGGTTGGCCCACTTCTGCTTTGGCGGCGGGGCGCGTCCTCCCGGGTGCTAAAACGATTCCTCTGGCCGCTGCTCATCGCGGTCCTGGTGAGCGTTGCGCTCATTTTGCTGGGAATGCGAACCGGGCTGGCGGTGTTGGCGTTCGCCGCATGCGGATTCACGGCGGCGGCGGTGATGTTCGACTACGGTCGCGGCGTTTCAGGGTACAAGCGCCATACGCGGGAGTCGATCTCGAAGGCGTGGAGAGCGGTGTTGCTGGGTAATCGGCGGCGGTACGGTGGCTACGTTGTCCACCTGGGGATCGTACTGCTGGGAGTTGGAATAATAGGTTCGTCCTTCTTCTCGGTGGAGGGGTCGGTTTCGCTGTTGCCCGGGCAGTCGGCCAACGTGGGCGGCTACGACATATCCTTCGAGAGGCTGGTATTTGGAGGCTCGTCCAGCGTCGGAACCGTCGACGCGCTTGTCCGGGCGTCGAGGGATGGTTCCGCGGGATCGGCGTTCGAAGCCGGGCGTCGGATTCACCGTGGATGGGAATCGCAGCCGGTGTCCTCGGTCGGAATTCTGACCGCGCTGCCGCGATTGGACGATGTCTACGTTCTTCTCTCGGGATGGGATGAGGAATCGGGCGGCGCCACTCTGCGAGTGATAATCAACCCGCTCGTGGTCCTTATCTGGTTCGGAGGAGTCGTCTATTTCATCGGCTTCGCGTTGGTGGCCTGGCCTACCACGGCCGCGCGGCCCGCGGCGACTGCCACATACGCGGCGGAGGTCCGGGACGCCGTCCGGACCGGGGCGTGAAGGCGCTCGCGGCATCGGTGGGGTTCTTCGTTATCTTCCTGGTATCGGCCGGCGCCGCGGCCGCCCAAGAATCGTACGAGGAGCAGATGTGGGTCATTGCCGATCAGATTGCCTGCCCGGTATGCGAGGGCCAGTCGATAAAGGATTCCAACGCGGATCTGGCGCGGCAGATGCGCGAACTGATAACTGAAAAGCTGCGCGCCGGCGATGACGCCGATTCGATCAGAGGATTTTTCGCCGATCGTTACGGCGAAGGCGTCTTGATGGATCCGCCGAAACAGGGATTCGGACTCGGAATCTGGATCGGGCCCCTGATTTTCTTCGTCGTGGGCGTGGCCCTGGTAACGACCGTGCTCAGGCGAAGGCCCGATAGACCTGGACCCAGCACGGGATCGGTCCGTGTCGTCGACGGCGAGGGTGCGGGAGGAGAGGAAGTCGCCCGCCGGGGCGGGGCGGAATGAACGTCGCGCTTCTGGTGCTCATCGTCGCCGGCTTCTTGGGCGCCGTCAGTTTGGTCGCAACCCCTCTTTGGCGCACCCGAGGACCATCCCAGCGGCGTCGGGGTCCCGCCCTGAGACCGGACGGGATGGACTCAGACGTGCAGTTCGCCGCAGAAGCACTGCGCGAAATCGAATCCGAGTTCAGCCGCGGGGATCTTGCCCGAGATGAATACGAAGCTGAGCGCCGTGGGGCATTGGCGAGATTTGCCGACCGAGTTAAACGTGACAACGACCGGATCGGGATTCTCGACCGGGCGATTGAGGAGCGAATCGCGGCGATCGGGACGGAACCGGTTTCGACGTCGGTCGTTCAGACCGATGTTCTGCCCGCCGGGGAATACGGCGGCGCAGTTGAAACCGAGACCGCTTCACGGCGATCCGCTGCCTGGATTTCGATAGGCGGACTGGTCGCGGTCGCATTCGTGGCGGTGGTCATCGTTCTTGTTTCGTCCGGGCGTGCGTCGGTGCCGCAGGAGCCCGCGGCCGAGCTTGTCCTGGGCGATTACCGGGCGCTGGCCGCCTTCGGCGGCCGCGCGATCGACGGTCTGCTCCTGGGTCACGGTTCGGGATTGGAGATCAGCACTGACGGTGGGCGCACTTGGTCAAGAATCTCTACCGTCGCCCTCGTGAACTCGTTGGCCGTGTCACCGGGGATCATCTACGCCGGCGGCGAAGGCCTGTTCTCGACGACCGATCCTCTATCCACATGGGAGGAAATAACTCCGGAGGGCGCCGCAGGTGACATCGTGGCAATCGCCGTGAGCCCTCTCGATTCCGCCACGATGACGGTCCTCGATGGCGACGGTAAGCTCTTCCTGAGCACTAATGGTGGATTGGCGTGGGAGAGGTTATCGATTGACGCCCCACGCTCCACGCGCGCTATGGCCATGATGCCCGACCGAGGACTGATATACCTGGGAACGACCGATCAGGGGGTGTTGGCCGGCAACGGGCGTGACGGTTGGGGGAGCGCAAACGGATTCGTCAATGGCGCCCTTCCAACGATCAACGCGCGGGCGATTGCGTACGATGCGCGCAGCGGCGACAGCTTTGAGGGCGTGAACGGAATTTTCACCGGGGCGCTTTACGCGGGTACCGTGCTTGGCTTGTTTAAAAGTGTCGATGGGGGCCAGTCGTGGAACCGGCTCCCGCTAGCTGCCCAGGTTCAAGCCGTGGCGATCAGCCGGCGTGACCCGAACGTCATAACCGTGGTCGATAATCGAGGCCGCGTATTCCGGAGCGCTGACCGCGGGCTATCGTGGGACTTCGGAACTCGTTAGACGGCGGTGAGCTCGCCGCGACTGGGAATACGGAACAGGACGCGAGGGCGAGCTTGCCGACTCGCCACGATGTTCTCATCAGGGGAGAAGGATAGATGCCCAGCACGATCCGCGTGACGGTCTGGAACGAGTTTCGGCACGAACGATCCGACGACGACGTGCGGGCGCACTATCCCGAAGGTATCCACGCGGTGGTGGCGGCGTATCTCGAATCGCTGGACGGCTTGGAAACCCGGACCGCGACTCTCGATGAGCCGGAGCACGGGCTCACGGATGACGTTCTGGCCGCGACCGACGTGCTGATTTGGTGGGGGCACCTGGCGCACAACGAGGTGTCGGACGCCGTGGTCGATCGAGTTCACCTGCGCGTTCTCGACGGCATGGGCTTGATTTGCCTGCATTCGGCCCACCTCTCACGGATATTCCGCCGGCTGATGGGAACCGGGTGCAACCTGCGCTGGCGCGAGGCCGACGAGCGCGAGCGGGTGTGGGTTCTGGAGCCCGGTCACCCGATCGCTGAAGGGTTGAGCGAATACTTCGAAGTGCCCGAGTCCGAAATGTATGGGGAACGTTTTGACATTCCCGCGCCGGACACGCTCGTCTTCGTAAGTTGGTATCAGGGAGGCGAAATCTTCCGGAGCGGCTGCTGTTTCCATCGAGGGAAGGGAAAGATCTTCTACTTCAGTCCCGGGCATGAAACCTATCCCATCTACAAGCAGACGGAAATTCAGCTGGTGATAGGAAACGCGGTCCGGTGGGCGGCGCCCGCGGGGTCCGCGGCCCCCACGTTTGGCAACGCGAAGCCCCTGGAAGTTCTAAAAACATCCTGAACGACCCTCACGGTCGGGCTCAGAGCCTGTCGTTGGCGCCGGGCAGCCATGTGGCGGCGTCGATCCGCAGCGTCTCGCCGCTGACATAAGAACCCATATCCGATGCCAAGTAGACGACCCCGTTGCCGATCTCCTCGGGCGTGCCGAGACGTTTCCACGGCAGCCCCTTCGCGCCTTCGGCGATTTCGTCATCGGTGGCGTAGTTTCGCTCGCCAGGGGTGTCGATCCAGCCCGGCTCGATCAGGTTCACGCGAATCCGGTGCGGCGCCAACTCCGAGGCCATCGTGTAAGTGAGTCCGCGCAGGCCGTTCTTCGCGGTGTTGTAGGGGGCTGACCTCGACGGGTTGCGTATGGCCAGGATCGATCCGATGAATATGATGCTGCCCGGGGTCTTTCTGCGGATAAGGTCCTGGGCCGTCCGCTGCGCCATGAGAAACGCGCCCGTCAATGAAACGTCGATGGTGCGCTGCCACTCTTCGAGCGGCATGTCCACAACCCACTCCCGATGACTGTAGTAGGCGCTGTGCACGGCAACGTCCACGCCACCGAATTCCTCGATCGCGGTATCGAAAAGACGGTCGATATCGGACTTCCTGCCCGCGTCCGCCTGGACCACGATGGCTCGCCGGCCAAGCGCCTCGACCTCCCTCCGCACTTCGTCCGCCGCTCGAGCGGTGTCGCGGTGATTGATGACGACGTTTGCGCCCGCCTTGGCCGTGACGATGGCCACGCCCCGGCCGATTCCCTTGGAACTACCCGTGATGAGCACCGTCTTATTCACCAGGCCAGTTATCTGCATCCCCGCTCTCCTTTCTGTCGCGCCCACGTCTCCCCGACCAGCGCCCCCACTCGCTCCCAATCACCGTATGGAGCGAGGGCTAGAATCGGGCTGCGGCATGGCAGCCGTCGGCTGCCACTTGGTAGGTACGAAGGTTTACATCGCCGAACTCGCCTTGCGCAAATGGGAGGATGTCACATGGAGACACGTAAGCTCGGCGGTACCGACATGGTTGTTACTCGCCTGGGGTTCGGTGGGGCGAGGATTGGTTTCGAGAAAACTTCCGAGAGCGAAGTCGGCCGCCTTCTCAACGGTCTCCTCGATGCCGGCGTGAACTTCATCGACACGGCCGCCTGCTACGACGGTAGCGAGGAACTCATCGGGAACGCCATCGGCAGCCGGAGATCGGAATACTACCTCGTTACCAAGGCGGGACATGTGGTCGGTGATGCCACCGGGGAACCGTACTCCCACGGCGTGATTTCCAGCAGTATCGATCGGTCACTTGAGCGCCTGAAGACGGATGTGCTGGACCTCGTACAGATTCACAGTTGTTCAGTCGAAGTTCTTCAAAGAGGTGAGGTGGCGGCCGCGCTTGCGGAGGCGCGGGATGCGGGTAAGACCAGGTATATCGGCTACAGCGGTGACGGCGCCGCGGCGCTGGAGGCCATCAGAATGGGCGTATTCGACACGCTGCAGACGTCGTTCAATTTGGTGGATCAAAGTGCCGCGGCAGAGATCTTCCCCGCAGCCGTCGCCCAGGGCATGGGTATCATCGCCAAGCGGCCGATCGCCAACGGCGCATTCGACCGTGACGGGTCGCCTTACGATTACGCCGACGAGTACTGGCGGCGATCGAAGAGCGTAACGGCGCCTGAGGGCGCTCCGGCCGATGGAGTTGAGTTTTCCCTTCGATTCACGCTGAGTTTCGACGAGGTCGATACCGCCATCGTCGGTACGTCGGCCGCCGCCCACGCGATAGCCAACGTCGCGCTGGCTGAGGCCGGAGCGCTTGACGCCTCGATCGTTGCCGATGTCCGGGAGCAGTTCAGGCAGCATGGGGGGGCCTGGACACAGCTGACGTAGCCTGAGCGGTTCGGTCCGCCATGGGACGCCGGCTCCTCGAAGGCGGGGTCTTAGCCCGCATCGAAGAGCCTCTTGCCCGGATCGAAGGCGGCCGCCGTCACGGCCCCGTTCCTTGGTCAGCTGAGAGATGCGTCAGCGTTCCGGGCGGCGTCCGTTGATTGAATTGGAAATCTCGACGGCTGCGCCTTCCAGCTCTTCCGCGAGGCGATCGCAAAGGATGTCTGCGGCGACGCCCCACCCCGACGCCACGCTGGCACGATTGAATTTGAGCGAAGCGAGCGCTTTGTCGACCCGCTGGTCCGATGCTCGGTGGGCATCCACCTGTCGCAGTTCGTTAAGGAGCGCTAGCAGGGACAAACGGCGGCCGGGCGCGGGCTTGCCAAACCGTCGCAAGACTGCCGTCGAATCATCTGGCAGCCCTAATCCTGCAACGTTGGCTTCAACAGCGATTGAAACCAAGAAGTCTAGCAACCGGATGCTGCGCCAATCGCTCCAATCATGGATCGAATTTGAGTCCACACCCATCTTGACGAGGGTGTGACGCAGTCGCCGCTCGGAAAGGCCTTCGACGGCGAGCTTGTATAGATCGCTCGCCCGGCTTATAAACTGCCCCTCAGTCATCGAAAGCGGCGCGTGACGAGCGGCTTTCTCGGCATACTCCTTCTTCCACCATCCGTTGTATTCAAGCTCCTGCGCGTCGATGGCGACTAGGTCTGATGTAGACAGTTGCTCGTTGAGAGTTGTAGAGGCGTGCTCCGCCAGTCCCTGGCCAAGAGACAGCACGGCATACATAATCCGACGAACTCTTCTAGCGATATTAGGCTCCGCTCGAAGCTCCCGGAGTTCGACGGGGGATCTATGTGGGGGTGAAACCGAGTGGTCATGCCAGACCTGGACTGTCTCGGGCCTTGCGCCTTCATAGAGCTTTCGCAAGCTGACCTCGATGAGGTCCCGGCCAAGTCGTGAGGTGTCGGTAACAGACCACTCATGTCCGTAGCGAACGCTTCCCGACTCCGGGAAGATCTCGTAGCCGGGCCTGCCTTCGTAAAGGGCGAGCACCGAATCGGACACAAACGCTTGATCGTCCAATGGCCGAAGACTCCGCGCAACATCACGCGTCACCGGCTTTGGGATCCCTGGCCAAACGAGAGTTCCGTAGTCCCAACGGCCCTGGGTTATTGGCGCCGGTCCAGGCCGAAGAAGCTCACGCGCCCCCCAGATGCGAATGAAAGCCCGATTTGACCAAACGGGCTCCGTACGGATTTCCGCGAATCGACCGGGCGAACGGTATTCCGCGTACTCCCCACCTGCCAGGAGTTCAGAAAGTCGATCATCTTTTGGTACCCATCGACCGACGTGAAAGACCTGAACCAGCGCGCGCTTCCGTATCGTGGCGTAGTCCTTAAGGTAATCCCGGATGACGGTTATGAACGGTCGATCTGTGCTGTCCCAGCTGGATTCGCCGGCCGTCACCGCCCTGATGACGCTATGCATTGGTCCGCCTGGATCATCCCAGTGGACCTCTGACGGCCGATCAGGCTGCTCCAAATACCGAGGAATCAGCCCGTATGTCAAAAGAAATCCTTGATCTGGAAGAAGAGCTTGTCTCCCACCGGAGCTCCACATCCACGTTAATGACTCCAGTTCCCTGGCCGAAGGTGGCGCGTTAACCCAGTAGCGCGGCTGATAGTCCCACTTCTCGGAGGGTTGGTCTGGATGCGGTCCCGTGGCTCCATCGAGTTCGCCTGGCTCGAAGACCTGGCTGAGCATGGAATCAACCTCATCTTCCGGGACTAGGGCCGTCAGAATCCAGCTCTCATCGTCGGTACCGCCGACGTTTGCGCAAATCTCCGCCACCAGCACATCTTCGTCATGCTTTGGATCGCGAGGCTCTAGGGACGACAAGTACGCTGGCCACTCATAATGCGTAAACAGATCTACGCCCTGCCCCTCCATCGGTGTCCTTTCAGAATTGGGTCGAATCGATTCCGAGGATAGCAATCTGAGTGATGCTTCCTGAGGTAGTGAACAGATCGTACGGACTCGGGTGGAAGCGGATTCTCGCCGCAGTTTAGAAGTGCCGCGCGACGCCGACTCCGCGAAAGGGCTGTTTCGACCAACCGGAGCGAGACTCAACAGCGAGTTCGCTATGCGTTGCTGGTTCAGCCCGTGTGGAAGAGCCTCTTATCCGGCTCGAAGGCGGCCGCCGTCACGGCCCCGCCTCCTGCACGGCGGTGGTCTGATCGGAGTTCTCGCCCGGCCGGTCGTGGCCGCGGGGCGTCTCGCTCATGAGCAGCAAAACCACGATGCCCGAGAGCGCGAGCAGGGCGGCGACCGCGACGATCGCGCCGCCCACGCTGAAGAAGTCGATGAGAAACCCAGCGAGCAGAGCGCCGAAAGCGTAGCCGGAATCGCGCCACATCCTGTAGACGCCCAGAGCGGTGGCCCGCCATTCGGGCTGGGCGACATCACTCACAGCGGCGAGGAAGGTCGGGTACACCATGGCGGTGCCAATTCCCATGAAAGTGGCGGCGGCCAGCCATCCGCCCATGCCCGCGGCCGGCAGCATGGCTGCCAGTCCGATGCCCTGCACCCAAAGCCCGCCCACCAGGAATATCTTGCGGTTGAAGCGGTCGGAAAGCGGACCCGTGACCAGCTGGCCCACGCCCCACGCCGCTGGATAGGCCGCCACCACGACGGCGATGGACGTGAGTTCCAAACCGGCTGATGCCAGATAGAGCGGGAACAATCCCCACGCCGCGCCGTCTTTGAGATTCGTCGCGAGGCCGCCCTGGCTAAACGCCACCAGGGTTCGATCGCGCCAAGTGGCGGCGGCGAAGACCGCCGCAAACGACATCGATCCGCCACCTCCCGATGGGCTCTGGGCCGTGCCGGCCCCCCTCGTCGACCCGGACTCGGGCCGGGTTTCGCGGATGAGAACGACCGATATGAACGTGCCGATGGCCACCAGGCCGATTCCCAGCAGGAAGGGGTAGGGCCGCAGCGCCGTGGCGTCCGCGACGTAGCCCGAAACGAGGCCCAGGAGCGCGACGCCGCCGTAACCGGCGAATTCGTTTAGGCCGGCGGCGAGTCCGCGCTCGCGCGCCCCGGCCAGATCAAACTTCATTACCACCGTCATGGACCACGTAAGCGCCTGGTTGGCGCCTAGGAATACGTTGGCGATAACGACCCAGCGCCAGTCCGGGGCCCAAATGATGAGCAGCGGCACCGGAAGACCCAGGAGCCAGCCGATCGTGAGAAGTCGTTTTCGCCCAATGCGGTCGGCCAGGTACCCGCTGAGGAGATTGAAGCCGGCCTTGGTGAAGCCGAAGCTCACTATGAATGAGAACGTCGCGGCGGTCGTCGCGAGCGCGAACTCGTCTCTCCCCAGCAACGGCAGAATCGTCCGCTCCAGGCCGACCATCCCGCCGACGAAGGCGTTGAGGAGGACGAGGAGCGCGAATTGCCTGCGGTTGCGGAGGATGCCGGCTCCGCTCGAACTCACTCCCGGCTCTGCGGATCGAGACAAGCGTCGGACCTGGAGCCGGGAGGCTTAGTCAGAACCGACCACTGTCGGGAGGCCGGTCGCGACCCAATCGGTCCAGCCTCCTTTGAGGATGCTGATGTTGCGCCAACCTCTGCGCTCCAGGACCGACGCCGCCGTGGCAGCGCGTTCCTCGTGGCCGCAATGGATGACCGCCGGGGTGTCGAAGTCGAACGGTGGATCGCGATCGGTCAGCTCACCAGCTTCAACGTGGGAGGCTCCAAGAATGTGGCCATCCCGCCACTCGTTCAGCATTCGCACGTCGAGCACCGCAGGGGCCGCTCCGGTATTAATCTGGTCGGCGAGTTCGTGCGGATCGAGCATCGGAGTCGACGCCAGGTCAAATCCAGCTTGCCTCCAAGCCTCGATCCCGCCAGCCAGGACGCCCGAAATCTGGTCGTAGCCTATGCGAATGAGCTGTCGAATGGCCTCTTCCGGCGAAGGGGTGGAACCATCCCAGACAAGCAGTATCGGTGTGCCGAACGGCACCACCCAGCCCACCCACGTATTGAAGACCTCCCGCAACGCGATGCTGATCGCCCCGGGAATGTGCGCCGCGGAGTATTCGGAAACGGCGCGAATGTCGACAACCGCATGGCCCGATTCCATCAGCCGGCGAAATTCGTCCGGTTCGACGGCATCTGGCGTAGGGAGCGTCTCCAGTGGGTCCGGCCCCCGGCGGTTGATTGGCCGCATCTCGCCGAAATAGGGCGGATACGATGGCAGATCGGCCAGCGCTAGGCGCACGAACTCTTCCTCGCTCGCTGCCCGGACCAGGTAGTTCTCCGCCCGCTCGTCGCCGATGGTCGATGTGCTGTTGGTGGATACAGGCGCGGCGCAGAACGAGCCGGCCCCGTGGGTGGGATAGACCTCCACCTCGTCGGAGAGCCGCATGAGTTTCTGAATCGAGCGGAACAGGCTGCGCGCAAGCGGCTCTGCTTGATCCGGCCCGAGAAGGTCGGTCCGCGCGGCCCCGCCCACCATCAGCGCTCCCCCAGTGAATACCGCCTTGGGCGATTTCGAGCCCTCGGCCGAGAGGCTGTAACTGATGTGTTCGGGAGTATGCGCGGGAGTCGAGATGACTTCGAGCTGGAACCCGTCCGCCCGCACGGTGTCTCCTTCGGCCAGCGGAGTGTGGTCGAACTGCAACCTAGCCTCGGCCGACGCTCCAATCCGCGCCCCGGTCATGGCGGACACCTGGCGGGAACCCGACAGGAAATCGGAATGCAGGTGCGTCTCGAGCACATTGGTGATCCGAAGTCCCAGATCGCGGGCGGCGATCAGATAGCGGTCCACGTCGCGTTGCGGGTCGATCAAGACTGCATTGCCCGCTCCGGGCGAATGGACGAGGTACGAGGAACTGCCGGCGCCCTCGTCTACGAAGGTTTCAACTTTCATATGCGCCGATCCCATCTCCGTCGCCGCCGGATGCGACGATGACCGCGGTCTGCAAGGAACATTGGGTCTTAGCGTCCCTTCGATGGCCGACGAACGTTGGATCGAATTCTGACATGAACTAATGTAGCTCCACTATGAGCCTCGCGCCCGCCACTCGATATTCGTGAGAACGGTTACGCGGCAAAAGGGGTGTACGCGGCCAAGCGCATGCATAGCGTAATTTGCCCGGTGGAGGGTTCTGGCCATCAATTGCAGGGCGGGCCTGGAGGCTTCACTTGCCCGCAGCCTCTGTGCACCGAATGATGCCTCCTATCGGCCCCTAAGCCTACCCAGGGGCCTTCCGTGGCGCCAGAATCTGAAACCTACTTTGCTTGAAAAGGCAATGGAGAGATTTGCGGGACAGTGTAGGAGATTCTGTCCACGTTTACGCAGCAGCGACAGTAGTGGCACGCTGGCGGAGCAACTACCTCCACTCAGCGTAGGGCCTTACTTCCCTGATCTCGTCAATGATGAGCGCGCCATCCCGGCCCAGGGGATCTCCCTGCAATTCCTCCAGAACAGTGGCGTGGGCTTGGAGAACGTTTTCTGCTTGGATCTTCACCACGTTGTACATCGTGGGCTCACTCACATCCTTCCAATTATTCTGGATAACTCCAACCCGCTCCAATTCCGCGCCTCCCTCGGCTTCCTCAAGCCAGCGGTCGAAAACCGCCTGACCCGACTCGAATTTATTAAGGTCCACGTGCGCCTTTATAAATAAAGTAAAAGTCCGCCATCGCTATCCTCCAGGAGGCTATCTGTTGGAGGCTTTCACTCAGCAATCCGAAAGCGCGGATGAGGCCCCCAACCGAACAATTCGCATGATGATAATGCGATGGCCCAGTTGACAGCAAATCCACAGCAGCGGCTAAACCCGGAGGCCAGGGATAAATATACCGCGATCAGTAATGGAAAGCAAGTTTGTGCAATGGTCTGGCGTCTCCGCAGACCTCGCGCCCGACGAAGGAGATGCGCTGGAGGGTTCCCGCCGATCATACGGGGTTCCCATCGAGACTCGTGGAGATCTGGCCATCCCCCTCACCCTAACCCTCTCCCCGAGGGAGAGGGGACTTTGCGGCCGCCACCGCGTTCGCTACCCGACCGGCGAACCGGTCGGGCCACAGGCACCGGTGGGCCTCGATCTGAGTACAGATCGGGTTACGAACCGACGAGCTTCCTCTCCCTTAGGAGGGAAGTGCAAAACTCTCCGAGAGTTGAAATGCAGTGTTGAATGAGTTGGCCGTTAGGCGGACTGCAAACCTTACAGGTCCTCGGCTCCCTCCACGGACTCAGACCCTCCCCCGGAAGCGTCTCCGCTCTGAACAAGCCCCGCTTTGTATAGGTCCAGGACTTTCAGAAGCTGATTCCAGGCGTCAGTGCTCAATGGATAGGACACCGTAAACGACACCCAAGCAGAGTCAGGTAGCGGAATATCAAAAGTTCTCATTTCCCCGCTAATCATCGGCGTGTCTCGATCAGGTTCATCATTGTTATTGTTCTCGTTCGATGATCCATTATCCTCATCGACCGGAGAATTATAGCCTGTACCAAATGAGGCTATCAGGTCCCTCGTATTAACAAAAGCCGCCGCTGCCTGATCTGCCCCACGACGCGTAAACCCCCTACGCGTAATCAGGTGCGCCCTTATTGCGTCCTCTGAAGCTTGCGTATGACTCTCGAATAGGTTCCGGAATAGTTCTGGATTTCGCGCTGCCTCCATCGTCGCATTAGCCCGGTCGCTTTTCGTTTCGCCTTGCAACGCTTCAATTGCAAGCTCGGTGAGGGAGACCGTCCCTTGTGCGCCTTCTAGGAGTTGATACCGCTTCATCGCACCAAGCATTGACCTCGATGGGCCACTTAGTGATGTGTAGCCCAAATCTCGAACAGCGACTTCATCTTCAACCACACTACGTTGCTGCTGTTCCCAGAGTAGCTGAGCCCGACGCAGCGCCTCCTCTAGGCCAACACTCGGAAAGCGCGGGCTTCTCTGATCTGGGGCCATCTGACTTCTCCTTGCTTCCGCTGTGATCGAGTCTACCATAGCCTCAGGCTCTCAGTCTAATGCCTTTAGGCCGAACTTCCCAGGATAAGAGTTGCGTAGCCTGAGGCTGAGGGGTTAAACTTAGTACGTCGAGGGGTTAGGAAGGAGATATAGAGAAAAACCCGACGGCGCAGGTTGGAGCGGAAGAAGTTACAGCCTCAAAAATCCTGCGCCGTCGGTCCAAGTACGGCGGCATGGAGGTATCAGACGCCAGGAAGCTGAAGGGGCTGGAGGATGAGAACCGGCGCCTGAAGAAGCTGCTGGCGGAATCGATGCTGGATGTGGCGACGCTGCGCGAGCTACTTGCAAAAAACTTCTAACGCCCAGATTGCGGAGGAAGGCCGCGGCCTGGGCGATGACGGAGACTAGTCACTCGCAGCGCCGTGCCTGCGCTCTTGTCGGGATGGATCCGAAGACTTACCGCTATGAATCGAGGCGGCCGGACGACGCCGGCATCCGCAAGCGGTTGCGGGAATTGGCCGAGCAGCGCCGACGGTTCGGCTACCGCCGTCTGCACATCCTGCTGGCCAGGGAAGGCATCCGGCTCAATCATAAAAAGCTCTATCGCATCTATCGCGAGGAACGGCTCACGGTGCGCAAGCGAGGCGGGCGCAAGCGGGCGCTCGGCACGCGTGCCCCGCTGCTGCTCCCCTGGAACCGCAACCAGCGCTGGTCGCTCGATTTCGTCGCGGATGCATTGGCCGACGGCAGGCGGTTCCGCATCCTGGCGGTGGTGGACGACTTCAGCCGCGAGTGCCTCGCCCTCGTCGTCGACACATCGCTGTCTGGCGTCCGCGTGGCTCGGGAGCTGGACCGCATCGTCGAGCTGCGGGGCCGCCCCCGCATGCTGGTCAGCGACAACGGCACCGAGCTCACCTCAAACGCTATCCTGCGCTGGCAGCAGGAACGCGGCGTTGGCTGGCACTACATCGCACCGGGCAAGCCCATGCAAAACGGCTTTGTCGAGAGCTTCAACGGCCGCCTGCGCGACGAGTGCCTCAACGAACATCTCTTCGCCGGCCTGGCCGAAGCGCGGCGGATCATCGCGGAATGGAGGTACGACTACAACACAACACGCCCGCACACGAGCCTGGATGGGCTCACACCCAACGAGTTTGCAGCCCGCCCCAATTGGGGCCATAACCTGAAAAGATTCTACTTATGAGTGAGGGTAAGTTGGGGGCAGGGTCACTGACGAAGGAGATGCGCTGGAGCGTTTCCGCCGATCAGACGGGGTTCCCGTCGAGATTCGTGGAGGTCTGGCCATCCCCCTCACCCTAACCCTCTCCCCGAGGGAGAGGGGACTTTGCGGCCGCCACCGCATTCGCTACCCGACCGGCGGACCGGTCGGGCCACAGGCACCGGTGGGCCTCAATGACCGTCCCGATCCGAAAACAGAACGGGCCACGGGTTCAGCGACCTGTGTAGACGCGGTCCCAGTCAGCGAGGACTTCGTTCATGGCGGCGGGCCCGTTCGAACTCAGCTATGAACTCTGAACCGGCGTCGACCTAGATGGGCTTGACGGCGATGAGTGGGCTTCCGACGATCCCGCTCAGCCTCGAAACCTGTGTGCAAGCTGCCCGGCCACGCCGGGTCGGACGCGAAAGATGCCGCCGGCGCTTGGCTGCCGCTCCAGCTCCTCGGGCGACAGCATCTGCGCGGCGGTCGTGATGTAAAGATCGCCGAGATCCGGTCCGCCGAAGGCGCAACTGGTCACGCCGGTGGCCGGAAGTGAAACCTCGGCGACGGGAACGCCTTCGGGGTCGTAACGGCGAACCTTCCCGGCGCCGTACAGCGAGACCCAGACGAATCCCTCGGCGTCCACGGTCATACCGTCCGGCATCGCCTCGTCGTCGGCGATCTCGATGACCGTCCGTCGGCCCGAGATCTCCCCGGTGGCAGCGTTGTAGTTAAAGACATCCACGTTCAGCGTGGTGCTGTCGATGTAGTACATCAGCCTGTCGTCCGGACTCCATCCCAACCCGTTCGAGACGGTCACGTTGGATAGGGGGGTATCCACGTGGTGATTCGAGTCCAGCCTATACAGGGCGCCGGTCTTGTCCCCGATCTCCCGATCCATGGTGCCGGCCCAGAATCGGCCCTGGCTATCGCATTTGCCATCGTTCATGCGGTTCCCCGGGACGTCGGCCTCCACGTCGGCGATCATCCGTATATCTTCACCGTCTTCGAGAACCGCGAACCCGTTCTCGACCGCAACGACGAGACCGCCGGATTCACGCGGTACGGCGGCGCCGACCATGGTCCCAACGCTGGTGTAGGTGTCCCGGCCGGTTGCGGGATCGAACCAGTGAACCTCGCCGGGCGTGATGTTGACCCAAAGCAGACGTTGCGATTCCTGGTCCCAGTGCGGTCCCTCCGCCAGAATCGCGTGAGCGTCCAGGACCAGTTCGGCTTCGAATTCGCGCATCATGCCCCTCCCGTGCGGCCGCCGGCCACGAAGCTTGTCAAAGTCTTTGTACGTTACGCAAGCCGGGCACCGTGCGTATCCATAAGCAAAGGCCGAGCCGTCTTCAGCGACCTAAAGGGGTTCGCTGGCGGCCACTGCTACAGTTTGTCCCTGGTCAACCGGAATTCAGGAGGATGGATGATGATGACCGGCGCCACGGATCGGGAAAACGCCGTACTCCAGATACTCGAGGATCTGGGCGTGGCCTACGAGCGAATCGAGATCGATCCCGAATATGCCGACACCGCCGCGTTCTGCGAACATTACGACTACCCGTTGGAGAGATCGGCGAACGCGATTGTGGTGGCCACCAAGCGAGGCGAGAAGCGTTACGCGGCGTGCCTGGCGCTGGCGACCACCCGCTTGGACGTCAACCATACGGTCCGCAGACTCATGGATGGCAAGCGGCTGTCGTTCGCATCCTCCGACGACGCAATAGCGGTGACCGGGATGGAAATCGGAGGTGTGACGCCGCTGAATCTTCCCGACGATCTCCCGCTCTTCGTCGACCGGGCCGTGATGGATCTCGACTGGATAATCGTCGGCAGCGGCAGCCGCAACTCGAAGATCAAACTCTCGCCCGCGATCTTTGAAAAGATCCCCAGCGCCTCGATCATCGATGGCCTGGCAGCGGTGCCGGATCCCCGATAGGTCAATCATGGCGCGGAGGTCCTGAGGCAGTCGTCGTTCCAGTCGAAACGTGGATCGGACCTCGGCGCTCCCCCAGGCGGGGATGTTCAGCAAGAGAGGCGGAAATTTGACTGAAGGCGGCCCGCTGGCGAAACGCCTCCTGGGATCGACCGGACTCCAGGTGTCGCCGATATGCCTGGGAACGTCCGCCCTGGGAGATATGCCCGACACGTACAAGTTCTCCGTCAGCCGTGAGCGGGCGCTCAGCACGATCCGGGCGGCGCTCACCAGCGACATCAACTTCATCGATACTGCGGCCTCGTATGGATTAGGCGAAAGTGAGCGTCGAATCGGCGCTGTGCTGAAGGAAATGGGTGGGATTCCAGATGGCTACGTCGTCGCCACCAAGGCGGACAGAGATCTCGAGACCAACGAGTTCAGCGGTTCTCAGACCAGAAAGTCCGTCGAACAAAGCTTGGCCTTGCTGGGCGTCGATCGACTGCAACTCGTCTATCTTCACGATCCCGAATACTGCGACTGGGATGACCTGACGGGTCGGGGCGGCGCGATTGAAACTCTCCAGGCGTTTAAGGACGACGGCGTAATCGAGCATCTCGGGCTCGCCGGCGGACCTATCGACGTGATGATGAGATGCCTCAAGGAGGCGGACTTCGAGGCCATCATCTCCCACAACCGCTACACGCTGATCAACCGCGCGGCGGACCCGCTCTTCGACTACGCGCATTCGAGGGGGATCGCGGTGGTCAACGCGTCGCCGTACGGGAGCGGAATCCTGGCGAAGGGAGTGGACGAATATCCGCGTTACGCCTATCAGGACGCCAGCGACGAGATCGTGGGAATGGTCCGGCGGATTGAAGGCATCTGTGCGGCTTACGGCGTGCCGCTCGCGGCGGCCTCGCTGCAGTTCTCACTACGAGATTCGCGGATATCCTCGACGATTGTAGGAGCGACGAGGCCCGAGCGGATTCAACAGAACATCGACCTGGCGCAGGTCGATGTTCCCGACGAAATGTGGGTCGAACTGGATGCGGTGTCCGATTGGACCGAAGACCCCGAAGCGCACCGAGATTACAAGCTGCGGTAGCCGAAAACAGCCCGCCCGGACCGCATATGCCGCGGGCTTGAAGGATCGCAGTGGTTGGTCTGATACAGGCCGACCTTATTTACCAAAGGAATGATCTGTGCCTGATCAGCTTGGTGTCGGCGTGGTTGGCATGGGGTTCATGGGCAGGCTCATTTCGCGGTCGATGCTTACGGTACCCGTCGTCTTCGGTCAAGACACGCTGTCGCCACGTCTGATTATCTGCGCCGATGCCTTCGACTCGAGATTGTCTGACGTCAAAACCACGTTCGGCTTCGGGGAGACGACGAACTCGTGGCGGGATGTAGTGGACCATCCCGAAGTCGGCGCGGTGGTCATCACGACGCCCAACAACCTTCATGTGGAGATCGCGAGGGCCGCGGCCGAGGCGGGCAAGCACGTCTACTGCGAGAAGCCCGTCGGGAGATATCCGAGCGAGACGGCGGACGTTTTCGACTGCGTTCGGAGGGCCGGGGTGATCAGCATGGTCGGCTATAACTATCGCTGGATTCCCGTGGTCCGGCACGCGGCAAAGCTCATCAAGGACGGCCGAATCGGGGAGATCACCCATTTGAGGGGAAGATTCTTCCAGGGTTACGGAGGCGATCCCGCCGCCATGCTCACGTGGCGGTTTCGCGAAGAATCGTCGGGGCTCGGCACGCTCGCGGACATGATGTCGCATGTGATCGAGCTGACGCTGATGCTCGGCGGACCCATCTCGGACGTGGCCGGGAACCGAAAGACGTTCATCACGGAAAGACCGCTGGAGATCCCCGGCGAAGGCACCCACGTCAGCGTGAGGACGGAGGGGCCGCGCGGATCGGTTGAGAACGAAGACTACGTGGGTGCGCTGGTCCGGTTCGCCGGCGGGGCGCAGGGGACTTTGGAGGCGTGCAGGGTCATCAAAGGTCCTGCCGCCGAACTGATTCTGGAGGTCAACGGCACCGAGGGCGCGATCAGGTGGAACCGCGAGCGTATGCACGAACTTGAGGTCTATACCGAAGACCGTTCAGATCTGACGGGCTACACGCAGGTGTTCTCGTCGCCGGAAATGCCGTTTCACTCCTACTTCCATCCGCTGCGCGGCGACGGGCCAGGTCTCAAGGACCTCAAGGTCATCGAGGCCTATCAGTTTCTCAAATATGTAGAGACGAACGAACAGGGTGAGTCGGGTGTTGCCGATGCCCTGGAGGTGGCCGAGGTCCAGGCCGCGATCATGCGATCTTGGGAGTCCAGCCGCTGGGAGGACGTTCGCCCGCTGATTTGACCCTTCATCATGTCTCGGGTGAAGCCCTGTATCGGACCGACCACCAAGTTTGGGGACTTGACCGGTTCTACCGGACCCCCAGGAGAAGTTCTATCGTGAGCTGGTCGAGCTTTTCATACTGCCAGCCGCGTTGCGCGAGCGCGTCGATATCGAATTGCTCGTTCTTTACCGACGTGCCGGCAGCGGTGGTGTAGCCGTCGGATATGCGGCCCCAGCCGTGCACCCGGTCACCCATCTCAGCCAGGATTCCCTGAATCTCGGCGTCTTCACTGAACTGCCTGGCCTTCTCCTTCAGTATGAGATACGACCTCATGCAGCCCGCCGCGAAGTCCCAAACGCCCGCTTCGTTCTCGGTTCTATAGGCGTGGGCGTCAAAGTGGCGGGAGCCGTCCCAATGGTTGTCTTCCAGCAGTTTCACGAGGAAGAAATTGCTCTTCAGAGCGACCGAACCGAAACGAAAGTCCTGGTCAAATCTTCCCATCTCCTGGTCGTTTAGGTCGATGTGGAAAAGCTTGCCGGCGTCCAGTGCCTGGGCGACGGCATGGGGGAAGTTCAGCCCCGCCATCGTCTCATGCGCGACTTCCGGGTTTACCCCCACCATTTCCGAATTTTCCAAGGTTTGGATGAAGCCGAGCATCGCGCCGGTCGTGGGCAGGAATGTATGTCCTCTAGGTTCGTTCGGCTTGGCCTCCAAGGCGAATTTCATTCCATAGCCCTGTTCCTTGACGTAGCCGCACAGGAAATCCAGCGAGTCACGGAACCATCGGAGTCCATCGAGCAGGTCCTTGCCGGCGTCGACCTCCGCACCCTCGCGGCCGCCCCAGAACACGTAGATCTTGGCGCCCAATTCCGCGCCCAGATCGATGGCGCGCATCGTCTTCTGGATGGCGAACTGTCTGACCTGTGGATCGTTCGACGTGAAGGCGCCTTCCTTGAAGGCCGGGTGAAAGAAGAGGTTGGTCGTCGCCATCGGCACCTTCATACCGTGGTCGTCGAGCGCCCGCTTGAACGATGCGACGATCTTGTCCCGTTCGCCTGGCGTGGCGGCAAAGGGAACCAGGTCGTCGTCGTGCAGGTTCACACCAAAGGCTCCAAGCCGGGCGAGATTCTCCACGATGCGCTCTGGCCCGATGGTCTGACGCACGCGATCGCCGAACTGATCGCGGCCCACGTTTCCAACCGTCCAAAGCCCGAATGTGAACTTGTCCGACTTCTGGGGTTCGTACATGACGATGGCTCCTGTGGGTAACGGCCATGGCAGAGATTCGGTTCCGGGGGGAGGTCGTCAGGATTATAGGACTCCTCACGGGGGACAGCCCGACCTCATCAGCGCATTCGAGCAATCGATTGGACGGAGCTGAGGGCGCACGTGTCAGCCGGAGCGCGGCTCGCTGGTGATCGTCCATCGGTCAGCCGCGCGGGCGGGGCTAGAATGCCGGGTCGCGGATCAGTGGATGGGCTTGAAATTACGTACTTCGTCGGCATTGACGTGGGGACCCAGGGAAGCAGGGCTCTGGCCATCGACGAGAGTGGCTCGGTGGTGGCGTCCGGAACCGCCCCGCACGAAATCCTCACCCCCCGCCCCAGCTGGGTCGAGCAGCGGCCCGAGGAGTGGTGGGAGGCCGTCAAGGAGAGCGTTTCTCTCCTCTCCGAGCAAATCGATCTTCGACAGGTGGCGGCCATGGGATTGACCGGTCAGATGCATGGGTCGGTTTTCCTGGACGCCGACGACGAGGTGATACGCCCGGCGCTGCTGTGGAACGATCAACGAACGGTCCGCCAGACGGAATGGATGACTGAGGTCGCGGGCGATCTTCTTCTTAACACAGCCCTGAATCCCGCGATCGCAGGATTTCAAGCTCCCAAGATCATCTGGCTCCGGGAGGAAGAGCCCGAAAACTATGCCAGGGTCGCGGCGGTGTTGCTGCCCAAAGACTATGTGCGCTTCAAGTTGACCGGCTCCAAGACCACCGATGTTGCCGACGCATCCGGAACCCTTGTGCTCGACGTGGCCGCGCGCCGATGGTCGCCGGAGCTGCTCGATGCGTTCGATATTCCAGCCAAATGGATGCCCGGCGTCCTCGAAGGACCTGACGTATCGGGACACGTGACGGAGGCCATGGCGTTTCAACTGGGCCTGCCCGCCGGGATTCCGGTGGCGGCGGGCGGGGGCGACAACGCGGCCGCCGCAGTTGGCAACGGTATCGTGAGACCGGGGATCGTCAGCTCGAGCATCGGCACGAGCGGAGTGGTATTCGCGCACAGCGATTCGCCGGATCCCGATCCACAAGGGCGCCTGCACACAATGTGCCACTCGGTCCCCGGCAAGTACCACCATATGGGCGCCGTGCTTTCCGCGGGCGGCTCATTTCGATGGCTGCGCGACGCGATCTTCAGTTCGGATCTGGCGACGCTCGCGGAGGGGGGCCCCTCTGGCGACGATCTCTACGACCGAATGGCCGCCGTCGCAGCGCAGGCGCCGGTCGGGTCGGAGGGACTCGTTTTTCTGCCGTATCTCACCGGCGAGCGCACGCCGCATATGGACTCGGCGGCGCGCGGCGCATTCGTTGGACTCACCATTCGCCACGAATCGGCCCATCTCGTGAGGGCGGTCATGGAGGGCGTGGTTTTCGCGCTCCGCGACTCGCTCGAGATCATGAAGGATCTGGGTATCAGCGTCGAAAAGATTGTGGCCACGGGCGGGGGCGCGCGAAACGAAATGTGGCTCCGGCTACAGGCGGATATTCTGGGCGCGCCAATTTGGCGAATGGAAGTGGAAGAAGGCCCGGCCTACGGCGCGGCGCTGCTGGGGGCGGTTTCCGTCGGGGCATTCGGAAGCGTTCAGGAGGCGGTGGATGCAGTCGTGAGATACGTCGATCCGGTCGAGCCCGACGCGTCAACCGCCCCGACCTATGCGCGTTACTTCGACGTCTACCGATCCCTTTACCCGGTGCTGCGCGACTCGACGCACCGTTTGGGCGAGCTGGCCGAAGGATAATCTGCCACCACAAGAGGCCCCTGACCCCTAGGGAGGGAAGGCAAAACTACCTGAGAATCTTTGAGGGTCGGTGACGTGTGAGTACTCAGGCGCGATGGTTTTAGCGTTGAATCGTCCTTTCACCAGTTGTAGTCTCCCGCTCGGCTGGGGGTGAGCAGTGGCTTGGAGGATTTGGAATTGGATGCCATATCTTGGCTGGCAATAACATTCTTAGTGATCGGCTCAGTTGGAATGGGCGGCGCTGCTGTTATGGAACGTAGGACCAACCAGCCGAAATACAAGATGATGGTGAAGATCTTGCCCTGGTTTATTGGAGTGGCGGGCGTTCTGATTGGAATCGGCCTCGCCGTCAGGTGAGCTCCTGCCAGCTAATACGGGGATCTTCGCTCCTCAAGCTTCCCTGCGCGCCGTGTCGGGATCGAGGAGTTCGCCATCCCGACTTGCCGACTGGTCCGCGGGTGGGGATTGGAGGTCAGGGTCTCGAGTCATGAACGGTTCAATTTCCCGACCTGGAGCCAGGTCGGGCCACGGATCCAAGGTCGGGCCACGGTTCCAAGTTCGGGCCACGGTTCCAAGTTCGGGCCACGGTTGCTTGGAGGCTGGCTCCGTACCGATCGTCTAGAATTCGACCTCGGCCGAAACCATCCGACGGAACCAAGCCTGGGAGCGTGACGAGATGACGGTTGCGAGTGTGAATCATCGGGTCAGGATGCTGCTAGACGAGCGCGTGCCGATGCGCGATCAGGTCGAACTTTCCGCCGATGTCTATCTACCCGACTCCGCGGGCACATTCCCATCCGTGCTGATAAGGACGCCCTACAGCAACAATCTGGAACCGGAGATCGAGCGTGCCCGGCACCTCGCCTCGTCGGGCTACGCGGCCGTCATACAGGACACGCGCGGGCGCTGGGATTCGGACGGCGCCTATTACCCCTTCCGGCACGAGGGCAATGACGGGTACGACACTCAACAATGGGTTGGCACGCAACTTTGGAGCAACGGCCGCATCGGCACCGCCGGAGGATCGTACTTGGGCATAGCCCAGTGGACCGCCGCGCCGCAGGGCAGTGAGCATCTGGCGTGCATGACGCCCCGGGTGGCGCCGGCCGGAAACCTGCACAGTGTCGCCTACCAGGGCGGCGCACTCAATTTGGGGTTGATGATGACGTGGGGCATGCGGATCAACGCCCGCACCAGTCAGACCATCGAATTCCATGACTGGACCCGCGCGCTTCGGAAACTCCCTCTGATCGACGCGGTCGAGATGGAGGGGCGTCATTTCGGCCATTGGAAGGACTGGATCAGTCATCCGTCGTTGGATGGATATTGGCGAGAAATCGGTCCGAACGAACCCTGGGAGCACGTTCGAGCGCCGGCCTACAACATGGGCGGCTGGTACGACATTTTCTCCAAGGCCACGTTTGACAATTTCAACGGTCTTCGGCGCGGCGGCGGTTCCCCCGAGGCGCGCAGCAGCAAGCTGATCTGCGGACCGTGGATCCATGCGCTGAGTGGCTCCACCAAAACCGGCGACGTGGATTTCGGTGGTCGTTCAGTTGTCGACCTCGATTCCGAAGAGCAACGCTGGCTCGATTACTGGCTCATGGACGTCGACAACGGAATCGCCGACGAGCCGCCGCTCAGACTTTTCATCATGGGCGCCAACGTCTGGCGCGGCGAGCACGAGTGGCCGCTCGAGCGAACGGACTGGCAGAAGTGGCATCTTCACTCGGGTGGCGGGGCGGCGACACTTCGAGGCGACGGCGGCCTGTCAACCGATGCTCCCGTTGACGAAGCACCTGACGCCTACATTTACGATCCCACGAATCCGGTTCAAACGGTCGGCGGGTGCAACTGCTGCTCGCCGGAAATCATTCCCTGGGGACCGTACGACCAGCGCGGCGTTGAAATGCGCCCGGACGTCCTGTGCTATACGAGCGATCCCCTTGCCTCCGATCTGGAAGTAACCGGGCCGGTAAAGGTGGTTCTGTATGCCGAATCAGATGCTCCGGACACCGATTGGACCGCGAAGCTGGTGGATGTGTTCCCGGACGGATACGCGATGAATCTTTGCGACGGCATAATTCGCGCGCGTTACCGCGAGGGTCCTGCCGAAACGAGTCTTATCGAACCGGGCAAGGTGTACGAATACGAGATCGACCTGGCGGTGACGGGAAATCTATTCAGGGCCGGCCACCGGGTCCGACTCGAGATCTCGTCCAGCAACTTTCCGCGCTTCGATCGCAATCCCAACACTGGCAATGATTTCGGGATGGACGCGGAATTGCGAATCGCGCAGCAGACGGTTCACCACTCGCGGCCTTACCCGTCCCACATCCTGCTGCCCGTCATTCGCGGCGACTAGGAGGAATCCTTTCGCGGGCCTGGCGGCTGGGCGCGGGCGGCCGTTGTATGGGCGCACAGAATTAGCCGGCGGACCTTAGTCGCCAAAGGCGACTGCGACTTGATCGTGACGCGGGTCCGCAAAATCTAGGCAACGGATTCAGCGACTCTTTCCGCGAGCGTACTCCAAGGCCGAGGCTCGATGACGTGCAAGCCACAACGATCTGCCTCGGCCACGATCCATTGACCAAACAGCCATTTGGCCTTCGCCTCAGTATGGCGTTCCGAATCGTCATGTGGAGTCGATTCCCGGTCGCGCGCGCGGATATTTATAAGAATTTCCGAAGCGTCCGGCTCAACAAGGAAAACTGACCGGACTGAGCCCGTCGCTGCGCGCTCGGCTACGGAAGTGCGGCGTAGGAGACCCGGCAAGATCCCCTCTCCTTCGATCACGATCGGGTCACACGTATCCACATGGTTCTCGATTACAGCCTCTAGCGGCGCTGATAACGCCTGGCCCACTTGAACCAATGCATCGCGCAATATGATCGGATCCTTTTGCCAAACATGAGGGTCATCGTCGAAGTAATGGAGAGCCTCAGCCCCTCCGGGAAGCGAAGCTTCGGCACGACGGAATGCCAGGCGCAGGTCGTCTGCCTGTACCCACGGTCGACCCAGCGCGAGCCCGATTTCCTTTGCCAGGGTGGTCTTGCCGCTCCCTGAATGACCGCCGATAAGGAGCACGTACCAGCCTGGTTCATTGTTGCCTGGGGTTCGGTTCATGAGATCGGCAAGCTACTCACTGACGATTTATCTCCTCACCCCTGCCTAATCGCCTACCCGGTCGAAGATCGGGGCCGGCCCACTACTTTGGCCGTCTTTCACGGCCCGGCTCCAGCCTCCATCTTCTTGTATACGTCAATCCCGAGTCGCGCTCCCGTCGCGGACCATTCGCTCCAACTACGAGACGGTGGGATTGCGTGCACATCACAGCAGACGGCGCTTGGGCACAGGACCGAATTCCTTTAGGGGACGCTTAGGGCCGGGAGACCGGGTCAGTTGGCGGATGCGAGACCTATGGAGTTATCAACCAGCCGGAAATGTCCATCGAAATCGAGTTTGTCATGACCTTTGCGTGTCGGCGATCTTCGAGCAACGGGCCGCAATCCTCCACCTCACCTCTTCAATGAGGCACAACCTTAGCTACGGATGCTTGCGAGCGTGCCACCACGAGAAGACAGGTCGTCACCACGTGACATTTGTGACGAGGCTCGGAGGGATCAACCGACCCACGCCATATCTCGATCGGGTCTATCTGCTCTAATTGCCGCCGGGATCGAATGTGGGTCAGCGGCTGTCCTATCGAACCGTGTGCCTAGCGGCGGGAGTACCACAACCTTGGGGGAGTCGGAGATGAGCGGGGATACGATCGAGTTCTTATCCAGTGAAGAGTGGCCGCGTGACTGCTTCGATTTCGACGTGTCGTTCGACGCCGCCCGGTCGGGGCTGCTGGTCGTGGATATGCAGAACTACTGCATCAATCCGCAAAGCGATCTCGCGCTCGGACTTAAGCGCCACGATCCCGCCCTGTTCGCCCTCTATAGAAGACGCGTAGACGATGTGGTGGAAAGCATCGAACGTTTGCTGGAAGCGTTTCGGGCGAATGCCCGCCCGGTGATCTTCACGCGGCATGGCAGCCTACTGCCTGATGGCAGCGACCTCATACGCCGGCGACGCAGCCGCGAATCGATCTCGCGCGGAGCGTCCGGGGACGGATCGGGTCATATGGCCGCCGTGGGAACCGAAGGGTACGGGATAATCCCGCGAGTCCGCCCGGGACCTGACGAGCTAGTTCTCGACAAGAACACAGGCAGCGCGTTCAACTCGACCGGCATCGACGTTCATCTCCGCAATCTGGGCGTCCGGACGTTGGTCGTGGCCGGTATCGCCACCGACATGTGCGTGATGCTCACCTCGCTTGACGCCGCGGATCGGGGATGGGACGTATTCGTGGCGGCCGACGCCTGCACCACGGTCGACCCAGGTAGTCATGATGCATTTCTGTTGATCTTCAAACGGGTTTTTGGATCCGTGAACGAGACGTCCGAAATCGTCGATCTGCTGGCACACGGCCACTGACGGCATCGCGAGCCGCCCCTCAATATTGGGCCGTATGACCTTCCGGCCGCTGAAATTAACGACCAGGATTCGGCCAGCTGAAATCACTCCGACTGGGTTCAGCCAGACGCCCATCATGGCTTCCTGGAATTTCGCCCGCGTTCGGCCCGCCCGGGCATGTGTGCACGGCGGCGAGATCGAACATCAGGGCCGCGCCATCGAGCTTTAAGCCGAGTTGCATGGTTGTATTTGGATGAAAGCCGGGCATACGGGATGTGGCATCGCGGCTCGAATGACGACCTATTTGTAAGAAATTCGCATCCGGTGCCGATGGTAGGTAATTGAGGGGTGACTCCCACCCCACCAGAGGCCCGGGAACGGATTCCTGGGTTGGGAGAGGATGAATATCCATTCTGGGCAAAGGAGGCCCTGGGGAGTAACTATGGATATAAAAGTCGATGCATCAACGCCGCCCGTCGCGACGCCGCGCGCCAAGGGACCTCCGGCGAAACCCAGTGGCCAGAAGGCTACCGCGGCGCCGCCGGCGTTGGTTACTTCGTCTGCACGCTTCTCGGTGGACGCAGACAGTGGGCTGATTTCCATAAAGATCGTCAACTCGGCAACCGGGGAGCTCATACGCAGTATTCCCTCGCGCGAGTACGTTACGTTGCCGCTGAGCAGCGGCAACGCGAAAGGAACGCTGCTCGATGCAATCTCTTAGCACCGAGACGACTCCGGTTCTACGCCACCCTTCTGTTCGATCGTTGTCGAACGAACAGCTCGGTCAGCTCACGAACGGCGATTCAGAGGAACTCAAGCAGGAGTATCGGGAGCTCGTCGAGCGGGCGCAGGCGCAGATCAAGGAGATCATGGGGCTCGAGCAGTGGCCTATCGGTGGGCACGTAGAACTCACTGAGGATCAGATGAAGAACCTCGAAGATCCTTCACGTCAGTGGGGCGCCGCCGAGTACGAGCTGATACGCACAACGTGCGCTCTGACCGGAGTCTATTTCTAGGACCCCGATAGGGCTTTTATCGGCCGGGAGCCCCACGCGCGGTTCCAGAGCCTGGTTCGAATCGACCGTCGGCCGCGCCGGGAAACCCGGTCGAGGCGGTATCCTTCACGTGGCGACGTCGGTCGCGGCAATCTGCGCTCTGGAAGGCCGACCGCAAGAATGAATCCCGAAGCCGCCTCTGGGGTTGAGGGGTCCGCCACGGGGCGATCGCGACCGACGTCAGCGGACGCGGACGGGATCGCGGCGCGCCAACGAGGAGCGGCGCCAAGTTCCCGGAGGGACGGAAGCTGGTTCGCCGGTGTCGCGTCGATGCCGCGCCGCACGCGGGATGGAGTCTTTCCCGCCCTGCGCCATCAGCAGTACGCGCGCCTCTGGGCTGCCAACACCGGCAGTCTGCTTGCCTACGGTATGAGCACGGTTGCCCAGGGCTGGTTGGCAATCGAGCTCACCAACTCGCCTTTCGCCCTAGGCGTTCTCGGCGTCTTCATGTCCATCCCCATGCTCGTACTATCTCCGATCGGCGGGCTGCTCGCCGATCGGCTCGACCGTCGCAAGCTGCTTCTGTCCACCCAGGTGATCATGGGGATTACGACGCTTGCCATCGCCATTCTTGCGGCCACGGGTCTAATCAACATGGTCCACCTTGCGATGTCCGCGTTCATCATGGGGTCGATATTTGGGGTCAACATGCCTGCCCGCAGCGCCCTCATGTCCCAGCTTGTCCCACGCGAGGATCTGGCCAACGCCGTTGGAATTCACAGTTCCACGATGAACGCGTCCCGCATAGTCGGTCCCGCTTTGGCGGGCGGGCTCATCGGCCTAATCGGAATCGCCGGAACATACTTCGCGCAGGTCTTGGGCTACGTATGGAGCACCGCTCTGCTCACGCGCCTGCAACCCCCGGAGAGTCGGGGTCGGGCAAATGGCGCGGTCGTCTCCGATCTCAGGGCCGGCTTCGCATACGTGATTCGTAACCGGCCGGTCCTGGGGATGATGGTCCTGGCGCTCGCTCCGGCCGTTTTCACCATGCCGTCTACCATGCTGCTGCCGGCGTTTGTCAAGCATGACCTTGCAGCTGGACCGCAGCTTCTGGGCATTCTCATGAGCGCCCTCGGCGTGGGCGGGCTTGCGGGTTCGCTGGTGGTGGTCGTCTTTTCCCGCCTCGAGCGCAAGGGCCGCGCCCTGGTGGGAGGCGCGCTGGCCTATGGACTCCTGATCATCGTCCTCGGTCTCACGCGGTCAGTATGGGCCGCTGCGTTCGTACTGGCGGCGGCGGGCTTCTGCTCCGCCATCTACATGGCTACGAACCAGACGATCCTCCAGTTGGTGGTGCCCAACCATTTACGGGGCCGGGTGATGTCGATCTGGATGCTGAGCTGGGGCCTCATGCCGCTGGGGCTTCTCCCGCTCTCCGCCGTCGCCGAGAGCCTGGGCGTGCCCGTGTCGATGTACATAGGGGGCGGCTTGGGTGCGCTGACGGCCATCCTCGTGCTTTTGTGGAGGACCGAACTCTGGAGCATGGTGCCGGAAGCCGCGCCGCTGGAAGCCTAGGCATCACCCCGTCCAGCCGGGCGTCATTCCAGGCTCCACCTGACCGTATGGACTACGGATTGGCCCGACTCCTCGGGCTCCAGGTGATATGGGCACAGCGCGTGGATCGTCAGCAGGGAGCCATCCTGAAGCTGCCGGGTCGTGGGCCATCCATTGCTGACGCCGTTGCTCAAGGAGAGCTGCAGCCGGTGGTCGCAGTCCCACGTCTCGCCCAGGTCGTCGCTCACGACCGCGGCGGTTCCGAACGGAAGATGGTAATTCAGATACGTGCAGAGCAACCGGCCGTCCGTCAGCAGGGTCAGTTGGGCGTGGACCTCGCTGTAGTTGAGAAAGTCACGCGGCTCGGTCCACGAGCGCCCGCCATCCCGGCTTTCCATGAGCACAATGTGGCCCGATGAGTGGTCATTGGGCACCGAGCCAGGCGGATGCGGCGGCTGCGTACCGGCGATCGGGTGCGTGTACTCAAAACGGCTCGTGGCGAGCAGCCGACCATCGGGGAGCGTGAGGAAATCCGACTCGACGAACATTGGGAACGGGTCATCCCAGACCTCGATAGCCTCAGGCTCGGACCAAGTTCGCCCGCAATCCGATGAGTGCCGCAACCAAGCCCGGCACGGCGCCTGAAGGTCGATTTTTAGGCTTTCGCCGCTGCCAACGCAGCGCATGAGTGAGATCGTCCCGTCGGGCTGGCGAATGGGCCCGCGGACGATCGAAATACTTTGGTAATCCTCCCTCGGCGTGTGCATTGGGGTCATGGTCCAGGTGTGACCGCCGTCGTCAGAATGGGCCACGGCGTCCAGGCTCTCGCCGGTGAACAGCAGGCTACCGTCTTCCAGACAAGTGAGCGAGTTCTCCTTGCCCAGCAGCCGTGTGTGCTCGATGGGCTGCCAGTTGCGGCCCTGGTCGCGGGACACATGTAGGCGCACGGGCCAGTTCTTGATCTGCGGTTCCTCGCCGTGGAACTCGCTCACGCTACCGGTCGGATAGGGGCTTCTCACCGACGGGTGAAGGATGTCCACCGGGGCCGAGATAAGGTCGCCGTTGGGCAACTCGGCAAGACCGGCTTTGTAGAATCCGCGCCGCCCCACCTGTGACCTGTGGGCCGGAAGCACCGAGTACTGCGAAACGGTGTGGTAATCCACGCCCGTGTAGCCGGTCAGACCGACTCTATAGTGCTCTCCGACATCGCCAGGTTCCCATGGAAACGGCTCCGCAGGCTTATCGATCATGGTATTTGGTTACCTCCCCGCGGCTCTGGAACGGATGATCTAAACCAGTCCTAGAACCCTATTCGAACAGGCGACATAGCGGAGGGCCGCTGAGTAAGCGCCAGCGGAGGCGGGATGGCCGTGGCGGACCGGTCTTGACGAGTGAGGTGAGGGGATCCCGACCTGCGCGCAGGTCGGGCCACGCCACCCGAGCTTGGCGGTCAAATTTCCCCTCACCTCAATCCTCTCCCCGAGGGAGAGGAAGGGGATTCTCCCGACCTGCGCCGAGGTCGGGCCACGCGAGAGTTATCCGAACACGCGGCAAGGCCAGCGGAGGCTGGATGGCCGTGGCGGAGCGGTCTTGACGCGTGACGTGAGGGGATCCCGACCTGCACGCAGGTCGGGCCACGCGAGAGCCCCAGGTTGTCTCGGCACTAGGCGTCGCCGCGAAACTTTTCCATCAGGCGCATGCTTTGCAGCGTGCTCTGGAGGCTCGTCAACGGCTCGTGGTTTGACTCGATGCACTCTATGAAATGTCGGTGCATGTGGAGGACGCCGTTGTAAGTGAGCGGGTCCGTGGCGCCGGAGAGTTCCGACCCCTTCAGAATCAGCGGCTCGGCGTCGTCGTCCGCGTACACCTCGGCGGCGTCGCGCGCGCGGAGATACGCAGATATACCGTTGCCGTGCAGTTCGTAGCGCAGGTAACGTGATCCGGCGTGGCGCAAAAAGTAGAGCACGCCCAAAGATCCGTTAGTGAAGTGCACGTGAGCTGCGAATACGTCCACGGCGTCGGAGAAATTGCGGTCCCGGCTAACCTGCACGTCGCGCGCATCGCCGCCCCCGATATGGCGCATCAGGTCGGCCACGTGAATGCCATCGTCGAGAATAGAGTTCTGTCCGAAGGGCAGTTGCCCATCCAGGTAGCTTTTGTGGAATTCGACCAGAAAGGTCCCGATCCCGCCACGCTCGGCGATTAGGCGCATCGACTCGGTTAGCACCGGTTCGTAACGCCTTTGCAGGCCCACGGCGCCGAGGCGGTCGTTGCGCTCGGCGGCCGCCACCATCAGCGCCGTATCGGAAGATTTCATACCCGCCGGCTTTTCGATGAATAGGTGCTTTCCAGCGTTCAGGCAGTCGAGGGCTATGGGGGTGACGACGGTCGGCGGCACGATCGCATACACCAGGTCGATGTCGTTTTCATCAAACATCCGCTTGTAGTCGGTGTAGCGTCTGGGGATATTGAGCTCCTCCGCCCCTCGCTCGACGAGATCGGCGATCACGTCACAGATCGCGACCACCTCTACATTCTTCTGACGCAGGACCGCCGGATGGTGGACTCCGCTCGCTCGCCTGCCCGCTCCAATGAATGCGGCTCGGATCATGTGCGGTCCCTTTCCACCGCCGACCGGTCGGGATCATGCGGCCCGTACGCCACACCTGGATCGCGGCCGCGCACTGCGGGTCGCGATCGGCATGAGCCAGAATTCATCTGACCGGCCAGGCGCCGCCGCATGTTCTTGTTAGCGAACGGCGGCCGCGGCGCGGTCGCGCAGGGCGTCGAGATCGACCAAGCCGCCATTTCGCTGGGCCTCATCCCCGCCAATCCCAAGGACAACGGATTCTCTGCCCGCGGCTAATGGGGCTGTAGATTCGCCTTCGATGCCGAGGATGCGATCCCTGAAATCCCTCATAAGACCTGGAATTCCAAGCGGTCCGGTCGCGGCGGCACGAAGATCGAATCGCCAGGACTGCTCAGGACGGAAGCGGTCGACCTCGATCTCCCCTCGGTCCAGGTCGGCGCGAAGCTCACCTTCGTCGCCCACAATCAGGAGCTCGCGCCGCGTGCGAATGCCGAGAAACAGCGCCGTAAAGCTGACGCGGACCCCGTTGGCGTACTCGATCAGGAAGTGCTGGTTGTCCACGATGTCCTTGTCGATGTGATATACGCAGGTGTCCTCGTATTCAGAGGGCGGCCGGTCGGCGAACGCGTGCGGCCCGTAAAAAGGGCACACCGCCGCGCGGTCGCATTCGGAGCACTTGAGCGCGGCGTCTTCGCGCGGATGGAAATAGTCAAGCCCGCCGAAGGAGGCCATCCGCGTGGCCCTGTCGCCGACGAGCCAATTGATGATGTCGAAATCGTGTCCGCACATGCTTAGCGCAAAGCTGCCCATGTCGGAGCGGTGGCGATTGTGCGATCTCATGAAATGAGTCGACGCGAAGGTGTATTTCAGCACCAGCCTGCCATCGATCTGAGTGACCCTACCGACCGCGCCGTCATCGACGAGTTCCTTGATCTTGGAGTAGAACGGCGTATACCTGAGCACCAGTCCCACGGTGATGTTGACGTCGGCGGCAGCGGCCGCCTGGGAAACTCGGTACGCGCCTCCGATCGAGTCCGCAATCGGCTTTTCCAGCAGGATCGGGACCCCAAGTCCAACGGATGCGAGGGTCACGTGCTCATGGGTGGTATCCGGCGATGTGATTATCAGGCCGTCCAGCCCCGGTTCGGAGTCGACCAGAGCCTCGGCGTTTGGGTAGCGCGCACCCGCGGGAACGCCGAACTCACCGGCGTATGCGTTCATTTTGTCGAGGCCCTTGCTGGCAACGGCGGCCAGCGTGAACTCGCGTGAATTCTCCTTTATATAAGCGCCGTAGGACCGTGCTTGGGCTCCAGTTCCGATCAACCCTACCCGCAACTGAGCCATGCGCCTGCCTCCTTCGCGGCCGCTTGTGCTGCTCACACCCGGCCGGACTTCCTCTTGGTCGTTCGATCTGATGTCCGAGGCTAGAGCTTATCCGTGGCGCCCCGGAGGGTGCGCGTTGTGGTTCGATGGGCGAGGCCTTCGCCCGGTTACCCCCCTCAACGGACGCGCTAGCGGATGTCGATTCAACGAACGGAGCGAGGCCGATTACCTACCTGGCCGCTGCTACCAGAGCAGTGACAGCTCGGTTTTCGGATCGAAAAATTGCGTTTTCCGAGTGTTGATTTGCAGGGTGACCGTATCACGTATTTTCACGTTTAGATCGGGATCGGCGAGGATCCGAAGGTATGCGTCGCCGAGGCCCACTTCGATAAGGTCATCTCGGCCTAAAGGCTCGACAGCAAGGGCCTCGCCGCGCATTGCTGCGCCTGCTCTGAAAGCCCCGCAACTTAAAAAGATGTGCCAATGGACCGCGTTCCTTCACTCGAAAGCCTCCCTTTGCGCCGTGAGCGCGACTGCCCTAAGGCGCAGTCGCGCTCACGGCGGCTAGCGATCACGCCAGCGTAGGACGGATCGCGGCCGGGGTCGTTCTTCTCCATTGGAACGCCTCCCGACGTCGGCGACTATCGACGGCGCAACGGGACCGTACGGCACGGCGTCGGCGGATGATGAGGGGGGAGGAGGTGTGGGAGCTCTATCTGGCGGAGGATCAGGAGCCGACGTATGTGCAGATCGATGCGGAGTGAGAGTGAGAATCGGAGGCTCTTAGTGAGCGCTAACCCTTGCGTCGACCGCGAGACCGGCGCCAATCGCTCGCCGGAGTTTCTAGAACTCAAACTCGCGGACGCTCTCGACGTACAGCACTTCCGAAACCTCCAGGACGCCAGCCTGCTTCGCTCCGGCTACCAAAGCTGGCGCCGCGGCAAACGCTTGAGCCTTTTCTACGGACTCCCATTCTTGAATGACTACCAACTCGTTCCCGTCCTCGGCGGATTGATACAACGTGCTGCCGCGGGATCCCGCAACTCCGCGCATGTCTTCGAATCCCTCCATGACAGCCAAGAAGTCGTCAACATTTCTGACTGTGATTCGCGCTATTGAATAAGCCAAACGGACTCCTATCGAAAACGACGTTCCAAGAGCTTACTTGGTGGAGATGGGGGACACATTGGCCCCCGGTATCGCGGGGCTGTGAATGAGCGTCACCCCGTGCCTTGACTGCGGGACCGGGACCTGGAACGGATCCCGATGCCCGAACTGGGAGCGGGTGCACGAGGGATGCCGGCGGCCGAGCTCGGAGCGGCGCGGGTACGGTTACCGCTGGCAAAAGGTCGTGAAGCGCGCGATTGCGGCTCAGTTGTGGTGCTCAGAATGTGGCGCGACGATAAGGAGAGAGGGGCGGTCCAAAAGTTCAAAGGAAGCGAGATTCGGTGTATTGACGACGGCGTGCCCGTAGCACCCCGCCATGCGACGGGTGTGTTCGTCCGACATGATCACGAGCAAGTTTTTTGGAACCACTGACGGACCCGCTCGCTAGAAAACGCACGCGAAGTTACCCCTTTGTGCGTTGGAGAGGATGGTCCTTTCTTCCTGTTCAGCGCAGAGCCGCGTTCTTCAGTCGTTGGCCCAATGGTTTACGCCGGTCGAGCGAAATTCGCTCTGTACTCAAGATTCGCCGTTTCGCTGTCTCGGGCCGCGGGCTGGGGTAGGAGGGGAGCGGTTCCTTTTCGACGAGAAATGCTTCAGAATCGGACTTCACGTTCCATACCGAGGGACGTTGAACCAGCACGAGCGGTTCTGTAGGTAGTGATTGGAAGGCCGAACCTGGAAGCGAAGGTAAAGCTCGATACGGATTTCCGGTCTGGAGAAATCGACCCGCGGATATTCGGAGGGTTTCTAGAGCACCTGAGACGAGCCGTGTACGGCGGCGTTTACGATCCGGGCAATCCGCGGAGTGATTCGGCCGGATTCCGGTCCGACGTTCTGGACGTTCTCCAGCCTCTTCGCATGCCTTTGATCCGGTATCCCGGTGGCAACTTCGTAAGCAATTACGACTGGCGGGACGGTATCGGCGCAGTTAATGACCGTCCTCGCCGCAGAGACTTTGCCTGGCGCTCCATTGAGCCCAACACGTTTGGTACCGACGAGTTCGTTGCCTGGTGTCGAACCCTCGACACTGCGCCCTACCTGGTGGTGAACCTCGGCACGTTGGGCGCTGCAGAGGCCTCCGCGCTGGTGGAGTACTGCAATTCCCCGTCGGGATCGAGCTGGGCCGACCTTCGAATCGCCAACGGCTCCGAAGCGCCTTTTGACGTGCGTGTTTGGGGACTTGGTAACGAAATGGACGGTCCCTGGCAAGCCGGTCACGTGCCTGCCAGCGTGTACGCCATGCGCGCGCGGCAGGCCGGCGCGCTGATGAAGGGGCAGGACCCGACCATTGAGCTCGTCGTGTGCGGCTCGTCGGGCAACTCGTTGCCGACCTACATGGAGTGGGATCGAATAGTGCTCGAAGAGTGCTGGGACATCGTCGACTACATCGCCGCTCACCGCTATAGCCGGAACGAGCGCGGCGACTCCGCGTGGTTTCTTGCGGAGGGCGTCGAGATCGATCAAATTCTCGACGACTATCGCTCACTCCTCGGCTACGTACGTGCCGTTCGCGGCAGCGATAAACGTGTGTACATCGCCTTCGATGAATGGAACGTCTGGTACAAAAACCGTGAAAGCGACGGCGATTGGCAAGTCGGGACGCCGCTATTAGAAGAGATATACAACCTGGAGGACGCACTCGTTTGCGCACAGTACCTAACCAGCTTCATCCGGAACGCCGACCTCGTAAAGCTCGCCTGTCTGGCCCAAATCGTAAACGTCATCGCGCCGGTGTTGACGCGGGCGGACGGCGTGTTGCTCCAGACGATCTATCACGCGTTTCGCATGATTTCAGAGCATGCGCGGGGCTGGTCCTTGCAGCCGCTCGTCGACAGTCCGACGTATCTTGCGGGGGATCGCGGCCAGGTGGCGGTCCTGGATGCGGCCGCATCCCACGACGAAAACGAAGACCAGATGGCGGTTGTGCTTATCAACCGATCCATGGGGGACGCGCTCGAAGTGACCGTTGAAATCGGCGAGGCCAAGGACGCCGATGTAATTGGAACCGAGCTACTGACCGGTGATGATCCAAAACTAGCCAACGATTGGGACAGGCGAGATCGCGTACGGCCGCGGACCGGTTCAGCGCACGTGGTCGATGGGCGGGTTCGCATAGCGATGCCACCGATTTCGTTGGCGGTCGTGCGACTCCAGCTCACGGATTCGTAGCTGTGATCAGAGCCCAGTAGTCATGTCAGATCTCCGGGCTCGATCACGTAGAAGACGACTTACGCGCCTCACCACCTTCGTCGTAGCCCTGGTTCTGCCTGCGGCAGCGACCGCATCCGTGTGCGCAGACCCGACGCCGGCCCAACCTGCTGTGGCCCCCGCGGCCGTCGCTCCGATCGCCGTCGTCGAGAGCGTCGCCGTCAGCGGCCAGCCGGGCGCCTACATCTTGCATGTCACGATCCGAAGCCCCGACACAGGTTGCGGCCAGTACGCCGATTGGTGGGAAGTGATATCGGCCGAGGGCGACCTCGTATACCGCCGCGTGCTCTTGCACAGCCACGTGAATGAGCAGCCCTTTACACGGAGCGGCGGCCCCATTTCGGCTGAATCCGCGACGGAACTGATCGTGAGAGGGCACATGAGCACGGGCGGATATGGGCCCGCGATGGGCGGCACGCCAACGACGGGATTTGCGCCCGCCGACCTGCCGACGGACTTCGCTCGATCGGTTGAGTTGGTGTCACCGCTGCCGCTGTCGTGCGCTTTTTAGTGAAGCTTGGACCTTGACTCCGATGGGCATGAAGGATCTCCGCGCGGATCGCAGTTGTCAAAGTCCCTGACCATCAACGCACAAGTTTGATCGCGACGACGCACTCTGGCGCGCCAGTTCGGGTCGGGCAGCCCAATCCTGCCGAGCCGACTGAGCATCGGGCCTATGGAACTTCGGCCGCTCTCACGCCAACTTCGTCCAATCGGCGTTTGGCGTCGGCATAGACGTCAGGCGCCAAGGGGCCGCGCTGCGCAGCCTTCACGTTATCCCCGAGATGTGACGGGTTCTTCGTGCCAACAATGATGGTATCGATGTTCGGGTGCGTAAGCGTGAAGCGGAGCATGAACGCCGTACGGCTCTCACCCTCCTCGCGCAGTTCGTCCAACTTCGCGTCATCGAATTTCGCCCAGGTATCGGCATTACGGCCGCTGACCCCACTCTCGCCCTTTTGCACTCCACCACGGATAACAGTGCCGATGCCGGCCTCCGCAGCCTTTGAAATCCAATCCTCATGCTCGCGATTGAGCGCCGAGTATGGGATCTGAAAGACGTCGAAGACCCCCCAATCGATATAGGTCGGAAGGTGCGGCAGCGTGGTTGAGATTCCGATGTGGCGCACTTTCCGCTGCTCGCGCATCTCCTTGAGTGAATCGAGCACACTTTCCCGCTCGGCGTCTTCAACGGTCGGATTGTGAGGCTGCATCACGTCCACGTAATCGGTTTTGAGAAGCTCAAGGCTTTGATTGAGGCCTCGAAATAGATTCTCTCGGCTCCAAACGTGATCGCCACCCGCGGGCCCGACACATCCGCACTTGGTGGCTAGGAAGTACTCGGACCGGCGGGATGAAATGAACTGTCCGATTCGTTCCTCGCTCGCACCGTAATCGATTGAGGTATCGACGTAGTTGACCTGCCCGTCGAGCACGGCGTTGAGAATCGATCTGGCTTCCTCGTCTCCAGTGGGGCGGCCTCTTGGTTCGCCGCGAATCTCCATCGCCCCGAATCCCAGCCGAGTAACGTCAAGTCCGGTACGACCCAGAGTCGCCCTGGGCAATTTTTCCGCCATCTAACTAAGCTCCCATGCTCTGCCTACTCACCGGATGGACCATCCGGTACATCAAGAATGTCCTGTCCGCACGATCGTCGAGCCGTGGATGTTACCAGTACTGGCGGCAGTATGAATTGGGTCGAAGTTCCGGGCTGCGGATCCGCCGGCACGCTCGTTTGGCGCATGATCTCCATCCGGCTCACCCGAGCGCCGACGTGTGTCTCACAACCTGTCGTGGATTTGCGCAAGAGGCTGCGATCCGATTAGGCAGCTTCGATCTCCGGAATGAGACTTTGGACCTCCGCCAGCTCAAGATACGGAGGTTCGCACGCCGCTATGTTGGACTTCAATTCGCCGATGGAAAAGATCCCGACGAGACAAGTCGACACTTCCTCATGTGAGAGAACGAAGCGGATGGCCGTGTCGGTGAGGCCCTCGCCCCGACGCTCGGCCAGAGCGGCGACCTTCTCGCGGACCTTCGCTGCCTCCGTCCATCGATCCTGCGGCAGAACTTGCCGCCAGTCGGTGGCCGGAAGACCCGATAGCCCGTCCGGTCCGAGAGTTAACAGACCGCTAGCGAATGGGGATCGCGCGATAACACCCGCGCCCTTTTCTCGAACTACCGGAAACAGCTCTTTCGTGGCGTCGGTCTGCGTAACGTTGAACGGCGTCTCCACCACCTGGGCTCCACGACGGATGGCCTCCGCGGCGACCGCGGCGCTCGCGGACACACCCCACCACCGTATTTTGCCGGCCTGTTGAAGTCGCTGTAATGCTTCAAAAGGACCGTCTTGGGCAACAACGTGCATTGGGGGATCGTGCAGAAGATAGGCGTCAATGTAGTGAGTCTGTAATCGCCTAAGACCTTGCTCGCAGGCATGAATGATTGACGGCGGGTCGAAAGTTTGCATCCGTCCTTGAGGCAGCCCCTGCGCCCCATCGGCTCCCATCATCCAGCCAGTCTTGCTGATGAGAAAGACGTCGTCCCGGTGTCCCTTAAGCGCGGCGCCAAGAATGATCTCGCTCCGTCCGTTGCCGTATTGCTCGGCCGTATCGAAGGTGGTAATGCCCGCCTCGAATGCGTCCTGCACCAGCTGGACCGCGTCGGAAGCCGAGATTGCGCCCCAGGCGAGGCCCCCGATCTCCCAGGTGCCCATGCACATCGCGCCGATCATTTCCCCCGTGGACCCCAGTGCTCTACGTTCCACCGCGTCCCTCCGTCCGCCGCGCGCCTGCCTGATGTCGCGGGCAGTATAAGCGGCTCGCCGCCGTCGGCTAATACGCCGGCATAAGGTCCACCGCGCCGGGCACAAGATCTCGATCGGAGCTGTCAGAATGGAAAATTGGACGTCCCAGAAGCGAAGTTGGGGCCGCGGGCGGCGCCAGCTTAGGGCGATCGCCCCATCGCGGCAGAGCGAGTGCGACGATTCCCTGCGGCGGCGTACAGCCCTGTTTGCTGGAATCGCCGATCATGAGTCTCCGAGAACGCTCGGGAACCAAGCGCGAAGTATTAATCCACCGATCGCGAACCCTTCTTCAAGTGAAATCATCGCAGGGCCAGGATTCTCCTCCAACCAGCTCAGCGCGCTGGTCTCGGACTCGAAGAAAAACGTGGTTTTTTGAAACGAGAAATTCTCGAAATCAGGGAACGCCTCCATCCCGAGCAATGCGAACGTCATCACCATAGAAGTTGGATCTGCGTTGTCGACGCCGTCCGGGGTAACCGACAACGATAGAGACTTGCCAGTTTTCGGATCCGTCGCCTCTACTCTGGCACTCTCTCCGAGTACGGTCGGGACAAAGAGCGCATCCAACGCACACCAAGCGTACATTGGGTTGCCCCGAACGGTAAACCGGTTGTTTCCGCCGTCGAGGCCGAACCCGCCCCATTCAAGGACTCTATCCCGATCATCAAAACCGATATAAACGGAGGGCAGCTCGTGTAAGGCCTCGGTAACATTGTCCGCCGCGCGACCGAGGGAATCCGCCAGGGACGCGGCGGCGACCGGCCGCCCGTCCGCGAGCTGGCGGTAGATCTCCACCCCCAGTCGCTCACTCATTTCATCATCTGCAGCGAACTTTTGCGCGAAGGACTCGGCCAGCGCGTGCAGATCTTCCTTGCTCATTTGCTCTTCCTTCCTGAACTAACCAAACAATGCCCGCCCGGGGTATTCCGGTGCGCCAAATCTTCCCTCATAATCTGCCACCGCCGAGGCAGAGCGGCCCTCTACGAAGGTAGGGTTCGAGGGAGGGTTTCGCCGGACGGGTGCTGGTCTTCGCGCCCGGCGAGAACGTTGACATACTTCATAAGAGGAACCTGATGAGAAAGTCAGCATTGTTCTACGACTATCCGCCGCGCAATGGGAATGTCTTCGGACAGGGGCGTCGCGAGCGAATCGCGTCGATGACGGACCTGTGTCCGGCGGTCCTGAACGGAGGCAACCTGGGGGGCCACGGCCCGACGCTGCGCGACCTGGAAGTCATTTTCGCCACCTGGGGTATGCCTGCGCTCAGCGATGAGCAGTTCGACCTGTTTCCGAAGCTGAAGGCCGTGTTTTATGCCGCGGGGAACGTGAGAGGTTTCGCGCATCCACTCCTCGAGCGGGACATCCTGCTGGTCTCCGCCTGGGCGATCAACGCCATTCCAGTCGCGGAGATGGTCCTCGCGCAGATCCTGCTTACCGGTCGCGGCTACTTCCGGGCCGTGCGCGGCTATCGTGGTTCCGGACGCGCCGGGGAGCCGAAGCCATTCCGCCGCCCGGGCGTTAACGGGGAGACGATCGGGGTAATTGGCCTGGGCCAAATCGGCACACGCCTCACCGAACACCTTCTTCGATTCGGGTACCGCGTGCTGGCGCACGACCCTTTCTTGACGGCCGAACGAGCGCGCGAACTAGGTGTCGAGGTAGCGTCGCTGGAGGAGTTGTTCGAACAATCCCACGTCGTGAGCAATCACACCCCCGACCTGGCGGTTACCAAAGGCGTGCTCGACGGTTCGTTGTTTAAGGCGATGCGGGAGGGAGCCACCTTCATCAACACGGGCCGCGGCGCTCAGGTCGTGGAGGCCGACCTGATTCGCGTGTTATCCGAAAGGCCAGACCTGACCGCGCTTCTGGATGTGACGGACCCAGAGCCGCCGGTCGCCGAATCGGAACTGTGGACGTTGCCGAACGTGGTGATCAGCCCACACATCGGAGGATCAGTTGGCGATGAGGTGGTCCGAATGGCGGACTGCGTGATCGACGAGTTTGAGGCTTGGGAGCAGGGGAAGCCGCTTCGCTATCAGGTGACGCGCGAGGTGCTCGCGACAATGGGCTGAAGGCAGGCTCGCCTTCGGTTTGACCCGCGCCTCGCAGACACCTACCGCGGCGGTCCGTAGACCTCGATCTCGACCGCTCCGGTGTTGCTTCCGCTGGTCTTGACCGCCTCGAACTTCAAGCGCTTCGCGGTGAATTCGACCGGGAAGTGATTCGTCGTTGAGGCATCAGTCAGGTCAAACGGGCCGTAAGTCTCGCCACGGTCCGTGACCACACGAAACGTGAAAATCTGCGCTGTCGTACCCATTGTTCGCGACCAGAACCCAATCTCGGAAATGCTCGTTTCATCGGCGAGCTCGATCTCGATCCATGCGCTGTCGCCATCGCCCTGGGTCGCCCAGTGCGTTGACGGGTTGCCGTCAATGGCTTGATCAGGGCCCCACGCGTCCTCGTCGCCGCCGAAAACGCTGCTCGCGGCGACGACTCGGGCGCCGTTCGATATCAGGGCCAGGTTCGTCATCTGACTGCGCACCATCGCGCTGGGGTCTTCCGGGAGGGTCCGAAAAGTTCGGTCATTGCTCTCAAACACGGTGCCGTCTGGCCCGATACCTCCGAACTTGAAGTGGTAGAGGGTATCCGGTTGAAGACCCGTCAGTACCGGTCGATGCATCTGATGGCCTTCGCTCGACATGTCTAGATCGGTAGCGACCCGGCCGTAGTCCGTGGTGGGACCGAATGCGATAGCGCAAACCGTGTCATCGGCTGTGGTGGCCGCGATGGTTGCGGAATTCGACGAGATTTCCACAACCGAGGGTTCCTCGACGAGCATGCCGTCGAAATTCGCAGTGCCACATGCCGCCATGACGCTTGCCGCGATCCCAAGCACCAGTAGCAATATCGGCCTGACGCGGGCACGCTTCGGGGGTTTGATTCGAGCCTCTCCTCGTCCGCTTTGGGTCATCCCGAACCGCGCCATTTCGGACAGAGAGCGGACCGATCGCGAATTTCCGGATTCCCAACGGCGTACCTGTCAGTAATGATCATTCGCCAGCTTCGATCCTGACGGACGGCGGACATCACATAATGACCGCCCAGCGCCGATGGCAGTCCATGCGGCTCTCGCCGCCATCTATGTTGCCCGCCTGAAGTTCCAACTCCGTGTAGGGTACAAGACTCAATCGGAGCATTCGGACGAGAATCGCGGTATTGCGCCAGTAGCTCTGACATGTGACCCACGATCGGGAGGTGGCAATCGGCACTGGCAACGCAGTTATGCGTCACCCAGCGGCTACCGGAGCAGTGATGATGATACGCCGGCGCTCGGTTCTATCGATCTGAATTGCAGGAGTAGGCGCTAGGGCAGGCGAGGGCCAACCTGGCTGAATAAGTCAGAACCTGGCGCAGGCACGATCAGCGGAATGTCCACGAACTCCGGTCCATCCGCGCCGCATTCGGGCGGCTTTTGACTTCGCTGGGCGGTGATGTTGCGACGGTGGTAGCCGTCGCTTGCGCTGCGGGCGATTGCGCCGCTGAATCGCCGGCGGAGGCGGCCTCTTCGCAAGCAACCGCAATCGCGGCGAACGCGACGGCCAATAGAAGGCGCCGAATGATGGGAAAATGGGCAAGCATGAATGCGTTTCTGGGCTCGAATCGACCGCATGATATCAGAGCCAGGAATCGCCCTTGATGGGCTAATTTGAATGAACGGTCGGAATTACTTCAACGTCTTCGTCAGCCACGCGGCCGCGGAGGCTAAAGCCGCCGTACAAATACGGCCCCGACTAGCCGACTCGCGTATGAGCGACTTCACCACTCCGGGAAGTAATCGTCGTGGCAAATTGTATCCACAGATCGGATTTGCTCCACATGGTTCTGATCCCGACGTGCCGATATTCACGGGCCCTCTGCGGGCCCTTATCAAACATTGATAATTTAGTTCGAAACCTTCACTGAAAATTACTGAAGCGACTAGTACTTAAGTTTGGTTGGAGACGATGGCGCCTAAATTTAGAGTTCTGATCGCGTCGATGGTTGCGTCAGCGGTCTGGATGATCGCACCGACGGCGCACGCCGCGGGTTGCCCGTTCATTGCATTGAGTGATGGCTGCCTCTACACGAACACTGGGGCCGATACAGACGATCGTTTCGACGGTTTCCCGGTGACCAACGTGGATGGTATCCCGCTCTGGGATTTCTATCAGACGCTCGATCCGCAAGATGTTGGTTTCCCGATCAGCCAGCGGTTTCGCCTTGACGGCTTTTTGGTACAGGCGTTCCAGAAGGTGATCTTGCAATGGCGGCCAGATTCAAAATCGTTTCAGTACGTCAACACCCTGGATCTGCTAGCGGAGCGGCATCCGAACGTCAGCCTGCCATTTTTGCCGGAACACGCAACTTTGGCCGTGCCGGACGGCGCGTCCTTTGGCGAGCGTACGGCGGTTCATCTTTCCGTTCTCAACCGGAATCCGGAGATCAGGGACGCATACTTGTCAAAACCGAATTGGCTGGAGCTCTATGGTCTTCCAGTCAGCTACGAGGTGTTTGCCGGCGGCGCGGTCGAGGTTTTAAGAGCCCAGAGGTCGGCATTCGCCATCTGGCGGATTGAAGCGCCGGGTATTCAAGTCGGTCAGGTCGTTCGACAAAACATTCCGGACGAGATTAAGCGCCTTAGCCAAGTGCTGATTCCCGACGAAGCCAAACTGCCATCGAGGCAACCATCCGTTGACGAGATTTTGGCCAAGTGCCCAACGGCCGCCGATATCGAATTGGTCGACGGATTCCTCGATCTGCAATTTGAAGCCGATCCATCGGCGGGAGCGCTTGTCTGCGCGGCCGATTCCGGCTCGGCCAATCTCACCGGGTTCCAGGAGAGGGCATATCACGCCGTGTTGCTTCTAAGGCGGATCGGATTTACCCGACAGCTGCCGTGGACCGATCTGGCTCTGTTCGACTGGTTTGTAGAGGCCATCGACGGGATCCGATTCAAGTCTGACTTTCCTGGATTCGGCTACTGCTGCACCCCGTCTCGTTATATGTGGATCAACCCTTCAGTCATGCCGGACACGACCACTTGGATCGGTTCCGATCTCCGCGGTATGGAAAACTTCGTGCGAGCTCTTGTCCATGAGGCGCGACACGTCCACCCATCTCACCGGCGCCACAACTGCGCAGATGGGACTCAAGACCTAACGATGGATGAGGGAGGGGCATATGCCGTCGAAGTTCAGTTCATAGAGTCGATGGCGCTCCAAGGTGACGGGCGGTTCTTCATCGATTTGAACGGGAATCCATACCGCGATGACATGCTTGCCGATGCTGATTTTGTTCGCCGCTGGCGTTTTTGCGACGAAGTAATGGGCGTTCGGGTGCGTAATGCTCTCCCACGCAATGAGCAAACCACGGGTATCGCCGGTCCACGCACCACCGAACGGTGGACCTATGATGGCCGCGCCGGAGAGTCGGTTCGGATCGTTCCGAGCGACGACCAGCTGGTCATTCGTCTGTTCGCTCCCGGGAATTTGCTGGTCGCACAGTCTGCGAGCGGTTCGCTGGAGGTTGTGCTTCCGGCGACCGGCGAATACTTAGTTCACGTCCAGGGATCGCCAAACTACACGAACAGCTACTTGATCCAGGTAGTCAGCGGTTCGGCGGCATGAAAGCGCATTCGGCAGTAAAAGCTCGGCCGCAAGCTGAGCTCGATTGGTTCTGAAGCGAATAGGTAGCAGCATTCCGAGACAGCGAAGGTTTGAGCAACGTACCTGAACCAGAATCGCCGGCCGCGGCCGAGTCCGGGTTGCGGCGGCATCAACCGGTGTCTATCTGCACCTTGTGAAGACCAGGCGGGCCTGGAGGCCGACGCGATTGTAAGGCCGTGAACAGATACGTGGGTTGGCGTTCAATAATCTGAGTTCCCACGAACCTATCGGATAGGAGGCAGTCGGAAGAGGAGCAGAGGTAAAGCACCCTGAAGATCGCGAATCAGGCAAAGAGACTGCGCGTCGCCGCCCTCCTCGCAACGCTAATTTCTTCAGGGGCGAGTCCGAGTTGATTTATGAGTGCTTGTCTCGATGGCGTATTTGGCGTCATCGAATGCGACCGCTCCATACATCAAAGAGTCGATCCCAAACAGGACGTCTCCACATCAGCGACTGGCGCGGTCTTGCTCCTGTAGAAGGGCCCGATCAGCCGCTTCAGAAAGGGCTGTCGTAGGTCGAAGCGGTGCTAAAGCAATTGCGGTATCTCATTCAATCCGGCACTCGCTATCTGCCAGCCGAGGGGTCGTCTAATGGCGACGCCGGTCCGACGGAGTTGGACGCAAAGATAGTCGCATCTCTTACCGCAGGATCGATCGCCAAAGACGCATTTCGCGAAGAGCTCTCGCGCGCGTCGGCGATCCAGGTGGGTATTTCGTTGGATGCCGGCCAGCGACAAGAAGAGGCGCGCGAACTTGAAGCTGTTAAGTCGCTGTTATCACTAAGCCGCGTGGTGTCGTCATCGCTCGACCTCAACGCAGTGATCGATTCGGCGCTCGGCTATCTATATGGTTTGCCGGCCGTTGACTGGTCTGCCCTATGGCTCCTGGATGGCGACTCGAATTATTCGATCGTGGCAACCGAGGGCCTAGCGAATACGTTCCCGTGCTCGGACAGCTTTGGCTTGGCTGATTGGGCCCGAGATCAAGTCGTGAATTCCCGCGAGGTGCTGACCTGGTCAACTACGTCTGGGGGGCCGTCGCCTTTTTGCGACGAGATGCTCGACGCAGGAATTCGGTCGGTCCAGCTGCTTCCACTGGCGCGCCCCGGCGGTTTCATAGGTATGGCAGCAATAGGTTCCGGCGCCCCGGACTCATTTGAGGACGATGACTTAGCGCGGATCCTTGTCGGATATGTGGACATCATCGCGGTTGCGATTGAAAACTCGCGGTTATACGAAGGCGTTCACCGAACGGCGGTGCTTGAAGAGCGGAAGAGAATAGCGCGGGAAATGCACGACAGCATGTCTCAAATGCTGGCCTACGTGACAACCCAAGCTAATGCGATCGGCGTGCTTCTTCAAGGAGGCAGGCCGAATGACGCACGCGAACAAGCGGCGAAGCTGGGCAGAGCCGCGCGCGAGCTGGCAGACGAAGTCCGTCAACGGGTATTCGAATTGCATTGCGCGAGCGAAGCGCCGGCACACATATGGGAGATATTTCCCGTATATCTCAGCAGTCTCTTCGCCAATCAAGAAGTCGACCTGCGATTCGAGGGCCAGGATCAGCTGAAGGAATCCCACCTGGAACCTGACGCGGAGCTTCATCTCATTCGGATCGTTCAAGAGGCTCTGACCAATGTACGCACCCACTCGCGGAGCCGTCACGTTTCGGTGACCTTTGAAGCGGTCAACGGGGATCTGTCTGTCACCATCCAAGATGACGGAGTCGGATTCGATCCGGAAATCGCCACGACTAACGTTAGTCAACACTACGGCCTGCACAGCATGCGTGAACGCGCGCAAATAGCCGGCGGCGAGTTCGCCATAGTGAGCGCACCCGGGACGGGCACCTGCGTAACGGCGCGGATCCCCGCTATTCATTGCACTGGTGATGTCGAATATTCCACCTAGGGTCATGATCGTCGACGATCATGCGCTTTTCTGCGACTCGTTGGCCACTCTCCTGGAGGCGTCCGGGACCAAGGTGGTTGGGGTCGCGAACGGCGGGCGCGACGCCATCGAACAGATCGCGACTGCTGAGCCGGATGTGGTCTTGCTGGACATTGCCATGCCCGGCATGAGCGGCATTGATGTGCTGCGAGAGATCAAAGCCCAGAGACCCAATCTGAAGGTAGTAATGCTGACGATGTCCGACCGCGAAGCGGACATCATGGATGCGATCAACGGTGGAGCGGACGGCTACATTCTAAAGACGGCCACCTCCGAGGAATTCAATCTGCTGCTGGGCAAGGTCCTGACGGGTAGGGCGGCGTTATCACCGGAGATCGGCATGAGGATTTTCGAACGGTTCGGCGACATCACCGGCGGCAGCCCCGTGCGCGGAACCGGGCTGGCCGAGCTGTCCGAACGGGAGCGACAGGTTCTGGACTTGCTCCGTACGGGGCTGACCAACAAGGAGATCGCGACGAGGATGCACCTTACGGAGAGCACGGTGAAGTATCACGTGAGCAATATGTTATCGAAGCTCGGCCTGCGCAATCGGGTCGAAGCAGCAGCCTTCGCGGGGACGATCTGACGAAGGCCAACGCCGACGATTCCGACCAGATAGTAGGCGAAATGATTTGCGCTCTTGCACGTCCCGACACGCTGCGGCCGGATGAGCGGCCGACAGAGATCCTGGCGCGGGGCGTCTAGTGGCATCTTTTTCAGGGTTTCGTTGCAGGGCTTTTGCACGAATTCTGGCCACCGTCATTATTCTGGCCTTGGTCCTCGGGCTCCAACACGTAACGGTCCCACCAATAATTCTCGCAGCGCCGTTCAAGTCTTCTCCCGTGCATGACTCCCCGGCCGTTTCGGGCACGCCTCAGCCCACGCCCACTTCAATTCCGCCGACGCCTACACCGGAGCCGACTCCGACGCCGGTTTCGGAGGCAACAGCGACGCCCGCACCCGGGCCATCGGCAACCCCCACGCCTACTTCAATTCCGCTGACGCCTACACCGGAGCCGACTCCGACGCCGGCTTCGGACCCAACAGCGACGCCCGCACCCGGGCCATCGGCAACGCCCACGCCCACCTCCATTCCGCCAACGCCTACGCCGCAGTCGAATTCAACGCCCACGGCTGCTTCGGAGGCTACAGCGACGCCCGCTCCCGGCCCATCGGCAACGCCCACGCCTACTTCAATTGCGCCAGCGCCTACACCGGAGCCGACTCCAACGCCGGTTTCGGAGGCTACAGTGACGCCCGCACCCGGGCCATCGGCAACGCCCACGCCCACTCCCATTCAGCCAACGCCTACACCGCAGTCGAATTCAACGCCCACGGCTGCTCCGGAGGCTACAGCGACGTCCGCACCCGGGCCATCGGCAACGCCCACGCCCACTCCCATTCCGCCAACGCCTACGCCGCAGTCGACTCCAATGCCGGCTTCGGAGGCTAAGGTGACGCCCGCACCCGGGCCATCGGCTACGCCCACGCCCACACCGCAGTCGACTCCATCGCTCACGGTAGGCGGGGCCGGCGCCCCCACCATCGAATTTTCCAGGCGGCTTGCGGGTCAAAAGGTCGGACAGCACAAGGTGCCGCCCCTAACCACGGTAAGCGTCGCGCTAGAAGTTTTGGTTTCGGCACCGGTCGGGGAAGCGATTCTAGTCGACCATTTCCCGGCGGGGTGGACTGTAATCGAGGCTCTCGGAGGCAGCATCGACCCGGTGACCCGTACGGTACGGTGGGCGCTGGGTGACGTCAGCCAGCAGGCTTCGCGGACCTATATCGTGATGAGCCCTCAGCGCACAGTCCCGCCCACCAAGTACTTCTTTGCAACCGTACTCCTTTCGGGCGAAACACAGATATCCCGAGACGATCCTTATATGGTTTTAGTTTCTGACCCGACCTTCACCACTGCGACTTCCTCTATCACGTTTGCCAACAGGAATCTCGACGGCGGTGATGGATCAGTTGCCGGCGCCACTGGCGCGTGGGTATCGACCAATGACACCGAATCCGGTGGCTGGAATCTAACGGTTTCTTCCACCGACTTCGAAAACGACTCAGACCCCAGCAGGAAGATTTCAGTGGGAGGTTTCTCAATCAAGCTGGACGACGCCAACGTTGTGACCATTTCCGGTAACACGAAACCCAGCAGTACGGCGACCGCGTGGATTGCTTTGAGCGGTACCCCGCTCAAGATTGCCTCGGCTGCCGTAGGCCAAGGTATCGGCCAGTACGACATCACTCCTGACTTCACACTGAACGTGCCGGCGGAGACGTTTGCGGGGAGCTATACGGGAACGGTTACCATCGACATGGTCACGGGTCCATAATCTGCGCGATTTTGCGTTGCGCATCAGCCGGAGCTAGTTCGTCTCTCGGGCCGCTTGAGATATTCGCGCACCCGTTGGCAGCCCGATCCGATCACAGCTGGAACTGTTAAGTCGCACGTCAACGACGCGCCAGCGAAACTCGATCCACCCGATCAGGTTGTCGCAACAAAGCGCGAAATGGGATCTAACCACGCGGCACGCTTGGATTACCGGCTCACGCCCAACTTCCGACCCCCGCGCGGACAACTAATCCGCCGCCGGAACTACGAGCGTAACGCCGTCAGCTCGGAATAATCCCTCGAAGCCGGCGGTTTATGTGGGTTTCAGCCCGGGAATGCAACCACGTGGAACGAAGCCAAAGTCGCCTTCCCCGATTGGTCCGCCGGCTCGCTGGTCGTTCGGGTAGGTTCACATTGGCCGTTCGCCTGAGTGGGCGATGACGCAGATTCGTCCGGTCGCCCAGTCAAAAACTAGCGGTTCGATCGGCCCCTTAGGAGAGCATCCGGAATAACTTTGTAGTGCCCGGGATTTACCACCGGCGAGCAGCGAGCTTGGGCAACCGGTGGGTACCAGTTTCCGGGCATTACCCCGTCAGCAACCAGGAGGAGCCGACTGCGTGCAAGTGGGCTGTGAAGATCGCATGAAAACGAGAGGTGGCCAATTCGGGAGACGAACGCTTCAACTGAAAGGATCCGTTTACAAAGGAACATTATGGAAAGGAAATCGATTGCAATGAAGATTACTACGACTCCCAATCGCAAACGGCTACCGCGTATCACTAAGGGCCTCGCCGCCATCTTGGTCGCCGTCACTGTAACGCTAGTCGGCACAATGACCGCCCTCGCCGAAAGTGCGACGCTCGCGGTGACGGCCGGAACGCTGTCCGTAACTCCAGCGAATGTCACCATGGGCGGCATCACACTGGATGGCACCGATCAGCAGTCGACGAGCGCGGCGGCCGGCAACAGTTGGTCGGCGGTTGATGGGAGGGGCAGCGGACTTGGCTGGAACGTGACCATCACCGCCACGAATTTTATTGACGGGATCGAAACGATCGCCGTCACCGGTTTTCGGATTCAGTTGCTGGACGCAAATATCACCTTGGTGGGTGGCAATGCAAAGCCCACGTCATCAGTGACCACCGCTACCACGATGAGCGGCGTGGCGTTGAAGATCGCGTCAGCGGCGATCGACGCAGGAATGGGAAGTTACACGCTGAAACCTAATTTCGAGCTGGACGTTCCAGCTGAGACGGTGGCGGCCGCGTCGTACACCTCGACCATTGTGATAGCGGCCAACTCAGCACCGTAGATGGGAATGGGAGCAAACCAGGTCTGCTCTTACCCAGACCTTCGTCGCGTCGCTTGAATAACCAGGGCGTCGCCAGATGAAGTGGAGAGCAGGTCTCTGGCTCGTCATCGTTTTCGTTGGCGTGATGGTTGGGGCTGGCACGGTGCGCGCCGCGGGCAACGTCGCGTTCGGGCTCCGGCCAGCCCAGCCGTCGGCCGACGATCCTAGGACGTACGCCTACTTTGTCCACACTCCATCGCCCGGGGAGACTTATGTAGACGAGGTGGTGGTTATCAACTCCGGTGATGAACCGATCACTCTCGAAATATTTGCCGCGGATGGAATTACGGCGATAAACGGGGGAACTGCGTTCGCAGATAGAGATCAGGACATCACCGGGGTTGGCCGCTGGATTTCGTTGCCGGTATCACAAATTACCCTGGCTCCCGGCACAGAACAATCGGTGCCCTTTACCGTGGCCGTGCCGACCGACACGGCCCCCGGTCAGTATGTAGCCGGCATCGTGGTGAGCTACGAGCCGGAGGACACACAAGCCCGGCAGCTCACCGTTCGTGTCATCCAGCGATCAGGAATCGCCGTTCTCATGGAGGTACCGGGCCTGGCCACGGCGTCACTGGAGATTACCGGCGTCAAGGGTCGAATACAGGACGGCGTAGTGATTTACCAAGTGAGCGTGCATAACAGCGGCGGTCTGCTTGCAGCAGACACCAGAGGCAGCTTGGAGGTGCGCGACGCCGAGGGCGTGCTCGTGACGACCATACCCTTGAACCTGGGCACTATTCTGGCGCGAGACAGAACCGTGTTATCGGTGGTCGCCGACGTGGACGTGCCACTCGTATCGCAGCAGATCGTTGCGGCGTTCAACTACGGATCTAATCAGGCCGCAGGGTGGCGCGACCAACAGTTTGTCCTCAACGCTGAACTGTCCGCCGCGGACCAGCTCGCAGAGGACCAGGGTGGGCAACCGCATCGCCAGACGGGGGTCCCCAGAAAGGTTGCCGCCACCGAACTAGGGCCAGAGAGCTGGCGCGACGGATTCTGGTTCCACCCGACGTTCCTGGCAGCCGCGGCCATGCTGGCGATGATCGGGGGAGTACTGCTGGGTCGCCGTGTCCGCCTGCCAACGAGCCTGCGACATAGCAAGCTCAAGGCCATTGTCGAACGTGTGCCATTTAATCCCTGGGTTTACGCAACGTTCGCAGTCGGCTCGTTGGTGGTGGTCGCCGCCACAGCCAGGATCGGCGGGTAGCCGTATGAGTGTGCGAGGTGGTAATCAGAAGACCTAGTGCGTGCACTGACGTCAAAAAGCTGAGCCGGTGCATCCATCTGCCCCGATGGGCCGACGGGCACCGTGTTTTCGGAACATGAAGTAGGAAATCTCGCCCCATGAGGTATCGCCTGAAGCAAGTTGCGGCCACTCACCGACGGGATCTACTCGTCCGGTTCCCCGACCGTCACCGCAGACGATTCCGACTTCAAGCCGGTGATACCGAGCATGCGGAATGGGTGGCTGGCATCCCGTGGCGGTCCAAAAACTTCATGCCGACAGCTCCGGTCGACTTTTTGCGCCCTGCGCACGAGTCGATACGGACACACTATTCCGAGAGGTAACTATACCTTGACTGTATAAGCAATCTGTGCCATCATACCTGTGTAGAGGGAGATGGAACCGATGCCAAAGTCATACCGAAAAAACCCAAAACGATCTAAGTCCTCCGAGTCGCAATACACGCTCATGGAGTTCATGCGCGAGTTCCCTGACGACGACACCTGCCTTGACTGGCTGTGGCGAAACCGCCACTCGCCCGACGGCGAACATGCGGACTGTCCGAAGTGTGAAGAATCGCGGGTGTTCCATCGCTACAACACCACTCAGCAACGGCAGTCATGGACGTGCACGGCCTGCGGTCAGCACATTCACCCGACTGCTGGAACGATCTTCCACAAGTCGTCAACATCGCTGCATCTCTGGTTCTACGCGATGTACCTGATGACGAGCACTCGATGCGGTATCTCCGCGAAGCAACTTGAGCGGGAGCTTGGAGTTACCTACAAAACCGCATGGCGCATGGCAAAACTGATCCGGCAAGAGTTGATGGTTCAGGGCGACGAACCGCTTTCTGGAACCGTCGAAGCCGACGAAGCCTACATTGGCGGGCGAAGACGGGGATCGCGGAAGGGCCGTCCTGGGGCTGACTCCCACAAGGTTCCGGTGTTCGGAATGGTCGAGCGCAAAGGTCGAGTGGCGGCCTACACCGTTCCCAATGTCAAGGGTGCGACGCTGCTCCCACACATCATCAAGCGTGTGATCCCGGCGTCCACGATCTACCCCGATGAGTACCGCGTGTACAACGCGGTCGCCGAGCGCGGATACAAGCACGAACGAATCCGCCACGCCGAGGGTGTCTACTTGAGCGGGGATATCCACGCGAACACCATCGAGGGATTCTGGTCGCTTGTGAAGCGCGGAATCGACGGGGTCTACCACTCGGTATCCGCTAAGCATCTTCAGGGCTACCTGAATGAGTACGCTTGGCGGTACAACCACCGGAATGGTGGTCGGTCGATGTTTGAGTCGCTACTTCTCCGCGTTGTCGGGCGGTGAGTCCTTCGGCTTTTTCTCCGCTACCTTGCGGAGATTGTCGATAAACTCTCCCCGCTTCGGAATCGGGATTTCCTCGCCCTTCGGGGTCTTTTGTGTCTTCTTGTTGCCCATGATCGAAGTATAGGGCGTGCACCCTCTCGATGGCGCTTATGAGCGGAGTCGTCGGGCGAACCACCATCTGGCGCACATCAAACGGCGGATTCAGGCCTTTCAGGCCGAAGTAGGTAATCGTTTGAGCGCCGAGGCCGAGTCCGCTCATCCTTGGCCACCTGACGGTACTGAGTTGGGAGGAGTCCTTAAGATAACTTTCCAATTCAGCACCCTCCCAGTTCCGCTTCTGATACCTGTTCTGGTCGGGGAAACCATCTACAACATGCGTGCGGCCTTGGACTATCTCGTCTATGAGTTGGCACGCCTCGACTCCGGCAAGATCCAGAACGGCACTCAATTTCCGATCGAAGGTAACAAAGAAAGATTCTGGGAGGAACGCCGAGAAACCTACCTCAAAGGCGTCTGCGACGAACACGTCGCACATATCGAGCGGTTGCAGCCGTACGAGGGATGTGAGTGGACGAAGATGCTCCGCGACCTCTCCAATCCCGACAAACACAGAGCTCTCACACCAATCAGGCCCAAGCCCGCATTCCGCATGCCGCAGGGCCACACAGATTCGGCATCTTCCGATCAGCCCGTGAAGATGAACCTCGAAGTCACAAGCTTCATAAGCTTCGGCGATGGACCCCTTGTGCTTCCAACTCTGGAGAAATTGCAGGTTGAGGTTGCTAATACGCTTGGCTTCTTCAAGCCGGAGTTCGAGTGACTCTCGCCGCGCCGTCACGGCCCTATCTCCCTGTCCCTGTGATTATACAGAGAGGGTATAGTTGCCTTCCGAGATAGTTAAGGCTTGAGCGACGGACCTGAGCCAGATTCGCCGGCCGCGGCAGAGTCGGGGTTGGATAGCCATGTTCCCGCCATGAACTTGCCCGGGATCGAAGTGTTACCTTACGGCGCGAGCTGTTCCATTACGGCCACGCCCGCCTCGATGGTCTGGTCGACGTCGTTGTCGGTGTGGGCCAAAGAAGCGAAGCACGCGCCGCGAATCATGTAAACGCCGCGTAAGTGCATACCGGCGAAAAAGTCTGCCGCGCGCGGATCCTCGGCGTCGGCCGGTAGCACGCGTAGCATGGGGGCGTCGCCTTTCACGGTCATCCAGCCGCCGTTGGATGCAAATACCTCACCGAGGCCTTCCTTTAGCCGGCTTCCGATGCGCCAGAGGTGAGCTATCCCATCGTCGCGCTCGAGCCGACGTATCGTCTCGAGGGCGGCGGCTATGGACAGTCCGTCACCGTGGAAAGTCGCACCCATACGCGGGTCTCCGGACTCGAATATCTCGCGTCGTCCCACGACGGCCGAACCCGGATAGCCGTTTGAGAGCGCCTTCCCGAACACCGTCAGGTCAGGTTCGATGCCGTAGTGCTCCTGGGCGCCTCCCAGGGCGTACCGAAATCCTGTCTTGACTTCGTCCAAGACAAAGACCGCCCCGTTTCGATGGACGACGTCACGAACCGCATTGAAGTAACCGTCGTGCGGACCGTCATCTTGCACCGATTCAATGAAAACCGCGGCGATGCGGGACGGATGCGCCTCGAAAGCGGCTTCGATGGCCTCAATGTCGTTGTACTTGACTTCGATTGTGAGATCCGAGACTTCCGAAGGGATGCCGTCACCGCCTGCTCCGCTCCAATCGAGCCAGCCATGGTAGCCGCACTTCACGGCCATCGGACGGCCCGTATGAGCGCGTGCGATCCGTAAGGCGCCGAAGCAAGCGGCGGACCCGCCGACGAACAGCGCGACCATCTCCGCCGACGGTACGTGCTCCACCAAAGTCTCCGCCAATTCGATCTCGTCAGCGTCTTGAAGGCTCGTAACGGTCCCGCGAGCGATCCGGCGTGCGATCGCCGCGTTGAATTCGGGATCGGAATGGCCGAGAACGATCGGGCCGTAGCTCATCACGAAGTCGATGTACTCATTGCCGTCAACATCCCAGATTCGCGATCCGAGCGATCGGGATGCATAGCCGGGTCCGCCAAATTCGAGCGTATCGTGCGGATTCCGGTGACCCTGGTGCCCACGCGCCAGGACGGGTGCGGCCCGTTCTCGAAGCGCTCGGGATTTCTTGACGCGTTCGGTATCGGGCTTGATCGCCGACGTAGCCGTCATTTTCAGACCTCTCTGAGGCCGGTCCGTCGACCAACGGGGCCGGTGGCGGTCTCGATCACTGGCTGCCCCATGCTCCTTGTACGGAATCTTCGGTCGCTCGGCGCCCGCTCTTAGCAGCCAGTCAGGGGCAAGAATGCTATCACCGGCTTGACCGTCGCTCAACGGGGTGTCTGATGCCGTCCGCGATTTTCCGTGTCCTTGGAAACGGCGGTTCCGCGGCGAGGCGCCCTGCGACGTCCGGCTACCAGATGTCATCGAGTATGCCTCTCTTCGGCAGCCCGAGCCGCGCCCAATTGCCTTTCGGAAATCCTGCTACGAGCTCAATACGAACTACCCATTTAGCCCATTTGTAACCGTACGTATCCGGTGCGGCCGGACGCGGCGGGTTATCCACCAGACCGTCGACGCGCGTTTCGCACCCTTCGGCCTCAATGTGGGTAACTCACCAAAACGAAAGGCTACCGAGTTGGTCGGGCGGGGTGGGATCGTCGCGTCTATCCCGACCGGTCACCTTCTTGCCGGCCAGGACGGCCAGGACGGCCAGGATAAAGATGGCGGTCAGGGGCTTGCGGATGGGATACGGAAATGCCACCCAAACCGCGAAGAGTAACCGCAGGAACGGTCGGGCCGCTATAGCGTTTTTATAGCGGGACAGCGGTCCACTCCGTCAAAAACGGACAGCCCGGTCCGAGCCGGGATTGACTGGACACTTTCAGACGTTAACGGCCGCTTACGCCTAGGAACAGGGGGTTTTCGAGCGGCCCGCATGCCCCGCCGGCGCGTCCGGATCATGCGCGTCGATCCTACAGACATTTCTCCGGCGACCGCAGCATCAAGATGATTCTGCCTGCCGCCGAAGTGATCAGGCCTGAGAACGACGTTGCCGCCGGGAATGCCTTCCGTCAGCTGGTTTGACGCCCGCGAGACAATGTCCGGTTCTCAACAGGAAACGGGAGGCCCCACTCGGAGCCTCCCGTCCAGTGCCTGATTTTATTCGTGGTCTTTCGCCAGACCGATCATGTGCCCGTCAGGGTCAGCGAAAAGTCCAATAACAACACCGTCCATCACCTCGGTTTCAGGCATGAACACTTTTCCACCCAGGCTGACGGTCTTTTCGAGGTAAGCGCTTACGTCGTCCACGCCCACGTAAAAGATTGCAAGCCCCGCCGATCCGTCGGGCGTTTGACCTACTCCACCGCTGAGACCCTTCGCCGGGTCTCCGACGACACCGTAGTTCATCTGGTTGTGGGTGTCGTATTCCCAATCAAACAGATCGCCGAAGAACTTCTGAAGGGCCACTCCGTCCTTGCCAGTAACTTCCCAGTGGACCACTTGGTTACGCATTTGAAACCCCTTTTCCGCGCGGACTATGCCGCGCAACTTTAACGCTTCTACCTGATAGACGAACTTGATGCGGCCATTCGGACACAAACCGGTCGTTTCCCTGAATGCTATCCCCGAAATTCCTCCAAACGTAGATGCAGTCTCTTGCTCGACGATGAAATTTTCAGCTTCAGCAATTGGCGCCAGATCCGGCTGCGCTCCTAGACAAGGCGAAGTCCAGAGAGGGTGGACGTTGGTTGCGCGGAGTCGGTCAAAAGCGCTCTCCGCGATCGCGACCGGACTTTGCCTGAAATGCATCCCCCATTAATCCGGTCTAACAGCGGAAGGCCATCCGCCAGCGAGCGAGCGGCCGCATTGCTGCGTGGGTATTTTCCACGGTGATGAATCAGGCCAAACTTTGTGGGATTTTCTAGAGCAACAGCCTGGATCGAGTCCCTCGATTTCGCGTGGTCGCCACGATCGAGTATCCGCACCCTGCGACTCTTTGCGATCGCCCCGCCGGCCCCGCCGCGATCGGGATTTTCGACTCTAGGACGTGGAACCGGTGGGAGCCTCGGTATCCGGACTGGTTTCGGAGTCATCAAGCTCGGCGACCCGGCCGCGTACAAACTGCAGCACGTCTCGGGCGATCTCCAGGGCGCGCGCGGAGTCGTGTCGGTCAAAAGCCTCGGCGGGGACGCCGCCAGGCAATCCGGATGGGTATCGGGCGCCGAAATAGTGCTTGTCCAGAAGCCCCGCCACCGACTTGATGAAGTCGAACGACGCGTCGAGGACCATCGCATCCTCACACAGGTCAGCCAGAGCGTGGCTCCATACCTGCTCGGCTCCGCGGGCCAACAGATACGCGGTGAGTGCCTTTTCCGCGGATTGGTGGCATAGAAAGCACGCCAGCGCGTGACGGCCGGCGCCGGCCACAAACCCTGCGTCGGCGAGATCGTAGTCCGCCTGCTTGAGCCACCGCGCCGTCTTCAAATTCGTTCCCCAAATCCTCGGCGCCGGGGCCTCAGCCAATGGTCATTGCTCCGATGCGCCGCGCTTCCCGAAGAACCGCATCGGTGTCCTGCAACTCATCGAACTCCTCCGGTGAATACACCAGGAACCGGGTTCCAACACGTGGCCGCAGGTGAGTGACCCAGAAGTCGGCACGGCGATGAAAGAGCTCGTCGGTGGCCTGGACGATGACTAGCTCGAGATTCGTGTCCGGCTCTACCCGGCCCCGGGCGAAATCACCAATGACGTACATGCGCTGCGCCCCCAGCGGGCGCACTTCCGCCGCCATCCGCTCCACTTCGGATTCCAACGCCTGCCGGCGTTGACGTGAGAAACCGAACATCATCGGCATGCGGCGCTGACCTCGCCCCGGTCGTGCTCCGCCGGATCCGATGGCTCCAACGAGGGTCAGACCGTGTACAGGAACGGCGATTTTTGATCAGGCCAGATCTCCTCCGGAGTTAGCGGATAGGCTTCCTTCTTATAGACCTGGATCCGGTGGCAGCCGAAGTCGGGAATGTACATCCTTCCCTCGCCGTCCAGACGGACGGATGCGGGCGCACGCAAGTGCTTCGAGCGCTCGAGGGTGGTCATCTCGCGCGCCCTGAGTACCTTCGGATTGGCCATGATGTACCGGCGGGCGCTCGGCGAGAGTGTCGCATCGCCCCTGAACTGCTCGACATAGCGCCCTGCACGGTCGAAGAGCTGCACGCGATTGTTGCCGCGGTCCGCCACATAGATGTCTCCGTCATCGTCAACCGCAATGCCCGCGGGTCGGTTGAACTCCCCGTCGCCGCTACCTGACTCGCCAAACTTCATGATGAACCGGCCTTCGGAAGAGAACTTTTGCACACGATCGTTCCGCCAGTCCACGATGTACACGTCACCCTCGCCGTCCACGGCGACGCCCCACGGCATGTCGAATTGGCCGTCGCCCTTGCCGTGGGCGCCGAACATATCCAAGAACCGGCCGTCCTTGGTGAACTTCTGCACCCGGTGGTTCAGCGTGTCCGCCATATAGAGGTTTTCGTCGGCATCGAAGGCGATTCCAGACGGTCGATTCAACTCCCCTTCCCCGCTACCGTGGGCACCCCACTGACCGATGAACGTCCCGTCACGCTGGAACGCCGTGACCCGATGCAGCCCCTCGTCGGACACGTACAGGTTTTCTTGACGATCCCGCAGCAGAGTTACGGGCCACATGAAATGTCCGTTGCCGATGGTTCCCAAATCTTCGTCGTCCCAGTTCGTTTTCCTTATGAAACCGCCCTCACCAATATCTTGTGCGTTTCGGTCATCGCGGCATAGCAGGAACAGGCGGCCCTCGCCGCCGATCGCCACGTCCATGCAGAAGTCTGCCACCCGCCGCATACCGACAGTTGCGTAATAAGGAAACCCGGCCCGCAGTAGCGCATACGGTGTCGTCATGTTTTGCCGCCCTTCTTGCCGCCGGACCCCGGTCTCCACGCAGGCTAGTCTGCGTCACCAACCACGGATTGGAACAGCGGGAGATGCTCGTACAGCCCACCCACGATGGGTATGGGATCAAGACCCAGCCAACGCTCGAGCAGGGTGCCGTAAACGCTGCGGAAGTCACAAGTGTGCCGCAGATCCTCGCCGTTCAGCCAGTCGGCCGGCGCTAACGACGGGTACTCGGAGTACAGTCCGCCCCGGACGTGCTCGCCGATGACGAACGCGCCGCCGCCCGAACCGTGGTCAGTGCCACTGCCGTTGTCCTTGATTCGCCGGCCGAACTCAGTGAACACCAGAATCGCCACGTTATCCGCGGCGTCATGCTCCCGCAGGTCCCGCATGAAGTCGGAAATCGCATTGGATAGCTCGGACAGGAGCCGGGCGTGAACCGGCAGCTCCTGTGCGTGGTGGTCATAGCCGCCATGCTGCGTGTAGAAGATCCGAGTGCCCAGCCCGGCGGTATGGACCCGTGCCACATCCCTCAGGCTTTTGGCGATCTCGTCGTCCGCGTAGTCGACGCTGGAGGAGTACCGTCTCGGAGCATCCTTTAAGAGTTCGGCGCCGGCCAAGACGCCCCGTCCGGTCTGTTTTAGGTAATCAGCGACCATGCTGGCGCCGATGCCGGGTGTGTACATCCGCCCGAAGATCTCGAGATGTCGTTCGCGCTGCGACGCCGCCTCGATACCGGTCATGAGGCCATAGCGGTCCAGATCGTCCACGGAAGTCGCCGTCACGCCGGGGGCGGCCAGTGCCCGCGGCAGGCCGCGACCAAAGCTAACGCCGGTGAGCGGGTTCTCGCCCTTGGGGTCGAACTCCCGAATTACTTTTGCCAGCCAGCCTTCCGTGGCGATCTTGTCGGGCTCACAGGTGTGCCAGATGTCCATGGCGCGGAAGTGGGAGCGGCTGGAGTTCTCGTAACCAATCCCCTGCACCACCGCCACGTTTCCGGCCTGATACAACTCCATCAACGGCTTTACCGAAGGGTGGAACGCCAGGGTATCGTCGATCGGCAACACCGCGTCTTCGTCGATGCCCACCGCCGGTCGGGCGTCGCGGTACTCCCCTTTTGTAAACGGGATGAGGGTATTCATGAAGTCGTTCCCGCCCGAGAGCTGGATGACGACCAGAACCGGCTCCTTGGTAATTTCTTTGCCGTTGCCGCTTCGGATTGGCGCCATCGCTACTCCTCCTTCCACTTAAGGGCAGTGTCGGCTAGTCGGACGAAATAGTCGTTAGGCAAACTGATACTCAGGCGAGGCGACGATTAGCGATAGCATCTCGCTAATCCGGGACTCGCTCTGCTCGGACGCGGCTGGGCTCTCGAAGGTGAGGTCGCCGCCACGCTGGCCGACCTCCAACAACGTCCGCCGCTCATCCGGATGCACCTCCAGGGAGCCGACGAGATCCAGACAGCGGTCGACGAAAACCTCAGGGGAGATCGGCGTTCCGGGCTCTCGCAGCCGCCCGACAATCAGTTGCAGTCCGGGCTTGGACATATCCTGCATTTGATCCACGGCGAAGTTCACCCGCTCGGTAAACGTGCCCCCGTCTATCCACTCCTTGCCCGTGTGCCAGCCCTCGACCGTGGGCGGGTCCATAAGCGTCTGCCCCATGACTCGAGTCACGTCATGCAGGTGGGTCAGGCCCGGCTCGACGGAGCGATGAGAGCCCACTATTTTGAGGACTCCCACGACGTATTCAGCCGGGCACTTCACGCGCGTGAATCGAGCCGCCTTGAAGAACTCGGAGTTGAACAGCGTTTGCATGACCGTCCGGATGTCGGCATCCGAGTCAAAGTACGCATTCACCAGCGTGTCGATCGCGTCCAGGTCCTGGGGTGGAGTCACGCTCCATGACGGCACCTGCGGCTCGTCCGCTACAAAAAAGTTGTAAAGGTGGCGGCAGATAAATCGTGCCGTCGCCTCGTGCTTGACGATGATTTCAATGATGTCTTCCCCGTCGAACGGGCCGGTCTGGCCCAGGAAGCTCTTTTCCGTATCGTCGTGGTCGTCCCGCTTGTAGACGAAGGCCGACGGGTAGTGACCGTACGGATATAAGGGAATCGGCTGTTCGAACGTCCATCCTGTAAACGCGCGCGCGACGTTTTTTATATCGATTTCCGTATAGTTTCCGATACCCATAGAGAACAGTTCCAGCAGCTCCCGGCCGTAGTTCTCATTGATCTGATCGCTGTGATTTTCACTGTTGTCGAGCCAGTAGATTATGGCCGGATCTCGAGACAGTTCGAGCAGCAGCTTCCGGAGGTTGGCGAGCCCGTTAGCGCGAAGCATCTGGATGTGCTCGACCATCGTGGGGGTGTGCTCGCTCTTGGTCCAGCCGGTGGCGAAGACGTGGTGCCAGAAAAGCGTCATCTTCTCTTCCAGGGGGCGGTTGGTATTCACCATCCGGTAGAACCAGCGACCATTCCAGATCTGCGGCAGGTCTTCGTTGGTCAACTGCGGGTAGTAGCGGGCGAGGATGTCCTCTTCTGGTTCCGGAAACTGCTCCGGATGGACCAGGTCCTCGACGACCGCCGCGTAGGGGCGGGCCGCGTACTCCTGGAGTTCGTCACGAGAGGCTCCGAAGCCCGCGCGGCGCAAAAGGTGCGACATCTGCGCGATTCGGGGGTCGCCCATTACCCGCCTCCCAGTGCGATGCAAAAAGGCTTCCCTGGACGAGCCGTGTCCTAGTACTCTGGCCCGCTGTTGTCCTCGCGCTGAAGCCGAGCACGCTCACCGCCGCTCGCCCGTCGCAGGGAGGCATGCTGAAGAGCGCCGCGCCGATAATTTACCACAGCACCGCGGGGCATCCGCGATGCCGGAATGAGAGCTCCAGTCGTCCACGAGTGATCGCCGGCGGCACCCGAAAGATTTGCCAGCTCGTCGTTGAGAATCAAGTTCCACCCACGGCTGAATACTAAGATGCGCTCGGTTTCTATAGGTCGTATCGCGGCGCCATCAAGATCACATCGAACTAGTACGGGTTCACGTCTTCCGAGGATCTGCTCGATGCCGGGCGCAGTTTGAATCGCCTGGTTTCCAGTTCACGGATCATCAAGATGAACGCCCAGGTCGCTGACCAGGCCGCGCAGGAGGCATTGCAATCGCGCGGCGAAGGTGCATAAGCGCCGATCACTGTTCGAACTTATCTGGATATGTATATACCTGGACCGTCGGAGCGCCCGGGCGGCGGTGAGCACCGCTGGCGGTGCACTAAGTCTTACCGCGCGCGGCGAAGGTGCATAAGCGCCGATCACTGTTCGAACTTATCTGGATATGTATATACCTCGGCCGTCGGAGCGCTCGCGCGGTGGTGAGCACCGCTGGCGGTGCACTAAGTCTTACCGCGCGCGGCGAAGGCGCATAAGTGCCGATCCCTGTTCGAACTCACCTGGGTATGTAGATACCTGGACCGTCGGAGCGCCCGCGCGGCGGTGAGCACCGCTGGCGGTGCACTAAGTATTACCGCGCACGGCGCACTTATGACAGCGCTCGGTTCGCCCTTGCTCGCGGTCACAGTACTAGGTGTTTTTGTTCTTCTCGCACCAGTCGCTATTGCTCTGGCTTTACCAGAGACTCGTGGCCGACCGCTCGATTTAATCGCGCCCGAGCGGTTGTCGTTGAAAGAGAGCCAAGCCGTCTTGAGCATGTACTCGCCCGATGCTCGATGAAGTCAACGGTCCAGTCGGGCCGATCTGCTATCCACGCGACTGCGTAAGTCGCGCCGCAACGCTGTTGAAGTCTCTACTTTATTTCTAAACGACCCGAAGCTTCGGTCTCAAATCGCGTCCGCTGCGTCAGCCGAAAAACGCCGCGTCGACGAGGACCGTAGCCACTATTCCGAGATAGTGACCGTCTAGATTCAAGATTGTTTTGTAGCACGAGGTCTTCGTTGATCTCGGTCTAATTTGGGCCCGATGGTTGGCCGTCAAGTGCAAAAACTCGATCGAGTTAGTTGGGATGGCGTTCTGGACACTAACGGATTGCAAATCCCGGGGGCGCGGCTGCCAACTCCGCCTCCCATCGCGGGGAGCGCACCCCGGGGGCATCCGTCGACCTTCTAAGGCGAGAGGGACGCATTTAAGTATGATCATTGACGCCATGGCGGAATTCCGGCGCGTCCGGGCCGAGGATCTCCCGGGGAGGAGCTGTCAGTGCGAATCCTTCGAAACCTCGTGCGACGCAAGTTGCGAACCACGCTGACAGTGGTCGGCATTACTATCGGGATATGGGCGCTGGTCGTCATGAGCTCGATGGCGAACAAGATTAGCGCGCTCGTCGAAGGCGGCAGCACGTACTACGGCGACAAGATCGTCGTTTCAGACGCTACTAACTTGGCTTTCGGGTTCGGGGTCGCGCCGATCCCGATCAGTACTGTCGCCGAGATCGAGGCGATCCAAGGAGTTGATGTAGCCGTCCCGGAGGTCACGCTGCTGCTCGATCCGGAGGCCGCTGCCGGGGGTTTCGGCCTGCCGGACATAATTACGGCTTCGACTCCGGGCGCTGACAAGGGCCGGGAAACATTCCCGATCAATGTGGCCCAGGGGCGGCTGCTCGTTTCCGAAGACGAGGGCAAGAATGTCGCTGTCCTCGGCGCCGACGTCGCCCGCAAGTTCAAGAAGCAGCCAGGCGACCAAATGACGGTACGCGGGGTCGAATTCGAAGTCGTCGGCATTCTTCAGCCCACGCTCACTGCACCAGACACGTCAGTCTGGATGCCCCTCGCCGCGGGCCAAGCCCTCCTTGCGGAGAATCTGCCGATTGTCGTTCAGCAGGAGTTACAGCCTTCCGAGCTGGCCTCGCAGATCGTCGTCTACCCCGACATCGGCCTGGACATAGCCACCCTTGCGAAGCAAATCGAGGAAAAGGTCCCCCGAACACAGACTCTGACCGGGGCCGACTTCGACGAGCAGATCGGTTCCTCTGTCGCGATCTTCAACGCGATCATCCTCGGCGTCGCGCTGATAAGCCTTGTGGTGGGCGGCCTTTCGGTGATCAACACCATGGCCATGAGCGTGGCCGAGAGGACGAGGGAAATAGGCGTCAAGCGCGCCATCGGGGCCACCAGGGCGCGTATCGTGCGTGAGGTGGTGACGGAAGCCGGAGTAATTGGTCTAATGGGCGGTGTGCTCGGCCTAATCCTGGGCTTGCTGGTCGTACTTACGGCCAACGCGGCGGGCAGGTCTTCCGGGACCGTGCTGTTCGAGCTCACCGTTAGCACGGCGATATTCGCAGTCGGTTTCTCGGTTGTTCTCGGAATGCTGGCCGGTTTGATCCCAGCATGGGCCGCGTCACGCTTGGATCCCGTCGAGGCTCTCAGATATGAATAGAAGCTCGAGCGAATCCGTGCTCGAAGCTCGGAACTTGCACAAGACTTACCGGCTCGGCCGCCGTAATGTCGTTCGTGCGTTGCGGGGCGTCGACATCACGGTCGATGCTGGCGAGATGGTCGCCATAATGGGACCGTCCGGGTGCGGCAAGAGCACGCTCATGCACATCCTCGGGCTGCTGCAGCCGCCAGACGGGGGCGTCAATCCTCTGCCGATATTGGCTCTCGAAGGCAAGGAGATTTCGGCGGTTTCAGATGGCGAGCGGACCCGGATCCGTGGGTCCACGATGGGCTTCGTCTTCAGGCGTTTAACCTGCTGCCGACGCTAACGGCGGCAGAGAACGTGGCGCTTGCCGCCGAATACGCCGGGCAAGCGAGGTCGAAAGCACGGGCCGCGGCGACCGAAGCCCTGAACTGGGTCGGGCTGGCAGAGCGCGGCGGGCACCGTCCGACTGAGCTATCAGGTGGCGAGCATCAACGCGTCGCTATCGCCCGCGCCCTGGTGAACCGGCCGAAGCTGGTACTGGCCGACGAGCCGACTGGCAACCTCGACTCGGAGAGCAGCACCGAAGTGATCGAGCTGCTGAGGAGGTTCAACCGCGAGCAAGGGCAAACCATTATCCTCGTCACGCACGACCCCGAGGTCGGCGCCGAGTGCAGCCGCATCGTCAAGATGCGCGATGGCGCTCTGGAACACGGCACACCGGCCATTCCAGGGGAATGACTGGCAAACGACTCCAGCTAGCAACGTAGACGGAACGATTTCTACCTGGTGGTCCGCCTTCGAGCCCAGTTTAGAACTCAACCGTCGCCTTGAAGATTCGCCGGAGACCCAAGAAGTGCCCGGCGGTGGGATGCAACCCTCCGCTCACGGGTAGTCACAACTCAGGGCGAAAAAGTGGTGATCGTCGTCTCCCGACCACGATGAATCGATAGCGGGAAGCGTACGGGAACCATGGGCGAGGCTACCGCCGCAGGGTAGGCCGGCAGCCCCTTCTACGGGCAGGTAGACCAGACGGAAGTGTCGCCGCTTTCGAACCCGTCTACGAATATCGGACAACGCTCCGAAGCGCCCAAGGGCTGTTGCGGGTCCGGTAGCCGGTCCAACGACGCCTGCGATCCGAACGGGTTGCCGGGTGGTCCGCTAAATGTGGCCATACCGAAGCCGAAGTCATCAACCGGCGGCAGTTCCCCGAATGGGATACCGAATCCGGCGCACCTACCTGCAATGAAGCCAACGGCGCCGCTGGGCGCGAATTCCAGATTCGGCCCATGGGTTCGCTGCACGAACCAGGTTTTAGATGCTGGATCGTAGTCGAGCCAGATCTGGGTGTCGGTTCCGCCCAACGGATCGTTGGCGAACTGCGGCAAGGCCTGGAAGTCGTTGGCGGGATCCCCGTCGTCGAACAACGCCCAGTGGGTTCGGAAGCGGTCCCCAGACACAGGAATTGGATCCTGGTTGCACGTCCATCCGAAGAACACGTCGTCGCCGCCGATGAGAGCACCCGGAGCTTCATCGCCACAGAAAACCGAGAAACCGAAGTCGTTCGGCGCGCCGCATTCAAAGGGCGCTCCGGGCCCGAAAAGGTCGGCGGCTGCCGCGAGGTGGGCGGCGGTGATCAGGTTGCCCTGGCTAAGGATGTCCGCCGCCGGGTCGTAGAAGATGTCTTGCATGTCCGTTGCGCTGTGAAACGGGTCGTTAGGAGGATCGTTTCGGAGCCAGCCCAAAGGCGGTGGTCCCGCAGGACGGTCCAAAACGATGGGGACTTCGGCCTCCTGGCTGCCCAAGTCCACCTCAACGAACACGGAGAAGAATCCGGTGCCTGGACCAGGGAAGAACATGCCCGGCAGCGGCAAGGTTTCGTCTGTGCCGAGGTCAATCGTGCCTCCGCTCGGATAGGCTCGAGCCTCGCCCACACTGATCGAAACCTCCCAAATTACGGTCGTAGCCGGCCCGCTGTTCGTGACCTCGCATGGCAGCGGCACCATGAACGGTTCGACGGACTGCAGCTCCAGACAGACCAGCTCGATCGGGATAGTTGCCTCGGGAGTGGGGCTGGGTGTCGGTGTGGCGGTGGCTTCCGGAGCGGCCGTCGCCGTGGGGACGGGCGTGGCAGTCGACGCTGGCACTGCGGTTGGAGTGGGCGTAGCCGTGGGCGATGGCTGGGGAACGGCCGTCGGCGTGGGCGTATTCGTTGGCTGGGCAACCGGAAGCGCGGTGGTCGCGATCACTTCCGCGGCGATCTCCGACGCCTCTTGTTCAGAGCACCCGACCGCAACGGCGGCGACCACTAGGATTACGACCAGCAGTCGTGCTGGGCGGGTTTTGCCGATCAGACTGTTCAGTGCTGGCGTCAATCTACTTTCCCTCTGTGTGCAATCCGGGGGCAGTCTCCGTTGAGCACGATCGTGAGAGTATCAGGCCGCCGGACGGCCCGCGAGTTTCGCAAAGCGCTAGGCAGCGGCCCCCATCCCGGAATGGAAACTCGCTAGATTCCACGGTTTTGGGAGCCGTTTCTCGCTGCCATAATCATCACCTTGATAGCGATGGCATTGGCCGTTGCCTCGGCTCGAATTGACCGATTATCGGGGGAACGGACCCGCGGTTTCGTAAACGTCCTCGAACGCCCGCGTGATGACCCCGTAACCAAGGTCGTTGGCGTGGATGTCGCCGGCGGATATGTGCGTAATGCCGAAGGCCAGGTCGCCAAATAGCAATCCCACCTCAGCGACAGCGGCGCCGGAGGCCTCGGCGATCCTCCGTACAGCAGCGTTGAGCTTGTCCACCGTCTCCTGGGAGACCGTTTCGAAGATGAGGCCGGTGCCGAAATTGAATGGATTGTAGTAGCTGCCTACAAGCAGCACGGTATCCGACTCCAGTTCGTCGCGGAGACGACCCAGCGCTTCCCCGACGTTTGCCTCAAATTCTTCGATCGCCTGATCGAGCTGCGCCTGGCAGACCGCTCCAGTCGGATCTGAAAAGCAGACCGGTCCTTGAAGAACGGGGAAAACATCGTTGGCGCCCATAGTGAACGTCACGACGTGCACGCGCGTTTCGGGATCGCCGTCGGCCTTGAGATCGCCGACCGTCCGGATGGCCAGTTCAATTTGGGAACTGGGAGTCCCCATAAGGTCGCTGCTGCTCGCGCCGCTGACACCAAAGTTCTCGAGAACCAGGGAGACGCCGTAGGTCGCCTCCAGATATTGGTGGAACCGGCTGGGGAAGCTCTCGGCCGGACCGCTTGCGCCGACGCCGGCAGTGAGCGAATCGCCGATGGCCAGATAGACCCAGGCTCCAGGCGGAGGGATGGTGCCGGGGGGCGCGGGGGCCTTGGCTCTGGGCTCCGGTATTTCGGGCAATGGACCCTCCGGTACGCCGGGAGCGCCAACGTCTGGAAGCTGAATGGGTTCAGATGAGGTGCCTGAGAGCCTCATGCCATCTGTTCCGACCTCAAGACTGGAGAGCTTGACGACCCCCTGCTCGGGGAGAATACGGTTGAGATCGAAAATCTGGCTGGTGAAATCGTTGGCGGCAGATGAGGCGAAGCCGGGAAGTCCAAAGACTGCAACCTTGATGTTGCTGACACCGATCTGAGCCCGTCCGTCGTCACCAAGCGTAAATGTCACCGTGGCGCCAAAAGGCACAGCAAAACGCCCATTGAGTTCGCCCTCGACGACCAGTTCGCCGGGCAGGAATTCGACGGTGAGATTACTGACTGGGGCACCTGGACCGAGCTCGCCCCTGAGAAGACCATTTGCGTCGCGTTCGGTGAGGACGAAGTCGAATTCGCCGTCGTCTGCTATGTCGCGGTTAAGGACGGTGACAATAAACTCGCGCGGCGCGGATCGCTCAACGAGGACCGGGCCCTTACGCTCGGACGCCTCGACGCCCGAGAGCCAAGGAACGTCGATCACGCCAAAAACGGCTAGGAAGTAAGCGGTGCCGGCGCCCACGAGCACCACAATCAGGAAAAAGAGAACCAAGAGAGTGGTTAGGATGCGCTTCATCGCGTCCCTTTCCGAGCTTTGCGGGGCCCAGAGGTCTTGCCGCCCCAGGATACGCCGTCGACCGCGCATGGTAACAGCGTCAAGCCTGGTCTTCTACCGATGTTGACTCGCATCAAGTTGTCTAACTCGGAGTTGAATCCAATATGCGCTCATGGCGCATATTAAGCTGTGCAACGCCGACCCGTTCCGACACTATCCGTTCACAGTGCCTACCGTGGCTGCTGCTGCCGTGGCGATGAGCTCCGGCCTCTTAACAATGTGGCGCCTCGCGCTATCCTGTGGCCCCAAACGATCCGAAAGAGAGAACCTTCCCAACGGTCGACAGACCAGTGCCTGTTTGCATCTCCTTCGGATCGCCTTATTGAGCGTGAGCCCATTCGGGCGAATGTGTAGCGGTGGACGCTGAAGAATGGTGGCTAAGTGAAGCGCAGACGATTCGGGAGTACCGGTCTGGAGATCTCCTAAGTCGTCTTCGGCGCCGGTGTGGTGGGAGGTCTTCTAATAAATGCCAATGATGACATTCGACGGGAGGCGATAGGGCTGGCGCTGGACGCAGGATTCAACTGGATCGATACTGCCCCTTCGTACGGAAACGGTGAATCCGAGAACGCGGCGGCTTCGCCAGTGAGGCGCAACGATCCATATCCCGCAGTCTCGAGCGACTACAGATGAATCGCGTCCATAGCATCATCGACCACTTCGTACGGGACATCGCCGAAGTGTGATCTGCTCCTAGATATCGCCCTATCTCTGGGCTTATACAGAGAAGGCCAGTTACCTTCCGAGATAGTGCGCATTGAGTAACTATTCAAGCCCTCGGCTACTCGTCGGATGCCAAAGAGGCAGCATTTCGACGGCGCTTGGAGCACGGGTGCACATATAAACAGGTAAAGTTTCGTTTTTCAGTCGGGCTAGGGTCGGCGGAAGTCCTTGTTTCCCTGACGGCAATCCGAACAGATTCCGACAAACTCGATGCGCGCAGACACGAGATCGTAGCCCGTCTGACTTGTGAGCCTGAGACGCTGACTTCCCGTGAGTTCTAGTTCAAACTCCTTGACGGCGCCACACGTCTGGCATATCGCGTGATGGTGGTCGCTCCTGATTGCTGGTTCAAAATGGCCATGATCTTGGTCAAATCGGTGGTCGCGAATCAGACCTTTGGACTTTAGTAAAGCGAGAGTCCTATAGACCGTGGCCTGATTAATACTCGGGCTTCGCTTCCGAGCCAGCTGATGTATCTCAAATGCATCGGCGTGCGTTTCTAAATCGTCGATAATCGAAGCGATCAGCCTGCGGTGAGCAGTGATCCGGGTCCCTGAATCGGCCAGGGCCTGCAGCACCGTTGGTACGCGAGTGTTAGCGTCGGGCAGTTTGTTTACCCCGGTAAATCAAGACAAAATGTCAAACATTGCTTCAACACCGCTAAGCCTTCCGCACGTTTAACTCATCCGGTGAATGAAATAGATCAAGTAGTGGTATCACCACTATTTCTAGCGGAGTCTGACGCAATTTCCTGCTGGCATGACCCCTGGACTTGTGTATGCCGCAAGAATAATCGAGCAAAACACCGCTCACTCTCCTGAGGGCAAGTCCAGAGCTCTGGCCCCGCGAAACGGGACTCGGCGGCGGCCCTCCTGCAACGAAAAAAAGGGCACTCCCGCCGGAACGAAATCGTGGTTTCGCATTACGTAGCACTACCTTTCTTGTCCTGCTGCAAATGCAAATGATTGTTATTACAGTATCCTAATTGCCCAGTGTTTCCGTATAGCACGAGCCCAAAGAGAGACTGCGCGATTCGATAAGGCGATTCGAGTAATCACCTGGAGGATTATGTGGAAATCAATAAACGATCGGTTCCGGTATCACGGCGAAGGCTGCTATTGCTCGGGACCGGCATTGGCGCATTAGGCCTCGCAGCGATTGCCGGATGCACCGACGACCAGGTTGTCACCGAGACCAAGATCCAGACGGTCATTGTCGAGAAGATCGTCGAAGTGCCGGCCGCGTCCGTCGGGCCCTCCGACGAGGAACTTGTATACGTCGACTCCAGGGTCTTTGAGGGCCTTGACCCTGTTCACGACTTCAGCTCCTACTTCATGATGCGGGTGGCCGTCGCCGAATCGCTTCTGAAGGTGACACCCGACGGGACGATAGCGCCCTGGCTCGCCGAATCGTTTAAGGCGCTCGACGCCCGGACCTGGGAAGTGAAACTGCGCGACGGCGTGACCTTTTGGAGTGGACGGTCCGTGGACGCCGAAGCCGTGAAAGCAAGCATGGAGCGCCAGCTGGCGCTCGCACCGCAGGCCGAAGGTCTTCTAAAGGGCATCACAATACGTGTTGTGGACGCGCTGACGTTGCATTTCGAAGGCGAAGGGCCGATTCCGGGGCTTCCCTTCAATCTCACTGACCGCTGGCTCGTAATTCATAACGGCGACTCGTTTGGGCCGTCCGACAACTCCTTCGACGTGAGCGCCATGGATCTGACCGGCCCGTATCGCGTTATCGAATTCAAGCCGAAAGAAAGTGTGATCCTTGAGCGGGTGGAATCGTACTGGGGTGAAAAGCCCCAGTTCGAACGGATCCGCTATCTTGCAATAGTCCAATCCGAAGCCCGGACGTTGATGGCTCTCAGCGGCGAGGCGGATATCGTGGTGTTCATACCCCCCACGGCAGCCAGCCTGATCGAGCTGAGCGACAAGGTGGACCTGATCCGCACGCAGAGAACCAGCGTAGGCAGCATCTATTTGAACTTCAACCGGGAGCCTCTTGACGACATCCGCGTGCGACAGGCGATTGGCTGGAGCATCAATCGTGACGACATTATCGAGTTTGGGCTCGGCGGACTTGGTCGGCCTGTCGGTTCACACCTCGCGCCCAATCCGTTTTATCCGGAGGCCGCCAACGTGGGGTTCACAAAGTACGACCCTGATCGTGCGGCCCAACTTCTCGACGATGCAGGGTGGTTGGCGGGACCAGATGGCATGCGACAAAAAGATGGAGTGCCTCTCTTCATGCGCAATCTCTGGTCATTCAGCCGAAAAGCCATCGCTGAGGTGATCCAGGAGAATCTTGGCAAGATCGGATTCAAAGTGGAGGTGATTGGCTCCGAGGATCCCGGCCTCCTCCAGCAGACCCGGAAATCGGGCGACTGGGATTCGTTTGTTGAAGCATGGGGTACGTTCGGCGATCCCTTCGACCCCGTGAACCGGCACTTCGGCGCCACCGGAGACCTCAACTACAACGGCTACAACAACCCAGAGGTCAGCGAGCTTTTCGCAAGCTTTGCTGACGCAGCCGATCTCGAGGCGCGTCGTCAGCTAGCCTTGAAGATCAACGTACTAGTGGCTCGCGATGCTCCGATCGCCGCTCTGTACAGCCAGGTTAATCTCGTCGCAATTTCGAGGACTATTGAAGGCTGGCAGCCAACGGCGGAAACGGGGCGCGGTCCGGACATCACAGCCAGCGTCAGGCGCAAGCGATAGGGGGAGTCGCCATGGAACATGGCGGCGACACAAGGAGCCGGTAGGCGGTGCCTCGCCTTGATCTGAGATCGGTAATTCGGGCGCAGCCGTGCTGAGGTATTCCGTCCGGCGAATCCTCGCGATAGTGCCCATTTCTCTGGCTGCTTCCTTGCTGATTTTCGCTCTGGTGCGACTCGCCCCAGCCGACCCCGTGGACATCATGTTCAGTCCGGCGGAGGGCGTTTCGCTTAACCAGATAAGCCCCGAGGCCAAAGATCGGCGGCGCGCCGAACTGGGCCTGCTCGATCCTGCGCCGGTTCAATACATAAAGTGGCTGGGGAGAATCGCGAGGCTGGATCTCGGCACGTCGTTCGGAACGCGTGCGCCGATTGTGGACGATATGGCTCGGAGGCTGCCGGTTACGGCGAGCCTCGGGCTGACCGCGTTCGGCGTCATGCTGGTCGTCGCCGTCCCGCTGGGCATATTCGGCGCGGTGAGACAGGGCCGGGCATCCGATCACGGAATTCGGCTGGTTCTGCTCGTGATCGCCGCGATGCCCAGCTTCTGGACCGGTTTGCTCTTGCTCTATCTGTTCGGCGTCAAGTGGCACGTCATCAGCATCGCGGGTGGGAGCGGCTTTAAGCAGCTCATTCTCCCGGCGATAGTTCTCGGCGGGGTCATCGCTCCCACCGTGGCCCGCTTCCTCCGCGCCAGCATGATCTCCCAGCTCGGACGGCTCTACGTTGTATTTGCCCAGGCGCAGGGCCTTTCCGAGCGAAAGGTCCTGTGGCGACATGCCGTGCGTGTGGCCATATTGCCGGTCGTCACTCTGTTCGGCCTGAGCTTCGCCGGTCTGCTCACCGGTTCGGTGATCGTCGAATCGGTGTTCTCCATCCCGGGCCTTGGGAAGTGGGTGGTGGACGCCATAAGCGCCCGCGATTATCCGGCGATACAGGCATACATGCTGTTCGCCGTAGCGGTGGTCGTGCTGGCAAATCTTCTGGTCGATCTTAGCTATGCGTGGCTGGATCCGAGGATACGTCTTGGGGAATCGCCACGTGGCTAAATCAGCATTGGGCTGGCGTGGCGGACCCCGTCTCAGGTCGTTCGCGCCCCGGAGCCCTCTGTTAACCAGTGGAACAGTCTTACTCGGTCTGATAGCCGTCGCGGTGAGCGTAGGCTCGCTCGTTTTCAGCGTCGACGCGTTCGAATTTCGCACCACGACGGCGCTTGCGCCCCCGTCGGCGGAGCACTGGTTTGGGACTGATCGGTTTGGAAGGGACATGTTCGCGCGCGTTCTTGAGGGTGGGCGCGTTTCAATTGGCACCGCCAGCGCCGCCATGGTCGCAATCCTGGTCATCGGCGTGACCCTTGGCTCGATCGCCGGTTATGCCGGGAGGTGGGTGGACGGGGTGATCATGCGAGTGGTGGATGTTCTGATCGCACTGCCGAGCTTTATTGTGGCATTGGTAGCTGCCGGTCTATTTGGAGCAAGTCTGAAGGTCGTTCTCATCGCGATCATCGGGCTGTGGTGGGTGTCGTATGCGCGTATCACCCGTGGGGTGGTGCTGCAGGCGAAAGAACAGCTGCACGTGGTCGCCGCCCGGGCCGCGGGCGCAAGTCCGATGACCATACTGGTGCGCGAAGTCCTGCCGCAGGTAGTTGGGCCGGTGGTCGTGGTGGCCACGATTGACGTTGGACACGTCATTCTGGCCATCGCCGGGCTCTCCTTTCTCGGCGTCGGGGCACAGCCGCCCACGCCGGAATGGGGCACCATGCTTTCCGAGGGACGGGAGTATTTCCTGTCGGCGCCACATCTGATGATCTTTCCAGGCCTGGCCATCTTTCTCACCGTGCTGGCCACCAATCTTCTCGGAGAGGGGCTGCAGGAACGGTTGGACCCGCACAGCCTCGCGGGGCGGGGTTGATGCCGCGTGCCTGATACTGATATTCGGGAACGGCCCGTTTTGGAAGTCAATGACCTACATGTGGAGTACGCGACGCCGGCGGGCTCCGTAAAGGCACTACAAGGGGTCAGTTTCAGGCTGATGCCGGGCGAGACGCTCGCAATAGTCGGCGAAAGCGGCTGCGGCAAGAGCACCCTTGCTCGGGCCCTCGTCGGACTCCTGCAGCCGCCCGGCCATGTTCTGAGCGGAAGCATACGACTGAACGGCGAGGAATTTGAAACAACGTTCTCAGGCTTGAATCCCATGCGAGGCCGCGTAGCCACGTTGGTCCTACAGGACCCGCGGGACTCGCTCAACCCGGTCTTGACGATTAGAGCGCAATTGAACATGGTGCTCGCACACCATGGAATCCGGCGGAATAAACGCAGCGATTATTCGATCCGGTTGCTCCGCCGGGTGCACCTCGCCGATCCCAAGCGTGTACTCAGTTCATATCCGTTCCAACTGAGCGGAGGCATGTGCCAGCGAGTCGCGTTGGCCATAGCCCTTGCCGGTGACCCGCAGGTACTGATTGCGGATGAGCCCACAACGGCGCTGGACGTGCAGGTGCAGGCGGGGATTCTGCGCCTCATGCACGAACTCCAGCGGGAGCGCAGGTTCAGCTTGATATTGATTTCGCACGACCTGGGCGTCGTCGCAGGTGCATGCGAAAAAGTCCTGGTGTTGTACGCCGGTCGCCTCGTCGAATACGGGCCGACAGAGGACGTGCTTACCCATCCCAAGCATCCGTACACAGCTGCTTTAATCGGTTGCCTTCCGATCCCAGGACGTGGACTGCCGCAAGCCCTTCCGGGCTTGGCACCGAATCTCATCGAACCGCCGGACCGCTGCCCTTTCATACCAAGGTGCGAATTCGCCGATGATGTGTGCCGCACCAATACACATCCGGATGTCGAGCAGATCGACAGCCGGCAAGTCGCCTGCTATCACCCTGTTCAACGTGCGGAAGTCGTACCGTCTGGAAGTACGCTCGACCCAAGCAGCATCCAACCCGGGCGTAGCCTCGAATTCGACGAACCGGTTCTCGAGGCGATCGATCTGCGCAAACGCTATCGAGTAGGCGGACTGATTCGTGGGACGACCGTCGATGCTCTCCGCAAAGTTTCTTTGAAGGTAATACATGGCGAAACTGTGGGGTTGGTCGGAGAAACCGGATGTGGTAAGAGCACCTTGGCTCGCTGTCTGCTGGTGCTCGATCGACCGGAAGAGGGGACGGTTTCCCTCGACGGCATCAATCTTACCGATGTAGATGGCAGAACATTGCGAAGCTTGCGGAGACGGGCGCAGCCGGTCTTCCAAGACGCCCGGGCATGCCTGAACCCCGGTCGGCGCATCGTGGACATCGTCCAGGAGCCGCTGCGCTACTTTCGGATTGGAACCAAGTCGCAAAGAAGGAACCGCGCTCGCGCCCAATTGCGTTCAGTGGGAATCTCCGACGAGTTGCACATGTCCAGGCCTCGTGCCTTGAGCACTGGTCAGTGCCAAAAGGTAGCAATCGCGAGAGCGCTGGTGACGAATCCTGACTTCCTGGTCTGTGACGAGCCTTTATCTTCGCTCGACCTTTCGGCCCAGGCTCAAGTAATCGCTCTCCTGTCTGATTTGCAGAAGGAAAACGGGTTCGGGATGCTCTTCATATCCCACGATTTGGCGGTGATCTTAACGATCTGTGATCGTGTCGTCGTAATGCTCGAGGGCCGAGTGATGGAAAGCTCCGCAGCGGCCGATATCGGCAGCCAGCCGGCGCACCCGTATACCCGCGCGCTTCTGCAATCTATTCCCGGCGTGGTAACTGACGGTCAAGAAATGGAGACCACGAAATCAAACGGTTTGGACCGGCCAGCGAACGGCTGTCCATTCGCGGGGGCGTGCCCTTTGACCATCGAGAGGTGTTGGACCGAAACGCCCGAATTACACGATCTCACACCCGGCCACTCAATCGCCTGTCACCGATCGGCCGAGTTACAGCCAACGAGTGTCGTATGGAATACGGGAGCGGCGATTTGAGTCTGACCCCTGACCCTGATTAGGGAAGAGCCAGATGGTTTTTGGCAACCCGCTCACCCGTCTTGGCTAGGAGATTCAGCTGCGCTGGACCACTTCGCTTTCAGGACTTATTCAAGGCCTTCCGTGAGGTCTTATGGGCGCTGATTTTCAACGGATCAACACGAGCACTCGTGTCGCCCCTGGCTGGAGCCAGAGAGCTTCGCGCTCACCAGTTCCGATGAATGAGAATCGACGGGGCGGGTGCCCAAGCTGACATCCCTGAACCGCTGTCCAGCCTGTAAGAGCCGCGGACAGCCTGTGGAGCGGATTACCCTTTTGAGCCTGCTGCTTCGGGCTGCTCGGCGACGGATGCAAAGGCGGGGCGAGTACATGTTTTGCCCCGAACCGGGCTGCGACGTGGTCTATTTTGAACTGAATGACGGAGCGCGCTGCATCTTTGTCAAGACTGAGCTGTCGGTCCGGGTCGGAGTCAAAGAAACTGACGATCCAATACCCGTCTGCTATTGGTGGGGCTACACCAAAAAAGAGATCATCGAGGACTTTCTCCAGCACGGTCGTAGCCTCATCAAGGATCAAATAAACAGCAACTGCGACTCGGCGCCATGTCCGTGCAATCTTAAGAACCCGTCGGGGCGGGGTTGCTCCCGAATACTTTTTCCCATCGTTGAAAGGCTTGAAGCAGAGGTGTTGGGTGGCAATTAGCCCCTAGTTTGCCAAATGGGATCGGTGGAAGGTTCCGGCGCGGGCATTGCGGATTCCTCGGATGGTAGGCCGGAGCAGCTGTAGAAAACGGCCCTCTCTGGGGCTCATAGAGTCGGTTTCAGGACTAGCGAACGTCACGGACCATTAGCCAGATCCCGGCGAGCGCCTCCCCTGGCGGCGGCCGGTCTTGAGGCGGCGAAGTGACGATCGGGTTCTCTTGCGCGAAATAGCGACTCTTGGATTGCAATGAGCCGCTGGCGTCCATCGACCTGTCGACGCAGGCGCAATTTATGAAATTGATCGGCGATCTACAAAGTGAACTCGGATTCGAGCTGGTCGTGAAATATCTCCCGCCGAAAACGTCGTGTCGCTTACTTTCCCTGTGTTGAGTCGTCAGCGGCCGCCTCCGCAGGCACCGCAGCCGCCGCCTGGACTTGCCGTGCGCGCGTCCGCGATTCGACGCCGAGTCCGACAGCGATGATAAGTGCGGAAATGAAGAGCGTTAGTGTGGCGTTCAAAACAGTTCCAAATGTCGCCACGAACGCGCCGACCGCAGCTGCGATGACCACGCGCTCAATAAGGACTCGCCGAATGCCCCTGATCGTACCGGCAACGAAGGCGAACAAGAACAGACCGATTCCGGCACCAAGGGCCACGAGCGAGTAGTCAGGCAGGGACTGTTCGGGGTGGGCAATCGCAGCTTCGGCCGCAATTGCGTACAGGATGATCCCCGCGACAATCGGGTAGTGGAGGAAAGTATAAAAGTCCCTTGCCAACATGGCTCGGGCTTCAATCGGATTTGCCAGGAGTCGCGCCTGGATCGAATCGGAGGCCCAGTCGAAGTACGACCACCAGAGCATGCCAGCTCCAAAGAACGTGGAGATTAATGCGGCGATAAGCCAGCCAGTTCGCTCGACGCCGCCGGCGGTGAGGCCCGCCGCAACGATGATTTCGCCCAGTGCAATAATGACGAATAGCTGGTGACGTTCCGCGAAGTGACTTACCGCGACCCGAAAACCGCCTCTGCCAGCGTTGATCGCCGACGCAATGTCGACCGCAAAGGCGACGAGCCATATCCAGGGTCGAACTGCCTCCGGGGTGAATCCGCCGACCAGAACGATGCTAGAGGCAACGAACGAGAGCGGTATGAACGTTCGAAGCGCCGCCTGGTGCTCAGGATCGTGGCGAAGGCCGAGCCAATGGATGACCAGTCCGAACGCGCGAACACTGAAATATGTGATACCGAACCAAGCCCCGGCGCTACCGAATGCTTCAGGAATGCCAATGCCCATCGCGAGGGTGGCACCCATCGCCGCCAACAGCGCGATCCGAATCGCCTTCCGATCAGTACCGATGGCGTTTATCGCCCAGGTGTATTGGGACCAGGCCCACCACGTCATCGCCAGGATTAGCGCGGCGTTAGCAAACCCGGTGGCGCTGTGATCGTGGTGAATGAGACCCGCGATCTTCGTGATGGCGAACACGTAGACCAGATCAAAGAAGAGTTCGAGTGGACTGACCGGATTTTCGTCGTCGGTAATTTCTGCGCTAGCCATCACTCAGTATTAGGGGATCCGCCGTGTCGGCACGGCTTTCAAATCGGCTGCGAGTATAGACCAGCACCCAGCACTCAGTAGGGCTTGGGGGCTCGCTGTACCTCGGGCCGGATCGAGCTGTCCGGAAGACTATCGGCCATCTACTGGATCTCGGGCAGGTGGTCCGAGTGGCCCAATCACTATCCGTTCATAGTGTGCCGCGTTTGAATCCTGGCGCTGCCCGGCAACTTGGGGCGGTTCCCGCAACTTCTGCTTCTTCAGCCGGCAAACTCTGGTAGGTTAGCTATTGCAGCGCCTCAAGCTGTGTAATGGCGTCATTCAACGCGTCGTCCGCCGACTTGCCGTTTACCACAATGCCGGCGTCGATGGCGTTGGTTAGGATGCCCCGTTCGCGCCTGGAAAGCTGGATGAACGACGCATTCGACAGGATGTCAACGAGTAGCTGATGCTCGTCGCTGGTGCCCATCAGCACATTTCTGGCAATACCTTGTGAGTCGGTCCGCGCCGCCGGAATGGGTGCAACTTCGTTGAGCTTGGTAACGAGATTCTGAAACGCGGGATAGGTGATTTCAGGGTCAATCGCCCTGGCCGAAATACCGACCATTCCCCACACTTCCACCGGGAAAGGGCGGCCAACCTCAACAGGAAAGGGATAGATTCTCATCCGGTCGGTCGCATAGCCGCGAAACCACGACGTGTCGTTTCCGCGCAGCATCCAGCCATTCAATGCGATGTTTTACCAATAGTAATTGATCCACGGCCCCTGATCGCCGATATCAATTGAGAATCCGTGACCATGGGCGAGCTCGTGGATAAATTGGGCAGTTTCTTGAGCCCCTTCGGTCTTGAGGGGAGAGTAATCGCCGATCCCCTCACGAAGACTTCCCAGCTCGGCCTGCAGGAACACGAGACCGGGTAGCAGGCTATCGAAGTCTTCAGACCCTTTCGATCGGAAGGTTGCTAAATTGAAGTCCGACTGCCTTTTCGAAGCCGACTATCGGTGTCTTCTCCTGAATCGCCAACGCGGTTTGAAGAAAGGTGGCACGATCGAACGTCTGGGGCGTAGGTGGATCTACCTCAGCAGCCTTTGCAATGGCGTCGTAGAACATGATTAGCCACGGCGCTACCGCCACTGGGATGGCGTACTGCAAGCCCTCATACTTACCCGTATCAAGAACTCGGGGCCAGTAGCTTTCGGGCTGGAAATCTGGGTCAACCGCAAGAAACTCATCCAGTGGCAGCAGCATCTCGGACGCGACAAGATCGATCTGGTCGAAGAGGACTATTGCCGCCTCATCGGGAGGCAAGCTCTTCAGAGTGGTTGAGAAACTCCAGCGGCTGTCGACGTTCAATTCCAGCGTGGTTAACGGATAGGAATAGCGCCGATCGCTTGATTTGGCCGCGCTTGACGTCGCCCGGCCCAGTTCCGTCCCCAGGAGACGTATAGGGCCGCTCATCATCATCGTGCCCTGGCCGACACTACGATGATTGAGCGCATGCGACTCGGGGACTACGACGGGAATCGGCCATTCCCGGCCTGGCTCAGGCAGCGCCCCAGCGCTTTTCGGAACCGTGGTCTCGACAGTTGGTGTTGATTCCACTGCAGGCGAGGCCTGCTTCCCGCAGGCAGCCCCAACGATGCCGCTCAACGACGCTGCAGCAACGCTTGCTAGCATCCGCCTGCGGCTCTTGAGTATCGTCAATTCGTTTGAAACCAATGGTGTGTTCGGTCTTTTTTCTGCTTACTCAAGCTAAAGAGGTCGGACGACCACTCTATGCCCGCTACGTCTCTGTGGCTTCGCGTGCACCGGGTCGGCCGTATGCTCGTTTCTAATAGCAATCCCGCCACCGTCTGTTGGTAGTGCTTGGGTCGGGCCCAACGAAAACCGGTCGGAATGTCTTTCATGTCAAAGTTACAGGGCACCCGATCTCCACCGAGCAAGTAGTCGATCGCGCGGTCGCCCATTCGGCCCCCAACCTGACGTCTTCACGCCGTGGCAACCATTAGAGTGAGCAAGAATACCGATACCCTTCTGGACACGCCGGGAAGGAAGGCTATATTTCTGAAGCCGAAGCGATTCGATTACACCCGCGCCGCTTGGCCGGGCAAAGAGCGAGATCGGCCATCCTTACCAGAAGGCCAGGTCGGCTGCATTCTCTTGATACTCGGCTAAGCCGGCGCTAGCCGGCGGCTAATTGGGTCGCGGCGGCAGTATTAGGTGGCTGTCGCCGAACTCGTGCCACAGATACCCGCCGTCGACCGCGTGGTCGTAGCCGTCCCGGATCATTGTGCCCCCGCCTATGGCGTTTAGCATCGCGAGATGGGTACTTCGCCGCTCGTGAAATCCAGTGAGCAACCCGTCAACGGCGCGGACTCCTCTCGCCGGACTCACAAAAAGTCGGGTGAACCCGTGTGCCGGGGTAACGCGCCCGTTTGACCAGGCCGACTCGAGCGCTCGGACGACCGTCGTTCCCACAGCGCTAACTCGACGCCCAAGTCGTCGGGCTTCGTTCACTTTCCACGCAGTGTGATCGCTCACTCGGAAGGGCTCCGGATACATGGGTGGCTGACCATCTGTCCCATCGTCAATCTCGAGGCTGGAGACGCCGGTGTGCAAAACGACGTCCGCGAGCTCGACCCCTGCGTTTTGGAGAGCCGAAACAACCTCCATGAAAAAGGGTCTCGCCGCCGACGGCATTTCCGCGCTCCCCGGCTCTCGCGCGAATATGGTTTGGTATGCGTCCAAGGGGAATTGCTCCGCCACGTGGCCGTAGCGAATTGGCGTGCCAATGAAATCCGCCGCGGCCAGGGCGTCTCCGTTGAATTTGACAAACCACAAGCGTGGGATTTCCGCATGAACAGCGACCAGATCGACAGCTATTCCAGCTACACGCACGGAGTCTCCAGCACGTAATGGGAGCGGGCCCGGGGTGGCGGAGTCCCGGCGTGGCTCGGCAAGCCAGAGACCGTTTCCGAAATTCGTACTGAGGTTGAGTATAAATTGGCCGTGCTTCCCATCGCCGGGGAGGCTGGCGGCAATCGTCTTGCTCGAATTTACGACTAGGAGGTCCCCCGGCTGGAGAATTTTGGGCAGTTCGAAGAATCGCGAATCCTCGTGGCCGGAGGGAGTGGTGACGAGCAATCTGACCTCATCGCGCGCCAGTCCCCTCGCCTCGGCAGGCGAATTTGCCTCCTGAGCATCCTTTAAGATCGTGGCGGTAACAGCCGCTGTCACGTCGCCATCTCCCATGTCTCGGCCCGAGCCTGGTACCGCTTGCCATTGATGGCGTTGTGAGACTGACCGAGGAGCCACCCCCAGAATGGAAGCGTCGCTTCGGGAAGCGGTCGGTCGCTGATGTCCTCGTTGGGAAATGCGGCCTGGTGCATATTGGTGCGCATGTCGCCCGGGTCGACGCTGACGACGGCAACGCCAACTTCGCCGAGCTCTCTCGCGAGCGTGGTTGATATCAGATCCAGGGAGGCCTTACTCGCCCCGTACGCACCCCACCCTGGGTAGCCAGAAAGTGCTGCGTCGCTTGAGATGTTCACCACTAGCCCGTTTCGACGGGCCAGTGACGGAAGCGTCTTCTGGATCAGAGCGAGCGGCGCGACGATGTTCGATTCGAAGACTTGCCTAAGCCTCGGCAGCGAGTATTCAGCTAGGGGCGGAAGTGGAGTTGTACCCATGTCAGAGGCGTTGTTTACCAACAGGTCCAGACCTCCCAGCTCTTCGGCCGCAAGCGCAAGCGAGTCTCTATGCGGTCCATGTGCTACGTCGCCCGCCAGTGCGACAACCCGTCCGCTGAAGCCCCGCAGACCGTTCCGAGCTTCAGCGAGGTTTTGGGGGTCTCGAGCGGTCACGATCAAGTCGTAGCCCTGCCCGGCTAGAAACGTCGCGATCGCCCTGCCGAGCCCTCGGCTACCGCCGGTTATCAGCGCCGTTTGCGTCATCGGTTTCTCCATGTAGGTTGCGGTCCTACTGAAAATGTAGGGGTGCGGGAGCCTCGACGCATCGGCATAAAGTCCACCGCGGACTACATCGATGGACCTAGGACCAGCGACGGACTCGCGCTACGATCCGCCGCTGTTAGCCTTGATTCATGGACTCACCGGCAAAGTCCCACTCGCGCAGGCTCGGCGATTTCACCGCCCTCAACGCCATCGCCCACGCCTTGAACAGCGCAGTCAATCTTGAAGAAGCGCTGCGGGAAAGTTTGGCGCGGGTCATCGAGGTCATGGGTCTGTCTACGGGATGGATTTTCCTGTTTACCGACGAGGGGCGGTTCCGGCTTGCGGCCGATCACGGCCTCCCTCCCGCGCTCGCTAGAAACGGGAAGGCGCCCCTAAACCCCCAGTGGTGCAGTTGCCAGGGACTTTACCGGGACGGCTTGCTCGGGAGCGAAGTTGAAAATGTCGAATGCTCGCGCCTAGCATCGGCTTCGGGTGACAAGTATGGCCTTCGTAACCATGCCTCGGTTCCCTTGCGATCCGGGGATAGATTCGTAGGCATCATGAACGTCGCAACTACCGATTGGGACCTTTTTAAGCCGGAAGACCTGCAGCTGCTGTCGGCCGTTGGCAGTCAGATGGGCGTCGCCATAGAGCGTGCCAGGCTCTCCGACCAAGCCAGGAGGCTCGCCGTTCTCGAAGAGCGGAGTCGAATGGCGCGCGAGTTGCACGATTCCGTCACCCAGACGCTCTTTAGCTTAGGGCTGACGGCGGAAGCTGCCCTAAAGGTCATTCCCAAGGACCTGGAGCTTGCAGCTGAGCATCTCGAAAGCGTCAACCGTCTCGGGAAGGAGGCTCTCAGCGAGCTACGGGAGATGATCGACGAGATGCGGCCTTCCCTGTTGGAAGAAGAGGGGCTCGGAGCTGCTATCCGAGGGATCCCGGAGAGACTGACTATGCACGCGAAGGTGAACGTCAAAGGTGAGCGGAGCCCTTCGCCCGAAGCCGAGGTAGCCATTTATTGGATTGCCCGCGAGGCGCTGCAGAACGTTTCCAAGCACGCCTCCGCCGGGAAAGTGGAAGTCACCCTGGAGCTAAATGAGTCGGAGACGGTGCTGGTCGTTTGTGACGACGGCGTCGGATTCGATCCGTCGGAATCCAGAGATACAGGGTTCGGACTCCGTAGCATGCGGTCGCGCGCAGAGGAGCATGGCGGCTCCATCTCCATTCGTAGCGACCCGGGCCACGGAACTCGCGTACACGTGCGAATGCCGGCTCGATGACCACGCGCGTTCTCATCGTAGACGATCATGCCGTGGTCAGGGCTGGACTGCGCACTCTGCTTGAAACGGAGCCGGATTTCCAGGTCGTGGGAGAAGCCGCCGACGGCCGGGAGGCGGTGGACCGAGCGCTAAGTCTGAAGCCTGACGTCGTACTCATGGACCTGGTCATGCCGCGGGAAAACGGGATAGCCGCGATTCGCGAGATTCGGTCCAAAAGCGCTGGGACCAAGGTGATCGCGCTGACGAGTTTCGGCGATGACAGCCGGGTGCTCGAGGCGGTGCGGGCCGGCGTGGACGGATACCTTCTCAAAGACTGCCAGGCTGACGAGCTGCTCAAAGCATTGCGGTCGGTTGCATCCGGCGGGGCGCATCTCGAGCCTGACGTCACCGTGGCGCTGATGCGTAGCATGAGGGCGAATCAGAGGACGAGATCGCAGCTCGATGAACTGACCCCGCGTGAAACCGAAGTGCTACGGGAGATTGCCAGCGGACGTAGCAATAAGGAAATCGCCCGGAACCTTGGCATCGCGGAAAAGACGGTCAAGACTCACGTATCCAGCGTTCTGTCAAAACTTGGTGTTCTTGACCGCACACAGGCCGCGCTCGAGGCGGTCAAGTCCGGGTTGATCGCATTGGGTTAAGGCCAGCCTCGAAGACTCATCAACGGCCAATCAGTCAGCACAGATGTCCTTTCAGCGAGCTTGTACGGTATTCAAAATTCCACCTCCAAAACGCCGATGGGCTCATGGTTTGGTGTTTCGCCAGTATGAGTTCTCGCCCGCGCCCCAGCTCGGAAGGGATTCGATCTACCAGCTTTTACGAAACGGCGAAATCCTGTCCCAAATTGTAGGTGGCAAGCGACTCGTGACTCGAGTCGCCTTGCAAAAGTGGATTGATTCCATCACCAATGGCATTGATTTGGACGAAGCATGATCCAGATAGCGAGAGTTTGATGGCCTCAGTTCTCGAAGTGCGAAAAGACTGTCGCTGTACTAAAGGCGGTGGCAGGAACCACTCGGTCTGGCGGATCCGATCGCACCTCGGGCGTAACACGCACGGGAATCAAGTTTGGGGCCGCAGCCGTACCCACCACGGCTCGAAGCACGAGGCGAACCGCCTAGCGAACCAAACAGAAGAGCAGAAGCGTAACGGTAATGCGCCGGCGCCCTACAAGATGACGGTTGGCGAATACCTTAAGAAATGGTGGCAGGACGAAATCGTGCCGACGCGGCGCTTGAAAACCCAAGTTGACTACGGACGGGTCATCGACAGACTTCTCTTCCCTAACATCGCAACAGTCCCACTACGTGATTTCTCACGACAGCACGTGATTGATCTGCGCAACCAACTCCTCGCGCGGCCGGCGCTGAGATCGGGGAGGCCGCCTGCCCGGCAGACCGAGTACGCGATTCAGGTACTGCGAAGTGGGCTTACGAACGCGGCAGAAACTGGGTTAATTGCCTCATACGTAGCAAGCAGGATCCAGGTTAGGAATGATCGTCCATCCCGAACGGGACAGTACGACCGAGATGTCATTCGCGACATTCTTGGCGCCGTCTCGACGACAGCGATTGGACCAATCGTCTACTTCATACTTGAAACGGGTGTACGGCGCGGTGAAGCACTAGCGTTGCGATGGGCCGACGTCGATGTCGAGAAGCGCTGGATCGAGATTCATCGATCGGTCCAGCGCATACGGGACACGGTCTCGTATTTCGCGCGCCCAAGTCGCATAGGAGCATGTGCCCCGTACGGATCGGTCCGCCGATGGCGGAGATGCTGCAGAAAATGGCCGACAGGCAGATGGAGAATCGCAGATTCTTGGGCGATGCCTACGAGGATCACGACCTCGTATTTTTCCGGCCCGATGGGCGACCGATTGACCCGGATGCTGTTACAAGAAAGTTTCGGGGGATTCTCGACGGCAAAGAACTACCACATCTGACGATCAAGGATCTCAGGCATGTATTTGCGACCTTTCGGCTGGCCGAGGGTGCGTCGGTAGCGGACGTCCAAGCTCAACTGGGCCACGCAACCGCGACGACCACCTTGGATTTCTACGCCGATCCCATTCAACGCCACCAGGCCGAGATGGTGGACCAAGGCACGTCATGGCTTGGTCAGATTGACGGACGGTTAGTTGACGAAATCGGCCGCTGGCACAGCAAGGGTGACAGGCTAATGGTTCTGCCCACGGGGAAGAATCATGGTGACCCGCCTCAGAATCGAACTGAGAACCGGCTGATTAAGAGTCAGCTGCTCTGCCTAGTTGAGCTAGCGGGCCTGGATCGCCGATTGTAGCAACGGCTTTCGTCACGGACTGCGCACTTTAAGGCGCGGGAATCGCCGCGGGCCGCGCAACTATACGGGCAAATCGCAACGCGCGGCATCGGCGGCGGGCAGTCGTCGCGGCTACCGCCGCAGGGCGGTCACCGTAGCGCGATACGCCATCAAAGGCTAGACGCCGCGCTTTATCGCGGTCAGCTTTGCCGCAAGTTCATCGTCAGATTCGATTTCGGACACGAGATCCGTGAATTCTTCTGGGCTTAGGGTTAGCTCGCCGAGCACCCGGAGGTCAATCGGTCACGGATATATATAGTCGCCGATGGAGTCGCTGGCCTTCGCGCGAGCCTTGTCGGCCATACGCGCGACCCACGGAATGGAACCGATCACCTGGTCCCGCGGACGCGGCCTGAAAGGTTCTTCGGCCACTGGGCGAACTCCTTTGGTCTACTTTCGTTCATGCGGATTGTAGCCCAGCAGCGCCCTTAGCTCGTCGGCCGCCGGATTGGGGAACAGGCGCATCGGGATCAGACGCCGAAGCGTCGCTATCCGACCGTTCGCGTTGGGCCACGCACGGATGAGCGACTGACTTTCGGACTCATCGGGCGCCTTCCGGGCGTGCAGCAGGCGGCCGATCATGTGCAGGATCGCCGTCAGATAATGGGCGTCGAGCAAGTCGCCGCCGGCGTGGTCGTCCCAGGCCTTACGAGCCATATCGTCGTAAAGCTTCCCAGAAGTCTCGTCGAGGGCCGAGACGAAGTTTCCGTCGCTTCGGCCTGCGCCCGTGGCAATCATGCGCCCGACCAGCCGACGTTCAGGCCAATCGGCTCCGATCGCCGAGAAATCGATCAGGTACGGGCCTTCCGCTGTCAGAATCATGTTTGACGCGTTGTAGTCCCTGGTGCCCATCGTCCAGCGTCCTGCCACTATGTGCCGTTCGAGCCGCGAGATTGCTTCATCGACATCCCCTGAAGGCGGTTCGGAGCTGGATCTGAGAAATTCGGCGGCCAGTCGAACGGACTCGAAGATCGGGGCCGTTTCACGAAGGAGTGCTCGGGCGGCGGATTCGCTCCTTTGGTCGGGCAACCTCTTCCTTACCGAGTCGATTCCGATTTCGATGGAGAGACATGCCCGCATGATGGCTGCCGCGTCAAGACCGTCGGGTCCATCGGACGACAGCCGTTGCTCAAGGGTTGGTCCATCCAGCCATTCCGTAATGATCACTCCGAGCGAGGCGTCGAATGCCACCAGGCGCGGGACGTTGCAGCCAAGGGCGCTGAGTCCTCGCACGACCGCCGCTTCGGTGGCGACCGCATTGCGGGCGAGGCTTGCAGGCTGGGATACGGGCGCGGTCTTGACCGCGTAGCTTCGGCCGTTTTGAAAGGTGGCCCGATAGACGGTGGGCGGCCCGGCGAACGATCGCGTGACCGGCGCCAGCTCGACGATCTCGATTCCGGGCAGCGTACGTTCGATGAGTTTCCGAACGTGCTCTTCCCGATCGATTCGGCTATCCGGCTGAATCGGGAAATTCGTAGACCACGGCTGTGCGCCGAACCCGATCCACGGCAACGTCGAGAATGCGGGCGACGTCATCGGGACGAACGGCCACGCCGTGCCCGAGGGGAAGGCGCATTTGAAGGCTATCGTTGCCCGTTGCGCTCAGATCGATCGTTCCGGCCCGCACGTCGATTGTTCGGTTCCGTTTCCCTCGTACGACATCGAGATCGGCGCTCTCCATGTCAAGGAATCTCGCGATCCGTTCTTCCAGGTCGCTGCAAGCGGAAGTCAATGTCACCGCGTAATCGGCCCGCCGGGCAGCCGACATGGGCGAAATCTTTGTTATCGGTATGTATGCACATGATTCAACGCTGAGCCCGGCCGGCAGGGCATCGTTCAATCTGGCCGCGATCGACTGCTCGGGCGTTTCGTCCACCAGGTCCGCCTCAAGGATTTCGCCGGCCGCTTCGTATCCGACGGGTACGGGCGGACCGAATCGAAGTTGAGGTCCTGGGGAAAATCCTTTGGTGTAGTCGAGTGCGAGATTGGCCCGGCGGAATGCGCGCTCCCAGGTCCTGATCAGGTCGGTGTGCCCCAAGAACCGTGCAGGACCCGCTTTGCCGAATCGTAGCCGCACGCGTAGTCTGCGCTGGTCAATCGGTTTCTGCATCGTGTTCAAAATATCGGCCAGTTCACGATTCAACGGTCGGGGTCATCGCATTCGATCGGCGACGGCGCCGGCGTCGGGAGGGCGATCAAGTGACGGCGACGCTCATTGCCGAGGTTACTCGGTCAGGCATAGTCGAAAGTCGACATTACGGCTCGATAGCCGTGGTTGACAACCGAGGCGAACTCATCGCCGGAGCCGGCGACGTGAACCGGGTCACATATATGAGGTCGGCGGCCAAGCCCGTTCAGGCGATTCCCGTAATTGAGAGCGGCGCCGTCGACGCGTTTGGCATATCGGACAAAGAGCTGGCCGTGATCTGTGCGTCCCATCAGGGACAGGACATTCACGTAAGTGCGGTCTCATCGATCCTGGCGAAGATCGGTGTCAACGAGCGTAGTTTGGCCTGCGGCATCCATCCACCAGCAAACGCGGCCGCGGCCCGGTCACTCGTTAGGACCGGTCGGGAGCCGCGCGCATTACACAACAATTGCTCCGGCAAGCACGTGGGGATGCTCGCGCTGGCGCAACACTTTGGAGCGGATCTCGAGACCTATCTTGATTCGGAGAGCCCGGTTCAAACGGCGATCAAGTCCGCGCTCGGCGAGACTCTTGACGTCAAAAAATCGGCCGTGCACTTGGGTACGGATGGCTGTGGAGCCCCTACGTTCGCCGTGCCGCTTCGAAACATCGCGCTGGGCTTCGCCAGATTCGGCGACCCAGTGGAGCTGCCGGCTTCCCGGTCCAACGCGATGCGGAGAATAAGTGCCGCAATGACTGACAACGCCGAAATGGTCTCGGGGACTGGTGGAATGGATACCGACGTGATGTCCGTTGGAAACGGCAAGGTAATGATGAAGGGAGGCGCGGAGGGACTCAAGGCGATAGCTCTATTGGATCGTGGAATTGGCATCGCGTGCCGCATGGAAGACGGTTCGGATCGCGCCTTTGCGGCGATCGTCTGGCAACTCGTCCGCGATCTGGGAGTTTTCAGCGATGACGACCTGGCGGATCTTGCCGCGCTGCAGCCTGTTGCGGTGATGAACCATCAAGGGCGCGTAATCGGTGAAATCCGATCCACGCTTGCTTTGCCCGGCCTGTCCTGACCCCAGTTCGTCAAGCCGTCGTGTAACATCATGCGCTGATGGACAGTCAAGTACATGGGCCTGGAATTTGCGAGTTCTTCTTCTAAATCAAGACTATTCGCCACTTAATATCTGTCACTTCCGGCGAGCCTACGTTCTCGTGGACAAGGGGAAGGCGGAGATCCTCGAGTCCGCTGCGCGCGGAATCGTCACATCAGGTGGAACGCTTGTTCGACCCTCGGTGATACGGCTCAGCTATTACGTCCGGCGCCCAATGCCGACCGTGAAGCTGACCAGGCGCGAAATATTCGCCCGCGACAGGCATACCTGTCAGTACTGTGGGCGAACGCAGGTCAAGCTGACCATCGACCACGTAATGCCGCGGCGCCTCGGTGGTAAGCGACGTTGGGAGAATTTGGTAAGCGCATGCCAACGGTGTAATCGCGTAAAAGGCGGGCGCACGCTTCGAGACGCTCGAATGCGCCTGAGTTCTCGGCCAAGCCGGCCCGTCACCACCGTTGAAAAGCTGATTCTCCAGCGAGCCAATGGTGGCATCGATCGGAGCTGGATTCCCTTCCTGCCGTCGACTCTGCGGCATGTCAGTTAGGCCGGGTTGACGGCTGCTTCAATCGGAACGAGATCAATCCCCGAGTAGTAGTGGCGAAGGATCTTGTCGAAGGTATCGCCTTGTTTGGCCATGCCAAGCGCGCCCCACTGGCTCATCCCAAGTCCGTGGCCAAGCCCCCGTCCATTGATGATCACCGTTGACGGCGACTGCAAGGCTCGCACGAATACGGAGCCGTCGACGGACCGTATGCCCCGCGGAATCTCATCGAAGGAGATGGATCGCCGCGCCCGGCCGACGACGTTCCCTCGCTCCAAGTGATGGCGAACCAGCGTGATTGGCGGTGAAATCAGAATGATGGTCCGTCCCGGCTCCACACGCGCCACGAATACGGTGCTGCTGATGCCCAGGACCGATCTGATCTCGTCGCGGTGTAGCCGTACGGCTGTCGGCGTCGACAATATCGCAAGATCGAGAACGCGGCCGGCGGCCGTTTTCTCCACGACTCTTATGCCTTCGATCCCTTGGACGGGATAGCCGAATCGGCGCATGGACGCGGCCAGATCCTGGGTTCCGATCACCTTTTCCCATACGTAGCTCTCCGCTCCCCAGGAGGAATTCAGCGCCTCCGCATCGGTTTGGGAAGGCACGGCTCGAAGGTAGGCCACTTCGTTGCCCCACACGTCCTCCGAGTCGGCCGAATGACCGCCCATGTTGGCGCTATAGAGCGCGTCGATCGATCTCCCGTCGTAGACGGCTATGAGCCCCGCGGTTGAGTCCACGGCGAGCCGCGTAGATGCGGATTCTGATTTGAAGCCCGGATAGACCTGGCAGAGCGTGGTGTCGCAGACGTCAAACCGCGCGTCCGGATCGATCCTCCGCACAGCATAGGTCCGAGCTGCAACCGCCTGGGCTTTCAGCGCCTCGATATGCCAATTCGATGGCATCTCTCCACCGACCACTGAGTAGAGATATTGCTCCAATGGGAGCGTGTTGATGATCGCCACTCCAGACTCGCCCACACTGATCTCGATTTGGCCTCGATAGAAGCTCCCGTCCAGACCGATGAGGGATTCTCCGGCATCGGGCCCCCACACCGTTACAGACACCATTGCACCGAGGACGGTTTTTCCGTTGACGGCCATGTGGGTTCGAGCGCACTCTACGGGCGGCATGATGCCAAACTCGGCATGCACCAGGCGGCGGAGACGCCAAGCTGCCGCTTGGGACGGGTAGGAGCCGTATGCGAACGTCGACGGCTCAGATCGGGAAACGGCGTTCGACCCGCGAACCGGCGGCGGCCGAACCGGCATCGAGATCCGCCAGCCCGACCGCGCGATGATTATTTCGGACGCGGCGTTGCCGAGGTCCAGCGGTCTGGAGCCGACGGTCGCGGTGGCGCCATCGGGCAGGCTAAGTGCGATCCGCTCTGGATCGGCGATCGTGACCGCCACTCTGATCGGCCGCTGGAGATCGAAGTGACCGGCCGCGGCGGCACCCTCGGGTGCAGTTATCGCAATTAAAGCTATTAACGCGGACGCAATAGCTCGCGGGGCAGTTCGCGCGAGGGAGCGCAGCATGCCTCCCCCTGCCGGCGGTCTCGTGAAGCTAGGAGGCCTTCTCCGAGGAATCGGTTTTCGCGCTTGCGGCCTTTACTTCGTCTTCCGAATCGGAATCAGCGGCGTCAGCGCCGTCTTCGGTGTCTTCCTTCTCGTCCTCGTCCGTCTCTTCCTCGTCCGGCCTGGCCTGCTCGCGGAATTCCCGAATACTTTTTCCGAGCGCGCCACCGACGGTGGGAAGCCGTCCAACTCCGAAGATAATGATCACGATGATCAGGATGATGATCCACTCAAGCGGGCCTACGCCACCTACGAACGGCAAGGCTTTCTCCTCTCGCCTCCCCAGTTCAGGGAAGTACTAGTACTGCCACACCCACTTGGCTCTTAGCTTTTAGGGTTGACCGGATCGATGCCCCGGCTGGAGGTGATTATACAACGGGTACGGTGATGCATTCCCGGGAGCCAATGTTCGTCCGAGCGACCCATTCGACGTAGCAGGCAAAGATGATTTGACACCGGCCAAATCTCATCCACGCGGCGGGGGTCGCAGCTCGTAAACGCCGAACCCGTAGTCGAGCAGCGTCGAGGCGTCCGTGAAGTGTTTGCTGGCGCCGAGGACCACGGTCATCAGCCTCCTACCGTTCTGTCTCGAAGCGGCGATAAGCGCATAGCCTGAACCCTCCGTCCAGCCGGTCTTCACGCCAAACGCGCCCGGATACTCGCTCAACATCCGGTTCAGGTTGGTGGGGCCATACCAGCCGTGGCCGGCGTTGCGTTCGAGAATCCGCCGTTGTGTCGAGACGATCGATCGGATGAGCGGCTGGGACTCCAGCGCGAACTGGGTGAGTGCCGCGATTTCTCGGGCGGTGGAATAGTTCCCCGGTTCATCGAATCCGGCTGGGTTCGTAAAGCTCGTATCTTTAAGGTGAAGTTCGCGCGCGACTTTGTTCATCTCGGCCACGAGCCGATCCACGCCCCCCACACCGTCGCCGATCGCGTAGGCGGCGTCGTTGCCGGAATCGAGCAGCAGCCCGTACAGCAGTTCCTCGACGGTCAAGGTCTCGCCCCGGATGAGCCCCATTCTGTTGGGTGGCATGGCGGCTGCCTCGGAGCCGACCTCGAACATCTGGTCGGGTGCGGCCAGGGCCAGGACGGCTAGGGCCGTGGCGATCTTTGTGAGGCTGGCCACGGGACGGCGAATTTCTGAATTCCGCTCGGCGAGAATTTCATTGGTATCCATGTCGATCAGCAGATAAACATCGGCCGTTAGTGGTGGGACCGGGGGCAGTTCGGAATTCCCGACGAAGAATCGACTGGCGGAGTTATCGGCCCCCGTCGCCGACCCCGCGCGGGCCGTTTCGTACTCTTCGACTGGACCCGCCGCTGGCGCCTGTCCAGACTGACTCAAGGAATCGACGGCAGGAGCCGCCGGTGCGTCGTCCGCGAAGGTGCATACGGACATCCCAACGGCAAGCAGCGCCGCGGTGAACAGGCTCGCGATTGTGAGGGGCACTGCGTCGGACCGGCGCTGGACTCGTTGAGGTTTTCTTCCTCGGCCGCCGTGCTTTAACTGGCCGTTGAAAAGCGGGCTCGGAACGGGGGAGTGCCGGTTGCGGATCGAGGCGCCCCGCGGCATGACGGGGGCCCGGATGAGCTGCTCAAAATGTACCGGACCGTGTTTGGCGCGCTTAACACGGCCGCGTCGATACGTGTCCATCTTTGCTGAGCGGACGCACAGGCAAAGCCTCCCCTATGTCGCCTGATTGCTCCGGAGATACTCCAGACTTTTCTTGAAATGATCCTCTTTGATCCAACCTTCGGCCATGTAGAAATTCAATATGGTCGTCAGCTTCAGAATGGAAATGAGATTGACCTGGTGCGACCGCAGCCGATTGGCCGCGCCCTGGTCCCTGTCGATCAACACGACCGCATCGGTCACGTTCAGTCCGGCGTTTCGCAGGGCCGCGGCGGTCTTGAGGACGGAGCCCCCGGTGGTTATCAGATCGTCGACGATAAGGACGGACTGGCAGGGAAGATAGCGCCCCTCGATCCGCGCATCTTCGGAATCGCCCGCGGGGTTGACGTAGATCATGGGATGGTCCGCCGTCAGAGAGAATGCCGTGGCGATGTGAAGCCCGCCCAACGGAACACCCGCGATGAGATCGAAGGGGCCGCAATGCGGATGCCGCATCGCGGCGCGGGATGTCGTTTCCGAATTCACCAGATCCGCAGCCCGCCGGAGAGCCTCGGGATTGCTTACGAGAACCTTCGGATTGAGGTAGACGGGGGAATTGAACGTGCTCCGCCCCAGCGTGAAGTCTCCGAACTCGATTCCGCCGAGTTCGTAGATGGTCCGGGCCAGCCAGAGGCTGGTCAGTTCTCCGGGACCCGCTTCCGGCAACCTGGTACCCCGCCTATTGAAGGATGTCCATGAAACAAAGTCGCGCACCAGATGGCCACGTCAATCGCCGTTGCCTCCGCGCACGCTGCGAAGATTATTGTCAAGTTGGCCCCAGTAGGTCAAGGATTTGCATCAGAGTGAGCTTTCAGCCGATTGAAAATGAACCTCGACGCGACGAGAACAGGGAGATCCGGTCGCGACGTGCCGCGGGGAGCGACGGCATTCCCGTCGCTCCCCGCGAGGCCCCCTATGCGAAATATCCGGCCGTCTAAAGGTCGGGTGGCACTAACCCTATTATCTGACGACCCCGATTTTCTCTACTACCCGCCCTGCCACTTGATCAAGTCGGCCTTGCCGGCGATGACATCCAGATAGGCCTTCTGAATGGCATCGAATTCAGCCAGCAGCTCGGGGCTAAGCTGCGCCGATACTGAGCTGAGAATCTGAATTAGGCGCTCGTTGACGAACTGCCGGTTTAGCAACTTCTGGTAGTTCGTCGGCGAGATGTCCGGATCGGCGACCAACCAGACGTTGCCGACATTTTGACCGGTTGTGTCACCAGGTTTGGCGTCTTTCACCCAGTAATAAAGAGGCCAACCGTTGTAGGTGATCTGAGAAGTCCCGTCCGCTCGGCTGATGACACCCAGACCGCCCAAGACACCCTTGCCCGGTAGGATCGATTCTCCGGATAGGACCGACAGGGGCGGCCAGGCAACCGCGCACTGGCCTGCGCAGTTGCTGGTACCCGGCGAGTCCTTGGTGAACGTGTAAAGCGTCATACCGTTGAATCCGGTCAAAAAGGATCCCAGATCCGCGCTTGAGCTCATGGATACGGTCGACGGCTTCACGACGTATCAAACATCGCCAACTCCCTGGCCGGTGGCTTCGTCCGGTTTCATGTCCTTTGCCCAGTAGTAAAGTGGCCAGCCGTTGTAGGTGACCTGGCGTGTGCCGTCCGCGCGAGTGATGGTCCCCAGACGTCCGGAAACGCCCGCGCCCCGCGACGGGGAAGCTCCCGCGGCGACCGTGAGAGGAGGCCACGCCCCAGCGCAACCTCCGGTGCAATTGCTCTTGCCGACCTCATCCTTGAGGAAAATGTAGAGGGCCATGCCGTTGTTGCCGACTACCAGATCACCTAGATCGGCGTTTCTGCCGGTGGCGACGGTGTCGGTTTTCATCACCCACCAGACGTTGCCAACGCCGTGGCCCGTGGAGTCGCCGACCGCGGCATCACGGAACCAGTAGTAGAGCGGCCAGCCGTTATAAGTGACCTGGGGACTTCCGTCGGCGTCGGCGCGAGCGATGGTCGCGAGTTTGCCGGGAATTCCAGGTCCCGCCGTGGGGGTCGATCCCTCGGCGACCCTCAGTGGAGGCCACGCCGTGGCGCATTTTCCAAAGCAGTTACTTTTATCCCGTTCGTCCACGGTGAAAATGTAGAGGGTCATCCCATTCGCCCCGACGAGGAAGTTACCGTGCTCGGCGTTGCTGCCGACCCTCACGGTGGCGGTTTCCGCGCCCACGACCCCTCCAGTGAGCGCCATGAGCACGCCGACTGCGACCAAAAGAAAAACAATTCGCCTCACGAAGAAGCTCCCTTCCCGCAGCGGCTGCGGAAACCCGGATCCCAGCCGCCATATGCGCGGGCGAACCGCCCGCTTCCGTGCGTACATACGGCTCAATGAGATGGGCGGATTGCGTGAACTCTCAAACTTGCCGTTCACACGCCTACCTCCGAGCGGGGCGCCGGGAATCGAAAGCGTCAGAATGGGATTGACACTTGCGATTGAGAGGCATTTCGGGCCGACACCCGCGATGGCCGACCTTCGGAAACCGGCCCCAGGGCCGTGCTAGCATCGCGCTGAATTCGGGGGAGGGGCCATCGGGGATGCAGCCGCGGCGGTTCTCACATGGTTCAAGCAGGCAGTCGGAGATTGATTCCAACGCGTGATCAACTCGAGCAGTTCCGACTGCAAGGTTTTTTCGTTCTCGACCGTATGGCCGACCACCCGCTGTTAGATCGGATCGGGAGGGATTTCGACGCCCTTCGAAGCAAAGAGGACGCGGATTTGAAGGCTGAGGGCGCGAGACGGGGAATCAACACGGAAGGCCGGAACTTCATTCCGCACGTTCATGAGAAAAGCGAGGCCGGGGCTGATCTCTGCATGGATCCGGAGCTCGCCGAGCTGGCCATGTCGATACTGGGACCGAACGTTCGCCTGTACTGGAACCAAGCCGTCATCAAGGCGCCGATGACCGGCGGCTCGTTCTCATGGCATCAGGACGCGGGATACCATGCCATTGATCCCCAGGAGTATCTGACTCTCTGGATCCCTCTTGAGAACGCCACGGTCGAGAACGGATGCATCTGGGCGCTGCCGGGTTCACATAAGTGGGGGCTACAGGAGCACCTAGCGGACGCGGAGACTGGGGACAAAGTCGGATATCAGGGGGACGAAGATGGAGTGCCGGTCCCGATAGCCAAGGGACAGGCGATCGCCTTCTCATCGATGATGTTGCATCGCAGCGGACCAAACAGCACGGAGCGACCGCGACGTGCGTATATCGTTCAATACTGTCCCACCGGCGCCGTGGACCCCGACACGGGTGAGAAATGGGGAGACGACGTGGAGGTGACTCGAGACGGGAAAATCCTCGCCGATTCCGCCTAACGCCCGCGGCCCCCGTCGGGCCATGTCGCCTCGACACCCTAAGTGGGATAATGTTGCCAAGCGGCGGACGAAGGTCAAGTGAGGGGCCGCTGGGATGATCGGCGAGCTGGAACGAATAGGCGTCAAGTCACGCGCGGTACTCGAGGCCATGCGGCGCGTACCGCGTCATGAATTCGTGCGCGCCAAGTATCTGGAATACGCCTACGACAATCATCCTCTCCCCATCGGCGACAAACAGACCATCTCCCAGCCGCTTGTCGTGGCTCATATGACCGAGGCCCTTCGCATCGGTCCCGAGGACAAGGTCCTTGAGGTGGGTACCGGATCGGGTTATCAAGCCGCCGTGCTGGCGGAACTCGGCGCCAACGTGTATAGCGTCGAGATAATCCCTGGACTTGCGTCCTGGGCGAAGGAAAATCTACACCGCGCCGGCTATAAGTCCGTCCACCTCCGAACTGGCGACGGGTATCTGGGCTGGGAAGAGGAGTCTCCGTTCGACGCGATCGTGGTGACCGCCGCTCCACAACACGTTCCCAAGCCGCTCGTCGCGCAGCTGACTATCGGAGGTCACCTTGTCACGCCCGTGGGGCCTGCCGGCGCCTACCAGGATTTGATGCTGGTCAAGCGGACCGAAGGCGGTGTCAGAAACATAAATCTGGGACCGGTGGCGTTCGTGCCCATGACCGGCGAGGCGATGATCGCCGACGGCCGATAGCCGTCGAACATCGAACACCCAGGGCGGCGCTCTCCGACCGAGCGGGCCCCACTGCGCGGATCCTGCTGATTTCCGGTCTCGTCGGTGCTTCCGATCGGGGTAACGGGATCGGGGAATGTCGGAGATCCTCAACGCTCGTGCGCAGACCGTCTTTCTAGCAAGGTCCGATGCGCATCGAAGTCGGCGTGGATATCGGGGGAACATTCACTGATATCGTTTTCCATGATGCGTCCACGGGCGAAATCCGCGTGGCCAAGGTACCGTCGACCCCGGCAGATCTCTCGGACGGCTTGATAAGCGGGCTCGAGGCCGTGCAGGCAGAGCCCGTCGAGATTGATCTGCTCGTGCACGGGACCACAGTTTCGACGAACGCCGTGCTGGAGCGTTCAGGTGCGCGTTGCGGCCTCATCATGACGACCGGCTTCAGGGACGTCATTGAGTTACGGAGGCGCGACCGTCCGCAGACATACGGGCTAAAAGGCCATTTCAAGCCGCTCGTTTCCAGGGAATGCCGGGTTGAGGTCGAGGAGCGCACCGACTACGCCGGAAACGTACTCGTCAAACCTACCGAAGCCGAAATCAAGCGTGTGACGGAGGAGCTTCTGTCCAAGGGAGTCGAGGCGGTGATCATCAGCTTTCTCAACTCCTACGCGAACCCTTCGAACGAGGAGTTCGCCAAGTCGACCGTCGAAAAGTATTGGCCCAATCCCTACGTCGTCGCGAGTTCCGAGGTGCTTCCTGAAATAAGGGAATTCGAACGCACGAGCACCGCCGTGCTGAGCGGGTATGTGATGCCCCTCGTCGACCGCTATCTGGAGACGTTGACCGGGAAACTGCGGGATTTGGGGTACGAGCGAGACCTCCTCGTCGTCCAGAGCAACGGCGGGCTCATGTCCCAGCAGGTCGCCCGCAGATATGCGGTAAACACGATCCTGTCTGGGCCCGCGGCGGGAGTGATTGCCGCGCAACAGGTCGGAGCGGCCGTGGGTAGCGAGAACTTGATCACCTGTGACGTGGGAGGCACGAGTCTGGACATCGCCCTGGCCGTGGGCGGCCGTCCGGCCACCGCCCAAGACGTCGATCTTGACTATGGCTTGCCGATCCGCACAACGATGCTTGACGTTCGATCGGTGGGAGCGGGCGGCGGGAGCATCGCCTGGATCGACCGGGCGGGCTTCCTCCAGATCGGGCCTCGAAGCGCCGGAGCCGATCCCGGACCCGTCTGCTACCGGCAAGGCGGAGTCGATCCGACGGTAACCGATGCGAACGTCGTTTTGGGGCGTATCGGGATGTCGAATCCGATCGGCAGGGAGGCAGGCTGGCAATTCGACAAGACCGGCGCCGAGCGCGCCATCGAGGAGAGAATCGCCAACCCCCTCGGGATCGCCATGGTCGAGGCGGCGTGGGCGATCCTTCAGGTGGCAAACGACCGGATCGCCGCGGCCATCAGACTATTAACGGTGGAGCGGGGGCACGATCCGCGTGACTTTGCGCTCGTGGCCTACGGTGGGGCAGGTCCCCTCCATGCATGCGCCGTGGTACGCGAGCTGGAAGTGTCAAAGGCACTCATTCCCGTATGGCCGGGAATCACATCGGCGTTGGGATGCCTCACAGCCGACGTACGTCATGATTTCTCGCAGTCTCTCAACGCGCGTCTCGATGACGTCGATTCAGATCAGATCTACGATCTGCTGGAGAAGCACTCCGAGCGTGGACGCCGGCTCATCGACGAAGAGGCTGTGGACGTGTCGGCGGTGGATGTGATTTACCAGGCGGACATGTCCTACGAGGGTCAGGTCCATCAGGTCCGAGTGAACCTGCCCGCGAATCGGTGCGGCAACGAACGGCTCATACGGGCATTTGAGGACAGCTACTCCGCTCAATATGGAAATGTCGTAAAGGACCGGCCCGTCCGGCTCGTCACGCTGCGGGCAGCCGTAATCGGCAGGCGGCGGTCGACGGCCGGCGCGCGCGGCCTTGAGCCGGCGGTTGACGTGTCCCGACCGGCGATTGTCGGGCACCGGCAGGCATACTTCGACGACCGCTTCGAGGAGTGTCCCATTTACGAACGTGAGCGGCTGAAACCTGGACTGGTAATCGCTGGACCAGCGATCATCGCGCAATCCGACGCGACGACTGTTATTGAGCCCGGAATGGTCGCCTCCGTGCACGCCACTGGAGTTTTGATCGTCGAGGCCGCGAAATGACCATCGATCCTCTCACACTATCCGTCGTGCGCGGCGCGCTCGAAGAGATCGCCGAGGAGATGGATTGGACCCTGAAACGGACGGCGTTTTCGCCGGTCATCTCCGAGGGCAACGATCTCGCCAACGGCATCTACCACCCGACCACGGGCGAGGTGATCGTCCAAGGCAAATGGGGATTGGCGCTGTTCATCGGGATCATGCAGTTCTCCACCGAGGCGGTCATCGCGGAGGTTGAGAGGCGGGGCATCGAGCCCGGGGACATTTTCTTCGTAAACGATCCCTATTCGGGTGGGACCCACCTGATGGATGTGGGAATGGTCAAGCCCTTCTTTTACGAGGGCAAGCTGTTTGCCTACCTCGCCAATCGCGGACACTGGCCCGACATGGGTGGATCTGTTCCCGGTGGCTTCGGGGCGAACTCCAGTGAGGTTTACCAGGAAGGGCTGCGCATCCCGCCGATAAAACTGTTCCACAAGGGCGAGATTAACGAAGACGTTCTTTCGATCCTGATGGCGAACATTCGGGTATCCGACGAGCGAACGGGCGATCTCCAGGCCCACCTGTCGGCGTTCAACGTAGGCGAAACCCGGCTCACAAAATTGCTGGACAAGTACGGACCCGACAAGGTCTGGTCCTGCATCGAGATCCTGCGCGACCGATCCGAGCTTCAGATGCGCTCATATCTGGACGAGATTCCCGATGGTACGTACGAGTACGAAGACTTCATGGACAGCGACGGCATCGTTGATGAACCACTGAGAATCGCGCTCGAGATGACCGTCCGCGGGAGCGAAGCGAACCTCGACTTCTCGGGCAGCTCGCCGCCGTGTCGAGGTCCCATGAACAGCGTGATAAGTACGACCAAGTCCGCTTGCTATTTGGCCTTCAAACACGTATTCCCGCAGATCCCGGTCAACTCCGGTTGCTTCAAGCCAATCAGCTTCGAGATTCCGGAATCGACGTTTCTGCATGCGAAACTCCCACGCCCGGTGGCCGGATGCGCGTCGGAAGTATCACAGCGCGTGGGTGACGTGGTGATGGGCGCCCTGGGGAAGGCGATTCCCGAGCGCGCTTCGGCCGGGATATTCGGGACGATAGCCAATCTGTCGATTGGCGGTGTGGACGCGGATGTGGGGCCGTACGTCATGTACATGTTCAATGGCGGCGGTTACGGCGGACATTCCGGGGGCGATGGGCTCAGCTACGGCAGTCCGGTGATAAGCGTGGCGCGCTCGCAACCCGTGGAACTCTATGAACAACGGTATCCGGTGCGGGTTCGGAAGTTCGCCCTGAGAGATGATTCGGGCGGCGTCGGGAAGTTTCGCGGCGGCCTGGGGGCCGTGATCGAAACCGAGTTTGTGCGCGGCGAGGGGACCGCGTCGATTATCGGCGATCGCGGTAAGTTCCCGCCTCGAGGCTTCGACGGCGGCGGGGACGGAGCGCTATGCCGCATAGAGTTCTCTCGCGGCGGCGAACGGTACGTAAGCCCGCATCTGACAAAGGACAGCAACATTCGGCTCGCTCCCGGCGATACGGTGACGGTGTTCACGCCGGGCGGCGGGGGTTACGGAAACCCAATGGAGCGCGAACCTGAACTCGTACTCGACGATGTGCGCAGCGGCTACGTATCGCTCGAGGCCGCCCGGGAAGATTACGGGGTGGTGATCAGCACGGGTTCACTCGAACTGGACCTCGAGGCAACAGAGGCCGCCCGAGATCGGCCCCCGGCCGGCGACTAGCTTGAGCCGGTGCACTGTCTCTGAAATGGCTTTTCGACTCGCCAGGGCTTGAATCGTACGCGCGGGCCAATGCGGGATGGTCGCGGATCATCCCGACCTCCGGGCAGGTCGGGCCACGCCACCGGAACTTAGCGGTCAACTTTCCCCTCACCTCAATCCTCTCCCCGAGGGAGAGGAAGGGCTTCTCCAGACCTCCGGGCAGGTCGGGCCACGTGCGCCGCAGAGCAGATACTCTCCAAGGCAATCAAACCCAAAGACACTGATGAGACGAGATTCTAGGCGGACTCGCTCGACCGGTCAGCCGACACCGACTCGTCAATCAGGTCTACGACAGCCGACGGAAGCAACAACGCGTCGAATAGGTCTGGCCTTCGCATCCTAAACTCGACGAGTTGTTGCTCTAAATCAGCCAAACCAGCCTCCATGTATTGTCGATATCTCGTCGATGTGCCCAATACTTGGGTCATTCGATCGGTGTCGCCCGTCGATGCCGCTTGCCAAAACAGCACCTGATGATTGGACCACTCTAGGGCCGAAAGCGCTGCCAGCCGGGCAGGTCTCCGCAAACCCTTCATCTCCTTGGGGGGCTTCGACTCATCCAGCTTTGAGGCGGCGGCTTTCAAGATATCAAACTGCTTCTGAAGCCCAGTCCATGCTGGTTGTGCATTGTCGGTGCGGCCCCGCGAGATCGCCTGCGTCAGTATTGCAGCCAACTCAAGACATCGAAGAATGTGTAAGATTGCCGATCCGACAGACGTTCCGTACTCCGATGCCGTCACGGGTTTCGGACGGAACGTGCGCCAGAGAGCCGTTGCCGCGGCAAGAATGTAGCTCAGAGCCTATCTTCTCCAGTTGCTTTTCAAGCCCCGGGACAATATATATCGACACCGTGCAGGTCCCGTTATGACCATCGAGCAGCACCCGGTAACTGCATGGCGTAGAGCTTCGCGCCTCGCAGCCCGATCCTCAGGCGCACAGGAGTACCAGAGGGACCGGAGGCCACCCGAAATCGAATCGTAAGCGGCGACTAGCTTGAGCTAGTGCACTGTCTCTGAAATCGCTTTTCGACTGGCCAGGGCTTGAAGCATGTGCGCGAGCCAATGCGGGATGGCCGCGGATCATCCCGACCTCCGGGCAGGTCGGGCCACGCCACCGGAGCTTGGCGGTCAACTTTCCCCTCACCTCAATCCTCTCCCCGAGGGAGAGGAAGGGCTTCTCCAGACCTCCGGGCAGGTCGGGCCACGTGCGCCGCAGAGCAGATACTCTCCAAGGCAATCAAACCCAAAGACACTTCTGAAACGTGACAGTGGCGCTCGACACCATTCAGGTCCGGCGCAAATGGGAATGCGGCTAGGGGCCGATCGGTCTCACGCCTGATCCGGCGGACCTCGGACCACGTCGCCGCCCTTCATGACGAAAGTGACGCGCGCCAGCTCCGTGATGTCGGCGATCGGATCGCCGTCCACGGCGACGAGGTCCGCGAATTTCCCCTTTTCCACCGAACCGATGTCGCGTTCCATCCCCATGGCCTCGGCGCCGATCTTGGTTCCAGCTACGATGGCCGCGGCGGGATCCATGCCCGCCTTCACGAACATCTCGAATTCCAGAGCGTTGCCTCCGTGGATCATCAGCGGTGGTCCTATGAAGTCAGTGCCGACGGCCATCGTGATCCCCGCCTCCAGGGAAAGTGCGAACGCCTCGATCTGATGCTCCCACCGCTCCTTGGCCTGCTTCAGCGCGAACTCGTCGACAGACGCAGGATCCTTTTCCGCCGCGTCCAGGACCACATATTGGTTGGCCAGGGTAGGAACCAGCACGATGTCCTTTTCCAGCATCATGCGCCGGGTCTCGCCGCTGATGTGATATCCGTGCTCGATCGTGTCACATCCACCCTCGAGCGCGTTCCGGACGGCCGTGTCTCCCATGGCGTGAGCGCCCACTTTCAGTCCGGCCTTATGTCCCTCCTCGACGATCGCCCTGATCTCGTCGGGCGTATATGCGGGAATCTCGCCCCATGCCCGGCCTTGATCGTCGATCGGATCGGCCGATAGGCCGATCTTTAGGACGGTGGCCCCGCCGCGGATTCGGCGGCGCACGATCTTCCGGCATTCGTCCGCGCCGTCCGCGAGCAGGTCGAGTGTTTCGACCCATTCGAGCGGCAGGTTGACACGATCCCAAGGGCCGCCCGTCTGACAAATGAACTCGCCCGCGGCAACGATACGCGGGCCAGGCACCACACCGTCATCGATGGCGCGCCTAAGCTCCGGCGTGGTGGCCGAACCGACGCATCGAACGGCGGTGAATCCCGACTCGAGCAATCGCCTGGCGTCCCGAACTCCCACGATGGCCTTGTAGTCGCGCGGAATCGATGTCCAATCCGGGTAGCGCGTCGATCCTGACAATCCAAAGAAGTGGACGTGAGCGTCTACAAGCCCCGGAAGGAGCGTTCTGTCACCCAGATCGATCAGCTCCACGCCTTCCGGTGGATCAAACTGCGTCGAGAGCTCGATCGCCTCGATGCGGTCGCCGCTTACAAGTATCAGGGGGTCATCGAGAACCGAGCCACCGGTGCCGTCAATTAAATGCGATGCCTTGATCGCCTTCGTCGCCACGCCAAGCCTCCCGTCTCGGAAGCCAATGCCGCCTTCGCCCATTTCGCGGGGTCCGTCGCGTACCATGAACCATACGAGGGCGCTTGGGGTCAGTCAAAATCCCAGCGAATGCATTTTTCCGACGGTCGCTGGATATGTCGCGGGCGATCTATCGGACCAGGGCCGGCGGGTCTCGATTTTGAACATGCGTGGCCAATTTGGTAGAGACTCAATCATGAGCGAACGACCCGAAGCCGTCCTGCTGTCGGCGCGACGTACCGCCATCGGCAGATTCCTCGGCTCATTGAGTGAAGTCCCGGCGGTGGAAATCGGCCGTCAGCTTGCTCGTCAGGTGCTGAACGCGGCGGCGGTCGATCCTGATGACATCGATGAGACGATACTGGGGTGCGTGATACAGGCCGGCCAGGGTCAAAACGTGGCTCGCCAGATCGCGGTTCGCGCCGGGGTCCCTGTCGAGAAACCCGCATTCACCGTCAATCAGGTCTGCGGCAGCGGGTTGAAGGCGGTGGAACTCGCGAGCAACAGAATCTGGCTCGGCGAGTCCGAAGTCGTTCTTGCGGGGGGGGGGGGCGTCGAAAACATGACGCTTGCCCCGTATGTGCTTCTCAAGGGACGTCAAGGCTACCGCCTCGGTGACGGCACTCTGGTCGACACCGTGCAGCACGATGCCCTCACGGACGCGTTTGACGGCCTGGCAATGGGCTGCGGCACGGAATCGCTGGTTGAGGAATTCTCAATAACCAGAGCCCAACAGGATGAGTACGCTCTGCGGAGCCAGGAGCGATACGAAGCCAGCCGCGAGAAATTGGCGGAAGAGATAGCGCCCGTTTCACTTGACGCGAAAAGCGACGGATCGCGGTTCGACCGCGATGAGCATCCCCGCCGCACGAGCTTAGAGGCTTTGGGGGGTCTGCGCCCGGTTTTCAAGGATGGCGGGAGCATCACCGCCGGGAATTCATCAGGACTAAACGACGGCGCGGCCATGGCGGTCGTGGCGTCAAGGTCCTGGGCGGACGAGCGTGGCCTGTCCTACCGGTGGAAACTGTCGGCGTTCGCAAACATCGGCGTGGAACCGAGACGAATGGGTATTGGTCCCGCGGGCGCGATCGAGGCTCTGTGGACAAAGACCGGGCTGAAGGACTCCGATATAGACCTCTATGAGATCAACGAGGCTTTTGCCGGCCAGATCCTTCCCGTGATCAAGTCGCTCGGGCTGTCGATGGACAAGGTGAACGTCAACGGCGGGGCCATCGCCATCGGACATCCATTGGGCGCCAGCGGCTGCCGCCTGCTCGTGACGCTCGTGCATGAGATGCGGCGCCGTGACGCCAGGCGAGGAGTTGCGGCTCTGTGCATTGGTGGAGGTATGGGTATAGCGGCGCTTGTCGAAACTGTTTAGAGGAAGATCACGCAACGCTCGCAATGGGGCGGAAGGGTGGTCGCGCGCGGCCGTTTCGCGGTCCCTGGGGAACGCAGAGTCTCGGGAAGCTTACTCAGATCGAGTCGCCGCCGCCCTGCCCCTACGGATTCTATCGCTGGCTCAACGGCGATCGGGAGGTTCAACACAGCTTGATTTGACGATCAGTCACCGTTCCCCGGCCGTAACGTAAAGGCCTTGATAGCATTTTTCTGGTCGATGACATATAACCGCGACACGGAGGTCGGTGTATGTGAGGACGCCCGCCAGCGCGGGATCTTGGGGTTGGAGTTTTCGTCGTAATCGTATGTTTGCCAGTAAACGCACACGTCGCCGCGAACGCCGCCGCGTGCCCCGCACCGGCGACGGTATTCGACCTTGGTACTTCATAAGGCTGGTCGCAGCCGCGGTTCTCGCATCAGTATCGCTTGGGGCCTGCGGCGGGCCCGACGCTCCTGGCGAGCCATCGACAACTGAGCCGCCGGCGGTCACTGGCCGCGCAATTGTGCTGGCCGATGTAGACGTAGACTCCCCGACCAAAAAGCTGGCGAAATTCCAGCCTTTGGCAGATTACCTGGGTTCAAATCTTGCCGGTTTCGGGATCACTGGGGGAGGCGTCAGGATCGCGCCTGATCTGGAGACGATCGCGGCGTGGCTCGTTAGCGGCGAAGTTGATCTTTATTTCGACAGCATGTATCCCGCCACGATTGTGGCCGACCAGTCCGGGGCACGGGCGATTCTGCGGCGATGGCGCGGCGGAGTCGGTGAATACTATTCGGTGATATTCGCCCGAGCCGATAGTGGTCTGTCAACCGTGGCGGATCTCCTGGGCGCTACCGTTGCTCTTGATGAACCGGTATCCACCAGCGGCTTCCTACTCCCGGTCGCACTTTTTATACAAGCTGGACTGGAGCCCGTTGAAGTTGCGGCAAACATGCCGCCCCCTGATCCGATGCGTGTGGGCTACGTGTTCAGCGGCGACGACGAGAATACCGTCCAGTGGGTGATCAGCGGGAAGGCGATGGCCGGAGCGGTGGACAGTGTCACCTATTCGGAACTGCCGGAAGATACACGTCGAGAACTGGTCGTCATATCTGAAACCGAAACGGTTCCTCGGCAGGTCGTGCTTGTGCGCCCTGGGTTGGACGAAGATCTCTTGAATGCCATTAAGGAGTTGCTCACAGGGCTCGAACGGACTCCTGAAGGACTGAAAATACTCGAGACCCACGGGACGACGCGGTTCGACGAGTTTCCCGAGGGTATCGAGAAAGCGATGCAGCGAATGCGCGGGCTTTACGATCTGGTGACTCAACGCTGAATTGCGCGGACAGATCCGTTTGGCCACGCATTTCGCCGTCAAACAGGATCGCTGCTGCTTTGACGGTGGTCGTCGTGATCTTGATGACCTAGGCATCTTGTTGGCGCGCATCGATCGAACCCAACGCCCTGCGGAAAGACACCTAAGCGGACGCCGAAGCCCCAGGGAAGACGATCCCCGCGCCGGCTGTGTGTAGAGGCTCGGAATGGCCGTTGACCGCCGAGTTGCCAAGACCCCGCTCAACCAGGAATAGCACCGATCGAGACGTGTTCGCGATCGTGAAGGCTGCCTGTACTTATTGGCGCGCGTTGCCGTCTGCGTTCGATGGCGGCTAATGTGAATCCGACGTCCAAAGCGACGTGCCCGGAGACGATATACGGAGAGGCGAAACCTCATGACATCCCCCGACGGGCCCGCGGTCTTAGTAACGATTCAGAAGCCGCTCTTCGAGAAGGTATCGACGCCGGACGCCAGGGACCGATTGCGCGCGATGGCCGGCCGCCTGGTCCTAAACGACACCGATGACCCCTGGGCAGGCGACGAAGTGCGGGAGCGAGTCGGACGCGCTGGCGCCGTATTGAATTCGTGGGGATCCTGCAGCTTCGATGAGAATCTGCTCGAAGCCGCGCCCGAACTGCGAATAATCTGCTACGCGGCGGGAAGCATTCGTCGAATAGCGCCGCCCGCCGTATTCGAGCGGGGGATCAAGGTAACTCACGCAGCCCACGTGATAGCGGACTCGGTCGCTGAATTCACACTTGGAGTGGTCCTTGGGACATTGCGACAGGCATATCAGCTCGACGGTTCCCTCCGGGCGGGGAACTGGAAGGATGCCTCGGGCCCGAACCCTCGCGAACTCTACGGCAAGACGTACGGCATAGTCGGCGCCAGCATGGTGGGCCGCAAACTGATTCCGCTACTCAAACCGTTCGATGTCGAGATCCTGGTTTACGATCCGTTCCTCAGCGCATCGGAAGCGAAAGAGCTTGGATGTAGGAAGGTGAGTTTGGCCGACCTGATGAGCGGCAGCGACGTAATAAGCCTCCATGCTCCCATACTTCCGGAGACCCGGCGGATGATCGATGGTCCATTGCTCAGTTCCATCAAGGACGATGCGATCTTCATCAATAACGCGCGATCGTGGCTGGTCGACTCGGACGCCCTCCTGGAGGAACTCAGGAAGGAGAGGTTCGATGCGGCGCTTGACGTTTTTGACGACGAGCCACTGCCGCCCAACGATCCGCTGTTGGGTCTGAAGCGAACGTTGCTTACGCCCCACGTCGCTGGATTTAGCGCTGAAAGCCGAGCGAGATTGGTCGGAGCCATGCTTGACGAACTAGAGCGGTTCATGGCGGGCAAGCCTCTTGAGCACGAGGTCACTCTCGGACAGCTCAAATCCATGGCTTGACGTTCCGCGAGATCGAATGATCCCGAAATTACCGTCGATTGGATGCGTAGATCTCTGCTTCCCCACCGCGAGAACCTTTTGCATGCCAGCAGGACGAATGATCTCGATGCCCCTCGTAGCCAGTCGGTCTTGGAATTGAACGGAATATGAGTCCGAATGTCCTAAACTCCGAAATCGGATGTCCGACACTTCGCCGCGCGCCCTTGGGCGGCGGGGATTCGTCGGCGAAGCAACTCAATCGCAGGGAGCGGTCTTGCCGATGGCGCGAATGGACCTGGCGACCCGACGGGCAAATTGTCTGCATGTGGGATACCAGGACTTGGTGGAAGGGTTCAGACGAGTCGGCGTTCACGACGGCGACGTGGTGTTTAGTCACTCCTCGCTGAGCAAATTCGGGTTTGTTGGGGGAGGCGCGGAAACGGTGGTGGACGCCCTGGCTGCGGCCGTCGGCGGATCGGGCACCGTGGCCGCTCCGGCCGGCACTCCATCGCTTCGAGACGGAGGCAGCTTCCTCTTCGACGTAATGAACAGTCCTTCCGAACGAGGGATGATATCGGAAGCGATCCGGCTGCGCGGCGCCCATCGAAGTCATCATCTCCTCGACTCGGTCTCGGCCTTCGGGCCCGAGGCTGAATCGCTGACCGCCGGCCACTCGGTCACCAACTGCGGGGCTGAGAGTCCGTACTCGAAGCTGATTCAGCGCGACGCCCAGATTCTTCTGCTCGGCGTCTCTCACAACTCCAACACGACGTTCGAGGCCGTTGAGGAGAGAATCGCGCCGGACTATGTCGACTTCACGGAGTATCCAGAGACGATGATCATCGACGAACGCGGCCGCCGGAGACGGCTGCCGACGAAGGGCCACAACTTCAAGTATCCCTACGATTTCAACCGTATGAACTATCGGCTCATACGGGAAGGGGCTCAGACCGAGATCGTGATCGGCGAGGCCATCGTCCGACGAATATCGGCGGCGCGACTCGATGCAATAGTTTCCGACGCGATACGGTCAGATCCCTATGCGCTTAGATTGCGAAATGGCGAAAGCCCCATGCCGGAGATCCCGACCAGTATCCACGATCTCCATCGATGACGCGGATTCCGGCGGCTTCTACATCCCCGAGTTCTCATAAAGACCCGTGGCCGCGATTTGCGCAAGGAGGCGCCCCGCCAGAGGCCGTCCGTCCTTGATCACCAACTCGATCTCGGTGAGGGCGGTCAGATCTTTGAGGGGATCTCTCGCCAGGGCGATGATGTCGGCGATTTTGCCGGGGGCGATTTGACCTAGACTGTCGCTCCGACGGAGTACCTTCGCCGACACGGCTGTTGCGGCCCTGATCGCAGCCATGGGTCGCATACCGGCCTCGGCGAGAAAACCGATTTCTTCGGCGACGCCGCCGTGATAATGCTCTGGCGGCCCGGCGTCGGTGGCGGCGATCATCTTTACGCCTGCCGCGAGCATCGACTTCACGTCGTTGAACTTGGTGGAGCCCGGGGCAAAATCGTTGGAGCGGCTCGGGTCACGCGCCCGCGCGCGGCGCACCGCGGCGGCCATGGTGGGGACTACGAAGGTGTCCGACGCGGCGATGCGGTCAACCAGATCGTCGTCGATCCGAACGCCATCACGCGTGGCGAAAGTGCAGTGTTCGATGGTGTCGACGCCGGCGATGAGGCTGTTGGATATTCCTTGCGCTCCATGAGCGTGGGCCGCGGCGTGAACGCCGCGGCCGTGAGCGGTATCGACCGCCGTTTGCATAGAACTGAGGTCCAGCCCCGGCTTGGTGATGTCTGTTCCAGGCGTGAAGTTGCCGCCGGTGCTCATCAGCTTGATGAAATGGGCGCCCGAATCGATCTTGCGGCGAATCGAGTCGATAAGTTCCGCTTCGGTCGCCACCTCACCGCCCATGAACCATAGATGTCCACGAGGCGGGCATACCGGCGAGCCGCAGGCCAGCACGCGGGCGCCGCGGACGGCGGCGGCTTCAATCGCCTTGGAAACCTCGGTGATGGTGTCGCCCCGGCCGCCGCAATCGCGGACCGTCGTGACACCCGCCTCGAGTTGCTTTTGAGAATTTCCCAGCGCGCGCAGGAGCGTTAGCTCGTCCGAGTCCTGAAGGTGGATCGCGCGCGCATCGTGGCGCTCGTTAAGGCACAGGTGAACGTGGGCGTCGATCAGCCCTGGAATCAGGAAAGCATTGTCGAGCCGCACGATGGGGCAGTCCGGCTCCGAGGGAGGCTCTCCGGAACTCACGCTCAATATTCGGTCGGCCTCGACTTCAAGGATTGGGTTAAGAATGGGCGCGTCAGCGACGGCGTCGATAAGCCCTGCGGCGGTTATCAGATAGCGCGGCATAGGACCCTTACCGACGATGACCGCTGGCTCCCGTGCCGCACGCTCTAGCTGTCAGGCGTCCGCCCCGCGTCACCGCCGGATACCGAATTCGGAAATGTCAACATCTCCCGATACTTCAACGTGTCCTTTTCGATCAGATGCACGTTGAGCGATCCATCGACGTAGTGCCCAGCATAGATGAAGGGTCCCTCCGGATCGATCCAAAGCCACGTCGCGCGACCCGGCAACTGAACCGACGTTTCCCACCGCGAGCCTGTGGCATCCATGACGACGAACTCATCCTTGAAAGGATTCAGGAGCATGACCCGTCCGTCCGGGGCCAGAGCAATCCTGGTGCTGCCCGGATTGCTCGAGAGAACGGGGCCTGCCAAGCCGGTGTCCAGATCCATCTTGTGCAGCGTGCCGCGAGCGGTGAGAACAAATGCGGAAGTCCCTTCCTCGGATGTCGGAATCAGGTGTATCACCGGTGCTGGCAACCGCCGCTCATACCGACGAAGTTCACCAGACGTTAGGTCAATGTTGCGAACCGAGCCGCGCATTCGGTTCACCAGAAGCACAACCCCCCGGCCTTCAAGGAGAACGGGAATGTCAGCTGAGGAGACGCGTGTTTTTCCAATCACATCGCCAGATTTTGGATCGGCCACAATTATCCTGGCGACAACCGAATCGATCCCGGAAGACGTGATTGAGTAGACGATGTCACCTCGGGCCAATCGACCAAGGTATCGAATCGAAATCGATCGGGGGAACCCATACACGTCGCGACGCGCGGTGCTGAGCGCGCTTCCGATGACCCACAGTTTCGGCGGGACGGGATAATCCTCGAGCTTTGTCGGCGATGGTTGATTCATTTCGATCGGCACCATGTATCCGAAGTAGATAGCGCCGTTTGCACTCAGGCTGGGAAGCTTGCGATCGGGCCGCGCGCGGATCTCATGCTGAAACGGGAGTCCAGTCTACCTGTCTATTCCGACGAATCGTGTCTCCCCGCCGCCTACGGTCGTGGCGGCGGGAACGTAGAGACGTCTTATGGGCGCGCGCCTGAGCGCTATCGTGAGTTCGCGCGCGCCATCGGTCTGAATGTCGCTGCCGCTTGATTCCGGGTGGAACCCGGCGCGTCGGACCCCGACTTCGAGCGGACCGGGCCTAAGTCCCGCGATGCGAGCCACGCCGTCTGGCCCCGAAAGAACGTCGCCGAGAAGCTGGCCAAAGGCGTCTCTTATCTGAACGCGGGAACCGCCGATCAGTTCTTGGGAGGACTCATCCACGACGCTTACGGTCAGCGAGTTCGGGTAGGGGTCGACCTGAAATCCCGCCGAAACGACGCCCCGGTCGGCGCCGCTCCGGTCGATCGCTTCGGAAGTTACCAGGAATGAGTCGGTGCTGCGGCTGACGAGCGCCGCCGGGATTATCGTGTCAATGCGGAACGTGCCGCTGCGCGAAGCGGCGATCCGGGCGAGGTGCATGCGCAAAGGATCGGCGCTCTGGGCGGCGTTCAGTCGCGAGAAATACAGCGAGATAGCCGCCCGCGCCGGCCAATGACGCCCTTCGATCCGGACGACGCTTCCAGGTAGGCCGTGAGACGGAATCAGGCTCAGCTCCGCGCCGGTGCTGCCAGTGCTCTTGGTCAATCCGCCCAGGGACGAACCGTATGCCCCGAGAATCACCACCGCGACCACGGGGACCAGGATCAGGAGCCCCAAGGCGGCGGAGCCGAGTAAGACCAATCTAGTTCTCACGCATCATCCGATCGCGGTCGAAGATCGATCGCATTGGACGCGGCTTCGGGCTATCAGGACGCATCAACCGTGAACACAAGTACCCGGCCCTTCTCCGATGGATCAGTGAACCACGCCATCCGCCCTGCTGGAAACAAGCTGGCCAGGAGGTCCTGAGCCTGCTCCGCACCCGGTTGGTTTGGGTGGACAAACACTACACAATTCGGCCGGGGCTCCGCCCGTGCGACTTCCTCCAGAGTGGCGTAGTCAGTGACGAACTCACTGTCGCCCGGGGCCGCTTCGTATGACTGAAGCGCGAATCTCAGGGGGTTATCGACTCCCTGTCCGACGTATAGAGTGCGGCCGCCCTCGCCGGAGCACGCGTCGGAACGGCCCGCTCCCAACCCGATCGCCTGTTGAGGAAGGTGAAACTCCCGCGGCGAATCGCGCCAAAAGCGGTTGTAGTTGAGGCCAAGGACAGCGAGCAATACGACGGCTGCCGCGATAGGCGCTGCCCAGCGATAAGAATGGATGGTATGAAAACGCTCCCCGCCTGCCCGCCACAGCTCGCGCACGGCGATAGCCGCAAGTATGGACAGGGGTGGGACAAGGAAGTTGAGACGGCTTATGGCCACGCCCGGGTACGGTGACAAGATGCCGGTGGTCACCGCCCCGATCGCCAGCCATATCAGCAGCAAGCGGAATGCCGGATGATTGCCGTGGCGAAGAGCGACAAATACACCGAGGACCGCCAGTACCGCGGTGATCGGATCGAGCAGCGACCCAGTCACGTAATGATGACTGTCAACATTGAAATTGAACGCCAGCAGGTTCCGGGTCACGTTCTCCGCGATCCGCTCGATTGCCGGACCGGTCACGCCGGGCGAGTAGCCGCCTGGGATCTCGGAAATCATCCCGGAAATGGTGTCGAGCCGGCTGACGACAAAGATGGGGGCGGCCGTCACGACGAATCCCGCTATCGTTGGGACCAGGGTCGCGACCGCGCGTCGAAGGCCGCGTTGAAGAAGCACGAACGCGACTATAACGACGATGGCCGTTCGGGCTGAGAAGAACGTGTAGAACCCCAATCCGGCCAGCACTCCGGCGGCATAAAGAGTGAGCCGGCTGTTGCGTCGCAACCCATGGGCGAGGGCGGCCAGGGCCCAAACGGTCGGCGCAATCGCATGGATGTTGTTGTAGCCCGTGTGAGCGTAGGCGAATAGGTAGTGGCTCGACGCGAACAACGCGCTGGACATGGCGGCGATCCCGCGCCCGCCGACCTGCCTCGCCAGCGCGTACACCCCGGGAATGGCGACGGCCACGGCGATGAGCGACGACAGCTTCCAGCCGAAGTGATCCGTTCCCGTCAGACCCATGACGAAGGCCTGATAGGTCGTGCCCAGCACCGGATGCTTGCCATATACGCCCGCCTGATCGAAGGGGCGAACCACTCCGTTTTCGAGCTGAGAGCGCGCCTCGTTGTAGAACGCATACTCATCGCCAATTACGGAGTAGTACCAATGCGTAAGGTCGCGGACGTTCAGGGCCACGAAAACCCCTACGACTACGGCCAGGAAGGCGATCTCCCGAATCCGGAACCCGGTTGACGCGTCGATCCGTCGCTGTGCTTGGGACGCGAAGGGTAGAGCCAGCGCGATGATGGCGGCCAACCACGCGAAGACGTACCAGCCCCTTTCGGCGCCGATGACCAGCGCCTGAATCAGGCCGGCGAAGCTGAGGACTCCAAGGACCACGACGAAGCGCTCGACCGTGCCGCGGGGAGCTGTTCGCGTCGGGGTTCGCGCGCGTTGATCGGTAGCTCCGAAATGTGGGAATTCCGACCTGCCGGAACCCGTGCCAAACAACGCGGCCCCCGTCGCCAGAATTATGATTGCGTAGATGGAGGCATCGCGTCCTGACGTTCCGATGGCCAGTCCGATCTGACCGACCACGGCCATCGCAGCCCCGACCATCACGATCCGGTTTCCGCCGGGCGGGTTCTTGAGAGCCGTGCCCACTGGCTTGACGAAGCGGCGGACGGCGCTTCGATTCGCGGCAACGGTGATCTCGGCAAATCGGACGATCTTGCTGGATATGGCTTCGTCGATTGCACCAGCTGATTTGCGCTCCCCGGCCGCTGAGAGTCTCAGATTCGCGCCGCAACTACTGCAGAACCGATGGTGGGTGGGATTCTCGACCCCGCAGGCGGGACAAATGCCCAGAAATGCTCCACAGTTGCGGCAATAGCTAGCGTCCGCGCGGTTGCCAAAACCACACGATTCGCACGTCAGATGCTGTGATTCAGTCAATTATTCGACCGTGGCTCACGCCGCAATTTACCCCCAAAGACCTAATTTTGCCCGTCCCGGCTTGCCAATGCGACATCGCCGGGATCGCCGGCCGCGGCCCCTGCTCGTGATTGGGCGGCGCGACGGCGGCGACTATGGATTCGTCCCTGTGTGTGTACAGGGGCACTGCGTGGCGGCAGACAGGTTCAGACGTTCGTTCGAAGGCAGATCTTCCGTCGCGGACTCAGCTCAGGCCGGGCAGAGCGTCTACCGGCCCCAATGTCAAATGGTTATACCAATGGCGGGCAAGCCAAGAAGGTGAGAAATAGTCGCGAGGCCCCCGATCAGATCCAGACCGATTTTCCGTTCGCCTTCGCGATCGAACCGGCACCGCTCACGCCGCGGCCGTCCGGCCCGGCGCAGCCTCAACGTCACGCGATTGGGTACGCCACCCGGCGATCACCACGAATCCCCAGAATGCGATCACGGCCCCACGAATAGACTGAGGGAAAGACCCTGGATCCCGAAGCGATTGAGAGAGCCGCCGACGGCGGGCATCATGAATCCCGCGGCGATCAAGATGTTTCCCATCATCCGGTTGAAGTACGTTCGCTGGTGCCAGTAGTAGAAGGCGGACCAGAGCGCACCGCCGATAAGTGTTAGGACGCCGTAAATATTGAAGAACGGAGTGACCAATCGGACGTTCGTCGGTAGCACCTCCTTCCCGGTCAACTCGGGGGCGCCAGCGATGAGTATCTGTGGGTCCACGGACGCGCTGAAGATCAAGTAGGCCGCGAAAACGCTTCCCGCCGTCAGGAGTACGAGCGTCGGCTTGGCGATCCTAGGCCAGAGCAGAAACACGGTGCCTTGACCCATCCACGCCGCAACCAGGACCGCCCCGGACAAGTACCAGAAACGGAAATTCCATTCACCCCACCCGAGCTGCCATCCGAACACGGCGTAAAGAGACGCCGTATAGCTGCCAATTGCGTAAAGAATCAGTCCGAATCCCCATAGGAGAAAGTGCGTGCTGCGGCGTGCGGCCCACCAGCGCTCCAGCACGAAATACGCGAATACCGTCACGACGATCGCCGTTGCTATGGGCAGGTAGGTGAGCACGCGCGGCCCTCCGTTGCTAGCTTAGGGCCCGAGGCGATATCCAGGCTGAATTTGACTCGACTTGATCCCGAGATGCATCTTCGCCTGATGTCTCAGGATCAACTCCAATTCCCGTCGATCAACCCCGTAATTCCTTGACGCGACTGTCGAGTTTTCCCGCAGGACTATACATGAAGCTATTCAAAATTGGCTGTATTCAACGTGAAGTTCCGGATCGATCCCGCTTCGAATGTATCTTTTTCTGTCTAGAATCCAGGCTTGCGATCGGGTGCAGGCGCGGCTTTTCGCAGCCGGGTTGTGCCCCTTAAACGCCAGGCCACTTCGGTGGCGTCAGGAATACCCACCGGGAATACGCGCATGACCCGAATTACTTGACATAATTGCTTGGGCGTTAATGTTTCGATGGTGCGGCGTTCCGCTCATGGAGACGGCCAAATCGGCGCGATGAAGAGCATCATTCGGATACCGGTAATCACGCTCGTAATTTTCGCTTCCCTGTTTCCCACGTCCATAAGCGCGGATTCAGGCGGGATCGTGGACGGAGTGGTGCGGAATGGGACATCGGGAGGCGACGTTCCGACAGCGACTCCCGTCGCCCTGTCCAAGTTCGTGGCCGGTGTGCTCGTCGAGGAAATGACCTCGGCGACGGACGGCTTCGGCGCGTTCACGTTTGCAGCGCTGGAAATTGATCCGCAGGTCGCCTACCAGGTGACCGTCGAGTTCGAAGACGCGACATTCTCGAGCGTTCCGTTTTCATTCAACGACTCAGATAGAGCCGACGTTGAGGTAACCGTCTATGAAATCACGGGTGTCGATCCTGGAGTACGCTTTTCGAGGCGGGTAATCGTATTCACTCCGCAGCGTGACCGCGGCGTCCGCACCCTAGAGATTCTCACGATCGCGAACGTCGCGGACCACGCATACCTGCCGAACCCTCGGGCGGCCGACCCGGTCGTGTATTCGCTTCCTCCAGGCGCGTTCGACTTCCAGGTGATGTGGGGCATGAGGGCGGTTGATATTACGTTTGTCGAAAATGGAATGTCGTTGGCTCGCCCCGTATCGCCGGGGTCCAACCAGTTGAGCTTCGCCTACTCGTTCCCATGGAGCCCCGGCGGCACCGAATTTCGGATCAACGCGCCGTTCGAGACTGTCGAGCTCGTGATCATGGCGCCATTGGGCGAGATGGAATTGAGCTCGGGTGAGATCCAGCGTCAAGACGACGTCACGATCGAGGGCCGCGAACTCTCCGTGTGGAAGAACGTGGAGCCGATACCGGGCGGCGCCGCGATAGTGTTGAGTCTCAGTGACCCGAACCGATCGGTTGCTTCCCGGATAGGGGAGATCGCGTCGGTCCAATGGGGCCTGGCGTCTCTCGCCCTCGCCGTTGGATCGCTCTTGGTGTATTCGGTGCTGCGATACGTGCGGTCGCCCCGGAGCCCAAAGGTTACATCGAAGGAGGAGCGTGCGCACGCTCTGCTAAAGCTCCTCGCTGAATCGGAGCCGGGGGCCGAAGATGACCAACGGCAGGCCTACAAGGACGAGTTGATCGAACTCCTCAAGTCAGACGACCAAATGGCCAGCGAGATCGTGGGTGCGCCCCGGCCGCCGGCGACCTAGAACCGTGCGGCTAAATGCCGTGCGCTACTTCCACTTGATCGTGCAGCCCACGGCCGCCGTTTGAGTTTCCGCAGGGTCTTTTCCATCGAGAACCGCTTCAATCGCATCTCGAAGGTACTGATTCTTGACCTTCGAATCATCTTGATCGTCGTCCACGAGCCCGTGATAGCGAAGGTTGCGGTCCGCGTCGAACAGAAATACTTCCGGCGTCCGCTCCGCTCCGTATGCCCGCGCCACGGCCTGTGACTCGTCGTACAGGTACGGGATGGGATAGTTCTTGGCCGTCGCCCGTTCCTTCATTGCGTCGAAGCTGTCCTCGGGATACTCCACGGCGTTGTTCGAATTTATCGCGACCACGGAAACGTCTCGTTCCTTGTAGTCGCGGCCGATATCGAGGATCCGGTCCTCCCAAGCCTTGGCGTACGGGCAATGGTTGCATGTGAACACCACGACAAGGGCCTTACTTGATGCCAGCCCGTCGAGTGAGTGAGTTGCGCCGTCGGTACCCGGGAGATCGAACGCGGGCGCTATCGAGCGGAGTGATATGGCTGCCATTTAAGGGCCTCCTTCTTGCGGGTCAAACTCGAGCTTCAGTCGCTTTGTGAAATGCGCTTACCAGCAGGGATCGCTCCGGCAGCGGTTGAAATCGGCCGTCTTTCCATCGATACGTCCGGCACGTGAGGGCTGGCCGAGACCCGGCGCCATCGGAGTCGATGTCGGCGCCCTCAATGCGAATGGTGGGTGAACCCGGAAACGCCAGCGCGTCTGCCTCAGCCTGCGTTTCGACGACATGCTCGGTGATCTCGGCCTCCACGTCCAGTTCGCGGAGCACGCCTTTCAGCATCTCTCGCGCCTGAGGGTGCGATGGGCACTCCGGATACCAGAGGAAGTCGATCTTCAAAGCGGGATTTCGATCATTGAGGTCCATGTGGAATAAGAATACATCGGGCTCGATACGTCCGCGCCGTGTCTAGCCCCGCCGGACCGGATTCCGCAGCACCCCGCATCCCGAAAGTTCAACTTCGACCAGGTCGCCGTCCTGCATCCGCGACGTTTCTCCGGACGTGCCGGTGAACACGGCGTCGCCCGGCTCCAGCGTCATGAACCGCGATACGAAGCTGACGATTTCGTCCACCCCAAAAATCAGCTCCGACGTGTTACAGCTCTGGACGGTCGCGCCGTTAAGGCGGGTCGTGAGATCGAGGTTTGAGTAGTCGACCTCCGTGGCGATAACCGGCCCGAACGGCGAGAAGGTGTCCGCGGATTTGGCGCGCCACCATTGGACGTCCTTATCATCGCCGCCTTGCCAGTCTCGCTCGCTGACGTCGTTGGCCGCGCACACGCCGAGTACATGCTCTCGTACTTGCGAAGGTTCGATCCCGCTCGCGCGACGCCCGATGATGACGGCCATTTCGCCTTCATAGTGCACGTTATGGGCATCCGGCGGAATCACTATGGGAGCGTCGGGATCGAGCGCCGATGAAGGGGTCGCGACGAATGGCTGCGGCTCCTCGAATGGCGGCCTGTCGCCCATATGACTGCGGTAGTTGCCCGCCAGATTGATGATCTTGCTCGGGGTCGTGGGGTGCTTCACCGCGACCCGTGATAGCTCGTCTTTTCGCCCCGTCCGCCCGAGTTCGCCGAAGAAGTCGCCCTCGATTTCAGATATCTGTTCACCTTCAATAACGCCGTGGAGAATCGCTCCGCCAGCTTCATAACGAATTAATAGCATGAAGAGATTCCTTAGCTTCCCCGCGGCGAGGCGAGGTGAGGCCGGCCCGGCATCGATGCTGCGCCGCGCATTTTACGTTCCGCCGAGGACGGTCAATCGTTCTCGGACGAACTCAAGGTCAGCTCGTGCGTCCACGACGGGAATTCTTCCAGAGCGAGATAGTCGAGCGCGCGAAGAATCGACTGTACCGAAAGCCATTCGGCGCGCTCGTCCTGTGAGGAATCACTGAGATTTCGTTCGTGATCGATCGTGCCGTCCAGCACCAGACTCACCACATGCAGGCCGTGCGGGCGCAGCTCGAGGGCGAGCGCTTCGGACAGTCCGCGGAGTCCGTACTTTGCGGCGTTGAAGACGGAGAGCAGCGGCTTCGGACGGTATCCGCTCGTTGCTGAAACGTTGATTATCAGACCCGCACCCTGCTCGATCATCGCCGGGACAGCCCGCCGGGCACAAAGAAACGCGCCGTCGAGAATCACATCCATAGTCGCCCGCCAGTCGTCCCAGGACACTTCAACGAAGGGCTTCATAAGGTAGATTCCGGCATTGTTTACGAGCAGATCAACGGGGCCGAACGCGTCTCCGGCCCGATCGAATACACCGCTCACCTGGTCGGGATCCGATAGATTCGCGGGTGCGGCGAGGCAGGAGCCCCCGAAATCCTCGATTTCGGCGCGAACACGGTCCAGTGATCCTTGGCGCCGCGCGGTGATGGTCACCGCGACGCCGCTGCGTGCCAAATGCAGGGCGATGCGGCGGCCCAGGCCTCCCTCGCTCGCCCCCGTGATCAGCGCGCTTCGATATCGCTCGGCGATCGTCGGCCCGGCATGGAGGTCCTTATCCAACGGGGTCTCTCCTTCCATCTCGATGCGTGAATCCGCGCTTGCCGTCTGTACGCCGAGGGAGACGAGGTTCGATGACACGTGGCCCGACCTGCCCCGAGGTCGGGAATGACCGCATCACTTTCCCCTCACCTCTAATCCTCTCCCCGAGGGAGAGGAGGTTCGATGGCACGTGGCCCGTCCTGCCTGGAGGTCGAGATAATCCGCAAAGCCACTTCCGAGACACTGCACCAGCGGCGAGCCGGCATGTGCTTTCGATGACACGAATCAGTTGTACGGTACGGGTTGGTCGGGGCGACAGGATTTGAACCTGCGACCACTTCAACCCCATTGAAGTGCGCTACCAGACTGCGCTACGCCCCGCGAAAGGCGAGTGTATCAAACCGATGTCACACCGCCTTCGCGGTCGCTGGATCGATCGGCGGGCCGGCGCGAGAGCACGGACCTGAGGCGGGCGTAGCGACGGAAGAGCGACCACGGCGTGAAAAAACCATCCATGTGTTCCGAGAGCTCCGACCATCTGACGCGCCGCTTGCCCTGCACGGACCTTCTCTTCCTCAAGACCGATCTCAGCGACCGGATCGCCGACAGCCTGCCGGTGAGGATCGATGGATCGCGCCGCGTGATAAGGGTGTATGGAATCGCCCCTATGTCGTATAGAAGCATCAGCGGCGCGAAGTAGAGCAACTGCGGCATCGGGTAGTTCTTCAGAATGCACCAGATCTTGTTTCTTCCCAGGTGATAGTTCTTGAAGGCCGAGCCCTCGATCGCGGTGGCCGAGTGTTCATGCTGGACGACGGCGTCGGCCACATACAGGCATCGCCATCCCGCCAGGCGCGCGCGCCAGGCGAGGTCCACGTCCTCGAGGTAGGCGAAGAACGATGCATCGAATTTTCCAACATCCTCGAAAAGGCTCCGCCGGTAGAGCGCCGCGCCACCCGACGGACCGAAAATCTCCTTTGCGCCTTCGATCGTCGTCTCGCCGACGTCTCGGTCCCAGGCAATCCCCGCCCGATCGAGGGAAATCCCGGAGGAGTTGATGGTCGACGGGTCATGCGCGAAGACCATCCGCGACGCGAACATGCCAAAGTCGCTGCGCTCATCCGCGGCCCTGACCAGGTGGGATAGCCATTCAGGGTCCGGCCGGGCATCGTTATTGAGAAGCGCCACGTACGCACCGGTCGAATTCTCGATCGCCGCATTGACTCCGGCTGCAAACCCCACGTTGCGCTCGAGAGCAATGACCCGAACTTCGGGGAACGTTTCTCTCAATAGGGCGCGGCTGCCGTCCGTGGATCCGTTGTCAACGACTATGGTCTCAAAATCCACGCCCCTTTGCCCGATCACATGCGGTAGATTCTCGCGAAGCAATCTTTCGCCATTGAAATTCACGATCGCCAAGGTCGTTTTTGGCATTGTATCTACAGCTTACGTATCCAGGGTCTGGCGACCGCCAGCGGGCGCCTTGGGATAGCGATGGGTCGTTGCGGCCATGCTCCTCGTGTCAGACTAGGCCATGAACAAAGCAGACTATCCCCTCCCCACGATTTCCCCAACTCAAATTCGCACTTACCAGCGCTGTCCGCTGGCATACAAGCACCGCTTCGTGGATAGATGGACGCCCTCCTCCGCCTCGCCGTCCGGTTTGTTGGGTCACGCAATCCATGTGGCCATCGAGGCCAATTTCAAGGACAAGCGCAGGACCCGTCGAGACCTAAATACCCAGCAGATGGAATCAGTGTTCGACAGGGAGTGGGACAGAGGACTTCCGCCGGAGACGGCCCCGGGTTCCGCTCCGCCCGAGGAGTTCGAAGCCGCCCGCGAGGACGGCTACGGGATGATCGAGTTCTACCTGAGAGAGGTCGCGGCCAACATCAATCCCCATCTGGTCGAACACCGTTTCAGGTTCGATCTCGACGGGGTACCCGTTCCGATCGCGGGACAGGTCGATTTGATCGAGGGCGACGGTACCGTCGTCGATCACAAGACCTCGATCAATCGGTATCCGGAATCCTACCTGGACGATGACTTTCAGCTGTTCTGCTATGTCCTCGGATATGCGTTCTTCAGGCTGGGAGTCCGCGCCCGTGCCGGGACCATCCCGCGCGCGGCGTTGCTGACGGAGGCGCGGGTGGACGTGATCGTCCGTCAGCCGTCAATCGAGCTTCAACAGATTCGAAAGCGATATACGGACGAAGACCTGGAGCGGATAGCGGCCAGGTTGAAGGAGGTTGCGGCAAGGATCGGCGGGGCCGAGTTTCCGGCTTTCTGGCAGGTCGAGGAACGTGACGAGGCTTGGCGGACGTGTGACTTCTGCGATTTCCGCGACCGCTGCGACGATCGACTTGCAGGCCCTGATGAGAGCTGATGCGGTTGTCCAGGTAGGGAAAGGGAGAGGAAAGCCGGACTTCAGCTCTGGAGCTTGACGCTGGCCACCGAAACAAGGAAGAAGGACACGGCGACCACGATGGTGAAGTTGAACAGAAGCTTGTCAGCTCCGCGCCTGGTACTGAAAAAGCTGTCGCTTTGCCCGAAGCTCGAGCCCAGGCCCGCATTCTGAACCTGAAGAAGCACAGAGATTATCAGGATTACGGCCAGGGTAACCTGGACGCCCATGAAGATTCCGCCCAATAGTTTCCTCCTGCCCGAGTATAGCGGCCGGGTTCGAGCGCAGGCCGCTTAGAGGGCTGGGTCGGCGAGCCAGCGCACGGACGCCACGAGGGCGTCATCGGCGCCGAACGCGCCCGCCTTCGTCACGATCGTGCGGCCATCGTGAGGGCCACCCGAGATCACCCCTCCGGCAACCCCCGATTGAACCTCGGCCGCGATTTCTATGGCTCCGGCTTGAAGGCTGGTGAGGCAGATCGACGCCGTTTCGCCGCCGGTCAAGACCAGGCCAAGCCCCTCGATCTCGTATTCAAGTGTCGAGCCCACGGCGCCGAGCCAGCTCCCTAAAGATTCGACGGCTGACGGATCGGTAAGCGGCCTGCCCAAATGTCCCGCGAACCCTATCCAGGCCCTGCCCGAGTCCAGCGCGCGGATCGCATGTGAAACGGCTCGCTCCGGGTGCGCGAAGTCCGCGACCGTCGGTTCGTAGAGCGCCGCGTCGATTGTCCGCGCTGCATGGGCAACCTGACTTCGAGATACCGCCGAGAACGAACCGACGAGCACGGCTTGGCGTCGGGACGGCGCCAACGATCGGGACGGCGATGGACGCGAGTTGGCGATGACGAGATGTTCCGCGAGACCCGCCGATCCAGCGGCAAGGCGGTCGAGTCCGGCGGCCTGAATCGAGGCGGCGATGGATTTGAGATCCTGGTCGGACTCGGCGTCCACGACGATTACCTGGACGCCTTCCTCGGAGAGCGCGGTGAGCCGTTCAGTAAGCGAGTCGCCATCGGAGCGGACCTCATCCAACGCGACGTGTCCGCTGCGTAGACTTGAAGTCTCCGCGATCAGGTTTGGAATGCAGTCTTCGGAAACCGGCGCGATCGGATCTCTGGCGGCCTCACTATCCGCAACCCGGATCCCGCGTACGTATTGAACTCCCTCGATGGTGCATCGTCCCTGACCCGGAAATGCCGGAGCGAGCACAAGGCTCCGTACGTCAAGTTCCTGGATGATCGCCTGCAGCTCCGGACCGATGTTTCCCCGGAGAGTCGAGTCGATCTTCTTGTAGAAGCGCCGGCTAAGCGCCCGAGCGCACGCTCCCACATCCGCCGCCGCCCGTCGAGCGGACTCCGGAGCCAGGCCGCGGCTGTTGGAACTGAGGACGATGGCGTCGTAATCTCCGGTCGCAGATCCGAGATCGAACACCGTGGACATGCCGGACTTGGCGAACTGAAGGCCTGTGTCCATGGCGCCGGTGAAATCGTCGGCGAGGACCGCCCATTCGGCCACAGGGGATCAGCCGGTGAAGATAGGCAACGTCTCGGGTGCGTGGGTCATCACGGTCACCGAGGCGTCCGATCCGAGTCTCACCAGCGCGTCGGCCAGGGCGTCGTCGAGCGAGTCGAAGCTGCCGAATCCGAGTGCCCGGCATTCGTCGGGTGTGATGCCGTCGGATACAAGGACGATATCGGCCCGTTCGCGAATGCGCGACCACGCCACCGCGTTTGCCGCGCCCACCGGATCAGAAACACCTCCGGTATCCACGATTTCGCGAATGCGGTCGTACGGCTGGTCCGCGTAGTTGAGCACGTCGTCGTGTGTTTTCGCCACGCCTTCGGGACACGGCGTGAGGACGATTATCGTTCCGCCCTGTCGTACCATTTGAGCGGCGGGAAACAGGCTTTTGTGAGCTTGCCAGAACTCGATATCACACGGATGGCTGCCCGCGATGACGATGTCCACTCCAGCTGGTGAGGGAACCCCATAGATCCTTTTGGACGATTCCGTTCCGGCCCGAAAAGCCGCCTTAGGATCGCCGAAAAACGCGTCGACCACTTCGCCTTGCGCGTTCAGCGTGGTGTTGAGAATCGCGGTTAGACCGGCTGTGGCAGCCACTTCCTCCATCTCCTGCCGGACCGGACTTTCCACCATTCCAAGGATCTGTCGTTCGGAGACCGCGCTGAACAAATGGGTCGAGGCCGTGGTTGGAGCCCCCGACACGCCGGGCTGGATGATTTTTGACCCTCCAGAGTACCCGGGTATGTGGTGAGGGACGATCGAACTCATGCCAATCACCACATCCGCCTCGAGCACCTTCTTGTTGACGGATATCGGGGTGCCATTCTGCGTGAGTCCGAGATCGACCAGCGGAGATGTCTGGTAGTCGTGATTCGCGATGGGAACACGGCTGGCAAGATCGCCGCCAAAACGATCGAGGATCTCAGAGTCGGTCATCGGGCGGTGAGTACCCGTGGCGATCAGAACTTCCACCTCGGACTCGGCGACACCGGCTGAGGTGAGCTCGTCGAGCACACGTTGGATCATCGCTTCCACGGGCGTCGTGCGGGTCATGTCGTCCGCGACCAGGAGATAGCCGCCGCCATTGGCTTTCAGGTCGCCCAACGCCGCGGAGCCAATCGGATTCTCCAGCGCGTTGGAGATGATCGAGGCTGCGGAATCGGCCGGGTCCATGTCGACGGGCTCCAGGACCGCCGCGAGATTCAGCCGGCTCGTATCCAGTGTGACAGTGTCATCGTCGCCGTAGGGAATCACCACGCGCCGTGAATCGTTCATCCCAGACCGCCCTACCCTTCTCCGATCACCAGATTCGAGAGCTTGCCAATCCCTTCGATCTCGATTTCCACGGTGTCGCCGTCCAGGATTGGCGACACGCCCTCCGGGGTCCCCGTAATGATGACGTCTCCCGGATGCAGCGTCATCACCTTGGATATGTCGGCGATGAGAAATGGAACGGAGAAAATCAGATCCGACGTGTTGGAATTCTGCCGAATCTCGCCATTGACACGGGTCGAGATCTGAAGCTCGGACGGATCGAGATCAGTCACCACGTGCGGTCCCAGCGGCAGGAACGTGTCAAAACCCTTTGCGCGTACCCACTGGCTTTCTTTTCTCTGCCAGTCGCGCGCGCTAATGTCGTTGCCGCATGTAAGTCCGAACACGTAGTCCAGCGCCGCGGACTCCGTCACGTTGCGGGTGACCTTGCCGATCACGACTCCCAGCTCGCACTCGTGCTCCACATGGTCGGAGATTTTCGGTAGGACGATCGCATCCCCGGGTCCAATGACGGCCGTCGGCGGCTTGAAAAACAGTATCGGGAAAGCTGGCAGTTCCATGCCGGTTTCCTTGGCATGGGCCGCATAGTTGAGACCCACCGCGATCACCTTGGACGGCACGACCGGCGCCATCAGGCGCAGAGAACCAGCATCGCCGACGGTGGCGGACAGGTCGAAATCGCCGAACGGATCTCCGAGCAGCTGACTGACCGTGCCGTCATCATTCAGAGTCCCGTAACTCGGTCCGGCGGTGCTCTGAAAGCGAAGTAGCTTCAAACGATCGAGCTCCGTTGACAGTCAACTATGCGGGGTTCGCCCGGGCACGCGCACGGAGTCCCAAGCCTCGACGTATCCTCTCCGGCAAGCGGCGGGAATACATCGACGTAGCTCGGGCTGCCTCCCCCGAGCGCGATGACGCCCGGGCGAATCGGCGCCAACGATACCACGAGGTCGCGTCCGGTCATGCGACTAGAGCTCGCGCAACAGCTCGAGCATGTGCGCCTTGAAACGCCGCGGGGCATCGATCATGGGCATGTTGCCGGCGGTGTCGATGGACTCCAATCTGGCGGTTGGGATACGGGCCTGAAGTACCTCCGCGTCATTTCTGGTGCAAATCGTGTCCTTCGCGCCGTGGATCACCAGCGTTCTGGCCGTGATGTGCTGAAGCAGGTCGAGCGTGTTGGCCCGCGCGTACTCGGTGGCGACGGCGGAAGCGGCCTCCCGATCGGTCGCCTCGGCCACGTCCAGCATTTCATCTAAGATCTTTTGGCGCGGCTTTTTCGCGTACTGAGCGAGGATCCGCGCACTGAGGTTCTCACGATTCCACTCCGCTTCGACGAGACTCCGAGCCTCGGCCTCCTCCGCGGCTTGGTCGCGCGCGAATGCCCGCGTGCCAGCGAGAACGAGCTTGTAGACCAGGTGCGGGTAGCGGGCGGCCAAGCTTTGCGCAACGGCTCCGCCGAGGCCGTTGGCGACGACGCTGCAGCGCTCGACATCGATACTGTAGAGCGCCTTACGAACGCTGTCGGCCATGGCGTCAACGCTGGGATTCGGGAGCGCCGACGACCCGCCGCAGCCGGGGAGGTCGAACGCGAGTCTCCGAAACTCCACTCGGGACATGCCCCGTATCAAAGACGTCCAGAGTACCGACGACTGCAGGAAGCCGTGCAGAAATAGAACGTTATGAACGCCGTCGCCTTGCTCGATGTAGTTGATGGTAGATCCGCGGCCATCCGCCGTTGGCATGCGTTATCGACTCCCTTGGGTATTGGACGATCTACTCGATCCGCCGGTCGATCCGACCTATGACTCCCGGCTGAGAGCGCCGAACGCCTCATTCTCCGAATCAGGCAGGGCCGACCTACGATAGGTTTCCATACCGTATCCGACCAAGTACCCGCGAGCCAGTCCGATGCCGATGAAAACGAAGGCGCATTGGCTCGATGCGTCCCTTTTTGGGCCGGCGAGACGCGGCCGCGTCCAGGTCGCCGGTCGAAATCGCGCTGATATAATTCGCCCGCTTTCCGCCGGTCCAGCAAGTCCTATCGTCACTCGCCGGTCAGCTCATTTCACGAGAGAGCCGTCAAATGTCCGCCAACCTACGGATCGCGGTCGTCGGCGCCGGAGTAATCGGCAGGCTGCACGCTCGAGCGATCGCCGAAGCGGAAGGCGCCGAGCTCGCGGCCGTGGTGGATGTCGACGAAGAGCGGGCCAAGGAAGTCGGCGGGGAGCACGGCGTGAGCAGCTACCGCTCGCTGCGTGATCTTGTGGATAGCGGCGGAGTAGACGCCATAACGATCGGTGTGCCAAGCGGATCGCATGCGGCCGTCGGGATGGAAGCCGCGGGATTCGGGCTGCATGTCCTATGCGAGAAGCCCATAGATGTCTCACTCCAGGCCGCCGACGCACTGATTGCGGCCTGCGAATCGAATTCTGTGAAGCTCGCCTGTGTCTCGCAGAGCCGGTTTGAGCCGGACATAGCGGGGACTTACGAGGCGGTCCGAAACGGCCGGCTCGGCCGCATGATGATGGCCGAGGCCAATACCAAGTGGTATCGATCTCAGGATTACTACGACGCCGGCGGGTGGCGCGGCACATGGGAACACGATGGCGGAGGCGCCTTGATCAACCAGTCGATCCATTCCATCGACGTTGTGCAGTGGATCATGGGTCCCGTGACCCGCGTCAGTGGATTCACCGCCACCCTGGGCCATGACATCGAGGCCGAGGATACGGGTATAGCCGTGGTGCAGTTTGAAAGCGGGGCGCTCGGTGTGATTCAGGGCGCCACCACCCTCGGCAAGCCTCGGCCGCGACGGCATGAGTTCCACGGGGACGCAGGAACAATCATCCTGGAAGAGAACAAGGCCATCGTTTGGGATCTCGATGATGGGTCCGTGGCGCCGAGCAGCGCGTCCGGCTTGGCGGAACGCGGAGTTGCCACGGAGGATGCCGCCGCCGTCGGTCATCTAGGGCACAAGACCCAGGTCGAGGATCTCGTTCTGGCGATCCGGGAAAACCGCGCACCCGCCATCACCGGTTCCGATGCCCGCCGCCCGCTTGAGCTTATTCTCGCGATCTACGAGTCGGCGAAAAACGGTGGCGCACCCACATCGCTGCTGCTCGGGGGCTGAGAAAGCCTCGGAACTGAATTCCTAGCTCTGGCCGCCGTTCTTTAACGACCGGACGAATGTGGACACCCACGCGGAGTATTTTTCGGCGGTAATCAGCCTGGGCAGAATCTGTTTGTTGGCTATGTCGGACACACGATCGTTGATTTTGCCGGCAGTGTCCGCCTTATCTCGCAGAAATCGGCGAGTGAGTACGGTCGATTCAACGACGCTGATGCCGGCGACGATCACCCCCACCAGCAGCGCGAAGATGATAATCATAATTTCAATGGCGAGAACGAGAATGGAGATGTTGGCTGCCATTGACATCTCGTGATTCATGCTCGGCTAGTCTCGTGTCGCCTGCTCAAAATTCTCCTTGACGGTCTGTTCGGCTGATTCGGCGGCGGAGTCGGCTTCAACTCGCGCCTGCCGGAATTTGCTGCGGGCGTTTTCAAGTAGATCGGCGCCGCGCTTCGGGGTCACAACGGCCCCTGCGATGCTGCCTACTACAAACCCAATTAGTCCCCCGAGAATTGCGTAAACCATAGTGCGCCATCCTACTTTCGTCCGAACCGCGGGAACCTCGGCCGCTTACCGCCGCGTCCCACGGCTATAGCTGTTTTAACGAGATTTCCGGTTGATGATTTATCCGCGGCGGTGGTGATTCCTTTGATCGTCGCCGCGGTGGTGGCGGTGGATTTAAGGATGGGTTGAATTTCGCGCTTGATCGTGCCGATCAAGCGCCACAGAAGCATGGCAGTGATGATGAGCACGATAACGGTCACCACGGATACGCCCGCAAGCGCAACTATGGCGATGTCTCGAACGTCGGCAACAGACAAACTCAACTCCCCTAGCGGGACGAATTCTTACGCCGCCTGATTATTCTCCCAACAAGTCTAGGCCGAAGCCTCTTCCATGCACGATCGACGGAGCGTCTGTCGGTGGGGACGACACCGTGATCGCTGTAAACCGCTCTCGCGTAGTGGGTCGCGATTTCCACCGGGGGGTGAATCTCCCGGTCGAACACCCGCGAAGTCCCGCTCGAGCCGTGCTGTCCGTCGTTGTCGGCGCGGCCGTCCGCGGAGTACAGATCGGCCGACAGCGCCAGCCCAAATTCCATGGGAGTGCGCACCTCGGTGGGATTGTACCCCGCCCAGCGCGCGTAGCGAAGCATCCGTTTGTAGGACTTGCGGATCCGGGTTTTGGGACTCTGAAACCGTGTTGTGGCGAATCCCAGTAGGAAGTACAGCGCGAATGCGCCCAGAAGAACGGCCCCGAACCCGCCGATGACAACCAACGCACCTGAGGCGTTCCGGAAGAAATCGAGGACTGGATTCCCGCTCCCGTCGCCGATCGCATCGAAGTCCCCCGCGGTCGAACCGAGCGAAAGTTGGTCGAGCAACTCTTCGAGATCGTATATATCGATCAGGTCGCCGGGCGACCCTCCGAAATTAGCCGGCCCCGTTTCCTGACGCGCGAGCGGCACCCGGTACCCCGAAGGTTCGAAGGTGACCCATCCGAAAGATGGGAATAGGATCTCGACCCAAACGTGCGCGTCTTCGGGTCCCGCGATGAATCTCCCGGTTTCCTCGTCGAAAGTGCCTGAGACGTATCCTGACGCGATGCGCGCGGGAATGCCGTTCAGTCTGGCCAGCACCGCCATGGCCGACGCGGTGTAGTCCGCGTATCCGCGCCTCAGTTCAAAGAGATAGTGGTCGACGACGTCCGTTCCCGGAGTGGGTTCGGGCACTTCGATCGAGAACGGGTACCGGCGCAGGAAGAACTCAATCCGTTGCGCGCGGTCGAAGGCGTTGTCCCCGGCGGTGGCGAAGCGGGAGGCAAGTTCCTGAACGCGCGGGCTGACGTCCGGAAGCTGCAGGTACCGGTCGACCCACTCTGGGTAGTCGGTGGAGGCTCCTCGAAGGGAAACGATCGACGCTCCCGACAGGGTGGCTTCAACGGAATATGCGATACGCCGGCCGATTCGCCGAGTGGCTCGGATCGAAGAGTAATCCGTGACGATGTCCTGCTCAAAGCTTTGAATCTGATAGTTCCGGCTCATCGTGATGAGATCGCCCGGGACATACAGGACCGACGAATCTGAATCGAGGACCTCGAAATTTGCTTTGACGGCAACCCGAGATCGAAGGTTTACCTCCTTCGTTCGTGCTTGGCCTGGATCGCGCGTCGTAAGCGCCCTATCCGTGTTTTCCCATCTGTCTCCGACGAACCGGTCGTAGGTCACGCCCCGCCAATACGCCTGGTGGGTCGACTGCACGATCAGGGTTGCTCTCCTGGTGAATGGAAGCACCGCTCCCACGGGCAGTTGCTGCGGTCCTGAAATCGAAGACGCGCCTGATGGATTCGATACCCCGCTGAACAGCCTGTTGGCGGCGGCCTCCACGTTGCCCCAGCCATCGCCCATGTAAGTCCAGAACGAATCGGAGAGCGGATTGCCGCGCAGCCGGGGGAAGAAGACGGCAAACAACGTCACCAAAGCAACCAGAACCAGGCTGAGGGCGGTTATGTTGATCCCAAGTTCGGCTGAATACTCGATCTTGCTCTTATCCCATCGGTCGGATAGAACGAACAGGTTCACCTGGACCATCAGGAGAAGCAGGGCGACCATGAAGATCACGAACGGAAGTCTTGTCGGGCCCACGTAGGTCACGTTGATGGCCAGGCCGACCGCGGCTCCGAGAGCGGCTATGGCGACACTCCGCCGTCGATAGAGTCCCCACGCGCCAATAAAACCCATGCCCCATGCCGCGAAGGCCATCCATGCGAGGAATATGACGTTGTCCGTACTGGCCTTAAACGAGGAGAGCACCTCAAACCAGTCCTCGAGCCTTATGGCCAGGTCCAAAACGAATTCCCAGCTGGTGGATACGGCCCCGATCAGGGGCTGTTGTCCGGTGGCTTCACCCGCGCGCCGGGCCCCGACCCAGTCGACGGTTTGCCGGAAGAGGTCTACGAAGTTGGGCACCAGGTCGGCGGGTCCGGGAAAGGCCTCGGATACGACGATAAATGAGAGCAGCGCGCCCACGAGCACGCCGATGCCAATGATGATGACCGACGAAATCCGCCTGGTCGAAAGCCATGCGCCAACCGCGACGCCCAAGGCGGCGAACGGGAACATGATTCCGGTGTTCGCAGCCCACCGCGCCTGGTCAATCGAGTAGACGACCGACAGCACCAGCGCGAAGAGCAGGATGATGGGCAGCCAACCCTGGGCCGGCCGGCTGAGTCCGGCGCGGTTCAAGGCTCGTGCCGCGATGGTCATCCTCGTCTGGCCCCACTAGCACGCGCAATCGCGTAGGCGGATCTTGGCGCGGTCGTCGAATAGGTTTCGACGCCCAGTTCAGCGCGGATCGTATCGAACTCCTGGCCTTTGGCGACCGTCCGAACGGTAACCCCCGAGACGGCGAGAATCTCGCGCAATTCGGTGTTCGATTCGTCGCCGCCGAAGCTCCCGCCGTCAATGAGCACCGCGCCGGGGTATAGTCCCCGCTCGCCGAGATTGAGAAGAGCCGTAACCCAGTCGGGATCGTTGGAAGGCGAGATGGCAACCAGGCTCATCCCTCTTCCGAAGGCCGGTGCGGTTTCTGTGAGGAACTCCGCAAGCGAGGCGGTGCCGTTGGCGCTGACGGTGGCTAATTGCTCGAGAATGCGCCAAAGCTGACGCGTGCCCTTCTGTGGTTCGACCAAAATCCGTTCGCGGCCGAACGCCGCGAATCCCACGGATTTGCCGTTGCGGACCTGCTGATACGCGAGCGCCGATGCGATTTTGACGGCGTACTCCTCTGTGGATTCATCACCGGTGCCGCTCTGAACGGCTCGGTGCATATCCAGGACTATCCAAACGCTCGCCGCAGGCTCGAGATCGAATTCCTTCACCATGAGCGTTTGCTTACGAGCGGTGGAGAGCCAGTGGATTCGCTTCATCTCGTCGCCGGGCACCAATTCCCGCACGCTCGAGGCGTCAGCGGTGACTTGTGGACTGCGAATGTTCGAGCGCGTGTTCCCGAAAAAGGAGCCTGTTGGAACTCTGAAGTCCGGCATCACGCTTATGGGCGGGTAGACCACCAGCGTGCTTACCTGGCTGAATTCGAACTCCGCCATGAAGATTCCGAACGGATCGCCGGTTCTCACGGTCATTGGGCCGAGGGAGAACAGGCCCCGACGAAGGGCCCTGCCTCCGCTTACCCAGCGCTTGGTCTGGCGACCGTCCAGATTCTCGGCCACGCTCGCCGTGTAGCCCGGAAGACTCGATTGATCATCGAGTTCCACGAGCAATATCGGCAACCGGCCGAGGTTGCTGAGGAGAATCTCCTCTTCGACCGGATCGCCCGTGGTCGCCCATTGAGTGGACAGCGTACGCCGGACCCGGATGTTGGCCGCGGCGCTGCGCGTCCAGAAATAGGAGACCGCCACGAGAATGGTTAGAGCGTAGAAAAACCAAAAGACTATCGCGGACGTTGTGACGAGCGACAATACGAGCAGCGCACCGATCAGCACCAGAGCCATGGGACGCTGGACGAATATCTGTGGTCTCTGCAGCAGTGCTCGCTGCTGTATCGCCGAAATGCCGCCTTGCCCCTTCTTGTCGAGATTTGGAAATCGCTACCGTGCGAGCGGTGAGTCTCCCGAGATCGTCGATTTTACAGGCTGGCGGGCAGGTGCGATTCGCAACGATCCTCGCGCTCAGCCCAGATCGATAACCATGGCGATCTCATCGCATCGATCGAATTTTGGGCACCTATAACATTCTTGCCAAACTTTGGCGGTCAAAATCCCGCGATCGACACGCTTGAAACCCCGTTTTGCGAAGAATTCTTCCTCGAGCGTGAGCGTGAAGGCGCGCGGGATCCCGAACCGCCTTGCCTCCGCCAGGCACACTTCGACCAGCTTGGTGCCGATCCCCATTCCCACCTCTCCAGGGCTGACGGCCAAGGCCCTGACCTCCGCGAGTTCAGGGGAGAAAATGTGCAGCGCCACGCAGCCAACGACCTTTGAGCCCGCCCGGCACACGCGGTATTCCCTGATGTTTTCGAAGATTTCCTCGGTTGAGCGAGGAAGCATCAGGTCCCGGGCGGCGTAAGGATCGACGATTGTCTTAATCTGCTGGACATCCGCGAAATTCGCGGATTCGATCACAAGATCGAGCGAGGACCTCGCGGTAGATCGCTGACGATCCCGTCTGTCGGGAGTCTGAGAAACGACGGCAGGAATAGCCATTCTGAGTCGCTGGGGAGGGGGACCGTCGAGCTTAGTCCGCGGAGGCCCCGGCTGATTCCTTCACAATTTCCTCTGCCTCGAGCAGGCCGACGACTCGATCCACTGGCGTGACGAAGAGGAATCCGACGCCCGGTTGGTCGATTCTGCTGCCTTTGACCATCGCCTCGATAATCCGGTCCACGTACTGCTCGTCGACGACGATTACTATGATTTCTTTCTCGGGCTGGATGGCGAGGCCCAGGAGCCCGAGTCGCTCCCGTATACCGAGTCCTCTGCCAAAGAACACGGTGGCGGCCTGCGCTCCGGCGCGTATGGCGGCCTTGACCGCGCGGTCGGCGCGGCCACGCTGGAGAATGGCCATGATCATTTTCGGATTGCCGGCGCTCTCGCCGTTTTCGCTCGATTGGCCGTCTTCCTGATCGCTCATATTTCTCTCGGCCCCTTCAGCCGCCGAAGATCGAGGGCATACGTATTATGCCTCGGCCACCGCCGGTAGTTCTTCATCATCATCATCATCAAGCGGAATCCACAGGGAGGCGGCTTCCTCCACCTTCCCGAACTTTGAAACGTAAATGCCGACCATAAGCACCGACAGAATCGGCCCGATCGATGCCATGGCAAGCATTCCGAAACCATCCGCGACCCCAACCGCTCCACCGATGGCGAGTCCCATGGCCAGCACCAAGGGAACCGTTATCGGACCGGTGGTGACTCCGGCGCTATCCCAGCCGATATTCACGTATTTCTCGTCGCTCAACAGCGTGAGCACGATCAGGAGGAGGTATGGGGGAATGATCAGAAACTCCATGGGGATGTCGAACATGACTTTGGCGATTCCGACCGAGAGTCCAACAGACACGCCCACCGCGACCGCTTGTATCAAGAATCCCTTCTTAAACGCTCCGGCGGTGACCTCCTCCACCGTCGTTCCCAGTGCGTTCAACGCGGGCTCCGCCATAGTGGCCCCGTAGCCAAGCACGAACGTGAACACGATCGCGACGATCCGGCCGCCGACGTCTCCATATAGCTCCCGGGGGCAGTGAACGCTCCGGGCACGTTCGCGCCGACTTGCCCTCCGAGCTTGGTCAGCCCGGACTCAAGGCCTATGCCGAACAATCCGAGTCCGATGAGGCAGAAGAGGACGCCCAATAGGATCTGTTCAAGATCTCGAATCGGCTCACGCAAGACTATGCGTTGCACGAACATCAAGAGCAGCACCAGCGGGATAATCGCTTGCATCGCCGCCCTTACCGAGTTGAGCGCCAACGTCGCGAACGTGACAGTTTCCGCCGCCTCGCCCCCCGCCGCGTCGATGAGCACGGCTTCTTCAGGGTCAATGTAGGCGCCTGCCATAAATAAAACGAGTCCAAGCACGCTGACCATGATGACGGGCCACAGTGAGGCCAGCGTTACGATTCCAAAACCGCTCATGCCGGTGTCCGACTTCCCCAGGATCGCCGAGACGCCAAGCCCCAGCGATAGCACGAGCGGCACTGTGACCGGACCCGTAGTAACCGCGCCCGTATCCCATGCGAGGGAGATTATCGCCCGGGTGTCGGCGTTCATCAGCGCCATCACCACGGTCAGGATCAGCGCTACCACGAGTGTAGGTAGAAGAAGGACCTTGAGGCTCCAGTTCCGAGCAAACCGGTAAACCCCCAACGCGGTGGCTATTCCTACGCCCAGACCCACTGCGGCAACGAGCAAACCAGAACGACTGGAGAGAAGCTCTTTGAGCAGGGGCGCCTCCGTCGCCTTGATCCCGGCGCCGGCTTGCTGCAGCGTGGCGATGGCAGGCTCGGCGAACGTGACGCTGACCCCCAACACGACCGCGAACGCCATGATGACCCACATCTTGGCTTTCTGAGGCAGCGTGGAGCCGATGTTCGTACCCAGCGGCATCAGGCTGAGGCGCAGACCCTCCATGAAGAACATCAGGCCAAGGAGCACGATCACAAGACCGATGGTTATTCCTAGGGCGTCCTCGATTCCCGTTCGAAGTACGGCTAGCTGGAAAATGAAGAGGAAGGCGGAAATCGGCGCGACCGCCTTGAACTGCTCTTTGACCTTGTCATACACGAACGGGCCAAGGATCGAGAATACGAGCTTGGGAGTGATCTGTATCTTGTAGGTGATTTCGGTTTGCACGCCAGCTTCGGACTCCGCCAACCCGATTCCCCCAACTGCGATTTGAATTCAGAGCGTCCCGCGGCGACCGGTTTCGAACTATTGACCGCCGTGATGACCAGTGAAGATTAGCGAACTACCACAGTCGATGTCGAAACGGGCGGCGCTCGGCCGCGGCCGGAAGTCCTTATAATTCGATACGACCCCAATCACACATAGGCCGCCCCCAACCGTATTTGACCGCACCGACCGATAGCTGGAACCTCAATCCACCCCAGTGGGAGGCTGTGCGTCACACCAATGGACCGTTGCTTATCCTTGCCGGCGCCGGATCCGGGAAAACACGCGTCATCACATTTCGGATCGTTCACCTTATCTCGCATGAGTCGGTGGCGCCGTGGAACATTCTGGCGGTCACGTTCACGAACAAGGCCGCTGATGAGATGCGGAACCGTGTCGCCCGGCTGGCCGTGGACCGAGCCGGCGCCGTTTCAATAGCGACCTTTCACCGGACCTGCGCCGAGATGTTGAGGCGCAATGCGGATCGAGCGGATCTGAACCGAAATTTCGCCATATTCGACGCCGCGGATCAGCTCGCCGTAATTCGGTCCAGCATGCGCGATCTCGACCTGACGCCGACCCAGGTGTCGCCGGTGGCGGTGCGGGCGGAAATATCGCGCGCCAAAGATGAACTCCGCACACATTTTGAATACGCCGAGTATGCGGACGGCCATTTCCAGAATATGGCGGCCCGCATATACCGCCGGTATCAGGAGCGGATGACCGAGAGCGAAGCCCTCGACTTTGGAGACTTGATCATGCGCGCAGTCCGGCTGCTCCGCGAGTCGCCCGAAGTTCTGGCCTACTACCAGGACCGGTTCCGATACGTGATGGTGGACGAGTACCAGGACACCAATAGGGCGCAGTACCTCTTGGTCCGGGAGATCTGCAAGGCACGCGGGAACTTATGCGTCGTCGGCGATGACGACCAAAGCATCTACGGCTGGCGCGGGGCGGACATTCGCAATCTGCTGGACTTCGAAACCGAGTACCCGAACGCCAAGGTCGTGAAGCTGGAGCAAAACTATCGGTCCACGAAAATGATCCTGGACGCCGCCCATGGCGTCGTTGAGAAGCTGCCGGGCCGGAAGGATAAGAAGCTCTGGACCGCGCGCGCCGGCGGCGAAAAAATCCGTGTAATCGAAGCCTACGACGAGGAGGACGAGGCGCACCGGGTACTGGGCGAGATCCGCTCGCTCTCCACTCACGATGGCGACGGCCGCGCGGACGCGGCGATCATGTATCGGACCAACGCCCAGTCTCGTCCTTTCGAGGAGTCTCTGGTCCGGGCGGGGATGTCGTATCAGCTGGTGGGCGCCACGGCGTTCTACCAGCGGCGCGAGATAAAGGACATGCTGGCATACGTGCGCTGCGTGGCGAATCCTCGCGACGCCGTGAGCCTGGCGCGCATCGCCAACGTGCCGTCCAGGGGGATCGGCGAGAAAACCTTGGACGAGTTGGGCGCGTGGGCCGGGGAGCGGTCCATGGCGCCGGGCGAGGCGGTACGCACGTTGCCCGAGGGAGGTGGCGCCGGACTGTCGAACCGGGCACAACGGGTTCTCGCGCCGCTGGGCGAATTGCTCTTGCGGCTCGATTCCGCGGCCGAAACCGCCCCGCTGCCGTCGTTCATTCAGACCATATATCGAGAAAGTGGCTACGAGGAATATCTAAAGCAAGACGAAGAATCAGGCGAGGAGCGAATAGACAACGTCGTCGAGTTGATCGCGGGTTCGACCAGGTTCTTGGAGCTTCCGCCATCGGAAGCGCTCACCGCCTACCTGCAAGATGTCTCCTTGGTTTCGGAAGTCGATCAGATGCGAACCGGCGGGAGCGGGATAACGCTCATTACGCTCCACGCCGCGAAGGGTCTCGAGTTTCGCCACGTTTTCATAGTGGGTTTCGAAGAGGAGCTCTGCCCTCATGCTCGATCGTTCGCCGACCCGCAACAGATGGAGGAAGAGCGCCGCCTCGCGTATGTGGGCATCACGCGGGCGGCGGACAGTTTGGTCTTAACGTATTCGAGGTACAGGGGCGGTTGGGGAAGCACATCCCGGCTGCCGTCTCGATTCGTTCAGGACATTCCGGAAGAACTGCTCGAATGGGAGCGTGACCGGGAGCCGGAGCGTCCCGCGGCCCTGTACGTTGGGGTTGGTGGCGTCGTCCCGGAAGTCGACATCCCTCCGCTCCCAACGGAGCGAACATTTACCGATGGCGCGAAGGTCACACATCCGGTCTTCGGAGATGGAATCGTGGTCTCGGGAAAGATTGGGCCGGGCGGCGAAGAGGTGACCGTGGCCTTCAAGGAAGAGGGCATCAAACTTCTTAGCGCGGCCTTCGCGAATCTGGAGCGAATCTAACTTGGCGGCGCGCAGAATGGTCTTCGTCGATTTTGACGGTACCGCGTGCGCTCAGGACACCGGCCACGCGATCGCTCGTCGCTTCGGCGGCCCAGAATGGGACAGACTGGGGGAGCTCTGGATTAGAAGGCAGATCAGTACACGAGTCCGTGCCGAGGCGGAATACGCCTCCGCGATCATTACGTGGCCGGAGATGGAAGAGGTCTTGTCGACTTGCGAGCTGGACCCGAGATTCCGCGAATTCTGCGGTTTCGCCGAGCAGGCCGGCGTGGAGCTGGCCATGGTGAGCGATGGATTCGACGCGTACATCAACCACATATTGGAACGGGCGGGCCCCTTCGGATTGAAAATCTACTCCAACACCGTAACCTTCGGGTCGGGAACGGCGGAATTGGGCTTTCCAATGGAGTCCGAGGGTTGCGGCCATTGCGGGATGTGCAAGGCCGTGCCGCTCCGGCGGGCACGGTCGGAATTCGATGAGATCACGTTCATTGGCAACGGTTATTCCGACTCTTGTGCCGTCGCGCACGCGGACATCGTCTATGCCAAGGACTCCCTAGCCGCATATTGCACGGATCGCGGCATACCGTTCCGGCCGTATCGTGATTTCGGTGACGTGATCGCCAGGGCACGGCTGGACTGGGGCGATGCGAGTTTCTCCTTCGAATCGCCATGAAATTTCGTGAACTCGCCGAGGCGTTCAGGCGCATCGAGGAAACTTCGGGCCGGATCGCCATCACGGAGATATTGGCGGGGCTGTTCAAGGGGAGCGAACCGTCAGATGCCCGGCGCATCGCCTACCTCATCCAGGGGAGGGTCGCGCCCACCTTCGTTCCGGTGGAGTTCGGCATCGGCGATCGGTTGCTCATCGTCGCCATCGCCACGGCGTTCGACATCGACGCGGAGGATGTCGGCGAGCAGGTCACGAGCCTCGGAGATCACGGGCTGGCGGCGGAAAGTCTGTGCCGGGGGGAAGGAAATAGTCTCTCGGTGGCGGAGGTTTTTCACAGGTTGGATTCCCTGGCCCGCACCGCCGGCGAAGGCTCGGTCGCGGGCAAGGTTGAGCAACTCGCCTCTCTGATGCGCGCGGCTGGGCCGCTCGAGAATCGCTACCTGGCGAGGATACCGCTCGAACGCCTGCGGCTGGGTGTCGGAGACCCGACGATCATGGACGGCCTCTCGTTCGCCGCGGTCGGTGACAAATCCGAACGTCCGGCCGTCGAGCGCGCCTACAACTACGTCAGCGACCTGGGCTTCGTGGCCGAACGCTACATCGCCGGCGGGAGCGACGCGCTGGGCGAGATCCATGCCGTGGTCGGTAATCCGGTCCGGATGGCTCAAGCGGGACGTCTGTCTTCGGGCGCCGAGATCGTCGACAAGATAGGGGAGTGCGCAGTTGAGCCCAAATTCGATGGATTTCGGCTGCAAATCCACCGGTCCGGCGACGACGTGTCGGTCTTTTCCCGGAACCTCGAGGCCATGACGGGGATGTTCCCCGAGGTCGCGGCCGCGGTGCGTACCCAGCTCAACTCCGACAACGTGATCCTCGAAGGCGAGGCTATGGGCTACGACCCGGAAACCCTCCAGTTCCTCCCGTTTCAGTTGACGTTGTCGCGGCGCAGGAAGTACGACATCGACAAGATGGCCGGAGAACTGCCGCTGAAGCTGCTGGCCTTCGATCTGCTCTATTCCGGCGACGAAGATCTTACGCCGCTGCCGTACACCGAGCGGCGCGCGCGGCTTTTGGAACTCATCGAACCCAATCAGTCGATCCAGGTGACTGAGAGCATCGTCACCGACGATCCGGAGACCATCGACGCCTACTTCGCCGGCAAGGTCGAGGAGGGACTCGAAGGCATCGTGGTAAAGCGGCTCGATGCTCCCTATCAGGCCGGAAAACGCAACTTCAACTGGATCAAGCTCAAGCGAAGCTACAAAGAAGAGATCAGCGATACGGTGGACTGCACCGTCGTCGGTTACTGGCGCGGACGCGGCAAGCGCGCCGCCTGGGGAATTGGGGGGATCCTGAGCGCCGTCTGGGACAGTGAGGCGGCTCAATTGAAGACCATCGCCAGAGTCGGCACCGGGTTCTCGGACGAGGAGTGGGTGCAAATGCGTGAGTTGCTCGATAAGGACATACGCGACGGTCCATCGCCTTTGCTCGACTCAACGGTCGAGGCGGACGTGTGGGTTGAGCCCCGTCACGTGGTGCGCGTCCTGGCCGACGAGTTGACCCGCAGTCCGAACCATACCGCCGGACGCACTGATTCGGAGGCTGGCTACGCGCTGCGGTTCCCCCGTGTCCTGGGCCTGCCGCGTCCGGACAAGTCGCCGCAAGATTCCACCGATGTGAGCGAGGTCGAAGCAATGTATGCCGCGCAGACTCGCGGCAGCGCCGCGGGCGACGCGGGATAATGTCGTCCGCCGATCGATTGGGGTCGCCCGACCGCCCGAGTCCTTGGAAATAACCCGATGCGGGTGACTCGCGAGTTTCAAGTAGGCTCTCTAGTCGGCTACATTGCACGATAGGCTCCGGCTGGAAGCAGACGGCCAATCCTGCGGCCCGGGAAGGGGTTCTCAATGGAACCGATGATCGAAGTCCTCGACAAGAAGCTGCTAAATCTCATTCCAGACGACGCCGCGATCGAACGGATCGCCGGTGGTTTTCGATTTGTCGAGGGACCGCTCTGGCGGGGCGATCATCTGCTTTTCAGCGATATACCGAACAATCGAATTGTGCGGTGGGAGGAACGTGACGAAGGCCCGACGGTCAGCACTTTTAGATCGCCCAGTGGGAACTCAAACGGCCTTACGGCCGACAGGCAGGGCCGGCTGCTGGCGTGCGAGCACTCGGGCAGGCGGGTCTCGATAACCGGCGCGAACGGCGCGGTCGAATCCCTGGTCGAGGAATACGATGGCAAGCGTCTGAACAGCCCGAACGACATCGTCGTCCGGTCCGATGGGACCATTTATTTCACAGACCCGCCCTACGGACTCATACCCGCCCCGAACAATCCGCTGGACCAGCCGATCGAGAGTGAACTCGGATTCAATGGCGTATATAAGATCGCTCCAGGCGGGGCCATCGAGCTTCTCGTGGACGACTTCATCAGGCCAAATGGATTGGCATTCAGTCCGGATGAAAACGTCCTATATGTCGATGACACGCACGCCAGGCACATCCGGGCGTACGACGTGGCCGGAGACGGTTCCATAGGAAATGAGCGGGTGTTCTTCACGTACCTTGGGGTTGCCGACGACCACGGTCCCGACGGGATGAAGGTCGACGTGGAGGGCAATCTCTGGGTGACCGGGCCGGGTAGCACTTGGGTTGTATCTCCGGCTGGGGAGGCGCTGGGACGCATACGGCCTCCCGAGCATCCGGCGAACCTCGCCTTCGGGGGCAGCGACTGGCGAACCCTGTTCCTAACCGCTGACACGAGCGTCTACCGGCTCCAGCTGAACGTACGGGGAATCGCCGTTCCCTAGGGAGCGCCCCGACGCGTGCGGCGAGCTTACTTGACATAAATGCTGGTACGAATCGGCCTTTTCGCGCTGGCCGTGCTTGGGTCAGTCATACTGGCGTCGTGCGACACGTCCGAACCGGAGGTGGCGGTCACGCGCGTTGCTGAGGTGACGCAGGTATCCAAGCAACCCCAGAGCGATCCCCCGACCGTCGCACCGACCCCGACGCGCGCAAATCTCCCCGAGCCGACCGCAACCGCCACCCTGGCGCCGACGGCCACCGCCACCGCGCGTCCCGCGCCGGCGCCCAGCATGACTCCAACAGCAGCGGCGGAATCCTCGCCCACCGCCCCATCGCAAACCGCCGCGACTCCCAGCTCGGACCGGGAGTTGGTTGGCATCGATGTTGAACTTGTATTTGAGGGCTTTGAGCAGCCGGTTCAGATCACGAACGCGGGCGATGGGTCGAACCGTCTGTTCGTCGTGAGCAGACTCGGCACGATTCGGGTCATCGACGCGGCCACGACGCTCGCGTCGCCGTTCCTAGATGTCGGCGACCTGATTCGCACGGGAGGATCGGAACAGGGGTTGCTCGGACTGGCGTTTCATCCCGCCTACCGGGAAAACGGGCGGTTCTTCGTGAATTACACGAACGGGCAAGGGAATACAGTGATCGCCGAGTACGGAGCCTCTCCCGGCGATCCGAACAGAGCTCGACCGGAGGCCGTCAGAGTCGTGCTCACGTACGAGCAGCCGTTCCGGAATCACAACGGCGGGATGCTTGCGTTTGGGCCTGACGGATATCTCTACATTGGCGCCGGAGATGGAGGAAGCGGAGGCGATCCGCAGGGAAACGGCCAGAGGCTCTCCACATTGCTGGGCAAGATGCTACGGATCGACGTCGATAGTGGCGATCCCTATTCCATCCCATCCGACAACCCGTTCGTTAACGATGCGTCGGCGCGGCCCGAGATCTGGGCATACGGGCTGCGAAATCCGTGGCGGTACTCTTTCGACCGCGAAACTGGAGATCTTTACATCGCCGACGTGGGTCAGAATCGGATCGAGGAAGTCAGCTTCCAGCCTGCGTCAAGTTCCGGCGGCGAGAACTACGGGTGGAACGTCACCGAGGGTTCTACATGCTTCTCGCCCTCGACGGGCTGTGACGACAGCGGGTTCGTTCTCCCGGTCGCCGAATACGATCACCGCGACGGCTGCTCGATAACGGGGGGATACGTCTACAGGGGCCAGTCCGAACCTGCGCTCACCGGATCGTACGTTTTCGCCGATTTCTGCAGCGGACGCATATGGACCTCCATCCGGTCGGACGCAGGAGCGTGGCTTACCGTCGAGCGTTTGATAACGGGACTGAGCATCAGTTCGTTCGGTGAGGACGAATCGGGCGAGATCTACTTCACCGAGCTCCGCAGCGGCGAGATTTACAAAATTCGGGCAGTTACGGCAGAGTAATCGCGATGTGGGCTCAGGCGCGGACCGCGGGCTTTATAGTCCACGCCTGAAGTCGAGCCTGCTCCATGATCCGCGGTGCGCGGAAACCGGGACTGTGAATCGGCCAGCGCCACAGCTCCTCGGAATCCTCCGCCACGTGGACCTCGGTGGCAAGGCGTTCATGGGCAAGGCCCACATGACCGGGAATCGCCGCCCCCGAATCGACCGCCAGCAATAGCCTGCACGCGCCGGTCAGGAATGCCTCGGGCGTTACCGACACGTCGCCTATCCGCGGCGTTGCCGGTACCTGACCGCTCGCGTGAAGACCGCGGCTCGCCGATAGGGCGGCGGTCAATAGATCGTTGCCCGCGACCCACGCCTCGGTAATCGCGCCGCCGGATGGCAGATCTTTCGGTCCAAGGACGTGCATGATCTCAATCGCCGATTCGACCTGCGAATCCGCGATCTGAACGAGCCGATCCACGACCAGCTGAAACGTCTGGGCCGGAGAGAGCCACGCTGAGTCGATTCCCACGAAGCCCCTCGCATCGATGAAATCCTCGGCCGCGCGGTTGATTTGAATCGTATCCAGCGACGCCCCTTCCAAGCGGTCCCGGTAGGATTCCGCGATCTCGGACCCGGTGACCAACTTGATGTCGTCTCTGACTAACATGTACTTGACATAATCTTCAAATTGAGCATAGCCCTGCTCGACATCGGACGGGGCGAAAGGTTTCGGGATCTCGTATCGGCCCGGGGCCGGGTTGCAGCCGCCGCCGAAGTTGATGGAATCGGGGAACTCCGGGCTGATGAACTCGCATGGGTGGTAGTAAACGTTCACTATTCCCCCACCAGACGACCTCGCGAAATCCACGGCGCGATCCAGCGCCGCCTTCGACTTCGTCAGCCCGTCGGTGCCGCCCAGGCGCACCCTCGCGTTGGCCGGGCCGAGACCGAAGACACCGATGACGCCGCAATAGTGATGCGGCCCATGCTCGACCGACATATGGTCACTTTCGTCGAGGTAGACCGGGATTCCCCATTCGCGGCATGCGGCGTAAGGTTGGGGCGCCCATGCCGCTCCGGCCTGGCCGTACGACGACGCCCCCTCGAACACGCGCCGCACGTCGTCGAGGCCGGGACCCTCGTTCCGCAGGACAAGCTCCACGCCGTCATCCCAGCCCGCGTCAACCAGGTACTCGGAGACCATCGGGTGGCGGCTGTGCCAATCGGTGTGGTAGCCGACGTCGTGTTTCCTAATCGCATCGATCACGTCGACGCGCCCGCCGCGCTCGAGGCTCCTCAGTTTCTCGCCGACCATCTTGAAAGTGGCCGGTGCGCCTAGATCGCTCAGAATTCGCGCAAGTCGAAGCGCAGCGTCGTCGGACCGGGGATTCATGTAGTCCTCGGTGTCGAGCCAGATCGAAACGTAGACCTCGTTCAATTACCTAACCTTGGTTTCGATCGACGACGGAGGCGGTCACCGGTTTACCCGCCGGGTCATTCATCGCCGAGCTCCTCCGCGTCGTAATTGGCCTCACGTGATGTCCCTCAGGGCATCCCGGTCGAAGCCGACGATTAACCTATCGCCGGAAACGACGAGCGGCCGTCGAGTTAGAAGGGCTTGAACATCATCAACCAAAGGATGGCTGCCCAGACGCCCATTCCGGTCACCGTCATCAGGATAGGCCGTCCTGAAGCAATCACTTCCGGCAGATTGTCCGCAACCTCAGGATTCTCCGGCGCCACACGCCTGATTCCCTTAAAGCGGGCCGCGCCTGCTGCTTCCCTGACTCGTTCGAAATACCCCCTGCCGAATATACCCATCAACAAGTAGATCGCCACCAATAAGCCGATCGATGCCCAGATCCATCCGCGCCCCCACAAATTCGCCATGAATCCGGCTGCTATACCGGCGCTGACCATCACCACGAACCCGCCGTACGTGGCGATCGCGGCCTGATCGGACACGTCGATTAGAGTCCGAATGCGCTCGGCCGCCGTCTCTCGACTGATGCGCCACATTGCGAATGAAGTAGCTCCGTGACCCAGCATGAACACAAAGGCGCCCAGGACATGGAGGAAGACGACCCATTGATACAACGGTCAATTGGCCTCGAAAGGGTTCATATCGGCAACGACGGCAAGCACTAATCCGCCACGCGCGGTACAGAGCTTACAAGCGCCCAGATCGCACGCAATTCTTCGTCGGACCACTTGGTATATAGATCGGCCCACGGCATCACTTCGGGATCAATGACCCTATTGTCGGGAGTGGTTTCGGAGCGCAGAAGCCGAATGAAATCCGCCTCGGAATAGCCGCTTGTTCGGCCGCCCCCAGTGATGTTGGGCGGTTTCGGCGCGTCCGGGTCGGGATGCACGCCGCCGGTCAAGTTTTCTCCGTGGCAGATGAGACAGTGGCTGATCGACGCCGGGTATTGTCCGTACTTGGCGGTAACCCCTGGAGCGATCGAGTCGAGAATCGGCGCGACGTGGCCGCCATCTGAATTTCCAGCTCAGTGCCGCCTGTCAGGAAGCGCTTCCTCTAATCAGTCAAGCCCGGGCAGAATACTTCTGGAATTAATCCCGCCGACGGCAATAACACCCATCGCGTTTACGCCACCTATCGCGACAATACCGATCGTGTTTACACCACCTATCGCAACAATACCTATCGCGCTGACGCCGCCTATCGCAACAAATCCGATTGAGTTTATGACGCTTAAGGCAGCAAGCCCGATTGCGTTGACGTAGCTCGTCGCAGCAAGACCAATTCCGTTGATGGTGCCTGCTGCAACGAGGCCAATTGCGTTTTTGCCTTTTCTGACTTTGTTCGACATTCTCGCCCCCTCAACCGTCTGCGCCGGCTGCACACCGGCCCGGGAACAGCCGCAGTACTCTATCAAGCTGTTCGCTCCGACCGAAGCCGGCGGAGCGATCGCCGCCGCGGACTGGAAGGTGACCATGCGCGGCGCTTGCGTGTGCGACGCGGCGCATTTCCTGGTGGCCTGGGACCGGCGGAGCTCGGGCGAAAATTGGAGAGCGAGGCGCTTGAGGCTCCTCAGCTTCTCGCCCACCATCTTGAAAGTGGCCGGAGCGCCCAGATCGCTCAGTATTCGCGCAAGTCGAAGCGCCGCGTCGTCGGACCGGGGGTTCATGTAGTCCTCGGTGTCGAGCCAGATCGAAACGTAGACCTCGTTCAATTACCTAACCTTGGCTTCGATTGGCGGTAACAGGTGGATGCGCTGCCCAAACCGAGATTCTTCGCCTGCGGCTCAGAATGACGGATAGGGGTTGCCGGGTGGCTGTTGGTCTCCGATCCCGACCGGCGGACCGGTCGGGCCACCGAGCAAAAAGACCGCTCAGACCGCTCAGCATGTCACGAGGGGTCGGCGCGCTTCGGGCTCACCCGATGTCCCTCAGAGCATCCCGGTCGAAGCCGACGATCAACCTGTCGCCGGAAACGACGAGCGGCCGTCGAATTAGGGTGGGCTCCTGAACCATGAGCTGGATCAGCTCGTTGTTGGAAGGCGCTCGGTGCTCCAGGCCGAGTTGCTTGTATTTCTTCGCGCGGCGGCTCAGAAAATCGCTGGCGGGTCGCGGTCCCATCAAGCCGCTCAACTCGTCCGTCGTGAACGGCGACTTGAAGAAGTCCCGAACTTCGAAGTGAATGCTCCTGCTGTCCAGCAGGTCCAGGCTCTTGCGGCAGCTGGTTCAGCCGCGCTTGATGTATACGGTAGTTAATTTCACAGAGCGATATCCAGTTGGATTCTTCGTCTTTCGGCTACTTTGCCTCGGGACCTCGGAGCGTTCGAGCGGGCAGTTCCTTCGACTGTTCCCCGTCTCGGACCACGAACTTGCCCGCAACCGTCACGTGGACGATGCCCTCGGGGAATTGGTGTGGATCCTCAAACATTGCGTTGTCGATCACGCGTTCTCGATCGAACACGACGAGATCAGCGTCGCGACCCGGCTCGATTACGCCCTTGGCGGCCAGGCCCATCTTGGTGGCGGCGAACCCGGTCATCTTGTACACGGCCTCCTCCAGCGAGAACAGTCCCACGTCGCGGGCATAATGCCCGAGTACCCTGGGAAACGCCCCGTAGAACCGCGGGTGCGGCCGGCCCATGTTGAGGGGCGGCTCCGGGGAGATTGCCGAGCCGTCGGACCCGATCATGGCGGCCGGGTGCTTGAGCACGTAGCGAACGTCCTCCTCGTCAATTACGAAATGGATCATCACTCCCTGAAGCTCCTCTTGCACCAGAAGATCAAGGCTGGCGGTCTCGGGTGGCAGATTCCTTTCGCGGGCAATCTGGCCAATGTTCTTACCCACCACGTCGGCATTGTCCGAAGCGGTCCACGACACGAAAATGGTGTCCCATTCGCGCCAGCCTGCGCCCAGCTCGGATTCGATTAGCGCCCTCGATGCGGGATCCTTGAGTCGCGCAAGGGTCGCTTCTGGACCGCCTTCATGAGCCCACTCCGGTACGAGCTGCGTCAGGCTGCCGCTGCCGGCCGTATAGGGATACACGTCGACCGTCACGTCCAGGCCCCTGTCTCTCGCGGCCTCGATCATGGACAGCGAGTCACGGACCCGACCCCAATAGGGCCGGCCGGAGGCCTTGTGGTGGGCGATCTGTACCGCCACACCCGCCCTCTCGCCGATCTCGATGGCCTCGGCCACGGCCCTCAGAAGGCTGTGGCTCTCACCACGGATATGGCTGAAGTAGATTCCCCCGAACTCGGCCAGCACCTTCGCGAGTTCCACCAACTCTTCGGTTTCGCAATAGGAACTGGGTGGAAAGATCAGTCCGGTGGAGAATCCGAAGGCGCCTTCCTCGAGGGACTGCCGCAGCAGGTCTTTCATCGCCCCTAGCTCGTCCGCGGTCGGGTAGCGCTTCTCGTACCCCATTACGGCCGATCTGATGGGCACATGTCCGACCAGGGCCAGCACGTTCATCGCGGTGCCCGACGCGTCGAGGCGGTCAAGGTATCCCCCCATGGAGTCCCATGACCAGTCGAATTCCGCGCCGGCGGCCAGGAAGCGGTTGCTCTCGACCATCGCCTCGCGGTTGATGTCGGTCACGGGCGCGGGGCTGAATCCGCAGTTTCCGATAATCTCGGTCGTGACTCCCTGGCGCACTTTGCTCTGAGCCGACGGATCGACCAGAAGCGGAAAATCCGAATGGCCGTGCGTATCGATGAAGCCCGGAGATATGGCGAGTCCATCAAGATCCAGGACCTCCTTCGCTCGCGAATGCGCAATGTCCCCCACCGCTGCGATCGACGATCCTTTGACCGCCACCGAGCCGCGCCGAGCAGGGTTCCCGGCGCCGTCGTAGATGGTCGCGTTTTGGAAAAGCAGATCGAATTCGGCCAGTTCGGCGTTCAATTTTTCTCCAGATCGTCGAGTGTCCGGCTCGGCCGGATCAACATTTCCGGCACGCAGGCCCTTGGCGGAAGCTTGGAGACGAAAACCACCGCCGCGGCAACATCCTCCGCCTGTAGGGCGAGGGCGACCTGGTCCGGCGACGGTGGATCGGGACGGCCCGCGAGAATGGGCGTGTCGACCTCTCCGGGGAAGATGGCCGTCGCCCGAATACCGTGCTTGCGTTCCTCGTCGTTGATGCTTTCGGTGAGTCCGGCGAGACCGAATTTCGACGCGGAATACGCGGCGCCGGCCAGGGTCGAGGCCGTCTTCCCGGCCAGGGAGACGATGTTGATGATGAGCCCGCCGCCGTTCCGCTTCATGGCCGGCAAGACCGCCCGCACAAGGTTGAAAGGGCCGGTGAGGTTGACATCGACGACCTGGTCCCAGTCCTCCATGGTGATGTCGGAAACTCCCCGCAGAACCGTGTTTATGCCTGCGTTGTTGACCAGAACGTCCGGTACGCCCAACTCATGCTCGATCTGGTCCACGAACTCCGCCACGGAAGCGCGATCCGAAACATCGCCGGCCTGGGCGAGTACCTCGACGCCGAGCTTCCGGGCCTTCGCGGCAACGCGCTCGAGCGGTTCCGGCCGGCGGGCGAGGAGGGCGACGTTCGCGCCCTCGGCGGCCATGGCGTAGGCAGTACCTTCCCCGATGCCGCCGCTCGCGCCCGTTATGACGACAACCTTGCCCGTCAGATCATCTGACACCGATCGCTCCTAAAGGATTCAGGCTTCCTGGATCGTGGGCACGCACGACTCTCGGACCCGTTCGCCGTGCGGGGCACAGTGTAGCGAACGACGCGCGCACGCAGCGTGCCAGGCGGGCTCGCGTCCCGGAAGCCTACCCGCCCGCCCCCGGCCGCGTGTAGCTGAGATGGTCGGTCGTCCGGCAGTACAGCGACCCACTGAGCCTTCCGAGCGGACGGAGGTTGAGCAGGTCGACGTATCCCTCCGCGTCGAGCAGATCGTCGCGAATGTGGAAGAGAACGATTTCGCCGAAGACGACGCTGGCGCCGTCGGCCGGATCTCCGAACTGGCGTATCTCCAGAAGCCGGCATTCCAGGCTGGCCGGGGATTCGGCCACGCGAGGAGCCGAGATGCGATCGGAAGGGGCGGCGGTGAGACCGGCGACCTCGAATTCGTCGATCTCGGGCGGGCAGTCGGCCGCGGTCTCATTCATCGCGGCGCCGATCTCCTCGGAGACGACGTTTACGACATACTCCCCCATTTCGCGGATGTTGTTGAGCGTGTCCTTGTAACCGGTGGCCTTACCGGAAATCGACACGGCATGGACCGGGGGACTTTCGGTCACTGCCATCGAGTAACTGAACGGCGCCAGATTGCGTGTTCCATGGCGGTCCACCGTAGATATGAAGGCGATCGGCCTCGGCACGATCAGCCCGCTCATGAGCCGGTAGATCGAAACTCCGCCTCGGTCCGCGGGATCGATTTGCACAGCTGCTCCTTTTTGCGACACGTCGCCGCGAGTGCGGCGCCGGGTTCCGATTTGGACCTTACAGGACCAACACCACTTACCTTCCGGGATGCGGGACCTCGGCAGGCGCCCGGAATCTATACTGGCGGACGCTTCCAGCGTCGCGGAGGATTTCGACCATGATTCATGAGATGGCCAACATGACGCGGGAGCAGGTCGCGGACGTCGCCGCGGAGGCGCTTGCGGTTTTCCCCACGGCGTCCATGGAACAGCATGGCCCGCATCTTCCAATCTGTACGGATACGGCCCTGGCGCTGGAGGTTATCGATCGGGCGTTGAAAAAGGTCCGGCCGCCGCGTCCAATCGTGGTTCTTCCGCCGCTGCACTTCGGCTCGTCGCATCATCACCTTTCGTACGCCGGGGTGCTGTCGCTGACCTCCGATACGTACATGCGCGCCGTGCGCGACATCTGCGAGGGGCTTATCACGCAGGGCTTCAGCCGGATTCTCATGGTCAACGGTCACGGCGGCAACACCGCGCCGAATGCCGTGGTTCAGCACGACCTCGATGTGAAATATGACGTGAAAGTGCTGGCGTTCCCCTATTGGGATCTCGACATGGAAGGTCTGAAGGGTGTAGTCCCAGAGGGTTTCGGTTCGATTCCGGGCCACGCCGGCGACTTTGAAACTTCGCTCATGCTTTCAGCGCTGCCGGAGCACGTCAGCCACAATCTCTCAGATATAATTCGACTGATCGAAGACTCGGCGGCGGAGGTGGGCGGATCGCCTCGGTTCGGGATAGGTAGCCCGGCCGGGGTAAGGCACCTCGGCTTCACGGACGACACGCGTCACGCGAGCGCCGAAATAGGCAACGACCTCCTCGACAAAGCGGCGTCTGCGCTGGCCGGTCTCATCGAAACGGAATTCGCCGCCTAGAGTTGGCCGGGGCGGCGGTTTTGGGTCGGAACAGTGATCTCATCGAGGCGGCGAATTCGGGAATGCCAAGTTCGACGATTGAGGATTATCTGCTCGCGATCTACAGCCTGGATTACGAGCAGGTTGAAGTGATCGCGGCGAGGCTGGCGGACAAACTCGAGGTATCCCCGCCCACCGTTTCAGCAGCCGTCGAGCGGATGGTTAGGGACGGGTTGGTGGATATCGACTCGAACCATTCGATCTCGCTCACCGAGACCGGATTTACACATGCGGAGCGCGTCGCACGCCGCCATCGCCTGATCGAGCGTTGGCTAAGCGACATGCTGGACCTTGACTGGGTCTCGCTTCACGAGGAGGCCCATCGCCTCGAGCACTCGCTCTCGCCATTGGTGGAGCAGAAAATCTCGGAAGCTCTCAATCATCCGGAGACCTGTCCCCATGGAAATCCGATTCCTGGCAATGCCAAGAACTGGTCGTTTGAGGGGATGATCAAGCTCTCCGATTCGAAGCCGGGCACGAAAATGGCCGTGGCCAGGATTTCCGAACTCGCCGAAGACGACTCCGAGATCATGTTGTACCTTCAACAGAAGAACCTCGTGCCCGGAGCTAATCTGGATATCGAGGAGATTACGCCGTTCAAGCACATCGTCGTGAATGTGAACGGTGAGACAGCAGTGGTCGACCACGAAATCGCCGCTTTTATCTGGGTCAAGCCGGCTGCCTAGTCGCGGAAGATCGATCATCTCCCACCGCGACGCGCCGGCGTGGGCCGGCGCCTGCATTCGGTCCAAAGGAGATCTTTAGGACCATGCCCGCCGTACTGGTGCGGGACATACACAAGCGCTACGGAGACATTCGAGCCGTGGATGGTATTTCCTTCGAGATCGAGCGCGGCGAGGTATTCGGCATGTTGGGTCCGAACGGCGCCGGAAAGAGCACGACGGTGGAGATTATCGAGGGGCTTCGCCAAATGGATCGAGGCGAGGTCCGGGTGATGGATCTGGATCCTCATCGCGACCGGGCGCGGGTCAAGAGGTCGATAGGGATTCAGCTCCAGTCGGCTTCTCTCTTCGATAAGCTCACGACGCGCGAACACCTGGCGCTTTTTTCCTCCTTCTACTCGAAAACTCGAGACGCGGATGAACTCATCGAGCTGGTCGGGCTGGAGGACCGCGCAAACGCGATCTCAAAGGAGCTGTCGGGAGGTCAGAGGCAGCGCCTTTCGTTTGCGCTGGCGCTCGTCAACGATCCTGAAATCGTGTTTCTTGACGAACCCACCACGGGGCTGGACCCGCAGGCCCGCCGCCATATGTGGGAGGTCATCAGCGCGATGGATAAGGAAGGCAAAACCGTGTTCCTCACGACCCACTACATGGAGGAGGCGGAGCTCTTATGTGACCGGGTGGCGATTATCGACCATGGGAAGATCATCGTCATCGACACCCCCTCGCGATTGATCGAAACGCACTTCGAGCACCAGACGGTGAGTTTCGTCACGCCCCAAGAGGAACTCGGCGATACGGAGCTCGAATCGCTGGCGGCCGTTTCGTCCGTCGCTGCAACCGACGGGCGCGTCGAGCTGTTCACTTCGGACGTTTCGGCGACCGTTGGCGCGCTCATGGACTTTGCAACGCGGAAAAGCATCTCTATGCAGGATCTGAGAATCGGCCACGCTAATTTGGAGGACGTTTTCATCAAGCTGACGGGCAGGAGGATTCGGGACTGAGACCCATTGCCGCGCTTGTCGTAGCGCTTGCCCGTGAATTCGTACGCGACCGAACAGCGCTGTTCTTTACCTTGGCGTTCCCCATCATCTTCATGGTTATCTTTGGACTGCTCATGCAGGGCCTGGATCGGCCGCGAAGCTTCGATATTGGCTTGGTGGTGAACGACGACTCCCGGGCGGCGATCGGAATAGCCCGAGCCCTGCGCTCCATTCCGATTCTGGAAATTTCAGAGAAAGGGATGGACGCGGAGCAGCAGGCCCTGCGCGACGGCGACCGGGACGCCGTGATGGTTATTCCGCGCGGCTTTGGCGAGGCGCTCGAATCGGGCGGATCCGCGCGCGTGCGCGCGTTCTACGATCCGTCTCGTCAGACGGTCGCACAAATAGTGATTCCCATCCTGAGTCGAATCGTTGGCGAGGTCGATCGCGGCATTTCCGGAACACCGAGGCGCATTGATATCCAGCCGGTGTCGGTTGCCGCGTCCGACCTTCGCGCGGTGGATTTCATGGCGCCGGGGATCGTTGCCATGAGCGTCATGCAGCTTGGCGTTTTCTCGTCGATCAGCCTTGTGCTGCGGCGCGAAAAGTTGATTCTCAAGCGTCTGGGGGCGACGCCGATACGACGCGGCACGGTAATCGGCTCCGAAGTGCTTTTCAGGCTCATTATCACCGCGGTTCAGGTCACCATACTGGTAAGTCTTGCCAATCTGGTCTTCGGCGTGCCCATCAAAGGTGGAATTGTCGAACTCGTCGGCATCCTGGCCCTCGGCGCTCTGGCGTTCATTGGCATAGGCTTCGCGATTTCGTCGCTGGCGAAGACCGAGGAGGGCATGATGCCAATTGCCCAGTTGGTCTCGCTGCCGATGATGTTCCTGTCCGGGATCTTCTTCCCAATCGACGGGCTTCCCGGCGTTATGCAGCCGTTTGTCAAATTGCTGCCGCTCACATTTCTTGGTGACGGCATCCGCCAGACCATGGTTAGCGGGTTCGCCGTCCACGATATGTGGATCAACTATCTGGCCCTGGGGTTATGGCTCGCCGTGAGTTTCGTGCTGGCGGTGCGGCTGTTCCGCTGGGAATAGGCCGGCTTCGCGGCTACTCGCCTCGGTCGGTCGTCATCGGTCGGTATTGACCGAAGTGTCACCCGACTCGGCCACGCCCAAAATCATTTGATGAATAACCTGTTCGACAGGAGCCAAGTCATCGGTGAAAGCGCCCTCATCCGAATCCACCGACCGTACTTGGAACTGCCGGCGGGCGATCGCTGCGATGGTGGGGTGTGTCGCACTGGCGAGGCGTGCTTCCACCTCCGCGAGCGTGAGCGGGACGTTTGAAGCGTAGATCAGGCTGTTGAGGTAACCGGTCGGCAGATCGATGACGAACACCGTGGGAAACACTGCTCGCATTGTGTGACTCAGCGCCTCGACCAGTCGAAAGTCGTTGGGGGCGCGGCCGGCGTTGAGGGCGACGATGCCATCCGGAGACAGCCGTTCGCGAATCTCTTGAAAGAATTCCTTGGTCGTCAGCTGGAATGGGATGTACGGCTGACGATAGGCGTCGACGGCAACCACGTCATATACGAGATCCGTGCGCCGCAGGAAGTAGCGACCGTCTTCGGCGACGGCGTTTAGATTCGGCTCGTTCATGTCGAAGAGTTCCCGGCCGACCTCGATGATCTGCGAATCGATCTCCACACCGTCAATGTGTACGCCGTCCCCATACACCTCGGTGTACAGCTTTGAGACGGTACCCGTGCCCAACCCGACGATGAGAAGGTTGCCGACCTTGCCCGAATTGTCCTTCCGCAGCTGCGGCGCCAGCAGGAAGTAGTCCCACGGGCCGCCCGTCAGGGGCTGAGACTCCTGGCCCGGAAAGAAGACGGAATGAGTCGCCAGCCCTTCATTCAGGACGAGCCGGCGTACTTCCGATTCGAACCCCGAAACCGGCAGATCCTGTACCTGTATGAAATTGAATATGGACTCGTCTTCGTAAATCAGACTCCCGCGCTGGGCGGCGCGCACGACTTCGGGCCGCAGGTTCACAAGCAGCGCAAGGACTACGATCACGACCAGAAGTACCAGGAAGCGCCAGCTTCTCAGGCCGCCCACCGCCAGAGCCAGCAGGATGAGCGAAAATGCGAGAAACGTATTTCTCGTGCCGATGTTGGGGACGAGCAGGAGGACCGGCAGAAACGCGCCGATTATGCTGCCGAGCGTGCCCAAGGCATAGATGCGGCCGGAGCTTGATCCAGCCGTACTGACATCTTTCGTGCTCAACCGGATGGCAAAGGGTGACACAAAGCCCAAGATCGTTATGGGCACGGCAAAGAGCAGCAGAACTCCGACCAGCGAACCCCAGAACACACCCAGAGACAGGCCGGCAAACGCCTCGGTGGACAGCGCGAGAATGGGGCGCGCGACGAACGGTACCAGCCCGATAGCGAACCCGGCTACGGCGACGAGCTGGAGCAGCAGGCGGTCGTCGGGTCGCTTATCGGCAATGCGGCCGCCAACGTAGTAGCCCACGGTCAGATAGAGCAGGATCAACCCGATCAGGTTCGCCCAAACGAAGAGGTTGTTTCCGTAGAACGGCGCGAGCAGCCGGGACGCCGTAAGTTCCACGCCGAGCACCGACATCCCGCCGAAGAAGACTACGAGAAGCAGCATGCCGTCGCTTACGCTTCGGGGGTATTCGACGCCGCTTGAATCATCGCCCTGGCCCGCGGGCGCTTCAGGATGCTCCAATTCGATGTTCAATCAGGTAGATTTCGATAGCGGCGTCGAAGGTCGTTGGCCGCGGACCTTGGCAGCCAGCGCCGCCGCCGCATCCGTGGCCACCGCGATGTAGCTGTCGCGTCCGGCGGCGAACTCCGGCGTGGGCACTCCCCAGTTCCATTCGGATCCCCATAGCTCGTCGGATACGACGAGAAGGACGCCCACATCGATTCCCAGAGCCTCTCCGAGCGAGACCAGCGCGCTTGTCTCCATGTCCACGCCCAGGACGCCGCGATCCGCGAAGTTACTGACCTTCGATCGGGTCTCCCTGAACGGTGCGTCGGTCGTCCAAACCGTGCCCTGTCTTAGTTCGACTCCACGTCGTTCCGCCGCCCCGCGGATTGCGTCATTGACCCTCACCGACGGGAGGGGATTGGCATCCGAAGGAAGATAGTGATGCGACGTACCCTCCTCGCGGACGACGGATTCAGCCAGCACGAGATCCCCGACGCGCACGTCGGGATGGACGGCTCCGCACCAACCCAACCCCACGATGGTTTTTACCCCACGGAATTTCAAATATTCGCACAAAGTGCCTGCTCGGGGAGCGCCGACGGCGGGACCGACAAGAGAGATCGGGCCGCCGCTTGACCGCAGATTCACGGACCCCACCTTGGGCTTCATATTCTGAAGCGCATTGGGGCTTCCGAGCTTTACCGCGCACAGTTCCATCTCGTCGTCACCGAGGATGCAGAGAATCACCGTCTCCTCGATGGCGGGCGATTCGGGTGACGGGGTCCCACGGAAGGTCCGGCCGTCCAGTATCCGAAGCTGATCCGCAACGGTAATGACGGGACGGTCGCCGCCCTGATTGGCTAGGAAATCCAGACCCGGTTCCCGTCCGATCTCGGGCGCGGTCCCCTCCACTAGCAACCGATCGCCGCGTCTAAGGCATTGCGGCCGTGCTGAAGAGCGAATATACGGGGTGAGGTCGCCAGTGGGCGCCCGGATGACGCCATCCCCCGCGACACGATTTCGTGGACCTTGGCGGTCTTTTCCAGGTGAGCCGCGTGCGCGGTCTCGAGCATTCTCTTGCGACCTCTCGTTTCAGTCTTGCAGCCGGTCCGAAGCACCTACTATATGCGCAGAAAGCGCGCGCCGGGCAACGGGCCGACGATGTTCTGGTCGAGAAACGAGGAGGTCCCGCGGTGTCCGATTCAGTTTCCCTGATCCTCGACACTGATATCGGCGACGACGTCGATGACGCGTTCGCGCTTGCGCAGGCGGCGCTGCACCCGTCAATCGACCTGGTTGCCATCACGACCTGTTGGGGCGATACCGCCGCCAGAGCCCGGCTCGCGCGTAGAGTCCTCGATGCCGCCGGCGGGGATCGGGTGCCGATACATCCCGGTCCGGATACGTCGTTTGGCACGGACGATACGGTTGCAACGGAGATGACGTCCGGCCAGGGCCACATCCCATCAGAAGCCGCTCTTCCAACCCAGGATGCGGTTGACTACCTGGTTGAGACCGTACTTTCGGCGCCCGGCGAATTCACGCTCTGCGCGGTAGGCCCACTGACCAACGTTGCCCATGCCATCCGGAGAGATGGCGGATTCGCTTCGGCCCTCGCCGGCCTCGTCGTGATGGGGGGACGATTGGCCGGAGGGGAGGACGAGTACAACTTTCGGTGCGATCTTGCCGCAGCGGAGGTGGTGCTACAAAGCGATGCGAATCTGCGCATCGGCCCGATCGACTCAACGCGCGGCGCGGTCATCGATCGATCTCATCTTGCGAGGCTGACCAGCGACGACGCTGAACTACCGAGACTCCTCGCGGCCATGCTGGACCAGTATCTGGACGGCGTCGGCCGCGATTGGACGTCGATGTACGACCCGGTCACGCTGAGTTCCGTCTACTCGACGGAATTCTGCCGGATTGAAAGTCGCGATCTTGGGCTCGCGGCAAGGGGAAAAGGACGCCTCGAACCGGGATTGAGACATACAGAGGTAATCGGCGAAGTGAACGGCCCCGCGTTCATCGAGCATCTGATGGCACTTATCAACTGAGTGGAGGCGCCGCCGAATTGCCTTTGGAAGCGAAGCGCGGAGCAGGCGGGGGGTAATGTCGCTACGCGGCGATGTCGCGGCGTCGAAAGATGATGATCGTGCCGAAAAGCCCGGCGGCCGCGATAGCGACCAGCGCCACCGCGTTGAACCAGTCAAACTCGCCCGTTATGTACTGCTCGAGCGGCTGCCAGTAGCGGAACAGCGAGATGTATCCGCTCCACTCGAGCGGGTCGACCACCTGGGCCACGACATTTAGCAGGTACATGCCTATGACAACCGCGGCGCCCAGTCCATATGAACGCCCCGGTTCAAGAAACAACGACGCGAAAACCATGCCCAGCGCCGCCGTCGCCGCGGTGAATATCAGCAGATTGACGTGAATGAGGATCGTGTCCCACCCGCTCAGCTCGACTCCCTCGCCCCACAAGATGACTCCGATGATCAGGCCCAGGGCGGAGACGACGATGATCGGAATCGCCGCGAGAATCACGGCGGAGAATTTGGCTATCACGAAGCGGGTCCGAGTAACGGGCTGGGCTAACAATAAATCCAGGGTATCGCGGTCGAACTCCCGAGCTATTACGCCCGATCCGACCCAGATGCCGAAGTAGGCCAACACAAGCGGCGCCCAAGTGGTGTACTGCGACGCCAGGTACTGGTAGAAGAAACTCTCGACGACCGCCTCTTCGTTGAACGCAGACCCCAGGAAGGCTGCGCGAAGACCCTCGGGCATGCCCTCGAGATAAGCTGAAAAATCGATGTCGCTCGACGACGGCCAAAGCGCCATCACCAGCAGCGAGAAGCCAAACATACCGACGGAAAACCATATGACTGCGAGGCGCCGCGTTCGCAGAGCGTGGCGAACCAGGGCCCAGGTCATTCGGACTCGTCGCTGTAGTAGCGAAGGAACGCTTCTTCGAGGGTGGGTTCCTCGGTGGTCAGATGGGTGACCTCGAAGCGCCCGAGCGCTTTGATAACTCGGTCAACGGAACCGCTCACCTCGAATTGCAGCTCCGAGCCGTCGCGGCGGAGGACGAGGGCGCCTGCAAGCTCCCCGTCGGCTGGGACTGCACCACTGAAAACGACAGTGAAATGCCGCACTCGCGCGCCGATCAGCGATGCCACGGTTTCCACGGTCACCAAGCGCCCGGCGCGGAGGATGCCAACTCGATCGCATAGGCTTTCGGCCTCGGACAGCACGTGCGTGGAGAGGAAAACGGTCCGCCCGTCGCGCTTGATCTCGTTCAATATCCGCCCGAACTCCTGTTGCACCAGAGGATCGAGTCCGCGCGTCGGCTCGTCCACCAGATATACAGGCACGTCGTTCTGCAGCGCGCGGACGATTACGATTTTCTGTCGATTTCCCATCGAGAGGCTTTTGATCTTGCGACTGGGATCGAGGTCGAGCCGTTCTATCAGTTCGCTTCGCCGCGCCGCCGAGGCCCCCCCAAATCGGGAAAACGTGGCCAGGTATTCGTTGCCTGTCATGTACTCGTACAGCCCGGGCGAGCTGGGCAGGAAGCTCACCATTTCGCGGCTGGCGGTTCCTTCTCGGATAACGTCGAATCCAGCTATCGAGGCCGATCCTCTCGTGGGACGCAGAAGGCCGAGCAGAAGCCGGATCGTGGTGGTCTTGCCCGCGCCGTTGGGTCCCAGGAAGCCGAAGATCTCCCCTTCGTTGACCTCCAGATCCAAATCGTTGACGGCTTGGACGCTTCCGTAATGTTTGGTAAGACCTCTGGTTACGATCTGACCGGATTTACCGGGGGTCATACAGACTCATGGCGGGTGTCCCTTCTCACGGGTAGCAGGTTACTACCGCGCGCGCGTGGAGGCCATGCGCCTCTGCTCGTCTGTGGTTACGGTTAGCGAACGCCCGCGGTGATCGAGTGGTAGCCGGTCGCGCCATCGGGTCGCGGCGGACTCTCATCCGACGTTTGAGTTTGTCCATCCCCGTCGGTCGCCCGGACTCGAATCGTGTGGTCGCCGGGCGTCGCGTCCCAATCGAATACCCACCTCCGCCAGGCGTCTTTGGTGAGAGCCGTTCCCAGCCGGGCGATGGACCAGGGGCCGTCGCCGATCTGGACCTCGACCTTGTCGATTCCGCGAGTCGGCGCCCACGCGAAGCCCGCGATCTGCTGGGGACCGCTTTCGAGGCGCGCGAAATGCCTCGGCACGTCTATCCGGGACTGTGTCTTTACCGGGGCCCGTTTGGCCCATCCTCTTGGAATCCAATAGGCGTCGAAGTCTTCAAGGGTGGTGAGCTGGATCTCCGAGAGCCATTTCGTCGCCGAGACGTATCCATAAAGGCCCGAAACGACAAGCCGGGCCGGGAAACCATGGTCGAACGGGAGCGGCTCATCGTTCATTCCAATGGCCACCAGCGCGGACCGGCCATCCAGGGCGACCGACGTGGGAAAACCCACGGTAAAGCCGTCGACGGACCGTCCGACCACCTGCGTGGCCGCGCTGTCGACGCCGGCGCGGTTCAGGACGTTTCGCAGAGGTACGCCCAGCCACTTGGCATTGCCTACCAGGTCGCCGCCAACTTCGTTCGAAACGCAGCTGAGCGTGACGTACCGCTCGACCATCGGCAGTTCGAGCAGGTCGTCGAAGGTCATCTCGTACGGCCGATCGACCATTCCGGTTACGCGGAGACGCCAGGACTCCGGGTCGACTCGAGGGGTGATGAGCGATGTGTCAATCCGATAGAAGACATCATTGGGAGTGATCAGCGGATCCAGGGTTGGAACGTCGATTGGTTGGGCAACGATCGGTGCCGGCGCTGGATCTCGTGCCGGCGGAAGAACCACCTCGTCCCGCCCGGCGAATGCGGCACGTCCGCGTTCGGCAAGGAGGCGTCCGGCGCCGACGAACGCCAGCGCCAACGCCGCGAGACCACCGCCCCGGGCCAGGAAAACCCGCCTTGGAAACCAACCCGGTCGCCGATTCTGCTCTGCGCCGTCCTCAGTTTCACCATTCGCAGGCCGCATGATCCACATAAGGGCTGTTATTCCCGCCCCGGAGGTGGCCAGTGCCGCCAAGACCGCCAATGTCGGCGGAGTGCGGGGGTCTCGAAGCGCCGCGTATGCGCCCAGAACACCGAATAACGCGAATCCGATTGCCCCAATCGAAGGGCTGCGACGGGAGGCCACACCCAGCAGAGCGCCGACCACCAATGAGATCGCAACAATTCCGACCACGAGCGCCAGCTTGTCGTTGATTCCAAAGACCCGTATCGCGAAATCCTCGGCCACGGCAGGCGAGACGTCGATGACGAGCCGCCCCACGTCAAGAACCATTGAAGGGATCTCGGGAAGCACGCCCGACAGGAGCTGACTGAGCCCAAGTGCGATGGCCGCCGCGGCCACCCCGGCGGCCGCCGCTTCTATCCGACTAAGACCTCGCGCTGGGCCGGTTCGATCGGAGGAATCCCTCATGGATAGAGTTTCCGACAATTACTTTGCCTCTGTAAAGAGGAGTTTTTCACGGCGAATACCGCCCCCGAATGGTCCGGGCAAGCGTCCCGAGATGCGATACGTAACAAGGCACTAATCGGATGCGCATGGAATCCCGGCCGGCGGAAGAATTCCTGGCGCTAATTTTCCGAACCGCAATCTCGTCGCAGTTCCTCGCCGCGGCGGGCGCAAGTCATACCTATCGATAGGTCACTTCAAGGCGCAAAATAACGAGCGGGACCATGACCGGCCTTGGCGTATCATCCGCCCATGGTTGACACGGCAGAACAAACGCTCGCGGCAAGCCCGCTACTCGAGACCAAGCTGTACGTCCCAAAGTGGCGTGCCGGTCTGGTGCCGCGCGCGCGACTGATCGAACGCCTGGACCAGGGGATCGAGCGCAAGCTGACACTCATCTCAGCGCCGGCGGGCTTCGGCAAGACTACGCTTCTGGCTGAATGGCTTGCAGGTACCCCGGCCACCGAACGGCCCGAAGCATGGGTCTCACTCGATCAGAGCGACAATGACCCCACGTTTTTCTGGGCCTACTTCATCGCGGCACTGCAGACGGTGGAGTCCGGGGTTGGCGAGAACGCCGTTACATTGCTGCATTCGCGTCAGCCTCCGCCGATTGAGTCGTTGCTGGGGACCCTGATTAACGAAATCAGTGCAATTCAGGACCGGTTTGCCCTCATCCTCGATGACTACCACGCAATCGATTCCCAATCCATCCACGGCGCCGTCAGCTTCTTGATCGATCATCTGCCGCCTCAGATGCACCTTGTAATTGCCAGCCGTGCCGACCCACCCTTGCCCCTGGCCCGCCTGCGCGGCCGCGGCGAATTGACGGAGCTGCGGGCCGCCGACCTGCGTTTCACCTCCGACGAGGCGTCCGCTTTCCTCAACCAGGCCACGGGCCTCGACTTGAAAGCAGATGACGTGGCGGCCCTGGAGACGCGGACCGAAGGTTGGATCGCAGGGCTCCAGCTGGCGGCGCTCTCGATGCGTGGGCAGGTGGACGTTCCCGGGTTCATAGAAGCTTTTGCCGGCGACGACCGGTACATCGCGGACTACCTGGTCGAGGAGGTCCTGCAGCGCCAGCCGGAACATGTGAGAAGCTTCTTGCTGCAGACGTCCATTCTCGACCGGTTAAGTGGCCCACTGTGCGATGTGGTCACCGGCCAGGAAAACGGAAAACGGATGCTGGAGGCCTTGGAGCGAGGCAACCTGTTTGTCGTTCCGCTGGACGATAAGCGCCAGTGGTATCGATATCACCATCTCTTCGCGGACGTTCTCCATGCACGGTTGATGGAGGAGGATCCCGATCAAATACCTAATCCGGCACTTGCGCGCGAGCGAGTGGTACGAGCACAACGGTCTGCCGGCCGATGCTGTCCACCACGCTCTTGCCGCCGAGGATTTCGAGCGAGCGGCGGGCCTGGCCGAGCTGGCATGGGGAGCGATGGACAGGAGTTTCCGGTACCCCACATGGCTTAGCTGGGTGAAGCAGCTACCGGACGAGCTGATCCGCTCCAGGCCGGTGCTCAGCGTTGGGTATGCCTGGGCGTTAGTAATTGGCGGCGAGCCGGAGGCCGCCGAGGACCGCCTTCGGGACGCCGAACGGTGGCTGGACATCGCAGCGGACGTGCGCGATCGATCCGAAGCTCCATCGGTCGAGATGGTGGTCGTGGACGAAGAGGAGTTTCGGTCTCTACCAGCGACGATAGCTTCCGCCCGTGCCTACCAGGCCGGGGCTCTCGGCGATGTGCCCGGCACCGTGAAATACGCTCGGCGGGCGCTGGACCTCTTTCCTGAGGATGAATATTTCGAGCGCGCGGTCTTAGCTGTGTTCCTGGGGGCCGCATATTGGACGAGCGGAGATCTGGAGGCAGCCCACCGGTCCATTGCCGATGTCATCACTGGTATGCAGACGGCCGGCGACAGGCCCTTCGCAATCGGCGCCACATATCTCACGGGTGACATAAGGATGGCGCAAGGCCGTCTCAACGAGGCGGCACTCACATATGAGCAGTCGTTGCAGCTTGTGAGGGATCAAGGCGAGCCTGCACCAGACGGAACGGCGGAGCTCTATGTGGGGTTGAGCGAGCTAAACCGCGAGCGTGACAATCTGGAAGCCGCGGCACAATACCTGCTGACAAGCAAAGAGCTGCGCGAGCAAGCCGGGTTACAGGGCTATGAATCTCCCTGGTGCGTTGCGATGGCTCGCCTACAGGAGGCCCGGGGAGACCTGGAGGGCGCTCTCGACCTGCTCCGCGAGGCAGAGCGGGTTCATAAAAGGAGCCCCATGCCTGACGTGCGTCCCATAGCGGCGATGAAGACGCGGATTCGGGTTTCGCAAGGTAAGTTGACCGAACCACTGGATTGGGCGCGGGGACGGGGCCTATCGGTTGATGACGACCTCAGCTACATGCGCGAGTTCGAGCACGTCACCCTGGCCAGGGTGCTCATAGCTCAGCACAGGAGCGACAATGCAGTCCGCTTTATGGATGAGGCAATGGGCCTATTGGAACGCCTGCTGCAAGCGGCGGAAGAAGGGGAGCGGATGGCGAGCGTGATCGAAATCCTGGTGCAGCAGGCGCTTGCTCACGAGGCGCAGGACGACCTACCCTCCGCTCTGGCACCGCTGGAACGCGCCCTCACCCTGGCCGAGCCAGAGGGCTACGTCCGAATCTTTGTGGGCGAAGGCGAGCCCGTGCGCAACCTGCTCCGCCACGCCGCCGCCGGAGGTATCGCCGGCCCCTATACCCGGCGACTGTTATCTGCCTTCGATAAGCCGGCTCAGCCCGTCTCCGCCCCGGTCCCGGCCGCCGCAGTTCAGCTCGCCGAGCCGCTGACGCCACGGGAGGTTGAGATTCTAGGACTCATTGCGGACGGAATGAGGAACCAGGAGATCGCCGATCAACTGTTCATCAGCCTCGCCACCGTCAAGCGTCACATCGCGAGTGCCTACGGCAAACTGGGCGTCAGTCACCGCATCGAAGCCATTGCGCGGGCGAACGAGCTGAACCTGCTCTAAGAGTTCGACGCCGGCTAACGCGCCTGCCTCAGGGGGCGGCTGGCAGCTCCACCTGCTGATCTCTCTCCCGTCCAGGACTCTCACCTCCATCGTCTCGAAATACACCCCCTAAATACACCCCCAGGTGCACCTTTAGGTTGATCCGGCACGTCGGCCCGACCGCCAACCTTGTGCGTGTGACAAGCGCAATCAGGCAGAGGTGATCAGTGGTTTACGAGAACTTGGAGGCCTCCCGTACTGAGATCCGGCCTGACGTGACTGAAGGGAAGGCAATGGACGACATCTACGAGTTTCGAGTAGAGGGTCGCCTCGACGACCGCTGGTCGAACTGGCTTGGGGGCCTGGCCATACGCCGAGAAGAAGATGGCACGACCCTGCTGGTCGGACCGATCGTAGACCAGGCGGCGCTGCACGGAGTGATCGTTCGAATACGTGACCTTGGCGTGCCGCTGCTGTCCTTGAGGCAAGCCCTCGAACCGTGTGGCAGCACCTAGCAGAAATGTTCGATAAGAAACGGGCTAAAGGCCCAAGGAGATAACGATGGAGAAAGTAGGCGTTGAGAGAGCCGGTCGTGAAGGCGCCAAAGCAGAGACCAAACTTGAGAATCCTGGGAGGCAAACGATGAAGCCGAATGTGGCGACAGGAGACCTGACCCGCACCAACGGCACCGATCGGGCGAACACAATGAAGGCCATTGTCCAGGAGCAGTACGGGGCGCCGGAACGGGTGCTCAAGCTGGACGAGGTCGACCGACCTTCGGTCGGCGAGGACGACGTTTTGGTTCGGGTGCGGGCCACCAGTGTGAACACTCCGGACTGGATCACGGTGACTGGAGTCCCCTACGTCATCCGGCCGAAATCTGGGCTCCGGCGGCCGTCGACCCCGGTGCGGGGAACCGATGTCGCGGGGGTCGTGGATGCCGTCGGCAAGAATGTGGCCGACCTCCAGCCCGGTGACGAGGTGTTCGGGTCGTTGTGGGACAGCACGCTCACAACCACCGGCACGTTCGCGGAGTTCACAGTCGTTCCGGCGTCCCAGGTCATCAAGAAGCCCGCGAGATTGACCTTTGAAGAGGCTGCAGCATCTGTCATGTCGGGCCTCACCGCGATGATCGCCATGCGCGACGTCGGCAAAGTCGGGCCGGGGACGCGGGTCCTCATCAACGGCGCGTCGGGAGGGGTCGGGACGTTTGCGGTACAGATCGCCAAGGCGCTCGGCGCGGAGGTCACCGGCCTGACCAGCACCAGGAACCTCGAGTTGGTCCGGTCCCTCGGCGCGGACCACGTCATCGATTACACGAAGGAGGACTTCACCCGCGGCGAGCAGCGTTACGACGTAATCTTCGACAACGTGATGAACCACCCGCCCTCCGCGACGGCTGGGGTGCTGACACCCATCGGGATGCTCATTCCAAACAGCATCGGGAACACCGGAGGCCTGTTCGCGGGTCTGCTGAGGATGGCGAGGGCGGCCATGCTGGGACGGGGTTCGACCGATGTGCAGTTCGTGACCTGTGTCGTGAACCGCGAAAACCTTGATACCCTTGCCGCACTCCTCGATTCGGGCGACGTCAGGGTGGTCATCGACCAGGTCTACCCGCTCAGCGAGGCCGGGAACGCGGTGGCCCACATGCTTGGGCACCATGCCGTGGGCAAGGTCGTCATCGCGGTGTGAGGCGGCAACCACGGCTCGGATCACGAGGACGAGTCGTCTGTGGAAGCACCAGCCAGAGCCCGACACGGGGGGGGGGGGGGGGGGGGGGGGGGGGGGGCACGTAAAGTGACGGGCCTTATCGCCGATATCTCGCTGCGAGAAGTTGCGCTCGTCGCTGGGTTCGGCTACCTGGTTGTCTTTCTGTTCGGTTTTGGCGATTTACGTCGCGGGAAGCTGATCGTGCGGGGGGATGCAGCAGCCACAGCCCGCAATATCATGGATTCCGAGTCGCGATTCCGCGTCGGCATTGCTACCTGGATGGTCCAGCTTGCGGCTGACGTGGTCGTCGCATGGGCACTCTATGTCTTTCTTGCGCCGGTCAGTGAGGGTCTTTCATTACTCACGGCGTGGCTTCGGTTGGTGTTTACCGCTGTCGCTGCAGTCGCGATGGTCAATCACCTCTCTGCGTTGGACGTCCTCGGTGGCGCGGATGATGCTGAGGCATTTGAATCCAACCAGCTAAATTCTCGAGCAATGCGGTTGCTCAGGTCGTACGACTATGGGTTCAATGTGGGGTTTGTGTTCTTAGGTCTTCACATACTCGGTCTTGGGTATTTGATCGTTAGGTCGGATTACGTTCCCGGAGTCTTGGGTATCCTGTTGATCATCGCGGCGGCGGGCTATCTCATTGATAGTTTCGCGAGCTTCCTTTCCTCCGACTATGCGAACAACGAAGCCCTGTTCGTCGTGTTTGTCGCCGTGCCCGCGATCATCTCGGAATTGTCACTCACCGTGTGGCTTCTGATTTGGGGCGGGTGATCGTCGCACGGCGTTCAGCTCTCCGGGGCTGAAAATGTGGCTGTCGGCAGGAAAAGGGGGCCCTAGCGGTAGGGGTGCGCCGTCCTGCCTGCAACAGGCCTAACGCCACTCCCGGTGGCATCTCCAGCCCCTTTACCCGGCGATTGCTGTCCGGCTGGGACGCATAGTGCAGCTTCCTGAGGCCGTCCGGACGCAGATCGCCGAGGAACGATGGCGCGGCCGCACCTACGCCGCCATCGCAAAGGCGCTGACCCAGGACCGAGTGCCGTCAACGCAGGGGTCGGGCGGGTCCATGGCCTAGACCCAGCGCGCAGCCGCCATGGCGCCGACGGCGACGATGAGGAACGCCGATTCGACTGCACCAAAACGTAGGAAGACATCCCGCGCTCGCCGGTGTTCCTGCGTGTCCTCGGCGGTCCCACCCCCGTGTTCCAGTGTCGTCGCCGCCCGCGTGAAGCGGCGCATGGTGGCCAGCGACGCGACTGGCAGAAACATCGCAATCATGGCGGCAATGAAGCCGATCAGGATCGCGTATCCCCACGCGTTAACGAAAAACTGATCCAGGAGGCCCCAGCGCAAGCGCAGCGCCATCGTCGCCCCACTGGCCACCACCAACAAAGCGCTCGCGCCGATGAGCGGGTGGATGATGAACGCGTTGATGCGGCGCATCACCGGGGCTTCTGCGCGGGCGCCCTCGGCGCGGAGGCTGGGTAGCAGGATCAAATGGATGAAGATGGTCGATCCGACCCACACGATCCCGAACAGGATGTGGACAATGCGCAACGCCACCATCAGAGGATCCATCAGCCAATCTCCTCCGGTGTTGGGATGATGGCCAGCTGCTGCATCAGCCCCAGTGCATCGAAGACCACCCACGCCTCAGCGAGTTTGCCGTCCGCAACCCGGTGCATCGACGTGGTGCTGGCCTACTCGCGTGTGAAGACCGCCCCATTCCGCGGCAGCATATCCATCGCGTCGTCGTTCGCCCAACGCTCGGCCATTTTGCTAACGGCGATGCAATGCATCACCATGGCCGTGAACGTGACCGTCTTGCCCAGGATTTAGGGCTCGGATTGCTCGCGACCGCCAAAGCACCACCATGCGCACGATGTCGGTTGGGTACTGGAGATCGTTGAACGGTGTCTCAGTCCGTTCGTTGAACGCTCTTCGGCAGGCACGGCACGCGAACGTGCGGTAGCCCAACGTAGTGCGCCAACGACCCCGGTCAGCACAGCGCGAGCAGACGGCAAATGGTCTCAAGCCTGACAGAGCCAGATCGAAGCCCTCGCTGACAGACTGATGATGACCCCAGATGTGCCCCTTGACAAATGACTGACGTTCAGTCACACTCTCACTAGCATAGACAAACAACGGGAGAACCCAGTGACCGCCGCGAGAGCCAGAAGGACCGAAAGCGAGACCGTGCGAAGGGCACAGCTGCTCGGCGCAGCTCGAAAGGTGTTTCGCGCAAAGGGATATGAAGGAGCGCGTGTCTCGGAGATCGTACGTGAGGCAGGGGTGGCCCAAGGGACCTTTTATCTTTACTTCCCGTCCAAGCGGGACGTCGCCGTGTCGTTGCGTGACGGGCTGATGGAGACCATCGCCCAAGCGGTGGCAGCTGCTATGCGATCGCGAACGTCCTTCGAGGATCGGCTTGAATCTATGATCGCAGCCAGCTTCCAGGTAGCACGACACAATGCCGATCTCTTCAGGCTGGCGTTCATCGGGGCTGACGAAACACACCCAGAGATGCACAGCGAGTCCCCTGAGCACGCCTCGATCTTTGTAGTTATCACGGATCTCTTCAGGGATGCGGTCGACGCGGGGGAGATGGAGTCGATGGATCCGGAGATAGCCGCTCGCCTGACACTTGGGCTGCTTCAGCATGCCATCATCGAGGCCTTTGTCTTTGGTGAGGGGGAGGAGTCGGACCGGCTCGAGCAAGGTGTTTCCGCGCTGCTCTTGAATGCGCTGAGAAGAAGGACCAGCTAGTGTTTTTTTCGATGTTAATGACTGAGCATCAGTCATATAGCCGGCGGAAGTCGTCGGGAAGGGGGAAGGTGAGATGAGAGCAGCGGAGGGAATCGAGCCGAGGTTGGGGGATCAAAAGCACCAAAAGGAGGCAAGTATGGTCGCCACCACGACGATTAAGAAAGCAAAGTCGCGCATTCAGCGGCTGCGCTGGTGGACGCTCGGGATCGTTTCGGTCACCGTCCTGTTAGCAACCATCGACGAAACGATCGTCAACGTGGCGATCCCATCGCTCCAACGAGACCTAGGATCGTCGGCCTCATCGCTGCAATGGATAGTAAACGCGTACATACTGGTCTTCGGCGGCTTGCTCTTAACGATGGGCGGCGTCGGTGACCGATTCGGACGGGCCCGAATGCTGCGTCTTGGGCTCGGAGTCTTTGCTTTGGCTTCGTTGGGCGCCGCGCTGTCGCAATCTTCGGAGCAGCTGATTATCGCCCGGGCAATCATGGGAGTGGGCGGAGCGATGATGATGCCGGCGACCCTCGCCGTCATCGTGAACGTGTTCGAAAAAAAGGAGCTGCCAAAAGCGATCGCCATATGGGCGCTGATGGCAGGGGTCGGTGTCGCGCTTGGACCCATTCTTGGAGGGGCTCTGCTCAAGTATTTTTACTGGGGATCGGTGTTCCTGGTGAACGTGCCGATTGCCGGGATCGCGATCGTAGCAAGCCTCTACCTCGTACCGGATAGCCGCGACCCTGAAAGTAAGCCACTTGACATTCCGGGCGCGGTGCTTATCAATGGGATCGGTCTCTGCGCTGATCTTCGCCATCATCCAGGGCCCCGTGTGGGGCGCCGCGTCGCCGCAGCGATTGTCTTGGGCGTGGGTTTCGTCGTGCGCGAGCGGACGGCCGCCTACCCGTTGCTGGACCTTGCGCTGTTCCGGCTGCCGCGCTTTTCGACTGGAGTAGCGGCGGTCAGTGTGGCGTTCTTCTCGGTCACAGGCTTCATTTTCGGCTTCACGCAGTACCTCCAGTTCGTTCAGGGATACAGTCCGCTGGCCGCGGGAATTCGATTCCTGCCTATAGCGGCAGGCTTCACCGTTGGAGCCATCGCCAGCGAGGAGTTGGCGCGCCGCTTCGGCACCACCAAAGTCGTGGCAGGTGGACTGCTTATCATGACGGCTGCGATGCCGCTCGTCCTCCTCTGGGAGACGGATACTTCCTACCTGGTGATCGGGCCCGTGGTGGCTGTCATCGCGCTGGGCGTGGGTTTGGTTTTCGCTCCGGCAGCCGAAGCGGTCATGGGCGCGGTTGAGTCGGCGAGGGCGGGAATTGGGTCAGCGATGAACGACATGACCCAAATGCTGGCGGGCGCATTCAGTATCGCCGTAGTCGGATCCGTGATGTTTGCGGTTTACGCCGCCAGGCTCGGCGACGCCGCGGCATCGCTACCCGCCGAGGCGAGAGAGGTCGTCCGAGATTCAATCGGGGCGGCGGTTCAACTGGCGGCGTCGCTGCCGCAAGAAGAGGCACTCGCCCTATCCACCGCGGCGAAGTCGGCGTTCACCGACGCGCTGGGTCTGGCGTTATTGATCGGCGCGGCGTTCTCGTTAGTCGGCCTGCTGATCGTTGTTCGGTTCATGCCGGCGCGCGGCACTAGCGTGAGCGAGAGTGACGAGAGCAATTCGCAAGAGCTAGAGCCGGAAGGACCGCTCTCACCAGTTGGCGAGCTCTCAGGCGTAGGAGGTGGCGTTTAAGACTTCAGTCCTGGATTGCAGTGGATCAGATCTCAGGTCACGACCTCGTCTCCCGCGCCTTGGGAGCAGGCCGTGGCCTGAGGTCTTTACCCTTGGGCAACTGAAGCTATTGATTTCCTGGCAAGCGCAAACGAAGTGATAGTTGTCGCTCTTACGCCTGGTCGAGATCGTTTACCTGCACCTCGTATGGGCTCCACCCCTCCGGCAACAATTCGGTCAGGTGGTTAGTGACCGGGCGAGAGGGCTCGTGCCGACCGCCGCGCGGTGAGTCCGGCATTATCACTAATGCATCCCCGGTTGGGGAGCCTCGTGGTGAATAGGCTCTTCTATATGCCATTCTCAACGCCGCCCTCGGCAGCCGAGCAGCGTGCTCTCTCGAACTCGGAGCGAATGTCACTTCCGTTCCGGGGAAGGGACCTTGCAGCTTACGCTCGGGGAGCCGGACGCCGGGCCTGGGTCCCAATCGGAGCTTCTGTTGCAGCTGCATGGGCACCGCAGGCTGGGCGGCCTCGGCGCTCGTCTCATGTCAGGATTTCGAATGAACTCCATCCGCTGCGGCAATGGAGCTACCCGGTGGGACGGGAGATCGAGATTCTGCGTCTCGTCGCAGCGAGAATGCCGAACCAGGAAATCGCCGATCAACCGTTCATCTGCCTCGCCACCGTCAAGCGTCACACGGTGAATGCCTACGGCGAATTGGGCGTCAGCCACCGCACGGAAGCGATTGCCCGGGCGAACGAGCTGAATCTGCTCTAAGAGTTCGCCTTCGTCTGAAGCGCCTGCCTCAGGCCAGGCCGCTCGCGTCTCCACCTACTGATCTCTCTCCCGTCCAGGACTCTCACCTCCATCGTCTTGAAATACACCCCCTAATTGCATCCGCTGCTGCACCTTTCGGTTGATCCGCCAAGTCGGCTCGCCCGCCAATCTTGCCCCTGCGACGAGGGAAGCACAGAACGAAATCGCAGGGGAAAACATGATGCAGACAAGCAATGGATGCGAGCGAGCGGTGACGGTGCGCCGCGTAACCAAGCCATACGGCGACACACAGTTGCTCACGGCCTCGAACGCTTCGGCGCAGAGCACGTCGCGGGCGGCCCCTCCGCCGATCTCTTCGATCGCCTCATGGACGAGCTTCCGAAGGTCGTACGAGGGGCACCCGGCGTGGGACGTCGATCGCCCGCAACCGGCCTTCGTCAGGCTGGCCGAGCAGGGACGGATACATGGATCGGTGTTGGATGTGGGTTGCGGAACGGGCGCCAACTCGCTTTATCTGGCCGCGCGGGGACACGAAGTATGGGGAATCGACTACGTGCCGGCCGCCATTGATCGCGCCCGCGCACGAGCCTGGAAGCTCGGCCTTAGGGTCAAGTTCCGGACCGGCGATGCCCTGAAACTGCAGCGGCTCGATCGGCAGTTCGACACGGTGATCGATTCCCTCGTATTTCACGAATTCAGCGATGACGAGCGCACCCGGTTCGTACAAGGCTTACGGTCGACGCTCAGGCCCGGCGGCTCGTATCACCTGCTCTGCTTCAGCGATAACGAGCCCGGTAACGGCGGCCCGCGGCGAGTCACACAGCGGGAGATCAGCCAGGCCTTCGCCTTCGGCTGGTCGATCGCCTCGCTTCGGCCGGCGCGAATCGACTTGCGAATCGATAACCAGAGCGCCGTGGGGTGGCTGGCGAGGATCGTCCGGCTCCCCGACGGCCCCGCGGCCGCCTCGAGACTGGGCGAGCAGCGCCGGCGCCAAAGCAAAGACCAAATCTATACTTATGAGAAGGCCCACAATGAAGGCGATTGACATGCGGCTGATTTCACGCGACGAGCTGAAGGCCAAGCTGGATCGTGGAGACAACTTCAAACTCGTCATGACGCTTGGACCTTGGCAGTTTGACGCCAAGCACATTCCGGGCTCGCTGCACATCACGTCGATTCAGCGCGCCCTCGATCTGCTCGAGCCTGATGACGAAATCGTCGTGTACTGCTCCAATCCAGCCTGCGGCGCCAGCATTGCCGCGTATTGGATGTTCACGGACGCCGGCTTCGCGAAAGTGCGGCGTTTTGCAGGTGGGGTGGCGGACTGGGAGGCGGCCGGCTACCCGTTGGAGGGCTGGCGGGCGACCTACGGGCCGGATGGTCCAACGACTTCAACGCCTGCCAGCCCTCGACGGCCAGGGTCATGGCTCCGGGAGCAACGCGTAGCCACATGACGGCGGAGAGTGCACGACCCACCGACCGGCAGTACGTCGCCGCGTGGATTCGGGCAATCCCTTTCTTCCGCGGCGCTCACGCGCTCCCGGCGCGTCGATGGCGTGTGCGCGGACCCCTGGTCGCGGCGAGAATGACAAACGAGGAGATCGCCGATCGACCGTTCATCAGGCTCGCCACCGTCAAGCGTCACATCCTGAATGCCTACGGCAAGCTTGGCGTCAGTCACCGCACCGAGGCTATCGCCAGGGCGAACGAGCTGGACCTGCTCCAGGACTTCGACTCCGGCTAACGCGCCTGCCTCAGGCCGGGCGGCTGGCGTTTCCACATGCTGGTCTCACTGCCCGCATCCGGTCTCAACTCCCTCGGCTCGAATTACACCCCGTAAATACACCCCCAAGTGCACCTTTCGGTTGATCCGGCACTGCGGCCCGGCCGTTTAACTTGACCGTCGTAACAACCTCTAGCGTGGAAGGAAACCTGAGGGGATACATGATGCAGACCAGAAATGGGGCCGAGCCAGCGGTGACGGTGCGCGGCGTCACGAAGGCATACGGCGATATTCACGCGCTGGCGGGCATCGATATCGATATCGAACCGGCCACGGTATTCGCGTTGCTGGGCCCGAACGGCGCCGGCAAGACGACGCTCGTGCGCATTCTCACGACTCTTATCGACATGGACGAAGGCGAGGCGCGTGTGGCCGGACACGATGTCCGACGTGATAAGACTCGGCTGCGCAACATCATGGGGTTTGCCGGCCAGTCCGCCGCCGTTGACCCCATCCTCACCGGGCGGGAGAACCTGGAAATGGTGGCGCGCCTTTATCACCTGCCCTCACGCACGGCGCGCGAACGAGCGCGGGATCTTCTGGAGCAATTCGATCTGGAAGAATCAGCCGATCGGCAGCTAGGCGCCTACTCTGGCGGTATGCGCCGGCGCCTGGACATAGCCGCGAGTCTGGTGGCCGAACCGGAGATCCTTTTCCTCGACGAACCCAGCACCGGCCTCGACCCGCGCGGGCGCCTTGATCTCTGGCGGGTCATCCGGCAGCTCGTGCGCGGCGGCACCACCGTGCTCCTGACCACGCAATATCTGGAGGAGGCCGACCAGCTGGCCGACCGAATCGCCGTCATCGACCGCGGCCGGCTTATAGCCGACGGCACCGCTGGCGAACTGAAATCCCGTCTCGGCGGGTAGATCTTGACGGTGTCCGTGGCCGACGATGCCCACCTGCCCGAGGCGTTCCGCATCCTGGCCGCCCTTGGCGATGACGCCCCTGTGCTTGACGACGAACGCCGCCAGGTAACGGTGCGCGTCTCCGACGGCGCTGGACGAAGCTGGCGCGAGCCTGTCCGAAATTGGCCTGCGCCAGCCCACCCTCGACGAAGTGTTCCTGGAGTTGACCGGACGACACGCCGAAGACGTTGCGAAATCAAACGGTGATGGCATCCCAACGGAGCCGTCCGCGGCAATCCGAACTGGAGGACGATAAAAATGGCTGTTGCATTAAGGGTAGATTCCCTACGGGCTGAGCTCCGCTACGCATTCGCCGACGCTTTCGTGATGGCGAAACGCAATCTCTTGCGCTATCGGCGTTCGACCGACCTGCTGATCTTCTCGACGGTCCAGCCCATCATGTTCGTGCTGATGTTCGCGTTTGTCTTCGGCGGCGCGATCGACACGCCGGGCGGTGAGTACATCAACTTCCTGCTGCCCGGGATTTTGGTGATGTCGGTGCTCTTCGGTTCCACTCAGACCGGCATCGGGCTGGCCGAAGACATCACTTCGGGCCTGGTGGATCGCTATCGATCCCTTCCCATGGCCCGCTCGGCCGTGGTGGCGGGCCGTATCCTGGCGGACACGGCCCGGAACGCGTTCGTCGTCACGGTGATGGTGGCCGTGGGCTACGCCATTGGGTTCCGATTCAACGGCACCGTGCTCGAGGCCATCGCGTCAATGGCTGTCGCAGTGGTTTTCGGACACGCGTTCTCGTGGATCTCAGCCTCCATTGGCACTTCCGTGAAGAAGGCCGAAACGGCGGAGGCCGCCGGAGTCGTGTGGATCTTCCCGCTCGTATTTCTCAGCGCCGTCTTCGTCCCCGTCGAGACCATGCCGGACTGGCTTCAGGTCTTCGCCGCGAACAACCCCGTTACCGTGGCCACCAACGCCGCGCGGGGACTGTCCCAGGGCGGTGAATTCTGGGAGCCGCTGTGGAAGGCGGCGGCGTGGTGGACCGGCATCATGGCGGTGTTCGTCCCGGTGGCCATCTGGCGCTACCGAAGCCTCCGCTAGGGCGGAGCCTCGGAAACAGACCGATAGCGTAATTCCCCGCGAGCGCGCCATTTGCGAGGTCCTGAATCCTCTATTTTCGGCGATAACTCCGCGGGACCATGGCACGGGCTCGCGACTGGAGGCTAGCGCACCGTATGCATGGGCATGATGACGTGAGTGTACGAATCATCGCCCAGTGGGCGAATAAGACCGGGGCTCGTGGCCCCGGATAGCTGGATCTCGACGTTGTCGGTGTCGATCGTCGCCATGCAATCGCTGAGGAATCTTGCGTTAAAGGCAATGAACGCCTGCTCGCCCTCGATGGTCGCCTCGAGCTGTCCGGAGTTCTCGCCGATGTCGGCCGAAGCGGCGGATACCGAGACGTGTCCGTCCCCCTCATCTTCGCCGACCGTCTCAAATCGAATCACGTTGGAGCCGCCGCGGGCGAAGATCGAGGCGATCCTTGTTGCCTTTGTAACCTCGGCCGTATTGAGTACGAGTCGCGTCTGACAGTCGGTGGGAACGAGCTGCTCGTAGTTGGGAAACTGCCCCTCGATCAGGTGGGAGATCATCTGAACGTCGCCGACCGTGAACACCGCGTACGTCAACTGCGGCGAGATCACAAGCTCGGCGTCTTCAGTAGAGTCCCCGAGGATTCGAGAGAGTTCCATCATGCTGAATCGCGGAATGATTATCTGAACGGCCCTCTCGACTTCGGTCTCCGCATCCATCTTTTTTATCGCCAGGCGGTACCCGTCGGCGGCGGCGAAAACCATCGAATCGGGGTTGATCGTCACCGACACCCCGCCGAGCACGGGCCGGCTGTCATCCGTGGCCGCGGCTACGGTCGTGAGATCGACCATCCTCTTCAATGTCCGAGAATCGATCCTCACGGTCGTCCCGGGTTCGGCCGTTGGCAGCGGGGGAAAGTCGTCGGCCGAGATGCCCTTGAGCGTCGCACGGTACTTGCCCGCGGTGAGCGCAAGCTCGAGAGTATCGGAATCGAGCTCGAGCTCGACCGGTCCGGCCTCGAACTGTGAGACCAGATCGGTCAGCAGGCGGGCGGGCACCGTCACCGCGCCCTCGGACTCAATCTTGCAGCCAACCATCACAGTGGTCGAAATCTCCATGTTCGTGGCCGCAAGCTTCAACATAGAGCGCTCGGTGGCCAGGAGGACATTTGAAAGAACGGGAAGGCTGCTCCGCGTGGCTACCGCCCGATTTACAATTGACAGTGCTTTGCTGAGATTTTCTTGGACGCAGATAACCTTCAATGCAGCCTCCCCTGCCGGAGCGGTCCTTTACAACCCAAGTTGTGGCTGATTGCCCATGCAGTCCCTAATATTGTACTGAGACACGATAATTCAAGCTCACATACAACATGTAGTACGTGGTGCCTCGTCTGGGTTGCTATGAAAGGATGCTGGTTATACCTCCGTGCTGGTACGCTCATCTAGCCAAACAACCCGAATAAGGCAGGTCATGACTTGGTGAACGAATCGAAGTCGAGGCCATTGCGGATTATCGTGGCGGAAGACGAAACGATAATCCGGATGGACCTCAGGGAGCGTCTCGAAAATCTGGGATATCAAGTGGTGGCGGACGCTTCGGACGGCGAAACCGCGGTCAACCTCGCCCGGCAGACCCGACCTGACCTGGTGCTGATGGACATCAAGATGCCGGTTCTGGACGGCATCGCCGCAGCGGAGACGCTAACGAAGGAAACGATAGCTCCAGTCGTGCTTGTGACGGCGTTCTCTGATAACGGTTTGGTCAAGAGCGCGAGCGACGTCGGAGTTATGGCTTACGTCATGAAGCCGATTCGCGACAACGACCTGCGCCCCGCAATCGAAGTCGCGGTTTCCCGGTTTCGCGAGTACAAGATCCTCGCCACCGAGGTTGAGGATCTGACCGAGAGGCTGGAAACCAGGAAGGTCGTGGAGCGCGCCAAAGGAGTCCTTATGGAAAAGCACAATCTATCCGAAGAGGACTCGTTCAAGCGGATTCAAAAGCTGAGCATGGATCGTCGCAAGACGATGAAGGAAATAGCCGAAGCGATACTGCTCGCCGAAGACGTGTGATCTAGACCGAAGCCGGAGGGAGTCAGCGTCGAACCGAGCCTGCTGAACGCGAGTCACGGGATCGGAGCCCCTTTCACCCCCAGGTCATGAGTCTGGTACGAGCACGATCCATTCGCGGTTTGTCCGCTGCGGCCGCCGGCATCCTCGTAATAACGGCTGCTGTGGTGGTGGCCTACCATCGCGTGATACTCGACGGTTTGGCGCTCTCGGGATACGACGTCCAGACCTACTTCTTTCCATTGCGTTCCTACGCGTCCCGCGTACTGCTGAGCGGCGACTTTCCCCTCTGGAATCCGTATCTTTTCATGGGGGCGCCGTTTTTCGCGAATCCGCAGACCGCGGTCCTCTATCCGTTGAACCTTGCGCTCTTGCCCATGGACGCTGCCAGGGCTGTGTCGGTATCCGTCATCTTTCACGTATGGATTGCCGCCCTCGGCGGGCTTTTGTTCGGCCGCCGTGTGCTCGGCCTTCGGTGGCCCGCCGCGACCGTGGCCGCCCTGGCGTTCGGACTGGGCGGCACGTTGAGCGGCCAATCGGGACATCCAAACCAGGTGGCTGTGATCGCCTGGGTTCCGTATGTCATGTGGATGGTAAACGGACTATCCGGCCCGCGGTATCGATGGGCAGCCCTGGGACTTTCAGTTCTTTTTGCCATACAGATTCTGGCCGGTCACCCTCAGCAGGTTTATATCTCCACGGTGATCGCCACCGCGTATCTGATCTTCGCGCTGTATCTCGGCAAGCGCGCCGGAACCGTTGCGACCGTCCGTGAGGCAGGCGCCAGAATTGGACTGTACGCGGCTGCCCTGGGCCTGGGCACCCTGCTCGCCGCCGTGCAAATCTTCCCAACGCTGCTCTTGTCGTCACTCTCGATTCGTTCCGCCGGCCTTCCCCTTCATGAAGCGGCATCGTTTTCATTGTCCGGTCGGGAGCTGGGTTCGGCGCTCTTTCCGAGCTTTGCGCACGCGCCATCTTCACAGGAGTTCCTGGCGTTCGTGGGCTTCACGGGCATATGGCTTGCCGCCTTGGGGGTTTTTGCTCCACTGCGGCGACCTCATGCCTTGTTCTTCGCGGCCGCTGCCGTCGTCGGCCTAGTGCTTGCCGTGGGACCGGCCACGCCGCTTTTCCGCGGGGCGCATGCCCTATTACCCGGATTCGACCTTTTCCGAGTACCCGCCCGCTGGCTACTGGGATTTAATCTATCCCTCGCTCTGCTTGCCGGCATGGGCTTGGACTACGTTCTGACTCGGGGGCCCGGTTGGTCGACCAGGACGATCTTCGCCCTCGGTACGGCCCTGCTCACGGTTGTGGCGGCCGTGGCGATAAGCCTCGGCACAAACAGCGGCCTTCCCATGCGCGTGCCGCTGTTGTGGGGCGCATCGGCGGCGGCCACGCTCTTGTTTCTAGGGGCCTGGCTGCTCCGCCCCAGACCTCTAGCGGCCTTGGCTCCGGCCGTCATCGCGCTGGAACTCATCCTCGCCCAGCGGCCGCTGGAACTAGCCAAGCCGATTCCAATTGAGGCCTACTCCGACCCAGGTCCGGTCGTTTCGCTACTGCCCACCGATCCAGGCGCCCCCAGAACGCTGGGGCTTGCCGATCCGTCGTATGAGATAAACGATGACGACCGCGCGATCCTGGCATCGCGGTACCAGGAAGAGTTGGGTTTTCCAACCTTTATTCAATTCCTGGTGGGTCTCAAATACCGTGACACGATCAGCCCCAATCTGTCTTTGGGATATTTGTTGTCTAGTCCCGATGGGTACGACGGGGGAGTGCTGCCCACTCGCGACTATATCCAGCTAAAGGACGCGATATTGCCCGGCGCAGCCTTGGAAGCGGACGCGCTTCTTCGCAACCAGATCGAGGGCCTGCCGGACCGGCGGGTCTTGGATCTGCTCGGTACGGGGTACCTCATCGTCGATCGCAAGGCGGATATCGAATTGGGCAGGATCTTCTTCGACATGGAAATCGAGGTGGACATCGGGGCGGGTCGCGGCATCGTTCTTCCTTTGCCCGACGACATCAACATCGGGCAGATATGGATGATCGCCGAAGTGTCCAGCCCCGCCGCAGCGGACGCCGTGCAGGACGTCGGCTGGCTGGACGTGATCGATGCAGCCGGAACGGCGACCACATCTCGGATTTCGATGGGGGAAATTCTCCCCAACTCGAACCGGGCCGCCGACCTCGGCGACTCGATGGCTACCGATCTGAGCGCCACCGCCTACGCGACGAGCAAGGTCCTAGATCGGCCGGTGGTGGGAGGCGCCGTGAGGATTCGCGCCGCTCCGGGCGCGGATCTTGGCATTCGCGCGATAACCCTGGTGTCAGAATCGAACGAAGTGATTCCGGTGCCGCTGCGAACCCATGATCCGCTCAGGTTGATTCACTGGCGAGACGTGAAGGTATACGAGGTTCCGAATCCAATTCCGGCGGCGTTCGTGGTGGGTTCTTTCGCCGTGGCGGACAGCCCCGAAGCCGCGGCACTGGCGATCCGAATGCGCGGATTCGAGCCGAGCCAAATGGTCATTCTGGAAAGGGAGTTTCGCGATCGGTCACCTTCCAGGACAGTGTTGGGCTGGTTTGGCGACCGGCTGCGTGACGCTGGACTGCGAGGACCGCGCGCGCGAACTGGAAGCCTGGATACGGAGTACGTTTCGGCTCTGGAAGATGTGTCCGTCGAGCGCGACTCCTCCAGTCTCGGCATTCCCGCCTTCGACCTGGCCGAAAATGGGCGCGATGCAATCGTGCGAATCCGACGATTCGAGGCAGAGAGGATCGAGGTCCAAACAGAGTCCGATCGGACTTCGATCCTTGTGATATCCGATTCAATCTACCCCGGCTGGCGGGCGCGAATCGACGGCATCGAAACTCCGCTCTTGCGGGCAAACCTGCTTTTCAAGGCCGTGGTCGTGCCTGCCGGAACGCACGATATCGATGTCACCTACGAACCCTCCGCATTTCGCGCGGGTGCGTTCATCTCGATAATCGCGTGGGGCGCTTTGGCAGCTGGCCTGGCGATGGTTGGAATTCGGAAGCTACGCCGGACCCGATCACCTTGAAAGTGACTCTGGTCGCCCCGTTTGCCACGGCCCCCAAAGGCACGACGTTCGCGAGAGTATTGCCGATGGCGCGCGCCCTCGCGGCCAGCGGACACGAGTGCGTCGTGCTCATCCCGCCGTATGACAACCGTTGCGAATGGCGCGAACCGGAAACCACGGACGGTGTGCGCCTCGAATGGCTTGCACCCACGCGGCACCGGCTGCCCCAATTGCAGACGATTCACGATCAGTTCGCGATGTACCGGGAGGCGGTAGATCGGGTGGAAATGCTCGACCCGGACATCGTGCACGCGTTCAAGCCCAAGGCTGTCAGCGGATTCGTCCAGCTCAACCTTTGGTTCAATCGAATCCGAGGCGCCGTTGTTCTTGATTGCGACGATTGGGAAGGGCGGCAGGGGTGGTCGGATCTCGAGCGCTATCCCGCCGTGTTGAATTGGATGTTCGACTTTCAGGAGCGCGTCTCGCTGGGAAGAAACGACGGCGTCACTGTGGCGAGCCTCGAATTACAGCGTCGTCTTGCTCGCTTCGAAAAACCCCTATCACGTATTCCCAATTTCTTCGATTCGGATCGGTATTCGGGGTGGGGCTCCGATGAACTGAGGGATCGCGGTCGGTCGAACCTTGGCGCGGGAGATGACCCGGTCGGGGTTCTCTATACGCGGTTCTTCGAATATCACGAAATGGGCTTTGCTGCATTAATCCAGCGATTCCTCGAGCGGCTGCCGCTTGCGCGGTTGATCGTGATCGGCGCCTCGAAGAACGATGACCACACGGAAGTTCAACGCCTCACCGCCGTCGCCGGTCTCTCGAAACGAGTGCGATTTTGCGGATGGCCGGGTTGGGAAACAGTGGGAGAATTCTTGGCCGCGGCGGACGTGGCGATCATGCCTTCCGTGGATACGGTAGCCACAAGGGCAAAGTGCCCGGCGCGGCTGCTCGACCTGCTGGTTGCCGGAGTGCCCGTGGCGGCGCATGACGTCGGTGAAGCGCGCACGTACGTGATCGACGGCGAAAACGGCCGGCTGGTCGCCGCGCACGAATCAACGGGACTTGCGGATGCAGCCGTAGATCTGGTGGAAGGTGACAGTCGTGGGAAGGCGCGGGCCGCTTCACGCAGGCTGCTGGCAGGCGAGTTGTCTTCCGTGTCGGCCTGCAGGAAGCTCGAGACATTGTACGAACTCGCTTTGGACGCTCGCGCCGCGCGCTGAACTTTCGCTTGAATCTTCGCCGATCTGGCGATTCCCCCTATCCCGCGGGAGCGGGCGGTGTGGGTGTGGGCGACGCGGTTGGCGTGGGAGAGTTCGTCGGAGTCGGAACTGGTGTGGGGGTGTCGGTGGCTCCGGGCGTCGGCTCTTCAGCGACTTCCGGCTCGGGAGTCGGACTCGGCGTCGCCGTGGGTGTCGACGTCGCTGTTGGCGTGGGGGTCGGCGTCGGAAGGAGACTCAGACCTACGGATATCGTGCTTGGAACGACCGCCGCCACTTCGATTCCCGGTGGAATGAAAACGGTGGGCTGAACCTGATGTATGCCGGGTGCGCGATTGGCCAGATCGATTTCGGCGCGAATGTCCGTCGGGCCCAACTCGGCCAGCGAATCCGCCGCGCCGGTGAGGAGGACCTGTATTGACGTCGGATTTATCGTAGCCACCATCTGCTCCGGGACGTTTCGCGCGATGACGCCCGTCAGGAACACAGTGCTGTTCTGAATTGAACCGATCTCGATCCGAGCGCTGATGTCGCCGGCGCCGCGCACCAGCACGATCTCTGGAGGCACGATCAGCGCCACGTCGGCCTCCACATCTTCGATCGCCCCTGCGATATCGATCGGTTCGGCGAGAATCTGCTCCACGGCGTCGATAACGTCCGGTTCCCCTTCAATCTCGATGCTCGACGGAGTTGAAAAGTAGCGGGATGCGACCCTGCCCTGAGCGGGAACACCCACAACCTGTAATCGAACAGGCACGGTCTTGCGCGCGGTTATGCGTTCGATGGGCACGAATACATCAACGAGATTCGGTCCGGGCGAGACACCGGCGACCTCTTCGCCAGCCGAGTCCACGGGGCGGGCGGCAACCTGAATCGATAGATTTGAAGTCGCGCCCGTCAGGCTCACCCGAACCTCCAGGAATGCTACGCGCCTAACGGCCTCGGCTGCTCCCTCGACGAAGATTCGATCGGGTGCGTACGTGATTTCATTCGCCTGCGCCCGGAATCCCTGATCGGGTTCACCCGAGACGAGTAGCCGCACCGGCGTTTCCTGCGTAATGTTCTGCTCAAGCCGAACCGCGAGTTCCGACGGCGTTATCCGCAGGATCTCCACGCTGGGATCGGCCACCTCAACTTCGACCGGCAGCAGGTGAATACCTTCGCCTAACGATGAGAGTCGAAGTCGCGCCACGAAACTGCGCGCGGTGAGCAGGTCTAGGCTGGTCTTGGGTCCCCTAACAGCAAGCTGAACCGGCTGCAACGAGCCCATGAGCACCATATTGTCTGGTATTCCCACCGGATCGACAGGGACATTTTCCTGTAGCACAACTTCCGCGGTCGGATTGGCGTCTATGGTTACGGCTCCCCACACCAGAACGGAGAGCAGCATGGCGAGGACGAATCGAATCCCAAGATCTGCGGCTATCCAATGGCCAAGCCGCTTCAGCAGTAGAACTAGCGGTCTGTCTGATTCCAAATCATCGTCTGGTCAGCCATGCGGGGAGCCCCTGCAGCGCCGGCCCGCGCGATTCAGTTCGGAATATGGCGTGCAACCGCCTACGCAGCTGATCCTCGGTAAGGTGCAACCCTAGTTTTCCGTCCAGCGCCAGGCCGATGGAGCCCGTTTCCTCGGACACGATCACCGAGACCGCGTCGGTCTGTTCGGTAATGCCCAAACCGGCCAGATGTCTGGTTCCCAAGTGCTCGGATGGCTCGATCTCCTCGCTTATGGGCAGTACACAACGCGCGGCGAGTATCGAATCTCTGAGAATAATCACCGCCCCATCGTGGAGATGAGAGTTGGGATGAAAGATGGTCATGAGCAGATCGGGCGACAGGGTCGCATCGAGGCGGGTTCCAGTGGCAACGAACTCGTCCAATCCACCGTTGCGCTCGAGCACCATGAGCGCGCCCCACGATCTGCGCGAAAGTGACCCCGCCGCACCCGCGATGGAGTCGATGATATCCGCCGTCTCAGGCTTGTCGATCGACCCGAATCGGTGGGCGAGCACGCCGCTCGTCCGCCCCACTCGCTCAAGCATCCGCCTCAATTCCGGCGCGAAAATCACCGCCAGTACGAGGACGATTCCCGGCAGCGCGTTCTCCAGGACCCAGTTGATCAGCGTCAACTGGAACACGCGTCCTACCACCAGTATCAGTACCAGTAGCGCGACCGCGCCGCGCAGGATCGTGTCGGCCTGGGTGTTTCGAGTGAGAGTCAGAACGGCGTAAAACAGGACAGCGACGAAAACGATCTGGACGAAGGCCAGGAAATCCAACTGCGTAGCGAGGTAGTCCAGCTGATCTCGCAATGGCGTAAACGTCCATTCGTGCCGCAGGCACCCGTCGCGGTCGGCCCGTCCTCAGCGTACCGCCTTAGGAGAGTTCTTTGAAAGCATCGGGGCCTCGTATCAGGTGTACCAGCAGCGATTTCTGCGCATGCAGCCGATTCTCGGCTTGATCGAATACAACCGACTGCGCCCCATCCATGACCTCATCCGTCACCTCCCGGCCTCGGTGGGCGGGAAGGCAGTGCATGAATATGGCATTGGGCTTCGCCGCCGCCATCACGCTGGCGTTGACCTGATAAGGGCGAAATGTTTTCAGTCGCTGCCCTTCCTCGTCTTCCTGCCCCATGCTTATCCAACTATCCGTATATACCGCGTCGGCCCCGGCTACAGCCTCGAAAACGTCCTCGAAGAGCAAGGAATCACCGCCGTTCGCCGAGGCGCCAGCTTCGCGGAGAAGCTTTGAATCGGGCTGAAACCCGGCCGGGGACGCGCACACGACTGAAACGCCCAGTCTCGGAGCGGCTTCAAGCAGGGAGTTCGCAACGTTGTAGCCATCGCCGACGTAGGCGATCTTGAGTCCCGCAAGGCTACCCTTGCGCTCCCTTAGCGTCATCAGATCCGCAATGATCTGGCACGGGTGGCTCCGGTCGCTGAGACCATTGATAACGGGGACCGTGGAATAAGCGGCCAGACGTTCCAGAACGAAATGGTCGAAAACGCGGGCCATTATCCCGTCAACCCACCGGCATAAGTTTCTGCCCACATCTTCGATCGTCTCGCGAACGCCAATCTGTAAGTGCTCTTGCGCGAGGTCTATGGCGTGGCCGCCAAGCTGTGTCATGCCCGATTCGAAGGTTGCGCGCGTGCGCAGTGAAGGCTTCTCGAAGATCATGGCGAGCGTGGAGTCCGGCAGCAGCCGGTGCGGTCGCCGCTCCCGGAACGCTTCCTTCAACAGATCGGCGCCGTCGAGGACGGAGGTAAGCTCAGCTCCCGTCAGGTCGGCAATGGTCAACAGATCTCGCCCGACAATCACTTGGATGAACCTCCGCTGCTGGAGTCGGCGGCTGTACGCGTACGAATCGAGAGGGAAACGCGGATCATACCATCGTCGCAAGGCCGGCCGGCCGGCCGGCGGGGATTCTAGTAGGCGTAGTTGAGGTTTACGTTTGAGTAATAGGTCAAAAGTATCTGCTCGGCGCTATAACCGCTTACGGCCAAAGCGTTCGCGCTCCGCAGCGGCATTCCCACCCCATGGCCGACTTGGCGGAAGCCGGAGCTTATCGGGTCGTCAACCGAGAGCGCCCAGGGCCTTCCCGGTCGCCCCCACGTCTCCGCCCAGCCATAGGTTCTTCCACTCGCTTGAGAAAAATAGACGGCCTCGATGACTTTGGAATCGTAGGTGACGACAAGCCCGCGTGTATTCTCGATCGTCTCCCTGAGCCGGTCTCCATCGAAGTCTCTCCTCACGCCGACGTAAAACTGATGACGGGTGAAGTACGAGGGCGTCCGGGTCGTTGAGGATGCCAGGTCGAATGGCTCCAGGTTCTTCTTCCTGATCCGCTCCTGAACCGCCAGCGCGTAGCTTCGAAACGCAATTACAGAGGCCTTCAATGACTCCGACGGCGCCTCCTCGCCCTGCTCGATCAATCCGGCGAGGTAGTCGTCAATAGGAAGTATGTTTATCAGCCATGAGCTCTCGAGTTGCGGCGAGTGCCTGAATTCGAAGCTTCCCCTGTATAGGCTGCCCGGCTGGATTTCATCCACGATCATCAGGCCTGATGATGCCGTCGTAAACGTGAACGGTTCCGCGACGAGCATGGGTTCACGACCGAAGATATCCAGCTTGTAGACGCCGTCGGCATATGTTGTCGCCACCCGGACTCCGGCCGGTAATTCCGCGATTCGCAGTCCGCCGAGGGTGTCGATGGTGAAGTCTTCGGTTGCCGAAACCGTGGCTTGTTTGTCTTCGTCGTTCGCCGGTCCGAGCTCGAGGATTCCAACCCTGACGTCGGGCATCGGCAGGCCTACTCTGACGTCTGCCCGGCCCTCAACAGTGCCAATGGCGGAGATCCGTTCGTCGCCAACGATCAGATCCCACATCAACGAGTAGGGCCCACTCGTGCTGGGAAGCGTGATATCTACCTCCATGGCCACGGTGTCTCCGGGCCGCACGACCGCAGGAAGGGGGAACCTGGCCACGACTTCCTGGGGGTCGAGCTTCTGGTCGGCCTTCCAGTCGTAGGACAGGGCGACCTCGTTTTTCCCCACTTGCGGCCAAATCGCATCGCCGGCGTTCTCGATATCAATGAGAAATCGAACGGTCGAGCCCGGAGGAGCCACCACGGGTATCGGTCCGTTGCGAATCTTGGCTTGCCAAGGACTCGCGGCCCTGCGGGCAGCGTCCTCGCCGAGTGCCAGCGGCTGGACCGGATTCGCATCCGCCGGGTTGTACTTCAGGCCGCCTCTCTGGAAGTACTGAAGCGTGATTCCATCTTCCTGAAGTTCCTCCGAAATTGGGTATCCAAGCAGTTCGATCCCTCCGGTCCCGCGGAAGAAATCGAGAAACCCGAAGCGAACGGAATGGCCGGTCTCGGGGAAGAACACAACGGATTCCTCAGACTGAAATGGCCTGATGGTGGGGAACCAGCGCCGGTGAGTCGCTTCAGCTCCCAGCAGCGCAGGCTGGACCGCATAGGGCGTCCCGACCAGGTCCGGCCAGTATTCGAGCTTGAAGTTCCTGTGCTCGCGGTAAAAGCTGTTCGTTCGAGACTCATCTGGCTCCACAGCGCCGAGAGCGGCGCCAATCGCCTCTATCCCCCCGTGGGTTTCGATGAATCGGTCGAAGGTTGCGGCCGCGACCGCCGGTGTCGCGAGATCGCTCCGAGAATCATCGGCTCGGGCGCTACCTCGAGCGGAAAACAGAAGCGCCAATACGAGTCCAACGACGGCGACAGACGCCGCAACCTGACGTCTCGTCGTTCGAAACGCCCGAATTTTCTCGGCGGGCAGACCTATCATGTTGCCAATCACGCGGACGAGTCGCACCGCACGATTACGGCCTCGGACCTCCCAGGAGCGTCATTAAAGCAGTTCGATAAAGATTGGGGCTATCGGCGAATGGGCGGTTATCAACTCGCGAAGGCTATCACAGCGCGCGGAAGTTTCACCTCAAACGAGAGCCCGATTGAATCAATTTTTGTCATATTGTCACTATAATCCCGTGCGTGGTGAACAGACTCCCGTTTCATACGCCCTCGGTTTTCGCGCTCGGGATACCCGCCCGAGCGCCTCGGGGCGCGCCTCCAGCCCACCCGTGCACAGGCCGAGAACTTATATGACCTATCTCGATCATGCCGCCACGACTCCCCTGGATCCTGAAGTGCTGGAGAGCATGATGCCGTTTCTTTCTGGGATCACCGGGAATCCGTCCAGCGTCCACGCCGTTGGCAGGATTGCAAGGAGCGCGTCGGATGACGCACGGGAGTCGATGGCCAGGACCCTGGCCTGTGAGCCTCAAGAGCTTGTCATCACGTCCGGTGGCACCGAATCCGACAATCTCGCCATCAAAGGTTCCGCGCGGGCGTCGGCGCGCCGCGGGCGCCACGTCGTGACATCGGCGATCGAGCATCATGCGGTCCTGCACTCGTGTGCGAGCCTGGAGCGGGAAGGATTCGAGGTTTCGTATGTCCCCGTTGACGAGTACGGGGTAGTGAGTCCCGAAGACCTGGCGGCTTCCCTCCGCGAGGACACGATTCTGGTGTCGATAATGCTGGCCAACAACGAAATTGGCACCGTTCAGCGGCTCTCTGATCTGGCCCGCATCACACGCGACCGAGGCATACCGTTTCACACGGACGCGGTCCAGGCGGCGGGGCATCTGGAGATCGACGTGGACGATCTCGGCGTTGATCTGCTTTCGCTTTCCGCGCACAAGTTCTACGGGCCCCGGGGAGTCGGCCTGCTGTACGTTCGCGATGGTGTCGAGCTTGAGCCACTGCTCGATGGAGGCGGTCAGGAGTTGGAACGCCGATCCGGAACCGAGAACATCGCCGGGACCGTAGGGATGGCGCGCGCACTGGGTATGGCGACGGATAGATTGGAGCATCGCGCGCGCCGCGAGGGCGAAATGCGCGACATGCTCATCGAGAAGATCGCGGGAGCAACCGGCGACGTAGTTGCTACCGGTCATCCGACCAGGCGGCTGCCTTCGGTGGCCAGCTTCTGTTTCCGCGGCATCGATGCCGAATCCCTCCTCATCAACTTAGACTTGGACGGCATTCAGGCTTCGTCGGGGTCGGCGTGCACGTCAGGTTCGGTGATCGTTTCGCATGTGATTCAGGCGCTGGGATTGCCCGAGGCATTCGAAGCGGGATCGCTACGATTGTCGGTCGGCGACTCGAACACGCCGGAGGAGATCTCCGCGGCGGCAGACATCATAATTGCCCATATCGTCAGGTTGCGTGGTATCGCCCAGGAGGTGACCGAAGCCGAATTCGGTGCAGTGGGAGGCTAGTTACTGAGGTCGAGATTTGGACATATTGCTTCTGGTTCCGCCGTGGATTTTCCTCAGCCTCGCTGCGGCGAGCGCCGCTACGTTTGTGTTTTACGTATTCGTCGGGCATCGACACCGCAGCAGCGTCCTCTATTGGCCGTTTGGGATCGGAGGGTTTTTGGCCGGTCAACTCGTGGCCGAGCGGGCGGGACTCGACTACCTGCAGGTCGGTGACGTTTCAATGCTCGGCGCGTTCGCGGGCGCGGCCATCGGACTGACCCTTGCTCACCTCCTGGTCGCGTGATAAATTCGCGGAAACGCGTATCTCTGGGGACCAAATGGGATCAAAAGGACTTCGCTTCTTCGCCGGACTCGTGCTGGGAGTCTGCCTTGGCGCCATTTACAGGGGCGCCCGTGAAGGCGCCCAAAGCCGATCAAACCGTCAAATGTCCGACCAAGTCGCCGCTGCCGAGGCCGTCCTGGTCCGCAGCCGGGCGGCCATCAAGTCGGCCTGGGGCGGCGCCGGAACCCAGACTGGTGGGGAGGGGATCGTCGAAGCGGGATAACCCATTTTCAGCCAGTCGAAGCGGCCGACGAGATCCTGGACCTCGTCGGTTTTTGTTGTGATAGACGCAGAGATGCGATGCGGCGGCGAAGACTTTGAATAGCAACGATATACGTAAGACGTACCTGGATTTTTTCGAGGGGCACGGCCATGCCGTCTTCCCGAGTTCGTCGCTGGTCCCGGTAGGCGATCCGACCGTGCTGTTCACGACAGCTGGGATGCAGCAGTTCAAGCCGTATTTTTCGGGAGAAAAGGCCGCCCCGCACCCTCGCATTGCAACCGCCCAGAAATGCGTGCGGACCAGCGATATTGAATCCGTGGGTGACGACAGCCACCTGACGTTCTTTGAGATGCTCGGAAATTTCGCCTTCGATGACTACTTCAAGCGCCAGTCAATTGAGTTTGCTTGGGAGCTATTGATCGATCGCCTCGGACTCGAGCGCGGCCGGATGTGGGCCACTTGTTTCGGAGGCGAGGGGATCGTTCCGCGCGATACCGACTCGTTCGAGATCTGGCAGGAAGTCGGCGTTCCGGCGGAGCGTATCCGCTTTTTCGGCCGGGCGGATAATTTTTGGGGCCCAACCGGCGGCAGTGGCGCGTGTGGGCCAGACACGGAGATCCACTACGAGCTACGGCCGGCGGCCCCGGGTCACGATTGTTCTGGGCCGAACTGTGAGTGTGAGCGGTTTCTGGAGCTTTGGAATCTCGTATTCAACGAGTTCTTTCAGGATATCGGGGGGAAACTGACGCCGCTCGAATCTGTGGGCGTGGACACGGGCGCGGGACTGGAACGCTGGGCCGTGCTACTGCAGGACAAGCCAAACATCTACGAGACGGATCTGTTCGCGGTCATAAGGTCATCGGCCGCGGACGCGTTGGGCGGGGCGTCGGACGCGTCGAACGGCGGCGAAAGACCGCTTCGCATAATCGCCGAACACAGCCGGTCAGCGGTGTTCATGTTGGCCGATGGGGTCCTGCCCGGCAACGAGGGCCGGGGTTACGTGCTCCGACGTTTGATACGGCGAGCGGTCGGGCAGGCTCGACTGGCCGGTCGCCTAGAGCCATTTCTGGGCGGCGTGGCCGAAGCGACGATCGAGGTCATGGGCAGGTTCTACCCCGAGGTGGTCGACCGGCGGCATCACATACTTACGGTGGTCGAGGAGGAAGAGGAGCGATTCAGCAGAACTTTGGATCGCGGCCTTTCGCTCGTGCAAGCCAAGATCACCGAGCTTGGGGACTCAACGATTATCGACGGTAAGTCCGCATTCTTGTTTCACGACACCTACGGCGTGCCGCTGGATCTCGTCAAGGACGTCGCCGGATCCGCGGGTCTGAGCGTTGACGAAGCGGGGTTTGCGGTGGCGATGGAGCGCCAGCGCGAGCTGAGCCGCGCCGGTACGTCCGGAGTCGAATCGACGCTGCCAAACGGTCTACCCCCAAGTCAGTTCATTGGGTACGGGGGCATGACCTCTGGCGATGGGGAAATCGTTGCCATCCTATCGGGCGGCGAGCAGGTGTCCTCGATCGATGAGGGAGCCGAAGGCCTGCTGGTGATTTCCGAGACGCCATTCTATTCGGAGGCCGGCGGGCAGGTAGGAGACACTGGGACGATTTCCGGCGGCGACTTCGAATTCCGCGTAACCGATACTCAGAGGAACGCGGAGGGCACGACCTTCCACATCGGTACGGTCGTGACCGGTTCAGGCCGATCGGGGGACCCGGTCGCTTGCGCGGTGGACGCAACGCGGCGGATGGACGTGGCCCGTAATCACACCGCGACCCACCTTGTGCATGCGGCCTTGCGCGAGGTCCTGGGCGAGCAGGTGCGACAGTCCGGTTCGCTCGTCGCGGCCGACCATCTCCGATTCGATTTCAACCATGGCGATTCCCTATCTCCGGAGGAAATCGCCGCAGTCGAGCGCAGGGTCAATCGAAACGTCCTTGCCGCGATTCAGGTTTCCACAGAGGAACGGGAAGTGCGCGAAGCGGTTGAAGGCGGCGCGCTGGCCCTGTTTGGCGAGGCATACGGAGACATCGTCAGGGTTGTGACCATCAATGAAGTTTCCGTGGAGCTTTGCGGCGGAACTCATCTGCGGGATACCGCGGGCATAGGTTCGTTCGCGATAATCCGGGAGGAGAGTGTCGGCTCTGGGCTTCGCCGCGTGGTGGCGGTAACCGGCCGAGCGGCCGTCGATAGCTCCCGCGCCCGCATGGAGTCGATTCGGGAGACGGCGGCCGCATTGAACGCGCCCATCGAAGATGTCACCGAACGCGTGCGGCGTCTCCTCGAAGAGAACTCTGAGCACCGGCGCGAGCTGGACCGGCTCCGTCAAAGGATCGCCAATCAGCAGGTCGATGCCGTAGTAGCCAAGTCCGAGATTCTCAGTGGCTTCAGCGTTGTCACGGAGCAAATCGATGTCGATGATTCGAGCACTCTGCGGGTACTCAGCGACAGCCTGCGGTTCAAGCTCGGAGACGACTGGGCGTTCCTGATCGGCGCGGTGGTGGACGGCCGCCCACTATTTTTCGCCGCCGCTTCGGAATCGGCCGTTGGGGCTGGCGCGAATGCCGGAAAGATCGTGGAGACGGCGGCGAAGACCACTGGGGGCGGAGGTGGGGGCAGACCTGAAATGGCGAACGGTGGTGGACGCGACGCGTCTCGGTTGATGGACGGACTTAAGGCCGGGCGGCAAGCGCTGCTTAAAAGCTTGGGAGCCTGACGATCGCCTCGGACACGTGTTTCGATCGTGGGCTTCCGAGATCGCGGACTTCGAGCTTTTCCCGTTGACCGACTCCAGCCCGAGACGAAACGGATCGGAGAGAGTCGTCTACATAGGCGAAAATGACGATCCCGATTCGGTGCTCCACCTCGTCAAATCGGCTTCCCGCCACCGCGTGAAGCTGGTGGTCGGACGTGCGGGTTCGACGATGGGAAATCCAGTGGATCTGAAGCGGTTGGCGCGGCAAAAAAGGGAGTTTCCGGCTGAAATCGAGATTGTGTCGAGAAACCGGGTCGTGCGTGAGCTGGCGAGGGACGAGGGGCTTCCGGCGGCTTCGTCCCTTGATGGCCGCGGGCCGCTTCGTGCGCTCATCGAGTACCCGTTTCGCACGACGATGCGAGCGATCCAGCAGGCGGGCGCCAGGAGCGAGGATCGCGCGGCGGGCGTCGGCCCTGGGATTTCGCTGGACGCGTTCCTCGGCGGTCCGGTCCTGCTTACGGGACTGGTCGCCGCGGCCGTCTGGGGCCTGTTCTACTTCGTGTTCCCCACCACGGAGGTCTCAATCGCGCCGGAGGCGTTTGTCAAAGAGGTCGAGATTCAGGCGCTCGCCGATCCGTCAGTGCGTCTCGTCAGCCTGGATCCGCCGGTGATGCCAGGTCGCATCATCGAGGTGGAAGTGGAGGGATTCCGCGCGATCCCGGCGACGGGCCGAGACTCTGTCCCCGGCGCGCGGGCTTCAGGCACTGTCACCCTTCGCAACCTGACCGCCGGTTCAGTAATCGTCCCGGCGGGAACGACGGTTTCAACCTCCGACGCTGTCCGCTTCGCGACCGCCGTGGAAATCGACCTGCCGCCATCCCTGGCAACCGCCGAGGCTGAGGAGCCCTCGGGTGTGGTCGTGGCGGTGACCGCGGTCAATGGCGGCAGCGGGGGTAACGCGCCGTCTGGCTCGGTTGCCGAGGTCGAGGGTCCGCTGCGTTTTTCGGTGGCGATCGCGTCATCCGGCGCGATGAGCGGCGGCGCTGACGTGCAAGTGTCCAGAGCGACGGAACAGGATCAAATCGAACTCAGGAACGTTCTTCTCGCGCAATTGGTCACCGAGGGGCAGGCGAGATTGGAGCTGGCGGCAGATGCCGATGAAGTGGTAAGTATCTGGCCCGCGGGTCCCCTCAACCCCACGATCACTGAAACGACTTTTTCCCAGCCCGAGGAGCCCGGCGACCTCGACGTGGGCCTCAGCCTCAAGATAAAGGTCTTCGCCACGGCGTTTGACCGGTCCGACGCCGATCGTCTGGTAAATGCCGCGCTGACAGGAGAGCGGCAGGATGGAGACTCGGAGTTCGATCTTGCCGAGGGATCGGTTGCCTACGGCGAGCCAGTCGTGGATCGCGTCGTTGGCGGTAAGGTTGCGATGCGTGTTACGGGCCGTGGAACGGTGGTAAATCGAGTGAACACCGAAGAAATCCGGGCCAGCCTTATTGACATAACTGTCGCCGATGCGGACGCCTATTTGCAGCGTGTCGGCGGCTTGGCTCATTACGATTTAAATCACTGGGGCCCGTTAACAGATCGGACGGCGCGCCTGCCGTTTCGGCTACGAGTGAACGTGATGCAGGACGCGGGATCCGGTCCATGAAGGGTGTCATTACGGCGCTCGATTTTGGAGACCGTCGAATCGGTGTGGCTCGCTGCGACCCAACCCGGACCCTGGTGACGCCGGTCGCGGTTCTGAAACGGTCGAGCCCTGAGAAAGACCGAGCGAGACTCAGTGAGATCATTGCTGATCAGGAATCAGTAATGATTCTGGTCGGGTTGCCGTTGAACATGAACGGCTCCGAGGGGCCGCAGGTCGCCAAGGTCCGCAAGGACGCTTCGCTGCTTCTCGATGGGCGGCCGGAGCCGATCGTGTTCTACGACGAAAGGCTGACGACCTTTCAAGCCGAGCGAATTCAAGAATCCAGCGGTGCGAAATCGGGGGAAGACGCCCTCGCCGCGGCAGTGCTGCTCGACGATTATCTGCGATCGAGAAGTACAGCCTCGTGAAGGTGGGCGGGCTCGTCGTCCAAATTCTACTCATCGGCGCAGTGAGCCTCGTTGGGATCATCTACGTGGCATATTCGGCCATTGCTCAAGTTGCCTCGCCTCCCGCGCCGGTGGCATATTCGTCGGTCCTTTTCAGAGTGGAGCCCGGCGACACCACCGCCGAGATCGGGAGAGGGCTCAGCGAAGACGGATTGCTCAGAAATGACCTGGTGTTCCGTCTGCTCGTGAGTCGCCGCGGTCTCGACGGCCAGTTGCAGGCCGGTGAATACCTCCTGCGACCCGACATGACTCTCAACGAAATCATCGATGAGCTGCAGACCGGGCGGCTGTTACACGAGGTCATCACCGTGGTCGAAGGGTGGCGGTGGGAGCAGATCGCCGAAGCGCTCGGTGCGCGTGGTTTGGCCGACCCGGCCGAATTCGCCCGGATCGTCCGTAACGGCCTAGTCGAGTTCGACTACGAATTCCTTCCAGTGCCAGGGAACGACCGGACACTCGAAGGGTTCCTATTTCCAGCCACTTACGAGATCGGATCGCAAACAACCGCTCGCGATCTCATCGAGAAGATGCTGCGCCGATTTGATCAGGTCTATACCCAGCCGATGCGAGAGTCCGCACGCCGCCGCGCGCTAACCGCGATCGAGGTGGTCAGCCTGGCATCCATCGTTCAAAGAGAGGCGTTCTTGAAGGAGGAGCTGCCGATAATCGCGTCCGTCTTCCTGAACCGGCTTGAGCGCGGCATGAAGCTCGAAGCCGATCCGACGGTGCAGTATGCGGTCGCGTCCAACGCTGACGACGGTGGCTGGTGGAAGACCCGGCTTACGAGCGAGGACCTGTCGATCGACTCGCCCTACAATACCTACGTTGTTCGGGCGCTGCCGGCGGGTCCGATAGCCAGTCCTGGTATCAGTTCGATTCTGGCGGTTCTAGAGCCGGACGATACGAGCTTCCTATTCTTCGTGGCTAGAGGCGATGGGAGCCACGCATTTGCGGAGACCCTTGAAGAGCATGAACGCAATGTCGAAAGATTCCAACGGTAGCGCGGGAGTCCATTCCGAGAGGGCGGAGCGGATTCGCGAGCGCTTCGGGGCGCATGGCATCGACGGAATTTTGGTTACCTCGGCAGCCAATCGGCGCTATCTGAGCGGATTCGCGGGATCGTCGGCGAATCTGATCATCTCTGGCGACCGGCTGATTTTGGTAACGGATGGCCGGTACGTTACTCAGGCGGGCGTGCAGGCGCCTGAGTTTGAATTGGCGATTCACTCGGGGCCGATTCTCGATCAGGTGGCGCTGTCGGTCGCCGATTGCGGGATTACGAACCTGGGGTTCGATCCGAAGCTAACCACCGTCGCCGACCGCGATTCGCTGCACGACTCGCTTGATTCGCGCCGCAAGCTCGTAGCCGTGACAGGGCTCGTTGAAGAATTGCGCCTACTCAAAGACGAGGAGGAGATTGCCTCGCTTCGTACGGCGATTGGCATCGGGGATGCGGTGATGGCTGAGGTTGAGACAGCGGTGAAACCGGGCACGACCGAGCTGAATGTGGCGATCATGATCGAACAACAATTCCGGCTGAAGGGCGGATCTGGCGCGGCGTTTCCCGTGATCGTCGCGGCTGGAACCAACGCGGCCATGCCGCATCACAGCCCGACGGATAAGGTCATTGAAGAAGGCGAGTCCGTTGTCGTTGACATGGGCACGACAGTAGACGGTTATCACTCCGATATGACTCGCACGTTTTGCGCGGGCGGGCCCACCGATCAATTCAAGGAGATCTACGCCATCGTTCTTGAAGCGCAGATGGCGGCGATAGGCGGCGTCCGGCCCGGTCTGGATGCCGCCCAATGTGACGGATTGGCCAGGGAAGTCATATCCACGGCGGGCTATGGGGAGCGGTTTGGACACGGAACCGGCCATGGGGTTGGGCTTGAGATTCACGAAGCCCCGCGAGTGTCCGCGACCTCCGCCGACAAGCTCGCGGCCGGGATGGTTCACTCGGTCGAGCCGGGAATCTATCTTCCTGAGTGGGGCGGAGTCCGTATCGAGGACCTTGTGCTCGTAACCGACAACGGTTCCGAGGTGCTGTCCAAGTACCCGAAATAGGGACCTATGGACGCGCAATCGGAGGGAATAAATGCTGACGGCCAATGAGGTAAAGCGCGGAATGGTTCTGCGCATCGACGACACGCTTTTTCAGGTGATTGAATTCCATCACCAGAAAATCGGACGGGGCGGCGCCAACCTCATTCTCAAACTCCGCAATCTTGACTCAGGAGCGTCCATCGACCGGAGCTTTCCCGCAACGAAGCGCTATGACCGCATTCGGCTCGATAGCCGTACCGTCCAATTCATGTACGAGGATCCGATGGGCCATCACTTCATGGACATGGAGAGCTTCGAGGAAATCACCCTCAGCACTGAGCTACTCGGGGACGCCACGACGTATCTCGTGGATGGCATGGAAATCGAGTTGCTCGTCGAGGGCGAACGCCCGGTGTCGGTCCAGATTCCGCCGTCGGTCCAGATGGAGGTGGTCGATGCCCCGCCGGGGCATAAGGGCGACACCGCCACCGCCGGCAACAAGCCGGCCACCACCCAGACGGGTCGGATAGTGCAAGTGCCGCTATTCGTAAATACCGGCGATCAGATACGGGTTGACACCCGTTCAGGCGAATACCTGGAGCGGATGTAGCGGTGACATCGACGAGCGACCGGGAGGAATGGGAGCGAATAGTCAACGAAGATCTTCAAGAGCTTCTCGCTCTGGTCGAGGAAACTGGAATCGAGGAGCTTGAAGTCAGTGCCGGAGATCGCAGTATCCGCATCAAGATCGATCGCACGGCCCGCCCTACCGGCGATCCGGACGAGGGCGGCCCCGAAACCGCGGACGACGGTGAGCCATCACGCCCGACGATATCGGTGCATGCGGACCGCGTGGGGACCTTTTATCGATCTCCCCAGGGAGAAGACGAGCCTCTGAAAGATGAGGATGACAGCGTCGCCCAGGGCGAAAGCATCGGATTCATCGACTCGTTGAATGTGTGGCATGAGATTGCCGTGCCCGAGGCCGGACGCATTCTGAGCTTCGCGGTGTCTGACGGAACCGATGTCGAGTACGGCCAGGTGTTGGCTCTCATCCAAGTTGAGGAGCGAGATTCCGGCGAAGAGGACTAGCGTTTTGCGGGAGTTTCCGTGCCACCTCTCTTGAACGGACGGGCGAACTAATTACACGTGGTCGATCGCCGGCCTGCCGACGGGTCCTACCGCGGCTGGGCTGGCGATCGCACGATCCGAAGCGGAAGCCGAGCGAGCTTGCCGAAATCCCCTTCGTGCCATCCCGCCAGCAGACAACCCGCCGTGAAGATCGATGAGTACGTCCCGACGGTGATTCCAACTAAAAGAGCCAATATGAAGTCACGGATGGTGCTGCCGCCGATCAGGAACAGCGCCGCCAGTACGAATATCGCCGTGAGCGATGTATTCAGGGAGCGGTCGATAGTCTGGTTCAGGCTGAAGTTAACGACTTCAGCGAATGGGTGGTCTCGATTGTTGCCCCGGTTTTCACGGATTCGGTCAAATACCACGATCGTGTCGTGAACCGAAAACCCGACGACCGTCAGCACGGCTGTAACGAATAGCGAGTCAACCTCCACGCCTGCGATCTTCCCAAGGATGGAGAAAACCCCCAGCAGAATGAGAGCGTCGTGGACGAGCGTTATTACTGCCGTCACGCCGTAGCGCAGCGGTCGGTCGACCTTCCTGAAGCTCCACGTGAGGAAGATGAGAATTCCAAGCGAAGCGACGGCGACGGCCAGAAATGCCTTCCGGGTCAACTCACGGCCGATAACCGGGCCCACGCTGTTGAACGAAAGCTCCTCGAGTGGGCCGAATCGGTCCGCTAGCGCGGACTCTATCCGGCCCTTGTTCTCGCTGGTAAGCGAGGCGGCTCGGATAAGCAGGGCCTCCCCATCCGCCGTTTTTACTGACGCGCCCGCGATGCCCGCCGCCTCCAATGCGGTGATGAGTCGATCGGGCGTGACGTCGGCTTGGAACTGAAGTCTGAGGATCGACCCGCTCGTGAAGTCGACGCCCAACCGTAGTCCAAACAGCAAGAGCGAGATGACCGATAGAGCCACCAATGCGCCTGAGAGGGTGAAATACAAATTACGCCGCCCGATGATCTCGAACATGGCTAGCTCACCGAGTCCACTCCGGCTTCGTCGACGCCGTACCAAAACGAACTTTGGCCGCTCCGCAGACGCACAAGGACCCTCATGAGCGTGCGGCTCACGGTGATAGCCGAAAACATGCTGACGATGACGCCGATGGCCAGCGTCAGAGCAAATCCGCGCACGATTCCCGACCCGAATTGCCATAGGACGGCGCAGGTAATCAGCGTGGACACGTTGGAGTCTCGGATCGAATTCCAGGCGCGCCTGAACCCGGCTTCAACTGCCGCCCCCATGGTCAGCCGCGATCTGAGCTCTTCCTTCGTCCGCTCGAATATCAGGATGTTGGCGTCCACGGCCATTCCCAAGGACAGGATGAATCCGGCGACGCCCGCCAAAGTCAGCGTTACCGGCACGATCTTGAAGATCGCCAGAACGAACAGGGCGTACAGGACGAGAGCGATCGCGGCGACGATCCCGGGCAGGCGGTAGTAGGCCAGCATGAAAAGAACTACCAATACGAATCCGACTATTCCGGCCTTGACGCTCTTGGAGAGTGAGTCTTGGCCCAGCGTAGGACCGACCGTGAGGTTCTGAACGACTTTGAGCGGCACGGGCAGCGCGCCATAGCGAAGCTGGATCGCGACCCGTCGAGCCTCTTCCGCGGTGAAATTTCCGGTTATCCGGCCGCTGGTCGATATCGCCGCCTGAATCGTGGCGGACTGGATCACCCTGCCGTCGAGCGTAATGGACAACATGTTGCCGATGTTGGCGGCGGTGTGGGCCTCGAACTTGCGCCCGCCCTCTTCCGTCAAATCAAACTGGATCTCCGCGCTGCCAATTTGGTCGAAGCCCACGCGCGCGTCGCGAATGTCGGCACCGCTAAGGACGCGTTCAACCCCTTCGGTGGTTTCGTCGATGATCGATCCTTCCTCGAACGGGATGAATCCAGTGCCGAAGAGCTCCAGGCGGCCGGTCTCCTTGAACAGCGCTATCGCCTCGTCCGGATCGCTCACGCCTGGCAGCTCGACGATCACGCGATCGTCGCCCTCTATCTGGATCACCGGCTCGGCGACGCCCAGCGCATTGACCCGGTTTTCGATAATTTCCCGGACCGCCTCCATGGCGCCCTCCGGGACTTCCTGGCCCGGCAGGGGATCGGCCTGGAACACCACATGTAAACCGCCTTGAAGATCGAGGCCCTGCCGAATCTCGAGGTCACGAAGATCGCGGCCGCCAATGGTCAACGGAATCCCCGGAGTCCCCGGCCAATCGACGTAAAGCGCGGCGCCGGCAAGCACGACGATCATGATCAATCCGGTAATGATTTTTCGACGCAGCATGAGGGTCTCGACAGTTCGGAAGTGGGTGAGGTCATCGGGTGAATGGCACCTGACATCTTATCGGTTTGGCGGCGACTCTTCAGGGGTGGTGCGGCGCGTTGGTTATGCTTCCTCAACCTTTGGCAAACGTCGCCGTGCTAGCGCGGAAACTATGTTTACGCCAACGCTCGAGATTGGAATCGAAACTCGAGACCGGTATTTCATGGTCCCATTTTCGGAAAGGACTCTCAATGACGACTGCAACGACGCTCAGGCGCCGTCTGGACGGGCCGGACATGATCGTCATGCCCGGCGCCTACGACGTGCTCACGGCGATGCTGGTGGAGCGCGCTGGCTTTGACACCGTGTTCACGACGGGGTTCGGCGCGTCGGCCAGCGTGCTCGGCGTGCCGGATATTGGCCTGCTGACCATGCCGGAGGCGATCGACCTGGCAGGACGTGTTACCAACGCCGTGGACATCCCTCTGGTCGCCGACATGGACACCGGATATGGCAACCCCTTGAACGTGATGCGTACCGTCGAGCAGTGCATTGGAGCCGGCGTGGCCGGGATCATTCTGGAGGACCAGGAATGGCCCAAGAAGTGCGGGCATTTCGAGGGCAAGCGCGTGATCCCGCTGGAAGACCATGTCCAGAAGATTCGAGCGGCGGCGCATGCCCGCTCTGGCGACGACCTGGTTCTCATAGCCCGGACGGACGCCCGAGCGCCGCTTGGACTGGACGCGGCGATCGAAAGGGGTCGCGCCTATAGGGAAGCGGGCGCCGACGTTGTGTTCATCGAAGCGCCCAGGTCGGCCGACGATCTAGGCGCGATCGTCGACGCGTTTCCGGGCGTGCCACTGTTCGCCAACATGATCGAAGGCGGCGTTACGCCCTTCCTCAGCCATCAGGAGCTGCAGGAAATCGGCTTCAAAATGGTCGTCTATCCGCTCTCGTCGTTGTTTACCGCCGTGCAGGCGGTTTCGCGGATGCTGACCGTCCTGAAGCAGACGGGGACCACGGCCGGATTCGATCAGATGGTCTCGTTTGAAGAGTTTGAGACGATCGTCGACCTGCCGCGATTTCAGGAGCTGGAAACCGGATTCGCCGGCGGCTAGCACAACCTAGGCGACGCTGCGGCTCCATGTGGAGTCATTACGCATGGTTCTAATGCGCTCGGCCAGTTGGTCGATCTGATCGAGGATTTTATCCGGCGAGCCTGCCACGTCCAGCGTAACGATGGTGAGCACTTTGCCTATGTGGACGATTTCGTACGTGCCCGGGTCACGTTCGCCTGCCGCGTACACCAAGAGACCCAGTGACAGGCCGGCGGCGATCGTGTAGGCAAGCAGCTGGTAAAGATCAGCGTGCTTGATTTTACCAGCGTCCAACGTCTTGTACTTGACATCGCCCACGAAGAGGCACTGGCCCAATTCCCACCAACTGATGTCAGGTCGCAGACGAACCTCGCCGGCCCCGTCCAAATGCAGGCAAGCTCCTTGCGGCAGAGCGCGTTGCGTCAGCCCGAGCTCTTCCCGCAGAGCAACCACCACGAAGTCCTCAAACACTCGGTTCATGTCGACCAGGAAGGACGTTGACCGTACTTCGCCGTGCCGTAGCTCAAACGAGGACGAGCGGAGGATGAGCTTCGCGAGCTCGACCGCTGGACGGTAGTGGTTGTTCAGGCGAGACCAGGTGATCTCAGGCAGTCTGCGAGTGTCGTATTCGATCGACGTGACCGATGACAGGGCGCCCTCAAACGCTCGAAGTGAATCCCTCGCAGTCCGGGATCGAAGTCGCATCTGGCCCAGCCGGCGTATGGCAGCCTTGATGATGCGATTCGGGTCGATGTCCTCGGTGAACTCGTCGTATCGAACCTCGATTGGCGGGGCGATGCCAAAGCGTTCGCGAATTTGGTCGTCGAACCTGATCCGACCGCGCACTGGTTTCGCGGATGCTGAGCGTAACGAAGGAAATCGGTACCACGCCAGCTATGACTTTACGGTCTCATTTGAAGAGTACGAGACGATCGTCGATCTGCCGAGATTCCGGGAGTTGAAAACCGAATTCGCCGGCGGGCAATGGATCGTGATCCTGACGGGAGAATGGGATGCCCCGCCGCGCATCGTTTAACGAATGCCCAAACCCGTAGTCATCGTTGAATATGACCCGGCGTGGCCGCGTCTGTTCGAGGAAGAGCGCGGCAACATCGAAGGGGTAGTCAAAGAGCAGCTCATGCGAATCGAGCACGTGGGCAGCGCTTCGGTTCCCGGGCTGGGCGCGAAGCCAACCATCGACATCATGGCGGGACTCGAAAATGTTGACGCCGTTGAGAAATTGGCTGGACCTTTGACGGGTATTGGATACGACTATCGGGGCGAGCAGGAGATTCCCGGCTGGCACTATTTCGACAAGGGGGTCCGGCCCAGGCGGTTCCACCAGCACATAGTGTGCGCCGAGGGGGAATTCTGGACGAGCCACCTGGTATTCCGCGATCATCTGCGGCTGCATCCGGAGGCCGCGGCCGAGTACCACGCCCTCAAAATCCAGTTGGCCCGAGAGTACGGATCGGACCGACTGGCGTACAACACGGCCAAAACCGAATTCGTCAAGTCGGCAGTGCAAGCGGCCCGGTCCGAGTTGTGGGACTGAGCGCGACGCCGAAGGACAACTCTGCGCCAGCATGAGCGCCCTGCTACGACTTGGTTCGCTCAGCCGAATGGCAGGTCGGCCTGACATCGAGGATTGGGAATGCTCATCGACTGCCATCACGTAACTATCCCGGCACACGCCGATTTCTAAATCCGCGGGGCGCTCTACCTCCGCTGCTTCTCCAGAGCCAGCCGGAGCCTCTCGTTCAAAGGCGCCGAGTCAAGCGTGGCGGCGATTCGCTCGGCTTCCTCGAGCTGCGTTTGGGCCTCGTCCCATCGCTTTTGGGCCTGACACAACAACGCCAGGTTCAGCAGGCTTCGTGTTAGCCAATGAGGCACGCCTCCGTCGCGGAAGCTCTCGATCGCCTTTTCGAGATGATGGCGGGCTTTGCGTCGTGCGAAGGGCAGTGTCCGCAGCAGGAATCCCAGACTGCTGAGGATCATCCGGAGCGTAGGCCGTTCCTCCCCGATCGCTATTTCGAGATAGATCTCCCCCAAGATGGCGTGGCAAAAAGCCAGCTGGTTAGCGCCGCCGAGCTCCGCATACCGCTCCATGGATTCCTCAATCCAACGCACCCCGGCGGACATCTTTCCGGCCAGCACCATGACAGTCCCATAGGGGATATCGATCCCAAACAGTATGAACAGAAAATCGGCCGCAACGGCTTCGCGTCGGACATCACGCAGCAGCATCAGGCCCTGTTGCGCCTGCCCCATAAAAGCGAGGGTTGCACCTTTGGCACCTAAGGCCATGAACCGGCTCAGCGGATCGGGAGCGATGCGCAGAGCTTCGTCGGCGTTCTCGATCGCCTCTGCGTAATGCTCGGTTGAAAAGTCGCTCCAGGCCATCGCCGCTAGTCCAGATGCAACAGCCGACGGATCGCCGGCAGTGCGCCCAAGCTCTACGAGGCGAAGCGCAATTGCGCGAGCCTCGTCAAACCGGTCGTACCTGGTCTTTGTAACGCTGAGGGCAAGAAGACATAAGTTTGCCAGGAAGAGATCTCCCGACCGTTCGGCGAACGACAGGACTCGATCTCCGAGCTGATCTATTATGTCCGCCGGCTGGTCGCTCGGGACGGCCCAGTAATACACCCACATCCGTCCAATGTAGGCAAACGCTATGCACTCCTCGTCGCCCAGCTCCTTGCCTAGCGCCTGGGCTCTCTCCAGCAATCTTGCAGCCGTATCCAGGCGGGCCGCGCTCGAACGGGCTAATCCCAGCCAGGAAAGAATTAATGAAAGCCGGCGTTTGTCGCCTGTCGCTTCGACCCTGTCCACGTAAGGTTCCAACAGAGCGATCAAGCCCATGAAGTCCATTCGCAACAGATGCAACCGCGCCCACCCCAACAGGACTTCGGCCAGGAAGGCGTCGTCGGCACAGCCCGGCACGGCCTCGATCAGTTCGACCGTCTGACGGAAGCGCAGATCCGCCTCCTCCAGCGAGTAGAGTCGCAGGCACTTGTCGGCCGCCCTGGCCATGTAATAGACGGCCTTCTCCGCTCGGGGCGTGAGCCTGTAGTGATGGGCGAGAACCTCAACCCATTCTCCAAGCTGCGCTTCGTAGGCCTGCTCTATGGTTTTGGCTACCCGCTCGTGTAGGTCTTCGCGCTGCCGCTGCAGGAGGCCTTCGTAAATTGCCTCTTGGATCACCGCATGCTTGAACTCGTACTCGTCCTCTCGTTCGCCGCTCGGGCGGAAGATCAATTGCTGCGCCTCCAAGTCCTTCAGATGGCCGGGCAAGGTGCCATTCACCCGGCCGACCGGGCGCAGCAGACCGGCGGAAAAACGTCGCCCAATTACCGCGCAAGCCTGGAGAAGAGTTCGTTGGCGCTCCGGCAGACGGTCCACCCGGGCCATGATGATGTTCTGGAGCGTTCCGGGCATGGGCCCAGTACTTAGCTCTCCCCGTAAGACAGCCCGTTCACCGGCGATGTCGAAAGCGCCGCGATCTTGTAAGTACTGGAGCATCTCCTCGGCGAACAGCGGATTCCCCGCGGCCTTTTCAGACACGAAATCGACCAACTCCTCCGGCGCGTCCTCGACACCCAAGCGATGCCGGAGCAGCTGGACTGTAGTTTCCCGCGGCAACGGTTCGAGCTGCAGCGTCGTGGCGTTCGATTCGTCGCCCCACCGCGGCTGATATTGGGGCCGGAACGTACAGATGATCAAAAGGGGCAGCGGCTCATCTAGACCGGAGACCTGCATGAGGAGCGACTCTGACGCGCTGTCGATCCAGTGCAAGTCTTCGATGGCCAGTACAACCGGTGACAGCCGGCATCGTTCCCGCAGCAGGTCCTGCAAGACTAGTTGGGTCCGCCTACCCACGTTCTGGCTATTCAGGCCGTCAAGCGCGTCACCGTCCACAGCCAGCCCCAGAAGGTTCTGCAAGAGTGGTACGGTGAGATCTCCCTTGAGACCAACTCGTTCCACGCCACGGCGCAACTTTTCTGTGGTCTCGCTCTGACTGTCTTCCTCGCCTAGTCCAAAAGAAGCTCGGATCACGTCAATGAAAGAGAGAAACGGCGTCGAGGCCCCGTCGGCGGTACAGTGCCCTTGAAGGAATAACGCCCGCTCACCTTCCAGTCGGCCGCGTAACTCGTACAACACGCGCGACTTGCCCATGCCGGCGTCGCCGACCACGTTCACCATCCGTACCGCGCCCTGTTTGGACTCCCCCCAGAGGCCCTCCAGAGTCTCGAGCTCCCGCTCGCGACCTACCAACCGGGTCAGTCCGCGGCTCAATGACGCATCGAAGCTGGCGGCACGCGACCTGAGACCGTCCAGGCGATAGACCCTTTGCGGAGCCGTCTTTCCCTTGACCGTTCGCTCGCCGACGAAGGAGCTCTGTACGTGGTTCGCCACCGGTCGGTGCGTTGCCTCGCCGACGAGGATTTCACCCGGATTTGCGAGACCCTCCAGACGGGACGCCAGATTTACTGTGTCCCCAACTACTTCGAATTCCATCCGGAGGTCGGTCCCCACAGTACCCACGACTACCGGGCCGGTATTGATCCCTATCCGCAGCTCGGGCCGCACTCCATATTCAGCCTCGATTTCGGCCCCGATATCCCGCATCCTCGACTGGATCTCGAGCGATGCGCGACACGCACGCAGTGGCCCGTCTTCCAATGCCACGGGAGCGCCGAACAGAGCAAGAATCCCGTCACCGGTGAGCTTCTGAACCATGCCCTCGTGGCGATGCACAGCCTTGATCATCAGCTTGTACAGCGGTTCCATGAGGCGGAAGACCCGCTCTTCACCTAGTCTTTCGGAAAGGGAGGTATAGCCCTGCATGTCCGCTAGGAGAACCGTGACCTGCCGGCGCTCGCCCTCGATCTTGCCGCGCGCGGCCAGCACTTTATTGAGAAGATCCTGCGGCATGTAACGTTGAATTACCTGGAGCTGAGCTTCATCGCTGGGATTCGCAAGAGCCGCGGTCTCGGTCGATCGGGCGTCAGGATCTTCGCTTATTGAACTCCCGCACTTGCCGCAGAATGCATGGTCTCGGGGGTTCTCGAACCCGCACGCGGGGCACGTGAGGTGGAGAGCGTTATCCCGGCCGATTCGAGGTTTAGACTTTTGCTCTCTATTCGGTATGGCAAAGCTCCGCCGGCCGCACGTTACCTTCTGGCGCCAGCATACCTCCACGATCCGCTATTTGTGCCGCTGGGGCGCCCAGCGACCTATGCGCCGGCCGACCGTTGCCGCGTCTTCGCGCAGGGGTTGGCGATCAAAGCCGGCGCGGACCACTAAGGCAGGCGTGGAGAGGACTTCCGTGGTGACATACAATCCGCCCATGCTCGCCAAGGTACACAGCTGCGCGCTCATCGGACTCGAAGGCGTCCCGGTGGAGGTGGAGGTTGACATCTCCCAGGGCCTCGGTGCATTCAATATCGTCGGCCTGCCTGACGCCGCGGTTCAGGAAGCCCGGGAGCGCGTGCGAGCGGCGATCAAGAACTCGGGCTGCGCGTTTCCGAACAAGCGTGTGACCGTAAACCTCGCGCCCGCCGATGTACGCAAGGAAGGCGGAGTGCACGACCTATCCATGGCGGTTGGGATACTCGCGGCCTCCGGGCAGATCACGCTTCGCGATGAGCGCGCGCTATTTGTCGGCGAGCTGTCGCTCGACGGCGGAGTTCGACACTCGAACGGCATACTGCCGATGGTGGCGATCGCGCAGGAGGCAGGCTTCGACGTCGCCCACTTCAACGGCCTGATTCAGGTCGAACCCCACGATTCCGAGATGCTGGTGGCGGACGGGCTGCCCAGCGCTTCCGACATGCGCGAAATCCGGGGCCAGGAGCATGCGAAGCGCGCCCTGGAGGTGGCGGCGGCCGGAGGGCATAACGTCGCCATGTCCGGCCCGCCGGGGACAGGCAAAACGCTGCTCGCACGGGCGCTTCCCTCCATTCTCCCGCCGCTCACGTTCGACGAAGCTCTGGAGGTGACGAAGATCCACAGCGTCGCCGGGGTGCTGCCGAGGAATAAGCCCCTGATAAGGGAGCGGCCATTTCAATCGCCGCATCACACGATCTCCCACGTGGGCCTGGTCGGCGGTGGGGCCGGAGTTCCTCGACCCGGCGCGATAAGTCTTTCCCACCGCGGCGTTCTCTTTCTTGACGAGTTTCCCGAATTCAACCGCGCATCATTGGAAGCTCTCCGGCAGCCGCTGGAGGAGGGCAGCATTACCGTGGCCCGGGCGGCGGCCACTGCCACGCTCCCGGCGCGGTTCATGCTTGTGGCCGCCATGAACCCGTGCCCGTGCGAGCCGCACCTCCCGGCGGGAAGCGGTAGTCGATAACGACGCGGACCTGCTTGCGGCCGCGGTCGGGGAGGGTGGTGTGGACGGTAATCCGGCGCACGAGCAGCTGAACGATCTCCCGGCGCTCGGCGTCTGAGAGGTCGTCGTCCAGCCGCTCACGGATCTCCGCGAGCACATCCTCCGAGGCGGCGTCGTCAAGCAGACGTCATCAGCAGGTTCTAGACCGGCCAGCCGCTCATCGAGAGTCTTGAGTTCCCGTTCCACGTCTGCGGCAATGGCGTCGAACTCGACCTCCGAGAGCTTGCCGCGGGTGTAGAGGTCGATGGCGCGGGTGCGGCGATCCTGGACTGCGGAGCGAGCGTCGATGAGCGAGGCGCGTTCGGCTTCTGCGATGGCGTGGTTCTCGGCGTCCGAGTCATCCGCGAGTAGCTCGTCCGTGAGTTCGTCGGGGTCGGTAAGGAAGCGGGAGACATCGGACCAGACGACATGGCCTCCAACTTCTCACCCTTGATGGAGGCGCCGATGCACTTGCCAGCGAACGGGCCGCGGTGGGCCATGGAGCCGTTGCAGCGGTAGCGAGGCCCCCTGGTCCAGGTACCGCAGAAGGAGAGGCCGCAGACGGCGCAGCGGATGAGGGAGCGGAGCAGGTAGGAATGGCAGGAGTTGCGGGGCAAGGCGCGGTTGCGCTTGAGGGTAGCGATGGCGGCGTTCCAGACGTCCTCCGAGACTAGCGGGGAAACGGAAGCGGAAATCACCTCACGACCGTTGGGCTTCGTGGACCTACGTCCGTACTGGAGGACGCCCCTGTAGACGGGGTTGACGACGAGGTTGCGGATGCGGCCCGAGCGCCAGAGGCCCTGGGTGCGTTTGCCCCTGACGCCGCGGCCGTCGCGCCTGTAGGACGTGGGTACACCCAGCGAGTTGAACTCGGTTGCGATGCGCACGCAGCTCCAGCCGTCTACGGCGAGATGGTCATAGATGCGCCTGACAACGTCGGCGGCGGAGAGGCCGGCCCACATGGGCGAGTCGTCGGGACGAGGCGGCGGAAACCTCGATCACCAGAGACCGAGTAGCCGAGCGGGACGATGCCGCCGGTATAGCGGCCTTCTTTGGCGGCGCGGTTCATGCCCTCGGCGGAACGTTCGAGGAACTTGCGGCGTTCGTTGGCGGCGATGACGGCGTGGATATCGAAGTAGAAGGGATCGTCGATGTTCTCGTCGGTGGCGCGGAGCGCGACTCCGATGGACTCGAACACCCTCCATATGCGTAGCAGCTCGAAGGCGTCGCGACCGAGACGATCGGCGCGGACGACCCAGACTCTGGGAGAAGCGGCCGGCGCGAGCGTCACGGACGAGCGCACAACCACCCGGTCGCTCTTGCAGAGGGATGGTTCCCGAGACACCATCGTCCTCGTAATGCTTGAAGACCAAAACACCCGGCTCGGAACCCAGACGGCGCGACAGGGCGGCGCGTTGATTGCGGACGGTATGGCGGTCACGCTGTTCATCGGAGGAGACGCGGGCGTAGGTGGCGATGTGGCGAATGGGATCGGGCAAGACGACCTCCAGCGGGAGGGGAGCGGAGCGGGATGTATGAACGCTCCGAAGGAGCGTAGAGGTCAAGGCGGATCGGCGGCGCCCAAAAGGCAGACGGGCGTGGAACCAGAATGCGCTGACGCCCCGCCGGAACAGATACTAGACGGTGAGGTCAAGAAGGCCGTCGGCGGGACGAGCTAGCTCACGCCGATAACGCTGGCGACGCCATGCCAGGCGGTATCGCGCTGACCCTCGAGTCTGCGGAGGTAGGTGGTGGTGACGGCGAGCGAGCTGTGGTCGAGGAACTGGCTTACGGACTCGACCGACTCGCCGACGTCGCGGCGGAGCTTGGCGGCGGTGTGGCGTAGGACATGGACGCCGGAGGGCGGGAGACCGGCCAAGCGGAGGTAGCCCCGGAAGCGGTTGTAGAAGGTAGCGCTGGAGACGCCCTGGGGGCCAGCGCCCGCCTGCCAGAGCGACTCGGAAGGATGCATGGAAGCGAGGTCCTTGCCGACATCGCCAAGAGATCGCCGGATGGCAGCGAGGGCGGGACTGAGGAAGTTCACGCCGACCGCGCACACCGCCCTTGCCGACGTAGCGGTAGAACACGGCGGAGTCGTCGAAGGCGATATCGCCGGCGGTGAGGTTGATGACCTCCGATCTGCGTCTGCCGGTTAGGACGAGAGTGAGGACGATGGCCAGGTCGCGTCTGCCCTTGAGGGTATCGGGGATGACCTGGAGGAGCTGCTGCACCTGTGCAGCGGAGAGGCCGCTTGGTGCGCCGGGACGAGGCTTGGGGCGCTCGACGGGATCGCAGGGATTGGCCTTGAGCAGATCGAGTCTGATGAGGAACTTGAAGAAGGAAGAGATGCAGGAGAGACGAGCGCCGACGGTTACTGGGGAAGGTTCACGGCCCGAGAGGCCGATGCCATGGGCGAAGGAGAAGACATCCTGAGGCGAGACCTGATCGGGAGACTTCTGGAGGGAGCCGAAGAAGAGGCGGAGAGTGCGGTAGTAGGAGTCCGGGGTGCGGTTGGAGCCGGAGCGGCGTTGTTTCTCGGCGAGGAAGGCGTAGAGGGAGCCTTCCCAGCCCGAGCTAGAACCAGAGAAGACGGTAGGCAGAGTCTGAGCGGAAGACATAGCGGACTCCTTGGTTAGGAAGAACGTCCGCATGACCTTTGCTCTGGTTTGCAGATATATCAAGCACTATGTGTGAATAGTGCTCGATTCTCCCTAAGCGATAAACGAAGCTCCTCCATACCTGCGGCGCCGTTGACGATTAGCACGCGACCTCCGAGAAAGTCCTCCATATACGTTTGCTCGGCAGCACCATCACATGAACCACTAGCGACCGTGGGAGAAGGCATAGGCTCTGGCATTTCCGTAGGCGTCGGAGTTGCCACGACCATTCGAGTGACGATCTTTTCGACCGGGACCTCAACCTCGACGGTGATGACTTTCTGCACTTCGACGATCTGGACTTCACCGCAAGCCACAAAGCTGAACATCAGCCCCGCGGCGGCAATCAGACCCGCAAACCGATTTACACGTAGTCTCGACATAGGTGTCCACTTGCGGCTCGTTGGACGGCTGTCTAGGCAACGGTCACACCCACATCCGCAAGGGGACGTAAAGCCACACCCGCGGCAAAGCTCAGGTGGACAGCTATCTAGGCGGGGAGAGTGTGGTTCGTTGACTCAAGGAAAGTCGAAAGAGAGGGGCGTTACGCCTTGTCGTCATCCTGAGCGTCGTCAACAATCACGTAAAGCATGTCCACGCGCCACGCGGGGAGCGAGAATCCTCTCCCTCTCCCTTCAAGGGAGAGGGCCGGGGTGAGGGTGTTCAACAGCGCCATGCTGGCCCCTAAGCGCCATCCTCCCATGTCACCCTGACTCCCATGTCACCCTGAGCGAAGCGAAGGGTCTCCCGTTCCGTCGTCGAGGCCGGGATTGGCCGTTGCCGAAGCCCAGATTCTTCGCCTCCGGCTCGGAATGACATGACCAGAAGCGGTTCGCGAACCGCCCCTAACTCAAGACCCGCGAGCAGCGGCCAGCGCGCGGCATAGGCTTGCCCGCGGCCCGGATCGAAGTCCTGCCATGCGCCGGGCGCGCCAGTCTGGTTTCGCACACCGGGGCGGTCAAGCCCTACGTCGCCGGGAGCGTTAGCTAGTCGCCCTTCCAGTCCGATTCGGCGACCAGTTCTCCCTGCTCTTCGTCGAAGGGGGTGGTCGGAGCCTCGCCGGCTGGTCCGGCGTCGGGTTTGCCGGATCGCTCGGACCGGACCAGCCGTCCCTCCGTTGCCGCCTCAACATCTTCCCAAGCGACGCCGGGGGCCAGCTCAATACATCTAAAACACCCATCCTTGATTTCAAATACGCCAAGATCGGTAACCACGATGTCGACACACTCGACCGCGGTGAGCGGAAGGCTGCACTGGCTCAGCAGCTTTAGCTCGCCGCTGGGGCCGACGTGGTTCATGGCCGCGATAACCCGCTCCGCGCCGACCGCAAGGTCCATCGCGGCGCCGGGTCCGCGAACAAACTCCCCCGGGACCGTCCAACTTGCGAGGTTGCCCCGCTCGTCGACCTCGAGAGCACCCGTGACGCATACGTCGACGTGACCGCCGCGGGCCATTGCCGAGCCTTGCGCGGCGTCGAAAAATGAGCCGCCGGGCATCATTCCGACCGATCGCCCCTCCGCGTCAACCACGTCTCGAAGCTCCCTGCCGTGCTGGGGCTTTAGCCCCATGCCCAGAACTCCGCTTTCGCTATGGAGCATCACTTGCATTGACTCATCCACGGCCGCGACCACCAGCAACGGGATTCCGCCGCAAAGACTCACGACCTGGCCGGGGGAAAACTCGCGAGCCACGCGAGCAGCTATTTCTTCGGGGGACCAGGGCATCGACTAATTCGCCTCCACGACCATATCCACGTAGAGACCGGGCGTTTCTATTTCGTTGGCGTCAACGTCGCCGATCTCGTATAGCTCCTGGACCTCGGCTATCACGATTCTGGCGGCGGCCGCGGCCATGACCGGATTGAGGTTTCGCGCGGCGCCGCGATACGTCAGGTTGCCCCATCGATCGCCTCTAAACGCGGAAATCAGAGCCACGTCAGCCGTCAACGGCGTTTCCAATAGATATCGCTCGCCATCGACCTCGACGATCCGCTTGCCGTCGGCCATCGCGGTGCCGATCCCCGTGGGAGTGAGAAATCCCCCGAGACCGGCGCCGCCGCACCGAATCCGCTCTACCAGCGTCCCCTGGGGGACGGTCTCGACGCGCAGATCGCCGGCGTCGATTTTGCGCTGCATCGCCAGGCCGGGGCCAAGCTGGCTCGTCACAACCAGGCGAGTCAGCTTGGCCGAGACTATCCGCCCGATGCCCCGGTCCAGCGAGGGTATGTCGTTCGCGACGACCGTAAGGTTGCCGATGCGCTGCGCGACGATTTCGGCTATCAGGGAAACGGGTGAACCGACGTCGTGAAAGCCGCCGACCATGACCACGTCGCCCGACCGGATCTCGGCCACCGCTCTCTCCACGGTGGAGGTCTTGTCGAGCGCGGTTTTGGAAGGCGTCTCGTCATTCCGCCGCTCCCGGCCCCTGGACCGCTTCGATCTCTTGCCGCGCGGCGTCTTACCCCGCTCACCGGCCATTGGTTTCACCGGCGTTCCTGTCTCCGGAAGAGACGAGCCCGCGCGCAACGTCACTGGCCGAGGACGTTAGTACCGTTGGACCAAAGCGCTAACGGATTGGAGACGACCGGGGGGCCGGCAAAATGCGGGCGTCAAATCAACCGTCGGATAATACGGGCCGCAAGCCCCGACAGACCGAGGGCTATCCCGAACACGATCGCCGCTCGAGCGGTCATAAGTGTCCGCACCTCGCCATGAACGGCTCCGCCTATAACGGCCAGCGAAAACACCTTGTTGGCTTCGACGTATCCGCCGATTAGCCATTGGACCATGCTGTTATCAATCCGCACGTGCGCGCCGCCGGCCGCGGCCGAATAGCTGTTTGTCAAATACGTGGAACTGCCGACCACCGCGCCCACGGCGCTGGTTTGGACGCGCGCGGTATCGGTCTTTACGAATCCAAGCGCCGAGCCTTTCGATTCAACTATCTCGGCCTTGACCTCGCGCGCGGCGGAGAGGTTGAGTGCGACGGCGTCCGCCTTGACGCGGCCGGCCGCTCCATTACTTGCCGATTCGGTCACCTGGGCCTCCCCTGGCTAATCACGAACAGAGCCGGCTCGCGCGAGCTGCTCCAGCATCGCATCCCGAGCGTAGTCCATAACCTTCCGCAACGGCACGCCGGCCTTTGCGGCCGCGGCGCGGCAGTCCTCATATTCCGGCGAGGCGTCGCGCACGCGACCGCCCAGAAACGAAACCTTAACACCCACGTCCCCCCACGGAGTCGCCACGCTGCGCGCGTCGCGTTCGAGTTTACGCCGTCGGGTCTCGTACATCCGCACGCCCAGGGTTGGGGTTTCGGCGAACAGCACCTCGGTAAGTGAATCGACTTTATTAGGTTCGGCGAGCACCGTCAGCTTGGCCGCCGCCCGGCCCTTTTTCATCACGATGGGCGTGATGAACGCGTCCAGAGCGCCCCGGTCGAAAAGGCGTTCCACGACATAGGCCTGCACGTCGGCGGGAACGTCGTCGAGATTCGTCTCGATGACCGTCGCAACGTCGGATTCATCTGAAGAGTCGGAGTTTCCGATAACGACCCGCAAGACGTTCGGCAAATCGAAGTCGGCGGTTCCGGCTCCGTAGCCGATCCTTTCGACCGTCATTGCCGGCAGCGGGCCGAAGCCGGTAGCGGCGGAGGTCAGAACGAGCGAGCCCGTGGTCGTCAAAAACTCCCGATTGTCGCTCGTCGAATAAACCGGCGCGCCAGCCTCCTGAGCAAGCAGCAGAGTCGCCATCCCCGGGACCGGTATCTTGCCCGCCAGGGTATTTACGACTCCACCTCCCGTGTTGATGGGCGAGACGACGATCTCGTCGGCGTCGAGCCACTCGAGCCCGGCGGCCGCGCCGACGACATCGAGAATGGAGTCGACAGCGCCGACCTCGTGAAAGTGTATGTCCTCGACTGTCTCTCCGTGGACCCTGGCTTCAACGCGCGCGAGCCGTTCGAACATCGAGCTCGCGCGGTCCCGGACCGAATCGCCCAGATCGCTGCCGTCGAGGATGGCGAGGATGTCCCGCAGCCCGCGGTGGGCGTGATCGTGGGCCTCGATTTCGAACGAAACGCTGGTGGCGGCGACGGCGCCCTTCATAACGTTTTCCACGTTGACCCGATAACCGTGAACCGGAACTTTCGAAAGCGTCGCAACCAGATCGTCGACCGGCCAGCCGGCGTCCACGAGCGCCCCAAGGAACATATCTCCGCTCGCTCCCGAAAAAGCCTGGAAGTAGGCGATCCTGCTCACTTCGGGATGGTCGCGAGCCGGCAAATCTGCGCGGCCATGAATCCCGCGCCGAAGCCGTTGTCGATGTTGACCACGGCGACGCCCGGCGCGCACGAGTTGAGCATGGCCAGCAGCGCGGCCAGTCCATTGAACGAAGCGCCGTACCCGACGCTCGTGGGAACGGCTATGACGGGCACGTCTGTAAGACCCGAAACCACGCTGGGCAGCGCTCCCTCCATGCCGGCCACCGCAATGAGGACCGTCGCGTCGTCGATTTCATCACGCTGCGAGAGCAGCCGGTGCACGCCCGCGACGCCCACGTCCCACAGTCTCTTCACCTCCGCGCCGTAGGTCTCCGCGGTTACGGCGGCCTCTTCGGCAACCGGCAGATCGGAAGTGCCGCCAGTCAACACGGCGACGCGGCCGGGGAGCCTGGGCGAGCCGGAGGCGCGGACGACGATGGTGCGCGCCGTTTTGTTGAACTCGGCGTCGGGAAGCGCGGCCCTGACCGCCTCGAACGCCTCCTCGCCGGCCTTCGTCGCCAGCACCGTCTGCCCGGCGCCGGCCAGCGTCCGGGAGATCTCCGCGATCTGATCGGGCGTCTTGCCCAGGCTGTATATCGCCTCGGGGAATCCGGTTCGGCGGGGCCGGTCCAGATCGACTTTGGCAAACTGCAAGTCGTCGAACTTGTTGACGATCCGGCTGAACGCCGCTTCGGGCGCAACCGTTCCTTCGGAGACTTCCCGAAGAAGCCTCTCTAGCTCGTTATCCACGCCGCTCAGCGTCGAGTTCAAGGTTGTAGAACGCGCCGAGCCCGCCGTACTCCGCCTGCGCGCCAAGCTCTTCCTCGATTCGCAGGAGCTGGTTGTATTTAGCGACGCGATCGGTTCTGGCGGGAGCGCCCGTCTTTATCTGACCGCAGCCGGTGGCCACCGCCAGGTCGGCGATAGTCGTGTCTTCCGTCTCGCCCGAGCGGTGCGACACCACGCACGTGAACGACGCGTTCCTGGCCATCTCCATGGTTTTGAGGGTTTCCGTCAGCGATCCGATTTGATTCACCTTTATCAGGATCGAGTTCGCGGCCTTTTCTTCGATGGCCCGGCTCAGAATCTTCGTGTTGGTTACGGTAAGGTCATCCGCCACAAGCTGCACGCCGCGGCCCAGGCTCGCGCAGAGCAGCTTCCAGCCGTCCCAATCGTTCTCGTCCAGTCCGTCCTCGATTGAGATTATGGGATACTGGCGGCTCCAGTCCCCCCAGAATTCCACAAGCTGCTCGCTCGACAGGCTCTTGCCCTCCGTCTTCAGGACGTACCGACCGTCCTCATGGAATTCCGTCGCGGCGGCGTCGAGAGCGAGGAATATGTCGCTTCCCGCGGAAAAGCCGGCCGCGTCGATCGCCTCGAGAATCAGCTCGACCGCCTCGACGTTGGACCCCAGCGCCGGCGCGAACCCGCCTTCGTCGCCCACGTTGGAGGCAAGTCCGCGTTTGGCGAGCACGGCCCGCAGCGAGTGATAGGTCTCCACGCCCGCGCGCAGCGCGTCGGAGAATGACGTGAATCCCGCGGGCACGATCATGAATTCCTGGAAGTCGGCGGAATCCGAGGCGTGAACGCCGCCGTTGAGGATGTTCATCATCGGCACGGGCATTCTGGTGGCTCCGACCCCGCCCAGATAGGAATACAAGGGCAGACCAACCTCGTCGGCGGCCGCCTTGGCGACGGCCAGCGATACGCCCAGAATGGCGTTGGCGCCAAGGTTGGACTTGTTCTCGGTGCCGTCCATGGCGAGCAGTTCGGCGTCTACCGCCGCTTGATCGGTCGCGTCCATCTCCCGAAGGGCGGGAGCGATAACGCTGTTTACGTTTTCGACCGCGTTGCGAACACCCTTGCCCAGGTACCGCGACGGGTCCGAATCGCGCAGCTCGACGGCCTCGCGGCTGCCGGTTGACGCGCCCGACGGAACGGCGGCCCTGCCCATGGCGCCGGTGTCGAGAAAGACCTCCACCTCGACGGTTGGATTGCCGCGAGAGTCCAGAATCTCGCGTGCTCGAACGTTGTCTATCAGCGTCATAGCCACCTTCGGGCGGACTGGATTTCCAGGACGGATTTCCGGCGGCTTCGGCTTCTCGCCGTCATTCCGTCGAAAGCCGGTCTCCCCACTCGATTCGGGGACCGGAATCGGGGACCATCGATGCTATCGACGAGCCGCATCCGGATTCCAGCCCCGCGAAGTATATAACCGTCCCGGATAGTTGCCTACGCGGTTTCGCCCCCCGGTCACTTCGTCCAAGTAACAGCGCCCCCGTGCATCCTGAGTCTGCCTGCCCTGAGCTTGTCGAAGGGTCGAAGGACGCACGGCAGATCCCGTCATTCCCGTGAAGCATGTCCCCGCGAAAGCGGGGAACGAGAGTCCACTCGCTCTCCCTCGGAAGGGAGAGGGCCGGGGTGAGGGTGTTCACCAACAGGACCGGGTTTTCAAAACCCGGCCTCCCTCCGTCAGCCACGCCCGGCCAACCAGTCCGAGCCTTCAAACCCATCCCCCACCCGCAAGAAATCAAACGAACGCGGCGCCCTCATCCGCGGTAGCCTGACGCTGATCTCTTGCCGTCATTCCGAGCGAAGCGAGGAATCTCGCGTTCGGTTGCCGGAGACCGGAATTGCCTGCCCACCCGTCATTCCCGCGCACGCGGGAATCCAGAAAGCCATGCCATCCACTCGCGCCTGCCTGGAGTCGCAGCGGCAATTCGCGAACCGTCCCTGCCAAGTCCGAGTGCGAGTGGACTGGCGTCTACCTGCGTTGTATCGGCGCTGCGTTTATGAACCGGGGAAGTCGGTCGGTCAGAAGCGGGAACCCGCCGGTGACCGTGAGAATCCGCTTCGCGTGCCTCCGAATCGATCTCCTTCGGGAGGAGATCGCAACCTCCCGGCATCCAACCCAGCCCTGAAATAGAAGCGGGCCCCCGGCGGAGGGTCTCTTGCCGGGGGCCCGCGCTGTTTAGCTGTTCCTCCTTATGAGCTGGCTTCCGTTCACCGTGATCGTGAAATCGTCCAGTGGCCGACTGACCCCTCCGCGATTGTCACCGTTGGCGTCTAGTCACGTCCCTAAGTGACTATCGAAACCCTTGGGGGAGAGTCTGCCCCTCCCCCACTAGTTCGAAGCCTCCTATTCGGCCACGTTACCCGTGATGGTAGAGCGTGGTCCAGCCCACGCTCAGACCGTCAGGCAGACCGCTTATCCCCCGACCTCGTCACGGCGGGTGAGTGTGAAGCTTCGGTCGTTCACGCCTTGCCTCAAGTCAGCATGGGCACCACGCGCATGCTAGCGCGTATTCGGACCAGAAGTCCATCGCGTCCGTTGTCAGCCAGTAGTCGGTCAGCAGGCAGCGGCATGAAGTCCTGTACGTCATGGTGATCGCCGTGAGCCGGCCAGACCCCTCTGGACGAAGTCAGGGATCCTGCCGTGACCGTATAGAGTAAACAGTGTTCCGTGAAGCGGTTGCCGTCGGCGGCGTCTCGTCGGTGTGGTGTCCTCTCGACCGAATGATCGTCGAACGTCAAGCGAGGCCGTATCGGCCGTCGTGGATCCTCGGCGGTGTACGTCGAGTGTGCGATGTCCCGGCGGATGTCGGCCGCCGGTCAGCATCGCGTGCCGCTACGTTCATCAAGTCGAACGTCGACCTCCGAAGGTGCCACGTCCGACACGGGTGTTGCGTCCGCGAACGTCGGCATGATTGCCACGTCTCGGCTTCGGGCAGTAACAGCACGTCATGATCGTGAACGTGAGCGATGATCTGGACCACCTTCTCGAACGGCTCCGTCGAACCAAACCATCGGTTGCCGAAGTCGGTCTGCATCGTCCGAGTCGCCTGACGTTAATGTAGGTGACAACACGAACGGCTCGCCGCGGGGTGTCACCACTCGGCATCTCTGAGTATGCCGAGCTCGAGTACCGAGCCGTCACGGCGACCGTCGGAGCCCGAATTCGGTCCGGGATCGCATGTCACCGCCATAGCCCGATCACGCGTCGTGGAAGCTGACGAAGCTCTCGTCACAGCGTCCCCTGGGCAGAGAGCCAACGTCCTGAGTCGGCCAGAATGGTAACGGGCACACCGGGATGGCTGGAACTAGGCAGCGTCACCAACGACCGGATCTGTCCACATACGTATGTTCATCCTGGTGATATCGCCCCATCGGAAGCCGTCCCAACGTCGATCGGGACGTCGGCCATGTACGTCGGCTCGACTGCTCGTGGATGAGGTAGACGAAGTCGAGCTTGCCGGCGCGGCCCTGGGCTGCGGCGCTGACGCCACGTAGCCGTAGAGCACGCCCATGTCCATGCCGGCCATAAACTGGTCGATGGTCCCGCGGGCGATCACGTCGGCCGTGATCCGGCCGGCGAGTTCCATGTCCATGCTCCGCATGTAGGCGACGTGGAACACGTCGTCATAGCGCGGGTGCTGCGCCTGCGGCGCGACCTGGCCTATCGCGGCGTTATGGTCGGCCGCCCACTGCATGGCGGCGTTATCGCCCCAAACCGACGTATAGAGCTGCTGAACTTCCGGCGACTGCGTTTCGAGCGTCTGACCGTCGTTGGCCACGTGGCCCTGCGCCAGAGCAACGCTAGCGGTCAGGACGGTCAGAATGCCGACCGTGACTAGTGCCACGGCAATGCTCCGCCATTTCGAGCGGAGCGATATCGATGGGTGCACAGTTACCTCCTGAGCACTTGCGGCGCTGGCTGGAGGCGGCTAATAAACATAATTCTAAGTAAAGCCGCGTCATCAGCAAGGCCAATGAAATTCCGGGATAGTTAACGCCCATCCCAGGCGATGGAACAGCCGTCCGCTAGGACCGGCCAGGTGTCCTTAGTTCCGAATCATACTCGACGCCTCCTGTGGGGCCCGGGACCCTCCGCGATGCATTCCGACATAATTGTGCACGCACCACGGGGTGATTGTAGCAAAACCGGCGATTTTATTCGCGAGGTTCGCGATAGTCTCTCCATAAAAATACCGCACGAACGATGCGGAGCAGGCGACGTTCGTACTCGCGGGCAACACTGACGAGCCGCCGCCACTCTCTCTCGAGAGCCTGGACGCTGGACTTGACGTCGGCCAGATGGCGTCCGGTTGAACTCGCGGAACGCCGCCAGCAGTTCGTCACGATGCTCGACGAGCCGTGGTTCGCGGGTGTGTCAGGTGTCGACCATGGTTAGCTTGTCGGCGCCCGTCGTCACGTAACCAGTCCCGGCGGGATGAAGTCTTCGGGGAAGACCGCTTTCTCCGGCTTGTAGACCTGTCCGACTCGCAGCGGGAATGACGTCCCGAAGCTGGCGAACGCGAGGTAAGACTGGTACGGATATCTCCGGTCGCGCAGCAGATCGCCCAGCAGCGCGGGCTTCACGGGCTGCAGCGCGTCGTTCGGGTGGTACTCCAGGACCGCCGCCTGGAAGTACTGCCGGATGACGGCGGTATCAGTGTTAGGAAGGTTCAGGACGGCCAGAGGATGATTGTCGACCCTGGCGTCCGTCTTCGGGTATCCGAACGACTCTATCCCGCCCAGCGCGTCGAAGAAGTTCA